>NZ_LQBL01000033.1 GCF_001483745.1 Serinicoccus chungangensis | reverse complement strand
CGCGGCGTGAACACCCGGGACCACGCTCAAACTCGAAGAGCCACCAAAGCCCCGCGGAATTCGAGCAGACCTACTACACCGCCCTCAATCGAGAGCCGGAACCCGTATAGGAGCGGCCGCAAAGCTGGGGCGCTTCAGTCCTCATGGCCATGGTGATCACCTCACTGCTGAACCTGGACCCGCACGACATGACCACCTGGGACTGGAAGGTCGATACGTACCAGGTCCCACCGCTCTAGGTTCGGCGCGTCGGGCCGGACATCGCGACAGACGGGTCGAGCCCTGGCGCCTCACCGGGGTCTACTTCCTGCCCTTCTCGCCCGCTGTGACGCGAGCAACCCGAGTGAAGGCCTTACCGACAGGTCGGCCAGGTCCGTTTGGCGCGCCTCGGCGCCCGGGAGTTTTCGACTCGTCCGAACAACAGATTCTATGCGTTCGAGGTTCTCAGGGAGTGTGTCGACGAGGTCCGACGCTGCTCGACCTCGAGCAGATGCACGAGCATGCCACTGCCGAGCAGCACGATAGCTACCCAGGCGGGGAAGACGAACGCGAAGTGTCCCCAGGAGTTCTCGGGTGCTGGCCACAGGCCGGCGACGAGCAGCCACGAGATCAGGAAGTACATGGGCCACGCGGCCCCCCACGTCAGCAGAGCGACGACGGGTCCCCAGAGGGCAACGCATAGGCGCCATAGTCCGACAACGAACAGGCCGAGACTTGTCAGTAGGGCTTTGTGGCCGACGTCTGAGCTAGGGGCGGTCAGCATCGTGAACGGAGCCAGCATCAGCAGCAACATGATCGCTGCCGCGATGTTGCGACGAGTGCTCAGGTGCATCGAAGGCTATCCTTCAGGGACTGTGGGCACACGGAACGAACATTACTCCCGCGAGGCGGTGAGGTCTCGCCAATAGGGATGACTGCAATTCTGCCCCCTCACCGCCCTTCATAACCTTGTGTTTCGGACCTGAGAGCGCGCCAGCAGGGCTGGTTCGTTGACGACCGTTTTCGAGTCACGTCCGGTGGGCCGCGTCGAGTCAAGTTGTGGCCGGAGTGTCGGCGGCTCGATAGTTTGACTCGAAATCCTGGCGGCTCGGAAGTCGTCGCAGATCAGACTTTCGAAGAGAGGCTGGAGGTGGCTCATGGGAAAGGACCTACCCACAGGACGTCGAGCTTTTCAAACCAACGCGCGCTGCCACGGCGCTGCGGTTAGGGACTGAAGGTCTGGGGCTCGCTTCGCCCGAACGGGGGAGCTCGTTGCTCCACTGGGTGACCGATCTCGCCCTGCTGCTCCTGCCGTCAGCGTCTTGGCGGCGGGACCGGGCCAGTGCCTTGGCCGAGGTCGTCATGGCACGTCACTTCTTGCTCGCCTGGGAATCAGGTGGGTCAGGCTCACGCCGCATCGGCCGGTCCGGCCCTCCTGTACTCGGCAGATCCGGTATGTCACGCCCACCGGACTCGCCGACCGAGCGCGACGACCTCCGAACAGCGTGAGGCCGCAGCGATACCCCTGTTCATTCGTTCATGAGGGAGTGCTGGAGAGACATGGTGCCGTCCGGGGATGCGCAGATGCGCCGAGACAGCTGTCAGCCGAGCACGTCCTCCACGGTGACCGACTCCATACCGAACGCCTCTCCCACAGCGCCGTAGGTGAGCTTGCCCGCGTGCGTGTTGAGCCCCTTCGCCAGGGCCACGTTGTCGCGCAGGGCCTGCTCCCAGCCCTTGTCGGCGAGCTGCACGGCATACGGCAGGGTCGCGTTGGTGAGCGCCCAGGTGGAGGTGTGGGGGACGGCGCCGGGCATGTTGGCGACGCAGTAGTAGAGCGAGTTGTGCACCGGGAAGGTCGGCTCGGCGTGCGTGGTCGGGCGCGAGCCCTCGAAGCAGCCGCCCTGGTCGATGGCGACGTCGACGAGCACCGAGCCCGGCTTCATCGTCGCGACCATGTCGTCGGTGACGAGCTTGGGGGCCTTGGCGCCGGGGATGAGGACCGTGCCGATCACCATGTCGGCGTCCGCCACCAGCTCGGTGATCGTCAGGTTGTTGGACGCCAGCTGCTTCACCTGGTTGTCGAAGCGCCAGAAGAGCGTGCGCAGCTTGTCGAGGTCGGTGTCGAGGATGGTGACGTCGGCGCCCATGCCGAGCGCGATGTTGGCGGCGTTCTGCCCCGCGACGCCGCCGCCGAGGACGAGCACCTTGGCGTTGGCGACGCCCCCGATGCCGCCCATGAGCACGCCGCGGCCGCCCTGCGCCTTCATCATCGTGTGCGCCCCGACCTGCGGCGCGAGGCACCCGGCGACCTCGGACATGGGGTAGAGCAGCGGCAGCATCCCGCTGTCCAGCTGCACCGTCTCGTAGGCCACGGCCGTCGTGCCCGCCTCGACCAGCCGGCGGGTCAGCGGCTCGTCCGCCGCCAGGTGCAGGTAGGTGAAGAGCAGCAGGTCGTCACGTAGGTAGGCGTACTCGCTCTCGATCGGCTCCTTCACCTTGAGCACCATCTCGCCGGCCGCCCACGTCGCGTCCGGTCCGTCGACGATGGTGGCGCCCTGCGCGACGTACTCCTCGTCGCTGATCGAGGACCCGAGCCCGGCCCCCTGCTGCACGAAGACCTCGTGCCCGCGGCGCACCAGCTCGTGCACCCCCACCGGGGTGATGGCCACCCGGAACTCGTTGTTCTTGACCTCGGTCGGCACGGCGATCTTCATGGGGCCACTATGCCGTCCCCGCAGGGCCCCCGCATCCTTCCCACGCGCGTGGTCGCCACTGTCGGTGGCTCGATCTAGGGTCGAGGTATGACCTCGGCACCGGTGACGACATGACCGCCCTGCTCTGGCTGCGCCGCGACCTGCGCCGCGGTGACCATCCCGCCCTGCTCGCCGCGCGGGACGCCGCGGACGACGGCACGGTCTGCGTGCTCTTCGTCGTCGACCCCTACCTCTGGGAGCGCGGCGGCCCGGTGCGTCGCGCCTGGCTGGCTGCGAGCCTGCAGGCCGCCCAGGAGGACTTCGACGGGCGCCTCGTCGTCCGGCACGGCGACCCCGCCAAGGTCGTGCCCGCCGTCGCCAAGGAGGTGGAGGCCGGCTCGGTCCACGTGACCCGCGAGGTCACCCCCTCCGGGAGGCGCCGTGACCAGAAGGTGCAGGACGCGCTGGCCGACAAGGACGTCGAGTGGGTCGAGACCGGCACCCCGTACGCCGTCGGCCCGGGTCTGGTGCGCAACGGCTCGGGGGACCCCTACAAGGTCTACACCCCCTTCCACCGCGCCTGGCGCGAGCACGGGTGGCCCGAGCCCGCGGCATACCCCCGCTCCCTGGACCTCGTCGACGTCGACAGCCACCAGAAGGCGCTCGACATGCTGGACACGGCGCTGCGCGAGGACGACCTGCCGCAGATGCCCGAGGCGGGGGAGAAGGCCGCGCTGGCCCGGTGGCGCGACTTCCGCGACGAGGCGCTCGACGACTACGACGGCGACCGCGACAAGCCGGCCGTCGACGGCACCAGCCGGCTGTCGGCCTACCTCAAGATCGGCGCGATCCACCCGCGGACGATCCTGGCCGACCTCGCCGACAAGCGCTCGCAGGGCGCGCAGACCTTCGAGCAGGAGATCGCCTGGCGCGAGTTCTACGGCGACGTCCTCGCCGAGAACCCTCGCAGCGCGTGGCACGACCTGCGCGACGCGCTGCCCGGCATGCGCTACGACGAGCCGCAGGACGCGATCCAGGCGTGGAAGGACGGACGGACCGGCTACCCGATCGTCGACGCGGGGATGCGGCAGCTGCGCGAGGTCGGCTGGATGCACAACCGGGTGCGGATGATCACCGCGAGCTTCCTCACCAAGGACCTGCACGTCTGGTGGCCGACCGGGGCGCGCTGGTTCCTCGACCGGCTCGTCGACGGCGACATCGCGAGCAACAACCACGGCTGGCAGTGGGTCGCCGGGACGGGCACCGACGCCTCGCCGTACTTCCGCGTCTTCAACCCGGTCACCCAGGGGGAGAAGTTCGACCCGAGCGGCGACTACGTGCGGCGCTGGGTGCCCGAGCTGCGCCACCTCTCCGGCAAGTCCGCGCACCAGCCGTGGAAGGCCGACGACGGCTACGACCACGACTACCCCCAGCCCATCGTCGACCACGCCGAGGAGCGCAAGGAGGCGCTGAGCAGGTATGACGCCGCACGCCGCTGAGCGCCACCGCGCCGGTCGGCGGGGTGGCGCTCAGGAGGGTCGGCCGCGGGTGGGTGCGCTGCGGTCGTCAGCGCCCGTGCTCAAGGCCGCCCGCCCCGGGCAGTAGCGACCGGGTCCTCCACGCGCCTGACCCCCGGCAGGACGATGCGCTTGAGGCTGTCCTGGGCGCCGTCGCCGGAGAGCGCCTCCTCCACCTGCTCCAGGCCGAAGACGTGGGTGACGAGGGAGTCGACCTCGACCTGGCCGCTGCGGACCAGCTCGCGGGCGATGGGCCAGGTGCCGGTGTAGCGGAAGATGCCGGTGACGTTGAGCTCGCGCATGGCCACGTCGGGCACCGAGAGCGGGATCTCGTCGGCGCTGCCGACGAGCACCACCGTGCCGCCGGGACGGGTCGCGCGGATGCCCGAGCTGATCGCGGGGACGGCGCCGGTGGCGTCGACGAAGACGTGCGCGTCCAGACCCTCGAGCGACTCCTGACCCGGGTCGACCACGCGGGTCACGCCGTAGCGCGAGGCCAGCTCGCGGCGGGCGGGGTTGATGTCGGTGAGCACGACCTCCGCGGCGCCGTAGGCCCGGGCCACCTGGGCAGTGATGATGCCGATGGGGCCACCTCCCGCGACGAGCACGCGGTCCCCGACCTTGATGCCGCCCTTCTGCGCGGCCGCGATGCCGACCGAGAGCGGCTCCAGCAGGGCGCCCGCGTGGTCGCTGATCGAGTCGGGCAGGGCGAACGCGAAGTCGGCCTGGATGACGACGTACTCGCAGAACGCCCCGTCGACCGGCGGGGTGGCGTAGAACTCCATCGACGGGCAGAGGTTGTAGTCACCGGCCTTGCAGAAGTCGCACACCCGGCACGGGCGCTGCGGCTCGACGGCGACCCGCTCGCCGACCCGGCCCGGGTCGACGTCGCTGCCCACCGCCACGACCGTGCCGCTCAGCTCGTGGCCGAGGATCAGCGGCTCCTCGACGACGTACTCACCGATACGCCCGTGCTCGTAGTAGTGGACGTCCGAGCCGCACACCCCGACGCTGGCGACCCGGATGAGCACCTCGTCGGGGGCGGGCTGCGGCACGGCTCGCTGCTCCAGCACGATGGACCCGACGCCCGTCAGCACGCTGGCGGTCATCTCGGCGGGGATGGTGGGGGTGGCGCTCATGTCGTCTCCTCGGTGGTCGGCAGGTCGATGACCGGCACCGTCTCCCCGGCCAGGGCCTCCAGCAGGGTGCTCGCCGGCGCCGCGTCGAGGTCCTCGCCGGAGCCGCGCAGGTAGTCGGTGAGGTAGGCCCGGACCGGCCCGGCGTCGATCCGCTCGGGGACGGGGCCCGGGGTGAGGACGCCGAGCAGCATCCCCTCGACCCGTGGTCGACCGGGCGCGACAGGTGGTTGGAAGAACGGCACGTCCAGCGCCCGCACGCCGTGCCTGCGGTAGAACTCGATGCGCCGCCGGGGGTCGCCGAAGCCGCGGTCGTCGTGCGCCCGGGGGTCCTCGATCTCGACGAGCAGCATCGGCCCACGGGCGCGCAGGCGCTCCATGAGCCGGGACCCGACGCCACCGGCGCGGCGGACGGGATGGCTGGCGAGGTAGGACAGCAGCGCCACCGGGGCGTCCGGAGCGACGGCGTCGACGACCGACACCCCCACCGGCTCCGTGCCGTCGAGCGCGACGACCACCTGGCTGGTGGGTCGCCGGCACGCGGCGACGAAGTCGTCCTCGCCGACCAGCTCGTCGGCCGGGAACGACGGGGCGAGCACCTGGGCGTAGCAGTCCCGCCACACCTGCTCGGACGTCATACCGCTCTCGACCAGCTCAACCACGCGTGCTCCTGCGGTATCCGATGACTCCCCACACCGCCAGACCGACGATGGCCAGAGCATAGGTGACCAGCTCCGCGGCCACGACGGCCGTCGGCGTGCGGGCGGGGAAGACCGAGTCGTTGACGAAGCCGAAGAGGTCGGCGAGCGAGAAGAGCGCGAGGACGAAGAGGATGAGCCCGACGAGGTTCTGGTAGGCCGCGGTCCGGGCCTCCTCGACCGCGGCGGCGTCGTCGCCGAGCTGGGTGTAGAGCTCGTCCAGCTCACCGATGCTCGTCGCGAGCTCGGCCTCCAGCCGGGAGGCCCCGCTCGTGTGCAGCAGGTTGTCGAGGATGTGCCGGTGCCCGGGGGAGCGGGCCAGCTCCTCGGAGTGCAGCAGGGCCCGCTGCTGGCGGATGAGGGCGCCGTGGTCGGCCAGCCGCAGCCGCAGCAGGCGCACCTCGTCGGTCTTGAGCGACTCCCCGGCCAGACGCCGTCGCAGCATGGTCGTCGCCACGTCCACCGCCTCCTGCAGGTGGTTGTTCCACTGCCGGATGAGCGCCCGTGACGACACGACGAACTCGACGAGCTCGCTGGTGCCGAGCAGGGACCAGTCCGGCAGGCCGGGGGTGTAGAGGCACGTGCTGCGGGCGGTCTGGACGGCGAGGGAGTCCAGCGGCGCGAGCTGGCCGAGGAAGTTGGGGATGTCGGCGTCGAGGCCGGGGTCGGCATACCGGAGCCACTCCTCCAACCCGGCGGCGGTGCGCTCGGCCGGGATGAGCAGCAGCGGGCCGACCGCGTCGAGGATCTGCTCCCCGGTGGCCTCGACGGAGACGGGCGGGGCGCCGGGCTCCGTCGGGGTGCGCACGAACGCCTCGGGCACGGTGATGAGGGCGTGCGTGTCGATGGCCGGGTCGACGTGGCAGCGCAGCTTGCGGACCTCGAGCAGGTCGTCCCACCCCGACACCATCTCGACCACGGCCGCGGCGAGCTGCCCCACCGAGCCGTGGACCTGGCCCCCGGAGTCGAGCACGACGTCCTCGGCGCCCATGAAGCCGGACCCGCGGCGCAGCGCCTGGTTGAGGTCGTGGTAGCCGGGCGGGCGGTCGTCGTCGGCCGGCTGCACCGGGCCGCTGACGCGCACGTGGTGGTTGCCGAAGGAGGAGAAGCGGATCTCGACCCGGTACGGCCCGAGCCGGGGCAGACCCGGTGCGCGTGGCTGGATCCACAGGTCCGGCAGGACCGCGGTGACGACCTGGTATGCCGTCGGCTCCAGCTCGGACTCCGTGGCCTCGCTGAACACCTCGTCCCGGCCGTGGCTCCAGATGTCGCTCAGCTCGAGGTCGCGCACCTGGAGCGGGGCGAGCGGGCCGGTGCCGATGAGCCGGTGGCCGTGGCGGCGCACGGCGGCGACCAGCCGCTCGTTGTCCCGCGCCAGGTTGTCGGTGGCGCCCCGGGCGGTGAAGGGGACGACATACGTCACCTTGAGGCCCGGGAAGGTCAGTCCCGAGAGCGCCGTGGACCGCAACCGCGCGGCCAGGGCGGTGAGCGCCATGACGTGCGCGCGCAGCTCGCTCTGGTAGACGTCGACCGCCAGCCGCTCGTCCATGAGGGCCTGCTGCAGCGCGGCGGCGCGGGCCTCGACCTCCTCGACCTCGACCTCCCCGAGCACGTGCTCGAGGATGGTCTGGGCCGAGAGCCGGACCCCGTCGAAGTAGAGGTGGTGGGCCTCGAGGACGCGCCGGAGCAGGCCGGCGGGGGTCACGGGCGCCGCGCCGGCGCCCGCCACCCCGTGGGTGGTGGGCGCGTCTCCGGTGAGGGCGTCCAGGTCGGCGAGCACCGCGGCCGTCCCGTCGGCGACCTGCCCGGCGGCCTGGATGGTCTCGAGGGCGCACGAGCAGTTGAGCCCGTTCTCCATCTCGAAGGCGGCCAGCAGGTCACCGAGGTGGCGCACCAGCAGGTCCACCAGCGCGCGCTCCTGGCCGTCGTCGACCGCCGTCCGGGCGGTCAGCCAGGTCTCCCGGACCGACTCGATGAGCACGGCCATGTTGTCGGTGTCGGCGCTGAGCTCCCACCCGTGCTGCACCTCGGCATACAGGGAGAACCCCAGCAGGAAGGACGCCCCCGGCTGCCGGGCGGCCTGGGACCAGAGACCTCGGACGGCCGCGGTGACCGCGGCGGGGTCCCGGTCCGGCCCGCTCACCAGGCCCTCGACGGCTCCGGTGAACTCCGCGAGGTCGACCCGCGAGGCGTTGATCGCGGTGCGCGTCGCGATGACGTCCCGGTCGCGGTGGAACTCGGTCGCCACCCGCGCCCAGTCGACGTCCACGGCCACGCCCGCCGGTGCGCTCACCCGCCGCAGCCTAGCGACAACCCGGCTCGCGCGGGAGGGTCAGCCGTCCAGGCGGGCCAGCTCCTCGTCGCTGAGCTGCAGGTCGGCGGCGGCCGCCGAGTCCGTGACCGACTGGGGACGCTTGGCCCCGGGGATGGGGATGACGACCGGCGACTGCGCCAGCTCCCAGGCCAGCGCGACCTGCTGCGGGCTGACGCCGCGCTCCCGTGCGACCTCGGCGAAGGCCGGGTGGTGCTCGGCCAGCTGCTTGGCGTCGTTGAGGCCACCCAGCGGCGACCAGGGCAGGAACGCGAGGCCCAGCTCGGCGCAGACCTCGATCTCGGGGTAGCTGCTGCGGAACTTGGGGCTGAACTGGTTCTGCACGCTGACCAGCGCGTCCCCGAGCACCTCGTGGGCGGCCCGGATCTGGGCGGGGTCGGCGTTGGACAGCCCGATCATCGCCACCTTGCCGGAGTCGGCGATCTCCTTGAGCGTCGCGAAGACCTCGTCGTCCGGGGTGTCCGGGTCGGGCCGGTGGTGCTGCCACAGGGCGATCTGCTCGACCCCGAGCCGCTCGAGGCTGGCGTCCACCGCCGAGGTGAGGTGGCTGCGGCTGCTGTCGGTCTCCCAGGCGCCGCCGTCGGTGCGCACGTGCCCACCCTTGGTCGCCAGCAGGACCTGGTCGCGCACGCCGAGCTCGTCGAGCAGCGAGGCGACGAGGCGCTCGTTCTCCCCCTGCGCACCGGCGCCCTTCTCGCCGGGCCCGTAGGCGTCCGCGGTGTCGAACAGCGTCACCCCGGCGTCGAGCGCCGCGCGCACGGTGTCGAGGAGCTGCTCGCGGGGCTGCTCCCCGCTCTGGTCGAAGGTCATGAGCCCCAGGCCGATCGCACCGACCTGGTGCTCGCCGACGGTGGGGTTGCCGATAGTCCGTGTGTGCATCCCTCGAGCGTATGCCGGTGGTCCCGCCGGCGCCCGGTCAGTCACCGTCCCGGCGCCCGGGTCGTCCACCCTCGGGCGCGGGCCGCCTCAGTCCGTGAACGCCTTGGCCAGGGCGATCATCCGCGCCCGGAAGTCGTCCGACGCCGGCGCGAAGGGCGCCGCCCACACCGCGTTGAGCACCAGCCGGACGAAGGTCCAGGCGCGCACCCGGTCCTCGTCCAGCCCGGCCGCGTCGGCCACGACGTCCGCCAGCAGCCGGGCGTGGGTGCGCAGGTTGCTCGCCCGGGCCGCCTCCCCGGCGCGGTTCCAGACGACGGGGGCCACGGCATACGCCCACTCCCCGGCGACCGGCTTGGGGTCGATCGCCCGCCAGTCGCCCCGATCCGCGGAGCCGGGGAGGGGGGCGAGCACGTTGAGGTCGTGCAGGTCCTCGTGCACGAGCGACGGCGGGCCGGGGTCGGCCAGCAGGTCCGGCAGGGTCGCGGCGGCCTGCTCGGTGAGCCGGCGGGGCACGCTCGGGGTGGGGCGGGTGAGCTGCTCGGCCCACCGCCGCGCCTTGGCCGCGACCGTGTCGACCCGTGGCAGGGCCGGGCGGTCCAGCTCGCGCATGAGCAGCCCGACGACCTCGCACGCCTCGAGGAGAGGTCGCTCGCGCAGGCACCGGTCGGCGTCCAGGCCCTCGAGCAGCAGGGCCGAGGAGACCGGGTCGGCGGTGAGCAGCCGCACGGCGCCGCGGCCGTCCCAGGCCCGCAGGGCCAGGTGCTCGTGGCGGGACTCGGCGTGCGGCCAGGTCACCTTGAGCGCCGCCGCCTCCCCGCTCTGCCGTCGCACCGGCACCACCAGCGCGCACTCGCCGTGCCGGCTGGTCCCGGCGACCGTCAGCCGCCAGTCTGCGAGCAGCCGGTCGACCAGGCCGGGCAGGTCGTCGAGCCAGGTGGCGCCGTCGACGGCACGGGGCAGCCCGGCCCGGTCCGGCAGCGCCCCCAGCACCTCGTCGGCGGGCCGGTCGCGGACGAGGTCGGCGAAGGCGGCGGGGACGAGGCCGGCCCCCGGTCTGTCCCGGGTCGCCCCGCTCACTCCTGCGCGCCCCGCGCCCCCTTGCGCGAGATCATCTCGCGCCGCTGCTCGGGGGTCAGCGCGGCCAGCTGCTCGACCACCTCGGCCGGGTGACCGGCGACCTCCGGCGCCGCCGCGACGGGGACGACCGTGTGGACGACGCGGTCGGCATACACGTGGACGACGTTGACCGACTGGTGCGCGTCGAGCGCCGAGGTGAAGCGCCCGAGCGGGGCCGGGTCCTCGAGGTAGCAGGTCGCCGCGGCCACGCTCACCGGGATCCCGGCGAAGGTCGAGTGCGAGGAGAAGTGGAAGTGCCCGCCGAGGATGCTCACGACGTCGGTGCCCTCCAGCACGGCGGCCAGCCGGTCCTGGTCGAGCAGCTCGATGATGGCGGCGGCCGGGACCATCGGCACCGGGATGGGCGGGTGGTGCAGCGCCAGGACGGTGCCGTGCTCGGCCGGGGTCGCGAGCACCTCGGTCAGCCAGGCCAGCTGCTCCTCGCGCAGGTCGCCGTGGTGGTAGCCGGGCACCGTCGTGTCCAGCGAGACCACGCGCAGGCCGCCGACGTCGTAGACCGCGTCCTGCGCCTCCTCGACCCCGGCCTCGCGGTCGAAGAGCTCGGCGGCGTAGGCCGGGCGCTCGTCGTGGTTGCCCATGACCCACACGACCTGGGCGCCGAGGTCGGTCGCGAGCGGCTCCACCATCGCCCGCAGCTCACGGTATGCCGCCGGCTCGCCCCGGTCGGCGAGGTCGCCGGTGACGACGATGGCGTCCGGCGCGGGGTCCAGCCGGGTGAGCCGCTCCAGGGCCTCCCGGGCGTGGGCGGTGGTGTCGATGGCGCCGAACTGGCGGGCGCCGTCGGCGAGCAGGTGGGTGTCGCTGACGTGCGCGATCGTGCGCAGCGGGGCCGGGTGCTGGCCGAACTGGGGAGTGCTCACGTCGCCAATGTATGCCGTGCCGTCCCGGCTCAGCCCAGCACGGCCAGCGCGGCGAGCAGCCCGGTCACCTGGGTGAGCACCGCCGTGGCGCCGAGGACGTCCCCGGTGGCCCCGCCCAGCATCCGGTCCGCCCACATCTCGACGAGCCACGGGGTGGCGAACGCGGCGAGCAGGACGCCGACGGCGACCCACACCCCCACCGGCCAGATCAGGAGCGTCGACACCGTGCCCAGGCCGACGGCCACCAGCACCTGCGCCGGCAGCAGCCCACGCACCAGCGGTCCTGCAGTCCCCTCCGGCCGGGCCGAGGGCAGCCGCAGCGCCACGGTGAGCATGGCCGAGCGCGAGAGGGCGCCGACCGAGGCGAGGACGGCGACGACGCCCCACCCGTCCAGCGTCCCGAGCAGCGCGTCGATCGCCGCGACCTGCAGGAGCAGGGCCAGCACCACCGCCGCGGCGCCGTAGACCCCGACCGCGTGGTCCTTCATGATGCGCAGCCGGGTGGCCCGGTCGTGCCCGCCGCACCCGTCCGCGCAGTCGGCCAGGCCGTCCAGGTGCAGCGCCCCGGTGAGCACGACCTCGGCGAGCACGGCGAGGGTCGCCGCCACGAGGGTCGGCAGCAGCAGGTGGCCCGACCACGCGACGGCCCCGACCAACGCCCCGACCCCGGCCCCCACGACCGGGAAGGCCCACGCGGCGCCCGCCAGGTCGAAGCCCTGGCGCGCCGGCACCGGCACCCGGGTGAGGAAGCTCGTCGCGTCCCGGAGCCCGCTGATCATCGGTGGTCAGCCGCCGTGCGGTGGCGCGCCGTCGGGCGCGGCCGGGGAGGCGGCGTCCGGCGCGACGTCGTCGGGCGCCGTGTCGTCGGGCGCAGCGTCGTCCCGTCCGAGGTCAGCGAGCTCGCCCATGTCCTGCAGCAGCGCCAGGCTGGAGCGGACGAGCGGGATGGCCAGGGCCGCGCCGCTGGCCTCGCCGAGGCGCATCTGCAGGTCGAGCAGCGGGGTCAGCCCCAGCTCCTGCAGCTGCATGCTGTGGCCCGGCTCGGTGGAGCGGTGCGCGGCGATCATCGCGTCCGCGGCGGCCGGCGCCAGGCGCCAGGCCACCAGCGCCCCCGCGGTGCTGATGAAGCCGTCGAGCAGGGCCGGCACCCGGTGGGCGGCACAGCCCAGCGCCACCCCGGCCAGGGCGGCGATCTCGAGCCCGCCCATCGCGGCCAGCACGTCCCAGGGCTCCTCGACGTCCTCGTGCCGGGCGAGCACGGCGTCGACCATCTCGACCTTGTGCGCGAGCGCCTCCCCCTCGACGCCGGTGCCGGCGCCGACGACCCGGGCGGGGTCCCGGTCGAGGATGGCGGAGGTGAGGACGCTGGCGGTCGTCGTGCTGCCGATGCCCATCTCGCCGAGCGCGATGAGGTCGGCCCCGCCCTCGACGAGCTCCTCGGCCAGGCGGATCCCCGTCGCCACCGCCTGCTCGGCCTCGGCGCGGGTCATCGCCGGCCCCTCCGCGCTGTTGTCCGTCCCGGCGCGGACCCGCCGGTCCAGCACGGGGGCATACGCGTGGGTCGGGTGCAGCTGCGGCGGCTCCACCACCCCGAGGTCGGCGACGACGAGCTGCGCGTCGGCCTGGTGCGCGAGGATCGACACGGCTGCGCGGCCGCCGGCGAAGGCGGCGAGCATCTGCGCGGTGACCTCCTGCGGGTAGGCGCTGACCCCGGTCCGGGCGATCCCGTGGTCGGCGGCGCACACGAGGACGACGGGGGAGTCGACCCGCGGGGTGGTGGTGCGCTGGATGCCCGCGACCCGTGCGGCGAGGGCCTCGAGCTGCCCCAGGCTGCGCACCGGCTTGACCTTGCCGTCGAAGGCGCGGGCGACCGCCGCCGAGCTCTCGTGGTCCGGGCCCTCGATCGCGGCGATCGTGCGCTCGATCAGGGCGCGGTCGGCGCTCTGGTCGGTGTCGGCCATGGGGTCAGTCCTCCTGCGGGTCGAGGGTCAGGGTGCGTCCGGCCACGACGAGCTGGGCCAGACCGGCGTCCCGGGCCAGGACGGCGTTGACCCGGCCCAGACGGTCACGGTATCTCCTCGACACCGGGTGCATGGGGACGATCCCGAGCCCGACCTCGTTGGTCACGACGACGACGTCGCCCCGGTATGCCGTCGCCCACCCCGCCAGCGCGCGCGCCCGGTCGAGGGTGGTCGGCTCGTCGTCGCCGTGCTCCATGAGGTTGGACACCCACAGGCTGAGGCAGTCGACGACGACGCAGGCCCCCGGCTTGAGCGCCGCGCAGGCGTCGACCAGGTCGACCGGTGCCTCGACGGTGCGCCACCCCTCGGGGCGCTCGGCCTGGTGGCGGGAGATCCGGTCGGCCATCTCCTCGTCCCCGGCCTGCCCGGTGGCGACGAAGACGACGGGCCGGCCGCTGCGCTGCGCGCGTCGGACGGCGAGGGCCGACTTGCCGCTGCGCGCCCCGCCGGTGAGGAAGGTCAGCGTCATCGGGGTCTCCTCCTCCAGGCTCGGCCACGGTCCGCCGCCCACAGTGCCACGCCGAGGAGCACGACCGCGCGCTCCACCCGGTCGACGAGCCGGCGCGCCCGCCCGATGTCCGCCGGACCGGGCCGCGGGCCGGAGCCGAGCGTCGGTCGGTCCTCGCGGCGACCGGCATACACCAGCGGGCCGCCGAGCTCGACGCCGAGCGCCCCGGCGACCGCGCTCTCGGCGACCCCGGCGTTGGGGGAGGGGTGGGCCGGCGCGTCCCGCCGCACGGTCGCCAGGACCGTGCGGGCCGAGGACCCTGCAGAGGGCCGGCCGCGGAGGCTCGCGGGGAGGGTGCCGAGCCCGGTGTCCAGCGCCACGATCCCGGCGAAGAGGCGTGCCGGCACCCAGGCCAGGACGTCGTCCGCGCGCGCCGCGACGGTGCCGAAGCGGGCATACCTGGGGCTGCGGTGCCCGACCATCGCGTCCATCGTGTTGACCGCCCGGTGCACCAGGACGCCCGGCGCCCCGGCGACCAGGCCCCAGAGCGCCGGCGCGACGACGGCGTCGACGGTGTTCTCAGCGAGCGACTCCACGACGGCCGCGCTGACCCCGGCCTCGTCGAGGCCGCGCGGGTCGCGCCCGACGAGCCAGGGCAGGAGCTCACGGGCACCCGCCAGGTCCCCGGCGACGAGCCTCGCCTCGACCTGCCCGGAGGTATGCCGCAGCATCCGACCGGCGCTCGCCACCCCGACCGCGGTGGCCAGGCCGGTCGACCCGAGCCGGCCCAGCGCCGCGCCGGCGAGAGCGCCCAGGCCGGCTCCGGCGACGGCATACCGGGCACCGGCGGTGCGACGGTCGGCGTAGGTGCGGCGCTCGACGCGAGCCATGGCGCTCCCGAACCACGCGACCGGGTGCCAGGCGTCCGGCGGCTCACCGAACGCCCGGTCGAGGAGCAACCCGGCCGCGACCCCCAGGCCCCGGCGCGCCGTCGTCGCGCCACCCGCCGCGACTCCTCCGTTGAAGAGCTTCCTGTGTCGTGATGCATCACCGCAGAGGAGCACCTCCTGCATGGGGGTGGCCGCACGGTGGCCGGGAGGCACGCTCACCACACCACACCGGCCCCGCCGGCACCACCGACCTCAACGGCCCCGGCGGGCGGGCGCCACGGGTGCGCCGCGAGCCCGGCCGCCACCGCGGCGTGCACGGCCCGCGCGACCCGTTGCCCCCACACCGAGCGCACGCCGGCGAACGCCTCGACGGGCCCGCCCTCCTCCGCAGCCTCCGGGCACAGGACCACGACGGCGTCGCTGGCGGTGCCGGTGCCCGGTACTCCGGCCTGCACGAGGACCTGGGCCTTGGCCTCGGTGACCGTCCCGACGGCCTGCACCAGCGCCGACGTGCTCAGCGCCACCGGCAGCGCGACGACGATGTTGATGGTCCCCGGAGGTGGGGGCGCCTCGCCGACCTGCTCTCCGCGCGGCCTGCCGGGGGCGGGGCGCCGGCCCTGACGAGGTTGGTCAGGTCGCGGTGCTCGGTCCTCGCGCGGTGCGTCCGCCCCCCGCGCGGGCGCCACCGCCCAGGTCGGCTTGGTCACGCCGACCGTGGCCCAGCACGCCACCCCTCCCACCTCGGCACTCTCCACCTGCCGCACGTCCGCCGCCGTCAGCAGGGTCGTGCCCGGGCCGGTGAGCCCGAGCTCGCCCGCCCGCTCGTCGGCATACGCGGCCAGGTCCGTCCGGTCGAAGCCGTCCTCGACCATGAGGTTGGTCACCCACCGCGGCCGCACGAGCCCGCCGCCGACGGAGGCCGAGCCCAGCGCCACCCAGCCCTCGGGGACGTCCCACACCAGGGCCCGCGCGGCGTCCTCGACGCGGTATCCCGGCCCGTCGACGCCCTCCTGGGAGACGCTCACCCCATCGGCGCTCACCATCCCGGCTCCTGGCCGACCGGCGCGGCCTCCGCGGCCAGCGCCAGCACGGCGTCGAGGTCGAGGTGGGCCTCCACCCAGTCGGCGAGGTGCTCCAGGTGGGCGTCCAGTGCGGCGGCGTACGGGACGGATGAGGGGTGGACGTCACGGCCCCGGACCGCGGCGACCGCTCCGAGCAGCGCGTGCCGGAGGTCGTCCGCGTCGAGCACGCCGTGCACGGTGGTGCCGCGCACCCGGTGGTCGGGGCTGAGGCATCCCTCGTCGCCGATGCCGTCGAGGCTCAGCCACGGCACGGCGCCCTCCTGGGGGGTCACGCGGCCGAGGTGGATCTGGTAGCCCGAGACGGTCGACGAGCCACCCGCCACGCGGCCCGCCACCCGGCGCACCACCTTGGGCCGGGAGAAGCGCGTCGACACGGGCAGCAGGCCCAGCCCCGGCACGACGCCGGCCGCCGGGCCAACC
Organism: Serinicoccus chungangensis; assembly: GCF_001483745.1. Taxonomy (GTDB): domain Bacteria; phylum Actinomycetota; class Actinomycetes; order Actinomycetales; family Dermatophilaceae; genus Ornithinicoccus; species Ornithinicoccus chungangensis_A. The sequence continues at coordinate 131,086 of NZ_LQBL01000033.1, read as the reverse complement.
ATCCGCGGCGCTCGGTGGGGCTGGGGGGAGGCGGCCTCGATCCCGTCGTCCTCGATCTGCGTCCCCAGCATCTGGTAGCCCCCGCAGATCCCGAGCACGTGCGGCCCGCCCTCCTCCCGGGCCAGGCGCACGATCGTCTCGGCCAGGCCGCGCTCGCGCAGCCAGGCGAGGTCGGCGAGCGTGGCCCGCGTGCCGGGCAGGAGGACCAGGTCGACGTCCAGCAGGTCGCCCGGCCGCGTGGCCCACCGCAGCTCCACCGAGGGCTCGAGGACGAGCGGGTCCAGGTCCGAGGGGTTGGCCAGGTGCGGCAGCGCGATCACCCCCACGCGCAGCGGGCGGCCCTCGCCCGACCCCTCCGCGGGCGAGGGCCGACCCGCTGCGCGCAGGTCCAGGGAGTCCTCGACGCCGAGCATGAGGTGCTCGCCCAGGTGGGGGAGCACGCCGAGGACGGGGATGCCGGTGCGCGCCTCGAGGTCGCGCACCGCCGGTTCGAGCAGGGAGACGTCGCCGCGCATCCCGTTGAGCACGACCCCGCGCAGGCGGGAGCGCAGCCGCGGCGGCAGCAGCGCCCAGGTGCCGTAGGCCGCGGCGAAGGCGCCGCCCCGGTCGATGTCCACGACGAGCACCGCCGGCATACCGGCGGCCGCCGCCAGCGGCAGGTTGACGACGTCCCGGTCGAGCAGGTTGGTCTCGGCCGCGCCGCCGGCGCCCTCGGCGACGACGACCGCGTGCTCGCGCCGCAGCGAGGTGAGCGCGTCGAGGACGGTCGGTCGCAGGGAGCGGGCGCGGGCGCCATACCCCACGGCGTCGTCGACGGCGACCTCCTCCCCGAGGACGACGACGTGCGAGCGCATCCCGACGGGCTTGAGCAGGACCGGCCCCATGCGGCGGTCGGTCTCGACCCGCGCGGCCAGCGCCTGCATGGCCTGCGCCCGGCCGATCTCGCCGCCGTCGGGGGTGACGGCGCTGTGGTTGGACATGTTCTGCGCCTTGAACGGCGCGACGTCCGTGCCGCGTCGGGCCAGGGCGCGGCAGAGCGCCGCGGTGACCGTGGACTTGCCGGCGCCGCTCGTGGCACCGGCGACGAGCAGCGCACCCACCTAGTAGTCGATCCCTCGCCGCGCCCGGATGCCCTGCTGGAAGGCGTGCTTGACCGCCACCATCTCGGTCACCGTGTCGGCGACGTCGATGACCGGCTGCGGCATCTCCCGTCCGGTGAGGAAGACGCTGACGTCCTCCGGTCGCCCGCGCAGCGCCTCGACGACCGCGTCCACCTCGATCCAGCCCCAGTTCATCGGGTAGGAGATCTCGTCCAGCATGACCATCCGGTGCTCGCCCGCGGCGATGAGTCCGGCGCTGAAGTCCCACGCCGCGACCGCCTTGGCCCGGCTCTCGTCCAGGTCGGTGCTGTCCCAGGAGAAGCCGTCGCCGGCGCTGAACCACTCCACCCCCAGCTGGCGCAGCATCGCCTCCTCGCCGGTCCGCCACTTCCCCGACTTGAGGAACTGCACGCACGCCGTCGGCCAGTCGCGCCCCCGGCTGCGCAGCAGCGTTCCGAAGGCCGCGGTGGACTTGCCCTTGCCGTGCCCGGTGTTGACCAGCACCAACGACGGCGCCGAGCGCAGCTTGCCTCGGTCGTAGGGCCGCTTCGTCCTCGGCTCGTCGTGCTCGCCGCTCGTGCCCGCCTGCGCGTCGTGCTCGTCGCTCGTGCCCGTCTGCGCGTCGTGCTCGCCGCTGCCGCTCTCGCTCATGAGACCTCCTCGTGGGGACCTGCCGGACCCAGCTTTCTGGACATAGGTTTCTGGGACCCGTCCCCCAGATCTCTATGTCCAGAACGGGGGTGGGGTGGTGGGGCGAGGGGGACCGGCGCCGAGACAGGGGTATGCGGTGCCCGCGCCTGCGGGAGCACGACGAGGTGGCCGTCGAGCCGGTGCACCCGCACCGGGTGGTGGTAGACCCGGCTGAGCAGGGTGTCCTCGAGGACGTCGTCCGGGGTGCCGAGCGCCACCGGGGCACCGCGCTCCAGGAGGAGGAGGCGGTCGGCGTAGCGCGCCGCCATCCCGAGGTCGTGCATGGCCGCCACCACCGTCAGGCCGTCCTCGCGGCGCAGCTCGTCGACCAGCTCCAGCACCTCGACCTGATGCCCGACGTCGAGCGCGCTGGTCGGCTCGTCCAGCAGCAGGACCGGGCTCTGCTGCACCAGGGCGCGGGCGATGACGACCCGCTGGGCCTCCCCGCCGGAGAGGCTGCGGACCGGGCGGCCGGCGAAGGACGCGAGCCCGAGGCGGCGCAGCACGTCGGTGGCGATGCGCCGGTCGGCGCGCGACTCCATGGACAGCCAGCTGAGGTGGGCGGTGCGGCCGAGCAGGACGTACTCGACCACGGGCATGCCTGGTGGCAGCTCGGGCGACTGGGGCATGATCGAGAGGTCGGTGGGGCCGGGCGGGGTGCCGTCGCCGCGCTCGACGGTGCCGGTGCGCGGCACGAGCCGGACGAGGGAGCGCAGCAAGGTCGACTTGCCCGAGCCGTTGGGTCCGATGAGCCCGAGCCACTCCCCGGCCCGCAGGTCCAGGTCGACGCCGGCGACGACCTCGGTGCCGGCGAAGGCGACCCGCACGTCGCGGGCGCGCAGGGCGTGGGCGGGGTGCAGCCGGTGGGTGGTCACGAGTCGGCCTTCCGGCGCCACAGGACAACGCAGAAGAAGGGGGCGCCGACGAAGGCGGTGATGACGCCGACCGGCAGCTCGGCCGGGGCGACGAGGGTGCGGGCGCCGATGTCGACGGTCGCGAGGAAGGCTCCGCCGAGGATCGCCGAGAGCGGCACGATCAACCGGTAGGAGTGGCCCACGAGCAGCCGCACCAGGTGCGGCGTGACGAGGCCGACGAAGGCGATGAGCCCGCTGACCGACACCGCGGCGGCGGTGATGAGCGTCGCGGCGGCGACCACGACGAGACGCGACCGGGCGGGGGAGAGGCCGAGCGAGCGGGCCTCGTCGTCCCCGAGGCGCAGGACGTCGAGGTGGCGCGCGTGCAGCCACAGCACCGCCCCGGCGAGCAGCACGTAGGGCAGCAGCAGCGTCACCGGCCCCCAGCCGTGCGTCGCGAGCCGGCCGAAGAGCCAGGAGAGGACCTCACGGGCGCGGGTCTCGTCGAGCCGGGTGAGGGCATACGTCTGGGTGGCGGAGAAGAGCGCCGCCATGGCGACCCCCGCCAGCAGCAGGGTCGCCGGGTCACGGAACGACCCGCGCGCCACCAGGACCGAGCCGGCGACCGCGAGGACGGCCCCGACGAAGGCGGCCATCGGCAGCGCGGCGATCGGGCCCCACGCCAGGTCCAGCCCGAAGCCGAGCGCGAGGACCGCCCCGAGCCCCGCCCCGGCGGAGACACCGAGCAGGTAGGGGTCGGCCAGCGGGTTGCGGAACACGCCCTGGTAGCCCGCGCCGGCCATGGCCAGGCTGGCGCCGACGAGCGCGGCGAGGATGGTGCGCGGCAGCCGGATCTGCCACAGCACCGCCTCCTGCGCGGTGCTGAGCGTCTGCGTCAGCTCGACGCCGGGCAGCGCCCCGACGAGCGCGCGGACCACCCCCTCGACCGGCAGCCCTGCCGCCCCCTGCGTGGCCGAGGCCAGGATCGCGAGGAGCAGCAGGGCCGTGCACCCCAGCAGCGCGGGCACCGACAACCGGAAGGCGCGGTCGGCGGCCTCGTCGAGCGCGTCGGTGGGCGCGTGGGTGCGGGTCGTCATGGGGTATGCCGTGTCAGCCGTTCGCCGGCTCGTCCACCTGCGACATGGCGTCGGCGAGGGTGCTCACCAGCTGCGGCAGGCGCGGGCCCCAGCGGGAGGAGATGTCGGCCGAGACGGTGACGATGTTGCCGTCCTGGACGGCGGCGACCTCGGACCAGCCGGGACGGTTCGCCACGTCCTCGGCGGTGTAGGACACCTGGTCGGTGATGACGATGAGCTGCGGGTCGGCCTCGATGATGGCCTCCTCGGTCAGCTGCGGGTAGCCGGTGCCGTCCGCGTCGGCCTCGTCGGCGATGTTGACCGCGCCGAACTGGTCGTAGACGTCGCCGATGAAGCTGGTGCTGCTCGCGGAGAAGAAGGTCTCGTCCAGCTCGTGGTAGACCCGCAAACCCTCCACGCCCTCGGGGGCGTCGGCGAAGGCCTCCTCCACCTGCTGGCGCAGGTCGGCGACCGTGTCGGCCGTCTCGTCGGGGTGGCCGGTCGCGATCCCGAGCATGGCCATGCCGTCCCAGCCCTCCTCGATCGTCGTGGGGGCGGGGTTGTCGATGACCGGGATGTCCAGCGCCTCGAGCGAGGCGGTGAGGTCGGCGGTGTCGCCGGAGATGACCACGAGGTCCGGCTCGTAGCCGGCGATGGCCTCGACGTTGGGCTCGTAGCCGGACAGGTCGGTGGTCGGCGCCTCCTCGGGGTAGGTGGAGAAGGCGTCGGCGGCGACGACCTGGTCGCCGGCGCCGATGGCGAAGAGGATCTCGGTGGCCGAGGGGGACAGCGAGACGATCCGCTGCGGCTGCTCCTCGATCGTCACCTCACCGGCGACGGTGTCCACGGTGACCGGGAAGCTGCCCGGGTCGGCCATCTCGCCCATGTCCTCGGAGGAGGCGGCGTCGTCGCCGGAGTCCTCCTCGCCGGCCGCCGAGCCGTCGTCGGTCTGCTCGGCTGCGGTGTCCTCGGACGCGTCGTCGGTGGTCCCGCCGCCGCACGCGGCGAGGGTCAGGCCGAGCGCGAGGGCGCAGGCCAGACGGAAGGGGTGACGAATGCTCATGGCGGTCTCCTGTCGGTCGAGGGAGGTTCCGCTCGAGCGACGGGACGGGCGTCCGCCGTCCGAACCGGCCCTAGGTCCTCGAGGGCATGTGGTGTCGGATCGTCGGGCAGTTCGACCGGACTCGGCCGCCACGCGCCTCCTCGAGGGAAGGCCCGGACGACTCCACCGTTGCGGGACAGTGCCGGGTTCTCACCGGACTTCGTCTGCACGACGCGCGTCAGCCTACGCCACCCACCCCCCACCCCGCACCGGACGCGCGCTCAGGCCGCACCGGACGCGCGCTCAGGCCGCACCGGACGCGCGCTCAGGCCGCACCGGACGCGCGCTCAGGCGACGGCGGCACCCAGCGCCTGCTCGAGGCGGCTCAACCCCTCAGCGCCGGGGACGGCGACCCGGGCGACACCGGGCATACCGAAGCTCGTGCAGTCGCGCACCAGGACACCGTGCGGCGCCAGCTCCTCGCGCAGCCCGGCCCGGTGCACCAGGACCCAGGGCGCGTCGGCCGCGTCCACCTGCATCCCGTGCGCGACGAGCAGGTCGGTGAGCTCCCCCCGCAGCGAGCGTATGCCGTCCGCCCACCCCCGCAGGTCGGCGGCGGCGAGCAGGTCGGGCAGCACGGCGAGGGCGAGGCTGCCCACCGACCAGTGCGGCTGCCGCTCACGGAGCCGGGCGAGGAGGTCGGGATCGGCGACGGCATACCCCAGGCGCAGTCCGGGGCAGGCGAAGGTCTTGGTGAGCGAGCCCACCGCGGCCCGGCAGTCCTCGCGGCCCGCGGTCCACCGGCCGGTGGCGAGCGCGTAGAACGCCTCGTCCCACACGTCGGCCCGCTCGTGGGGCCCGGCGAGGCGGCCGCTGGGGCTGTGCGGGTCGCTGCGCCAGCGGGGGCCGTCGGGGGAGCGCGGGTGCAGGCCGAAGTCCGGCTCGCTGCGCACGCCGCCGCCCAGCTCGGCCGCGACCAGGTGGATGGCCTCGCTGCCGCCGTTGGTCAGCAGGAGGCGGTCGGGCTCCACGCCGAGGGCTGTCGCGAGCTCGGCGCCCGCGGCGCCCGGGTCGGGGTATCGGCCCAGCGTGTCCAGGTGCCGCTGCAGCATCGGCCCGACGGGCGGCGCGAGCGGGTTCATCGTCTGGCTGAGGTCGAGGAGATCGGTCGGGTCCACTCCCAGCGCCCGGGCCACCGCCGGCCCGTCCCCGCCGTGCGACCCCGCGGGCGGGACGTGCGGGCTCCCCGCCGTCACGCCACGCGCCCGCCCGACAGGGCCCCGAGGCCCATGACCAGCAGCATCACGACACCCGCGACGACCGCGGCCGCGGCCGCCGCGACGGCGCCCGCCCCGAGCCAGCCGACGACCAGACCGACGACCCCGATCGCGGCGAGCAGCCACCCCAGCGTGCGGAAGACGGGCGCGCGGAAGGCGGCGGCGAAGGGGACGAGGTGCAGGCCGACACCCGCGGCCACGAGGGCGGGCATGAGCTCCTCCCGGTCGGCCTGGGCCAGCACCAGACGCCCGAGCGCGAAGACGAGCAGCATGCCGGCCACGGACCCCAGGTAGACCAGGCCGGCGTGACGGCGCGGCGGCTGACCGGCCGGGAGGCTCGACGTCGGGCGCACCCACACCGCCCAGACGTAGAGGGCGAGGGCGGCGACGTAGCCGACGAGCGCCACCACCGGCCACGGTCCGGGGAGGGCGCCCCGGTTGACGAGGACGAAGACGGTGGCGCCGACGAGGCCGATGATGCTGCCGATGCGGTAGGGGTGGATCACGACCACGACCTTAGGCGCGGGTGGGCGTGCAGGGGCGGAGGTCGGCCCCACGGCACCCTCCGACACCCCGTCGAGGCGCGGAATTCCGCGACGCGCCGGGCTTCGTAGTTGGCAAAACGCGCGACGGTCTGCCTACGGTGTGGCCGATCCATTGGCTCTACGAAAGGCTGTCACTATGAGCAAGAAGGTTATCGTCGAGGCCGTCGCGCGCGAGGCGGGCATGACCCAGGCCGCCGCCGACAAGGTCGTCAACTCCGTCCTCGAGGCCATCTCCGCCGAGCTCGCCAAGGGCGAGAAGGTCTCCCTCCCCGGCTTCGGCACCTTCGAGGTCCGTGAGCGCTCGGCCCGCACCGGCCGCAACCCGCAGACCGGCGAGGAGATCCAGATCGCCGCGAGCAAGGCTCCCGCGTTCAAGGCCGGTTCCAAGCTCAAGGAGCGCGTCTCCTGAGCTGAGGCTCCCGCTTCTCGCGCCCGGTCGGCCCTCGTGGCCGGCCGGGCGTCGGTGTGTCCGGGTCCGTCCTGGTGGGGCCGATGCGGCCACGGGTGGCGACCTGGCGGGTCTGGTCCCCCCGCCGGAGGGCCGGTGTCTCTATCCTGCAGGTATGCCCGTCCGTCCTGACGCACCGCACCCGCGCGTCTGGGAGAGGTTCGTGGCCCTGGGGGACTCGTTCACCGAGGGCCTGGTCGATCCCGACACGTCCGCCTCGGCCGAGGACCGCTACGTCGGCTGGGCCGACCGGGTGGCCGCCGCGCTGGCCGCCCGCAACGCGGCGCTGGGGGCGCCCTTCGGGTACGCCAACCTGGCCATCCGCGGGCGCCTCGTCGACGCCGTGATCAGCGAGCAGCTACCCGCGGCGCTCGCCCTCCACCCCGACCTCGTCAGCCTGTCCGCGGGGGGCAACGACGTGCTGCGCCCGCGCGTCTCCTTGCGCGCCGTCATGGAACGCCTGGAGGGGGCGGTGGTGCAGATCCGGGAGACCGGCGCCGACGTGCTGCTCGTCACCGCGCCCGACGTGTCGTGGGCGCCGCTGGTCAACCGGGTGCACCCGCGGATGGTCGAGTACACCGCCAACCTGTGGGCCGTCGGGCAGCGCACCGGCGCCTTTGTCGTCGACATCTACACCCTGCGGGCCCTGCACGACGCCCGCATGTGGGGGCCGGACCGCATCCACTTCAGCAGCGAGGGGCATACCCGGATCGCCGCCCAGGCGCTGTGGACCCTGGGGCTGGAGCAGGACGACGACTGGGTCACGCCGCTGGACCCGGCGCCGCCGCTGGGGCGGATCGAGTCGTTGCAGGCCGACCGCGAGTGGGTGGCGACCCACCTGCGGCCCTGGATCCGCCGCCGCATCCGGCGGGAGAGCTCGGGCGACGACCGGGTCCCCAAGCGTCCCCAGCTCGGCCCGGTCGCGCCCCCCTCCCCCTGAGTCGGTCTGGGCGCTCAGCGGCGCCCCCACTCCCAGCTGGGCGTCGAGAGCATCCCCTGACCGAGCACCCGGGTCTCCCCGAGGTCCTTGGCGAGCTCGTGCAGGCGCATCGCCGCCACCTCGCCCGGGTCGGGCTCCAGCTCGCGGGGATCCACGTCGAGGGCGTCGGTGTCGCGCACCGCGGCGGCGAGCGCCTCGACCATGAGCTCGGAGTGGGTGACGAGCACGACCTGGGCACGTCGGGACGCGCGCACGACCGCCCGGGCCAGCGGGGCGACCAGGCTCGGGTGCAGGCTCGTCTCGGGCTCGTTGAGCGCCAGCAGCCGCGGGGGCACCGGCGTGAGCAGCGCCGCGAGCCAGAGCAGGTAGCGCAGCGTCCCGTCGGACAGCTCGGCGGACCGCAGGGCTCGCAGCATGCCGGGCTGGTGCAGCGCCACGTCGAAGAGGCCGTCGGTCACCACGACGTCCAGCGTCGCGCCGTCGAAGGCGTCCTCGACGGCCGCGGCCAGCTCGGCCCCGGAGTCCTCGCGGATCGTCTGCAGGGCCGCCGCCAGGTCGCCGCCGTCCTCCGCCAGGGCCCACGTCCGCGTGCCGACCTGGGGGCGCCGGGAGGGGGCGGCGGCGTCGACCCGGAAGCCGTCGTAGAACCGCCACGTGCGCAGCTCCTCGCGGACCGCCCACAGCTCGGGCGCCTCGACGGGGTCGACCACGTCGGTGAGCATGCTGGACCACGGCGGCACCGACACCGGCGCCTTCTCCCACCGGCCGTCCTCGTCGCGCAGCTCGACGGCGTGGTGCTTGCGTCGGGCGGCCAGGGTCGCCGGGCGCATGACCGGCCCGCGCCACATCGCCTCGCGCTTCAGCTCCGGGTCGCGGTCGAAGGCCGAGCCTCCCTGCACCGGGATGCCGAGGTCGACGAGGTAGGACAGGTCGGGCCCGGCGCCGCCGACCCCGAGGCGGACGCTCACCGGGCCGGAGCGCACGGTGCCCTGCACCTCGTGGCCGCGCCGCGCCTGCGCGAGCGACTCGGGGCCCGCCCAGAGGGCCGACCCCAGGCCCCCTTCCTGCGCGAGGGCCCGCACCGCCTCACCCCGGCCGCACGCCCCGAGCAGGCGCAGCGCCCGGTAGAGGCTGCTCTTGCCGGACCCGTTCGCCCCGGTGACGACGGTCAGCCGCCCCAGCGGCAGCACCACGTCCCGCAGCGAGCGGTAGCCGTGGACCGCGACCGTCGCGTACATGCGCGCCACTCTAGGCAGGGTGGCCGACACACCCGCCGGGCACGGAACGCGCCGGTGAGCCTCGGCGCACCCGGACGGAGGGGTATGCCGTCAGTCGCCCCGCGAGGCCGCGTCCAGACCGCGCTCGGCACGGTCGGCGAGGAGCCACTGCGCGGTCATGGACCGGAACCGGTCCTTCCCGTCGCGCAGCCGCTCCAGGGCCGGTCCGACGCACGGCTCGTCCAGGGCGGCCAGGGCCTCCAGCGCCACCAGGGCGTTGTCCTTCGCGTCGGTCTCGGCCATGGCGGCCAGGGCGGGGGCAGCGGGGCGCGCGGCGGGGTCGCCGACGAGGACGAGGGTCTGGGCCGCGTGCCGGCGGACGGCCCCGTCACCGTCGGTCACCGCCTCGGCCAGCCCCGGCACACCGGGCTCCCCGAGCTGCTCGAGGGCCCGCGCGAGCTCGCGCTGCTGCTCCTCGTCGCCCCGCCCCAGGTGCGGCAGGAGGGCGGGGGCCGCCTCGGGGGTCCCCGTGCGACCCAGGGCCCACCAGGCCTTCATCGCCACCCGCGGGTCCGCGTCGTCGGCGAACGGCAGGATGTGCGGCACCGCCTCCGGGGCCTGGATCTTGCTGAGCGCGTGCAGCACCTGCACCCTCGCCTTCGGGGCCCCGTCGAGCGCCTCGACCAGGTGCGGCAGGGCGGCCGTGGGGCGGCGCACGACCGCCCAGGTCAGGGTCTCCCGGACGAAGAAGTCCGGCTCGGCGACGAGCAGGGCCACCAGCTCCGGCGTCAGCGACTCGTCCCCGTGGGTGCCGAGATACACCGCCGCCCTCTGGCGGACGGTGGGGTCGACGTCGTACACGGCGCGACGCGCTTGCTCCAGCGTGCTCACAGCTCTCTCCTCGGGTCCGGGTCGGGCAACGTCTGCAGGACCAGGGTCATTCCTCACCCTGCGTGAGGGTCCAGCAACCACGAGCGGCGCCCGGTGGGGGTGGGGGCAACCACGAGCGGCGCCCGGTGTGGGTGGGGGCAACCACGAGCGGCGCCCGGTGGGGGTGGGGGCAACCACGAGCGGCGCCCGGTGGGACGATCGGGGCATGAGCGCAGGGCAGGGAGAGGCCTCCGCCCACGGCCACGGCCACGGCCAGGGAGCCGGTCACGGCCAGGGAGCCGGTCACGGCCATGGAGCCGGCCACTGGGCGGACGCGAGCACGACGCGGCTGCTGGTCGCCTTCGCGGTCACCGCCACGATCCTCGTCGCGGAGGTCGTCGGGGCGTTCGTCACGGGCAGCCTCGCGCTGCTCGTCGACGCCGGCCACATGCTGACCGACGCCGGCGGGCTGCTCATCGCCCTGACCGCCGCCCGACTCATGACGCGGCCCCCGTCCGAGCGTCGGACCTGGGGGTATGCCCGCGCCGAGGTCCTCGGTGCCGGCGCCCAGGCGACGGTCCTGCTCGGGGTCGGTGGGTATGCCCTCGTCGAGGGGGTGCGCCGGCTGCTGGCAGACGAGCCGGCCGAGGTGGCCGGTGGTCTGCTGCTCGTCTTCGGCGTGGTGGGTCTGCTGGGCAACGTCGTCGCGCTCCTCGTCCTGGCCGGCGGTCGGGACGCCAACCTCAACCTGCGCGCCGCCTTCCTCGAGGTCGTGGCCGACGCGCTCGGCTCGGTCGCGGTCATCGTCTCGGCGGTGCTCATCCAGACCCTGGGGTGGACGCGGGCGGACGCCGTCGCCGGGGTGCTCATCGCGCTGCTCATCCTCCCCCGGGCGGTGACGATCCTCCGGGAGGCCGGCAGCGTCCTGCTGGAGTCGGTGCCCCCGGGGCTGTCGCTGCCGGAGCTGCGCGAGCACCTGCTCGGGGTGGACCACGTCCTCGACGTGCACGACCTGCACGTCTCGCGCATCGGCACCGGGACGCCGGTCCTCAGCGCCCACGTGGTCGTCGAGGACGGGTGCTTCCGCGACGGCCACGCGCCCCAGCTGCTGGACGCGCTGCAGTCCTGCGTGGCGGGGCACTTCGACGTCAGCGTGGAGCACTCCACGTTCCAGCTGGAGCCGCGCCAGCACGGGGGCCACGAGCAGGCCCACCACCCGTGAACGCCGGCACGTAGGCTCGCGGGCATGAACGACCCGCTCGGATCCGACACCCCGGCACCCGAGGTCGTCGACCTCGCGCACGCCCTCTTCGACCTGGCGCGGGCCGGGGACGCCGACCGCCTCGCGGCCTACGTCGACGCCGGCGCCCCGGTGGACCTCACCGACCCGGCGGGCAACACCCTGCTCATGCTGGCGGCCTACCACGGGCACCCGGCGGCCGTCGACGAGCTGGCCCGCCGCGGCGCCGACGTCGACCGGCTCAACGACCGTGGCCAGTCGCCGCTGGCCGGCGCGGTCTTCAAGGGGGAGGCGGAGGTGGTGGCCGTGCTGCTGCGGCACGGCGCCGGCCCGGACGCCGGGCAGCCCACCGCCCGCGAGACGGCGGCGATGTTCGGCCGCGAGGAGCTGCTCGCCGGCGAGGCCTGAGAGGGCCCCGGCCGTCCGGTCGACCTACGGCGACCGCACACCCTCCGCGCCCAGGACCGAGAGCAGCTCGAGCTTCTCGTGGCTCTCGCTGCCCGGTGCGGCGGTGTAGACCAGCAGCGTCTGGGCCTGCGCGGGCGCGAGCATGACCTGGCAGTTCAGCTCGATGTCGCCGACGGAGGGCAGGCGGTAGCGCTTGACGTCCGGCGGCTGCAGGCCCACCTCCTGCCGCTGCCACACCTCCCGGAACTCTGCGCTGGACCCCAGCAGCGAGGTCGCGAGCTCGGCCGCGCGGGAGTCCGGCCCGCGCAGCCCCACCACGCCGCGCAGCCCGGAGGCGTAGAGCCGGGAGTAGTACGCGTGGTCCTCCTCCGGGTAGATGTCGCGGGCGCCCGGCAGCGCGAACCAGCGGTAGCCGATGCTGCGCAGGTCGCCCGTGAACCGGGTGAGGTCGCCGAGCAGGGCGACACCCACCGGGGTCTGGCGGACGGTCTCGCCGAGCTCGGTGACGACCTCGGCCGGGGTGTCGGCCAACCGGTCCAGGATCCTCAGGACGCCGGGGCTGAGGTGCATCCCGGCCGACGCGGCCGGTGGGGGCGGGTGCCCGGCCAGCCGGAAGAGGTGGTCACGCTCGGCGACGGTGAGGTGCAGCCCCTGCGCGATCGAGCCCACCATCTGCGCCGACGGCCGTGGTCCGCGCTCCTGCTCGAGCCGGGACCAGTAGTCGGTGGACATGTGGCACAGCGCCGCGACCTCCTCCCTGCGCAGCCCGGCGGTGCGTCGCCGCGGGCCGCGCGGCATACCCACGTCCTCCGGCTGCAGCGACTGCCGACGGTGCCGCAGGAAGTCGGCGAGACCGGCGCGATCCATCATGGGTCTCATCCTCGCCCCTCGTGACGCCTCGATCCAGGGACCGGCGATCCGCGGATGAGGGAGCCCTGGATCCGGTCCGCGGACCCGCCCACGCTGGACTCCGGCGCACCCCCGCGCCGCCCACCGACAGGAGCGACATGCCCCGTAGTGCACCGGACCTCACCCTCCCCGACCTCACCGGCCGACGCGCCCTCGTCACCGGGGCCAGCGACGGCATCGGGCTGGGGATCGCCGCCCGTCTCGCCGCTGCCGGGGCGGAGGTGGTCATGCCCGTCCGCAACCCGGACAAGGGCGAGGCGGCGGTCGACCGCATCAGCGACCGCCACCCGGCGGCCCGGCTCCGCCTGGAGTCCCTCGACCTGTCCTCGCTGTCCTCGGTCGCGGCCCTCGGCGAGCGGCTCGGCGCCGAGGGAGCCCCGATCAACCTCCTCGTCAACAACGCGGGGGTGATGACCTCGCCCGACCGGCAGGTCACCGAGGACGGGTTCGAGCTGCAGCTGGGGATCAACCACCTCGGCCACCACGCGCTCACCGCCCACCTGCTGCCGTTGCTCAGGGACGGCCGGGCCCGGGTAGTCTCCCAGACCAGCATCGCGGCGCGCAGCGGCCAGATGCACTGGGAGGACCTGCAGTGGGAGCGCAGCTACGACGCGATGGCCGCCTACCGGCAGTCCAAGATCGCGGTCGCCCTCTTCGCGCTCGAGCTCGACCGGCGCAGCGCCGACGCCGGATGGGGCATCACCAGCGTCCTCTCCCACCCGGGCGTGGCGCCGACCAGCCTGCTCGCGGCCAGGCCCGAGATGGGCCGCTCGCGGGCGACCTCCGGCCGCCGGGTCATCCAGTGGCTCTCCGACCGGGGCGTCCTCGTCGGGTCGCCGCAGAGCGCCGCCCTGCCGGCGCTCATGGCCGCGACCGCCCCGGGGGCCCGCGGCGGGGAGTTCTACGGCCCCCAGTGCTGGGGGGACGCCGGCGGGCCACCCGGCAGGACCCCGCTGTGGCGGCCGCTGCGGACCGAGGACGCCGAGCGTCTGTGGGCGCTCTCGCAGGAGCTGGTCGGCGTCCGGCTCGGCTGAGCACGACCCCGGCCGTCGGCCGGCCGGGGTGCGCCGGCCGGTGGTTCGGCGGGCTCACACCTCCGTCGGCGGCACCGGGGTGGGCAGAAGCCCGGAGCGGGCGCGCTCCAGGACGTGGTCGCGGAAGAGCTCGGCGGCCGGCAGCAGCCGGCGCCCCGGAGCCCAGGACAGGCCGACGTCGCGGGTGGCGCCGACGTCGGTGAGCGCCAGGACGTGCAGCCCGCGCACGGGCGTGGCCACCGACCCTCCCCACAGGGTCGGCGCGACGGCCACCCCGAGGTCGGCGGCGACATACCCCCGCAGCGTGGGGAGGTCGGCGGCCACGAAGGACACCTCGGGCGTGAAGCCGGCCTCCGCGCACAGCTGCGTCGTGTGCCGGCGCAGGACCGACGTGGGGGTCATGACGACGAACGGGTCCTCGGCGACCTCCGCGAGCGCGGTCCGGGACCGGCCGACCAGCCGGTGCCCCGGACCGACGAGCAGCCGCATCGGCTCGGCGACCAGCGCGCGCCACCGCGGCTGGTCCTCACCCTGGTGCGGGCGCAGCGTGGACAGCTCGAGGTCGACCCCGCTGCGCGGCCCGACCGCGGGCACCGTCTCGTCCTCCTTGGTGCGCAGGTCGAGCCGGACCTCGGGGTGACGGCTGCGGAAGCTGGTGACGAGGTCAGGGACCAGCCAGGTGCCCAGCGAGGGCTGGAAGGCCACGCTCACCGTGCCCGTCTCCGGGTCCAGGAGCTGCTGCACGGCGGCGACGCCGTCGTCCAGCTCGTGCAGCACGGCGTCCACGTGCCGCTTGAAGACGGTGCCCGCATGGGTCATCCGCAGCACGCGGCCCTCCCGGCGCAGCAGCGGCGTGCCGATCTCCCGCTCCAGCCGGGCCAGGGCCCGGGAGACGGCCGGTTGGGAGACCTGCTCGAGGTCGCTGACCTCGGTGACGGTCACCCCGTCGGCGACCAGCTGGAACCAGCGCAGGGTGTCGATCTCCACATCCATGACGCTAGCGCATGGATCGACCTCTTGACAGACATTGGACGTATACGTCGGCGCGGAGGATCGTAGGCTGCATGGCCAAGTTCTTGCTCTCTCTCATGATCGGTCGTGCCCAGCACGACATCCGCTCCCTCCCCGCGACGCGCAGCGCCGCCGTCGTGGCGTGGCCCACGGCCACCCACCGCGCCACCCGCTGATCCCTCAGGACCCCCAGCAGGTCCGCACCCCGAACTCCACCCGGCGGGACTCGACCCCCTCCACCGGGGCGTCGCTCACCAGCAGCGTCCCGGTGTCGAGGTAGCCGGTCGGCTCCTGCCCCTCCCGCACCGCCCGGGCGATCGCCCGCACGCCCTCCCGCGCCATGTTCTGCGGGTACTGCATCGCCGTCGCGTCGATGAGTCCCGGCCGCACGCCCTCGCGCATGGCGGCGCACCCGCCGTCCACCGACACCAGCACGATCTCGTCGAGGTCGGCGCCCGCGTCCTGCAGCGCGGCGAGCGCACCCAGCGCCGCCGGCTCGTTCACCGTGTAGACCACGTTGACGTCCGGGTGGTCGGTGAGGACCTGCGTCATCGCGACGGCCGCGTTGTCCCGGTCACCCTCGGTGTCCACCGAGGCGACGACCGCCTCGTCACCCTCCTCGGCCCCGAAGCCGCTGAGGAACCCGGCACGGCGCTGCTCGCCGGTGCTGACCCCGGGTGTGAGATCGAGCGTCGCCACCTGCGGCTCGAGCCCCAGCTCCTCGACCTTCGCCGCGGCATAACGCCCGATCAGCTCGCCGGCGCGCTCGTTGTCGGTGGCGAAGGTCGCCTGCACCAGCTCCGGGGGATCGGTCGGCGTGTCGACCGCGATGACCCGCACCCCCGCCTCCTGCGCCCGGGCGATGGCTCCCTCCAGCGCTGCGGCATCGGTGGGGGCGAGGAGGATCCCGTCGACGCCCTGCTCGACCATGTCGTCCAGGGCCGCCTCCTGCGAGGCGACGTCCGTGTCGCTGGTGCCGGTCGCGGTGAGCAGCTCGACGTCGAGGTCGTCGGCGGTCTCCTGCGCGACCTCGCGCATCTCGACCCAGTAGGGGTTCTCCTCCTGCTTGGTGATGAGGCCGACCGTCACGGCCTCCTCCTGCCCACCGGGGGAGCACCCGGCGACGACGGCGACCAGCAGGGTGCCGGCGACGCCGGTGACCCAGGGGTGTGCGCCCCGCCGCGCCCTCATGACCGCGCCTCCGCCTCGTGGGCGGCCGGGGCCCCCGGACCGGGTCGGTCCGTCCGCAGGTCGAACATCGCGTAGGCGGCCACGACGAGCAGGCAGACACCGGGGACGGCATACCCGAGCGCGGAGCTCGAGACGTCCATGACGGCCGCGTGCACCATCGGGATGAGCGCCCCGCCGAGGATGGCCATGACCAGTCCCGCCGAGCCGAACTTCGCGTCCGGACCCAGACCCTGCAGGGCCATGCCGTAGATGGTGGGGAACATGAGGGAGAGCCCCGCCGAGATCATGACGACGGCGACCAGCCCGACGATGTTGAGGACGAACATCGAGGTCAGGCAGCAGGCTGCGCCGAAGAGCGCCATGACGAGCAGCAGCTTGGCCGGGCGGAAGATCCCGAGCAGCCACGTCATGACGAAGCGCGAGACGAGGAAGATGACGAGGCTCGCCTGCAGCCACCACCCGGCCGCCTCCTGGCTCAGCCCGACGACGTCCTGGGCGTAGAGGATGGTGAAGGTCCACGTGCAGGTCTGCGCCGCGACGTTGAAGAACTGCGCCACCACCCCGAAGCGGTAGTACCGGTTGGCCCACAGCCGGGCGAAGGTGCCGCCACCGCCCTCGGTGAGATCCACCGCCTCCGGCTCGGTCGGCAGGTGCATCTTGCGGAACGCGATGAGCAGCCAGATGAGGACGAGGACGCTCGCGATGAAGACGTAGGGGCGCAGGACCTGGAAGAGGTCGGCCTCCTGGGCGGCGAGGAGCTCGCCCTCGCTCATGATGGTCTTGCTCTCCTCGGGCGTGAGGTTGGGCAGGATGAGCACCGCGCCCATGAGCACGCCCAGGTTGGCCCCGACCG
The DNA here is from genome assembly GCF_001483745.1 of Serinicoccus chungangensis. GTDB lineage: Bacteria > Actinomycetota > Actinomycetes > Actinomycetales > Dermatophilaceae > Ornithinicoccus > Ornithinicoccus chungangensis_A. Next base: position 114,381 of record NZ_LQBL01000033.1, on the reverse strand, counting down.
GGTTGAAGGACTGGGCCAGGTTGAGCCGCTGGGTCGCGCTCGCCTCGTCGCCCATCGCGATGACGAAGGGGTTGGCCGAGGTCTCCAGGATCGACAGGCCGGCCGCCAGCACGAAGAGCGCCAGCAGGAACATGCCGTAGGCGAGCATCTGGCTGGCGGGGATGAAGAGGAAGCCTCCGACCGCTGCCAGGCCGAGCCCGACGAGGACGCCGGTCTTGAACCCGAAGCGGGAGTTGATGACGGCCGCCGGGATGGCGAGCAGGAAGTAGGCCCCGTAGTAGGCGAACTGCACCAGCGAGGACTGGAAGTTCGACATGTCGAAGATGCCGCGGAAGACGCCGACGAGGATGTCGGTGAGGTTCGCCGCCATGCCCCAGGCGGCGAAGCACAGGATGAGCAGCACGAACGGCACCCGGAGGTGGCGGGCCACCAGGGGAGCCTCCCGCCGGTCGGTCTCGGACTGGACCGTCGCCATGAACCCCTCCTCCTGACGCCACGTCGTCGTCGCGTCCCGGCCAGGGTATGCCGTGGGGGTCCGGGTGACCACCCCCGTCGGGGGGCGGGGAATATCTCGGCCCGGGGCGCGTTGGTATAGTTGATACATCAACGACCCCAGGAGGGTGAGTCAGGTGCAGTTCGGGATCTTCAGCGTCGGCGACATCACGCCGGACCCCACGACCGGTCGCGTGCCGACGGACGGCGAGCGCATCGCCGCGATGACGTCGTACGCCCTCAAGTCGGAGGAGGTCGGGCTGGACGTCTTCGCCAGCGGGCAGCACCACAACCCGCCGTTCATCTCCTCGGCGCCGACGACCCATCTCGCCTACATCGCCGCCCAGACGGAGCGGCTGCAGCTGTCCACGGCGACGACCCTCATCACCACGACCGACCCGGTGCGGATCGCGGAGGACTACGCCTTCCTGCAGCACCTCTCCGGGGGGCGCGTCGACCTCATGATGGGCCGCGGCAACACCGGCCCGGTCTACCCGTGGTTCGGCAAGGACATCCGCCAGGGCGTGCCGCTGGCGATCGAGAACTACCACCTGCTGCGCCGCCTCTGGCGCGAGGAGGTCGTGGACTGGCAGGGGAAGTTCCGCACCCCGCTGCAGGGGTTCACCGCCACGCCGCGCCCGCTGGAGGGCACGCCGCCGTTCGTCTGGCACGGCTCGATCCGGTCGACCGAGATCGCCGAGCAGGCCGCCTACTACGGCGACGGCTTCTTCCACAACAACATCTTCTGGAACATCGAGCACACCGCCCAGATGGTCGGCCTCTACCGTCGCCGCTTCGAGCACTACGGCCACGGGTCGGCCGACCAGGCCGTCGTCGGCCTCGGCGGCCAGGCCTTCATCGCCGGCAGCGAGGCCGAGGCCAAGCGGACCTTCCGGCCCTACTTCGACGTGGCCCCGGTCTACGGCCACGGCCCGAGCCTGGAGGAGTTCAGCCGGATGACGCCGCTGACGGTCGGGACCCCCGAGATGGTCATCGAGCGCACGCTCGGCTTCGCCGACGCGGTGGGTGACTACCAGCGCCAGCTCTTCCTCATCGACCACGCCGGGCTGCCCCAGGACGTCGTCCTGGAGCAGATCGAGATCCTGGGCCGCGAGGTCGTGCCGGTGCTGCGCCGCGAGTTCGAGGCGCGTCGGCCGGCCCACGTGCCGAGCGACCCGCCCACCCACGCCTCGCTGGTGGCGCAGGGCCCGGACGCCCGGCACCACCTCGTGGCCCCGGCCCGGGGCGCCGCGGTCGGCGCCTCCGCCTGACCCGCCGCACGGCATACCGAAGGGAGCACGCCATGACCCGCCGCATCGTCGTCCTCACCGCAGGGCTCTCGCAGCCCAGCTCGACCCGGCTCCTGGCCGACCGGCTCGCCGACGCCGTCGTCACCCAGGTGAGCGCGCGCGGCGAGGCCGCGACCGTCGAGGTGGTCGAGCTGCGCGAGCTGGCCCACGACCTGGCCACCACCATGACCACGGGCGGCGTGCCGACGCCGGCCGTGGAGGCGGCGCGCGAGCTCGTGTCCGGCGCGGACGCCATCGTGGCGGTCAGCCCCGTCTTCGCCGCGAGCTACTCCGGGCTGTTCAAGATGTTCGTCGACGTGCTCGACCCGGACGCGGTCGCGGGCACCCCGGTGCTGGTCGCCGCGACGGCCGGCACGGCCCGCCACCAGCTCGTGCTCGACCACGCGCTGCGCCCGCTGTTCGCCTACCTGCGCGCCGCGGTGGTGCCGACCGGGGTCTTCGCCGCGACCGACGACTTCGGCGGTGCCGGGTCCGGCGAGCTGGGGGAGCGGATCTCCCGCGCCGCCGGGGAGCTGGCGACGGCGGTCGTCGCCGCGGGCGTCGGCGGGCTGGGGTCTGACCCCGCGTCCGGTCGCTCCGGGGCGCGGGTCGGGCAGGACGTCACGGACTTCGAGGACCTGCTCGCCGGACTGGGTCAGTAGTCGCCCAGCCACGCGGAGCAGACTGGACGCATGGACGAGCGACGTGGCGGAGGGTGCACGAGCATCCTCAGCCTGTTGCTCGTCCTGGGTCTGGTCATCAGCATGGTGGTCTACCTCTCGCCCGGCCTCGACCTCGGCAACGTCCGACGGACGGTCTACTCCGAGCGCTCCGCCGGGGTCGCCGGTTCGGGAGGTGAGGGCTACACCTTCATGCAGGTCAGCGATGGCGGCCGGCCGGTGACCTGGGGGTGCGCCGCCCGCATCGAGGTCGAGGTCAACCCGCAGGGGGCGCCGGAGGGGTATGCCGACCTCGTCGCCACCGCCGTCCAGCGGGTCAACGAGGCCAGCGGCTTCACCTTCGTGGTGACCGGCGAGACCGACGACCGCGAGTTCCAGGGCCGCCAGCGCGGTCCGGTGCTCATCGGGTGGGCGGACGAGGAGGAGGTGTCCGAGCTCGCCGGCCCGACAGCCGGCCTGGGAGGGGCGTCCTACGTCGTGGGCCCGGGTGGCGACGCCCGCTCGGTCGGCGGCATGGTCGTGCTCGACACCGACATGCCGGGCGGCTGGCTGGGCGGGCTGGACGAGGAGACCGTCCTGGTCCACGAGCTCGTGCACGTCCTCGGGCTCGGTCACTCCGACGACGCGGATGCGCTCATGGCCGCCGAGAACTCGGGGCAGGACGAGTTCACCGACGCCGACCTGGCCGGCCTGGCCGCGCTGGAGGAGGCCGCCTGCGGCTGAACCACGCGCCTCGTCAGGCCGTGAGCTCGGCGAGCTGCTGCAGTCCTTCCTGCTCGAAGGCCTCGTCCCCGACCTGGTAGGCCCACACCGCGGTGCCCACCGCCTCGGCGAGCAGGAGGTCACGCCACCACGCCGGGCGGGGGTCCGCGCCGTAGCCGTCGAGGAACGCGGCCTCGAGGCGGGGGTCGTCGCGCCACTGCCGGGGCTCCATCCGGGCCAGGTCCGTGGCGGCGGGTCGCCACTGCGCCCGGCCGAAGTCGATGACCGACACCGTGCCGCGGTCCACGACCCAGTTGCGGGGGTGGAAGTCCCCGTGGGTCGGGGTGAGCCTCACCGGGCCGACCGGCCAGCGGGTGAGGCGTCGTTCGACGCGGTCGACGCGGGCCCGGGGGATGCGGTGGGGCCGGGTGAGCCAGCGACGCGTGCGGGCCCGCTGCTCCTCCAGCCAGTCGTCGTCGCGGCGGGAGGACTGTCCGTGCAGGCGGCGCAGGAGCAGCCCGGCCTGGCGGTAGCTCTCCGGGTCCTGCTCGGCGGCCGTCCCCTGCACGAGCTCCCCCGGCAGCCACGTCGTCACCAGGAGGTGCGCGTGGAGATCGGCCTCGACCAGCCTCGGCGCGCGGTCCGGCAGGAGGGGGGCGGTGAGCTCGCGGTGGGCGGCCACCTCTCTCGCGAGGTGGTGGTCGTCGGGGGAGCTGGCCTTGACGGTCAGGTCCCTCCCGCGGTGCCGCACCCGGAGCACGGTCCTGCTGACCAGGCCCCACGAGTGGTCGTCGAGGACCGTGTGCCCGGGCAGCCAGGCGTCGAGCAGGCCCTGCTGGGCGGTCGTCAAGGGCATCGGGTCAGCCTAGACCGGGGCGGGGTCGAGGGTGCGGGCGAGAGAGCAGGCCACGCACGCAGAAGCCGCCCCCGGGACGAGGTCCCGGGGGCGGCTTCGGAGGGCGTCGGGTCAGCCGCGGATGTGCTCGATCGGGCGCCACGCGCGACCGATCTCGAGGATCACGTGGGTGCTGCTGCGGAAAGCCTTGGACAGAGCGGTCATGGTGGCCACCTTTCTTCGTGTCGGGGTCTGACAGGTTCTAGTCTGACACCATTCTTGCTTTAGCACAAACGGACGTTGCTTACGGATACCAGTAAGTTTTTCTTGATGGTCTCTGGGGGCGCCGAGCAGGGCCTACCGTCGGGTCCACGTCCTCGCGAGGTGCCCGGCGGACATCGGCACGGATCCGCGGAGGGATGGGAAAAGCCGCCCCCGGGGAGGGTCCCCGGGGGCGGCTTCCACGAGGTGTGGGGTCAGCCGCGGATGTGCTCGATCGGGCGCCACGCGCGACCGATCTCGAGGATCACGTGGGTGCTGCTGCGGAAAACCTGGGACAGAGCGGTCATGGTGGCCACCTTTCTTCGCGTCGGGATCTGACAATGAATACTCTGACAGCATTATTGCTTTAGCACAAACGGACATTTCTTATCGGTACGTGTAAGATGCGCTGCATGTTCTCGCCCGAGCACCTGGTCAGTCTGAAGGCCGTCGTCGAAGAGGGCACGGTGCTGGCCGCGGCCGACCGTCTCGGCCTCACGGCCTCCGCCGTCAGCCAGCAGCTGACCCGCCTCCAGAAGGAGGTGGGACAGCCCGTCCTCGTCCGCCGTGGCCGCAACGTCGTCCCCACCGACGCCGCCGAGGTGCTGGTGCGGCTGGCCGCGCAGGTGGAGCAGCTGGACGAGGCCGCTCGAGCCGAGCTGGAGCACCTGACCAGCGACGTCTCGGGTCCGCTGGTGCTGTCGTCGTTCCCCACCGGCATCGTCGGCCTGCTCGCGCCGACCGTGCCCACCCTGCGTGAGCTCTACCCGCTGCTGCGCCTGACCGTGCGCGAGCTCACCCCGGAGGGATCGCTGCGGGCGCTGCGCCGCGGCGAGGTCGACCTCGCCGTGGTGCACGACTGGACCGACTACCACAAGGCCCTGCCGGAGGGGCTGGTGTCCACCGTGCTGGGCAACGACGTCGTCGACCTCATCGCCCGGCACGACCACGACCTGCGCATCGGTCGTCACGGCATCGTCGACCTGCGGGACTGCGGGGGACGGGACTGGGTGGACGACTCGCCGGGGGTCTTCAGCGACTGGTTGCTCACCGCGCTGCGCGAGCGCCACCTGGACTACCGGATCGCCGCGACCGCCGACACCCACCCCAGCAAGATCGCCCTCGTGGAGGCCGGCTTCGGCATCGGTCTCATGCCGCGGCTGGGCCGCCCCGAGCTGCCCGACGCCGTCGTCGCCCTGCCGGTGAAGGACCCCCCCACCCGGCGCGTGATGCTCGTGCACCGCGACTCCAGCGAGCGACGCCCCGCGGTCGCCTCGGTGGCGGCCGAGGTCCGTCGGGTGTGGGGTGCGAACACCGCCACCGCCTGACGGGTCTGCCGTCCTCCGCCGGCGGCCACGTCACCCGGCCGGGGTCGCCGGTCGGTCCCCTGCCGGTGGGACTCAGGACTCGCGCGGCTCCATGCCGGTCGCGGACTGGAGGCGGTCGATGTGCTCGGAGGCCTTGGCCTGGGTGAGCCCCTCGGCCGGGATCTGCTCGCCGGCGGCACTGGCCAGCCGGTCGAGGTAGGACTTCTGGGCCTCGGTGGCCGGGTCGTCCCCGGTGGTCCAGTTCTCCGGGTCGCGCTCGAGCTGGTCGTCCGGGGACTGCGGGCTGGGGGCACCCAGCATGTCGGCGTCCTCGGCTGCGCCGGCGCCCGCGTCGGGGCCGCCGGTCTGGGTCTGGTCGTCCATGGGGTTCGTCATGGGACCGACTCTAGGGCGGGGGTCCGACAGTGGCGCGCCCAAGCCTCCTGCTGACAGGCATACCCGCCCCGGTGTAGGGATGGAGGTATGACGCCGATGTCGACCGACCACCCCGTCCGCTCGCCGCACCCGGCCTACCGCGCCGCCCGTGACCAGCTCCTCGAGCTCTACGGCGACCCGGGACGGGCACGGGAGGAGTTCCGCTACCCGGTCGTGGGCGAGCGCTTCAACTGGGCGGTGGACTGGTTCGACGCGATCGCCCGCGGCAACGACGCACCCGCGCTGGTCGTCGTCCAGGAGGACGGCTCGGACGAGACGCTGACCTTCGACGAGGTGGCCACCCGCTCCGACCAGGTCGCGGCCCTGCTGGCCCACCAGGGCATCGGCCGCGGCGACAGCGTCATGGTCATGCTGGGCAACCAGGTCGAGCTGTGGGACACCATGCTCGGGGTGATGAAGCTGGGGGCCGTCCTCATGCCGACCACCACCGCGGCCGGTCCCTCCGACCTGCGCGACCGGCTGGAGCGTGGCGGCGCCCGGGCCGTGGTCGTGGACGCCGCCGACACGGACCGGTTCGAGGAGGTACCGGGCGACTACGCGCGCCTGTCCGTGGGAGAGGCCGCGGGCTGGACCGACCTGCGGACGGCATACACCGAGCACGTGAGCCGCGCCGAGCACCCGGGCACCGGCCCCGACGACCGGCTCCTGCTCTACTTCACCTCCGGCACCACCAACCGGCCCAAGCTCGTCGAGCACACCCAGGTGAGCTACCCGGTGGGCCACCTCTCGACGACGTACTGGCTCGGGCTGCGCCCCGGCGACGTCCACCTCAACATCTCCAGCCCCGGCTGGGCCAAGCACGCCTGGAGCTGCTTCTTCGCGCCCTGGATCGCCGAGGCGACGATCCTGGTGCACGCCTACCGGCGGTTCGACCCCGACGCCCTCCTCCAGGTGGTGCGCCGGCACCGGGTCACCAGCCTGTGCGCCCCGCCGACGGTCTGGCGCATGCTCATCAACGCCGACCTCTCCGGCGGCCCCGGCGCCCTGCGCGAGGTGATCGGCGCGGGCGAGCCGCTCAACCCCGAGGTCATCACCCAGGTGCAGCGGCAGTGGGGCCTGACCCTGCGCGACGGCTACGGCCAGACCGAGACCACCGCGCAGATCGGGAACTGCCCGGGGGACCGGGTCAAGCCCGGGTCGATGAGTATGCCGCTGCCCGGCATCCCCTCCGTGCTCGTCGACCCGCAGACGGGGCGGGTGGTCGAGGGCCCGGGGGAGGGCGAGATCTGTCTCGACCTGTCCGCGTCGCCGGTGGCGCTCATGACCGGCTACCAGGGGGACGACGAGCGCAACGCCGAGGCGATGACCGGCGGTTACTACCACACCGGCGACGTCGCCGAGCGGGACGCGACCGGCATGATCACCTACGTCGGGCGCACCGACGACGTCTTCAAGGCGAGCGACTACAAGATCAGCCCGTTCGAGCTGGAGTCGGTGCTCATCGAGCACCCGGCGGTCGCCGAGGCGGCCGTGGTGCCCGCACCCGACGAGGTGCGCCTGTCGGTGCCCAAGGCCTACGTCACCCTGGTCGCCGGGCACGAGCCGACCGCCGAGACCGCGCGCTCGATCCTGGCCCACGCCCGCGAGCACCTGCAGCCCTGGCAGCGGGTCCGCCGGCTGGAGTTCTCCGAGCTGCCGAAGACCATCAGCGGCAAGATCCGCCGGGTCGAGCTGCGGGCGCGCGAGGAGCAGCTGGCCGCGGGTTCGGGGGCCGGCGGCGCCGTCGGCACCGCGGCCGGGGCCGCGTCGGGCGCGGGGGCGGGCGACGCGCCGACCGAGTGGAGGGACACCGACTTCCCCGACCTGCGGGGCTGAGGACCCCACGGACGACGGGTGGTGCCGGGCGGCGGGGGCACCGGGCGCGGATGGTGGGTCTGTCGGCAGGGCGACCTATCGTGAGCCCGTGAGCACGATCGTCCTCCTGCACGCCCATCCCGACGACGAGGCCAGCGGCACGGCCGGCACGACGCGGCTGGCCGTCGACGCCGGCCACCGCGTGGTCATCGTCTTCGCCACCCACGGCGACCACGGCACCCTGCCGCCCGACCTGCGCGAGGGCGAGACCGTGGTCGACCGGCGACGCGCCGAGGCGCAGGCCGCCGGCCAGGTGCTGGGGACGGACCGGATCGCCTGGCTGGGCTACGCCGACTCGGGCATGACCGGGTGGGAGCAGAACGCCCACGAGCAGTCCTTCCACTCCGCCGACACCGAGGAGGCGGCCCGCCGGCTGGCCGCGGTCCTCGACGAGGAGGACGCCGACGTCCTCGTCGGCTACGACTGGCACGGCGGCTACGGCCACCCCGACCACGTCAAGGTGCACGCCGTCGCGCACCGGGCGGCCGAGCTCGCCTCCCGTCGACCGCGGCTGCTGGAGAACACCATGAACCGCGACCACGTGCGCCGGATGGTCGAGGCGGCGCGGCAGGCCGGCACGATCGGGGAGGACGAGGACTTCGACCCCGACGGGCCGGCCGACGACGGCAACCCCATGGGCACCCCGGAGGCGGAGATCCACTGGCACGTCGACGTGCGCGAGGTCATCGCCACCAAGCGGGCCGCGCTCTCCGCGCACGCCAGCCAGGAGGACGTCGGGTGGATGCTCGGTATGCCCTCGGAGCAGTTCGCCGCGATGTTCGGCGACGAGTGGTTCATCGAGCCCGGCCGTGCGCCGGGCCTGACCCACGCCCATCCCCTCGGCTGAGCGTGTCGGACCTGCGGCATACCCTCAAGGCATGAGCGACGCGCCGGAGCCGATGCCCGAGTCCGACCGAGGGATGCCGGAGGGTGCCGACCTGGGGCTGGCCCGCGGGACCGACTTCCTGCACCTCGACGAGCTGCTCACCCCGCAGGAGCGGGAGCTGCGCGACGGGGTGCGGCGCTGGTGCGACGAGGCGGTCGTGCCGGCCGCGCAGGAGTGGTGGGAGGCCGCGCGGTACCCCGCCGAGATGCTGCCGGGCTATGCCGCCACCCGGGTCGCGGGGGCCTCGATCGAGGGTTACGGCTGCGCGGGGGTGTCGGCGCTCGCCGACGGCGTGATGTGCGCCGAGCTGGCCCGGGGCGACGGCTCCATCGCGACCTTCAACGCGGTCCACTCCGGGTTGGCGATGACCTCGGTGCACCTGCTGGGCAGCGAGGAGCAGCGGCAGCGCTGGCTGCCGGGGATGGCGCGGGTCGAGACGGTCGGTGCCGTCGCCCTCACCGAGCCCACGCACGGCTCGGACGTGGTGAGCATGGAGACGCGGGCGCGGCGGGACGGCGACCACTGGGTGCTGGACGGCGCCAAGCGGTGGATCGGCAACGGCTCCGTCGCCGACCTGGTGGTGGTCTGGGCGCGCGACGACGACGGGGACGTGGGCGGCTTCGTCGTCGAGGCGCCGCAGGAGCTGGACGGGTGGGACGCGCAGGTCATCGACGGCAAGATCAGCAACCGCGGCGTGTGGCAGGCCCACATCCGCCTCGACGGGGTGCGGGTGCCGGCCGACCACCGGCTCGCGGAGGCGCGCACCTTCGCCGACACCAACCGGGTGCTGGCCCGGTCCCGTCAGGCGGTGGCGTGGGAGGCGATCGGCCACGCGATCGCGGCCTACGAGGGCGCGCTCACCTACGCCCTGCGCCGGGAGCAGTTCGGTCGCCCGCTGGCCAAGAACCAGCTCGTCCAGGACGACCTCGCCCGGATGGTCACCCTCATCACCTCGATGCAGCTCATGTGCACGCGGATGAGCCAGCTGCAGGACCAGGGGCGCTGCACCATCGAGCACGCCGCCATGGCCAAGCTGCACACGACGACGGCGGCCCGCGAGGTCGTGGCGACCGCCCGCGACATGCTGGGCGGCAACGGCATCCTGCTCGACCACCACGTCGCGCGGCACTTCGCCGACCTCGAGGCGACCTACACCTACGAGGGCAGCCGGACCGTCCAGTCCCTCCTGGTCGGTCGGGCGGTGACGGGCACCAGCGCCTTCCGCTGACCCACGGCGCGCGGCAGACGACCCCGCGTCGCGTCGGGCGGGGCCGCTACGGGCTGACGGCTGTCACCGTTCACCGGCCGGGAGCACGGCTAGGGTGGGCGGTATGGCGAACCCCACCACTCCCGGTCCGTCGCCCGAGGGCCGGTACGACGGCCCCTCCGAGGTCCCGCCCGAGTGGCGGCCGGCGATCCCCCAGCCGGGGGAGCGGCCCGTGCCGCGCGAGGAGGTGGGCGACCGGTACGCCCCGGCGACGTCGTCCGGCTCCCAGGTCCGGGGCCGCCAGCCGAGCCAGACCATGGGCACGCTCCTGGGCGACATCACCCGCACCGGTTCCTGGCAGGTCGCCGAGCGCACGACGCTCGTGATGTTCCTCGGCGACGTCAAGCTGGACCTTCGCGAGGTGCTCCGTCCCGGGGAGACTGTGGACATCTCGACCTACACCGGGATGGGTGACGTCAAGATCGTCGTGCCGGCCGGGACCCGGGTGGAGCTGCAGGGCTTCACCCTCATGGGAGACCTGCGCCACGACGTCGACCCGGCTGCTCAGGGGGTGCCCGAGACCGGGGCGTGCGTCCGGGTCAACGCCACCAGCCTGCTCGGCGACGTGCGGGTCCGCACGATGCTGCCGGACGACGGGTCCAAGCCGCCGCGGGGCTGGCGCTGGACGCAGAAGCGCTGACCGCAGCGACCACCCTTCGCGGCGCTCGGTGGGGTGTCCGGCAACCATTCGCGGCGCTCGGTGGGGTGTGAGGCAACCAGTCGCGGCGCCCGGTGGGGTGTCGGGCAACCACTCGCGGCGCCCGGTGGGGTGTCGGGCAACCACTCGCGGCGCCCGGTGGGGTGTGGTCCCTAGCCCGTGGGCACGTGCCGGCGGAACCACTCCAGGCTCGCGGCCCAGGGGCCGCGGCGCTCGGCGAGGTCCTCCAGCAGCGGGGTGAGCTCGGCGGAGAAGCTGACCGAGGACTCCAGCGGCAGCAGCGAGGGCAGGTTGTCGATCGCGATGACGTCGAGCGGGTGCTCGGTCGTGCCCACGTCCCGCACCGGCTCGGCCCACGAGGTGATGGCGGTGTTGACCGGTAGCAGGTTGTTGTCCGAGGTCACGTCGCAGGTCACGTCGCCGATGGTGCGCAGCCGGCGCGGCACCGGGACGTCGGCGGCGGTGACGAACGGCTCGCGCGGGGTGCTGCTCACCACGCAGTTGACGAGGATGTCGTGCTCCAGCAGGGCCGCCTTGTCCAGGGTGACGGTGTCGCCGCGGTCCCAGCGGGTCACCGCGCACCCGGCGAGCTCGAGCGCCTCGACCGCACCCCGGCCCGAGCGCCCGCGCGAGCCGATGACCAGCGCCCGCTCGGGCTCGCGTCCCTCGGCGCTGCCGCGCAGCTGCGCGTCCAGGTCCTCCCGGGCCATGGGGGCCACGCCACCGTCCAGCAGGCCGCGGTGCCGCAGCACCGAGAGCGCCGCTCCGACGTAGCCGGCCCAGAAGCCGAAGGCGACGACCCGTCGGCCGTCAAGCGTGAGGTACTCCACGTCCAGCAGCTCACCGCCACCGCGACGGAACCGGTCGAGGGTGACGTCGGCGCCCTCCTGCCCCTTGTAGGCGTGCGCGAAGAAGACGTGGGTGTGCGCCAGGTCGGCCGGGTCCTCCGGCAGCTCCTTGATCCCCACGACGACCGCGCCCTCGGGCGCGTCGATCCACGATCCGTAGGGCGCGACCGAGCACCCGGCCTCGACGTACTCCTCGAGGTCGACGACCCGGCTCGGCGACTCCTCGACCGTCACGACATACCCGTCGGCCACCAGCCGGGCGGCGTCGGCGGGGACGATCGGCACGCGCTGCTCGCCCGGGCGGGCCTCGGCGCGGATCCACAGGTGGGGACGACTCATACCTCCAGGGTATGCCGACTCCCGGCTTCTCCCTGCGTCAACGTCCGGCCACCGGGACCGGCCGTGCGTTAGGTTGAGCCGGTCACATCGGCGTGAGAGGGGTTGGACGGATGAGCAGCGAGATCGTGCGGGAGCAGGGCGAGTACGACTACGAGCCGAGCGACCGCGAACCACCTCGTCCGGCCGGCCGGACCTGGGCCTTCCGGCTCGGGGGCGTGGGTCTCGCCGTGCTGGTGTACCTCCTGCTCGGCGGGGCGGACATGTCCGGCGACGCGCGCTTCGTCGCGGCGGTCGCGGTGCTCATGGCGGTCTGGTGGATGACCGAGGCGATCCCGCTGGCGGCGACCTCGCTGCTGCCCATCGTCCTCATCCCGCCGCTCACCGGTCTCGGGGTCGCGGATGCCACGGCCCCCTACGCCAACTCCATCGTCTTCCTCTTCCTCGGCGGCTTCCTCATCGCCATCGCGATGCAGAAGTGGAACCTGCACCGGCGGATCGCCCTGCTCACGCTGCGCCGGGTCGGCACCCACCCGCGGCGCATCATCCTCGGGATGATGATCTCCACCGCCTTCCTGTCGATGTGGGTCTCCAACACCGCGACCACCCTGATGATGCTGCCCATCGGCATCTCGGTGCTCGCGCTCGTCGTGGAGAACAGCCGGCAGGCGGCCTCCGCCTCGGCGCCCGTGGCCGACGGGGACGTGGCCGACGAGGTGGGCCAGGGCCGGGCGGTGAGCGACGTGGTCAACGACCCGGACGTCCGCCTCTTCGGTGTCGCCCTCGTCCTCTCGATCGCCTGGGCCGCCTCCATCGGGGGCCTGGGCACGCTGCTCGGCAGCCCGCCCAACGCCATCGTCGCCGGCTACCTGGCCGACGAGCTCGACCAGGAGGTGGGCTTCCTCGCCTGGATGCTGCTGGGCGTGCCCATCGTCGTGGTCTTCATCGGACTGGCGTGGATGCTCATCACCCGCCTCATGTTCCGTTTCAAGCTGCAGGAGATCCCGGGCGGGCGCGAGCTCATCGACCACGAGATCGACCAGCTGGGCCCGATGAGCCAGGGCGAGAAGGTCGTGCTCACCGTCTTCTGCGGCGCCGCCTTCCTGTGGATCGTCCCCGGTCTGCTGTCGAACATCCCCGTCCTCGCCGAGAACGCGGCCTGGCTGGGCGAGCTCGACGACACCGCCATCGCGATCGGCGCCGGGCTGGTGCTCTTCCTCGTCCCCGGCGACCGCGAGGGCAGGATGACGCTGGAGTGGGACGACGCCGAGGAAGGTCTGCCCTGGGGCGTGCTGCTGCTCTTCGGCGGCGGCCTGAGCCTGGCCGCCGCGGTGGCCGGCACCGGCCTGGACGAGTGGTTCGGCACCCAGGTGACCGGCCTCGGGGCGCTGCCGATCGTGCTGCTGCTCGCCGCCGTCGTGACCATCGTGCTCTTCCTCACCGAGGTGACCAGCAACACCGCCACGGCCGCGACCTTCATCCCGGTGCTCGGCGGTGTCGCCGTCGGCATCGGTGTCGACCCGATGACGCTGCTCATCCCGGCAGCGCTGGCCGCGACCTGCGCCTTCATGCTCCCGGTCGGCACCCCGCCCAACGCGATCGTCTTCGGCACGGGGGCGGTGAAGATCCAGGAGATGGCGCGTGGTGGAATCGTCCTCAACGTCGTCGGCGTGGTCCTCATCACCCTCTTCACGGTGCTGATCGGACCCTTCGCCCTGGGCATGGTGCTCTAGGGGGAGCCGGCGGGCGGCATCCCGCACGACGGCAGAGAGGGGGCGACGCGCCCGCGTGGTCAGGCCAGCAGCCCCTCGTCGCGGTCGCTCCGCCCTGGTGATGGTGCTCGCCTCCGCGATCACCACGCTGGGCGCCATCCCTCCGTTCCTCCTGGGCGCCCAGGCGGTCCGGATCCGCGAGGACCTGGGGCTGGGTCTGGGCGCGTTCGGGGTGGCCGTCAGCGTCTTCTTCGCCACCGCGGCGGTCGCCACGCTGTCGACCTCCGGGGTCGTCGACCGGCTGGGGCGCGGGCGGCTGCTGCTCGCGGCGGGCCTGCTCGTGTCCGGTGGGGGCGTGGCCATGACGACGCTGGCCCGCGGCTGGTGGACCCTGATGCTCGTCATGGTCGTCCTCGGCCTGGGCAACGCCGCCTCGCAGGCGACGGCCAACCTGCTCATGGCGCGCACGCTGCCGCCCGGACGGCGAGGTCTGGGCTTCGGGGTGAAGCAGTCGGCGGTGCCGTTGGCGATCATGCTCGGCGGCCTGGCGGTCCCGACGACGGGCGCGCTGTGGGGGTGGCGCTCCACCTTCGTCATCACCGCCTGCCTGGGGGTGGTGGTCGTGGGCGGGGCCGTGGCCGTGCTCGTCCGGGAGCGTCGCCGGGGCCGACGCGGAGCCGGTGCACCGGTCTCGTTGCCCGAGCTCATGGAGTCGCCGCCCACGCTGCCGCTCCTGCTCGCCGCGCTCGCGATCACCTTCGCCAGCGCGGCCGCCAACTTCGTCGGCGCCTTCACCGCCTCGTGGGGCTTCGAGGTGGGCCTGACCCCGTCCCAGACCGGGGTCCTCATGGCCCTCGGCTCGGGGGGCTCGATCGCGGTCCGGGTGTTCTCCGGCTGGCGGGCGGACCACCGGCACGGGGCCAACCTGCCGGTCGTCGCCGCCCAGATGGGGGTCGGTGCCCTGGCCTGCGCCGGCCTCGTGGTGGCCCAGCCGTGGGCCGTGTGGGTCTTCGGGCTGCTGGCCTTCAGCATCGGCTGGTCCTGGCCCGGCCTGCTCCTGTATGCCGTGGCGCGCCTCGGCCGGGACAACCCCGCGCAGGCCTCGGGAGCGGTCCAGGCCGGTGCCTTCGCGGGCGGCGCCCTGGGGCCGGCGCTGCTCGGCGGTCTCTCGCAGGCGGTGGGCTTCCCGCTGACCTGGGCGGTGGCCGCCGGCTGCTTCGCGGTCGCCGGCCTGCTCGTCCTGCTGGCCCGCAGCCGCTTCACCGCCGACCTGCTCACCCGGCCCCCGCGCGAGCCCTTCCGCTACGCGCGCAGCAAGGTGACGCCGCCGCGCGAGGCGTGAGGAACGGCATACCTGCGGTCGGTGCGGTCCGTGCGCGCGTCCGGTGCGGTCTGTGCGCGCGTCCGGTGCGGGGTGGCTCAGCCGAGGGCGGCGGCCATGCGGCGGACGGCCTCGTGGACGAGCTCCTCGCTGGTGCCGATGTTGAGTCGGGCGAAGCCCTCGCCGGTGGCCCCGAACGCCGGCCCCGGCGACAGCAGCACCCGGCCCCGCTCCAGGAAGGCCTGCGACGGGTCGTCGCCGAGGCCGAGGTCCCGGCAGTCGAGCCAGGCGAGGTAGGAGGCGTGCCCCGGGTGGAAGCGCACCTGCGGCAGGTGCTCCTGGAGCAGGGCGGGCAGCTCCTGGGTGCGCGCCTGCAGCTCGGCCACCGTGCCGGCGAGCCACTCGCGGCCCTTGGTGTAGGCGGCGATCGCGGCATACTGCCCGAGAATGCTCGGCGCCCAGTCGGTCTCCGCCTGCAGCGCCGGCCACCTCCCCTCCACCGCGGTCACCCCGAGCGCCAGCTTCAGGCCGGCCGTGTTCCACGCCTTGGAGGGCGAGTGCAGGGCGATGCCGACCTGGCGCGCGGCCTCGCTCACGGTGAGGAAGGGCACGAAGGGCCGCGGGCTGCCGGGGTGCACGAGCGGGGCGTGGATCTCGTCCGAGATCACCACGGCGTCGTGCTCGGCGGCCATCTCGGCCAGCGCGGCCAGCTCCTCGCGCGAGTAGACGTAGCCGAGCGGGTTGTGCGGGGTGCACAGCAGGACCACCTTCGCCCCGTCGGCGAGCGCGGCGCGCATGCCGTCGAGGTCGAGGCGGCCGCCGGAGGCGACGTCGAGCATCGGCACCTCCAGCGGCTCCAGGCGCAGGTCGCGCAGCCAGGGGTAGAAGGAGAGGTAGACCGGGGGGTTGAGGACGACCCGGTCACCCGGGGAGGTGAGCGCGCGCAGCGTCTCCTTGGCCCCCTGGCCGACGTCGGCGAAGAGCCTGGTGCGGCCCGGCGTGCTCTGCGGGTCCCAGCCCCAGGTGTCGCTGGCGAAGCCGGCGAAGGCGTCGATCACGGCGGACGGCTCACCGGCATACCCGAAGTCGCTGCGCTCCACCGCGGTATGCAGCGCGGCCGCGATCGCGGGGGCCGTCCGGACGTCCATCTCGGCGGTCCAGGCGGGGAGGACGTCGTCGGGCACGCGGCTCCACTTGGCGCTGCGGTGGGTGCGCATGTCCTCGAGCGTGAGGTCGAAGGGCGAGGTCATGACGACAGCCTGCCCTACCTCCCTCCGTCGCCGCAGCAGGGGGTTGACAGGGCTTGCGAGGCGCGCCATGCTGGCACCTAATTCGTTTTAGTCCACGGGAGGCATCGATGCCTGACATCAGCAGACGAGCACTGCTCACCGGAGCCACCGGGGTGGGCGCGGCGGCCCTCTTCGGTCTCAACGTGGACCGGCTCTTCGCCGCAGACATCCCCGGCCGGCGGGACGACACCCTGACCATCGCCATGCTGGGCACCAACCAGGACGCCGCCGCCCGGCAGGGCCTGGTGGACGCCTTCCGCGAGATCCACCCCGACATCCCGGTGCGGATCCAGGCGATCCAGGGCGCGGACTGGGCCGACTTCTTCGCCAAGATCCTCACCATGGTCGCAGCCGGCACGCCGCCGGACGTCTGCGTCGTCGCGACAGAGGGTGCCCAGCTCTTCGCCGACCGCCTGGCGGAGCCGTTGGACGACTACGTGATGCGGGACCAGGACGAGGTCCAGGACTACTTCGACGACGTCCACCCCAGCCTGGTCGAGGCCTTCATGTATCGGGGCCAGCTCTTCCAGCTGCCGATCGACTTCAACGCCGCCAACATCTACTTCAACAACGGTGCGCTCCGGCAGGCGGGGCTGGAGCTGCCGCCCGCCGACTGGACCCACGAGGACTTCCTCGCCACCGCTCGGCAGATGCAGGACGCCGCCTCCGGACGCTTCGTCCCCTACTATTGGACCAACCGGCTCTGGGGCGGCATCGTGCCGTGGCTCTACGTCAACGACACCAGCTTCCTCACCGAGGAGAAGGCACCGGGCGGGGAGTGGTTGTGGGACCAGTTCTACCCCGGCGAGACCGGCCGCTCCGGCGGCTACCTCTGGGAGGCGTCCAACGCGCTGGATCCCGCCGTCGAGGAGTCCTTCGAGTTCGTCCGGCGCCTCGTCGCCGACGACCTCGGCACCAGCCCGGCCCAGGGCGGGGGCAACGAGCTCGTCGGCCAGTTCGCCGGCGGCGTCATCGGGATGACCCCCGCCGGAGGCTTCTGGGTCGAGGGCCTCTCCGAGGCGGGCATGGGCCCGGACGACTACGACGTGCAGTTCTTCCCGCGGTGGAAGAGCCAGCGGCACCAGTTCGGCGCCGCCGGCTATGCGATCCTCAAGACCTCTGAGCGCAAGGACGAGGCCTGGGAGTGGGTGAAGTTCTGCATCTCGCGCCCCGGGATGGAGCTCGCCTTCCCCACGCCCAACACCACCCCGACACGTCGCTCCATGGTCGATGCCGAGCTGTATGCCGGCAAGGGGCCGGAGCACTGGAAGGTCTTCTACGACACCCTCGACGAGCTGCCGGCCGCACCCATCCCGGCGCCGCCCGAGCAGGCCGCCGTCGAGACCGCGCTCATCAAGAACGTGCTCGGCGCCGTCACCGGCTCCGAGGCCAACGTGGGGCGGGCGTTGCGCCGCCTCGATGCCGACCTCAACTCCGCCCTCGGGAGGGCCTGATGACTGTGACCACCGCCCCGGGTCGGGGCGCCGGGACCGCGGCGCCGACGACGCCACCGACGACGCGTCGCCAGGACACCGGCCGACGCGCCCTCATCGCCGTCTTCCTGCTGCCGACGATCATCGGCCTGGGCGTCTTCACCTTCCTGCCCATCGTCGCCAGCTTCGTCCTGGCCTTCTTCTCCTGGGACATCATCACCGCCCCGGAGTTCGTGGGGCTGGGCAACTTCGCCGACATCGTCACCGACCGCACCATCCGGGTGGCCTTCGGCAACACCCTGCTATTCGTCGGCGTCGCCGTGGTGCTGCAGCTCGCGGTCGCCCTCGGGCTGGCGGTGCTCGTGCAGTCGGCGATGCCCGAGCGGCTGCGCGGCTTCTTCCGGTCGGTGCTCTTCTTCCCGCTCGTGCTCTCGGCCGCCTCGGTCTCGATCATCATGAGCTACCTCTTCAACGAGAACTTCGGGCTCGTCAACCACCTCCTCGGCCAGATCGGCGTCCCCGCGGTGCCATGGCTGACCTCGCCGACCGGCGCGATGATCATGGTCGTCCTGGTCTACGTGTGGCAGAACTTCGGCTTCTCCTTCCTGCTCTTCCTCGGCGGCCTGTCCTCCATCCCCAAGGAGGTCTACGAGGCGGCCTCGGTCGACGGCGCCACCGGTTGGCGGCAGTTCTGGACCATCACGTTCCCGCTGGTCAGCCCCACGACCCTGGTGGCCTCGGTCATGGCGATCATCGCCGCGCTGCAGATCTTCGACCAGCCCTACGTCCTCACCCGGGGCGGGCCGGGCGACTCCACCCGCACCGCGGTGATGGTGATCTACGAGACCGCCTTCAAGCAGCTGGAGTTCGGCCGCGCCTCGGCCATCGGCATCGTGCTGACGATCGTCATCATGCTCGTCACCGCGCTGCAGTTCCGCCTGTCCCGTCGATTCGTCTTCTACGGCTGAGAAGGAGCGCGTGCGATGAAGCATCTGTGGAAGTACCTCATCCTGGGCGTGGCCACCGCCCTCACCCTCGGTCCCGTCGTGTGGACCGTCCTCACCTCGCTGCAGCCGCCCAGCCAGAGCCTGGGATCGGGCAGCGTCATCCCGTCCAGCCTGACCTTCGTGGCCTACCAGGACGTCTTCGCCCAGGTGGACATGTGGCTGCTCATCCTCAACAGCGTGCTCGTCACCGCGGCCATCGCGCTCGGCCAGATGCTCACCGCGGCGATGGGCGGCTACGTCTTCGCGCGGATGGAGTTCCCCGGCAAGGGACTCATGTTCGCGACCATCCTCGCGACGATGATGGTGCCGATGCAGGTGACGATCGTGCCAGTCTTCATGCTGGTGCGCGGGATGGGCCTGGCCGACACCCTCATGGCCCTCATCCTGCCGGCGATCCCGACGGCCTTCGGCACCTTCCTCATGCGGCAGTACTTCCTCGGCCTGCCGGTCGAGCTCGGGGAGGCGGCGTCGGTGGACGGCGCGAGCCCGTGGCGGACGTTCTTCTCGATCTACGCTCCGCTCGCGGTGCCCGGCATGGCGATCGTCGGCATCCTCGCCTTCAACTTCCACTGGAACGAGTTCTTCCGGCCGCTCATCATGACGATCAGCGAGGAGAACTTCACGCTGCCCCTGGGGCTCGTGTCGTTGCAGGGCAACATGGGGACCGGGTCGGTCGCGACCGTCCTCGCCGGTGTGGTGATCTCGATGATCCCCGCCTTCGTCGTCTTCATCTTCGGCCAGCGCACGTTGCGCGAGGGCCTGACCGCAGGGAGCCACCGATGACCTACCGCCCCGACTCCGCCGCAGGGTCCGCCGTGACGGCATACCACCTGAGACCGGACAGCGGCTGGCTCAACGACCCCAACGGCATGGTGCACCGCGACGGTCGCTGGCACGTCTTCTTCCAGCACAACCCGGACGCGCCCCGGCACGACCAGATCGCCTGGGGCCACGCGAGCAGCGCGGACCTGGTGAGCTGGCGCGACCACCGGGTCGCCTTCGAGCCCACGCCCGGTGGTCCGGACGCCGCCGGGTGCTGGTCCGGTGTCTTCGTCGACGGCCTGGAGCGGCCGGCCGTCGTCTACTCGGGCGTCACCGGGCCCGACCACGCCAGCACGGTATGCCTGCGCTGGGGTGAGGGTGAGGAGCTGGACGACTGGGGCGCTCCCCTCGTCGTCGCGACCACGCCGGACGCGGACGACGTCGCCATCATGCGCGACCCCTTCGTGCTCACGCACGCAGGTCGCCGGTTCGCGCTGGTCGGCGCCGGGCTGCGCGACGGCACGCCCGCGATCCTGCTCTACTCCTGCGACGACATCGAGGACTGGGACTACCTGGGGATCTGGCTCACCGGCGCGGAGCTGCCGCTGGAGGGAGCGCTGCCCGCCGACGTCTGGGAGTGCCCGCAGCTGGCGGTCTGGGGCGACCGGGCGACGCTCGTGCTGTCCCTGCACGACCGGGGCGTGCTCGGCGAGGTCGTGGGATGCACCGGGGCGCTCGTGGACGACGGCGGCCTCCCCCGGCTGCGGGTCGAGCAGGTGCAGGTCCTCGACGAGGGCACCGACTTCTACGCGCCGCAGCTCGCGGCGGACGACGCCGATGGCTGGTGGCTCATGGGCTGGATCCGTGAGCTCGACCGGGACCCGTCGGTCCGGGACCACGCGGGGTGTATGACGTTGCCCCGGCGCCTGGTGCCCGACGGCGACGGCGCCCGGTTGGTGCTCGACCCGAGGGTGGCCGGCGCGCTGGAGGTGGAGGAGGCGACCGCGGGGACGTCCCTCCGCCGGGCCCGTCTCGTCGCGGGTCCCGGTGGCGGGTCGCTGCGCCACCCCGAGCTGGGGTCCCGCCCGCTCGCGCCCGGGGCGGTGGCCTACGTCGACGGCGAGGTGCTGGAGGTATACCCCCCGGCCGGGCCTCCGGCGACCCTGCGGCACACCGCGGCCTGGGAGGTGGAGGGCGACGTCGACGTCAGCGCGGTGCTGACGTCGAGTCGCGCTGCACGAGCGGGCACGGGAGCACCTCGCGCCGAGGCGTGAGCCGCCCGCCGACCGCCTCCAGCGCCATGTCGACGGCGACCTCGCCCATCGCGGCGTGCGGCAGGGCCACCGTCGTGAGCGCTGGCACGACGTCGGCCGCCAGACCGTCCTGGTCGTCGAAGCCCACCACCGACAGGTCCTGCGGCACCTGCAGACCCAGGTGCGCGGCCGCGAGGAGCACACCGAGCGCCGCCCGGTCGGTCGTGGCGAAGATCGCCGTGGGCCCCCCCCCGGCGGACCCGGAGGTGGGCGGAGCACCGTCCAGGAGCGCGAGCGCGGCGGCATACCCCGTCCGGATCTCCCAGCCCCCGGGCACGACCTTCACCGCGGCTCCCGTGGAGCGCACCGCCTCCTCGAAGGCGCGGGCGCGGATGGGGCCGGAGACGTTGCCCGCGACGGTGCCGTCCGCGCCCCGCTCGTAGTGACCGGAGAGCATCGCGAGGTCCCGGTGACCGAGCCCGAGCAGGTGCTCCGCGGCGACCCGCGCCCCGCCGGCGTCGTCCGGGACGACGCTCAGCTCCTCCTCGGAGCGGGCGGTGCAGTTGGCCAGCACCACCGGGATGCGGGCCGCGGGTGCCCGGTCGAGGACGCGGAATCCCATCGAGGCGTAGATGAGGCCGTCGACCCGTCGGCGCACCAGCTCGGCCAGGGCACCGGCCTCCCGCTCGGCGTGGCCGTGGGTGTCGATGGTCATGACCGCGTACCCGTCGGCCGCCGCCCGCTCCCCTGCGCCGCCCATGATGCGGCCGGCGAAGGGGGAGGAGGCGATGGCGTCGGTGACCATGCCGAGGGTGCGGGTCCGGCTGCTGCGCAGGCTCCGCGCGACCTCGTTGGGCTCGTAGCCGAGGTCCTCGGCGGCGCGCAGGATCTTGTCGCGCGTCGCTGGCGACACGTTGCCCTCGGCCAACCCGTTCATGACGAAGGAGACCGCGGTCTGGGACACCCCGGCCCGGCGTGCGACGTCGGTGGCCCTCGGACGCGTGGTCATGCCCCCCAGCCTGCCCTACCCCGGTCGCGCTCGGCACCGGTGGTGGTCTGCCGGCAGGCGCCCATCTCGGCGCGCGCTCAGGCGGCGAACGCCCAGCGGTCCAGCACCCGCTGCAGCTCGTCGACGTGCCAGCGGGGCACGTAGGCCACGGTGATCCGCTGGCCGTGCCGCACGTAGGCGCTGGCCTGGCCGGGCAGGCAGACCGCGTCGAAGATCCACGGCAGCACGTCCATGTCGGCGTAGTCGTGGTCCAGGCGGGGGTGGATCTCGCGGGTGATGCGCCCCAGCCGGAAACGGACAACCCACCGGTTGCGCTCGCGGTCGACGCCGCCGCGCACCTCCCCCAGCTCGCCGGTCGAGCCGGCCGCGGCGGCCAGCTTGCGCACGAGGTCGGGGTAGGAGTCGGGCCCGACGACGTGCTCCAGGTCGACCGTCGTGACGTGCGGGTGGTGGGTCAGCCCACCGTCGGCGTCGCGTGCCAGGCAGTGCATGACGGCGACGTAGGGGTGCTGGCGCACCGCCTGGGCCACCTCCCGGTCGGCGAGCAGGTCGGCCTCGGTGACGCCGTCCTGGGGGGAGAGCCCCAGGCGTTCCAGCGTCGCGAGCTGCTCCCGGGCGGACGGCCGGATGGCCGGGGTGACCAGCATCGGCGCGTCAGAGCCGGCGTCGCTGTGGCGGGCGAAGACCTCGGACAGTCTCATGGTCCAAGAGTGCCACCGCCGACGGGGCCGCACAACGCCCCAGCGCCGCGTCCGGCGGTGCCGGACACGGCGCTGGGGTCACGCGGTGCGGTGCCGGTCAGGCGACCCGCGTCTGCGGGGCGTTCTCCGCGGTCTTGCCCGGGTCCTTCTCGGCGACGCCGCCGATGGCGTCGTCGATCTTGGCCATGAGGTCGGCGTCCAGGGTGACGCCGGCGGCCTTGACGTTGTCCTCCACCTGAGACGGTTTCGAGGCGCCGACCAGGGCGGCCGCGACGTTGGGGTTCTGCAGCACCCAGGCGACGGCGAGCTGCGGCATGGTGAGCCCGGCCTCCTCAGCTAGCGGCTTGAGCTCCTGCACGGCGCGCAGCGTCTCGTCGCGCATGAAGCCCTGCATGCCCTTGCCCATCGACTCGTCCGCTGCACGGCCCTCGGTCGGCTGCTCGCCGGGGAGGTACTTGCCGGAGAGCACGCCCTGCGCCATCGGGCTCCAGACGATCTGGGAGATCCCGAGCTCCTCGCAGGTCGGAACGACCTCGGGCTCGATGACCCGCCACAGCATGGAGTACTGCGGCTGGGAGGAGATGAGCTGGATGCCCAGGTCCTCGGCCAGCGCGTGCCCCGCCCGGATCTGGTCGGCGGTCCACTCGCTCACGCCGATGTAGAGCGCCTTGCCCTGCCGCACCACGTCGGCGAAGGCCTGCATCGTCTCCTCCAGCGGCGTCTCCGTGTCGTAGCGGTGGGCCTGGTAGAGGTCGACGTAGTCGGTCTGCAGCCGGGAGAGGCTGCCGTCGATCGACTCCATGATGTGCTTGCGGGACAGGCCGGTGTCGTTCTTGCCGCCCGGGCCGGTCGGCCAGTAGACCTTGGTGAAGATCTCCAGGCTCTCGCGGCGCTCGCCCTTGAGCGCCTCGCCGAGGACCGACTCCGCCTTGGTGTTGGCGTAGACGTCCGCCGTGTCGAAGGTGCTGATGCCGGCGTCGAGGGCCGCGCGCACGCACTGGTGGGCGACCTCGTTCTCGACCTGGCTCCCGTGGGTGAGCCAGTTGCCGTAGGTGATCTCGCTGACCTTGAGGCCGCTGTTTCCGAGGTATCTGAACTCCATGCCGACCACGGTATGCCGCGTCCCCCGCCGCGTCCTGCCCGACCCCCGGCCGCGCCACGGCGGGAATGAGACCGGCCGCGCGAGCGTTGGAGAGGCCCCGACACCCAGGAGGACCGTGCGCCCGCTGCCCGACCTGACCGCCCAGCACCGACGACTCAACGACCTGGGGCTGCGGCTCCCCGACCTGCCCCCGGGGCTCACCGGTGACCTGCTCGTCGTCCACCACCGACGGGTGCCGGTCGCCGATCTCGTGCCGCTGCTGCGCCGTGGTGACCGGCCCGGGTTCGTCGTCGAGGACCTGACCGACCTCGCCGAGTTCGACCCCGCTCCGGGGGTGCAGGTCCCGGACGCGGACCTGTATGCCGTGCACGCGCCCGAGCGCGGCGACGAGCACGCCGACCGCAGCCCGGACGAGGTCGACCCGCAGATCCGGGCCCGGGGGCGCGACCTCATGACCGTCGCGGAGGGCGTGGCGTGGGTGATCCAGCAGCCCGAGGTGCTGGAGCGGAACCACTGCTTCATGACCACCGGGTCGCGCCGTGCGCGCGTGAGCGGTCCGGGGCTCGATGCGCGGGTCCCGGCGCTGTGGATCAGCAACGGCACCGGCCGTGACGGCCGGGACCGCCGGGACGCGCCGAAGCTCGGCTGGTGCTGGGCCGGCAACCGGCACACCTGGCTGGGGATCGCCTCGGTCGCCGGCCGCAGCACCGCCTGAGCCGGGTCAGCGGCGTCGACCGAGGTCGTACGTCACCAGGGCGCCGTTCCCGAACGCACCCGTGGTCGCGTAGACCCGCTTGCCGGAGAGCGCCACGTCCGCCGGTGAGTCGGCGGTGAAGAGGGTGCGGGCCTTCCAGCTGCCCGGACGCACCACCGAGACCTCACCACCGAACAGCTCCGCCACGACGAGGTGGCCGTCGCGCGCCCGGTCCAGCCCCGTCGCGCCGTGCAGCCCGCGGGCGACCGTGGTGGCGTGCCCGTGGCGGTCGATGCGATAGACCCGGCTCAGCGGGACGATCTCGCCGGCGCCACCGCCCAGCGTGGTGACGTAGAGCCGACCCCGGTGGTCGACCGCCACGTCGGTGGGCACCGACTCGGGGACGTAGTCCTCCCCGACCAGGCAGTCCGGGAGCGGGGCCGCCTCCGGGGGCAGCGACGCCTCGAGACCCGCCTTGAGCTCCTCGGTGAAGGTGATGTCGAACACCGGCAGCACGGCCGCGGTCGAGATGTCGCCGGTGCGCAGGTCGACCTCGAGGATGGCGTTGGCCGCCGCGTCGGCCACGTAGGCACGGTGCCCGCTGACCTCGAGCTGATAGGCGTTGGACTCCACGATGCCGGTGTACTCCGACAGCGGCGGGGAGCCCGCGGCCTCCTCCCAGGCACCGAGCTCCGCGGCGCACGAGGGGTTCAGCCCGACGAAGCCGTAGCTGACCCCGGCGTCCGGGTTGTTCTCGATCTCGTGCTGCCAGAGGTCGTCGCTGACGACGGTCCGGGTGCCGTCCCAGGAGGTCCGCACCACGTGGCTGGTCGGCGTCTCCCCGGAGAAGTCGCTCTCCAGGTGGTAGGTCCTGCCTCGGCTGGTGGCCACGCCGCCCAGGCCGCCGGTCTCCGGCACCTGGTACACGGTCCTGACCGTGCCCCGCTTGACCTTGGACAGCTGACCGCTGAAGTTCTGGGTCAGGTAGACGTGTCCGGACCCGACGGCCAGGCTCAGCGGCCCGACCAGTCCGTCGACGACGACACGAGGCTCGCTGGTGCGGGCCTGTGCCGGTGCGGTGAGAAGAGACGCCGTGAGCGCCAGCACGCTGGCTGCCACGGCAAGGGTGGAACGACGCATGTCGAGACCTCCGGTTCACGAGTGGAGGGCGGGCTCGGTTGGGCTCGTCCTGACGCGACGGCCCCTGCGTCACACCCGGCCGCCGCTGCTCGCATGGTCCTGCTGCCTTGACGTGGTGTCAAGGGACTGTGCGGCAGGGGGTGCGGGTGGTGCTAGTGCGTCCTCGTGGTGTCCTGGCCGAGCACGAGGGGCAGCCCGGCCCGGCGGAAGGCGTCGGCGGAGAAGAAGCCGACGACGCCGCTGACCTGGCCGTCCCGCAGGTCGACGACGCAGAGCTGGAAGGCCTCGTAGGTGCCGTCCTCCCCGCGGAGGTACATCCCCGCCGCGGGCTGGCCGTTGGCGACGGTCGGCACCATCCGCAGGTCGCTCGGCCCGGTCGCCGGGCACTGGCCACCGATGAGCGCGGCGATGTCGTCCGGGCCCAGGTAGTAGCGGTCGTAGGGCGGCATCTGCCAGACGGCCTGCTCGGTCATGACCCCGACGACGGCCGGCACGTCGTAGCGCTCGAAGGCGTCGCAGAAGGCCGCGAACACCTCGCGCTCGGCGTGGCTGAGCTCGCTGACCCGGCGTCCGGCCCGCTCCAGCCCGTCGCCGATGGTGGCCCGTGAGCGCTGGAGCGCGGAGTTGACCGCGGCCACCGTGGTCTCCAGGGCCTGCGCGGTCTCGGCCGCCGAGAGCTGGAGGACGTCGCGCAGCACGAGCACTGCCCGCTGGAGCGGGGGGAGGTCCTGGAGCGCGGCGACGAACGCCAGCTGGGTGTCCTCGGTCTCGACGGCGGCCTGCGCCGGGTCGACGGGGACGACGTCACGCCCCCACACGACGCGGTCCGGCAGCGGCTCGAGCCAGTCGCGCGAGCGGTCCTCGACGACCGGGACGCCGGGGTCGCCGGGCGGCTGCCCGAGCCCGCTGGGCAGCGGGCGCCGGGACTGGCCCTTGAGCGCGGTGAGGCAGGAGTTGGTGGCGATGGTGTACATCCACGTCCGCACCGAGGAACGCCCCTCGAACCGGTCGAAGGCCCGCCAGGCCCGCAGGTAGGTCTCCTGCACGAGGTCCTCCGCCTCCCCGGCGGACCCCAGCATGCGGTAGCAGTGCGCGATGAGCTCACCGCGCAGCGGTGCGGTCAGCTCCTCGAACTCGCGCTCCTGCTGCGGGCTCAGCGTGGTGGACATCCGGACTCCCTCGACCCGTGCGGCCTGACCCCTCTAACGCTAGTACCCCGCACCGACGGACGTGCGTGGTCACGACGCACGGGTGTATGATGTGTGCATCATGCAACTATCTGAGGAGCTGGCACGGACCTTCGCGGCGATGGGCCGCTTCCTGCGCGAGCGGGAGGGTGATCTCGCGCCCACCGACGTCGCGGTCCTGGTCCGGCTGGCCGGGCAGCAGTGCACCCGCTCCCGCGACCTGGCCCAGGCCGAGGGCCTGGACCCCTCGACCATGAGCCGCCGCCTCGCCTCCCTGGCTGAGCGCGGCCTCGTCGAGCGCCACCCCGACCCCGCCGACCGTCGTGCCCAGGTGCTCGGCCTCACGGAGGCCGGGCTGGAGGCCCTGACCCAGGAGCGCGCCCGCCGCGTCGAGCTCGTCACCGACACCCTGGCCGACTGGCCGGAGACGGAGAAGGCGCAGCTCGCGGACCTGCTCGGACGCCTCGCCGACTCGCTGGAGTCGGCCCGCGGCACGCATACCTCCGGGCAGTCGCCCTGAGGCACCCGGGCGGCCACGCCCACCCACCAGGCCTCCCGACCGCACCACCCAGCAAGGATCTGATGACCGCCAGCACCAGCACGGGCCGCAGCCCCGTCGACACCCGGGACGAGACCCCCTCGGCCACGGCGACCGCGGTCGACCCGACGGCCTCGGCCGCCCCCGCCTTCCGCCTGAGCCGGGAGCACAAGATCGTCTTCGCCGGCCTGATGATGGGCATGTTCGTCGCCTCCATCAGCCAGACCATCGTCGGCCCGGCCCTGCCGCAGATCGTCGCCGACCTCGGGGGGATGAGCCACTACTCCTGGGTCGCCACCGCCGCCATGCTCGTCTCGGCCGTGGTCGTCCCGGTCGTCGGCAAGCTGTCCGACCTCTACGGGCGCAAGACCTTCTACCTCGCCGGGCTCGTCATCTTCATGGTCGGCTCGACCGTCTCCGGCCTGGCCGGGAGCTTCTGGATGCTCGTCGCCGGCCGCGCCATCCAGGGCGCCGGCATGGGCACGCTCATGCCGCTGTCCCAGACCATCATCGGCGACATCATCCCGGCCCGTCAGCGCGGGAAGTACCAGGGCCTCATGGGTGCCGTGTTCGGCGTCACCTCCGTGGCCGGGCCGCTCGCCGGCGGCCTCATCACCGACCACCTCGGGTGGCGCTGGCTGTTCTTCACGACCCTGCCGATCGGGCTGCTCACCCTGTGGTTCGTCCTGCGGCACATGCACCTGCCGCACCAGCGGCGCGAGGCGCGGATCGACGTCGCCGGGATCGTCACGCTCTCGGTCGCGATGGTGTCCATCCTGCTCGCCACCAGCTGGGGCGGGACGACCTACCCCTGGGCCTCCTGGCAGGTCCTCGGCCTCTACGGCCTGGGGCTGGTCACCGCGGCCGCCTTCGTCGTCGTGGAGCTGCGGGCGAGCGAGCCGCTGCTGCCGCTGCGCCTGTTCCGCATCAGCGTCTTCAGCTGGGCCAACGTCGCCGGTCTCGGCCTGGCCATGGTGATGTTCGGGTCGATCATCTACATCCCGGTCTTCGCGCAGGGGGTGCTCGGCGTCGACGCCACGCAGTCCGGGCTCATCCTCATGCCGATGATGCTGGGCCTCATCGTCATGGGCATCCTCACCGGGCTGCTGGTGACGAGGACGGGGCACTACAAGCCGTTCATGCTCACCGGGGTGGCCATCATGGCCACGGGGGTGTGGCTGCTCACGCTGCTGTCCGAGACGTCCAGCCCGTGGGAGCTCTTCGGGTCGATGGCGGTCGTGGGCGTCGGCCTGGGTATGGCGATGCAGCAGTTCACCCTCGTCGTCCAGAACGTCGTCGCCCGGCGCGACCTCGGGGTCGCCACCGCGACGACGCA
The DNA here is from genome assembly GCF_001483745.1 of Serinicoccus chungangensis. Lineage (GTDB taxonomy): Bacteria > Actinomycetota > Actinomycetes > Actinomycetales > Dermatophilaceae > Ornithinicoccus > Ornithinicoccus chungangensis_A. Next base: position 86,026 of record NZ_LQBL01000033.1, on the reverse strand, counting down.
GTTCAGCCGCAACATCGGCTCCACCGTCGGGATCGCGGTCTACGGCTCGGTCATGACCGGTGGGCTCGGCGCGGCCGTCGCCTCGCACCTGCCGGCGCAGATGCGCGACCAGGCCGCCGCGCAGGCCGGCAGCCTGGACGTGGGGGCGGTCCTCGACCCCGGCTCGCTCGGCGACGTGCCGCCGGTGGTGGAGCAGGCGCTGCGCGCCGGGCTGGCCGACCAGCTGCACGGTGCCTTCCTCCTGGGCCTGCCGATCCTGGCGCTGGTCTTCCTCGCCACGGCGATGATCAAGCACGTGCCGCTCAAGGAGACCCTCGAGGACGCGCCCGCCGACCAGGGCTGACCGGCCCGGTGCCGGGCCCGGCGGCCCCTCCGATCAGCCGCCGGGCACGGCGCGGGTGAACCGGCCGGTGTCCAGCCAGTGCCGCAGCCGCTCGCCGGTGATCCGCAGGTAGGCCGCCGCGTCCGAGCGCTGGCCTGCGGTCGTGCTCGCGAGGATGCTGTTGGCGAGCAGCAGCTGACGGGCGGCCACCAGCGCCTCGAAGTCCTCGGTCGGCAGGTCCGGGAGCGGGCGCCGGGCGGCATACCCCTCCCGCACCTGGGCCTCCGGACCGTGCTCGTCCTCGCCGCCGCGCAGGTAGAACGCGCAGATCGCGAGGTCCAGCGCCGGCACGCCGAGCCCGCTGTCGTCGAAGTCGAAGACCGCGAGCCGGTGCTCGTGCCACGTGAGGTTGCCGCCGTGCAGGTCGGCGTGCAGCGGGAAGACGGGTTCGTGGGCCAGCCGCTCGAAGGCAGCCTCGCACCGCTGCCCGGCCGCCGACACCAGGGCCGCGAGCCCCCGGTCGTGGGCGACGGCCGCCGTCAGCAGGTCCGGGTCGCCGAAGAGGGTCCCCGCCAGTCGCGGGAACCGGTGGTGCCCCTCGGGCTCCCAGGACTCCGCGTGCCGGTGCAGCGTCGCCATCAGCCCCCCCAGGGCCCGGCACTGCTCGCGGGTGCTGACGGTGCCCAGGTCCTCCCCCTCGAGCCAGGTGCTGGCCGTCACCATGACCTCCCGACCGAGCTCGGCCGACCCCACCACGGCGAGGTAGCCCCCGTCCCCGACCGGCAGCGGGTCCGGCACGAGCACGTCGGTGTCGCGCCGGATGGCGTGCTGCCAGGCCTGCTGCGCCTGCACGTTGCCCGCCGAGCCCAGGGAGTTGGTGTTGACCCGCATGGCCACCGCCCCGCCCGGCGTGTCGAGGCGGAAGGTGGTGTTGAAGCCGTGCAGGACGAGGCGGATCGCGGTCGGTGTCAGGCCGAACAGAGGTGCCGCTTGCTCCGCCACCCCGCGCAGGAGCTCGACCTGGGAGGGCTCGTCCAGGTCCTGGTACGCCGCGGGCATGGCTCAGCCTCGCACGCGCCCGAGCGGCGCGTCACACCGCACGGAGTAGCCTCCGGCCATGCTCGGAGTCCTGCACCTGCCGACCGCGCTCCTGGTCCTGGCGGCGTGCCTGCTGGTCTGGCTGGTGGCGTGGTGGCGTCGACGCCGGGCCGCCCGGGGCTTCCTCTCCGAGACCGACCGGATCACCTACGAGACGCTGCGCTCGGGGGCCCAGGCCGGCCGCAACCTGCGGGCCGGGCTGACCCCGGAGCACGCCGAGCCGGCCGCGCGGCACCTGCGCATGATGCTCGGCGGCACCGCCCTGGCGATCTGCGACAGCCAGCAGACCCTCGCGTGGAGCGGCCTGGGTGAGCACCACCGCGCGCAGGCGTCCGAGCACGCCCACCGGGTGCTGCGCGGCGGTGACGTCGTCGTGCTCACCCGGACCGACCTGCCCTGCGAGGTTCCGGAGTGCCCGGTGCGTGCCGGGGTCGTCGCCCCGCTCGTGGTGGACGACCGCGTCATCGGGGCGCTCGCGGCATACTCCCCGCGTCCGTCGGCCGGGCTCGCCCGGGCGACCGAGCAGGTCGCGACGTGGGTGAGCGGGCAGCTCGAGCTGGGCGAGCTGGACCGCGAGCGCACCCGCGCGATGGAGGCCGAGCTGCGCAGCCTGCGGGCGCAGATCAGCCCGCACTTCATCTACAACTCCCTCGGCGCCATCGCCTCCTTCGTGCGCACCGACCCCGACCGGGCCCGGGAGCTGCTGCTGGAGTTCGCCGACTTCACCCGCTACGCGCTGCGGCGCGGCGGCGCCTACACGACGCTGGCCGACGAGCTGCGCAACATCGAGCGCTACCTCGTGCTCGAGCAGGCGCGCTTCGGGGAGCGGCTGCGGGTCAACCTGCTCATCGCCCCCGAGGTGCTGCCGGTCGCCGTGCCCTACCTCGCCGTGCAGCCCCTGGTGGAGAATGCCGTGCGGCACGGCCTGGCCGACAAGGAGGGCGTCGGGACCATCACCATCACCGGCACCGACCTGGGCGACCTCGCGGAGATCGCCATCGAGGACGACGGCGTCGGCTCCGACCCCGAGCTGGTCCGGCGGGCCCTCGACGGCGACCGCAGCGGGGAGGCGGTGGCCCGCGACAGCGGCAGCGTGGGGCTGGGCAACGTCGACGCCCGGCTGCGGCAGGTCTACGGCGACGAGCACGGCCTGGTCGTCGAGACCGCGCCGGGCCTGGGCACCAAGGTGACCTTCCGGGTGCCGAAGTACGCGCCCGGCGTGCATCCGGACCGCTGAGCCCGGCCCTACCATGACCCCATGCGTGCCCTCGTCGTCGACGACGAACCGCCGGCCCTGTCCGAGCTGACCTACCTGCTGGAGCAGGACGGCCGGTTGGGCAGCGTGCACCCGGTGGCCTCGGGCACCGACGCGCTGCGCGCGCTCGAGGACGGCGACATCGACGTCGTCTTCTCCGACATCTCGATGCCGGGCCTGGACGGCATGGAGCTCGCCCGGGTGGTGAACCGGTTCGCCCGGCCCCCGCTGGTCGTCTTCGTCACCGCGCACGAGCAGCACGCGGTCGACGCCTTCGCGGTCCGCGCGGTCGACTACGTCATGAAACCGGTGCCGCCGGCACGGCTCTCCCAGGCCGTCGACCGGGTGGTCGCCGCCCTCGCGCAACGCGGCCCCGCGACGGTCGAGCCGGCGGAGGTCGCCGGCCGGGCCCCGGGCACCCCGCCGGATCCCGCCGAGGAACGCATCGCGGTCGAGCTCGGTGGCGTCACCCGCTTCGTCCAGCGCTCGTCGGTGCGCTACGTCCAGGCCCAGGGCGACTACGTGCGCCTCTTCACCGGTTCCGCGTCGCACCTGCTGCGGCTGCCGCTCACCACCCTGGAGGAGCGCTGGGCAGCGGCCGGCTTCATCCGGATCCACCGCTCCACCCTGGTGAACCTCGCCCACGTCGGTCAGGTGCGCCAGGCACAGGGACGCCTCAGCCTGCGGCTGCTGCCCGACGGCCCCGAGCTGCCGGTGGCGCGTCGGCACGCCCGCACCGTGCGCGAGCGGGTCCTCGGCGAGGGCGCGTGAGCGAGGGGACGCCGCCGCGGTTCGAGACGCGGGTCCGGGTCACCTCCTCGCGGCGCGAGGCGGCCACCGCCCGGCGCCGCCCGATGGCCGCCGCGCTGGTCGAGCAGACCGGGGCCGGCGAGCTCTACCTCCGCGGGCTGCTGCGGGCCCAGCTCCGCCTCGCCCTCGGGGTGCTGGCCGGGCTCGCGGTGGTGCTGGGCGGCATACCCGTCCTGTATGCCGTGCTCCCCGCCGCACGGTCGGTGCAGGTCGCCGGGGTCCCCGTCGTGTGGCCGGTGCTGGCCGTCCTCGTCTACCCCGTCCTCGTCGCGGTGGCCGCGTGGTACACCCGGGCGGCGACGCGGATCGAGCGGCGGCTCTCCGCCGTGGCCCGGGAGCGCTGAGCGTGGCCCCGAGCCCGGCCGGGGCGGCGGTGCTGCTCGTCTGCCTCGTCACCGTCGCGCTCAGCGCCTTCGGGCTGCGGCTGTCCCGGCGCACCAGCGACTTCTACGTCGCCGGGCGCGCCGTCTCACCGCAGCGCAACGCCGCCGCGATCGGGGGGGAGTACCTCTCGGCCGCCAGCTTCCTGGGGGTCGCCGGCCTCATCTACGACCAGGGGGTGGACGCGCTCTGGTACCCGGTCGGCTACACCGTCGGCTACCTCGTGCTGCTCGTGCTCGTCGCCGCCCCGCTGCGCCGGTCCGGGGCCTACACGCTGCCCGACTTCGCCGAGGCCCGCCTGGAGTCGCGCTCGGTCCGCCACCTGTGCTCGGTCCTCGTGGTCTTCATCGGGTGGCTCTACCTGCTGCCGCAGCTGCAGGGCGCCGGCTTCACCCTGCGGCTCGTCTCCGGCGCCCCGCTGTGGCTGGGGCCGGTGCTGGTCGTCGGGGTGGTCGTGCTCTCCGTGGCGGCCGGCGGGATGCGCTCGATCACGCTCGTGCAGGCGGTGCAGTACTGGATCAAGCTCTCCGCGCTCGCCATCCCCGCCGGGGTGCTGCTGGCCGTGTGGTGGGGGACGCAGGGGCCGGGGCTGGAGGTCACCGAGGCGTGGGTGCTGCCCGGCAGCGGCCCGCACACCGACGGCCACGGGCTCTACCGCACCCTCTCGCTCATGCTGGCGCTGGCGCTGGGGACGATGGGGCTGCCGCACGTGGTGGTCCGCTACTACACCAACCCGGACGGCACCGGCGCCCGGGCGACGACGGTGCGGGTGCTCGTGCTCCTCGGCCTGTTCTACGTCGTCACGGTGGTGTATGCCGTGCTCGGCCGGGCCTACCTGCCCACCCTGGGGCCGGGGGTGCGGGCGGACACGGTGGTCCTGCGGCTGCCGGCGGAGGTGCTGCCCGGGGTCGGCGGCGAGGTGCTCCTGGCCGCGCTGACCGGTGGTGCCTTCGCGGCCTTCCTCTCGACGTCCTCCGGCCTGGCGCTCGCGGTGACCGGGGTCCTCAACCAGGACGTCGTGCGGCCCCTGCTCGCCCGGGCGGTGCCCGGGGACCACTCCGAGGTGGCCGGCTTCCGGATCGCCGCGGTGGTGGCGGTGCTCGTGCCCTTCGCCGGGGTCGGCGTCTTCCCCGAGGTCCCGCTGGCGGCGTTCGTCACCCTGGCCTTCGTCATCGCCGCCTCGACGTTCTTCCCGCTGCTGGCGCTGGGGGTGTGGTGGCCGCGGCTGTCGGTGCAGGGCGCCACGGCCGGGCTGCTGACGGGTGCCGTCCTGGCCATCGGCGCGGTGGCGGTGACCGTGCTCGCCGGGGACCAGGGCGGCTGGGCCGACGCGCTGCTCGCCCAGCCGGCGGCGTGGATCGTGCCCCTGGTCGGGGTCGTCATGGTGGTGGTCTCGCTGCTCACCCCGCACGGGATCCCCCGGGGTGCGGCGCGCACGCTGGTGCGGCTGCACACCCCGGAGGACCTCATCGCGTGAGCCGGGGACCCTCCCGGCTCAGGGGTGCGCTGGTGCTCAGAGGTTGCTGGTGATCTCCGCGTCCTCGCGCAGCCCGGCCACCAGCTCGTCGGTGGCCGCGGCCTGCTCCTCGGACTGCAGCTGCTGGGCGAGCTGGTCCCGGACCTGGTCGAACTCGGGGATCTCCGGCTGCTGCGGGGCGGCTGTGCCCGCGGCGTCGTCCTCGCCGCCTCCGGCGTCCTCCTGCTGGGCGACGAGCTCGTCGTAGTAGGCGCGCAGCTCCTCCTCCGAGGGCTCCTCGACGGGCGCCTCCTGCTCGACGTAGGCCTGGATGGCGAGCTGGCTGGCCGCCTCCCGGCGCGCGGTCTCCTCGTCCATGCCCTGCTGCGCGAGCACCTCCAGGAACTGGTCGACCGACTCCAGGCCGTTGCCCGTGGCCAGCTCCTCGAGCAGGGTGTCGACCTCCTCGTCGGAGGGGTCCAGGCGCTCCTCCTCGGCGGCCTGACGCAGCAGCACGCTGTCGACGACGACCTCGAGGGTGTCCTGCTGCAGCTGCTCCTCGTCCAGCTCCTCGCCGCTCATCTGCGCCTGACCGGCCGCGCTGGCGAACTGGCTCTCGTAGTAGGTGACGAACTCCTCCTTCGTCACGTCCTGGCCGTTGACCGTGGCCACCGGGTCCGGGATCTGCTCCAGGTCGGGCTCGGGCATCGCGTCGGGCGCGGCCCGGTCGGGGGCGCTGCTGGCGGCGGCGTCGTCGGACCCGGCGGGGGAGCTGCTGCTCGCTGCGTCGGTGTCACCGGAGTCGTCGGAGCCGCCGCAGGCGGAGAGCCCCACCAGGCTCAGGGTCACGCTCAGGCTCACGGCTGCGAGCCTCCTCGTGGCGGACATGTTCCATCTCCCTCATCGGGTTCGGGTGGACAAGCCGGCGAACGTAGCACGCTCCCGTGGGCGATCCGCCCCGCCAGCTCCCAGACTCCGGTCAGGCTTCCAGCCTGCCACCCGCCCGGCGGTCCCGCTCGCCGCGCACCCGCGACCGCTCGGCGCAGGTCCTCGACCCCTGGTCGCCCCGGACCTGCGCGCGTCGGGGAGGGCACGGCATACTCGGCAGGACGACCCCGAGCGCAAGGAGAACCCATGTCCGACGAGGGACTGTCCAACCTGCTGCACGAGGAGCGCACCTTCGCGCCGAGTGAGGAGTTCGTCGCCCAGGCCAACGGCACGGCCGAGCTCTTCGAGCAGGCGGAGGCCGACCGGGAGGGCTTCTGGGCGCAGAAGGCGCGGGAGTACCTCGACTGGGAGACCGACTTCGACCAGGTCCTCGACTGGAGCGAGAGGCCGTTCGCGAAGTGGTTCCTGGGCGGGCGGCTCAACGCGTGCGTCAACGCGGTCGACCGGCACGTGGAGGCCGGCCACGGCGACCGCGTCGCGATCCACTGGGTGGGGGAGCCCGAGGACGACACGCGCGACATCACGTATGCCGAGCTGCACGAGCAGGTGCAGCGGGCCGCCAACGCGCTCACCGACCTGGGCGTCCGCGAGGGCGACGCCGTCATGATCTACCTGCCGATGGTCCCCGAGGCCGCGGTCGCCATGCTCGCCTGCGCCCGCATCGGCGCCCCGCACTCGGTCGTCTTCGGGGGCTTCTCCTCCGACGCGCTGCGCAGCCGCATCGCCGACGCCGGCAGCAAGGTCGTCATCACCGCCGACGGGGGCTACCGACGGGGCAAGCCCTCGGGGCTGAAGTCGGTCGTGGACGGCGCGCTGGAGGGTGGCGAGAACCCGGTCGAGAACGTGCTCGTCGTCCGGCGGACCGAGCAGGACGTCGAGTGGACCGAGGGTCGCGACACCTGGTGGCACGAGGCGCTGGAGGCGGCCGACGCCACCCACGAGGCGCAGGCCTTCGACGCCGAGCACCCGCTGTTCATCCTCTACACCTCGGGGACCACCGGGAAGCCCAAGGGCATCTTCCACGCGACCGGCGGCTACCTGCTGCAGACCGCGTACACCTCGCACGTCGTCCACGACATCCACCCCGAGTCCGACGTCTACTGGTGCACCGCCGACATCGGCTGGGTCACCGGCCACTCCTACATCGTCTACGGCCCGATGACCCTGGGTGCGACCCAGGTGATGTACGAGGGCACCCCGGACACCCCGCACCAGGGCCGCTTCTGGGAGATCGTCCAGGACAAGAAGGTGACGATCCTCTACACCGCCCCCACGGCGATCCGGACGTTCATGAAGTGGGGCAAGGAGATCCCGGAGAAGTTCGACCTCTCCAGCCTCAAGCTCCTCGGGTCGGTGGGTGAGCCCATCAACCCCGAGGCGTGGATGTGGTACCGCGAGGTCATCGGCGGCGGCCGGTGCCCCATCGTCGACACCTGGTGGCAGACCGAGACCGGCGCCATCATGATCAGCCCGATCCCGGGGGTCACCGAGACCCGCCCCGGCTCGGCGCAGCACCCCATCCCCGGCATCAACGCGGTCGTCGTCGACGACATGGGGCAGCCGGTCGAGAAGGGGTCCGGCGGCTACCTCGTCGTCACCGACCCCTGGCCCTCCATGCTGCGCGGCATCTGGGGCGACCCGGAGCGCTACCAGGAGACCTACTGGAGCCGGTTCGAGGACATGTACTTCGCCGGCGACGGCGCGAAGCTGGACGAGGACGGCAACATCTGGGTGCTCGGCCGTGTGGACGACGTTATGAACGTCTCCGGCCACCGCATGTCGACCGCGGAGATCGAGTCGGCCCTGGTCAGCCACCCCAAGGTCGCCGAGGCGGCGGTCGTGGGGGCGGCGGACGAGACGACCGGTCAGGCCATCTGCGCCTTCGTCATCCTGCGCGAGGAGGCCGTGGAGCAGGCCGACGAGGAGGGCGAGGGCCAGGACCTCGTCGCCGAGCTGCGCCAGCACGTCGCCAAGGAGATCGGTGCCATCGCCAAGCCGCGGCAGATCATGATCGTCGCGGAGCTGCCCAAGACGCGCTCGGGCAAGATCATGCGGCGCCTGCTCAAGGACGTCGCTGAGAACCGCGAGGTCGGCGATGTCACGACGCTGGCCGACTCCTCGGTCATGGACCTCATCACCCAGGGGATGAAGGAGGGCTGACCCTCCCGGCCGGGGACGCGCCGGTCGCCGACGGCTCAGGTACGCACGTGCGTACCTGAGCCGTCCTCGTCGGGGGTGTCGGCGGGACCGCCGGGCGCCGACGACGGCTCAGCGGCTCTCCCACGCGTCGGGCTGGCGGAGCAGCTCGGTGACCTCGGCGGGCCAGGCGCCGTGCCGCAGCTGGTCCAGGCTGGTCCCGTCGAGCACGGCGCGCAGCGCGGCCCGGGTGGCCACCCACAGCGCGGGCAGGTGCTGGGCCTCTCCGGGGTATGCCGTGTCGTGCGGCCGCAGGCCCCGCACCTCGGCCAGCGGCCCGTCGACGGCACGGATGACGTCGCCGACGGCGATCTCGGCGGCGGGGCGGGCCAGCAGGTAGCCGCCGCGTGCCCCCCGACGGGAGGCAACCAGGCCTGCTCGGCGGAGGTCGGCGACGATCGCCTCGAGGAACTTCACCGGCAGGTCCTGCGCCTGCGCGAGCCGGTCGACCGAGACGGGAGTGGCCTCCCGTGCCGCGGGCTCGTCCTGGCCGTCCTGCCCGCCCTGGCCGGCGGCGAGGGCGAGCATGGCCCGCACCGCGTAGTCCGAGCGTGCCGAGATGTCCACCGGCCCAGTGTCTCGCACCCGCCCGACCCACAGGCATACCCCGCTCTCCTGGCACCGCACGAGAGTGCGAGGGCGCCGCTTGACATTAATCCTAGTCGACCGACAGGATTAGCAGGATTAATCCGGCCGACCCCGGCCGGTCCCGTGGCTCTCACCCCTTCAGGAGGGGCTCATGCGTCAACTCATCCTGCTCGCGCTCGTCGGGCTCGCGGCCCAGCTGGTCGACGGCGGCCTCGGCATGGCCTACGGCGTGACGACCACCACGCTGCTGCTCATGCTCGGCACCAACCCGGCGGCAGCCTCGGCGACGGTCCACCTGGCCGAGATCGGGACGACGCTGGCCTCCGGCGCGTCGCACTGGAAGTTCGGCAACGTCGACTGGGCGGTCGTCTGGCGGGTGGGTGTGCCGGGTGCGGTGGGCGCCTTCCTCGGTGCCACCGTGCTCAGCTCGATCGACGCCGAGGTCGCCCGGCCGATCACCGCCACCATCCTGCTGGTCCTGGGGGTCTACCTGCTCGCCCGGTTCACCCGGGCCGGCATGCGGACCGACCGCATCGGCCAGCCGTTGCGGCACCGGTTCCTGGCCCCGCTCGGCCTGTTCGCGGGCTTCCTGGACGCGACCGGTGGCGGCGGGTGGGGTCCCGTGGGTACGCCCGCGCTGCTGGCGAGCGGCCGGATGGAGCCGCGGCGGGTCGTCGGCTCGATCAGCGCCTCGGAGTTCCTCGTCGCGCTGGCCGCCAGCCTGGGCTTCCTCGTGGGTCTGGGGCACCAGGGGATCAACGTCACGTGGGTGCTGGCGCTGCTCGCCGGGGGGATCGTCGCGGCGCCGATCGCCGCCTGGCTGGTGCGGGTCATCCCGCCGCGGCTGCTCGGGGTGGGGGTCGGCGGGCTCATCGTGCTCACCAACGCCCGGACGCTCCTGCGCGCTGAGCTCGTCGACGCCGGCGACGTGACCCGCTCCGTCGTGTATGCCGTGATCGTCGCGGTCTGGCTGGGTGCGCTGAGCTACGTCGTGGCGGCGCTGCGGGTCAGCCGTGCCGCCGCAGGTGCCGCCACGGACGGCTCAGAGCGAACCTCCGCCCGCTGACCTCGGTGATGGTGATGGCGACGACGTTGAACTTCTCGGTGCCGACCCAGGGCCGCAGCCGCAGGTTGTCGACCTCGCGGGCCTCCTGGCCCTCGAGGACCCCGGCCGTGCCGCGGGCGATGACGCTCCAGGCGGTCTCCGCGTCGTCGTCGACCTGGTCGATCTCGAAAGCGACGTCGGAGTCCATGACGACGCCCAGCAGCTTGGAGCCCTCGGCGGTCCGGAAGACGAGGCGGTCGCGGTCGACGGCGTAGTTCACCGGGGCGATGTGGACCTCGTCGGTGAGGTGGTAGGCCAGCCGGCCGAACTCGTGCGCGGCCAGGAGGTCCCAGCACTCCCGCTCGGAGAGGGTGGTCGTGGGCGAGTCGCTCATGGGCTGCTCCTGACGTCGACGGCGTGCAGCCATGCTACTACATCAGGTCGTACAGCGGTCCCTGTGCCGGCCGGGCGCAGGGCGTCGGCCGCCCACCCCCGCATACCACCGACGTCGTCGGCTCAGCCGCCGAACGCCCGCTCGAGCGCGCTCTGGACCTGGGTGACGGCCAGCCAGGCGAAGAGCAGCGCGCAGATGGCCATGAGGACGTTGACCACCGGCCCGTTGCGCCATTCCTGCGGGGTCCGGGACGTGTTGAGGATCCACAGGAGGGTGACGGCGAGGAAGGGCATGAAGAAGGCTCCGAGCACGCCGTAGGCCAGGATCAGCCACACCGGCTGGCCCAGGAACAGCATGATCATGGGCGGGAAGGTCAGCCAGAGGATGTAGGCGCGGTACCAGGTGCCGCCCAGCCGGGTGCTCGGGTGGTCCTTGGGGAGCTTCCGGGCGTGACCCACGAAGTCGGCGAACATCATCGAGACGCCGTTCCACACGCCCACCAGTGAGCTCATGGCGGCCGCCCAGAAGCCGACGAGGAAGACGGTCCCCGCCCATGCGCCGTACCGGTCCCGCAGGACCTCGGAAAGGTCCAGCAGACCCTCGTCCCCGGTCTCGACCGCGATGCCGGCGGAGTAGAGCAGCTCGGCTCCGACGATGAGCGTGGAGATGACGAAGATGCCGGTGACGGTGTAGGCGACGGTGTTGTCGAGGCGCATGACCCGCATGTGGCCGGGGGTGGTCCAGCCCTTCTCCCGGATCCAGTAGCCGTAGGCCGCGAGCGTGATGGTGCCGCCGACCCCGCCCGCGACGGACAGGACGTTGATGAGGCCCCCCTCGGGGATCCGCGGGACCAGGCCGGCGACGAGCTCGGGGATGTTGGGGAGGGTGAGCAGCGCGGCCAGGAACATCGTCACGAACATGACGCCCACCAGCGCCGCGCAGACCTTCTCGAAGAAGGCATACCGGCCGAACCACACGAGCGCCGCGCCGACGAGGCCGGACAGGACCCCCCAGCCGGTCACCGAGAGCCACGGGAAGAGGCTGTGCAGCGGCAGGCCGGTCCCCGCCATGGCGGCGGCGCCGTAGACGAAGCCCCAGATGACGATGTAGGGAGCGAAGTACCAGCTCGTCCACCGGCCGAGCGTCGCCCAGCCCTCGTAGATCGTGTTGCCCGTCGCGAGGGAGTACCGGCCGGCGCCCTCGACGAGGACCACCTTGAGCAGGCAGCCGACGACGACCGCCCAGAGCAGGGCGTAGCCGAAGCGTTGCCCCGCGATGACGGTGGCGACGAGGTCGGCGGCGCCCACGCCGGTGGCGGCGACGATGAGGCCCGGGCCGACGAGGCTCCAACCCTCCCGCGAGCTCTTGGTGGTCTGCGACGGCGATGTCATGGGTCCTGTCTACACGAGGCGGGGGGCGGGACCGTGGCGTTCCCGCGCGGGGTCGGGGGTGTCGTGACACGCTGAGGTATGCGCGTGAGCGAGCTGTGGAGGTATCCCGTCAAGTCCTTCGGCGGGGAGTCGGTGGGCGAGTCCGTGGTCGAGCCGTGGGGGCTGGAGGGGGACCGGCGCTGGGGTGTCGTGGGGCCGGACGGCTTCCCGGTGACCGCCCGCGAGTGCCACGAGCTGCTGGGGCTGACCGCGACGACCGTGGACGAGGAGACCATCCGGATCACCGCGCGGGACGGCGACTCCATCCTCGTGGAGACCCCGCTCGGGGTGCCCCCGGTCCCGGTCGGTCACTCGCGGCAGGGGTTCGCGCCGCCGGCCGACCAGGACGTCAGCGAGTGGGTCAGCGACAGGGCGGGGCGAGGGCTGCGCCTGGTGTGGCAGGAGGACCCGACCGTGCGCCGGATCTCCGGTGCGCACGGTGGCCAGGAGGGGGAGTCGGTGTCGCTCGCCGACACCGGGCCGCTGCTGCTGACGACGGAGGCTTCGCTGGCTCGGCTCGGCGACTGGATCCTCGAGGGCGGTGGCGAGCCGGTACCGATGAGCCGGTTCCGTCCCAACCTCGTCGTCGACGGTCCGGGCGTCGAGCCCTTCGTCGAGGACACCTGGGAGTTCGTCACGGTCGGCCAGGTCCGCTACCGCCGCACCGAGCTGTGCGACCGCTGCGTCATGACGCAGATCGACACGCAGACGCTGGAGACGGGCAAGGAGCCGATCCGCACCCTCGCTCGGCACCGCAGGTGGGACGGCACCACCTGGTTCGGCATCCGCCTGGTGCCCGTGGGACTGACCGGCGGACGGGGGACCGTCGCCGTGGGGGACGAGCTCGTGCCGGAGAGGGCGGAGACGACTGAGACGACGCGGGCGGCGGGGGAGGCGGGGGCGGCGGACAGCCGATGAGGTCAGGAGTCGTCTGGGCGACGTGGGGCTACGCGACCCTGGTGGTGCTCGGTGTCCTGTGGGTGCTCGTGGACGACTATCCCGCGTCCCGCGCCACGGCCTCCGGACTGGTCGGGGGAGCGTCCGTCGCGCTCGTGGTGACGGCACTGGCGCCTCGGCACCCCCTTGGATGGGCCCCGGCGCTGTTCGCCTTCGCGACCGTCGCGTTGGGTGTGCATCTCGTCGGCTCACGGCTGGCCGAGCTGGAGCAGCCGGGGTCGACCCTCGGCGGGTCGGGCACCGACCTGATCCTGCTGCTGCTTCTGGTGGCCTGGCCGGTGGGCTTCGTGCTGACCGTCGCGCTGCTGCTCAGGAGGCCTTCTGAGGGGGTCGAACGAGACGGACCACCGAGCCCTCTCCACGGCTGACCTGGCCCACACCCTGCTCGGAGGAGCAGGGTGCAGGAGAAGTGGTGTCGAGCGCCGTCATCACAGGCGCGGTCACCCCTCCACCCCTGGTCATCAGGCCCCGGGGAGTCCTAGATTGCCTCCCATGGCATCGCACACCGAGCGGAGCGACCTCATCTCCGCGCTCGACCGGCACCGAGGCTTCCTGCTGCAGACCAGCGAGGGGCTGACGGAGGAGCAGGCCCGGACGGCGAGCACGGTCAGCGCGCTCAGCATCGCCTCGATCCTCAAGCACGTCGCGGACACCGAGGCGGAGTGGATGCAGTTCGCCCTGCGCGGGGCCGAGGCGTTCGGGGCCTCGTACGACCAGGACGTCGACTGGGACGCGGTCGACGCCGTCGCGGCGGAGGGCGGTGAGGACTGGGGCGAGTGGGAGGACCACCGCTTCGACCTGACCGACGACGAGACGCTGCCCGTCCTGCGGCAGCGGGTCCTCGACGTGGGACGGGAGACGGCGCGCCTTGTGCAGGAGGCGGACCTGGACCTGTCGCACCCGCTCCCGGCCGCGCCGTGGTTCGAGGAGGGTGTCTCGTGGTCCGTGCGCCGCGTGGCCCTGCACCTGATCGCCGAGATCTCGCAGCATGCCGGGCACGCCGACATCATCCGGGAGTCGATCGACGGGCAGCGCACCATGGGGTGAGAGGGCCAGCGCCGGGCTGGCGACGGGCAGCGCACCATGGGGTGAGAGGGCCAGCGCCGGCTGGCGGAGGAGCATGGGACCTGTCGTCGGACACGCCCGTGCCGCCGATCCGCTCGGGTCGGCTGCGGGGCGGGGTGGTCAGACGTGCCAGGTGACGGTGCCGCCGCTGATGGTGGCGGTGAGGTCGTGCTGGTGCACGTGGGTGTGGTGCCGTCCGCACAGCAGGGTCATCCGGTCCACGTCGGTCTGGCCGCCTCGGGCCCAGTGGTCGACGTGGTGGCTGTCGCACCACTGCGGGAGCGCGCTGCACCCCGGGAAGGAGCAGCCTCCGTCCCGCACGACCAGGGCCTTCCACTGCGCGGGGGTGGCATAGCGGGCGCCGCGGCCGAGCGCGAGCGGAGCGCCGTCGGCGGACAGCCACACCGGCGTCACGTCGGCACCGCACGCGATCTCGACGGCCTGCCGGGGCGGCACGTAGTCACCGGTGGCCGTCGTGGCCGGACCGAAGGGCACCCCGCGGGCGGGGTCGAAGGGGATGACCAGCAGGACCGTGGCCCGTGCCGTCGAGGGCGGTGCCCCCGGGTTGCCGATGCCTCGTCCGATGGTGGTGGCCAGCGCGTCGAAGCGTCGCTGGGCGGGGGTGCGGACGTCGGGCTCGACGACCTCGCCCCGGTCGTCCTTGACGGGTGCCGGCGCGGCCAGCGCCGAGGTCAGCACCCCGTTGATCGTGGCGGCGACGCCGTCGGGGGCGTCGACCGTGAAGCGGGTCAGCCCCGGGCCGACCCGACGCGCGGTGACCGACCGCAGCTCGTGCGCGGCCCGCTCACGCTCCCCCGGCCTCGCCTCGTGCAGCAGGTCCTCGACGAGCTGGTGGCAGACCCGGGCCAGGTCCTTGTCCGGCAGGTCCCGGCGCGCCGCGGCCCGGGTGGCGATCTCGGCATAGGCCTCCCGCTGGTCGACGTCCAGGCACCCTTCCAGCCGCCTCATCGTCCGCGCGACCAGCGCCGCCCGGTGCACCGGCACGGTCCCGCCGGCGACCGCGTCACCGATCTGCGCCGTGACCGGTGAGTCGCACGCCCTCACCACATCGGTGACCTGCGCGGCCTCCTGCGTGCTCAGCCAGGGGCAGCGCACCCGCAACCAGTCCGTCAACGACAGCGCGACCTCCCGGTGCAGGCCCCGGGCGGCGGCCTCCCTCGCCAGCCTGAACCCCACCGCCCCCAGCTGCGTGTGCAACCGCCCGACCGACTCGATCGCCTCCACCAGGGCGTCGTCCAGGACGGTGACGGCCTCCTCGGGCGTCAGGGCCGCCCGCCCCAACGCGGACCGCGCCTCGACCAGACCACCGTGCAGCTCCCGCGCCGGCAGGTCCCGACCCCGCCCGTCCAGCGCGTCGTAGACCTCCGCCATGAACGCGGCGTACGCCTCCGCACCCAGACCGTCGATCTCGTCCTCGGGGTCCCACCCACCGGCGTCCTCGGTGTCCTCGCCCTCGTCGCCGTGACGCCACCCAGCGCCGCCTGCGGCATGGTCGGTGGTGTGGTCCCGCGACAGCGACTCCCACGTCGGCGCACCCACCCATTCTGGCGGGGCCGCCGCGGCGATCGACCCGGCCGACCACGCGTCGAGCCGCCGCTCCTGCACTCCCCCGAGCTCTTCCATGAACCCACCCAACCAGCGACCACCGACATACCTGCTGACCTGCGGCGATCCGCCTCCAGGGCCACCTCGGCCAGCCGGCCCGCCTGCTCACAGACCCGAGCGCCGTGCCCACCGCGCACGGCGCGGGATCTCGGTCCTGCTCACTGTCGGTCCGCCGTCGTAGAGTGGGAGCATCACCCAACGACGGGAGGCGCGACGTGGCGCGTGCAGGTCGGCAGCAGACGGAGGAGCTGACCCCCAGGTCGGCCCGGGCCGAGGTCACCCGGGAGGTCGCGCAGGGGTATGCCGGGGAGCGGGGGCCGCTCCTGGAGATCCTGCACGCCGTCCAGGCCGAGCACGGCTACCTCGCCGACGAGGACGTCAGCGAGATCGCCGACGTGCTCAACCTCTCGGTGGCCGAGGTCCACGGCACCGTGAGCTTCTACCACGACTTCCGCCGGCATCCCGCGCCCGACCACCAGGTCCAGATCTGCCGCGCGGAGGCGTGCCAGTCCGTCGGTGCGGCAGCCCTCTTCGACGCGGCCCAGGACCACTTCGCCCACCGGGAGGACGTCGAGGTCCGCGAGGTCTTCTGCTTCGGCAACTGCGCCCTCGGCCCCAGCGCGAGCATCGACGGCCGGTTGCGGGCCCGGGTGACCATTGACGACATCGCCGCGGCGGAGTCAGGCTGGTCCCGATGACCACCGTGTGGGTGCCCCAGGACTCCTCGGCGCGCGCCGTCGGCGCCGACGAGGTGGCCGCCGCGCTGGCCGCGGTCGACGGCGTCACGGTCCGGCGCAACGGCACCCGCGGCATGCTCTGGCGCGAGCCGCTCGTGGAGGTCGAGACCGACCGGGGGCGGGTCGGCTACGCCGGGGTGACGGCGGAGGCCGTCCCGTCCCTGCTCGAGGCAGGTCTGCTCGACGGCTCCGAGCACGAGTCCTGCATCGGGGTCGTCGACGAGGACCCGTGGCTCACCGCGCAGGACCGGGTGAGCCTGGCCCGGATCGGCCTGGCCGAGCCGACCGACATCCACGCCTACGAGGCCCAGGGCGGGTGGGCCGGACTGCGCCGGGCGCTCGAGCTGGACCCCGCCGACGTCGTCGAGGAGGTGGTGGCGTCCGGGCTGCGCGGCCGTGGCGGTGCCGGTTTCCCCACGGGCATCAAGTGGCGCACCGTCCTGCAGGCGGAGGCGGAGCAGAAGTTCGTCGCCTGCAACCTCGACGAGGGCGACTCGGGCACCTTCGCCGACCGCATCCTCGCCGAGGCCGACCCCTTCACCCTCCTCGAGGGCATGACCATCGCCGCGGTCACCCTCGGCGCGACCGAGGGCTACATCTACTGCCGCAGCGAGTACCCGGACGCCATCTCCCGGTTGCGCGACGCCATCGCCGTGGCCGCCGAGCACGGCTACCTCGGGGACGACGTGGCCGGCAGCGGCCGGTCCTTCCGGCTGCAGGTCCGGGTCGGTGCCGGCGCCTACATCTGCGGCGAGGAGACCTCCATGCTGGAGTCTCTCGAGGGCCGTCGCGGCGAGGTCCGCGCCAAGCCGCCGATCCCGGCCCTGCGCGGGCTGTGGGGCAGTCCCACGGTCGTCAACAACCTGCTGTCCTTCGCCGCGATCCCGATGATCCTGGCCGACGGGGGCGAGGCGTATGCCGCACGCGGTGTCGGCCGGTCCCGCGGCACCCAGATCTTCCAGCTGGCCGGCAACATCGCCCGCGGCGGCGTCTACGAGGCGCCGCTCGGCGTCAGCCTCCGCGAGCTGGTCGAGGACGTCGGCGGCGGCACCCGCAGCGGACGCCCGGTGCGTGCGGTCCAGGTCGGAGGCCCGCTCGGCGCCTACCTCCCGGCCGACCGCCTCGACGTCCCCATGGGCTACGAGGAGCTGGCCGAGGCCGGCGGCATGCTCGGGCACGGCGGTCTGGTCGTCTTCGACGACACCGTCGACATGGCCCGGATGGCCCGGTTCGCCATGGAGTTCTGCGCCGTCGAGTCCTGCGGCAAGTGCACCCCGTGCCGCATCGGCTCCACCCGCGGCGTCGAGACGATCGACCGCATCACCAGCACACCGGCCGGCACCGAGGGCCGCGACCAGCTCTTCGTCCTCCTCGAGGACCTCTGCGCCACCATGACCACCGGCTCGCTGTGCGCCATGGGCGGCCTCACGCCCGTCCCGGTCCGCAGCGCCCTCACCCACTTCCCGGAGGACTTCGGAGGGAGCCCGCGATGACCGCCACCATCCCCACCGCCGAGCAGGTCGCCAGCCGGCTCGGCCAGGCGAGCCGGGACGGCGACGGCACCGGTATGCCGGGGGTCGCCCCCGGCGCCCCCGGTGCCGCCGACGCCCCCGACGGCGCGACGGGTGCGGCATACCTGCCCGAACCCGACTTCGGCACCCCCGAGGTGCGCAGCGAGAGGACCGTCACCCTCACCATCGACGACCGCGAGGTCACCGTGCCGGAGGGCACCTCGGTGATGCGGGCCGCCCGCGAGGCCGGCGTGCAGGTCCCGAGCCTGTGCGCCACCGACTCGCTCAAGGCCTTCGGCTCGTGCCGTCTGTGCCTCGTCGAGGTGGAAGGGGGCAAGGGCACCCCCGCCTCCTGCACCACCCCCTGCACCGACGGGGCCGTGGTCCGGACCCAGACGGAGGAGGTCCGCCGGGTCCGTCGCGGGGTGATGGAGCTCTACCTCTCCGACCACCCGACCGACTGCGCCGGGTGCGCCCGCGGCAGCTGCCAGGTCGCCGCGCTCGCTCACCAGGCAGGGGTGGCGGAGGTGCGCTACGGTCTTCCCACCCCCCGGAGGGACGAGTCCCCCGCACTGCGCACGCAGGTGGAGGCCCCGTCCGGGGGGGTCCAGCAGGAGGAGCCCGCCGGGGGGAGCGGGGAACGGGTCAGCGCGGGTCACGGACCGGTCCTCGGTCGCGGTCCGGTCGACACCTCCAACCCCTACTTCGACTACACCCCGGACGCCTGCATCGCGTGCTCCCGCTGCGTGCGCGCGTGCGCCGACATCCAGGGCACCTTCGCGCTCACCGTCGAGGGCCGGGGCCTGGCCTCCCGCATCGCGCCAGGGCCCACCGACTTCCTCGGCTCCGAGTGCGTCTCCTGCGGCGCCTGCGTGCAGGCCTGCCCGACCGACGCGCTCACCGAGAAGTCCGTGGTCAGCCTCGGTATGCCGAAGCGCACCGTGGAGACCACGTGCGCCTACTGCGGGGTCGGCTGCTCCTTCCGTGCCGAGGTCACCGACACCCGGGACGAGCAGACGGGTCAGACCCGGACGCAGGTCGTGCGCATGATGCCGCTCAAGGCGGGCAAGGCCAACGAGGGCCACTCCTGCGTCAAGGGGCGGTTCGCCTACGGCTACACCGACCACGAGGACCGCCAGCTGTCCCCGATGGTGCGCGACAGCATCGAGGACGAGTGGCGCACCGTCTCCTGGGAGGAGGCGATCTCGCGGGTGGCGCAGGGTTTCCGGGAGATCCAGGAGCGGCACGGCGTCGGCTCGATCGGCGGCATCTCCTCCAGCCGGTGCACCAACGAGGAGGTCTACGTCGTCCAGAAGATGGTGCGCGCGGCCTTCGGCAACAACAACGTCGACACCTGCGCCCGGGTCTGCCACAGCCCCACCGGCTACGGGCTCAACCAGACCTTCGGCACCTCCGCGGGCACCCAGGACTTCGCCTCGGTCGAGGACACCGACGTGATCCTGCTCATCGGCGCCAACCCCACCGACGCGCACCCGGTCTTCGCCTCGCGGATGAAGCAGCGGCTGCGCGAGGGCGCGCAGATCATCGTCGCCGACCCGCGGGAGATCGCGCTGGTCCGCTCCCCGCACGTCGAGGCGGCCCACCACCTGCCGCTGCTGCCCGGCTCCAACGTCGCCTTCGTCAACGCGATGGCGCACACGATCGTCACCGAGGGGCTGCACGACAAGGGGTTCCTGGAGGAGCGCTGCGAGGACGTCGAGGCATACCTCGACTTCATCCGGTCGCCGGAGAACTCCCCGGAGGCCACCGCGGAGGCGACCGGTCTGGACCCGGAGCGGGTGCGCGAGGCGGCCCGGCTCTACGCCGCGGCCCCCAACGGCTCGATCTACTACGGCCTCGGTGTCACCGAGCACAGCCAGGGCTCGACGATGGTCATGGGCATGGCCAACCTCGCCATGGTGACCGGCAACATCGGTCGGCCCGGTGTCGGCGTCAACCCGCTGCGCGGCCAGAACAACGTGCAGGGCAGCTGCGACATGGGCTCCTTCCCGCACGAGCTGCCGGGCTACCGCCACATCTCGCTGCCGGACGTGCGGGCGATCTACGAGGACCTATGGGGGGTCACCCTCGACCCGGAGCCGGGGCTGCGGATCCCCAACATGTTCGACGCCGCCATCGGGGGCAGCTTCAAGGGGCTGTTCGTGCACGGCGAGGACATCGCCCAGTCCGACCCCAACCTGCGGCACGTGCGGGCGGCGCTGACCAGCATGGAGATGGTCGTGGTCCAGGACCTCTTCCTCAACGAGACCGCGCGCTACGCCCACGTCTTCCTGCCCGGCAGCAGCTTCCTGGAGAAGGACGGCACCTTCACCAACGCCGAGCGCCGGCTCGGCCGGGTGCGCCCGGTCATGCCGAGCAGGGTGGGCAAGGACGAGTGGCAGGTGGTCTGCGACATCGCCACCGCGATGGGCTACCCGATGGAGTATGCCTCCGCCTCGGAGATCATGGACGAGATCGCCGCGACCACGCCCACCTTCGCGGGGGTCAGCTTCGCGCGGCTGGACGCCGAGGGCTCGATGCAGTGGCCGGTCAACGACCGAGCGCCGCACGGCACCCCCACGATGCACGTGGACGCGTTCGTCCGGGGCAAGGGCAAGCTCATCCCGACCGTCTTCGTGCCGACGACGGAGACGACCAACCGGCGGTTCCCGCTCATCCTCACCACAGGGCGGATCCTCACCCAGTACAACGTCGGCGCGCAGACCCGTCGCACCGCCAACTCCACCTGGCACCCCGAGGACGTCCTCGAGCTGCACCCGGCGGACGCCGAGGTGCGGGGGATCCGCAGCGGGGACCGGGTCGAGCTGTCCAGCCGGGTGGGGGCCACCACGCTCACCGCCCTGGTGTCGACCCGGATGCAGCCCGGGGTCGTCTACACGACCTTCCACCACCCGGTCACCGGTGCCAACGTCGTGACCACCGAGAACTCCGACTGGGCCACCAACTGCCCGGAGTACAAGGTCACCGCCGTCCAGGTCGGGGTCGCCAACGCCGGCCGGGACCACCCCGCGACCGAGGAGACCAGCGACGGGCACGACCCGGTCGACCCGACGGTCGAGGTCGTCGGGGCACGCCGGTGACACAGGGCCAGACGGACCCGTCGGGTCGGCACGCGCGCCCGCAGGAGCCCTCCGGCGGTCTGTCGGACGGTCGACCGGCACCTGACGAGCCTGACCTCGACGCCCCGACCGACGCCGACCCGGCCCCGACCCAGGGTCCCCCGACCGGGGAGGCCGCGGACGCGCAGAGACGTCAGCGGCTGCCCGCCGAGGTGCGGATGGGCGAGGACATCGCCCGCGCCATGGCCCACCACCCGCCGCAGCGGGCCGCCGAGGAGATCGCCACGCACATCCGCAAGTTCTGGGACCCGCGCATGCGGTCCTCGATCGTGGGTCGGGTCGAGGCCGGGGAACCGATGGACGACCTGCTCCGGGCCGGGGTCCAGCTCTACCGCCAGGGCGAGATCGACCGCGCCGAGGTCGCCGAACCCTCCGGGGGCTGACCCTCAGGCCGCCGAACCCTCCGGGGGCTGACCCTCAGGCCGCCTCGGCCCCGGCTGCACCGACCGCCGGTGCTCCCGTCCCGGACGCGGTGGCGCGCCGGTGCCACACCCACAGGGCCGCGCCCAGCACCGCGAAGAGCGCGCTGGTCGACGCTGCCGTGAGGAGCGTGCCGGTCACCAGCGGGCTGATGACCCCCGCCAGCAGGGCGTTGAAGACCAGCGCGGCGAAGGAGGCCATGGACGCCGCGGCGCCCCTCGCCTCCGGGAACAGGTCGAGCATGGCCAGCTGCTGCACCGGGAAGGCCACCCCGATCGCCACCCCCATCGCCGCCGGCCCGAGCACCGCCCACGGCAGCGTCGGCGCCACCGCGCACAGGAGCACGTTGACGGCTACCGCCGCGACGAGGCCGAGCATCGTCACGTCCACCATGCGGTCGGCCTCCACCCGACCGGCCAGCCGGTTGGTCAGCATCGACCCGGTGACCATGCCGCCGATCATCGGGACGAAGAGCATCCAGAAGTCCTGCTCGCCGCGGCCCAGCAGGTCGACGACCACGATCGGGGCGGCCACGACGTAGAGGAAGTAGGAGGCGAAGACGAAGGCCGAGGAGAGGGCCAGCCGCTGGAACCGGCCGGACCGCGCGACGTGGGCCAGCGACCGCAGCACGGCTCCCACCCGCAGCGGGCTGCGCAGCTCCTTCGGATGGGTCTCGGGCAGCACGACGGCGGTGAGGACGGCCGCCCCGATGCCGTAGGCGGCGACGAACCAGAAGATCCAGTGCCACGGACCGAAGCGCAGGATCTCCCCGCCGATGACGGGCGCGACGGCGGGGGCGACGGCGAAGATCATCATGACCCGCGCCATGAGCCTCTGCGCCTCGGCGCCCGAGAAGAGGTCGCGGATGACCGCGCGGCTGACGATCGTCGCGGCCCCGGCGAAGAGCCCCTGGAAGACGCGCGCCACGAGCAGCACCGCGAGCGTCGGGGCGAGCGCGCAGGCGACCGAGGCGACGACATACCCGATCAGCCCGCCGATCATCACCGGCTTGCGCCCCAGCGCGTCGGAGACCGGCCCGTGGAAGACGCTCATGAGCGCGAAGCTGAGCAGGTAGACGCTGGTGATCTGCTGCAGCGCCGCGGTGTCGGCGTCGAAGTCCCGACCGATCGCCTCGAAACCGGGGAAGACGGTGTCGATGGTGAACGGGCCGATCATCGCCAGGGAGGCGAGCGTGGTCGTGACCAGGAGGGTCGCCCGCCGGGGGTATGCCGCGGCCCCGGTCTGCGGGTCGCGGTCGGTGGACGTCACCGCCTCACGGTAGCCGCGGGACGGTGGACGTGCGTCGGTGGCCGGTCCTACATTCGAGAGTAGCCGCCCCGGACGTGGCAGACGAGCGAAGGAGCACCCATGTCCACCCGTGAGAGCTATGCCCCAGGCACCCCCTGCTGGATCGACCTGATGGCCCCCGACGTCGAGGCGGCGAAGGAGTTCTACACCTCGCTCTTCGGCTGGACCGCGCAGGACAGCCACGACGACGACGGCACCTGGATCTACACCAACTTCCTGCACGACGGCCAGGTCGCGGCCGGCCTGGGCCGCCAGCCGGAGGAGATGTCGGCGGCCGGGATGCCGCCGGCGTGGAGCACCTACGTCGCGACCGGTGCCGTCGTCAGCGCCTGGCAGCCCGGCTCCCACCGGGGCGCCGAGGTCTGCAACGAGCCCGGCACCTGGTCCTGGAACGAGCTGATGACCCGCGACCTCGAGGCGGCCTCGGCGTTCTACAGCGCCGTGTTCGGCTGGGGCTACGAGGACATGCCGATGCCGTACGGCACCTATCGCGTCATCTCCGGCGCCGACGAGGGTGGTCTCGGCGGGCTGATGGCGATGCCCCCGAACGTGCCCGACGAGATCCCGAGCTACTGGACCGTCTAGTTCAGCACCGACGACGCCGACGCGACGATCGCCCGGGTCAAGGAGCTGGGTGGCGCGCTGGTGCACGGACCCGACGACATGGCCGGGGTCGGGCGCATGGCCACGGTGTCCGACCCGCAGGGAGGGGTCTTCATGGTGATGCAGCCGTCGTCGTAGGTCTCGGCGTCCCCTGGCGCGCGGCTACGATCGAGGTTCGGGGCGCGGGTTCGACAGCGCCTGCGCCCCTCGTCGTGTCCCGCTGCAGCAAGGAGCCTCCGTGAGCGTCACCGGTATGGGTGCCATCCCGATCGAGGGCGGCTACGCCTTCCGGGTGTGGGCCCCCCACGCCACCGCCCTCAGCGTCGTCGGTGACTTCAACGGGTGGGACCCCGAGGCCCACGGCATGGCGTCCGAGGGCAACGGCCACTGGTATGCCGAGGTGCCGGGCGCGCGGATGTGGCAGGAGTACCAGCTGCTGGTGACCAACGGTGAGCAGACCTTCCACCGGATCGACCCACGGGCGCTCGCCGTCACCAGCTCGGTCGGCAACGGCCTGCTCTACGACCACGGGGCCTTCGACTGGGAGGGTGACGACTTCACCCCGCCGCGTCAGCACGAGACCGTCGTCTACGAGACCCACATCGGGTCCTTCGTCGCCACCGACCACGGGCGCCCGGCCGACCTGGGTGACCTCATGGGCAAGCTCGACTACCTCGTGGGCCTGGGGGTCAACGCCATCGAGCTCATGCCCCTCATGGAGTTCGCCGGTGACTACTCGTGGGGCTACAACCCGGCGCACGTCTTCGCCGTCGAGTCCAGCTACGGCGGTCCGGAGGCCCTGAAGACCTTCGTCCGGGAGGCGCACCGCCGGGGCATCGCCGTCTACGTCGACGTCGTCTACAACCACTTCGGTCCCAGCGACCTGCCGACCTGGCAGTTCGACGGGTGGTCCGAGAACGGCAAGGGCGGCATCTACTTCTACAACGACCACCGGAGCGCGACCCCCTGGGGTGACACCCGCCCGGACTACGGGCGGCACGAGGTGCGCGACTTCATCCTCGACAACGCCCGGATGTGGCTGCGTGACTACCACGCCGACGGGCTGCGGCTGGACATGACGCCCTACATGCGCCGGGTGGACGGCACGCACGGCGACGAGATCCCCGAGGGCTGGGAGATGATGCGCAGCATCGGGGAGATGGTGCGCACCGAGTTCCCCCGCCACCTCGTCATCGCCGAGGACCTGCACGGCGTCGCCGCCGTCACCTCGACCGAGCCGGGCGGCGCGGCCATGCACGCCCAGTGGGACAACCAGTTCGTCCACCCGGTCCGCGAGGCGCTCATCGCCGGCGACGACGGGCAGGGGTCGGTCGAGGCGGTGGCCCGGGCGGTGACGCATACCTATCACCACGCCTTCGACCGGGTCATCTACACCGAGTCCCACGACGAGGTGTCCAACGGCAAGGCGCGCATCACCTCCGAGGTCCAGGGGGACAACCCCGGCGGGTGGGACGCCCAGAAGCGCGCCACCCTCGGGGCCGCGCTCGTCCTGACCGCGCCCGGGCTGCCGATGCTGTTCCAGGGGCAGGAGTTCCTGGAGGGCGAGTGGTTCCGCGACGACGTCCCGCTGGACTGGGAGCGGGCCTGGGGCTTCCGGGACATCACCCAGATGTTCCGGGACCTCATCGGCATGCGGTTGAACCGGGACGGCACCACCGCCGGCCTGTGCGGCCCTCGCACCACGCTCGTCCTCGCCGACGAGGAGGCCGCGCTGCTCGCCTACGTGCGCTCCACCGATGACGACCAGCACGTCCTGGTCGCGGTCAACCTGTCCTCGCACGCCGTCAGCCGCCCGGTCGAGCTCCCGGGGGGTCGCTGGGAGGTGCTCTTCAACAGCGACGCGCAGACCTACAGCCAGCTGTTCGGAGACCACCAGACGCCCGCCGTGGACGTCCAGGACGGCCGGGGGACGCTCGATGTCGGCCCGTGGTCGGTCGTCGTCTACGCGCCGGCCTGAGACGACGACTCGTCGTCCACGTCCCGGCGCATCGTGTCGGGGGTCAGCCCGTGCTCGAGGCCCCAGCGGACCGCCTGCGACCGGCGGGTGACCCCCATCTTGCGGTAGGCCGTCCGGATGTAGGTCTTGACCGAGTTGATGGACAGGTAGGTCCGCAGCGCGATGTCGTTGTTGGTGAGCCCCTGCGTGATGAGCGTGACGATCTCGGCCTCCCGCGCCGAGAGGCCCTCGACGCGTCCGGGCCAGTCGCCGGGTGAGTGCGGCTCGGCGGCCGGGACGCGGCTGGTCGCCGGCTCCACCACGACCTCGCCCGAGGCCACCCGTTCCAGGCACTCGACGAGCTCGGCGCCGCTCACCGTCTTGCCGATGTAGCCGCGGCACCCCTTGGCGAGCGCGATCTCGACCAGCGCCGGGTCGACGTTCCAGGTGTAGACGACGACGGCCCCCGGGTCGTCGCTCTCCAGCACCTCGTCGAAGTCGTCCCCGTCCACCTGCGGCTCGGAGAAGGTGTCGTAGAGCGTGACGTCGACCGACTGCTCGACCTCGGACTGCGCCCCGAGCTCGACCACCGACACGCGGTGCTCGAACGGTTCGAGCATGGCCTGCAGGCCCCGGACGACCACCTCGAAGTCGTTCATCAGGGCCACGCGGAGCGGCTCTGTCCCAGCCATGACCCGCACCTTACGCCGGGGGAGCAGGGCTTGGCACGCCGAAGCGCCGCGTGCCCGGGCCCGAGAAGTCACCCTTTCGGATGTAGTCCTCGCGCGCGCGGGCTGCCTATGCTTCGGCGCGTGCCCGTGACTGTTGCTGTGCTGACCATGACGCGCGGGCACCACGACCACCTGCTGGCGCAGGTGGACGGCCTGTCCGTCGGGACGATGCCGCCCGACCTGCACGTCGTCATCTCCATGGGGGACCGCGACCTCACCCGTGGTCGGCTGCCCCTCGGGACCGACCGCTGGCAGACCATCGTCAAGCCCGTGACCACCGACCGTCGCGCCCTGCCCTACGCCGCCGCCCGCAACCGTGCCGCCGAGCTCGCCGTCGAGCAGGGCGCCGACGTCCTCGTCTTCCTCGACGCCGCGGTCATCCCAGGGCCGCGCACGCTGGAGCGCTACGTCACGGCCGTCACCGACCAGCAGGAGACCGGCACCCCACCCGGTCCGGTGGTGTGGAGCTCCCCGGTCCTGCGGCTCCCGGCCCTGGAGAACCCCGCGCTGGGCTACCCGCTGCGTCAGATGCACGAGCTCAGCCTCCGGGCTCCCGGTGCGCCGGCCCTCGCGCCGGGGGAGACCCAGGTCAACCAGCGCCTGCACCTCTTCACCCCGGCCAGCTTCGCGCTCAGCGCCGACGACTTCCACCGGACCGGTGGCTTCTGCACCGACTACGTCGGCCCGGGACTGGAGGCGCACGACTTCGCCCACGTCGTGTCCCGGGCGGGCGGGACCCTGGTCTGGGTCGGCGGCGCGGAGGCCTACCGCCAGCCCAGCGAGCGGCTGACGCCGGACCAGGAGGCGCGCTACGCCCGGGCCCACGCCGCCGTCTGGCGCGAGCGGTGGGGAGCCGAGCCGGACCACCCCTGGCTCAGCCGCCTCGTGGGCGAGGGCGTCGTGCAGCGCGACGGCTCCGGCCGCATCCCCGCCCCGGCACGGCGGTGAGCCGCGCGCGGCGAGCGTGCACACTGGGTCCATGACCTCCCTGCCGCCGCTGGTCGAGCCCGGCCCGCCGTTGACGCCCGAGCAGGTGACCCGCTACTCGCGCCACCTCTTGGTGCCCGGACTGGGCATGACCGCGCAGCGCCGCCTGCTCCGCGCCCGGGTGGCCGTGATCGGTGCGGGCGGGCTCGGCAGCCCGGTGCTGGCCTACCTGGCCGCCGCCGGCGTCGGGCACCTCACGGTCATCGACGACGACGACGTCGAGCTCACCAACCTGCAGCGCCAGGTCATCCACCGCGCCGACGCCGTGGGCACCCCCAAGGGAGCCTCTGCCGAGGCCTTCGTGCGCGGGCTGAACCCGGACGTGTCGGTGACCGTGCGGCATACCCGCATCGACGCGGACAACGCCCAGGAGCTGCTGCGCGGGCACGACGTCGTGCTCGACGGTGCGGACAACTTCCCGACCCGGTATGCCGTGTCCGACGCCTGCGTCGCCCTGGGGATCCCCCTCGTGTGGGCCGCGGTGCTGCGTTTCGACGCGCAGCTGTCGACCTTCGTGCCGGACGTCGAGGACGCGGTGTCGCTGCGGGACCTCTTCCCGGTGCCCCCGCGCGCGGAGGACGTGCCCAGCTGCTCGGAGGCGGGGGTGCTCGGGGCGCTCGTCGGCCAGGTGGGCTCGATCATGGCGGCGGAGGTGGTCAAGCTGGTCTGCGGCTTCGGGGAGCCGCTGGTCGGTCGCGTCCTGCTCGTCGACGCCCTCACCCAGCGCACGCGGGAGGTGCCGCTGCGTCCGGTCGGCGCCGTGGTGCAGCCGGAGCAGCGCGAGCAGCTCCGGCCGGTCGTGCCGCTGCCCGAGCTCGGTGCCGCAGAGGTGGCCGCGATGCTCGGGGCAGGCTCCCCGTCGTCCGCCGCCGGTGGTGGTGAGGTGCCCACCCGGCCCGACGTCGTCGGCTCCTGCCCCACGGGGGACGGCTCCGCGGGGGCGGTGCCCGTGGTGCTGGACGTGCGGGAGCCGGCGGAGCACGAGCTCGGCACCGTCCCGGGAGCCCTCCTCGTCCCCGTGGGAGAGGTCCTCAGCTGGGAGGACCTGGACCACCACCTGCCACCGGGACCGGTCGTCGTCTACTGCAAGGCCGGCCCGCGGGCGCAGCGCGCGGCGGCTCACCTGGTGCGGCTCGGTCACGACGAGGTGAGC
Source organism: Serinicoccus chungangensis (assembly GCF_001483745.1). Taxonomy (GTDB): domain Bacteria; phylum Actinomycetota; class Actinomycetes; order Actinomycetales; family Dermatophilaceae; genus Ornithinicoccus; species Ornithinicoccus chungangensis_A. The sequence continues at coordinate 57,908 of NZ_LQBL01000033.1, read as the reverse complement.
GTCATGACCGGCGGCATCCTGGCGTGGATCGAGCAGGTGGACCCGACCCTGCCGAGCTACTGACGGCCTGGCTGCCGACCTGCTGATGACGGACGTGGAGCCCGGCGACGAGCGCGGTGGCCGTGATCCCGAGGGCGGGCCCGGGCACGGGGCGCACGGTGTCGGCGGCGAGCTGCCCGCCGTCGACCTGGTCGTCCTCGCCGGTGGGCGGGGGGAGCGCCTCGGCGGCGCCGACAAGGCCGCGCTGGTCGTCGACGGCCGCACCCTGCTGGAGCGCGTCCTCGACGTCGACCTCGGCGGCCGGGTCGTGGTGGTCGGCGACACCCCCGTCCCCGACGGCGTGCACCGCACGCTCGAGGACCCGCCCGGCGGTGGGCCCGTGGCCGGCATCGCCGCGGGGCTGGACCTGCTCGACGGCGTCGGGTCGGCGGTGCCCGAGGCCCCGGCAGCGGGCCGTGGTGGCGCCGCGACCCCGGACCCTGCGCCGGCGGCCTGGGTCGCCGTCTGTGCCGTCGACCAACCGGCGGCCACCGTGGGCCTGGGCCTGCTTCGCGACGCCCTCCCCGGGGCCGACCCGTCCGTCGACGCCGTGGGCCCTGTGGACGGCCAGGGCCGCCGCCAGTGGCTGCTCGCGGTCTACCGGCAGACCGCCCTCCGGTCCGCGCTGCAGCGCGTCGGGCAGCCGCGGCACGCCGCCATGCGGACGCTCGTCGCCGACCTGAGCTGGCACGACGTCGTCGTCGGCCCTGAGCACCTCGGGGACATCGACACCTGGGAGGACCTGCGGCGCTGGGACCCGTGAGGTCAGGGTCGGGCGCAGCCTCGAGGATCGAGCACTCCCGCCCCGCCCGGCTCCGGTCGGCTGCCACCCCACCCCGCTCCACCCGGCTCCGGTCGGTGCGCCTCACCGCGACCCACCCGGCCCCACCCCGACGGCTGCCCTCTGACAGCCGCGTCGTCATCTGTCCTCCGGCTTGTCAGCTGGCAGCCCCTTCGAGGGGGCTGATGGATGACGACGAGGCTGACAGATGACGAACCGGCTGGCAGAGGGGACACCGCCGGTGGCGCAGGCTCCTCGGATGGTCGAGCCTGGAGGTCATGGGCCTCCTGCTGCGTCGCGCGGTGCCGGACGACGCCGAGGCCATCGCGGCCCTGCGGGTCGCCGGGTGGCGGGCGGCATACCGCGGGTTGGTGCCGGAGCCCCTGCTGGCCGCGCTGGATCCGGCGACCGAGGCCGCACGCCGGCGCAGGACGTGGGGCCGGCGCCACAGCCATCTGCACGACCGTGAGCTGGTGGCCGAGCTCGACGGCGTCGTGGTCGGGTGGGCCATCGGTGGGGCCTCCACGGACGCGGACCGCGAGGCGTCCGGACAGCTGCACGCGCTCTACGTCCTGCCCAGCCGGTGGTCCTCCGGGATCGGGCACCGGCTGCTGCTCGCCGTGGAGGACCACCTGCGCGCCTGCCGGTATGCCGAGGCGCACCTCTGGGTGCTCGACGGCAACGAGCGGGCGGCCAAGTTCTACGGCCGGCACGGCTGGTACGAGGACGGCGGGACCCAGCTCGACCGGCGTGGCGAGCACGTCCTGCTGGAGCGGCGCCGGGTGCGCGACCTGCGGTGCTGAGGTCCCGGCGCGACATACCGGAGCATCTGCGAGACTGGCCCCATGGCGACGGTGAGGTTCTTCGCCGCGGCCGCCGAGGCCGCCGGCACCGAGAGCGAGCACGTCGAGGCGGACGACCTCGGCTCGCTGCTCGCCGACCTGCGCGAGCGGCACGGGGCCGAGCTCACCCGGGTCCTGGCCCTGAGCACGGTCCTGCACGACGGTCAGTACGTCGCCGACCCGGCCCTGCCGCTGCGCCACGACGCCGTCCTGGACGTGCTGCCGCCCTTCGCCGGCGGCTGAGCCCCCGGTCCCCGGCGACGCGCCGGAGCCGCAGCCACCCCGCCGGCGAACGCCGCCAGGGCCGGCAGCGGCCCTCGGCGCCCCACCTTGACAGGTCCTTCCACCTGTCGTTTGCTAGAGGTGTCTCATACGTGCATCGGGTGATGCTCACATGAGCGAGGAGCTGACGCTCGGGCGGGGTCATTCAGCCTGGTGGTCCGGGGGTCGGTCGACGGACCCGAGCGGGCCCGGCGCCCCTGACGAAGGAGTCACCGCATGCGACCAGAGCCGTCCGCACCCGCCTCGCGGCGACCGTCCCCGGCGCGCGCCGGCAGGGCGGGGGCGCTCGTCGGTGCGATGTCGCTGCTGGCCCTGGCCGGGTGCAGCGGCGAGGAGGACACCGGCCCCGACACCCTCACCGTCGCCGTCGTCGACAACGGCGACCTGGACGTGCTGCAGGACCTGAGCACCGCCTTCCTCGACGAGCACCCCGGCGTCGAGATCGAGTGGGTGCGCGAGGGGGAGAACGAGCTCCGGGAGACGGTCTCGACCGACGTCGGCACGGGCGCCGGCCGCTTCGACGTGGCGACCGTCGGGACCTACGAGGCGCAGGTCTGGGCCGGTCAGGAGCTGCTGACACCCCTCACCGACATGCCGGAGGGGTTCGACCCCGAGGCCTTCGTGCCGGAGGTGCGGGACGCCCTCAGCGCGGACGGGACCATGCAGGCGGCTCCCTTCTACGGCGAGTCGAGCATGACGATGTACCGCACCGACCTGCTCGAGGAGGTCGGGGTCGAGATGCCCGACGAGCCGACGTGGGAGGACGTGCTCGCTGCCGCCACCGCCGTCGACGAGCAGACCGACACGGCCGGCGCCTGCATCCGCGGCAAGGCCGGCTGGGGCGAGAACGGCGCCGTCGTCACCGCGATGGCCCACTCCTACGGCGCCCGCTGGTTCGACGAGGACTGGCGCGCCACGCTCGACAGCGAGCAGTGGCGCGCGGCCGCCGAGACCTACCTCGCCCTCGCCGCCCTGGCGCCCGAGGGTGTCGCCGAGGCCGGCTACAGCGAGAACCTCGCCCTCTTCCAGGAGGGGGAGTGCGCGGTCTGGGTCGACGCCACCTCGGCCGCCAGCTTCGTCACCGACCCGGAGGCCTCGACGGTGGCCGAGGACGTCGGCTTCGCCCGGGCGCCGGGCACGCCCGAGGGGCGGGCGAGCAACTGGCTCTGGTCGTGGGCGCTCGCCATCCCGGCGTCCTCCGACAACAGCGAGCTCGCGCGCGCGTTCGTCACCTGGGCGACGTCCAGCGAGTATGCCGCGCTCGTCGCCGAGGACCGGGGCTGGGCGGCGGTGCCGCCGGGGAGCCGGGTCGACCTCTACGACAACCCCGACTACCTGGAGGCCGCCGAGCCCTTCGCCGAGCTGACCCTGGAGTCGATCCGCACCTCCGACATCACCGAGCCGAGCTCGGAGCCGGTCCCCTACGTCGGCATGCAGTACGTCGACGTGCCCGCCTTCCAGAGCCTCGGCAACGCCGTCGGGCAGCAGCTGACCCAGGCCGTCACCGGCGACCTCGACCTGGACGAGGCGCTGGAGCGCAGCCAGTGGGTCGCCGACCAGACCATCGAGCAGACCCGACTGCTCGCCGACCAGGAGGACGCCGAGGCCGACTCCGAGAGCACCGAGGACTGACCGCGATGGCACGGACCGCCGAGCAGATCGACCGCCAGATCGCCAACACCGACCCTGAGCTGCTGCCCGTCGGCGAGCACGAGAAGCACGGCGCCAAGCACTTCGCCGGCCTCTACGCCGCGGAGAACGTCGCCGGGACCGAGTTCGTCTTCGGCGCCACCTTCGTCATCCTCGGCGCCGGGATCTGGGATGTGCTCATCGGGCTGCTCATCGGCAACGCCCTGGCCGTCCTCACCTTCTGGCTCATCACCACCCCGGTCGCCCGCGAGGTCGGGCTGAGCGTCTACACCTACCTGCTGCGGTTCGGCGGCGGCTCGATCTCCCGGATCTACAACCTCGCCAACGCGATCGTCTTCGCCGTCATCTCCGCGGCCATGCTCACCGTGTCGGCGACCGCCGTCCAACGGGTCATCGGCATCCCGACCCAGGCGGAGGCATACCCCACGCATCTCGGTTTCGTCATCCTCGTCGTGGCCTTCAGCATCGTCGCCGTGCTCGTCGCGGTGTTCGGGTTCAACGCGCTCGCCGAGTTCGCGACGATCTGCGGGCCGTGGCTCGCGACGATGTTCACCGTCGGTGGTCTCGTGCTGCTGCCGGCCGTCGCCGAGTCGGTCACCGGCGTGACCACCATCGGCAGCTTCGGCGAGTTCGTCGACATCGCCGGGGCGACGGTCTTCACCGGCGTCACGCCCGAGGGGGAGCCTGGCATCGGGATGATCGAGGTCGCCGGCCTGGCGTGGGCGGCCAACAGCTTCGCCCACGCGGGGATGATCGACATGGCGCTCCTGCGCTACGCCCGCAAGGGCTGGCACGGGCTCATGACCTCGACCGGCATGCTCTTCGGTCACTACGTCGCCTGGTTCTCCGCCGGTCTCATGGGCGCCGCCACCGCCGCGCTCACGCTGACGAGCATCACCGTCCTGTCCCCGGGCGACGTCTCCTGGGTCGCCCTGGGGTGGGCCGGCTACGTCACGGTCGTGGTCGCGGGCTGGACGACCGCCAACGCCAACCTCTACCGCGCGGGGCTGGCCACCCAGGGCGTCTTCCCGTCGATGTCGCGCGGTCGGGCGACCCTCATCGTCGGCGTCATCGTCGTGGTCGTCGCGTGCTTCCCGTTCGTCTACCGCAACTACGCCCCGCTGGTGACCTGGGCCGGGGTCCTCCTGGCGCCGGTCGGCGGCATCGTGTATGCCGAGCACAAGCTCTTCCCCCGCTTCGGCCTCACGGAGTACTGGGCGCGGTTCAAGGGGGTCACCAACGTGCCCGCCATCATCGCCTGGGGGACCGCCTTCGGCCTGGGTGCCGTGCTGAACATCACCCAGATCATCTCGCCCTACTTCGCCTTCGTGCCCGCGTGGATCGTCGCCAGCCTGCTCTACGTCGCCCTGGCCCGACGGGCCGGAGCCGCCGACGACTACACGGAGGAGGTGAAGGACAACGAGCTGTTCCTCGAACGCGCCCAGGCGTTCAAGCGCGAGCAGGCGAAGTCGCTGCCGGGGCACGTCAAGGACACGTCCACGCTGACCCGCGTGCTGCGGGGGGTCTGGATGCTCGCGCTCGCCGTCATCCTCGTCGACGCCCTGGTGGTCTTCCTCGCCAGCCCGGACATCTACACCTACCTGACGCAGCGCAACACGTTCTACACCATCGCCATCACCGGCACGGTGATCTACTTCGTCGCCGCCTACTGGGAGCTGCGGCGGGGCAAGGCGCTGGACCGGAGAGCCCACGAGGAGGCCCGGGCCGACGCGGGCAGCACCGGGGAGGACGGCGAGGGCGGCGAGAAGGAGCCGGTCGGCGCCGGGGTCTGACCTCTCGGCCGACGGTGCGACCTCTGGCCCGACCCCGTGGGGTCGGGTTCGGGGTGTGCGCGGCCGCGGCGGTTCGGCGGGTCGGGCCGGCTCAGCCGCCGATGGCGCTCATGGGCCGGGGCGGCTGCAGGAAGTCGGGCTGGTTGATGCCGTGCCCGGGCAGCTTGGCGGTGATCGAGCCCCGGAGCAGCGCGGCCAGCTCGTCGTCCGAGGCGCCCTCGCGCAGGGGGGTCCGCAGATCGGTCTCCCCGGCGGCGAAGAGGCAGTTGCGGATCATGCCGTCGGCGGTGAGCCGGACGCGGTCGCAGCTGCCGCAGAACGGCATCGTCACCGAGGCGATGGCGCCGACGGTGCCGAGCGGCCGGCTGTCGGGGGAGGCCCCCAGGGGCCGGACGTCGAAGAGCTCGGCCGGTGCGCTGCCGCGGGACTCGTCCGGCTGGGGGGTGAGGTCGTAACCGGTGCGCAGCATGTCCAGGATCTCGGCGCCGCTGATCATCTGCGAGCGGTCCCAGCCGTGCTGGGCGTCCAGCGGCATCTGCTCGATGAAGCGCAGCTCGTAGGCGTGCTCGAGGGCGAAGGTCAGCAGGGCCACGACGTCCTCGACGGCGTCGTTGATCCCGCGCATGAGGACGGTGTTGATCTTGACCGGGACCAGGCCTGCCTCGGCAGCGGCGTGGACCCCGGCGAGGGTGTCGGCCAGCCGGTCCCGCTTGGCCAGGGCGATGAAGACGTCGCGCCGCAGCGTGTCCAGGCTGACGTTGACNNATCTCGTCGATGCCCATGGACACCGCCACGTCGGCGAGACGCACGACCTCCTCGGTGGTGAGCATCGTGGCCCGGGGCAGCCAGGGCACGCCGTCCTCGGGCATGCAGTAGGTGCAGCGCAGCGAGCAGCGGTCGGTCACCGAGATGCGCAGGTCGCGGTGGACGCGGCCGTAGGTGTCGATGAGCGGGTCCCGGGTCACCACGTGTGGTCACCCCCGCTGACCTGCGAGAGCACGTGCCGCAGCAACGACCCGATGATGTCCATGCCCTCGGTGACGGCGGCCGGGCGGCCGGGCAGGTTGATGACGAGGGTGCCGCCGACGCCGCGCTCGGCCGGCCAGTCGACGACCCCGACCACCCCGCGCGACACCGCGGCGTAGGGGGTCTGGCGGGATCCCTCCCGGCGCATGAGCTCGGCCATGCCGGGGTTCTCCCGGGTGATGACCTGCCGGGTCCCCTCGGGCGTGAGGTCGCGAGGACCCATGCCGGTGCCGCCGGTCGTGACGACGAGGCGGGCGCCGTCGGCGACGGCCGCCCGCAGCGCGTCGGCGACCGACTCGACACCGTCCGGGACGACGATCGAGGGGGGGACGGCATACCCGAGGTCGCGGAGCGCGGCGACCAGGAGTCGCCCGCTCTCGTCCTCGCGGCGTCCGTCGGAGCTGCGGTCGGAGATGGTGATCGCCACGGCTCCCGTGCGCCCGGGCGTCGTCTCCTGCGTGTGCTCGCCAGCCTGCTGGCTCATCACGTCAGTCTAGGTGCGGCTCACAGCAGGCGCCCGACGGCCCGGTCCGCGTCGGTGAGGAAGCGCAGCACGACCTCGCGTTCGGCGTCCGTGAGCGAGGCCTCCACCTGCGCCAGCTCGGCGAACATCGGCATGAGGTGCCCCATGAGCTCCTCGCGCCCGCTGGGGGTGGCGACCACCGCGGTGCGGCGGCGGTCGGTGGGGTGCGGCTGGCGCTGCGCGTGCCCGCGGGAGACGAGCCGGTCGACGATCCCGCTGGCGGCGGCCGTCGTCACGCCGAGACGCTGGGCGAGCTCGCTGGGCCCTGCCGGGTCCTCCATGAGGTGCTCGAGCACGGCCAGCTCGGTATGCGTGAGCCCGGCCCGGCGCGCGAGTGCCGGGGTGGCGCGGCGACCGCTGTCGAGGAGCCGGCGCAGGGTGTCCAGCACCGGGCCGGGCTGCCACGCGTCGACCCACCGGGTCTGCGGCCCCACCTCGGGGCGCACCGGGTCCTGCCCCGCCGGGGGCGACGCCGCCTCCTGGCTCGTCACCGGGGGCTGTCCTGTGCTACTTTCGGTCACTAGATTGCTCACTTGGTTAGGTACTTGCCTGACGATTCCGTCTCAGCCTACGCCGGAGGACCCCAGATGTCTCGCCTCGTGACCACGCTCACCGCACCTCGGTCCTGGATCATCGCGCTGGTCGGGCTGCTGCTCGGCGTCGGCCTCATCGCCGGGGTCGGCCAGGCCGAGCGCAGCGCGTCCGCCCTGGACACCCTGCCGGCCGGCTTCGACAGCACCCAGGGTCAGGCGCTGCTGGACGAGCTGCCCGACGAGGGCAGCAAGACGGCGATCGTGCTCTTCACCGCCGACTCCGACATCGAGGCGTCGCTGCCCCAGCTCGCCCAGCTCATGGAGGACGTCGCCCCCGAGGGCGCCGAGCCGCCGGCCACCCAGGGGTCGGGTGAGGGGGCCGGTGCTCCCGAGGGGGCCGAGGGGGGTGGCGCTCCCGAGGGGTCCGGTACTCCCGAGGGGGCCGAGGGGGGTGGCGCTCGCGAGGGGGCGGGTGCTCCCGAGGGGGCCGGCCAGGAGGGTGGTGGACCCCCGCCAGGGCTGAGCGGTGACTACCCGGTCATCCCCGCCGAGGACGGCACGGCGGCGATCAGCGTCATCGACCTGGACGCGCCGACCGCGACCGACACCCAGCAGGTGGTGACGCAGCTGCGCACCGACCTGGCCGACGGCATACCCGACGGTGTGACGGCGCAGGTCACCGGCCCGGCCGCGATCGAGGCCGACCTGGCCTCCGTCTTCGACGGCGCCAACATCACGCTGCTCGGGACCACCGCTGCCGTCGTGGCGCTCCTGCTCATCGTGACCTACCGCAGCCCGATCCTGTGGGTCATCCCGCTGCTCGTCGTCGGCGTTGCGGACCAGACCGCCGCCAGCGCGGCGACGCACGTGCTCAAGCTCTTCGGCATCCCCTGGGACGAGTCGACCATCGGCATCCTGTCGGTCCTGGTCTTCGGTGCCGGCACCAACTACGCGCTGCTGCTCATCAGCCGCTACCGCGACGAGCTGCGCACCCACTCCTCCCGGCACGAGGCCATGGCGCTGGCGCTGCGCCGCGCGGCCGAGGCGATCATCGCGAGCGCCAGCACGGTCGTCGTCGGCGTGCTGTGCCTGCTGCTGTCGGTCTTCCCCTCGACCCGCGGTCTGGGGCTGGCCTGCGCGGTCGGCGTCCTGGTGGCGATGGCCTTCGTGCTGCTCGTCCTCCCGGGTGCGCTCGTCGTCTTCGGGCGCTGGGTCTTCTGGCCCCAGGTGCCGCGCGAGGGGCAGGCCGTGCTCGCGGAGTCGCGCTCGCTGTGGCGCCGCATCGGTGACGCCGTGGCGAAGGCCCCCGCGGCCTACATCGCCGGGACCCTCACCCTGCTCGCAGCCCTGGCGTTCGGCATCACCCAGATCAGCAGCGGGCTGGCCCCGGAGGACCAGTTCCTCGAGACGCCCGAGGCGATCACCGCGGCCGAGCGGCTGGGCGAGTCCTTCCCGGCCGGGACCTCCGACCCGCTGGTGGTGGTCACCCGCGGCGACGAGGCGCAGGTGGAGGAGCTCGCGGCCGCGGTGGAGGACGTCGACGGGGTCACCCAGGTGACGCCGGTCGAGCCGGTCGACGGCATCGGTCAGGTGCAGGTCGTGCTGGAGGCGGAGCCCGGGAGCGAGGCCGCCCAGGAGGCCGTCGGGGAGGTGCGTGCCGCCGTGGACGGCTATGCCGACACCCACGTCACGGGGGGCGACGCCTCGGCGCTGGACGAGTCCGACGGCAACGTGCGCGACCGCTTCGTCGTCATGCCGCTCATCCTCGCGCTGGTGCTGCTGGCGCTCATGGGTCTGCTGCGCTCGGTCCTGGCCCCGGTCATCCTCGTGGCCTCCGTGGTCGCGACCTTCTGCGCGGCGATTGGGGTCTCGTGGTGGCTGTTCACCGGCGTCTTCGGCTTCGGGGCGATCGACGCCAGCATGCCGCTGCTGGCCTTCCTCTTCCTCGTCGCGCTGGGGGTCGACTACAACATCTTCCTCATCACCCGGACGCTGGAGGAGGCCGGCGTGCACGGGACGCGCGACGGCGTGCTGCGGGCGCTGAGCGCCACCGGTGGCGTCATCACCTCGGCCGGCATCCTGCTGGCGGCGGTGTTCGCGGTCCTCGGCGTGCTGCCGCTGGTGGTGCTGGCCCAGATCGGTGTGGTGATCTGCATCGGTGTGCTGCTCGACACCCTGCTGGTGCGGACGGTGCTCGTCCCGGCGATCGTCCGGGTGCTCGGCGAGCGCTTCTGGTGGCCGCGACGGGTGGACCACGCCGGCCGCCACCGCCCCGACGAGGTGGAGGACGACCCGGCGGCCGGGGATGCGGGCGGGGCCGAGCTGGCCCCCGCCGGCGCACCGGACGCGCGGTGAGCCCGCACCGGACGCGCGGTCAGGACGCACCGGACGCGCGGTTAGGACACACCGGACGCGCGGTCAGGCCGCACCGGACGCGCGGTCAGGACGCACCGGACGCGCGCTGAGGACGGTCAGGGGCCACTGATCGCCCTCTCGTGCCAGGTATGCAGCAGGGCCACCTCGTCATCGGCCGGCTTCATCCCCTCGACCAGGGTCCTGCGGGTCTCGCCGCGGATGACCAGGCGCTCCGGGTAGCTGGGAGCCGGCCGGATCTCGGTGACCTCGCCCCACGGGACCAGGCGACGGCCGTAGAACCAGTGGCCGTGCAGCCCGTCTGCGTCGGCGGTGACAGTCAGGGCGCCGGTCAGGGTCAGGACGAGCAGCGCGGCCGTGCCCAGGGAGAGCACGAGGTCGACGACCAACCAGGCAGCACCGTCCCGGACTCCGTCGACCAGGCGGAGAGCAGTAGTCGCGAGCATCAGGGACCACAGGCCGACCATGAGCCAGTACCGGGTCCGGGTCGGAGGGATCTGGACGCGCGGCATACCCCCATCGTGGCAGTCACGACGCCGCTGCTCCTGCCGTCACCTCGTCCGCGCCGCACCGGACGCGCGTCCGGTGTGTCCCGACCACACGTCTGGTGTGTCCCGACCACACGTCTGGTGTGTCCTGAACGCGCGTCCGGTGCGTCCTGACCGCGCGTCCGGTGTGTCCCGTCCACACGTCTGGTGTGTCCCGACCACACGTCTGGTGTGTCCCGACCACACGTCCGGTGCGTCCTGACCGCGCGTCCGGTGCGGCTCAGGCGTGCGTGACGGGCTGGAGGGCGTGGTGACGGCCGATGGGCAGGACCATCGGCTTGCCGGAGACGGGGTCGGCCACGACCTGGCTGCGCAGCCCGAAGACCTTCTCGACGGTCGCGGCGGTGAGCACGTCCTCGGGCCGCCCTCCGGCCAGCAGCCGGCCTCCGCACATCGCGACGAGGTGGTCGGCGTAGCGCGCGGCGAGGTTGAGGTCGTGCAGCACCATGACGATGGTCGTGCCGCGGGTGCGGTTGAGGTCGGTGAGCAGGTCGAGCACCTCGATCTGGTGACAGATGTCGAGGTAGGTCGTGGGCTCGTCCAGCAGGAGGATGTCGGTCTGCTGCGCGAGGGCCATGGCGATCCACACGCGCTGGCGCTGACCGCCGGAGAGCTCGTCGACCGCCCGGTCCACCAGGTCGCTCGTCCCGGTCAGCTCCAGCGCCTCCTGGACCGCCTGCTCGTCGGCGACGGCCCACCGGGACAGCATCCGCTGGTGCGGGCTGCGTCCACGGGCCACCAGGTCGGCCACGGCGATCCCCTCCGGGGCGAGGGGGCTCTGCGGCAGCAGACCCATGGTGCGCGCCACGGCCTTGGTGGGCTGGGTGTGCACGGCCTTGCCGTCGAGGACCACCTGGCCCTGCGAGGGCGCCAGCAGCCGGGAGAGCGCGCGCAGCAGCGTGGACTTGCCGCAGGCGTTGGCGCCGACGACGGCCGTGATGCGGCCCGGGGGCACCGTGAGGTCGAGACCGTCGACGACGGTGCGGTCGCCGTAGCCGAGGCTGACGCGCTCGGCGACGAGGGTGTGCGAGTCGGTCACAACGAGCCTCCGGCGCGGTTGGTGCGGATGAGCAGGTAGACGAGGTAGGGCGCCCCGAGGACCCCGGTGATGACGCCCACCGGGTAGCGGGTGCCGAAGAGGTGCTGCCCGGCGAGGTCGGCCGCCAGCACGAGCAGGGCGCCGGTGAGCGCCGCGGGGATCATGAGCGAGCCCCCCGGTCCGACGACGCGAGCCGCGATCGGCCCGGCGAGGAAGGCGACGAAGGCGATGGGGCCCGCCGCGGCGGTCGCGAAGGCGATGAGCGCCACCGCGGCCACGATGACGGTCAGCCGGGTGCGCTCCACCCGCACGCCGAGGGCGCTGGCGGTGTCGTCCCCGTGCTGGAGGAGCTCCAGCTGCCGGGACTGGGCGAGCAGCGCCGGCATGAGCACCGCCGCCGCCACGACGAGCGGCAGCACGATGCCCCACGTGGCGCCGTTGAGGCTCCCGGTCAGCCAGCGCATGGCCACCTGCAGGTCCCACGCGGCGGCGCGCACGATGACGTAGGCCACGACGGAGTCCAGCATCGCCGCGATGCCGATGCCGATGAGGATGAGCCGTGTGCCGAGGACGCCGTCGCGGTAGGCGAGCAGGTAGATGACCAGCGCCGTCACCAGCGCTGCCACGATCGCCATCCCGGACACCAGCGCCTCGTCCACCCGCAGCACCACGATGCCGACCACGGCGGCGGCGCTGGCCCCGGCGCTGATGCCGATGATGTCGGGGGAGGCGAGGGGGTTGCGCAGCATGGTCTGGAAGGTCACGCCCGCGATCCCGAGGGCGGCGCCGGCGACCAGCCCGAGGACGGCGCGCGGCAGCCGGAGCGTCCCGACGGTGAAGGAGGCGCCGGGCACGTCCTGCCCGAGGACGACCCGCCACACCTCGCCGGGGCCGTAGAACGTCTGGCCCACCATGAGGCTCAGCGCGAAGAGCGCGAGCACCAGCACCCCGAGGAGGGCGGCGGCGCGTCGACGGCTCGCGGCACGGCGCCGACGCCCGGCACGCAGCGGGGAGAGAGCGGGAGGGGCCGTGGAGGTCGTGCTCACAGCGCCCTCGCCCGCATGCGACGCACGATGATGATGAAGACCGGCGCGCCGATGAGCGCGGTGATGATGCCCACGTCGACCTCCGCCGGCCGCGCCACGACCCGCCCCACGACGTCGGCGAGGGTGAGCAGGACCGCCCCCACGAGCATGGACAGCGGGAGCAGCCACCGGTGGTCGGTGCCGACCACGAGCCGGCAGGCGTGCGGGACGACCAGGCCGACGAAGCCGATCGGTCCGGCCACCGCGGTCGCCGCGCCGCACAGCGTCACCGCCCCGACCGCGGCGAGGGCACGGGTCAGCGCCACCCGCTCGCCCAGCCCGGCGGCCAGGTCGTCGCCGAGCGCCAGCGAGTTCAGACCCCGGGCGACGAGGAAGGACAGCAGCGTGCCGACGAGCAGGAAGGGGAGGGCCACGGTGATCTTCTCCGGCGTCGCCCCGCCGACACCGCCGATCTGCCAGAACCGGAAGGAGTCCATGACCTGGATCCGCGGCAGCAGGATGGCGCTGACGAGGGAGGAGAAGGCCGCCGACATCGCGGCCCCGGCCAGGGCCAGCTTGAGCGGGGTGGCGCCACCGCGCCCCATCGAGCCGATGGCGTAGACGACGGCGGCCGCGACCGCGGCGCCGAGGATCGCCACCCAGATGTAGCCGCCGGAGGTCGACAGCCCGAAGAAGGCGATGCCGACCACCACCGCCAGCGAGGCGCCCGAGGTGACCCCGAGGATGCCGGGGTCGGCGAGAGGGTTGCGGGTGACGCCCTGCATGACGGCGCCGGCCAGCCCGAGGGCGGCGCCCACGAGCATGGCCAGGAAGGTGCGAGGGACCCGCTGCGCCACGGCGGCCTGCGAGATGTTGTCCTGCGCGCCACCGAGCGCGGCGACGAGGTCGGCATACGCGATCTCGCGGGCGCCGAAGGTGACGGACAGGACGCCGGCGAGCACCAGCGCGCCGAGCGCCGCGACGAGGGTGGTGAGGCGGTATGCCCGCGTGCCGACCCGCCGGCGCGCCGCGGGGGTCGCGGCGTCCGGCGGGGCGGCGGTGAGGGTGTCGGTCACCGGCTCTTCTCTGCGGCGGCGGAGACCAGGTCGAGGAAGTCGGTCAGGCCCCACTCGAGAGCGAGCGGCGAGGGGTTGGCAGCGGCGGCGAGCGGGGTGTCGTTCTCCAGCATGACGACGGCGCCGTCCTCCACGGCCGGGATCTCCGAGACGAGGGCGTCGTCCTGCAGCTGGGTGAGCAGGGCGTCGTCGCCGTAGGTCACCAGCAGGTCGACGTCCTCGAGCAGGTCGGCGTTCTCCGCGCTCACCGTCTCGTAGAAGGTGTCGCTCTCCGCGGACCGCTCGGCGACCAGCTCGGGCGTGGTCATCCCGAGCTCCTCGAGGAAGAGCGCGCGCGGGTCGTTGGTCGTGTAGAAGCCCACCTGGCTCAGGTCGTCGGTGCTGTGCGAGCTGAACATCGCGCTCATGCCCTCGAGCTCGGGGTAGTCGGCCACGGTGTCGGAGACATAGCCCTCCAGCTCCTCGACCAGGGCGTCGCCCTCCTCGGCCAGGCCCAGGGCCTGGCTGTTGAGCTCGACCATCTGCTGCCACGTGGTGCCCCAGGCCAGCTCGGGGTAGGCCACGACCGGAGCGATCTGGCTGAGCGTGTCGTACTCCTCCTGGGTGAGGCCGGAGTAGGCGGCGAGGATGACGTCCGGCTCGGTGTCGGCGACGGCCTCGAAGTCGATGCCGTCGGTCTCGTCGAAGAGGACCGGGGTCTCGGCGTCCATCTCGGCGAGCGCGTCCTCGACCCACGGCAGCACGCCGTTGTCGTCGTCGTCGCCCCAGGTCGCCTCGCTCATGCCGACCGGCACGATGCCGAGGGCCAGCGGCACCTCGTGGTTGGCCCAGGCGACCGAGGCGACCCGCTCGGGCTGCTCCTCGATGGTGGTCTCGCCGAAGGCGTGCTGGACGGTCACGGGGAAGGCGCCCTCGGCCGCGCCGTCGGAGGAGCCCTCGGTGGCGCCCGCCTCGGCGTCGGCCTCCTCGGAGGAGCCGGAGGACTCACCGCAGGCGGTCAGCGCCAGGGCGAGGGTGAGCGCGGAGGCGGCGCCGAGGACGCGGCCGCGAGAGGATCGCATGGTTCTCCTTAGTCGAGTTAGGCAAGGCGAACCTAATGTATATGCTGGCCCTGGGTGGTCGGAACCACCCCGCCCCGTCGCCCCCACCGCAGGAGACCGATCACCATGGCCAAGAGCAACCTGCAGGCCACCCGGCGCAAGCCCCGGGTCGCGCGCGCCCTGCGCCTCCGGGTGCGCGGCGCCCACCGCCCCACCCCCACCTTCGCCCGGACCACCCTCGGGGGCGCCGACCTGACCGACTTCGAGGTCATCGGTGACGACCAGTGGTTCCGGCTCTTCCTGCCCACCGGCGGCGCGGACTCGCTGCGGCACGTCCCGGACCAGCTGACCACGGCGGCCTACGCGAAGTTCATGCTCGTCCCGGCCGCCCAGCGTCCGGTCATCCGGAACTACACGGTCCGCGCCTACCGCGAGCACGGGGTGGACGGGCCCGAGCTCGACGTCGACTTCGTCGTCCACGGCAGCGAGGAGCACGGTGACGCCGGCCCCGCCTCACTCTGGGCGCAGCGCTGCGAGGTGGGGGACGAGGTGGCCATCATCGACGAGGGGGCGATCTACCACCCGCTCGAGGAGGCGCCCCTGCTGCTGGCCGCCGACGAGTCGGCGCTGCCGGCGCTCGCCGGCATCCTGCGGCACGCCCCGAGCCAGGCCCGCGGCACGGCGGTCGTCGAGGTGCCGCACCCCGACGACCGGCAGGCGCTCCCGGCGCCGGAGGGCATCGAGGTCCGCTGGGTGGTGCGTCCGGCGGGGGCGACCCCCGGGGCGTCCGTCCTCGCGGCCCTGCAGGAGGTGCCGGTGCCCGAGGGCCCGGTGTATGCCTGGGTCGCGGGCGAGTCCGACCTCGCCACCGCCGCGCGCCGCCACTGGGTGCGCCACGGCATACCGAAGAAGCAGATCAGCTTCTGCGGCTACTGGAAGGCCGGCACCAGCCACTGACGCCCGGCCACGCGTCCGGTGCGGCCCGGCCACGCGTCCGGTGCGGCCCGGCCACGCGTCCGGTGCGGCCCGGCCACGCGTCCGGTGCTCAGAGGATGAAGCGGAAGAGCGGGCTGTCGGGCTGGATGGGCTCGACCTCCATCGAGCTGGCGTCCAGCCGTTCCAGGAGCGGCGCGAGGTCCTCGCGTGCCCCGAGCTCGATGCCGACCAGGGCCGGGCCGGTCTCGCGGTTGTTGCGCTTGACGTACTCGAAGAGCGCGATGTCGTCGTCCGGGCCGAGCACCTCGTCGAGGAACTGCCGCAGCATGCCCGGCTCCTGCGGGAAGTCCACGAGGAAGTAGTGCTTGAGGCCCTCGTGGATGAGCGAGCGCTCCATCACCTCGGGGTAGCGCAGCAGGTCGTTGTTGCCGCCGGACACCACCACGACGACCGTGAGGCCGCGCAGGTCGCCCAGGCCCTCCAGCGCCGCCGGTGCGAGCGCCCCGGCGGGCTCGGCGATGATGCCCTCGCTCTGGTAGAGCCGGATCATCTCGGTGCAGATGCGGCCCTCGGGCACGGCGACGAGCTCGGGGGTGTGCCGTCGCACCACCTCGAAGGTGTGCGTCCCGACCTTCTGCACCGCGGCGCCGTCGACGAAACGGTCGATCTCCTCCAGCGCGACCGGCTCGCCGGCGCGGGTGGCGGCCATCATGCTGGCGGCGCCGGCCGGCTCCGCGGCGACGACCCGCACCCCGGGCGCGTGCTCGCCGAACCACGTGAGGCACCCCGCGAGCAGCCCGCCGCCCCCGCACGGGACGACCACGAGGTCCGGCGGGCCGGGCAGGTCCTCGCTGATCTCCCGGGCGATGGTCCCCTGCCCGGCGATGGTGTGCGGGTGGTCGAAGGCCGGCACGAGGGTCGCGCCGGTGCGCTCCGCGTCGGCCAGCGCCGCCGCCGCGGCCTCGTCGTAGGTCCGGCCGCCGACGACGACCTCGACCCAGTCGCCCCCGATGTCGGCGACCCGGTCGCGCTTCTGCCGGGGGGTGGTGGCGGGCAGGTAGATGCGGGCGTTGACACCCAGGGTGGCGCAGGCGTGCGCCACGCCCTGCGCGTGGTTGCCGGCGCTGGCGCAGACGACCCCGGCCCAGATCTGCTCGCTGTCGAGCTGGGCGATGAGGTTGGCGGCGCCGCGCCCCTTGTAGGACCGCACCGGCTGCTGGTCCTCCCGCTTGAGCCACACCGAGGCGCCGGTCTGCTCCGAGAGCCGAACGCTGCGCTCCAGGGGGGTGCGCGCGACCCGGCCCGCGATCCGCCCCGCCGCCTGCTCGATGTCGGCCGCCGTCGGCAGCGCTGCGAGGGTCGCGGAGGGGTATGTCGTGCCTCCCGCCGACGCACCGGGCGGGCTGGAGGGGGTGGGGGCTGCGGGCATACCTCGATCCTAAGCCCGGCTGACGTCACGTCAGGCGAGCCCGGCGCCGCCCCGCCGTCGGGGCTGGCCGCTTGGAGTCGCTCCCGGACCTGGGCTCGCATAGCGTGACCGTGCCCCGCTCCGGACCGACCCCTGGAGCGCACATGACACGACACGACACCGTCCGACTCCTCGCGACTCCCATGGCGAGGTGGGGGACGGCACCACGGCGCCGGCTGGACGACCGCTGCGAGTGACACGCAGGGCCGCTCTGCTGGGCGCCGCCACGGCATGCCTGTCGGGCTGCACCGGCTTCCGCCTGCAGGACTCCGGCGCCGACCGGCCCGACGACGTGCTGCAGCTGACCCTCTGGGCCGGGCCCGAGGAGGAGGCGGCGTTCCGCGCCCTGGCCGAGGCGTTCCGCCAGGAGACCGGGGTCGAGGTACGCCTCCAGATCGTGCCCTTCTCCCAGACCCTCACCACCGTCGACACCGGGCTGCGCACCGGTGCCCCGCCGGACCTGTTCCGGGTCACCTACAACGACATCGGTCTCTACCGCAGCCAGGGCGTCCTCAGCCCGCTCGCCGCCTCCGCGGTGGCCGAGCTGGAGCCGGTGGTCGCCGAGCAGTTCTGGGCGGCGGTGAGCGACGAGGACGGCACCTTCGGGGTGCCGCACCACACCGACACCCCATGGTGCTCGTCAACACCGCCGCGGTCGAGGCGGCCGGCGTCACCCGGCTGCCCGGGTCGCTGGACGACGCCTGGACCTGGGAGGAGTTCCTCGAGGTGTCCCGCCGGGTGGCCGACGGCGCCGGCCCGGGGCGGACCGCGCTCGCCGTCAACTGGCAGCAGGCCGGCGCCTACCGGTGGCTCAACTGGGTGGACCAGGCCGACGGCCGCCTGCTCTCCGAGGGCTGGACGACGCCGCGCCCGACCCGTTCGCCGTCGTCGCCGCCCTGGGGATGACCCGGACCTTCTTCCGTGAGGGGCTGACCCCGAGCTCGGCGCTGCCCAAGAGCAGCCAGTACACCGACCAGCTCTTCGGCGCCCAGACCGTCGCGATGGCCTTCGTGGGGAGCTTCACGCTGCCCGGCCTCGAGGTGCCCTTCGACTGGGTCGCGACACCGCTGCCCCGGCAGCGACGGGCCAGTGCCGACCTGGGCGGCAACGCCCTGGCCGTCGTCGACGGGCCGCGCGCCGAGGCCGCCGCCGCGTTCGCGGCATACTGCGTCGGCGCCCAGCAGCAGGCGGACTTCTGCGCCGCCACCGGGGTCCTGCCGACCCGCACCGACGTGGACGCCTCCGCGCTGGACTTCCCCGCCTACCCGGAGGTGATGCAGCAGTACGTCGAGCAGGTCACGGTCGTCCGGCCGGACCTCGTGCGGCAGGTGACGGTGCCGCAGTTCAACGCGGTCAACAGCACCCTCGTCGACCAGCTGGAGCTGGCGTTCCTGGCGGGGGAGCGTCCCGAGCAGCAGGTCGCCGACGACCTGCTGCGGGCCGTGGCCGCGGAGGTGGCCCGGTGACCGCGCGCGCCCGGGAGCACCTCACCTCCTACGCCATGCTGCTCCCGGCGCTCGTGCTCTTCGGGGTCTTCCTCTTCGCGCCCCTGGTCAGCGCGGTCGTCACCTCCTTCCCCTCCGACAGCGGTGTCGGTGCGGCGGAGTGGGTCGGCCTGGGCAACTACCGCCGGATGCTCGACGACGACGCCTTCTGGCGGGCGTCCTTCAACACCGTCCTGCTGGCGGTGGTCTCGGTACCGCTGGCGCTCGGGCTCGGGCTCGGCATCGCCATGCTGCTGCAGGGGAGGTCCGTGGGCGCGCGCTGTTCCGCACCATCGTCCTCGCGCCGGTCGTCATCTCGGGCGTCGTCGTGGCCATGGCCGGGCGGTTCATCTTCGACGAGAACGTCGGCGTCGTGAACACCGCCCTCGGCTGGGTCGGCCTGGGGCCGGTCTCCTGGCAGTCCGGCGGCGGCCCCGCCATGCTCGTCGTCCTGCTCATGCTCACCTGGTCCCGGGTGGGCCTGGCCGCGATCATCTACCTCGGGGCGCTGCAGAACGTCGACGACCACCTGCACGAGGCGGCCGCCCTCGACGGCGCCGGCTGGTGGCAGCGGCTGCGGCACGTGACCGTCCCGCAGATCCAGCCGACCACCTTCTTCCTCACGGTCATCCTCGTCATCGAGACCTTCCAGGTCTTCGACCTGGTGTGGGTGATGACCGGCGGCGGCCCGGGGCGGGCGACCGAGCTGCTCGTGACGTATGCCTACGCCGAGGGTTTCGAGGCCCGCCAGCTCGGCTACGGGACGGCCCTGGGTGTGGTCGTCTTCGTCGTCATCCTCGCCGCCACGGTCCTGTGGTGGCGGGCCCAGCGCGACGCGGAGGAGTCGCTGTGAGCGCCACGACCGCCACCACCCCGACCCGGCGCCGGGAGCGCGCGGGACGCCGCTGGCGCTTCGTCGCGCTGCTGCTCATCTCCCTGGTCTGGCTCTTCCCGCTGGTGTGGATGACCCTGACCGCGCTCTCGCCGCCGGGGAGCCTCGTCGGTGGCGGCCTGCCCCGGCTCGGCGAGCTGGGCCTGACCACGGTGCGCGAGGCGCTCGCGACCTACCCGGTGACCACGTGGGCGGTGAACTCGCTGGCCATCGCGGTCGTCGCCGTGGTGCTCACGGTCGTGGTGGACCTGCTGGCCGGCTACGTGCTGGCCAAACGACGCTTCCCCGGACGGGCCGTCGTGCTCATGGCGATCGTCGCGACCCTGATGATCCCGGTGCAGGTGCTGCTCATCCCGCAGTTCGAGCTGGTCGCGCAGCTCGGGTGGGTCAACTCGTACTGGGCGGTCATCGTGCCCCGGTCGGCGGAGGCCTTCGGCATCTTCCTGGCCCGGCAGTACCTCATGTCCATCCCGGACGAGTTGCTCGAGGCGGCCCGGCTGGACGGCGCCAACCAGTGGCAGGTCTTCACCCGGGTGATCCTTCCGCTGGCCCGGCCCCTGGTCGCGGTCCTCGTCGTCATGACGTTCATGTACCGCTGGAACGAGTTCGCCTGGCCGCTGGTGGCACTGCGCGACCCGGACCTCTACACCCTGCCGGTGGGGTTGGCCTTCCTGCAGGGGCAGTACGCCACCGACTACCCGACGCTCATGGCCGGGGCGCTGCTGTCGATGCTGCCGATCCTGCTGCTCTTCGTCGTGGCGCAGCGGTTCTTCGTCGCCGGCCTCGCCCGCAGCGGGCTCAAGTGAGGCATACCGGAGGGCGCAGCGGCCTCAGCCGAACATGATCGCGGCCTCGTCCCACTGGTCGCGGGGGACGAGCTTGAGCTCGCTGGTCGCGTCGCGCAGGTTGACGTTGACGATGTCCATGCCGGAGAGCGCGACCATCGTGCCCCACTTCTTGGCGCTGACCGAGTCGATCGCGGCGGTGCCGAAACGGGTGGCCAGCACCCGGTCGTAGGAGCTGGGGACGCCCCCGCGCTGCAGGTGTCCCAGGGTGGTGTTGCGGGTCTCGATCCCCGTGTGCTCCTCGATGGCGCGGGTCACCGCCTCGCCGATGCCCCCGAGCAGCGGGCGGCCGAAGCCGTCGACCCGGTCGCTGGCGACCTGCTCGGCCCCCGCGAAGGTGAAGCCCTCGGCCACCACGATGGTGGGCGCGCGGCCGCGGTCCATGGCGTTCTGCACCCACTGGCACAACTGGTCGGAGCTCACCGGCACCTCGGGGATGAGGATGGCGTGCGCCCCGCTGGCGATTCCGGCGTGCAGGGCGATCCAGCCGACGTGGCGGCCCATGACCTCGACGACCATGCACCGCGAGTGGGCCTCGCCGGTGGTGCGCAGCCGGTCGATGGACTCGGTCGCGATGGAGACCGCGGTGTCGAAGCCGAAGGTCCGGTCGGTGGCGGAGAGGTCGTTGTCGATCGTCTTGGGCACGCCGACGACGTTGATGCCCTCGTCGTGGAACATGCGGGCCACGGTCAGCGTCCCCTCGCCGCCGATCGCCACGAGCGCGTCGATCTCGTGCTTGTCCATGACCTCCTTGACCCGGTCGATGCCGCCGGTGCGGATCGGGCTGATCCGGGAGGTGCCGAGGATGGTGCCGCCGACCTTGGACAGTCCGCGCACCCGCTTGCGCGGCAGCGGGACGATGTCGTCCTCGACCAGTCCGCGGAAGCCGTCCTTGATGCCGACGAACTCGTGCTCGTAGATCCGGTCCCCCTTGAGGACCACCCCGCGGATGACGGCGTTGAGGCCGGGGCAGTCACCGCCGGAGGTCAGCAGGCCGATCTTCATGCAGTGTCCTTCGTCGGGGTCTCACAGGGCGGCAACGACGTCGCGCCGGCCACCCCAGGGGGCAGTGACCGGCGCCAGTGCGGTCCCAGGGTATGACGTGACGTCACCCGGGTGCCAGTCGCCCCGGGGTCTGCGGGGCCGGTCGTGGCGGCCCGTCGCGTGGGTGGGGCTGTGGCATCCTGTGGCCCATGTCGACCGCCTCCGCCTCGTCCCCCGCACCGTCGCTCGTCCTCGCCGACCGGCTCCTGCCGCGGCGGGGGGTCCTCACCGACATCGGCCTCGTCGCCGGCGGTGTGGTCGTGGTCTCGTTGCTGGCCCTCGTCGAGTTCCGTATCGGCCCGGTCCCCATCACCGGGCAGACCCTGGGCGTCATGCTCGTCGGGTCGGCGCTGGGGATGCGCCGGGGTGCCGCGGCCCTGACGACCTACATGGTCGCCGGCCTGGCCGGGGCGCCGATCTTCGCCGGCGGCGCGGGCGGCCCGGCCTACCTCCTGGCCCCGTCCTTCGGGTTCATCATCGGCTTCGTCGCCGCCGCCGCCATCGCCGGGTGGGCCGCCGAGCGGGCCTGGGACCGGCACGTCGGGCTGGCCATGGTCGGCTTCCTGCTCGCCACGGCCGCCCCCTTCCTCGTGGGCGTGCCCTACATGGCCGGCATCCTCGGCATGACCGACCCGGCGGCCATCGCCGCCGCGGGCATCACGCCCTTCATCGTGCCCGGCATCGTCAAGGCCGGCATCGCCGCCGCGATCTTCCCCGCCGTGTGGGCGATCGTGCGTCGGCTCGACTCCGGGCGCGACTGAGCGCACCACACTCCCACGCAGAAGGTGTTCCTCCGCCGGGATGCATTCCCGCAGAGGAACACCTTCTGCGTATGAGTGGGGTCGGCAGGCTCGTGACGTGACGGGGCGCCCCTCCCCGGCGGGGGACGCGAACCGGCCTGCTCAGCCGGCGTCCTGCGCCTCCTCGAGCCGGCGTCGCGCCTCGTCCCGGGCGGCGCGGGCCGCCGCCAGGCCCTCGTCCGCGGCATCCTCCTCCCCCTGGGCACGGTCGGCACGCTCCTGCGCCGTGGTGGCGTGCTGCTCGGCCTGGGCCAGCAGCCGGCGGGCCTGCTCCACCCCGGACCGGGCGACCCCGAGCTCGTCCCGTCGCCGGGCTGCCGTCGCCGCGGCCTCCTTGCGGGTCTCTCGCGCCCGGCCGACCTCCGCCTCGGCCGCCTCCAGCTCGTCCTGCAGCCGCTGCAGTGCGTCGCTGTCGTCGGGCTCCTCAGCCGCCCCGTCGGGTCCCGCCGGCGTCGCCCCGTCGTCGTCGCGGGACGGGTCCCCGGCCACGGCGGGTGCCGGCTCGTCCTCGGCGCCGCCACCCTCGATCCGGGTGAGCACCACCCCGGTGCTCGTGCGCGCCACGGCGTCGGCCACGTCGACCTCGCCGAACCCGCTGTAGGCGAGCGCCCGGGTCAGCGTCCCACCGAGCACCACCTCGGTCGCGTCCGCGCCGGCCAGGGCGGCGACCCCCGTGTCGCGGACCTCGCTCTCCCCTCCTGCCGTGAGCGGCACGGGCGCGTGCCGGCGGGCGGCCGCGACCCACGCGGCCAGCACGGCGTCGCGCTCGGCGCGCAGCTCCTGCAGCCCGGTCACGTCCATCGCCGACTGGGCGTGCCGCAGCCGGGCCCCGACCTCCTTCAACCTCTCGGCGGCCGGGTCCCCGGCCCGCACCAGGGCGTTGACCGCCGCCGCCGACACGCTGGGCTTGCGCAGCGCGCCGACCTCCTTCGCCAGGTCCTTCCGCCCCTGCGAGCGCAGCCGGCCGACCCACTCCTTGCGGGTCGCGACGAAGTCGGCGGGCGCGGCGGCATACACCGCGGAGACCGCCGCGCGCAGCGCCTCCTCGCCGGACTCCTCCGCCTGCTCGTCCACCTGCTCGTCCACCCGGCCCAGGCTAGCCAGCGCCGCCCAGGTCCACCTCGCGCAGCGGGTCGCCGCCGTCGACCACAAACCGAGCGCCGGGGCCAGTCCCGACGCCGTGCCTCCTCACCGGGCCGGCGGGCGCCGAGGACCCCGACGCGCCGGTGGACCGGGCCGGGACGCGCGGTGCTGGCAGACTGCGAGCGTGTCGCCCGCCCCCTACCTCGCCCTCGTGCTCGGGGTCGCCATCGTGTGCCAGCTCACGGCATACCGGCTGCGGGTGCCCTCGATCCTGCTGCTGCTCGTCGTCGGGTTCGGGCTGGGGCAGTTCGTCAGCCCTGAGACGGTGCTCGGCCGGGACCTGCTCTTCGCGGGCGTCAACCTGGCGGTCGGCGTCATCCTCTTCGAGGGGTCGCTGTCGCTGCGCTTCCGCGACCTGCGGGGTCTGAGCACGGCCGTCCTCCGGCTCTGCTCCGTCACCGTGCTGCTGGCCTGGGCGCTGACCACCGTGGCCGCCATCGTCGCCGGGGTCGAGTGGCAGCTCGCGCTGCTCATCGGGGCGCTGCTCGTCGTGACCGGCCCCACCGTCATCGCCCCCATCATCCGCCAGCTGCGCCCCACCCGACGGGTGTCCTCCATGCTGCGGTGGGAGGGCATCGTCGTCGACCCCATCGGCGCGATCCTGGCCGTGCTCGTCTTCCAGGCCATCATCGTCGGCGGCCCCGACGGGGCGCTCGCCACGGCCGCCCTCACGCTGGGCCGGACGGTCGTCATCTCCACCGTGCTCGCGCTGCTCTTCGGCGTCCTGCTCGAGGTGGCCATGCGGCGCCACCTCATCCCGGACTTCCTCGAGGGCGTGACCTTCCTCGCGGCCGCGGTCGGGTCCCTGGTGCTCTCCAACGAGCTGCAGTCCGAGAGCGGCCTGCTGACCGTGACGATGCTGGGGATCTACCTCGCCAACCGGCCGGGGCTGCGGCTGGAGCACGTGCGGGAGTTCAAGGAGCACCTGCAGGTGCTCATCGTGGGCGCGCTCTTCGTGCTGCTGGCCGGGCGGGTCAGCCCTGCCGAGGTGGTGGCCATCGCGCCGACCGCGGCGGTCTTCGTCCTGCTCCTGATCCTGGTGGTGCGCCCGGCGTCCGTGGCGCTGGGCCTGCTCGGCACCCAGGCGACCCGGCAGGAACGCACCCTGCTCGCCTTCATGGCGCCGCGGGGCATCGTGGCCGCCGCGGTGACGAGCATCTTCGCGCTGGAGATCGAGCACGCGGCCGACGAGGCGCGCTCGCTGGCCGCGCTCGGCGGCGAGGACGCCCAGGAGAGCCTGGCGCTCGAGGCCACGGCGGAGCGGCTGGAGCAGCTCGTGGTCGCCTCGGCCGACCTGGTGCCCCTGGTCTTCGTGACGATCGTCGTGACGGTCGCGGTCTACGGGCTGGGGGTGGGGCGCCTGGCCGAGCGGCTGGGGCTGGCGACGACGACGCCGAACGGCGTCCTCTTCGCCGGGGCGCCGCTGTGGGCCCGCCAGGCCGCAGGGGTGCTCACCGAGCTCAAGGTGCCGACGCTGCTCGTCTCGCTGGCGCCGGCCGAGGTCGCCCAGGCGCGGATGGCGGGGCTGCGGGTGGAGCGCACGCACATCCTGTCGGAGTATGCCGTGGAGGACATGGAACTGGCCGGTCTCGGCTCCCTCGTCGCGGCCACGCACGACGACGACACCAACTCGACGGCGGCGCGCGAGTTCGGGCACGCCCTCGGCCAGTCCAACACCTACCAGCTGCGGCGCCAGGGCGAGTCCCTTCCGCGGCGCTCGCGACCCCGGGACCGGACGAGCGGGGGCAGCGGCGGCACGCTGTCGGAGGCCAAGGCCAAGCAGCAGACCGCCAGCAAGCTCACCGCGCAGGTCGCCTTCTCCCCGCCGATGTCGGCGCCCGAGCTGGACACCGCGACCCGGGAGGGGATGCAGGTACGCAAGACCCGGCTGACCTCCCAGCACACGCTCGACGACTTCCGGGAGCGGGAGCCGGAGGCGGTCCTCATGTTCGTCGTGCAGGACGGGGTGGCGACGGTCGTCACCCCGCGCAGCAACCTGCCGCAGGAGGGCGCCACCCTCGTGGCCCTCGTGCACGCGCGCTGACCGACGCGGCGTCCGCGGTTCGGCGACACGCCGGGCAGGTGGGTCGGGGTGCGGGCCCGCCCTCGCTAGGGTGCGGAAGCGTCAGATGTGGCAGATGTGATGTGTGTGACCGGGTGGGTCCGTGCGCGGGACGACCCGGCACCGCGACCAACCGCGTGCCTGCGGAGAGGACCCTCATGAGGACGACGACCCTGCGGACCCTGACCGTCGCGGCCGGAGCGGCCGCGCTCACGGCGCTGGCCGCCGGCCCCGCCCTGGCGGTCGACGAGGACCAGCTGGCCGACACCTACGACAACGTGCGGTGCGACGTCATGGCCATGCCCGGCACGGCGACGGCGACGTACCTCGACGAGGCGACCCACGGGCCCTACCTCGAGGGGGGCAACGAGTGGGTCGCCCTGACCCTCACCTCGGACGACAGCACCGTCGAGGTCGCGAACCCCGGCTACGGGGAGACCTACAGCAGCGAGGGCGGGGCGGTCATCCGCGAGATCACCTTGTGCCAGGGCACTGCGGCCGCCGAGGAGGAGGCACCGGCGCCCGAGGAGGAGTCCGACGGCGGTGCGGCCGCCGAGGACCAGGCGGCCGAGGACGAGACCGCAGCCGGGGACGACGAGGCGACCGCCGGCAGCGACGACGCGGCCGCGGGCGACGACCCGGCCGAGGAGGACGTGCAGGCCGCGGGACCCGCGGTCGAGACCGACGGGCCGCTGCGTGAGACCGGGCTGTCGCCGCTGCTCGTCGGTGGTGCCGTCCTGGCGGTCGCCGGTGCCGGCGCGGCCGCCGTGGGTCTGCGTCGCCAGCCGCGGGGCGACCAGGGCTGAGCCCCGCCGGAGCCCCAGCGTGAACGCCCGCCTGCTGCTGCCCACCGGGCTGCTGGTGGGCGCCCTCGGCGTCAGCGCGCTCGCCGTCCAGGCGGTGGGGGCGATCCAGGGCACCGACGGGCGGCCCGTCCACGCCGAGGGCGACGCCGCGCCGGCCTGGGTCACGGTGCCGGCGGCGGGGCTGGAGGAGGAGCCGATCGCGCCCGAGGGGCTGACGCCGCAGGGGACGATCAACCCCGACCAGGGCGAGGCGATCTGGTACGCCGGGTCCGGACGCGTCGTCCCCGGCCAGGTCGGGACCGCGGTCGTCGCCGCGCACGTCACCTACTACGACGAGCCGGACGTCTTCTACGACCTGGCCGAGGTGAGCGACGGCGACGTCGTCACGGTCGGGTACGGGCACGGCGGGACCCGCGACTTCGTGGTCACCTCGACCCAGCAGATCTCCAAGGAGGGCCTGCAGCGCAGCGACGCGGTCTGGGGCGACCAGGACGAGGTCGCGCGGATCGCGCTCATCACCTGCGACCCCTCGCTGGGCGCCCGCAGCGACGGTGGGCAGAAGGCCAACTTCGTCGCGATCGCCGAGGCCGTCGACGGCTGACCCGCGCGTCGCCGCCGGTCCGCACCCGCCCGCCGGTGCCCGGCGGAGGGAATGGGTGCGGGGGGCGCCAGGGTTAGGCTGGTGGGGCCTGCGCTGCGCGTGCGGGCTCCCCCACCGTCGTGCCCCTCTGACCCGAGGCCTTCTTTGTCGACCCTGTCCGCCACCGCCCAGCCCGTCACCGAGCGTCCCCCCGCGGGCGGGCAGGGGCCCACCCTCGCCCTCGCGGCGCTCATCCTGGGCGGCGTCGGCATCGGGGTCGCCGAGTTCGTCACCATGGGGGTGCTGCCGCAGATCGCGACCGGGCTCGACGTCTCCATCCCGACCGCCGGGTATGCCATCTCCGCCTACGCGCTCGGTGTCGTCGTGGGCGCCCCGGTCGCCGCGGTGGGGGCCGCCCGGCTGCCGCGGCGCGCCGTGCTCGTCGGGCTCATGCTGCTCTTCGCGCTGGCCAACGCGGCCGCGGCGCTCGCGCCAACGCTGGGGACGCTCGTGGCCGCCCGCTTCGTCGCCGGGCTGCCGCACGCCGGCTTCTTCGGCCTGGCCTCGCTCGTCGCCATCTCCCTCGCACCTCCCGGGCGCGGCGGCCGCGCGGTCGGCACCGTCATGCTGGGCATCCCCATCGCCCTGCTCGTGGGGGTGCCGCTGGGCACCTGGGCCGGCCAGGTCTTCGGCTGGCGGGTGAGCTTCTGGGCGGTGGCCGTCATCGGGCTGCTCGCGGCGGTGCTCGTGCACCTGTGGGTGCCGCGCACGCCGAGCGACCGGACCCGCTCGCGCAAGGCCGAGCTGCGCGCCTTCACCAGCACCCAGTTCTGGCTCACTCTCGCGATCGGGGCCATCGGCTTCGGCGGCATGTTCGCCACCTACTCCTACATCGCCCCCACGCTCACCGACGTCACCGGTCTCGCCGAGAGCTGGGTGCCCGTCTTCCTGCTCGTGTACGGCGTGGTGTCGGTCGTGGGGACGTGGCTCGGCGGTCGGCTGGGGGACTGGTCGGTGCTGCGCACCCTGGTCCTCACCGGCGTCGGTTCGGCGGCGGCGCTGCTCACCTTCTTCTGGAGCTCCGGCGCGCTCGTCCCGGCCCTGCTCACCGTCGCCGCGATCGGCCTCTTCAGCTCGGCCTGGGTGATCGGGCTGCAGCTGCGGCTCATGCAGGTCGCCGGCCCGGCCAGGACCCTGGGCGCGGCCATGAACCACGCCTCCCTCAACGTGGCCAACGCGCTCGGCGCCTGGGTCGGCGGCCTGGTCATCGCCGCCGGCTACGGCTACCGTGCGCCCGCCCTCGTCGGCGCCGCGCTCTCCGTGGCCGGCCTCGTCGTCCTCGGCGTCTCGCTGCTCGTGCACCGGCGCCACGTCGAGGCGCGCGCGGCGCGCGCCGACCGGACCGTCCGCGAGGCCGACCTGACCCGGTGAACGCCACACCCTCCTACCGCCCACCGGGGTAGCGAAGCCTCACCGTCCTGGCGGGCCCCGCCGGGACGGAGGACGCTGGAGGCATGGCCGCACCACCCGTCCAGCAGCACGCCGAGCCGCGCACCACCGCGAGCACGCTCAACTGGCTGCGCGCCGGGGTCCTCGGCGCCAACGACGGCATCATCTCCACCGCCGGTCTGGTCATCGGTGTCGCCGCGGCGACGAGCGACCGCACGGCCATCCTCACCGCCGGGCTCGCCGGGCTCGCGGCGGGGGCCATGTCGATGGCGGTGGGGGAGTACGTCTCGGTCAGCACCCAGCGCGACAGCGAGCGCGCCCTGCTCGACCTCGAACGGCGCGAGCTGGCGGAGATGCCCGAAGAAGAGCTGGCCGAGCTCGCCGAGATCTACCGCGCCAAGGGCCTGTCCCCCGGGCTCGCGCAGCAGGTGGCCGTCGAGCTGACCGAGCGGGACGCGCTCGCGGCGCACGCGGAGGCCGAGCTGCACATCGACCCCGACGAGCTCACCAACCCCTGGCACGCGGCCTGGGCCTCGCTCGTCGCCTTCACCCTGGGTGCCCTGCTGCCGCTGCTCGCCATCATCTCCCCGCCGACGGCCTGGCGGGTGCCGGTCACGGTGTGCTCCGTGCTGCTCGCCCTGGTGCTCACCGGCTGGGTGAGCGCCACCCTGGGCCGCTCGCCGCGGCCGCGTGCCGTCGCCCGCAACGTGCTGGGCGGCTTCACGGCCATGGCCGTGACCTATGCCATCGGTGCCCTGGTCGGTACGCAGCTCTGACCCCGAGGTGCCACACTGGCGCGGACGCGTCATACCCGAGGGAAGAAGGACGTCCGCATGGCCGACCAGACCACCACCCTGCTCATCCTGGGAGCCTCCGGGGACCTGACCCGGCGGCTGCTGCTGCCCGGGCTGGGGACGCTGCTGCGCGAGGAGACCGACCGGAGGGTGCGGGTCCTGGGCGCGGACCGGCTCGAGCTCAGCGAGGAGGACTGGCAGGGCAGGGTCCGCGACAGCCTCGCCGAGGCCGAGGTGCCCGAGGAGGTCGCCGAGCCGGTGGTGCGCGCGGCGACCTACCTGCGGACGGACCTCCTGGAGCGCGACCAGCTGCAGGCCCTACTCGACGCCGTCGACGAGCCGGTCGTGCTCTACTTCGCGCTGCCCCCGGCGGTCACCATCAAGGTGTGCGCGCTGCTGGAGGAGCTGACGGTGCCCGAGGGCACCCGGCTGGCCCTGGAGAAGCCCTTCGGCGACAGCCTGGAGACGGCGCGCGAGCTCAACCGCCAGCTGCTGCGGGTCGTGCCCGAGGGTGACATCTTCCGGATCGACCACTTCCTCGGCGTCAACACCATCCTCAACCTCATCGGCATCCGCTTCGCCAACCGGCTGCTGCAGCCGATCTGGTCGGCCGAGCACATCGAGAAGGTCGACATCTGCTACGACGAGACGCTGGCGCTGGAGGGGCGGGCCGGCTACTACGACCACGCCGGCGCGCTCATGGACATGATCCAGAGCCACCTGCTGGAGGTGCTCGCCTTCTTCGCCATGGAGGCCCCCGCGACCATGCACGCCGAGGAGATCCGCGGGCTCAAGGCGCAGGCGCTGCGGGCGACCCAGCCGTGGGGTCACGACCCGGCCGCCGCGTCCCGGCGGGCGAGGTACGTCGCGGGCGAGCTCGGCGACCGCACGGTCCCGGACTACGCGGCCGAGGAGGGCGTCGACCCCTCCCGCCAGACCGAGACGCTCGCCCAGCTGACCGTGCAGCTGGACAACGCCCGCTGGGCCGGCGTGCCGTTCCGGCTGCGGTCGGGCAAGGCGCTGGGCACGGCGACCAAGCAGGTGGTCGTGACCTTCCGGGCGCCGTCGCACGTACCCCACGGGCTCACCGACACCCCGGACCCGGACCGTCTCGTCCTCGAGCTCAAGCCGGGCAGCGTCTCGCTGGACCTGTCGATGAACGCCGAGGGCGACCCCTTCGAGCTGGAGCAGAAGGAGCTCACCGCCGAGCTCGGCAAGGCCCGGATGCTGCCCTACGGCGAGATCCTCGGCGCCATCCTCGACGGCAACCCGCTGCTGACCATCCGCGGCGACGAGGCCGAGGAGCTGTGGCGGATCGTCGAGCCGGTCCTCGACGCCTGGCAGGCGGACGAGGTGCCGCTGGAGGAGTACGCCGCCGGCTCGGCCGGGCCGGACGGCTGGGTCTAGCCTCCGGGGTGGCGAGCTCCGGCGCCCCCGTCCACTCAGGCGCTAGAGTCCCGGCCATGGGATGGAGAGACCTGGGGGAGTCGGTCTGGACGAGCACGCCGCTGACGGTGGCGCGCCGCGGAGCGCTCAGGGCGGGGACCCGGGCCCTGAGCACGACGTACAGCCTCTACAAGGTCCACCCGGCGACCTGGCGGCTCACCGCGACGCACTACCAGCCGTGGATGGGCGACTTCGCCCGCCTCCACGCCTGGATGACCTGCCAGCTCGGGTCGCTGCACGTGCCGGCCTACCGTCAGCACCTCGCCGAGCACGACTGGCGCTTCCGCTGGTGGGACCTGGAGAACTACCCGCCCACCGACAAGAAGAGCTACGTCCAGCGGTATGACGAGACCTCCCGCACGCGCTCCGGTCGCCTCGAGCTGCGCGGGACGCTCGTGGACGAGAGCTCGGGCAGCTCCGGCACCCCCTTCAACTGGGTGCGCGGGCGCGACGAGCTCGCCGACATCCACCGCAACGTCGCCGGGTTCACCGCCCTGATGATGCGCGACGAGGAGCGGCTCTTCGTCATCAACGCCTACTCGATGGGCGCGTGGGCCACCGGCACCAACACCGGGATCGCCATGGCCAAGATCGCCATGGTCAAGAACACCGGCCCCGACCTGGACAAGATCGTCGACACGATGCGCCACTTCGGGCCGTCCTTCACCTACCTGGTCTCGGCCTACCCGCCCTTCCTCAAGGACCTGCGCGACCGGCTGGACGCCGAGGGCTGGGACTGGCCGGCCTGGCGGATGCACGGCCTGGTCGGCGGGGAGGGGATGACCGAGGCGCTGCGCGACTACTGCGAGGAGCGCTTCCTCACCGTCCGCTCCGGCTACGGCGCGTCCGACCTCACCATCGGGATCGGCGGCGAGACCGACCTCACGGTGTGGCTGCGCCGGGCGCTGCTGGAGGACCACGACCTGCGCGAGGCGGTGCTCGGGCCGGGGGAGACCCGGACCCCGATGATCTTCCAGTACAACCCGCTCGAGACCTACCTCGAGACGACCCCCGAGGGCGAGCTGCTGTGCACGCTGACCTCGACCGCGGTGCTCTCGCCCAAGCTGCGCTACAACATCGGCGACGAGGCCCGGCTCATGGACTGGCACGACCTCGCGGCGGTCCTGCGCAGCCAGCCGGAGTGGCAGGCGCCGGCCCGGGAGGCGTTCGCCAAGCAGGGGATGAAGCTGCCGCTCCTGCTGCTCTTCGGCCGGGCGGACGCCACGATCTCCTTCATGGGCGCCAACATCTACCCCCAGGACGTGGAGAACGGTCTCTACACCGACCCGCGGCGGGCCGCCCAGATCGGCTCGTTCACCCTGACCCTCGAGGACGTCGAGCAGGACGCGACCCGTCAGCAGCCGACGATCCACCTCGAGCTGCGCGAGGACGTGCGGCTCGAGCCGGCCGAGCGGACCGCGCTCGCCGACGGCGTGCGTGCGGGCGTCGTCGACTACCTTGTCCGGACCAGCCGCGACTTCGCGCAGTCGCTGGAGGAGAGCGAGCGCAGCGACGACATCGAGGTCCGGGTGCACGACGCCGGCACCGGACCGTTCGCCGCGATGCCCACGAAGCTCAAGCGCGTCTACCTCCGCCCGGGCGCCGAGGGCTGATGGAGGGCGCAACGGCGGTCTTCGTCGGCGCGACGCGCTACACGTCCCCGCTGGCCTGGGTGCGCCTGGCGCCGCGCTGGCGGGCGATGGTCGACCAGATGCGCCGGATGCCGGGCTACGTGCACCACCAGGTCTACCTCGACCCGCCGTTCACGCTCGGGACCGTCGGCTACTTCGCGACCCGCGAGGACCTCCTGCGCTTCGCCCGCAGCGGGGTGCACCGCGAGCTCATGCAGTGGGTCACCGATGGCACCCAGCACGCGACCGGCGGCTACATCCGGGTCTACGAGCGGCCCGTCGCGGGCGCGAAGGAGGCCGGTCGTGCGCACGCGTGACTTCTCGGCGGCGCCCCCGCTGGCCCGGGCCGCGGTGATGCTCACCGTCCAGCCGGCGCGGGGGCGCGCCTCGGGCGGGTGGTTGCGCTCGGTCGCCCGCGCGCTGGAGGCGGCCGGCCCGGTGCGGCGCGAGTGGCTGCGCGCCGGGGTGCGGCGCACCGGCGTCATCGCCTGGTATGCCGACACCGCCTCCGGCGCGGACGCGCACCGCCGGGTGCAGGAGGCAGGAGGGGCCGTGGTCCAGGTGCACGAGGCGAACCCGGACGGCTACAGCAACGGGGTGTGGCGGGCCGAGGACGGGCGGATGGCGCACGTCGAGCGCTTCACGCCGGTGGGCCGCGAGGAGGTCGGTCCCCCGGTGGCCCGCCGGCGACCCGGTGGGGGCGCGGGCCTGCGGGTCGAGCCGGTCCTGACCCGGGCCGACCTGCGCGACTTCCTGCGGGTGCCGCCGTGGGGGACCCGGCGTGAGACCCACGGGGTGCCGTTGTGGCACAGCACGGTCCGCTCCTGGTGGACCGGGGAGGGGCCGCACCACGCGCACGGGGCGGTCGAGCTCTACGTCGTGCGCGACGCCGGGGGCGTGGTCCACGGGCGCACGACACTGCATACCGACGACCGGATGGACCACAAGCTCGGCGAGCGCACCCTGCTCCTGGGGGCCACCGAGTTCGCCGGGGAGGCGGCGCTCGCGGTGATGGTCGAGCACGCCGAGGCGCTCGCCCGGCAACGGGGTCGGACCCGCCTCCTCGGCCCGGTGTCCCTGCTGCCGAACCAGGTCGGTGGCGTGGTGACCTCGGGGTGGGACGAGCCGGGCTTCCTGGACGGGCCGTGGAGCCCGCCGCACTACCCCCGGGACTGGGAGGCGCTCGGCTTCGAGCGGATCTGGACGGGGTCGACGTGGATCTGCCCCGACCTGGCCCGGCTGGACCCCACGGCGCTCTTCGGCGACGACCCGCTGCCGGACGGGGTCGTGCTGCGGCACGCCGACCGGCGCCGGCTGGAGGAGCAGCTGCCGGTGCTGCGGCAGATGCTCAACGCCTCCTTCGCCGAGCTCGGCTACTACACCCGCATCGAGGCCGACGAGCTGGCCGCCGCGACCGACGGCCTCGGGCACCTGCTCGACGAGCGCCTGCTGCTCTGGCTGGAGCGCGGCGGGGAGCCGGTGGCCTTCGTGCTGGTGGTGCCCGACCTCACCGGCTTCGTCCGCTCCACCGGGGGGCGGCTCGGGCCGGTCGACGCCGTGCGGCTGCTGGCGACCCGGCGGCGCCACCGCCGCGACGCCGTGCTCGTCATCAAGGGCACCGTGCCCGGTGCGCGCGGCCAGGGGCTCATGCGCCACCTGTCCCGCGAGCTGCTGCGGGGTCTGCAGGCCGGAGGGTATGCCGCGCTCCGGGT
Source organism: Serinicoccus chungangensis (assembly GCF_001483745.1). Classification (GTDB taxonomy): domain Bacteria; phylum Actinomycetota; class Actinomycetes; order Actinomycetales; family Dermatophilaceae; genus Ornithinicoccus; species Ornithinicoccus chungangensis_A. Next base: position 24,246 of record NZ_LQBL01000033.1, on the reverse strand, counting down.
CACCTTCGTCGAGGACGGCAACGCGGGGTCGCAGGCGCAGTTCGTCACCATGGGCGGGCGCCCGCTGCACGGCACGTGCTTCTACACCCGCGCGGTGCACGTCGGCGCGGGTCCGGGTGGGGACCGGGGCACCACCGAGACCCCGTCGTCGACCACCCGGGCGGGCGGCCCGGCGGTGCGGTTGCTCGCCCGCGCCCACGACTGGGGCCGCGCCCCCAGCGCGCACAACACCCAGCCGTGGGACGTGCGGGTGCTGGACGAGGACACCCTGCTGCTCGGGTGGCACGCCGAGCGGGAGCTGCCCGTCGCCGACGCGGGCCGGCGCGACCTCCTGCTCTCGCTCGGGGCCCTGGCCCTCAGCCTCCAGGTGGTGGCCGCCGACCTCGGGCTGGAGGCGGAGGTCACCTGGGGGGTGGACGTCGACGCCCGCCGGGCCGCGGTGGTCAGGCTCCGCGCCCACCCCGGCCCCGGCGCGGGGTCGCGGCACCCGCAGCACCCGCAGCCGTCCGCGGGCGCCCGGCCCGCGCCGCCGCCCTGGTCGGTCGCGGAGCTGCACGCGCGCGCGACGGTCCGCACGGCATACCCGCAGCGGCCCAACCCGTGCCAGGTCGCCGAGATCGCCCGCACGGCCGGGCTCGGGGAGGGCACCGGGCTGCTGGAGCTGCCGGACGACCTCGTCGACGAGCTGCTCCCGCGCGCGACCGCGCACACCCTCACCGGGCCCGCGGCGTCCGAGCTGGCGCAGTGGTTGCGGCTCTCGCCGCGTCACCCGCGTCGCGACCTGGACGGTCTGAGCGCGACGGCGCTCGGGCTGTCCCCGACGGAGGCCCGCGGCCTGGCGCTGCTCACCTCGGCCGGGCCCCTGCGTCGGGCGCTGGAGACCAGCCGGCTCGACCGGTGGGTGGCGCGGGCCGGCGAGCTGCGACCGCGCGGCGCGGTGCTCGCCCTGTGGAGCGCGCCGGGGCTCCCGCCGGAGGAGCTCGGCCCCCTCGGCGGGTCGCTCCTGGCGTGCTGGCTGGCCGGCGAGCGCGGCGGCTGGTCCGCCCACCCGCTCAGCGAGCTGCTGGACGAGCCCCGGGCGGCGGCCGCTATCGCCGCCCACGTCGAGGCCGAGCTCGGGCACCCCGCCCAGGTGTATGCCGTGTGGCGCTGCGGCCGCCCCGACGCCCTGCCCTACCGCAGCCCCCGCCTCACCGACTGAGCCGACGGCGCCGTCGTGGGCGCGGCGTCGCGTCGCTCAGCCGGCCCGGCGCTCCTCGCGACGCGACCGCAGGCCGCCCGCCCAGGTCGCTCCCCGGCCGACGAGCTCGTAGAGCACCGGCACGAGGATCAGCGTGAGCGCGGTCGAGCTGATGAGGCCGCCGATGACGACGATGGCCAGCGGCTGGGAGATGAACGCCCCGCCTCCGGTCACGGCGAAGGCCATCGGGGTGAGCGCCAGGATGGTCGCCAGCGCGGTCATGACGATGGGCCGGAACCGGTGCCGCGCCCCCTCGAGCACGGCCTCGGTGCGGCCCAGGCCGCGGGCGCGGTACTGGTTCACCAGGTCGATGAGGACGATCGCGTTGGTGACGACGATCCCGATGAGCATGAGCAGGCCCACCATCGAGGCGACGTCCAGCGCGGTGTCGGTGAGCAGCAGCAGCGCGATCGAGCCGGTCGCCGCGAAGGGCACCGACACCAGCAGGATGAGCGGCTGGACCAGTGAGTTGAAGGTCGCGACCATGACGAGGTAGACGATGGCGATGGCCGCCAGCAGGGCCAGTCCGAGGGCCGCGAAGGCGTCCTGCTGGTCCGAGCTCACCCCGCCCAGCGTCACGTCGACGCCCTCCGGGGTCTCCAGGTCGTCGAGACGCTGCTGCAGGTCGGCGGTGAGCGCGCCGAGGTCGTCGGTCGCCGAGCGCCCGCTGACCGTGGCGGCGCGCAGCCCGTCGACCCGGGTGATGCTGACCGCCTCGTCGACCGTGCGCAGCTCGGCCACCTCGCCGAGGGCGACCGGGTCGCCGTCGGGGTCGGAGCCCACCTCGAGGTCGCGCAGGGCGGCCACGTCCTCGGCCGAGCCCTCGCTCACGACGACGTCCACCTGGGTGGCGTCGATCTCCACCTGCCCGACGACCGCGCCGTCCGTGGCGGCCTGGATCGTCTGGCCCAGCTGGGCCTCGGCCAGCCCGGCCGCGGCGGCGGCCTCGCGGTCCACCTCGACCTGCAGCGCCGGCACGGTGTCGGTGAGGTTGTTGGTGACGTCCAGCGCGCCGGCCTCCTCCATGAGCGAGACGACGTCCTGGGCCGCGGCGTCGAGCTGGTCGAGGTCCTGGCCCTGCACCTGCACCTCCAGCCCGGCCGTCGTGGGCCCGCCCTGCTGGCCGGCCTGCGCGGTGAAGGTGGCGCCCTCGGGCAGGTCGACGGAGGTGGTCAGCTCCTCGCCGAAGGCCTCGCCGTCCACGCCGTCGTCCAGGGTCACCGCGAAGGTCGCGGAGTTGGCCCTGCTGCCGAGGAAGACCGCCTCGATCCCACCCGGGCTGCCGGCGGTCACCTGGTAGGTCGCGACCTCGTCCTGGTCGGCGAGCCACGCCTCCACCTCGGCCGCCTGGGCGTCGGTGTCGTCGAGCGTGGTGCCGGTCGGCATAGTGAGGGTGCCCTGCAGGGTGTTCTCGCCGGTGCCGCCGATGAAGTCGGTCTTGAGCAGGGTCGCGGCATACCCGGTGCCGCCCAGCAGGAGCACCGCGAGGCCCACGGTGAGCCATGGCCGGTCGAGGGCGCTGCGCAGCACCGGGAGGTAGGCCCGCTGCATCCGGTCCGGCTCGTCGGTCTGCCCGGTCTGCTCGGTGAGCGCCGACTCCGGCTCGTGCTTGCCCGCGCCGGAGCGCCGGCCCAGGAACCAGAAGCCGAGCACCGGGATGATGGTCAGCGCCACGAGCAGCGAGGCCAGCATCGCCAGGGTCACGGTGACGGCGAAGGGCCGGAACAGCTCGCCCACCTGGCCGCCGACGAAGCCCAGCGGCAGGAAGACCGCGACCGTCGCGACGGTCGCCGAGGTGATGGCACCCGCCACCTCCCGGGTCGCCTCGACCACGGCGGTGCGCCGGTCCTCGCCGCGCGCGACGTGGCGCTTGATGTTCTCGATGACGACGATCGAGTCGTCGACGACGCGGCCGACCGAGATGGTCAGGGCCCCGAGCGTGAGGATGTTGAGGCTGTAGTCCGCCACCTGCAGCCCCAGCAGCGCGATGAGCAGGGACAGCGGGATCGACACCGCGGTGACCAGCGTCAGGCGCACGGAGAGGAGGAAGAGCAGCACCACGAGGATGGCGAAGCCGAGCCCGAGGAGACCCTCGGTGGCCAGGTCCTCGATGGACTTCTCGATGAAGGGCGCGCCGTCGAAGATGGTCACCAGCTCGCCGCCGTCGAGGTCGGTGGTGATCTGGTCCTGCAGCGCCGCCAGCTCGCTGGAGATCTCCACCGCGTTGCCGTCCGGGGTCTTGGTGATGGCGAGGCCGACGCTGGGCTCCCCGTTGGTCCGGGTGTAGGCCGTCGCCTCCTGCTCCTCGAGCGTCACCGTCGCGACGTCGCGCAGGAGGGGGATCTCGACGTCGCCGGCCTGCTCGGCGGCGGCGGTGGCCTGCTCCGCGGCGCCGGCGGCAGCCGCCGCGGCCGCGGCCAGCTCGGGGTCCTCGGGTGCGGCCTGGGCGGCCTGCGCCGCCTCGTCGGCGGCGGCCTGCGCCTCCTGCGCCTGTCCCTGGGTCTGCGCCGCGGCCTGCTGGGCGGCGATCGCCTGCTGCCCGAGCATGGGCAGCGCGCCGATCTGCTCGGCGGAGGTGAGCCGGGAGCCGACCTGCACGGGGAGCTCGGTGTCGCCGTCGAGCACCGACCCGCCGGGCAGGACGACACCGTTGGCCTGCAGCACCTGGCTGACGGTCTGCAGCGTCACCCCGGCCGCGGCGGCCTCCTCCTCGTCGAGGTCGACGGTGACCACGCGGTCGGCCACGCCGGAGAGGGTGACCGAGCGCACGCCGTCGATGTCCTCGATGTCGGGGATGACCACCCGCTCGAGCCGGTCGACGAGGTCGCGGGCGTCCTCCCCGCCGCTGGCGGCGAGCTGGATGATGGGGAAGTCGTCCAGGTTCCCGGCGAAGATCTGCGGGGAGGCCGAGTCCGGCAGGCCGGGCAGCGACAGCACGGCCCGCTGCAGGTCGGTCTGGGCGGCGCCGGTGTCGGTGCCGTAGTCCAGCTCGACGACGACCGAGGAGAAGCCGTCGGTGCTGGTGGAGGACACCTCGACGACGTTGTTCAGCCCCTGCGCGGCGACCTCGACCGGTTCGGTGACCTGCTCCTCGACGACCGAGGTGCTGGACCCGGGCGTGCTGGTGGCGACGACCAGCACGGGGAACTGCAGCGAGGGGAAGAGCTCCCGCGGCAGGCTGCTGGCCGACCAGAGGCCGGCCAGGATGCCGAAGACGGTGGCGAGCGCCACGAGCGCCCGGTTGCGGACGCTGAACAGGGTGAGACGTGCCATAGGATGCCTAGCCTAAGGCGAACCATTACCCTCGACCGAATCGACGAAGGAGCGCAGCGCATGGACCAGGCCGACCAGCAGGGACGCGCGGCGCTCCTGGGTCGCATCAGCGCCAGCGAGGCCGGGCTGCACGCCGTCGCCATGCGGTGGCTGGACCCGCAGCCCGTCCCCGCCGAGCTGACCCTCCGCCAGGTGCAGGTGCTCGTCCTGGTCCGCGCCAACCCGGATCTCAGCGGTCAGTCCCTGGCCGAGCACCTGGGCGTCTCCACCCCGACGACGAGCGGGATCCTCGAGCGCATCGTCGCGCGCGGGTGGCTGCGGCGCGAGCACGACCCGGCCGACCGGCGGCGGCTGCTGCTGCGGATCACCCCGGAGGGCGAGGAGGTCCTCGCCTCGCTGGAGGGTCCGGTCCTGCAGGCCAAGGCCCAGGTCCTCGACCGGCTCAGCGACGCCGAGCTCGCGGACCTGGCGCGGCTCACCGAACGCATGCAGAACGTCGCCGAGCAGATCGACGCCGAGCGCGGCTGAGCCTCAGATGCCGTGCGGGCGCTCCGGCGGTGTGGGGAAGGTGGCCCGGGCGCGCGACTCCGCCTCGTCCTGGCCGCTGCCGAGGGAGCCGGGTCCGCTCGTGGCCTTGATGACGTGCAGGGACGCGACCGCGAGGAGCACGACCATGACCCCGAGGGCCACCCACGACTGGGTCACCACCCACCAGCCGAGCACCACGAGGCCCACGAGGGCGTAGGGAATGAGGGGGAAGGACTTCATCGGCCACCTCCTGAGTGGCCCACCACCGTAGCAAGGTCCGGCTCCCGCTGCCGGTCGACGACGGGACCCGCCGGCGCCGCGTGCCGCCGGCCGCACCGGACGGGGGGCGGGGAGTGGCTCAGCCGGTCAGCCCGAGCCGCTCCAGCAGCGGGCCCACCTCGGGGTCGCGACCGCGGAAGCGCCGGTAGGTCTCCAGCGCCTCGATGGACCCTCCCCGGCCCAGCAGCTCCCGGCGGAAGACGTCACCGGCGGCGCGCGTCATACCCCCGGGGTGGTCGCTGTCGCCCTGCTCGCGGAACCACTGGACGGTGTCGGCGTCCATGACCTCCGACCACAGGTAGGAGTAGTAGCCGGCGGCGTACCCACCGCCGAAGATGTGGTGGAAGTAGGCGCTGCGGTAGCGCGGCGGCACGAGGGGGAAGGCGACCCCGGCCCGCTCGAGGGCCGCCTGCTCGAAGGCCTCCACACCGGAGCCGTCCTCGGGCAGCTGCGTCAGCGGCGTCTGGTGCCAGGCCTGGTCCAGGATCATCGCCTTGAGCAGCTCGATGGTGTGGTAGCCGGTCTCGGTGCGGCTGTCGACGAGCTGGTCGACCCACTCCTGCGGGATCGGCTCGCCGGTCTCGTGGTGACGGGCGTAGCGCTGCAGGAGGGCCGGCTCCCAGGCCCAGATCTCGTTGACCTGGCTGGGGAACTCGACGAAGTCGCGCGGCACGGACGTGCCCGAGCGCGAGGGGTAGCGCACGTCCGAGAGCAGCCCGTGCAGGTCGTGCCCGAACTCGTGGAAGAGCGTGATCACGTTGGTCCAGGTCATGAGGCTGGGCTGTCCGGCCGAGGGCGGCGGCACGTTGCACGTGTTGGTCACCACGGGCAGGTCGCCGAGCAGGTGCGACTGGTCGACGATGCTCGTCATCCAGGCCCCGCCCTTCTTGGTCGGCCGGGTGTAGGGGTCGATGGCGACGGCGCCCAGCTGGCGGCCGTCGGCCTCGCGCACCTCGAAGACCCGGGCGGCCTCGGTGTAGCCGACGAGGTCCTCCCGCTCGTGGAAGGTGATGCCGTAGAGCGCCGTGGCCGCGGCGAAGACGCCGTCGGTGAGCACCCGCTCGAACTCGAGGTAGGGCGTGAGCTGCCCGGTGTCGAAGCCCTCCCCGGCGCTGCGGGCGGCGAGGAACTGCCAGTCCCAGCCCTCGAGCGTCGCCTCCGGCTCGAGGGTATGCAGCTGCTCGGCCAGGGCGTCGGCCTCCCGCTGGGCGATCTGCACCGCTCCCGGGGCGAGCCGGCCCAGCAGGTCGTTGACCGCGTCGGTGGTCTGGGCGCAGCCGACCTGGTGCACGTAGGACGCGTGGTGCTCGTAGCCCAGCAGCGTGGCGCGCTCGGCGCGCAGCCGGGCGATCCGGACCAGGATGTCGCGGGTGTCGTGCGCCTCGTGACCCTCCCGGCCCAACCCCCGCTCGACCGAGGCGCGGAAGACCCGCTCGCGCAGGCCGCGGTGCTCCAGGCTGTCGAGGACGGGCTGCCCGGTGGTGTTGGTGAGGGTGATGAGCCACCCGTCGAGCCCCTTGGCCTCGGCGGCCTCCCGCAGCCCGGTCCGGGCGTCCTGGCTCAGCCCGGCCAGCTCGGCCTCGTCGGTGACGTGCACCGCGGCCGCCGCCCGCCCGGTCACCAGCAGCCGGTCGAACTCCGTCGACAGCGTCGCCAGCTCCCCGTTGAGCTCGCGCAACCGGGCCTGGCCGGGCGCGTCGAGGGTGATCCCGCCGCGCTCGTAGGCGCGCAGCCGCTCGGTGAGCACGAAGGCGTCCTGCTCGTCGAGGTCGACCTCGCCGGCGTCGGCCCGGTCGCCCAGCTGGGTGAGGCGGGCGTAGAGGCTCTCGTCGAGCATGATCGTGTCGGTGTGCGCGGCCAGCCGCGGCGCGAACTCAGCCATGATGGCGTCCCGCTCGTCGTTGGTGTCCGCGGACTTGGCGACCCAGAACGCCGACAGCGTGCGGTCCAGCGTCGCCCCGGAGGTCTCCCAGGCGTGCAGGACGTTCTCCACCGTCGCCGGCTCCGGGTCCTCGGCCAGGGCCCGCAGCGCCTCGAGCTGCTCGGCCATCCCCACCTCGACCGCCTCCCGGACGTGGGCGTCGGTGAGGTTCGCGTAGTCGGGGAGGGAGAAGGGCAGCGTGGACGGGGAGAGGAGGGGGTTGGTCATACCTCTCATCAGATCACAGGCCACCCACGCACACTTCTGGACATAGCTTTCTGGGGAACGGGTCCCAGAAACCTATGTCCAGAAGTGGGGGCCAGGAGGGGTGCGCGGCCTACCAGCTGGACTTCGTGATGCCCGGCAGCTCGCCGCGGTGGGCCAGGGCGCGGAAGCGGACCCGCGACAGGCCGACCTTGCCGACGTAGCCGCGGGGGCGGCCGTCGACGGCGTCGCGGTTGCGCAGCCGCGTCGGGCTCGCGTCCCGGGGCTGGCGCTGCAGCTCGCGCTGGGCGGCCTCGCGCTGCGCCGGTGACCCGGTGCGGACGGTCTCCTTCAGCTCGGCCCGGCGCTCGGCATACCGCGCGACGACCTGCTCCCGGCGCCGCTGCGCCGCGATCTTGCTCTGCTTGGCCATGTCAGCGCGACTCCTTGAACTCGACGTGGCGCCGGACCGCCTTGTCGTACTTCAGCAGGACCAGTCGGTCCGGGCTGTTCCGGCGGTTCTTCTCCGTGACGTAGGTCGTGCCCGTCCCCGCGGTCGAGCGCAGGGTCACCTTGGGCCGGACGTCCTTGCTCCTGCCGGCCATCAGACCTTCTCCCCCCGGGCGAGCATCTGGGCGACGACGGCGTCGATGCCGTCCCGGTCGATGGTCTTGATGCCCTTGGCGCTGAGCGTGAGCGTGACGTGACGCCCCAGCGAGGGCACCCAGTAGCGCTTGCGCTGGATGTTGACGTCGAGGCGGCGCTTGGTCCGCCGGTGGGAGTGGGAGATGGCGTGGCCGAAGCCGGGGCTGGCGCCGGTCACCTGGCAGACGCGGGACACGGGGGCTCCTGTTCGTGTGTAAGATGAGAACGATTCCCAATATAACCCAGAGAGGGCACCATGCAGAACGGCATCCACCCGCGCTACGAGCCGGTCGTGTTCCGGGACACCTCGACCGGGCACATGTTCCTGTCGCGCTCCACCCGGATCCCGGAGGCGACCGTGCAGTTCGAGGGCACGACCTACCCCGTCGTCGACGTGGAGATCTCCAGCGACAGCCACCCCTTCTGGACCGGCACGGCGCGCACCCTGGACACCGAGGGTCGCGTCGAGCGGTTCCGCCGGCGGTATGCCGCCGCCTCCGGAGCGCAGGGAGGTGCGCGGTGAGCCTCGCCCCCGGTTCGGTGCCGGTGCACCTGGTCACCGGCGTGCACCCCGGAGCCATGGCGGCCACGACCATCGGCCTGCAGTTCGACCTGCCCGGGGCGGTCGTCGTCGAGCACCGCATCGACCCGGAGCACCAGCGGCTCGTCCGGGTCGTGAGCGACCTCACCGGCAAGCTGGAGGAGGAGGTCGTCGACCTCGAGCACGCCTGCGTCAGCTGCGCCATCCGCGAGGACATGGTGACCACGCTGGACCGGCTGGGGGAGATCGGGCGGTGGTCCTCCATCGTGGCCCACCTCGCCGCCGGGGCCGAGGCGTCGCAGGTGTGCCGGGTGGCGGGGTATGCCGAGCACCGCCTGTCCTTCCACGTCGCCTCGGTCATCGCCAGCTTCGACGGGGTGGGGCTCGGGGACACGCTGCTGGGCGACGAGCTGCTCGCCGACACCCAGGTGCCCACGCTGCCCGAGGAGGACCGTGGGCTGGCGGAGGTGGCGGTGCCGATCCTGGAGTACGCCGACCTCGTCGTCGTCCCGGGCCGCCGTGACCCCGTCGGCCACGACGCCGTCCGGGCCCTGGCCCGCCCGGGCGCCCTCGTGCTGCGCGACAGCGGCGAGATCGACGCCCGCATCCTGCAGCAGGGGGTGCACCACCACGCCACGACCGAGGACTGGGTGAGTGACGTGCGCCGCGGGCCGGTGCCCACGCCGCAGACCGACCAGGTCTGGACCATGGACCTGTCCGCCGACCGGCCCGTCCACCCGCGCCGGCTGGAGCAGCGCTTCGAGGACCTGGGCGTCGGCTCGCACCGGGCCCGCGGCTGCCTGTGGGTGGCCACCCGGCCGGGGGACGTCATCGGCTGGGACGGGGCCGGCGGCCAGCACCGGCTGGGGCCCGTCGCGACCTGGAGTGCCCTCGGCGGCCCGCTGACCCGCGTGGTCGTCACCGGACGACGCGACGACGACCGCAGGTCCGCCATCCGCGGCGCCTTCGGCGACTGCCTGCTCACCGACGCCGAGCTCGCCCGCCTGGGCCCGCGGTGGGAGCAGCACCAGGACGGGCTCGAGCCGTGGCTCGGCCCGATCCGGCGCGTCGCCTGACCCCACCCTCGCCGGCCCGACCCGACCCTGACCGACCTGACCCCGACCCGACCTGACCGTCCGGCCGCAGCCCGCGCCCGGCATACCCGGAGGAGAATCCCATGGCCGTCCCCAAGCGCAAGCTCTCGCGCTCCAACACCCGGCACCGCCGTTCGCAGTGGAAGGCGACCCCCGTCGACCTCGTGCCCGTCACCGTCGACGGCCGAACCGTGCAGGTGCCACGCCGGCTCGCCCGGGCCGCCGAGCGAGGGCTGACGGTGCTGCGATGAAGGTCCGCACGTCCCTCCGCTCTCTCACGAAGGCCCCCGGCAGCCAGGTCGTGCGCCGCCGCGGCACGGTCTACGTCATCAACAAGGAGAACCCGCGGTTCAAGGCCCGTCAGGGATGAGGCGGCGCACCGGCCGCGACGAGGACTGCATAGGGTGGCGGCCATGAGCGACGAGGCCTCGACGACCACGGGTGACAGCCCGGCGACCGACCCCGCGACCCCGGGGGGCAAGGACCGCCCCGAGCCCCGGGACGTGCTGGTCGAGACGACCCACACCATCGGCACCACCGAGGGCGAGCTGACCTACACGGCGCGGACCGGGCGGATCGTCATCCGCGAGGAGGAGGTCAAGGACGACGTCTTCCAGGGCTGGACGCCGCGCGGGGAGCTGGCGGTCACGGCATACACCCTGGTCGACGGGGAGGGTGAGCTCGACCGGAGCCGCCCCATCACCTTCGTCTTCAACGGCGGCCCCGGGTCGAGCTCGGTGTGGCTGCACCTCGGCGTGCTCGGGCCGCGCATCGCCGACGCGGGCGAGCCCAACGACCCGACCGCGCCGCCCTACGCCCTGCACGACAACCCGCAGACGCTGCTGCGCGCCTCCGACCTGGTCTTCATCGACCCCATGTCGACCGGCTGGTCGCGTGCGGTGGAGGGCGGCAAGGCCAAGGACTACCACGGGTGGAAGAAGGACGTCGAGCAGGTCACCGAGCTCATCCGGCTCTGGTGCACCCGTGAGGACCGGTGGATGAGCCCGAAGTTCCTCGCCGGCGAGTCCTACGGCACCACGCGGGCCGTGTCCGTCGCCGAGCGCCTCTTCGCCGGCTTCGGTATGCAGCTCAACGGGCTGGTCCTCATCTCCAGCGTGCTGGACTTCGGCACCCAGGACTTCCGCTTCCTGCGCCACGACGAGGCGTGCCTGTCCTACCTGCCGACCTACGCCGCGATCGCGCACTACCACGGCAAGCACGAGGGACGCAGCCTCTCGGAGGTGCTCGAGGAGGCCGAGGAATTCGCCGCCGGGACCTACCGGTGGGCGCTGGCCCGCGGCAACCGGCTCATCGAGGACGAGCGGGCCGACGTGGTGGAGCGGCTGGTGGCCCTGACCGGGCTGTCCCGCGACTACGTGGAGCGGTGCGACTTGCGGCCCGAGCACTGGCGCTTCTGCACCGAGCTGCTGCGCGACCGGGGCGAGACGGTGGGCCGGATCGACGGGCGCATCCGCGGCGTGCTGCACTCCGGCATCGCCGAGGGCATGGACGCCGACCCCAGCATCGACGCGATCATGGGTCCCTACGCCGCGGCCATCCACCACTACCTGCGGGCCGAGCTGCGCTCCGAGCTGGACCTGCCCTACGCCGTCTTCTCCGACGCCATCGAGCACTGGTCCTACAAGGAGTTCGAGGGCAAGCCGATCAACGTCGCCGACAAGCTCGAGCGGGTCATGCGCGCCAACCCGCACCTGCGGGTCCGCTTCGAGTACGGCTACTACGACCTGGCCACGCCCTACTCGGCGGCCGAGGACACGGTCGCGCACCTGCGGCTGCCGGACGCCGCGATGGACCGGGTCGAGCACGCGTGGTTCGAGACCGGCCACATGCCCTACGTCGGCGAGACCTCGCGCGTCGAGGAGGCCGAGGGCATCACCGACTTCGTGCGGCGGGCCGCCGGCCGCTAGGTCGGGCGTCACGTCCTGCTCCACCAGGAGGCCCGACCCGTCCGCCGCTAGGGTGTGCCGCATGCTGGGTCGCGTCGTCGGGGTCGTGCTGATGGTCCCCGTCGTGCTGCTGGCCGTCGTGGGCGGGTTCAGCCTGCTGACCGACTGGCGGCCCTCGCTCAACCCCTTCGCCGAGGAGGAGGTCGACCGCACCGGGCCCTCGGTCCTGGAGTCGCTCACCGAGATCAGCGAGTTCCACGCCGCCAGCGCCTACTACGAGACGGTCGTCGACCTGGAGCGGGACACCCGCTTCGTGCCTGACTGGATCAGCGGCGAGCGCGTGCTCTACGTCGGCAAGGGCGACGTCGACGCCATCGTTGACTTCAGCGAGCTGGACTCCCGGCGGGTGCAGGTGGCCGAGGAGGACGGCGCGGTGACGGTGCGGCTGCCCCCACCCACGGTCGGCGAGCCGACCCTGGACCTCGAGGCGAGCTACGTCGTCAGCGTCGACCGGGGCATCGCCAACCGCTTCCGGGGCTCCGACCTCGAGCAGGAGGCCCAGCGGACCGCGGTGGCCCAGATGAGCAGTGCCGCCTCCGAGGGTGGGCCGCTGGTCGACCTGGCCGAGAGCAACACCGTCGCCATGCTCGAGGGCCTGCTCGACGCCCTGGGGCACAGCGACGTCACCGTCACCTTCGAGGGCTGAGCGGCCGTGGCCGCGTGCTCAGCGGATCGGCGTCGTGTCGTCGGCGACGTCCGGGAGCGGCTCGACCTCGTAGGTCCCGACCGGGAGCCCGCTCTCCCGCTCGTCGGCCTTGATCGCCGCGACCCCGGCCACGATGAGCACGCCGCCGACCAGCTGCACCGGTGCCGGCATCTCGGCCAGCAGCAGCCAGGCGAAGAGCACGGCGAACATCACCTCGGCCAGCCCGACGAACGAGGACACCTTGGCGCCGAGCATCCGGGCGGCGACGATCCCGGTGAGGTATGCCCCGGCGGCCGCGACCAGGCCGAGCCACAGCACCGGTACCCACCACGGTGCGTCGAGGCCGGCGAGGAGCACGTCCTGAGTGCTGATCCCCATCGGCACGACGCCGAGGACGCCGGCGAGGGCGAGCGCGACGGCGCCGATCGTCATGCCCATCGCGGCGAACGCGGTCGGGGGCAGGCCGCTGGCGTCGTCCGCGCCCACGACGAAGAAGACCGCCAGCCCGACCGCCGCGAGCAGGCCCCACATGACCCCGACCGCGCTGAGCTGCACGTCGCCCAGCACGTCGAGCACGAGGAGCAGGCCGGCGATCGCGAGCACGACGCCGCCGATCGTCAGCGGGCGCGGGCGCTGGCCGTGCCGGGCCCAGAGCCAGCCGACGACGAGGATGGGGCCGAGGTACTCCAGCATGAGGGCCACGCCGACCGAGAGCCGCTCGACGGCGAGGAAGTAGAACAGCTGGCACCCGGCCACCGCCACCAGGCCGAAGAGGCCGGTGTGGATCCAGGTGATCGGGCGGCGGAGCAGGTGCCAGCGCCCGCGCATCGCCACGGCCGCGGGCGCGGCGAGCACGAGGGCGCCCAGGGCGACCCGGGCGGCCACGGCCGCGCCCGGGGTCCAGCCCTGGAGCAGCAGGCTCTTGCCGACCGCGCCGGCGGTGCCGAACATCGAGGCGGAGAGCAGCGCGACGGCCAGCCCCAGCAGGAGGGTGCGCGCCCCCGCCCGGCGGGTCGTCGTGGTGGGGTGGTCGAGGCTGGTCCGGGTGGTCATGGGGCTGGCCCCCTCTCTCGCGGTTGGCATCAGGAGCGTTCTTCTACGACACTCGTGACGATATCCAGACCTCACGTCAGGAGTCAACTTGCCTTTCACTCATGACGCGGTGGAGGCGCTTCGCTCGGCGGCGGCGCTGGTCAACACCCGCACGGGCGCCGGCAGCGGCAGCGACCACCTGCCGTCCGAGCGCGCCGCCCAGGCGCGCGCCGTGGGGGTCGACACGCTGACGACCGTGGCCGACCTGGAGGCCTTCGTGGGGCACTGGCAGTGGTCGGGCACGCCGCCGCGGCGGTCCGCCGAGGTGCAGCGGGTGCGCCTCGTCCGCCCCCGGCTCGCGACGTTCTGGGAGCTGGGGGAGGAGGAGGTCGTGGACCTCGTCAACGTGCTCCTCGCCGAGGAGCGGGCGGTGCCCCGGTTGGTCGACCACGACGGCTGGGGGTGGCACCTGCACGCCGTGCCGGACGACGCGCCGTTCGCGACCCGCATGGCGGTCGAGGCGGCCATGGCGATGGTCGACGTGGTGCGCGCCGACGAGCTGCAGCGACTGCGGCGCTGCGAGGCCGACGGGTGCGACGGGGTCTTCGTGGACCTGTCCCGCAACCGGTCCAAGCGCTTCTGCAGCACTGCCTGCGGCAACCGGGTCGCCGCCGCGGCCTATCGTGGGCGGCAGTCCGACAAGGGCGACCCGGGAGCTGCCGGCGGCGCCGCGGACGGATGAGACGGCATACCGGAAGAGAGCGATGACCCACCACGACGACCTCGCCCCCGCCACCCGCGCCGTGGCGCTGGGCCGGCCCGCCCGGGAGCCCGGCGCGCCGGTCAGCACCCCGGTGACCTTCACCTCGACCTACGTCGCCGACGGCGAGGTCGCCTACGCGCGCACCTCCAACCCCACGTGGGAGGCGCTGGAGGAGGTGCTCGGCTCGCTCGAGGGGGGCTCGGCGCTGACCTTCGCCTCCGGGATGGGTGCCGTGGCGGCCGTGGTGGCGCTGGTGCCCGTCGGCGGGGTCGTCGTCGCGCCGCGGCACGTCTACAACGGGACCACCGGGCTGCTGGACGAACGTGAGGCGGCGGGGGCGCTCACCGTCCGCCGGGTCGAGGCCGAGGACGTCGACGCGATCGTCGAGGCGTGCGCGGGCGCCGACCTGCTCCTGCTGGAGTCGCCGACGAACCCCATGATGGAGCTCACCGACGTGCCGGCCGTGGTGCGCGGGCTGCGGGAGCGGTATGCCGATGCGCGCCCCGTCGTCGCCGTGGACAACACCTTCGCGACGCCGCTCGCGCAGCAGCCGCTGGCCTGGGGCGCGGACGTCGTCATCCACTCGGCGACGAAGTACCTCGCCGGGCACTCCGACGTGCTGCTCGGCGCGACCGTCGTCGCCGACGGCCGGGCGGACCTGCGCGAGCGGCTGCGGACCCACCGGTCGCTGCACGGGGCGATCCCCGGACCCATGGAGGCGTGGCTCGTGCTGCGGGGCGTCCGCACGCTCCACCTGCGGTTGGAGCGGGCCCAGGCGAGTGCTCAGGTGCTGGCCGGGCGGCTGGCCGAGCACCCGGCCGTGACGCGGGTGCGCTACCCGGGGTTCGGCGGGATGCTCTCGGTCGAGGTCGTGGGAAGGGCGGAGGGGGCCGAGCGCGTCTGCGGCGCGACCCGGCTGTGGACCCACTCGACGAGCCTGGGCGGGGTGGAGAGCCAGATCGAGCGTCGTCGCCGCCACCCGCTGGAGGTCGCGACCGTCCCCGAGGACCTCGTCCGCCTCTCGGTCGGCGTCGAGGACGTCGAGGACCTGTGGGCCGACCTGCGCCCGGCGCTGGACACGGCCTGACTCCCCTCCCCTCCCTCGACCGGGCGTCGGCCCAGGCATAGTCCCGCACCGGACGCGTGCTCAGCCCGCACCGGACGCGTGCTCAGCCCGCACCGGACTCGTGCTCAGAGGCGCTTGTAGCCGTAGTGGTCGGTCTGCCGCTCGTTGACCCAGATCTCCTTGATGCCGTCGGGGTCGGCGACCTGGACGGTCCGGCTGTAGGTCTCGTCGATGAGGGTGGCCTCGATGCCCGCCTCCGTGAGCAGGGCGAGGGCCTCCTCGACGTCCCCGTCCCACTCGAAAGCCAGCTCGAGCGCCGCGTCGTCCGCCCGGTGCGCGGCCACCAGCCCTCCGCCCTCGCAGGTCAGGTCGGTCCAGGTCCCGTCGTCGGCGACCAGGCGGGGGCGCGCCCCCAGGCCCTCGAGGACGCCGCGGATCATGCCGGTGTCGGGCCCGTACCAGATCGGCAATACGAGGAGACGTGCGTCGGCGGGCGGTCCGTCCTGCTCGACCGGGGTCGGTGAGTCCAGGGTGAAGGCCGTGCCGTCGGGCGCCGACACCATGCCTGCCTCGCCGTGGTCGGGACGGCCGAGGGTGATGGGCACGCCGGCCGCCGCTGCCGCCTCGACCGCACGGGGCACCGGCGTGGTCGTCGAGAAGGCCAGCGTCGTCCCGGGCGGTTGGGCGTCGCTCGACTGGTGCAGGGCGACCCGGCCCGAGCCCACGGCATACACCAGCCAGCCGGGCCGTTCCAGGACGAGCCGCGCGCCCACCGCCTCGAGGAGGCGCTGCCACCCCGGGATGTCGGCGGTGAAGCGGATGGGCTGGGCGGTCAGGTCGGTGATCATGCGTCGTCCTCCTGCGTCGAGGTGAGGTATGCCCGCAGCGCCTTCTCGACCAGCGCGGACAGGCTGATGGCTTCGTCGATGCCCCGGTGCTTGACCTGCGTGATGAGGTCCCGCGGCAGGTAGACGTTGAACTGCGCCTTGTCGGTCATTCTAGGATGCTAGCAATCTAGCCGCCCCGGGACAAGGTTGTCCGGATCTGAGCTGGCGGGTGGTGCGGGCCGGCTGGGCCGCCACGAGCGGCAGCCCGCACGGTCGCATCCCTAGGATGAGAGGCATGAGCCTCTTCGTGGTGCACTACACCTACTCCGACGACACCGCGGCCCGGGACGAGCACCGCCCCGCCCACCGGGAGTTCCTGGGCGGCCTGGGGCAGGAGGGCACCGCGCTGCTGACCGGGCCCTACGCTGAGGTGGAGGAGGCGCCGGACGCCGCCATGCTCATCCTGCGCGGCGAGAGCGCTGCGGACCTGGCCGAGCTGCTGCGGGAGGACCCGTTCCAGCAGCAGGGTCTGGTGGAGCAGGTGGCCATCCGCGAGTGGACGCCGGTGCTCGGCGCGTGGTTCGACGGGGCCCTGGCGGACCAGCTCTGAGCACTCCGTCGCACCTGGGCACGGTGGTGCAGCCTGTGCACGTGGTCTTCCCTACGTCCTGACTGCAGAAGCGTGCACAGGTCGCGCCCGGGTGGCAGATCCGTGCACCGGGTCGACCGGCCCGCCGGCCGGGCGCGTCACCCCTCCGCGGTCACGAAGGTCCCGGCCGAGCCGTCCACCAGCGCGGCGACCTCGTCCAGGCTCCCGATCGCGGCCGCCGCCCTCGGCCGCGCGGATCCCGCGACCTCGACGAAGCGGCATACCGCCTCGACCTTGGGCCCCATCGACCCGGCCGGCAGGTCCAGGGACCGCAGCTCCTGCGGCGTCGTGCGGCGGATCTCGCGCTGCCGGTCCGTGCCGAAATTCTCCAGCACCGCCGGCACATCGGTGAGCACGAGCAGCCGGTCGGCACCGAGCCGGTGCGCGAGCAGCGCCGCCGACAGGTCCTTGTCGATGACCGCCTCCACCCCCTGCAGGTCACCGCTGCTGGTGCGGACGACCGGCACGCCGCCGCCGCCGGCGCAGACGACGATGACGGACTCGTCGAGCAGCTGGCCGATGAGCCGGGTCTCGATGATTTCCCGCGGGCGCGGTGAGGGCACGACGCGGCGCCAGTGCTCGCCGTCGGCACTGACCTGCCACCCGTGCCGGTCCGCGAGCTCGCGCGCGGTCTCCTCGTCGTAGACCTCGCCCACGAACTTCGTGGGCCGCGCGAAGGCCGGGTCGTCGGCGTCGACGAGGGTCTGGTTGAGCACCGCGGCGAACTGCCGGTAGGGCCGCTCGTTGCCGATCGCCTGCAGGATCCAGTAGCCGATCAGCCCCTGCGTCATCGCCCCCAGCGCGTCGAACGGGTAGGGCTGGCTCAGCCGGGCGTCGTCCGCGCTCTCCATCGCGAGGATCCCGACCTGCGGCCCGTTGCCGTGCGTGATGACGACCTGGTGGTCGTCGGTGAGCGGGGCCAGGGCGCGCATGGCGCGACGGATGTTGGCGACCTGCGCCGCGGCGTCGGGCACCTGGCCACGCTGCAGCAGCGCGTTGCCCCCGAGGGCGACGACGATCCTCATGGGCGGAGTATGCCTGCCGCCCGGGCGGCGACCGCCCGCGCCGCGCGGGCTCGGGCCGATGCGTGGGACGATGGGCGGGTGGACGCCTGGCAGTCCTTCCCGCTCGGCCTCGCCCTCGCCTTCCTGTGGGGCGTGGCCATGCTGCGCGGCCAGGTGACCTACTGGATCGCGCGCAGCGTCACCGAGCAGACGTTGCGGCATACCCGTCCCACGTCGGGCTGGCGCGCCGCCGTGCACCGCTGGCTCGCCAGCGACGCCCTCGACCGCGGCCGCGGGGCGGTGGAGCGGTGCGGCATCGGCGCGGTCCCGCTGTGCTACCTCACGGTCGGGCTGCAGACGGTGGTGCTCGCCTCGGCCGGGGTGCTGCGGATGCGGTGGTGGCGCTTCACCCTCGCGCAGTCGGTGGGCGCCCTGGCCTGGGCCGCGATCTACGCGACCGTCGGTTTCGCCGTCTGGGCGCTCGCCTTCGAGGCCCTGCTCGCGGGCGGCCCGTGGCTGGTCGCGGGGCTCGCGGTCGCGCTCACCGTGGTGGTGGCGCTCGGGCACCGGTGGTATGCCGTCCGCCGCCGGGAGAGCGACGCCGACGGGGTTACGACTGCTCGGTCGCGTCCTGCCTCTGCTCCTCGATGATCTCCAGCATCCGGTCCGCGGGGTAGGCGCCCTGCAGCACCTGGGTGTTGATGAGGAAGGTCGGTGTCGAGGAGACCCCGATGGCCCGGGCCTCGGCGCTGTCCGCCTCGACCGCGGCGGTGAGCTCGCTGTCGGTGAGGTCGGCCTCGAACTGCTCCAGGTCGGCGACGCCGACCTCCTCGGCGATGTCGACGAGGTCCTCCCGGCCGTACTCCCCGTGGCCGTCCGTCGAGAGCGCGAACACGGCGCTCTGGAACTCCTCCAGCCGGTCCTGCTCCGCCGCGGCACGGCCGGCGACGGCGGCGAGCTGGGAGGTCTCGTCGAAGATGACGAAGTCGCGGAACTCGATGCGCAACGTCCCGTCGTCCACCAGCGGCAGCAGCTCGGGCCGGATCTCGAGGTGGAACTGCGCGCAGTAGGGGCAGCGGTAGTCGGCGTACTCGATCATGACCACCGGCGCGTCCACCTCGCCCACGGCCATCGGGTCCTGCGGGTCACGGCGCTGCAGGTCCAGCATCATCTGCGCGACCTCCGGAGGAGGGGTCTGCTCGGCGGCCCCCGGATCCGCCGGCGGCTCGGCCGCGGACCCCTCGTCGGTCGGCGTGGACCCGTCCGGCGCGCTCCCGCCGTCCTCCTGGGCGCCGCCCTGGGTGCCGCCCTCACCCTCGTCCGCGCCGCCCTCGGCGCCGTCCTCCTCGGGCGTGGACTGCGCGCCGGCCGACGGCGACGGGGTGGCCGCCTGCTCGGCACCGCGCTCGCCCAGGGCCAGCCAGGCGATGAAGGCCGTCGCCAGCGCGACGACCACCGCGGCCACGGCCCAGGCGACCGCGACGACGGTGCGGTCGGTGCGGGGCTGGGGCGAGGTCGGCGTGCTCACCCGGCCAGCGTCGCACACCGGTCCGACGCTGCTGCCAGGATGGTCCGGTGCGCGCCTTCATCGCCCTGCTGCCGCCGGACGCGGTCACCGAGGAGCTCGACCGCTTCCTCGAGCCGCGGCAGGACGCGCTGGCTCCCCGGGGGGACTGGCGCTGGACCCGCAGCGAGCAGCGGCACCTGACCCTGGCGTTCCTGCCCGAGCTGGAGGAGTGGCGCGAGGAGGAGCTGGTCGAGGCGGGGGCAGCCTGGGCGGGACGGACCCACCCGTTGCGGCTCGCCCTGCGGGGGGCCGGCGCGTTCCCCGACCCCGGCGCCGCTCGGGTCCTGTGGGCGGGGGTCGAGGAGCCGTCCGCCGGATCGCTCGGCGCCTGGGCGCAGGCGCTCCGCTCGCTCGCCAGCCGGTCCGGCGTCCGGGTCGACGGCACCCGGTTCAGCGCCCACGTCACCCTGGCCCGCTCCGCGGGCCGACCGCGACCCGCCGGTCACCTGGTGCAGGCGCTGGACACGCTGCATACCTCGTCGTGGCGGGCGGACGAGGTCTGTCTCGTGCGCTCCGAGCTCGGCCAGGGCCCCGGCGGCACCCCCCGGTATGCCGTCCGCCACACATGGTCCCTCGTCTGACCGCCCGTGCCCATGCACCGGTCCGCGCCTGCGCGAGCACGCGGGTGACGCGAGGTCCGGCACGTCGAGATGCGCTGGCCTGCGGCCGGCCCGGCCTCAGGGCTGCTCGGTCGTCCCGTCCGCGTCGGAGGAGCCGTCCGCGCCTGTCTCGTCATCGATCTCCGGCAGCTCCAGCGGCGGCAGCGTGGTGACGACGGCGTCGTCCGGCGGGGTCACCTCGACCTGCGTGGGGTCGGCCTCGGCGTCGTCGACGAGCTGCTCGACCGCCTGCACCTCGACCCCCTGGTCGGCCGAGCACGACCGGTCCTGCGGCACCTGCGGCTGGATGGTCCGGCCGTTGATGAGGCTGACGTCGTCGAACTGCGGACGGCCGGACACGAGGTTGCGGTAGCTGTAGCGGGTGAGGCTGCTGATCGCGCAGTCCTCCCCGAAGGTGAGGATGTCGAAGCTGTAGGCGTGGCCCTCGAGCTCGCCGGCGGTCTCCGGGTCCTCCTGCGCCGCCTCCTGCGCCTGCTCGGTGAGCGGCGGCAGCCGGAACTGGTTGACCAGCCCGCCGCCGGTGAACGACCCGACCTGCAGGTGCTGCCCGGTGAGGTCGGGGACGTGCATGTGCCCGTTGATCGTCACGGCGCCCGCGGTGACCCGGTCGGCGGCGTAGGGCTGGTGGGTGAGCACGATGTCGCTCGGCGGCAGCCCGGCGGTCGCCTCCCGGAAGCGCTGCGCGAGCGCGGCCTGGTCGGCGCCGTAGTCGTCGCTGCGCTGGTTGAAGTACCGGCTGTCGTTGAACCCGGTCACGGTCACGCCGTTGACGGTGATCTGCTGCAGCTCCCCCTCGGTCGGCTCCACGAGGAGCACGTTCGGCACCTGGTCCATCCGCTCCAGGACGCCCTCGTCGCGGGCGAAGGCGCCGTCGTGGTTGCCGCGCACGTAGATGTACGGCACGCCCAGGCTCTCGATGCCCTCGTAGATGCCGGTCAGGTCGCCCTCGTCCTCGCGCCCGAAGTTGAGCAGGTCGCCCGCGTCGATGACGGCGTCGATGTCCTGGGTCTGCACGATCTCCCGCATGAGGGGGTACTGGTTCATCCCGTGGATGTCGCTCACCAGCAGGAACCTCGCGGCGGTCTGGGTCTGCGTCGCGTCCGGGCTGAACTCCTCGCGCATCGCCGAGGACAGCGCCAGCAGGTTGGTGACGTAGACCGCGCCCTGGTCGGCCTTGCGGTCCAGCCCGGCGAGGATGTCGGTGTTCTGCTCGACGAGGGACAGCAGGCTGGTGGTACGGAACTCGGCGACCCGGTCGGTGCGATAGGTCAGGTATGCCGCCGTGCCCGGCACGAGCATCGCCAGCACCGTCGCCACGGCTGACGCGACGAGGCCGCGGGCCACGTGGGTGGGTCGGGCGGCGGCATACGCCAGCATGATGAGGGCGGTGGTGACCAGCGCGCCGGCGGCGAACTTCCACGCCAGCTCGGCGACGCCGTCGTCGATGGCGGCCCGCAGCTCCTCCGGGCTCGGCTCCAGGTCGGCGGTGCGCAGCTGCCCGCGGCGCAGCAGGTCGGTGACCTCCTCGCGCACCTGCACGCGCCCCTCCAGGCCCGGCGCGGGCAGCAGCCGGCGGTTGAAGGACACCTCCATGTCGCCGACGACGGTCGGGAGCAGGACGGTGGAGCTCAGCCCCGGCTCGATCGAGATGTCCGCGGCGAAGTACCGGGTCTGCGTGTGCACCGGCCACAGCTGGGTGGCGGCGACCCCACCGGTGTAGGCGACCACGAGCAGCAGGGCCACGACGCCGACGCGCCGCAGCCACGGGACCACGGCGGCGGTGCGCTGACGGATGCCCACCGGCCCGAGCCTAGCGACCGGCCCTCGGGGCGGCACCAGGGGTAACGTCGGCGGGCATGACCGAGCGCGTGGACGTCGTCGTCGTGGGTCCGGGCCTGGCCGGTCTCGTCGCGACCGCCGAGCTGGTGGCCGCCGGACGGCGCGTCGCCCTGGTCGACCAGGAGCCGACCGAGCACCTGGGCGGTCAGGCCTGGTGGAGCTTCGGGGGTCTGTTCCTCGTCGACAGCCCCGAGCAGCGGCGGCTGCGGATCCGTGACTCCCTCGACCTGGCGTGGCAGGACTGGTGCGGGAGCGCCGGCTGGGACCGGCTCGGCGACGGGGGCCGTCCGGGCGACGGGCCCGCGCCCGGTGACGGGCGCCCACCCGGCGAGGACGACTGGGGCCGCCGGTGGGCGCGGGCCTACGTCGAGTGGGCGGCCGGGGAGAAACGGGCCTGGTTGCGCCAGCGCGGGGTGCGCCTCTTCCCCGTCGTGGGGTGGGCCGAGCGCGGCGACGGCACGGCCGACGGCCACGGCAACTCGGTGCCGCGCTTCCACCTCACCTGGGGCACCGGGCCCGGTCTGGTCGAGCCGTTCGAGCGAGCGGTGCGCGACGGGGTGGCCGCCGGCCTCGTGCAGCTGCGGGGCCGCCACCGGGTCACCGGGCTCGTGACCGGCGGTGGCGCGGTGACCGGGGTGCGCTGCGAGCTGCTCGCCGAGGATCCCGTGGACCGGGGTGTGTCGTCCTCCCGCGCCGTCGTGGGCGAGGTGGAGATCGAGGCGGGGGCGGTCGTCGTCACCAGCGGCGGGATCGGCGCCAACCACGAGCTGGTCCGCCGCTTCTGGCCCGAGCGGCTCGGCCCGCCGCCGCGCGAGGTCGTCACCGGGGTGCCCGCCCACGTCGACGGCTCGATGCTGGACCCGCTGGAGTCGGCCGGGGCCAGGCTGGTCAACCGCGACCGGATGTGGCACTACGTCGAGGGTCTGGTCAACCACTCACCGGTCTGGCCGGGGCACGGCATCCGCATCCTGCCCGGACCCAGCAGCCTCTGGCTGGACGCGACCGGACGGCGGCTCCCCGCGCCATACCTCCCGGGGTTCGACACCCTCGGCACGCTGGCGCACCTGCGGCGGACCGTGCCCGAGCACGACCACAGCTGGTTCGTGGCGAGCCGGACCGTGCTCGGCAAGGAGTACGCCCTCTCCGGGTCCGAGCAGAACCCGGACCTCACCGGCCGGTCCGTGCGGCAGGTGCTGGGGCGCGTCACGAAGGACGTGCCCGCGCCCGTGCAGGCGTTCGTGGACCACGGCGCGGACGTCGTGGAGGCGGGCACCGTGGACGAGCTGGTGGTCAGGATGAACGCGCTCACCGGGGCCGAGCTGGTGGACGCCGCGCAGGTGCGCCGGCTGGTCGAGGCGCGGGACCGGGAGCTGGCCAACGGCTACGGCAAGGACGTGCAGACCGCGCTGGTGCGCGCCGCGCGGCGCTCGCTGGGCGACCGGCTCATCCGCACCGCGCCGCCGCACCGCTTCCTCGACCCGCGGCACGGCCCGCTCGTCGCCGTCCGGCTGCGCGTCCTCACCCGCAAGACCCTCGGCGGGGTGCAGACCGACCTGGCCTCGCGGGCCCTGGACGCCGAGGGGGCGCCGGTCCCCGGGCTGTATGCCGCGGGCGAGGTCGCGGGGTTCGGCGGCGGTGGGGTGCACGGGTACCGGTCGCTGGAGGGGACCTTCCTCGGCGGCTGCCTGTTCACCGGCCGGGCCGCCGGGCGGGCGGCTGCCGAGGCGACCCGCTGACGTGCTGGATCGCTGAGGTGCTGGATCGCTGAGGTGCTGGATCGCTGAGGCGCTGCCCTGCTGAGGTGCTGCCCGCCGACGTGTTGCCCCGCTGTCGTGCTGGCTCGCTGAGGTGCTGCCCCGCTGACCCGACAGCCGTTCTGGACATAGGTTTCTGGGACCCCCTCCCCAGAAAGCTATGTCCACAACGGCGGGTCGGGGCGGGTGTGGTTGGCTGGCGGGATGGACCTCTCGACCCTGCGCCGGAAGGCGAGCACGGCCGCGCTGGTGGGCTTCCGCGTCACGCCCGGGCCGCTCAAGCGCCTGGTCGTGCGCACCGTCGCGCCCAGCTACACCGTCGGCGCGGTATGCGTCATCGAGCACGACGGCGAGATCCTGGTCCTGTGGCAGCCGCACCGGCGGGGGTGGAGCCTGCCCGGTGGGCTGCTCGGTCGGGGCGAAGAGCCTGCCGACGCGGTGCGGCGTGAGGTGGCCGAGGAGGTCGGGCTCGACATCGACCCGGGCGACCCGGTGACCGTGCGCGTCGACGCCCTGGAGCAGGGGGTGGACGTCGTCTTCCGGGTCCTCCTCGACGAGCGTCCCGACCTCGACCTGGCGACCGAGGCCCGGAAGGCCCGCTGGACCCGCCGTGGCGAGCTGGGCGCGGCCGACCGCGACACCCGCGGCATCCTGGCTGCCCTCGACCGGGCGGGTGTGCCGGCCCGGCCGGGCCGCCTGCTCGATCTGCCGCAGTAGGTCTGGCTACGGCCGGCGGGGCGGCCCCGCTCGCCGTCAGCGGCGGCTGTGCACGCTTCTGCAGCCGAGA
>NZ_LQBL01000032.1 GCF_001483745.1 Serinicoccus chungangensis | reverse complement strand
GCCCCAGGGAGATCAGCTGACCACGGACAGGGAGATGAACTGTCCGCCAGCAAGGAGATCTACTGTCCGCCTACAGGGAAGTCCCACTGTCCCTTGACACTCGACCTTGGGTGGTGGGAGACGATGGCGTTGGGATCTGCCACGTTCCTGGTCGCAGCACTCACGACGGGCCTGCTTCGCAGACATCGGCGGCCGTCCTCACAAGACCGAGACGACCCGTGGCCACCCGGAAACTAAGACGACCAGTCTCCGCTCGTGCCGCACCCAGTTCGGCGGCACGCGATTGGCCCGTATGCAGCCGAGGCGTAAACGGACGATCACCCGATCCAGGGGAAGAGCACGGTGTGGCGTCGCCATACCCGACGACGTGGGTTCTGCTTGGATGACGTCATGGCGGAACGCGAGCGGGCCCCTTGGTGGCACCTCACTCGAAAGCCTCAACAATCGGTTGGGCTCGGGCTGCTGTTCAGTTTGCTGGCGGGTTGGTCCTGGTTCTACTTTCTCGGCGGCATAGACCCCGAGCCTCCCGTGTGGACGGTGATGCTGGCGTTGCTCTGGACCCTGATCGCGGCTGCCCTTCTCAGCTCTGCGGCAGATCGCCGCCACGAACCCAGGCGGTAGAGTCATGCGGCTCTCGACCTGTCGGCTGCCGTCCTCACTCGAATGAATGGCTTCGTTCACGGCACGCGGCTGGACGCCGGGAGCCCACTTGATGCGCCCCTCCTGGTAGCAGGGCACAGCAGAGTATGCGTCAACAAACAACCGGATCTGCCGCGTGCGGTTAGGCGGGCCGCCCATGACGCCCGCCCCTACGGGTCGTCCTGGCAAGGTCAGCTGTATGTGTTCGCGACCCTCGGCGGCGTCCTTGGCCGAGTTTGTTCGGTGCTAAGTCCTGGGTACGGTGGAAGGTACGCGGCTCACCCCTTCGGTTGGGCACACACCTGATCGTCCCCTTGAGAAGGAACATTCCATGGCGCAGCGTGTCATTACCCAGTTCGTCTCCGACCTCTCCGGGGAGGAGTTGGGCAAGGAAGGCGACACTGTCACCTTTGGCTGGAAGGGCAGCACCTACGAGGTTGACCTGTCCACCGATGAGGCAGCGGAACTTGCCAGTCTTCTTCAGCCCTACCTCAAGGCCGGGCGCAAGGTGTCTGGTGGCACGCGCAGGACCGGTACCAGCAACAGCGCGAATCAGCAGGACCGGGAGCGCACGAAGGCCATCCGGGAGTGGGCGAAGGAGAACGGGCATTCCGTCTCTGACCGTGGACGCATATCCGCCGAGGTCGTTGCCGCGTACGAGGCTGCGCAGAAGGGCTGAGCAGGCAGCGCGCGCCTTCGCTCGTGACTCGGCCACGCAACGGCGTGGCATGGTCGTTCGTCACGTTCCACAGCAGCAGTAGCCCAGCGGAGCCGCTCCCGCTTGTAGATGTCCGCTCGTGCCGCACCGAGCACAGTTGCGCTCGTTCGAGACTGCGCCATCCCAGGCACAAGGGTCCACAACCGCAGTCGTGCCCCCGGGGGCACTGGCCAAGTCAAGATTGGGCACGCCGAGCCCCGCCCGGGCCACACTGTAGGGGTGGAGCCGATTGGCGTCCGACTATGAAGCCGTGTGGGTCCTAGCCCAGATCACTCAGGTACTTGCCTGGCTGTGCATTCTCGCAGCGTCGTTCCTCCGACACGCCGGGGTGCGTGAGACGCTCAAAGTCGGCGCCGAAGGGCTGGGCTGGGTTGCGTTGCTGGGGTCCGGCATGGTCGGGTCGCACCTGGCCGCAGTTCAGAGTCTTAACTGCACCCTGTGGGGACAGGACTGCATCGGCTCGGACGCTGAAGCGTGGGCGTATCTTTGGGACCATCTCGGTAGGGGCCTCGTAATAGATGTGTCTGTCGCGATCGCTGCCGCCCTGATCGGCTGGCTCGCGGCGCGGGTCTACAGACGAAGGCCATCGACTCAGTGGTAACGCGGTGCGCATTTGCCTCCTGTTCCACAGCTGCCTCGAAGGGGCCACGGATCATCAGCGGCGATGCTGACTGACCCGTATCGCTCACTCGTGGGTTTCCTGGTCCTAGGCGTCACGATGCTGGCCCTCTACCCTTGACACATGAGCACCGTCACGTCCGAGAGCACCGCCCTCCGTGCGGTGGTCGTTGCTCATCGTGACGCTCTTGAGCAGATCCTCAAGCGCTACGGTGCGACCAATCCAAGATTGTTCGGCTCGGTGGCCAGAGGCGACGCGACGGCGGACAGCGACGTCGACCTTCTCGTGGATCTGCTGCCGGACTTAGGGAACCCCCTCTTGCGCGTGGCGGGCATGGGCGAGGAGCTCAGCGACGTCTTGGGCCGCCGCGTCGATGTGGTGACGCCGACCCTTCTGCGCGCTGAGGTGTCGAGTACCGCGCTCAGCGACGCGGTGCCGGTGTGACGCGATCCGAGCAGGAACGCTTCGCCGACATCCTGCATGCGGTCGAACGATGCCAGGGCTACACCCAGCATCTTGCGTCCGGCGAACTCCAGGAGATGGCCTACGACGCGGTGTTGCGCAACTTGGCCGTGATCGGGGAGGCGGTGCGGGTACTTCCCAGCGAGACGCGCGATCGGGCGCCGGAGGTCCCATGGGGAGCGATCGCGGGACTGCGCAACGTCGTCGTGCACGAGTACTTCCGTGTCGATGCCGAGTTGATCCTCGACATCGTCGACAACCAGCTCGGTCCCTTGGCCGATCGCCTCCGTCAGCTGTGAAGGACCTGTCTCGTGGGAAAGGTGCCGAATCCGCCGATCAAACTGACACAGGGCTGACACGGGGGAGTGTCCGCGAGCATCCATGCTGGTCAGAGCGTTAGCGAGGAGTTTCCCGCCACCTCCACCCACGTGTCTCACGCTGTGCGGTTTGTCGCACCTCAGCCCCCAGATTCCGCATGAGGACGCGGATCTGGGGGCTTCGTGCTGGCCTCCGGTGGTGGGCCCGGTGTGCCGGGCGGTCACCATCACTCTGGAAGACCGGGGTATGCCTGCCCTGAGGTGTTTCTGTGCGTGGCCTATGTGCCTCGACGGCGCCGTGGGCGACCGACTGTGTGCGTCCGTGGCCCTCTGGGGACCATGACTGCGCACACGGGCATCATCGGGTGGGTGGCCTACCCACCGTCCGCCGCGACGGGCAGGTCCAGCGACTCGAGCAGGTCGACGACCCGCTCCCGGATGGCGTCCCGGATGGGGCGCACGGCCGCGACGCCCTGGCCGGCCGGGTCGTTCAGGGGCCAGTCCTCGTAGCGCTTGCCGGGGAAGATGGGGCAGGCGTCGCCGCAGCCCATCGTGATGACGACGTCGGAGAGCTGCACGGACTCGGTGGTGAGGACCGTGGGGCTCGCGCGGCTGATGTCGATGCCCACCTCACGCATGGCCTCGACCGCGGCGGGGTTGACGGAGTCCGCGGGGGCGGACCCGGCGGACCGGACCTCGACGGTGTCGCCGGCGAGGTGCGTCAGCCACGCCTGCGCCATCTGGGAGCGCCCGGCGTTGTGCACGCAGACGAACAGGACTGAGGGTCGGTGACTGCTGCTCATGAGTGCTCCTCGGAGGGCGTGGGTGTCGGGGGTCAGTCGAGGACTTCGCGCAGCAGGGCGGTGACCCGGGCCTGCAGGTCGTCCCGGATGTCACGCACCGTGTCGAGGTCGGCGCCTTCGGGGTCCGCGACGGCCCAGTCCTCGTAGCGGCGCCCCGGGTAGATCGGGCAGGCGTCGCCGCAGCCCATGGTGACGATGACGTCGGCCGCGCGGGTCACCGAGTCGGTCAGCGGCTTCGGGTATGCCTCGGTGAGCGAGATCCCGCGTTCGGCCAGGGCCTCGACGACCAGGGGGTTGATCTCCTGGGAGGGTCGGGAGCCGGCCGAGCGCACGTGCACCCGCCCGCCGGAGAGGTGTTCGGCCAGGGCGGCGGCCATCTGCGAGCGTCCGGCGTTGTGCACGCACACGAAGAGCAGCTCGGGGACCTTCTTGGTGATGCGGCCCTCGGCCTGCGCCGCGGCGCTCAGCCGCTCGCGCGCGTCCTTGGCGACGAGCACCGGCAGGTAGGTGTGGATGGTGGAGACGGCGTCGAGCCGCTGCCAGGCCTGCTCCACCGCGAGCTGGACCGACTCGCGGGGGAAGATCCCCTCGTAGGTGTAGGTCAGGTCGTCGACGATGGCGGTGTAGGTGTCGGGGCGGGAGGTGGTCACGGTCTCTCCTGGGAGGAGGTCGCGCCCCCGACGCCGGAGCGGCGTCGCAGGGCCAGGGATACGTAGACGAGGGCCACGAGGACGGGGACCTCGATGAGGGGCCCGACCACACCGGCCAGCGCCTGGCCCGAGGTGACCCCGAACGTGGCGATGGCGACGGCGATGGCGAGCTCGAAGTTGTTGCCCGCGGCGGTGAACGCCAGCGTGGTGGTGCGCTCGTAGCCGAGGCCCAGCGCGCTCCCGAGGGCGTAACCGCCGCCCCACATGATGGTGAAGTATGCCAGGAGGGGCAGGGCGATCCGGGCGACGTCCAGGGGCTGGCTCGTGATGCGCTCGCCCTGCAGCGCGAAGAGCAGCACGATGGTGAACAGCAGACCGAGCAGGGCGAACGGGGAGATGCGCGGCAGGAAGGTGCCCTCGTACCACGCCCGGCCCTTCGTCCGCTCGCCCAGGGTGCGGGAGAGGTAGCCGGCGAGCAGCGGGACGCCGAGGAAGACCAGCACGGAGACGGCGATCTGGGTGAAGGAGACGTCCAGGGCGCTCTGCTCGAGGCCGAGCCAGCCCGGCAGGACGGTCAGGTAGAACCATCCGAGCCCGGCGAACGCGATGATCTGGAACAGCGAGTTCAGCGCGACGAGCAGGGCGGCGGCCTCCCGGTCGCCGCAGGCCAGGTCGTTCCAGATGATGACCATCGCGATGCACCGGGCGAGACCGACGATGATGAGGCCGGTGCGGTACTCCGGCAGGTCGGGCAGCATCAGCCACGCGAGGGCGAACATCAGCGCGGGGCCGAGCACCCAGTTGAGGACCAGCGAGCCGGCCATGAGCCGGCGGTCGGAGGTCACGGCGCCGAGACGGTCGTAGCGCACCTTGGCCAGCGGCGGGTACATCATGACCAGCAGGCCGATGGCGATGGGCAGCGAGATGCCGTGCAGCTGCACCGCGTCGAGTGCGGCGCCCAGGCCCGGCACCGTGCGGCCGAGAGCCAGACCGAGGATCATCGCGACCCCGATCCACACGGGCAGGAAGCGGTCGAGGGGGGAGAGCCGGCCGGCCACCTGCTCCGGGGCGTCCTGGACGGTCGTCACCCGTGGCCCCCCGCAGGCGTGCAGCACGCCGGGGAGGACTCCAGGACCGGGAGAGAGGCCGTCGCCGGCCGGGCGTCCGCCGGGTTCTCGTCCTTGACGACGTAGACCTCCCACGGCGCCCCGGCGGGGTCATGGACCCACACCTTGTCCTGCAGGGCGTAGCAGCAGGTCGTGTCGCTCTCGTCGAAGGTGGCCAGGCCGCTGTCGCTCAGCCTGGTGCGGGCCCCTGCCACCTCCTCCACGCTGTCGACCTCGACGCCGAGGTGGTTCAGTGCGCCCTTGGCTCCGGTGCCGCGGGTGGCGACGTCGGTCTGGATGAGCACGAGCTTGAGCGGTGGCTCGCTGATCGCGAAGTTCGCGTAGCCCGGGCGGCGCTTGTGCGGCCCGACGCCGAAGAGGGTGGAGTAGAACTCGACGGACGCGTCGAGGTCCACGACGTCGAGGGCGAGCTGCACGCGGCTCATGGGGTTCCCTTCTGACCACAATATCGACGGATGTCGATATGCGGATCCTGACACCTCATATCGATCTATGTCAATATGAGGGGGTGATGACCGCACCAGCACCCGACGGACGTGCCCAGCTCGCCCAGGCGGTGGACCGCTGCTGCGCCACCGAGGGCAGCTCGCCGATGACGCGCGAGGACGCCGTGCTGGTGGCCCGTCTGCTCAAGGCCGTGGCGGACCCGGTCCGTCTGCAGATCCTCGGCATCGTGCGCTGCTCGCCGGGGCAGGAGATATGCGCCTGCGACCTGCCCGTCCCGCTCGGCGTCAGCCAGCCCACCGTGAGCCACCACCTCAAGGTGCTGGTCGAGGCGGGTCTGCTCTCCCGTGACCGGCGTGGCCAGTGGGCGTGGTTCACCCTCGTGCCCGACCGGCTGGCGCTCGCCCGTCGCGCGCTCGAGGTCTAGCGGCGCCACGTCTCGCCTAAACCAGGCGGGGGAGGAGGCCGCCCGCGCCGCCGGGCGGGTCGACGTCCCGGGTCGACGGTGGGTTGAGAGACTGACCGGATGAACTCCGCCCGGCCGAGCAGCCCGCGGCCCTCAGCGACGGTGGGTCGGGTCCTCGACGACCTGGGCAGCACCTTCCTGCGCCCGCTCGTCCTCGGGAACCCGGGCCGCGCCGTGGAGGGCGTGGTCATCCACGACCCGCTCGACGACCAGCACGACCCGGCCTCGCCGGTCGTCCTCGGTGTGGGGGTGAGCGGCGCGGAGCCGGTCGCGGAGCTGGCGGCTCGCGCCGGGGCGAGGGGCGCCTCGCTGCTCATCGTGCGGGAGCCGGTCGAGGCGGGTGCCGCTCTGACCGCGATCTGCCGGAGGCACGGGATGACCGTGGCCGGCCTCACCCGCGGTGCCTCGTGGGCGCAGCTCACCGCCATGCTGCGCTCGCTGCTGGCCGAGGGCGACGTCGGCGGCGCCGACGACGAGACCATGGGAGGTCTGCCCTCGGGCGACCTCTTCGGGCTCGCCAACGCGATCGGCAGCCTCGTCGACGCCCCGGTCACCATCGAGGACCGCAGCTCGCGCGTGCTGGCCTTCTCCGGGCGCCAGGACGAGGCCGACCCCTCGCGCATCGAGACGATCCTGGAGCGGCAGGTGCCTGAGCGCTACGCCCGGCTCCTGGACGACCAGGGGTTCTTCTCCGCCCTGTATGCCGCGGACCGGCCGGTCAGCATCCGCCTCCAGGGCGAGGACGCCGTCAGCAAGCTCCGGGTCGCGATGGCCGTCCGTGCCGGGACCGAGGTGCTGGGGTCCATCTGGGTCGCGGTCGACGAGGAGCTCGACGAGGAGCGGGCCGCGGCGCTGACGGAGTCGGCGAAGCTGGTGGCGCTGCACCTGCTGCGGATCCGCGCGGGCGCCGACGCCTCACGACGGCTGCGCGCCGACCTCCTCGGCACCGCCCTCGAGGGAGGGGTGCGCGCACGGCACGCCGTGACGCGGCTGGGCCTGGCCGGGCTGACCGTGGCCGTCCTGGCGATGCAGGTCGGTGCACCCTCCGGCGGGTCGACGGCGGGCGGGGACGACCTCGGGGCGCTCGGCCACGACGCGGTCGAGCGGGAGCGGCTCAGCGACGCGCTCGCCCTGCACCTGACCTCGCTCCACCCCAAGGCCGCGACGGCCCTGCTCGGAGAGGTCACCTACGGGCTGATCCCCGTCACCGACGGCCTGGTGTCCGCGCAGCGCATCGCCCGGGACTTCGTCACGCGTACGGGACCGGGGCTGTCCTCCCGGGTGGGCATCGGTCCGCTGGCTACCGACGTCGACGCCCTGGCGGCGGCCCGTCGCGGTGCCGACCGAGCCCTCCGTGTCCTCATGGAGGGCAGGACCGGCTCGGTCGAGGGGTCGGGAGGCGCCGTGGCCGCCTACCGTGACGTGCAGATCCAGTCCTTCCTGCTGGAGCTGCGCGACCGCCTGCTCTCCGACGACGAGCGGCCGAGCGGGCCGGTCTCCCACCTGGTCGAGCACGACCGGGCGCAGCAGACGGCGTTCGTGGACACGTTGCGGGCCTGGCTCGACGCGCACGGCGACGTGGCGGCCGCCGCCGGCGCGCTGCACGTCCACCCCAACACGCTGCGGTACCGGTTGCGGCGCATCGAGAGCATCAGCGCGATGGACCTCTCAGACCCCGAAGCCCGCTTCGCCGCCCAGCTGCACCTCCGGCTCCTGCCGCCGTCCTGACGGCGGGGCTCAGGGCGTGAGCTCCAGCGTGGCGGTGCTGAACCGCTCCAGCGCGTCAGGGCGCACCTCGACGCCGAAGCCCGGCCCGGTCGGCACGTCGACCGCACCGTCACGCATGACGACCGGCTCCGTGACGTCCTCGGCGTAGAAGCGGTCCGAGCCCGAGATGTCCCCGGGCAGCACGAAGCCCGGCAGCGCGGCGAGCGCCGCGTTGGCCGCCCGGCCCACCCCGGTCTCGAGCATCCCCCCGCACCACACGGGTATGCCGTGCGCCCGCGCCAGGTCGTGGATGCGGCGCGCCTCCAGGTAGCCCCCCACCCGTCCCGGCTTGATGTTGATGACGGACGTCGCCCCGAGGGCGATGGCATCCGCGGCCGCCTCGGCCGAGACGATGGACTCGTCCAGGCAGACGGGGGTGCGCACCTGGCGCGCGAGCTCGGCGTGCTGCCGCAGGTCCGCCTCCCCGAGCGGCTGCTCGATGAGCAGCAGGTCGGCGTCGTCGAGGCGGCGGAGCAGGCCGACGTCGGCCAGGGTGTAGGCGGCGTTGGCGTCCACCTGGAAGAGCAGGTCGTCCCCGAACGCCTCCCGGACCGCCCGGACCGGGACCAGGTCGCTGCCCGGCTGGATCTTGAGCTTGATCCGGGCATACCCCTGATCGAGGAACTCCCCGACGACGCGGACGGTCTCCTGCGCCGACGGCTGGATGCCGACCGAGACCCCGCTGGGCACGCTCGTCCGGACCGCCCCCAGGTAGTCGGCGAAGGACTGGTCGTGGGCGCGCAGCTGCGCGTCGAGCACCGCCATCTCCAGGGCGGCCTTGGCCATCGGGTGCCCGACGACGTGCCGCAGGTGCCACCCGACGGTCTCGGCGGTCAGGTCCTCGACCGCGAACAGCGACGGGGCCAGCCAGCGGCGGGTGACCTCGACCGCACCCGAGAGGTGCTCCGCGGAGTAGAGGGGCGCCTCCATCGCCACGCACTCTCCCCAGCCGGTCACCTCGCGGCCGTCGGAGGTGGTGGCCCGGGCCTCCACGAGGTAGCAGCTGCGCGCGGTGGTCGTGGCGAAGGAGGTGGTGAACGGGGAGCGCAACGGCATCTCGATCAGGTGCAGCCGCAGGCTGGTGAGCCTCATGGTTCCCTCCGCAGGATGTAGTGCCGGTCGTCGTCGAAGTCGTGCACCTGCCAGCCCTGCGCCAGCAGGCTCCCCAGGGCGAGCCGGGTCTCCTGCCGCCACCGCCGGGCCAGCTCCGGGTCGTCGCGGCGCAACCCCTCGATGTCCCGGGGGAGGCCGACCAGCACGTCCGTGGTGCCCGGGGGGACGTCCAGCGCGAGCCCACCCGGCTCGTCGTGCTGGTTCGGCAGGGCGACGTGGGCGGTGGTCGAGGAAGGGGCGCCGCCCGTGGCCCGGGTGCGGTCGGAGGGGGCCCCGGTCGGCAGGTCCCAGCGGACCACCATGCGGTCGGAGGCCTGTCCCGCGTTGACCGTGTCCCGCATCGGGCCGTAGAACTCCTCGTGGTAGTGGCGGGGGAGGGCGCCGAGCACGCGGATGTTGAAGTGGGCGTTGCGGGCCACCAGGGGGTCGAAGGTCCACGCCATCGTCGCGATCCCCCGGTCCAGGCACCAGCGGCGCTGGTGCTCCTTGATGGCCCGACCGATGCCGTGGCCGCTCGCCTCGGGGCGGACCCCCACGATGTGCGAGTGGAAGGGCTGGCCGGGCGGTCCGCAGAAGCCGACGGCCGCGCCGACGGGACGGCCGTCCAGGCTGGCCAGGAGCACGTAGTTCTGGCTGTGGATGAGGGCGACCATCATGTGGCGGTCCAGGATGGTGCCGTCCTCGACCGACCAGATCCGGTCGAAGAGCCGCGCCACCTCGACGCACTCCTCGGGACGGGTGACCAGCGTGAGGGCGAGGTCGCCCGCGGGACGGCGCCCGTCGACCGAGGGCGGAGGCGCCGTGGGGTGGGGACCGGCCATCTCAGTCCGCCCTCCGTCCGGGTGCCGCGGATGCCCCGCCCCGGGCGGGCGCCGCGTCGCGCAGCTGCTCGACGAGCCTGGCCAGGACCGCGGTCCGGGGCGCGATCTGGTCGACCAGGACGTGCTCGTGCTCGGCGTGGGCCCCGCCGCCGACCGCTCCCAGGCCGTCCAGCGTCGGGATCCCGGCAGCCGCGGTGAAGTTGCCGTCGGAGGCTCCGCCGACCGCGGCGGCGTCAGGGACCGGCAGCCCCAGCGAGGCGCAGACGTCGGCGTAGCGGCCCCAGAGCTCGGCGCTGTGGTGCCGCTCCATCGGGTAGCGGTTGATCTCCCCGACCGTGCGCACCTGCGCTCCCTCCTGGGTCGCGCGCAGCGTATGCAGCCCCTCGTGCACGCGCTCCAGCTCGGCGGCCGAGGCGGCACGCACGTCGATGTCGAGGGTCGCCGTAGCCGGCACCGTGTTGGTGGTCGTCCCTCCCGCGAACGTGGTGGGCGTGACGGTGGTGCCCTGCTCGGGGTCCGCCAGCTCGAGGATCCGGGGCAGCTGTGCCGCCAGCTCGAGCAGGGCGCTCACCCCGCGCTCGGGGTCCAGCCCGGCGTGAGCGGCCACCCCCTGCAGCTCGAGGCGGTAGCGGCTGGCGCCCTTGCGGGCCACCTTGACCGCACCGCCGTCGGCGGACGCCTCGAGGACCAGGACACCAGCCGCCCCCTGCGCCGTCTGCAGGATGAGCTCCCGCGAGTGCGTGGAGCCGACCTCCTCGTCGCCGGTCACCAGCAGGGTGACACCGTCCAGGGCCCCTGGGCCGGAGCGATCCTGCAGCAGCGCGCAGGCGTGGACCGCCATCACCAGGCCGGTCAGCATGTCGAAGGTCCCCGGGCCGCGGACGACCCCGTCCCGCTGGGACCAGGGGAGTCGCTCCAGGGTGCCGACGGGCCACACGGTGTCCTGGTGGCACAGCAGCAGGACCCGCGTCGGACCTCCGAGCTGCAGCCGGAGGTGGGTGACCCCGTGCTCGACGATCGTCTCCGGACGACGGCCGAGCCGCTCCTCGACGACATCGGCCACCTCGGCGGCGCCTCGGGCCACCGCTGCGAGGTCGGCGGACGGGGTCTCCACCTCCACGAGGCGACGCAGGTCCGCGAGCAGGTCCGGCACCAGCGCGTCGGCATCGACCAGCAGCGGCCGGGGGGTGTCGGGAGCGGTGTTCACACTGCGCCACGCTAGGGCGGCGGGCGGCGCGGGTTCAATGGTCGATCGGACCAAACAGGGCCACAATCTTCGGCTGATCCGACGAAGCCGAGGTCTGCTCGGGGTTGCCATCATGAACGCACGTCCCAGCCGAGGAGACCTCCGTGCACCGTTCAGCCAAGACCCTGGCCATCGCCGCCGCCACCGCCACCGTGCTCGCCGCCTGTACCGGAGGAGGAGGGGAGGGCGGCGGCACCGAGACGGACGACGCAGGACAGCCCAGTGCCGCGCCGGTGGACGACGGGAGCTTCGTCCTCGGCGTGGGCAACGACCCGGGAAACCTCGACCCCTCCATGACCGTGCTGTCGGTCACCCGGACCGTGAGCCGGCTGAGCTACGACACGCTCGTCCACCAGCGTCAGGACGGTTCCTTCGTGTCCCAGCTGGCGACCGACTGGCAGGTCGGGCCCCAGGAGATCGAGTTCACCCTCGACCCGGACGTCACCTGCTCGGACGGCAGCCCGTTGACCGCCACGGACGTCAAGGACAACCTGGACTACATCACCGACCCGGAGAACCAGAGCCCGCTGCTGGGGGTTTTCGTCCCCGCCGGCCTGACCACCGAGGCGGACGACGACGCCGGGACCGTCACCGTGACCGCGCCCGAGCCGAACGCCTTCCTCCTCAACGGCTTCACCAACGTCTTCATCCTCTGCCGCAGCGGGCTCGACGACCACGACGCGCTGGCCCAGGAGACGCACGGCACCGGCCCCTGGGTGCTGTCCGAGGCGGTGGCCGACGACCACTACACCTACACGCGGCGTGCCGACTACGCCTGGGGTCCCGACGGCACCTCCCTGGAGGGCGAAGGGGTCCCCGAGGAGGTCGTCGTGCGGGTGATCGCCAACCCGACGACGCTCACCAACCTCGTGCTGTCGGGGGAGGTCAACGCGGCGACGGTGATCGGTGCGGACGCCGACCGTCTCGACAGCGAGGGTGTCGAGAAGATCGAGCTGCGCTCCCCGCAGGGAGAGTTCGTCTTCAACCAGGCGGAGGGCCAGCCCGGCTCCGACCCCGAGGTCCGGCAGGCCCTGCTGCAGGCCCTGAACATCGAGGCCCTGGCCACCGTCGCCACCGGCCGCGAGGACGCCCAGTCGGTGGGGCTGGTCACCACCGAGCCCAAGCCCTGCCAGGGCGACACCGTCTCGGGCAACCTGCCGACCTACGACTCCGCCGCCGCCGCGGCGGCCCTGGACGCGGCCGGCTGGAGCGCCGGCCCGGACGGGGTGCGGGCCAAGGACGGCGAGCCCCTCGCGATGACCTTCATCTACCCCGCCGCCACCGGGGACTCGGTCGCCGCTGCGGCGGAGCTGGTCGAGCAGATGTGGCGCGAGGTCGGCGCGGACGTCACCCTGCAGAGCGTCACCTCGACCCAGCTCAACGAGGTCCTGTTCGCCACCGGGGACTGGGACGCGGGCTGGGTGCCCATCACCGTCAGCCTGCCGAGCCAGCTGGTGCCCTTCTTCTCCGGCCCCGCGGCACCCGACGGCACGAACTTCGGGCACCTCGACAACGCCACCTACAACGAGCGCTCCACCGAGGCGCTGGCCACCGGCGACACCGAGACCGCCTGCGAGCTCTGGAACGAGGCCGAGACGGCCCTGATCTCCGAGGGCGACGTGGTGCCGATGTTCGACGCCGTCGCGGGCACCTACCTCAGCGGTGGCACCCTCGAGTACCCCGGTGGCGAGCTGGACGGCAGCTCCCTGCGCCTCGGCCAGTGACGGCCGCGACCGACACCGGCACCGACGCCGCCGCGCCGCGCCTCGGTGCCGGGGCGGGGGCCACGCGCACCGGGGCGCGGCGCACGTGGACGAGGTATGTCGTCCGTCGCCTCGGGGTGTTCGCCCTCTCGCTCTGGTTGCTGGTCACCTTCGCCTTCGCGATGATCCACCTCATCCCGGGTGACCCGGTGCGGGCGGCCCTCGGCGTCAACGCCTCGCCCGAGCTCGTCGCCGCGCGGCGCGCCGAGCTGCACCTCGACGAGCCCCTGCTGAGCCAGTACGTGCGCTACCTGGGTGACCTCGTGAGCGGTGACTGGGGGGTCTCGCTGCAGTCGCGGCTGCCGGTGACGCAGGTCATCGCCGAGCGGCTGCCGAACACCCTGCTGCTGGCCGGGCTGACCTTCGTGGTCACGCTGCTCGTCGCCCTGCCGATCGGCACGGGGATGGCGGTGCTGACCCAGCACGGGCGGCACCGTCTGCTGGAGCTGGGCTACACCGGGATCGCCATGGTGGTCTCGGCCATCCCCGAGTTCCTCATGGGTGTGGTGCTGGTCTACGTCTTCGCGGTCCGTCTGGAGCTCCTGCCGATCGCCGGCAACGCCGGCCCGGCCTCGCTGGTCCTGCCCGTGGCCGCGCTGTCCCTCGGCTCCGCCCTCGCGCTGTCGCGCATCGTGCGGGTGGAGCTGCTCAGCGTGCTGGGCCGGGACTTCGTGCGGACCGCACGGGCCAAGCGGCTGCGCCCGCGCCGGGTCTACCTGCGGCACGCCCTGCCGAACGCCCTGACCGCCACCATCACGCTCGGCGGTCTGCTGCTCTCCGGGCTCATCGCCTCGACCGTCATCGTGGAGAGCATCTTCGCCTGGCCCGGTCTGGGGCCGACGATGGTCAGCTCCATCATCACCAAGGACTACCCGTTGATGCAGGCCATCGTGCTGATCTACGGCGCCATGGTCCTCACCATCACCCTGGTGGTGGACATCGCGCTCTCGATGCTGGACCCCAGGTCCACGATCAGGGAGGCCTGAGGTGGCGGGCCGGGCAGGTGCGGACCGGGCAGGTGCGGGGCGGCGGGTGTCCGACACGCTGCGCAACCCGATGGCCGTCGCCGCGCTCCTGGCGGGTGCGCTCGTCCTCGGCACGGCGGTCATCGGCCCGGTGATCTGGGGGGAGGCGGCGGAGACCAACGACTTCACCAGCCTGGACCAGCC
Source organism: Serinicoccus chungangensis (assembly GCF_001483745.1). Classification (GTDB taxonomy): domain Bacteria; phylum Actinomycetota; class Actinomycetes; order Actinomycetales; family Dermatophilaceae; genus Ornithinicoccus; species Ornithinicoccus chungangensis_A. The sequence goes on along the minus strand of NZ_LQBL01000032.1, from coordinate 277,524 downwards.
GGCCAGCGCGGCCCACCCCTTCGGCACCGACAAGCTGGGGCGCGACATCCTGGCGCGGGTGCTCGTGGCGGCCCGCCTGTCCATCGGTCTGGCGGTCGCCGCCACCGCCATCGGCATGGTCCTCGGGGTGCTCGTCGGTGCCGTGGCGAGCATGTCCGGACGGCGGTTGCGCCGGTTCCTGGCCATGATGATCGGCATCGCGGTGGCCTTCCCCGGTCTGCTGCTGGCGCTGTTCTTCGCAGTGATCTTCGGGGTCGGCCCCCGGGGAGCCGTGCTCGCGCTGGGCTTCGCGATGGCGCCGGGGTTCGCCCGGCTGACCCAGACCCTCGCCGCCTCCGTCACCAGCCAGGACTACGTCTCCGCAGCCCGGGCCCTCGGGGTGTCCCGGGTCCGGATCCTGGTGCGCCACGTGCTGCCCAACCTCGCCGAGCCGCTCATCGTCAACGGCACGGTGGCGGCCGGGTCGGCGCTCCTGGCCTTCGCCGGGCTGTCCTACCTCGGCCTGGGCGTCCAGCCGCCGGCCTACGACTGGGGTCGCATGCTCTCGGAGGGGCTCAACTCGATCTACACCAACCCCTCGGCCGCCCTCGGACCCGCCCTGGCCATCGTCGTCAGCGGTCTCGCCTTCAACCTCGCCGGCGAGTTCGCGGCCCAGGCGGTGGGCGGTCGCGCGCGGGTCCACCGCAAGGTCCCGGCTTTGACCGTCCCGCCCGTGCCTCCCTCGACCCTCGGTGCCGTCCGGGACGCGGGCGGGACCGGACCCGAGGTCGACCCGGGCGCCGGCGTCGCGCCGGACGCGGGACCCGGCCCCTCGGCGGCGTCCGACGACGCCCACGGCACCGTGCTCTCGGTGCGCGACCTGCAGGTGCGCATCCCGACCGCCGACGGGATGATCCGACCGGTGCGGGGGGTCGACCTGGACCTGGCCCCCGGGGAGGCGGTCGGCGTGCTGGGCGAGTCCGGCTCCGGCAAGAGCCTCACCGCGCTCGCGATCGCCCGCCTCACCCACGACCCGGTGCGCGTGGACGCCGGCAGGCTGCGCTTCGACGGGCTCGACCTGCGGCACCGGCTGGGTGCCGCCGAGCGCACCCGCCTGGGCACCTCGCTGAGCATGGTCTTCCAGGACCCGATGAGCTCGCTCAACCCGACGATGCGTGCGGGTGACCAGCTCGCCGAGGTCGCCACCGAGCACCAGGGCACCAGCTGGGGACCGGCCCGCGCCCGCGCGGTCGAGCAGCTGCGGGCCGTCCGGCTGTCGGCGGCCGAACGACGGGCCAGGCAGCTGCCGTACGAGCTGTCCGGGGGGATGCGCCAGCGGGTGATGATCGCCATGGGCCTCATGGGCGACCCGCGGCTCATCATCGCCGACGAGCCGACCACCGCGCTCGACGTGACCGTGCAGCAGCAGGTGCTGGAGGTGATCCAGGCCACGAGGGCGCGGACCGGCGCCGCGCTGCTGCTCATCTCGCACGACATCTCGGTGGTCAGCGGGGTGTGCGACCGAGTCCTGGTGATGTATGCCGGTCGCGTGGTCGAGGACCTGCCGGTGGGCGCCCTGGAGCAGGCCCACCACCCCTACACCCGCGCCCTGGTGGAGGCGGTGCCGACCATGGAGACGCCGCGCGAGGAGCGGCTCAGCAGCATCCCGGGTCGCCCCCCGGACCCGGCCGCGCTGCCCACCGGGTGTCCCTTCGCCCCCCGCTGCCCGCGGGCCGACCGGACCTGCGAGATCGAGCCGCCCCTGGTCCGGCACGGAGACCGTGCCGTCGCCTGCCACCACCCCGTCGAGGAGACCCTGTGATCCCGGCCCTGGACTTCCGCGACGTGACCGTCACCTACGGCACCGGGACGCAGACGCTCCGGGCCGTCGACGACGTGACCCTGCAGGTGCCTGCCGGGTCGGTGGTGGGCCTGGTGGGGGAGTCCGGCTCGGGCAAGTCCACTCTGGCCCGGGCCGCCATCGGGATGGCCCCGGTGACCGCGGGCAGCATCACCGCCAGCGGCCGGCCACTGCCGCGTCGGGGGCGCCGCCCGGTGCAGATGGTGTTCCAGGACCCGGTGGCCGCCCTCGACCCCCGGATGAGCGTCCGGGCCAGCCTGACCGAGGCGCTGGGGGTGGCCGGTGCGGTCCCCCGGCGGGAGCGGGAGGCGGAGGTGGCGCGGCTGCTGGAGCTGGTCCACCTCGATCCGGGACTGGCCGGACGGATGCCGGCAGCCCTCTCGGGCGGGCAGCGCCAGCGGGTGTCGGTGGCCCGTGCCATCGCCGCGCGCCCGGAGGTCATCATCGCCGACGAGATCACCTCGGCGCTGGACGTGTCGGTGCAGGGCGCGATGCTCAACCTCATCCGCGAGCTGCGCGCCGAGCTGAACCTGTCGATGCTCTTCATCTCCCACAACCTGGCGGTCGTCCGTTACGTCTGCGACATCGTGGCGGTGATGTACCTCGGCAGGATCGTCGAGGTCGGCCCGACCGCCGAGCTGGTCGCGGACCCGCAGCACCCCTACACCCGGCTGCTGCTCTCGACCGCCCCCCGCGTGGGCACCTCGCTGGCCGCGAGCACGCTGCCCCCGCAGGTGCAGGACACCGAGCCGGCCGACCCGCACGCCCCCCCGACCGGCTGCCGGTTCCACCCACGCTGCCCCCGGGGACCCATGGTCCTGCCCGGACGTCAGCAGTGCGTCGACGAGGACCCCTCCGACGGGTCCGGTGACCGCCCGCACCGGGCGGCCTGCTGGTTCCCGGGAGAGCGGGTTGACCTGCCCTCCCCCCGACCCCGTGACCCCCAGACCGTGGAGGCGCCGTGAGCTCCCTGCCCGACCTGACCGCGATGGAGCGCCTGCAGCGGCCCAGCGACCCGGCGGTCCTGCCCGACGGGGGCGCCGTCGTCTACGTCGTCACCACCGTGGACAGGGAGCGCGACGAGGACCGGAGCCAGCTGTGGTGGGTCACCCCGGGGGAGCACGCCAGACCCCTCACGCAGGGTCGACGTGACAGCGCTCCACGGGTGAGTCCCGACGGCAGCCGGGTGGCCTTCCTGCGCCCCGTCGACGGCGTCCCGCAGCTCCACCTGCTCCCGCTGGACGGGCCGGGTGAGGTGGAGGTGCTCACCCACCTGGCCTCGGGGGCGGGCGCGGCCGTCTGGAGCCCGGACGGGTCGGCCGTCGCCTTCACCGCCCCGGTCGAGGGCACCCCGGGGGAGGAGGAGCAGGACGCGCCCGGGACACCACCCGTCGTGGTCGACCGGCTGGGCTACAAGAGCGACGGGGGCGGTCTCGCGGGGTCCGCCCGTGCCCAGGTGCACCTCCTCGAGGTCGACGGCGGCGCGGGCACCGAGGTCGTCCCCACGACCAGGGCCGGCGCCCGGAGGTGCCGGCAGCTGACCACCGGACCGGCGGACCTCGGCCCGCCCCGGTGGCACCCCGACGGGGACCGCCTCGTCACCTGCGCCGCGCTGGGCGAGGACGCGGACCTGCGGCTGGCCGGCGCGGCCTACGAGGTCCCGGTCCGGACCGAGGACGGACCGCGGTCACAGGCGGACCTGCGACGGCTCACGCCCGAGGACGCGATGGTGGTGCTGGCCGATTGGCACCCCGACGGCTCACGGCTGCTGGTGGTGGGGCGGCGCGACCCGGGTCTGGGCCACCTGCACGTGCTGCAGGGCGTCCAGGGGGAGCTCACCTCGCTCACCGAGGGTCTGGACCGCAACGTCATGCCCGGCGGCCCCGGTTATCCCGGTGGGCTGCCGCAGCTGACGGTGGAGGGCGACCTGCTCTTCTGCGCCAGGGACCAGGGGTCCACCGGCCTCTACCGGGCCCGGGTGGGCACCTCGGGGTCGGCGGGTCGGGAGGGCCCGGCTCCGGTGCTCGCCGGCGGCTGGGCCGAGGTCTCCGGGCTCTCCGTGGCGACCCGGGCCCCGGTCGCCGCCCTGGTGGTCGCCGAGGAGGGCAGCTACGGCGAGGTCCAGCTGCTCGACCTCGCGGACGGACGCCGCCGCACCCTGACGTCCCACACCGCCGACTCGCTGCCCGGCCTCGCGCCACGACAGCCCGAGGAACGCCGCTTCGCCATCTCCGACGGTCGCACGGTGCACGGCTTCCTGCTCCGTCCCGAGGGGGCGGTGGGCCCCACCCCCCTCCTGCTGGACGTGCACGGTGGGCCGCACAACGCGTGGGGCCCCAGCCCCGACGCCGCGCACGTCTACCACCAGACGCTCGTGGCCCGTGGCTGGTCGGTGCTGCTGCTGAACCCCCGGGCCAGCGACGGCTACGGCGAGGACTTCTTCCTGGCCAACGTGGGCCGCTGGGGCGCGGGGGACCAGGCCGACTTCCTGGAGCCGCTCGACCAGCTCGTCGCGGAGGGGGTCGCCGACGGCGAGCGGCTCGCGGTCACCGGCTACAGCTACGGCGGCTACACCACCTGCTGGTTGACCGGGCACACCCAGCGCTTCGCCGCGGCGGTCGCCGGTGGTGTCGTCGCGGACACGGCGAGCATGCTCGCCAGCGACGTCGGCCACCCCACCATCGCGCTGGAGCTGGGCTCCCTCGACCACGACCGGGTGTGGGAGCAGTCCCCGATGAGCGCCGTCGACCGGGTCCGCACGCCCACGCTCATCCTGCACGGGGCCGAGGACGAGCGCTGCCCGGCGGGGCAGGCGGAGCTGTGGTTCGCCGCGCTGCGCGCCCGGGGCCAGCACCCCGTGCTCGTGCTCTACCCGGGGGCGTCCCACCTGTTCATCCTGGCCGGACGACCCTCGCACCGACGCGACTACCACGACCGGGTCGTCGACTGGATCACCCGGCACGTCGACCGCCAGCCCACCGAGAAGGAGCCCTCATGAGTACCGACACCGCGCCGCCCGCCACGGGCCGGGCCACGCACCGCCCCAGCTCGACCACCCCGGCCGACACCGCCTACTGGCGCCGACGTCTCACCGAGCTGATCGCCGCATACCAGGTCCCCGGCGCGTCGCTCGGCATCCTCAGGGACGGCGCGATAACCGAGGTCACCGCCGGGGTCCTGTCCACCGAGACCGGCGCCGCGGCCACCCCCGACTCGTTGTGGCAGATCGGGTCCATCTCCAAGGTGTGGACCGCGACCCTGGTCCTGCAGCTCGTCGACGAGGGGCACCTCCAGCTGGACCAGCGCGTGGTCGAGGTGCTGCCGGACTTCACCCTGGTGGACGAGGCCGCGGCCGCCGAGATCACGGTCCGCCAGCTGCTCGCCCACACCAGCGGCATGGACGGCGACGTCTTCACCGACACCGGGCGCGGCGACGACTGCGTCGCCCGGTACCTGGAGCAGGCAGGCACGATCGGGCAGAACCACCCGGTGGGCGCGACCTGGTCCTACTGCAACTCCGGCTACGTCGTGCTCGGCGCCATCGTCGAGAAGGTGACCGGGCAGACCTGGGACGGGGCGCTGCGCAGCCGCATCATCGAACCGCTGGGTCTGACCCACACCACGACGCTGCCCGAGGAGACCATGCTGCGCGCGGCGGCCATCGGGCACGTCGGTACCCCGGGGGAGGCACCGCACCCGACCCCGCAGCTGCTGCTGCCGAGGTCCATGGGCCCGGCCGGTCTCATCTCCAGCCGGGTGCACGACCTGCTCTGCTTCACCCGCGCCCACCTCGCCGGGGGCGTCGCGCCGGACGGACGTCGCCTGCTGAGCGAGGACGCCGCGCGGCAGATGACCGAGCACCAGGCGACGGTGCCGGACCCGTACTCCCTCGGCGGGGACTCCTGGGGTCTGGGCTGGATCAGGTTCGACTGGGACGGGCAGCGGCTCATCGGGCACGACGGCACGACCCTGGGGCAGAACGCCTTCCTGCGGGTCCTGCCCGGGGCGGACGGCGACCCCGACGGGGGCTTCGCGGTCGCCCTGCTGACGAACGGCGGACGCACGCGCGAGCTCTACCAGCAGCTGTTCACCGAGCTGTTCGAGGAGCTGAGGGAGGTCCGGATGCCCCCGGCCTTCACCCCGCCGGAGGACCCGCCCCAGCTCGACCTCACCCCGTGGCTGGGGACCTACGAGCGAGCCTCCGTCACCACCCAGATCTCCCTCGAGGACGGGACGCCGATGATCACCCAGACGATGCGGGGCGTGCTGGCCGAGCTCGAGCCGGACAGCGCCGTGCAGCGGTGGCCGATGGTCGCGGTGTCCGAGGGGCTGTATGCCGCGACACCGCCGGGACTCGACACCCACGTCCCGGTGACCTTCTACCAGCTCGACACCGGTGTGAGGTACGTCCACTACGGCGTGCGAGCCAACCCCATGACCACCCCCGCCAGCCCCGAGACCTCCGGAGAGGACGCAGCATGAGCACCCAGGACCGACTGCAGGAGATCGTGAGCGACGAGGCCGAGCGGGCGGGCGTCCCAGGGGTCGCCGTCGGGATGGTCCTCGACGACGAGGACCACTACGCCTACCACGGGGTGACCAGCGTGGAGCACCCGCTGCCGGTCGACGAGGGCACCCTCTTCCAGTTCGGCTCCACGGGCAAGACCTTCACGGCCAGCGCCGTCATGCGGCTGGTGGACCGGGGCGAGGTGGACCTCGATGCGCCGGTCCGGCGCTACCTGCCCGACTTCGCCGTCACCGACGAGGAGGCCTCCGCCCGGGCCACCGTGCTCAACCTGCTCAACCACACGGCGGGGTGGTCCGGCGACCGGATGGGGGACGTCCGCGACCGGGGTGACGACGCGCTCGCCCGCTTCGTGGCGGGGCTCGCCGACGCCCAGCAGGAGTTCCCGGTCGGGGCGGGGATGTCCTACAACAACGCCTCCCTGTCGGTGGCGGGGCGCATCATCGAGGTGGTCACCGGCCGCACCTACGAGCAGGCGATGGCCGAGCTGATCTTCGGGCCGCTGGGCCTGGAGCACAGCCTGTTCCTGCCCGAGGACGTCATGACCCACCGGTTCGCCGTGGGCCACGTCCCCGCGGGGGAGACGATGGCGGTCGCCCGCCCGTGGAGCATGCCGCGCGGGAGCGCCCCTGCCGGCGGGATCACCGCGAACGCGGGCGACCTGGTCCGCTGGATCCGCTTCCACCTGGGCGACGGCACCGCCCCGGACGGCACCCGGGTGCTGGAGGAGGCCTCGCTGCGGGCGATGCAGGAGCCGACGGTGACCGTCAAGGGGTCGGCGCTCGGGGACCACATCGGCATCTCCTGGATGCTCGAGGACCTGGACGGCGCCCGGGTGGTGGCGCACGGCGGCAGCACGATCGGGCAGGAGTCCGCCTTCACCATGGTCCCGGAGCGCGGCTTCGGCATCACCAGCACGACGAACGCGTCCGGGCCGGGCACGGTCTTCAACAACGCCGTGGTGCGCCGGGTCCGCGAGGAGTTCCTCGGTCTGCGACAGCGCACTCCCGACCCGGTCGACCGTGACCCGGCGGAGCTGGAGGCCTACCTGGGCAGCTACGACACGGTGGCGCTGACCATCGAGGTCTCGCTGCAGGACCGTGCCCTGTCGGTGATGATGGAGCCCAAGCAGGCCTTCCTGGACTCCCTCGGCGCCACCCGCGAGGAGTTCGTCGAGCCGCCGATCTCGTTGGGCATGGTTCGCGAGGACGAGTTCGTCACCACCAGCGGGTCGTCGACCGGGATGAAGGGGACCTTCGTCCGGGAGGCGGACGGCACCGTCTCCGGGGTGCACCTGGGTGGGCGGCTGGCCCGGCGGGTCCCGGTCGGGTGACCGGCGCCACCGCCCCCGCCCACGTCGTGCTGCGCGGGGGCCGGGTCGCCGACCCCGCCCGGGGGGACGAGCGGGTCGTCGACGTGCACCTGGCGGGGGGCCGGGTGCACGCGGTCGGCCCCACGCTGCCGGCCCCGGACGGCGCGCAGGTGCTGGACGTGAGCGGCTGCGTCGTCGGGCCCGGGTTCGTCGACCTGCACAGCCACGTGAACTCGGTCGCCGGGCAACGCCTCCAGGCGATGGACGGCGTCACCACCGCGCTGGAGCTGGAGGGTGGGCTCATGCCGGTGGACCTCGCCTACCGGCGCACGGCGCAGGAGGGCCGGCCGCTGAACTTCGGCTTCTCGGCCTCCTGGGGCCAGGCCCGGGCGACGGTGCTGCTCGGCTGGGAGCCGACCCTGGACCTGACATCCTCGCTCGGGATGCTCGGGCAGGCGGAGTGGCAGCGCTCCTCCTCGCCGACCGAGCTGGCCCGGTGGTTGGAGCTGCTGCGGGCCGAGGTCGGCGACGGCGCCCTGGGGATCGGCATCCTGCAGGGGTATGCCCCGCGCACCGACCCGACGGAGTTCACCGCGGTGGCCCGGCTGGCGGCCGAGACCGGGGTGCCGACCTTCACCCACGTGCGGGAGCTGGCCGCGGCCGACCCGAGCACGCCGGTGGACGGCAGCTCGGAGATCGTCGTCGCCGCCGGCGAGACCGGGGCGCGCATGCACCACTGCCACGTCAACAGCACCTCGCGCAGGCACCTCGACCAGGTGCTGGCGACCCTGGCGGCCGCGCGGGCGGAGGGGTCGAGCGTCACCGTCGAGGCCTACCCCTACGGTGCGGGGAGCACCGGGATCGGCGCAGCCTTCCTCGCCCCGGAGCGGCTCGGCGTCTGGGGCCTGGACCCCACCCACCTGGTCCTGCTGCCCGAGGGCACCCGGATCCGGGACGAGGCCCACCTGCGGCAGGTCCGTCGACAGGACCCGGGCCACGCGTGCATCGTCGAGTTCCTCGACGAGCGCGAGCCGGCGGACCTGCAGCTGCTGCAGCGGGCCCTGGCCTTCCCCGACGCCATCGTCGCGAGCGACGCGATGCCGGTCCTGTGGCCCGAGGGCGTCCGGGAGTCGCGCCGCTGGCCCCTGCCACCGGGCGGCACCGCCCATCCCCGGACGAGCGGCACCTTCGCCAAGGCCCTGCGGATCATGGTGCGGGAGCTGAGGGCCTGGACGTGGGTGGAGGCGTTCCGCCGCTGCAGCTGGCTGCCGTCGCAGGTGCTGGCCGAGGTGAGCCCGGCCGCGGCCCGCAAGGGTCACCTCTCGGTCGGTGCGGACGCCGACGTCGTGGTGCTGGACCCGGAGGCGGTCTCGGACCGCGCGAGCTACACCGACCCGACCCGGCCCTCCACCGGCGTGCGGCACCTGCTGGTGCAGGGCGAGTTCGTGGTGCGTGACCGCGAGCTGGACGAGGGGGCGTTCCCGGGACAGCCGGTCCGGGCCGGGCGCTGACGACGGCCCGGGGCGGGCGTCGGGCTGTGTGCACCGGTGGCCCGGTGAGGGCCACGACCGCACACGTCGTGCCCGCAGGTGGGTGTCCGGTCAGGACAGCAGCTTGGCCTTGGCGGCCGCGAACTCCGCGTCGGTGAGCACCCCGGCCTGCTGGAGCGCAGCGAGCTTCTGGAGCTCGCCGATGAGGTCGGTCGGCTGTGCGGGCGGGGGAGGCGGGGGCGCGGCGTACTGGGCTGCGGCGGCCTGCGCCGCGGCGTTGGCCTGCGCCTGCTGCTGGTAGTCGGCGTACTCCTGCTGCTGGGCGGCCTGCTGGGCACGCGCCTGCTGGTTGCGGGCCATGCCGCCGCTCACCGCCTGGGCGGTGCCGGCGACCACGGCGGTGCGGGCGGCGAGACCGATGAGGCCGGGACGACCGACTCGACGGATGGGCATGGTGCTCTCCTACTCCTTCGCGGCTGCGTCCAGCAGCTCGTTGACGACCGGCGCGGGGATTCGCTCGGTCCGCAGCACGGACCCGCCCGCCGCGGCGAGCCGCTGCGCCAGGGTCCGGGCGTAGACGAGCTCGAAGGCCACCACCAGGCCCGAGGTCCCGGGCTCCAACGAGGCCGCGAGCTCCTCGATGTCCTCGTCGCCGGTCAGGCCGGTCTCGGCCGGCTCCAGGTCCCCGAGGCCCCAGTCCTGCGGCCCCTCGCCGGGCTCTTGCGTCGTGAGCTCGCCGCTCTCGGAGCGGGAGACGACGACGAGGTCCAGCAGGCGCAGCAGGCTGCTGTCGACGAGCTCGCGGAGCGCCCCCACGGCCTGCGGGTCGGGATCACCGGTGCCGAAGCCCACGAGGTGCAGCTCGACGGGACCATAGGTGAATGGGCTCATGACACCGTTCCTTCGTCCGTACGGGGGTGATGCGACTGAGACGGCGACCCCGCCGCCGGGTCCTCCCGCAGGGGCACGGAGACGTCGGAGCCACCCTGCTCGGTCACCCGGTCCCGCATCTGCACGAGGCTCGGGCGTGGGACGAAGGTGCCGGCGACGAGCGCCTCGCCCAGCCGGAACTGGGCGGCCCGCCGGAGCATGTCCTCCGGGACGTGGCCGAAGATGCCGGCCAGCTGCTCGAGGTCCGCCCGCGAGGTCATCCGCATCAGCGTCAGGTTGTCGCACTGCGTGACGATCCCCGGGTGCACCTTGGACGGTCATTGGGTGGAGACCAGCAGCCAGAGGCCGTACTTGCGACCCTCGGCGGCGATCTGGACCAGACGGTCGCGGACCGCGGCGCCGAGCGGGTCTCGGCCTGCGGCGGGCACAGGTTGTGGGCCTCGTCGACCACGATGAGCAGCGGGTGCTCGTCGCTGTCGGGGCGCAGGACCTGGACGTCCCGGTCGGCGAGCTCGCGCGACTCCACCGGGTCGGCCGTCGGCACCGTGGTGTGCAGGTGCACGAAGTCGCTGTTGGGGTCAAGGACCAGGACGGGCAGGTCGGTGGCCGTGAGGATGCGCTCGAGCACGACGCCGAGCGCGTAGGTCTTGCCCGAGCCGCTCTGCCCGCACCAGAAGGTGTGCCGGTTCAGCTTGCGCGCGACCAGTCCCAGGGGGACCTCCGGCATCGACTGCAGCCGACCCACGTGCAGCCGGCGGTCGGGTCCGGAGACGACCGCCCCCACCTCCTCGTCGGAGGCGCGGGAGACCTCGACCGGGGTGGGCACCGGCGCCGGGGGAGGCCCGTCGACCGACACCAGGGTCCCGGAGGCCACGTGCTCGTGCCGGTCGAGGCCTCCAGCCGCTCGACCTGGCCCAGCAGCGTCGAGCCGCCGCTCTCCAGGTGCAGGAAGTCACCGACCCGCGGGGGCGTCCACGACCCCCGGACCCGGAACGAGCGGCCGTCCGGGGAGTCGAGGTAGGTCGAGGCCCCCCGGCGGACGTGTCGTCGGAGGGGCTCGAGGTGATGCTCATCGGGGTGCTCTGTCTCCGTCGGGGAGGTCCAGGCTCAGCGTTGCTCGCCGTCGGCCGCGGACTCCTCGGGATCGAACATGTCGCGCACCGCCGCCTCGTCCTCGACGCTGAGGTTGGTGGCGATGAGCTCGCCCTGGTGTCGCCCAGCTCCTCGGCGATCCGGTCGCGCACGCCGTCGCTGGACATGAGGAACAGCGCGGAGGTCCCGGGGGTGACCTTCTCGCGCACGGTGTCGATGAAGTCGTCGCTGATGCCGAAGTCGCGCATCGACCCCGAGAGCGCGCCCATCGCGGCGCCGAACGCCATACCGAAGAGGGGCACGAAGAAGATGATGCCGAAGAGCAGGCCCCAGAACGCGCCACCCGAGGCGCCTGCTGCAGTGGGGGAGAACGCCTGCTGGGTCCTGGGCTTCTTCTTGCCCTCCGGCCACGAGACGACGACGGCGTCGTGGACCTTGATGAGCTGCTTCTTCTAGAGCTCGATCACCTGCGAGCGGACCTGCTCGGCACGCGTCGGGTCGTCGAACTTCCATACGGTCAGGGTCGCCATGGGCACTGTCCTCTCCTCACCAGCGGGTCTGCCCGGGTGGTGAACCCACGCACATCAGAGGAGTCTGGCACTGGCGGCGTGGACCGTCTAGACGCCGAGCGTCAGAAGTTCATGGCGCCTGGGACCGGCGTGCTCGTGCAGCACGAGGACCGGGGCCGCGTTGCTCAGGCCTGCTGGGACGCCTGGCCGGCCTCGGCCTCGGCCAGCTTGGCGCGCACCTCGTCCATGTCGAGCTCGCGCACCTGGTCGACGACGGACTCGAGGTCGCGTGCCGGGAGGGCGCCGGCCTGGCGGAAGACGAGCACACCCTCCTTGAAGGCCATGATCGTCGGGATCGAGCTGATACCCGCTCCCTGGGCCAGTGCCTGCTGGTCCTCGGTGTCGACCTTGCCGAAGACGACGTCGTCGTACTTCTCGGAGGCCTTCTCGTAGTTCGGGGCGAACATCTTGCAGGGGCCGCACCACTCGGCCCACCAGTCCACCAGCACGATGTCGTTGCCGGTGACGGTCTGCTCGAAGGTGTCTGCGGTCAGGTCTACGGTGCTCATAGCCGTTCCAACGCGGGCGCCGCTCACCTTCTTCCATGTCCTGCGCCCCTGCTACGGTCGCGTCATGCGAACGCTTCGCAACAGGTATGCCGCACCCCTCTCCTCCGCCGCCGTCGTCGGCCTGCTGCTCGCCGGCTGCACCGACCCGACCACGACCCCGGCCGGGGACGACGAGGAGGCCGCCGCCACGTCCTCCGGCGCGACCGAGGTCGTCATCGCGACCGGCGCCGAGCCGGACAGCTTCAACCCGGTCCTCGGCTACGCCCGGTGGGGCGACGGCAAGGTCGTCGAGGGGTTGGTGGAGCTGGGTGTCGACCTCGAGCCCCGGCCGGTGCTGGCCGAGGAGCTGCCCGAGGTCTCCGAGGACGGCCTCACCTACACCGTCACCCTGCGGGACGACGTGACCTTCCACGACGGGCAGCCGCTCGGTGCGCAGGACGTCGTGGCGACCTACGAGGCTGCCCTCGACCCGGAGAACGGCTCCCCGGTGGCCGCCGACCTCACCGCGCTGGAGTCGGTGGAGGCCGTGGACGAGCGCACCGTCCGCTTCACCCTGGCCCACCCCCAGTCCGCCTTCGTCACCACGACCACCCTCGGCATCCTCCCGGCCGACCAGGTCGACGCGACCTCGCCGGAGGATGTCGTCGGCACCGGCCCCTACGAGGTGGACGGCTACCGGGCGGGGGAGCGCCTGGTGCTCGCCGCCAGCCCCGACTACTGGGGCGAGGAGCCGGAGGTCACCCGGGCCACCTTCCTCTTCGTCGACGACGACGCGGCCCGCGCCGCCCGGCTCGCCTCCGGTGAGGTGGACGCCGCGCTGCTGCCGACGCAGGCGCTCGGCCGGTTCGAGGACGACGAGGCCTACGACGTCGTCCGCCGCGACACGGCCGACTTCCGCGCGCTCGTCATGCCGGAGGAGGGGGAGGTGACCGGCGACCCCGCCGTCCGCGAGGCCCTGCACACGGGCCTGGATCGTCAGGCGCTGGTCGACGGTGCCCTGGCGGGGGCCGGGCGCCCGGCCTACGGGCCGATCCCGCCCGAGGCGCCCGAGTACTCCGACGTGGTCGAGGTCGAGTCCGACCCCGGTGCCGCGCAGCGGGCTCTCGAGGAGGCGGGCTGGGTCGAGGGCGCCGATGGGGTCCGCGAGAACGACGGGCAGCGTGCCGCCTTCACCCTCATGTACCCGGCCGGTGACACCCTGCGCCAGAACCTCGCCCTCGAGGTCCAGGCCCAGGCCGCCGAGCTCGGCATCGAGGTCGAGCCGGAGGGGCTGAGCTGGGAGGCGATCGAGCCGCGGATGGCCACCGACGCCCTCGTCTACGGCAGTGGGAACCCCTACAACGCCGACCTGTCGACCTACCCCCTCTTCCACTCCAGCCGCGCCCTCCAGGGCTTCGACAACCCCGGGGGCTACGACTCCCCGGAGATGGACGCGGCCCTCGAGGCCGGCCGGGCCGCGCAGGAGGAGTCCGAGCGGGTCGAGGCCTACGCCACGGTGCAGGAGCAGCTCGCGCAGGACCTGCCCTGGGTCTTCCTGGCCTACGTCGAGCACGACTACGTCATCGAGGCCGGCGCGTGGTCCGGGTATGACGTGCCCCTCGTCGAGCCGCACGAGCACGGTCTGCAGGGCGGGCCCTGGTGGAACCTGGCCGAGTGGACGATCGCCGGCGGGTGAGGCTGCGGGACCGGCTGCACCCGTCCCGTCCGCCGCTCACCGGGCTGCTCGTCGGACGGCTGCTGCTGCTGCCCGTCCTCGTGGCCGTGGTGACCCTCGTGATGTTCGCCCTGGCGCAGCGCACCCCTTTCGACCCGGTCCTCGCCTCGTTGGGGGAGCGGGCGCTCACCATGGACGGACCGACCCTCGAGGCCATGCGCGCCCGCGCCGCGGACACGGGCGCCGTGCAGCAGTGGGCCGCGTGGTGGGGCAACGCCCTGCAGGGTGACCTCGGCGTGTCCTCCAGCCAGCGCTCGCCGGTGGCCACCGTCATCGCGCAGCGGCTGCCGTGGACCGTCGGGCTCATGTCCGCAGCGCTGGTGCTGGCCGTGCTCGGGGGCGTGCTGGTGGGGGGCCTGGCCGGCACCCGACCCGGGTCGTGGGCGGACCGCGTGGTGGGCGGCGGGCTGCTCACGCTCCAGGCGGCGCCGCCCTTCTGGGTGGGTCTCGTCGCGGTGTGGGTCTTCGCCGTGTGGCTCGGGTGGCTGCCGACCGGCGGGGCGACCTCGCCCGGCTCGGGCACCGTGGAGCCGCTGGACGTGCTGCAGCACGCGGTGCTCCCCGTGCTGGTCCTGGCGCTCTCGCAGCTGCCGTGGTTCGGCCTGGTCGTCCGCGACGCCACCCGGGACGCCCTGGCGGGGGTGCCGGTGCGCGCGGGCTGGGCCCGCGGCATACCCACGTCCCGCCTGCTGCGTCAGCACGCGGTCCGGCCCGCGCTGCTGCCCCTGGTGACGGTCCTCGGCGTGCGGGTGCCCGAGCTCATCACCGGGGCCGTGCTCGTCGAGACCGTCTTCTCCTGGCCCGGGGTCGCGAGCGCCACCGTCGACTCCGCGCTGCGCCTCGACTTCCCGCTGCTCGCCGCCCTCACCGTCCTCACCACCGTCCTCGTCGTGCTGGGCAACCTGGCCGCGGACGTCGCCTACCGGCTGGTCGACCCGAGGGTGGGGCGCCGTGACGGGTGACGGGTGGCGCGAGGTCGCCGGCGCCCGCTCGCGGCCCTGGGCCGGGACCCGGCGAGCGGAGCCGCGGGGCGGCTCCGGCCCCTGGTGGGCCGTCCTCGGCGGCGTGGTCGTCCTCGTCCTGCTGCTCGGCGCGGGTGCTGACGACCAGCGGGCGGACTTCGCGCAGGCCTTCCTGCCTCCCTCGGCGCAGCACCCCTTCGGGACCGACCAGGCCGGCCGTGACCTGCTGGCCCGCAGCCTCGCCGGCGCCCGGGTCTCGCTGCTCGTCGGGCTGGTGGCGGCCCTCGTCTCCAGCGTCGTCGGCGTGGTGGTGGGAGGGCTCGCCGGCTCGTTGGCGACGCGCGGGGGCGGCGTCGTCGACGGCGTGCTCATGCGGGTGGTCGACGCCGTGAACGCCCTCCCGCACCTGGTGCTCGGCATCGTCATCGTGGCCCTGCTCGGACCCTCCCTCGGCAGCGTGATCCTCAGCGTCGCCCTGACCCACTGGACGACGACCGCGCGGTTGGTGCGGGCCGAGCTGCTCGCCCTGGAGGGCGTGGGTTTCGTCGAGGCGGCCGTCGGCGCCGGCGCGGGGCGCTGGTGGGTGCTCTCCCGGCACCTGCTGGCCCACGTCATGGGGCGGGTGGTGCTCGCGACCGTGCTCATGGTGCCGCACGCGATCATGCACGAGTCGGCCCTGAGCTTCCTCGGCCTCGGGCTGCCCGACGACCAGGCCTCCCTCGGCACCATCATCGAGCAGTCGCGCACGGCCGTCCTGGCGGGGCACTGGTGGCCGGCCGTGCTGCCTGGGCTGCTGCTCGTGGCGCTGAGCCTGGTCGTGTTCGTGCTCGGCGAGCGGCTGCGCCCGGTCTCGTGGGGGCGCTCGTGACCGGCCAGGGGTATGCCGAGGGCCGGGACCTCGTGGCGCCCGTGTCGCGGCCGGCCGGCCCGGGCGGCCGGCCCGGGGGGGAGCCGTCCGGCGGCCTCCGGGTGAGCGGGCTCGGGGTGGCCCTGCCCGACGGTCGCGGAGGTCACCACACGGTGCTGGAGCAGCTGGACCTCGACGTGCCGCGTGGGCGCCTCGTGGTGCTCCTCGGACCCAGCGGTGCGGGCAAGTCGACGCTCCTGGCGGCCCTGCTGGGCCTGCTGCCCACCGGATCCTTGGTGCGCGGGCACGGCTGGTGGGAGGACGGGGCGGCCGAGCCGGTGGACCTCGTCGACCCGGGCGCGCCCGCGCGCGAGCGGCTGCGGGGCCGTGTCGCGGCGTGGCTGCCGCAGGCCCCCGTGGGCTCCCTGACCCCGGTGCTCACCGTCGGCCACCACCTCACCGAGAAGGCGCGGGTCCACGAGCCGGCGGCCCAGGTGCAGGCCGCGGTGCGGTTGGCGATGCGCCGCCACGACGTGGAGCCGCAGTGGTGGCGACGGCTGCCCTCCCAGCTCTCCGGCGGGCAGGCGCAGCGAGTCTCCAACGCCCTCGCGCTCCTCGGTGACCCCGGGCTCGTCCTGGCCGACGAGCCCACGACCGGCCTGGACCGGCCGAGGGCGCGGGCCGCGGCGGCCGGGCTGACGGCGCTGGCCCACGACGAGGGGCGGGCCGTGCTGGTGGTCACCCACGACCTCCGGCTCGCCGAGGAGGCCGCGGACACCGTGGTGGAGCTCGACGGCGGGCGGACCACCGGCAGCGACGTGCCGGTCACCGAGGTCATCGCCCGGGCCCGCCGGGCGACCCACCGCCTGGCCCCGCACGCCACCACCGCGCAGCGCCTGGCCGCGCCCGGGGAGGTGCCGGCCGCCGGGGGAGGACCGGCCGCCGGGGGAGGACCGGCCACCTCGGGCGCAGGGCCGGACGAGGCGCAGGGCCCCGGCCTGGCCGGCGTGGACCTCACCCTGCGGCGGGGCCGGGGCACGCTCGTGCGCAGCGGGGTGACGCTGCGGGTGCGCCCGGACCGCACGACGGGGCTCATGGCCCCCTCCGGTGCGGGCAAGACGACGCTGCTGCGCACCCTGGCGCTGCTGCACCGGCCCGCCACCGGCGAGGTGCGGCTGGACGGACGCCCGGTCCGCGGCACGGGGTACGCCGTGCCCGCCGCCCTGCGTCGCCGCATCGCCTTCGTGCCGCAGGACCCGCGGCAGGGGGTCGACCCCCGCTGGACGCTGGGTCGGAGCCTGCTGGAGCCGTCCCGGCTGGCGGGACGGGCCGGCGACGACACCACCGTCGCGCGGATGCTGGACGGGGTGGGTCTCGCCCCGGAGCTGGCCGGCCGCCGACCGGACGAGGTCTCCGGTGGCCAGCTGCAGCGGGTCGTGCTGGCCCGGGCCCTCGCGCTGGGCGCGGACTACCTCCTGCTGGACGAGCCGACCTCCATGGTGGACGCGGCCACCGCCCGCGCGGTCGTCCGGGCCGTGCACGAGCACCAGCACGCCACCGGGTGCGGGGTGCTGGTCGCCTCCCACGACGAGGAGCTCCTGCGGACCTGGTGCGACGTCGTCGTCGAGTGGTGAGCCGGGGCCGGCCCCCGGGGTCCCGGCGGACGCGGCACGCCGGGAGCGGGCTGCATACCCCTCGCGGGTCGGGACGCGCCACAATGGGGCCATGAGCCCCGTCCCGTCCGTGTCGAACTCCATCACCGTCCGTCTCGAGCTGCCGGCCCGCGTCACCGCCGTCTCCGAGATCACCACCGCGGTCGCGGACGTCGGCGGCATGGTCACCGCGGTCGACATCAGCGACTCGGCCCCCGAGCGGCTGCAGGCGGACCTCACCATCGCGACCTACGGCACGGACCACGCCGCCGAGGTCGTCGAGGCCATCAGCGAGGTCGACGGGGTGGAGATCGGGCGGGTCAGCGACCGCACCTTCCTGGCCCACCTGGGTGGCAAGCTCGAGGTGAAGTCCAAGCTGCCGATCCGCAACCGCGACGACCTCTCCCTCGTCTACACCCCGGGCGTGGCCAAGATCTGCCAGGCCATCGCGGAGAACCCCGACGACGCCCGCAGCCTCACCATCAAGCGCAACACCGTCGCCGTCGTCACCGACGGCTCTGCGGTGCTCGGGCTGGGTGACATCGGGCCGCTCGCGGCGATGCCGGTCATGGAGGGCAAGGCCGCGCTGTTCAAGCGGTTCGCCGACATCGACGCCTTCCCCATCTGCCTCGACGCCCACGACAGCGACGAGATCGTCCGCGTCGTCAAGGCGCTGGCCCCCGGCTTCGCCGGGATCAACCTCGAGGACATCTCGGCGCCCCGGTGCTTCGAGATCGAGGCGCGGCTGCGCCGGGAGCTGGACATCCCCGTCTTCCACGACGACCAGCACGGCACCGCGATCGTCGCGCTCGCCGCCCTGAAGAACTCCCTGCGCGTGGTCGACAAGGAGCTGGCGTCGGTGAAGATCGTCATGTCCGGGGCGGGCGCGGCCGGCTCGGCCATCATCCGGCTGCTGCTGCAGGCCGGGGCCACCGACGTCCTCGTCGCCGACGTGGACGGGGTCATCCACCCGCGCCGGCCCGACGTCATGCGCGGCGACAACGGCAACCTCGCCTGGATCGCCAGCCAGACCAACCGGGGTCTGGAGACCGGGACGCTGAAGGAGGCCCTCGTCGGCGCGGACGTCTTCATCGGGGTCTCGGCGGGCAACATCCTCACCGGTGACGACATCGCGCAGATGAACGACGACGCCGTGGTCTTCGCCATGGCCAACCCGGTCCCCGAGGTGGACCCCGTCGAGGCCGGCCGCCACGCCACCGTCGTCGCCACCGGTCGCAGCGACTTCGCCAACCAGATCAACAACGTGCTGGTCTTCCCGGGGGTCTTTCGCGGTCTGCTCGACGCCGCGAGCGACCACATCGACGACGAGATGCTCCTGGCGGCAGCCTCGGCGCTGGCCGACGTCGTCTCCGCCGACGAGCTCAACCCCACCTACATCATCCCGAGCGTCTTCAACCCCAAGGCGACCAAGGCGGTCGCCCAGGCGGTCGAGGGGGCCGCGCGGGCGCGGCGCGAGGCGACGAGCTGACGGGCGGCCCGCGAGGTCCGCACCAGTCGCCCGGCCTGGACCTCGTGGTCGTGCTCGGGTGGTTCGCGCTGCTCGTGTCGCTGCTCGTGCAGGCCTACGGGCTCTACGCCCCGCAGGCGCCCGGACCCGCCGGGATCCCCGGTCTGGACAAGGTCGGCCACCTCGTCGCCTTCGCCGTGCCCACCGCCCTGGCGTGGTGGCTGCGGGCGCGCTGGCTCCTGCCCGTCCTGGTGCTGCACGCGCTCGTGAGCGAGCCGCTGCAGCAGCTGCTCGCGCCCGGTCGGCAGGCGGACCTGCTCGACACGGCCGCAGACCTGCTGGGCGTGGGGCTCGGGGTCTGGGTCGCCGCGACGACCCGGCGTCGCTGGGGTCATGATGGGGACATGGGCGACACCCCGACGCGGACGAGGCGGCCGTCGTGAGCCCGCCGCGCCGGGAGCGGGGCGAGGTCACCGGTCAGCTGCTCGTCGCGACCCCGCTGACCGGAGAGCCCTTCGTCGGGGCCGTCGTCCTCATCCTCCACCACGACGAGGACGGTGCCCACGGGCTCGTCCTCAACCAGCCGATGGAGGCGGGCGTCGACGCGGTGCTGCCGGAGTGGCAGCCCTTCGTCACCGACCCGGGGGTGCTCTTCCGCGGCGGCCCGGTCGGTCGGGACACGGCGATGGGGCTGGTGAGCGTGCCGGGGCACCTGCCCGAGGACCCGCCCCTGGGCACCCAGCTGCTCTTCGGCGGGATCGGTCTGGTCGACCTGGACGCCCCGGCGCCGCTGGTCGTGCCCGAGCTGGGTGCCTTCCGGATCTTCGTGGGCTACAGCGGCTGGTCCGCCGGCCAGCTCGACTCCGAGATCCGGCACGGCGCGTGGGAGGTCGTGCCCCGCGAGCCGCGCGACGCCTTCCGCGAGGACACCACCGGCCTCTGGCGGGAGGTGCTGCTGCGCCAGCGCTCGGCGGCCTCCTTCCTCACCACCTGGACCGAGCACCCCGAGCGCAACTGAGGTGGCCCGGCCCGCCCGGAGGAGGTCTCAGTCGTCCCCGCCGCCGGATCCGCCGCCGTCCTGCGGTCTCAGTCGTCCCCGCCGCCGGATCCGCCGCCGTCCTGCGGCTCGCGGAGCCCCTCGTAGATCTCCTTGCACTGCGGGCAGACCGGGAACCGCTGCGGGTCGCGCCCCGGCACCCAGATCTTGCCGCACAGGGCGATCACGGGGTCGCCGCTGAGGGCCGACTCCATGATCTTCTCCTTGCGGACGTAGTGCGAGAAGCGCTCGTGGTCGCCCGGCTCGGACAGGTCGGGCTGGACCCGGGTGTCCTCGCGCTCCAGCACGGCGGTCTGCGTCGACGGCTGGGTGGGTGCCTCGGGCGCGTCGAGGGGCTGGTCGGACATGCGGACGCTCATGCACCCCAGTCTAGGCGCGCCCCGGTATGCCCGCCCGCGGGCGGGAGCGAGGGCATACCACGGTCTGCGGTGCCCGGTCGGGAGCGGGAGGGTCGGTGAGTCGGATCGGGAAACGACCTATCCTGGCGAGTCGATGTCCACTTCAGCCGCCTCCCACCTGCCCCCCGCCTATCCCGAGCGTGCCGCCTGGGGCACGGCGGGCAAGCTGCGTGCCTGGCAGGCGAGCGCGCTGCAGACCTACCTCGCCGAGCGCCCCCGTGACTTCCTCGCGGTGGCGACGCCCGGTGCCGGAAAGACGACCTTCGCGCTGCGTGTGGCGACCGAGCTGCTGGACCGCGGCGAGGTGCAGCGGATCACGGTGGTCGCCCCGACCGAGCACCTCAAGACCCAGTGGGCCGAGGCGGCCGCCAAGGTCGGCATCCGCATCGACCCGCGTTTCGCCAACGCCCAGGGTCGGCACAGCCAGGACTTCGACGGGGTCGCCGTGACGTACGCCGGCGTCGCCAGCAAGCCGCTGCTGCACCGGTCCCGGACCGAAGCGGCGCGCACGCTGGTCATCCTGGACGAGGTCCATCACGGTGGCGACGCGCTCTCGTGGGGCGAGGCCGTGCGCGACGCCTTCGAGCCGGCGACCCGGCGGCTGGCGCTGACCGGGACGCCGTTCCGGTCCGACACCGCGGCCATCCCGTTCGTGCGCTACGAGATGGACGCCGAGGGGATCCTGCGCTCCTCGGCCGACTACACCTACGGCTATGCCGACGCGCTGCGCGACGGCGTCGTCCGGCCCGTGCTCTTCCTCTCCTACGGCGGCACCATGAGGTGGCGCACCAAGGTGGGCGACGAGCTGGAGGCGCGGCTGGGGGAGCCGCTGACCCAGGACGTCACCAAGCAGGCCTGGCGCACCGCGCTGGACCCGGCCGGCGACTGGGTCCCGGCGGTGCTGCGGGCGGCGGACAAGCGGCTCACCGAGGTGCGCCGGCACGTCGAGGACGCGGGCGGTCTGGTCATCGCCTCCGACCAGCGGTCGGCGCGCGCCTACGCCAAGCAGCTGCGCGAGATCACCGGTGAGCCGGCGACCGTCGTGCTGTCCGACGACGCCGGGGCCTCCGCCCGGATCGAGGAGTTCGCCGACGGCGGCTCGCGCTGGATGGTGGCCGTCCGCATGGTGTCCGAGGGGGTGGACGTGCCGCGGCTGGCGGTGGGGGTCTACGCCACCTCGACGTCGACACCGCTGTTCTTCGCGCAGGCGGTGGGGCGTTTCGTGCGGGCCCGTCGTCGCGGCGAGACCGCCTCCGTCTTCCTGCCCAACGTGCCGCGGCTCCTCGGGCACGCCGGCTCGATGGAGCTGGAGCGGGACCACGCGCTCAACCGGAAGGACGACGGGGAGGAGCAGCTGTGGTCCGAGGAGGACGGGCTGCTCGAGCAGGCGCAGGCCGCCGAGGGCGCCTCGGACGACCTCACCGGCAGCTACGAGGCGATCGGGTCGGACGCGGAGTTCGACCACGTCCTCTACGACGCCGAGCAGTTCGGCCTGGGTGGGGTGCCCGGGTCGGAGGACGAGGACGACTACCTGGGCCTGCCCGGGCTGCTGGAGCCGGACCAGGTCGCGACCCTGCTGCGCGAACGGCAGAAGAAGCAGGTCGGCCGCGACGGTGGCCAGGCGCGCGCCCAGGCCGTGTCCGCCCACCGCGCCCTCGCCGAGCACCGCAAGGAGCTCAACAAGCTGGTCTCCGCCTACGCGCAGAAGAAGGGCCAGCCGCACGCCGTCGTGCACGCCGAGCTGCGCCGCGCCTGCGGCGGCCCGGAGCTGGCCACGGCCACGTCCGAGCAGGTCCGCGACCGCATCGACTCGATCCGGCGCTGGTTCGTGGGCCGCCGCTGACGCCATACCCGCACCGGACGCGCGGTCAGCACGCACCGGACGCGCGGTCAGCACGCACCGGACGCGCGGTCAGGACGCACCGGACGCGTGGTCAGACCGTGACCTGTGCACGCCACATCCGCCCCACCCACACCTGTGCACGGGTATGCAGCCGGTACGCAGGTTCTACCGCACGCACAGGCTGCGCAGGACGTGCACAGACCGGGCCCTAGAACGAAAATGGCTGTCCTGGACACGGCCGGCCGCCTATCGTGCACCGTCATGAGGCTGGCGTTGATGGACGAGGTGACCCGTCGCTACGCCGTGCTCGACGAGCCCTCGTGGCCATGCCCGAGGGACCCGACGGAGTCGCCGCAGAGCTGGGAGTACTCCCGCGTGACGGACCCGGCGCGGTATGACGCGTTGCTCGCCAGGAGGAGGGTGTGGGCCGAGGTCCTCTGCACCGCTGTGGGAGCCCAGCGCGCGGACACACCTGCGCCCAGGGCCGCCCTGCGGGAGGCGGCGGCCAACCGCGAGGTACTCCTCAGGCTGCCCACCGATGCTGCCCCGCCGATCTGGTTCCTGGAGAGATTCGGCCGAGCACGCGACGGGCTGGTGGCCGCTGTCGAGATCGCCGTCGGGGAGCCTCGGGTGAGCCTGGGACGGCTACCGATGTGTGGCTGCGACGCCTGTGACGACGGCAGCGACCGCCTGCTCGAGGAGGTCGACGAGCTGGTCCTTCACGCCATCAGCCCCTTCGTCGCCCTGCGCGGTGAGGACTGGTCCTTCGACCGTGGGGTGATGACGCAGGGGTCGGGGGGACGGAGCGAGCCGTGGAGCTTCTCCGAGCTGGTCCGGCTCGCGGACTCGCTCCTCGCCGGGGAGCAGGTCGACGTGCCCGACGACGCCCGGGTCCTGGTCAGCCAGGGATGGGGCTGCGCCTGAGCGGCCTCGCCCCGGGGATCTGCCGCTCCACGGCGGGTGGGGACACCGGGCTCAGCTGCGCCGCTCCCGGCGACAGACAGGTCAGGGCGCCCGAGCGGTCCTGCGGTGTCCGTGTGCACGTTCCCACCCGCCCCAGGAGTACCTGTGCATGCATATGCAGCCGGTGCGGAGGTTCTACGGCATGCACAGGCTGCACCTGGCGTGCACAGGCCGGGCTGCTCCAGCCCACGGTGCTGAGTGCCCGGTCGTGACCCGACGGCTCAAGAGGACCGGCACGCCGGGCCGCAAAGGCCGTCGTCCGAGGATGCGAGGGTGGCTCAGGCCGGGGTCGCGCGCCGAGCGAGCCCACGGGCCATGGCGGCACGGATCTTGGCGACGACGCGCTCGGGGTGGGCCAGCTCGTCCCAGGTGATGCGCACCACCTCGTAGCCGAGTGCCCGGAGACGGTCCTCGCGCCACTTCTCGGCCATCAGGTCGCGGGAGGAGCCATACTTGAGCGCCCCGTCGAACTCGACCACCGTCCACGCCTCCCGCAGCATAAAGTCGACGAAGCCGACCAGCTCGCCGTGCTCGTCGCAGATCATCGCCTGAAGCTCCGGGGCGGGCAGCCCGGCTTCGAGCATGATCCAGCGGGCCCGGGTCTCACCGGCCGACCCGCTCAGACCGGTGGCGTGCTCGACCACCGTGCGGACGGCGGGGGCCCCGTGCCCGAAGGACCCTTCTCGGCCCGCCTGACGCAACCGCTCGATGGCCGTCGCCCTCTGCCGCAGGGCGATGTCCGCGCTGACCAGCCCGGCCACCAGGCCCCTGGACCCAGCCACCTGCAGACAGGCCAGGGCGGGGTCGACGACGGGCGGCTCCCGGCTCGCCGGGTCGTCAGGGAAGATCACCCACGTCGGGCTGACCGGGGGGTGGATGTGCACGACACCGTCGCTACGCCCCCGCTGGGCGTCGGTCCGCGTGAGGTGCACCCTGTCGTCGACCCCGAAGGTCCCGATCTGGCAGACCTCGAGCCCGCTCTGGTGGCTCAGGGCGTACGGACGGCCGGGTCCGCACAGCTTCGTCGCGACCGCGCGCGCCCGGAGCTCGTGCAGGTGCCACGGAGCCGCCCCACGCCATACCTCGCCCGACACGAAGCAGTCCTTGCGGATCCGCACCAGGACGCCTCCGGCGACGAGTCTGCGGATCTGGGTACGGCTGAGACCGAGAGCCCGCAGGTCGTCACCGCTGGCGACGTGGTGCTGGGCGGACAGGCGGGCCTGGAGGTGCTCCATGGCGACCCACTGTGGCCGATCCCGGTGTCGTGGACGGGCCGTTGTCCACAGGTGGCCTGGTGTGGAACGACCGCGGCGAGCCTGTGCACGGATATGTCCCCGGTGCACAGGTTCTACCGCATGCACAGGCTGCATCAGCGTGCACAGGTGGGGGTGGGGCGCCTGTGACGTGCACAGGTATGCCGGGTGGCGCGGCCGGGGGAGGTGCACAGGTATGCCGGGTGGCGCGGCCGGGGGAGGTGCACAGGTATGCCGGGTGGCGCGGTAGGGGAGGAGACGTCGCCTCGACGAGCGGTAGCGTGCGGAGGCATGCGCACCCGACAGCCGGCGCGCGGGGGACTGCCGCCGGGCCCGCGGACCCCGGCGCTGATCCAGACGATCCAGGCCTTCACCGACCGGCGCGGCACCTTCGAGCGGCACCGGTCCCGGTACGGCGACCCTTTCACCGTGCGCATGCTGCCCGGCCCGCAGCACCTCGTGCTCTTCAGCGACCCCGGGGCGATCAAGGAGATCTTCGCCGGCGACCCGGTCGAGCTGAGCGGGGCCCAAGGCAACGAGATGCTGCGCGCCGCGATGGGCGACCGCTCGGTCATGCTCAACGACGGCGACGCGCACCGGGCCATCCGGCGCTACCTCATGCCGGCCTTTTCCCCGGCAGCGGTACGGGCATACCGTCCGGTCGTGATGCGTGCGGCCACGGACGAGGTCGACACCTGGGTCCCCGGCTCCTCGGTCGTCGCCCTGGAGCGGATGAGCCAGGTGACGCTGGCGGTGATGATGCAGGTCGTCCTCGGCGCCAGCGACCCGGACCGGCTGGCCGCGCTGCGCCCGCGGGTGCTGCGGCTGGTCGAGGTGGACCCGGTCGTGGTCGGAGGCTGGCTCTACCCGCGGCTGCGCGCCCTTCCGCCGTGGCGTGGCCACGCCCGCAACCTCGCGGCGATCGACGAGCTCATCCACGCCGAGGTGCGCCAGCGCCGGACCGGCCACGCGTCCGCCACCCCGGACCTGCTCGACCAGCTGCTCGCCGTCGGCACCGACCCCGATGACGACCGGGAGCCGCTGACCAGCCAGGAGATCCGTGACCAGGTCGTGACCCTGCTGCTCGCCGGCTACGAGACCACGGCCTCGACCCTGGCCTGGACGCTGCACGAGCTCGGCCGGGACGAGCAGGCCCGGGCCCGCGCCCGACGGGCGGCACAGGAGGGTGACGAGGAGCACCTGGAGGCCTGCGTCAAGGAGGCGATGCGGCTGCACCCGATCATCGACTACGTCGCCCGCACGCTGCGCAGCGACCAGCGGATCGGGGGTGTCAGCCTGCCCGCCGGCGCGACCGCCGCCCCGGCGATCCTGCTCGCGCACCACGACCCGGACGCCTTCCCGGAGCCGGACAGGTTCCGGCCCGAGCGCTTCCTCGGCGAGGGTCCCGCGGCGCACACGTACCTCCCGTTCGGCGGAGGCGTCCGCCGGTGCATCGGAGCACCGTTCGCGCTCATGGAGGGCGTGGTCGTGCTGCGCGAGGTCCTGACCCGCGTCGACGTCGTCGCCGATGCCCCGGCGCCCACCCGGCTGCGCAACATCACCAACGTCCCGGGTGACGGCGCCCCGCTGCGGGTTCGTCCCCTGCCCGGCTGACCGCCGCTCGTGCACCCGGGACGACCGCCGCGGGTCTGTGCACGGATATGCAGCCGGTACAGAGGGTCTACGGCATGCACAGGCTGCACAACCGTGCACAGGCGCGGCTGGCGTGCACAGGTATGGCCGGTCGGCCCAGCTGGCGTGCACAGGTGCGTCGGGCGTGCACAGGTATGGCCCGTCGGCCCAGCTGACCGACGGGCCCGAGCACCGGCGCCGACGGTGTGCCCGGCCCACCGGGATGCTCCAGCCGCGTGGCAGCGTCCTCTCCCAGCGGGACGAGCCGGAGGGGTCTGCCCGCGCCGAGCAGCTCGGACCAGGTGCTCGTCGCCCGGGAGGTGGCCCGCCGGGCCGGCGGGGCTGCGGTGCTGGAGCAGGTCACCTGCGCCGATAGTCTGACCACCATGAGTCAGCAGGCAGGGTGGTACGACGACCCGCAGGACGAGCAGAACCTCCGCTACTGGGACGGCGTGCAGTGGACCCACCACACGGCACCCAAGCAGAAGCCCAACCTCGCCGAGTCGGGGCAGCAGTGGCAGGCACCCGAGGCGGGCGACGGCACGCAGCAGGGCCAGGGTGGGTACGGCCAGGGTCAGCAGGGCTGGGGCCAGCAGGGCCAGGGCGGCTACGGCCAGGGTCAGCAGGGCCAGGGTGGGTACGGCCAGGGTCAGCAGGGCTGGGGTCAGCAGGGCCAGGGCGGCTACGGCCAGGGCCAGCAGCAGACCAACCCCTACGCCGGGCAGACCGGGCAGAACCCCTACCAGGGCCAGTGGCAGGGAGGACCGGTGCCCGGCGGCTACCAGCCGCAGCCGGGCCCGACCACCCCGGACGGCCAGCCGCTCGCCGGGTGGTGGCACCGCGTCGGCGCCCGCCTGCTCGACGGTCTCCTCGCGCTCGTCGTCAGCACCGTCCTCGTCGTGGTCACGGTGACCCCCGAGGTGCGTGGCGCGATGGAGGACTACGTCATGGACCCCGACCCCACGGGCGCCGTGCCGGTGGTCCTCGAGGACTGGATCCTCCAGCTCGGACTCGTCACCGCGTTCCTCGGCCTGGCCTACGAGATCCTCATGGTGAAGTTCTTCGGCGGCACCGTCGGCAAGCTCATCACCGGGCTGCGGGTGCGGCTGCGCGACGAGCCGGGCCTGCCCACGTGGCGCGCGGTGCTGCTGCGCTCCGCGGTCTACCAGGGCCCCAACCTCGTGGGCAGCCTGTCGCCCGCGCTGGGTTTCCTCGGCCTGTTCACCATCGTCAACGTCCTGTGGCCGCTGTGGGACGCGAACAACCAGGCCCTGCACGACAAGGCGGCCGGCACCAACGTCGTCAAGCGGCGCTGAGCACCGCACCGGCCGGGTCCGCCCTGGGGCGACGAGGGCCGGGCGCCCCCGCGCGGCTGCCGGCGCGAGGTGGCACCATCGGGGTATGAGCCGAGGCCTGATCATCGTCGACGTCCAGCACGACTTCTGCGAGGGCGGCTCGCTCCCGGTCACCGGGGGGATCGCCGTCGCCGAGGGCGTGAGCGCCTACACGGTGGCCCACGCGCAGGAGTACGCGACGATCGTCGCCACCGCCGACTGGCACGTCGACCCCGGCGAGCACTGGGCCACGGACGGCGAGCCCGACTTCGTCACCTCCTGGCCGGTGCACTGCGAGGTCGGCACCGAGGGCGCCGACTTCCGGCCCGAGCTCGCCGCCGCGCTGGAGCACGTGCAGGCGGTCTTCCGCAAGGGGGAGCACGAGGCGGCCTACTCCGGCTTCGAGGGCAGCACCGAGGTCCACGGCCGCCGGCTCGGGCTGGCCGACTGGCTGCGCGAGCGGGGCATCACGACCGTGGACGTCTGCGGCATCGCCACCGACCACTGCGTCCGGGCGACGGCGCTGGACGCCCGTCGGGAGGGGCTGGAGACCCACGTGCTGCTCGACCTGTGCGCCGGTGTCGCGCCCCGGACGACGGAGGCCGCGCTGCGGGAGATGCGCGACGCCGGCGTCGTCGTGGCGCACGACACCCCGGCGGGGGGACCGGCGCATCCCTGATCCGGCGCCCGGAGGCCGTGGGGCCCCGGCCCTCAGGTCCAGTCGTCGAGGTAGGTCGTCGCCAGCGCCGGGTCGCCGAGGGAGAGCCGCAGCGCCCGCTGCGGCAGCTCTGCCCGGGCCCGCTCGTGGTGCTCCCGCGCGGCCTCGACGTCGGTGCGGGCGACCACCTCGCCGCGCTCGACCAGCGGCACGAGCAGGGGACGGTCGTCGCCGTCGTCCTGGGGTCGCTCGTTGATCCCGATGATCTCCTCGGTCGCCTCGCCCCCGGTGGACCGTCGGCGCAGGGCGTACTTGCGCCCGCCCACGCTCGCCTTGTCCTTGCTGGCCTTGGCCACCCCCTCCATCCGGCCGGCGCCGCTCTCCCGGCTCACCAGCTTGTAGACCATCCCCGCCGCCGGGTGACCCGAGCCGGTCACCACCTTGGTGCCCACGCCGTAGGCGTCCACGGGCGCCGCCTGCAGCGCGGCGATGGCGTGCTCGTCGAGGTCGGAGGTCACGACGATGCGGGTGTCCGGCGCCCCGAGCCGGTCCAGCTGGCTGCGGACCTCGAAGGCCTGGCTCACCAGGTCACCGGAGTCCAGCCGCACGCCACCGAGCTCGCTCCCGGCCAGCTCGACCGCCAGCTCGACGGCGCCGGTCACGTCGTACGTGTCGACCAGGAGGGTGGTGGACAGCCCCAGGCTGGCGAGCTGGTTGGCGAAGGCCTGGCGCTCGTCGTCGTGCAGGAGGGTGTAGGAGTGGGCGGCCGTCCCCATGGTCGGGATGCCGTGCCGCCGGCCCGCCTCGAGGTTGGAGGTGGAGGAGAACCCCGCGAGGTATGCCGCCCGCGCCGCCGCCACCGCCGAGGCCTCGTGCGTGCGTCGGCTGCCCATCTCGATGCACGGGCGGCCGTGGGCGACCGCCGTCATCCGGGACGCCGCCGAGGCCACGGCCGAGTCGTGGTTGAGGACCGACAGGAAGAGGGTCTCCAGCACCACCCCCTCGGCGAAGCCCGACTCGACGACGAGCAGCGGGGAGCCCGGGAAGTAGACCTCGCCCTCGGCATACCCCCAGATGTCGCCGCTGAACCGGAAGTCGGCCAGCCAGTCCAGGGTGCTGCGGTCCACCACCTCGCGGTCGGCGAGGAAGGCGAGCTCCTCCTCGCCGAAGCGGAAGTCGCGCAGCGCCTCCAGCGCGCGTCCGGTGCCAGCGACGACGCCGTAGCGCCGCCCCTCGGGCAGCCGGCGGGCGAACGCCTCGAAGACGCAGCGCCGCTCGGCGTGACCGCTGGCGAGCGCGGCCTGGATCATCGTCAGCTCGTAGTGGTCGGTCAGCAGGGCGGTGCTCGGGCTCACCCCCGCACCCTATGGTGGGGGCGTGCCGATCGACACCCCCAGCCCGCCGGCGCCACCGGCCGACCCGCAGACCACCCCGCAGGAGCAGGGCGGGGTGGCCGTCCTGGAGCGCCCGGAGTCGGACCGCCCGTGGGTGACCCTGGTGTGGAACGACCCGGTCAACCTCATGAGCTACGTCACCTGGGTCTTCCAGACGCACTTCGGCTACAGCCGCAGCAAGGCCGAGAAGCTCATGATGGACGTGCACACCGTCGGCCGCGCGGTCGTCTCGACCGGCACGCGGGAGAAGATGGAGGCCGACACCGAGGCCATGCACGGCTACGGCCTGTGGGCCACCTTCCAGAAGGACGACTGAGGTATGGCGCGCGCGTTCCGGCGCTCGGGTGAGCGGCTGGTGGGCTCCTTCGACGCCGACGAGATCGCCGTCGTCGTCCACGTCCTGCGGCTGACCCGGGACTTCGTCGCCCCGGAGCGCCCGGAGACCGGCGACCCCTTCCTCGACCTGGTCGCCGGGCTGGGGGACGAGGTCGACCCCACCGAGCCCAGCGACCCCGCGCTGCGCCGCCTGCTGCCGCCGGCCTCCCGCGACGACGACGAGCAGGCGGCCGAGTTCCGTCGCCTCACCGAGCACGGCCTGCGCCAGCGCAAGGCAGGCACCCTGGCCACGGCCATCGCGGCCCTCGAGGAGGCGACCCCGCCCCGCCTGGAGCTTGACCTCGACCAGGCGCGAGCCCTCGCGATCGCCCTCACCGACGCCCGGCTCATCCTCGGGGAACGGCTCGGGCTGCGCACCGACGAGGACTCCGAACGTCTGCACGAGGAGCTCGAGGCGGCCCTGTCGGGCGAGACCGACCTGGATCCTGCCCTCGCGCAGAAGATGGCCTACTACGACTTCCTCTCCTGGGTGCAGGAATCGGTGACGACCGCTCTCATGGGCCGCTGAGGCCTCCCCTGGGCCGGCGGTCCAGGCGGCGGCCGAGGGGCGTGCACCGGGCTACGCCCGACGTAGGCTGGCACCCATCATGACGACGCACTCCGCCCCTGTCTCCGCCACCGAGCACGACGACGTCACCGGCCCCGACGTCCGCGTGCGCTTCTGCCCCAGCCCCACCGGGACGCCGCACGTCGGCCTGGCGCGCACCGCGCTCTTCAACTGGGCCTACGCCCGCCACCACGGCGGCACGCTGGTCTTCCGGATCGAGGACACCGACGCCTCCCGGGACTCCCAGGAGTCCATGCAGCAGATCGTCGACGCGCTGGAGTGGCTGGGCCTGGACTACGACGAGGGCCCCGGCGTCGGCGGGCCCTACGGTCCCTACCGGCAGAGCGAGCGCGCGGACCTGCACGCCGACGTGGCGCGCCGCCTGCTCGAGGCGGGCCTGGCCTACGAGTCCTTCAGCACCCCCGAGGAGGTGGAGGCGCGGCACCGGGCGGCGGGCCGCGACCCCAAGCTCGGCTACGACAACCACGACCGGGACCTCACCGCGGAGCAGAGGCAGGCCTACCGCGACGAGGGCCGGGAGCCGGTGCTGCGGCTGCGGATGCCCGACGAGGACCTCACCTTCACCGACCTGGTCCGCGGGGAGGTCACCTTCGGCGCGGGGTCGGTGCCCGACTTCGTCATCGTCCGCGGCAACGGCCACCCGCTCTACACGCTGGTCAACCCGGTCGACGACGCCCTGATGCGCATCACCCACGTCATCCGGGGCGAGGACCTGCTGTCCTCGACGCCACGGCAGATCGCGCTCTACCGCGCGCTCGTCGAGATCGGTGTCGCGCAGCGGGTGCCGACCTTCGCGCATCTCCCGCTCGTCCTGGGGGAGGGCAGCAAGAAGCTGTCCAAGCGGGACCCGCAGTCCGACCTCTTCCTGCACCGCGAGCGGGGCTTCGTCCGGGAGGGGATGATCAACTACCTCGCCCTGCTCGGGTGGTCGATCGGTCCGGACCGCGACATCTTCGACCCCGAGCACCTCGTGCAGGCCTTCGACGTCGCCGACGTCAACCCCAACCCGGCGCGCTGGGACCAGAAGAAGGCAGAGTCCATCAACGGCGACCACCTGCGCCGGCTCTCGCTGCCGGACTTCACCTCCCGGCTGCTGCCGGTCCTGCGCGAGGCCGGTGTCCTGGGCGAGCAGAGCGACATGGGCGAGCTCGCGCGGCTCGAGGCGGTGGCCGACCTCATCCAGACCCGCATCCAGGTGCTCTCCGAGGCCGTCCCCATGGTCCGTCCGTTCTACGTCCGCGGGGCGGACCTGGAGATCGCCGACGACGCCCGGGGGCAGCTCAAGGACGACGCCCCGGCCGTCCTGGACGCCGCGGTCGCGGCGCTCGAGCCGATCTCCGGGGCTGCCCCGGAGCCGCTCGGCGGGGGGGTGGAGTGGACCCACGACCGCATCGAGGCAGCCCTGCGCGAGGCGCTGGTGGACAGGATCGGCCTCAAGCCGCGGTTCGCCTTCGGGCCGCTGCGGACCGCCGTGTCCGGCCAGCGCATCAGCCCGCCGCTCTTCGAGTCGATGGAGATCCTGGGCCGGGAGGAGACGCTCGACCGGCTCCGGCGGCTGCGCGCCTCGCTCTGACGGCGCACCGCGGGGCCGCCCGGGGATTTGGGTCGACGACCGGGTCACGGTAGAGTGGTTCCTCGGTTCGCCGCCCCGCACGGGGACGGAGATACCCCTTGGGGTATGGTGTAATTGGCAACACGGCTGATTCTGGTTCAGTTGTTCTAGGTTCGAGTCCTGGTACCCCAGCGCGACATCGAGACGCCGCTCTCGATTTCGTGGAGGTCCGCCCTCTCGGGTAGGCTCTCCGCTCGGCGCTCTCAGCGCCGGACACGGCCCCGTTGTGTAGCGGCCTAGCACGCCGCCCTCTCAAGGCGGTAGCGCGGGTTCGAATCCCGTCGGGGCTACCCGTGTCGAACGGCCCTCACCGCACGCGCGGTGGGGGCCGTTCCTCGTGTCGGGGCCTGGTGTCGCGGTAGCGTGGGGAGGGCGTGGCGCGGTCGCCTGACCTGCACACACACGCCCGGCACGGTGGAGAGGTGCGGCATGAACAAGGCAGACCTGATCGAGGCGCTCGCGCCACGGCTGGGCGGCCGGGCCGCCGCCACCGCGGCCGTGGAGGCGCTGGTCGACGTGGTGCTGCGCGAGGTGGCCTCCGGGGGGTCGGTGGCGATCACCGGCTTCGGCACCTTCGAGAGGGTGCAGCGGGCCCCGCGGACGGGTCGCAACCCGCGGACCGGGGACCGCGTGCCCATCGCGCGCACGACGACGCCGCGCTTCCGTCCGGGGAGCTACTTCAAGGAGGTCGTCGCCGACCCCGCGGGGCTCCCCGCGGAGGGCTCCGCCGGGGTGCGGGGCGCGGTGGTCGACGGGACGGGGAGCCGGTCGGGGGCGCCGGCCAGCGTGCGACGCTCCGCGGGTGAGGGCGCTCCTGGCGGCCGGGCCGCCCCCGCCGCGCGCGAGGGGCGGGCCTCCAGGAGGGCGGCGTCCGGCACCCCGTCGAGCGTGCGCAAGGAGGCCCCCGGCGACGCCGCACCGGCCGAGGCCGAGACCCGTCCCTCGGCTCCGGGCGGCGCCGGCCTGGTCCTCGCCGGTGGCGAGGACATCACGGCCGGCATGATCTCGGCCAAGAAGGCGCAGCTGGCCCGGGTCAAGAACGACCAGGTGATCGCGGAGTCCACCCGGTCGTCCTCGAAGAAGGGCGGCAAGGGGAAGAAGAAGGGCGGCGAGGGGAAGAAGAAGGGCGGCAAGGGCAAGGGCAAGGGCAAGGGCGCGCCCCCGGCCACGGGCCGGAAGAAGGACCAGGAGAAGAGGAAGCGCTGAGCGGCCGGCCACGGAGGGCTGGGCCCTCAGGCGATGGTCTCGCCCTCGCCGATGCCGACGATCCACACCCGGGAGACGGTGGCGCCCGCGGTCTCGGGGTCCGCGCCGTCGGCCACCTCGATGCTCACCCGCTGGCCCACCCGCAGGTGGCGCAGACCGCTCGCCTCGACGGCGGCGGCCGGGAAGGGCAGGACGCGGCCGGTGTCGAGGAGCACCTCGCCCGTGCGCGCGTCCAGGTCGTAGGTGTGGACGCTGGCCTGCATGCCGCCCACTCTAGGCCGAGGTCGGCGGGGGGCCTGCGTCCGCGAGCGCGGCGGTCGTCCGCGGCCCCAGGCCCAGGTGTATGGCGTCGCCCAGGTCCGCGCTGGTGTCGACGTCGCGGCGCAGGCGCGGGAGGTCCAGCCCCAGTCGCGCGGCGGTCCTCGCGTGCCGGGCGGCGCTGCCCGCTCCGAAGCGCGGCTCGAGGTCGGCGTCGACGGAGGTGAGCAGCACGGTGCCCGAGCCGTCGGCGTCGGGCACCACCGCGCGCGGGTGGCCTGCGCAGACGTCCAGCGCCGCCACCAGGTCTGCGGGCCGCAGGCACGGCAGGTCACCGAGCAGGACGGCCAGACCCCGTGCGCCGGCCCCGCCCGCCGTCCCGTCACCCGGGTCGCCGGCGACCTCGAGGCCGGCCCGGATGGCGGCGTTCAGCCCGCCCCCGGGGTCGTCGACGACCTGCGCGCACAGCGCGGCCGCCCGCGCCGCACCGGCCTCGTCCGAGGTGACGACGACGACGTCGCCCGGGGGGAGGGCACGGCATACCGCCTCCAGCGTGTCGGCGGCGATGGCGCGGGCCAGCGCGACCCGGTCGACCCCCTCGGGCGCCACCAGGCGGGTCTTGGCGCGCTCCGCCTGCTGGAGCGGGACCACGAGGCGCCACCGGGTCGCGGGCCGGGGGGCGCGGGGGGTCGGGGTCACCGGTGCATCCTCGCGACCACCCGGCCCGGATGCAAAGATGACCGTCGTGAGACGCCAGCCCAGCCACCACGACCTGCCGTGGTCCTACCACGCGGTCATCACCACCGTACGGCCGTTGCTGCAGGTCGCGACCCGGCGGGACTGGGCCGGCGGCGAGCACCTGCCGGAGCGGGGCGGCTTCATCGTGGCCGGCAACCACTACTCCGAGGTGGACCCCATCACGCTGGCCCACTACCTCGTCGACCACGGGCACCCGCCGTTCTACCTGGCCAAGTCCTCGCTCTTCGAGGTGCCGCTGCTCGGCCGCGCCCTCACCCACCTCGAGCAGGTGCCGGTCTACCGCGCGAGCTCGCGGGCCCGGGACGCGCTCGTCGCCGCCCGCGAGGCGCTGCACGACGGTCGCTGCATCGTCATCATGCCGGAGGGCACGCTGACGCGGGACCCGGACCTGTGGCCCATGCGCGCCAAGCCGGGGGTCGGCCGTCTGGCCCTCACCTCCGGCGCCCCGGTGATCCCGGTCGCCCAGTGGGGCGCCCAGCGCATCCTGGGCCGCTACGCCCGGCGCCCGGGGAACCTCCTGGCGCGCCCCGTGCAGCAGGTGCTGGCCGGGCCGCCGGTGGACCTCTCCGACCTGCAGGACCGCCCGGAGGACCCGCGAGCCCACACCGAGGCGACCACCCGCATCATGGCGGCGGTCACCGCGCAGCTGGCGACGCTGCGGGGCGAGGAGCCGCCGGCGCACCCGCACGAGCACCGCGGGGAGGGCCGGTGACGCGGGCCGCCATCTTCGGTGCCGGGAGCTGGGGCACCGCCTTCGCGCAGGTCCTCGCGGACGCCGGGGCCGAGCGGGTGACCCTCTGGGCGCGCCGCCCCGAGGTGGCCCGGCAGGTGCGCGAGGAGCACCGCAACCCGGACTACCTGCCGGACGTCGAGCTCGGGCCCGTCGTGACCGCCACCGCCGACCCGCGGGAGGCGGCCGAGGGGGCCGACCTCGTGGTGCTCGCGGTGCCCAGCCAGAGCCTGCAGGACAACCTCGACGGCTGGGGCGGCCACCTGCCGGCCGGGGCCCCCGTGGTGTCGCTCATGAAGGGCATCGAGCTCGGGACCGGGCGCCGGATGAGCGAGGTCATCGTGGCCAGCGGCATCGACGAGCGCCGCGTCGTGGTCGTGACCGGCCCCAACCTGAGCCGGGAGATCGCCGCCCGGCAGCCGGCGGCCAGCGTCGTCGCCGGGACCGACCACGCGACGGCCGACCGGGTCGCGGCCGCCGTGATGACGCCCTACTTCCGGCCCTACACCCAGACCGACGTGGTGGGTGCCGAGCTCGGCGGCGCGGTGAAGAACGTCATCGCCCTGGCCGTCGGCATGGCCGAGGGGCTCGGCTACGGCGACAACACCAAGTCCAGCCTCATCACCCGGGGGCTGGCCGAGACCGCCCGCCTGGGGCAGGCGCTGGGCGCGGACCCGGCCACCCTCATGGGGCTGGCCGGGGTCGGCGACCTCATCGCGACGTGCATGTCGCCGCTCTCGCGCAACCACCGGGTGGGCGTGGCGCTCGGGCAGGGCCGCACCGTCGCGGAGATTCTCGCGGTGCCGCACCAGACCGCCGAGGGCGTGAAGTCCTGCCGCAGCGTCGTGGAGCTCGGGGCCCGGCACGGGGTGGAGATGCCCATCTGCCAGGGCGTCAGCGCCGTGGTGGACGGGTCGGTCACCCCGGAGCGGCTCACCGGCGAGCTCATGACCCGGGCGCGCAAGCACGAGCGTCACTGAGCGGCGTGCGCGTCCTGCGCGGGCGCCCGCACCACCTTGGCTAGGCTCGGCGGCGATGGACACGCAGACCTCGCCCGCCCCCGACCGCCGACGCCGCGTCGCCCTGGTCTTCGGTGGCCGCTCCGACGAGCACGCCATCTCCTGCGCCACCGCCGCGAGCGTGCTGCGCGCGCTGGACCGGGACCGGTATGCCGTGGTGCCGGTCGGGATCACCCGTGAGGGTCACTGGGTGCTGGTGGACGACGACCCGCAGGCCCTCGACATCCGGGACGGGCGGCTGCCGTCCGTGGCCGACACCGGCCGGCGCGTCATCGTGCCGCTGGGGGGCGTCGAGCACGAGTGGACCTGGGTCGACGCCGCGGGCGAGGTGCACCCCCTCGGCGAGGTCGACGTCGTCTTCCCGCTGCTGCACGGGCCCTTCGGCGAGGACGGCACCATCCAGGGCCTGCTGGAGCTGGCCGACCTGCCCTACGTCGGGTGCGGGGTGATGGCGTCCGCCGCGATGATGGACAAGCACGTCATGAAGGTCCTCTTCGCCTCGGCCGGCCTGCCCGTGGGCCCCTACGCGCTCATCACCGACCGGCAGTGGCAGCGGGACCGCGCCGCCGCCCTGGACGCCGCCTCCGGGCTGCGCTTCCCGGTCTTCGTCAAGCCCGCCCGGGCGGGGTCCTCGGTGGGGGTCGTCAAGGTCGAGCGTCCCGAGGACCTCGAGGTCGCCGTCGACAAGGCCCGGGACCACGACCCCAAGGTGCTGGTCGAGCAGGGGATCGAGGGGCGGGAGATCGAGTGCGGCGTCCTCGGCGGCCGCGGCTCGGATCCGCCACGGGTCAGCGAGTGCGGCGAGATCGTCGTCTCCGGTGCGCACGACTTCTACGACTTCGAGGCGAAGTACCTCGACGAGGAGAGCGTGCAGATCACCGCGCCGGCCGACATACCGCCGCCGATCCGGGAGGAGATCCACCGCATCGCCGCGCTCGCCTTCGAGGTGGCCGACGCCGAGGGCCTGTCCCGGGTCGACTGCTTCGTCACCCCGCGCGGCGAGGTGGTGCTCAACGAGATCAACACCATGCCGGGCTTCACGCCCTACTCGATGTACCCCCAGGCCTGGGCCGCCTCCGGGATGAGCTATCCCGAGCTGGTCGACGAGCTCATCACCCTGGCGCTGGAGCGCCCGCTCGGGCTGCGCTGACCTCAGCCGTCGGTCGAGGAGCACTCCCCGAGGGTCTGCGGCACCGCCTCGGCGGCGTCGCCCAGGGGCGGCAGCAGCAGGGGGTGGCTGTCGTAGTCCGCCGGCACCAGCACCTCCAGCGCCGGCTCGCGCCCGTAGGTCGTGAACATCGTGCCGCCGTCGTCCAGCTGGGTGGCCACCCAGTCGACGCCGTTGACGTCGATGCACGGGTCGGTCGTCGGACCGGGCGGCGCCTTGCCGCAGCGCGCGACGATGGGAGGGTCGCCCCAGGCCGCCACCCCCTCGGACTGGACGGCGGTGACCCGCGCCTCGTAGGGCCCGATCGTGCTGGGCCAGTGGCGCGCCACCTCCTGGCAGGGCGCGGAGTCGGCGGCGTCGAAGGGCACCGCCCGCACCGCCCCGTCCCCGCACCCGCCCAGCGCGAGCACGACGGCGGTCGCGGGCAGCAGGCCCCTCAGAGCTCGACGACCGTGCACGTCGTCGTGCGGGTGATGTCGGGGACCTCGAGGACGCGGGCGATCACCCCTCGGCCGAGCTCGGCGACCGTGGGCGCCTGCACGACGGCGATGACGTCGTAGGGCCCGGCGACGTCTTCGGCGCTCACCACCCCCGCGAGGCCCCGGAGGGTGCGGGTGACCTGCGCGGACGCCCCGACCTGGGTCTGGACGAGCATGTATGCCTTGACCACGGCTTCCTCCTGATCCGGCTCGGTGGGTGGGAGGCTACCGTGCGGGGGTGGACGCGAGCGAGGACGGTGGACGGGTGGGCCCCGGTGAGGGCGCGACGACGGGGCCGCTGCTCGGGGAGGTGGGGGAGCGGGGCGTGCTCGCCGAGGTCTTCGCCGCCCTCGCCGACCAGCCGGTCGACGGCGTGCTCGTGGGCCCGGGTGACGACACGGCATACCTGCGGGTGCGGCGGGCAGCGGTGCTCGCGACCACGGACACCATGGTGCTGGGCCACGACTGGCGCGACGACTGGTCGACGCCGCAGGACGTCGGGGTCAAGGCCACGACGCAGAACCTCGCCGACATCGCCTCGATGGGCGGGGCGGGCACCGGTCTGCTCGTCACGCTCGCGGCGCACCCGCGGCTGCCGGTGGCGTGGGCGCGCGGCCTGGCGGAGGGTATGGCGTGGGCCTCGCGGCGCAGCGGTGTCCCGGTCGTCGGGGGTGACCTCGGCGCGGCGCCGGACGGCGTGGTCATGGTCGGTGTCACCGCGCTGGGCGAGCTGCCGGAGGGGGTGGAGCACCCGGTCCGGCGAGACGGTGCCCGTCCGGGTGACGTGCTCGCCGTCTCCGGGCCGCTGGGTCGCTCGGGGGCGGGGCTCGCCCAGCTGCTCGAGGGACGCCACGAGGGGGCGTGGGTCGACTACCACCGGCGTCCCTGGACCGACCTGGGTCAGGGGCCGCGGGCCGCGCTCGCGGGGGCATCGTCGATGATCGACGTGTCCGACGGGCTGGTCCGTGACGCCGACCGCGTGGCCAGGGCCAGCGACGTGCGGATCGACCTGCGGCCCGGGGCGGTGGACGCCCTCGCCGCCGCCCTGGACGGGGTGCCGGCCGAGGCTGCCCGCCGGGCCGTGCTGGGCGGCGGGGAGGAGCACGTGCTGCTCGCCACCTTCGTCCCCGACGCCGTGCCGTACGGGTGGGTCCTCCTCGGCGACGTGGTGGCGCCCGACGGCGGCGGCGCCGGGGTCTGGCTCGGCCCGGACTGTCTCGACCCCGCCCGCGGGGGCTGGGACCACTACGGCGGGTGAGGGGGCGACGGGAACGACGGAGCCGGCGGCACCCTGGTGGGTGCCGCCGGCTCACGTGCCTGCCGAGGGGGAGGTCAGCGGGTGACCTTGCCCGCCTTCAGGCAGGAGGTGCAGACGTTGAGTCGCTTCGAGGTGCCGCCGATGGTGGTGCGCACGCGCTGGATGTTGGGGTTCCAACGGCGCTTGGTGCGGCGGTGCGAGTGCGAGATGCTGTGACCGAAGCTCGGTCCCTTGGCGCAGACGTCGCAAGTGGCAGCCACGGTGTTCTCCTGAAGGTCGTCCGGTGAGAGGTCGAGGGCCCACGGCGTCGGGGCGCGCGGGCAACCGGACCAGCGTACCGGACGGCGCTCGCGGCGCCCAAATCCCGGCGTGGGTGCGTCCGGACGGCGCCGAGCGGACGTCCTGTGCGGCCTGAGCACGCGTCCGGATGGCGCCGAGCGGACGTCCGGTGCGGGCTGAGCACGCGTCCGGATGGCGCTGAGCGGACGTCCTGTGCGGGCTGAGCACGCGTCCGGTGCGGGGCTGCGGGGGTGGTCGGGGGCGGGCACTAGGTTGGGGGCGTGCCCGGACCAGCCCTCGACCTCGCGACCGCCCGCCGGTGGGCGATGACGGCACGGCTGTCCCTCGCGGCGGCGCGCGAGCAGGTCGACGCGCTCAACGTCTTCCCCGTGGCCGACGGCGACACCGGCACCAACATGTTCCTCACCCTCGACGGGGCCCTGGAGCACGTCCGGGTCCAGGTCGAGCTGGGTGAGGACGGCGGCGGCCTGCGGGACGGTCTGCACCTCATCGCCCGCGGGATGCTGCTGGCCGCCCGCGGCAACTCGGGGGTCATCCTGGCCCAGCTCGCCCGGGGGCTGGCGGACGCCGTCGGCCCCGACGTCGGGGCGGTCGGCCCCGAGGAGGTCGCCGCGGCCTTCGAGCAGGCGGCGCGCAGCGCCTGGGACGCCCTGGCGACACCGGTGGAGGGGACCATCCTCACCGTCGCCAGGGCCGCCGCCCAGGGCGCGAGGGGGGCGGTGGAGGCGGGGGAGCGCGACGTCGCCGAGGTGGTCGCGGCCGCCCTGGACGCCGCCCAGGACGCGCTCGCCCGCACCCCCGACCAGCTCGCCGAGCTGCGCGACGCCGGGGTCGTGGACGCGGGCGGGGCAGGGCTGGTGCTGGTCGTCGAGGCGCTGCACACCGTGCTGCTCGACCGGCCGGCCGGCGCCGACGGCGAGGTGCCCGGCTGGTGGTCGACCGGCGCCGGACAGCCCGCGTCCGGCGGGGCGGTGGAGGCCGGCGGGACCGTCGAGGTCATGTTCCTGCTGACCGGCAGCGACCCCGAGCGCGCCGCGCGGCTGCGCTCCCACCTCACCCACGTGGGCGACTCCGTGGTCGTGGCCGGCGGGCCGCACGACTACCAGGTGCACGTCCACCTCGACGACCCCTCGGCCGCGCTCGAGGCCGGGGGGCTGGCCGGCGTCGTGAGCGAGGTCCGGCACACCTCCCTCACCGGGGACGGGGCGGCCCACGGCCCAGGGGACGGCCCCCGCTGCGACGGCCGCCCCGACGGCGGTCCGGCCGGTCTGCCCACCGGTCTCCAGGTGGTCAGCTGCGTGCTCGGCGAGGGCGTGGCCGCGCTCATGGCGTCGGCCGGTGCCGTCCTCGTGCCCAGCGGCCCACGGCGTCGCGCCTCGGCCGGCCAGCTCCTCGCCGCGATCCGGGCCTGCGAGTCCGAGGGGGTGCTGGTGCTGCCCAACGACGAGGACATGGTCATGGTGGCGCGGGCCGCGGCCGCGGAGGCGCGGCGGGAGGGACTGGCGGTGGAGGTGGTGCCCACCCGCTCGCTGCCCGAGGGGCTGGCCGCCCTGGCCGTCCTCGACCCGCACGGGCGGCTCGAGGGCGCCGCACGCACGATGCGGGAGGCCGCCGGCGGGGTGCACGGGGGCGCGCTCACCCGGGCCGACCGCGGCGCCGACACCCCCGTCGGTCCGTGCCGCCCCGGCCAGTGGCTCGGCATCGTGGACCACGCCATCGTCGCCGTCGAGGACGCCCTGGCGCCGGCCGCCGAGGCGGTGCTCGACACCCTCTGGCACCCCGGCGTCGAGCTGGTCACCGTCCTGCTCGGCGAGGGGGGCGACGCGCCGGTGCGCGCCGAGGTCGAGCGGCAGCTGACCGGTCGCGCCGCCGGCGCCGAGGTCGAGCTCTCCGTCCTGGACGGGGGACAGCCGACCTATGCCGTGCTGATCGGGGTCGAGTGATGGCGCAGCGGCACCTGCGCGCCGTGGCGGACGGCGACCTCAACCCCCTGGACATCGGGCTGCGCGACGTCGTCGGCACGAGCGCCCGGACGCTGGAGCGGGCGCGCGGCATCCGCACGGTGGGCCAGCTGCTGGACTGGCTCCCCCGGACCTACCTCGACCCCGCCCGCCCCACCGCCTTCCGCGACCTGCCGCACGGCGAGGACGTCGTCGTGGTCGGAACGGTGCGGGCCGCGACGACCCACCAGATGCGCAACCGCCGGGGTCGCCGGCTCGTGGTGGAGGTCGCCGACGACGCGGGCGGCACGATCGAGCTGACCTTCTTCAAGCCCTTCGGTCACCAGGACCGCCTGCGGCCGGGGGTGCGCGTGGTGTGCTCGGGCCAGGTCGGGGTGTGGCGCGAGACCCTCCAGCTCACCCACCCGGACTACGCCACCCTGGGTGAGGACGGCGAGGGCGGCGCGCAGTGGCTGCTGGACGGCCTGGTCCCGGTCTACACCGCCACCAAGGGGCTGTCGCCGATCGTCCACGGCCAGTGCCTCGAGCTGGTCCTGCACCACGTGGAGCAGCTGCGCGACCCCGTCCCGGAGGAGGTGCGCCGGGAGGTGGGGCTGCCGGGGCTGCTCGAGGCCTACCGCCTGGTGCACCGGCCCCGCACCGAGGCCGACCACCGGCGCGGCCGTTGGCGGCTGAAGTTCACCGAGGCCTTCACGGTGCAGGCCCAGCTGGCCCGCGTCCGCCGCTCCGCCGAGGCCGTGCCCGCCCGCCCGCGCGTCCCGGCCGTGGACGGTCTGGGCGCCCGGCTGCGGCACCGGCTGCCCTTCGAGCTCACCGCGGGGCAGGAGGCGGTCCTCGCCGAGCTGCTCGACGACCTGGCCCGCACGGTCCCGATGCACCGCCTGCTCCAGGGCGAGGTCGGCTCCGGCAAGACGGTCCTCGCGCTGCTCGCCATGCTGGCCGTCGTGGACTCGGGCGGCCAGGCGGCACTGCTGGCGCCCACCGAGGTGCTCGCGGCCCAGCACCACCGGTCCATGTCGCAGATGCTCGGCCCGATCGCCGAGGCCGGGCTCCTCGGTGGTCTGGCCGAGGGCACCCGGATCAGCCTGCTCACCGGCAGCCAGTCGACCGGGGAGCGCCGGGCGTCGCTGCTCGCGGCGGCCTCGGGGGAGGCCGGCATCGTCATCGGCACCCACGCGCTCATCCAGCAGCACGTGCAGTTCGCCGACCTCGCCATGGTGGTCGTCGACGAGCAGCACCGCTTCGGGGTGGAGCAGCGTGACGCGCTGCGCGCCAAGGCGCCCGAGGGCACCGCGCCGCACGTCCTCGTCATGACCGCCACCCCGATCCCGCGGACCGTGGCGATGACCGTCTACGGCGACATGGAGATCTCCACGCTGCGCGAGCTGCCCGGCGGCCGCCGCCCCATCCACACCTTCGTCGTCGACGGCCAGCGTCCCGACTGGGTCCGCCGCACCTGGGAGCGGGTCGCCGAGGAGGTCCGCGGGGGCGGCCAGGTGTATGTCGTGTGCCCCCGGATCGGGGAGGTCGACGACCCGGACCTGCCCGGCACCGGTGGCGCCGGGCCGGGGCTGCCCACCGGGTCGGTGCCGGTGTCGGGGGGCACCACCGGTGACGACGGCGCCGACCTCCTCGGGGCGCCCGACGGGCCGGGGGCGGCCCCGCCGGCGCTGCACGGGGTGCACCAGGTGGCGCGCTGCCTGCGCGGCCTGGCCGCCACGCGCGAGCTGACCATCGAGGTCCTGCACGGACGCATGCCCGCCGAGGACAAGGACGCCGTCATGGTGGCCTTCGCCGCGGGGCGCGTAGACGTGGTCGTCTCCACCACCGTCATCGAGG
Organism: Serinicoccus chungangensis; assembly: GCF_001483745.1. Classification (GTDB taxonomy): domain Bacteria; phylum Actinomycetota; class Actinomycetes; order Actinomycetales; family Dermatophilaceae; genus Ornithinicoccus; species Ornithinicoccus chungangensis_A. Next base: position 234,568 of record NZ_LQBL01000032.1, on the reverse strand, counting down.
TGGGCGTGGACGTGCCCGACGCCACCACCATGGTGCTGCTGGACGCCGACCGCTTCGGGATCTCCCAGCTGCACCAGCTCCGGGGTCGGGTGGGCCGGGGCGGCCGGCCGGGGCTGGCGCTGCTGCTCACCCAGGGGGAGGGGGTCGACCCGGGCGCCGTGGAGCGGCTGGAGCAGGTGGCGGCGACCACCGACGGCTTCGAGCTGGCCCGGCTGGACCTCGAGAGCCGGCGCGAGGGCGACGTCCTGGGGGCCAGCCAGAGCGGCGGGCGCAGCGGGCTGCGGTTCCTGCGCCTGGCCCGTGACGAGGAGCTCATCGTCCAGGCCCACGAGGCGGCGTGGCGCACGGTCGAGGCCGACCCCGAGCTGGAGCGGCACCCCGCGCTCGTCGAGGCCCTCACCCGGCTCGACGCGGCCCGGGCGGCCTTCCTGGAGCGGGGGTGAGCCGATGACCCGCATCATCGCCGGGTCCGCCGGCGGGCGCAGCCTGCACACCCCTCGGGGTGCGCTCACCCGGCCCACGACCGACCGCGTGCGGGAGGCGGTGTTCTCCCGGATCGAGTCGCTGCTCGACCTCCAGGGGTGCGCCGTGCTCGACCTCTACGCCGGCTCGGGTGCCCTCGGCCTCGAGGCGGTGTCCCGGGGCGGGGGCCGGTTGCTGGCGGTGGAACGCCACCGGGCGACGGCTCGGCTCGTGGAGCGCAACGCGGCCGACCTGGGGCTCCCGGGCGTCGAGGTGCGGACGGCCCCGGTCGCCCAGGTGCTCAGGGCCGGGCCGCAGGGCGAGGCGTTCCACCTGGCGCTGCTCGACCCGCCGTACGACCTGGGGGAGGCCGAGCTCGGTGAGGTGCTCGCCGCGCTGGTGCCGTGGCTGGACCCCGACGGGCTCGTCGTCCTGGAGCGCAGCGCCAGGTCCCCGCGGCCGGCCTGGCCCTCCGGGCTGGCCCACCTCGACACCCGCCGCTACGGCGAGACCGCCGTGCACCTCGCCGAGCCCGCCACCCCGGCGAGCGCCTGAGCCGGCCGTTTGCCAGGATCGGGTCATGACCTCATACACGATCCCCCGACCCGTCTCCGGTGACGTCGTCGACCTCATCCTGGCCGACCACCGCCTCTTCGAGGAGCTCATGCGCGACCTGCGCGACAGCAGCGCGGACCGCGAGTCCGCCCGCCAGGCCTTCGCCGCGGTCCTCGTCGCACACGGGGAGGCCGAGGAGGAGAAGGTCTACCCCCGGCTGCGCCGCAAGGAGGCCATCGACGCGCACGAGGCCGAGCACGGCGAGGAGGAGCACGCCGAGATCAACCGCGCGCTGCTCGACCTGCTGGAGTGCGCCGGCACCGACACCCAGAAGTTCGACGACGCGGTCGAGGCGATGAACGAGGTGCTGCAGCACCACCTGACGGAGGAGGAGCTGACCATCCTCAACCCGGCCCGCGACGAGGTGTCCGAGAAGGACCGCGCCGATCTGGGCGCGGCCTTCCTGGAGGTCCGGGGGCACCACCTGGACCAGGGGGTCGGCATCGAGCAGGTCCGCGCGCTGGTCGAGCAGGCCGAGGAGGACGGGCTGCTCGACGACGAGGACTGAGCCGCGCGGTCGTGGCGCAGGCCGGCAGTAGGCTCCGGGCATGACGACCCGTCGCTGCGTGTGCCCCGGATCCTTCGACCCGGTGACCCTCGGTCACGTCGACGTCGTCGTGCGGGCCGCCGCGCTCTTCGACGAGGTGCTCGTCGCGGTGATGCACAACCCCGCCAAGCAGGGCACGTTCCCGGTCGAGCAACGGCTGGAGTTCGTCCGGGAGTCGCTGCCGCAGGAGGTCACCCCGGTGGTCCGGGTGGAGGCGTATGCCGAGCGCCTGCTCGTGGACGTGTGCCAGGAGGTCGGCGCCCAGGCCGTGGTCAAGGGGCTGCGGGGCGGCACGGACTTCACCTACGAGCTGCCCATGGCGCTGATGAACCGCCACCTCACCGGGGTGGAGACCGTCTTCCTGCCCGGCGACCCGGCGCTGGAGCACGTCTCCAGCTCCCTGGTCAAGGAGGTCCACCGGCTCGGGGGAGACGTCTCCGCCCTGGTCCCCGCGCCCGTCCTGCGGGCGCTGGGGCAGATTTGAGCCCGGACCGCCCGCTCCGGTAGTCTGAGCAGTCGGTTTGTGTCCTTCCCGCCTCCGTGCCACGGATCAGGGCCGAACCCCGATCAGCAGGTCAGACACACGTGAGGGACTTCAGCATGGCTGCCCAGCAGACGGAACGCGACTGGGTGTTCGACACCCGGGAGCTGGTCCGCCGGCCCGGCACGATGCGCGAGGTCTCTCGTGTGGTGACCACGACGGAGCCCCTGGGCACCGACGTCATCGCGATCCCCCCCGGCGCGCCGGTGCAGGTGGAGCTGCGGTTGGAGTCGGTGGTCGAGGGCATCCTGGCGACGGGGGAGGCCCGGGCCACGGCGGTCGGGGAGTGCGTGCGCTGCCTGGACGAGATCGTCGAGTCCCTCGAGGTCCCGTTCCAGGAGCTGTACGCCTATCCGGACCGGGCGGCGCACCACCAGCAGGTGGCGGGCCGGCCCGGGAGCGAGAAGGACGCGAGCGCCGACGAGGACGAGCAGCGGACTCTCGACGGCGACCTGATGGACCTCGAAGAGGTCGTCCGGGACGCCGTGGTGACCTCGCTGCCCTTCCAACCGGTGTGCCGGGACGACTGTCCGGGACTGTGCTCCGAGTGCGGGGCACGCCTGGCCGACGACCCGGAGCACGAGCACGACGTGATCGACCCCCGGTGGTCGGCGCTGGCCGCCATGGCCAGCCCGGCCGACGACGACGAGAAGAGGACCTGACGTGGCCGTTCCCAAGCGGAAGATGTCCCGTTCCAACACCCGGCACCGCCGTTCGCAGTGGAAGGCCGCCCCGATCGCGCTGACCACCTGCCCGCAGTGCCAGGCCGTGGCGACCCCGCACCAGGCGTGCCCGTCCTGCGGCTCCTACGGCGGCCGGCACTACGCCGCCGCCGAGCGCACCGAGCATCAGGGCTGACCCGGACCGCGGTATGCGCCCCGTCGCCGAGCTCAACGACTACCTCGCCGAGGTCGTCGGTGAGCGGTGCGACGAGGCGCTGCTGCTGCGTGCCCTGACGCACCGCTCGTTCTCCTACGAGCACAACGGCCAGCCCCACAACGAGCGGCTGGAGTTCCTCGGTGACTCGGTGCTGGGGGTGGTGGTCACCGACACGCTCTACCGCACGCACCCGGACCTGTCCGAGGGCCAGCTGGCCAAGCTGCGCGCCGCGGTCGTCAACTCGCGCGCCCTCGCCGAGGTCGCGCGCACCATCGACCTCGGCGAGTTCGTGCTGCTCGGCAAGGGGGAGGAGGCGACCGGCGGCCGGGACAAGGACTCGATCCTCGCGGACACGACCGAGGCCGTCATCGGCTGCCTCTACGTCTCCCTCGGGCTGGCCCGGGCGGACACCTTCATCCACCACGTCCTCGACCCGGTGATGGCCCGCAGCGCCGACCTCGGCGCCGGGCTGGACTGGAAGACGAGCCTGCAGGAGGTCGCCTCGGCGGCCGAGCACGGTCCGCCCGAGTACGTCCTGGACGCCGAGGGGCCCGACCACGACAAGACCTTCACCGCCCGGGCGGTCGTCGGTGGGGAGGTCGTCGGCACCGGGGTGGGTCGCTCCAAGAAGCTCGCCGAGCAGCAGGCCGCCGAGCACGGGTGGCGGCTGCTGACCGACCGCGCCGCCGAGGTGGTCGCCACCACTCCCGGCGTGGCCCCGGCGCTCGACGTCGGGACGGACTGAGCTCCGTGCCCGAGCTGCCCGAGGTCGAGGTCGTCCGACGAGGGCTCGCGGAGCACGTCGTCGGGCGCCGCATCAGCACCGCCCAGCTCCTGGGCCAGCGGGTCGCCCGACGCCACGAGGGCGGTCCGGCCGACCTCGCGGCCCGGGTGCGTCAGGCCCAGGTCCTCGCCGCGGACCGGCGGGGCAAGTACCTCTGGCTGGTCCTGGACCCCCCCGACGACGACCCGCACGCCCTCGTCATGCACCTCGGGATGAGCGGGCAGCTGCTCGTGGAGCCTCCGGACGCCCCGCGGGAGAAGCACCTGCACGCCACCCTCGACTTCGACGACGACGGCCCGCAGCTGCGCTTCGTCGACCAGCGCACCTTCGGTGGCCTGGCCCTGACCCCGCTCCTGCCCGACGCCCACCGGCGGGCTGCCGGGGCCGGCGCGCCGGACGCGTCCCGGTCCGCCGCCGAGCACGGTCACGGCATACCGCAACCGGTCGCGCACATCGCTCCCGACCCGCTCGAGGACGCCTTCGACCGTCCGACCGTCATCCGGACCATGAAGTCCAAGAACGTCGCGGTGAAGAGGCTGCTGCTGGACCAGGGCGTCGTCAGCGGCATCGGCAACATCTACGCCGACGAGGCGCTCTGGCGCGCCGGGGTGCACGGCCGGCGTCCCGCCTCGGCGTTGACCCGCCCCGCCATCGGTCGCCTCCTGGACCACGCCGCCGCGGTGATGCGGGAGGCGCTGGCCCAGGGCGGCACCAGCTTCGACGCGCTCTACGTCAACGTCAACGGCGCGAGCGGCTACTTCGACCGCTCGCTGGACGCCTACGGCCAGACCGGCCGCCCGTGCCCGCGCTGCGGCGGCCCCATCCGGCGCGAGGAGTTCATGAACCGCAGCTCGCACTACTGCCCGCGGTGCCAGACCGTGCCGCGGGTGCGGGCCTGAGCCCTCAGCGCTCCGGCGGCGGGTCCTCGGCGCCGGGGGGCGGCGGAGGCGGCGGGCCCTCGGGCCGCTCGTCCCCCCGGCGACCCTCGACCTCCTCGCGGGCGAGGTCCTGGCGGCGCAGGCGCTCCTTGCCGGCGTCGGAGAAGACGCGCACCCCGCGCCCGACCAGGTCGGCCACGTGCACCGGCGTCCACCGGCGCAGCGGCAGCCGCTGCCACCGGGGGGTGGCCGTCTGGCCGATGGCGGCGAGCAGCACGCACCCGAGGAGCACGAAGAGGAGCAGCTGGGTCATCGTGGTGCCATCCTGCCTCAGGTGTGCAGGGGGGCGTCCTCTTGGGGGTAGCGCACCCCCAGCTCGCGCCGCGCGCTCTCCAGGATCGTCATGATGGCCACCGTGTCGGCGTGCGGCGCCAGCGGCGACTCCACCAGCCCCTCCCGCAGGCAGCGCTGCACCTCCTCCACCTGGTGCTCGTAGCCCCGACGGTCCCCCGTCACGGTCTCCTCCTCCTCACCCCGCCGCACCGTGAAGGAGGTGGGGTGGTTGAGCGGGCCGTGCAGGGTGATCGACCCCTCCGTGCCCCGCACGATCGTCTCGGTGGTCCCGTGCGACCGCGAGTCCGTCATGACCTGGGCCACGGCGCCCTCCGCGGTCATCCACTGCAGCGCCACCAGGGCGTCGGCCCCCGTGGGGACCTTCGAGCCGAGGACGTGCAGGTGGGTCGGGTGCCCGACGAGCAGGTGCGCGAGGGTCACGGGGTAGATGCCCAGGTCCATGAGGGCACCCCCGCCGTTGGCGAGGTCGAAGAGGCGGTGGGTCTCGTCGTAGTCGAACGGCACGGGGAACGCCGCGTGGAAGCTGCGGACCTCACCGATCGCGCCCGACCGCACCCGCTCCCGCGCGTCGCGCACGATCGGCTGGAAGCGGGTCCACATGGCCTCCACGGCCAGGACCCCCGCCTCCCGCGCGGCGTCGAAGACCTCCTCGGTGTCGTGGACGGTGAGCGTCGTGGGCTTCTCGACGAGGACGTGCTTGCCCGCGGCGATGCAGGCCAGCGCCTGCTCGTGGTGAAAGGGGTGGGTCGAGGAGATGTAGACGACGTCGACCTCCGGGTCCTGCAGGAGCTCGTCGTAGCCGCCGTAGGAGCGCGGGATGCCGAACTCCTGCGCGAAGGCCCGGGCCCGCTCGCCGTCCCGTGCCGCGACCGCGACGGCCTGGCCACCGTCCACGGCGGCGATCGCCCCGGCCAGCGCCCGGGCGATCCCTCCCGCGGCGAGCAGTCCCCACCGGACGGGTCGGTCGGCGACGGGGTCGTAGGAGGGGCTGCTGGCGGGTGGCTGCTGCATACCCCCACCGTAGTCTCGCGGGTATGGAGCGCGCGCTGATCTTCGTCCGTGGTCGGGTCCAGGGTGTCGGCTTCCGGTGGTGGACGCGGGCGCGGGCGCTCGAGCTGGGGCTCGTCGGCCACGCCAGGAACCTCCCGGACGGCCGGGTGGAGGTCAGCGCCCAGGGGGAGCCGGGCGCCGTCGACGGCCTCGTCGACCTGCTGCGCGAGGACCCCTCGACCCGCAGCCGGCCGGGTCGGGTCGACGGCGTGGTGGTGCAGCGGCACCCGGCGCGGGAGGGGATCACGGGGTTCGTCGAGCGCTGACCCGCCGCTGACCCGCCCCGTCGGACCCGGCGGGCGGGCGGCCGCGCGGCGCCGCGGCGGCAGCACCCGCGACAGGTATGTTGGCGGACGAGCCGTCCCGGAGCCGAGAGCGAAGAGCAGGTCGATGTACGTCAAGAGCCTCACCCTCAAGGGCTTCAAGTCGTTCGCCTCGGCGACGACGATGCGCCTCGAGCCGGGGATCACGTGCATCGTCGGGCCGAACGGGTCGGGCAAGTCCAACGTCGTGGACGCGCTGGCGTGGGTCATGGGGGAGCAGGGCGCCAAGAGCCTGCGCGGCGGCAAGATGGAGGACGTCATCTTCGCCGGGACCTCCGGGCGGCAGCCGCTGGGGCGGGCCGAGGTGTCGCTGACCATCGACAACACCGACGGCGCGCTGCCGATCGACTACACCGAGGTGACGATCACCCGGACGATGTTCCGCACCGGTGGCTCGGAGTACGCCATCAACGGCACCTCCTGCCGGCTCCTGGACGTGCAGGAGCTGCTCTCCGACTCCGGCATCGGGCGGGAGATGCACGTCATCGTCGGGCAGGGTCAGCTGGACCAGGTCCTGCGGGCGACCCCGGAGGAGCGGCGCGGCTTCATCGAGGAGGCTGCCGGGGTGCTCAAGCACCGCAAGCGCAAGGAGCGGGCGCTGCGCAAGCTGGAGACGATGGAGGGCAACCTCACCCGCCTCGCCGATCTCACCTCGGAGATCCGCCGCCAGCTGGGCCCGCTCGGACGGCAGGCCGAGACCGCCCGTCGCGCCGCGACCATCCAGGCCGAGGTCCGGGACGCCCGGCTGCGGATCCTCGCCGACGACCTCGTGCAGCTGACCAGCGCCCTCGAGCAGGAGATGGCCGACGAGCGGGCGCTCGTCGAGCGGCGCACGGCGGTGCAGGAGGCGGCGCGGGCCGCCGACGCCCAGGTCGCCGGGCTCGAGCAGGAGCGCGCGGCCGCGGCCCCTGCGCTGACGGAGGTCCAGGACCGGTGGTACGCCCTGTCCTCGCTGCTGGAACGGGTGCGCGCCCTGGGCGACCTCGCCGCCGAGCGGGCCCGCCTGCTGGGGGCCGAGGAGGAGGACCTGGCCGCCGAGGAGAGCGGGCGGTCGCGCCGGGGTCGTGACCCCGAGGAGCTGCGCGCGCAGGCCGCGCGGGTGCGGCAGGAGGAGGCCGACCTGCAGGCCCGGGTCGCCGAGCTCGCCCAGGCGCTGGCCGACGCGGAGGCCGCACGCACCGGTGCCGAGCAGGCGCACGCCGAGGAGCAGGCGCGGTTGCAGCGGCTGGCCCGCGCCGCCGCCGACCGGCGCGAGGGCCTGGCGCGGCTCACCGGGCAGGTCGCGGCCAGGCGCTCGCGGGTGGAGGCCGGGGAGGGGGAGATCGCCCGCCTGCAGCAGGTGGCGGTGGCCGTCGTCGAGCGGGCGGAGAAGGCCGAGCGCGACTTCGCGGCGCTGGAGGGCACCGTGCTCGACGTCGAGCACGGTGAGGAGGGCCTGGACGAGCACTACGAGCAGGCGGAGGAGCGTCGCGGCGAGGCCGAGGCGGAGGTCGAGCAGCTCACCGAGGAGGTGCGCGAGGCGCAGGCCGAGCAGGCCCGCTGGCAGGCGCGCGTCGAGGCGCTCTCCATGAGCCTGCGACGCACGGACGGCGCCAGCGCGCTGCTGGCCGCCGACGACGTGCAGGGGGTGCGGGGCACCGTGACCGACCAGCTCCAGGTGGAGCCGGGTCGTGAGGGCGCCGTGGCGGCCGCCCTCGGGTGGGCCGGGGAGGCGCTGGTCGCCGACGGTCTCGAGCCGGCCCGGGAGGCGCTGGCGTGGCTGCGCGAGGAGGACCAGGGACAGGCCGGCCTGCTCGTGCCCGAGCTCGTCGCGGGCGCGGACGAGGACCGCTCCGACTGGCCCGACCTGCCCGGCTACGCCGTCTGGGCCGCCGACACCGTCCGCGCCCGGGACGGCGACGGGGCCCTCCTGCGCGCCGTCACCGGGCTGCTCGCCCGGGTGGCGCTGGTGCAGGACGCCGACGACGCCGCCCTGCTCGTGCGGGCCCTGCCCGGGGTCACGGTCGTCACCGCGGAGGGTGACGTCTACGGCCCCGGGTGGCTGCGGGGCGGCTCCTCCGCCGCGCCCAGCCTCCTCGAGCTCACCTCGGCGCTCGAGGAGGCCCGGGCCGGGGTGAGCGAGGCGGTGGCCCGCGCGGAGCGGGCGACCTTCGCGCTGGGCTCGGCCCGCGAGGACCTCGAGTCGGCGCGGGTGGCCGCGGACCAGGCGCTCGACGCGCTGCACGACTCCGACGCCCGGATGACGGCGGTCGCCGAGCAGCTCTCCCAGCTCGGCCAGACCATGCGTACCGCGCGGGCGGAGCACGAGCGGGCCACCACGGCCATCGCCACCGCAGAGGAGTCCCTCGCGACCACCCGCCAGGAGCTCGCCGAGCTCGAGCAGCGGCTGGCCGACGCCGAGGAGCTCGCCACCCAGGAGGGCACCGAGGACCCGGACACCACGCAGCGGGAGCACCTGGCCGAGGCGGCCGCCCGCGCCCGCAGCGCCGAGACCGAGGCCCGCCTCGCGCTGCGCACCCAGGAGGAGCGCGTCACCGCGCTGGCCGGCCGGGCCGACAGCCTCGAGTCCGCGGCGGCCGGCGAGCTCGCCGCGCGCCGCCGCGCCGCCGAGCGTCGCGAGCGCCGCGCCCGGGAGCGGGCGACGGCGCAGGCCGTGGGTGTGGGGGCGGCATACCTGCTGGAGCGCACCGAGGCCGTGCTCGGGGCAGCCACCCAGGAGCGGGAGCGGGTGCGGGCCGAGCAGGCCGAGCGCGACCAGGCGCTCGCCGCGGCCCGGCAGCGCGCCCGAGAGCTGGCCGACGACCTGCGCGACCTCACCGACTCCGTGCACGCCGACGAGATCGCCAGGGCCGAGCAGCGGCTGCGCATCGAGGCGCTCCAGGCGCGCTCCGTGGAGGAGCTGGGGGTGGCGCCGGAGACGCTGGTGGAGGAGTACGGCCCGCACCTGCCCGTGCCGCACATCCCCGGACCGGACGACCCCGCGCCCGAGGACCCGGACGCCGAGGCACCCGAGCCTCAGCCCTTCGTCCGTGAGGTGCAGGACAAGCGGCTGCGTCGCGCCGAGCGCCAGCTCGCCCAGCTCGGCCGGGTCAACCCGCTCGCGTTGGAGGAGTTCGCGGCCCTGGAGGAACGGCATACCTTCCTCACCGAGCAGGTGGAGGACCTGCGGCGCTCCAAGGAGGACCTGCTGGAGATCGTCCGCTCGGTGGACGAACGGGTCGAGCGGGTGTTCACCGAGGCCTTCCACGACACGGCTGCGCAGTTCGAGCGCGTCTTCTCCCGGCTCTTCCCCGGCGGCGAGGGACGCATCACCCTCACCGACCCCGAGCACATGCTCACCACCGGCATCGAGGTGGAGGCCCGGCCCCCGGGCAAGAAGATCAAGCGGCTCTCGCTGCTGTCCGGCGGGGAGCGGTCGCTGACCGCGGTCGCGCTGCTCGTGGCCATCTTCAAGGCCCGACCCAGCCCGTTCTACATCATGGACGAGGTCGAGGCCGCGCTCGACGACACCAACCTCGGTCGCCTCATCACGCTCTTCGAGGAGCTGCGCGACTCCAGCCAGCTCATCGTCATCACCCACCAGAAGCGGACGATGGAGATCGCCGACGCGCTCTACGGCGTCTCGATGCGCGGGGACGGCGTGACCACCGTCGTCAGCCAGCGGATCAAGGACGTCGCCGCCGACGGGGTCGAGCCCCCCGCGCGCTCGCCCGAGCCGGCCCCGGCGTGACCGTCGTCTTCGGCGGTGCCGAGTTCCCCGCCTACGTCATCGACGACGAGACCCTGCGCGAGGAGCTGCTCGACGAGGAGGAGACGCGCGAGTGGGTCGAGGAGACCCCGCAGGACCCGCACGCCGTCGCGCTGCTGCGGATGCTCGGCGAGCTGGACGCCGCGCTCCGGGCGGGGCTGGACCGTCTGCACGAGCGGGAGCCGGGGACCTCGGCGTGGGCCACGGCAGCCGTGCGGCTGGCCCACGTCCACCACTGGCGCGGCGAGCTGGCCGAGGCGCACGAGCTGCTGGACGCGGCCGAGGAGGTGCTCGCCGGCGACGAGGCCAGGACGGCGCTGGTCCACCAGCACCGGGCCAAGGCGCTCTTCGACGAGGGCAGGTATGCCGAGGCGCACGCGGCCGCCCTCCGTGCCCTGCGGCTGCGGGAGCGGGCGGGAGACCCCGGGCTGGTCGCCTCGACGCGGCAGACGCTGGAGCGCATCGCCCGGGAGCTGCCGGGCTGAGCGGTCCGACCGCGTGCGGGTGGCGGGGCCGACCGCACGCCCGGTGCGCGCCTGCCGTGCGTCCGCGGCGTGAGCCGGCTCACGATCGGCGCGACACGCGCGGGACACGCCGGGCGCGTGCTGGGCCGCGGGTGCCCGCGGGCGGCACACTGGCTCCATGCTTGCACTTGTCCTGGCCATGCTGATGTGTGTCGCCCTGGGCGCGGGGGTCGTGGGGTACGTCATGATCGAGGCCCGACGCGAGGGGCGGGGCCAGTTCTGGACCCCCGAGGGGGAGGAGCTCATCGCGGGTGCCCGCCGACGCGGGGAGCAGGTCCGCAGCCGGGGGGAGCAGCTCGGGAGGTCCGCGGCCGAGCGCACCCAGTCCATCCGCCAGCCGCGCCGCCAGCCCGCCCCCGCAGCCCGGGCCGACGCCCCGGCCCCCGAGGCGGCCCCGGTCACGCCCCCGGTCACGCCCCCTGCGGCGCCGCCTGCGCAGCAGGGCGCCGAGGACGCCCCGGGCGAGGACACCCGCGCGGAGGAGTACCGCGCCGCCAGCTGAGCCCGCCGATCTCGTTCGGGGCCGGCCGCAGCCTCTGAGAGACTGTGCCGGTGGGACCGATCAATGAGCTCTGGGAGATCCTGACCCTCGTCACCGTCGTGGTGCTCGGGGGTCTCGCGCTGCTGGTCGCGCTGGTGCGCGGGCGGGGCGGTGACACCGCGACCCTGGACGACGAGGCGCGTCCGGAGGGGGGGACCCCCGAGGGGGACGTGCTCGTCGAGGAGCGACCCGGCCCGGGCGAGGTCGACGACCGCGGGGGCGGGGTCGCCGTCGAGGAGCCCGAGGCACCGACGCCCACGCTGGAGCGCCCCGACTCGGCGCGCGGCCGGCTCCAGCGGCTGCGGGCCCGGCTGGCCCGGTCCAACAGCGCCATCGGTCAGGCGCTGCTCTCGTTGCTCTCCCGCGGCGGGCTGGACGAGCAGGCGTGGGAGGACGTCGAGGACACCCTGCTGGCCTCGGACCTCGGGGTGGAGGCGACCCAGGAGCTCGTCGACTCCTTGCGGACCCGGGTGAAGGTGGAGGGCACGAGCGACCCCCAGCAGGTGCGGCAGTGGCTCCACGACGACCTGCTGCGGCTGGTGGACCCGTCGCTGGACCGGCGCATCGCGGCCAGCCGCACCGGCGAGCACCCCGCGGTCATCCTCGTGGTGGGCGTCAACGGCACCGGCAAGACGACGACGGTGGGCAAGCTCGGCCGGGTGCTCGTCGCCGAGGACAAGGACGTGCTCTTCGGTGCGGCGGACACCTTCCGTGCCGCGGCCGCCGACCAGCTGCAGACCTGGGGGGAGCGGGTGGGCGTACCCACCGTGCGCTCGCACACCGAGGGCGCCGATCCCGCCTCCGTGGCCTTCGACGCGGTCAGGAGCGGGGTCGAGGCCGAGGTCGACGTCGTGCTCGTCGACACCGCGGGCCGCCTGCACACCAAGCGGGGGCTCATGGACGAGCTCGGCAAGATCAAGCGGGTCGTGGAGAAGGTCGCCCCGGTGGGCGAGGTGCTGCTCGTCCTGGACGCGACCACCGGGCAGAACGGCATGCGGCAGGCGGAGGAGTTCGCCCGGGAGGTGGCGATTACGGGCATCGTCCTGACCAAGCTGGACGGCACCGCCAAGGGCGGCATCGTCGTCAACGTGCAGCGCAAGCTCGGCGTCCCCGTCAAGCTCATCGGCCTCGGGGAGGGTCCGGACGACCTGGCGCCCTTCGACGCGGAGGCCTTCGTCTCGGCGATCGTCGGCTGACCGACAGACCGGCTGACCGGCCGACCGCCGACCACTCGTGGCCAGCACCTGTTCCGGTGCCGTGCTACATCACGGCGCCAGGGCAGGTTCGCGCTACGAGTCGTGGACCGGGCCGGTCCGGTCCACCACCGCCGAGCTGGTCGGCGCGTTCCGGGGATCCGCGGGGTCGGCCAGCGCCCACCCGACGGCGGCGGTGCCGAGCCGGCCCAGCCGGTCCAGCAGGGCCAGGGCGGCCGGCTCGAGCGGGCGCAGGGGGCCGGGCGGGTGCAGGCCGAGCAGGTCACGGGCATACCCCGGCAGCAGGGTGACCGCCCCCGCCGCGAGCATCCAGAAGCCCGGTCGCGCCGCCGGCGGCAGCGGCGGCTCGGCGAGCAGGAAGCGGGCCACGTCCCGCGCCCCGTCGCTCGCCTCCAGCTCGGGGCGGTATGCCGTGAGCGCCTGCCCGAGCTCGGTGACCGACCGGGGAGGGTCGAGGACCCCGAGCTGCCCGGCGGCCCACGAGGTCTGCGCCACGTAGGCGTCGGCCTCGGTCGCCGTCAGCGGCGTGCGGGCGTAGCGCTGGTGGGCGCGCAGGAAGCTGTCGATCTCCGCGACGTGCACCCAGCGCAGCAGGTGGCTGTCGGTGGCGGAGTAGGGACGGCCGTCGGCGGAGGTGCCGACGACGGTCCGGTGCACCCGGTTGATCCGGTCGAGGACCCGCTGCGCCGAGTCCACCGGGCCGTAGGTCGTCATCGCGATGAACTCGCTGGTGCGCTGCAGCCGGCCCCAGGGATCGCCGCGGTAGCCGGAGTGCGCGGCGACGCCCGCCATGGCCAGCGGGTGCAACGACTGCAGCAGCAGCGCGCGGATGCCGCCGGCATACATCCCCGCATGCCCGTGCACCCGGCAGATCGGGTCGTGCGGGGCGAACCGGCGTGGCCCGGGGGCGAGCCAGACGGCCTGGGCCCGGCGGGGGGCGTCGGCCCCGGCGACGCGGTCCCGCAGCGCCAGCGACAGGCGGCGGCGCGCGGCGGCGGTGAGGTCGGAGGGGCCCACCGGTCCAGTATGCGGACGTCCCGGGCCGGGAGCGCGGTGACCGCCGGTGGACGGGCGACGCGGCCGTGGTGCACCGGCACGTATCCTTGGGCGGGTGTTCACCAGCCTCTCCGACCGCCTGACGCAGACCTTCCGCAACCTCAAGCGCAAGGGGACCGTCACCGAGTCCGACCTCAACTCGACCATCCGTGACATCCGGATGGCGCTGCTGGACGCGGACGTCGCGCTGCCGGTGGTCAAGGAGTTCACCGGTCGGATCCGGGAGCGCGGCCTCGGCGCGGAGGTGCACCAGGCGCTCAACCCGGCCCAGCAGATCGTCAAGATCGTCAACGAGGAGCTCGTCGCGATCCTGGGGGGTCAGACGCGCCGGCTCAACCTGGCCAAGAACCCGCCCACCGTCATCATGCTGGCCGGTCTGCAGGGGTCGGGCAAGACGACCTTCGCGGGCAAGCTGGGCAAGTGGTTGGCCGACCAGGGGCACACCCCGCTGCTCGTCGCCGCCGACCTGCAGCGGCCCAACGCGGTCACCCAGCTCGAGGTGGTCGGTCAGCGTGCCGGTGTCCCGGTCTTCGCCCCCGAGCGCGGCAACATCTTCGGGCACGACGCCGCGATGGACTCCGGGGAGGGGACGCGGTCCTTCGGTGACCCCGTCGACGTCGCCGTCGACGGCGTCGAGGAGGCCCGGCGCCGGAGCCACGACGTGGTCATCATCGACACCGCGGGCCGGCTCGCGGTCGACGTCGACCTCATGCGGCAGGCGCACGACATCCGGCTGGAGACCCAGGCCGACGAGGTGCTCTTCGTCATCGACGCGATGATCGGCCAGGCGGCCGTCGAGACGGCCAAGGCCTTCGCCGACGGCGTGGGGATCACCGGCTCGGTGCTCTCCAAGCTGGACGGCGACGCGCGCGGTGGTGCGGCGCTGTCCGTGGCGACGGTCACCGGGCAGCCGATCCTCTTCGCCTCGACCGGGGAGGGCATCAAGGACATCGAGCTGTTCCATCCCGACCGGATGGCCTCGCGCATCCTCGACATGGGTGACGTCCTGACCCTCATCGAGCAGGCCGAGCAGGCCTTCGACCAGGCGCAGGCGAAGGAGATGACCCGCAAGTTCCTCTCCGACGAGGACTTCACCTTCGACGACTTCCTCGAGCAGATGTCGGCGATCAAGCGCATGGGCTCGCTGAAGCAGATGCTGGGCATGATGCCGGGGATGCAGGGCATGAAGGCGCAGCTGGACTCCCTGGACGAGCGGGAGTTCGACCGGGTCGAGGCCATGGTCCGGTCCATGACGCCGCTGGAGCGCGGCCACCCCAAGATCATCAACGGCTCCCGGCGGGCCCGGATCGCCCGCGGCTCGGGCGTGAGCGTCGGCGAGGTCAACCAGCTCATCGAGCGCTTCGGCGAGGCCCAGAAGATGATGCGCCAGCTCAAGAAGGGCGGCGGCATGCCCGGTATGCCGGGGATGCCCGGCGTCGGTGGTGCCGGTGGGGCGCGCAAGGGCAAGGCGCCGCAGCGCAAGAAGGGCAAGTCGGGCAACCCGGCCAAGCGGGCGCAGCAGGAGCGCGAGGCGGTGGCCAAGGAGCAGGCGGCCCGGGAGAAGTCCTTCGAGAGCGCCTTCGGCGGCGGTGCGGCGGGCGCGGCCGGCGCGGACGACGGCCCCTCCGGGCAGGACCTGTCCGGGCTCAAGCTGCCCCCGGGCTTCGAGAAGTACCTGCAGGACGGCAAGGACTGACCGCTCCCGACGAGGCAGGCCTGTCGGCGGCGCGTGGCACAGTGAGTCCATGACGGGGACACGCTGCACGATCATCCCGGGCTACCTGCTCACCCGGATCGCCCAGGCCGAGCCCGAGCTCGCGCCGGCCATGGAGTTCACCCTGCGCGACAGCGCGGACACCCGGGGGAGGCGCGAGATCGAGGCCACCCGGTGGCCGGGCGGGCACGCGCCGCTGCAGGGTGGCATCCTGCCCGCGACCATGCCCGGGCAGGCTCCGCCCGACACCCGTCGCGAGGGCATGGGCAGCGCCACGGCGGTGCCGGAGGAGGCGACCCCCCGGCGGCGCGTCCACGACGCCGAGGGCGGGACCGCCCTGCCCGGGCGGCTGGTCCGTGCCGAGGGCGACCCGGAGACCGGTGACCCCGCCGTCGGCGAGGCCTACGACGGGCTCGGGTCCACCTGGGAGCTCCTGGCCCGGGTCTACGGCCGTGACTCCCTGGACGACCGGGGTCTGCTCCTGCCGGCCACCGTCCACTACGGCCAGAGCTACGCCAACGCCTTCTGGGACGGGCGGCAGATGGTCTTCGGCGACGGGGACGGCCTCTACTTCACCGGCTTCACCCGCAGCCTGGACGTCATCGCGCACGAGCTGTGCCACGGCCTGGTGCAGTACACCGCCGGCCTGACCTACGTCGGGCAGTCCGGTGCCCTCAACGAGTCCGTCTGCGACGTCTTCGGCGCGCTGGTGAGCCAGCGGGTGCGCGGACAGGACGCGCAGGAGGCGGACTGGCTCATCGGGGCCGACCTGCTCACCGACCGGGTGCAGGGCCGTGCGCTGCGCTCGATGGCCGACCCGGGCACGGCCTACGACGACCCGGTGCTGGGGCGGGACCCGCAGCCGGCCCACCTCGACGACTTCGTCGACCTCCCGCACGACGCCGACAACGACAACGGCGGGGTGCACATCAACTCGGGCATCCCCAACAAGGCCTTCCACCTCTTCGCCACCGGACTCGGCGGACGGGCCTGGGAGCGGGCCGGACAGGTCTGGTACGACACCCTCGCCACCCGCGGCCGCATCCCGCGCGACGTCGGCTTCGCCGGGTTCGCGGCGGCGACCCTGGAGTCGGCGCAGGAGCGGTATGCCGACGAGCCGGAGGTCCTCGACACGCTCCGGGAGGCGTGGGCCGGGGCCGGTCTCGAGGTGGGCTGATGGCGGCCCGCTTCACCCGCGCCGAGCTCGAGTCGTTCCGGGACACCGAGGTGCCGGACCTGCTGCCCGGTGCCGGGGGCGAGCCGCTGCGGCTGCTCTTCGTCGGCATCAACCCCGGCCTGTGGACGGCGGCGACGCAGACCCACTTCGCCCACCCGGGCAACCGGTTCTACCCCGCCCTGGCGCGGGCCCGGATCATCGAGCGTGCGGTCGACCCGGCGGCGGGCATGAGCCAGCGGGACCGTGACCACCTGCTGCAGCGGGGGATCGGCATCACCAACCTCGCGCGGCGCGCCACCGCGCGGGCCGACGAGCTCAGCGTCGAGGAGCTGCGCGAGGGCGGACGGCGACTGGAGCGGACCGTGCGCGAGACGCGGCCGGCAGTGGTCGCCGTGGCCGGCATCACGGCATACCGCAGTGCGTTCGGCGCGCGACGGGCGACGCCAGGACCCCAGCCCGAGGACCTCGCGGGCGCCCGGCTCTGGGTGGTGCCCAACCCCAGCGGCCTCAACGCCCACGAGACCGTCGACTCCCTGGCCCGTGCCTACGCCGAGCCGGCCCGGGCCGCCGGGGTGCTGTGACGTCCCCCGCTCAGCGCCCAGGCTCGGCCGCGTGCCGGCGCCGCGGCTTCCACAGCTGCTCGCTGGCCACGGGCACGAAGCCGCGGCGCAGGAAGAACCGCAGCGAGCGGGCGTTGCCCGGGGTCACCGACGCGAGCACGACCTCCCTCCGGGGCAGCCGGCCGAGGACGCCCTCCAGCAGCGTGGCGGCATACCCGTCCTCGGCCTGGATGCCGACCTCGGGCAGGCCACCGATGCCGCGCGAGAGGGTGGCCAGCGAGGTGACCCGGGGGTCGGGCAGGCCGTAGACGTCGACCTCGGTGCGCCACTCGCCGGCGTGGGCGGCCCGGTCGGTCTGGGCGAGGTCGGCGCGGGGCACGAGCGGACCGCCCGACCCCGTCCCGCGGCCGACCAGCAGCGCGTCCAGCACCCCGACGGGGCCACCGCCGGCCAGGGCCAGGGTGGTGCGGGGGTCGTGGGCGCCACCGAAGCCGTGCACCCCCAGGCCGGCCAGCTGCCCGTCGCTGACGTCGTCCGCGACGACCATCACGGCGTGACCGGTGAACGCGACAGCCCCCTCCACCCCGTCCTTCCAGGGCGCCGCCCGGGAGAAGCCTCCGTCCGAGGGCGGGAACCGACCGGCCGCGGCGTCCCGGAGCATGCCGCCCAGGTCGACCCGGGGCACCCGCATTGGCTCACGGGCGGGCCCGGCGGTGGGGGAGGGGTCGGTGGGCACGAGGGTGGAGTCTACGGACCGGGGCGGCGGATACGGTGGTCGCGGCATACCTGCGACGAAGGAGACGCGACGTGAGCGCACCGGTGCTGCACATCGAGGGACAGGTCCTCGTGGGACCCGAGGAGGTGCTGGGGGAGGTCTGGGTGGTCGACGGGCGCGTCAGCCTGACCGCGCCGGCCGGTCGGGAGGTCGAGACGATCCGCGGGTATGCCCTGCCCGGCCTGGTGGACGCCCACTGCCACGTGGGGCTCGAGGCCCAGGGCGCCGTCGACGACGCGCGCGCGGAGGAGCACGCGCTGGCCGAGCGGGAGGCGGGTGCCCTGCTGCTGCGCGACGCCGGCAGCCCGGCGGACACCCGCTGGGTGCAGGACCGGGAGGACCTCCCGCGCCTCATCCGCGCCGGGCGGCACATCGCGCGGACGCGGCGCTACATCCGCAACTTCGCCTGGGAGGTCGAGCCCGAGGACCTCGTCGCCTACGTCCGTCAGGAGGCCCGGGCCGGGGACGGCTGGGTCAAGCTCGTGGGGGACTGGATCGACCGGGAGACCGGCGACCTCAACACCTGCTGGCCGGTGGACGTGCTCACCGAGGCCGTCGCCGCCGCCCACGAGGAGGGTGCGCGGGTGACGGCTCACTGCTTCGCCGAGCAGTCCCTCGTGGACTTCGCGACCGCCGGCACGGACTGCATCGAGCACGCGACCGGGCTGGTCGACGAGACCATCGACTCCTTCGCCGCCCAGGGCATCGCCATCGTCCCGACGCTGGTCAACATCGAGAACTTCCCCGGCTTCGCCGAGGCCGGCCGCGGAAAGTTCCCCACCTACGCCGACCACATGATGGACCTCTACGCCCGTCGGCACGAGACGGTCGCGAAGGCGCACGAGGCCGGCATATCCGTCTATGTCGGGACCGACGCCGGCGGGCAGCTGCCGCACGGGCTGGTGGCCCGGGAGGTGGAGGCCCTCACCAGCGCCGGTATGACGTCGCTGGAGGCGCTCGGGGCCGCCACCTGGGCGGCGCGCGACTGGCTGGGGCGACCGGGCATCGCCGAGGGGGAGTCGGCTGACCTCGTGGTCTACACCGACGACCCGCGCGAGGACGTGCGGGTGCTCGCCCACCCCGCCCACGTCATCCTGCGGGGGCGGGCGTACTGACAGCCATTCGCGACGCTCGGTGGGGTGAGCGCAACCATTCGCGACGCTCGGTGGGGGTGAGGCCAACCATTCGCGACGCTCGGTGGGTCAGGCCACCTCGGTCTCCGGGGCGGTCTCGTCCACCGACAGCAGGACCTCGTAGGCCTGCTGGGAGAGGAAGGCCGGCGGCTCGGCCGCCACGACGGCGTCGCGCAGCAGCGTGACCGCGTGCCCGAGCAGGTCCTCGCGGGCGCCCCGGCGTCGCAGGAGCGCCACCTCGTCCTCGAGCATCCGGTCCAGGAGCAGCTCGGACATGGTGGGGCCCTCCGCGAGGCGCTGGCCGTGGCTGAGCCACTGCCACAGCTGCATGCGGTTGAGCTCGACGGTGCCGAAGTCCTCGATGTGCCCGGCGATGACCGCCGTGCCCTCCCCGGCGAGCCACCCGGTGAGGTAGCTGAGCGAGGAGCGCAGCGCGGTCCGCACCCCGGTGAGCGTCGAGGCCCCCGGGATGGAGCTCACGTCGCGCAGGGCGACCGGGTCGAGGGTGGCGGCCGCTGCCGGGTCGGCCTCCTCCCAGGCACCCTCCTCACGCAGGCGGTCCCGCTCCTCGAAGGGCGCCCGGGCCACCGGGACCATGCCGGGGTGCACGACCCAGGCCCCGTCGAAACCCTGCTTGGCCTCCCGCGCCTTGTCCCGGTGCACCCGGGCGTGGGTCATCGCGACCGACTCGTCGAAGGGGCCGCTGGGCGCGAGGGCGATCGGCCCGCCGATGGCCTGCACCCCCCGCCGGTGGCACACCCCGACGATGAGCGAGGTGTAGCTGCGCAGGAAGCGGGTGTTCATGGTGAACGCGTCCCGGTCGGGCAGGAGGTGGTCCGGGCGGGTCCCGTAGGTCCGCAGGTAGGAGAAGATGTAGTCCCACCGGCCCGCGGCCAGGCCCGTGAGCCGCCGGCGCAGCGCGTGGGCGATCTCCTCCAGCTCGTAGGTCGCCTGCACGGTCTCCACCAGGACGCTGACCCTCGTGCAGCCGTGCGGCAGCCCGAGCAGGGACTCGGCCCGCCCGAGCAGGTCGTCCCACCACGCCGCCTCCGCCGCGGTCTCCAGCTTGGGCAGGTAGAGGTAGGGCGCGGTGCCGCCGGAGAGCAGCGTGCGGGCGCACCGGGCCAGGAAGGTGAAGGTGTCGACCGTCGAGGCGCTGGCGGCCTCGCCGTCCACCTGCAGGTGCGCCTCCGGCAGGTGCAGGCCCCGCGGGCGCACCATGAGGGTGGGCACCCCGGGCTCGGCGTCCCCGGTGCGGGTGGCCGCGACGTCCTCGATGGCCCGGTGCGCCGCGACGAGCCGGGCCGAGGTCGGCACCAGCATGTCCTCGAGGTCGGCCACCCACACGTCGGCCCGGGAGGCCAGCGCCGCGGTCGCGTGCTCGGTGGTGGCCGGGGTCGCGAGCTCGACGAGGCGGTAGGTCAGGTCGTCCGGGGGAGGGGCCACCCGCCACGAGTCGTCCGCCCGCAGGTGGGCGGTCCGCGGCGAGGGCGCCAGATCGGCGCCGGCCCGGACCGCGCGCGACTGCTCCTTGCGGGCCCGCAGCAGCTCGGAGCGGGCCGGCGCGGTCTCGGTCACCAGCCGGCGCAGCAGGTCGGCAGTGGGCTCGTCCAGCAGGGCGGCGGGGTAGTCCATCTCGTCCTCGTCTCGTCGGGAGGGGCGCGTGGCCCGGCCCCCGGGGGCCGGGTGGTCGGGCCACGCATCCGCGTCGATCAGTGGAACTGCTCGGACTCGGTGGAGCCCGAGAGGGCCGTCGTCGACGACTCGGGGTTGACCGCGGTGCTCACCGCGTCAAAGTACCCGGTGCCGACCTCGGCCTGGTGCCGCACCGCGGTGTAGCCGGACGCCGCGGACGCGAACTCCGCCTCCTGCAGCTCGACGTAGGCGCTCATGCCGCTGCGGGCATACCCCTGGGCCAGGGTGAACATCGAGTGGTTGAGGGCGTGGAAGCCGGCCAGGGTGATGAACTGGAAGGCGTAGCCCAGGTCGCCCAGCTCGTCCTGGAAGGCGGCGATCTCGGTGTCCGAGAGGGCGGCCCGCCAGTTGAACGACGGGCTGCAGTTGTAGGCCAGCTTCTGGTCGGGGAAGTCCCGGTGCAGCTCCTGGGCGAACTCGCGGGCGAGACCCAGGTCAGGGGTGCCGGTCTCGACCCAGATGAGGTCGGCGTAGGGGGCGTAGGCCTTGGCGCGGGCCAGGACCGGCTCGATCCCGTTGCGGACCCGGAAGAAGCCCTCCGACGTGCGCTCCCCGGTGGTGAACTCCTGGTCGATCTCGTCGACGTCGCTGGTCAGCAGGTCCGCGGCCAGCGCGTCGGTGCGCGCGATGACGACCGACGGGACGCCGAGCACGTCCGCGGCGAGGCGGGCCGAGCTCAGGGTGCGCACGTGCTGGCCGGTCGGGACGAGCACCTTGCCGCCCAGGTGGCCGCACTTCTTCTCCGAGGCGAGCTGGTCCTCCCAGTGCACGCCGGCGGCACCGGCCGCGATCATCGACTTCATCAGCTCGAAGACGTTGAGCGGGCCGCCGAAGCCCGCCTCCGCGTCGGCCACGATCGGCACGAGGTAGTCGGTGCTGGTGTCGCCGTCCATCCAGGCGATCTGGTCCGCGCGCTGCAGGGCGTTGTTGATGCGGCGCACGACCGCGGGCACGGAGTTGGCCGGGTAGAGGCTCTGGTCGGGGTAGGTCTGGCCGGCGAGGTTGGCGTCCGCGGCGACCTGCCACCCGGAGAGGTAGATCGCCTCGAGCCCGCCCTTGACCATCTGGACGGCCTGGTTGCCGGTGAGGGCACCCAGTGCGCGGGTGAAGGGCCTGGTCTCCAGCGCCTCCCAGAGCCGCTCGGCCCCGCGGCGGGCCAGGGTGTGCTCCTCGACGACGGAGCCGCGCAGCCGCACGACGTCCTGGGCGGTGTAGCGGCGCTCGACACCGGCCCAGCGTGGGTTGCTCCGCCAGTCCTGCTCGATCTCCAGCGCCTGGGCGGCGGCGGGGGTGGTGCCGGTGGGCTGGGTGGTGATGGTCATCGTCGACCCCTCTCCTCGGTGTGGCGACTGCGGGTGTGTCACCACTGTCCCGGCGCCCGGCCGGGCTCGGACCGGAACACCACTGTCAAGAATGGCGGATCTTTCGTTATCGTGGTGGTATGCCGTCCTCCACCGGTCGCGTCCTGCCGTTCCGTCCGTCCGACCGTCTGGAGGGCACCGAGCCGGGCACCGGGCCCGCCGTGGACCCGGTCTCCGTCGGGCGCCGGGTGCGGCACGCCCGCCGGGCGGCCGGCCTCACCCTGGCCGCGGTGGCCGAGCGCACCGGGCTGTCCCCCTCGGCGCTGTCCCTCATCGAGAACGGCCGACGCGAGGCCCGTCCGTCCACCCTGGGACAGGTGGCCACGGCCCTCGGCACCGACCTGACCAGCCTGCTCTCCGGCGCCCCGCCCAGCCGGCGCGCCGCGCTGGAGGTCCGGTGGGAGCGGGCCCAGCGGACCGAGGGCTTCCAGACCCTCGGCATCCCGGCCGTGCGGGTGGGTCCGGGCCTGCCCGACGACGCGCTGGAGGCGCTTGTGGGGCTCTACGAGAGCGTCGTGGGACTGCAGCAGCAGCGGGCCGCCACCCCCGAGTTCGCGCGCCTGGCCAACGCCGAGCTGCGGGCCCGCATGCGCGCGGCCGGCAACTACTTCGCGGACATCGAGGCAGCCGCCGCGGGCCTCGTGACGCAGGCGGGGCATACCGGGGGTCCGGTCTCGCGGGCGGTCGTCGAGCAGGTGGCCCGGCGGGTGGGGTTCGAGATCGTCACCGTCCCCGACGTCCCCGCGTCGACCCGGACCGTGACCGACCTCGCGCACCACCGGATCTACCTCCCCGCGCGCGGTGGGCACGACCCCCGGGCTGCCGCGCTGCAGGCGCTCGGGCACGTCGTCCTCGAGCACGAGCCACCCCGCGACTACGCCGAGTTCCTCGCCCAGCGGGTGGAGATCAACTACTTCGCCGCCGCCGCGCTGGTGCCGGAGAGCACCGCGGTCCCGCTCCTGCGGCGGGCCCGCGCCGACCGGGACATCGCGGTGGAGGACCTGCGGGACGCCTACGAGGTGTCCTACGAGACCGCGGCCCACCGCTTCTGCAACCTCGCCACCGAGCACCTCGACCTGCAGGTCCACTTCATGCGGACGAGTGCCGACGGGGTGATCTACAAGGCCTACGAGAACGACGGCGTGCGCTTCCCCATGGACGCCTCGGGGGCGATCGAGGGGGCGCGGGTCTGCCGCTCCTGGACCGCGCGGGTCGTCTTCGACCGTCCGCTCGGGGAGGTCTACCACCAGTACACCGACACCGGCCGCGGCACCTACTGGTGCACCGCCGTCGCCGAGCCCACGCCGGCCGGCGTGTTCTCGGTCAGCGTCGGCGTGCCCTTCGACCAGGTGCGGTGGATGCGGGGACGGGACACGCGGGAGCGCAGGCTCTCCCGCTGCCCGGACCCGCGCTGCTGCACCCGCCCGCCGGCCGACCTCGCCCGCGCGTGGGAGGGGAGGGTGTGGCCCAGCGCGCGGGCGCACTCCCACCTCCTCGCGGTCATGCCGCCGGGGGTCTTCCCCGGCGTCGACGACACCGAGGTGCTGCGCTTCGTGGCGCAGCACGCACCGCCGTCCCCGGAGGTCGAGGAGCAAGGACCCGCAGGAGATGTGGCACAATCACGGTGAACCCATCGGTGGTCGGCCCTCTCACCGTGCCCTGATGTGTCCATCGCAGCCGCGGTGCCGTGCGTGTTCATCCCCACGCGGCGCCGGGTCGCACACCACAGACAACTCATGAGGAGACACCGCACACGTGGCTGTCAAGATTCGCCTGAAGCGCATGGGCAAGATCCGTGCACCGTTCTACCGCGTCGTCGTGATGGACTCGCGCGCCAAGCGCGACGGCCGGGCGATCGAGGAGATCGGCAAGTACAACCCCACCGAGGAGCCTTCGCTCATCGACATCGACTCCGAGCGTGCGCAGTACTGGCTCGGCGTCGGCGCGCAGCCGACCGAGCAGGTCGCGGCGCTGCTCCGGGTCACCGGCGACTGGCAGAAGTTCAAGGGTGAGCCCGGTGCCGAGGGCACCCTGAAGGTCCGCGAGCCCAAGGCGGACAAGAAGGCCCTCTACGAGGCGGCCCTCGCGGCCTCCGACGGCGAGGACGCCTCGGGCGCCACGACCCAGCGACGCAAGAAGCCCGCCAAGGCCTCGGCCGGCGCGGAGGAGACCGCTCCCGCGGCCGACAGCGAGGGCTCGGCGGCGTCCAGCAGCGGTGACGAGGCGGCGGAGAGCGGCGCACCGACCGACGAGGCCTGAGCATGCTCGAGGAAGCGCTGGAGCACCTGGTCAAGGGCATCGTCGACCACGACGGTGACGTGGTCGTCCGCACCAAGAGCGCCCGGCACGGCGACATCCTGGAGGTCCGGGTCCACCCGGAGGACCTGGGTCGCGTCATCGGGCGTCGCGGACGGACCGCGAGCGCCCTGCGCACCGTGGTCGGCGCCCTCGCCGGTGGCGAGAAGGTCCGCGTGGACATCGTCGACACCGACCGGGCGCGCTGACCCCGTACCCCGCAGCACCCCCTCGACCCGCCCCGGCGCACCAGCGCCCGGGCGGGTCGTGCCGTCCGGACCGGAGGAGACCATGAGCCAGACGTTCGTCGTCGCCCGCGTCGGCAAGCCGCACGGCCTGCGCGGAGAGGTCACCGTGCAGGTGCACACCGACGACCCGGAGGGCCGGCTCACCCCCGGCGCCCGCTTCGCCACGGACCCGCAGCAGCGCGGCCCGCTCACCCTGGTCTCGGTCCGGCAGCACCAGGGGACCTACCTCCTCGGGTTCGAGGGGCACCCCGACCGGACCGCCGCCGAGGCGCTGCGGGGCACCCGGCTGCTCGTCGACGACGCCGACGCCGAGGAGGTCGACGACGCGGGGTGGCGCGAGGAGGATCTGCTGGGCTTCGCGGTCGTCCGGGTCGACGGGAGCCCGGTGGGGGAGGTCACGGCGCTGCACCTGCGGCCGGTCCAGGACCTGCTCGAGGTGCGGGCACCGTCCGGAGCCCTCGTCCTCGTGCCCTTCGTGGAGGAGCTGGTGCC
The DNA here is from genome assembly GCF_001483745.1 of Serinicoccus chungangensis. Lineage (GTDB taxonomy): Bacteria > Actinomycetota > Actinomycetes > Actinomycetales > Dermatophilaceae > Ornithinicoccus > Ornithinicoccus chungangensis_A. Next base: position 209,602 of record NZ_LQBL01000032.1, on the reverse strand, counting down.
GGAGGTCGACGAGGAGACGCGCACCGTGGTCGTGGACCCGCCGCCCGGGCTGCTCGAGCTGGGGGAGTGAGCGGTATGCCGCTGCGCCTGGACGTCGTCACGATCTTTCCGGAGTACCTCGCACCGCTGGACCTGTCGCTGCTGGGGCGCGCCCGCCGCGAGGGACTGCTGGACGTGCACGTCCACGACCTGCGGGACTGGACCCACGACCGGCACCGCACCGTGGACGACAGCCCCTACGGCGGTGGGGCCGGGATGGTGATGCGCCCCGAGCCCTGGGGAGAGGCCCTGGACGAGATCTGCTCCTCGGTCCCCGGCCGCACCCCGCGCCTCGTGGTGCCCGGTCCCGGGGGCGAGGTCTTCAGCCAGGAGGTCGCCTCCCGCCTGGCCCTGGAGGAGGACTGGCTGGTCTTCGTCTGCGGGCGCTACGAGGGGATCGACGAGCGGGTCTACGACGAGTTCGCGGCGCGCTACCCGCTCAGCGTCCTGAGCCTGGGCGACTATGTGCTCAACGGGGGCGAGGTCGCGGTGCTGGCGATGACCGAGGCGGTGGCGCGCCTGCTGCCCGGGATGGTCGGCAACGAGGCCTCCCTCGTGGAGGAGTCGCACACGGGGGGACTGCTGGAGTACCCCGTCTACACCAAGCCCGCCAGCTGGCGCGGCCACGAGGTGCCCGAGGTGCTGCTGTCGGGCCACCACGGCCGGATCGCCGCCTGGCGCCAGGAGCAGCGTCTGGCCCGCACCGCCCAGCGCCGCCCCGACCTCATGGCCCGCTACGAGGCCGGCTCCGAGGCCCGCCCCTGAGCTTCTGGACATAGCTTTCTGGGGCCCGTTCCCCAGAAAGCTATGTCCAGAAGCTCAGGGGCGCACGAACTCGTCCTCGGCATACCCCTGCAGGTAGAGCACGGCGGTGAGGTCCCCGTGGTTGACCCGGACCGGCACCTGCCGGGCCACGGCGGGCTTGGCGTGCAGCGCGACGCCCAGGCCGGCGGCCTGCAGCATGGGCAGGTCGTTGGCGCCGTCCCCGACCGCCACGACGTCCTCGTGGCCCAGCCCGAGCCGGGCGCTGATCTCCTGCAACGCCCGCAGCTTGGCCTCCTGGCCGACGACCGGCAGCACGACCTGACCGGTCAGCCGGCCGTCCTCGACCTCGAGCGTGTTGGCCCGGTGCTCGTCGAAGCCGAGCCGCTCGGCGACCACCCGGGTGAAGAGGGTGAACCCCCCGGAGACGAGCGCGGCATACCCTCCCGCCGCCGCCATGGTGGCGAGCAGCTCGGGGCCTCCCGGCATCAGGGTGATCCGCTCCGCGAGAACCCTGTCGACCACGCCGACCGGGAGCCCGCCCAGCAGGCCCACCCGCTCGTGCAGGGCGCCGGCGAAGTCGAGCTCGCCGTTCATGGCGCGGGCCGTGATGCCGGCGACCTGCTCCCCGACCCCGGCGTGCGCCGCCAGCTCGTCGATGCACTCCTGCTCGATCATCGTCGAGTCCATGTCGGCGAGCAGCACCCGCCGCCGGCGCGGGCCGTCGGGCTGCAGCACGACGTCGACCCCACGCCCCTGCCAGGTCGACCACAGGTCCTCGTCGAGGCGCAGCTGCGGCCCGACCGTCACCTGCACGGCGGAGCCGGGGCGCAGCCAGCGCGGCTCGCCGGACACGGCCGCCCCGCCCACCTCGTATGGCGTCGTCACGGCGAGGTCGCGGGCGCTCGGGTCGCTGAGGAGCGTCAGGAGGGGCACGGCGACCATGCTAGGCGGCGGACGGCCGCGACCCTGATCGGCGCCCCGACCCCGGGCGGTGGCCGGGCGGTGGCGGACTTGGAGGGTTCCCGCGACCTCTGGCAGACTAGGCCTTTGTGTCCCGGCGTCCGCGCCGAACAGCCCGTGCCCCTGCCACAGGGGGAAGTGTGCGGGTGGTGCCGACCGGGGACCACACCACGACGACCGTGCCCCGCCAGCCTGTGCGCCGGCGCGGGACCGACACGCCGCGGGTGACCTGTGGCACCCACGAGCAGGAGAGCATCATGCACAAGCTTGCCGATCTCGACGCCGCGAGCCTTCGCAGCGACATCCCCGACTTCCGGGCCGGCGACACCGTCAACGTCCACGTCAAGGTCATCGAGGGCAACCGGTCCCGTGTCCAGGTCTTCAAGGGTGTCGTCATCCGCCGGCACGGCGGTGGCCTCGGGGAGACCTACACCGTCCGCAAGGTGTCCTTTGGCGTCGGCGTGGAGCGTACCTTCCCGCTGCACTCCCCGAACATCGAGAAGATCGAGGTCGCGAGCCGTGGCGTGGTGCGCCGCGCCAAGCTCTACTACCTGCGCGACCTGCGCGGCAAGGCGGCCAAGATCCGCGAGCGCCGCGACAGCGTCCCGGCCGCCAAGGCGAAGCCGGCCGACCAGGCCTGAGCCTCGCCCGCTGACGACGATCCCCCGCCCGGCCCGGCCCGGCGGGGGATCGGTCTGTTCCCAGCCATCCGGGTTAGGGTCGGCGTGGCCACAGTCACCACAGGACAGGACGACATCCGGTGAGCGAACCCACCCGGGAGAGGGGCAGCTCCTCCCACGAGGGCACCCCGCAGCCGGTCGAGCGGCCCGCCCCCACCGGTGGCTTCTGGGCCGGCCTGCGGGAGATCGTCATGATCGCCGCGACCGCCCTGGTCATCTCCTTCCTCATCAAGACCTTCGTGGCGCAGGCGTTCTGGATCCCCTCCGGCAGCATGGAGGAGACGCTGGTCTACGGGGACCGGGTCATGGTGAGCAAGGTGCAGGCCGGTCCGCTGGCCGTCGACCGGGGGGACGTCGTGGTCTTCGAGGACCCGGGCGGCTGGCTCCCGCCGGTGCAACGCGTGGACCGGGGGCCGGTGGTCAACGCCGCCCTGCGCACCCTGGAGTTCGTGGGGGTGGCGCCGTCGTCCCAGGGCAACCACCTCATCAAGCGGGTCATCGGGCTGCCCGGTGACACCGTGGAGTGCTGCGACGACGAGGGTCGGCTGGTCGTCAACGGCGAGCCGCTCGACGAGGACTACGTCTTCCCCGGCGACGAGCCCAGCACCACCGACTTCTCCGTCACCGTGCCCGAGGACCACATCTGGCTCATGGGCGACCACCGGTCGAACTCGCGCGACTCGCGGGCCAACGACGACGGCACCGGCCAGGAGGGTTCGGTGCCGCTGGACGCGGTCGTCGGCCAGGCCGTCGTGCTGCTCTACCCCTTCGACCACTTCGACTGGTTCACCGTCCCGGACACCTTCGCCGACGTGCCGGACACGCCGTGAGCACGGCCACGTCCCGACGCCCCACGCGGCGACCCAGCCTGCGGGTGGAGCGCACCCTGCAGCGGGAGGGGTATGCCGTGCTCGTCGGCATGGACGAGGTCGGCCGGGGTGCCCTGGCCGGACCGGTGAGCGTGGGCGTCGTCGCCATCGACGCGTCCTGCCGGACGGCACCCCAGGGTGTCAAGGACTCCAAGCTGCTCACCGCCGCGGCGCGCGAGCGCCTCGTGCCCCGGATCCGACGCTGGGCGCTCGCGCACGCGGTCGGTCACGCCTGGCCCCAGGAGATCGACGACCTCGGCATCATGGCGGCCCTGCGGCTCGCCGGGGAGCGGGCCCTGGCCGGGCTGGACGCCACGAGGCCCGACCTCGTGCTGCTCGACGGGAACCACGACTGGCTGACCGACCCGGCCCGCGCCGGTCTGCTGGGGCTGCTCGACGGCCCGCCCCGCCCGCCGGTCCGCACCATGGTCAAGGCCGACCTGCGCTGCTCCTCGGTCGCCGCGGCCTCGGTCCTGGCGAAGGTGGAGCGGGACGGCCTCATGGTCCAGGCCTCGACCGAGCCGCGGCACGCCCCGTACCTGTGGGACCAGAACAAGGGGTATGCCGCGCCCGAGCACCAGGACGCCCTGCGCCGGCTCGGGCCCAGCGACTGGCACCGGCGCAGCTGGAACATCGCCGCGGCGGCGACCGCCGTGGCGCGCGAGGAAGGAGTGGCGCCATGAGCGCGGAGGACCTGGAGAAGTACGAGACCGACGCCGAGCTGGCGCTCTACCGCGAGTACCGCGACGTCGTCGGGCTGTTCACCCACGTGGTGGAGACCGAGCGCCGGTTCTACCTCGCCAACGAGGTCGACGTGCAGGTCCGGACCGGGGACGGGGAGACCTGGTTCGAGGTGACGCTCACCGACGCCTGGGTCTGGGACGTCTACCGACCGGCCCGCTTCGTGCGCAAGGCCCGGGTCATCACCTTCAAGGACGTCAACGTCGAGGAGCTCGCCAAGTCCGACCTCGACGTCAAGGGCCTCACCGACGGTCGCTGACCGGCCGTCCACACCCCCGGGCCGACCTCCTGCCCGTCCACAGCCGACCGCCCGACCCTTGCGACGGGGTCGAGCGGTGCGTTGGCTGGGGGTGACCACCGCCGACGGTGGTCGGTGAGGAGGGGGAGATGGACGACGGGGGTATGCCGTGGGCGAGGGCCCGGGAGATCGGCGACCGGGGCGAGGAGCTGGTCTGTGCGCACGTGCGGGCGATGGGCTGGATGGTGCTGGAGCGCAACTGGCGTTGCCCGGAGGGTGAGCTCGACGTCGTGGCCCACGACGGGCACCAGCTGGTCTTCTGCGAGGTCAAGACGCGGCGCTCGGCCCGCTTCGGTGAGCCGGTGGAGGCGGTGGGCCGGGAGAAGGCGCACCGGCTGCGGCGGTTGGCCTGGGCCTGGCTGGACGCCCACGGGCGCCGGGGGGCCGACTTCCGGATCGACGTCTTCGGCCTGCTGAGCCCGTCGGACGCGCCGACCCGGCTCACCCACCTGCGGGGAGTGGCCTGATGGCGCTCGCCCGGACGCACGCCGTCACGCTGAGCGGCGTCGAGGGTCGTCTGGTCACCGTGGAGGCCCAGGGGGCCGACGGGCTGCCCGCGACGGTGATGACCGGCCTGGCCGACAGTGCCTGCCGGCAGGCGCCGGACCGGGTGCGGCCCGCCCTGCGCAACTGCGGGATGCCGGTCCCCCCGAGGAGGTGGACCATCAACCTCTCACCGGCGGGCGTCCCCAAGGCCGGCAGCGGGTTGGACCTCGCCATCGCGGTGGCGATGATGGCCGCGGAGGGTCACGTGCCCGCGGCGGCGGTCCGCGGCATCGCCCACGTGGGGGAGGTGGGTCTGGCGGGTGACGTCCGGCCGGTGCCCGGGGTGCTGCCCATGACGCTGGCGGCGGCGGCCGACGGGGTCGAGGAGGTGCTGGTGGCCGCCGACGCGGGGCGTGAGGCGGCCCTGGTGGCCGGGGTGCGGGTGCACCCGGTGCGCACGCTCGACGACGTCCGTGCCTTCTACCTCGCCCGGTCCGGCGGCGAGGAGCTGCACCTCGAGCTGCCCCCCGCCTCGCCCTCACCCCCGGCCCGGGTGCCCGACCTCGGCGACGTCGTGGGGCAGGCGGTGGCCCGGCAGGCGCTGGAGATCGCCGCGGCCGGGGGCCACCACCTGCTCCTCGTGGGCCCGCCGGGCGCAGGCAAGACCATGCTGGCCGAGCGGCTGCCCGGGATCCTGCCCGAGCTGGGCGCCGACGACGCGCTGGCGGTGACCGGGATCCACTCCGTCCTCGGCGCCCTGCCGGCGGACGACCGGCTGGTGACGCGCCCGCCCTTCGTCGCGCCGCACCACACGGCGTCCACGGCCGCGGTCATCGGCGGCGGATCCCGCCTCATCCATCCGGGTGCCGTGTCGCGAGCCCACCGCGGCGTCCTCTTCCTCGACGAGGCGCCGGAGTTCCGGCGGGACGTCCTCGACGGTCTCCGACAGCCCCTGGAGTCGGGGGAGGTGCTCATCGCCCGGGCCGACCGGCACGTGCGGCTGCCCGCGCGGTTCCAGCTCGTGCTCGCGGCCAACCCGTGCCCCTGCGGCGGCGCCGGCGGTGCCTGCTCGTGCCCACCCTTCCGCCGGACCGGCTATCTGGGCCGGCTCTCCGGGCCGTTGCTCGACCGGATCGACCTCAAGCTCGGCGTGAGCGCGGTGACCCGCGGCGATCTCGCCCTCCCGCCGGGCGAACCCTCCGTGGTGGTGGCGGACCGGGTGCTGCGGGCCCGCGAGCATCAGCGGGACCGGTGGCGCGCCCTTCCCTGGCTGCTCAACAGCGAGGTCCCGGGTGCCGTGCTGCGGCAGCGGCCCTGGCGCCTGGGCCCGGCCCAGCGACGACCGCTCGAGCGGGCCATGGACCGGGGCGCCCTGACGCTGCGCGGCCTGGACCGAGCCCTCCGCGTGGCCTGGACGCTGGCCGACCTCCGCGGTGCCGAGCGCCCCGAGCTCGACGACGTCACCCTGGCGCTGGACCTACGGACGCCGAGCGGGGTGAAGGTGGCATGAGGCGGGAGGACGAGCGGCGGGCGCGCATCCTGCTGTCCCGGCTCGCCGAGCCCTACGACGAGCGGGTGCAGCAGGTGGTGGCCGAGCACGGGGTCGTGGAGACCGTCGGCTGCGCCGTGCGCGACGGGCGCGCCCCCGGTGGGGCGGACCTCGGGCGGCTCGTGGCGCGGCTGGCGCGGGCCGAGGCCGTCGACGACGAGCGGATCGCCGGCCGGCTGGGGGCCCGCATCCTCGTGCCCGGCGACCCCGAGTGGCCCGACGGCCTCGACCAGCTCGAGCACCCGCCGTGGTGCCTCTGGGCGACCGGCCCGGGTGACCTCGCCGCGCTGGCCGACCGCAGCGTCGCGGTGGTCGGTGCCCGGGCCAGCACGGCCTACGGCGACCACGTCACCGCCGGCCTGTGCGTCGATCTCGTGGCCCGAGGCTTCACGGTCGTCTCCGGGGCGGCCTTCGGCATCGACGCCACGGCCCACCGCGCCACGCTCGCGGCGGAGGGGTCCACCGTCGCGGTGCTGGCCGGAGGCGTCGACGTGCCCTACCCCCGCGCCAACACCGGGCTCATCGACCGCATCCGCCGGACCGGTGTCCTCGTCAGCGAGACCCCGCCGGGCGGAGCTCCGGCCCGGATGCGCTTCCTCGCCCGCAACCGGATCATCGCCGGCGTCGCCCGGGGGACGGTGGTCGTCGAGGCGGGCCTGCGCTCCGGCGCGCGGTCGACGCTCAAGCACGCCCGAGAGCTGGGGCGGCCGGTGATGGCCGTCCCGGGTTCGGTGGAGAGCCTCATGTCGCAGGGCACGCACGCCGAGATCCGGCTCGGCGCCGAGCTCGTCACGGACGGCGCCGAGGTGGCCGAGCTGGTCGGGCGCATCGGTGACGACCTCGCGCCGGTCAAGCAGGGGGAGAGCCGCGCCGCGGACGGGCTCACGGAGGACCTGCGGCGGGTGTGGCAGTGGCTTCGGCCGCGCTCCTCGAGCGCCGTCGACGACGTCATGGCGCGGTCGGGCCTGACGCTGCGGGAGACGCTCGGGGCGCTGCGCGAGCTGGAGCGTGCGGGTCTGGCCGAGGAGCTCCTCGACGGGTGGCAACGGCGACCTGTGGGGGCCCGATGAACCGGGCCGGGGGACCCGGGACGGCGGACGGCGCTGGCGCCCCCCGCCCCGCGCGCCGCGCCGGCCACGCGCGCCGCCTCGGTCGAGCCGGGCGCGTCGGCCGCTCGAGGCAGGCCGCCTGGGCGGCCCTGGCAGCCGTGGCGGTGCTCGCCGGGTCCTCCACCCCGGTGGTGGCGGCCGCGCCGGTGGTCTCCTCCTCGGGCGCGCTGGTCTCGGTCCTGCTGGGTCTGCGCGTGCCCACCGTGGACACCGCTACGGGGGACCGGCAGAGCACCGCGCTGTGGGGCTGGCCCCTCGCCGGCGTCCCCGAGATCCTGCAGGGCTTCGACCCGCCCGAGCACCGTTGGGGGCGTGGCCACCGAGGCGTCGACCTCGCCGGTCTGCCCGGCGAGAGGGTGCTGGCGGTGGACGGGGGTGTCGTGAGCTTCAGCGGGGAGGTCGCCGGGATGGGCGTGGTGAGCGTGACCCATCCGAGCGGTCTGCGCAGCACCTACCAGCCGGTCGGGGCCCGGGTGGCCCAGGGGACACGAGTGGCTCGCGGGGACCCCCTCGGGCGGTTGACGTCCGGGGGCCACTGCGCCGTCCACGACTGCCTGCACCTCGGGGCCGTGCGGGGTCGCGACGGCTACGTCGACCCGACGCCGCTGCTGCTCGGCGTGGAGCTGACCCTGCTCCCGCACGAGGGTCGGGCCACCGGGAGGGCGGGTGCCGGACCGGCGGACGGACCCGGTGGGGCCGGTGAGGACGCCCGAGAGGAGGTCCGGTGATCGCGTGGGTGGGCCCGGCAGGGACGGAGGAGGTGGAGTCCGGTCAGGCACGCGGGTGTGCCTGCTGGTAGGCGGAGCGGAGGCGCTCGACCGACACGTGCGTGTAGATCTGGGTGGTCGCCAGGCTGGCGTGCCCCAGGAGCTCCTGGACGGTGCGCAGGTCCGCACCGCCCTCGAGCAGGTGGGTGGCCGCGCTGTGCCGCAGCCCGTGCGGCCCCAGGGGCGGGGTGTCCGGCAGGTGGGCGAGGAGACCCTGCAGGCTGGACCTGACCTGCCGCTGGTCCACCCGGCGCCCACGGCGGCCGAGGAAGAGCGCGGGCCCCGACTCGGCCGTCACCAGACGAGGACGTCCCGCGTCGAGCCACGCCGTGGTCGCCTCCGCCGCCGGGGCACCGAAGGGCACCACGCGCTCCTTGTCGCCCTTGCCCAGCACCCGGGCGGTCCCGGTCCCCAGGTCCAGGTCGTCCATGTCGAGACCGGTCAGCTCACCCACGCGCATCCCGGAGGCGTAGAGCAGCTCCAGCATGGCGCGGTTGCGCAGGTGCAGCGGGTCCTCGTCGTCGGCAGCGACGGCCGCCAGGTCCATGAGCGCTGCGGCCTGCGGGGCCCGGAGCACCCCGGGCAGGTGAGCGTCCTTGCCCGGGGCGAGCAGCCGCAGCGAGGGATCCGCGGGCAGTCGTCCGGTGCGCTGGGCCCACCGGAAGAAGGTCTTCGCGCTGGCCGCCCGACGGGAGACGCTGGACCGGGCCGCGCCGGCGGTGCCCAGCCCGGCCAACCACGCGCGCAGGTCCCCCAACCTGACGGCGGCGGGGTCGGACACCTCCCGGCGGGCCAGGAAGGTGTCCAGGGCGCGCAGGTCGGCGAGATAGGCGCGGACGGTGTGCGACGAGCGCCCCTTCTCGATCTCCAGGTGCTGCGCGAACTCTGCCAGCAGGGACTCGCCGAGAACGGCCCGGCCGGGCCGCCCCTCACCGCCGCCGCCGGACCGGCGTGGCTCGCTCACGGGGCCGTTCCCCGGCTCGCGACCCGCGCCACCCGGGTACCCGCCGCGCGGTCGTGGATGCCGCGGCCCCCGACGAGAGCCGGTGCGGCGCACAGCACCGCCAGCACGAGCGAGAGCACCACCAGACCCAGGCCCCAGCCCTCCTGCACCTCCAGGATCCCCCTGCTCGCGCCGAGGTGTGCCAGCTGCCACGGGAGGGCCTTGACGACGTTGCGGAGCCAGACCGCGGAGCGGCTCGGCGCGGTGCCGTCGAGCGCCGTCACCACCAGGCCTGCCCACCGCTTGCCGAGCGTGGCCTGACGGGCAGAGGACTCGGTGAGCGCGAGGTAGCACACGTAGGGGACCACGGTGGCCAGCGTGACGGCGACGTCGGAGGCCAGCAGGGAACCCGGCGTGACGGTGACGGTGGCAGAGACCCCGAGCGTCGGTCGCAGCACGAGGCCGGCCAGGGTCAGCACCCCGAGCCACCCACCGACGACCGCCCAGTCCCCGAGCCAGGACCCCACCCGGGCCCGCGGCGAGGGACGCCAGGACGCGGGCGCTCTCGTCGGGGGCGCGGACGGCATACCAGCGAGCCTGTCAGGCGCTGCCGAGCCGGTGCAGGCGGCGCGCCGCCTCCCGCAGAACCTCGTCCTGCTTGCAGAAGGCGAAGCGCACCAGGCTGCGCACCGGCGCCGGGTCGTCGCAGAACACCGAGACCGGCACGCCGACCAGCCCCAGCTCCTCGGGCATGCGGCGGCAGAAGTCGACGGCGTCCTCGACGCCGTGGGGCGCGAGGTCGGCGATGACGAAGTAGCTGCCCTGGCAGGGGCTGACCGGCACCCCGACCTCCCCGAGCGCCTCGACCAGCAGGTCCCGCTTGTCCTGCAGCCGGCGGGCGAACCCGTGGAAGAACGCGTCGGGCATGGCCAGACCGTGGGCGACCGCCGGCTGCAGGTGCGTCACCCCGACGAAGGTGAGGAACTGCTTCACCGCCGCGACGGCGTCCACCAGCTCCCGCGGGCCGCTCACCCACCCGGTCTTCCACCCGGTGAGGGAGAAGGTCTTGCCCACCGAGGAGATGGTCAACGTCCGCTCGAACATGCCCGGCAGCCCGGCGACGGGGAGGTGGCGTCGCCCGTCGAACACCAGGTGCTCGTAGACCTCGTCGGAGACGACCACGAGGTCGTGCTCCCGCGCGACGGCGGCGATCCCCTCCAGCTCGGTGGCGGTGAAGACCTTGCCGGTGGGGTTGTGCGGGGTGTTGAGGACGAGGACGCGGGTGCGGTCCGTCACGGCCGCGCGCAGCTCCTGCAGGTCGAGGGACAGGTCCGGGAAGCGCAGCTGCACGCTGCGGCGCACCCCGCCCGCCATCGCGACCGCGGCACCGTAGGAGTCGTAGGACGGCTCGATGACCAGGACCTCCTCCCCGGGCTCGACCAGGGCGATGAGGGAGGCGGCGATGGCCTCGGTGGCGCCGACCGTGACGAGGACCTGCGTCTGCGGGTCGAGAGGTATGCCGTACCACCGCTCCTGGTGCTCGGCCACCGCCTCGCGCAGCACGGGCAGGCCGCGGGCCGGGGCGTACTGGTTGAGCCCCTCCTGCAGGCCGCGCGCCGCGAGGTCGAGCATCTCCTGCGGGCCGTCGGTGTCCGGGAAACCCTGACCGAGGTTGACCGCGTCGAACTGCAGGGCACGCTGGGTCATTTCGGCGAAGACGCTGGTGCCGAACGGCTGGAGTCGCTGGACGAGAGGATCGCTCATCGGGCCACGGTAACGATTCGTCCGCAGACCGGCCGCTGCCGTACCTTAGGACCTACGTGCGTCTCGTCCTGCCCTCGGGCCGGTGCGACGCGCGAATTCGCGCCCGGGCGCGACCGGTGCACACCGCATACCTCCTCGGTAGGCGGCTCGTCACCGGTGGCGCACCCCGCGGTCCCGCCTCCGTGCCAGCACGGACGCGGGTGGGGAGCGTCCCCGGGCCAGGACACAACTGCCATCGAGAAGAAAGCGAGACACGGCATGGCCGTCGTCACCATGCGCCAGCTCCTGGAGAGCGGCGTCCACTTCGGGCATCAGACCCGTCGCTGGAACCCCAAGATGAAGCGCTTCATCATGACCGAGCGCAACGGCATCTACATCATCGACCTGCAGCAGTCGCTGACGTACCTCAACGAGGCCTACGACTTCGTCAAGCAGACCGTCGCGCACGGCGGGTCGATCATGTTCGTCGGCACCAAGAAGCAGGCCCAGGAGTCCATCGCCGAGCAGGCCACGCGCGTCGGGATGCCCTACGTCAACCACCGCTGGCTGGGCGGCATGCTCACCAACTTCCAGACCGTCTCCAAGCGCCTCACCCGCATGAAGGAGCTCGAGGAGATCGACTTCGACGACGTGGCCGGCAGCGGCCGCACGAAGAAGGAGCTCCTCATGATGCGTCGCGAGTACGAGAAGCTCGCCAAGACGCTGGGCGGCATCCGGGACATGCAGAAGGTGCCCTCGGCCGTCTGGGTCGTCGACACCAAGAAGGAGCACCTGGCGGTCACCGAGGCCCGCAAGCTCGGCCTTCCGGTCATCGCCATCCTCGACACCAACTGCGACCCGGACGAGGTCGACTACAAGATCCCGGGCAACGACGACGCGATCCGCTCCGTCACCCTGCTGACCCGTGTGGTCGCCGACGCCGTCGCCGACGGTCTCATCTCCCGCTCCGGCGGCAGCAGCGCCGCCTCCGGCGAGGAGGCGGCCGCGAACGAGCCGATGGCCGAGTGGGAGCGCGAGCTGCTCGCCGGCTCCGAGGAGTCCGAGCCCACCGTCGGGGCCGAGCAGGCCACCTCCGAGGACGCCAACGCGGCCGCGGCGGCTGCCGAGGCCGAGGAGGCCCAGGCGGCCGACACCGCGACCGAGACCGCCGAGGCCACCGAGGCCGCGGCGGAGACCGCCGAGGCGGGCGAGCCCACCGAGGCGACCGCCGAGACCACCCAGTCCTGATCCCACTTCTCACGAAGGAGCTAGCAAGCACTCATGGCGAACTACACCGCCGCTGACATCAAGGCGCTGCGCGAGTCCACCGGCGCCGGGATGATGGACGTCAAGAAGGCGCTCGACGAGGCCGAGGGCGACACCGCCAAGGCCACGGACATCCTGCGCGTCAAGGGCCTCAAGGGCGTGACCAAGCGCGAGGGCCGCTCCGCGACCAACGGGCTCGTCCGGGCCCAGGTCGACGGTGGCGTCGGCACCCTCGTCGAGGTCAACTGCGAGACCGACTTCGTGGCCAAGGGCCCGGTGTTCGGCGAGCTGGCCGACCGCGTCCTCGCCCAGGCCGTGGCCGTGCAGGCCGCGGACGTCGACTCCCTCCTGGCCTCGGACATGGACGGCAAGACCGTCAAGGACGTCCTGGACGACGCCAACGCCACCATCGGCGAGAAGATCGAGGTCCGCCGGGTGGCCCGCGTCGCGGGTGACCAGGTCGTGTCCTACCTGCACAAGACGATGCCCGACCTGCCCCCGCAGATCGGTGTCCTGGTCGCCACCTCCGGTGGCGACGAGCAGGTGGCCCGCGACATCGCGATGCACGTCGCGGCGTTCTCGCCCTCGGTCCTGACCCGGGACGAGATCGACGCCGACACGGTGGCCAACGAGCGCCGGATCGCCGAGGAGACCGCCCGCGAGGAGGGCAAGCCCGAGCAGGCGCTGCCCAAGATCATCGAGGGCCGGGTCAACGGCTTCTTCAAGGAGAACGTCCTCCTGGACCAGCCGTTCGCCAAGGACACCAAGAAGACGATCGCCAAGGTCGCCGAGGAAGCCGGTGCCGAGGTGACCGGCTTCGCGCGCTTCAAGGTCGGCGTCTGACGCCGGTCTGAGCGCCGCTCAGCACCGACCGGGAGGCCGGGCCCGCATCGTCGGGTCCGGCCTCCCGGCGTCGGTGCCGCTGGTGGACCGGAGGGTATGCCGCAGCCCCAGGAGGCGCGCCCGACCGGGGTCGAGGTGGTCCGTCAGGCCGGGGGGAGGCAGGATGAGGCGGTGTCCGCCGACCTGAGTGCCGAGCTGGTCGCCGTGGTGACCGCGGTCGACGACGACCGGCCCCTGGTCCTGACGTCGGGGGAGCGCCCCCGGCTGCCGGCCGGACCGCTGCGCTCGGAGCACCGCTCGATGCAGGCCGGTCTGAGCGCCTGGGTCGAGGAGCAGACGGGGCACCGGCTGGGCTACGTCGAGCAGCTGTACACCTTCGCCGACGGCGACCCGGGGGCGCGCCGGGCCGTCTCGGTCTCCTACCTCGGGCTGACCAGAGCCGTCCCCGGACCGCAGTGGCGCGACTGGTACGCCTTCTTCCCCTGGGAGGACCACCGCGGCACCGAGGACCCGCGGACGTCGGGGGCCGGGCTCGTCGAGCAGACCGTGGCCCCGCTGCTGACCGGGTGGGTGGCGGGTGCGCCCGTGGGCGCCCGCAGCGCCCGCCGCCACCGGGCCGACATCTGCTTCGGGCTGGGCGGGCGCGCCTGGGCTCCCGAGCTGGCCCTGCAGCGCTACGAGCTGCTCTGGGAGGCGGGCCTCATCCCCGAGGCCGGGGCGTCCCTGGTGCCGGGGGAGCCCCTGGAGTCCGACCACCGCCGCATCCTCGCCACGGCGCTGTCCCGGTTGCGCGCGACGATCCAGTACCGGCCCGTGGTCTTCGAGCTCGTGCCCCAGACCTTCACCCTGGGCCGGCTCCAGCGCACCGTCGAGGCGCTCGCCGGGCGAGCGCTGCACAAGCAGAACTTCCGGCGTCTGGTGACCGGGCAGGAGCTCGTCGAGGAGACGGGGGAGATCTCCGCGGACACCGGGGGGCGACCGGCCCGCCTCTACCGCTTCCGGCGCGCCGTCCTGGACGAGCGGCAGGTGGCCGGCACCAAGCTCCCGACGCCCCGCTGAGGCGCGGGTGCGCTGACCCGGCGCGATCGCCGCACCCCGGTGCGTGTGGCAGGATCGAGCGACCGCCCAGCCTCGATCACCGGAGGACCCACCATGACCACGACCGCGCCCGCGCACCGGACCGCATCGAGCCACGACCTGTCCGCCCGGCACCCGGGTCGGGCGCGCCGGGTCCTGCTCAAGCTCTCCGGCGAGGCCTTCGGCGGAGGGCACGTCGGCGTCGACCCGGACGTGGTCAAGGGGATCGCCCACCAGATCGCCGACGCCCATCGCGCCGGGGTGCAGATCGCCGTGGTCATCGGCGGGGGCAACTTCTTCCGCGGCGCCGAGCTGCAGCAGCGGGGCATGGAGCGGGCCCGGGCGGACTACATGGGCATGCTGGGGACGGTGATGAACTGCCTCGCCCTCCAGGACTTCCTGGAGAAGGAGGGGGTGGACACCCGCGTGCAGACCGCCATCACCATGGGCCAGGTCGCCGAGCCCTACATCCCCCGTCGCGCGATGCGCCACCTCGAGAAGGGGCGGGTCGTGATCTTCGGCGCGGGCGCCGGTATGCCGTACTTCTCGACCGACACCGTCTCGGCCCAGCGGGCCCTGGAGATCAAGTGCGACCAGGTGCTCATGAGCAAGCACGGGGTGGACGGCGTCTACACCGCGGACCCGCGCACCGACGACCAGGCCCGCAAGCTGGAGGAGCTGACCTTCTCCGACGCCCTCGTCGGCAACCTGCGCGTCGTCGACGCCGCGGCGTTCAGCCTGTGCATGGACAACGAGCTGCCCATGCTCGTCTTCGGCATGGACGGCGAGGACTCCATCACCCGGGCGATCAAGGGTGAGAGGATCGGGACACTCGTGACGGCGGGCTGACCGCCGCGCCGCCCGCACCAGCCGCACCACGACATACCACGCAAGGAGCACCCACGATGTCCGAGGTCGTCGAGATGGCCCTCATGGAGGCCGAGGAGAAGA
Source organism: Serinicoccus chungangensis (assembly GCF_001483745.1). Classification (GTDB taxonomy): domain Bacteria; phylum Actinomycetota; class Actinomycetes; order Actinomycetales; family Dermatophilaceae; genus Ornithinicoccus; species Ornithinicoccus chungangensis_A. The sequence goes on along the minus strand of NZ_LQBL01000032.1, from coordinate 194,516 downwards.
TGGACAAGGCGCTGGAGGTGGCCCGCGAGGACATGGCGTCCATCCGCACCGGCCGCGCCCACCCCGGCATGTTCACCAAGCTCCAGGTCGACTACTACGGTGCGCCGACCCCGCTCCAGCAGCTGGCGAGCTTCAGCATCCAGGACGCCCGCACGGTGCTCATCACGCCCTACGACAGGTCGGCGATGAAGGACATCGAGAAGGCGCTGCGGGAGGCCGACCTCGGGGCGAACCCGAGCAACGACGGCAACGCCATCCGGATCGTCATGCCGCAGCTCACCGAGGAGCGCCGGCGCGAGTACATCAAGCTGGCGCACGCCAAGGGCGAGGACGCCAAGGTCACCGTGCGCCACGTGCGCCGGCACGCCAAGGACGTCATCGACCGGGCCGTCAAGGACGGCGAGATCGGTGAGGACGACGGCACCCGGGGCGAGAAGGAGCTCGAGGCCCTCACCCGGCGGCACGTCGAGGTCGTCGACGACATCCTCAAGCACAAGGAGGCCGAGCTGCTCGAGGTGTGAGCAGCTCAGCCCGAGGGGGAACGACCCGATGACCGACCCGAGCGCCACGGCCCCCGCGACGCCGGACCCCGGCACGCGGGCGGCCGCCGGGTCGGCCCGCCGCTCGGGGCGTCCCTCCCGGGCCGGCCGCAACCTGCCCGCCGCCATCGGGGTCGGGGTCGGCCTCGTGCTCGTCATCCTGGCCAGCCTGGTCTTCTGGAAGGCCGCCTTCGTCTACCTCGTCACGGCCGCGGCGGTGGTCGGGGTCTGGGAGCTCGACCAGGCGCTGCGCACGGGGCGGGTCGACCCGCCCCGGGTGCCGGTCTTCGCCTCGGTCGCCCTGGTGCCGCTCGCCTACTACCAGGGGGCGGACGCGCTCGCCGTCGGCTTCGCGGCGGCCACCGCGCTCATCCTGCTCTGGCGCAGCGTCGGCTCGCCCCGGGACGCCGCCCGGGACGTCGCCGGCGGCGTCTACATCGTCGCCTACGTCCCCCTGCTCGCCGCCATCGCCTCGCTCATGCTGGCGCAGCCGGACGGCGTCGGCCGGATCATCACCTTCATCCTCGTCACCGTGGCCTCCGACACCGGGGGGTATGCCGTGGGCGTCCTGCGCGGACGCACCCCCATGTCCCCCTCGCTGTCGCCCAAGAAGTCGTGGGAGGGCTTCGCGGGGTCGGTGGCCACCAGCGCCGTGGTGGGGTCCGTGTGCGTCCTCCTCCTCCTGGACGGCGCCTGGTGGGCCGGCCTCGTGGTGGGGGCGTGCGCGGCCGCCTTCGCCACCGTCGGCGACCTGGCCGAGTCCGCGATCAAGCGTGACCTCGGCATCAAGGACATGGGCAGCATCCTGCCCGGGCACGGCGGCGTGATGGACCGTCTGGACTCCCTCGTGGTGACCGCACCCGTCTGCTGGGCGCTGCTGCACCTGCTGGTCTGAGTCCCTGAGACACTGGGAGGGCCATGACGACCGATCTCCCCGCCCCGACCGCCGACCGACCCGTCCCCGGCCAGCTCACCTTCACGGCTCCCCGCCGCGGCAAGGCCCCGACGCACCTCGCCGACCTCGACCTCGCCGGGCGCAAGGAGTGGGCCACGGAGCTGGGCATCCCCGGCTTCCGCGCCGACCAGGTGAGCCGCCACTACTTCGAGCGGCTGGTCACCGACCCCGACCAGATGACCGACCTGCCGAAAGCGGGCCGGCGCGAGCTCGTCGAGGGACTGCTGCCCCCGCTGCTCACCCCGGTCCGCGCACTGTCCGCCGACGACGGGGCGACCCTGAAGCAGGTGCACCGGCTGCACGACGGCGCCATGGTCGAGTCGGTGCTCATGCGCTACCCCGGCCGGGTGACCATGTGCATCTCCAGCCAGGCCGGGTGCGGGATGAACTGCCCCTTCTGCGCGACCGGCCAGGCGGGTCTCACCCGCAACCTGTCGACCGCGGAGATCGTCGAGCAGGTCGTCGCGGCGGCCCGGGCGCTGCGGCACGGCCAGCTCGCCGGGGGAGAGGGCGAGGGGGACGCCGCCGAGCAGGTGCGGGTCAGCAATGTCGTCTTCATGGGGATGGGTGAGGCGCTGGCCAACTACAAGGCGTCCCTGGGCGCCATCCACCGTCTCGTCGAGCCCCCGCCGCACGGGCTGGGGATGTCCGCGCGGGGGGTGACGATGTCCACCGTCGGGCTGGCCCCGGCCATCGACCGGCTGGCCGGTGAGGGCATCCCCGTGACGCTGGCCCTCTCCCTGCACGCCCCGGACGACGAGCTGCGCGACGAGCTGGTGCCGATCAACACCCGCTGGAAGGTCGACGAGGCCCTGGACGCCGCCCGCCGCTACTTCGAGACGACGGGGCGGCGGGTGTCCATCGAGTACGCCCTCATCCGGGACATCAACGACCAGGCCTGGCGGGCCGACCTGCTCGGCGAGAAGCTCAACGCCCGCGGGCGCGGGTGGGTGCACGTCAACCCCATCCCGCTCAACCCCACGCCGGGGAGCAAGTGGACCGCCTCCCGACGCGGGGTCGAGCAGCAGTTCGTCGAGCGGCTGTTGGCCAACGGCATCCCCACCACCGTGCGCGACACCCGCGGGTCGGACATCGACGGCGCCTGCGGCCAGCTCGCGGCGACCGCCCAGCCCTCCTGACGGCAGGCCTCAGCCGAGCAGGTCCGCGGCCTCCTCGACGGTGTCGACCAGGTGCAGGGCCCGCGCCATCGGTCGCCCGGCGGCGAGGGCGCCCAGCAGCGGCCACACCGGCAGCCGGGTCGTCCAGTGCTCCCGGCCGACCAGGACCAGCGGCGTGAGCCCGTCCTCGGCGTCCACCTCGTAGTAGAGCCGCGTCGCCATCTGAAAGACCTCCTGCACGGTCCCGGCCGCCCCGGGCAGGACGACGAGGCCGTGCCGGGACCGCGCGAGGAGCAGGTCCTCGCGCAGCGCGTTGGAGAAGAACTTGGCGATGAGCTGGCCGAACGCGTTGGGAGGCTCGTGGCCGTAGTACCACGTGGGGATGCCGACGCTGCGCAGCCCGCGGGGGCCCGCTGCCTCACCCGGGCCGGCCTCGGCGCGCAGCGCGAGCGCCGGCCGCGCCCAGGCCCCGATGTCCGGCGCGAAGTCGGGCACCTGCCCCAGACCCTGCAGGGCCCGGTCGAGGAGCTCCTCGTCGCCGGCCCACGCGCCGAGGTTGGCGGCCTCCATGGCGCCCGGACCGCCGCCGGTCAGGACCACCGCGCCGGAGTCTGCCAGACGGTGACCGAGCAGGGCCGCGGCGGCGAAGTCCTCGGTCCCTCGCCGCAGGGCGTGCCCGCCCATGACGCCGACGACCTGGCGGCCCTCCAGCGCGGCGACGAGGGCGTCGGTCATCGCGTCGTCGTGGATCGCGCGCAGCGCGGTGACGTAGGCGTCGTGGCGCAGCGTCGCGTCCGCGAACCAGCGGTAGGCGCGCGCGTCCGGGGTGCGGTCGTACCCGTGCTCCTCCACCCCGGCGTAGAGCTCCTGCGGGGTGTAGAGGTGGGCCCGGTAGGGGTCGACCGGCGCGTGCGGTGCGGCCGGGAAGACGAGGGCCCCGGCCCGGCGCAGGTGCGCCTCGACCTCGGCGTCCAGGCGACCGCCGAGCACCACGAGGTCGCCCAGGTCGTCGCGGGCCAGCAGCAGGTCGCGGTCGCGGGTGAGGTCCAGGCCCTGGACCCGCAGCGGCGGCAGCGGACCCTCCGTCCGGAGCCAGCGCCGCCAGGTGCCGGGGTCCTCGACCTCACGCTCGTCCGGGCACGGGCGCGGCTCGACGCGCCCGTAGCGCACCTCGGACGTCTCTCCCGCACCGACCGGCCGGTCGCAGACCTGATCGCTCACCGGACCCTGGCGCTGCTGCATACCGTGGGACCCTAACGGCCGACGTCCGCGGCCCCCGGCACCGCCCGTCGCGCGCGGGCGACCGCCGGGCGCTCGGCGCTGGCGCGCTCCCGTCCCGGGGGTGTGTGATGGCCCCATGAGCAGCGACGCCACCCCGCAGCAGGCCTACCGCGCGCAGGTCGCCTCCAGCCTCGCCGACCCCCGGGCCTTCTGGGAGCAGGCGGCGCGCGACATCGACTGGATCCACCGGCCGCGCGAGGTCCTGGACGACGCGGACGCGCCCTTCTACCGCTGGTTCCCGGACGGCACCCTCAACGTCTGCTACAACGCCCTGGACCGGCACGTGGTGCACGGGCGCGCCGACCAGACGGCCCTCGTCCACGACAGCCCGGTGACGGGCACCGTCCGCAGCTGGACCTACGCCGAGCTGCTGGACCTCGTGGCACGCTTCGCCGGCGTGCTGCGCGACCTCGGGGTGGGCCGGGGCGACCGCGTCGTCGTCTACCTCCCGATGGTCCCGGAGGCGGTCATCACCATGCTGGCCTGCGCCCGCATCGGTGCGGTGCACTCCGTGGTCTTCGGGGGCTTCGCCCCCGCCGAGCTCGCCGCGCGCATCGAGGACGCGCGACCCACGGTCGTCGTCTCCGCGAGCTGCGGCATCGAGCCGACCCGGGTGGTGCCCTACAAGCCGATGCTCGACGAGGCGATCGCCCGCTCGTCGCACCAGCCGGAGCACTGCGTCATCCTCCAGCGCGAGCAGCTGACCTGCGAGCTCGGGGAGCGCGACCTCGACTGGGCGAGCCTCATGCACCCCGACGCCGTCGCCCCGGCGGCCTGCGTGCCGGTGCGGGCGACGGACCCGCTCTACGTGCTCTACACCTCCGGCACGACCGGGCGGCCCAAGGGCATCGTCCGCGACAGCGGGGGGTATGCCGTGGCCCTGCGCTGGTCGATGACGCACCTCTACGGCGTCCGGCCGGGGGAGACGTGGCTGTGCGGCTCCGACGTCGGCTGGGTGGTCGGGCACTCCTACATCGTCTACGCCCCGCTGCTCACCGGGGCCACGACCATCCTCTTCGAGGGCAAGCCGGTCGGCACCCCGGACGCCGGTGCCTACTGGCGGATGATCGCCCAGCACCGCGCGGTCGCGGCGTTCACCGCCCCGACCGCGATCCGGGCCATCAAGAAGCAGGACCCGCACGCCGAGCTCGTCCCCGCCCACGACCTCTCCTCGCTGCGTGCGCTGTTCCTCGCCGGGGAGCGCCTCGACCCGGACACCTGGCGGTGGGCGTCCGACCACCTCGGCGTCCCGGTCGTCGACAACTGGTGGCAGACCGAGACCGGCTGGCCGATCGCCATCAACCCGGTCGGCCCCGACGGCGCGCTGCTGGACATCCGCCCCGGCAGCCCTGGTCCGGCGACCGTCGGCTACGACGTGCGGGTCCTCGACGAGCGGGGCGAGGAGGTGCCTGCCGGGACGGAGGGGGCGATCTGCCTGCGGCTGCCCCTGCCGCCCGGCACCCTGCCCACGCTGTGGCAGGACGACGAGCGCTACGTCTCCTCCTACCTCTCCGCCTACGACGGCTACTACCTGTCCGGCGACGGCGGCTACGTCGACGAGGACGGCTACGTCTACGTCATGGGTCGCACCGACGACGTGCTCAACGTCGCGGGGCACCGGCTGTCCACCGGCGCCCTGGAGGAGGCGCTGGCCGGGCACCCGGCGGTCGCGGAGTGCGCCGTCATCGGGGTCGCCGACGACCTCAAGGGGCAGGTGCCCCGCGCCCTGGTCGTGCTCAAGTCCGGGATCGACCCGGACGAGGCCGGCGAGGCCCGTCTGCGGCAGGAGCTCGTGGACCGGGTGCGGGCCGAGGTCGGCCCGGTGGCCTCCCTACGCCAGGTGGACGTCGTGGACGCGCTGCCCAAGACGCGGTCGGGCAAGATCCTGCGCCGGACGATGCGTCAGATCGCGGACGGCGACACCCCGATGGTGCCTTCGACGATCGAGGACGTCGCGGTCCTGGACGGGTTGCGGCCCGTGCTCCGGGGGTGAGCCCCGGTCCCCTGTGGACAACTCTCCCCGGGCGGCGGCGACTGCCCTAGCCTCGGTGTCAGTCGGGCCTGCCGGGCCCGGGTCGACGATCGAGGGGGAGCACCGATGGGGTATGCCGTGCGCGTGGACGCCGAGCACCTGCAGGCCGCGGCCGGGGAGCTGGAGGCGGCAGGAGGAGCGCTGGAGGAGGTCGCCGACGGGCTCGCCCGCGCCCTGGTGACCGTGGCCGCGGCGGCCGGCGGCGGACCGCTCAGCCGGGCGGCGACCGACGCCGCCGGCCGGTGGCGCTCAGGGCTGCGCGAGGTCGCCGGGCAGGGGGAGTCGCTGGCGCGGGCGGTGCGCCAGGCGCGGGCGGACTACCTCGAGCTGGAGAGGTCCCTGGCCGGGGGGTGGGCCCGCGGCCCGAGGGCAGGGATGGTGCCGTGAGCACGTCGGTCCTGCGGACGTCGCCGGAGGAGATGGAGCGGGCGGCGTGGTCGCTGCGCGCGGCCGGGGAGCAGATCGAGGCCGCGGCCGACCGGCTGCTGGGCGGGGCCCCGCAGCAGCCGGGGTGGTCGGGGCTCGCCGCCTGGGAGGCGTCCGCGCGGACCCGTGCCGTGCACCGGGTCACCCGCGCGGCGGCGGGGGCGCCCCGGGAGGCGGCGACGGCGGTGCTGGACTGCGCGGCCGCGGCACGGGTGGCGAGCCAGGAGGTGAGCACGTGGACCCGGCGGGCCGAGCGGGCCCGGGCCGAGGTCCTGGCGCTGCAGCTGCCGGGACCGCCGCCCGAGCCGGGGCTCGAGCTGCTCCGGCGGCGTCGCATCGAGCAGCTGCAGCACGAGGAGGCGCTCGCGCGGCGGCGGGTCGCGGCCGTCGAGGACGAGTTCCGGGAGCAGGAGCGCGCCGCCGCACGCCGGGTGGCGCAGGCCTGGGACCTCCTCCAGGAGGTGCGCGACCTGGCCACCGCGCCCCGGAAGGCCGTGGAGGCGTTCGGGTATGCCTGGGGGACCGGTGAGCGGGTCGTCCGCACCACCCAGCTCGCGGTCCAGCTGGCGAGGGCCCGTTGGTCCCGGGCCGCCGACCTCCGGCGGCAGGCGCTGCGTCGGGCCGCGCGGGCGCTGTCCCGGCTGCGGGCCCTGGTGCGGGTCCGCGGAGGGGCGGCCCTCGGCCGGGTGGCGCTCGTCCCCGGGCCGCACCGCCTCGTCACGGCCTGGCTCGGGGCCTGGGGCGACGTGCGGGACGGGGGCGGTTACGCCGGCTGGCGGGGCGAGGTGACGAGGGGTCTGGCGGCCGCCGGGATCGTCGGGGGGTTCATGGTCGTGCCGGGCACGGCCCTCCACCCGGCGGTCGGTGGCGTCGGCGTCGGCCTCCTCACGGTGTGGGCGGCCTGGTCGTCGGGCAACGCGGCGTGGGACGGTGGCTCGGCCCTCGTCCGGTATGCCCGGAGGCACGGCCCTCCCTTCCTGCAGCGGACCGGTCGACGGGTGGCCGTCGCGTCGCAGCGGGCCCTGAGTCGGCTGCGGGGGGTCCGCGAGAGCCTCCTCGGACCCGCCGGCGTCCGCCACCGGGTCGTGGGGCTGCCCGGGGGGAGGGTGCGGCTGCCCTCCCGCGAGCTGGTCGACCGCCTCGTCGGTCGCCTGCCCGGGACCGAGCCGGTCCGCGAGTGGTGGCGCAGGGCGGGCGACCCGCTGCTCATGCCGGTCGTCCGCGCGCCCGTGCTGCCCGGCCCGGTGCGCCTCGGGCGGTGGCTCCCGTGAGCGACCTGGACGGCCGGCCCGAGACCGGGACCACCCCGCCCGGTCCCGGCCTCCCGGGTGGGCCGGTCCTGGTGGTGACAGCCGTCGAGCTCGAGCTGCTCGAGGACGCGCACGACCGGTCGCTCGACGCCGCCACCCCCGGCGCCGACACCCTCGACCCCGCCACCCTCGACGCCGCCACCCTCGGCGAGGGTGCTGCCCGGCTCGGCCGCGTCACCGGCCCGACACCGCGCGCCGGCCCCCCTGCGGCCCAGGAGCGGCCCCGGCCGGACCGGGCCGAGGCGCTGCTGTCGCTGCAGGGTCGCGGTCTGCTCGACGCCGACGGCGCGCTCGCCGCCGGGACCGCGTTCACCGACCTCGTGCTCGTCATGCTCGACGTGCGGCTGGCCGCCGAGGCCCTGCTCGTCGTGGAGCGACGGCTCGCCGGCGCCGAGGAGCGGCCCGACCTGCGCCTGCTGCACCTCGTCGCGGCCGGCGGCGTCGTCGAGGACCTGCACGCGGGTGGGTGGCACGGGCTCGACCTGCTCGTAGACCCGGGACAGCTGGCCGAGGAGGCCCTCACCCCGGTGCTGCCCCCGGACGCGCGAGCGGGTCGGGGTGAGCCGGTGGTGCTCGACCCGGACGACCCGGACGCCGCGGCGGCCGCGCTCGGGGCGGGCCTGCTGGCCGAGCTCACCCTCGCGCGCCCCGGCTCGGGGACCGAGGAGTCCGTCCTGCTCGCCGTCGGGGAGTCGGGCTGCCACGTCGCCTGGGCCCCCGCCACGCCGCGAGAGGGCCCGTCCACGGCCGGCGTCCTGGACGACCGCCCCGCCGCACCGCCGAGGCTGACCTTCGCCCCGACGTCACCGGACGCGCTGCGCGCGCTGGTGCGCGAGTGGGTGTCGCGGGTGGTCGAGCCGGTGCCGCTGCCCCGCCACGCGCCGGGCTGACGGCGCCGGAAGGCACAATGACCGGTGTGAGCGCACGCACCCTGACCATCCTCGGCTCGACCGGCTCGATCGGCACCCAGGCCATCGACGTCGTCCGCGCGCACCCCGACCGGTTCCGGGTGCAGGCCCTGGCGGCGGGGGGGAGCGACCTGCGGCTGCTCGCGGCCCAGGCCGTCGAGCTCGAGGTCCCGCAGGTGGCCGTCGCCCGGGAGGACGGCACGGCCGGCGCCGACCTCGAGGAGGCCCTCTCGGAGGCCGCCCGCGCGGCGGGGCGGCCGGCATACCGGCCCGAGGTCCTCACGGGGGCCGAGGGGGTGGTGCAGGTCTCGGGTGCAGGGGCCGACGTCGTGCTCAACGGGGTCACCGGCAGCATCGGCCTGCGCCCGACCCTCGCCGCGCTGGGCGCGGGCAGCACCCTCGCCCTGGCCAACAAGGAGTCGCTCATCGTCGGCGGCCGCCTCGTCACCGGTGCCGCCGCGCCCGGGCAGATCGTGCCGGTCGACTCCGAGCACAGCGCCATCGCGCAGGCGCTGCGCTCGGGCAGGGCCGAGGAGGTGCGCCGGCTGGTGCTCACCGCCAGCGGGGGACCCTTCCGCGGCATGACCCGGGACCAGCTGGCGCGGGTCACCCCGCAGCAGGCGCTGGCCCACCCCACCTGGGACATGGGACAGGTGGTCACCACCAACTCGGCGACCCTGGTCAACAAGGGCCTGGAGGTCATCGAGGCCCACCTGCTCTTCGACGTCCCCTTCGAGGCCATCGACGTGGTGGTCCACCCGCAGTCGGTCGTCCACTCCATGGTCGAGTTCGTCGACGGCTCGACGATCGCGCAGGCCTCGCCCCCGACCATGCACATCCCCATCGCGCTCGGTCTGGCCTGGCCGGACCGGTTGGCCGACGTCGCCCCGGCCTGCGACTGGAGCCGGGCCACGAGCTGGGAGTTCCTGCCGCTGGACGACGAGGCCTTCCCCGCGGTCCGACTGGCCCGTCAGGTCGGCCAGGAGGGCGGCACCTTCCCGGCGGTCTACAACGCCGCCAACGAGGTGTGCGTCGCGGCGTTCCACGCCGGCACGCTGCCCTTCACCGGCATCGTCGAGGTCGTCGGACAGGTCGTGGGCGAGCACGCCGGGAACTCCACCGCCGCCGCAGGTGTTGACCTCTCGGTGGACCACGTGCTGGCCGCCGACGCCTGGGCGCGGGCCGCCGCCGCCCACCGGATCCAGTCCCTCGGCCGGGGCTGAGGAGGAGGTCGCATGCTCTACCTGCTCGGCGTGCTCGTGGTGTTCGTGGGCATCGCCGTCTCGATCGCCCTGCACGAGATCGGCCACCTCGTCCCCGCCAAGCTCTTCAAGGTCCGGGTGACTCAGTACATGGTGGGTTTCGGCCCCACGCTCTGGTCACGCACCCGGGGGGAGACCGAGTACGGCGTCAAGGCGATCCCGTTGGGCGGCTACATCCGGATGATCGGGATGTTCCCGCCCCGCGCCGGTGACGGCGGCCGGCTGCGGGCCAGCAGCTCCAACCCGCTGCACCTCATGGTCGAGCAGGCCCGGGAGGAGTCCCTGGAGGAGGTCGGGCCCGGCGACGAGGACCGCGTCTTCTACCGCCTGCCGGTCTGGAAGCGGATCGTCGTCATGTCCGGCGGTCCGCTGATGAACCTCGCGCTGAGCTTCGGCCTCGTGACGATGCTGGTGCTCGGACCGGGGATCCCCGCGGCGACCTCGACCATCGGGCAGGTCTCGACCTGCGTCAACGAGGACGTCACCAGCGAGGACTGCGCCGGGCAGCCCCCGTCCCCGGCGGTCGCCGCCGGTCTGCAGGCCGGCGACACGATCGTGTCCGTGGGTGGGGAGCGGGTGCAGGACTGGTCCGACACCATGTTCGCCATCCAGAACGCGGGGGGGACGACGGAGTTCGTCATCGAGCGTGACGGCGCCGAGCAGACGCTCACGGCCGACCTGGTGCAACGGGAGCGCACGCTGGTCGAGGCTGACGGGACCCCGGTCCGGGACGCGGACGGTGAGCCCGTCACCGGGGAGGTCTGGTTCCTCGGCGCCTCGCCGGAGGTCGTCGAGCTCGGTCCTGTCGCGGCCACCGCGGACATGTTCACCGGCACCGCCGGCATCGTGCTCACCCTCCCGCAGCGGATGGTGGACGTGGCCCAGGCCGCCTTCGGCACCGAGGCCCGTGACCCCAACGGACCCATGTCGGTGGTCGGGGTCGGACGCGTGGCCGGCGAGGTCACCCACGACGGCCTGGACGGACTGGTGGAGACCGCCCAGGACCGCTTCTGGCTGCTGGTGTCGCTGCTGGCCTCCCTCAACATGGCCCTCTTCGTCTTCAACCTCATCCCGCTGCTGCCGCTCGACGGCGGCCACATCGCCGGGGCGTCGTGGGAGGGCGTGAAGAAGACCTGGGCGCGGGTGTTCCGCCGGCCCGCGCCCGGCCCGGTGGACACGGCTGCCGCCCTGCCGATCGCCTACGCGGTGGCCCTCGGCCTCCTGGGCATGACCGTGCTGCTCATCTACGCCGACATCGTCCGCCCCGTGCAGATCGGCTGACGCGCCCAGCGGTCCCCCAGGGAGACACCAGCCCGGGGTGCGACAATGACCCCATGACTGCTGGTGTCCCCATCTCGCTCGGTATGCCCTCCGCCCCGCCCCCCGTCCTCGCGCCCCGGCGCCCGACCCGCAAGATCAAGGTCGGCAAGGTGGAGGTGGGTGGTGACGCCCCGATCTCGGTCCAGTCGATGACGACCACGCCGACGACCGACATCAACGCGACCCTGCAGCAGATCGCCGAGCTCACCGCGACCGGGTGCGACATCGTGCGGGTGGCCTGCCCCAGCCAGGACGACGCCGACGCCCTCCCGGCGATCGCGAAGAAGTCGCAGATCCCGGTGATCGCCGACATCCACTTCCAGCCCAAGTACGTCTACGCGGCGATCGACGCCGGGTGCGCGGCGGTCCGGGTCAACCCGGGCAACATCCGCAAGTTCGACGACCAGGTGAAGCAGATCGCGCGGGCCGCCAAGGACGCCGGAGTCTCGATCCGCATCGGGGTCAACGCCGGGTCGCTGGACAAGCGGCTGCTGGACAAGTACGGCAAGCCGACCGCCGAGGCGCTCGTGGAGTCCGCGGTGTGGGAGGCGAGCCTCTTCGAGGAGCACGACTTCCACGACTTCAAGATCTCGGTCAAGCACAACGACCCGGTCGTCATGGTGCGCGCCTACGAGATGCTCTCGGAGCGGGGTGACTGGCCCCTGCACCTCGGGGTCACCGAGGCGGGCCCGGCCTTCCAGGGCACCATCAAGTCCTCGGTCGCCTTCGGGGCGCTCCTCTCCCAGGGCATCGGCGACACCATCCGGGTCTCGCTGTCCGCGCCGCCGGTCGAGGAGGTCAAGGTGGGCAACCAGATCCTCCAGAGCCTCAACCTCAAGCCGCGCAAGCTCGAGATCGTCTCCTGCCCCTCCTGCGGTCGGGCGCAGGTCGACGTCTACACGCTCGCCGAGGAGGTCACCGCCGGCCTGGAGGGGCTCGAGGTGCCGCTGCGGGTGGCCGTCATGGGCTGCGTCGTCAACGGACCGGGCGAGGCCCGCGAGGCCGACCTCGGGGTCGCCTCGGGCAACGGCAAGGGCCAGATCTTCGTCAAGGGGGAGGTCATCAAGACCGTCCCCGAGAGCCAGATCGTCGAGACCCTGCTGGACGAGGCCATGCGCATCGCGGAGGAGATGGGCGAGCCGGAGGACGGCGCCGGCTCGTCGGCCGGGGCCACCGTGACCGTCGGGTGACCCGCCGGCACCAGGGCACCGGGTAACGTCTGGTCATGGCACCGGACCCCATCAGCCGGCAGACCGCCCGCCAGTCGACGTGGCACGAGGTGTGCCGTGCGTTCCACCTCGTGGACCGCACCGACCTGACCGTCGTGCACGAGCACATGCCGTCCGGCACCGCGGCCCAGCCGCACACCCACGACCGGGGTCGCCAGTTCTTCTACGTCCTCGCCGGCACCGGCACGATGACGCTCGGGCGCCGCGAGGTGCAGGTGCCTCCCGAGTCCGGCATCGAGGTGCCGCCACGCACCCGGCACTTCATGCGCAACGACGGGGACGACGACCTGGAGATGATCGTCGTCACGACCCCCCGGGCCAGCGGGACGCCGCACGTGCGGGACCGTCCGCTGGGTCGGGACCGTGGTGGCCTGGTGGTCGGGTCCCACCTGCGGCAGACCCGCCCGAGCGACCTCGCGGCCGTGGTGAGCTTCGAGGAGGCGATGGACACCAGCCCCTTCCTCGGCCAGGGCGGCCACGACTGGCACGAACAGGCGCTGCAGGACCCCGACCTCGAGCACTGGGTGCTGGTCGACCGGCTCGACCGGGTCATCGCCTTCGGCATCCTCGTCGGCGTCGGCGGTGGTGACGTCGTGGAGATCCGCCGCATGGTCGTGGCCCCGGAGGGCCGGGGCCAGGGGCTGGGGCGGCTGCTCCTGCGCCACCTGCTCGAGCACGCGCTGGCCGGCCCCCGGGTCCGCCGGGTCTGGCTCGACGTGAGCGCGGACAACACCCGCGCCCGCTCGCTCTACCGCACCTTCGGGTTCGTCGAGAAGCCGCCGCCACCGGACGCCACGCTGCTCGAGAACGGCGTCTACATGGAGTGGGGCGACACCCACCGCATACCCTCGAGCAGGTGACCGCTCCCGGATTCCTGCCGCTGCGCCAGCTCGTCCTCGTCGACCTGCTGGGTCTCATGCTCGCCGTCCGCCCGGGGGAGCGCGCGGTCATCGCCCTGGACGGCCCGGACGGGGTGGGGAAGACGCGGATGGCGGCCGAGCTGGTGGCCCTCGCCCCGCACGTGGCCGGACGGGAGCTGCACGCGGTCTCGGTCGACGGCTTCCACCACCCCCGCCAGGAGCGCTACGCGCACGGCCGCACGGGGGCGACCTGCTACCAGGACTCCTACGACTACGACGCCCTGCGCCGGGCCGTGCTCTGGCCGTTCCGGGCGGGCGAGGACATCGTGCCCGCTGTCTTCGACGTCCAGCGAGACGAGCCCGTCTCCGCCGACCCGGTCGCCCTCACCCCCGACGCCGTCCTGCTGGTGGAGGGGGTCTTCCTGCGCCGTCCCGAGCTGCGCGGCGAGTGGGACGCCACCTGCTTGGTCACGGCACCGGAGTCGGTGACGGTGCCGCGGGGCAAGGCCCGTTTCCCCGGGTCCCGCGTGTCCGGGGACACCGTGCCGGGTCATCCGGCGAACGCGCGCTACGTTGAGGCCCAGCGCCTCTACCGGCTCCAGGCCCGCACCTGGGCGCCGGAGTGGATCGTCGACAACACCGACCTGCAGCGTCCGGAGCTGGTCTGGCCGGACCCCGACGAGCCCCAGTGGTTCGACCAGTGACAGGAGGGACCCGCATGGCCCTGGCCCCGCTGCCCTACGCCGCCTCACGCAGCATCCTCGTGCAGGCGGATCCCGAGCGGATCTTCACCGAGCTCGTCGACTTCCGGCGCTGGCGGGACTGGTCGCCGTGGGAGGCGCTGGACCCGCGCATGCACCGCAGCTACACCGGGCCCAAGTCGGGGGTCGGGTCGGAGTACGCCTGGGACGGCAGCACCAAGGCCGGTGCCGGGACGATGCGGATCAGCGGGGCCCAGGCGCCGCGCTCGGTGCAGATCGACCTGCACTTCGAGAAGCCGTTCCCGACCGACAACGACATCCGGTTCGACCTGCTCCCGCAGCCCGACGGGGACCGGACCCTGGTGACCTGGACCATGGCCGGGCAGCACACCGGCGTGATGCGGCTGCTCGGCCGGGTCCTGTCGATGGACCGGCTCGTCGGCAAGGACTTCGAGCGGGGCCTGGCCAGGCTCAAGGACCTCGTCGAGCGCTGAGCCCCTCAGCACCGGTGTCGCCCGTGGTCGTCGCACGGGCCACCACAGGCGACGCCCGGTCGCTAGAGGACCTTGGAGAGGAACTCCTGGGTGCGCGTCTCCCGCGGGTGCGCGAGCACCTCTCGGGGGTCACCCTCCTCGCAGATGACCCCGTCGGCCATGAAGACCAGCTCGTCACCGACCTCCCGGGCGAAGCCCATCTCGTGGGTGACGACCATCATCGTCATGCCCTCGGCCGCCAACGTCTTCATGACGTCCAGCACGTCCCCGACCAGCTCGGGGTCCAGCGCCGAGGTGGGCTCGTCGAAGAGCATCATGTCCGGGTCCATCGACAGCGCCCGGGCGATGGCCACGCGCTGCTGCTGGCCGCCGGACAGGTGGGCCGGGTAGGCGTCGACCTTGTCCGACAGCCCGACCCGGTCGAGGTTGGCACGGGCGATCTCCTCGGCCTCCCTGCGGCTGCGCTTCTTGGCCCGCTGCTGGGCGATGGTGAGGTTGCGCAGGACGGTCATGTGGCTGAAGAGGTTGAACTGCTGGAACACCATGCCGATCCGGGACCGGACGGCGTCGAGCTCGGTCTCGGGGTCCGTGATGTCGATGCCCTCGATGAGCACCTGCCCCGAGGTCGGCTCCTCCAGCCGGTTGACGCAACGCAGCAGCGTCGACTTGCCGGAGCCGGACGGGCCGATGACGCAGACCACCTGGCCCTTGTCGACGTGGAAGTCGATGCCGGTGAGGACGTGGTTGTCGCCGAACGACTTGTGCAGGTCACGGACCTCGATCGCCGGGGCGCCGTGGTCGATCTCCTGGGTGGGGTGCAGCTGCTGCGGCATCAGCGGGACCTCTTCTGTCGGCGCTCGAGCCACGCCACCACGCGGGTGAGCGGCAGGGTGATGGCGAGGTACATGAGGCAGGCGAAGATGAGACTCGTCGCGGTGCCGGCCGACGGCCCGCTGGTCATGAAGTCGCGCGCCATCGTGGTGAGCTCCTTCTGGTTGGCGGCCATCCCGACGACGAAGAGCAGCGACGTGTCCTTGATGAGGATCACCAGCTCGTTGGTCAGCGGGGGGATGACGATGCGCAGCGCCTGGGGCATGACGACCGTGGCCATGGTCCACGGTCCGCTCATCCCCAGGCTCCGGGCCGCCTCGGTCTGGCCCTTGGGGACCGCCTCGATGCCGGCCCGGAGCGTCTCGGCCATGTAGGCACCGGCCACGAGCATGAGGGCGACGAGCCCGGCGCCGATCGTCCCGCCCGGTGGGCGCCATCCTCCGAAGGCGATCGGCACGCCGAAGGCCATGAAGAGGATGACGACGAGGGCGGGCAGCCCGCGGAAGAGCTCGATGTAGGCGGTGGCCACCCACCGGAAGGGTGCGATCGGGGCGAGCTTCATGAGCACCAGGACCATCGCCAGCACGAATCCGCCGACGAAGGCGATGAGCGTGTAGAGGATGGTGTTCTTGGCACCGACGAAGACGAAGTCCTGCCAGGTCTCGGTGAACCCTTCGCGCAGGAAGAAGTTGCTCGAGATCGCCTCCCAGTCCGCGATCAGCGCGAAGACGACGACCAGGAGGACGAACAGGGCGTAGAGAGCGAGCCGGACGGCGCGCTGCCGCTGCGTACGGGTCAGAGAACCCATGAGGCGGGGCCGATCAGTCCTCGGCGCTGAAGTAGGTGTCGTAGATCTCGTCGTACTCCCCGCTGTCCCGCAGCTCGGTCAGCTGCTCGTTGACGGCCTCCACGAGCGCCGTGTTGTCCAGCTGCATGGCCAGACCGTAGGTCTCGTCGGTGGAGTACTCCTCGACGATCTCGTAGTCACCGTCCCTGGCGTGCTCCACGTTGACCGGCAGGTCCTGCAGGAGCGCCTCGACCTGGCCCGCCTGGAGCGCCTGGTACATCTCGGCGTCGCTGGGGAAGGCGGTGATGGTCGCCTCGGGTGCGTTCTCGTTGGTGTAGGCCTCGCCGGTGGTGCCCTGCTGCACCCCGACGGTCCGTCCGGCGAGGTCCTCGATCCCGGCGATGTCGGAGTCCGCGGGGACCAGCAGCGACTGCTGGGAGTCGTAGTAGCCGTCGGAGAAGGCGAGGTTCTCCTGGCGGTCCTCGGTGATCGTCATGGCGGAGGCCGCCAGGTCGCAGTCACCCGAGTTCAGGGCAAGCCCCGACTGGAGACCGTCGAAGGAGGAGTCCTTGATCTCGAGCTCGAGGCCCAGACCCTCGGCCACCGCGCTCACGATGTCCACGTCGAATCCGGTGAACCCGGTCTCGGAAGACTCGTCGAAGTCCTCGAACGGGGGGTAGGGGACGTCGGAGCAGACGGTCAGGGTGCCCTCGGTCACGAGGTCGAGGTCGGCGCCGGCGGCCTCTCCGCCGGAGTCGCTGCCGGAGTCGTCGGAGCCGCAGGCGGCCAGGGTGAGCGCCAGGGTGGCGGCGCCGATCACGGGAAGGAAGGAGTTCTTCATGGGCGCACCCTACGTCCGGCCCGGGCGAGACGCGCTCACCCGGGCCGGATCGTGACCGAATCGATGCCGGTCAGGCGCTCTCGGCCTCCTCGGCAGCCTCTTCCGCGGCCTCGGCGTCCTCGTCGACCCAGTCGAAGGTCTTGGTCACCGCCTTCTTCCACTGGCGGTAGAGCCGGTCGCGCTCGGCGTCCTTCATCGTGGGGCTCCAGCGCTGGCCCTCCTCCCAGTTGTCGATGACGTCCTGCTCACCGCTGAAGAACCCGACGGCGATGCCGGCCGCGTAGGCGGCCCCGAGCGCGGTCGTCTCCGCCACCTTGGGGCGGACCACGTCGACCCCGAGGATGTCGGCCTGGAACTGCATGAGGGTCTCGTTGGCCACCATGCCGCCGTCCACCCGCAGCTCGGTCAGCTCGACACCGGAGTCGGCGTTCATCGCGTCGGAGACCTCGCGGGTCTGGAACGCCGTGGACTCCAGCGCCGCCCGGGCGATGTGGTTCTTGTTGACGTAACGGGTCAGACCCACGATGGCGCCGCGGGCGTCGTCCTTCCAGTAGGGCGCGAAGAGCCCCGAGAAGGCCGGCACGATGTAGCAGCCGCCGTTGTCGTCGACCTGGGTCGCCAGCCGCTCGATCTCCGGCGCGTCCGAGATGAGCCCGATGTTGTCCCGCAGCCACTGCACCAGGGACCCGGTCACCGCGATCGAGCCCTCCAGGGCATACACGGCGTCCTGGTCGCCGATCTTGTAGCACACCGTCGTGAGCAGGCCGTTCTCGCTCGGCACGATCTCGGTCCCGGTGTTGAGCAGCATGAAGTTGCCCGTGCCGTAGGTGTTCTTGCTCATGCCCTTCTCGAAGCAGGCCTGCCCGAAGGTCGCGGCCTGCTGGTCGCCGAGGATTCCGGCGATCGGCACGTGCAGCTTCGTGCTCTCGCCGTAGACCTCCGCCGAGGACCTGATCTCCGGCAGCATCGACAGCGGGATGCCCATGTCGGAGGCCACCTGCTCGGACCAGCTGAGGGACTGCAGGTCCATGAGCATCGTGCGGGAGGCGTTGGTGACATCGGTGACGTGCACGCCGCCCTCGGTGCCGCCGGTGAGGTTCCAGACCGTCCAGCTGTCGGTGTTGCCGAAGAGGAGGTCACCGGCCTCGGCCTTCTCCCGGGCGCCCTCGACGTTGTCGAGGATCCACTTGACCTTGGGTCCGGAGAAGTACGTCGCGAGCGGGAGCCCGCAGATGTGCTTGTACCTGTCCGCACCCTCCTCGCCCGCCAGGTCGGCGACGACCTTGTCGGTCCGGGTGTCCTGCCAGACGATGGCGTTGTAGACGGCCTCACCGGTGTTCTTGTCCCACACGACCGCGGTCTCCCGCTGGTTGGTGATGCCGATGGCCGCCAGCTCGTCGTTGCCGACCCCACCCTTGCCCAGGGCGATGCCGATGACCTCCTTGGTGTTCTGCCAGATCTCGGCCGGGTCGTGCTCGACCCAACCCGCCCTGGGGAAGATCTGCTCGTGCTCCTTCTGCCCGACCGAGTGGATTTCACCGCTCTTGGTGAACACGATGGCACGGGTGCTGGTGGTTCCCTGGTCGATCGCCAGGACGTAGTCAGCCATGGATGCGCTCCTTCACGTCGTTGTGGATGGGGTGGTCTCAGCCGTACAGCGCGGCTACGAGGCCGGCCAGGATGCCGCCGACGACCGGTCCGGCGATCGGCACCCAGGAGTAGCCCCAGTCGCTGGTGCCCTTGCCCGGGATGGGCAGGACGGCGTGGGCGATGCGCGGACCGAGGTCACGGGCCGGGTTGATCGCGTACCCGGTCGGGCCACCGAGGCTGGCACCGATACCGACGACGAGCAGGGCCACGGCCAGGGGACCGAGCTCGTTGGGGGTGTTGCCGAACATGATGACGACGAAGACCAGGACGAAGGTGCCGATGACCTCGGTGGCGAAGTTCCAGCCGTAGTTGCGGATCTCCGGGCCGGTCGAGAAGACCCCGAGCTTGGCGGCGGGGTCGCCGTCGGCGTCGAAGTGCTGCTTGTAGGCCACCCAGCAGAGCACGGCGCCGAGGAAGGCCCCGAGCAGCTGCGCCAGGATGTAGATGGCGGCGTTGCCGATGCTGGCGGCCACGCCCGGGGCGAACTCCTCGGCACCGTTGGCCAGCAGCCCGACCGTGACGGCCGGGTTGATGTGCGCCCCGGACTTGTAGGCGGTGAAGACGCCGGCGAAGACGCCGAGGCCCCAGCCGAAGTTGATGAGCAGCCAGGCGGCGCTCGCGCCGCCTCCGGTGCCCTTGGTCTTGGGGAGGATGGCGTTGGCCACCACACCACAGCCGAAGAGCAGCAGCATCATCGTGCCGAGCACCTCTGAGATGAAGATCTCTCCCACGTCGCAGGATCCTTTCTGTGCTCACGGGCCCGGACGGGCGTCCGGGACCCCCGGGGGTCAGGCGTCCTTGCCCGCCCCCATCGCCTGGAGCGGGGCGACCTCACCGAGGTGGTCCCGGACCCGGGCGGCGCTCTCGTCGTCCGGCTCGGCGGCGGCCGCGATCTCCGCCTCCGCGCGGGCGGTGTAGGCCTCGATCTCGGCCTGCTTCTTCTCCTCGTCCCAGCCCAGCTCGGCCGCCGCGATGTCGGCGATCTCGGGGACCGTGTCCAGGCCCTTGCGGGGTGCCTCGTAGATGAGCCGGGTGCGGCGCATCATGAGGTCCTCCAGGTGCAGGACCCCCTCGGTGCGGCAGGCGTGGGCGACCTCGGCGCGCAGGTAGGCGCTGGAGTGCTCGAGGGTGCGGGCCAGGGAGGGGTCGGCCTCGATGAGCTCGAGCAGCTCCTCCACCAGCGACCCGTAGCGGTGGAGCAGGTGGTCGGTCATCTGCTCGCTCCAGCCGTGCTGCTCGCGCAGGGCCGGCATCCGGTGCCGCATGGCGGCCTCGCCGACCGCGCCCAGCAGCGGGATCTGGTCGGTCACGCAGGGCAGGTCGTCGGCCTTGCCGCCGAGCGCGAAGTCCACGGCGTCCTTGGCCATGACCCGGTAGGTCGTGAGCTTGCCGCCGCCGATGACGGTGAGCCCGGGCACGGGGCTGGCGACGGTGTGCTCCCGGCTGACCTTCGCCGAGTCCGTGCCCTCCTTGGTGCCCGGCTGCAGCAGCGGGCGCAGACCGGCATACCAGCCGACGACGTCGTCCCGGGTGAGGGTCGTCTTGAGCACGGCGTTGGCGTGCTCGAGCACGTAGTCGATGTCCGCCGCCGTGGCCACCGGGTTCTGCCGGTCCAGCTCCCAGGGGGTGTCGGTGGTGCCCAGGATCCAGTAGCGCGACCAGGGGATGAAGAACAGCACCGACTTCTCGGTCTGCAGGAACAGCCCCGAGGTGCCCTGGATGCGCTCGCGGGGGATGACCAGGTGGATGCCCTTGGAGGCCAGCACGTTCAGCCCGCCGTCGGTGTCGGCCAGCCCGGAGACGTCGTCGGTCCAGACGCCGGTGCAGCTGATGACGTGCTCGGCCCGGGCCTCGAAGCGCTCCCCGGTCTCGAGGTCGACCAGCTCGGCGCCGACGGCCTTGCCGTGCTCGTCCTTGACGATGCTGACGACCTCGGTGCGGCTCGCGGCGCGCGCGCCGTAGGTGTGGGCGGTGCGGACCAGGGTGGAGACGAGCCGGGCGTCGTCGACGGTGGCGTCGTAGTACTTGACCGCGCCGATGGCCGTCTCGTGGCGCAGGTCGGGGAACTGCTTGCTCAGCCCGCCACGCGTGGTGTGCTGGTGGATGGGCAGGGCGCGCCGCCCGGGCATGAGGTTGGCCAGCACGTCGTAGAGGGTGACCCCGGCGCCGTAGTAGGCCCGCTGCCACACCCGGTGCTCCAGGGGGATGAGGAAGGGCATCGGCTTGACGAGGTGCGGGGCCAGGGTCTTGAGCAGCAGACCGCGCTCGGTGAGCGCCTCGTGCACCAGCTTGAAGTCGAGCATCTGCAGGTAGCGCAGGCCACCGTGCACGAGCTTGGTGGACCACTGCGAGGTGCCGGACGCCCAGTCCTGCGCCTCGACGACGACCGTCGACAGCCCCCGCGTGGCCGCGTCGAGCGCCACCCCCGCCCCGGTGACCCCACCGCCGATGACCAGCACGTCGAGCGGCCGGCCGCCGGCACCCGACTCCTTGAGGGCCTGGATCGCCTGCTCGCGGCTGGCGGGGTCGAGTGGGCGAGGCTGCATGGTGGCCTTCCGGTCGTGGACGTCCCGTGGTGCCCTCCGATCCTGCCCTGACCTGACCTGTCCCGCAAGGGCACGGCCCCGGGCGTCGGGGCAGGTGGAGGGCCTCGCGCGGGCCCGTGTCGCACGAGCGCCGAGGGTGGGGCAGGCTGGGGGCATGCTGCGCACCCTCGGCTCCGGGACGTCGAGCGTGCGCGCCTACGGTCTGCAGGACGTCCGGCGTGCCCTCGACGTGTGCGCCGAGGACCCGGTCAGCAATGTCTTCGTCGCCGCGCGCATCCGGGAGAGCGGTCTGGTCGGCACCCGCGGACCCCTCTACGGCTACGAGACCGGCGGTGAGCACGCCCTGTGCTGGTGCGCGGCCAACGTGGTCCCTGTCGGCGCCAGCCCGCGCGCGCTGGGGGCGCTGGCGGGCACCGTGGTCAAGCGCCGGGCGACCGCGAGCTCGGTCTTCGGCCCCGCCGACCAGGTGCTGGACCTGTGGGGCCGCCTGCGCCGTCACTGGGGCGAGCCGCGCGAGGTGCGCCGCAACCAGCCGGTGATGACGATGCAGGCCCTGCCGAGCGAGGTCGGCGTGCCGCTGGACCCGCAGGTGCGGCCGGCCCGGCCGGAGGAGGTCGACCTGGTGCTCCCCGCCGCCGCGGCGATGTTCACCGAGGAGATCGGCTACCCGCCCTACCGCGGCAACGCCACGGCATACCGTCGCGCCGTGGCGGGCCTCGTCGACGAGGGGCACACGCTGGTGCGGGTGGAGGACGGGGAGGTCGTCTTCAAGGCCGACCTCGGCTCGGTGGCGCTGGGGGTGGCCCAGGTGCAGGGGGTCTGGGTGAACCCGCGCTGGCGCGGCCAGGGGGTGGCGGCGCCGGCGATGGCCGCCGTGGTCGAGCACACCATCCGGCACGTCGCCCCGGTCGTCACCCTCTACGTCAACGACTTCAACGCCCCGGCCCTGGCGACCTACCGCCGGGTCGGCATGGTGCAGACGGGCACCTTCGCCACGGTCCTGCTCTGAGCGGTCCCGCGGCGGACCGCCTCAGCCGGTGAGCCGCTCGTGCAGGAAGGCCCACGCGAGGGCGTGCCACGTCGCCCACTGCGCGGCGGTGCTGGCGCCCCCGTGCCCACCCTCGGTGTTCTCCCAGTAGGTCACGTCGCGCCCGTGCTCCTCCAGCAGCGCCGCCATCTTGCGGGCGTGGCCGGGGTGCACCCGGTCGTCGCGGGTCGAGGTCGCGAGGTAGACCGGCGGGGTCGGCCGCTCGGGGTCGAAGCGCTGGTAGGGGGAGAAGGTCTGCAGCCACTCCCACTGCTCGGGGTCGTCCGGGTCGCCGTACTCCGCCATCCACGAGGCCCCGGCCAGCAGGTGGTGGTAGCGCCCCATGTCGAGCAGCGGCACCTGGCAGACGACGGCCCCGAAGTCCTCCGGGTAGCCGGTGAGCATGTTGCCCACGAGCAGGCCGCCGTTGCTGCGCCCGGTCGTCCCCAGCCGGGGCACGGAGGTCACGCCGCGGGCGACGAGGTCGCGGGCGACCGCGACGAAGTCCTCGTAGGCCCGCGGACGCTGTTCCTGGAGGGCCGCCTGGTGCCAGCGCGGGCCGAACTCCCCGCCCCCGCGGATGCCGGCGACGACGTGCACGTGGCCGTGCGCCAGCCAGGCCCGGCCGACGATGGGGTCGTAGGCAGGGGTGAGGGCGTGCTCGAAGCCGCCGTACCCGTGCAGCACCGTCGGTGTCGAGCCGTCCCCGGGCAGGTCGGCAGGACCCACCTGCCAGTAGGGCACGCGGGTGCCGTCCGCGGACGTGGCCCACTGCTGGGTCACCTCCAGGCCGCTGGCGTCGAAGCGCTGCGGCGCCTGCCGCAGGGTCTCGAGCCGCAGGTCCTGTCCCTGGCCCTCCTCGAGGTGGGCCAGCGAGAGGGTCATCGGGTCGAGGAAGCCGGTCGTGACGACCCACAGGTCGTCGCTCTCGTGGTCGTCGACCGCCGACAGGCTCACGGTCCGCAGGCCGACCTCCAGTGCGTCGGTGAGGTCGGTGGTGACCCATCCCTGCGCGGTCCTGCGGTGCGCCTGGACGGTGTGCCGCACCTCCTGCAGGGTGGTCGTGACGAGCTGGTGGGCGGTCCAGCTGAGGCCGACGAGGGCGGAGCGCTCGTCCGGGGCGACCAGGCAGGTCCACGGTGCCGTGGCCGGGTCCGTCAGGACGGCCGGCAGCGGGGCCACCACCAGGGCGCCGGGTGCGTACTCCAGCCCGGGTCGCGGACGCCAGGCGTGGCGCAGCTCGACGGCGACCTGGTCCCCGTGCACCGAGATCGAGGCCGTCTCGGGCAGGTCCAGCGCCTGCACCCCGTCGGTGGTGAGGACGAGCGCCTGCTCGCGGTAGAACGCCGGGACCCGGGTGAGCACGGTCTGGTCGCGTTCCTGGTCGTGGTGCACGAACACCCCGAGGTCCTCCTCGGGAACCGTGTGGACGACCTCCGCCTCGGAGGCGGGCGTGCCGCGGCGCCACAGCCGGACCGTGCGCGGGTACCCCGAGCGGGTCGCGCCGGTGGGGTCGTCGGCGGTGGTGAGGAACACGTGGTCGCGGTCCCGCCACGTCAGGCTGCCCTTGGCCTCGGGTTTGGCGAAGCCCTCCGGCGCGGGGACGAAGAACCCCGTGGTCAGGTCCAGCTCGCGGGTGGTGCCCGCGTCGGAGCCGCCGCGGGACAGGTGCACCAGGGCACGGTCGTGTCCGGGGCGCAGGAGGGCGGCCCCCTGCCACACCCACGGCACGTCCTCCGCGGCCGCGAGCGCGTCGACGTCGACCAGCACCTCCCAGGCCGGCTCCTCGGTGCGGTACGACGCCCAGGTGGTGCGGCGCCATACCCCTCGGGGGTGGTCGGCGTCGGTCCAGAAGCCGTAGAGGTGGTCGCCGGCCTGGCGGACGAGCGGGATGCGGTCGCTGGCCTCCAGGGCGTCCTGGATGCCGGCGTGCAGCGCGGGGAAGACGTCGGTGCGGCGCAGCGTGTCCTCGCTGGCCGCCGAGCGCTCGCGCACCCAGGCGAGGGCCTGCGGCGACTCGACCTCCTCGAGCCAGCGGTGCGGGTCGGTGCCGGACGAGGTCTGTGTCATACGCCCATGTCATCACAGGCGGCGCGACGCGGCGTGGCGCCGGTGCTCGCGCGGCGTCCCCCACGTCGCTAGGTTGACCTGCGGGCCCCGTCCCAGGAGCCCGTCCACCCGAGCGACGAAGGAGTCCTCATGAACCATCGCCTGCGCCACCGGCGCACGCTGGGCACGGCCGCTGCCGGCGCCCTCATCGCATCCGCCCTGGTGGCCGCGCCCTCCGGCGCTGCCCCGGCCGAGAGCGGGTGCGAGAACCGCACCAACAACACCTACGCCAAGCTGCTCGAGTGCGTGCGTCTCGGCGGGGTCGTCGAGCACCTCGAGGCCTTCCAGGCCATCGCCGACGCCAACGACGGGAACCGTGCCGACCAGACCCCGGGCTACGAGGCGAGCGTCGACTACGTCGTCGAGGTCCTCGAGGCGGCCGGCTGGTCCGCCGAGGTGGAGGAGTTCACCTACGACGCCGCGGATGTCGTGCTCCGCCAGCTCACCCCGGTCGACGGCACCTACACCGCCTTCGACGCCGCGGGCACCGGCGAGGGCGACGTGACCGGCGCGGTCGTCCCCGTGGACATCAACCTCGCGGGCGACCGCGCGAACAGCAGCGGGTGCGAGGCGGAGGACTTCGCCGGGCTCGACCTCTCCGGACCGGACGACGTCGTGCTCGTGCAGCGCGGCTCGTGCGCCTTCGGGCTGAAGGCACAGAACGCCCAGGCCGCCGGTGCGGAGGCCGTCGTCATCTTCAACCAGGGTGACCCCAGCACGACCACGGGCGACCGGTTCGGTCCGGTCAACCCGACGCTGCTGCCGTTCGAGGCGAGCATCCCGGTCGTCGGTACCGACTTCGCCGCCGGTGAGGCGCTGGCGCAGGAGGGCTCCACCGCCCAGGTCACGGTCGACTTCTTCGAGGCGACCTCCTACAACGTCATCGGCGAGCTGGCCGGCAAGACCGACGGCAACGTCGTCATGGCCGGGGCACACCTGGACTCGGTCGAGGCCGGACCGGGCATCAACGACAACGGCACCGGCTCGGCCGCGCTGCTCGAGGTCGCCCAGCAGATGAGCAAGTCCAAGCCCCAGAACACCGTGCGGTTCGCCTGGTGGGGTGCGGAGGAGCTGGGCCTCATCGGCTCCACCGAGTGGGTCGGGCAGCGGACCGAGGAGGAGCTCGACGAGATCGCGCTCTACCTCAACTTCGACATGATCGGCTCGCCCAACTACTACTTCGGGGTCTACGACGCGGACGAGTCGAGCTTCGAGGCGCCCGTCGTCGTGCCGGAGGGCTCGGAGGACATCGAGAAGACGTTCGAGTCGTTCTACACGCTGCGCGACGAGCCCTACGACGACTCGGCCTTCAGCGGTCGCAGCGACTACCAGGCCTTCATCAACAACGGCATCCCCTCCGGTGGCCTCTTCACCGGCGCCGAGGTGGTCAAGACCGAGGAGCAGGAGGAGATCTGGGGTGGCACCGCGGGCGACCAGTTCGACCCCTGCTATCACGAGGCCTGCGACACGATCGACAACTACGACGCGCACGCGCTGGAGGTCAACTCCGACGCCGTGGCCTTCGCGGTCTTCACCTACGCCGCCTCCACCGAGACGGTCAACGGTGTCGCGGGCGCGAAGATCCCGGGTCGCTTCACCGTTCCCGAGCCGGCCGGACCGGAGCACACCTTCGCCGGCCCGCTGGGTGGTGACGACCACGGCCACGACCACGACGTGGCGGGCGAGCACGAGTGACGCGCGGCCCGGGCCTGCCGGCCCGGGCTGACGTCACCCGAGGGTGGGTGGGCCGAGCGCTCACCCACCCTCGTCGTGCGTACGTCTCTCTCCCCAGGCGGCGTGCGCGGGGGAGCGGTCGCCGCCTGAGCAGAGAAAGGTGGCCGAGGCGGGAGTCCCAGCACCTGCTCGGGCGGCCCTTCTCTGCTCAGGTTCATGCGCGGCCAGACAGCCGTGCATCGGGAGCCCTTCTCTGCCCAGGCGTGCCGGCTCAACCGGCGGGCGGGCCGCGCCGGACGCTGCACCGGGGCCCGCCTAGGGTGGGCGGTATGCCGCTCGACGTCGCCGCCGTCCGTGCCCAGTTCCCCTCCCTGCGCTCCGGGGTCGCCTTCTTCGACGGCCCAGGCGGTTCGCAGACGCCCGAGGTGGTGGCCGGCGCCGTGGCCACCACGCTCACCAGCCCCATCTCCAACAGGGGGGTCGTGACCGCCAGCGAGCGGCGCGCCGACGAGGTCGTCGTCCAGGCGCGGTCCGCGCTGGGCGACCTGCTGGGTGTCGACCCCGGGGACGTGGTCTTCGGCCGGAGCATGACGGCGCTGACCCTGGACCTCGCGCGCACTCTCGCGCGCGGCCAGGGCTGGGGCCCCGGCGACGAGGTCGTGGTGAGCTCGCTGGACCACGACGCCAACATCCGCCCGTGGGTCCTGGCCGCCGAGGCGGTCGGCGCCACCGTGCGGTGGGCCGAGGTGGACCCGGCCACGGGGGAGCTGCCGGTCGAGGCGGTCACCTCGGTGCTGTCCGGGCGCACCCGGATGGTCGCGGTGACGGGGGCCTCGAACCTGCTGGGGACGAGGCCTGACGTCCGGGGCATCGCCGACGCGGCCCACGAGGCCGGCGCTCTGGTCCACGTGGACGCCGTGCACCTGGCCGCGCACGACCGCATCGACCGGGAGGCGCTCGGCGCCGACCTGCTGACCTGCTCGCCCTACAAGTTCTTCGGGCCGCACCTGGGGGTGCTCGTGGCCCGGCCGGGTCTGCTGGAGGAGCTCCACCCGGACAAGCTGGTGCCCTCGAGCGACGCCGTGCCCGAGCGCTTCGAGCTGGGCACCCTGCCCTACGAGCTGCTGGCCGGTGCCACCGCCGCCGTCGACCTCATCGCCGGCTGGGGAGAGGGCTCCTCCAGGGCGCAGCGCCTCACCAGCGCCTTCGCCGCGGTGGAGGCGCACGAGGGGGCGCTGCGGGAGCGCATCGAGGACGGCCTGCGGGCCATCGACGGCCTGACCCTCTGGTCGCGGGCGGCCCGCCGCACCCCGACGCTCCTGTTCACCCTGGACGGGGTGCCGCCGAGCGAGGTGCACCGGCACCTGGCGGGGCTCGACGTCAACGCGCCCGCCAGCCACTTCTACGCCTGGGAGCTGTCCCACCGGCTGGGTCTGGGGTCGACCGGCGGCGTGCGGGTGGGCCTGGCGCCCTACACCAGCACCGAGGACGTGGACCGGCTCCTCGCGGGCGTCGCCGAGGTGGCCGCCCGGCGCTGAGCCCGGCCGGCCGGCGCCGTCGCTGCCCGCCGTAGGCCCGGCCGGAATCCCGTCGAGGTGCTCCTCGGCCGGCAGGTACCCTCGTACCGCCGGCACCACCGGCATACCGCGACGAATCCCCCTGCCACCCCGAGGAGTGCCCCCACGTGGTCATGCGCCTGTCGACCCTGTTCCTGCGGACCCTGCGCGAGGACCCGGCCGACGCCGAGCTGCCCGGGCACAAGCTGCTCGTGCGGGCCGGCTACATCCGGCGGGCGGCCCCGGGCATCTACTCCTGGCTGCCGCTGGGTCTGAAGGTGCTGCGCAAGGTCGAGGCGATCGTCCGTGAGGAGATGGACGCGATCGGCGGCCAGGAGCTGAGCTTTCCCGCGCTGCTGCCGCGCGAGCCCTACGAGGCGACCAACCGGTGGACCGAGTACGGCCCGCTCATCTTCCGGCTGCAGGACCGCAAGGGCAACGACATGCTCCTCGGACCGACCCACGAGGAGATGTTCACCCTCGCGGTCAAGGACATGTTCAGCTCCTACAAGGAGCTGCCGCTCACCCTCTACCAGATCCAGACGAAGTACCGCGACGAGGCGCGGCCCCGTGCCGGGCTGCTGCGCGGCCGCGAGTTCGTCATGAAGGACTCCTACTCCTTCGACGTGACCGACGAGGGGCTGGAGCAGGCGTACGCGCGGCACCGTGAGGCCTACGTGCGCATGTTCGACCGGCTCGGCTTCGACTACGTCGTCGTGCACGCCGACTCCGGGGCCATGGGCGGCTCGGCCAGCGAGGAGTTCCTCGCGGTCAGCCCGGTGGGGGAGGACACCTTCGTCCGCTGCGCGGAGTCCGGGTATGCCGCGAACGTCGAGGCGGTCGTGGTGCCCCAGGCGCCGCCCGTCGACGAGGCCACGGTGGCGGCGACCCCTGCGGCGCACGTCGAGGACACCCCCGACAGCCCCACCATCGCCACCCTCGTGGACCAGGGCAACGCCCTGCACCCGCGGGCCGACGGCCGGCCCTGGACGGCGGCCGACACCCTCAAGAACGTCGTCGTCCTGCTGACCCACCCCGACGGCCGCACCGAGCCGCTCGCCATCGGCCTGCCGGGCGACCGGGAGGTCGACGCCAAGCGGCTGGACGCCCAGGTCGCCCCCGCCACCTGGCGTCCGTTCGAGGAGGCCGACTTCGCGGCCTACCCGATGCTGGCCAAGGGCTACATCGGCCCCGGCGTGCTCGGTGAGGAGCGGTCCTCGGGGATCCGGTACCTCCTCGACCCCTCGGTCGCCGAGGGGTCGGCCTGGGTGACCGGTGCCGACGAGGACGGCAGGCACGTCTTCGACCTCGTGCTGGGGCGGGACTTCACCGCCGACGGGACCATCCAGGCCGCGGAGATCCGTGAGGGCGACCCGAGCCCCGACGGTGCCGGCCCGCTCACGCTCGCCCGCGGGATCGAGATGGGGCACATCTTCCAGCTCGGCCGCAAGTACGCCGAGGCGCTGGACCTCAAGGTGCTGGACGAGAACGGCAAGCTCGTGACGGTGACCATGGGCTCCTACGGGGTCGGGGTCTCGCGCGCCGTCGCGGCCGTGGCCGAGGCGACGCACGACGACCTCGGGCTGGTGTGGCCCCGCGAGCTGGCGCCGGCCGACGTGCACGTCGTCGCCACCGGCAAGGACCAGGCGGTCTTCGAGCACGCCGAGGGACTCGTGGCCGAGCTCTGCGACCAGGGGCTCGAGGTCGTCTTCGACGACCGGCCCAAGGTCAGCCCCGGCGTGAAGTTCAAGGACGCCGAGCTGCTCGGCGTGCCGACGATCGTCGTCGTGGGCAAGGGCCTGGCCGACGGCGTCGTCGAGGTCAAGGACCGCCGCTCCGGTGCCCGACGCGAGGTCCGGGTCGAGACCTGCGTCGCCGAGGTCCTGGCCGAGGTGCGGGGCGCGACCCCGACCCCGGGCTGAGCCCCGACCCGTCGGTGCTGGCCGCGCTGGACCTGGAGCCACGGGTCCTGGTCCTCCTCATGCTCGCCGGGCTCGCGGCCGGATTCATCGACGCCGTGGTCGGCGGTGGCGGGCTGGTCCAGCTCCCCGCCCTGCTCCTGGCGCTGCCGGGCGTGAGCCCGGTGCAGCTGCTGGCGACCAACAAGCTGGGCTCGATCTGCGGCACCACCACCAGCTCCCTCACCTACCTGCGCCGTATCCGGCCCGACCTGCGCACCGCGCTGCCGCTGGCGGGCGCCGCCCTCTGCGGCAGCGCGGCCGGGGCGGCGCTCGCCTTCCACATCCCCAAGGCGGCCTTCACCCCGCTCATCCTCGTCGTCCTGGTGGCGGTGGGGGCCTACACGCTCGTGAAGCCCTCGATGGGGCAGATGCAGGCGCTGCGCTTCTCCCACTCCCGGCGGCGGCACCTGGCGTGGGCCGTCCTCATCGGGCTGGGCGTGGGCGCCTACGACGGGGCGCTGGGTCCGGGGACGGGCTCGTTCTTCGTCTTCGCGCTCGTGAGCATCCTCGGGTACGGGTTCCTCGAGGCGAGCGCGAAGGCCAAGATCGCCAACCTCGCGACCAACCTCGCGGCGCTGGCCGTGTTCGTCCCGCAGGGGGCGGTCATCTGGTCGGTCGGGCTGCTCATGGGCGCCTCGAACGTCGTCGGCGGCTATCTCGGAGCCAGGGTGGCGGTCTCCCGCGGCAGCAGGTTCGTGCGGGTCTTCTTCGTGGTGGTGCTCGTCGCCTTCATCGCCAAGCTCGGCTACGACACCTGGGTGCAGCTGGCGGGCTGACGTCGCCCGGCCTGCGCGTCACCCTCCGGGGGCGTAGCCCGTCCCCCAGCGCTCGACGTAGGACTCGACCGAGTCCTCCCGGATCGCCTCGCCGAGCGCCGCGGTCTGCTCCCGGTCCACGACGTTGACCGACTGGCCCTGGATCGTGTCGAAGCCGGTGAGGGGCACCATGAGCGAGATGGTGTCCTCGGGGTCGAGCTCGGTGAGCAGCGGGGCGAGCGCGACGAAGTCCGCGACGTCGAGGTCCCCGGTCACCTTGACGTTGTCCCGCAGGTTGGCCACCAGCTCCGGGAAGTCCTGCGGGTCGTCCTCGAGGCGCTCCTGAAGCCGCTCCATCATCCCGATCATCACCGCCCGCTGACGCTCGGTGCGGTCGAGGTCCCCCAGGGGCAGCGTCTGGCGCTGTCGGGCGTAGATGAGCCCGTCGGTGTTCTCCAGCCGGATCTCGCCCTCCGGGAAGACGACCTCCCGACCGGTGGAGCCGACCACCACCGAGGAGGCGTGCTGGTTGTCCACCTCGAAACCCTCCAGCCACCGGGTGAGGTTGATGAACCCCTGGAAGTTGGACTGCAGGACGTAGTCGATCTCCACGCCACCGAGCAGGTCGGAGACCGTGGCGCGCAGCGTGTCGGTGCCGCCCCGGGCGAACGCCGAGTTGATCTTCCCCTGGCCGAGCCCCGGGATGTCCACCCACATGTCGCGGGTGAACGAGACGAGCGCGACGTCCTCGCGGTCGGCCGGAAGGTGCAGCAGCATGATGGTGTCGGACTGCCCCGTCATCGAGGAGGGGTCCCGCGAGTCGGTCCCGACCAGCAGGACGTTCACGGGCCCGCTGCCCAGGGGGGAGCTCTCGGGTGCGGCCGAGGTCCGCTGCGCCGCCGTCGCCGTCGAGGACGCCGTCGCGGACCCGGTGCGGGCCGCGCTGTCACCCGCCGGTGCGGTGCTCGTGGCGCCCGCGTCGCCGGGGGACCCGGTGCCGGCGGTGCTGTCGGTCGTCGCCGGTGCGCCTGCCGACGACGTCACCGCGTCGCGGTCCTCGGTGGTCGGGGCCACCTGGGTGGTGGCCGGGCCGCCGTCGCTGCAGGACGTCAGCACCAGCACGGCGGTGAGGGTGGCCAGGGCCCGGGAGAATCGCACGACTCCATGCTCGCAGACGGAGGCGCACCGGGCGGGAGGGCCGTCCTGGCGTGGCAGCGTCCTCAGGGTCGTCGGGGGAGGTCGGCCGGGTCGGGGGAGGGCAGGCCGCACACCGTCCCCCGGCAGACCAGCGCCAGCCCGGGGCCGACCTGCGGCGTGTTGTCGCCGCCACCGGTCGCGGGGCAGACGACGAGGGTGCCCACCGGGGTGCGGCCGGCGGCCCGCGCCAGCTCGGCGCCCGGACGCGCCCCCAGGTGCACCGTGACCGGCCCGGCGGCCAGCTCCTCGGCCGCCACCAGGGACCACCCGGAGAAGCGTGGGGCCTGCTGCGCCGTGGCCGCCACCCGGGCGAGGGCCTGACGGGCACGGTCCAGCCGGTCCGCGCGGGAGCCCTGGGCACCGGCCCGCACGAGCGCGACGGCGAGGGCGGACAGCCCGCCTGGCTCGGCGTTGTCACCCATCGACGACGGGGCGAGGAAGAGCTGCTCGCCGTCGCGCCCCGTGGCGGCGAAACCGCCGTCCGGCTCGCCGAAGAGGTCGAGGGCGCTGTCGAGGAGATCGTCGGCCTCCGCGAGCCACCGCGGGTCCCCGGTCGCCCGGTGCAGCGCCAGGAGGCCGTCGGCGAGGGAGCCGGCGTCCTCGGCCACGCCGAGGGAGCGTCCCACGACGCCGTCCCGCGAGCTGCGTCGCAGGCGGCCGTCGACGACGTGGACGTCCAGGAGGAAGCGGGCGCAGCGCGCGGCGACGTCGACCCAGTCCTCCTCCCCGAACACCCAGCCGGCGTGCGCGAGCGCGCCCACCAGCAGCCCGTTCCAGGCGGTCACGACCTTGTCGTCGCGGCCCGGCTGGGGTCGCAGGCTCCGGGCGACGTCCAGCCGCTGCCGGACCCCGTCGAACCACGCGCGGTCCTTGGGGTCGGCACGCAGCTGCAGCGTCGAACGGCCGTGCTCGAAGGTGCCGGTCCCGGTGACCCCGAGCAGGTCGGCGGCCGCCTCGCCGTCCTCGGGCCCCAGGACGGCCGCGAGCTCGGCCCGGGTCCACGTGTACGTCGCGCCCTCCACCCCGTCGGTGTCGGCGTCGAGCGAGCTGGCGAAGGCCGCCTGCTCGGTCCACAGCTCCCGGACCAGCCACTCGACGGTCTCCCGCACGACGCGCTCTGCCCAGGGTCGCGAGGTCTCGTCGGTGCGGGCCAGGTCCGTGTAGACCCCCAGCAGCAGCGCGTTGTCGTAGAGCATCTTCTCGAAGTGCGGGACGACCCAGGCCCGGTCCACGGCATACCTCGCGAACCCGCCGCCGACCTGGTCGTAGGTGCCGGACCGGGCGAGGTGCTCGCAGGTGCTCCGCACCATCGACAGGGCGTCCTCGTCGCCGGTGCGGGCGTGGTGACGCAGCAGGAACGCCAGGACCATGGCCGGCGGGAACTTCGGCGCCCCGCCGAACCCGCCCCACCGGGGGTCGTACTCGCCGGCCAGGGCCGCCACCGCGCCCTGGAGGTCGAGGGTGCCCCGGTCCGCGGCAGCGGCATCGGCCCGCGCCGTGGCCTGCCGCAGCCGCGCGGCCACCTCGGCGGCCCCCTGCTCGAGGCGGTCCCGATCGGAGGTCCACTGCCCTGCGGCGGCCCGCAGCAGCCGGAGCAGGTCGTCCCTGGGCAGGTACGTGCCCGCCCAGAACGGTTCCCCGGTGGGCGTGAGCAGGCAGGTCATGGGCCACCCGCCATGACCGGTGAGCGCGGTGGTGGCGCTCATGTAGGCGGCGTCGACGTCCGGTCGCTCCTCCCGGTCCACCTTGACCGCCACGTAGCCCTCGCGCAGGACCCGGGCGACCTCCTCGTCCTCGAAGGACTCGTGCGCCATGACGTGGCACCAGTGGCAGGCGGCGTACCCCACGGACAGCAGGACGGGCACCCCGCGGTGCCGGGCCTGCTCGAAGGCGTCCTCACCCCACTCCCACCAGTCCACCGGGTTGTCCGCGTGCTGCAGGAGGTAGGGCGAGGTGCTGCTGGCGAGACGGTTCGGCATGCCCCCAGTCTGCCTCGCCGAGCGAGCGGGCTCAGGGCTGGATCATGCCCGGGAAGGGCTGCTCGGGCACACCCAGCCGGTCCGCCCAGAGGTCGGCCTCGAGGACGAGCCGTAGCAAGGACTCCACCTGCGCCACGTCCGACCCGGCCCGGTCGGCGACCGACAGGACCGCCGGTGCGACGTCCTGCACCACGGCCCGTGCGAGGGTGAGGCGCTGCTCCGCGTCGGCGAGCGGCTCGGGGAGGTCGTAGCCCAGCGGTGGGACCGGAGCCGCGTCCCCCGCCAGGGTGACGAGGGTGCGGGTGACCGAGCGCAGCGGGGCCAGGACGTCCTCGTAGCGCTCCCGCTCCTCCCCTCCGGAGCGCGCCGTGACCACCTCCAGCGCGAAGACGGCGGGGCGGGTGCGGGCCAGGACGGGGACCGCCGCCGTGCCGGTCGGTCCGACCAGCGGGGGCCAGTCCGTGGCGGCCCCGAGACGCTCTGCGCTCGCCAGGTGCTGGGCCGCGAGCGACAGCAGCATGGGGCGGTGCACCGAGGTGGAGGTCGCGACACCCTCGAGCATGGCTGCCAGGTCCTCCCGCACCCTGCGCCCGACCTCGGTCAGCTCCGTGGGGACGACCGAGGTGGCCGCGGCGTCGTCACCGGCGCCGCTGGTCGCCGCCCCGGCGTCCTGCACCCCGCCGCCGCGGAGCGCCTGCAGGACCAGGTCGAGGCGTTCCACCTGGGTCGCCCACACGTCGTCGAGGGTGCGCGCCAGCTGGCGGGCGTCGCCGCTCGGGCGGGTGGCCGCCAGCAGGTCTCGGTAGCCCGCGACCCGGTACCGGGCGTCCTCGAGCAGGGGCAGGTCAGGGGTCGCGCGGGCCTCCTGCGGGTCGGTCGAGGGGTCCGGGGACCACGGCGTGCGCAGTCGCTCGCCGCTGCATCCCGTGAGCAGGGCCCCTGTCGCGACGCCCGCTCCCGCACGCAGGAGGGTGCGGCGGGAGGTGGCGGCACGGGGCATGGGCGCCATCCTCGCAGACGGTAGGCTGTCCACCCCGGGGCCGTACGCCGCGGGCACCTGAGCGTGCCCGGCCCGCCGACAGCAGAAGACGAGGAGAACCGCATGGACGCCCGCGCCGCCGCCGCGACGATCACGCAGCACACCTCCGAGGCCCTGCAGCACGCCGGCCTGGGCGTCGTGGTCGACGACGTCAGGGTGCAGGAGGCCGGACGGCGACGGCTGGTCCGCGTGCTGCTCGCCCGCGACGTGTCCACCATCCCCGCCGAGGACACCACGTCCCCGGTGGAGCCGCTGAGCCTCGACGAGGTGTCCGAGGCCACCACGACGGTGTCCTCCGCCCTGGACGGGTGCGCGGTCATGGGGGAGCGTGCCTACACCCTCGAGGTGAGCTCGGCGGGCACCGACCGGGCGCTCACCACGCCCGCCGACTTCCGGCGCAACGTGGGGCGGCTGCTCTCCGTGGTGCGCACCGACGGCAGCTCGACGACCTCGCGGCTGCTCGCCGCCGGGCCCTCGGAGCTGCGGCTGGAGGGGGAGGACCACCTGGTGCCGCTGTCCGAGGTGACGCGGGCCCAGGTCCAGATCGAGTTCACCCGCCCCGACGGAAAGGACGCATGATGGACATCGACATGGCCGCGCTCCGCTTGCTCGAGCGCGAGCGCGAGATCCCCATGGACGTCATCGCCGAGGCGATCGAGCAGGCTCTGCTCTCCGCCTACCAGCGCATCGAGGGGCATGCCCGCCACGCCCGCGTCGAGCTCGACCGGAGCAGCGGGCACGTCACGGTGTGGGCCCGCGAGGACCCGCCGGTCCTCGAGGACGGCACGCGGGGCGAGCCCGGGCCGGAGTACGACGACACCCCGGAAGGTTTCGGGAGGGTCGCCGCCTCCACCGCCCGGCAGGTCATCACCCAGCGGATGCGGGACCTCGAGGACGACGCCATCCTCGGGGACTTCCGCGGACGCGAGGGGGACATCGTCTCCGGCGTCATCCAGCAGTCGAACGACCCGCGCCGCGTGCTCGTGGACTTCGGGACGATCGAGGGCGAGCTGCCAGTCTCCGAGCAGGTGCCGGGGGAGAGCTACGAGCACGGGCAGCGCCTGCGCTGCTACGTCGTGAGCGCCAAGCGAGGCATGCGCGGCCCGCACGTCATGCTGTCGCGGACCCACCCGAACCTCGTGCGCCGGCTCTTCGCCCTCGAGGTCCCCGAGATCGCCGACGGCACCGTGCAGATCGACGCCATCGCCCGCGAGGCCGGTCACCGCACCAAGATCGCGGTCCACTCGCCGGTGCCGGGGGTCAACGCCAAGGGCGCCTGCATCGGGCCCATGGGTCAGCGGGTCCGGGCGGTGATGGCCGAGCTGCAGGGCGAGAAGATCGACATCGTCGACTACGACGACGACCCGGCGTCCTTCGTGGCGGCGGCGCTCTCGCCGGCGCGGGTGACGTCGGCGGCCGTGGTCGACACCCGCACCAAGCAGGTCCGGGTGGTGGTCCCCGACTACCAGCTGTCGCTGGCCATCGGGCGCGAGGGCCAGAACGCCCGCCTCGCCAACCGGCTGACCGGCTGGAAGATCGACATCCGCGCCGACACCGAGGAGCAGGTCGAGCACGGAGCAGCGGCCACCTCGCCCGACCCCAGCGTGTAGAGTGAAGGGTCGGACCGGAGCTGACCTCCCGGTGCGGGCAGGATCACCTGTCCGCACCTGCGTGGGGTGTCGGCGACGGGACGAGCAAGCCGCGCTGCTGCGGCTGGTGGCTCGTCGGGACGAGGCCGGATCGTGGACGGTCGTCCCGGACGAACGCCGACGTCTTCCGGGGCGTGGTGCCTACGTGCACCCGCGCACCGGGTGTGTCGAGTCGGCCGTGGCTCGCCGCGCCGTCGTCCGTGCCCTGCGCCTCCCGGCGCCGGTGCCGGTCGATCTCGCGGAGGTGCTGCGGCACTCGGTGCAGCAGCACGGATGAAGGACCTCGCCGGACCGACCGGTCCGGTGAGACGCATCACGGGCGGGCCATGGCCTGTCATCGAGGACACCGGAAGCGGGTTTGACGCTGATGAGCACCCGATGAGTACTCAGCGATGAGCACCCACCAGCAGTAGTCGCGACCTCCCCGAGCGGGTTCGGTCGTGGCGCCAGACACCAAGGAGACACCACACCGTGCCAAAGCTCAGGGTTTACGAGCTCGCCAAGGAGCTCGGGGTCGAGAGCAAGGAGCTGCTCGCCCACCTGAAGGACCAGGGAGAGTTCGTGAGGTCGGCGTCGTCGACCATCGAACCTCCCGTCGTACGCAAGATCCGCGAGAACCCCCCGGCCGGCTCCGGCCCGAAGGGGTCCGACCAGGCCCAGGCGTCCACCGCCAAGGCCTCGAAGGGTTCTGCCCCCAAGCCGGGTCCCGCTCGGCCCGCGACGCCGTCCCCGGCGCCGACGGCCGCCACCACGTCCGAGGCTCCGGCCCCGGCTGCCCCCGAGGCGACCCCGTCGCCGACGCCGCGTCCGGCCGAGCCGGTGCAGCAGCAGCCGGCCGCCCAGGAGCCGACGAGGGAGAAGCCCGCGGCCCCGGAGCCGACGCCGCAGGCGCCCACCCCGCAGGCGCCGGCCGCCAAGGCCGCGCCCAAGGCCCCGCGACCCGGTGCCAAGCCGGGACCGCGACCGGGCAACAACCCCTTCAGCTCCAACCAGGGGATGGGCCAGTCCCGTGACCGCCGCGGTGGTCAGGGTGATCGCGGCGGCTCGCCGCGGCCGGGCAACAACCCGTTCGCGACCAGCCAGGGCATGCCCCGGCCCGGCGGCAGCCGAGGTTCGGAGCGCCCGGCCGCACGCCAGGGCACCGGTGCCGCCGGTCCTCGTCCCGGCGGTCCCCGTCCGAACCCGGGCATGATGCCGGCCCAGGCCGCGGTGCCCCGTCCCGGTGAGCGCCCTGCGCGCGGTGGCGGCCGTGGCCGCCCCGGCGGGGGCGGCCCCGGTGGCCCCGGCGCTGCGGGAGGTTTCCGTGGCCCCGGTGGAGGTCGTGGCGGCGGTCCCCGCGGCCGCGGTGGCACGGCGGGTGCGTTCGGTCGAGGCGGCGGGAAGGTCCGCGGACGCAAGTCCAAGCGGGCCAAGCGCCAGGAGTTCGAGCAGATGCAGGCGCCCGCCATCGGGGGCGTCAACGTGCCCCGTGGCAACGGCGCGACCATCACGGTGCGGCGCGGCGCGTCGCTGACCGACTTCGCCGACAAGATCAACGTCGACCCCGCGTCGCTGGTGACCGTCCTCTTCCACCTCGGTGAGATGGCCACGGCCACCCAGTCGTTGGACGAGGACACCTTCGGGGTGCTCGGTGCCGAGCTCGACTACACCATCAGGGTCGTCTCGCCGGAGGAGGAGGAGCGCGAGCTGCTCAGCTCCTTCAACATCGATCTCGAGGCCGAGGCGGACGCCGAGTCCGACGAGGACCTCGAGGCCCGCCCCCCGGTCGTCACGGTCATGGGTCACGTCGACCACGGCAAGACGCGCCTGCTGGACGCCATCCGGCAGGCCGACGTGGGCGGCGACGAGGCCGGTGGGATCACCCAGCACATCGGTGCCTACCAGGTCCGGACCGAGCACGAGGGCCAGGAGCGGGCGATCACCTTCATCGACACCCCCGGGCACGAGGCGTTCACCGCCATGCGTGCACGTGGTGCGAAGGTGACCGACATCGCCATCCTCGTGGTCGCCGCGGACGACGGCGTCATGCCGCAGACGATCGAGGCGCTCAACCACGCGCAGGCGGCCGACGTGCCGATCGTGGTCGCCGTCAACAAGATCGACGTCGACGGCGCGGACGCGGCCAAGGTGCGCGGTCAGCTGACCGAGTACAACCTCATCGCCGAGGAGTACGGCGGGGAGACGATGTTCGTCGACGTGTCGGCCAAGAACCAGCTCAACATCGACGACCTGCTCGACGCGGTGCTGCTGACGGCCGACGCGGCGCTCGACCTGCGGGCCAACCCGGACAAGGACGCGCGCGGTGTGGCCATCGAGGCCAACCTCGACAAGGGCCGCGGAGCGGTCGCGACCGTGCTGGTCCAGCAGGGCACGCTGCGGGTCGGGGACGCCATCGTCTCCGGCGGTAGCCACGGACGGGTGCGGGCCATGCTCGACGAGCACGGCAACAACGTCGAGGAGGCCACCCCGTCACGTCCGGTGCAGGTGCTCGGGATGGACACGGTGGCCCGTGCGGGCACCACCTTCGTGGTGGCCCCCGACGACCGGACCGCCCGGCAGATCGCGGAGAAGCGTGAGGCTGCCGACCGGCAGGCCGCACTGGCCAAGTCCCGCAAGCGGATCAGCCTGGAGGACCTCAACCAGGCCCTCGCCCAGGGCAAGGTCGAGACCCTCAACCTCATCCTCAAGGGTGACGTGTCGGGATCCGTGGAGGCCCTGGAGGACGCGCTGCTCCAGATCGACGTCGGTGACGAGGTCGACCTGCGCATCATCGACCGAGGCGTCGGCGCCATCACGATGAACAACATCAACCTGGCGGTCGCCTCGGACGCGGTCATCCTCGGCTTCAACGTCCGGGCGGAGGGTCAGAACGCCGACTACGCCGACAAGGAAGGCGTCGAGATCCGCTACTACTCGGTGATCTACCAGGCCATCGAGGACATCGAGAACGCCCTCAAGGGCATGCTCAAGCCCGAGTACGAAGAGGTCGAGACCGGGACCGCGGAGGTCCGCGAGATCTTCCGCAGCTCCAAGTTCGGCAACGTGGCGGGCTGCCTCGTGCGCAGCGGCGAGATGCGCCGTGGTGCCAAGGCGCGCATCACCCGCAACGGGGTCGTCATCACCGAGGGTCTGCAGATCGCCGGCCTGCGGCGGTTCAAGGACGACGTCACCGAGGTCCGCGAGGGCTTCGAGTGCGGTGTCAACCTGGGGTCGTTCAACGACCTGCAGCCGGACGACCTCATCACCACCTACGAGATGCGGGAGATCCCGCGCAGCTGAGGTGACCTGACGGACGACGAGGCCGGTCCCACGCCCCTGGGCGCAGGACCGGCCTCGTCGCTCCGGCGCACCGGCTCCGTAGGATGGGCCGGCCCCCGCCCCCCGGCCGGGGGAGGCACGACAGCCAGAGGAGGACGAGATGGCAGACCAGGCACGCGCGCGGCGGATCGCCGAGCGGACCAAGCAGCTGGTGACCCAGGGACTGTCGCAGGTGGTCAAGGACGAGAGGGTCGGCTTCGTGACGATCACGGACGTCCGGGTCACCGGCGACCTCCAGCACGCCAGCGTCTTCTACACGGTGCTGGGCAGCGACGAGGACCGGGAGGTGGCGGGGGAGATCCTGCAGACCTACCGCGGCCGGCTGCGCAGCTTCGTCGGCAAGGGGCTGGGCATCCGCCTCACGCCGACCCTGGAGTTCATCCTCGACGCGCTGCCCGAGGACGCCCAGCACATGGACGACCTGCTCCAGCAGGTGGCGCGGCGCGACGCCGAGCTCGCCGCCGGACGTCAGGCGTCGGGCTACGCGGGCGAGGCGGACCCCTACCGCAAGCCCCGGGCCGTCGAGGAGGACCAGGGGTCCTCCGGAGCATGAGCGCTGCGCCGCGGGCGCCCTTCGTGGGTGACGGCCTGCTCGTCGTGGACAAGCCCGCCGGGTGGACCAGCCACGACGTCGTCGCCCGGGCCCGTCGGCTGTGCGGGACCCGCAGGGTCGGCCACGCCGGCACGCTGGACCCGATGGCCACCGGGGTGCTCGTCCTGGGGGTGGGCCGGGGCACCAAGCTGCTGACCTTCCTCGTGGGCAGCGACAAGGCCTACACCGCCACCGTGCGGCTCGGGCAGGCCACCCTCACCGACGACGCCGAGGGCGAGGTGGTCTCCACGGCGGACGCGTCGGACCTGTCCCAGGAGCAGATCGCCGTCGCGGTGCGCGACCTCACGGGCGACCTGCAGCAGGTCCCCAGCGCCGTCAGCGCCATCAAGGTCCGGGGCGAGCGCTCCTACGCCCGGGTGCGGGCCGGCGAGGACGTGCAGCTGGCCGCCCGGCCGGTCCGGGTCGCCCGCTTCGAGGTGATGCACGTCCGCCCGGAGGGCCTGACCGTGGACCTCGACGTCGAGGTCGAGGTCTCCTCGGGAACCTACGTCCGTGCCCTCGCCCGCGACCTCGGTGCCGCCCTCGGGGTCGGCGGCCACCTGACCGCTCTGCGACGCACCCGGGTGGGTGGGCTACGGGTCGAGGCGGCCAGTGCGCTGGAGGCCCTGGCCGAGGACGGGGCGGTGGCCCGCCAGCTCGTCCCGCTGGCCGAGGCCGCCCGCGCCACGCTCACCACCCGGTCGCTCGACGACGCCGAGGCCCGAGCCCTCGGCCACGGTCGGCGCATACCCTCCGAGCAGCCCGGACGCAGCGAACCGGTGGCGGCCTTCGCGCCCGACGGGCACCTGGTGGCGGTGCTCGACGAGTCGCGGGACGAGGCGCGGGCGCACGTGGTCCTGGCCCCCGCCGGGTCCGGTTAGAGTGACGCCCGTGCATCGCTGGACCAGCGTGGAGGACCTCCCCGACGACCTCGGCCCGACGGTGGCGACCCTCGGCAACTTCGACGGCGTCCACCTCGGCCACCAGGCCGTGCTGCGCACCGTCACCGACCTGGCGCGGGAGCGCGGCGTGGCGTCGGTCGCCGTGACCTTCGACCCGCACCCGGTCGCCGTGCTGCACCCGGAGCGGGCGCCCCGGGAGATCGTCGGGCTGGAGCACCGTCTGCAGCTGCTGGAGGAGGCGGGCCTCGACGGGGTGGTCGTCATCGAGTTCACCCGGGAGTACGCCCGGCTGCTGCCGGAGGACTTCGTCGTCGAGACCTTCGTCGACGGCCTGCGGGCCGAGGTGGTCGTGGTGGGCCAGGACACGAGGTTCGGGCTGCACAACTCCGGGGACGTCGCCACCATGCGGCAGCTGGGTGAGGTGCACGGATTCGAGGTGGTCGTGCAGCACACCGCCGGTGCCCTGGCGGACGGTCGACGCACCTGGTCCTCGACCGCGCTGCGTCAGGCCATCGCCGACGGGGACATGACCCTGGCCGCCCAGATCACCGACCGTCTCCACCGGGTCTCCGGGACGGTGGTGCACGGCCACCACCGCGGCCGTCAGCTCGGCTACCCCACGGCCAACCTGGGCCCCGACCGGGTCGGCATGGTGCCGGCGGACGGCGTCTACGCGGGGTGGCTGGAGCGGCCCGGTGCCGCCGCCGACGACCCCGACCGCCGCCTGCCGGCAGCGATCTCCGTCGGGACCAACCCCACCTTCGACGACGTCGAGGAGCGCACGGTCGAGGCCTACGTGCTGGACCGCACCGACCTCGACCTCTACGGCGAGCTCGTCTGCGTCGACTTCCTGGCCCGCCTCCGGGGCAACGTCCGGTTCGGCTCCGTGGAGGAGCTCACCGAGCAGATGGCGCACGACGTGGACCGGAGCCGCGCCCTGCTCGCGGAGGACTGACCCCTCCGTGCGGGAGCGCTACCTCCGCACGGACTGGGCCCCCTTCGTGGCCGGGCTGGGGCTCAGCCTCGTGGGTGCCGTCCTCATCTGGTCGGCGACCCACGAGTGGGCGGGCACGGCCCTGGCGGTGCGTCACCTGGTCAACACGGTCGTCGGCGTCGTCGTGGGCCTGGCGGTCGTCGCGCTGGACGTGCGCTGGCTGCGCGCCGCGGCGCCCTGGGTCTACCTCGCCGGGCTGTCGGGTCTCGTGCTGGTGCTCACGCCGGTGGGGCAGACAGTCAACGGGTCACGGTCCTGGTTGTTCCTGCCCGGTGGCTTCTCCCTCCAGCCCGCCGAGCTCGCCAAGATCGGCCTGGTGGTCGGGCTGGCGATGATCCTGGCCGAGGGCCGGGACCCCTACCGTCGACCGGGGTGGCGTGAGGTGATCCCGGCCTGGGTGCTGGCGGCCGTGCCGATCGGTCTCATCATGCTGCAGCCCGACCTCGGCAGCGGTCTCGTGCTGGGGGTCCTCACCCTCGTCGTGGTCGCGACCTCCGGCGCCTCGTGGCGGTGGAGCGCGGCCGCCGCCGCGGCGGTGTGTGCCGCGGTCGTCGCGGCCATCCGCGTCCCGCTGCTGGACCCCTACCAGGTGGACCGTCTGCTGGCCTTCCGCGACCCGGGTCTGGACCCCGAGGGTATCGGCTACCAGACGCGGCAGGCCCGGCTCGCGATCGGCTCCGGAGGGTGGTCGGGCACCGGTCTGGGCGAGGGGCCCCAGACGCAGGGTGGCTTCATCCCCTTCCAGTACACCGACTTCATCTTCACCGTGGCCGGGGAGGAGCTGGGCTTCGTCGGTGCGGTCGGCCTGCTGGTGCTGCTCGGCTTCCTCGTCGTCCGAGGGCTGGTGGTGGCGCTGCGGTGCGAGGAGCCCTTCGGACGACTGCTCGCGGTCGGGGTCTCGTCGTGGTTCGGGTTCCAGATCTTCGAGAACGTCGGGATGAACCTCGGGCTCATGCCGGTCACCGGGCTGCCGCTGCCGTTCCTGTCCTACGGCGGGTCCTCGATGCTGGCCTGCTGGGTGGCCCTGGGGCTCCTGGCCTGCGCCAGCGGGCGGTACCGGGCGGCGCGCCCGTCTTGGCGGCCCCGGTCGAACCTGCCAAGATGAGCATCCGCAGGACCAAACGACTGAGGAGTTGCCGTGG
Organism: Serinicoccus chungangensis; assembly: GCF_001483745.1. Lineage (GTDB taxonomy): Bacteria > Actinomycetota > Actinomycetes > Actinomycetales > Dermatophilaceae > Ornithinicoccus > Ornithinicoccus chungangensis_A. Next base: position 151,532 of record NZ_LQBL01000032.1, on the reverse strand, counting down.
CCCGTCTCATCGATGAGCAGCCAGATCTCGCCCTGATCGAGAACCGTGTCCCGAGCGTCGGGCACCTCTTCCGGGACCGGGTCGCCGCGACGCCGGACGCCGACGCCTTCCTCTACCCGGACGGGGATGCGTGGCCGACCCTCAGCTGGGCCCAGGCCGGCGAGCGTGCCTACGCCCTCGCCGCCGGTCTCGTCGAGCTCGGGGTGCAGCCGGAGGAGCGGGTGGCCCTGTCGTGCTCGACCCGCATCGAGTGGGTCCTGGTCGACCTGGCGGTGATGTGCGCGGGGGCGGCCACGACGACCATCTACCCGACCACCCTGTCCCAGGACGTCGCCTTCATCATCACCGACTCCGGCAGCCGGGTGGTCGTGGCCGAGGACGACGAGCAGGTGGCCAAGGTGCTGGAGCACCGGGCCGAGCTCGGTGCCGTGCTCAAGATCGTCGTCATCGACGGGTCGGGTGACGGCGGCGACATCATCACCCTGGCCGAGCTGGAGGAGCTCGGTCGGCGCCGGCTGGAGTCCGAGCCGGGGGTGGTCGACGCGCGCATCGACGCGCTCACCCCGGAGCACCTCGCGACGATCATCTACACCTCCGGGACCACCGGGCGGCCGAAGGGAGTCCGGCTGCCGCACTCCGCGTGGACCTACGAGGGTGCCGGGGTGGACGCCGTCCACCTGCTCGGGCCGGACGACCTCCAGTACCTCTGGTTGCCGCTCGCCCACGTCTTCGGCAAGTGCCTGCTGGTCCTGCCCCTCCAGATGGGCTTCCCGACCGCCGTGGACGGCCGGGTGGACCAGATCGTGGCGAACCTCGCCGTCGTCCGGCCGACCTTCATGGGCGCCGCCCCGCGCATCTTCGAGAAGGCCTACGGCCGGATCACCACCATGATGGCCGACGAGGGTGGCGTGAAGCAGAAGCTCTTCACCTGGGCCTCCGGGGTGGGCCAGGAGGTCGCCGAGATCCGTGCCTCCGGCGGTGAGCCGGCCGGCCTGCTCAAGGCCAAGCACGCGGTCGCCGACAAGCTCGTGCTGTCCAAGATCCGGGAGCGCTTCGGCGGTCGGATCCGGTTCTTCATCTCCGGCTCCGCCGCGCTCAACCACGACATCGCCCGGTGGTTCGACGCGATGGGGCTGACGATCATCGAGGGCTACGGTCTCACCGAGTCCAGCGCCGCCTCGATCGTCAACCGGCCGCGCCCGGGGGTCAACAAGATCGGCACCGTGGGCTGGCCCCTGCCGGGGACCGAGGTGCGGATCGCCGACGACGGGGAACTGCTCATGCGCGGCCCCGGTGTCATGACCGGCTACCACCAGAACGACGAGGCGACGGCGGAGGCGCTGCAGGACGGCTGGCTCGCGACGGGCGACATCGCGGAGATCGACGAGGACGGCTACGTCCGCATCACCGACCGCAAGAAGGACCTGTTCAAGACCTCCGGCGGCAAGTACGTCGCCCCCTCACGCATCGAGTCCCTGTTCAAGGGCATCTGCCCCTACGCCAGCCAGCTCATCGTCGAGGGCGACGGCCGCAACTTCGTGTCCGCGCTCATCACGCTCGACCACGACGCCATCACCGCCTGGGCCGCCAAGAACGGTATGGCCGGGGACAGCTACGCGCAGATCGTCACCTCCTCGGCCGCACGGGAGATGGTGCAGCGGCACGTGGACCAGCTCAACCAGCAGCTCGCCCGGCACGAGCAGGTCAAGCAGTTCCACATCCTCGACCACGACCTGTCCATCGAGGACGGGGACCTCACGCCGAGCATGAAGCTCAAGCGGCGTGCGGTCACCGCGAAGTACAAGGACGAGCTGGACGCCTTCTACACCGGCTGACCCGGGACGTCGGACGCGGCCCGGGCGCCGCAGCCGACCCCTGAGGGGGCGGTCGGACGGTCAGCCGTGGACGGTCCGGACCAGCTCGCGGTAGCGGCCGACGACCTCCGTAGCGCGCTCCGAGGGCCTGGCCTCCAGCCGTGCCGACGTGGGTACCGGCCAGTCCGGCAGCTCCCCGCCCCGCAAGGTCCACGCCGCCTGCCGGGCGGCCCCGAGGGCGACGTACTCCCCGGCCGCCGGGACGACGACCGGCACCCCCAGCAGGTCTGCCGCGATCTCGCGGACCGCCCGGGAGGCGACCGCCCCGCCGATGAGGTGGATCCGCTCCACGGCGACACCCTCCCGGGCCAGCGAGTCGACCCCGGCCCCCACGCCGAGCACCATGCCCTCGACCATGGCGCGGGCCAGGTTGGCCGGCGTGAGGTTGTCACGGGTGAGGCCGGACAGGGTGCCCGTCGCATCGGGCAGGTTCGGTGTCCGCTCACCGTCGAGGTAGGGCAGCAGCGTGAGCCCACCGGCGCCCAGCTCCGCCTGGAGGGCGAGGTCCTCCAGGCCGGCGAGGTCGGTGCCCAGGGCGTGCGCCCCGGCGCTCAGCACGCGGGCGGCGTTCAGGGTGCACACCAGGGGCAGGAAGGTGCCGGTCGCATCGGCGTAGGACGCCACCTCACCGGTCGCGTCGTGGCTAGGGGAGTCGTGCCGGGCGAAGGCGGTGCCGCTCGTGCCGAGCGACATGACGACGTCACCGGGCCGGAGCCCGAGACCGAGGGCCGCCGCGGCGTTGTCGCCCGTGCCCGGCCCCAGCACCATGCCGGAGGCGGTCCGCCCCGCCTCCTCGTGCGCCCCCAGCACCTCCGGCAGCTCCAGGTCCCGGTCGACCGCCAGCCGCAGCAGGTCCCGGTCGTAGTCACCCGAGGCGGCGTCGAAGTACCCCGTGCCCGAGGCGTCCCCCCGGTCGGTCACCCAGCCCTCGTCCCGGCCGCCGTGGCGGCGCAGGATCTGTCCGGTGAGCCAGTCGTGGGGGAGCACGCACGTGCGGGCCCGGGCGAACACGTCGGGCTCCTGCTCGGCGCTCCAGCGCAGCTTGCTGACGGTGATGGCCGCGAGGGGCACGACGCCCACCCGGTCGGCCCACGCCTCGGCGCCCCCGAGCTCGTCCACGAGCGACCGGGCGGCGTGCGCCGAGCGGGTGTCGTTCCACAGCAGGGCCGGCCGCACGACGGCGTCGTCCTCGTCGAGCAGGACCATCCCGTGCTGCTGCCCGCCCACGGACAGGGCGGCGACGTCGTCGAGGAGACCGTCGGCGGTGGCCTCCTCGAAGGCGTCCCACCAGTGCTGCGGGTCGACCTCCGTGCCCGAGGGGTGCGAGCCGCGCCCCTCGCGGACCACCTCTCCGGTGTCGGCGTCGCAGACGACGACCTTGCAGGACTGCGTCGAGGTGTCGACGCCGGCGACGAGGGTGCGGTCAGCTCCAGTCATGGTCCTCCAGGGTGGTCCGTGCACCCACCTCGTGCAACCGCTGGAGGAAGTGGCGGTAGGCCGAAGCGAACCGCTCGTCGTGGCGCAGGTCGCCGAAGAAGGTCTCGTCCTCGAGGAACGCCAGCGGCTCCTCGTCCTGCCGGGCGGCCGCGGCCATGACCCGGTCGCGGTGCCGGTCGACGACCTCGATGGGCTCGCCCTGCTCGTCCACGCCCTCGGCATACCGCGCCCAGGACGCGACGACGAGGGCCGACCGGTCGATGGACCCGCCGTGCTCCAGGTTGTGCCGGATGACCGGCACCAGCCACTTCGGTATGCGGTCGCTGCTCTCGGCGCAGAGGCGGGCGAGGGTGTCGCGCACCTCGGGGTTGGCGAAGCGCTCGACCAACGTGCGCCGGTAGTCGGCGAGGTCGACGTCCGGCACCTCCGGGAGGGTGGGGGACCCCTCGTGCTCCATGTAGCCGAGCAGGAACTCCTCGAAGAGCGGGTCCTGGGCGACCTCGTGGGCGTAGCGGTAGCCGGCGAGGTAGCCGAGGTAGCACAGCGCCTGGTGGCTGGCGTTGAGCAGCCGCAGCTTCATGAGCTCGTAGGGGACGACGTCGTCGACGACCTGGACCCCGACCTCCTCGAAGGCGGGTCGGCCGGTCGGGAAGTGGTCCTCGAGGACCCACTGGGTGAATGGCTCGCAGACCACCGGCCAGGCGTCCTCGACCCCGAAGCGCTCGGCGAGGGCGTCGATGTCCCCCTGGCTGGTGACCGGGGTGATCCGGTCGACCATCGAGTTGGGGAACGACACGTGCTCGTCGATCCAGTCGGCGAGCCCCGCACCGGTGCGGTGCTCGTCCTGCATCCGCGCGAAGGAGGTGATCATCTGCCCGGCCACGTCCCCGTTGCCGGGCAGGTTGTCGCAGGACATGACGGTGAACGGCTCGTCCCCGGCCTCCCTACGGCGACGCAGGGCCTCGGTGATGAAGCCGAAGGCGCTGCGCGGTGCCTGCCGGGGCTCGGCGATGTCCGCCTGCAGGGACTCGTCGGCCGGGTCGAACTCGCCGGTGACCTGGTTGACGTGGTAGCCGCCCTCGGTGATGGTCAGGCTGACGATCCGCACGTCCGGGTCGGTCATCCGGGCGAGGACCGCCTCGGGGTCGTCCGGGGCGAAGAGGTAGGCCGACATCGCCCCGAGGACGCGGGGCTCGAGGGCGCCGTCGGGGTGCTTGACCACGAGGGTGTAGAGGCAGTCCTGGGCCGCCATCGCGTCGCGCATCCGGGCGTCCCCGGGCATGGTGCCGACCCCGACGACCGACCAGCCCAGGTGCTCCTCGGGCGACTCGTTCATCAGCCGGTCGAGGTACATCGCCTCGTGCGCGCGGTGGAAGCCGCCGACGCCGAAGTGCACGATGCCGGGCTTCAGGGCGGACCGGTCGTAGGTCGGGCGTGCCACGTCCTCGGGCAGCCCCGGCAGGGTCTCCTCGCTGAGCTTCATGGTCGGTATTCTCCCGGTCACTTGACGGCGCCCATCGACAGGCCCTGCACCAGCTTGTCCTGGGCCGCGAAACCGGCCGCGAGGACCGGCAGCGAGACGACGAAGGACGCGGCGCAGACCTTGGCGAGGAAGAGTCCCTGGCTGGTGACGAAGCCGGTGAGGAAGACCGGTGCGGTGCTCGCCACCGTGCTCGTCAGGACGCGGGCCAGGAGCAGCTCGTTCCAGCTGAAGATGAAGCAGATGAGGGCGGCCGAGGCGATGCCGGGCATGACGACCGGGGCCACGACCTGGCGCAGGGTGGTGAGCAGCCCGGCACCGTCGACCTGGGCCGCCTCGAGCATCTCGACGGGCACCTCGGCGAGGAAGGACTGCAGCATCCACACCGCGATCGGCATGTTCATGGAGGTGTAGAGGATGATGAGCAGCCAGATGTTGTCCAGCAGGTTGGTGGCCTGCGCGAACAGGTAGATCGGCAGGATGCCGGCCACGATCGGCAGCATCTTGGTGGAGAGGAAGAAGAAGAGCACGTCGGTCCACTTCTTCACCGGCCGGATCGACAGCGCGTATGCCGCGGGGAAGGCCAGCAGGATGACCAGGACCGTGGACACCACGCTCGCCGTCATCGAGTTGAGCAGCGGCGGCCACGGGCCGGCGGCGAAGAACGTCCGGTAGCCCTCCAGGCTGACCGGCGCGAACAGCACCGGGGGATTGCTGGCGGCGTCGGTCTCGGCGCGGAAGGACACCAGAACCATCCAGAGCACGGGGAAGAAGAAGAGGATCCCCACGACCCAGGCGAGGACGGTGAGCAGCATCCCGCGGCGCGGGGGCCTGGCCTGGACGAAGGTGCGTCCCCCCACCTTCTGGGTCGTGGTCGCGGGGGTGGTGCTGTCCCCCCTGGTCGGGGCGGTGGTGCTCATCGGCCCTCCTCCTTGAAGATCGCGAACGCCGTGCGCAGGGCGAACATCGCGACGACGAGGGTGCCGACCACCGTCACGACGCCTGCCGCCGACGCCCGGCCGTAGTCCTGGGCGGTGTAGAAGGTCTGGTAGATGAAGTAGGGGAGGTTGGCGGTGCCGGTCGCGCCCGCGGTGATGGTGAAGACGTGGTCGAAGTTCTGGACGACGTAGATCGTCCCCAGCAGCGTGCTGAGCTCGATGTACTGCCGCAGGTGCGGCAGCGTCATGCTCGTGAAGATCCGGAACTCGGACGCGCCGTCGATCCGCGCCGCCTCCACGACGTCCAGCGGCCGGCTCTGCAGCCCGGCCAGGAGGATGAGCATCATGAACGGCGTCCACTGCCAGACCAGCGCCGCGACGAGCGCCGGCAGCGGCATCGAGCCCACCCAGTCCGGCTGGGGGGCGTCCTCTCCGAGCACGAGCGTGAGCAGACCGTTGAAGAGGCCGTACTCGGGGTTGTAGAGCGCGTGCTTCCACAGCAGGGCGGCCGCGACCGGGACCACGAGGAAGGGCGCGATCATCATCGTGCGCACGATGCCCTGGCCCCGGAACTTGCGGTCCAGGAGCAGCGCGATCGCGAGCCCGAGCACGAGGCTGATGAGGACCGTCGACACGGTGATGAGGATGGTGACGAACACCGCCGAGCGGGCGTTGACGTCGGTGAACACCCGGGCGAAGTTGGAGAACCCCGCGAACCCGCGCTCGTCGGGGTAGTAGGCGTTCCAGTTCATGAACGAGATGATGATCGTGCCCAGGAACGGCAGCTGGGTCATGACGATGACGAAGATGAGCGCCGGCAGCAGCGGGATCCGGCGCTGCCAGGAGTCGGACCTGGTCTGCCGTCGTCGCGGCGGTGGGGTCGCGCCGGCCCGACCCTGCTCGGGGTTCGGACCCGCGGTGCCCCGCTCGGACGTGTCGGTGCTGCTGCTCATTGCTGGGCCGCCCTCTCCTCGTAGCGCTCGGCGATGTCCTCGGCGACCCGCTGGCCGCGGGCGAGCGCCTCGTCGACGCTCATGCGACCGGCGATGGCCGCGCTGATGTCCTGGCTCACCTGGGTGCCCAGGTCGGGGAACTCGGGTATGCCGACGAACTGCACCCCGATCGCCGGTCGGGGCTGCACGCCCGGGTTCTCCGGATCGGCCGACTCGATGGCCGCCCGGGTCGCCTCGGCGAACGGCCCGGCCTCGGCGAGGTAGTCCTCGTTGTCGTAGGTCGACGAGCGCTTGCCCGCCGGGACCCTCGACCAGCCGAGCTCCTCGCCGACGAGCTCCTCGTACTCGGTGCCGGAGGCCCACGAGACGAACTCCCAGGCGTTGTCCTGCTTCTCGCTGGCGTCCTGGATCGCCCAGGACCAGGCATACAGCCAGCCGGAGCTGTCGGTCTCCATGACCGGTGCCGGCGCGTAGCCGATCTTGCCCTGGACCGGGGACCCGGGGGCCTCGAGGGACCCGGCGGCCGACGTGGCGTCGTACCACATGGCGGAGTTGCCCTGCTGCAGGTTGTTGAGACACTCCACGAAGCCGGACGCGGGGGCGCCGTTCTGGCCGTGCTCGCGGACGAGGTCGACGTAGAAGTCGACCGCCTCGGTGAACTCCGGCGCGTCGACCCGGGGGGTCATGTCCTCCTCGAACCAGGTGCCGCCGAAGGTGTTGACGACCGTGGTGAGCGGCGCCATGACCTGGCCCCAGCCGGGCTGGCCCCGCAGGCAGATACCGCTCATGCCGGGCTCGGCGCCGTCGACCTGCGCCGCGATGTCGGCGACCTCGGGCCAGGTGGGCTGCTCGGGCATCTGCACCCCCTCGGCCTCGAGGACGTCCTGGCGGTACATGAGGAAGGAGGACTCGCCGTAGAAGGGGATGCCGTAGGGCACGTCGTCCACCGACAGGGAGGTGCGCATCGGCTCGAGGATGTCGTCGTAGGCGAACTCCTCGTCCTGCGCGATGAACCCGTCCAGCGGAGCCACCCAGCCGGCCCGGGCGTAGATCGGGATCTCGAAGTTGGAGAGGGAGGCGACGTCGTACTGGCCGGCCTGGCTGGTGAACTCCTGGCTGATCTTGTCACGCACGTCGTTCTCCGGGAGCACGGTGAAGTTGACGCTGATCCCCGTCTGCTGCGTGAAGTGCTCGGCCGTGAGGTTCTGCAGGTCCACCATCTGCGGGTTGTTGACCATGAGGACGTCGATGGAGTCCGGGCCGCCGCCGCCCACGCCACCCCCTCCCCATCCGGCGCAGCCCGTCGCCACGAGGGCCACGCACGTCGAGCTGATGACGACCAGCGTCCTCGCTGGTCCGGTCTTCCTGGGCACGGGCCGCCTCCTCGTCGAGTATGCTCATCCGAGCGCAGGGACGCGCACACATGAGTAGAATCAGTGAAGCCCTCGTCACCGTGCTTGTCAAGGACGTGCGCCACCCGCGTCCGACCCGGGAGAATGGTCCTCCCGTCCCGTCCGCCGACCCCCGGGTCGCACACCAGCAGGAGGTTCCTCGTGGCCGTCCGGGAGGAGCGTGACCTGGCGCTGGCCGTCGCCGTCGCCCGGCGGCACTACGAGCAGCACCAGGCCAAGACCGACATCGCCGAGGCGCTCGGCATCAGCCGCTTCAAGGTGGCGCGCCTGCTCGACCTCGCGCACGAGGCCGGGGTCGTGCGCATCGAGATCGTCGAGCCGGACGCCCGCGACGGAAGGCTCAGCGAGGACCTGCGCGCACGGTTCTCGCTCGAGCACGTGCTGGTGGCCCCCATCTCCTCCACGGCGCCCGACGTCCGGGCCGAGCTGGGCCGGGCCGCGGCCGGCCTGCTCGGCCGGGTCCTGCGCCCGGACGACGTCCTGGGGCTGCCGTGGAGCCGCGCGGTGCACGACATGGTCTACGCGCTGGAGGCACTGCCGCCCGTCGAGATCGTGCAGCTCAGCGGTGCCCTGGTGGGCATCAGCGAGGACTCCAGCTCGGTGGACCTGGTGCGCCGGGCCGGGCGCATGTCCGGGGGAGGGCGCCGGATGTTCTTCGCCCCGCTCGTCATGCCGGACGCGGCCGCCGCCGAGGCGGTGCGGCGGGACCCGGCGGTGAGCGGGACGCTGGCGGCCGCCGACCAGGTGACCGTCGCCGTGGTCGGGGTGGGCGCGTGGGCGCCGGGGCAGTCCACGATCTACGACGCCGTCGACGAGGACTGCCGACAGCGGGTGTCCGAGGCCGGCGTCGTCGGCGAGGCCGTGGGCGCCTGCTTCGACGCGCGGGGCGAGCTGGTGCGGACGTGCCTCTCGGAGCGCCTCATCGCGCTGTCGCCCGACCAGCTGCGCGGCATCGACCGGGTGGTCGCCGTCGCCCACGGGGAGGGCAAGGTCGAGGCCCTGCGCGCCGCGATGACCGGCGACCTCATCAACGGCCTGGTCACCACCTACGACACGGCTCAGGCCCTGCTGGGCCGGGCCTGAGCCCCGCGGGCGGTCACCCCCTGGTGCCGTCGTCGGCGGCGGGGTCCGCCGTCGCGCCGGGCGGCATGCGCCGGGCCGCGAGGGCTGCCGGGACCGCCAGGACGAGGGCGGCCCCGGCCACCACCGGGGTGAGCTCGAGACGCAGGGTGAGCACCCCCACCGTCGCGAGCGTCACGAGGAAGCCGAGCTCGCCGGCGACGCCCGCCACCGAGGTGACGGTGGAGCGGGCGCGGCTGGTCTGTCCGATCGCGTGCTGCAGACGCGCGTCCCCCGCCACGTAGAGGCTGCTGGCCAGCGCGTACCCCAGGCCCAGCGACCCTGCTCCCAGCCATCCGGACCCCGCGGCGCCGAGCGCCAGGAGCGCCCCGGCGAGCAGGACCAGCGCGGCGTGGGGCCCGCCGGTCAGCCGGGCGACCCGGTCGCTGAGCGCGGTGCCCACCGCCTCCAGCAGGACGATGCCGGCCATGACGACGGCCACGCGGCCCACCGAGGACCCGTCGTCGGCGAGCAGCAGGGGGAAGTACTCGTCGAACCCGACGAGGGTGACGACGGCGGCATACCCGAGCAGGACCCGACGCACGGGTCCGGCGCTGCGCGCCTGCGCGACCCCCTCGCGCAGCGTGGACACCCAGCCGTGCGGCGTGCGGTGCGCCGGGTCGGCGTCGGGCGCGGGGTCGACGGCCCGCGGGGAGGTCTCGTGGGCCGGTGCGGGCGACCCCGGGGGACCGGGTGCGCCGCACACCGGCGGCGGCAGCAGCAGGGTCACCCCGACGTGGAGGACCGCGACGCCGACGCTGACCGCGCCCACCAGGGGGTAGCCGCCCACCTGGTGCAGCGGGGCGGCCGCCGCGACGGCGACGGCCATGAGCACCAGGGCGACGCTCTCCGCCCTGGCCTTGACCCGCGCGTAGTGGCCGCTCCGGCGGCGCGCCGAGAGCTGCTCGAAGAGGTAGGCCTCCCAGGTCCCCGAGTGCAGCGCGTCCGAGCACGACCACAGGACGAACCCGAGGAGGAAGCCCCAGAACCCCGGCCACAGCATCCAGGTGGCGAACGCCGCGACGTAGACGACGCCCGAGGCCACGAGCACGCGACGCCGGTCGAGCAGGTCCGCCCAGGCGCCGGAGGGGATCTCCAGCAGGAAGGCGCTCAGCGACCAGACGGCGAGCAGCACCGAGATCTGGGCGGTGCCGAGGCCGCGGTCGGCGAAGAGCAGGGCGTAGACGCCGAAGAGCGGGATCGCCTCGTGCGTGGCACGGTAGGCGACCGCCAGCCCGGAGATCGAGGCTCAACCCTCGCCGGACGGGAACCGGGTGTGCGACATACCGGCCAGCCTAGCGCTGGACCGGCCGCCGCCGGCCAGCCTAGCGCTGGACCGGCCGCCGCCGGTCAGTCGATCTTGCGGGCCCGGATGATGCCCTCGATGGCCAGGATCGAGTCCTTGAGGTCGTCCTGGACCTCGCCCTCGACGTCGACCAGGGTGTAGGCGACCTCGCCCTTGGACTTGTTGGTGAACTCGGCGACGTTGAGCCCGGCCTCGGCGAGCGTGGCGGTGATCTGACCGATCATGTTGGGCTTGTTCTCGTTGAAGATGCCCAGCCGGGTGGTGCCGGGGGTGCGCGCCATGACGACCTCGGGGAAGTTCACCGAGTTCCGGATGTTGCCGTGCAGCAGGTAGTCCGAGAGCTGGTCGGCGGCCATGACCGCGCAGTTGTCCTCGGCCTCGCCGGTGGAGGCGCCGAGGTGGGGCAGCGCGATGACCTTGGGGTGCACCGACCCGGCCTCGCTCGGGAAGTCGTTGACGTAGGCGTGCAGGTGCCCCGAGTCCAGGGCCTCGAGCACGGCCGCCTCGTCCACGACCCCGCCGCGGGCGAAGTTGAGGACCACGCCACCGGCCGGCATCGTCGCGATGCGCTCGGCGTCGACCAGACCCTTGGTCGCCTCGATGAGCGGCACGTGCAGGGTGATCATGTCGGACCGCGCGAACAGCTCCTCGACGCTGGTCACCTGCTCGATGTTGGGGGAGAGCTGCCACGCGCGCTCGACCGTGATGGCGGGGTCGTAGCCGAGCACCCTGAGGCCCAGTGACTGCGCCGCGTTGGCGACGAGCACGCCGATCGCGCCGAGGCCGATGACGCCCAGCGTCCGACCGGGGAGCTCGTAGCCCGCGAACTGCTTCTTGCCGGCCTCCACCTGCTGGTCCAGGTCGGCGCCGGTGAGCGACCGCTCGGCGACCAGCCCCCGGGTGTAGTCGGCGGCGTGGTAGAGGTTGCGCGCCGCGAGCAGCATGCCCGCGATGACGAGCTCCTTGACCGCGTTGGCGTTGGCGCCCGGGGTGTTGAAGACCGGGATGCCGCGCGCCGCCATGGCGTCCACCGGGATGTTGTTGGTGCCGGCGCCGGCGCGGGCGACGGCGTACAACGACTCGGGGATCTCGGCGGAGTGCAGGTCGGCCGAGCGCAGGAGGATCCCCCGGGGCTGCGCGATGTCGGTGCCGATGTCGAAGACGTCCCGGTCGAGCCGCTGCAGGCCGATGGGGGAGATCGCGTTGAGGGTCTGGATGGCGTAGGTCTGGCTCATGGGTGTGGTGTCTCAGCCGTTCTGCTGCTCGAAGTCGGTCATGAAGTCCACGAGGGCCTGGACGCCCTCGATCGGCATGGCGTTGTAGATGCTGGCCCGCATCCCGCCCACGCTGCGGTGCCCCGCGAGCCCGGAGAGCCCGGCCTCGGCGGCGGCCGCCACGAAGGGCTTCTCGAGGGCGCTGTCGGGCACGAGGAAGGGCACGTTCATCCAGGAACGGGCCGCCGGCTGGACGGGGTTGGAGTAGAAGTCCGAGGCCTCGATGGCGCCGTAGAGCAGGTCGGCCTTGGCCTGGTTGCGGCGCGCCATCTCCGCCACGCCCCCCTGCTGCTCGACCCACTCCAGGACCAGCCCGACGAGGTACCACGCCAGGGTGGGCGGGGTGTTCAGCATGGAGTCGGCGTCGGCCATGGCCTTCCAGTCCAGGGCCGCGGGGACCTCGGGGCGGGCCCGGTCCAGCAGGTCCCGGCGGACGACGACGACGCAGATGCCGGCGGGTCCGAGGTTCTTCTGGGCACCCGCGTAGATGACCCCGAAGCGGGAGACGTCCAGCGGGCGCGACAGGATCGTCGAGCTGGCGTCGGTGACCACCGGGACCTCCCCGGCGTCCGGGACGTAGGGGAACTCCACCCCCCCGATCGTCTCGTTCATCGTGTAGTGCAGGTAGGCGGCGTCCGCCGGCACCTCGAGGGAGCCCTGCTCCGGCACCGTGGAGTAGTTCGACTCCTTCTCGTCCGCCAGCACCCGCACGTCCACGTACTTGCGGCCCTCGGCGACGGCCTTGGCCGACCAGGACCCGGTGTTCAGGTATGCCGCGGGGGCGCCGGGGGAGGCGAGGTTGAGCGGCACGGCGGAGAACTGACCGGTCGCCCCTCCCTGGAGGAAGAGCACCGCGTAGTCGTCCGGCACCGACAGCAGGTCGCGCATCCGGCGCTCGGCCTGCGCGGCGATGGAGACGAACTCGCCGCTGCGGTGGGACATCTCCATGACGGACATCCCGGAGCCGCGCCAGTCGGTGAGCTCGGACTGGGCGCGTTCGAGGACCTCGAGCGGCATGGTGGCTGGACCGGCTGAGAAGTTGAAGACTCGCACGGGCATCTACCGTACCGTCAACCTCGGGCTCTCCCGCCCACGGGGCGACGCCGGTGGCGGGGTGCCGGCGATCCGCAGGACGCCGGTCCGTCGGTGCCGCGCGGGGAGGTGGGTGTGCGATACTGCCAAGCGGTCGGACGACGCCCCACAGCGTCGTGCGGCCCGGCACGAGCCCCTGTGGTGCGCCTCGCCAGGTCAGCACGCAGGTCGTGGACGCGATGACGAGCACCGCGCCCGGAGCCCGTGCCGCGCCGGAACCGGTGCCGCGCGATCGCGCGAGCCGCAGCCGGTGACACTGGACGACTTCCGTCGCGGCCGGCCGGTCACGACGACACCGCACCCGCGTCGCGCGGGAGGGAGGCCCCCCGGGCCTGGTTGTGGACCGCAGCCGCGCGACCTGGAAGGACACCACGTGTCTGACGAACGCACGCCCGCAGGCCCCGCCGACGAGCAGCCCTCGCCCGAGCAGGTCGCCGAGGACCCGGGCACCGGGGCCGAGGTCACCGAGCACGAGCAGCCGGTGACCGAGGACCCGGACGGCGAGGAGGAGACGCGCCCCGACGGCGAGGAGGAGACGCAGAGCGCCGAGGACGACGACGTGCCGGCTCCGGCCGCCACGCCCTCCTTCGGCCTGGTCTTCCAGGCCCCGGACCTGACGGACCTCCCGCCACGCCGCTCGCGCCGGGCCACCTCGGCCTCGACCGCACCGGCGCCGGCGCCGGAGAGCGAGCCCGACCCGACTCCCGACGACGCGCCCGCGGCCCAGGACGGCGAGGACGACGACGACAACGGCGGGCGCGGACGTCGGCGTCGCCGCCGTGGCGGCAAGGGGCGGCGCTCCCGCACCGGCGACGACGGTGCGGCCGAGCAGCAGTCCGTCGACCAGCCCGAGGAGGAGGCGGCCGGGTCGACGGCGCCGGACAAGCCCTCCGGCTCCTCCCGGCGCCGCCGCGGAGGGGGAGGGTCCGGGGCCAAGGGCTCCGTGAGCACCCAGGGCGAGCAGAAGGGCGAGGACGCCCAGGGTGGCCAGGGCGAGGAGCAGCCCGACGCGAAGGAGTCCGAGGGCGACGCGTCCGGGGGCACCAAGCGGCGGCGTCGCCGGTCGCGCAGCGGCAGCGAGCGGTCCGCCAAGGACGAGGTCTCCTCGGTCAAGGGGTCCACCCGGCTGGAGGCCAAGCGCCAGCGCCGGCGCGAGGGCCGGGAGGCCGGCCGGCGCCGCACGATCATCACCGAGGCCGAGTTCCTCGCCCGGCGCGAGAGCGTCGAGCGGGTCATGGTGGTCCGCGGACTCGAGGACCGCACCCAGATCGCCGTCCTGGAGGACGGGGTGCCGGTCGAGCACTACGTCTCACGCTCCGCGCAGTCCACCATGGTGGGCAACGTCTACCTGGGTCGGGTGCAGAACGTCCTGCCCAGCATGGAGGCCGCCTTCGTCGACATCGGCAAGGGCCGCAACGCGGTGCTCTACGCGGGGGAGGTCAACTGGGACGCGGCCGGGCTCGAGGGCAACCAGCCCAAGCGCATCGAGAACGCCCTCAAGTCGGGGGAGTCGGTCCTCGTCCAGGTCACCAAGGACCCGATCGGCCACAAGGGGGCGCGGCTCACCTCTCAGGTCTCGCTGCCCGGCCGCTACCTCGTCTACGTGCCGGGCAACTCGATGACCGGCATCTCCCGCAAGCTGCCGGACACCGAGCGGACCCGGCTGAAGAAGATCCTCAAGGAGGTCGTCCCCGGTGACGCCGGCGTCATCGTGCGCACCGCCGCCGAGGGCGCCTCGGAGGCCGAGCTGCGCGCGGACGTCGAGCGGCTGACCGCGATGTGGGAGCGGATCGAGGCCAAGTCGCGCAGCGCCAACGCGCCCGCGCTGCTCCACGGCGAGGCCGACATGACCGTGCGGGTCATCCGGGACGTCTTCAACGAGGACTTCGCCAAGCTCGTCGTCTCCGGCGACAAGGCGTGGAACGAGGTCAAGCGCTACATCGACGAGGTCGCCCCCGACCTCGCCGACCGCGTCGAGAAGGACACGGGCACCACCGACGTCTTCACGACCTACCGCGTCCACGAGGCCATCGCGAAGGCGATGGACCGCAAGGTGTGGCTGCCCTCGGGCGGCTCGCTGGTCATCGACCGCACCGAGGCGATGACCGTCGTGGACGTCAACACCGGCAAGTTCACCGGCTCCGGCGGCAACCTCGAGGAGACGGTCACCATGAACAACATCGAGGCGGCCGAGGAGATCGTGCGCCAGCTGCGGCTGCGCGACATCGGCGGCATCATCGTCGTCGACTTCATCGACATGGTGCTGGAGAGCAACCGGGACCTGGTCGTCCGGCGGCTGCTGGAGTGCCTGGGCCGCGACCGCACCAAGCACCAGGTGGCGGAGGTGACCTCGCTCGGCCTGGTCCAGATGACCCGCAAGCGGGTCGGGTCCGGTCTCATCGAGGTCTTCTCCGAGAGCTGCACGCACTGCTCGGGCCGGGGTGTGGTCGTGCAGACCGAGCCGGTCGTGCGCAGCGGGGGCGACGACAACGGCGGCAACGGCAACGGCGGCGGCGGCAAGCGCCGCGGCAAGGGCCGGGGCGGCAGCGGTGGCGGCAGCGGTCCCGAGCCCAAGAACGTCCTGCCCACCCCCAACCCCGCGGGCCCGACCCCGGCGCAGATCGCCGCCGCGGCCCACGCCGCCGCGCTGAGCGCGGGGGCGAGCTCGGAGGCGGCCGACGCCGCCGCCGGAGCGGCCGCCCACGAGGTGGCGGACCAGCCCGAGGCCCAGGCCGACACCCCGAGCCCGGAGACGTCCCCCCAGCAGGACGAGGCGACCACCGGGCCGGAGCCCGGCGCCGACGACGTGGTCGCGGCCCCGCCGTCCGCCTCGGAGGCCGTCACGGCCGCCGCGCCGGTGACCGAGACCGCCTCGGCCCCGGCTGCCCCCAAGCGACGCCGCCGCGGACGGGTCGTCGCTCCGGCCGGACCGCCCACGGGCGAGGACGCCGCCGGTCCGGGGACCGACTGAGTTTGGAGGCCGGGCGCCGCGCACGGTAGTCTGGTGCGTCGGTTCGCCCGTCGGTGCGGCGCCGGTCTCGCAGACGACATCCTGGTATGTCGGCTCGGCCGGGTCCCACCACGCAGGGCGCGTCCGAGCCCACCGCGAGAGAAGCAGAAAGCGAGTTCAACGTGTACGCGATCGTCCGTGCTGGCGGCCGCCAGGAGAAGGTCTCCGTCGGCGACGTGCTGACCATCGACAAGGTCGGCGGCAACGCTGCGGCCGGCGACACCGTCGAGCTCGCGCCCGTGCTCCTCGTCGACGGTGACGCCGTGACCACCGACGCCGACGCCCTCGGCAAGGCCACCGTGACCGCCGAGGTCGTGGGTGCCGTCAAGGGCCCCAAGATCGTCATCCAGAAGTACAAGAACAAGACCGGGTACAAGAAGCGGCAGGGCCACCGCCAGCCGCTCACCCAGGTCAAGATCACCGCGATCGACGCCTGAGCGTCACCCGAGCCAAGGAGGAGTCAGCAGATGGCACACAAGAAGGGTGCGTCCTCGACCCGCAACGGTCGTGACTCGAACGCGCAGCGCCTGGGCGTGAAGCGCTTCGGCGGCCAGGTCGTCGGCGCCGGCGAGATCATCGTCCGCCAGCGCGGGACCCACTTCCACCCCGGCGAGGGTGTCGGCCGCGGCGGTGACGACACGCTGTTCGCGCTCGTCCCCGGTGTCGTCGAGTTCGGCGCCAAGCGCGGTCGCAAGACCGTCAACATCGTCGGCCAGAGCGCGACCGTCGACGCCTGAGGCGCGACACCACATACCTGACGAGACGCCGGGTCCGCCCGGCGCACGGCATCGGTGACGCCGGTGGGTCCGACACGA
Source organism: Serinicoccus chungangensis (assembly GCF_001483745.1). Lineage (GTDB taxonomy): Bacteria > Actinomycetota > Actinomycetes > Actinomycetales > Dermatophilaceae > Ornithinicoccus > Ornithinicoccus chungangensis_A. Next base: position 134,822 of record NZ_LQBL01000032.1, on the reverse strand, counting down.
CCCGCCGGCGTCGCGGTGTCTGCACCACCTGAGAGGATCTGCCCATGGCCAACTTCGTCGACCGGGTCGTGCTGCACCTGCGGGCCGGCAAGGGTGGCCACGGGGTGGCCTCCGTCCACCGGGAGAAGTTCAAGCCGCTGGGTGGCCCGGACGGCGGCAACGGCGGCCGCGGGGGGGACATCGTGCTGCGGGTGGACGCGCAGGTCACGACGCTCATCGACTACCACCACGGACCCCACCGCAGCGCCCCCAACGGGCGCCCCGGCGAGGGTGACGAGCGCAACGGGGCCCAGGGGGAGGACCTCGTGCTGCCCGTGCCCTCGGGCACCGTCGTCACCACCCGCGGGGGAGAGGTCCTGGCGGACCTGGTCGGGGACGGCACCGAGTTCGTCGCCGCCCGCGGCGGTCGGGGCGGCCTCGGCAACAAGGCCCTGGCCTCGCCGCGGCGCAAGGCGCCCGGCTTCGCGCTGCTGGGGGAGCCGGGCGAGGAGACCGAGGTCGTCCTCGAGCTCAAGACGCTGGCCGACGTGGCGCTCATCGGCTTCCCCTCGGCCGGCAAGTCCTCGCTGGTCAGCGTGCTGTCCGCCGCCAAGCCCAAAATCGCCGACTACCCCTTCACCACGCTGGTGCCCAACCTCGGCGTCGTCACCGCCGGCGGGGAGCGCTTCACCATGGCCGACGTGCCCGGCCTCATCCCGGGGGCGAGCGAGGGCAGGGGTCTGGGGCTGCAGTTCCTGCGGCACGTCGAGCGCTGTCACGTCCTCGTGCACGTCATCGACTGCGCGACCCTGGAGCCGGGCCGGGACCCGCTGACCGACCTGGAGGTCATCGAGGCCGAGCTCGCGGCCTACGTGCCCCACGGCGAGCTCGGCGGCATCCCCCTCGCCGAGCGCGTGCGCGTGGTCGTCCTCAACAAGGCGGACGTCCCCGAGGCGCGGGACCTCGCCGAGATGGTGCGCCCGGACCTGGAGGAGCAGGGGTATGAGGTGCACGTCGTGTCCGCGGTCGCGCACCAGGGCCTCAAGGAGCTGACGTTCGCGCTGGCCGGCCACGTGGCCCGGGCCAGGGCCGAGCAGGTCGACACCGAGCCCGCGCGGGTCGTCATCCGGCCCCGGGCGCTGGACGACCAGGGCTTCACCGTGCGTCGCGAGGGCGGGGGCGAGGAGGAGGTCTTCCGGGTGCTGGGCGAGCGGCCCACGCGCTGGGTGCGGCAGACCGACTTCGCCAACGACGAGGCCGTCGGCTACCTCGCCGACCGGCTCGCCCGCCTCGGCGTCGAGGAGGAGCTGCTCAAGGCGGGCGCGGTGTCCGGCTCGACGGTGCTCATCGGACCCGAGGACGACGCCGTCGTCTTCGACTGGGAGCCGACCATGGCCGGCGGCGCCGAGCTGCTGGGCAGCCGGGGCACGGACCTGCGCCTGGACGACCGCTCCCGGCCGACCCGGGCGGAGCGGCGCGAGGCCTTCCACGACCGCAAGGACGCCGCCAGCGCGGCCCGCGAGGAGCTGCAGGCCGAGCGTCGCGCCGGGCACTGGACCGACGACGACTGAGGCGTCCACGCCGACGCGGATGCATGAGTATGCACGGTCGTGGAATAGTATTCGTCCCATGGCCTCGACCGTCGACCGCAGCGTCATCCGCGACGCGCACCGCATGGTCGTCAAGGTCGGCTCCTCCTCCCTGACCGGGCCGCAGGGCGGCCTCGACGGCTTCCGGCTGCAGGCGCTCGCCAGCAGCCTGGCGAAGGTCTCGCTGGCCGGGACGCAGGTCGTCCTGGTGTCCTCGGGCGCGATCGCCGCGGGCATGGTGCCGCTGGGCCTGGAGCGCAGGCCCAAGGACCTCGCGACCCAGCAGGCCGCCGCGAGCACCGGTCAGGGGGCGCTCATGGCGGCCTACACCCAGGCCTTCACCCTCCACGGGGTCCAGGTGGGTCAGGTGCTGCTGACGGCGGACGACATGCACCGGCGCAGCCACTACGTCAACGCCTCCCGCACCCTCGAGCGCCTGCTGGAGCTGGAGGTGGTGCCCATCATCAACGAGAACGACACGGTGGCCACCGACGAGATCCGCTTCGGCGACAACGACCGGCTCGCCGCCCTCGTCGCCCACCTCGTCGACGCCGACGCCCTGGTGCTGCTGTCCGACGTGGACGCCCTCTACACCGCCCACCCGTCCCGTCCGGGCTCCTCCCGCATCCCCCTCGTGGCCGGGGCCGAGGCGCTCGCCGCCGTCGACGTCAGCAGTGCCGGGTCAAGCGTGGGCACCGGGGGGATGCAGACCAAGGTCACCGCCGCGCAGATGGCCGTCGCCGAGGGCATCCCCGCCCTCGTCACCAGCACCGACCAGGTGCACCAGGCGCTGCGGGGCGAGGACGTCGGCACCCTCTTCACCCCGGTGGGCACCAAGAGCCCGGCGCGGCGTCGGTGGCTGGCGCACGCGACCAGCGCGACCGGCCGGGTGGTCCTCGACGACGGCGCCGTGGAGGCGGTCGTGCGGCGGCGGACCTCGCTGCTCCCGGTGGGCATCACCCGGGTCGAGGGTCGTTTCAGCGCCGGCGACACCGTCGACCTCTGCGACGAGCGGGGCCGCGTCGTGGCCCGCGGGCTCGTCGGCTACGACGCGGCCGAGCTGGGTCCGCTCGTCGGCCGCCGGCTCGTCCGTGACGCAGCGCTGCGCTCCGGTGCGCCGGCACCGCGGCCGGTCGTCCGCCGCGACGACCTCGTCATCCTCTAGCCCACCAGCACGTCATACCGTCACCGGTCCACCGGATCAGGAGGTCCATGAGCATGAGCACCATCGCCCCCCAGGTCGTCGAGCACGTCGCCGAGGTCGCCCGGGCCGCACGCACCGCCGCCCGCCAGCTCGCGCTGCTGACCCGTGCCGAGAAGGACGCCGCCCTGCTGGCGCTCGCGGACGCGGTCGACGCCGGCGCGGACCGGGTCGTGCAGGCCAACGAGGAGGACCTCGAGCGCGGCCGCGCCGCCGGCCTGCCGGAGAACCTGCTGGACCGGCTCACCCTCGACGCGGACCGCACCCGCGCCGTCGCGGACGCCCTGCGCCAGGTCGCCTCGCTGCCCGACCCGGTCGGCGAGGTGGTGCGCGGCTCCACCCTGGCCAACGGGCTGCAGATCCGTCAGGTGCGTGTCCCCATGGGGGTGGTCGGCATGATCTACGAGGCCCGCCCCAACGTCACGGTCGACGCGGCCGGGCTGGGCCTCAAGAGCGGCAACGCGGTCATCCTGCGCGGCGGGTCCGCCGCCGGGTCCACCAACGCCGCCCTCGTCGCCATCCTCCGGGCCGGCCTGGAGGAGCGGGGGATCTCGCCCGACGCCGTCACCCTGCTCTCGGAGGGCGGTCACGACGCCGCACGGGCCCTCATGACCGCCCGGGGGCTCGTCGACCTCGTCATCCCCCGCGGCGGCGCCGGCCTCATCCAGACGGTCGTCACCGAGTCGACGGTGCCGGTCATCGAGACCGGCATCGGCAACTGCCACGTCGTCGTCGACGCCAGCGCCGACCCCGACATGGCGGTCTCGATCGTCACCAACTCCAAGACGCACCGCACCTCGGTGTGCAACGCGGCCGAGTCGCTCCTGGTCCACCGCGACGCCGCCGAGCGGGTGCTGCCCGGTGTCATGGAGCAGCTGGCGGCCGCCGGGGTGACGGTGCACGGCGACGAGGAGATGCGACGGTACGCCGAGGCCGCCGGGGCGGCCTTCCAGCCGATCACCGACGAGGACGACGACACCGAGTTCCTCTCCCTGGACATCTCCGCCCGGGTCGTCGCGGACCTCGACGCCGCCATCGCCCACGTCCAGGAGCACACCAGCGGGCACACCGAGGCCATCGTGACGGCCGACCGCGCGGCCGCCCGCCGGTTCACCGCCGAGGTCGACGCCGCCGCGGTGCTGGTCAACGCCTCCACCCGGTTCACCGACGGCGGGGAGTTCGGCTTCGGCGCCGAGATCGGGATCTCGACCCAGAAGCTGCACGCCCGCGGGCCCATGGCCCTGCCGGAGCTGACGACGACCAAGTGGGTCGTGGAGGGCGACGGCCAGGTCCGCTGAGCCACCCCGGGGAGCACGCGTCTGCAGGTACAGTGGTCCCCATGTCGCCCGCGCTGAGCCTGCACCTCCTCGCCGCCGCCGAGGAAGGCGGACACCACGTCGTCCACGAGCTCCCCTTCCCGCCGATCATGTTCGGTGTCTTCGCCATGCTCGCCTTCCTCCTGCTGCTGGGCTTCCTCTGGACCTTCCGCAACACGCTGGCGCTCGACCCGCACGGGGTGGCCGACGCGCACCACAACCCCGACGTGGGCCGAGACCAGCACTGATGCGGCTCGGAGTGATGGGTGGGACCTTCGACCCCATCCACCACGGTCACCTCGTGGCCGCGAGCGAGGCCGCCCATCTCCTCGGGCTCGACGAGGTGCTCTTCGTCCCCACGGGTCAGCCCTACCGCAAGGACGCGAGCGAGGTGACCGACGCGGAGCACCGCTACCTCATGACCGTCATCGCGACCGCGTCCAACCCCAGCTTCACCGTCAGCCGCGTGGACGTGGACCGCGAGGGCCCCACCTACACCCTGGACACCCTGCGCGACCTGCGGGAGGAGCGTCCGGACGACGAGATCTTCTTCATCACCGGCGCGGACGCGCTGGCCCAGATCCTGTCCTGGAAGGGCGTCTCCCAGCTGTGGGACCTCGCGCACTTCGTCGGGGTCACCCGGCCGGGGCACGTCCTCACGGACGCCGGTCTGCCGGAGGACAAGGTGACCCTCCTGGAGGTCCCGGCCATGGCCATCAGCTCCACCGGGTGCCGTGAGCGCACCGCGCAGGGCGAGCCGGTGTGGTACCTCGTGCCCGACGGCGTCGTCCAGTACATCGGCAAGTACGACCTCTACCGGAAGGACCCCTGAGTGGCAGCCACCCCACGCGCCGTCGAGCTGGCCCAGGCCGCGGCGGCCGCGGCCCAGGACAAGCTGGCCCAGGACGTCGTCGGTCTCGACGTGTCCGGCCAGCTCGCCCTGACCGACGTCTTCGTCATCGCCTCGGCCCCCAACGAGCGACAGGTCGGTGCCGTCGTCGACGCCGTCGAGGAGCGGCTGCTGCAGCTGGGCGCCAAGCCGCTGCGCCGCGAGGGCCAGCACGAGGGACGGTGGGTGCTGCTGGACTTCAGCGACATCGTCGTGCACGTCATGCACGCCGAGGACCGCGAGTTCTACGACCTGGAGCGGCTCTGGAAGGACTGCCCGCACGTGCTGGACGCCGCCGCGGCGCCGGCCACCCCCGACGAGGTCTGAGCAGGGGTATGCGGCGGGTCATCGTCTGGCGGCACGGCGAGACGGCGCACAACGCCGGTGGCGTGTTCCAGGGGCAGCTGGACACCGAGCTCTCGGAGCGGGGCCACGAGCAGGCGCGGCGGGCCGCCCGCGTCCTGGCCGGGCGGGGCGCGCAGCGCCTCGTCTCCTCCGACCTCCGGCGCGCCCGCCAGACCGCCTCCGAGCTCGCTGCGGTGTCCGGGCTCGAGGTCGAGCCCGACGAGCGGCTGCGCGAGATCCACGTCGGCCGCTGGCAGGGCCTGACCCACGCCGAGGTGACCTCCCGCTACCCGCAGGCCCAGCTGGCCCTCGAGCGGGGTGAGGACGTCGTCCGGGGGGAGACGGGGGAGCGGCTGGCCGACGTCGCGGCCCGCACCCTCGCGGCCTTCGAGGACGTCGTCGCCGGGCTGCACGAGCACGGGACCGCGGTGCTGGCCACCCACGGCCTGGCCACCCGGGCGCTGGTCTGCGCGGTGGTCGGCCTCGACGTGGCCCAGGCCTCCCAGGCCCTGGTGGGACTGCGCAACTGCCACTGGGCCGACCTCGTCGAGCACCCCACCGGGTGGCGGCTGGAGAAGTGGAACACCGGCGCCCCGGACGCCGACGCGACCGGCACGATCGCCCACCCCGTGCCGTGAGCAGGGATTTGGCGATTGCCGAACGCGCTGGGTAAAGTGGCGGAGTCCTCACGGGGCGACCCGGGGCTGTGGCGCAGTTGGTAGCGCACCTCCATGGCATGGAGGGGGTCAGGGGTTCGAATCCCCTCAGCTCCACCGAATCAGGGCCGGGCACCCAGGTGCCCGGCCCTTCTCGTTGCCGCAGGGAGGTATGCCGTGTCCAGGCGGGGTGGCACACGTGCGGCCGACCAGGATTTCCGGCTGCGGGACGTCGCGCTGCCCGCCTTCGCGCCCACGGTCGTCAACGCGGTCGGCCTGGGTGCCATCACCCCCGTCCTGGCGCTGCTCGCACGTGACCTGGGGGCCAGCGTCGGCGAGGCGGCCTTCGTCGTGGCCCTGCTCGGGGTGGGCAGCCTCCTGGGCGCCCTGCCCGCGGGAGCGCTCGTCGCCCGGATCGGTGAGCGGCGGGCCATGGTGCTCGCCGGCGTGGCCGACGCGCTGGCCCTCGGCGTCGTCGCCCTGGCGCCCTCGTTGGCGGTGCTGGGCGTGGGGGTCGTCGCCAGCGGCATGACCTGGGCGGTGTTCCTGCTGGCCCGGCAGGGCTTCCTCATCGTCGTCGCACCTGTGCACCAGCGGGCACGCGCCATGTCGACGCTGGGCGGCTCGCACCGCATCGGGGGGTTCCTGGGCCCGGTCCTGGGCGGCGTCCTGCTGGCCGCGACGGGGGAGCTGCGCTCGGTCTTCTGGCTGGCGGCCGCGATGGCCCTGCTCTCCGCCCTCGTCGTCCAGCTGGCGCCGGACCTCACGGCCGGGCACGAGCGTGCCGACCGGGCGGGCGGCGCCCGCCCCACCCGCGTGCTGTCCGTGCTCCGGCACCACTGGCGCACCCTCGCCTCAGTCGGCAGCGCGGTGGTGGTCATCTCCGGGGCGCGGTCCCTGCGGATGGTGCTGCTCCCGCTGTGGGCCGACCACGTCGGGATCTCCGCCGCGACGACCTCCCTCGTCTTCGGGGCCGCGGCCCTGCTGGAGATCTGCCTCTTCTACCCCGCGGGATGGGCCATGGACCGGGCCGGTCGCACCGTCGTGGCCGTGCCCGTCGTCGCGCTCATCGGGCTCGGGGTGGTGCTGCTGCCGCTGGCGGGCGCCGTCACCGGCTTCACCCTGCTGGCCCTGCTCATGGCGGTCGGCAACGGCCTCGGGTCCGGCATCGTCATGACGCTGGGGGCCGACACGGCACCGGAGCAGGGCCGGGCGCAGTACCTCGGTGGCTACCGGCTCGCGGGAGACGTCGGCGGACTCGGTGGCCCGCTGCTCGTGTCCGGGCTCTCGCTCGTGGCGCCGCTGGCTGCCGTCTGCGTCGTCGTGGGGTCCCTGTGCCTGCTCGGCACCGGGTGGGTGGCGCACCGGGTCGGCCGCATCGACCGACGACGCCGCGTCGGCGTGGCTCAGAGCGCGGGGTAGTGCCGGCGCACCTGCGCCACGACACGGTCGAAGACCTGCCGGTCCAGCTGGGCCCCGGTGCGGCGTACCGCCTGGGGTTCCAGCCTCAGCAGCCGGTTGACCCGGGCCTCGCTGGGGCGCCGTCGGTGGTCCCACCCCCCGCTGCCGACGTCGACCCAGTGCCGTCCGGCCCGCGCCTCCTGCGCGGCGTCGCGGTCGTGGTCCTGGCTGGTCAGCTGCAGAGCCAGCAGCAGGGGACCCTCCCGTCCGACGACGAGGACGGGGCGGTCCTTGCCCTGGCTCGCGTCCTCCTCGTAGGGCACCCACGCCCACACCACCTCACCCGGGTCCGCGCGGTCGTCCGCCACCGGGGCGTAGCCCAGCCGGGCCCCAGGACCCGGGCCGGCCGCCGCGCCGGGCCGGGGTCCGGCCGTCCCGGGCGGCTGCCGCTGCGTCGTCGCGCGGCGTGCCACCCGGGCGGCACGCCGCAGCACCCGGCCCACGTCCCGCGCCCTCACGGCGCGTCGCCCAGACCGGCGGCGATCCGCCGCAGCACGGGGACCACCTCGTGGGCCTGCTCCCGGGTGAGCCGCTCGGTGGGCCCGCTGACCGACAGGGCGACCTCGAGCGCGCCGACGGGCACCGGGACGGCCACGCAGCGCACCCCGAGCTCCTGCTCCTCGTCGTCGAGCGCGTAGCCCTGCTCACGGACGGCCGCCAGCTCGCTGGTGAGCGCCGCCACGGTCGTGAGGGTATGCGGTGTCCTCGGCTCGAGAGGGCGGCCCGCCAGGAGCTCGGGCCACGTGTCGCGGGGCCGCGCCGCGAGCGCCACCTTGCCGACCGCGGTGGAGTGCAGCGGCACCCGGCGGCCCACCTCGGCGAAGATCCTCAGGGTGTGCGGGGAGGGGGACTGGGCGACGTAGACCATGGCGTCCCCCTCCAGCACCGCGAGGTTGGCCGTCTCCCCGGTCTCCAGGACCGCCTCGCGCAGCGCCGGGGCGGCGGCCGTGCCCAGGGCCCGGTAGGACGCGTCACCCAGCCGTAGGGCCGCCGGGCCCACGGCATACCGCCGGTCGGCGTCCTGCCGGACCCACCCGCGCGCCGCCAGCCCGGCCACGAGGCGGTGCGTCGTGCCGGGCGCCAGGCCCACCTCCCGGGCGATCTCGGTGACCCCCAGGGGCGAGGTGCCCGCGAGCAGCTCGATGATGTCGAGGGCGCGGTCGACGGACTGCACGCCGCGGGGGCGTTCCTGGTCGCGGCTCATCGGACCGCGCCCTCCCTCCGCGGCTCCGACGGCAGCCCGGGCAGCGGGACCCCGCGGATGGACGCGTCCAGCACGACCGCGGTGTGGACGAAGGGCAGGGGGTGCCCGGCGCGTTCCAGCGCCCGGCTGATCTGCATGAGGCACCCCGGGTTGGCGGTGACGACGAGCCCGGCCCCGGTGCGCAGGATGCTCGCGGCCTTGCGGTCACCGAGCTCGGTCGCCGGCTCCGGCTGCAGGATGTTGTAGACGCCGGCGGACCCGCAGCAGATCTCCCCGTCCGGGATCTCGACCAGGTCCACCCCCGGGATGGCGCCGAGCAGCTGGCGCGGGGCGCTGACCACGCCCTGGGCGTGCCGGAGGTGGCAGGCGTCGTGGTAGGCGAGGGTGAGGGGCTCGGTGGTCGCGGCCACCGGGTGCCGTGGAGCCTGCGGCCCCAGCTCGACGAGGATCTCGCTCAGGTCACGGACCCGGTCGGCGAACACCCGGGCGCGCGCGGCGTAGTCCGGGTCGTCCGCGAGCAGGTGGGCGTACTCCTTCATCGTGGAGCCGCACCCCGCGGAGTTGACCACGACCGTCTCGACGCCGGCCGCCTCGAAGGTGTCGACGAGGCGGCGGGCGAAGGTGCGGCCCTCCTCCTCCCGGCCGGTGTGTACCGAGAGCGCGCCGCAGCAGCCCTGCGTCTCGGGGGCGACCACCTCGCAGCCCTCGGCGGCGAGCACCCGGACGGTCGCGGCGTTGACCTCACCGAAGAACTCGCGCTGGACGCACCCGGTGAGCATCCCCACCACCGCACGTCGGGGCCCCTGCGCCGGGGTACGAGGCGCCACGGTCACCCGGGGGCCGAGTGGCGGGGCCAGCGACTGCATGACCTCCAGCTCCGGGCTGACCCGCCCCACCAGCCCGGTGCGGCGCAGCAGGCCGAGGGCGCCGGAGCGCTGCGCGGCGCGCAGCGGCCCCCGGAGCAGCCGCAGCCGTCGGGGGTGCGGGAAGAGGGCGAAGACGAGCGCGCGCAGGGCGCGGTCGCGAGGGGGCCGGGTGACCCGGCGCTCGACCTGGGCCCGGGTCTGCTCCAGGAGGAGGTCGTAGCGCACGCCTGAGGGGCAGCTCGTCACGCAGGCCATGCAGCCGAGGCAGGCGTCGAGGTGCCCGACCGTCGCGGCGGTGAGGGGTGCGCCCTCGGAGGCGGACCGGATCTGGTCGATGCGGCCCCGGGGGCTGTCCATCTCCTCGCCCCACAGCTGGTAGGTCGGACAGGTGGTGAGGCAGAAGCCGCAGTGCACGCAGTCGTCCAGCAGGTCCGGGTCGGGCGGCCGGGACGCGTCGAAGGCCGGGTCGGCCAGGACCGGCGAGGCGGTCCCGCGGACCCGGGGCATCCCGAGCAGCGTGCGGCGCGGTGTCGGTCCCTGCTGCGTGCTCATCACAGTCCTCCCACGAAGCGGCCCGGCGCCAGGGTGCGCCCGGGGTCGAACTGCGCCTTCACCCGGCGCATGAGCTCCAGCCCGGGCACCGGCCCCCAGGTGCCCTCTGCGTCGAGCGACGCCTTGACGGCGGGCGGGGCGTCGAGGACCACGGTGGACCCGCCCAGCCGCGTCGTCGCCGCCCGCACCGCCATCACGGCACCGAGCGCCGTCTCGACCTGCGCCTCCTCGGGGAGGATGGCGCGCAGCACCCCGACCCCGGCGGAACCCGTGATCGTCAGCCCGTGGTCGTTCGCGACCTGCACCAGCTCGGCGGTGCCGCTCAGCCGCGTCGTGACCCGGAGCAGGGTCGGCCGCCTGGCCACCTCCTCCGCGGTGGACCAGGGCTCGGCGGCGCTCGGGACGACGTGGGCGATCTCCTCCACGGTGACGCGCTCCGGGTCGACGGCGACGACGGCCTCGGCAGAGCCCACGAGACCGGGCGAGGAGAGCTCGGCGGCGAGCTGCGCGGCCCGGCGTCGCGTGCTCCCGGGGCTCCCGCCCAGGCCGACCGACACCTGGGCGTCCGCCCCCGGAACGGCGTGCACGTCGAGGACGTGCGGTGCGGTCCGGGTCCTGACGAGGTGCGCCAGCACGGGCGCGAGGTGCTCGCGGGGCACGAGGGCGTGCACCTGCCGGACCTCCTGCGGCTCGGGGTGCAACCGCACGGTGACCTCGGTGACGACGGCCAGGGTGCCGAAGGAGCCGGTCATGAGCTTGCCCAGGTCGTAGCCGGCGACGTTCTTGACGACCCTGCCGCCGGCCCGGGCGACGGTCCCGTCGGCGAGCACGAGGCGCACCCCGAGCACGAGGTCGCGCAGGGGACCGGCCCGCAGCCGCCGGGGACCGGACAGGTTGGTCGCCACGGCACCGCCCAGGGTGGACCCGGCCGCGTCCGCCCCACGACCGACCGCGAGGTCGTCGACCACCAGCTCGTGCCCCGCGTCGGCCAGCAGGTGGCGCAACCTGGTGAGCGGCATACCGGCTCCGGCCGTCGCGACCAGGTCGCCGCGCGCGTGCTCGACCAGCCCGGCCATGCCGCCCGTCTCGAGGACGACGTCGACGCGTTCCGGCGGGCGACCCCACTCCAGCTTGCTGCCGTGGCCGCGCACCACCACCGCGAGACCGTGGGCCGAGCAGGCGCGCATCAGCTCCGAGGTCTCCTGCGCGGACGCCGGTCGCGCCACCACCCGGGCGGGGACGCCGTCGACCCCGTCCTCCTCAGCGGCCGGCCGCACCGCGCACGTCGCCCCCAGGAGCTGCTCGAGCGACATCAGAAGACCTCGGCCCCGTCGACGGACGGCTCGTCCGCCGCGTGCACCACCCGCGGGCGCTCGCCGCACATCCGCGGTGTCGGGTAGATCTTGCCCGGGTTGGCCAGCCCCGCGGGGTCGAAGGCGCAGCGCAGCAGCTGCATGGTGTCGAGGTCGGCGGGCTCGAACATCCGCGGCATGTAGCGCGCCTTGTCCGCGCCCACGCCGTGCTCCCCGGTGATGGACCCGCCGTGCGCGACGCACAGGTCGAGGATCATCCCCGACACCTCCTCGGCGCGCTCGGTCGCGCCCTCCTGGGCGGCGTCGAAGAGCACGAGCGGGTGCAGGTTGCCGTCACCGGCGTGGAAGACGTTGGCGACCCGGACCCCGCGCTCGGCGCTGATGCGACCCATCTCCCGCAGCACCTCCGGGAGGGAGGTCCGGGGCACCACGCCGTCCTGGACGATGTAGTCCGGCGAGATCCGCCCGACCGCGGCGAAGGCCGACTTGCGCCCCTTCCAGATCTCGGCGCGCTCCGCGGCGTCCGCCGCGGTCCGGAACTCGACCGCGCCGTGCTCCGCGCACAGCCGCCGCACCCGGTCCAGCTCCTGCTCCACCTCGACGGCGGGGCCGTCCAGCTCCACGACGAGGACCGCTCCCGCACCTTCGGGGTAGCCGCAGGAGACCGCTGCCTCGGCGGCCTCGACGGCCAGGGCGTCCATGATCTCGATCGCTGCTGGCACGATCCCGGCGGCGATGATCGCGCTGGTCGCCGCGCCGGCCTCGTCGGTGCCGCCGAAGCCGGCGAGGCAGGTGCGGACGTCCTCGGGCAGCCGGGTGAGCCGGAGGGTGGCCCGGGTCGCGACGCCCAGGGTCCCCTCGCTGCCCACGAAGGCGCCGAGCAGGTCGTACCCCGGGGCGTCCGGGGCCTCGGTGCCGAGGGTGACCTGCGCGCCGTCGGGGGTGACGACCTCGAGGGACAGCACGTGCCCGGCGGTGAAGCCGTACTTGAGGCAGTGCGCGCCGCCGGAGTTCTCGGCGACGTTGCCGCCGATGGAGCAGATCTGCTGGCTGCTCGGATCGGGGGCGAAGTAGTACCCCCCGGGCTCGGCCGCCCTGCTCACCGCGAGGTTGACCACGCCGGGGTCGACGACCGCCCGCTGGTCCTCCGGGCGCACCTCGTGCAGCGTGCGCAGCCGGCTGGTGACGACGAGGACCCCGTCGGCGTGGGGGAGCGCACCCCCGGACAGCCCGGTGCCCGAGCCGCGGGCGACGAAGGGCACGTCGTGGCACGCGCAGGCCCGGACGACCTCGGCGACCTGGTCCGCGCTCTCGACGAGGACGACGAGCGCCGGCCGGACGCGGTATGCCGCCAGCCCGTCGCAGGCATACGTCTCCCGCTGGGCGGGGTCGGTGACGAGCACGTGCTCGGGCAGCCGCTCACGCAGGTCGCGCAGGACCGCGCCGACCCCCGCCCGTGGGTCCGTCTGCGTCATCGCCTGCCTCCTCGGTGCACCCTCGGCCCAGCGTAGGTCACGGACCCGGCCGGCTCAGGGCATCGTCTCGTAGGCCGGGACGGTGAGGAAGTCGACGAACTCGTCGGCGACGGCCACCTGCAGGAAGAGGTCGGTGGCCGCGCGGTGGTCGGACGCCCCGCCGGGCAGGTCGGCGAGCACCTCGTCGGTCAGCCGGTGGATGAGCTCGCGGGTCACCTGCTCGCCGGTGTCGGCGAGCGTCACGCCCTGGTGGAGCCACTGCCACACCTGGCTGCGGCTGATCTCCGCCGTCGCGGCGTCCTCCATGAGGTGGTGGATGCCCACGGCGCCACGGCCCGTCAGCCAGACGGACAGGTACCGTATGCCGACCTCGATGTTGGCCCGCAACCCCCGCTCGGTCACCTCGCCGGGGGTCGCGGCGACGTCCAGCAGGTCGGCGGGCCGGACCTGGACGTCCTCCCGGGTGCGGTCCAGTTGGTGGGGGCGCTCGCCCAGGACGTGGTCGAAGACCTCGCGGCAGGTGGGCACCATGCCGGGGTGCGCCACCCACGACCCGTCGAACCCGTCCTCGGCCTCGCGCTGCTTGTCGGCGGTCACCTTCTGGAAGGCGGCGGCGTTGACCTCCTCGTCCGCGGACGGGATGAACGCCGCCATCCCCCCGATGGCGTGGGCGCCGCGCCGGTGGCAGGTGCTCACCAGCAGCTCGGTGTAGGCGCGCATGAACGGCGCCGTCATCGTCACGGAGGCCCGGTCGGGGAGCACGAAGTCCGCACCGCGGGTGCGGTAGGTCTTGATGACGCTGAAGAGGTAGTCCCAGCGGCCGGCGTTGAGCCCGGCGGAGTGCTCGCGCAGCTCCCAGAGGATCTCCTCCATCTGGAAGGCCGCCGGGAAGGTCTCGATGAGGCAGGTGGCGCGGATGGTGCCACGGGGCAGTCCCAGGGCCTCCTGCGCCAGGAGGAAGGCGTCGTTCCACAGCCGGGCCTCGAGGTGGTGCTCCATCTTGGGCAGGTAGAGGTAGGGCCCCTTGCCGGCATCCAGCTGGGCCCGGGCGCTGGCGCACATGAACAGCGCGAAGTCCACCAGGCCGCCGGCGACCCGCTGCCCGTCGACGGTGACGTGCTTCTCGCCCAGGTGCCACCCGCGGGGTCGCATGACGATGGTCGGCAGGCTGGCGTGGTCGGTGGTGGCCAGGGCGTACTCCTTGCCCTCCGGGGAGGTGAACGAGATGGTGCCCAGGACGGCGTCGCGCAGGTTGATCTGCCCCTCGACGACGTTCTCCCACAACGGGGTGTTCGCGTCCTCCTGGTCGGCCAACCAGACCCGGGCACCGGAGTTCATCGCGTTGATGGTCATCTTGCGGTCGGTCGGCCCGGTCATCTCGACCCGCCGGTCCTGCAGGCCCGGCGCAGGCTCCGCGACCCGCCAGGTGGGGTCGGCGCGCACGTGCTCGGTCTCGGGCAGGAGGTCGAGGTCCTCCCCGGCGGCGACCCGCGCCACGACCTCTGCACGGGCGGCCAGCCGCTCCTGCCGACGCGGCTCCAGCTCCCGGTGCAGGGAGGCGACCAGCTCGAGCGCCGGTCGGCTGAGGATCTGCTCGTAGCCGGGGCGGAGGGCACCGGTGACCTCGACGCCGGCGGGCAGGTCCAGGGCGGGGGTGGATGTGGTGGTCATGGGCACCTCCGGGTATTCCATTTGATGGAATGACGAGTTCGCTGGATGAAATGATCGTAGCCGCCTCTCTCGACGCCGTCCACCTCCCGGGCGCGGGTCCGACCTCGGGCGGCAGCCGGTGGCACGAGCGATGGCGGGGGCCCGCCGGGCTGGCTAGGCTGGCCGCGTGGCCGGCCACGAGATTCTCATCAGCGCTGATGACCGCCCGGGTCGCGAGGAGCTGCTCGGGCTCTACGACGCCGTGGGCTGGTCGTCCTACACCACCGACCCCGAGACCCTCGAGGCCGCCGTCGCCGGATCGACGCGGGTCGTCACGGCGCGCTACGGCGAGGACCTCCTCGGCCTCGCGCGGGTCATCTCCGACGGGGCGACCATCGCCTACCTGCAGGACGTCCTGGTGCGCCCCGAGCTGCAGCGGGAAGGGGTGGGGCGAGCTCTGGTGGTCGCCGCCCTGGAGCCCTTCTCCCAGTGCCGCCAGAAGGTCCTGCTCACTGAGGACGAGCCCGGCCAGCGGGCCTTCTACGAGTCGCTCGGCTGGACCGAGATCCGCGACCACGAGGACGGGCGCCTGCGCGCCTTCGTGCAGCTACGGTGATGACGGTGTGACCTAGATCACACCATCCGACGGCAGGGTCCGGGCCGAACCCTGGGCATGACGACGACATCCCCTTCGCGAGGCCGGCGTGCGGCCGGAGCCGCCTCCGGGCTGCTCGCCGGTGGCGCCGGGGTGCTCGCCGGGGAGGGGCTGGCGCAGGTCCTGGACGTCACCGGACCGGTGGTGGCGGTGGGGAACCGCGCGGTCGACCTTACCCCCCGCCCGCTCAAGGAGTGGGCGATCAGCACCTTCGGTCAGGCCGACAAGGCCGTCCTGCTGGGCGGCGTGCTGGTGACGCTGGTCGTGCTGCTCCTCGCGCTGGGGTGGGTCGGGGTGCGGCGTCGCCTGGTCGCTCTGGTCGGCGTCGCCCTCCTGGTCTCCCTGGCCGGGGCGGCGATGGTGCTCGACCCGGCGCAGGGTGGAGGTGCCCTGGCCGTCGCGGCGTCCGTTGCGGGGATGCTGCTGGTCGGGGTGGGTGGACTGGCCTGGCTGCTCTCCGCGCTGCCGGCGCGGGCTGGGCAGGGGTCGGGTCTGGATCGCCGCCGCTTCCTGGTCGCCACGTCCAGCGTCGCGGCCCTCGGGGCGGCAGGGGGCGCCACCCGCACGCTCGCCGGCGAGACGGGGACCGGCGGGGTCGACCTCCCGGCTCCTGCCCTGGCTGCCGATCCGGTGCCCGACGGGGTGACCTTCGACGTGGACGGGCTCACGCCCCACGTCACGCCGACCCCGGACTTCTACCGGGTGGACACCGCCCTGCAGGTGCCGACGGTGGACGCCGGGTCGCACGTGCTGCGGATCACCGGCATGGTCGACCGTCCGCTGGAGCTGTCCCTCGCGGACCTGCTGGCCCGGGACCTCGTGGAGCGTCGGATCACGCTGACCTGCGTGAGCAACGAGGTCGGTGGCGACCTGCTGGGCACCGCCACCTGGCTCGGCATCCCCGTGCGCGAGCTGCTCGCGGAGGCAGGGGTTCAGGACGGTGCCGACGCCGTGCGCTCGGTCTCCGTCGACGGCTACACGGCCGGGACGCCGCTGGAGGTGCTCACCGACGAGCGCGAGGCGCTGCTCGCCGTCGGGATGAACGGCGGCCCGCTGCCGGCCGAGCACGGCCACCCCCTGCGCATGGTCACCCCGGGGCTGTACGGCTACGTGTCGGCCACCAAGTGGCTGACCGAGCTCGAGGTCACCCGGTTCGCGGACTTCACCGCCTACTGGACCGACCGCGGGTATGCCGCGAAGGCCCCCATCAAGCTCTCCTCCCGCATCGACGTACCCGGGTCCTTCGCCCAGCTCGAGGCCGGCGACGTCACCGTGGCCGGTGTCGCGTGGGCGCAGACCGTCGGCATCGAGCGCGTGCAGGTGCGTGCCGACGAGGGGGAGTGGCAGGACGCCGAGCTCGGCGTCGAGGACTCCGACCAGACCTGGCGCGCCTGGCGCTGGACCTGGTCGGCCGAGCCGGGCTCGCACCGGCTCGAGGTCCGCGCGACCGATCGCGCCGGCCAGACGCAGACCTCCCGGCGGGAGCCCATCGCTCCTGACGGGTCCACCGGGTGGCACAACGTGACGGTCTCCGTCTCCTGAGCCGCCCGACCCCATCAGAAAGGAATGCATGATGCGTATCTCCAAGGGAATCCTGGCCGTCTCGATGGCCTCCGCGCTCGCCCTGTCCGCCTGCGGCGGCGAGGGTGACGACATGGCCGCCGAGGGCGGCTCCACCGAGCAGTCCAGCGAGGACATGGCCTCCGAGGACATGGAGTCCGAGGACGACATGGCCGACGACGAGATGGAGACCGAGGAGGACATGGCCGGCGGCGAGATGGACCCCGCCGCCAACCTCGTGGGCCCGGGCTGCGACGACTACGCCGAGCAGGTGCCGGACGGTGACGGCTCGGTCGAGGGCATGGCCCAGGACCCGGTCGCCGTGGCCGCGGGCAACAACCCGCTGCTCACCCAGCTGACCGCTGCGGTCTCCGGCGGGGTCAACCCGGACGTCGACCTCGTGGACACCCTCAACGGCGACGAGTTCACCGTCTTCGCGCCGGTCGACGAGGCCTTCGAGGCCATCGACCAGGAGACCATGGCCACGCTGCAGGAGGACTCCGAGCTGCTGAGCTCGATCCTCACCTACCACGTCGTGCCGGGCCAGATGACCCCGGACGAGGTCGTGGGCGAGCAGACCACGGTGCAGGGCGAGACCCTCGAGGTCACCGGCTCCGGTGACGAGCTCATGGTCAACGACGCCTCGGTGATCTGCGGTGGCGTCCAGACCGCCAACGCCACCGTCTACCTCATCGACGGCGTGCTGATGCCGCAGGGCTGACCTGCGGACCGCCCCCCGGCCCGAGACACCGGGGGGTGACCCATCACGGACCTGCTCGCGCCCCTCCTTCCGGGGGACGCGGGCAGGTCCGTGCCAGGTGGCCTGCGTGCCGTCACGGCGCGGCCGACGTGGGACACTGGCCCTCAGACCACCGTCCGACCACCCTGCCCCCTCTGCGAGGTGCCTGCCCTGTCTCCGCTCGCCCGACCCGACTCGGTGCCCCAGCCTGCCTCGACCCCGCCCGAGGTCATCCGCAACTTCTGCATCATCGCCCACATCGACCACGGCAAGTCGACGCTGGCCGACCGGATGCTCCAGGTCACGGGGGTCGTGGGGGAGCGCCAGATGCGCGCGCAGTACCTCGACCGGATGGACATCGAGCGCGAGCGCGGCATCACCATCAAGAGCCAGGCCGTGCGGATGCCGTGGGCGGTGGACGCCACGTACATCCTCAACATGATCGACACGCCGGGTCACGTGGACTTCACCTACGAGGTGAGCCGCAGCCTGGCCGCCTGCGAGGGGGCGGTGCTGCTCGTCGACGCCGCGCAGGGCATCGAGGCGCAGACCCTGGCCAACCTCTACCTGGCGATGGAGAACGACCTCACCATCATCCCGGTGCTCAACAAGATCGACCTGCCCTCGGCCCAGCCGCAGAAGTACGCCGAGGAGATCGCCGGTCTCATCGGCTGCGATCCCGCGGACGTGCTGCGGGTCTCGGGCAAGACGGGGGAGGGCGTCCCCGAGCTGCTGGACCGGATCGTGGCCGAGATCCCGCCGCCGGTCGGGGAGGCGGACGCCCCGGCCCGGGCGATGATCTTCGACTCCGTCTACGACACCTACCGCGGCGTCATCACCTACGTGCGGGTCGTCGACGGCTCGCTCTCGCCGCGCGAGCGCATCGCCATGATGTCCACCAAGGCCACCCACGAGCTCCTGGAGATCGGGGCGATCAGCCCCGAGCCGGCGCCCACCCAGGGTCTCGGGGTCGGCGAGGTGGGGTACCTCATCACGGGCGTCAAGGACGTGCGCCAGTCCAAGGTCGGCGACACCGTCACGGGGGAGCGGCGGCAGGCCGCCCAGCCGCTGGGCGGCTACCACGACCCCCGCCCGATGGTCTTCTCCGGGCTCTACCCCATCGACGGCTCGGACTACCCGATCCTGCGCGACGCGCTGGACAAGCTCAAGCTCAACGACGCGGCCCTGGTCTACGAGCCGGAGACGTCGGGGGCGCTCGGGTTCGGCTTCCGGGTGGGCTTCCTGGGGATGCTCCACCTGGAGATCGTCCGTGAGCGGCTGGAGCGGGAGTTCGGCCTCGACCTCATCTCCACCCTCCCCAACGTCTCCTACGACGTCCGCCTCGACGACGGCTCGGAGATGGAGGTGACCAACCCCAGCGAGTTCCCGGCCGGCAAGATCGCCTCGATCACCGAGCCGGTGGTCCGCGGCACGATCCTGGCCCCCAGCGAGTTCATCGGCGCCATCATGGAGCTGTGCCAGAGCCGGCGGGGCACGCTGCTGGGCATGGACTACCTCTCCCCGGAGCGGGTCGAGCTGCGCTACACCCTCCCCCTCGCCGAGATCGTCTTCGACTTCTTCGACGCGCTCAAGTCCCGCACGCGCGGGTACGCCTCGCTGGACTACGAGCCCTCCGGCGACCAGGAGGCCGACCTCGTCAAGGTCGACATCCTGCTGCAGGGCGACACCGTCGACGCGTTCAGCGCGATCGTGCACCGGGACAAGGCCTACGCCTACGGCGTCCAGATGGCCGGCAAGCTCAAGGAGCTCATCCCGCGGCAGCAGTTCGAGGTGCCGGTGCAGGCCGCGATCGGCTCCCGGGTGATCGCCCGCGAGACCATCCGCGCCATCCGCAAGGACGTGCTCGCCAAGTGCTACGGCGGCGACATCAGCCGCAAGCGCAAGCTGCTCGAGAAGCAGAAGGAGGGCAAGAAGCGGATGAAGATGGTCGGGTCCGTCGAGGTGCCGCAGGAGGCCTTCATCGCCGCGCTCTCCCAGGACGGGAGCGGCGCCGAGACCGCGAAGTCCAAGAAGTGAGCCAGGCCGACGCCCCCCGGCACCCGGCCCGCCTGCGCTCGTTCACCCGGCGCGGCGGGCGCATGCTCAAGCAGTCGCACGAGGACGCCTGGGAGCGCTACGCCGGGACGCTCGTGCTCGACGTGCCGCGCCCTCGTGGCGCTGACGCCTCGACCGGGGTGGACCCGGCACACCGGCTCGACCCCTCGCAGGTCTTCGGCCGGAGCGCACCCCTGGTGGTCGAGATCGGCTCCGGGTCGGGGGACACCCTGGTGCACGCCGCCACGCAGCGCCCGGACTGGGACTTCCTGGCCCTCGAGGTGTGGCGACCCGGGATCGGCCACGCGATGGCCAAGATGGACCGGCCGCTGCCCAACGTCCGCTTCCTCGAGGCCGACGCGGCCCTGGCGCTGCAGACCCTCCTGCCGCCGGGCGGCGTGCACGAGATGTGGACCTTCTTCCCCGACCCGTGGCCCAAGCAGCGGCACCACAAGCGCCGCCTGGTCTCCCCGGACTTCGCCGCCACGGTGGCCGCTCTCGTGCCCACCGGCGGGCTGTGGCGGCTGGCCACCGACTGGGCCGGCTACGCCCACGCCATGCGGCAGGTCCTGGACGCGCACCCCTCCTGGGAGCTCGCCTCCACCGGGAGGGCGCCGCTGCGGCCCGTGACGCGGTTCGAGCGCCGCGGGACCGAGGCCGGGCGGGAGATCGTGGACCTGGCCTACCGCCGCGCCTGAGCCACCTCAGTCGCCGGCGCTGTCCTTGGCCCGCTTCACCAGCCGGGGGTCGGGGCGCAGCACCACGTCGTGGTCTTTGCCCTCGTACTCGAACTGGGACAGGAAGTGGCGCATCGCGTTGATGCGGGCCCGCTTCTTGTCGTTGCTCTTGATCGTCACCCAGGGCGCCCAGTCCGAGTCGGTCCGTCGGAACATCTCCTCCTTGGCAGCCGTGTAGTCCTCCCAGCGGTCCAGGCTCTCCAGGTCCATGGGCGAGAGCTTCCACTGCCGCACCGGGTCCAGCTGGCGGATGGCGAAGCGGGTGCGCTGCTCGGTCTGGGTCACCGAGAACCAGAACTTGGTGATCGACACCCCGGCGTCCACGAGCATCTGCTCGAACAGCGGCGCCTGGATCATGAACCGGTCGTACTCCGCCTGGGAGCAGAAGCCCATGACCCGCTCCACCCCGGCGCGGTTGTACCAGGAGCGGTCGAAGAGGACCAGCTCCCCGGAGGTCGGCAGGTGCTGGATGTAGCGCTGGAAGTACCACTGCCCGGCCTCGACCTCGGTGGGCTTGTTGAGGGCCACGACGCGCGCGCCGCGCGGGTTGAGGTGCTCGGTGAAGCGCTTGATGGCTCCACCCTTGCCGGCCGCGTCGCGACCCTCGAAGACGAGGACGTGCCGGCTGCCGTTGTCCTTGGCCCAGTACTGGAACTTCAGCAGCTCCACCTGCAGCAGCCACTTCTCGACCTCGTAGTAGTCCCGGGTCATCCGCTCGCTGTAGGGGTAGTCCTCGCGCCAGGTGTCGACGGCACTGCCGTCGGGCGTGATGAGATCAGGGTCGGAGCCCTGGTCGTCCCGGACGGTGTAGCCCTGGTCGCGCAGGCTGTCGATGTATTCACGAAGCCGCTGCTGCACACCGCCGACCCTAGCGCGCCGAGCAGCGGGGAGGGGGTCGGACCGGCCGTGCGCCGCGGGTCCGCCGGGGTGGGAGACTGGGGTATGCCCTCGAGCTTCCCCCCGGGCGATCCCGCGCCCCCGGACGGCTCGCTCCCGGCGTCCGCGCTGCAGGGTATGCCGCAGCGCCCGTTCTCCGTCTACCTGCACGTGCCCTTCTGCCGGGTCCGGTGCGGCTACTGCGACTTCAACACCTACACCCTGCCTGAGCTGGACGACGCGGGGGCACCGCAGGGCTATCTCGCGGCCGCGCACGCCGAGATCGAGCTGGCGGCGCAGGTGCTGCGCCCGGGCGGCCCGCCGCCGGTGTCGACGGTCTTCGTCGGTGGCGGCACCCCGACGCTGCTGCCGGCGACGGAGCTGGGCTCCCTCGTGGCCGCGGTGCGGGACCGCTGGGGGCTGGCGGCGGGGGCCGAGGTGACCACGGAGGCGAACCCCGACACCATCACCCCGGCCGTCGCGGAGCAGCTCGCGCGGGCGGGGTTCACCCGGGTCAGCGTGGGGATGCAGTCCTCGGTGCCCCACGTCCTGCGCACCCTCGACCGCACGCACGACCCGGCGGGCGTGGCGGGTGCGGTGGGGGCCCTCCGGGATGCCGGCCTGCAGGTGAGCCTGGACCTCATCTACGGCACGCCGGGGGAGAGCCTGGCGGACTGGCGGGCCAGCCTGGACGCCGCGGTGTCGCTGCGCCCGGACCACGTCTCGGCCTACGCGCTGGTGGTGGAGCCGGGCACGCGGCTGCACGGCCAGGTGCGTCGCGGCGAGGTCCCGGCCCCCGAGGACGACGACGAGGCGGACAAGTACGAGGTGGCGGCGGAAGTGCTCGGGGGCGCCGGCTACGGGTGGTACGAGATCTCCAACTGGGCGAGCGACCCGCAGCACCGGTGCCGGCACAACCTCGCCTACTGGCAGGGCGCCGACTGGTGGGGGGTCGGCCCCGGCGCGCACAGCCACGTGGGCGGGGTGCGGTGGTGGAACGTCAAGCACCCTCGGGCCTACGCCGACCGTCTCGGGCAGGGTGTCAGCCCGGCGCACGCCCGCGAGGTCCTCACGGCGGGGGAGAGGTATGACGAGCGGGTCCTGCTCGGCGTCCGGCTCGGGGACGGGCTGCCGGTCGAGGACCTGCGTCCTGCCGGTCGACGAGCGGTCGCGGGACTGGTCGCCGACGGGCTGCTGGAGGGCCGGGCCGCGGTCGGTGGCCACGCCGTGCTGACGCTGCGCGGCCGCCTGCTGGCGGACACGGTCGTCCACCGGCTCCTGGTCTGACGCCCGCACCGCTCACCGCCGGTTCACCGACACGCCACACCGCGTCCGCCGACGCGCCGGACGGGCGAGCCAGACTGGCAGCAGACCCTGCGGGGTATGAGCCTGCAGGGCCCTGGCGCCCGGACGAGATGTGGCCCGGTCGGCGAAGTATGAGTTCGCCGACCGGGCCACGACCCGGGGTGCTGTCACCGGGCGGTGCGCAAGGTGCCAGAGGCTCAGGTGCGCAACACCGCAGCTCCGTCCCTGCGGACGGTGCGAATCCTCGGCCAGTCTCGCGACCCGCGCCCCCCGAGGGGAGTGCGTAGGGACATGTCTACGCCCCTCCCGACGACCCCGCAAGGGGTCGACGACGAAATCTCCGCAGACCCGGCGTGTCGGGCGCAGACACGCCGGGCCGCGTGACCCGTGGGGAGCCTGGGGTCAGCTGAGCAGGCGAAGCTGGAACGGGTACTCGTAGACGCGCCCGTCCGCGGCCCGCACCGCACCCTTGATGTGGCACCACAGCTGGATGACGAAGATCGCGATCCACCCCGGGATGGCCCACAGGAAGCCGATCCCCAGGGTGAGGATGACGGTGATCCAGAGCACGATGCTGACGATGCCCAGGCTGAGGTTGAAGTTGAACGCGCCGGCGGACGCGGTGCGCACGGCCGTCGACCGGTCCTTGTAGAACAGCCAGATGAGCAGCGGGCCGAGGAAGGGCAGCCAGCCGGCGCTGAACACCATGGCGATCGGGCCGGACAGGTGGGCCAGGAGCATCATGGTGCGCTCGTCGCCCTGCGGCGCGCCCGAGGGTGCGCCGGCGCCGGGCGGTGTCGACGAGGGCTGGCCGTAGGCCTGCGGCCCGGGTCCGGAGGCAGGCGGGGGGCCGGACGGCTCGCCGGCGCGCTGCGGGTCCTGCCAGGGCTGGTCGCTGGGGGACTGGGGTGTCTGGGTCATGCTGCTCACTCCTCGTGAGGTGGTGGAACGGTGACGAAGTCGATCAGTTCTTCGACGCTGGCGAGCAGCGTAGGTTCCAGGTCGCTGTAGGACCGCACGGTCGAGAGTATCCGTTTCCAGCCCAGGGCCACATCGGTCTGCGACCGGTGCGGCCAGCCGAGCTCGGCCAGGACCCCGTGCTTCCACGAACGACCCCGCTCGATGACCGGCCAGGCCTCCCGGCCGAGGCGGGAGGGCTTGACCGACTGCCAGACGTCGACGTAGGGGTGGCCGAGGATGCGGACCCACGGGCTGACCCGCTCGGCCTGCTGCACGATGCGGGTCTCCTTGGTGCCCGGGACGAGGTGGTCGACGAGGATGCCGAGGCGCCGGTCCCGGGTCGGAGCGAACCCGCGGATGAGCGAGGCCAGGTCGTCGACGCCGTCCAGCATCTCCACGACGACACCCTCCACCCGCAGGTCGTCCCCCCAGACCTTCTCCACGAGCTCGGCGTCGTGCCGACCCTCGACCCAGATGCGCGAGCCGCTGGCGACCCGGGCCGGGCTGCCCCCCACCCGGACCGACCCGCTGGCCGTGCGGGCCGCGGCCTGCCGGGCCTGGGCGAGCCGGGTGCTGGACTCCCGGTCCTCCGGTCGGGTGAGGACGACAGGCCGCCCGTCGACGAGGAAACCCGGACCGAGCGGGAAGCCCTTGCGGCGGCCGCGCCGGTCCTCCAGGTGGACCACCTGCATCCCCCCGGCGCGCTCCACCCCGACCACCGCGCCGCACCACCCGGTGTCGACGTCCTCCACCACCAGGCCGCGCTCGGCGGCCACCTGCTGGGCCCGGCCGCCCCGGGGCGCGCGCCAGTCCGTGGCGAGGACGTCGGAGCCGTAGCCGTAGCGGTCGTTCACAACGGATGACGGTAACGCCCGTGACGCAGGAGGCCAGGGAGGCGCGCGAGGCCCGCGACTCATCGCACCGAGCGTCGCGAATGGTTGCTCTCTCACCCACCGAGCGTCGCGAATGGTTGCTCTCTCATCGCACCGAGCGTCGCGAATGGTTGCTCTCTCATCCCACCGAGCGTCGCGAATGGTTGCTCTCGCCGGAGCAGCCAACCATTCGCGGCGCTCGGTGGGAGGGGGTCAGGCCTGGCGGGGGTGGGAGGGGGTCAGGCCTGGCGGGGGTGGGTCATGTCGAGCGGCACGACCCAGGCGTCGAACTCCTCGGCGGTGAGGTGGCCGCTCTCCAGGGCCGCCTCGCGCAGCGTCTGGCCGGACCGGTGCGCCGCCTTGGCGATCGCCGCGGCCTTGTCGTAGCCGATGTGCGGGTTCAGCGCCGTCACCTGCATGAGGTTGCTGGCGAGGTTGGCCTCGATGCGCTCGGTGTTCGGCTCGATACCCCGGGCGCACCCCACGTCGAAGGCGAGGCAGGCGTCGCTGATGAGCCGGATGCTCTCCAGCACGGCGTGGACCATGACCGGCTTGAAGACGTTGAGCTGGAAGTTGCCCTGGCTGCCGGCGAACCCCACGGTCGCGTCGTTGCCGAAGACGCGCGTCGCGACCATGGTCATGGCCTCGGACTGGGTGGGGTTGACCTTGCCCGGCATGATCGAGCTCCCCGGCTCGTTCTCCGGGATGAGCAGCTCGCCGATGCCGTTGCGCGGACCAGAGGCGAGCCAGCGCACGTCGTTGGCCATCTTCATCAGGGCCCCGGCCAGGGTGCGCAGGGACGCCGAGGTCTGCACCAGCGCGTCGTGCGCCGAGAGCGCGGCGAACTTGTCGTCCGCGCTGCGCAGCTCCAGGCCGGCCTCCTCGCCCATCCGGCGCGCGGCCAGCGCGCCGAACTCCGGGTGGGCGTTGAGCCCGGTGCCGACGGCCGTCCCGCCGATCGCCAGCTCGTGCAGCCCCTCCGCGGCGTGGCGCACCTCGCCCAGGGCGTAGTCGAGCTGGGCCACCCAGCCGCCGATCTCCTGGCCCAGCGTGATGGGCGTGGCGTCCTGCAGGTGCGTGCGTCCGACCTTGACGACGTCGGCGTACTCGGCCGACTTGGCGGCGAGGGTGTCGCGCAGCTGGCCCACCGCCCCCTCCAGACGGTCGCGCAGCTCGAGCAGCACCGCGATGTGCATGGCGGTGGGGAAGGTGTCGTTGCTGCTCTGGCCCCGGTTGACGTGGTCGTTGGGGTGCACCGGGGTCTTGCTGCCGAGCTCCCCGCCGGCCAGCTCGATGGCGCGGTTGGAGATGACCTCGTTGGAGTTCATGTTGCTCTGGGTCCCGGACCCGGTCTGGAAGACCACGAGCGGGAAGTGCTCGTCGAGGTCGCCCGAGATGACCTCGTCGGCCGCCCGCACGATGAGGTCGGCGACGTCCTGCGGCAGCTCGCCCAGCTCGGCGTTGGCCTGGGCGGCACCCTTCTTGAGGATGCCGAGGGCGGTGATGATCGGTCGCCCCCACACGAAGGTGTCCTGACCGATGGGGAAGTTGTGGATGCTGCGCTGCGTCTGCGCCCCCCAGTAGCGGTCGGAGGGGACCTCCACCTGGCCCATGCTGTCGGTCTCGGTGCGCGGCTGGCTCATGGCGCTCATGGTATGCCGTGCGCCAGGCTCGCGTAGACTGGCACTCCGCGCCCCTGAGTGCCAGCAACCAGCCGCGAGGAAGGAGGAGCCGCCGTGAGCGAGGACCGTCGCCTGGAGGTCCTGCGGGCCATCGTGCAGGACTACGTGCGGACCTCCGAGCCCGTCGGGTCCAAGTCCCTGCTGGAACGGCACCGGCTCGGTGTGTCCGCCGCGACCGTGCGCAACGACATGGCCGCGCTGGAGGACGAAGGACTCATCACCGCCCCCCACACGAGCGCGGGCCGCATCCCCACCGACGCGGGCTACCGGCTGTTCGTCGACCGGCTGCAGCAGATCAAGCCCATGAGCCGGGCCGAGCGCGCCGCCATCGCGCGTTTCCTCGACGGTGCCCTGGACCTGGACGACGTGGTCTCGCGGACGACCCGTCTGCTGTCCAGCCTGACCCACCAGGTCGCGGTCATGCAGTACCCCAGCCTGTCGCGGTCGACCCTGCGCCACGTCGAGCTGGTGCCGGTCGGGGGGACGCGCCTCATGATCGTGCTCATCACCAGCACCGGCCGGGTCGAGCAGCGGGTCGTCGACGTGGGCCGTGACCTCACCCTGGAGCCCGACGTCGTGCCCACGCTGCGCACGCTCGTCAACGAGCTCGCCGTCGGCGAGCTGCTCGGCCGGATCCCCGCCCGGCTGGCCGCGGTGGAGGAGCGGGTGGCCCCGACGGACCGGCCGCTGGCCCAAATCGTGGTGGACACGCTGGCCGAGGCCGCCCAGGAGCGCACCGAGGAGCGCATCGCCATGGCCGGGACGGCCAACCTGGCGCGGGTGGGCAGCGACTTCCCCACGTCGCTGTCGCAGGTGCTGGAGGCGCTGGAGGAGCACGTCGTGCTCCTGCGCCTCATGGGCAGCATGGCCTCCCTCGACGACGGGGAGACGGTCGCCGTCGCCATCGGCACCGAGAACCCCTACGAGCCGCTGCGCACCACCTCGGTCGTGGCCACCACCTACGGCACCGCCGGAGGGCTCGGGGTCGTGGGGCCGACCCGCATGGACTACCCGCAGGCGATGGCCACGGTCCGGGCCGTGGCCCACTACGTCGCCGACATCCTGGACGGGTGAGCCACCTCACGGCATACCCACGCCCGTCCGACCGTTGCACCCTCCGGACCCGTACGAGACCGCACACGACGAGACCGCAAGGACGTCCCACGCTGTGAACGACTACTACACCGACCTCGGTGTCGCCCGCGAGGCCACCCCCGAGGAGATCAAGAAGGCCTACCGCAAGAAGGCCCGCCAGCTGCACCCCGACGTCAACCCCGGGGCCGAGGCCGAGGCGGAGTTCAAGCGGGTGAGCCAGGCCTACGACGTGCTCGGCGACCCCGCCAAGCGCGCCTCCTACGACCGGGGTCAGGACCCCTACGGCGGCGCCACCGGGGGCTTCGGCCAGGGCTTCACCTTCAGCGACATCATGGACGCGTTCTTCGGCGGCACCGCCGCCGGCGCGCGGGGGCCGCGCTCGCGCACCCAGCGGGGCCACGACGCGCTCATCCGGCTCGACATCGACCTGCCCACGGCGGCCTTCGGGGGTGAGCAGACCCTGCAGATCGACACCGCGGTGGTGTGCAGCACCTGCTCCGGCGCCGGGGCGCAGCCCGGCTCCGGAACTCGCACCTGCGACGTGTGCAGCGGGCGCGGGGAGGTCCAGCAGGTGCAGCGCTCGTTCCTCGGCCAGGTGATGACCTCCCGCCCGTGCCAGGCGTGCCGCGGCTTCGGCGACGTCATCGAGCACCCGTGCTTCGACTGCTCGGGCGAGGGTCGGGTCCGCACGCGTCGCGACCTCACCCTCAAGGTGCCCGGCGGCGTCGACACCGGGACCCGGATCGCGCTCCAGGGCGAGGGCGAGGTGGGTCCCTACGGCGGTGAGCCGGGCGACCTCTACGTCGAGATCCAGGTGGAGCCGCACGACGTCTTCACCCGCCGCGGCGACGACCTGCACTGCACCCTCGAGGTGCCGATGACCGCGGCCGCGCTCG
Organism: Serinicoccus chungangensis; assembly: GCF_001483745.1. Classification (GTDB taxonomy): domain Bacteria; phylum Actinomycetota; class Actinomycetes; order Actinomycetales; family Dermatophilaceae; genus Ornithinicoccus; species Ornithinicoccus chungangensis_A. The sequence continues at coordinate 106,894 of NZ_LQBL01000032.1, read as the reverse complement.
GGGCCACCCTGCCCGTGGAGACCCTGGACGGCCCGGTCGAGGTCGACCTGCGCCCGGGCACCCAGCCCGGCCAGACGGTGCCGCTGGCCGGCAAGGGCATCAGCCACCTGCGCGGCGAGGGCCGCGGCGACCTGGTCGTCCACCTCGACGTCAAGGTGCCCACCAGGCTCAACGACACCCAGCGCGACCTGCTGGCGCAGCTGGCCGAGAGCCGGGGCGAGTCGAGCCCGACCGGGCGCATGGGCGCGGCCGGCGGGGTGGGTCGCAAGCACAGCCTCTGGGACGCGCTGCGTGGCAGGTAGGCCGTGAGCGACCCGCTCTTCCTGCTGCCCACGGCCTCCCTCGTCGATGACGACATCGTCCTGGACGGTCCCGAGGGCCGGCACGCGGCGACCGTGCAGCGCATCGCGGTGGGGGAGAGCGTGGTCGTGTCCGACGGCGCCGGACAGGGAGCCCGGTGCCGCGTCGTCGGTGCTGGTGACGATGCGCTGCGCCTCCGGGTGACCGAGCGGCTGGCCGAGGACGCGCCGCAGCGGCGGCTCGTGCTGGCCCAGGCCCTCGCCAAGGGCGACCGCGACCTGCAGGCCGTCGAGACGGCGACCGAGCTCGACGTCACCGAGATCCTGCCGTGGCAGGCCGACCGCAGCATCGTGCGGTGGCGCGGCGAGCGGGCGGCCAAGGCCCTGCGCCGGTGGGACCAGACGATCGTGGCCGCCACCAAGCAGTCGCGCCGGCTCCGGCGGCCGCTGCTCGCCGACCCGGTCGGGCGGCGTGGTCTGCTGGAGCGGGCCGCCGGGGCGGACCTCGTCCTGGTGCTGCACGAGGAGGCCACCGAGCCGCTCAGCACCGTGCAGCTCCCCGAGGTCGGGGAGGTGCTCCTCGTGGTCGGCCCCGAGGGCGGCATCGCCCCGGAGGAGCTGTCCGACCTGCTCGACGTCGAGGGGCGTGCCGTGCGGCTGGGCCGCAGCGTGCTGCGCACCTCCACGGCCGGGCCGGCGGCGCTGGCCGTCCTCGCGGCCGCCTCCTCACGGGCGTGGCGATGACCACCCCCACCCGCGCGGCCGGGGTGCGCGAGGAGCCGCGGTCGATCTTCTCGCCCGGGGTCCGCAGCGCCTCGGTCGGCGCGACCGTGCTCATCGCGATCTTCGCGCTGGAGTACATCGCGGTCGGCGCGGCCATGCCCACGGTGGCCGCCGCCCTGGACGGCTACCACCTCTACAACATGGCGTTCGGGGCGACCGTCGCCGCCAGCGTGGTGGGGATGATCGTCGGCGGCTGGTGGTCGGACCGCTCCGGCCCCCGACCGGTGGTCCTCGGCGGCGGCGCCGCCTTCGTCGCCGGCCTGCTGGTGGCCGGCCTGGCCACCTCGATGGAGGTCTTCGTCGTCGGGCGCGGACTCCAGGGCCTGGGCAGCGGGCTGGCCAGCGTGGCGCTCTACGTCGTCATCGCCCAGCGGGTCCCCGACGCGCTCCGGCCCCCGGTGTTCTCGCTGCTGGCCGCGGCCTGGGTGCTGCCGGGGCTGGCCGGGCCCCTGCTCACCGGTCTGGTCGTCGAGCACCTGTCCTGGCGCTGGGTCTTCCTCGGGGTGGCACCGGGTTTCTTGCTGGCGCTCGTGGTGCTGCGTCCCGCGCTGCGGGCGACCCGGCCCAGCAGCGAGGCCGGTCACCTCCGGCCGGGCATCATCGGCTGGGCGGTGCTCGCCGCCGTGGGCGTCGGCCTGCTCAACCTCGCCGGTGAGCGCATCCAGCCGTGGGAGTACGCCCTGGGCGCGGTCCTGCTGGTCCTGCTCGCCGTCGCGGCCCACCACCTCCTTCCGCGCGGGGCGCTCGCGCTCGCCCGCGGGCTGCCCTCGGTCATCGGCGTCCGCGCCGCGCTCGGCGCCTCCTTCGTCGCGGCCGAGGCCTACCTGCCGCTCATGCTGCGCGACGAGCACGGCTACAGCCCGGCGCAGGCGGGCGGCGTGCTCGCCGCCGCCTCGGTCACCTGGGCCCTCGGCTCGTGGTTCCAGGGCCGGGCGGCCCCCGAGGGCGACCGCTACCGGTTGATGCTCGCCGGCGTCCTCGGGTATGCCGTGGTCATGGCGGTCCTGGGGGTCGGCGTCTGGGGGTCCTGGCCCGGGTGGGTCGTCATCGCGCTGTACGGCCTCGCGACCTTCGGGGTCGGCGTCGCCTACCCCAACACCTCCGTCCTCACCCTGCGGCTGTCCAGCGAGCAGGAGGTCGGCCGCAACTCCTCGGCCCTGCAGGTGGGCGAGGCCCTCGCCAGCGCCCTCGCCCTGGCCGCGACCGGGGTGGTCTTCGGCCTCACCTACGGCACCGCCCCGCACGCCGCCTTCGTCGGGACCCTGGTCGTCTCCGTCGCCGTCGGACTCCTCTCGGTGCTGAGCGCAGCGCGGGCGCGGCCCGCACGGACGGCGTCCGTCGGCCCCGCCGTCTAGGATGGAGACCCTGATGACGCAGACCGACACCAGCCCACGACCCCAGCCCACGCATACCGTCGTCATCCCCGACGAGGTGCCCATGGTCACCCTCCTGGGTCCCCGCGACGAGCTGCTGCGCACCGTCGAGCGCGCCTTCCCCCAGGTGGACGTGCACGTGCGCGGCAACGAGTTCCGGCTCACCGGCGACTCCGCCGAGCTAGCCCTCGTCGAACGCCTCGTCGACGAGCTGCTCGCCATCGTCGGGCGCGGCCAGCCGCTGAACCGGGACGCCGTCGAGCGCAGCATCGGCATGCTGCGGACCGCCACCTCCGACCGACCGGCGGACGTGCTGACGATGAACATCGTCTCCAGCCGGGGCCGGACGATCCGGCCCAAGACCCTCAACCAGAAACACTACGTCGACGCCATCGACGCCCACACCATCGTCTTCGGGCTCGGCCCGGCGGGCACCGGCAAGACCTACCTGGCGATGGCCAAGGCGGTTGCGGCGCTGCAGGCCAAGCAGGTCAACCGGATCATCCTCACCCGCCCGGCGGTCGAGGCGGGGGAGCGCCTCGGCTTCCTGCCGGGCACCCTCACCGACAAGATCGACCCCTACCTGCGGCCCCTCTACGACGCCCTGCACGACATGGTCGACAGCGAGTCGATGTCCAAGCTCATGGCGGCGGGCACCATCGAGGTGGCCCCGCTGGCCTACATGCGCGGGCGCAGCCTCAACGACGCGTTCATCATCCTCGACGAGGCCCAGAACACCTCGCCCGAGCAGATGAAGATGTTCCTCACCCGGCTCGGGTTCGGCTCGAAGATGGTCGTCACGGGTGACACGACGCAGGTCGACCTGCCCGGCGGCACCCAGTCCGGCCTGCGCGTGGTCCAGGACATCCTGGACGGCGTGGAGGACATCCACTTCTCCCACCTCACCAGCCAGGACGTCGTGCGTCACCGGCTGGTGAGCGACATCGTCGACGCCTACGGCCGGTTCGACGAGCGACGCCAGCGGCGGGGCCCGCGGCGCCAGGCGTCCGGGCCGACGGGTGGAGGGTCGCCCGCCCGGGAGGACACCTGATGATCGAGGTGCTCAACGAGTCGGGGGAGGTCCCGGCACCGGTGCCGGAGCAGGAGCTCGCCGACCTGGGGCGGCACGTGCTGGACCAGCTCCAGGTCAACCCCCGGGCGGAGCTGACCATCACCCTCGTGGACGAGGAGACGATGGCCCACCTGCACGAGCGCTGGATGGACCTGCCCGGTCCCACCGACGTCATGAGCTTCCCCATGGACGAGCTGCGCCCCGGAGGCAGTGCCGGCCGACCCGAGGACGACGCGGGCACCGAGGCCGGCGTCCTCGGGGACGTCGTGCTGTGCCCGTCGGTGGCGCGGACCCAGGCCCAGCAGGCGGGCCACGCGGTCGGTGACGAGGTGCTCCTGCTCACCACGCACGGGATCCTGCACCTGCTCGGGTTCGACCACGCCGACAAGGCCGAGGAGCGGGAGATGTTCGACCTGCAGCGCACGCTGCTGCTGACCTTCCTGGCCCAGCGGGGGCGGACCACCCGGGCGGCTGACGACGACGTGGTGGGCCGCACGTGACGACGCTCGTGCTCGTCGCGGTCCTCACGACGACCATCGCCTTCCTGCTCACGGCCGGCGAGACCGCCCTGCAGCGGGTCAGCCTGCGGCGGGCCGAGCAGCTCGTCGAGGAGGGGCGCACCGGGGCCCGGGCGCTGGAGCGCATCGCGGGGGACGCCGCGCCATACCTCGCCGTCGCCGCCTTCGTCCGCGTCGCCGCCGAGGCGGCCACCGCGGTCCTGGTGACCGTGGCCGTCGACATCCGCACCGACTCCCACCTGCAGACCGCGCTCATCGCCGTCGGCATCATGGTCGTCGTGACCTTCGTCGTGGTGGGGGTCTCCCCGCGGACGCTGGGGCGCCAGCACACCGAGCCGGTGGCTCTCGTCGCCGCGCCCGTGGTCCGCCTGCTGCGGCTCTTCCTCGGCCCGGTCGCCAAGCTGCTCGTGCTCTTCGGCAACGCGGTGACCCCCGGGCGGGGATATGCCGACGGGCCGTTCGCCACCGAGACCGAGCTGCGCGAGCTGGTCGACCTGGCGGGGGAGTCCTCGGTGATCGAGGACGACGAGCGGGAGATGATCCACTCGATCTTCGAGCTCGGTGACACCGTGGCCCGGGAGGTCATGGTGCCCCGCCCGGACCTGGTGACCATCAAGGCCGAGAAGGTGCTGCGCCAGGCGATGTCGCTGCTGCTGCGCTCGGGCTTCTCCCGGGTGCCGGTGGTGGGGGAGGACACCGACGACGTGCTCGGCATGCTCTACTTCAAGGACGTGGCGCGCGCGGTCAACAGCCGCCCGGAGACGGCCGGTGTCGTGCCGGTCACGGACGTCATGCGACCTGTCCAGCGGATCCCCGAGATGAAGCGGGTCGACGACCTGCTCAAGGAGATGCAGCGCGGCCGTCAGCACGTTGCCGTCGTCATCGACGAGTACGGCGGCACCGCGGGCCTCGTCACCATCGAGGACATCGTCGAGGAGATCGTCGGCGAGATCACCGACGAGTACGACCGTGACAGCGTGGACGTCGAGGAGGTCGTCCTCGACGACGGGACGGTGCGCACGCGGGTGCCGGCGAACCTGCCGGTCGACGACCTGGCGCAGATGTTCGACGTCGAGATCGAGACCGAGGACGTCGACTCCGTCGGCGGACTGCTGTCCACGGCCATCGGCATGGTGCCCATCCAGGGGGCGGTCGGGGAGGTCGCGGGGCTGGAGCTGACCGCGGAGCGCATGGCGGGACGGCGGCGCCGGGTCGCGACCGTGCTCGTGCGCCGGGTCCCCGAGCCGGAGCCCGAGGCGCCGCTGGAGGACCCGCGCGCCGGCGGACGCCGCGAGGCCGCCGCCTCGGACGACCTGCGCGCCGAGCCGCAGGACGGGCAGGCCGCGGACCGTGCCGCCGACACCCTCGTCGCCGGCGGCGAGCGGTCCACCCACCACGAGGATGAGGTGAGCACCAGTGCCCGATGAGCAGGCCTACCGCGCCGGGTTCGTCAGCCTGGTCGGCCGCCCCAACGCCGGCAAGTCGACCCTGACCAACGCCCTCGTGGGCAGCAAGGTCGCGATCACCTCCTCCAAGCCGCAGACCACGCGGCACGCGATCCGCGGCATCCGCACGACGGAGGAGTCCCAGCTCGTCCTTGTCGACACCCCCGGCCTGCACCGACCGCGATCACTGCTGGGCCAGCGGCTCAACGACCTCGTCCGCGAGACCCTGCTCTCCGTGGACGTCATCGGCTTCTGCCTGCCCAGCGACCAGCGGGTCGGTCCGGGCGACACCTTCATCGCCCGTGACCTGGCCGACCTCCACCGGGCCCGCCGGGTGCCCGTGGTGGCCATCGCCACCAAGTCCGACGCGGTGACCCGGGACCGCCTGGCCGAGCACCTCGTCGCCATCGACGGGCTGGGGGAGTGGGACGCGATCATCCCCTGCTCGGCCACCCGCGGCGACCAGGTGGAGGAGGTCGCCGAGCTGCTGTCGTCCTACCTCCCGGAGTCACCGCAGCTCTACCCCGCCGACCAGATCACCGACGAGTCCACCCTCGTGCAGATCGCCGAGCTGGTGCGCGAGGCGGCGCTCGAGGGCGTGCGCGACGAGCTCCCGCACAGCCTGGCCGTGCAGGTCGAGGAGATCGTGCCGCGCCCGGACCGCCCCGAGGACTCACCGCTCTCGGACGTCCGCGTCAACGTCTTCGTCGAGCGACCCAGCCAGAAGGCCATCATCATCGGCCGGGGCGGTTCCCGACTGCGCGACGTCGGCACCGAGGCCCGGCGGGGCATCGAGGAGCTCATGGGCCACCGGGTGCACCTCGACCTGCACGTCAAGGTCGCCAAGGACTGGCAGCGCGACCCCAAGGCGCTCGACCGGCTCGGCTTCTGATCCCGGCGCCCGCGCCGTGTGCACCCCCGGTCCGACCCGCGGCGGCCGTCACGGCGGTGACCCATCTCCCGCCGTCGGCCCGGAGGTCCGAGAGCTCGGACCAGGAGACCAGCCGTTCGCGCGAGAGATGACCACGCACCGCCAGGCCCTCCTCGCTCGCGTGGGCCGTCGGGCCGGGCGTCCTCCCACCGTGCTGTGCCGTGTCGCCGCTCATGACGTCATCCTGCCCGGCCTCGGCGCGACGCGCCCGTCCACGGCATACCGCGGCGCCCTGTCCCTGCCCCGCCGGTCCCGTCCCGGAGACGCGCCCGCCGCGAGCGGCTCAGCCACGCACGTGAACGCCTGGGCCGGTGCGTCCGAGCGTGTCGTCGGCTGTGGCGTTCACGTGCGCGCCACAGCCGGTGCGGCCGGCGTGCGGCGGGGACGGAGACGGCACCGACCGGCCGGGGCGAGGGCATACCCGGGAGCGCCGTTCCGTGGCAGAGTGGGCACCATGAAGAAACTGCTCAACGACCCCGCTGACGTGGTCGTCGAGGCGCTGGTGGGGATGGCTGCGGCCCACCCCGACCACCTGCGCGTCGACCTGGACCACAAGCTCGTGCTCCGGGCCGGTGCGCCGGTCTCCGGCAAGGTCGCCCTCGTCTCCGGCGGGGGCTCGGGCCACGAACCGCTGCACGGCGGGTTCGTCGGCCGTGGGATGCTCGACGCCGCCTGCGCGGGCGAGGTGTTCACCTCGCCGGTGCCGGACCAGATCCTCGCCGCGACCACCGCGGTCGACGGGGGCGCGGGGGTGCTGCACATCGTCAAGAACTACACCGGCGACGTCATGAACTTCGAGATGGCCGCCGAGCTGGCCGCGGACTCGGGCGTGCAGGTCGAGGCCGTCGTCACCGACGACGACGTCGCCGTCCAGGACAGCCTCTACACCGCAGGTCGTCGGGGCGTCGGGGTCACCGTGCTGCTGGAGAAGATCGTGGGGGCGGCGGCCGAGGAGGGCCAGGACCTCGCGGCCTGCGCGGAGCTGGCGCGCCGCGTCAACGCCCAGGGCCGGTCCATGGGCATCGCCCTGACCTCCTGCACGGTTCCCGCCGCGGGCCAGCCGACCTTCGAGCTGGCCGACGACGAGATGGAGATCGGCATCGGCATCCACGGCGAACCGGGCCGCTCCACCGAGAAGATCGCGCCCGCACGGGACGTCGCCGCCCGCCTCGTCGAGCCGGTCGTCTCCGACCTCGGCCTGGAGCGCGGGGAGTCGGTCCTCGCCTTCGTCAACGGCATGGGCGGCACGCCCCTGCTGGAGCTCTACGTCATGTACGGCGAGGTGGCGCGACTGCTCGAGGAGGCCGGGATCACCGTGGCCCGCTCGCTGGTCGGCAACTACATCACCTCCCTCGAGATGGCCGGCTGCTCGGTCACGCTGCTGCGGGTGGACGAGGAGATGGTGCGGCTCTGGGACGCCCCCGTGGACACGCCCGGCCTGCGATGGGGAGGATGAGCGCATGGCTGACCTCACCGCATTCCAGTCCTGGATCGCCGCGTGCTCGGAGAGCATCACGGCTCACGCCGACGACCTGACCGAGCTCGACCGGGCGATCGGCGACGCCGACCACGGCAGCAACATGAGGAGGGGGCTGACCGCGTGCGCTGCCCTGGCCGAGCAGGAGGACTTCGCCAGCATCGACGCCTACCTCAAGAAGGTCGGGATGACCCTGGTGAGCACGGTCGGCGGCGCCTCCGGGCCGCTCTACGGCACGTTCTTCCTCCGGCTGGCGGGGCCGCTGGCGGCCAGCGAGGACGTCGGTGCCCGGGAGTTCGGCCAGGCGCTGCGCGCCGGTGTCGAGGGCATCGTCGCGCGCGGCAAGGCCGAGGCCGGCGACAAGACGATGTATGACGCGTTCTCCCCCGCGCTGGAGGCGTTCGAGTCCGCGGCCGGGTCCGGGTGCGAGCTGGCCGAGGCGCTGCGCGAGGCGGCGGACGCGGCGGCGCGGGGCCGGGACGCGACCGAGCCCATGGTCGCGCGCAAGGGCCGTGCGTCCTACCTCGGGGAGCGCAGCGCCGGTCACCAGGACCCGGGGGCCACGAGCGCCACCCTGCTCATCGAGGCCGCCGCGAAGACCCTTTCGTGAGCCGGGCGCGATGATCTCGCTGGTCGTCGTCTCGCACAGCCGTGCCCTGGCGCGGGCCGCGGTCGCCCTGGCCGCAGAGATGAGCCCGGAGGACGGGCCCCGTCTGGAGGTGGCCGCGGGGCTGGACGAGGACACGACGGGCACCGACGCCGTCGACATCGCCGAGGCGCTGGGACGGGCGGACGAGGCGTCCGAGGGTGCCGGGGTCCTCGTGCTGGTCGACCTGGGCAGCGCCGTGCTCTCGACCGAGATGGCGCTGGAGATGGTCGACCCCGAGGTCGCGGGCCGGGTGCAGGTCAGCCCGGCGCCGCTGGTGGAGGGGCTGGTGGCGGCCACCGTGGCCGCGGGCACCGGCGCCGACCTGGCGACCTGCTCCGCCGAGGCGCGGCGCGGCCTCGACGCCAAGACCTCCCACCTCGGGGACACCGCGGACGCCGCCGGGCCCGGGGACGGGACGGGCGACGCGGCTGCCGCCGAGGAGCCCGGCGACTGGGCAGGGGTGGAGGTCTCGGTGACGGGGGAGCACGGCCTGCACGCCCGGCCCGCCGCCCGGTTCGTGTCCACGGCGGCCGCCGCCTCGCCCGGCACCCGGGTGCGCGTCCGGAACGTCACCACCGGCGCGGGGCCGGTCGACGCCCTCAGCCTGTCCGGCGTCGCGACGCTGGGCGCCCGCCAGGGCCACGTGCTCGGGGTGGAGGCGACGGGGGAGCGTGCCGAGGAGGTGCTGCGCCAGATCGAGCAGCTGGCCGCGACCGCCTTCGGCGACGAGCCGGGCCCGGCCCAGCCGCTGGCCGACGACGACGCACCGGCCCCCTCGGTGAGCGAGGAGCCGGGGGTGGCCGGCTCCGGACTGGAGGCAGCCATGGGCCCCGCCGTGCTCGACCGGACGGTGCCGGACCCCGACGACGTCGTCGCCGGCAGCGAGCAGGAGGAGCAGGACCGCCTCGACGCCGCCGTCGCCGAGGCCCTCGACGCCCTGGAGCAGCTGGCGGCCCGCGCGCGCCGCCATCTCGGCGACGGGCAGGCGGAGGTGTTCGAGGCGCACGCCGCGCTCCTGCGGGACCCCGAGCTGCTCGGGGACGTCTCCCGGCGCATCGGCACGGGGCAGGCCGCGGTCCTGGCCTGGCAGGACGCCGTGCAGGACGTCGCCGGCCGGTTCGAGGCGTTGCCCGACGCCTACCTGCAGGAACGCGCGCAGGACGTGCGCAGCATCGGTGAGCGCGTGATGCGGGTGCTGCTCGACGTCGGCGAACCCGAGGCCCTGGGGGAGGGCGTGCTCGTCGTGGACGAGCTCGACCCGGCGCTGGCCATCTCCCTCGACGCCGGCGCCATCCGCGGGGTCGTGACGCGGCAGGGCGGCGCCCTGGGCCACGGGGTGCTCATCGCCCGCGCGCGCGGGCTCCCGGTGCTGACCGGCGCCGGCGCGCGTGCCGACGTCGCGGCGGGCACCCTCATCGCCTTCGACGCGCGGGCCGGGCGGCTGGAGATCGACCCCGTGCCCGAGGTGCAGACCGCCTTCTCCCAGATGCTCGAGCGGCGCGCCGCCGAGCGCCAGCAGGCGCTCGCCGACACCCACCTCGCGGTCGTGACGCGCGACGGGGCCCGGGTCACGGTCAAGGCCAACGTGTCCTCGGTCGCCACCGCCCGGCTGGGTGCCGGGCTCGGGGCCGAGGGGTCCGGGCTGGTCCGCACCGAGGCCGTCTTCGCCCAGTGGCACCGCGCCCCGACCGTCGACCAGCAGGTCGAGGTCTACTCCGCGATCGCGCAGGCCTTCGACCCGCACGCGGTGACCATCCGGACGTGGGACGTCGGCGGTGACAAGCCGCTGGACTTCATCCCCATCGAGGAGGAGACCAACCCCTTCCTCGGCGTGCGGGGGATCCGTGCCTTCCGCAAGGACCCGGCCCTCCTGCTCGACCAGCTCGAGGCGCTGTGCCGGGTCGCGCGCGGCCAGCGCCTCAATGTGCTGTTCCCCATGGTGACCTCGCTGGACGACGTGGACTGGGCGCGGGCCCGGCTGCAGGAGGCGGCCCGCCGCGTCGGGCTGTCGGCACCGCCCCACCAGCTGGGCGTCGGCATCATGGTCGAGGTGCCCGCCGTCGCGGTGCGCCTGGCGCGCCTGGCCCACGGCCTCGACGTCATCTCTATCGGCAGCAACGACCTGAGCCAGTACACCCTGGCCGCCGAACGCTGCAACCCGCACGTCGCGACGTGGTCGGACGGGCTGGACCCGGCGGTGCTCCAGCTCATCCGCTGCATCTGCGACCGGGCGCCCGAGGGCGTCGTCGTCAGCCTGTGCGGCGAGCTGGCCAGCGACCCGGACGTCGCCGGGCTGCTCGTCGGGCTGGGCGTGCGCGAGCTCAGCGCCTCGCCCAGCGCGGTCCCGACGATCAAGGCCCGGCTCCGGGCGGGGTCGCTGCGGGGGATGCAGGACCTGGCGGCGAGCGCCGTCACCGCCCGTGACGCGGCGGCCGTCCGCGACCTCCTCGCGCTGCACGCCTGACCGCGCCCGCACCGGACGCGTGCTCAGCCCGCACCGGACGCATACTCAGTCCGCACCGGACGCATACTCAGCCCGCACCGGACGCATACTCAGCCCGCACCGGACGCATACTCAGGACCTCGGATGGGGCTCAGCGCACGCCGCGGGGTCGGAACTGGATGCTGATGCGCGGCCCGACCGGCGCGGACGTCTTGGGGACGCAGTGGTCCCACGTCCGCTGGCAGGACCCGCCCATGACGAGCAGGTCGCCGTGACCCAGGACGTGCCGGATGCTCTCGCCCCCGCCCCGGGGGCGCAGGAGCAGCGCACGGGGCGCGCCGATCGAGACGATCGCCACCATGGTGTCGTGCTCCTTGCTGCGTCCGATCCGGTCACCGTGCCACGCGACGCTGTCGCGGCCGTCGCGGTAGAGGCACATCCCGGCGGTCGCGAACGGCTCGCCCAGCTCGGCGGCGTACCAGCGGCTGAGATCCTCCCGCGCGGCGGTCAGCACCGGGTCGGGGAGCCGCTCGCGCTCGGCGTAGAAGCGCAGCAGCCGGGGTGTCGTGACCTGGCGGTCCCACATCTGGCGTTCCTCGCCGTGCCACTCGACGCCGGCCGGTCCGCCGAGGGCGAGCCGGGAGAAGAGCTCGTCCGAGCCGGTGACCCAGCCCGGCCGGACGTCGACCCACGCGCCGTGGTCGAGGACGGTGCGGCGGACCCCGCCGTCGAGGGGACGCAGGCCGACCTCGTCGACCTGGTCCAGCAGCGATCCCTGCAGCATCATGACGCCATGCTAGAACACGTGTACGAGTCGCGCACCCGTACGGTCGCCCCGGTGCGGGCTGCCGGCCCACGGCGGCGCTCGGTGGGACACTGGGGGTATGCCGACCTACCGCGACGCCGCGATCGTGCTGCGGACGTACAAGCTCGGTGAGGCGGACCGCATCGTCATCCTGCTGGGGCGCACCCGTGGGCGTATCCGCGCGGTCGCCAAGGGGATCCGGCGCACGTCCAGCAAGTTCGGGGCCCGGCTCGAGCCGGGCATGGTGGTCGACGTGCAGTGCTACGAGGGCCGCACCCTCGACACCATCACCCAGGCCGACGGGCTCGCGCCCTACGGTGACGCCATCGCCCGCGACTACCCGGCCTGGACCGCGGCCAGCGTCATGCTGGAGACCTGCGAGCAGCTCACCGAGGAGGGGACGCCCGCGCTGCAGCACTTCCGGCTGCTCGCGGGGGGTCTGGCGGCGCTCGCCGCCGGGGACCACGAGGCTCGCCTCGTCCTCGACTCCTACCTCCTGCGGGCGCTGGCCATCGCCGGCTGGCGGGCGAGCGTCGTCGACTGCGCACGCTGCGGCATGACCGGACCGCACCGCGCGTTCCACGTCCCCTCCGGTGGCTCGGTCTGCCCGGTATGCCGTCCGCCCGGCTCCACCGCGCCCGCGCCGGAGACCCTGGCGCTGCTCGCCGCCCTGTTCACCAGCGACTGGGACGTCGCCGACGCCAGCCAGAGCCGGCACCGCGGCGAGGCGAGCGGTCTCGTGGCGGCATACCTGCAGTGGCACCTGGAGCGTGGCGTGCGCTCGCTGCGACACCTGGAGAGGACCCCCTGAGTGAGCACCCACCCCCGGCAGCCCTTCGCCCACCCCTCGGGTGCCACGCCGCCGCCGGTGCCGCGCGACCTCGTCCCGCGCCACGTCGCCGTCGTCATGGACGGCAACGGCCGGTGGGCCAACCAGCGCGGCCTGAAGCGCACCCAGGGGCACGAGGCGGGGGAGGCCTCGCTGCTGGACGTCATCGCCGGGGGCATCGAGATCGGCGTGCAGTGCATCAGCGCCTACGCGTTCTCCACCGAGAACTGGCGGCGCAGCCCCGACGAGGTCCGCTTCCTCATGGGCTTCAACCGCGCGGTCATCCACCGCCGGCGTGAGGAGCTCGACTCCTGGGGGGTGCGGGTGGTCTGGTCCGGCCGCCGGCCGCGGCTGTGGAGGTCGGTCATCTCCGAGCTGGAGTCGGCCGAGCGCCAGACCGCGGGCAACGACGTCATCACCCTCAACTTCTGCGTCAACTACGGCGGCCGGGCCGAGATCGGCGACGCGGTCCGGCGCATCGCCGAGGACGTCCAGGCCGGTCGTCTGTCGCCCCGGGGGGTGGACGACCGGACCATCGGCCGCTACCTCTACCACCCCGAGGTGCCGGACGTGGACCTGTTCGTCCGCAGCTCGGGCGAGCAGCGCACCTCCAACTTCCTGCTCTGGCAGAGCGCCTACGCCGAGATGGTCTTCCAGGACGTGCTCTGGCCCGACTACGACCGGCGCGACCTCTGGCGGGCGATCGAGCAGTATGCCTCCCGGGACCGGCGCTACGGCGGCGCCGTGGACACGCCACGGGCCTGAGCGGCCCGACGGGCGAGCACGATGTGCTCCGCCGATGCCGGGCCCGCGGGGGAGCCGTCCCAGTCCCCGGCGACCTCCACGACCGCGAAGCCCGCTCGGGTCAGGGTCTCCTCCAGCTCGCAGCGGGTGCGGAAGCGCAACGACTCCGGGTAGGCCAGGTGCTCGCCCGCCAGCACGGTGTGGCCGACGTGGGTGACGACCGGGCCGCGCGGCTCCCCGCCGACCTCACCCGGGATCTGCTCGACCCGGTCCACCTCGACCCACGTCGTGACCTCACCACCCTCCGGGTGCGGGTAGGTCGTCCGCGTCGCCCCGGCGGTCCACTCCTCCCAGCCGCGGGCGGCCGGGTTGCGGGAGTCGAAGGTGAGGTGGCCTCCCGGGGCCAGGTGCCGGTGGATGGCGGCCAGCGCGTCGTCCCACTCCTCGTCGCCGATGAGGTACTGCGCCACGTGAGCGGTCATGACGACCAGGTCGGCAGCGTCGGACGGGAGGAGGTCGGCATACCCGTGGAGCCAGGTGACCGTCTCGGCCCCGGGCTTGCCGCGGGCGACGTCGAGGCTCGCCGCGGCGGGCTCCAGGCCGAGGACCTCGTGACCGTCGCGGGCCAGGGCCAGAGCGAGGGTGCCGGTGCCGCAGCCGACGTCGGTGACGCGGCGGGCGCCCACACGCCGGGCCAGGGCCCGGACGTCGTCGTGGTCCAGGGTGCCGGGGTTCTCCACGTCGTAGAGCGCGGCGAGACGCGGGTCCTCGGGCCAGGCCGTGACGTCCAGCCGCCGCAGGTAGCGCCGGCACTGGTGCACCCGGGCGAAGCGCGCCCGCCAGCGGTCCGGGTCCTCGTCCGGCCCGTGGAAGAACGCCGTGACCGGGGCGCCCAGGCCGTACGGCGCCGCGAAGCCGTCGTCGCCGTGCGCGTCCTGCACACCCTCCCCGCCGCCGCGGTAGACGTGCAGGTAGGTGCTGTCGACGACGAAACCCTGGGCGGCGTACCAGGCGCCCGCCCCCGGGTCCTCGCGGGTGTAGGCGTCCACCCAGGCGAGCCCGTGCCCGCTCAGCCGGCCCAGGGCCGTGGCGAGGAGCGATCCCGCGATGCCCTGACGCTGGTGATCGGGGTGCACGGCGACGGTGTCGATCGTCGCGACAGGCTGCCCGGCGTCCTCCCAGAGCTCCACGTCGAGGATCCCGACGACCTCGTCGGGGCCGGGCGTCGTCATCCCCTCCGGTTTCGGTGCCACGGCGACGAGCTGGACGGAGTCGCCGGCGAAGACGGTGCGGCGCCGCAGGACGTCGTCGTGGTAGGAGGACCCGAGGAAGGACAGCGCCCGGCAGCGGAGCCAGGACGCCTCGTCGCGCTCGGCGTAGTCGCGGAGGGTGAAGCCCATGGTCCGGCGAGGCTAGTCGACCGGCACCCGGCGGACCACCCGTTTTGGCGCGCCGGCCCCGGGTGCCGGGCGGGTCGGCTCGGCGGTCAGCCGCAGTCGCGGCAGGTGCCGACCATCTCCAGCGTGTGCGCCACGTCGGTGAAGCCGTGCTCGGCGGCGACGGCGTCGGTCCAGCGCTCGACCGTGGGCCCCTCGACCTCGACGGTGCGGCCGCAGACGCGGCACAGCAGGTGGTGGTGGTGGCCGGTGGAGCACTTGCGGTAGACCGCCTCGCCCTCGCCGGTGCGCAGGACGTCGACGTCACCGGAGTCGGCCAGCGTCGACAGGGTCCGGTAGACCGTCGCCAGGCCCACCTTCTCGCCGGACTCCCGCAGCTGGGCGTGCAGGTCCTGGGCGCTGGTGAAGTCCTGGGTCGACCCCAGGGCGTCGATCACCGCCGACTGCTGGCGGGTGGGGCGTCGGGTCGTGGTCATCGGGTCACCTCCTCGCGGTCTCCCAGGGTATGCCGTCCCGCCGCGCCCGGGTCACCCCGCCCGCTCCCGTGCCGGCCTCGGCGGACGGGTGGTCCGCGTGCTCGTCGTAGTGACCCTCGTGCGCGGCGTGCCGGTGCCCGTCGTGCAGGTAGTCCACGTGGTCCCCGTGGGCCACCTGCTCGTGGCCGCACCCGGGCCCGTGCTCGTGCAGGTGGCGCTCGGCGTGCCGGTGCCGGGCGGTGGCGACCGCCTTGCGGAGGCTGCCGCCGAGCACGGCCACCGCGAAGAGGGCGATCGCCAGCAGGACGATCGTGCCGCCCGAGGCCGTGTCGGCGTAGTAGCTCGTCATCACCCCGCCGACGGAGGAGACCACCCCGAGGCCGACCGCCCACCACGTCGCGGCGCGGAAGCTCGCGGACAGCTGCTGCGCCGCGGCGTTGGGGATGATCATGAGCGCGCTGATGAGCAGCAGGCCGATGACCCGCATCGCCACGACCACGGTCACGGCGGTGAGGACGGCGAGGATGATGTTGAGGGCCAGCACGGGGAGCCCGGACGCGCGGGCGAACTCCTCGTCGCCGGCGACGGCGAAGAAGCGCTGGCGCAGCACCACGGTGACGACGACGATGACCGCCGACAGGGCCGCGAACACCGCGACGTCGCTGCGCGTGGTCGTGGTGATGGAGCCGAAGAGGTAGCCGGTGAGGTTGGCGGTCTGCGCCCCCTCGACCTTGTTGATGATGACGACGCCCGCCGCGAGACCGCCGTAGAACATCAGCGCCAGCGCGACGTCGCCGGAGGTGCGGCCCCGGGCCCGGATGAGCTCGATGACCACGCCGGCGAGGACGGCCGCGACCAGCGCCGTCCACACCGGGCTGCTGTCGGTGACGACCCCGATCGCCACCCCGGCCAGCGCCACGTGACCCAGGCCGTCGCCGACGAGGGAGAGCCGCCGCTGGACGAGGAAGATCCCGACCAGGGGCGCGGCCAGCCCGACGACGAGCGCGGCCAGCAGCGCGTTGCGCATGAAGTCGAGGGCCAGCATGTCGCTCACGCGTCCTCCCGCCCGGCCGCGCGGGCGCGCTCGGCCTGGTGCACGGCATACTCCTGCGGCGTGCCGTCGAAGCTCAGGTGCCCCGCGTCGACGGCGAGGACCCGGTCCACGGTCCCGCGCAGCGCGCCGAGCTCGTGGGTGACGACGAGCATCGTGGTGCCGCTCGTGGCGAGACGGCGCAGCACCCCGGCGAGGACCACCTGGCTCGCCTCGTCGACGCCCGCCGTGGGCTCGTCCATGACCAGCACCTCGGGACCGGCGACGAGCGCACGTGCGATGAGCACGCGCCGCTGCTGCCCGCCGGAGAGGGTGTCGACGTCGAAGCGGGCCCGGTCGGCCAGGCCCACCGTCTCCAGCGCGCGACGCACCGCCTCCCGATCGCCCTGCCCGGCCGGTCGCCACCAGGGGCGGGTGGCGAGCAGGCCGGTGGCCACGATCTCGGCCACGGTGGCGCGGACGCCGCCGCTGAGGGTATGCCGCTGCGGCACGTAGCCGATGCGCGTCCGGTCCCGGAGCCGGGCCAGCGGGGTGCCCAGCACCTCGACCGTCCCGCCCAGGTGGTCGGAGAGGCCCAGCAGGCCGGTGACCAGCGTGGTCTTGCCCGAGCCGTTCGGGCCGAGCACGGCCACCACCTGCCCGGGGGCGATCGTCAGGTCGACGTCGGTCACGACCGGGCGACCCTGGTGCCCGAAGCTGGCCCGGTGCAGGTCGACGACGGGTGGAGGTGCGCTGACCCCGGTGCTCACGAGCAGCCCAGGCCCTCGGACATGGCCTCGAGGTTGGCACGCATGATCTGACGATAGTCGCTGTCGGCGGTCGCCTCGGTCAGGCTCTCGATCGGGTCGAGGGTGAGCACCTCGACGCCGGTCTCCTGCGCGACGGTGCTGGCGATCTGGTCGCCCACGAGCGGCTCGGCGAAGACCGTGTCGACCCCGAGCTCCTCGACCTGGGCGCTGACCTCGGCCAGCCGGGCCGGGGAGGGCTCGGACTCGGGGGAGATGCCGGTGATGCCGTACTGGTGCAGGTCGTAGCGTGCTGCGAGGTAGCCGAACGCCTCGTGCGAGGTGACCAGGTCTCGGCTCTCGCAGTCCGCCAGGGCCGCGGCGTACTCCTCGTCCAGGGCCTCCAGGTCGGAGACGAGGTCGGCGACGTTGGCCTGGTAGGTGTCGGCGCCCTCGGGGTCGACCTGCGCCAGCCGGTCGGCGACGGCCTCGGCGACGTCGGCGTAGCGCTGCGTGTCCAGCCAGAAGTGCGGGTCCTCGCCCCCGTGGTCGTGGCCGTCGCCCTCCTCGGCGTGGTCGTGCTCGGCGTGCTCCTCGGCGCTCTCGCCGGCGACCATGAGGTCGGCGACGGGGGTCACGTCGAGGGAGGTGTCGGGTGCCTGGCCGGCGACCGCGTCGTCGACCGGGGCCTGCAGGCCCGAGGAGTAGACGACGAGGTCCGCCCTGCCGACCGTCTCCACCGCCCGCGGGCTCAGCTCGGCGTCGTGCGGGTCGGCGCCGGGGCCCGTGAGGACGCTGATCTCGGCCCGCTCCCCGGCGATCCGCTCGACGAGGTACTCCAGCGGGTAGAAGCTCGCGACCACCTCGAGCGAGGCCTCCTCACCGGACCCGTCCGCCGTCCCGCTGCCCTCCGAGGTCGTCCCGCACGCCCCGAGGACGAGGGCGAGGCAGGAGGCGAGGATCACGGGGGTGCGCAGGCGAGGCATACCTCTAGTCTGGGCAGCGTGAGAATGATTGTCAAAACAGTGACCGGGCGCACGCCCCGGCCCGGGGTCAGCCGCGCGGGACCAGCTGGACGACGGTCACGGCGAGGAAGAGGAGCAGCACGGACACCCGCATGAGTCGCTCGACCCCGGTCAGCCGCGGCCAGGAGAGGTAGAAGAGCCAGCCGACGAAGGCCAGGGCGACGCCGACGAGGATCCAGCCGGCGGTGCCCCCGAGGATGCCGCCCCCGAGGATGAGCAGCAGCAGCGCCAGGAACGGCAGCCACACCGGCAGCCGGGCCAGCTGCAGCAGGGCCGGTCGGCTGGCCCGCTCGACGGCGCTGCGCACCGGACCGGGCGCCGCCGTGGCGCCCGGTGCCTCGCGGTCGGGGGAGGGCTCGCTGGTGCTCACCGGACCAGCCTAAACCGGGTCCGGAGGCCTGCCGCACGCCGCTTAGACTGGGCCCATGGCTCCCTCCACCGTCGATACCGTCGTGTCCCTGTGCAAGCGCCGAGGCTTCGTGTTCCCGTCGGGGGACATCTACGGGGGCACCCGGTCGGCCTGGGACTACGGCCCCCTGGGCGTGGCGCTGAAGGAGAACATCAAGCGGCAGTGGTGGCGCTCGATGGTCCAGACCCGCGACGACGTCGTCGGCCTGGACTCCTCGATCATCCTGCCGCGGCAGACCTGGGTGGCCTCCGGGCACGTGGGGGAGTTCTCCGACCCGCTCACCGAGTGCCAGTCCTGCCACAAGCGCTTCCGGGTCGACCACATGCAGGAGGCGGTGGCCGAGAAGGCGGCGCGCAAGGGCAAGGAGGTCGACCCCGACGACGTGCCGCTGGAGGACATCACCTGCCCCCACTGCGGCAACAAGGCGTGGACGGCCCCGCGCGAGTTCAACATGATGCTCAAGACCTACCTCGGGGTCATCGAGGACGAGTCCGGCCTGCACTACCTGCGCCCGGAGACCGCGCAGGGCATCTTCGTCAACTTCGCCAACGTCCTCGCCACGTCCCGCAAGAAGCCGCCGTTCGGCATCGCCCAGACCGGCAAGTCCTTCCGCAACGAGATCACGCCGGGCAACTTCATCTTCCGCACCCGTGAGTTCGAGCAGATGGAGATGGAGTTCTTCGTCAAGCCGGGCGAGGACGAGGAGTGGCACCAGTACTGGATCGACGAGCGCACCCGGTGGTACACCGACCTCGGCATCGACCCCGACAACCTGCGCCACCTCGAGCACCCGGCCGACAAGCTGTCGCACTACTCCAAGCGCACCGTGGACATCGAGTACCGCTTCAACTTCACCGGCAGCGAGTGGGGCGAGCTGGAGGGCATCGCCAACCGCACGGACTTCGACCTGTCCACGCACAGCGAGCACTCGGGCCAGGAGCTGTCCTACTTCGACCAGGCCAGCGGTGAGCGCTACGTCCCCTACGTCATCGAGCCGGCGGCGGGGTTGTCCCGCTCGCTCATGACCTTCCTCGTGGACGCCTACGCCGAGGACGAGGCGCCCAACACCAAGGGAGGCGTGGACAAGCGGGTGGTCCTGCGCCTCGACCCGCGGCTGGCCCCGGTCAAGGTCGCCGTGCTGCCGCTCTCGCGCAACGCCGACCTCACGCCGAAGGCGAAGGACCTCGCCGCCCGGCTCCGCCAGCACTGGATGGTCGACGTGGACGACGCCGGGGCCATCGGCAAGCGCTACCGGCGCCAGGACGAGATCGGCACCCCCTACTGCGTCACCGTCGACTTCGACACCCTCGAGGACCAGGCCGTGACCATCCGCGACCGCGACTCGATGGGCCAGGAGCGGGTGTCGCTGGACCAGGTGGAGTCCTACCTCGCGCAGCGGCTGATCGGCTGCTGACGGCGGCGTCCTCGGACGCCCGGTGGACCGAGGGTATGCCTCAGCCGCCGGTGAGCAGGGCGGCGCCCAGGCCCAGCATGACGAGCGCGATGAGCGCGTCGAGGACCTGCCAGGCCCGGGGTCGGGCCAGCAGGGGCGCCAGGCGTCGTGACCCGAACCCGAGCGCGCTGAACCACAGGACGCTGGCGCCCACGAGCCCTGCGTAGTACCACCACCGACCCTGCGGGCCGTGCGTGTTGGCGATGGAGCCGAGCACGATGATGTCGAGGTAGAGGTGCGGGTTGAGCCAGGTCAGGGCGGCCATCGTGGTCAGCGCGCGGCGCAGGGACACCTGTCGCCCCGCGCCGGCCACCAGGGTCTCGCCGGGGCGCAGCGCGCGCCAGCCCACGTGGAGCCCGTAGCCGATGACGAACAGCCCCCCGCCCCAGCGCGCGAGGGTGAGGAACGCCGGCCACTGCTGGACCGCCGCACCGACCCCCAGCACGGCCAGCCCGATGAGCACCACGTCGGAGGCGGCGCACAGCGTCACCAGCGCACCGACGTGCTGACGGCGCAACCCCTGCCGCAGCAGGTAGGCGTTCTGCGCGCCCACCGCGGCGATGAGGGCGAGGCCGGTGACGAGGCCGGCGGCGACGAGAGGGAGCGGCATGGTCACCACGGTAGGCGGCGGGCGGCAGGACCCGGGCATCAACAGCCACGAAGGATTGTGCAGAACCTGTAGCGTTGCTTCACATGGACCTCGACCCCGTCGCGCTGACCACGTTGAGCGCGGTCGTGCAGGAGGGGACCTTCGACCGGGCGGCGTCCCGGCTGCGGGTGACGCCGTCGGCGGTGTCCCAGCGCGTCCGGGCGCTCGAGCAGGCGCTGGGCCGCGTCGTCGTGACCCGCACCAAGCCGACCCGCGCGACCCCGGCCGGGGAGGTGCTGCTCCGCCTGGCGGGTCAGTGGGAGGTCCTGCTGGGCGATGCGCTGGCCGAGCTGGTCCCCGGGCCGGACGGCACGGCATACCCGACCGTGGCGGTGGTGGTCAACGCCGACTCCCTGGCCACCTGGCTGCTGCCCGCGCTCGCCCGCGCCCAGGACGAGCTCGGGGTGGTGCTCGAGCTCGTCCGGGAGGACGAGGAGTACGCCTCCGACCGGGTCCGCTCCGGGTCCGCGCTGGCGGCGGTGACCGCGGACCCGACCCCGGTGCCGGGGTGCCGGCTGACGGCGCTCGGGGCGATGCGGTACGTCGCCGTCTGCTCTCCCGCCTTCCACCAGCGGTGGTTCGCCGACGGGCCGCGGGCCGCCGCGCTGGACGCGGCCCCGATCGTGCGCTTCGACGCGCGGGACCGGATGCAGCACCGGGTCGCCCGGCGGTGGGCGCGCCGCGGGGTGGACCCACCCGCGCACGTGGTCGGGTCGAGCCACGGTTTCGCCGACGCGGTCGTCCTGGGCATGGGGTGGGGGATGCTGCCCGTCGAGTGGGCGGCGCCGCTCCTGGACGACGGCGCGCTGGTGGTCCTGGGTCCGCGTGCCGAGACCGAGGTGCCGCTGCACTGGCTCAGCGCCCGGCTGTCCTCGCGCACCCTCGACGTGCTCACCCGCTGCGTCACCGAGCAGGCCGCGCAGACGCTCACGTCGCGCAGCGCCCGGCCCGCGCGGTCCCGCGGTGGTGGGACAATGGAGCAGCCATGACGATCACCGCCCCTGTCCTCCCTCCGCTGCAGATCGGCCCGCACACCATCGACTCCCCGGTGGTGCTCGCACCCATGGCCGGCATCACCAACCGCGCCTTCCGTCGCCTGTGCCGGGAGTACGGCCAGGAGGGGCTGGCGGCGGCCGGGTCGGCCGGCGGCTCGGACTGCCTCTACGTCAGCGAGATGATCACCTCCCGGGCCCTCGTCGAGCGGACCCCCATCTCGATGAAGCTCATCGAGCACGAGGCGGGGGAGTCCCCGCGCTCCATCCAGCTCTACGCTGTCGACCCGGCGACCGTCGGGGCGGCCGTGCGGATGCTGGTCGAGGAGGACCGCGCCGACCACGTCGACCTCAACTTCGGCTGCCCGGTGCCCAAGGTCACCCGCAAGGGCGGGGGAGCGGCGCTGCCGTGGAAGACCGAGCTCTTCCGCGGCATCGTGCGGGAGGCGGTCCGCGAGGCCACGCCCGCGGGCGTCCCGGTGACGGTGAAGATGCGGGTGGGCATCGATGCCGACCACGAGACCTTCCTCGACGCCGGGCGCATCGCCGAGGACGAGGGGGTGGCCGCGGTGGCCCTGCACGCCCGCACCGCCGCGCAGGCCTACTCCGGCCAGGCCGACTGGAGCCGCATCGCCGAGCTGAAGGCCGCCGTCACCTCCATCCCGGTCCTCGGCAACGGCGACATCTGGTCGGCCGAGGACGCGCTGGCGATGGTCGAGCGCACCGGCTGCGACGGCGTGGTCGTCGGGCGCGGCTGCCTGGGCCGGCCGTGGCTGTTCACCGACCTGGCCGCGGCCTTCGCCGGGTCCTCCGTGCGGGTGGAGCCCACGCTGCGGGAGGTGTGCCGGGTGCTGCGCCGGCACGCCGAGCTGCTCGCCGACTTCCACGGCGACGAGGGCCACGGCTGCCGCGACATCCGCAAGCACATCGCCTGGTACACCAAGGGCTTCCGCGTCGGGGGTCAGCTGCGCCACCAGCTCGGGCTCGTGCACACCCTGGCCGACCTCGACCGCCTCATCGACAGCCTCGACCTCGACCAGCCCTGGCCCGGTGAGGCCGCCGAGGGCCAGCGCGGCCGGGCGGGTTCCCCCCGGGTCGTGGCGCTGCCGGACCGGTGGCTGGAGGGCCGCCGGCTCGACGGCGACCAGCAGGCCGCCGTCGCCCACGCCGAGCTCTCGGTGAGCGGCGGCTGACGGCTCATCCTGCAGGAGCGGCGTCGGGCTCCTACCGTGGTGGGCATGGGACAACTCGATGGAAAGACCGTAGCCTTCCTGCTCACCGACGACTTCGAGGACAGTGAGCTCACCAGCCCCTGGGACGCCGTGGTCGAGGCCGGCGGGACGCCCCACCTCATCGCCCCCGAGTCCGGCAGCGTGACCGGCAAGAACGGGCACACGCAGGACGTCGACGTCGTCGTGGGCGACGCCGACCCCGCCTCCTACGACGCGCTCGTCCTGCCCGGTGGGGTCGGCAACGCGGACACCCTGCGCATGGACGAGGACGCCGTGGCCTTCGCCCGGCACTTCGGGCAGCAGGCCAAGCCGGTGTCGGTCATCTGCCACGGGGCGTGGATCCTCACCGACGCGGCCGTGCTCGACGGCCGCACCATGACCTCCTTCCCGTCGCTGCAGACGGACCTGCGCAACGCGGGGGTCACCTGGGTCGACGAGGAGGTCGTCGTCGACGACTGGCTCGTGTCCAGCCGCACCCCCGCCGACCTGTCCGCCTTCAACCGCGAGCTGCTGCGCTCCGTCGGCGGCTGATCACCGCTCCACGGGACGGCCGGGGTCGCTGACCCAGTCGCTCCACGAGCCGGCGTAGACCGCCGGACGCGGGCCCACCCCGTGCGCCTCCAGGGTCAGCGCGAGGTGGGCGGCCTGCACCCCCGACCCGCAGTAGACCGCGGTCGGGAGGTCGGTGCGACCGCCGGCCCGGGTCAGCGCCTGCACCACCTGCTCCGCGTCGAGGAGACGGCCCTCCGGCCCCAGCAGCGACAGCGCCGGCAGGCTCACCGCTCCCGGCACGTGTCCCGCCACCGGGTCGATCGTCTCGTTCTCGCCCCGGTAGCGGTCGGCGGGCCGCGCGTCGAGCACCTGGCCCCCTGCCGCCTGGTGCCTGACCAGCCCGTCGGCGTCGAGCAGCTCGCGACCCGGCGCGCCCCCGGGCAGGCCGACGTCGCCCTCCGGGACGTCGACCGGACCGGAGGCGGTGGGCAGGCCGGCCGCCCGCCAGGCGGCCAGCCCCCCGTCGAGCACAGCGCCCTCGAGGCCGTGGTGGGCGGTGACCCACCACGCGCGGGCGGCGCCCAGGCCGGGACCGGCGTCGTAGAACACCACCGGCCGCCCGGCCCGGACCCCCGCGTCCCGCAGGCCGTGCTCGAGGTCCTGGCGCGCCGGCATCGGGTGCCGCCCGCCCCTCCCGTCCGGGGCGGGCGGGCCGGACAGGGCCGACTCCAGGTCGAGGAACGCCGCCCCCGGCAGGTGCTCCTCGAGGTAGGCCGCCTGGTTGGCCTCTCGTCCGGCACCCAACGACCAGCGCACGTCGACGAGGACGGGCCGGGAGGCGGGTGGTCCGACGAGCGCGGCCTGCACGTCGTCGACGGTGACCAGCGGGCCGGCGAAGGGGGTGCGGAGGGTGCCCATGCCGCGCACCCTAGCGCCGATCCCGGACAGGCCCGACCCCGACGTGGCACAGTGAGGACCATGTGCCGCAACATCCGCCCGCTCCACAACTTCGAGCCCCCGGCCACCCGCTCGGAGGTGCAGGCCGCCGCGCTCCAGTACGTCCGCAAGGTGGGCGGCGCCAGCAAGCCGTCCCGGGCCAACGAGCAGGCCTACGCCACGGCGGTCGCCGAGATCACCCGGGTGACCGAGGAGCTCCTGGAGTCGCTGGTCACCAGCGCCCCGCCCAAGGACCGGGAGACCGAGGCCGCCAAGGCCCGGGCGCGCGCCGCCCAGCGCTACGCCGCCACCTGATGGCCACGCGGGCCGAGCGCGGGCGCCACCTGCTCAACTGGGTCAACCTGTCGACGCCCCTGGGCCTGACCGTCGCGGCCCTCGGCGGGGCGCGGATCCGGCGTGGTCCGTCCCGGTGCTACCTCGCCGACCACTACCGCTGGTCCTTCCCGGTGGCGGGTGCCTTCACCGTCGGGGACGTGGTGGTCTCGCGGCACGACCTGGACCGGCTCCTGGCCCACCGTCCCGGCCTGCTGGACCACGAGCTCACCCACTCCCGGCAGTGGGCGGTGTGCCTGGGGCTGCCGTTCCTGCCGCTCTACCTGGCCTCGATGGGGTGGTCGTGGCTGCGCACCGGGGACCGCGCCGCGCGATGCGTCTTCGAGCGGCACGCCGGGCTGGAGCGCGGCGGCTACCTGGACGTGCCGACCCGTCCGCTCGGACCGGTCCTGGCACGGGGCGTGCGCCGGGTGCGCGACCGCGCCCGCGGACGTGACCGCATACCCTCGGCGGTGTGAGCGTCCAGCCGACCGGTGAGTATGCCGTCTCCGCGCGTGAGCGGTGGGTGGCCGAGGACCCGGCCCAGAAGCGCTCGGACCGTCAGGACTTCGCGCGTGACCGGGCCCGGGTGCTGCACTCCGCGGCCCTGCGACGCCTGGCGGCCACCACGCAGGTGCTCGCGCCGACGACCGACGACTTCGTGCGCAACCGGCTCACCCACTCCCTGGAGGTGGCGCAGATCGGCCGTGAGTTCGGCGCCGCCCTCGGGTGCGACGCGGACGTCGTCGACACCGCCTGCCTCGCCCACGACATCGGGCACCCACCCTTCGGGCACAACGGCGAGGCCGTGCTGGACGCGCTGGCCGGTCCCGCCGGCGGCTTCGAGGGCAACGCCCAGACCCTGCGCGTGCTCACCCGGCTGGAGGCCAAGCGCAGCCACGAGGACGGCCGGCCGGCGGGGCTGAACCTCACCCGGGCGAGCCTGGACGCCGCGACGAAGTACCCGTGGCCGCGCGGCGGGGGACCCGCGGGGGTGGGAGCCGCGAAGTTCGGCGTCTACGACGACGACCGGGACGTCTTCGCCTGGGTGCGGGACGGCGCCCCGCTCGACGAGCCACGGCGACGCTGCCTGGAGGCGCAGGTGATGGACTGGTCGGACGACGTCGCCTACTGCGTCCACGACGTCGAGGACGCCATCGCCTCGGGACGGGTGGACCCGAGGGCCCTGCGGGACGAGGACGTCCAGGCCACCGTGGCCGCCCTCGCGCAGGACTGGTACGCCGCCGACCTCGGCGTCGAGGACCTGCGCGCCGCGCTGGGTGACATCCTGGCCACCGGCTGGGTGCCGACCGCGCACACCGGTACCCGGGCCGACCTCGCCGTGCTCAAGGACATGACGTCCCGCCTCATCGGCCACTTCGTCCACACCGTCGAGCTCGCCACCCGGGAGCGCCACGGGCCGGGGCCGCTCACCCGCTACGCCGCGGACCTCGTGGTGCCCGACCGGGTGCGGGCGCAGGCGGCCGCCCTCAAGGCGGTCGCGGCGCACTTCGTCATGCTCAGCGAGGAGCGGCGCAGCACCATGGAGCGCGAGCAGCGCATCCTCACCCGGCTGGTGGAGCACTACTCCGCGGACGTGCGCCGGCTGGACCCCCTCCACGCGGAGGCCGCCCACGCGGCCGAGCGGGCGGGGGACGACGTGGCCCGTCTGCGGGCGGTGGTCGACCAGGTGGCGAGCCTGTCCGACGCCCGGGCCCTCGCCGTGCACGCCCGGGTGGAGGGCCGGTGAGCGTGCTGGCCCGGACCGACCGGCCGGTGGTCGCCGCCCCCATGGCGGGTGGCGTGACGACCCCGCTGCTCGTCGCGGCCGTGAGCGACGCCGGGGGCCTGGGCATGCTCGCGGCCGGCTACCGGACGCCGGAGCGGCTCGCCGCCGACCTCGTCCACGTGCGGGACCTGACCACGCGGCCGTTCGGCGTCAACCTCTTCGTGCCGCAGCGCCTGGACCGGGCGGCGCTGGGGGACGAGGTCGAGGCCTTCGCCCGGCGCATCGCGCCCGAGGCGGCCGACCTCGGGGTCCGGCCGGGGACGGTGAGCTGGCACGACACCGACCACTGGGAGGCCAAGGTGCAGCTCGTGGAGACCCTGGCGCCGCCGGTCGTCTCCTGCACCTTCGGGGTCCCGGACGCCGGGGTGGTCGACCGCTGGCGCCGGGTCGGGTGCGAGGTCCACGTCACCGTGACCTCCTCCGTCGAGGCCCGTGCCGCGGCGGAGGGCGGGGCGGACGTGCTCGTGCTGCAGGGGCAGGAGGCCGGGGGCCACCGGGGGACCCACGACCCGGGGGTCGATCCCGAGCCCGTGGACCACCTCGGGCTGCTCGAGCTGGTCCGCCCGGAGACCGACCTGCCGCTGGTGGTGGCGGGTGGCATCACCACCGCGGGCGACGTCCGCCGGGCGCTCTCCGCGGGCGCGGCCGCCGTGCAGGTCGGGACCGCGCTGCTCCTGGCACCCGAGTCCGGGGCCGGCCGCACCTACCGGGCAGCCCTGCGCGACCCGCGGCTGGGGGAGCGGGTGCTGACGCGGGCCTTCTCGGGCCGCGTGGCCGGTGCTCTCGCCACCGGGTGGACGCGACGGTATGCCGACGCGCCCGCGGCGTTCCCCGTCGTCGACCAGCTGACCAGGCCGCTGCGTCGAGCCGCCGCCGAGGCGGGGGACACCCACCGGCTGCACCTCTGGGCGGGGAGCGGGTGGCGCGCCGCGCAGGAGCGTCCGGCGGGCGAGATCGTGCGGGAGCTGGCCGGGTGAGCCTCGGCCCGGTGGTGCTGCCCGCAGGGGTGCAGCTCGGGCGGGTGGACCCGCTGGGAGGGTCGGCGCGCTCGCAGGTGCACCGCTGCGAGGTGCTCGCCGGACCGGACGGGTGGGGAGCCTCGGTCGTGGTCAAGCGGTTCCTGCCCCAGCCCGAGGGCCGAGGTGCCGCCATGGGGTGGCGCCGGGAGGTCGCCGGGCTGCGGCACCTGCGCGGCTCGCCGCGGCTGCTGGCTCTGGACCAGAGCAGCCGGACCGTCGTCATGGAGGACCTCGGCCACCACCCGACCCTCGCCGACGCCCTGCTCGGGGCGGACGCAGACGTCGCGTGGCGGCATACCGTGGCGTGGGCGGGAGCTCTCGGCGGCGCGGTCGCGGGCGGGGTGACCCGGGAGGCGGCCCGCCGCGACCTCGGCAGCGCGCTGGCCGCCGAGGACCGGCGCTGGCAGGTGGACTACCCGCGGCGCGGGCTGGGCCACCTCACCGAGGCGGGCGGGATCCGCGCCGGGCGGGCGGCCGCGGCCCAGGCCCGTGACCTCGTCGACGAGCTGCAGCACGACACGGCCAGGCACGTCCTCGGGCCCGGCGACGCGTGCCCGGACAACGCCCTGCTCACCCCGGGCGGCGTCCGGCTGCTCGACCTCGAGGGGACCGGGGTGCGCCACCTGGCCTACGAGGCGGCCTACGCCGCCGAGCCCTTCAGCACCTGCTGGTGCGTGTTCACCCCGCCCGTCGGTCTCACCGAGGCGACCCTGGCGGCGTTCACCGCGGCGGCGGCCGGGGCCGTCCCGGGCCTGGACGAGGACGCGGACTGGCCCCGCCAGGTGCGCGGCGCGGTCGCGCTCTGGGTGCTCGCCGGGACCCTGTGGCTCCTCGACGGTGCGATGGCGGACCGGACGATGGCCCCCGAGGGGCGCACCGGGCCGGCCTTCCGGGCCCTCCTCGTGTCGCGGTGGAGCTGGGTCGTCCGCGAGTGCGCCGACGAGCTGCCCGACGTCGCAGCCGCCTGCGAGGAGGCGCTCGCCTGGGCGCGGCGGAGCTGGCGGCGCAGCGACCTGGTGCTGCCGCCCTACCCGGCCTTCGGGGGAGGCTGAGCTCTCGCGCGGCTCAGGTGGTGCTGCCCGGCTCCAGCCGGGCGCCCGGCTCCACCGTGGTGCCGCCCCGCACCCGGCAGTCCTGCCCGACCAGGGTGACGGCCTCGTCGCTCAGCCGGGTTCCCGGCGGGCAGGCGCCGACGGTGGCGCCGCGGCCGACCCGGGTCCCGCGGTCGAGGACGCTCGTGCGCACCTGCGCCCCGGCCTCGACGAGCACGTCGTCGAGCAGCACGCTGTCCTCGACCACGGCCCCGGCCTGGACCTGGACCCCTCGCCCCAGCACCGAGCGGACGACCCGGCCGCGGACGCGGGAGCCGGGGCCGACCATGGCGTCCACGATGTCGCCCTCGGCTCCCACCCACCCCGGGGGTCCGGGGAGGGTCTGGCCGAGGACCGGTCGGTCCGGGTGCCCGAAGACGTCCACCGTGCCGGTGAGCAGGTCGCGGTGCGCCTGGAGGTAGGCCTGCGGCCGGCCCACGTCCTTCCAGTAGCCGGTCATCGGCGTGGCGTGGACGTGGCCGCGCGCCACGAGGGCGGGCAGCAGGTGGTCGCCGAAGTCGCCGAGCCCGGTGTCCTCGTCGTCGGCCGCGGCCTGCAGCTCGGCGTGCAGCCGCTCGAGCTCGGCCAGCAGGGTCTGCGGGTGGTAGAGGAAGATCTCGGTGGCGACGGTTCCCGAGTCGGTCGACGGCGGCTTGGCGCGGACGCCGGTGACCCGGCCGTCGGCGTCGTGCTCCACCACGACCTTCTCGGTGGCCTCCTGCACCCCGATCTCGGCGGTGACGAGGGTGCACTCGGCCTCCCGGGCCAGGTGCTCGGCCACCACCGGCCGCAGGTCGAGGTTGAAGACGTGGTCGGCGGACAGGACGAGGAGCACGTGCGGGTCGGCGACCCGGACCGCCTCGCGCATCCGGAAGAGGCCGTCGGCGTTGCCGTGGCTGAAGCCCTCCTCGTGGGCCGGACCCGACCCCTCCTCGGGGGTGAGTCGCCGGAAGCCGCCGCGGGTCCGGTCCAGGTCCCACGGGCGCCCGCCCGCGAGGTAGCCGTCGAGGGAGGAGGACTGGAACTGGACCGACACCCACACGTCGCTCACGCCGGCGGCGGCCAGCACCGAGAGCGGGAAGTCGATCAGCGCGTGGGTGCCGGCGAAGGGGAGGGCGGGCTTGGCCCGCTCCCGCGTGAGCACGTCCATCCGGCTGCCCTGGCCCCCGGCCTGCACCACGGCGAGCGTGCGCAGGTCGACGGGGATCGAGGTCACGGCAGCCATCGTAGTGCCGAACCCCCCCGACGCGCCGACCGGAGGGTCACCGAGCCCCCGGGACGGACGGCGTCCGCCACCGGGGGCTCGTAGGCGGCGGCGAGGTCAGACCAGGCCGAAGATCTGCAGGACGCCCAGGATGCTGACACCGGCGACGACGAGGCCGCCGAGGATGTTCGCGGTCAGGGTGTTGACGTGCCGACCCAGGATGTCCTTGCGGTTCATCACGATGATGAGGAAGAGCGCCAGGACCGGCAGGGAGAGGCCGGCGGCGTACTGGGTGGCGATGATGAGGGCCACCGGGTCGGCGCTGAAGTAGGCCATGAGGGCACCGCCGAGCAGCACGATGATCCAGACGGCGCGGAAGCGCATGTCGGTCATGTCCCTGCCCCAGCCGAGGACGCCTGAGACGGCGATGGCTGCGGCCAGCGGCGCGGTGATCGCGCTCGTGAAGCCGGCCCCGAAGAAGCCCAGGCCGAACAGGATCTCCGCCGCGCTCCCGACCGTGGGCTCGAGCTGCTGGGCCATGTCGGCCGCGTTCTCGATGCTCTGCCCGGTGCCGAAGAAGGCCGCCGCGCCCGTGGCGAGGATCGCCACGGTGATGAGCCCGCCCAGCGTGATGGAGAACCAGGTGTCCGTGCGGGCCTCGGCCAGTGCCCGGGTGGTGGGCACGGAGGACGGCCACTGCTCCTGGACGGAGCGGGAGTGCAGGAAGAGGTTGTACGGGACGACGGCGCTGCCGATCAGGCCGATCAGGACGATGAGGGAACCGGACGGCACGCTGGGCACGACCAGTCCGCGCAGCATCTCGCCGATGTCCGGACGGACAATGACCGCCGTGGCCAGGAAGGTGATGCTCATGAGCATCACCAGGACGACCAGCACGCGCTCGATCACCTTGTAGCGACCGAACCACAGCAGGGAGGCCACGGCGAGGAAGGTGATGACGATGGTGATGCGGGAGTCGATCCCGGTGAGGATCGCCAGGCCCTGAGAGGATCCGGTGACGTTGCCGGTCGCGAAGGAGAACCCGCCGACACCGATGGCGAGGATCGTCAGGCCGATGAGGAAGACCTTGACGACGGGGTGGGAGAACGTCGTCCGCAGCGCCTCGCCGAGGCTCTGCCGCCTCTACCGCGAACGAGACGTGGACGGGCTGAAGGCTCTCACGGTGGACCACCTGCGCTCCACCCTCACCGCGATCGAGAGCCGCCCCACGACCAGCTCGTGACCACCGCCGTGGTGGGGGGCAGGCCCGAGCCCCTCAGTCGGGTTCCTCGGGGGTCGCGGCTCCCTCGGCCTCGTCGCGCGCGGCCCACTCCAGCAGCGGGGTGATGTCGAACACGGCGTCGTCGATGCCGGCGTGCAGGTCGCCGAGCTCGGCATACCGCTCGGGCATGGTGCGCACGGTGAAGTCACCCGGCTCGCAGTCGGCGACCTCCTCCCACCGCAGGGGTGCGGAGACCCGCGCGTCGGGCGTGGCGCGGACGGAGTACGCCGCCGCGATGGTGTGGTCACGCGCGTTCTGGTTGAAGTCGACGAAGACCCGGCGCGGGTCGCGGTCCTTGCGCCACCACACCGTCGTCGCCTCGTCGGTGCGACGCTCCACCTGCCGGGCGAAGGCGAGGGCCGCGCGACGCACGTCGCCGAAGCCGTGCTCGGGCGGTATGCGGACGTAGACGTGGATGCCCTTGGAGCCGGTCGTCTTGGGCCAGCCCACCGCGCCCAGCTCGGCCAGGACCTCCTGGACGACGCCGCAGACCCGCCGCACCGTCGCGAAGTCGCACTCCTCACCGGGGTCGAGGTCGATGCGCCACTCGTCCGGCTGCTCGACGTGTCCCCGTCGGCTGTTCCACGGGTGGAACTCCACGCAGCTCATCTGGACCGACCAGATGACCTGCGCCAGCTCGGTGACGCACAGCTCGTCGGCCGTGCGGTTCCACCGCGGGAAGGTGACGTGCACCGTCTCCATCCAGTCCGGTGCCCCGCGCGGCAGCCGCTTCTGGTGCACCCGCTCGCCGGTGATGCCCTCGGGGAAGCGGTGCATCATGCACGGCCGCTCGCGGAGCGCGGTGACGATGCCCTCGCCGACGGACAGGTAGTAGTGCGCCAGGTCGAGCTTGGTCAGCCCCGGCTCGGGGAAGTAGACGCGGGCCGGGTTCGAGATGCGGACCGTGCGCCCACCCACCTCGAGCTGGGTGGACGGGCTGCTCGCCGGGGACATGGGCTCAGGCTACGGGCTCGGGGTATGCCGTGCCCGTCGCCGCGACGTCGCCGCCCTGCTCGGCCGGCCGCTCCTCGGGGCCGTCCGCGTCCTTCGGCGCGGGCCGGACGAACACGCTGAGGACGAAGACGCCCACGGCGATCCCGGTGGCCACGAGCAGGGCGGTGCCGATGCCCCCCTCCAGGGCCTCCCGCTCGCCCAGGCCCGAGGCTCCGAGCTGGAACGCGCGGGTCTCCATGACGGTGACCACCAGCGCCGTCCCGGCGGCGGCCGCCACCTGCTGGCCGGTGCCGACCATGGCGCTGCCGTGGGAGTAGAGCCGTCCGGGCAGCGAGCTGAGGCCGGTGGTGAAGCAGGGCGTGAAGAGGCAGGCCAGCGACAGGCTCACCACCACGTGCAGCCCCACCAGGCCCCACCACGGCACCTGGTCCGCGAGCAGGGCCATGCCGGCCATGCCGGCGACCAGCCCGGCTCCACCGGGGATGACCAGCGGCCGGGGCCCGACGCGGTCGTAGACGCGCCCGACCGTCGGACCGAGCAGGCCCATGGCCAGACCGCCGGGCATGAGCATGAGCCCGGAGGCGAGGGTGCCGAAGCCGCGCACCTGCTGCAGGAGGATCGGCAGGAGCAGCATCGCCCCGATGAGGGACATGAAGCCCAGGCAGAGCAGGGCGAGGGGCACGACATACCTCGTGATGCGCAGCGCACGCAGGTCGAGGAAGACGAGGGACTCGTCCGTGCGGGCGAGCCGGAGCTGGCGCCAGGCGAAGACCGCGAGGGCCGCCACCCCGACCCCGAGCGACCAGGCCGGGCCGACGGGGCCCGCGGCACCCTCGCCCAGCGCCGACAGGCCGTAGACGAGCCCGCCGAAGCCCACCGCGGTGAGCAGGGCGCTGGGCACGTCGAGCCGGGCGGCGCGGCCGGGCTCGTCGCCGCGCAGCAGCCGGCCCCCCGCCACCGTCATGAGAACGGCGATGGGGAGCACCAGGCCGAACAGCCAGCGCCAGGAGGCGAACTCCAGGATCAGCCCGGAGACGGGTGGGCCCATCGCGGGGGCGACCGAGATCGCGAGGGTGAGGTTGCCCATGACGCCGCCGCGACGCTCCGGCGGCACCAGGGTCATGATCGTCGTCATGAGCAGCGGCATCATCACCGCGGTGCCGCTGGCCTGCACGACCCGGGCCAGCAGCAGCACCTCGAAGGTGGGTGCGGCCGCCGCCAGGGCGGTGCCGGCGATGAAGACCCCCATGGCCAGCAGGTAGGCCGTGCGCAGGCTGAGCCGCTGCAGCAGCCACCCGGTCGTCGGGATGACCACGGCCATCGTCAGCATGAAACCGGTGGTGAGCCACTGGCCGGCCCCCGCGTCCACCCCGAAGGCGTCCATGAGCGGCGGGAGCGCGTTGAGCATGAGCGTCTCGTTGAGGATGACGACGAAGGCCGACGCCGTGAGCACCCGGAGCACCAGCCGCACGCGTGCCTCGTCCGGCGGTGCGGCGGTGGTGGTGCGCTCGGGCGCTGTCGACACAGGGGTCTCCTCGCGGGTCAGGGTGATGCCCATGGGGTGGGACGGCCGTGGCCGGGACAACTCATCGGCGGGCGGTCGCATTCCATCCTAGGCGCGGGCCTTGGGCCCCGTCCCCAGGTTTCCGACCGGCCCGGGAGGCGTCGGTCGCGACACCTAGACTCGGGAGGGACGGCGTGGAGCGGAGGAGGTGGCTGTGCCGAGGATCAAGGACGAGGACGTCAAGGCGGTCAAGGAGCGGGCCTCCATCGAGGAGGTCGTGCGCGAGCACGTGACCCTGCGCACCGCCGGGGTGGGGGCCATGAAGGGGCTGTGCCCCTTCCACGACGAGAAGACCCCCTCCTTCCAGATCCGCACGGCGGTCGGCAGCTATCACTGCTTCGGGTGCGGGGTGGGCGGGGACGTCATCTCCTTCCTCATGGAGATCGACCACCTCACCTTCTCCGAGGCCGTGGAGCGGCTGGCGGACAAGCTGGGAATCACGCTGCGCTACGAGGAGACCGGACCGGGCGGCCGCGGCCGCGGCGAGCAGGCACCGGTCGGGCAGCGGACCCGCCTCATGGAGGCCCACCGGGTGGCCGAGGAGTTCT
Source organism: Serinicoccus chungangensis (assembly GCF_001483745.1). Classification (GTDB taxonomy): domain Bacteria; phylum Actinomycetota; class Actinomycetes; order Actinomycetales; family Dermatophilaceae; genus Ornithinicoccus; species Ornithinicoccus chungangensis_A. The sequence goes on along the minus strand of NZ_LQBL01000032.1, from coordinate 72,905 downwards.
ACCACGAGGCTCTGCTGCGCTCGGGGGAGGGCCGCAAGGGCCGGGACTTCCTGCGCGACAAGGGGTTCACCGGCGGGCACGCCGCGCAGTTCATGGTGGGGTATGCGCCGCGCGAGGGCACCGCGCTCGTCTCGCACCTGCGGCTCAAGGGGTTCACCGAGGAGGAGCTGGTGCTGGGGGGGCTGGCGAACCGGCGCGGCCGTGGTCTCTCGGACCGTTTCCAGGGGCGGGTCCTCTGGCCGATCCGGGCGATCACCGGTGACACGGTGGGGTTCGGGGCGCGGCGGCTCTACGACGACGACTGGAGCCCGGCGAAGTACCTCAACACCTCCGAGACGCCGATCTACAAGAAGACCGGCGTGCTCTATGGCCTCGACCTGGCCAAGAAGGCGATCGCGACCGAGCGGACGGCGGTGGTCGTCGAGGGCTACACCGACGTGATGGCGGCCCATCTCGCCGGGGTGGGTACCGCCGTGGCGACCTGCGGCACCGCCTTCGGCAGCGACCACATCTCCATCCTGCGGCGGATCCTGCGGGACGAGGCCGGGCGGGCCCCGGCCAAGGTCATCTTCACCTTCGACGGTGACGCCGCCGGGCAGAAGGCGGCGATGAAGGCCTTCGAGCAGGACCAGCGCTGGGCGGCGCAGTCCTACGTGGCCGTGGCCGCCGACGGGCAGGACCCGAACGACCTGTGGATCGCCACGAAGGACGACGAGGGGGAGGCCCAGGGACGGGCCGTCCGGGAGCTCGTCGCCTCGGCGACCCCGCTCTTCGAGTTCGCGGTCCGCACCACCCTGGCCCCCTACGACCTGTCCGAGGCGGCCCAGCGGGTGCAGGCCGTGCGGGCCGTGGCGCCGATCCTCGCCCAGATCAAGGACCGCACGCTGCGGCCCGAGGTGGTCCGGGACGTCTCCGGGTGGATGGGGATCGATCCGGACCTGCTGACCGCCGAGGTCGGGCGGGCGGCCGGCAGACCGGCCCCCACGGCGCCGGTGGCCCGCCAGCAGACCTCGGCCACGGAGGAGGGTCCTCTCGCGCCGACCCTCCCGCAGCCGGACCTGCGCGACCCGGTGCAGGTCGCCGAGCGGCAGCTGGTCCAGGTGGCGCTGCAGTACCCCCTCGCCGTCGTGCCCGAGGACATGGACGAGCTCGAGCCGGAGGCGCTGCGGGCGCCGATGCACCGGGCCGTCTGGCATGCCATGCGCCAGGCCGGGGGCATCGAGGGCGCCGCGCAGCGCAGCATTCGGGGCTGGGTGGAGGCGGTGCTCGCCGGGACCCCGCCGCCGGTCCACCCGCTCGTGCACGAGCTGTCGGTGGCGACGCTGCCGGACCGCCTCGACCCGGACTCCGGTATGCCGCGCGAGGCCTTCGTCGACTGGCTGGTCCTGCGGGTGCGGCTGGCCGGTGTCGAGCAGGAGGTGGCCGACCTGCTGGGGCAGCAGTCGCGGGCGCCGGAGGGCAGCCCGGACAAGCGTCGGCTGGACGAGCGGCTCATGGAGCTGCACCGCGAACGGGCCCGGCTGCGGTCCAGGATGGAGTGAGGCATGAGGTGGTTCCGGACGCGCACGATCGGCGCGACGCCGAAGCCCGAGGGAGACCCCGGCGACCTGCCCGCGGTGGTCAGGCCGGACCTGGGGAAGGGAGAGCAGGTGCTCGCCAGCGCCCAGGAGGACGGCACCGGGCACTGGGTGGTGCTGACGACCTTCCGGCTCCTGGAGGTGGCCGACGGCGGAGAGGTGCTGCTCGAGCGCCCCTGGCACGAGGTCGACACCGGGGCCTGGGACCCCGACCTGTGGGCTCTGGCCGTCTCCTTCGTCGACCAGCTCGGTGGCCGCCAGTGGGTGCTGCAGCGGTGCACCGGGCCGGGCCTGGTGCCGCAGGTGTTCCGGGAGCGGACGTCCGCGAGCGTGGTGCTCCTGCGCGTGGTGGACCTGGGGCCGCGGCGCAGCGCGCGGGTGTGCATCCGCACGGTGCTCCCGACCCGCGAGCTGGTCGAGCAGGTGCTCTGGGGTCGCGGGGCGGGGGAGTCTGACGCCGAGCTGGCCGCCGCCGTCCGGGCCGCGCGTGTCGACCTGCGCGACCAGGTCGGCCTCCCGCCGCAGCCGCCCGAGGAAAGCGCGGGCTGACACCGCGCCAGGATTTCGGCGCGGGGCCTCGGTCTTGCTAGAGTGCCTGCTGCACGATCCCCTGTAGCTCAATTGGCAGAGCAGCCGGCTGTTAACCGGCAGGTTACTGGTTCGAGTCCAGTCGGGGGAGCGCATTCCTCATGACAACGGCCCGGGGCGATTCCGCCCCGGGCCTCCGTCGTCCCCCGCCCCGCCCGACCACCGCACCGGACGCGCGCTCAGCACACACCGGACGCGCGCTCAGGACACACCGGACGCGCGCTGAGCACACACCGGACGCGCGCCAGTTCGCACTGACCGCGCGACGTCGGCCCACGAGGCTCGCCGTGAGCAGGACGCAGCTGTCCACGCCGCTCTCGACGCGGATGGGAGCGCCGATCCTGGTCGGCGCCACGACGAGGGACGCGTCAGCCGACTCGGTCAGGCTGCCGGTACGGGCTACGGGCGTCCGGGCATCGGCAGCGCTCGTCCGGCACATTCCGACCGCACGTCTGGTGCGTTCTGTAGGCGCGCCCTGTGCGGGCGGGGCCGGGGGTCAGCCGCCGGCTCTGGCCTGGGCTCCGAGGGCGGCGCCGACGGCGCGCTGGCTGGCCTGCTCCTCGTCCTGGGTGGGTGTACCCCCGGGGGTACCGCGGCGCTTGCGGCGCTGGCGTCCCTCGATCCACTCGGCGAGCTTGGTGATCGCGTAGTTCATGAGGATGAAGATGACGGCGGCGACGAGGTAGGCGGCCAGCGTGTTGGCGTTGGCCGAGCCCAGCCGGCGGGTCATGGTCAGCAGCTCCGGGTAGGTGATGATGTAGCCGAGCGCCGTGTCCTTCGTGATGACGACGATCTGGCTGATCAGCGCGGGGAGCATCGAGGTCAGCGCCTGCGGCACGAGGATCGAGCGGCGCACCTGGGCCGGGCTCAGCCCGATGGACAGCCCTGCCTCGCGCTGGCCGCCCGGAAGCGAGCCCACGCCGTTGCGGACGATCTCGCAGATGACCGAGGCGTTGTAGAGGACGAGTCCGACCACGACGGCGATGAACGTCGCGTTGGCCCCGGTGAGTCCCAGGGTGTCCATGAGGCGGACCATCGTGGGGTTCTTTACCAGCATCTGCCAGGTGAAGATCATCATGATGAGCACGGGGACGGCCCGGAAGAACTCGACGAAGACGCCGCTGGCCCAGCGCACCGGCGTGAGGTCGGACATGCGCAGCATGGCCAGGGCGATGCCGAACACCATGGACAGCACGACGGCCACCGCGGCCGCCTGCAGAGTGGCCAGCAGCCCGGGGAGCAGGTAGAAGGTCCAGGTGTTGCTCTCCAGGAACGGCGTCCACTTGGCCGCCTCGAACTGGCCCCGGTTGGCCATCCGGATGAGGACGAGCACCAGCAGCCCCAGGAGCACGAGGGTGCCCAGCACGCCGTAGAGGAGGTGGCGGGCCCGCGCCTTGGGCCCGGGGATGTCGAAGAGGACCTGCTGCGCGCTCATCGCTTCACCGCCAGCTTGGCGGAGAGCCAGCTCGTGCCGAGCCCGACCGGCAGGGTGAGGATGACGAAGCCGATGGCGACGATGAGGAAGATGAGGATGCCGGCGTCCGGGCGGAACTCCATCATGTTGCGCATCTGGTAGGCGATCTCCCGGTTGCCGATGGCCACCGCCACGGTGGTGTTCTTGATGAGGGCGATGAGCACGTTGCCGATGGGGGTGATGCCACCTCGGAACGCCTGGGGCAGGATCACCTCACGCAGGCTCTGGCCGAAGCCGAGCCCGATCGAGCGAGCGGCCTCGCTCTGGCCCACGGGGATGGTGTTGACCCCGGAGCGGATCGCCTCGCAGATAAACGCCGCGTGGTAGACGGTCAGCCCCAGGACGGCGAGCCAGAAGTTGTTCTCCAGGATGAAGTTGGGGTTGCCCTCCCGGGGCACGAACTCGATCCCCAGCTGCAGCCACAGCCCCAGGTTGGCGAAGACGATGATGAGGGTCAGCGGGGTGTTGCGCAGGAGGGTGACGTAGGTGGCGCCGAACCAGTTGAGCACCGACACCGGAGCCAGGCGCAGGATCGCCACGACGGTCCCCAGGATGAGCGCCAGCACGAAGGACACGGCCGCGAGCCGGATGTTGAGCCAGAACGCCCCGAGGACGTTGAACTGCTCGATGAGCTCCAGCACGGGCTGCTCCCTCCAGGGTGGTGGCTGCGCCGGGGCCGCACGGGCCCCGGCGCAGCGAGACGGGTCAGTCGGTCAGGCACTCAGGCGCAGTGACCGCCGGCCTCCGGCGGGTTGAGGTCGGCGTTGGGGGTGTAGTCCGCGGCGCCGAGGTTGTCCTCGATGATCTGGTCCATGGTGCCGTCCTCCCAGAGGCCGTTGAGGATCTCGTTGATCTCCTCGCACCGGTCGGAGTCCTGCGGCAGGCCGACGCCGTAGTTCTCCTCGGAGAAGGTGTTGCCGACGACCCGGAACTGGCCGGCGTACTCGTCCTGGGCGGCGAAGCCGGCGAGGATCGTGTCGTCCGTCGTGAGGGCACCGATCTGGCCGGAGGCCATCGCCTCCATGCACTCGGAGTAGCTGCCGTACTCCTGCAGCGCGACGCCGTACTCCTCGTTGACCCGGGCCGCTGAGGTGGAGCCGGTGACCGAGCACAGGATCGCGTCACCCATCGAGTCGGGTCCCTCGATGTCGCTGTCGGTCGGCACGAGCAGGTCCTGCCCGGCGACGAAGTACGGCCCGGCGAACTGGACCCGCTCCTTGCGCTCGTCGGTGATCGAGTAGGTGGCGAAGATCATGTCGACCTGGTCGGACTCCAGCAGGTCCTCGCGCTGCGCGGAGATCGCCTCCTTCCACTCGATCTGGTCCTCGGTGTAGCCGAGCTCCTCGGCGACCGCCTTGGCGACGTCGACGTCCATACCGGTCGGGTCGCCGCCCTCGTTGAGGCCCAGACCCGGCTGGTCGAACTTGATGCCGATGGTGACGGTCTCGCCGTCGGTGCCGCCCTCGGCGGCGCTCTCCTCGCTGGACTCGCCCTCGCCGCCGGCGTCGGCCTCCCCGCCGTCGTCACCACCGCAGGCGGTGAGGGTCAGGGCGGTGGCGGCCGCGAGCGCCGCGATCCGGAAGGTGGTGGAACGCATGGGATCTCCTTGTGTCGTTGCTGGTCAGTGGGTCAGAAGCTTGCCGAGGAAGTCCTTGGCGCGGTCGGACTGGGGGTTGGTGAAGAACTCCTCCGGGGTGTTCTCCTCCACGATCGCGCCGTCGGACATGAACACCACGCGGTCGGCGGCCTTGCGTGCGAAGCCCATCTCGTGGGTGACGACGATCATCGTCATGCCGCTCTTGGCCAGGCTGGTCATGACGTCGAGGACCTCGTTGATCATCTCCGGGTCCAGGGCCGAGGTCGGCTCGTCGAAGAGCATGACGGTCGGGTCCATCGCCAGGGAGCGGGCGATCGCGACGCGCTGCTGCTGGCCGCCGGAGAGCTGGGCGGGGTACTTCTCCGCCTGGTGGTCGACCCCGACCCGCTTGAGGAGCTCCATCGCGCGCTGCTTGGCCTCGGCCGCCTTCTTCCGGCGCACCTTGATGGGGCCCAGCGTGACGTTCTCGAGGATCGTCTTGTGGCTGAAGAGGTTGAAGCTCTGGAAGACCATGCCGACGTCCGCCCGGAGCTTGGCCAGGGCCTTGCCCTCGCTGGGCAGCTCGTCGCCGTGGATGGTGATGGTGCCGGACTCGTAGGACTCGAGCCGGTTGATGGTGCGGCACAGCGTCGACTTGCCCGAGCCGGAGGGCCCGATGACGACGACCACCTCGCCCTCGTGCACGGTGAGGTTGATGTCCTTGAGGACGTGCAGGTCGCCGAAGTGCTTGTTGACGTCCTCGAGCACGACGAGCGGCGCGCCCAGGCCGGTGCCGGGCGACTCACGGGAGTCGGTCATGTCGCGCACCCTAGACGGGTATGACGTCGCCGGGCAGCAAGTTCGGGGTGTTGTCACCGACTTGTGACCTTCGGTGCGGCGGGGGCGGAGGCGCGGCGCGTCTGACGCCCGGTCCGGGGGGAGTGGGCCAGGTGGGGCTTGAACCCACGACCGACGGATTATGAGTCCGCTGCTCTGACCGGCTGAGCTACTGGCCCGCGACGGCCGAGTCTAGTGAGGCCGTGGGGCGCTCACTGCCGCAGGTAGGACTCCAGGTGGTCGCGCTCGGCCTCGAGGGCGTCCAGCCGGGCCTTGACGACGTCACCGATGGAGATGATCCCCAGCAGCCGGCCCTCCTCGACGACAGGGAGGTGGCGGAACCGGCCCTGCGTCATCGTCGTCGCCAGGTGGGTCAGGTCGTCGTCCATGGTGCAGGTCTGCACCGAGGTGGTCATGAGGTCGCTGAGCGCCGCCGTGCTCCCGGCGCCGCCGCGCAGGTGGTGCACGACGTCGCGCTCGGACACGATGCCGGCCACGTCCTCACCCTCGAGCACCACGACGGCGCCGATCTTCTGGTCGTCGAGCACCTCCAGGAGCTCGCCGAGCGTGGCCGTGGCAGGCAGGGTGGCGACCGTGCTGCCCTTCTTCTTGATGAGGTCGGCGACGCGCATGGCGCGAAACTAGCAGAATGCCTGACGCCGCGTCACGCACCTGCGCAGGTCGCTCGGAGCCGAGGCCCGCGACGCGTGGGGCAGGTGCGACGCAGAAAGTTCACCGTGCCACTTGCTCCCTGCGGGACGAGAGAGCACAATGAGACCCAGCACGCGGCATACCGCGGTCGCCTGGACAGGTCGAGGTCGTTGGGGAAGACGTCCCTCACCACACAGGAGGCCAGGATGTCCGTCGTCATGCCACGAGTCATGACTCGCGGGGTGGTGTTCATTCACTCCACCCCGACTGCGCTGTGCCCGCACATCGCCTGGGCGCTCGAGGGAGTCCTCGACACCCGGGTCGCGCTGGACTGGGTCGGTCAGCCGGCCGAGCCCGGGACCATGCGCACCGAGTTCGCCTGGACCGGCGAGGCCGGCACGGGCGCCACGATCGCCAGCGCGATGCGCGGCTGGGACGGCCTGCGGTACGAGGTCGTCGAGGAAGCCAGCCGCGGGAGCGACGGCGTGCGGTGGACGCACACGCCCGGTCTCGGGATCCACACCGCCCGGTTGTCGGCCAACGGCGACGTCGTCGTCAACGAGGACCGGCTGCGGCAGATCATGGAGTCCGCGGCCGGCTCGGCAGCCACGCTGACCGTCGAGCTCGACCGCGCGCTCGGCGCGGCCTGGGACGCCGAGCTGGAGGTCTACCGCCACGCCGGCGAGGGTGCCCCGGCGACCTGGCTGCACAAGGTCGGCTGAGACGACGCGACCGCCGGTCACCTGTGAGGCCGGCGACCCCGCGTCATCGTGCGCCGGCCTGCGCCGCGACGCGCTCGTGCACGTCGAGCATCCGGCGCGCGCTCACCGGCCAGCTGAACCGCTCGGCGGCGGCGCGTGCCCTCGCGCGGGCGGACCGACGCCCGAGCAGCTCCTCGATGCCGTCGGCGAAGGCGGTGGGGGTCGAGGGGGCGACGACCCCGCCGTCGCCGACGACCTCCTGCAGGGCTCCCTCGTCGCAGCAGACGACGGGGATGCCGCAGGCCAGCAGCTCCAGCGCCGCCAGCCCGAAGGTCTCCAGCGGTCCGGGAGAGATCGCGAGGTCCGCGCGCCCCAGCTCGACCGCGAGCTCGCGGCGGTCGGTGACGTAGGAGTGGAAGGTGACCGGGAGGTTCTGCGCGCGGCGCACGAGCTCCTCCAGCATGGGGCCGGCCCCGAAGACGGTGAGCTCGACGTCGCGCCCGCGGCGGACCAGCTCCCGCACGGTCTCGATGGACAGGGCCGGGTTCTTCTCCGGCGACAGCCGGCTGCAGTGCGCGATTCGCAGCGGTCCGTCCGCGCCCGGCGCCGGTCCGTCGGCGAGGTCACGGGTGGGCACGAAGGTCTCCAGGTCCACCCCCAGGGGCACGACGTCGGCGTCGAGACCGTTGCGGTGGAACTCCTGGGCGGCGAACGCGCTGGGGCAGACGATCGCGTCGTAGTCCGTGGCGCTCAGCCGGTTGATGCCGTCCGCCGCCCAGTGCGCCGGACGCTCGAGCAGCGGGGTGCGACGGACCAGGATCCCGGTCATGTTCTCGTGGCTGATCATCACGGACCCGATGCCGCGGCGGCGCGCCCAGCGACCCATCCACCGGGTCGTCGACCGGTCGGACACCTCGATGACGTCGGGCGCGATCGCGTCCATGAGCCGGGAGAGCCCGACCCTGCTCCACATGAGGGAGTAGCCGGTGCCGGGCACCGGGGTCGCGGGCACGCGGTAGACCAGCCCCTGGCTCTCCTCGGCGATCTCCTGCCCGGGTCCCGGGACGATGAGCGAGGCGCGGTGCCCGGCCTCCTGGTAGAGCTCGCCCCAGTGCCGCAGCGCGGTCTTGATGCCGCCGGACGTCGGGCTGACGAAGTTGGCGACGCGCAGGATGTGCATGAGGGGGCGAGCCTACCCGGTGGCGCCGCAGCGCTGGCCGACTCGGTGACCGCACTCGTACGCAGACGGTGTCCGAGTGCGCTGATGCATCAGGACGCCGGGACAGCTGCTGCGTACGAGTCGGTCTCGGCGGCCGCTCAGGAGGCGGAGGTGAAGGTCAGCGCCACGTTGACCCCGCCGAAGCCGAAGGCGTTGTTGACCGCGGCCAGCTGACCCTCGGGCAGCGTCCGGGCCGCCCCGGTGACGACGTCGAGGTCGATCTCCGGGTCCTGCTGCTCCAGGTTGAGGGTCGGGGGCACCTGCCGGTGGTGCAGCGCGAGCACGGTGAGCAGCGCCTCCAGCGCACCGGCCGCGCCGAGCAGGTGGCCGGTCATCGACTTCGTGGCGGTCACCGCGATGTTGCCGGTATGCCCGCCGAAGGCCCGGTGGATCGCCCGGGTCTCCGCGACGTCCCCGACCGGGGTGGAGGTCGCGTGGGCGTTGATGTGGGCGATGTCGGTGGTGGCGAGGCCGGCGTCGGAGATGGCCTCTTCCATAGCCCGGGCGGCCCCGGCTCCCTCGGGCTCGCCGGCGGTGATGTGGTAGGCGTCCGAGGACATGCCGAGCCCGTCCAGGTAGGCGTAGATCCGCGCGCCGCGGGCCAGGGCGTGCTCCTCGGCCTCCAGGACCATGACGCCGGCCCCCTCACCCATGACGAAGCCGTCGCGGTCGACGTCGTAGGGCCGGGACGCGGCCTGGGGGTCCTCGTTGCGCCCCGACAGGGCGGTCATCGCCGCGAAGGCGGCGATGCACACCGGGTGGATGGCCGCCTCGGTGCCGCCCGCGACCACGACGTCGGCGCGGCCGGCGCGGATCATGGTGAGGGCCTGGCCCATCCCCTCGGCACCGGACGCGCAGGCGCTGACCGGGCAGTGCGCCCCGGCCCGGGCGCCCAGGTCGAGGGAGACGGCCGCCGCCGGGCCGTTCGGCATGAGCATGGGCACGGTCAGCGGGAAGACCCGCCGCGGCCCCTTCTCCTTGAGGGTGTCCCACTGGCTCAGGAGGGTGTGGACCCCGCCGATGCCCGAGCCGATGGCGACACCGAGCCGCTCCGGCTCGACCTCGGGTGCACCGGCGTCGGCCCAGGCCTCGCGCGCCGCGATGAGGGCGTACTGGCCCGAGGGGTCGTTGCGGCGCACCTCGACCTTCTTGAGCACCTCGAGCGGGTCGGTGTGGATCGGCGCGGCGAAGGTCACCGGCAGCTCGTGCTCGGCGACCCACTCCTGCTCCAGGGTTCGGACACCGCTGCGGCCGGCCACGATCGCCTCCCACGTCTCCGGCGCCGTGCCCCCGACGGGCGTGGTGGCGCCGAGGCCGGTCACGACGACGCGGCGCGAGGTCTGGGTGGTGTCGGTCATGGGTGGCGGCCTCCTGGGGACGGGACGTGCGTGGTCAGGTCGACGACATCAGGGTATGCCGTCGGACTGGGCCCGGCCCGGTGCGGCGCGGTCCGCGCGGCACCGGGCCGGAGCGGGGTCAGCCCTGGTGGTTGGCGATGTAGGACACCGCGTCCTTGACGTGGGTGAGGTTCTTGACCTCGTCGTCGGGGATGCGGACGCCGAACTTGTCCTCCGCGTTGACGACGATCGTCATCATCGACAGGGAGTCGATGTCGAGGTCCTCGGTGAAGGACTTGTCCATCTGGACCTCCTCCGCCTCCAGCCCGGTCTCCTCGTTGACGATCTCGGCCAGACCCGCGAGGATCTCCTGCTCGCTCAGTGCCATGGTGCGTTCTCTCCTAGCGTGGACAACAGTTGCCGACCCGGGATCCTGCTCGCCCGCCGGGTCACGGGAGTCATGAGGCCGCTCAGGGCATCTCGACGACCTGGGCGGCGTACACCAGCCCTGCGCCGAAGCCGATCTGTAGGGCCAGGCCGCCGTGCGGCGCCTCGCCCTCCTCCAGCATGCGGCTCATCGCCAGCGGGATGGAGGCCGCCGAGGTGTTGCCGGTCTCGGCGATGTCGCGCGCGACCGGCACGTGCTCGGGCAGCTCCAGCGCCTTGACCATGGCGTCGGTGATCCGCATGTTGGCCTGGTGGGGCACGAAGGCGTCCAGGTCGGCCGGGGTGATGCCGGCGGCCTCGACGGCCCGGCGTGCGACCGGGGCCATGGAGAAGACCGCCCAGCGGAAGACGGTCTGGCCCTGCATGGTGAAGGCCGGCCAGTCGACTCCCTTGGTGCGGCCCGGGTCCTCCATAGCGGGGCGCAGGTCGGTCCAGGACTCGCGCTGGGTGATGGCGTCGGCCCGCTCGCCGAGACTGCCCCAGATGGTCGGCCCGATGCCCGGGCGGTCGGCGACACCCACGACGGCGGCGCCCGCGCCGTCCCCGAAGATGAAGGCCGACCCGCGGTCGTGCTTGTCGGTGAAGTCCGAGAGCTTCTCCACCCCCACGACGAGGACGGTGTCGGCGCTGCCGGCCCGGATCATGTCGTTCGCCTGGGCGATGGCGTAGCAGTAGCCGGCGCACGCGGCCGAGATGTCGTAGGCCGCCGGGTCGGTCATGCCCAGGCGGTCCGCCAGGACGGGCGCGGCGGCCGGCGTCTGGAAGGGGTGGGTGACGGTCGCCATGATGACCGCGTCGACCTGACCCGTCTCGACACCGGCACGCTCCAGCGCCTGGCGGGAGGCGGCCTCGGCCATGTCGACGACCGTCTCGTCCTCCCGGGCGAAGCGCCGGGTGACGATGCCCGAGCGCTGCCGGATCCACTCGTCGCTGGAGTCGATGAACTGGATGATCTCCTCGTTGGTCACCACGCGCTCGGGCCGGTAGGCCCCCAGGCCCAGGATCCGGGCGTGACGCAGCGTGGTGGGTGCCGAGAGGGCGGGTCGCGTGCTCACGGGCAGGCCTCCTGGGATGGGCGGGGACGGGTCACGGGACAGGTGGGTCAGGCGGCGCCGTGCTCGCGCACCATGCGGGCGGCGGCGTCCAGGTCGTCGGGGGTCTTGAGCGCCAGGGTCTCCACACCGCGCATGCCCCGCTTGGCCAGACCGACGAGGGTGCCGGCCGGGGGGAGCTCGATGAGCCCGGTGACGCCCATGGCGACGAGGGCCTCCATGGTGAGGTCCCACCGCACCGGGCCGGCGACCTGCGCGATGAGCCGGCGCAGGACCTCTCCGCCGTCGGCCACGACCTGGCCGTCGGCGTTGGACAGCAGCGGCAGCCGCGGGTCCTGCGGGCCGAGCGACTCGGCGTGCCGGGTCAGCCGGTCCACGGCCGGCTGCATGTGGTGGGTGTGGAAGGCGCCGGCGACCGGCAGCGGGACGACCCGGGCGCGGGTCGGGGGTTCCTGCTCCAGGGCCGCCAGCTGCTCCATGGTCCCGGCTGCCACGACCTGCCCGGCGCCGTTCATGTTGGCCGGGGTGAGGCCGTGCCGCTCCAGCGCGGCGGTGACGTCGGCGGGGTCGCCGCCCACGACCGCGGACATGCCGGTCGGGGTGAGCGCGGCCGCCTCCGCCATCCCCAGCCCGCGCTCGCGGACGAAGCTCATCGCGTCGTCCGGGGCCAGCACCCCGGCGATCGCGGCCGCGGTGATCTCCCCGACCGAGTGGCCGGCGGTCGCCGACACGTGCTGCGGCACCTGGTCGTGGGCCAGGACCAGGGGCAGGGTCGCCAGCCCGGCGCTGACGATGAGCGGCTGGGCGACGGCGGTGTCCTTGATGGTCTCGGCGTCCGAGGTGGTGCCGTGGGTGACCAGGTCGAGCGAGGCGGCGGCGGCCAGCGCCTCCAGCCGCTCCCGCACGGCCGGTTCCTCGAGCCAGGGGGTGAGGAAGCCGGGGGTCTGTGAGCCCTGTCCGGGCGCGACGATGACGAGCACGCCCCCTACTGTGCCGGTGAGACCCTCCAGGACGCGACTGCGCGACGCACGATAATGCGCGGGGAACTTTGGAGGATTCCTCCAACTGGGCGCTCCGGGGACCGCGGAGTGGCCTGGGTGGTGGCGCCGGGTCAGCGGCTGCCGCGCCACAGCCGGGGCCCGGTGCCCATCCGTCCCAGCGCCAGCGCCACCTGGAGCACCCACGCGTCGCGCGCGTCGTGCGGGTCCAGCCCGACCACCTCGCCGACCCGCCGCAGGCGGTAGCGCACCGTGTTGGGGTGCAGGAAGAGCAGCCGGGCGGTCGCCTCCAGCACCATGCCGTGGTCGAGGTACGCCTGGACCGTGTCCAGCAGGGCGGACGGGTGGTCCCTCAGCGGGGCGTAGACCCGGTCGACGAGCATGCGGCGCGCCGGCCCCTCACCCAGCAGCGACCGCTCCGCCAGCAGCTCGTCGGCGGCTACCGGCCGGGGCGCGTCGCCCCAGGCCGGCGCGGCGTCCACCCCGGAGAGCGCGGCCCGGGCCGACCGTCCGGCCGCGAAGAGGTGGGGCACGCGCGGGCCGACCACCACCGGGCCCTCGCCGAAGGAGTCCGTGAGCCGCCGGGCGTCCGCGAGCGGGTCGGTGCTGCCGCCGAGCACGCAGACGAGCCGGCGGTCGTGGGCGGCGCCGAGCGCGGACCGGCCCAGGGTGCGGGCGGCGGTCCGCAGCGCCTCGACGGCCGTGGTCTGGTCGCCCTCAGGCAGTAGCCCGGCCACGACGGTGACGTCGGTGACCCCCTCCCACCCGAGCTCGGCGGCCCGGGAGGCCATCGCGTCGTTGGCCTCGCCCCGGACGACGGCGTGGACGACCAGGGTCTCCAGGCGGCTGTCCCACCCGCCGCGGTGGTCCGCGGACCGGGCGTAGACGTCGGCCGCCGCGAAGGCCAGGTCCCGGGAGTAGCGCAGCACCGCCTCCCGCAGGGCCTGCGTCTCGGACGCCTCGACCAGCTCGGGCACCGCGGCCTCGACCGTGGCGATCGCCGTCCGGGTGAGGTCCAGGGTCTGGCGCAGGGTGATCGTCGCGGCCAGGCTCGGGGGCGCCGCGGCGAAGATCTGACCCGGCGGAGGTCCGGGGCGCGCGCCCTCGGCATACCAGGTCAGGAGGGCGCCGATGCCCGCCTGCGCGACGAGCCGCACCCAGGCCCGGTCGGCGGCCCCCAGCTCCCGGAACCACGCGTGCTCGGCCTCCATCCGACCCGCGGCGCGGCCGGCCAGGTCGGCGGCGTGGCGGGGGAGGTCGCGGTCGGGCACCCTCGCGAGCCTAGTCGGCGGCTGCCAGGATCGAGGTATGCCGACCGCGTCCCCGCTCGTCCTCGCCCACCGCGGAGCCTCGGGGCGGCTGCCCGAGCACACCCTCGCCGCCTACGAGCTCGCCGCGCGCCAGGGTGCCGACTACCTCGAGCTCGACCTCGTGGCGACGAGGGACGGTGTGCTGGTGGCGCGGCACGAGAACGACATCTGGGGGACGACCGACGTGGCCGGGCACCCCGGCCTCGCCGGGCGCCGACGCCAGGAGGTCGTCGACGGCATCCCGGTGGAGGGGGTCTTCACCGAGGACCTCGACCTCGAGGAGCTGCGGACCCTGCGTGCCAGGGAGCGGCTGCCCCGGCTGCGCGGGACCGACCGGGACGGGGAGTGGCCTGTCCCGACCTTCGCGGAGGTCGTCGCCCTGCGGGCGGCGCTCAGCCAGGAGCTGGGACGCGAGCTCGGGCTCTACGTCGAGCTCAAGCACCCCACCCACTTCGCCGGGCTGGGGCTGTCCCTGGAGGAGCGGATGCTCGCCGACCTGGACGCCGGGGGGCTGCTGGCCGAGGACGCGCCGGTCTTCGTCCAGTGCTTCGAGCCGGGAAGCCTGCGGCGGCTGCGCGAGGAGCTCGGCTGCCGGCTGCGCCAGGTGCTGCTCGCGACCGCACCGGAGGACGTGCCCGCCGACCTCGCCGCCGCCGGGCGGCCGCGCACCTACGCCGAGCTCCTGTCCCCGCCGGGCCTGGAGGAGCTGGGCGGCGTCGTCGACGGGATCGGCCCGCGCAAGCAGATGGTGCTGCCGTGGGCGCCGGACGGGACCCTGGGGGAGCCCACACCGCTCGTCACCGACGCGCACGCGGCCGGGATGGTGGTGCACGCCTGGACGTTCCGGGCGGAGAACCAGTTCCTGCCGCCCTCGCTGCGCCGCGGGCCCGACGGCGACGTCCGTGACGGAGCGGACGTCGACCCGAGCCCCGAGCCGGCGGCCCACGGCGACCTCGCCGCCGAGGTGCGGGCGCACCTGGCGGTCGGGGTGGACGGCATCTTCACCGACCACCCCGACCTCGTGGTGCAGGCCCTGCGGGAGGGTTCCCCGGCCGGGGAGTGACCCTCAGGCGTCCCCGCCGGTGGTGCCGGAGGTGCCCGCGGTGACGTCGAGCAGGCGGTACTTCTCCGCCGCGTCGCGCGGCACCTGCGGGTCGAGCTCGCCGCGGTCGGCGAGCATCTGCAGCGCCTTGACCGCCATCGACGGACCGTCGATGTGGAAGAACCGACGTGCTGCCGGACGGGTGTCCGCGAAGCCGAACCCGTCCGCACCCAGGGCGAAGTAGTCCTCCGGCACCCACGGGGCGATCTGGTCCTGGACGGCGCGCATGTAGTCGCTCGTCGCCACGATCGGCCCGTCGCCCTCGGAGAGGCGGCGGGTGACGTAGGGCACCCGGCGCTCCTGCTCGGGGTGCAGGAAGGCGTCGGTGTCGCACGCCATCGCCTCGCGGCGCAGCTCCGACCACGACGTCACCGACCAGACGTCGGAGCTGACGCCCCAGTCCTCCCGGAGGAGGTCGGCGGCCTCGAGCGCCCACGGCACCCCGACCCCCGAGGCGAGCAGGCGCACGTGCTTGCCGTCCTGCTGCTCACCGGTGGCGATGCGGTGCATCCCCTGGAGGATCCCCTCGACGTCGACGTCGTCCGGCTGCGCGGGCTGGCGCATCGGCTCGTTGTAGACGGTGAGGTAGTAGATGACGTTCTCGGGGTCCTCGCCGTACATCCGCTCCAGGGCGCGCGGGAGGATGTGCGCCATCTCGTAGGCGTAGGCCGGGTCGTAGGCGACGACCGCCGGGTTGGTCGAGGCCAGGAGCGGGGAGTGCCCGTCGGCGTGCTGCAGGCCCTCGCCGGTGAGCGTGGTGCGCCCCGCCGTGGCGCCGATCATGAAGCCGCGGGCGAGCTGGTCCGCCGCCGCCCAGATGCTGTCACCGGTGCGCTGGAAGCCGAACATCGAGTAGAAGATGTAGAACGGCACCATCGGCACCTGGTGGGTGTCGTAGGACGTGCCGGCCGCGCTGAACGCGCCGACCGACCCGGCCTCGTTGATCCCGACGTGCAGGATCTGGCCCTGCTCGGACTCCTTGTAGGCCAGCATGAGGTCGGCGTCCACCGAGGTGTAGTTCTGCCCGTGGACGTTGTAGATCTTGGCCGTGGGGAAGAAGCTGTCCATGCCGAAGGTCCGGGCCTCGTCCGGGATGATCGGCACGACGTGCTTGGAGAACTCCTTGTCGCGCATCCACTCCTTGAAGATCCGCACGAGCGCCATCGTGGTGGCGACCTCCTGCTTGCCGGAGCCCTTCTTAGCGACGTCGTAGACCTTGGTGTCCGGCAGCGGCAGCGGCGTGTTGTCCGGCTGACGCTTGGGGAGGTAGCCACCCAGCGTGCGCCGGCGCTCCTTGAGGTACTGGATCGCCGGGTCGTCCTCGCCCGGGTGGTAGTACGGCGGGGCGTAGGGGTCGGCCTCGAGCTGCTCGTCCGAGATGGGGATCTGCAGGCCGTCCCGGAAGGCCTTGAGGTCGTCCAGGGTCAGCTTCTTCATCTGGTGCGTGGCGTTGCGCCCGGCGAAGCTCTTGCCCAGGGAGTAGCCCTTGATGGTGTGGGCCAGGATGACCGTCGGCTGCCCGGTGTGGTTCATCGCGGCCTGGTAGGCGGCGAAGACCTTGCGGTAGTCGTGACCACCGCGCTTGAGCTTCCACCAGATGTCGTCGTCGCTCCAGTCCTTGACCAGCTCCTTGGTGCGCGGGTCGCGCCCGAAGAAGTGGTCGCGGATCCAGGCGCCGTCGTTGGCGCGGAAGGTCTGGAAGTCCCCGTCCGGGGTGGTGTTGAAGAGGTTGACCAGGGCGCCGGAGGTGTCCTGGGAGATGAGGTCGTCCCAGCCCCGGCCCCAGAGGACCTTGACGACGTTCCAGCCCGCGCCGCGGAAGAAGCTCTCCAGCTCCTGGACGATCTTGCCGTTGCCGCGCACCGGGCCGTCGAGACGCTGCAGGTTGCAGTTGACGACGAAGGTGAGGTTGTCGAGCTCCTCGTTGGCCGCGACCTGCAGCAGGCCGCGCGACTCCGGCTCGTCCATCTCGCCGTCGCCGAGGAAGGCCCACACGTGCTGCTGGCTGGTGTCCTTGAGGCCGCGGTTGTGGAGGTACTTGTTGAACGACGCCTGGTAGATGGCGTTCATCGGCCCGATACCCATGGACACGGTGGGGAACTGCCAGAAGTCCGGCATCGACCGGGGGTGCGGGTAGGACGGGACGGCGGTGACGTCGTCCTGCAGGCCCTTGCTCTTCTCCTGGCGGAAGCCGTCGAGCTCGGTCTCGCTGAGCCGGCCCTCGAGGTAGGCACGGGCGTAGATGCCGGGTGAGGCGTGGCCCTGGAAGAAGACCTGGTCGCCGCCGCCCTCGTGGTCACGACCGCGCCAGAAGTGGTTGAAGCCGACCTCGGTGAGGGTGGCCTGCGAGGCATACGTCGAGATGTGCCCGCCGACCGCGATGTCGGGGTGCTGCGCCCGGTGCACCATGACCGCGGCGTTCCACCGGATCCAGGCGCGGTACCGGCGCTCCATGTCCTCGTCGCCCGGGAACCACGGCTCCTGCTCGGGGGAGATGGTGTTGATGTAGTCGGTCGTGGTCAGCGACGGGATGCCGACCTGGGAGTCCCTGGCCCGCTCCAGCATGCGCAGCATGAGGTAGCGGGCCCGCTGGCGCCCGCCGGTGCTGATCGCGGAGTCCAGCGATTCCAGCCACTCCTGCGTCTCCTCGGGGTCCGTGTCGGGGACCTGGCTGGGCAGACCGTTCAGGATGGGGCCGGTGGAGCGCTCCTGGGCCATCAGGGTTGATCCTTCCTGCAAGGGGGTGTCCGGCCCAGTCTGTCACGTCCCTGACGCCGCGTCCGTGGTGGCCGACCCTGGGGGCCGCCTTTACGTCACCCGCGCCACTCTGCTTGTCTAGTCCTACCATGGACGGGCAGAAGAGGACGGAGCAGCAGGACGTGACCGACGACGCGCAGGGGGAGGCGCCCCTCGCGGGAATGGTGCGCAAGCTCGGGCTGCGCGAGGGTCAGGTGGTCGTCGAGTACGGCTACGACGACGACGTCGAGGAGGCCGTGCGGCAGGCCGCCGCCGCGGTGAGCGGGGCACCGCTGGAGGCCGACGACTACGACGGCGTCGTCGACGTCGTGCTGCTGTGGTGGCGCGACGGGGAGGGCGACCTCGCCGACGAGCTCATGGACGCCCTGACGACCATGGAGGAGGGCGGCTGCATCGTGCTGCTCACCCCGGGCGCCGGCCGGGAGGACCGCGTCCCGGCCGCCGACGTGCAGGACGCCTGCACCACCTGCTCGATGACGGCCTCCGGCGCGGTCAACCTCGGCGAGTGGCTGGGCCAGCGCCTGGTGGGCCGCAAGTGAGCGCTGCGCCACCCACCCCGGTGGAGGTGGGCGGGGCCGCCCCCGACCTCGCGCTCACGGACCAGGCGGGGGAACGGCATACCCTCTCCGCGGCCGTGGCCGACCGGCACGCCCTGCTCGTCTTCTACCCCTTCGCCTTCTCCTCCATCTGCACCGGGGAGCTGCTGGAGATCCAGCTGAACATCGACGAGTTCGTCAACGACCGGGTGCAGGTCTTCGGCGTGTCCTGCGACCCCGCACCGGCGCTGCGCGCGTGGGCCGCCCACGAGGGGTACCGCTTCCCGCTGCTGTCGGACTTCTGGCCGCACGGGCAGGTGGCGCGCGACTACGGCGTGTTCGACGAGGAGTCCGGTATGGCCGTGCGCGGCACCTTCCTCGTCGACCCCGACATGCGGGTGCGGTGGTCGCTCGTGCACGGACCGGGGGAGGCCCGGCAGATCGGTGCGCTGCACGAGGCGGTCCGCCACCTGCAACAATGACGGCACACCCACCACAACAGGGGCCTGTAGCTCAGCTGGTAGAGCGCCGCGTTTACACCGCGTAGGTCGTCGGTTCGAGCCCGGCCGGGCCCACGTGAACGCCAGCACGCAGCAGACCGGTGTCGCCCTGGCCGACGTCGTCGCCACCCTCGAGGAGCTCTACCCCACCGCGACCGCGCAGTCGTGGGACCGCGTGGGTCTCGTCGCGGGGGACCCGGAGCAGCGCGTCCACCGGGTGCTGCTCGCGGTCGACCCGACGCTGGAGGTCGTGGCCGAGGCCGTGCGCACCGGCGCCGACCTCGTCATCACCCACCACCCGCTGCTGCTGCGCGGGATCCACTCCGTCGCGACGACGTCGGCGAAGGGGGCGACGGTGACCGAGCTGGTGGTCAACGACGTGGCGCTCTACTGCGCCCACACCAACGCCGACGTCGCCGATCCCGGCGTCGGCCAGGCGCTGGCCGCTGCGTGCGGTCTCGCGGCCACGCAGGCGCTGACCCTCGCCGAGGACCAGGAGCTCGGCCGGGTCGGCGAGCTGCCCGTGCCGGTCACGCTGAGGGCGCTGGCGCAGCGGCTCGCCGAGGCCCTGCCACCCACGGCCGGCGGGGTGCGCGTCAGCGGCGACCCGGAGGCCCTCGTGCGCCGGGTGGCCGTGCTCGGGGGCGCCGGGGACGGCGAGTTCGAGGCGGTGCGCCGCGCCGGCGCCGACGTCTACGTCACCTCGGACCTGCGCCACCACCCCGCGCTCGAGGCCCGCGAGGAGGCGCGGGCCGCCGCCCGCGCCGGTGGCGCCGCGACGCCCTACCTGCTCGACGCCGGCCACTACGCCACGGAGTGGCTGTGGCTGCCCGGGCTGCGCGAGCTGCTGCTCAGCCGCCTCGACGTCGAGGTCGAGATCTCGGGCGTCTGCACCGACCCCTGGGACCTCGTCGTCGGTGCCCGGCCGGACCACGACCGCACGACCGACCACCCCGTCGAAGGAGACCACCCGTGAAGGCAAGCCCCCAGATGCAGGCCCGGCTGCTCGAGCTGCAGGAGCTGGACACGCGCATCGCGCAGCTGGAGCACCGCCTGCGCTCGGTCCCCGAGCTCATCGACATCGCCCGCATGGAGGGCGAGCAGCCCGGGCTCGAGGCCGAGGTGGTGCGGACCAGCACCGAGGTCAGCGACCTGGAGCGCGAGGTGTCCCGGGCCGAGGCGGCCGTCCAGCTCGTCCGCGACCGGGCGGCCCGCGACCGGCAGCGCCTGGAGGCCGGCACCGGCAGCGCCAAGGACCTCCAGGGCCTGCAGCACGAGCTGGAGTCGCTGGCCCGGCGGCAGGGCGTCCTGGAGGACGAGGAGCTGGAGGTCATGGAGCGGGTCGAGCAGGCCCAGGAGGCCCAGCAGGCGGCGACCTCCGCCCTGCAGGCGCACCAGGCCCGGCTCGGGGAGCTGCGGGAGGCCCGGGACGAGAAGGCCGCGGCCGTCGTCGCGGAGCGGGAGGAGGTGGCCGCGGGACGCGACGCCATCGTGGCCGACGTGTCGGCCGAGCTGCTCTCGCTCTACGAGCGGCTGCGCGCCCAGACCGGTTCCGGCGCGGCGCCGCTGCAGCAGCGTCGGTGCGGGGGGTGCCGCCTCGAGCTCAACGCCGTCGACCTGGGCCGCATCCGGGCCGCCGCCGAGGACGAGGTCGTGCGCTGCGAGGAGTGCGGCCGCATCCTGGTCCGGACGGCGGAGTCCGGCCTGTGACCGAGGGGGCGCCGACCCCCGGGAGCGGTCCGGCGCCCGTGCCCGAGGAGCTCGGGGACCGGGCGGTCGAGGACCCGGCCGAGACCTACCTGTCCGACGAGACGCTGCCCGTCCTCGAGGGCAGCACCCGCCTGGTGCTCGTGCGCCACGGCGTCACCGACTTCACGCAGACACGCCGGATGGACGGACGGGGTGGTGCCGACCCGGCGCTCAACGCCACCGGCCGGGCGCAGGCACGGGCCGCCTCGGGGGCCGTCGCCGAGCTCCTGACCCGTGCCACGCCCGCGCCGGTCCGCGTCGTCTCCTCGTCCCTGGCCAGGGCGCGGGAGACCGGGCAGCTGCTCGCCGACCGCCTCGGGGTCGAGCGTGAGGAGGACCGGGACTGGGACGAGCAGGGCTTCGGCGACTGGGACGGGCAGGCCATGCCCGAGCTCGCGGCGCGGGAGCCCGAGGAGCTGGCCCGGCTGCGCACCGACCTGGACTACGCCCGCCCCGGCGGGGAGTCCCGTCGGGACCTCGACGCCCGAATCGGTGCGGCCCTGGAGCGGGCGGTCGCGCGGGGCGGCACGGTCGTCGTGGCCACCCACCGGGTGGCCATCATGTCGGTCCTGTGCCGGGTGCTGGGGGTGGGGCACGACCGTGGCTGGAGCATCGCGACCGGCCCGGCCTCGCTCAGCGTCGTCGAGATGTGGCCCGACGGCGGGGTGCAGGTGACCTTCGTCAACGACACCCACCACCTGCGCGGTCTGGCCTAGGGTCGGGGCCATGAGCGCGGTGCCCGAGGACCTCACCCCCATGGAGCGGGCCCGGGTGGCCCCGGAGGAGGGGTATGCCCTCAACCGGGACAACTGGGACGGCCGGGCGCAGGTGCACGCGGCCAGCGCCCACTACGACCTGGAGGGCTGGGTCGCCGACCCCGGCCGGGTGGGCGCGGTCGTCCGCCGCGACCTGCAGATCCTCGCCCCGCACCTGCCGGAGGCGCTGCGGGACGGGGGTGACGGCATACCCCGTCTGGACGGGCTGGACGTCTGCCACCTGCAGTGCCACCTGGGGACCGACACCCTCGGGCTGGCGCGGAGGGGGGCCCGCTGCACCGGGGTCGACCTGTCGCCGGCGTCCCTGCGGGTCGCCCGCGACCTCGCGGAGCGCGCCGGGGCGGACATCCGCTACGTCGAGGCCAACGTCATGGACGCGGCGGGCGCCGTGGGCGCGACCTTCGACCACGTGCACACCTCGATCGGGACCCTCTGCTGGCTGCAGGACCTCGCCACCTGGGGCGCCCAGGTCGCCGCGCTGCTGCGGCCGGGCGGCACCGTCCTGCTGCGCGACAGCCACCCCATGATCAACGTCATGGGGGACACCGATGCCTCCACGATGACCCCGGCCTACACCTACTTCCCACTGCCGCAGGGCGAGGGCTTCACCTACGCCGACGGCTCGACCTACACCGACGGCGACAGCGCGCCGATCTCCCAGCCGCGCAACGTCGAGTGGCCGCACCCGGTCGGCGAGATCCTGGGGGCGCTGCTGGGCGCCGGGCTCACGCTCGAGCACGTCGGCGAGCACCAGGACCTGCCCTGGCCCGCGCACCCCGCGATGACGCCCGAGGGCGAGGACTGGGTGCTGCCCGAGCCCTGGCGCTCGCAGGTGCCGGTGGCGCTGAGCGTCGTCGCGCGCCGCCCGGCGTGAGGGCGGTCAGGAGGGGAGGGCGTCCAGGACCCACGGCGAGCCGGGTCGTCGCGGCTCGTGCAGCTCGACGTCGAAGGCGCCGCCGAGCAGCCCGACCAGGGCCGACGGGGTCCTCAGGTCCGCCGCGTCCTGGCAGAGCGCCCGTGCGACCAGCCCCCGGGTGTGCTTGGCCATGTGCGTGGCGCCGGGCACCCGCACGTGCACCCAGCGCCGGGCCACGTCGGAGGTCGCGGCCGGGGTCCAGGCCGCGGCGTACGTGCTGGAGCGGCAGTCCACGACCAGCCCGCGCCCGGCCGCCCCGGTGAGCACCGGGTCCAGGTGCTCCCTCCAGAACCCTGCGAGCGGCCCGACGCCGGGGAGGTTGACGCCCATCGACAGGCGGTAGGGCGCGAGCCGGTCGGTCATCCGCACGACGCCGTAGAGCGCGGAGACGACCCGCAGCCGGGAGCTGGCCCGCCGCGCCGCGCCGGGGTCCAGGGAGGGCAGGTCGAGGGCGTCGTAGAGCACGCCCGAGTAGAGCTCGCGGGCCGGCAGCGTGGGGGCGGTGCGCAACCGGGTGTTCCTGGCGATCTCGGCCGTGAGGTTCGGGCTCACCCCGAGCGTCCTCGCGGCGTCCGGGCGCCCACTGACCTGCGCCAGCGCCGTGGCCACGCGGTCCCGTGCCGGCGTGAGCGCGGGGGCGGAGAGGGACTCCGGTCGCAGCGCCGAGCCACGGGTGCGGGTCTGCTTGGACTCGGACGGGGGGAGCAGGATGAGCACCGCGTCAGCGTAGGTCAGGTGTCGGTGCCCCGACGTAGGGTGGGCGTCATGGTGGAGCGTGCGACGAGCCTGGCCTGCGACCCGACCGCGTCCGAGACCGGACGGCTGCTGGCCCAGGCGTTCCAGCAGGTCCGGGACGACCTCGAGGTGCGCCAGACCTTCCCGGAGGCGGCACTGGCCGAGGTCGAGCAGGGGGTCGCCGCCCCGGACCTGCCCGGACGCGACGAGACGGGCGTGGAGCTCGTCACCGTCGACCCGCCGGGTTCCATGGACCTCGACCAGGCCATGCACCTGGAGCGCGACGGGTCCGGCTTCCGGGTCCGCTACGCCATCGCCGACGTCCCGGCCTTCCTCGCCGAGGGGGGCGCGCTCGACGCGGAGACGCGGCTGCGCGGGCAGACGATCTACTGCCCGGACAGGCGCGTGCCCCTGCACCCCCCGGCCCTGAGCGAGGAGGCGGCGAGCCTGCTCCCCGACGCCGTGCGACCGGCATACGTCTGGGACATCAGGCTCACCGCCGACGGCACGCGGGACACCGCCGAGGTCTACCGGGCCATGGTGCGGTCCCGGCGCCGCTATACCTACGAGGAGGTGCAGCGGCTGGTCGACGGCGGGGAGGCGGAGGAGACGCTGCTGCTGCTCCGGGAGGTGGGCGAGCTGCGCGCGGCCCGCGAGATCGCCCGGGGTGGCGCGAGCCTGCCGATGCCGGAGCAGGAGGTGGGGACCGGTGACGAGGAGGGGTGCGACTACACGCTGCGGCTGCGCCCGCTGCTGGCCGCCGAGGACTGGAACGCCCAGATCTCGCTGCTCACCGGGATGGTCGCCGCCCGGATGATGCTCGAGGGCGGGGTCGGCATCCTGCGGACCATGCCCGAGCCGGGGGAGGGGGCGGTGGCGCGCTTCCGCCGGGAGGTCGAGGCGCTCGGCGCCCACTGGCCGGAGGGTATGCCGTACGGCGAGTTCCTCCGCACCCTCGACCGGGCCGACACCCGGCACCTGGCGATCGTCAACGCGGCCACGTTTCTGTTCCGGGGTGCGGGCTACACCGCCTTCGACGGCGAGCTGCCGCCGGAGGAGGACCGGGTCCAGGCCGCGGTGGCCGCGCCCTACGCGCACGTGACGGCGCCGTTGCGCCGTCTGGTCGACCGGTTCGGGCTGGCGGTGTGCGAGGCGCTCTGCTCCGGGGGTGAGGTGCCCGCCTGGGCCCGCGAGGCCCTCCCGGGGTTGCCCGCCGTCATGGAGGAGACCGGTCGGCGGGCCCGGGCCGTGGACCGGGCCTGCCTCGCGGCGGTCGAGGCGGCCGTGCTCCACGACCGCGTGGGCGAGGACTTCGAGGCGGTCGTCGTCGACGGCGTCAACGGCGACCGGGTGCAGGTGCAGCTCCTCGACCCGCCGGTCAGCGACGTCGCGAGCGGCAGCGCCCGGCTGGGCAGCGCCGTCACGGTGCGGGTGGAGCGGGCCGACGTCCTGGCGGGCGAGGTCGACCTGCGCCTCGTGGGGCAGGAGGCGTGAAGGCCTCGCCGCCCGGACCCGACGGGGTGCGGGTCGTCGCTTCCGACTGCGACGGCACGCTGCTGCGCTCGGACGGCACGGTGTCCGAGCGCACCCGCGCGGTGCTGGACCGTTGCGCGTCCGCCGGTGTCCGCGTGGTGCTCGTCACCGCCCGCCCGCCCCGGTGGATGGACGAGCTCGGGGACCTCGGGGTCGAGGCGGTGGCGCTGTGCGGCAACGGCGCCTTCACCTACGACGTGTCGCGGCGCGAGATCATCGCTCACCGGCTCATGCCCACCGAGCTCGTGGGCACGCTGCTGGCCGAGCTCAAGGAGGCGCTGCCCGGGGCGGCGCTGGCCACCGAGTCGGTGCGCGGTTTCGCCCGCGAGCCGCACTTCCACCGGGCCAACGACCGCACCGACGGGCAGTGGCTGGTCGGCGACATCGGGCAGCTGGCCCAGGAGCCGGCCGGCAAGATCCTCGTGCGGCACCTCGACTGGTCCACCGAGCAGATCAGCGCCCGGGTCAAGGAGGTCGTGGGAGAGCGCGCGGAGGTGGCGAACTCCGGGGCGGTGCAGCTGGGGGAGGTCACCGGCCGGGGCGTCACCAAGGCGCTCGCGCTCCTGACCTGGTGCGCCGAGCAGGACCCACCCGTGGCGCCGCACGAGGTGTGGGCGTTCGGGGACATGCTCAACGACATACCGATGCTGGAGTGGGCCGGGCGCTCCCACGCCGTCGCCAACGCGCACCCGCAGGTCCTGGCGCTCGCCGACGAGGTGGTGCCCAGCAACGACGAGGACGGCGTGGCGAGCCGCGTCGCCGCGCTCCTCGACGCCCGCGGGGTGTGACAGGATCAGGGTATGACGGACAGCAAGCAGACCACCCCGGCCAGCACCCGACGGGGCAGCTTCGGCGGCGGGTTGACCGCCTTCATCCTCGGACTGCTGGCGGTGACGGCGATCTTCGTCCTCGTCGACCTGGCGACGGGCGCGCTGCACCTCTGAGCCACCCGGTGGGGGTGGATGAGCCGGCCGGTACGCCGGGTTCTGTCCCCTCGCGCCGTCACCGGCACGGCGAGGGTGGCGACCATCCATCTCGGGTGCGCGTTGCCGCGCACCTCCAGCGACCTACCCGTGCGCTCGGGCGGGCAGCCCTCGGTCGCGCACTGTCTGGTCTTGCTCCAGGTGGGGTTTACCGAGCCACGCCAGTCACCTGACGTGCTGGTGGTCTCTTACACCACCGTTTCACCCTGACCCACCGCCGAGGCGGCGGGCGGTCTGTTCTCTGTGGCACTGTCCCGCGGGTCACCCCGGGTGGCTGTTGGCCACCACCTTGCCCTGTGGAGCCCGGACGTTCCTCGGCGGGTCACCCGGAGGTGCCCGACGCGGCCGCCTGGCCGACTCATCCACGCCCGCCAGGATAGCGGTCCGGGAGCCACGCCGTAGACTCCACCCACGTGACGACGACCCAACCCACCCCGGCCGACCTGCGCCGCTGGCGGCGCCATCTGGCTGACGAGCACGCCAACATGCGTGCCTTCCGTGACCTCGCGGCCCGCCGCCAGGGCGAGGAGCGGGCGATCCTCACCGGGCTGGCCGACGCCGAGCAACGGCACGCCGAGCACTGGGAGAGGCTGTTGGGGGAGCGGGCGCACCCGGCACCCCACCCCACGATCGCCCACCGGCTGCAGACCTGGCTGGCCCGGCGCTTCGGCATGGTCTTCGTGCTCGCGCTGCTCCAGCGGTCCAAGTCGGACAACCAGTACGCCGGCGAGACCGACGCGGCCTCCTCCATGGCGGCCGACGAGCAGGTCCACGAGGAGGTCCTGCGGGGTCTGGCGGCGCGCGGCCGGCTGCAGCTGTCCGGCAACTTCCGGGCGGCCGTCTTCGGCGCGAACGACGGGCTGGTGTCCAACCTGGCGCTCATCATGGGGATGGCCGGCACCGGTGTGTCGGGCGCGGTGGTCCTGGCGGCGGGCATGGCGGGCCTGCTCGCGGGAGCGTTGTCCATGGGGGCCGGTGAGTACATCTCGGTGCGGTCCGCGCGCGAGCTGCTGGCCGCCTCCCAGCCCGCCCAGGGCACCCAGGCCGCCCTCGGCGCCCTCGACCTGCAGGCCAACGAGCTCGAGCTGGTCTACCGGGCCCGGGGCCTGGACCGGGACCAGGCGCGGTCGCGTGCCGCGAGCGTCCTGGGACAGGTGCAGGTGGCCGGTTCGGCGCCGCGCGACGCCGTGCCGGTCGCCGCGACCGACGCGGACGAGCAGGACGCCGTGCTCAACCCCTGGGGGGCGGCGCTGGCCAGCTTCGGGTTCTTCGCCTCCGGAGCACTCATCCCGGTGCTGCCCTACCTGCTCGGGCTGACCGGGTATGCCGCGGCCGGGGTCGCCATGCTCGCCGTGGGGATCGCCCTGCTGGTGACCGGTGGCGTGGTGGGGGTGCTGTCGGGCGCCTCCCCCCTGGGCCGGGGCGTGCGTCAGCTGCTCATCGGCTACGGGGCCGCCGTCGTCACCTACCTGCTGGGGCTGGCCTTCGGCGCGGCCGGGATCGGCTGACGGCGCGTCCGGAGTGGGCTGACCGCGCGTCCGGAGTGGGCTGACGAGGCGTCCGGAGCGGTCTGACCGCGCGTCCGGTGCGTCAGAAGGTCGTGGCGCCGGCTCCGCGCAGGTCGTGGACCGGGACCCCGCCGTCCGCCCCGAAGTCCCCGATGTGCTGCAGGTACATCCCTCGGCCGCGGTCGTTGAGCAGGCCGTCGTGGATCGGGACGACCCCCTGGGCGGGGGCGATCCGGCGCACGAAGGCGATGGCCTCGGCGACCTTGCCCCACGGCGCGCTCACCGGCACGCCGAGCAGGTCGACGGGTCCGGGGTCGCCGTCCAGCGCGTCACCGGGGTGGTAGAGCACCGGCTCGCCGTCGGCCCGGACCACGACGCCGGTGTTGCCGATCCGCGGCACGTAGGGGTGGATGTCGGCGTGCCGCTCACCGACCCCGGTCAGCGTCACCCGGCCCGACGACCCGGTGGAGCCGAGCTCCACCGCCCCGCCGGCCGCCAGGGTCTCGACGCGGTCGGCATACCCGGACTCGGCGACCGACCGGGCCGTCTGCGCCTCCATGAGCACCCGGGCGTCCGGGTTGGCCGCCAGGAGGGGTCCGGTGCGCTCCGGGTCCAGGTGGTCGGGGTGCTGGTGGGTCACCACCACGGCGGTGAGGTCGGTGACGTCCTCGACCGAGGAGAACACCCCCGGGTCGAGGAGGATGCGCTGGCCGGCGGCCTCGACGAGGAGGCAGGCGTGTCCGAGGTGGGTGATCTGCATACCGCCACCCTAGGAGTGGCCACGTAGCCTTGCTCCTCGTGGAGTTCCTCAACGGCACCGAGCCGGTGCACGACCTGACCTACAACGACGTCTTCATGGTGCCGTCCCGCTCGTCGGTGACCTCCCGGCTGGACGTCGACCTGTCCACCTCCGACGGCACGGGCACCACGCTGCCGCTCGTGGTCGCCAACATGACGGCGGTCGCCGGGCGGCGCATGGCCGAGACCGTGGCCCGCCGGGGTGGCATCGCGGTCCTGCCGCAGGACATCCCGCTGCCGCAGGTGCGCGCGACCATCGGCGCGGTGAAGGACAGCCACCCGCTCTACGAGACTCCCATCACCATCGAGCCCGGCGCGCCCGTCGCCCAGCTGCTCTCGGTCATGTCCAAGCGGGCGCACCAGGCCGCGGTCGTCGTCGAGGACGGCTCGCCGGTCGGCATCGTGCTGGAGTCCGACACCGAGGGCGTCGACCGGTTCTCCTCGGTCCGGGACGTCATGCAGCCGCCGCGGGTGGTGCTCGAGGAGGGCGTCGAACCGCGCGCGGCCTTCGACCTGCTGGAGGAGACGCGCGCCGGGATGGCCCCCGTGGTCGTCGCCGGGCGCCTGGCCGGCGTGCTGACGCGCACCGGGATCGTCCGGTCGGGGATCTACACGCCCGCCCTGGACGCCACGGGCCGGCTGCGGGTCGGGGCCGCCGTCGGCATCAACGGTGACGTCGCCGGTCGGGCGAGCGAGCTGCTGGACGCCGGCGCGGACGTCCTCGTCGTCGACACCGCCCACGGCCACCAGGACAAGATGATCGACGTCCTCCCGGCCGTGGTCCGGGCGCGCGACGAGCACGAGGCGGCGACCGGTGTCCGGGTGGCCGTCGCGGCCGGCAACGTGGTCTCCCGCACCGGCACCCTGGAGCTGGTCGAGGCGGGAGCCGACATCGTCAAGGTCGGCGTCGGGCCCGGGGCCATGTGCACGACCCGGATGATGACCGGCGTGGGGCGGCCGCAGTTCTCGGCGGTGCTCGAGTGCTCCGACGCCGCCCGCGAGGTCGGCGCCCACGTCTGGGCCGACGGCGGGGTGAAGTACCCCCGGGACGTCGCCCTGGCCCTCGCGGCCGGAGCCGGGTCCGTCATGGTGGGGTCCTGGTTCGCCGGGACCCTGGAGTCGCCCGGCGACCTCATCCGGGACGCCGACGGCCGGCTCTACAAGGAGTCCTTCGGTATGGCGTCCGCGCGAGCGGTCCGCCACCGCACCCGGGAGATGTCGGCCTTCGACCGGGCCCGGGCCGCCCTCTTCGAGGAGGGCATCTCCTCGGGCCGGATGTTCGTCGACCCGGCCCGGCCCGGGGTGGAGGACCTCGTCGACCAGATCGTCTCCGGGGTGCGCTCCGCGTTCACCTACGCCGGGGCCCGCACCATCGGTGAGTTCCACACCCGCGCCGTCGTGGGCCTGCAGGGTGCCGCCGGCTACGACGAGGGGCGCCCCCGGCACACCTCCTGGTGAGCGGTCAGCCCCCGTCCGCTCTCTGGACGCCGGTTCGTCATCCCTCGTCCTCCGGGTCAACCTTCGGCCCCGTCGAGGAGGACGACAGCTGACCACCAGGACGAAGGTCGACCTCCCGGCTGACGGACAGCCCCGCCGACCGGACGCCCGGCGCCGTGGCCTCACGAGGCCCGGGTGGCGATGAGGTGCGGGTGGGCGCTCCGAGCGGCCCGCGCGACCACCCCGGACACCACGGCGGGCTGGGTGAGGCACTCCCACGTGAGCCGTCCGACCCCGTAGCCGAGCGACCTGATCCGGTCCTCCCGGTGCTTCTCGGCCGCCAGGGCCTGCCTGCCGTCCTGCCCGGCGTACTTCAGCCGCCCGTCGAACTCCAGGACCACCCCCAGCTCGGGCAGGTAGAGATCCACCCGAGCCACGACGACGTCGCCGTCGCGGACCACGTACTGCGGGATGACGGTGAGACCCAGGTCGAGGAGGATCAGCCTCAGGAGCGACTCACCCGGGGACTCGCTGCGGCCGTCGGCCCGCGCGACGGCCAGCCTGGCTCCCACGACCTCGGGGACGTGCGCCCACGCGTGGAGCTGTTCCACGAGGTCGTCGGGGGAGACCAACCCGCGGTGCAGGGCGGCGTCCATCGCCGCCACGGCCGGCCCGTGCGGCACCTGCAGCGCGGTGCCGACCACCGCCGTCGCGGCAGCGACGACCGGCAGGCCCTCGACCCTGGTGATCCGCTCCTCGCCGGGGCACAGGTGCACGCTGTAGTCGGAGCGCCGGCGGCTGGTACCGACCGGGCGTGCATGGCACACGTGCAGACGCTCGAGGGGCACCTGCGGGACCGGCAGCCCCCACAGCAACGCCGCCGACAGGTGGCTGGCGGCCCAGTCCTCGGGTCGGCTGCGCACGAGCGCGTGGACCCGGAGCACATGCCGACCGGCGTCGTAGGGCTCGCGCTCCAGCGCGCTGGTCTGCACGTAGGCGCCTCTGCCCACCCGGGTCAGGACCTTGCGGGCCACGAGCAGCCGGAGCACCTCCCGCGAGATGCCGATGGAGGCGGCCTCGGCGGTGGTGATGGCGAAGTGGTGGGTGTGGAGGAAGCCCTCCAGGGCCGGTTTCATGACCGTCAGGCTGGCAGGTCCGCGGCTGGGTCGGAGGCGCGCGACCGGAATCTGTGGACAACGTCGGCTGGCGGTATGGACCCTCGTCCGGCATGTCAACCACCAGCCCCCTCGACGAGGACGACGGCTGACGACCCGGACGACGGCTGACGACCCGGACGACGGCTGACGACCCGGACGACGGCTGACGACCCGGACGAGGGACGCCGCGCCGGGCGCGGCATACCCCGTGGCCCGGCTCAGCCCAGGTGCTTGGCCTGCCAGGCCGCGCCGATGATGCCAGCGTCGTTCTTGAGCATGGCGGGCACGATGGGGGCCCGGGTGTGCAGGAGGGGGAGGTACTTGTCCGCCTTCTTCGACACGCCCCCGCCCACGATGATGAGGTCGGGCCACAGCAGGTCCTCGACGTGGGAGTAGTAGCGCTGCAGCCGCTCGGCCCACTCCTCCCAGGAGAGGTCCTCCTCCTCCCGCGCGCTGCTCGCGGCGCGGGTCTCGGCGTCGTGGCCGTCCAGCTCCAGGTGGCCCAGCTCGGTGTTCGGCAGCAGCTCGCCGCCCATGAAGAGCGCGGTGCCGATCCCGGTGCCCAGGGTGGTGAGCAGGACGACGCCGTCGTTGCCGCGGCCGGCGCCGTAGTGCATCTCCGCGACCCCGGCCGCGTCGGCGTCGTTCATGACGTGCACCCGGCGGCCCACGGCCCTGCCGAAGAGGTGGTCGGCGTCGGTGCCGATCCAGGACGGGTCGATGTTGGCGGCCGTGCGGACGGTGCCGTGGTGGACCACGGCCGGCACGGTGATGCCGAGCGGGGCGTGCTTGTCGAGGTCGCCCTCGAACTTCTCGACGATCTCGGCGACCACCTCCGCCACGGCGTCCGGCGTCGACTCCTCCGGCGTCGGGATGCGCTGGCGGTCGGTGGCGAACTCGCCGGCATCGAGGTCGACCGGTGCCCCCTTGATGCCGCTGCCGCCGATGTCGACGCCCAGGACGTCGTGCTTCTTGCCCATGCTTCCTCCCACGTGGTGACGGACCCCCGAGTATGCCGTGCGTCGGGTCGGCGCGGGTCGCGGACCGGCCCCGGGGTCAGGGGAGGGTGAGGATCTCGGCGCCGTCGTCGGTGATGAGCAGGGTGTGCTCGAACTGTGCCGAGGGCCGCCCGTCCGCGGTGAGGATCGTCCAGCCGTCCTCCCACTCCGTCCACTCCGGCGTGCCGAGGTTGAGCATGGGCTCGATGGTGAAGGTCATGCCGGGCTCGATGAGGGTGTCGTAGTCCGGGGCGGCGTCGTAGTGGGGGATGACCAGCCCGGAGTGGAAGGCCTCACCGACGCCGTGCCCCGTGTAGTCGCGGACGACGCCGTAGCCGAACCGGCTGGCGTAGCTCTCGATGACCCGGCCGATGACATTGACCTCGCGCCCCGGGCGGGCGGCCCGGATGGCCCGCTCCAGCGCCTCCCGGGTGCGCTCGACGAGCAGCCGGGTCTCCTCGGCCACCTCTCCGCAGAGGAAGGTCGCGTTGTTGTCGCCGTGCACCCCGCCGACGTAGGCCGTGATGTCGATGTTGCAGATGTCGCCCTCGCGCAGCTCCCGGTCGTCGGGGATGCCGTGGCAGATGACCTCGTTGACCGAGGTGCACAACGACTTGGGGAACCCTCGGTAGCCCAGGGTGGAGGGGTAGGCCCCGTGGTCGAGCAGGAACTCGTGCCCCGCCCGGTCGATGGCGTCGGTGGTCACCCCGGGGCGCACCATCTCGCCGCACAGCGCCAGCGCCTGGGCCGCCAGCCGTCCGGCGCGCCGCATCGCCGCGATGGTCTCCGCGTCCTTGACCTCCGAGCCGCGGAACGGCGCCGGGGCCGGCCGGTCGACGTACTCCGGGCGGTCGATGGAGGCGGGCACCGGCAGGCGGGGGCTGACGCGTCCGGGGGCGATCGGGGCGAGGGTGGGCATAGGGTCCAGTCTAGGTGCCCTGTCGTGGGCCACGACCGGGGTACGGAGCCGAGACCAGACGGAGGTACGCATGCAGTACTGGTACAACACGAAGACCGGCCAGGTGGAGTCCGAGGTCGACGACAAGCGCGCCCGCAGCGCCGACCTGCTCGGTCCCTACGGCAGCGAGGACGAGGCCTCCCGCGCCCTCGAGATCGCCCGGGAGAAGACCGAGCGCTGGGACGAGGCCGAGCGCGAGAACGACGACTGGGACAACAACCCGTTCAACGACCGGGACTGACCGACCGGCACGCCCCCGGTGACCGGCCGCCGGGCTCAGCGGTGCAGCCGGGGCAGCACCTCGCGGCCGAAGACCTCGAGCCACTCCTGCTGGTTGCGCCCGACGTTGTGCAGGTAGACCCGGTCGAAGCCGAGGTCGAGCAGGCTCTGGATGTGCTCGCGGTGCACGTCCGGGTCGGAGGAGATGACCATCCGGCCCTCGAAGTCCTCGGGCCGGACGAGCTGGGCCATGGCGGCGAAGTCGTGCGGTGAGCGGATGTCGGCCTTGCCGAACTTCATCCCGCCGTTGGGCCACTCGCGGACCGCGTTGTCGAGGGCCTCCTCGTCGGTCGGCGCCCAGGACAGGTGCAGCTGCAGGACCTTGGGCATGGTGTCCGGGTCCTTGCCCGCCTCCCGGGCGCCCTCGGCGAACTTCCCCAGCAGCATCTCGATCTTCTCGGGCGGGGCGCCGACGGTGATGATCCCGTCCGCGTGCCGTCCGGTCTTCTTCGCGTTGACCGGCCCGGCCGTGGCGACGAGGATCGGCGGCGGCGCGTCCGGCATGGTCCACAGCCGCGTCGTCTCCATCCGGAAGAACTCACCGGCGAACTTCGTGTCCTTGCCGGCCACCGACGCCTCGAAGAGCTGCGTGATGAGGTCGACGGCCTCGAACATCCGGCGCGAGCGCTCCCCGGCCTCCGGCCAGTAGCCGCCGAGCACGTGCTCGTTGAGCGCCTCGCCCGCGCCGACCCCGAGCCAGGTGCGCCCGGCATACATCGCCTCCAGGGTGGCGGCGGCCTGCGCCACGACGGCCGGGTGCCAGCGGAAGCTGGGGCAGACGACACCGGGGCCGAGGTCCCCGGTGGTGCGCTCCCCGACGGCGGTGAGGACGTTCCACACGAAGGCCGACTGCCCCTGCGAGGGCACCCACGGCGCGAAGTGGTCGGCGGCCATGCAGCCGGAGAAGCCGTGCTCCTCGGCCGCGGCGGTGAGCGCCACCGCCTCGGAGGGGTGGAACTGCTCCAGCATCGCGGCATACCCGACCGTGAGTTCGCTCATGTCGCTCAGGGTATGCCTCGTCCCCGACACCCCCGGCCCCGGTAGCCTGCCCCGGGTGGACGAGGTGCTGGTCGAGCGGGTGCTGCGCGCGGTCGAGCAGGTGCCCCCGGGGCGGGTGGTGAGCTACGGCGACCTCGCCGCGCTCGTCGGCATCGGTCCGCGCCAGGTCGGCTCGATCCTGCGGCACTGGGGCGACAACGTCACCTGGTGGCGGGTGACCAGCCACGCGGGCGACTTCCAGGGCGACCTGCTGGCCCGGGCCCGGCCGCACTGGGACGAGGAGGGGATCCGGGTCAAGCCCAACGGTCTGGGCTGCCGCATCGCGGACTACCGCGCCGACCTGAGCGCGCTCGCCACGGACTACGCCCGGGCCACGGCGGACCTCGCCGATGGGGCAGGATGAGGTCATGAACCGCCAGCAGGAGTATGTCCTCCGCACCATCGAGGAGAGGGACATCCGGTTCGTCCGGCTCTGGTTCACCGACCTCATGGGCACCTTGAAGTCGGTGGCGGTGGCCCCGGCCGAGCTGGAGCAGGCCTTCACCGAGGGCATCGGCATCGACGGCAGCGTCATCGAGGGCTTCACCCGGGTCTACGAGGCCGACATGATCGTCCAGCCCGACGCCGACACCTTCCAGGTGCTGCCCTGGCGCGACCGCACCGCCCGGATGTTCTGCGACATCAACATGCCCGACGGGACGCCGGCCGCGACCGACTCGCGCAACATCCTGCGCCGGACCCTGGACCGGGCCGGCGAGCAGGGGTTCACCTTCTACACCCACCCCGAGATCGAGTTCTACCTCTTCAAGGAGCCCTACGACCGCACCGTCGGGCCCACCCCGGTGGACCAAGCGGGCTACTTCGACCACGTCGCGCGCGGCGACGGGCACGACTTCCGCCGCGGGGCGATCGAGATGCTGGAGCAGATGGGCATCTCCGTGGAGTTCAGCCACCACGAGGGCGGACCCGGCCAGCAGGAGATCGACCTGCGCTACGCCGACGCCCTGTCGATGGCGGACAACATCATGACCTTCCGCACGGTGGTCCGGGAGGTGGCGCTGCACGAGAAGGCGTTCGCGACCTTCATGCCCAAGCCGCTGGCCCAGCACCCCGGGTCGGGCATGCACACCCACGTCTCCCTCTTCGAGGGGGACAGCAACGCCTTCTACGAGCCGGGCGCCGACTACGAGCTCTCCCAGACCGGTCGCCGCTTCATGGCGGGCGTCCTGGCCCACAGCCGGGAGATCTGCGCCGTCACCAACCAGTGGGTCAACTCCTACAAGCGGCTGTGGGGCGGTGGCGAGGCCCCGGCGCACGTCTGCTGGGGGCACAACAACCGCTCCGCCCTGGCCCGCGTGCCGATGTACTCCGTCGGTCGCGGTCACTCCCGACGGGTCGAGGTGCGCTCGATCGACGCGGCCTGCAACCCCTACCTCACCTACGCCCTCGTGCTGGCCTCCGGGCTGCGGGGGATCAAGGAGGGCTACGACCTGCCGCCGGAGGCCGAGGACGACGTCTGGGTGCTCACCGACGCCGAGCGCCGGGCCATGGGCATCGACCCGCTGCCGCAGAGCCTCGGCGAGGCGGTCGCGGTGATGGAGGGCTCGGAGCTGGCGGCCGAGGTGCTGGGCGAGCAGGTCTTCGACTTCTACCTGCGCAACAAGTGGCAGGAGTGGGGCGACTACCGCTCCCAGGTCACGCAGTTCGAGCTGGACCGCTACCTGCTGCACCTGTGACCGGAGGGTATGCCGTGCCACCACCGGACAGCACCCGCTCGGACGACGCCGACGCCGACGCCGCCGCCGAGGGTCGGCCCCGGGGCGGTGGGCGTCCCGGGGGGGAACGGCTGGGGGCGGCCCGGCTCGCCCGGGGCGGCTTCCAGGACAGCGGGCGGGCCGGCCGCCTGCTGGAGGAGGTCCTCGAGAGGCTGGGCGGTCCGGACGCCGAGCCGGAGGTGGACGTCACGGCCCTGGTCGCGGACCTGGGGGCGGGCGCCGACCCCGACGCTGCCCTGCTCCTGCTGGTGCGCCTGCTCGACCCCCGGTCGACGGGCGCCGACGGGCGGCGCTGCGACGAGCTCGCCCTGCCGGTCGTGCGAGCGGGTGGGGAGCCGCGCCGCCGGCTGCTGTCGCTGCTGGGGGGCTCGGCCGCGCTGGGCGAGACCCTCCTGCGGCACCCCGAGCACGTGCGCGACGTCGCGGAGGGGCTCTCCCCGGAGCCGTGGAGCATCGTCGAGGCGGTGCGCGGGCAGCGGGGGCGCGCCGGGATGGACGCCCTGCGGGTGGCCTACCGGTGCCAGCTGCTGCGGGTCGCGACCGCCGACCTCACCTCGCCGGAGCCCGTGGCGCTCTTGCCCGCCGTCGGCGGGGCCCTGGCCGACCTCGCCTCGGCAGCGCTGGAGGGGGCGCTCCTGCTGGCCCGCGCCGAGGTCGAGGACGAGCAGACGTGCGCCCTGACGGTCGTCGCCATGGGCAAGACCGGGGGACGAGAGCTCAACTACATCTCCGACGTCGACGTCATCTTCCTGGCCGCCCCGCGGTCGGGTGCCCCGGAGTCCACGGCGCTCGCGGTCGGTGGGCGGCTCGCCACGGCGGTGATGCGCATCTGCGGGGAGTCCACCGCCGAGGGTGCCCTGTGGCAGGTGGACGCCGCGCTGCGGCCGGAGGGCAAGAACGGTCCGCTCGTGCGCTCCCTGGACTCGCACCGGGAGTACTACCAGCGCTGGGCCAAGACCTGGGAGTTCCAGGCGCTGCTCAAGGCCCGGGTCGTCGCCGGGGACGGGGACCTCGGCCGACGCTGGCTCGAGCTCGTCGAGCCCATGGTGTGGGAGGCGGCGGGCCGCGAGAACTTCGTCGACGAGGTGCAGTCGATGCGCCGCCGGGTCGAGCAGCACGTCCGCCGGGACGAGGTCGACCGGCAGATCAAGCTGGGACCGGGCGGGTTGCGCGACATCGAGTTCAGCGTCCAGCTGCTGCAGCTCGTGCACGGGCGGGCCGACCCCGCCCTGCGCTCGCGGACCACGCTGGAGGCGCTGGCCGCCCTGCGCGACGGGGGATACGTGGGGCGCGAGGACGCCCAGGCGCTGGACGAGGCGTACCGGCTGCTGCGCTGCCTGGAGCACCGGGTGCAGCTGCACCGGATGAAGCGCACCCACCTCATGCCCACCGCCGAGGCCGACCTGCGGCGGCTCGGGCGTTCCCTGGGGGATCGCGGCGACGCCGACCGGGCCGTCCTGCAGCGCTGGAAGGGGGTGCGCCGGGAGGTCCGGCGCCTGCACGAGCGACTGTTCTACCGGCCGCTGCTGTCGGCCGTCGCCCGGCTGTCGTCCGACGAGGCGCGGCTCTCGCCCGAGGCGGCCCGGGCGCGGCTGGCCGCGCTGGGCTTCCGCGACCCGGCCGGTGCGATGCGCCACCTCGAGGCGCTGACCGAGGGCGTGAGCCGCCGGGCCACCATCCAGCGCCACCTGCTGCCGGTGATGCTGTCCTGGTTCGCCGACGGCGCCGACCCCGACGCCGGGCTGCTGGCCTTCCGCCGGATCAGCGACGCCCTCGGCACCACGCACTGGTACCTCGGGATGCTCCGCGACGAGGGCAGTGCCGCCCAGCGGCTGGCCCGGGTGCTCTCCTCCAGCCGGTATGCCGTGGACCTGCTCATCCGCAGCCCGGAGACGGTGGCGCTGCTCGGCGACGAGGCCGAGCTGGTGGCACCCGACAAGGACGCCCTGGTGGCCCGGATGACCGCCGCCGCGACCCGGCAGGAGAGCGCGGGGGAGGCCTTCGCCTCGGTCCGCTCGGTCCGCGCGAAGGAGCTGGTGCGGATCGTGCTGGGCGACCTCGCGGCCGGCTGGGAGGGTCCGCTGGTGCGGCAGGCCCTGAGCGACCTCACCGACGCCTACCTCGAGGGGGCGCTCGGGGTGGCGACCCGCCGGGTGCTGGCCCGGCGGGGGGAGGACGCGGCCGCGGCGCTGCTCCTCGTCGGGATGGGGCGCCTCGGTGGCCGCGAGGTCGGCTATGCCAGCGACGCGGACGTCATGTTCGTCTACGACCCGCTCCCGGAGGCCTCGCCCGAGCTGGCCGCGGAGCAGGCGGTCGAGATCGTCACCGAGCTGCGCAAGGGGCTCACCGGGCCGGGCCCCGACCCGGTCCTCGAGCTGGACGCGGGCCTGCGCCCCGAGGGCAGGGCCGGGCCGCTCGTGCGCAGCCTGGAGGGGTACCGCAGCTACTACGAGCGCTGGTCGGCCGGCTGGGAGTCCCAGGCCCTGCTGCGGGCGCGACCCGTGGCCGGGGACCCCGGTCTCGGGGAGGCCTTCGTCGAGATGGTCCGTCCGCTCCGGTGGCCGGACGGAGGGATCGACGACGCGGCGGTCCGGGAGATCCGCAAGCTCAAGGCCCGGATGGAGGCCGAGCGGCTGCCCCGGGGCGCGGACCCCCGGACCCACCTCAAGCTGGGCATGGGCGGGCTGTCGGACGTGGAGTGGGTGGCCCAGCTGCTCCAGCTGCGGCACGCCCACGACCACCCCGGGCTGCGCACGACCAGCACCATCGACGCGCTCCGCGCGGCGGAGGAGGCCGGTCTGCTGTCGGAGCAGGACCAGGAGCCGCTGGTCCAGGCCTGGTGCGTCGCCTCCCAGCTGCGCGACGCCGGCATCGTCTGGCGGGGACGTCCGGTCGACAGCGTGCCCAGCGACCTGCGCGACGCGGAGGGCATGTCCCGAGTCATGCGCCGCGGCCCGGGCAGCGGCGCCTCCCTGGCCCAGGACTGGCGACGGACCGCCCGGCACGCCCGCGAGGTGGTGGAGCGGCTGCTCTACGGCAACAGGCCTCCGCGCACGGGTGGCGAGGGGGCGTCCCCGGGGCGTGCCGGCGGGTCTCCCTCCCGCACCCGGCCGGACGCACCGTCCCGGGACCGGCGCACCGACGGCTTCGGCCGCCCCCGCGTGGCCTCGCCGCCGCGCGACGCCGGCCACTTCCCCCCGCCCCGCCGTGACCCGTTCGGGCGTTCGTCGCGGGAGCGCCGTGGCGAGGACGGGACCGGACCCGCCGGTCCGTAGGATGGCCGGGTGAGCCGACCCGACGATGCGACGACGTCCGGACGCTCCCAGGGTCTCGTCCTCGCGTCCGGCCCGCGGCAGGAGGTCGACGCCTGGGTGCGCGCGAGCATCGTCCCGGTCACCGTGGTCCCGCTGCCGGGCTGGGTGGCGGTGGTCACCCGCGGCCCCTCGCGTGCCGGGTCCCCCTACGACGACGGTGGGCTGCTCAGCGCCTGCCGGGCACTGTCGGCCAAGGCCGCCCCGGGACTCGGGTTCTTCGAGGTGGACGGGCGCGCCCTCGTGACCCTCCACCAGCCGGGACGACGTCGTCGGGTCCGCTGGGTGGTGTGGGAGCCCGAGAAGGGCCTGCTGCGGCCGCCGGGCCTCGAGCTCGCCGGGCCCGCGGAGATCGTCGGTCTGGCAGGTGCGGCCCCGGCCGTCCGCGACGAGCTCGTGGACCTGCTGCACGAGACCCGGGTGCGTCCGGCCCGCATGCTGCAGGCCGTCATGGCCACCCTCGGGCTGCCCGGCACCCGCCTGGTCGAGGACCCCGCGCACGCGGACGGGCTCCCGGGGGCGGTCCGCACCGAGCCCGACCCCCAGCAGGTGGCCTGGTTCCAGGACGCCGTCCGTGACTCGGTCCGTCTGCGCCGGGAGCTGGGCGTGCTCTCGTGACGCAGGGCCTGACCCTCCTCCCCGCGGTGGACGTGGCGGCCGGCCGGGCGGCCCAGGTCCGGGGTGACGCCGGGGCGCGGCCCGCGGAGGTGGCCCGGTCCCTGGTGCGGGAAGGCGCCCGGCTGCTCCACCTCGTGGACCTGGACCGCGCCTTCGGGCGGGGCGGCGATCCCGAGCTCATGGCGGGTCTGGTCGACGAGCTGCCCGTCCCGGTGCAGCTCTCCGGCGGCATCGCCGGTGCGGAGGACCTGTCCTGGGCGGAGGGCACCCGCGCCTTCCGCGTGGTCCTGGCCAGCTCGGCCCTGGCCGACCCCGCCCTCGTCGAGGAGGCGGCCGGGCGCCTGGGGGAGCGGCTGGTGGTCGCGGTCGACGTGCGCGACGGCGAGGTCGTCGCCCGGGGGACGTCGCTGCGGCTGGGCCCGGTCCACGAGGTCGTGGGGAGGCACCCGGTCCTGCGCGGGGGCCGGGCCCGCGTGCTGGTGGCGGACGCGTCTCGCGACGGCCGGAGGACGGGGGCCGACGTCACCCTCTTCCGCTCGGTCGCCCGGCTCGTGGGCTCGCCGGTGACCGCCTCCGGCGGGGTCGCCGGCCTGGCCGACC
This sequence comes from Serinicoccus chungangensis, assembly GCF_001483745.1. Classification (GTDB taxonomy): domain Bacteria; phylum Actinomycetota; class Actinomycetes; order Actinomycetales; family Dermatophilaceae; genus Ornithinicoccus; species Ornithinicoccus chungangensis_A. Next base: position 33,113 of record NZ_LQBL01000032.1, on the reverse strand, counting down.
TGCGCGCGTTGCGCGACTGCCCCGAGGTGGACGAGGTGGTGCTGGGAGCCGCGCTGCACGAGGGGGCGTTCACCCTGCGCGACGCGCTGGAGGCCTGCCGATGACCCACCGCTTCTCGCAGCACCGCCCGCAGGACGGCGCCGACACCGGCGGCGTGCCGTGGGCGGGTCGCACCCTGACCGGCACCGGTTTCGACGGCGACACCGGTGAGGCGGACGCGGTCCTCGCGGGGTTGCTCGGCGGTGTCGGTGCCGAGGCGGTCGACGTGGTGGCCGCCGTCGCCCGGGCCCGGCTGCTCGTGCCGATCGTGGCGGTGGCCGCCGAGGTCGACGACAGCTCGGGCACCTCCGTCGACGCGCGCAGCGACATGGCCTCGGTCACCCTGGTCGCCCCGGACGGTCAGCGCGCGCTACCGGCCTTCACCAGCACGCGGGCGCTGCAGGCCTGGGACCCCAGCGCCCGTCCCGTGCCGGTGACCGCCCGGCGAGCGGCCCGGGCGGCGCTGCAGGAGGGGTGCGAGGTGGTCCCGCTGGACCTCCCGCCGAGCCCGGGGCCGGCGGCCTGGACGCTCACCGGGAGCATGGTGCGCGCTCTCGCGACCGGACGCCCCTGGGCCGCGGCGCACCGCGACGAGCACGTCGCGCACGCCGTGGCGGCGGTGGTGGCGCAGGAGGACGCCGTGCGGGGGCACGACCTCGGCGGGGAGGGGGGCGAGCTGGTCGTGACGCTCGCCCTGCGGCCGGGCCTCACCCAGGGAGAGCTGGAGGGCGTCGTGGCGCGGCTGGGCCGGGGGATCGCGCTGGAGCCTGAGGTGCGCGAGCGCATCGACGCGGTGGCGTTCCGGCTGCGCACGGCCTGATGAGGGGCCGGCCGACGCGCCACGTGGAGGGATCCCGGCACACGGGAGCGCCCCACCGGCCGCGGTGCGGCGGTGGGGCGCTCCGGTCGATCGGCGGCGTCGGCGCGCCGCCGGCTCAGCGGTGGCTGCCGACCAGGTCCGACCGGGACTCGCCTAGGGACTCGACCTGCGGCGTACCGCCGTCGCTCTCCCGGACCTCGGCCTCGGCGGCGATCTGCTCGATCCGCTCACCCACGCCCTGGTGGATGTTCCGCCAGTACTCGTAGACCCGCTCGCGAATCATCGGGTCGCAGGCGCCCATCATGCCGCCGACCGTCTGGGCGAGGCGCTCACGCTGGGCGTCGTCGTAGACCTCGCCCACCAGGAGGGCGGCCTGCCCGGTGTCGCTGTCGTCCTGACGCAGGTCGTAGGCCTGGCGGACCAGCTCGCCGTCGGCCTCCCAGCCGTTCTCCACCGGGCCGGTCCGGTCCGACCAGGGGCGACCGTAGGAGTTGGTGACGTAGGTGGGCTGGCTCCCCGAGTGCAGGTAGGCCATCGGCCCGTCGAACTGGTAGGCGTTGACCTGCACCTTGGGCTGGTTGACCGGCAGGTGGGTGAAGTTGGCACCGATGCGGTGACGCTGGGCGTCCGGGTAGGAGAACACCCGGGCCAGCAGCATCTTGTCGGGGGAGACGCCGGTGCCGACCACCTGGTTGGACGGCGAGAACGCCACCTGCTCGATCTGGGCGAACCAGTTCTCCGGGTTGCGGTTCAGCGTCATCCGGCCCACCTTGACGAGCGGGTAGTCCGAGTGCGGCCACACCTTGGTGAGGTCGAACGGGTTGTAGCGGTAGGTCTTGGCCTCGTCGTACGGCATGACCTGCACGAACAGGGTCCAGCTCGGGTGGTCCCCACGGTCGATCGCCTCGAAGAGGTCACGCCGGTGGTAGTCGGCGTCCGAACCGGCGAGGCGGTCCGCCTCCTCGTTGCTGATGTTGTGGACGCCCTGGTCGCTGTGCCAGTGGTACTTCACCCAGAAGCGCTCACCCTGCTCGTTGACCCACATGTAGGTGTGCGAGGAGTAGCCGTTCATCTCGCGCCACGTCCTGGGCAGCCCGCGGTCGCCCATGACGTAGCTCACCTGGTGCGAGGACTCGGGGTTGGCGGTCCAGAAGTCCCACTGCATGTTGGGGTCGCGCAGCCCGCTGTCCGGCGTGCGCCGCTGGGAGCGGATGAAGTTCGGGAACTTCAGCGGGTCGCGGACGAAGAAGATCGGGGTGTTGTTGCCGACGATGTCCAGGTTGCCCTCGTCGGTGTAGAGGCGCACCGAGAAGCCCCGCACGTCCCGCCAGGTGTCCGGCGAGCCCTGCTCCCCGGCGACGGTGGAGAACCGGGTGATGACCTCGCTGCTGGCACCCTGCTGGAAGATGCCGGCCTTGGTGTAGGCGGACACGTCCTCGGTCGTCTCGAAGGTGCCGAAGGCGCCGGAGCCCTTGGCGTGGGGCAGGCGCTCCGGGACCTTCTCGCGGTCGAAGTGCGCCAGCGCCTCGACGAGGCTGACGTCGTGCAGCATGAGCGGGCCGTTCGGCCCGACCGAGAGGCTGTTGCGGTCGGAGTCGTGGGGCGCGCCGTTGGTGGTGGTGCCTCCGGTGGGCTCGGGGCCCTCACCGGAGTGCTCGGCGTTCACGTATCCGGGGTAGGTCATACCTGCTCCTTGCGATGGGTGGATGGGACATCGGTGGTCTGGTGGGTCGCCCGGTCGCGGCACGTGGGGCACAGCCCCCAGTAGATGACCTCGGCCTCGTCGACCTCGAACCCCAGGGCGCTCGCCCCGGCCGTGTCGACGCAGGGTGCCGTCCCGACCACGCACGGGACGTCGACGAGCACCTCGCAGCCGCGGCACACGACGTGGTGGTGGTTGTCCCCCAGGTCGAGCTCGTAGCGCGCCACCGCGTGCGCCGGCTGGATGCGGCGCACCAGGTGGGCGGACGCGAGGACGCGCAGCACGTCGTACACGCCCTGGACGGACACGCCCCGGTGCTGCGCCCTCGTGAGCCGCACCACGTCCGTCGCCTCGAGGTGTGGGTGGCGCTGCAGCGTGTCGAGGACGGCCAACCGCGGGGGTGTGACCCGCAGACCGGCACCCCGGAGGGCGTCGGCGGAGGCGGGTGACGGGGTCATACCCCTCACCTGATCACGAAAACTTGAACGACTCAAGTTGGGGTCGGTGCCCGACGTCTCCGGTCAGCGCAGAGCAAAGGCTCGGTATGAAGATCGTCAAGTCCGTTGCGCCCTGTGAAACCGCCTCCATAGTGTCGACGATCAGTCGGGGAGGTCCCTCCTCGGCGTTGATGGGTGGATCCGGGGAGGGTGGTAGGCCGCGCCGCGCGGCCCTGACGGGACTGCTGGACGGCGACGGCATCCCTGTCGCGTCGACGAACGTACCGCTCAAGGAAGTAGGCATGTAGATGCATTCACCATCCTCACGGCGCTGGTGGGCCACCCTGGCCACCGGCGCCTTGCTCGTCCCGGGGGCGGCAACGCTCCCGGCCTCCGCGACGTCGGTGGCCTCCGGCCCCGACGAGAAGATCGAGGCGGCGGTGGACGCCGCTCTGGAGAGCCAGGGGCGGTCGGACGTCTGGGTCCGCTTCGCCGACCGGCCCGACCTGGAGCAGTTCGCCTCGATCACCGACTGGGACAAGCGGGGGCAGGCGGTCGCGGACGCGTTGCAGGCGTCCGCGTCGCAGAGCCAGGCCGACCTGCGGCAGGAGCTGGACGACGCCGGGGTGGAGTACCGCAGCTTCTGGGCGACCAACTCCATCCGGGTCGACGCCGCCGACCTCGACCTGGTGACGTCGATGGCGTCCGAGCAGGGCGTCGAGGGCATCTACGCCCCGATGGAGATCGAGCTGCCGCCCCTCAAGGTGGAGGAGCCGCAGATGGCCCCGGCCGCCGTCGAGTGGGGGGTCGACGACGTGAACGCGCCCGAGGTGTGGGACGACCTCGGGATCCGGGGGGAGGGCGTGGTCGTCGCCACCATCGACTCGGGTGCGCAGTACGACCACCCGGCGCTGGTGAACTCCTACCGCGGCAACAACGGCGACGGCACCTTCGACCACGACTACAACTGGTTCGACGCCGCCGGCACCTCGCCGGACGCGCCGGCGGACGGCGACGGGCACGGCACCCACGTCACCGGCACCATGGTCGGGGACGACGGCGGGGACAACCAGGTCGGCGTGGCACCCGGGGCGACCTGGATCGCCGCCAACGGCTGCTGCCCGAGCGACGCCGCCCTCATCGCCTCCGGCGAGTGGATGCTCGAGCCCACCGACCTCGAGGGTGAGAACCCGGACGTCTCGAAGCGCCCGCACATCATCAACAACAGCTGGGGCACCACCGCCCCCTCGAACGCCCCCTTCATGGAGGACATCATCGAGGCGTGGGCGGCGAGCGGCCAGTTCGGCGTCTTCGCCAACGGCAACTCGGGTCCCTCGTGCGAGAGCTCGGGGTCACCCGGCAGCCGCATCGTGGCCTTCAGCGTCGGCAACTACAACATCAACCACACCATCTCCGGGACCTCGGGTCGCGGCGCGGGCCAGGACGGGGAGATCAAGCCCAACATCTCCGCCCCGGGCAGCGCGGTGCGCTCCTCGGTCCCCGGCAACGGGTATGCCGTCTACAGCGGCACCTCGATGGCCAGCCCGCACGTCGCGGGCGCGGTGGCGCTGGCGTGGTCCGGCGCCCCGGCGCTCGTCGGTGATGTCGAGGGCACGCGCAACCTGCTCAACGGGACGGCGATCGACACCGAGGACCTGCAGTGCGGCGGCACCGCCGAGGACAACAACGTCTTCGGCGAGGGTCGGCTGGACGCCCTCGAGCTCGTGACCTCCTCGCCCATCGGGGACGCCGGCACGCTGGAGGGCACGGTCACGGACGCCGGCAGCGGCGACCCGCTCGCCGACGCCTCCGTCGTCATCGAGGGCGACACCGAGCGCGAGCTGCTCACCGGTGAGGCCGGCGACTACTCGGCCACCCTGTCCTCGGGCGACTACGACCTCACGATGAGCAAGTTCGGGTATGCCACCGAGACCGCGAGCGCCACCGTCGAGCCGGGTGGGACGACCACCGTCGACGCGGCGCTCGAGCCGGTCCCGAGTGGGGCCGTGACGGGCACCGTCACCGACGGCTCCGGCTACGGCTTCCCGCTCTACGCCCGCGTGAGCGCCGAGGGGACCCCCGCCGCGGCCTACACCGACCCGGAGACCGGTGAGTTCTCCCTGGACCTCCCCGAGGGCGAGACCTTCGAGCTCACGGTGCAGGTGCAGTACCCCGGCTACCTCTCCACCACGGTCGAGGCCTCCGCCGGAGGCGAGGGCCTCGAGGTCTCCGTCCCGGTCGACGCCGCGACGTGCACCGCCCCCGGGTACGCCTACGAGGTCGACGGGGTGACCGAGAGCTTCGATGCGGCATCCACGCCCGAGGGCTGGGAGGTCGTCGACGAGGCAGGGACCGGTGAGGACTGGCGGTTCGATGACCCGGGTGACCGCGGCAACCTCACCGGTGGTGAGGGCGGCTTCGCGGTCGTCGACTCCGACTTCTACGGGTCGGGCGGCAGCCAGGACACCTACCTCGTGAGCCCGTCCGTCGACATGAGCGACCTGTCCGAGCCCGTCGTCGGCTTCCAGCAGGACTTCTACGCCCTGGGCGCGGACCTGGCCGACGTCGAGCTCAGCACCGACGGTGGCGAGACCTGGACGACCGTCCTGAGCCAGGACAACTCCGTCCGTGGGCCGGCGGAGCAGGTCGTGCAGCTGCCCGACGCGGCAGGTGAGTCCGACGTCAAGGTGGCCTTCCACTACCACCAGGCCTCCTACGCCTGGTGGTGGCAGGTGGACGACGTCTTCCTGGGCAACCGGGCCTGCTCGCCGACCGGCGAGGGCGGCTACGTGGTCGGCAACGTCTACGGCGAGGAGGACGGCGAGGGTGTCGTCGGAGCGACCGTCACCAACGTGGACGCACCGGAGGAGTCCGGTACCACGATGGCGACCCCGTCGGACGACAACCTGGACGACGGCTTCTACTGGCTGTTCTCGGCCTCCCCGGGGACGCACCCGTTCGAGGCCTCGGCCCGCGGCTTCGCGTCCACCACGCAGGACGTCACCGTCGCCGCGTCCGACGCGGTGCGCGCGGACTTCGTCCTCGGCTCCGGCTTCGTCGTCGTGGACGAGAGCGAGATCGAGGTCTACCAGCCGCTCGGGTCGACGCGGAACCACCGGTTCTGGGTGAACAACACCGGGTCGGGCGCCGCCGAGGTGACCATGACCGAGCAGGCCGGCGAGTTCGAGATCCTGCGCGTCGACGGCTCCACCGAGCGCATGGGTGCGAGCTACGAGGGAGACGGGGGTGAGGTCGTCACGCTCGACGTGGAGACCTCGCTGGCGGCCGGGACCACCGGCAGGTTCGGCAGCACCGGTGCGGCCGACCCCGTCCGGGTGGCCGCCGACCCGTGGACCCCGCTGAGCGACTACCCGCGGGTGGCCATGGACAACCGGGTGGTGAACCTCGACGGCGACTGGTACACGCTGGGCGGCACGACCGGCTCGGCGGCCTTCGCCGACGTCAACCGCTACGACCCCGCCGCCATGGCGTGGGTCGAGGCAGCCGCCCTCCCGGAGGCCGCCTCGGCGGTCACCGCCGGTGCGGTCGACGGTCGGATCGTCGTCACGGGCGGTTGGGTGGACGGCGGCGTCTCCAGCGCCACCCACACCTACGACCCCGGTGCCGACTCCTGGTCGTCGGCGGCTGCGGCGCCGGAGGCCCGGTCGGCCGCCGGGACCGCGGTCCTGGACGGGATGCTCTACTCGGTGGGTGGCTGCACGACGGCCGAGTGCACGCCGATGAGCGACACGGTCATGGCCTACGACGCGGCCGACGACAGCTGGCAGCAGCTGGCCGACTACCCGGTCGCGGCCGCCTTCGTCGTCTGCGGCGGGGTCGACGGTCAGGTGCTGTGCTCGGGTGGCAACCCGGGCTCCGGCGGGATCGCCGACACCTACGCCTACGACCCGGGCAGCGACAGCTGGACCGAGCTGCCCGACGCCCCCGCCGACCACTGGGCCGCCCAGGCCTCTGGCGCCAACGGCCAGCTGGTCGTCAACGGTGGGGTCCAGGGTGGTGCCGTCACCAACGCGAGCTTCGCGCTCGACGGGGCGTCCGGCGAGTGGTCGGAGATCCCGGCCAGCAGCGCCGCCGTCTACCGCGGTGGTATGGCCTGCGGCATCGCCAAGGTCGGTGGCTCCACCGGCGGCTTCACCCCGATCGACGTGGCCGAGCAGCTGCCCGGCTACGACGACTGCGGGTCGAGCGCGGCGGACGTCGACTGGCTGACCGTGGACCCGATGGAGTTCACCCTCGAGCCGGGTGAGCGGGTGCGGGTCACCGTCACCACCGACGCCGACGTCGCCCAGCCGGGCGACTACACCGCCGGCATCGGTATCCGGACGAACACCCCGCAGGACCTCGAGCCGATCGACGTGACGATGCATGTCACGCCGCCGCGCAACTGGGGCAAGATGCAGGGCACCGTCGAGGGTGTCGAGTGCGACACCTCGCGGGTCGGTCTCGGAGGGGCGGTCGTCGACCTCACCCCCAACCGCGGTGACGAGCCCGGCTACAGCCTCATCACCGAGGACGACGGGTCCTACGCCTACTGGGTGATCACGGGCCGGTACCAGACGATCGTCGCCAAGGACGGGTACCGTCCGACGGTGGACGACGTGCGGGTGCCGCGGGGCCGGATCGTGACGGAGGACTTCGCCCTCCGCAAGATCGGGTGCTGAGGGCCGGCTGACCGACCAGGTCAGCAGCCCTCCACCAGGCGGCCCGTCCCGACAGAGCTCGGGGCGGGCCGCCCCCGTCTGCTACCCTTGACGGTGACCAGTCGGGCGTACGCGTGCCCGACGTGCAAGAGAGGCCCCGCCTCCACCCGCGTCGACCGTCCAGGTCGCCGGGTCCCGGTCCCGCCCGGTGCGAGCACCGAGCGGGTGTGACGTCCTCGCGATCCGTCGCGCGGCTCGTCGCCGTCGGCCTCTTGCGCACCCGGTGCCAGGAGGCCTTTCTGGTGCTCGGGGTCGTCACGACACGACGACGAAGGAGCAGGCACATCAGCGAGCCTCGCATCAACGACCGCATCCGGGTCCCGGAAGTGCGGTTGGTGGGCCCCAACGGGGAACAGGTCGGCATCGTGCGCGTCGAGGACGCGCTGCGGCTGGCGGCCGAGGCCGACCTCGACCTGGTCGAGGTCGCCCCGATGGCGCGCCCTCCGGTCGCCAAGCTCATGGACTACGGCAAGTACAAGTACGAAGCCGCCATGAAGGCCAGAGAAGCACGGAAGAACCAGGTCAACACGGTCATCAAGGAGATCAAACTCCGTCCGAAGATCGACGACCACGACTACGGCACCAAGAAGGGCCACGTCGTGCGGTTCCTCAAGGCGGGCGACAAGGTCAAGGTGACCATCATGTTCCGCGGTCGCGAGCAGTCCCGGCCCGAGCTGGGCTTCCGGCTGCTGCAGCGGCTGGCCGAGGACGTGGTCGAGCTGGGCCACGTCGAGAGCGCACCCAAGCAGGACGGCCGCAACATGGTCATGGTCCTCGGCCCGACCGCCAAGAAGGCCCAGGTCCGGCAGGCGAAGCGTCGGGACGCCGAGCGCGCCCAGGGTGAGCAGCCCACCGGTCCGACGGACGACGGGGCGGCCCTCGCCGGCGACGCCCAGTGAGCCTGCGGGCGCGGGCCCACGGCTCGGGCCCGCGGCCACCGGCACACCCCACAGAACCACGCCCGGCACCCCGGGCGAGACGATGACGACGAAGGAGATCGGCTCATGCCGAAGATGAAGACCCACAGCGGCGCCAAGAAGCGGTTCCGCGTGACGGGTTCCGGCAAGCTCATGCACCAGCGCGCACGCCACGTGCACAAGTTCCAGGAGCGCAGCAGCCAGGCCGCGCGCCGGCTGGTCAACGACAAGGAGGTCGCGCCCAGCGACGTCCGCAAGGTCAAGAAGATGCTCGGTCTCTGACCGGGCGCCTTCCCCTCGAACCCACCCCCTGAAGCACTAGTCAAGGAGTACTCACGTGGCACGCGTGAAGCGGGCGGTCAACGCCCACAAGAAGCGCCGGGTCGTCCTGGAGCGCGCCAGCGGTTACCGCGGGCAGCGCAGCCGGCTCTACCGCAAGGCCAAGGAGCAGGTCACCCACAGCCTGGTCTACAGCTACAACGACCGGCGCGCCCGCAAGGGTGACTTCCGTCGTCTCTGGATCCAGCGCATCAATGCCGGCGCCCGCGCCCACGGGATGACCTACAACCGGTTCATCCAGGGCCTCAAGGCCGCCGGCGTCGAGGTCGACCGCCGCATGCTGGCCGAGCTCGCCGTCCACGACGAGCCGGCCTTCGCCGCGCTGGTCGAGCTCTCCCGCGCCCACGTGCCGGCCACCGGCACCGCGGCAGAGTCCGCGGCCTGAGCCGCCGCACGACGCACCGACGCCCCAGCGCATGAGCGCCTCCGACCGGCCGCTGCTGAGCAACGCTCGCAGCGACCGGGTCCGGGAGGTCTCGGCGCTGGGGCGTCGCTCTGCCCGCGCGAGGTCCGGCCGGTTCCTCGTCGAGGGACCGCAGGCCGTGCGCGAGCTGCTCCGGTATGCCGGGGGCCACACCCGCGCTCTCTACGTCACCGCGGAGGCGGGGCGGCGGCATGCCGAGATCCTCGACGCGGCCCGCGAGGCGGAGGTGCCGACCTGGATGTGCACCGACGAGGTGCTGTCGGCGATGGCCGACACCGGCTCGCCGCAGGGGGTGCTGGCCGTCGCCGAGCAGGTCGACGTGCCCCTCGACCAGGCGCTGGACGCCGTGGGACCCCGGGACTTCGCCGTCGTCCTCACGCACGTGCGGGACCCCGGCAACGCGGGCACCGTGCTGCGGGGGGCGAGCGCCTTCGGTGCCGCGGCGGTGCTCCTGAGCGCCGCCTCCGTCGACGTGCACCACCCCAAGGTCGTGCGCTCCACCGTCGGTGCTCTCTTCCACCTGCCGGTGAGCGTGGGGACACCGGTGCAGGAGCTGCTGGAGGCCTGCCGGGCGCGCGGGATCCGGCTGCTCGCCGCCGACGGGGCGGGGGAGGTCCCGCTCCCGGACGCCGACCTGGGCGGGCCGCACGCGTGGGTCCTCGGCAACGAGGCCTGGGGGATGCCCGCCGACGTGCTCGCCGCGTGCGACGTCGGCGTCTCGATCCCCATCGAGCGTGCGGAGTCGCTGAACCTCGCGATGGCCGCGACGGTCTGCCTGCACGCCTCCGCCGCCGCCTCGACGCCCGGCCCCTGAGGGCCGCCGGACGCGGCCGGGGCCGTGATCCGGCCCGGCAGGGGTCCGTCGCGGAAACCCGGTCGTGAGCGCCGACGGCGCGCACCTAGACTTGCGCAGGTGTCCGACGCCACCCATGACCCCAGTCCAGCCGGTATGCCCGCAGGCACCGACGAGGGAGGGTCGCCGCGCGAGGGGGGCGACCCGGCGTCGTCGGCGCCCGCGCTGACCGAGGAGAGCATCGAGGCCCACGTCGCACAGGCCCTGGAGGCCATCGCCCGGGCCGGCGACCTGGACGGGCTGAAGGAGGTGCGGCTGGCCCACGCCGGGGACCGCTCACCGCTGGCGCTGGCCAACCGGGCCATCGGCGGTCTGCCGGGTCCGGAGAAGGCCGCGGCCGGCAAGCTCGTCGGCCAGGCACGCGGGCGGGTCAACCAGGCGCTGGGGCGGCGCCAGCAGGAGCTGGAGGCCGAGCGGGACGAGCGCATCCTCGTCGAGGAGGCCATGGACCTCACGGTCGCGCCGGGGCGCCGCCCGCTGGGTCGTCGCCACGTGCTGACCGTCACCGCCGAGCGCATGGCGGACGCGATGGTCGGCATGGGGTGGGAGATCGCCGAGGGGCCGCAGGTCGAGGCCGAGTGGTTCAACTTCGACGCACTGAACTTCGACAAGGACCACCCGGCCCGGCAGATGCAGGACACCTTCTTCGTCGAGCCGGCCAAGGCGGGGCTGGTGCTGCGCACCCACACCTCGCCCGTGCAGGCGCGCTCGCTGCTGGAGCGCGGGGTGCCGCTCTACGTCGCGGTGCCGGGCAAGACCTTCCGCACCGACGAGCTCGACGCCACGCACACCCCCGTCTTCCACCAGCTCGAGGGTCTGGCCATCGACGAGGGTCTGACCATGGCCCACCTCAAGGGCACCCTGGACCGCCTCGCCGAGGCCATGTTCGGGGCCGGGATCGTGAGCCGGTTGCGACCGGCATACTTCCCCTTCACCGAGCCCAGCGCGGAGATGGACTTCCGCTGCTTCGTCTGCCGCGGCGAGCCGACCGCGACGCCCTGCCGGACGTGCGGCGGCACCGGATGGATCGAGTGGGGTGGCTGCGGGATGGTCCACCACAACGTGCTGCGCGCGTGCGGTGTCGACCCCGAGCGCTACCAGGGCTTCGCCTTCGGCATGGGGGTGGAGCGCACGGCGATGTTCCGGCACGGCATCGCGGACATGCGAGAGCTCATCGAGGGAGACGTGCGCTTCAACGCGCAGTTCGGGATGGAGATCTGATGCGGGTACCGGTCGACTGGCTGGGCGACTACGTCACGCTGCCCGAGGGCGTGACCGGCGAGCAGATCGCCGCCGACCTCGTGTCGGTGGGGCTGGAGGAGGAGGGGCTGCACACCAGCGGTGTCGGCGGCCCGCTCGTCGTCGGCCGGGTGCTCGAGATGACCCCGGAGGAGCAGAAGAACGGCAAGACCATCAACTGGTGCCAGGTCGACGTCGGGGACGCCAACGGCAGCGGCGAGCCCCAGGGCATCGTCTGCGGGGCGCACAACTTCGGGGTCGGCGACCTCGTGGCGGTCATCCTGCCCGGCGGCAGCCTGCCGACCCCGCAGGGCCCGCTGACGATCAGCGCGCGCAAGACCTACGGCCACGTGTCGGCCGGCATGATCTGCTCGGTCCGCGAGCTCGGGATCGGGGAGGACCACGACGGCATCCTGGTGCTGCCCCGCCTGCTGCCCGCCGAGGTCGTCGCGCGGCTGGCCCCGGGGGACGACCTCGTCGGGGTGCTCGGTCTGGACCGGGAGACCGTGGAGGTCAACGTCACCCCGGACCGCGGCTACTGCTTCTCGATCCGTGGCATCGCCCGGGAGTACTCGCACGCCACGGGCGCGGCCTACACCGATCCCGCCTCGCTGCCCGTCGACCGCGGCGAGGGGGAGGGGTATGCCGTGCGGCTCGCCGACGAGACCCCGCTCGAGGGGGTCCCGGGCTGCGACCGGTACCTCGCCCGGGTGGTGCGCGGCATCGACCTCACCCGGACCACCCCGGAGTGGATGGCCCGGCGGCTGACCGAGGCTGGCATGCGCCCGATCGGGCTCGCGGTCGATGTGACCAACTACGTCATGCTGGCGCTCGGCCAGCCGTTGCACGCCTTCGACCTGGCCACCCTCACCGGCCCGGTCGTGGTCCGGCGGGCCCGCCCGGGAGAGCGGCTGACCACGCTGGACGACGTGGACCGGGCGCTGGACCCCGAGGACCTGCTCATCACCGACGGCGGCGAGCGGGTGCTCGCGCTGGCCGGCGTCATGGGTGGCGAGGACGGCGAGGTGACCCCTGGGGTGACGACCGACGTGCTCATCGAGTCCGCCCACTTCGACGCCCGGTCGGTCGGCCGCACGTCGCGGCGGCACCGGCTCTCCAGCGAGGCGGCCAAGCGGTTCGAGCGCGGGGTGGACCCGGACGTCACGGCGGCCGCCGCCCAGCTGGCCGTGGACCTGCTCGTCGAGCACGGGGGAGGGCACGCCGACCCGGCGGTCACCGACGTCGACGAGCGACCGGAGCGGCCGGTCGTCGACCTCGACCTGACGCTGGCCAGCCGCTACGTCGGGGTCAACTACGCCCTGGACCGGGTGCGCGAGATCCTGCGCGTCATCGGGTGCGAGGTGCAGGGGGATGCCGGCAACCGGGTGGTCGCCGTCCGACCGCCGAGCTGGCGCCCCGACCTCACCGACGCCCCCGGGCTGGTCGAGGAGGTCGCCCGGATCGACGGCTACGACAAGATCCCGTCGGTCGTCCCGCGGGCGGTGGGCGGCCGTGGCCTCACCCACGGCCAGCGGGCCCGTCGGGCGGTGGCGACGGCCCTCGCGGGCCAGGGCCTCCAGGAGGTCCTCACCTACCCGTTCGTCGGTACCGAGCGCTTCGACGAGCTCGCGCTGGACGAGGGCGACCCGCACCGCGACGCGGTGCGGTTGGCCAACCCGCTGTCGGACGAGGCGCCGCTGCTGCGGACCGCCCTGCTGCAGACCCTGCCGGAGGCCTTGCGCCGCAACGTCTCCCGCGGCAGCCGGGACGTCGCGCTCTTCGAGATCGACAGCGTGACGCTGCCCTCGGGGGAGATGCTGGCCCCCGTGCCCGGTGTCGGCGAGCAGCCCGACGACGAGGTCCTGAGCCAGATCCGCTCCGCCGTGCCCGCGCAGCCGTGGCATGTGGCGGTCATGGCCGCCGGCCAGGCCGACCGGTCCGGCTGGTGGGGCCGCGGTCGCCCGGTCGACGTCGTGGACGTCGTCGGGTGGGCGCACGCCGTCGCCGACGCCCTGGGGGTGGAGGTCCGCCGGGAGCAGAGCGAGAGGGCGTCCTTCCACCCGGGTCGCTGCGTCGACCTCACCCTGGTCGACGGGACCCTGGTGGGTTGGGCGGGTGAGCTCCACCCGACGGTGGTCCAACGCCTGGGGCTCCCGCCGCGCACCAGTGCCGCCGAGCTCGACCTCGACGTCCTCGTCGCGGCCAGCGACCACCGCACCCAGGCCAGCCCGTTGTCCACCCACCCGCTCGCGACCTCGGACGTGGCGCTGGAGGTGCCCCGCGGGGTCCGCTTCAGCGCGGTCGAGGAGTCGCTGCAGGCGGGGGCGGGCGAGCTCCTGGAGAGCCTGGAGCTCTTCGACGTCTACGCCGGCGACCAGGTCGCGCAGGACCGTCACTCCCTGGCCTTCCGCATGCACTTCCGGGCACCGGACCGGACGCTCACCACCCAGGAGGTCAACGCCGCCCGCGACGCCGCCGTCGGCCGGGCCGCCCAGGACCACGGGGCGGTGCAGCGATGAGCGCGCGGGTGGCTCTGGTGACCGGGGCCTCGCGGGGCATCGGCGCCCTCGCGGTGGCGGCCCTGCTGGACGCCGGGTGGCAGGTCGTCGGCGTGTCCCGGTCCGGCACGGTCGCCGAGGGCGCCGAGGGCGCCGAGGGTATGCCGTGCGACGTCACCGACGCCGACCAGGTGGCCTCCGTCGTGGCCGACGTCGTCGACCGGCACGGCCGCATCGACCTGCTCGTCAACAACGCCGGCCTCATCGAGACCGAGGTCCCGCTCTGGGAGGCGGACGTCGAGGAGTGGTGGCAGGTCATGGTCACCAACGTGCGCGGCCCGTTCCTCATGACCCGCGCGGTCGTGCCGCACATGATCGCGGCGGGCGGTGGCCGGGTCGTCAACATCAACTCCGGGTCGGGCACCAAGGAGCGCGCCGACCTCACGGCATACTGCGGCTCCAAGTCGGCCCTGGCCCGCATCACCGGCGGGGTGGCGGCCGCCGGGGCCGAGCACGGGGTGCTGGCCTTCGACCTGGCGCCGGGCGTCGTCGAGACGGACATGACCCACTCGATGCGCATGCACGAGGGCCGTACGGAGTGGACGGCTCCACGGGACGTGACCGACCTGCTCCTGGCTTTCGCCTCGGGCGAGCTCGACGGCTTCTCGGGCCGGATGGTCCGGGCGGGCGCCGACGACCTCGACACCCTGCGTGACTGGTCGGCCCGCGGCCTCCCCGACGGGGCCCGCATGCTCCGGCTGCGCCCCTGGGGCGAGGACGACCCGCTGGCCACCTGACGTGGAGGAGTTCGGCGTCCGTCTCCGCTGGGCCGAGCTGCCGACCGTGGTGCACGACTGGGCCGCACACGTCCTCGGCGGCCCCGTCGTGGAGGCGGTCTCCCAGCCGGGCGGCTTCTCCCCGGGCTCGGCCGACCGGGTCCGCACGGGCGGCGGCGGGCGGGCCTTCGTCAAGGCGGTCGGCCCCCACCCCAACCCGGACTCGCCCGGTCTGCACCGCCGCGAGGCCGCGGTGCTCGCCGGTCTCGCCGCGGACGGTCTCGACGTCGCCCCGGCCCTGCTCGGGGTCCTCGACGAGGAGGGGTGGGTCGCGGTCATGACCGAGGTGGTCGACGGCCGTCACCCGCACGCACCATGGGCCACCGACGAGCTGGCAGCCGCCCTGGACGCCCTGGGGGAGGTCGCCCAGCACCCCGCGCCCCGCTCCTGGCCGGAGCTGCCGACCGAGCTGGCCGAGCCCTTCGGCTGCTGGGCACGGGTCGTCGAGGACCCACCTCCCGACCTGGACCCGTGGCTCGCCCCCCGGCTGCCGGAGCTGCACGACCTGTCCCTGCGCATCCTCGCCCGGCTCTCGGGAGACGCCGTCGTGCACACCGACGTGCGGGCCGACAACCTGCTGGTCGAGCCGGGCGGCCGGGTCAGGGTCGTCGACTGGCCGTGGGCCAGCCGCGGCGCGGCCTGGTTCGACGCCACCTCGCTCCTGGTGGACGTCCGGGCGGTCGGCGACGTGGACCTGCCCCGCCACCTACCGGCGCTGCAGGCACTGGGTGCCACCCGGGAGGACGTCCTGGGCGTCGTCGCCGGGCTGGGCGGCTACCTGCTCGACGCGGCCCGGCGCCCGGCCGCCCCGGGGCTGCCCACCCTGCGTCCCTTCCAGCGCTCCCGCGGCGAGGCCGCCGTGCGGCTCCTGCAGGAGCTCTGGGGTGGCGCCGGGTCGTGAGCACGTGAGCACGCCGCTCGTCCGGGGACGGGGTGCCTCCGAGGGACCCCACCCTCGGGGTCCTCGTCATCCCCGACCTGCATCCAGCCGGGTGACCAGGGTGCGGGGGGCGGTCGCGCGGTAGGACTCCTCGACGAGCTCGGCGACCTCGAGCCGGTCGCTGTCGTCGTCGAGGTCGACGCCCACCCAGCCGGCGGGGCCGAGGTAGGCCGGCCGGAAGCACCGGGGCTGCTCCAGCAGGGCCCGCGCCTCGTCGGGGTGCGGCTTCACGACCACCGAGTCCGGGTGCTGGACGTACGCCCCGTCGACCTTGACCGAGGCGCCGACGTAGGCGAACACCTTCACCGTGAAGAACGCCGGGTGCCCGTGGCTGGTCTTCTCCGCGGACCCTGGGAGCGCCAGGCAGAGCGCCCGCAGCCGCCCCAGCAGCGGGCTGTCCGGGTCCACCATGAGCGGGTGCGCCATGGGTGCACGCTAGCGCTCTCCCGGGTGCCCCCCTGGGTGTATAATCTTGCAGACGTCGGTATAGTCGTGCATCGTGAGCTCCATCCCCATGACCCGTGCCGCGCGACACCAGCGCATCAGCGACCTGCTGGAACGGCACGCGGTGGGCTCGCAGGGGCAGCTGCTGGACCTGCTGTCCGAGGACGGCATCTCGGTCACCCAGGCCACCCTGTCCCGCGACCTCGTCGAGCTGGACGCGGTCAAGGTGCGCCGCGGGCGACAGCTGGTCTACGCCGTGCCCGGTGAGGGCGGTGACCACACCCCCCGGCCCGCCCAGGACCAGGTGGAGGTCAGCCACCGGCTCGCCCGGCTCTGCCAGGAGCTGCTCGTCAGCGCGCGCTCGGTCGGCAACCAGGTGGTCCTGCGCACGCCGCCGGGCGCCGCGCAGTTCCTCGCCTCGGCCATCGACCGCAGCGACGCCGAGGACATCCTGGGCACGATCGCCGGGGACGACACCATCCTCGTCATCACCACGGACCCCGCGGGTGGCCCGGACACGGCGCACCGGCTGCTCGCGCTGGCGGCCGAGCCCGATCAGCGCGACGCCACCTGACACACTGGTGACATGACCGTGAGCCTGTGGGGAGGCCGCTTCACCGGCGGCCCCAGCGACGCGTTGGCCGCCCTGAGCAAGAGCACGCACTTCGACTGGAGGCTGGCCCCCTACGACCTGGCCGGCTCGCGGGCGCACGCCCGGGTCCTGCACCGGGCCGGCCTGCTGTCCGACGAGGACCTCGAGGCGATGCTGGCGGCCCTGGGGCAGCTGCTCGCCGACCTCGGGTCGGGTGAGTTCGTCGCCCTCGACACGGACGAGGACGTGCACACGGCGCTGGAGCGGGGGCTCATCGAGCGCGCCGGGCCGGAGGTGGGAGGACGGCTGCGGGCCGGCCGGTCGCGCAACGACCAGGTCGCGGCGCAGTTCCGGATGTACCTCCGGGACCAGGCCAGACTGCTCGGCGCCCGGGTGCTCGAGGTGGTGCAGGCCCTGGTCGACCAGGCCGCGACCCACCCCGAGGTGGCCATGCCGGGGCGGACCCACCTGCAGCACGCCCAGCCGGTGCTCCTCGCGCACCACCTGCAGGCCCACGCCTGGGCCCTGGTGCGCGACGTCGAGCGGCTCGTGGACTGGGACCAGCGCGCGGCGGTCTCGCCCTACGGCTCCGGCGCCCTGGCCGGGTCCTCGCTGGGGCTCGACCCGCAGTCGGTCGCCCACGACCTGGGTATGCCGCGGGCCGTCGACAACTCCATCGACGGGACCGCCTCGCGCGACTTCGCGGCGGAGTTCTCCTTCGTCATGGCGATGACGGCGGTCGACCTGTCACGCATCGCCGAGGAGGTCATCCTCTGGGCGACGGCGGAGTTCGGCTTCGTCACGCTCGACGACGCCTTCTCGACCGGCTCGAGCATCATGCCCCAGAAGAAGAACCCCGACGTCGCCGAGCTGGCGCGCGGCAAGGCGGGCCGCCTCATCGGTGACCTCGCCGGGCTGCTGGCCACGCTCAAGGGCCTGCCGCTCGCCTACAACCGCGACCTCCAGGAGGACAAGGAGCCGGTGTTCGACGCGGTCGACACCCTGGAGGTGCTGCTGCCCGCGGTCTCGGGGATGGTGGCCACCCTCACCTTCCACCCCGGACGGCTGGAGGAGCTCGCGCCGCAGGGTTTCTCGCTGGCCACGGACGTGGCCGAGTGGCTGGTGCGCGAAGGGGTGCCGTTCCGGGTCGCCCACGAGGTGGCCGGCGCGTGCGTGCGGCACTGCGAGGAGCGGGGGATGGGGCTGGAGGACCTGGACGACGCCGCCCTGGCCTCCATCAGTCCGCACCTGCACCCGGGGGTCCGGTCGGTGCTCACCGTCCCCGGCTCCCTGGCCTCGCGCAACGCCCACGGCGGGACGGCACCCGTCCGGGTGACCGAGCAGCGGGCGCACCTGCTCAAGCAGCTCGCGCGGCTGCGGCACTGGGTGCGCGAGATGCCCGCCATCCGTGACTGACCGCCCGGTCGCGCCGTCCGAGGTGCGGGGCGGCAGCGGGAGGACGGTCTGGCGGACCGAGCTGTCCGGTCCGGTGCTGGACGTCGCTCCTCGGCTGCTCGGGTGCGTCCTCACCCACGACGGGGTGTCCGTGCGGCTGACCGAGGTGGAGGCCTACGCCGGCACCTCCGACCCCGGGTCGCACGCCTACCGGGGGCCGACGGCGCGCACCGGCGTGATGTTCGGGCCGGCGGGCCACCTCTACGTCTACCTCAGCCACGGCCTACGATGCCGATATGGACATACAGATTCGTGGCTCGGCCACCGAGGTGGCGTGCGCCCTTCTCGGCTGCCTGCTGGTGCGCGACGCTGCCGAGGGCCGCACCGTCCTGCGCATCACCGAGACCGAGGCTTACGCCGGAGGCGATGACCCGGCCTCGCACGCCTGGCGGGGTGAGACCGAGCGGACACGGGCCATGTTCGGCAGGGCGGGACTGCTGTACGTGTATCGCGCCTATGGGGCGCACTGGGCCTGCAACGTTGTTACTGGGACTGAGGGCATCGCCAGTGCCGTGCTGTTGCGAGCTGGCGAGGTAGTGGAGGGGGAGGCCCTAGCGCTGGAGCGACGGGGGAGCCTGCCCGCGCACAAGCTGGCGAGCGGGCCGGGCAATCTAGCCCGCGCGCTGGGCATCACGGGGGAGGACTACGGCACAGACCTGCTGGACCGGGAGTCTCCCGTGTGGCTGGAGCCGGGTAAGCCGGTCGAGACGATCAGCTCGGGTCCGCGCGTAGGCGTGTCCCGTGCGGCCGACGTGCCCTGGCGGTTCTGGATCACGGGAGACGGCACCGTCTCCACCTACCGACGTAGCCCGAGGGCCGACGCCAAGGGGGTGGCTCGATGAGCACGGCGACGATCTACGCCCGGATCAGCCTGGACGCCACGGGCGAGGGGGCCGGGGTCGAGCGCCAGGAGCGAGAGTGTCGGGAGCTGTGCGAGCGCAGCGGATGGGAGGTCTCGGAGGTGCTGGTGGACAACTCGATCAGCGCGACGAGCGGCAAGCTGCGGCCAGCCTTTGAGCGTCTGCTGGAGAGCAAGCCCGAGCGCATCGTCTGCTGGCACCTGGACCGGCTGGTCCGCCTGACGCCGGAGCTGGAGCGTGTCCTGGAGCTGAGCGTGGACGTGCACACCGTGGCCGGAGGCAAGCTGGACCTGTCCAACCCTGCCGGTCGCGCCGTCGCCCGCACCGTCACCGCGTGGGCGACCTACGAAACCGAGCAGAAGGGAGAGCGCCAGCGTTCGGCCCACGAGCAGAGGCGACGCCAGGGGCGTCCGTTCTGGGTCCGGCGACCGTTCGGCTACAACATGGACGGGACTCTCCGCGAGAGCGAGGCCGCGCTGTTGCGCCGGGCCTATGCCCAGGTGCTGGAGGGTGCGAGCATCGCCGGTATTGCTCGCGCCTGGCGCGAGGCAGGCGTCAGGACTACTGAGACCAGGAACAAGCCCGAGGGCGGGGAGTTCAGGCCGACGACGGTGCGGGGTCTGCTGATCCATCCCCGCAACATCGGCAAGCTGACCCGCTCAGAGGGTGGGGGTGTGCACACGGAGCTGGACACCTACGGCACCTGGGCGCCGCTAGTCGATGAGGACACGTTCCGACGAGTGGAGCGCGAGCTGACCCGGCCGGGGCGACGCCAGGCGGCGAGCACCAAGCGCACCGGCCTGCTGACCGGCCTGCTGTTCTGCGCGAGCTGCGACGGCGCTATGCGCGTGTTCAGCCAGACCCAACGTGGCAAGACGTATCGGTACTACTGCTGCACGAAGCGATGCAACGCCTGGCCGCGCGAGTGGCTGGACGAGCACCTGTCAGAGACGGCCCTTGCACTGCTTTCCTCTCCGAGCTTCCACCCCGCCTCGGAGGGGGAAGGGATCACGGAGGAGGTCCACGCCGCTCGCGCCGAGGTGGAGCGCCTGCGAGGGCTGGTGGGCGAGCTGCTGGAGGACAGGCGAGAGGGGCTGCTGACGCGCGAGCAGTGGAGGACTGAGCAGGCGGCGACCACTGCCAAGCTGGCCGAGGTCGAGGGCAAGCTGGAGGGCCTGGAGCGGGGGCGTGGCGGGCTCGCCGTCGATAAGCTGGACCGTGAGGGGATGCTCGCGTGGTGGCAGGACCGGGAGCGCGGGCAGGACGGGCGGCGCGAGCTGCTACGCCACCTGTTCGGGGCGATCACCTGCGCGCCACGCGGGCGCGGCTCCAAGGCGAAGCCGGACCGATCCTTACTGGCCTTCGAGCGCAACGGCTGGGCCAATGACCTGGCCCTGCGGATCATCACGCCCAGCACGGGCGAGGGCGACCCAGAGGGCGAGTGACACCGACTGAGGCCCGACGGGCGGCACCTAGTGAGAGACCACGACAGAGAGGACAGGACGCATGATCGAGCACACGAGGACGCTGGAGTTCGGGACGCACACGGCACTACTGCACGAGGGGCAGGGGGTAGGAGGGCTCCTGCGCCCGGCACCCTGCGACGACATCGACGATCCGCTGGCCGAGGGTGGACCTATGTCGATGCAGGAGGCCGACTGGGGCCGGGCAGTGAGGGAGCTGTTACCGGCTGGGCTGGCAGGTGGCCGAGGAGGACGACGGGACGTTCGTCTACCTCACGGAGGATGGGGTGCTGCCCGAGGTGGTGGCGCTGGTGCACGAGGGCACGAGCTGGCACCCGGCCGTCGGCCCGGTGCGGCTGTAGCCCCTAGCTCCTAGCTGGACGTCTACGGCGCGCCCTCCTCCCGGACGTCGGGCGACCCCAAGGGAGCGCCGACGACCCGGCCCAGAGACCGCTACGCCACCGAGGGGCTGTGCAACCCCTGCGCCGCCCGAGCTGCCCGCCTGGAGCACCTGCCGCTCGCCCTGGCAGGGACCACCACGAGCCACCCGACGGCAGGCTGCAAGCCCTGCGAAAAGGTCAGGACCGAGCAGGGCCGCAGGGTGCTGCGCGAGGTCACCGGCTGGACCGACTGGGCGCTGCACCGTGACCTGGGCTCCGCCCTGGCCGAGGTGCCCACCGAGGCCGACCGCAAGGCCCTGCGCGCCTACCTGGCCCTGCGCCGCCGCGCCGACGACTGGCGACCCAACCAGGTGCCTGCCCGGTCCAACCATGCCAAGGCCAATCGTGCCGAGCTGGCCGAGCTGCTGAAGGGCGGCACGGAGGGCAAGCCCTGCGCGCACTGCGGGGAGGGATTCCGAGCTACCGGCCGGGCTCGCTACTGCACCGAGGCGTGCACCCGAGCCGCACGGCGCACCCGAGAGCGCGAGCGTCGTGCGGCCTGACCTGGGCATATGTCTCTGACCAGCAACGATGCTCCCGATAGATGGCCCCTTTCTGGCCTCTGAAGGTAATCACCCCAGGACCCCTGAAACGGCCTGCCTATCGAGAGCGTCGCCGCAGGTCAGGGGCCTACGGGAGTGGGCCATTCTGGCCCCGGACCACCCCTACCCCGGACCACCCAAGGAAGGAAAGAACCGCGCATGACCACCCCACCGAGCACCCCCGCCTGTCGGCACTGCGGCCGCGAGCTCCCGCCCCGAGCACCTGGCACCCCCGGACCTCCTCGCACGACATGCGACACCTGCAAGCGCTGGCAGGGCAAGGTCAGGACGGCACGACAGGCGGCGCGCTCCCGGGCGCACCGAGAGAGCAACCCCACACCTCGCAAGCTGAAGCACAACCCCGGCGACAGGTTCGGGAGCCTGGTGCTCACCGAGCGCCTGGGAGACCATCGGCGCGCGAGGTTCCGGTGCGACTGCGGCACCGTCAAGGAGCTGAAGCTGTCCAACGTGACGGGCGGACGGACGAGCGACTGCGCCGACCGGGGGCGCCACCCCGACCCCCGCCACATCGAGCGCCCCACCTACTCGGCTGCCCACCAGCGCATCGTGGCCGCGCGAGGCCGGGCGAGTGAGCTCCTTTGCTTCCGCTGCGGCCGACGAGCGGACCAGTGGGCCTACCTCAGCGCTGACCCAGACCAGCTCATCGAGGAGCACGGCCGCGAGGTGGGGTTCACCTACTCAGCAGACCCCCAGCACTACGCCCCGGCGTGCCGACCGTGCCACCGCACCTGGGATGCCGCACGAGCTGCGGCCGCACCTCGCCACGCCCTGAGCCTGGTCCACCACGCCTACGCCGTTGCCCACGGCCTAGTGCCGCACCCCGGCGACGAGGCTGAGCACCACTGAGCACCACCACGCCCCCACCCCGGGAGCTTCCACGAGAGAGGCCCCAGGGTGGGGGCCTTTCTTGCGTCCTGGGCCAGCACGAGTTCACGTTGGCCCTGGGGGAGCCCTCCAGATTTTGAGCGAACTACCCCCAGCATCGGCACGCTGGACGGCGCGAAAGTCTGCACCGGCAGGGGCGCGGAGACCCGTCCGCGTGCCCTGGGGCTCATCCGGCATCATGGCTGACACAACAAGTGGTACAAAGCGTGCAGGGGTGCGCACGGCGCTGAGCCAGTCGTGGCGCGGAATACTGGAGCTGCAGCGAGTTCATATTGGCCCTGGTTCTCTCGCAGAATGGGAGGAGCTATCACCCCCCGGTATTGGGGATCGCCTTGCAGGGGGTCATACCCCACCCTCACCGCCTGCACCCGGGAATGTCAGTAGGCGCTGGCAGGCTGGGACACGACGGCACACGAGAGGGCATCACAGTGGCTGAGTTCTGGGAGTTCCTGCGGTACGCACTACCTGTCATCGGCACCGTGGCAGGTGCCTGGGTCGGCGCCCGGTGGCAGTCGAAGTCAACCGACAAGGCGCTCGCGCACGGCGCGGCCGAGGCGCGTAAGCAACGCGAGCACGAGGACCGGCATCGGCGCGAGGAGGCCCAGCGGGCCGAGCGGCTGCGCCAGCGCGAGGAGCGCAAGCAGGCCCACGCCGAATGTATTGACGCCCTTTCAGGATTGGTCAATGGCTGGACCTCGGATGTTGGTGAGGCGACGAGGCTCCTTTCACGAGCAAGCGCGTCAGTCGCTGTTGTGCGGCTTACAGGCCCCGCCAGCACGGCCAATCTTGCCCGCGCGGCCAACAAGGCAGGGCTCCGGTGCCTGGCATCTCGCACGAGGAAGGACAGAGGCGGGGAGGACAGTGGACCGTCAATGGCGGAGGCGAACGCCGCCGTAGACACATACGTCGAGGCGGCTTCACGGGAGTTGGGCATAGAGGGCGGGTACGGCGTGACGAGTAAGGAGGCGGCGGATGACTGAGGCATTGCCCTCACTGGGCGTCTTCGGGCTCGCTCTACTCCCACTATTGGGCGTCTGGCTCGGCCAGCGCCTACAGGGCCGCACCGGGCATGCCGCATGGCTCAGGGACAAGCGGCTGGAGGTTTACATCGACGCGCTGGAGTTCTTGAGTGAGTATCCAGACTCGCCCCTGGAGCGGGCATGGGAAGTGCCCGGGTACCAGGGGCCTGGCGCGTCGGAGCCGGGCAGGCTCAGCGAGGAGCACTGGGGTCGCTTCGGTGCCCTATCCGTCAGGCTGGGCTTGCTCGGGCCTGGCGGGGTCGAGCGGGCATGGTCGGTCGCAGTGAGGGAGGCCGATGAGGCGAGTCACGAGGCGCGGTTGGCGATTCAGGATGAGGCGCATGCGCCAGACCTCAACACCCGAGCAGCGGCTGCCGTGAGGGCCGGGGAAGCTCAAAGGGGGCTGGAGCTGGCCATGCGGCGAGCCCTACGGGGTGAGCGGTGGTGGAAGAACGTTGCCCGTCGTACTTGATGTGTGCTCCCAGCAAGTCCTCGGGGCTAATGGTTGTTACTCTCCCGAAATGAGGCTGCGGGGATCAGTGGGCATTGTTCTTGTCGGTGGACTAGTGCTGGCCGGGTGTGGGGGGTCAGAGGGCGAGCCGGAATCTGCACCCGCCACGCAAGCCCCGACTATCTCCGAGGCCCCGACGAGCGAGGCGGCGACCAGTGAGGCCGAGTCGACCGAGGAGGAGACATCCGAGGAGCCCACGAGTGAAGCGCCGGAGACGACCGAGCCCGAGGCTATCGAGGTTCACCAGATCGGAGAGCCAGCCGAAAGCCCCACGGCGGACCTTGTGGTCAACGCCATCGAGGACCGCGACGGCATCCCTATGCCCAACGGGCTGCCCGACATGCCCGCCGTCCTGGAGCCGGAGGAGGGCGAGCGGCTTTGGTACGTAGACATCACCTGGACGAACAACCTCTCGGAGTCCGTGGCGAAGGAGTGCCACGGCCCCTATGCGATGGACCTTCACGCATTCGACGTGGAGGGGCGGGAGATGCTCATGGTCGAGCAACCGGGATTCATCGAGGGGCAGAACTGCCAGACGGGGCTCATGCAGGGGCAGACCGGGACGTGGCTGACTGCATTCCACGGGCTGGATGCCGAGTTCGGCTGGCTCGCGTTCGATGACTACAACGGCGACCCAGTGTTCGTGGTGAAGAACCCAGACCTGGAGCTGTACCAAGAGTGAGCCCGCTGGCCGATGATCAAGAGGCCGGAGGTAAGGGCGAGGTGTCGCGACTGGGCGGCATCAGTCGGCTACCTCGCGGCTCTGTCATCCGAGCCACCAGGGGAGCCTCCGACGAGGCGACGGCGGATCTGCGCGATCTAGCCTTCCTCGATGAGCTGCAGACTCAGGCGGGCATGTTCATCGCCAGCTTCGAAGACGCCATGGATGCAGCTCTGCAGTCGAGCGAGTTCGACGCCGCTGTGCGACACCTACAGGGCGCCCTATTCGCGGCCACCATCATCAATCGCATCCTCGATCCGCACGTGCGCAATCGGGAGGAGTGGGGTTCCAAGGCAGACCGTACCCGGCTCGCTACTGAGCGCGCGGCGCGACTGCGGGTGCTGATCGACCTTGATGCGCCGGAGTTGAGCGATTCCCCGCTGTACGACATCCGTGGTGTCCGTGACGGTCTGGAGCATGTCGACGAACGGCTAGATCGCGCTTACCACAGTGACGAAGCGCGGCACGTCGGACCGTGGAACGTAAGCGACGGCAGCATGGTGCTGCGCCAGATCGAGGGCCGGGACTCCGACATTGACGATGACAGCTCGGGGCTGCGGCTGTTCCTGCCCCTGCAGGGACTCCTGCTGTACGACCGCGGGGTCATTGACCTGTTCCACCTAGATGAAGACATGCGCGTGCTGCAGGAGAACTGCGCCACCGCCATGGAGAGCCTGCGAATGAGAACGCGGGGTGGCACCTTCCTCGATGCCCGAGTGGTCACCTATGTCGATGAGGACAATCCGCTAGGCAGGCTCATGCAGTGGGAGAGGGTGCGCCGAGGGTCTAGCTCCTGAGCTGCGCTATGTAGACAACGACAGCGCAAGGGGCTGCACTGCTGCGCCAACATCGTCACCGGCACGGCGGGCGCGGCGTCGGCCGTCCTGATCCGGGCCGGGGAGGTGGTCGACGGCGTGCCGCTGGCCCGGCGCCGGCGTGAGCGGGGGCGGGCCAGCCCGGTCGCCGACCGCGACCTCGCCCGCGGGCCGGGCAACCTGGGGCGGGCCCTGGGGCTCGACCGGCAGCACGACGGGCTGGACCTGTGCGCTCCGGGCTCCCCGGTCTCGCTCACGGCGCCGTCGGGCACGGGCCGCCCGGAGGAGCGGGCGGTCCGCACGGGACCGCGGGTCGGGGTGAGCGGCGAGGGCGGGTCGGCCGAGCTCTTCCCCTGGCGGTTCTGGCTGGCGGGGGAGGTGACGGTGTCGGCGTACCGGGCGGCGGCGCCGCGCCGCGGCGAGCCGCGCAGCACCTCGGGGCACCGGGTGGGCCGCCAGTAGGCTGGACCCACCACGAGGTGCACCTCGTGACCCCACGACCGGAAGGACCCCACGGTGACCCACATCCTCGACGAGCTCCGGTGGCGGGGCCTGGTGGCGCAGACCACCGACGAGGCCGCCCTGCGCCAGGCCTTCGACGACGGACCGATCACCGTCTACTGCGGCTTCGACCCGACCGCGCCGTCGCTGCACTTCGGCAATCTCGTCCAGCTCATCGTGCTCCGCCACCTGCAGCGCGCGGGTCACCGCGTCATCTGCCTGGTGGGGGGCTCGACCGGCCTGATCGGCGACCCGAAGGCGACCGCTGAGCGGGTCCTCAAGACCAAGGACGAGGCCGCGGCGAACGTCGCGCGGATCCAGGAGCTGGTCCGGCCGTTCCTCGAGGTCGAGGGGGACAACCCGGTCGTCATGGTCAACAACCTCGACTGGACGGCGCCGCTCAGCGCGCTGGACTTCCTGCGGGACGTTGGCCAGCACTTCCGGGTGAACCAGATGATCCGCAAGGAGGCCATCGCCGCCCGGCTGCAGAGCCAGGAGGGGATCTCCTACACCGAGTTCAGCTACCAGCTGCTCCAGGGGCTGGACTACCTGCACCTGTTCCGCGAGTACGGCTGCACGCTCCAGACCGGCGGCCAGGACCAGTGGGGCAACCTCACCGCGGGGGTCGACCTCATCCACCGGGTCGAAGGGGCCTCGGTCCAGGTGCTCACGACGCCCCTCATCACCGACGAGAACGGCATGAAGTACGGCAAGTCCGAGGGCAACGCGGTGTGGCTCTCGGCCGACATGACCTCTCCCTACGCCTTCTACCAGTACTGGATCAACGTGGCGGACGGGGAGACCGGCAAGCTGCTGCGCGTCTTCACCGACCGCGACGCCGAGCAGATCAGCGCCCTGGAGGAGTCGGCCCGCGAGCGGCCCCACCTGCGCGAGGCCCAGCGGGCCCTGGCGTCCGACGTCACGACCCTCGTCCACGGTGCGGCGGCCACCGCGCAGGTCGAGGCGGCCAGCCAGGTCCTCTTCGGACGGGCCGACCCGGCGACGCTCGAGGCCGGCACGCTCCGGGACGCCACGGCCGAGCTGCCCGGTGGGTCGGCGGAGGCGGGTGACAGCCTGCTCGACGCACTGGTGCGCACCGGCCTGGCCGACAGCAGGGGAGCGGCCCGGCGTCTGGTCGGCGACGGTGGCGTGAGCCTTAACAACGCGCGGGTGGACGACGTCGACCGTCTCCTGACCCCGGAGGACTTCCTCCACGGCCAGGTGGCTCTGCTCAAGCGGGGCCGCAAGAGCCTCGCCGCGGTCCGAAAGGCCTCCTGACCAGCCGATTTGTGGTCCGCGGCCGGCGTCGCCTAAAGTTTCATCTCGCCGCACCGACAGGGAGGCACGGACACCGAGAGGTGGCCGGTCCCGGGTACGGCACCACGCATCGACAGCGTCCGAGCAGGGCTCGGACGGGATTTGACTCCCGGAAGCGCGGGTGCGTAACCTAGAAGAAAGCCCCGGACATCACGGCGCGAAAGCGCACGGATGATGGTGTGTGTCCGATTCTTGAGAACTCAACAGCGTGTTTGTTTTTTGATGCCATGTTTTGTTTGCCATGGCTGGTGCCCGCCCCCGGGTGCTGGTTGTGGTTTTTGTTGGGATCGTTATCTGTTCGGTAATGGTTTTGTTTTTTTATCGGAGAGTTTGATCCTGGCTCAGGACGAACGCTGGCGGCGTGCTTAACACATGCAAGTCGAACGATGAAGCGGTGCTTGCACCGTGGATTAGTGGCGAACGGGTGAGTAACACGTGAGTAACCTGCCTTCCACTCTGGGATAAGCGCTGGAAACGGCGTCTAATACTGGATATGACATTGCCCTGCATGGGGTGGTGTGGAAAGATTTAGTTCGGTGGTAGATGGACTCGCGGCCTATCAGCTTGTTGGTGGGGTAATGGCCTACCAAGGCGACGACGGGTAGCCGGCCTGAGAGGGTGACCGGCCACACTGGGACTGAGACACGGCCCAGACTCCTACGGGAGGCAGCAGTGGGGAATATTGCACAATGGGCGCAAGCCTGATGCAGCGACGCCGCGTGAGGGATGACGGCCTTCGGGTTGTAAACCTCTTTCAGCCTTGACGAAGCCCTTTGGGGTGACGGTAGGGGCAGAAGAAGCACCGGCTAACTACGTGCCAGCAGCCGCGGTAATACGTAGGGTGCGAGCGTTGTCCGGAATTATTGGGCGTAAAGAGCTTGTAGGCGGCTTGTCGCGTCTGCTGTGAAAGCCCGGGGCTTAACCCCGGGTCTGCAGTGGGTACGGGCAGGCTAGAGTGTGGTAGGGGAGACTGGAATTCCTGGTGTAGCGGTGGAATGCGCAGATATCAGGAGGAACACCGATGGCGAAGGCAGGTCTCTGGGCCACTACTGACGCTGAGAAGCGAAAGCGTGGGGAGCGAACAGGATTAGATACCCTGGTAGTCCACGCCGTAAACGTTGGGCGCTAGGTGTGGGTCCCATTCCACGGGGTCCGTGCCGCAGCTAACGCATTAAGCGCCCCGCCTGGGGAGTACGGCCGCAAGGCTAAAACTCAAAGGAATTGACGGGGGCCCGCACAAGCGGCGGAGCATGCGGATTAATTCGATGCAACGCGAAGAACCTTACCAAGGCTTGACATACACCGGACGACTGCAGAGATGTGGTTTCCCTTTGTGGCTGGTGTACAGGTGGTGCATGGTTGTCGTCAGCTCGTGTCGTGAGATGTTGGGTTAAGTCCCGCAACGAGCGCAACCCTCGTTCCATGTTGCCAGCAACACCTTTTGGGTGGTTGGGGACTCATGGGAGACTGCCGGGGTCAACTCGGAGGAAGGTGGGGATGACGTCAAATCATCATGCCCCTTACGTCTTGGGCTTCACGCATGCTACAATGGCCGGTACAAAGGGCTGCGATCCCGTGAGGGGGAGCGAATCCCAGAAAGCCGGTCTCAGTTCGGATTGGGGTCTGCAACTCGACCCCATGAAGTCGGAGTCGCTAGTAATCGCAGATCAGCAACGCTGCGGTGAATACGTTCCCGGGCCTTGTACACACCGCCCGTCAAGTCACGAAAGTCGGTAACACCCGAAGCCGGTGGCCCAACCCTTGTGGAGGGAGCTGTCGAAGGTGGGACTGGTGATTGGGACTAAGTCGTAACAAGGTAGCCGTACCGGAAGGTGCGGCTGGATCACCTCCTTTCTAAGGAGCATCAACAAGCGCCCCTGGCCGAGAGGTGGGGGTGTGTGTGGCCCCGTGGTGCACCCGAGTGTGGTGTCCGGGGTTGCTTCTGGGTGGAACATCAAGGAACTGTCGCCCCGCTTGGGGTGGTGTCGCCTGTCGGTGAGTACGGGCTGGTCTGGGTCTGGTCCTCCTTTGTGTGGGGGCTGGTTGGCCTGGGTTGGTCGGGGAAAGCTGTGGGTGGTGTCGCCGGGTGGGGTGCAAACACGCTGTTGGGTCCTGAGGGATCGGGCCGTCTTCTCCTGGTCGTGCGCTTTCGGGCGTGGGGCTGGGGGTGGGTCGTGCCGGGTTGCTCGGCTGGGGCCACGTGCTGGGTGTCATACCCGCTTCCACCTTGCTGGTGGGGGTGTGTGGTGGCGGGCCTGGTTGGTGGTGGCTGGTTGTTGGTTGAGAACTGTACAGTGGACGCGAGCATCTGTATCTTTGTTGCTTTTTGTTAAGTTTTTAAGAGCGCACGGTGGATGCCTTGGCACGAGGAACCGAAGAAGGACGTAGGAATCTGCGATAAGCCTCGGGGAGTCGATAACCAGACTGTGATCCGAGGGTGTCCGAATGGGGAAACCCGGCCAGCTTCATCGCTGGTCACCCGCACCTGAATATATAGGGTGTGTGGAGGGAACGTGGGGAAGTGAAACATCTCAGTACCCACAGGAAGAGAAAACAACATGTGATTCCGTGAGTAGTGGCGAGCGAAAGCGGATGAGGCTAAACCGTAGTTGTGTGATACCTGGTAGGGGTTGCAGCTGCGGGGTTGTGGGAGTGGCGCGTACCGGGTCTACCAGCCTGGTGCACAGTAAGAAATCGCGTGGTGTAGGTGAAGGGTCTGGAAAGGCCTGGCGTAGACGGTGAGACCCCGGTAGCCGAAACACCCGTGACTGTGTGTGCCGCCTCCCGAGTAGTACGGGGCCCGAGAAATCCCGTACGAATCTGGCAGGACCACCTGCTAAGCCTAAATATTCCCTCGTGACCGATAGCGGACAAGTACCGTGAGGGAAAGGTGAAAAGTACCCCGGGAGGGGAGTGAAATAGTTCCTGAAACCGTGCGCTTACAATCCGTCGGAGCTGCATTTCGTGTGTGGTGACGGCGTGCCTTTTGAAGAATGAGCCTGCGAGTTAGTGCTCAGTGGCGAGGTTAACCCGTGTGGGGAAGCCGTAGCGAAAGCGAGTCCGAACAGGGCGGCCATAGTCGCTGGGTCTAGACCCGAAGCGGAGTGATCTACCCATGGCCAGGGTGAAGCGCGGGTAAGACCGCGTGGAGGCCCGAACCCACTTAGGTTGAAAACTGAGGGGATGAGCTGTGGGTAGGGGTGAAAGGCCAATCAAACTCCGTGATAGCTGGTTCTCCCCGAAATGCATTTAGGTGCAGCGTCATGTGTTTCTTGCCGGAGGTAGAGCTACTGGATGGCTGATGGGCCTTACCGGGTTACTGACGTCAGCCAAACTCCGAATGCCGGTAAGTGAGAGCATGGCAGTGAGACTGCGGGGGATAAGCTTCGTAGTCGAGAGGGAAACAGCCCAGATCACCAGCTAAGGTCCCTAAGCGTGTGCTAAGTGGGAAAGGATGTGGAGTTGCGAAGACAACCAGGAGGTTGGCTTAGAAGCAGCCACCCTTGAAAGAGTGCGTAATAGCTCACTGGTCAAGTGATTCCGCGCCGACAATGTAGCGGGGCTCAAGCACACCACCGAAGCTGTGGCATCAGCACTTTCGCTCAGCACCACCTGTTGTGGGTGGTGTTCAGGCGTGCTGATGGGTAGGGGAGCGTCGTGCCGGGAGTGAAGCATCCGAGTGATCGAGGTGTGGATCCGGCACGAGTGAGAATGCAGGCATGAGTAGCGAATGAAGAGTGAGAAACTCTTCCGCCGAATCACCAAGGGTTCCAGGGTCAAGCTAATCTGCCCTGGGTAAGTCGGGACCTAAGGCGAGGCCGACAGGCGTAGTCGATGGACATCCGGTTGATATTCCGGAACCGGCGAAGAACCGACCCATACCGAATCCGGGGATGCTAAGCGCCTGAAGCCGCCCCTACACTGTCCACCTTTCGAGGTGGGTGGTCGGGTGGTGGAACGCGTGACCCGAGCTGGTAGTAGGTAAGCGATGGAAGGACGCAGGAAGGTAGCCTCCGCGTGGCGATGGTTGTCCACGTCGAAGAGCGCAGGGCCGGGGAGTGGTAAATCCGCCCCATCAGTGCCCGAGGCTTGATCGTGACCGCGTATGCGGGAAGCAGGGTGATCCTATGCTGCCAAGAAAAGTTCCTAGCGAGGTTCGAGCCGCCCGTACCCCAAACCGACTCAGGTGGTGAGGTAGAGAATACCGAGGCGATCGAGTGAATCGTGGTTAAGGAATTCGGCAAAATGCCCCCGTAACTTCGGGAGAAGGGGGGCCGGACGCGTGAAACCCCTCGCGGGTTAGCGCTGAAGGCCGCAGAGACCAGGGAGAAGCGACTGTTTACTAAAAACACAGGTCCGTGCGAAGTCGCAAGACGATGTATACGGACTGACGCCTGCCCGGTGCTGGAACGTTAAGGGGACGGGTCAACCCAACTTGTTGGGTGAAGCTCTGAACTTAAGCGCCAGTAAACGGCGGTGGTAACTATAACCATCCTAAGGTAGCGAAATTCCTTGTCGGGTAAGTTCCGACCTGCACGAATGGCGTAACGACTTCTCCACTGTCTCAACCGCGAACTCGGCGAAATTGCACTACGAGTAAAGATGCTCGTTACGCGCAGCAGGACGGAAAGACCCCGGGACCTTTACTATAGCTTGGTATTGGTGTTCGGTACGGCTTGTGTAGGATAGGTGGGAGACTGTGAAGCAGCCACGCCAGTGGTTGTGGAGTCAACGTTGAAATACCACTCTGGTCGTTCTGGATATCTAACCTCGGTCCGTGATCCGGATCAGGGACAGTGCCTGGTGGGTAGTTTAACTGGGGCGGTTGCCTCCTAAAGAGTAACGGAGGCGCCCAAAGGTTCCCTCAGCCTGGTTGGCAATCAGGTGTCGAGTGTAAGTGCACAAGGGAGCTTGACTGTGAGACAGACATGTCGAGCAGAGACGAAAGTCGGGACTAGTGACCCGACGGTGGCTTGTGGAAGCGCCGTCGCTCAACGGATAAAAGGTACCCCGGGGATAACAGGCTGATCCTGCCCAAGAGCTCATATCGACGGCATGGTTTGGCACCTCGATGTCGGCTCGTCGCATCCTGGGGCTGGAGTCGGTCCCAAGGGTTGGGCTGTTCGCCCATTAAAGCGGTACGCGAGCTGGGTTTAGAACGTCGTGAGACAGTTCGGTCCCTATCCGCTGCGCGCGTAGGAAACTTGAGGAGAGCTGTCCCTAGTACGAGAGGACCGGGATGGACGAACCACTGGTGTGTCAGTTGTCCTGCCAAGGGCACCGCTGATTAGCTACGTTCGGACGTGATAACCGCTGAAAGCATCTAAGCGGGAAGCACACTTCGAGATGAGGTTTCCATCACCCCCTAGGGGTGGAGAGGCTCCCAGCTAGACTACTGGGTTGATAGCCCGGACGTGGAAGCACAGCAATGTGCGTAGCTGACCGGTACTAATAAGCCGACAACTTAACACAACCCCAAGCATCAACAGCCCTATTTTTGCTCGCGTCCACTGCACGGTTCCTGACCCACAACCAACCCAACCCCACATGGTTGATGTTGGTGACATGGTCAAACATGTTACGGCGGTCATAGCGTCAGGGAAACGCCCGGTCACATTCCGAACCCGGAAGCTAAGCCTGACAGCGCCGATGGTACTGCACTGGGAACGGTGTGGGAGAGTAGGACACCGCCGGACCACCATTCACGCAAGGGCCCGCCCCACACCAGGGGCGGGCCCTTGCGCATGTCCACCACCAGACGG
>NZ_LQBL01000031.1 GCF_001483745.1 Serinicoccus chungangensis | reverse complement strand
GCCCCAGGGAGATCAGCTGACCACGGACAGGGAGATGAACTGTCCGCCAGCAAGGAGATCTACTGTCCGCCTACAGGGAAGTCCCACTGTCCCTTGACACCGTCGGATCATGGTCGACCTAGTCGTGCCGCATCAGCGCTATCACTCCTCGTTCATCGAGTCCCTTCACGAGTGGGGCGGCCAGCGGCAAGACGGATGCGGCTTGCAAGCCGGTTCAGACGTTGAAACCGCAGCAGGGTTCGCGGCTTAGGTGAGGCACCTGATCGCCTCAGAAACGGACGTCCACTGTCCGGAGCGCCCGACGTGCACCTACCGCTGGCTAGTGCAAGGGGAGGAGTACCTGGGGTCGATCCTCCTGCGGCACACACTCACTCCTGCGTTGACACACAGGGGCGGTCATATCGGTTATGGCGTCCGTCCGTCAGCGAGGCGGCGGGGACTTGCATCGTGGGGTCTTCGCCAGATCCTTCCCATCGCCCGCAACCACAACCTCGACCGAGTCCTTGCTACCTGCTACGAGGACAACACCGCATCGTGGAGGACCATCGAGAGCTGCGGCGGCGTCCTGGAAGACGTCCGCACGAATGACTACGGCCGCCAGTACCGTCGCTACTGGATCGAGACCTAGCCGACCCCGCCTTGCCCGCCCACCGAACTCGCAGGAACAGCCTGCTGGACTCCACTTCCAGGCACACCGAAAACTGTACGATCGGAGTGAACCCTGGAGTCATGTGGTGACATTGAGCCGTGGAACCGATCCAGCGCCGCACCGCACGGGTCATCCCCGTCAGCCCACGGGGGCGGGTGCTCCTCCTGCGTGGTCACGACCCCGCGGTCCCGAACCAGTCCTACTGGTTCACCATCGGTGGCCGGATCGAGCCCGGCGAGACCGCTCGACAGGCGGCCGTGCGCGAAATGCGCGAAGAAGTCGGGATCGTGGTCGACGAGAACGACCTCCGCGGACCGTTCCACGAAGGCGAGCACAACTACTCGTTCGGTGGCCTTGAGTATCACTCGACCTCAGCCTTCTTCACCGTGGCCCTTCCGGAAGACAGCGTGCACCCCATGGGCCTCCCTGGCGAGATCATCACAGAGACACGTTGGTGGAGCCCCGCTGACGTTTGGCACGAGCCGGTCTCCAATCAGCACATCCCACACATCGTCGCCTTGGCGGCAGCGACGACGCGCACCGCCCAGCGACCGCGGGTCGGGTGAGCCGGACCCACGGGGCACCCTGTGCGCCGGTCTGGGCCGTGGGCAGTCGACTCCCTGCGTCGGTGTAGGTCGGCATACTCGGGTAGGTCATGAGGAACCTCTACGTCGTCGCCCACCCCGAGGCCACCCATCACACCGAGGGCCTGGTCGGTGGTTGGTACGACTCCGAACTCACGCCCGAGGTCAGCAGCACGCCGCCGCCATCGCCACCACGATCCGGCGGCTGGTGCCTCACGATGCTCGGGCGGACCTGTTCAGCTCGGACCTGCGACGCACGGCCCAGACAGCCCAGGCCATCGGCAACGTTCTCCACGTCGAACCGGTGCTGTTGCCGGACCTGCGAGAGAAGTCCTACGGCCAAGCCGGTGGGCGCCCAGCGCCGGGTCGCTCATCCTAGACCGGTGGTGGTGGTCCACCATCGCGTACGGCTGGTTCGGTGGAGCCATCGACCCCGACGCCCTGAGCGAGAACACCTTCCGCGATCTCATCGACAGCATCTGGGCGCCCATCCGGGCCGACCGGATCCTGCTGTTCCTCAACCCGTACGAGGACGACATCAACAACAACGACGCCATCGCCCAGGGCTACCGCACCCTGGCACGCGACCACCCCGGCGCGCACCTAGTGCCGGCCCTAGACCCAGGCGCCACCCACGAGTACGTCCTCAGCTTCCTCGTCAACGAAGGATTGGCCAACCCAGCGAACTAGCCCGGTCGACACGCTGGGTTCCGCGACCGCTGGGACGACGGGACGCGCTTGCTGGTCATACGTCGCCTCGGCCTTCACCGGCCGGTCCTCTCAGGGACACCTGCCATCCGTCCAACACCGAGACCTGCGCGGCCGATGAAGGCGCATACTCACGCTGCGAACGCTCCAACGCGATCGACCCGCGCACGACAGCGTCCGCAGGCCACGCCCCTCGGCTGCGGCCGCTTCCACCACGGGCAACGCCCGTCCAGGATCTGCGACAGACGATCGCGAGCAGGGTGGACTTGTCGGCGAAGTGGTGGTAGCGCGCTCCGCCGCGCACACCCGGCCCCCTCGAAGGGCGCTCAGATCCCGAGACGCTGCGTTTCGTCCGTCACTGTGGACCGGGGACGCGAGACGACGTTCGGCACGGAACTCTCCATGTGTGGTGGAGGGGGGACGGCGCGCGTTCCCGATTAATATCATGCCTCTGACCTGGAGTTTTACACATTAGCGCCGTGTTTGGCGAACGAAAAATCATGGCCGTACGGTCTGGGGGATGTCTCTGTTCAGACCATTGGCTGGGTCGTCGTTCCGGCGGCTATTCGTCGGAATGACGACGGCGCGAATCGGCGATGCCATGGCCACCCTCGTGCTGGTCTGGGTGACGCTGCAAGCCCATGGTCCAGCCGCGCTGGGCCTGGTCCTCCTGGTCGCGGCGTTACCCGCGATTGCGATCTCGCCGATCGCTGGCCACCTCGTGACCCGCGTCGGCGTGCGCACCTCGGTCCGTTGGGACAACATCGCCCGAGCCATGGCCGTCCTGGCATTGGCCGCGATCCTCGCAGCCGGCGAGCCGTCAATGACCAGCCTGCTGATCTACGCACTCTTCGCCGGGCTGACCGGCCCAGCTTCAGAGATCGCCCTGGACGCGGCCACACCCGAACTGGTTGACGACGAGCACTTGACCGAGGCCAACGCACTGGTTTCTCTGGTGTGGGATCTCTCCGACCTCGCCGGTCCGGCCACCGCCGGTTTCATCCTGGCTGCTCTCAACGCCCCGTTCGCTTTGATCTTGGTCGCCGGGTGCTACTTGAGCATGGCGCTCCTGGTCCCCACGGTTCCCCTCGAACCCACCACGGCCGATGACGACTCCACAGGCAACGAGAACCCATGCCACGGCGAGACACCCCAGCAGTCCAGCGGGGTACTGACCGGTTTCCGCCTGCTGCTGACCCGATACCGTTCGAGCCTCTACCTCACCCTGGTCAGCCTGTTCGTCCTATTCGCGTCCGGCGCTCAAGAAGTCCTGCTGCCTCTGCTGGTCAGCGAAACCCTCCATGGCGGCCCCGCACAGCTTGGACTGCTCACCAGCATCTTCGCGGCCTCCACCCTCGTCGGGACAGCCCTGATCAGCCCCCGCGTCGCAGACCTCCCCGTCCGGCCCGTGGTGATCGTCTCCCTGCTCATCCGTGGCACCGGCCTTGCACTGCTCGGCGGTGCACGCAGACTCTCAGTGGCGGCAGCCGCTGGCGCAGGAGCAACTCTCGCCGACGGACCCCTCTACCCCGTCATCAGAACAGCCCAGCAGCGACTCATCCCCGTCCACCACCGCCCCCTGATCGCCGGCGCCCGGGGCGCCATCGGCATCGCCGGCTACCCCCTCGGAAACGCCATCGGAGGGCTCCTCGGAGCACACCTCGGACCCACGAACGCCATCTTGACCATCGCCGTGCTCCATGTCATCCCCATCGCCGCGCTCGCGCTCAGTCGCCGACCGCTCACGCCACCTCGCCGCAACTCAAGGCGCCTCTGACCAATAGCCGCCAAACTCCACGGACTCGCCATTCTCGCCAGCCCGCCAGATCAGCCTTCGAGCACACAACACACATCGCTCGGGTGGGATGTGGCTCCCGGTGTCCCGCGTGCCAGCCCAGGATACCGACAAGATGCCGGGACGAAGCGAGGCACACACCCATCAGACCACTGACTTGGTTTGTACAAACATCCGTTTGTGTTACTGTGCACCGCAGGAGGTTTCACATGAACGACCTCGCACCCGAGTTGGACCGAACGTTCCACGCACTAGCGGACCCGAACCGCCGCGCCATACTGTCGGCCGTCCGCCATGAGCGGCGCGCGGTCGGCGAGATCGCAGACGCACTGGGGCTGTCGCAGCAGATCGTGTCGCACCACCTGAAAGTGCTGCGTGCAGCTGGGCTGGTGACCGGGGCCCGTTCCGGCACCCGCCACCTGTTCGCCGTGCGCGTGCAAGGACTCGCCGTCGGCAAGGGATTCTTCGACGACTTCTGGCCAGAACGGTTGACTGCGCTCAAGCGCGCGGTGGAGTCGTCCGCGGTGAGCAGTGATGACTGAGCACCGTACGTCCATCGAGATCGAGGCGGCTCCAGAGGTCGTCTTCGAGTACCTGGTGACGGATACCGGGATGACGTCATGGATGGGCCAGTGGGCATCACTTGACCCGGTGCCCGGCGGAACGTTCGCCGTCGACATCGCTGGTCACCCCGCACGCGGGATGTTCCTCGAAGTTGATCGACCTCGACGGGTCACAGTCTCATGGGGATTCGCAGGCAACGACAGCTTGCCCCCAGGCTCGTCGACCGTGTCCTTCGAGCTGACGCCGATCAGCGCCGGAACCCGGGTCGAGGTTGTCCACACCGACCTGCCCGAGGATCACGTTCTCGGTCACGCACAGGGCTGGAGTCACTTCCTGCTCCGCCTCACACGGGCTGCCACAGGTGAGCAGCTCCCACCCGACACCTGGCAACCCGCACCGTAAGGCACCACCCACTACCCGAAGAGAGTCACCATGTCGGACCTGGAAAAAGATGCACTGTCAACTGTCGAGGCGTATCACAATGCCTGGACCAGCGGTGACGTCGACCGAGCCATGACCTATGTCTCGGCCGACGTGACATGTTCAGCCCCGGACGAGAACGTCACGACAAAGGGCGACTGGCACGAGTACCTCGCCAGCTTCGTACCGATGCTGACGGGCGCACCCGAGCACACCCGGATGACGGATCGGGGCCGTGTGGCGCTGTGGTACTTCCCGCAGACCGAGGTGACGACAACGACACTGGCGAGTGAGCTGTTCACCGTGCGGGATGGAAAGATCGTCGAGATCCGCCTTGCCTTCGACCGCCTCGGCTACATCCCGGGGGATCAGCAGCCGTCATGACGCGAGCCCCCTCTCTGGCCCGGACCCGCGCTGATCGACCGGATCCGGGGCTCGCTTCCGGTATGGCACGTACGCGAGGTTGCGCATGCTCGGCGGCATTGGGCGGTCGTCGCACGCCACGCTGCTGGACTCCGCACCGCCCGGAGGATCTGGCGCCGTCCGAACCATGGCGCGCCACGGTGGTCAAGTCTCAGAATCCTCACCCAGCGCCAGTCTCATTCTCCGCGTCAAGTCCACGGCCCAGTCTCAGATCCGCTCGTGCTGGACAGCCCGCGCAGGGGCCGCGCTCCGGCCCCGGCGCCTCACCGGCCGCTCGTCCGGCGCGAGCGCAGCGCGCCGCGGGCCAGGGCCAGCAGCGAGCGCAGGTCGCGCTGCCCGCCGTAGATCGTCATCGCCCGGTGCTCGCCGTAGTCCGCGATCTGCTCGACGGCCCGCAGCAGGTCCATGTCCTCCTCGGTGATGGTGAAGTCGACCTCGGTGTTGGCCCGCAGGTGCGCCGGGTCGGCCGACTTCGGCAGCGGCACCAGCCCGAGCTGCAGGCAGTAGCGGATGGACAGCTGCGGCACGCTCACGGCATACCGCTGCGCGACCCGCGCGACCTCCTCGTTCCTCAGCAGCTCGCCGTGCGCGACGGGGGAGTAGGCCTGGACGAGGATGCCGCGGTCCTCGCACCAGCGGATCAGCTGGTGCGGGGTGTTGCTGATGTGCGCCAGCACCTGGTTGACCATGGGCGCGACGGTGCATCCCTCGAGGATGTTGTCGACATCGGCGACCTCGAAGTTCGACAGGCCGATGGCCCGCACCTTGCCGGCCGCGAGCGCCTCCTCCAGCGCCCGCCAGACCTGCCGGTTCTCCTCGAGGTAGCGCTCCTCGCCACCGAACCTCCGCCAGGGCGTCGGGCTGTGGACGAGCACGAGGTCCAGGTGGTCCAGCCCGGTCCGGCGCAGCGAGGAGTCGATGCCGTCCCGGGCCGCGTCGTGGGTCTTCGCCCCGGCGTCGACCTTGGTCGTGACGAAGACCTCGTCCCGCGGCACGCCGCTGCCGCGCACCGCCCTGCCCACGCCCTGCTCGTTGCGGTAGGCGGGGGCCGTGTCGACGTGCCGGTAACCGAGGCGGAGCGCCTCGCCGACCGCCGGCACGACGTCCGTGTCGCTGATGAACCAGGTGCCGAGCCCGAGCCGGGGGATGGTGACCCCGTTGGCCAGGGTCGACGTCTCCTGCAGGATCATGCGCCTCGCCTCCTTCGCCCGGTGCGGACGGGTCTACTCTTCCTCATGTCGGCACGCGCCGTCGGTCGGACCGACCGGGTGCCTGCGGCATCCTCGGTGGCGCGGCGAAGGGACCGGTATGAAGCTCCTGCTCACCTCGGGCGGGGTCACCAACCCCAGCATCGAGCGGGCCCTCGTCTCCCTCCTCGGCAAACCCGTCGCGGAGTCGAGCGCGCTGGCGATCCCGACCGCGACCTACGGGCACCCGATGTGCGACCCCGGGAACGCCTGGCGCTTCCTCTCCGGAGAGTCTCCGTCTCCGATGTGCGACCTGGGGTGGGCCTCGCTCGGCGTGCTCGAGCTCACCGCGCTGCCCAGCCTGCCCCGCGAGCGCTGGGTGCCCTGGGTCGAGCAGGCGGACGCCCTGCTGGCGGACGGCGGTGACGCGGCCTACCTCGCCCACTGGATGCGCGAGTCCGGGCTCGCCGACCTCCTGCCGACGCTGACGGACACCGTGTGGGTCGGGCTCAGCGCGGGCAGCATGGTCCTGACCCCCGGATCGGTGAGCCGTTCGTCACCTGGCGTCCCGACGGCTGGAGCGACCGGACCCTGGGCGTCGTCGACTTCTCGATCTACCCGCACGTCGGGATGAACCCGATGGAGGGAGCCGACCGGTGGGTGGCGCCGCTGAGCGTGCCCGCCCACGCCCTGGACGACCAGAGCGCGGTCCAGGTGGTCGACGGCGAGGTGACGGTCGTCTCCGAGGGGGTCTGGCGGCACCTGCCCGCGGTCGACGGTGCGCGCGGGGACGAGCGGAGGCGCGAGGAGGACCACGGGGCGACCCCGGTGCCGGAGGAGCCGTCCGCCCCGCGCGAGTTCCGGGGGCAGGACCTGAGCGGAGCCCGCTTCGTCGGGTGCTCGCTGTCCGGTGCCGTGATGCGCGCCGTCGACGTCGACGGCGCCGAGATCGACGCCCCCTGGCTGCTGGAGGGCGAGGGCACGCTGCTGGTCAACGGGGTCGACGTCGCGCCGCTGGTCGACGCCGAGCTCGACCGGCGCTTCCCCGGCCGGGCGTTGCGCCGGGCCGCGGACCCGGACGGGCTCCGGGCGGCGTGGGCCGCGCTGGAGACCGCCTGGGCGGGGGCGGTCGCGCGTGCCGAGGGGATGCCGCCCGGCACCGTCGAGGTCAGCGTCGCCGGGGAGTGGAGCTTCGCCCAGACGCTGCGCCACCTCGTCATGGCGACCGACACCTGGCTGCGCGGGGCCGTGCTCGGCCTGCCCGCCCCGTACCACCCGATCGGTCAGCCGAAC
Source organism: Serinicoccus chungangensis (assembly GCF_001483745.1). Classification (GTDB taxonomy): domain Bacteria; phylum Actinomycetota; class Actinomycetes; order Actinomycetales; family Dermatophilaceae; genus Ornithinicoccus; species Ornithinicoccus chungangensis_A. The sequence continues at coordinate 290,237 of NZ_LQBL01000031.1, read as the reverse complement.
GCCGAGTACGCCCTGGACGGGCACGACCCCTCGGTCTTCCACGAGACCGACCCGAGCTGGGAGCGGGTGCTGCAGGTCCGGGCCGAGCGGGTGGCGATGGTCCGCGCCCACCTCGCCACGGTCACGGCGGACGACCTCGAGGTACCGCGGCGCACCCCGTGGGCACCGGCCTACCCCGAGTCGACGCTCTCGTGCCTGCGCACGATCGTCGAGGAGGAGTGGGAGCACCTGCGGTTCGCGCAGCGCGACCTCGACGTCATAGACGCCAGGACGTGAGCAGTCTCACGTGCTGAGCCGTCGACGCTGCTCAGCGGGGTGTGCGGCAGCTTCCTGACCGGAGTCTGACCGGAGTCTGACCGTGGACAGGTTGCGTCGTCCAGGTTGCCCCGTCACTGTGGAGGGGCCGCGGGGGAGCCTGCGGCGGTCCCCCTGTACTCCACTTCCCCTGAGGTTCCACCATGAAGCACCGTGCCATCCGCAAGCCCCGCCTGGGCGCGCTCGCCCTCGCCACCGGCCTCACCGGCCTGACCGGCGTCGTGTCCGCCGGGTCCGCCCAGGCCGCCAGCGGCGAGACCTGGGACGCCGTCGCCCAGTGCGAGTCCGGCGGCAACTGGAGCATCAACACCGGCAACGGCTACTACGGCGGCCTGCAGTTCGTGCAGAGCACCTGGGAGGGTTTCGGCGGCACCGAGTACGCGCCGCGCGCCGACCTCGCGACGCGGGCTCAGCAGATCGCGATCGCCGAGAACGTCCTGGCGGTCCAGGGCCCCGGCGCCTGGCCCGTGTGCTCCGTCGAGGCCGGCCTGACCGCCGGTGGCCCCGCTCCGGCGGAGCCCGCTCCGGCCGAGCCCGCCCCGGCCGAGCCGCAGCCCGCGGAGCCCCAGCAGCTGGCCCAGCCCGAGCCCGCGCAGCCCCAGCAGGCGGAGACGGCCCCGCAGCAGGCCGCGCCGCAGGAGCCGGTGCAGCAGGCCGCCCCCCAGCAGGCGCCGGCCGCCGACCTCGCCGAGCACGTCATCGCCAGCGGGGAGACCACCGCTAGGATCGCGCGCCACCACGGCACCACGGTCACCGAGCTGGTGGGGATCAACGACCTCGCCCACGGCGGCGCGCTGATCTACGCCGGCGACGTCATGCTCGTGCCGGCGGGAGGAACGCCCACGGCCGCGCAGAGCTACACCGTGCAGCACGGTGACACGCTGTCGGAGATCGCCGCGCAGCACGGTACCGACGTGCACACCCTGGCGGCGGCCAACGACCTGGACGACCCGGACCTCATCATCGCGGGCCAGACCCTGTCGGTCGGCTGACGGAGGGCTGACCCACGCACGGTGGCCCGGACCCCGGCCCGCTCGCTCACGCGACGGGTCGGGGTCCGGGCCACCGGCATACGCGGGGTCCGGAATCCGGGATCAGGCCGCGCAGGCCTCCTCGAGCTCGGTCTGGGCCGCCTCGGAGTCGGACACGTCGACGTCGGGGATCGCGATGACGTCCTCGGTCCGGGTCCCCTCCTCGACGACGGCGTCGTTGACCTCCTCGAAGGGCGCGTTGATGCGCTCCAGGAGGGCCGCGTGGTCCTCGTCCGCCTCCTCGGCCAGCGTCATGAGACGGCCGGAGAGCAGCGTCACCTCCGAGAAGGCGACCGGGTCGAGGTCGTCGCCGGAGCCGACGACGTCGCGCTGGGTGGCCGCGCGCTCCGCGAGCGGGGTCCCCTGGCCGGCGAAGAAGCCCTGGCAGGCGGGGTCGTCCGAGACGGCCATGCCCTCCTCGCCCGACTGCATCGCGTCGTCCCCGTTCTCGGCGCTCTCCTCCTGGGACGAGCTCTCAGGGGTGGTGCCCGCGTCCTCGTCCTCGGCCGAGCAGGCGCCGGTGAGGACAGCCAGGCTCATCACGGTGGCCATGGTCAGGGCACGTCGCATCAGATCATTCCTCCTTGCGTGGATGGTCGCCGTCCGACATGGACGACGCGAACCGCCCGTCCCGGGCCCCCCGGCCCCGTCACGCGCGAGGACCCATCCTGCCTCATCGGTCCCGGCGCGGCGCGACCGGGTGGCGCCGGGGCGGGGGCTACCAGCCCTGGGTGCCCGCCGCCCCCTTGAACGGCCCGCGCACCCTCGAGGTGATCCACCCGCCGTAGAAGTCGCCCTCCTGCGGCTGCACCCGCTCGTCGTCGACGTAGCAGCCGTCCGCCGGGTCGGTCGCGCCGTCGATGGCGCTGGGCATGACGGCGGCGTAGTCGGCGATCTCGCGGAAGGCGGGGGTCGGGTCCGGGTAGGTCCACGCCGCCCGGCTCAGCCGGGTGCCGTCCACGACGAGGTCGAAGTAGGTCGCCGACCCCTTGAACTCGCAGGTCGTGCGGCGGTTGTCGCGGGCCGGCTGCAGGACGCCGGTGACGAAGGCCCCGAGCGGCAGGTAGTAGGTCGGCGGGTGCGAGGTCTCCAGCACCCGGATCGCCGCGACGGTCTCGGCGATCGTCTGCCCGCCCACCCGGATGACGACGTGCTCCCCCCCGGAGGTGTCCACGGCCGGGGGTCGCGGGTAGTCCCAGACGGACTCGGTCTGTGCAGACATACCCCGACCATAGGGCGGGTGGCCCACCGCGACCAAGGGGTAGCTTCTCAGCCGGCCGGGGTGAGGACCCCGGCGAGCGCCGCGGCCAGAGGGTCGGCGAGCTCTTGGGAGCGGGTCCGGCTGAGGTGGTTGCCGTCGGCCCAGACGAGCGTGGAGCCGTCCACCGCGGGGCACCACCCGTCCGGGCAGAGCTCGTCGTTGAGGTCGACGAGCCCCACCTGCGGGGTCTGCTCCAGCGCGAGTCGCACCGGGGGTGAGACCGGGGCCAGCGCCTGCTCCAGCGGCTCGCCGCACGCCGAGACCTCCTCCAGGTGCCGGGCGACGCACTCCGGCGGGTCCTGCTCGAAGCGGGGGGTCGGTGCCATGGTCAGGACCGGTGCTCCGGCGGCGCCGAGGCGCTCCCAGGCCCGGGCCAGGCCGTCGGCCATGTGCGCGTGCCCGTCCTCGGAACGGATCACCTCGCCGTCGACCCACAACCGGGGGATGGGCACCTGGGCCGTGAGGACCGCGGCGGGCGGGTCGGCGACGACCGTCTCGGTCACCTCGCTCAGCCAGGTCGGGCAGTCCTCGCGCGGGTCCCTCCCGGCCATGGGGACCACGTCCGCCGCCGGGCAGGACGTCCTCGCCACCAGCTCCACGCGCCACCCGTGCCGAGCGCCGGCCGCCGCGAGGGCCGGCATCCACATGACCGCGTGCGAGTCGCCGACCAGGACCACCCGGGTGTCGCTGTCGACGTCGCCGTCCACGCACACCGTGGCCAGGTCTGCCCCGTCGAGCGCGGCGCAGCCGTCGTAGAAGGGGGCGTAGACGTCCTCCCGCGCGGATGCCGGAGCCGGCTGTAGCTGCTGAGCCTGCGCAGGGACGGTCGACAGCGCCCCGCCCGGCGTCAGGGTCACCGTCGCCACGAGGACCGCGACGACTCCCGCGGCGCAGGCGAGGGCATACCCGCTGACCGAGCGGAGGAGCGCGCGGGCGGTGGCCCGCACCGGCGCCCGGGGGATCCGCCCGCGGAAGGGTGTCTCGACGTAGCGGTAGGACAGCCAGGCGACCGGGAGGGTGAGGGTCAGGACCAGCAGGCCGACGCCCCAGGGCAGCGTGTCCGCGCCGACCACCGCGGTGGCCGCGACGAGCAGCGGCCAGTGCCAGAGGTAGAGCGAGTAGGACACGTCACCGAGCCACTGCGCCGGCCGCAGGCCCAGGCAGTGGTGGACCACGCCACCGGCGCGGACGAAGGGGCCCCCGAGCAGGACGGCCACCGTGCCGAGCGTCGGCGCCAGCGCGGCAGTCCCGGGGAAGGCCGTCGTCGCGTCGAGCACGACCGCGGAGCCCAGCACGGCGCCGAGCCCCAGGAGGACGAGCGCGGTCGCCGTGCGGGGGCCCGGGTGCCGCGCGGCCCACCACGGCCACAGGGCACCGAGGACCGCGCCGAGCGCGAGCTCCCAGACGCGGGTGGTCGTGACGAAGTAGGCGCGGCCGGGGTCCGCCTGCGACAGCCAGGCCGACCAGGCCAGGGAGAGCGCCCCGGCGAGACCTGCGACGAGCGCCACCCGGCCCGCGGCCGACCCGCGTCCGCGCCGGACCGGCGCCGCGACCACCAGGGCCAGCACCACGGGCCACACGAGGTAGAACTGCTCCTCGACGCCCAACGACCAGAAGTGCTGCAGGGGGGAGGGGGCCGCGTCCGCCACCAGGTAGTCGACGGAGCGGTCCGCCAGCCGCCAGTTGACGAGGTAGACGGCGCTCGCGCCGATGTCGCCGGCGATGTCGCGCCACCGGGTGCTGGGAAGCAGGGCGACCGTGATGAGCGCCACTCCGAGGACCGCCACCGCCGCCGCCGGCAGCAGCCGGCGGGCCCGCCGCAGCCAGAACCGGGGGAGGTCGAGCCGGCCTTGCTCACGGATCTCGACGAGCAGGATCCGGGTCATGAGGAAGCCGGAGACGACGAGGAAGACGTCGACCCCGACATACCCCCCCGTCAGCCCCGGAAGCCCCGCGTGCCACAGCAGCACCAGCACGACGGCGACCGCCCGGAGGGTCTGGATGTCTGCGCGCATCGAACCGGTGTCCCCGCCTCCTCGTGGTCCCCGCGCATCCTACGCCCGGGCGCTACGCTGCCCGGATGAGCGATCGCGGACGCCGTGTGTCGGCCGGCCTCGACAAGGTCCGGAACCTGCTCGGCCGGTCCCGGTCGGCGCAGGACGAGCCCCGGGTGCGGGCCCTGCCCGACCCCGGTGAGAGCCCCGTCGGCGAGCTGCCGCTCACGCCGGAGTCGCGCAGGATCGGCGAGGCGGAGCGGGCCCGGATCGACGCCGGCCTGGCCGCGGTGGCGGCGGACGGCGTGGACGTCGACGACCTGGCGTCCATCAGCGCCGGCCTGGACCGCGAGCTCGCGGCGTGGCTCGCGGCGCGGGGGGCGGACGGGCACCACGACGAGGTCGTGGAGCGGTATGCCGTGGCCGTCGGCGAGCACCTGCACCGCCACACCGACCTGGCCTGGGAGGTCGTCACCGACGTCTTCGGGACCGACCTCGCCGTCGCCGCGGGCGACTTCGTCGTCGTCCCCTCCAACCTCGTGGCCGTCCGCTGGATGCGGCGCGAACGCGCCTGGGTCCGGCAGGTCGTGGGGCACATCGTCGAGGTCCGCAGCCGCTGACCCCGGGACGCCCCCTGCCCCCTGCCCTCAGCCCTCGTCAGCCGGGGGGACGGGCCCGCGCGAGGCCGTGGCCTTCTCCCGGCCGGTGACCTTCTGCAGCTGGCGGAAGACCCAGGCCGTGGCGACCTCGCGGCCGGTGGCGACGTACTCGACGGCCGAGTCGTGGAAGACCGTGGAGCGGACCACCGCCAGGTCGAGCTCGCGGCCCAGCAGCAGCAGCGTGTCGCCCTCCTTGAGCTTCTCGTCCATGCCCGGGGTGAAGACGCGGCGTCCGGCGCGCACCAGCACCGCGGGGTAGACGGCCAGCCGCACGTCGCGCTCGTCCGGGTCGCGCACCAGGTCGCCGAGCGTCAGCTCGTGCTCGTTCAGCCACCGCACCACGGCCGGGGCGCTCGTGAAGTCGAGGTCCAGGCGGGTGGAGATCGGGGTCTCGTCCCCCACCACGGCGACGATCTCGTCCATGACCCGGCGGTCCCACTCGTCGTCCTCGTGCAGGACGTGGTCGATGAAGCTCCAGTAGTTCGGCGAGGTGATCCGGGCGACCGCCTCTCTGGCGAGCAGCTCGGTGGGGATGAAGACCGAGTCGGCGTCGAAGGCCTGCAGCGGTGCCGCGTTGACGGCGGAGTTCTGCCGGACGGCGATGAACAGCTGGTCGTTCTCGATGCGGGCGTGCGCGGCGTTGGCCATGTTGACGATGTCGGACTCGGCGCCGGCGATGAACCCCACCGCATCGGAGACGTCGGGTCGGCCGTCCGCGGGGTCGACGAGGATGACGTCCAGCCCGGCGCTCTCGAGGTCCCGCGTCACCTCGAAGCCGAAGGTGCCGTCCGCGCAGACCACCCACTGCCCGTCGGTGAGGTGGGAGAGCCGGTGCGGCAGGTTCGAGCCGCGCTTGCTCATGAGCCAGGAGGCCAGCCGGAACCCGGCCGGGCGGCGCAGGGCCATGACGAGGTAGGCGCCGTAGCGGTCGAAGGGGTTGATGATGACGTCGGCGGCGAAGTCGTGCATCTGCTGGGCGTGCTCGCGGTCGCTGCAGCGGGCGATGACCATGAGCTCGGGCCGCAGCAGGTTGACCGACATGACGACCGAGAGGTTCGTCTCGTCGCTGTCGGTGAGGGCGAGCACCGCCTCGCAGCGGTCGTGGCCGAGGCCCGCCAGGCCGAGCATGCGCGGGTCCCGACCGCTCGCCGCGAAGCCGGGGTGGTCGCTGGAGTAGCCGTCGAGCGCGAGCTGCTGGACCCGTTCCGGGTCCTCGTCGAGGATGACGAAGTCGCGGCCCTGGTCCTCCAGCGCCCGGCAGACCGCCTCGCCGGCCTGGCCGTAGCCGACGACGAGGACGAAGGGGTTCTGGAGGCTGCGGACCTTGCGGCCGAAGCGCTGCAGCCGGATCGCCTGGCGGAAGGTCTGCTCCTGCGACAGCGACAGCAGGGCACCGATGCTGTAGGACCAGGCGATGACGCAGGCGTAGATGGTCGCGGTGACCCACAGCCGTTGCGCGTAGCTGAACTCGTGCGGCACCTCGCCGTAGCCGATGGTCAGGCCGGTGTAGCTGATGACGTAGAAGCTGTCGAAGATGGCCAGCCGCTCCGGGTTCTCCTCGGTGCCCGGCATCATGCTCAGCCCGAAGGTCATGATCGCGAAGACGCTGACGATGACGACCAGCGGCGTGCGCATGCGGCGCAGGACGAGGAAGACCGCGTCGGTGGTCGGCAGCTCCATCGGCACGTCGACGCGGTAGCGGCGCAGCGAGTCCGGGCGCGGCCGGGCCGGCTTGCCGCGGCCGAGGAGCTGGAGGAGGTTGGCCATCGTGGTGGCGCCGCTCAGCGGCGGCGGTAGGAGACCGTCTCCACGACGAGCAGGACGATGGAGACGATGTTGGCGAGCAGCGCGCCGGCCGCGATGGAGACCACGCTGCTCATGTGCTGCCCGGTCAGCCCGCCCGGGTCGACGTGCCGGGCCCAGATCCACACGAGCGCGGCGACGATGAGCTGGATGCTGGCGACCAGGGAGGTGGCCAGGTGGACCGCACCGATCTGGGTGCGGTCGCCGAACTTCAGGATGGTCGCGATGATGTTGACCACCACCGCGGCGTACAGCTCGTAGACGTTGTGCAACCCCGGGTTGTCGATGTCGCCGAGGACGTACCCGAAGTTCAGGGTCGCCGCCAGCAGGACGAAGAAGCCGAACACGACTTTCTCAAGGTTCACAGCCACGACGATAACGCCGCAGGTCCGTCGGTGCCGCCTCCTAGGCTGCAGGGCATGGAACTCGACGAGGCGGGGGCGCTGGCCCGGGGGCTGATGAGGGAGCACGGTCTGGCGGGCTGGGGGTTCGGCTTCGACCGGGCCAAGGTCCGGGCCGGGGCGTGCCACTGGACCGACCGGAGGATCACCCTGAGCCGGGCGATCACGGCGGTGCAGGACGAGGCGCAGGTGCGCGAGACGGTGCTGCACGAGGTCGCGCACGCGCTCGTCGGCCCCGGCCACGGGCACGATGGGGTATGGCGTGCCCGCGCCCGGTCCCTCGGCGCGACCGGGGAGCGGTGCTACACGGTGGGGGCGGAGGGGCCCGTGGTGCCCGGCCGCTGGCAGGGGCGCTGCACCGCCGGCCACCTGGTCCACCGCCACCGGCGACCGACGCGGGTGCTGGTCTGCACCCGCTGCCGGGGGCTGCCCGTCCGCGAGCGGGTCATCGGCTGGAGGGTCGACGGACGCGACGTCGACCCCGCCGAGCTGGGTCCGCACGTCGCCGCCACCCTGAGCCGGCTGGACAGGTTGACGTAGCGTCCGGCACGCGGGCGGAGGTGGCCGTGACAGCGGCGGTTCCGTGACCAAAGCGTGACCTCTCCGGGGCTGATCGGGCGCCGCTACTGCGCTAGGTTTCGAGAGAGTTGCTCATGTGATGCACCCCTGTTCCGTGAGGCGGTGGCCGTGGGCGCTGACGGAGAGAGGAGCCAATGGTGGCGACTACGAGGTGGCGACGTGCCACGGTCCCGGCGCTCGCGGCAGCGCTCGGGCTGACCCTGACGGGCTGTCTGCAGAATCCTGATGCCGGATCGGCGGGCGCGGTCGGAGCCGTGGGGGCCGAGCCCGAGGAGGGCGACGGGAGCGTCAGCATCCTGGGTGCCTTCGGTGGAGCCGAGGAGGAGCTGTTCAACGCCTCCCTCCAGGAGTTCCAGGACGAGACCGGCATCACCATCGACTACGTCTCGGACCAGGACTTCACCAACACCATCCAGGTGCGCGTGGACGCCGGCGACAAGCCGGACATCGGGCTCTTCCCGCAGCCCGGTGGTGTGCTCAGCCTCGCCGAGCGCGGAGAGCTGGTCCCGATCGACGCGATGCTCGACTACGACGAGATCGACCGCACCCTGGTCAACGGCTTCCTCGACTCCGCCCGGTTCGACGGCCGCGTCTACGCCGCCCCGATGCGCATGGCGGTCAAGTCGATCGTCTGGTACCCCAAGGGTCCCTACGAGGAGGGCGGCTGGAACACCGAGCCGGCCAGCCTGGACGAGCTCGACGAGGTCGCCGACCAGATCCGGACCGACGCGGACACGCCGCCCTGGTGCATCGGGTGGCAGTCCGACCAGGCCACCGGCTGGGTCGGCACCGACTGGGTGGAGGAGTACATGCTCCGCCTGCACGGCCCGGACGTCTACGACGACTGGATCTACCACCGCATCCCCTTCAACGACGAGCGGGTGGTCGAGGCGATCGAGACCTACGGCGACCTCGCGAACGAGGAGGGCAACGTCCTCGGTGGTGCCCGGGGCATCCTCAACACCCCGTTCGCCGAGGCGATGAACCCGGCGTTCAACGACGACCCCGGCTGCTACCTCATGCGGCAGGGCAACTTCGCCACCACGTTCTTCCCCGAGGACGTGCAGGAGAACCTCGACGAGGAGGTCGGCATCTTCGTCTTCCCGCCCGCCGCGGACGGCTACGACGGCCAGCCCATCCTCGGTGGCGGCGACCTCGCGGCGGCGTTCACCTACGACACCGACGTGGCCGCGGTGATGGAGTTCCTCTCCTCCGACGAGTTCGGCGGCCCGTGGGCGGAGGCCGGCGGGTGGTTGAGCCCGCACACCAGCTTCGACACCAGCCTCTACCCCGACGAGGTCACCCGGACGATCGCCGAGTTCGGCTACACCTCCGACGTCTTCCGCTACGACGGTTCCGACGTCATGCCGCGCGAGGTGGGCTCGGGCTCGTTCTGGACCGGCATGGTCGAGTTCCAGAGCGGCGCGAAGACCGCCCAGGAGGTCGCCGACGACATCGAGGCCGGCTGGCCCGAGTCGGCCGACGCGAGTGAGGAGGGCGAGGACCAGTGAGCACGACATCATCGACCCCTCCCGTCGGGGAGGAGGTACCACAGGCACCCTCGGACGAGGGCCCGGGCGGGGCAGGCAACGTCGGACCCTCCGACGCCGGTCTCCAGCCGGCCAAGCTCGTCATCGGGGTGCTCGGCATCGCGGTCTCGGTCTGGCTCATCGGCAACCTGTTCCTGGCCTTCGCGTGGTACCCCCAGTGGTTCTTCGACAGCAAGCTGCTCATGGGCGCCCTCGGCCTCGTCGTCGGTGTCGGCGGTGCGGCCGTCCTCTTCTGGTTCCTGAACATGGCGATCGAGGCGCTGCCCCGACGGCTGGAGCACGGCGTCATGCCGTACGCCTTCCTGCTGCCGGGCTTCTCCCTCATCGGGCTGATGCTGCTGTTCCCGACGGTGCAGACGATCCACTACAGCTTCGCCAACCGGAACTCCACGGCCTACGTCGACCCGCTGTGGGCCAACTTCAGCAGCCTGTTCTCCAGCGGCGCCTTCTGGTCGGCGATGTTCAACAACCTGCTGTGGATCGCCATCGTCCCCGCGATCACGGTGTCGCTGGGTGTCGTCGTGGCGGTGCTGGCCGACAAGCTGTCGTCCGCGAGTGAGAAGTGGTCCAAGAGCTTCATCTTCATGCCGATGGCCATCAGCTTCGTGGCCGCCTCGGCGATCTGGTTGACGACGGTCTACGGCTACCGGCCCCCGGGCGAGCCGCAGACCGCGGCGCTTAACGCCATCTGGGTCAACTGGTTCGGTCAGGACCCGGCGAGCTGGCTGGACATCGACACCGCCCGGCTCAACAGCATCCTGCTCATGGTCATCCTCATCTGGCTGCAGACCGGTTTCGCCATGGTCCTGCTCAGCTCGGCGATCAAGGGCGTCCCCGAGGACACCCTCGAGGCGGCCCGGATCGACGGCGCCTCCGAGTGGCAGATCTTCTGGCAGGTCATCATCCCGCAGATCTGGGGCACCATCGTCACCGTCTTCATCACGGTGCTCATCCTGGTGATGAAGGTCTTCGACATCGTCTACGTGCTCACCAACGGGCGCAACAACACCGATGTCATCGCCAACATGTTCTTCCGGGAGATGTTCACCAACCGCGACGCCGGCCGGGCGACGGCGCTCATCGTCGTCCTGCTCGTCGCCATCATCCCCATCCTGATCTACCAGGTCAGGGACTTCCGCAAGCAGGAGGCCATGCGATGAACGCCGGACGGCTCAAGGACGGGCGCCAGCGCAGCCCCGTCTCGATGGTGACCATGCTGCTGCTGGCCGTGCTGTGGACGCTGCCCACCCTGGGGCTGCTCGTCACCAGCTTCCGCAGCCGGGACGACGCGCTGACCAGCGGCTGGTGGTCGGCGATCGTCAACCCGTTCGGCACCTCGTGGACCTTCGGCAACTACACCGAGGTCTTCGAGCGCGCGGACATGGGCAACGCCTTCCTCAACGGGATCGTGGTGGCGGTCCCGGCGACGGTCATCCCCATCATGTTCGCCGCCTTCGCCGCCTACGCGTTCACCTTCCTGCAGTTCCGCTTCAAGGAGACGCTGTTCATCATCATCGTGGCGGTGATGGTGGTCCCGATCCACGTGGCCTTCCAGCCGTTGCTCAACCTCTTCGGGCCCAACGGCCTGGGCATCGCGGGCCAGTACCTTGCGGTGTGGCTGCTGCACACCGGCTTCGGCATGCCGCTGTGCATCTACGTCCTGCGCAACTACATGTCGACGCTGCCCTACAGCGTGGTGGAGTCGGCCCGGATCGACGGCTGCTCCAACTTCCAGATCTTCTGGAAGCTCGTGGCGCCGATGGCGATGCCGGCGATGGCGGCGTTCGCCACCCTGCAGTTCCTGTGGGTGTGGAACGACCTGCTCATCGCCAAGCTGTTCCTCAGCAACGACAACACCACGGTCATCGTCAAGCTCCAGCAGCTGCTGGGCACCCAGGGTCAGGGCGCCGAGCTGCTGACCGCGGGAGCGTTCATCTCCATGGTGCTGCCGATGATCGTCTTCTTCGCGCTCCAGAACTTCCTGGTGCGCGGCATGACGAGCGGCGCAGTCAAGGGCTGACCCGTCCCGCGCCCTGCCTCACCGTCGAGCGGGCGGGAGATCCCCGGTGGAGCTCCCGCCCGCTCGTCGCGTCCGATGATTGGATGTGACCGTGACACGTGAACTCCCCTGGCCCGTGGCACTGCCCCCGGAGGCCCGCTCCCGCACCGAGGCCGTCCTGGCCCCGCTGCCCGACCACCGACGCACCACCTTCGCCCTGCGCGTGGCCCGCTGGTGGGACGACCTGGTCGCCGGGCTCGCGCCCTACCCCGACCCGCCCGCCGTGGCCGCGCGGGTCCTCGAGCTGGCGGCGGCGGCATACCGCGACCGCGACGAGGAGCTGCACCTGCTGGACCAGCGCCGGTCCCTGGAGCCGGACTGGTTCCAGCGCCCGGACGTCGTGGGCTATGCGGGCTACGCCGAGCGGCTCACCGAGGAGGGCACGCTCACCGCGCTCGCCGGGCTGGCCGACCACCTCACCGGCCTGGGCGTGCGCTACCTGCACCTCATGCCGCTGCTGCAACCGCGCCCCGCGCCCAACGACGGGGGGTACGCCGTCGCCGACTACCGCTCGGTGCGCGAGGACCTGGGCTCGATGGACGACCTGCGGGCGCTCACCGCCCGCCTGCGCGAGCGGGGCATCAGCGTGTGCCTCGACCTCGTGCTCAACCACGTCGCCCGTGAGCACGCCTGGGCGCGGGCCGCGCGGGAGGGCGAGGAGCACTACCGCCGCTACTTCCACGTCTACCCCGACCGTGAGGTGCCCGACGCCTACGAGCGCACCCTGCTGGAGGTCTTCCCGGACTTCGCGCCGGGCAACTTCACCTGGGACGAGGAGCTGGAGGGCTGGGTCTGGACGACCTTCAACTACTACCAGTGGGACCTCGCGTGGGACAACCCCGACGTCTTCGCCGAGCTGGCCGACGTCATCCTCTTCCTGGCCAACCAGGGCGTGGAGGTCCTGCGGCTGGACGCCATCGCGTTCATCTGGAAGCGCATGGGCACCCAGTGCCAGAACGAGCCCGAGGTGCACCAGCTCACCCAGGCCCTGCGCGCGCTGGCGCGGATCACCGCGCCGGCACTGGTCTTCAAGGCCGAGGCCATCGTGGGCCCCAACGAGGTGGTGCACTACCTCGGTCGGGGGCAGCACCACGGCAAGGTCTCCGACCTCGCCTACCACAACAGCCTCATGGTGCAGATCTGGTCGATGCTGGCCAGCGGTGACGCCCGGCTGGCCACCCACGCGCTCGGCCGCTTCCCCGCGGTCCCGGCCACGACGGCCTGGATCACCTACCTGCGCTGCCACGACGACATCGGCTGGGCCATCGACGACGACGACGCCCGCTCGGTCATGGTGGACGGCCACGGTCACCGGACCTTCCTGTCGGACTACTACTCCGGGGAGTTCCCCGGATCCGGGGCGACCGGGCTCGTCTTCCAGCACAACCCGCTCACCGGGGACCGCCGCATCTCCGGGTCGGCCGCCAGCCTGAGCGGGCTCGAGCGGGCGCTGGAGCTGGTGGACGGCGCCGTGGACGAGGAGGGCGCCGCGGAGGCCGAGCACGCGGTCGACGAGGCGGTCGCCCGGCTCCTGCTCGGGTATGCCGTGGTCTACGGCTTCGGCGGCATCCCGGTCATCTGGTCGGGCGACGAGATCGCGAGCCTGGGCGACCCCGACTGGGACCAGGTCCCCGAGCACGCCGCGGACAACCGCTGGGTCCACCGGCCCCGGCTGGACCCGGAGGAGGTCGACGCCGCGCGAACGGCGCCGGAGTCGGCCGCCGGGCGGGTGCTCCGGGGGATGCAGCACCTCGCCCGCACCCGGGCGTCGCTGCCCCACCTGCACGCCAGCGTCGGCGCGAAGGTCGTCGCGGCGCCGGACGCCGCCGTCTTCGTCGTCGTCCGCCGGCACCCGGTCGGCACCATGGTGCAGCTCTACAACCTCACGGCCGGGCCGCGCTCGGTCCCCGGCTGGTGGCTGCGTGAGCAGGGCCTGTCGGTGGACCGGACCGTCGACGCCCTCAACGGCTACCCGCCGAGCCTCACCGCCGACGGCTCGGTGTACCTCTCGACCTACCAGCCGGTGTGGCTCGTGCGCGCTTGACCTATACCCCCGGGGGTATAGTAGTTTGGACGTCAGGACGCCGCAGCGGCGTCCGACGACCGACCGAGGAGCCTCTCGTGTGCCGAGCTGTCACCTGCAGGACCTGCGGCAGGACCACCTGGGCCGGCTGCGGCCAGCACGTCGACCAGGTCCGGCGCGGGGTGCCGGCGGGCCGCTGGTGCGACGGGCACGAGGGTGACGCCGCCTCCGGCGCCGCCCCGTCCGGCGGGGGCCTGCTCTCCCGGCTCCTCGGGCGCTGACGACCGCGTTCCCCTGCGCGGTCCCGACGCCGGCCGTCCTCGCCCCCATCCTGCTCGCGAGGCCGGCCGGCGTCCCTGCGGCGTGTGGCCGCCGGGCTGGCCGGACCCCGTCGGCTCCGGACATAGGGTGTCGCCATGCAGCTGAGCGACCTCGCCGCCACCCTGGGGGTCCGTGTCGTCCCGGGCCCTGAGGCCGGCGACGTGGACGTCACCGGAGTGAGCCACCAGGCGGACTGGATCCGGCCGGGGGACGCCTTCGTGGCCATCCGCGGAGCCCGTTTCGACGGGCACACCTTCATCGACCGGGCCGTGCGCGGTGGCGCCGTCGCCGTCATCGGCGAGGGGTTGCCCGATGGCGCGACCTGTCCCGTGCCCTACCTGCGCGTCGAGGCGGTGCGGCCGGCGCTGGCCGACGCGGCCACGGCCCTCGCCGGGCGACCGAGTGACGCGCTGCGGGTCATCGGCGTCACCGGCACCGACGGCAAGACCACCACCTCCTGCCTGGCGCTGCACCTGCTGCGGGAGGCGGGGCGGGCCAGCGGGCTGCTCTCGACGATCGGCTACCAGCTGCCCGACGGCGTGCTGCGCCAGCCGCCCTCGCACTTCACCACCCCCGAGGCCCCGCAGGTGCAGCAGATCCTGCGCGACCTCGTCGAGGCCGGGGCGAGCGACGCGGTGGTCGAGAGCTCCAGCCACGCCCTGGCGCTGGACCGGGTGCGCGGGGTCGACTACGACGTCGCGGTCTGGACCAACCTCACCGGCGAGCACCTCGACTTCCACGGCACCATGGAGCAGTACTTCGCCGACAAGGCCCGGCTCGTGCAGCGGGCGCGGCACAGCGTCCTCAACGTCGACGACCGCCCCTGGGTCGAGCAGCTCCTGCCGATGGCGACCGCCGACGGGCACGGCGCGACGACCTACTCCGCCGAGGGGAGCGCGGCCGACTGGCGCGCCACCGACGTGGTCGAGGGGGCCGAGGCCATCACCTTCACCGTCCACGCGCCGCAGGGCGAGGCGCCGGCGCGGCTGCCGATGATCGGCCGCTTCAACGTCGCCAACGCCCTGGCCGCGATGGCCGGCGTCGCCGCCACCGGGGTGCCCCTGGACGAGCTGGTCGCCGGGCTCGCCACCTTCGCCGGGGTCGCCGGACGGATGGAGATGGTGGAGCACACCGACGGCGACCCGCGGGTCATCGTGGACTTCGCCCACACCCCCCCGAGCCTGGAGAAGGCGCTGGAGACGGTGCGGGTGACGACGCGGGGCCGGCTGTGGGTGGTGCTCGGCTCGGCCGGAGGCCCGCGTGACCCGTCCAAGCGCGCCCCGCTGGGCCGGGTCGCCACCCAGCTCGCCGACCACGTCGTGCTCACCGAGGAGGACCACCGCACCACCCCGCTGCAGGAGATCCTCGAGGAGATGGAGCGGGGGGCCCGCGAGGCCGGGCGCGAGAACTACGTCTCGATCGGCGACCGCACCGAGGCCATCCGCTACGCCGTGCGCGAGGCCGCCCCCGACGACACGGTCCTCCTGGCCGGCAAGGGCCCGGAGGAGACCATGGAGCGCGGCACCGAGCTGGTGCCCTGGGACGAGGTCGGGGAGGCCCGTCGGGCGCTCGCGGCGCGACGCGGCGAGGACGTCAGCTAGCCGGCTGCTCCTCGACCGGCTCCGGCGTCTCCACCTCGGGGCGGCGCAGCGCCCGGACGACGAGCACGACCCCGGCCACGACGAGCGGGATCGTCAGCCACTGGCCCATGTTGAGCCCGGTCGCGGCGGCGAACTCCGTGAGCTGGGCGTCGGGCTCGCGGAAGAACTCCACGACGAAGCGCCCGCCGCCGACCCCGATGGCGAAGACCCCGGCCAGCAGACCGGGCCGCCAGCGCGCCCGGGTGCGCCAGAAGAGCCAGAAGAGCACGAGGATGAGCAGCGCCCCCTCGAGCGCCGCCTCGTAGAGCTGGCTGGGGTGCCGGGGCTGCTCGCCGGCACCGGGGAAGACCATGGCCCACGGCACGTCGCTGGGCCGGCCCCACAGCTCGCCGTTGATGAAGTTGGCGATCCGTCCGAGCATCATGCCGATCGGCACGTTGACCGCGATGTAGTCGGTGACCCGCAGCGGGCTCAGGTCGTGGCGCCAGGTGAACCACGCCATCGCGACGAGCACGCCGATGAGGCCGCCGTGGAAGCTCATCCCGCCGTTCCACGGCTGCAGGATCTCCCACGAGGTCCACAGCGAGGGGTTGTAGAACGTGGCGTAGCCGAGGCGGCCGCCGATGATGATGCCGAAGGTCACCCCGATCATGAGGTCGTCGACCTGCCGCGAGGTGATGGGGCTGCCGGGCGCCTTGGCCATGCGGACGAAGTGCCAGTAGCCGAGCAGGATGCCCAGCAGGTAGGCCAGCGCGTAGTAGCGCAGCGTGAAGAAGCCCAGGTCGATGCCCTGGGAGAGTCCCAGGTCCTCCCAGCGCAGCGGTGAGTCGTCGCCGGAGGCGCTCGCGGCGAGCAGGGCCAGGTCGGTCAGCAGCGGCACGAGCGCGACGATAGCCGGTGGCCCTGGGTATGCCGTCCCCCGAGGCGCGGTGGTCCTGGCCGGACGGCGTCGGAGGACGTCGGCGGGCCTCCCCGGCGCGCTCCCCGACGCGGGTGCTCAGGTGCCGAAGGCCGCCAGCACCTCGGCCCGGGTGACGTCGGCCAGCGAGGCGTGCTGCCAGCGCGGCTGGCGGTCCTTGTCGACGAGCTGGGCGCGCACACCCTCGGCGAAGTCGGGGTGGGACGCGAAGACCGGGCCCAGCCGCAGGTCCTGCGCCAGGACCTCCTCGACGGTCATGGACGCCGCCCGCCGCAGGGCCTCCAGCGTGACCGCCACCGAGTGGGGGGAGCGGGAGCCGACCAGCTCGGCCGCCCCCTGGGCCGCGGGCTCGGGGTGCTCGCGCAGCCGCCGCAGGATCTCCCCGGCGTCGTCCCCGACGTAGCACTCGTCGATCCAGGACCGCTGCTGCTCCAGCCAGGACGCCTGCGCCGTTGCCGTCCCGCCGGGGGCCGAGGCCAGGGCGGCCAGCGCCTGGGCGTCCCGGGTCGGGTCCTCCCGCAGCGCCGCGAGGACCTCGTCCTCGGCCTGGCTGGGCACGAGGGCGTCGGCCATCCCCAGCAGCACCGCGTCCGTCCCGCCCACCGGCGCACCGGTGAGCGCCACGTGGGTGCCCGTCTCACCGGGGGCGCGGGAGAGCGGGTGGAGCCCGGCCACGTCCGGGAAGAAGCCGATGACGACCTCGGGCATGGCGAGCTGCGTCCGCTCGGTCACCAGCCGCACCGACCCGTGCGCCGAGATCCCGACACCGCCGCCCATGACGATCCCGTCCATCCACGCGACGTAGGGCTTGGGGTAGGTCGCGACCAGGGCGTCCACGGCATACTCCGCCTCCCAGTAGTCCAGCGCCTCCTGCTCGCGGCCCGCGAGGATCGCCTCCCGCAGCGCGCGGACGTCGCCCCCGGCGCACAGGCCGCGCTCCCCGGCGCCGTCGAGCACGACCGCCTCGATGCGGTCGTCGTCGGCCCAGGCCCGCAGCTGGTGCAGCAGCGAGTCGACGGCGGGCCGGTCCAACGCGTTGATCGCGCGCGGCCGGTCGAGGCGCACCCGGCCCAGCGGGCCGTCCACGGCATACACCACCCCCGCGCCGTGGCCCTCGGCCGGCTGCCAGGTCAGGGAGGCGTCGTCGCGCATGCAGGCAGGCTCTCACGACGCACGTAGACTCGCCCGCTATGGGTAAGGCATCACGCAAGAAGCGGCAGGCGGGCGGTACGCAGGCGCAGGGGTCGGCGCGGCCGGCGCCCTTCGTCTCCCGGCCCTTCGAGGGTCTCGCGGACGAGAGCGAGTGGGTGGCGATGCGGGAGATCCTCCCCGCCGCCTCGGCCCCGGTCACCCTCGCCGTGCCCGAGGGCACGACGGTCTCCGGCCGGGAGGTCCCCGCGGGCGAGCACCAGGTCACCCTGGTCACCGTCCTGCCTGCGGCGATGCCGGCGATCCACCGCGAGAACGGCGAGGTGCTCGTCGCCCTCCAGTCCCGCACCAGCAGCGGCGACGCCTCCCGCGACATCGTCGCCGCCGCCCTCACCGCGCTCGCCGCGGAGCCGGGCACCTCGGTCAACTCCGTGCGGCCGGCGACCACCGACACGCCCCGGCTGCAGGACGTCCTCGTCGAGGGGCAGCAGCTGGCCGTCGAGGTGCACGACGACTTCGGCTTCTGGCTCGGCGAGGACGCCAGCGAGGAGATGACGGCCGCGCTCGAGCAGATGAACGAGTCGGCCGTCCCCATGGCCCGCGTCGAGGGCGTGCCCACCGCGTTCTGGTGCCACATGTCGGGCCGGTCCTACATCCGGTGGATCCTCGACGAGGACGAGGACACGGCGCTGCAGGCGCTGGCCCGGCTGCAGGCCGCCCACGAGCACACCCTGGGCGAGGGCACCGACCTCATCGGCGCGTTCCGCGCCTGCGGGGTGCTCGTCCCCGTCCTGGAGGTGCCGGCCGGCACCGGCGCCGAGGACCACGCCGAGGCGCTGACCGCGCTGCAGGAGCGGTATGCCGCCGCCCTCGGCCAGGACGCGCCGCTCACCGAGCCCGAGCGCCGGGCCAGGAACGCCCTGGTCTCCCGCCAGGTCACCCTGCGCTGAGCCGATGAGCGCGTCGCAGCCGGTGGAGGGCGTCCCGCAGGAGCTCGTCGTGGCCGTCGTGCCCGCCAAGGACGAGGAGTCGCGGATCGGCGCCACCCTCGCGGCCCTGCAGCGGCTGCCGCAGGTGGGGGAGGTCGTGGTGGTCGACGACGGGTCCACCGACCAGACGGCCCACGTCGCCGCGTGGTCGGGACGGGTCGAGGTGGTCCGGCACGAGCGCAACCGTGGCAAGGCCGCCGCCATGACCACCGGTGTGGCCCGAGCGCAGGAGCTGCGCCCCGGTGCGCCCGTGCTCTTCGTGGACGCCGACCTCGAGGAGTCGGCCGCCGAGCTGGGGCCGATCATCACGCCGGTGCTCGTCGGCCGGGCCGACATGACGATCGCGGTCCTGCCGCCGCAGCCCGGTGCCGCCGGGCTGGGCCTGGTCGTGCGGACCGCCTCCGCCGGCATCCGGCGGCTCACCGGCTGGGAGCCCACGCAGCCGCTCTCCGGGCAGCGTTGCCTCACCCGGGAGGCGCTCCTGGACGCGATGCCGCTGGCGCGGGGGTGGGGCGTGGAGGTCGGCCTGACCATCGACGTCATCCGCTCCGGCGGCCGGGTGCTCGAGATCCCCTGCGAGGTGCGCCACCGGGCGACCGGGCGTGACCTGTCCTCCCAGGCCCACCGCGCCCGCCAGCTGGCGGACGTCTCGCTGGCGCTGGCCGAGCGCTCCGGGGTGCCCGACAAGGTCCGCGAGGGCGGGCTCGAGGGCAGCCGCATCGCCCGCGAGCAGGGGGCGAGGATCGCCCAGACCGCCCGGGAGCGCGGGGTGCCGCTGGCGCGGCGCACCGCCAGCCAGGTGGGCGAGCAGGTGCAGCGGCACGGACGTCCGCTCCTGGACCGGGCGAGGGCGGCCTACGAGGAGCGCGCGCGCCGTCGTCCGGACGCCTGAGGCACACCCGGCACGCACCCGGCGCGGCCCCGCCTCGCCCGGACGCCCGATGTCCCCTCGGCCGCGCCCTCAGCGTCCCGGCGCCTCCCCCTCGGGGGCGAGCAGCAGGATCCCGGCCGCCAGCAGCATCGTCAGGCAGAGCGCGACCGCCGCGATGCCGGAGTCGTTGAGGACCCAGGCGGCCGCCATCCCGGCGAGTGCGGCCCCGGCCGCCGGCGCCACCCCGGGCTCGCGCCAGAGAGGCCCGCTCCACCCCGGCCGGCGGACCACGACCCAGGCGACGGCGAGGAGGGCGGCGACCGCCAGCCACGAGAGCGGGTAGCTCACGAGGATCCCCAGGCTCTGCTCGAGCTTGCGGGTGACGATGCCGAGCGCCTCGCCGTCCAGCGCGGACTGCACGAACGCCCCCAGGTGGGTGCGTCGCTCCGGCCCCCGCAGCCAGTCGAGCACCATCGCCAGCAGCGCCAGGACCGCGGACCCGCCGGCCACCAGGAGCAGCGAGCGCCAGGTCCACCGCAGACCCAGGGCGGCGAGCAGCAGCAGGCCGGTCACCACCGCCGTGGCCGGCACGCTGCCGAAGTCGGCGCCCGCACCGGGGGCCGCGCCCAGCAGCAGGGACGCCCCGCCCAGCAGGGCCACGGCCAGGGCCGCGCCGCGGCGCGGCAACCAGCTGAGCGCGGCGGCCAGGAGCACGAGCAGCGCGCCCAGCAGCATGCCGAAGCCGACGTTGCCCTGACCGTAGAACCGGCCCGCCGTCACCGGCTGCAGCCCGAGGACGCTCACCAGCCCCAGCCGTGAGGACCAGATCGTGTCCACGCCGAGCACCACGAGGGTCGCCGCCGCCAGGACGGCGGGGAGGAGCAGCGGGCTGCGACGCCCCGGTCCGGTCACCGGGCCGGCCCGGTGGGCGAGGGTGACCGCCAGGGCGGCGACCAGCGCGGCGACGGCGAGGACGGTGACCGTGAGGGCCGGCCAGGGCTGCCCGGCCCGCCACCACGGCACCAGGCCGGCGAGGAAGCTGGCGGCGGGCACCGCCATGACCGTCGCGGTGGTGCCGACGAGCAGGCGACGGCTGCCGAGCAGACCGGCGAGCCCGAGCAGCGGGAGGAGCACCACCGCCAGAGCACCGAGGGTCCACGGGGCCAGCCTCTTGGCGTCGCTGACCACGTCGGCCAGGTCCGCGGCGGCCCGGGCGGGGTCCGTCGTCGCCCCCGCGACGGCGGTGACCGGTGAACCGGGCAGGGCCGCACCGTCCGGGCCGGGCGGCACGTCCGCGAGGGAGAGGAGGGTCGGGGTGAGGTCGACCAGCTGCACGAGCCCGGTCTGCCGGGTCGAGCCCGAGCTGAGCTGCGCCGGGGGCGGGAGGTCCGGCGAGCCTCCCGTCGGCCCGTGGACCACGAGTACCTGCGCGTCGGGGCGGCCGGCGGTCTGCCCCATCCCGCTCACCACCAGCGTGCTCCCGTCCGGGAGGTCCGCCACGAGGTCGGCGAGCGCTGCGTCCGAGGCCTCCAGCACGTCCGAGCGGTCCCCCTCGAGGATGGTCGGGCCGGCGAGGAGGTGGACGCGGCACTCCCGGTCGAGGGCGGGCCCGGCGAGCAGCCCGGCGCTCGCGGTGTCCAGCTGCGGCCGGCCGGCCGGGTCGGCGGTGGCGGTCAGGCCGTACGTCGCGACGCACCCCCCGGCCGCCTCGACCGGCCCGGTGAGGGCCCGCAGGTCGGGGTCCGGGGCGTCGGCGGCGCCCCACGGCGGCGTGGCGTCGGGGCCGCAGCCGAGCGCCTCGCGGTCGGTCCGGGTACCGGTGCCGACCGTCAGCCAGGCGTCGGCGGCGCAGGTCACCTCGTCCGGCCCCCGGACGACCAGCGCCGCGGAACGGCCGGTCCGCGCCAGCGACCGCAGCGTCGGCGTGTCCTCGTCCACGAGGTCCCAGGTGAGCCCCGGTATGCCGACGAGCACCACCTGCGGGTCCGTCGCCGTGACCAGCGGCCGGGTGTCGGGGGCGTGCGCGGGCGCCACGTCCGTCACCACGGCGACCGCGGCGAGGACCCAGGAGAGGAGCACCGTCCCCACGAGCCCCCAGGCCGCCCGGGGCGACCGTGGGCCGGCCGACGGCGGGCCGCCCGGCGGCGCCGACGGTGCTGCCTCACCGCCGTCGGACCCCCGCGGCACGCTGCCCGGCTCGCGCCGACCGTCTCCCATGGCTCACCTCCCCGTGCATGGTCCCACGGCGGCCCGTCGGCTCCCCGGGGAGCGGCCGGACGCCGCCTGGTGCGTGGCGGCATACCCTGAGCGCGTGGACGCTGCACGCCTGGACCCCGAGCTGCTCGCCTGGACCGCCGGCGCGATCGCCCTGCTCGCGCTGCTGGTCACGGCTGTCGTCTGGCGACGGCTGCGGGTCGTCGACCGGCGGCTGACCCAGCTCGTCGAGGCGGGCGCGCCCACCACGCCCGAGCGCGGGCGGATCGAGGCGCTGGAGCAGGAGCTGGCGAGCGTGCGCGGTGACCTCGCGCAGGCGCTGCGGCACGTGGCGGTCGTCCGGTACGACGCCTTCGGGGACATGGGTGGCCGGATGAGCTTCTCGGCCGCGGTCGTCGACGACACGGGGGACGGCATGGTCATCAGCTCGATCCATGCCCGCGGCGAGAGCCGGACCTACGCCAAGGGCATCGTCGGCGGGGACTCCGAGATCGTCCTGACCCCCGAGGAGCGGCAGGCGCTCGACGCCGCCCGCACCGGCCAGGACACCTGACCTTTCCCGCACAGGACGCGTGGTGGGGCCGCACAGGACGCGCCGTCGGGCCGCACAGGACACGTGGTGGGGCGGCACAAAACACGTGGTGGGGCCGCGCCGAACCGACCACCGTGACTCGGTGTATGCCGAGCGCGCGTCCGGTGTATGCCGAGGACGTGTCCGGTGTGTGCCTAGCGCGCGTCCTGTGCGGAGGAGCCGGAGCCGCTGGCGGAGGGGCGCCGCCCGCACCGGCCAGGACACCTGACCTCCTGACCATCGACCCGCGACCCCCGATCCGCGGCGGGGAGGGTCAGGCGGCGGTCCCGGGGAGGCGCACGAGCAGGCTCCCGGGGTCCACCTGCACCCGGATGGCCAGCACCGAGCCGATGGTGTCCCCGTCGATCTCCAGCTCCACCGGCTTGTCCGACACGACCCGCACCTCGGGGCTCTGGAAGTGCTCGACCCGCCGGTGCCCGATCCGGCGGCGGGTGGTGAGCTGGGCGACGGTCGCGACCCAGCCGACGATCCCCTCGGGGGAGAGCAGCACCGCGTCCATGGTGCCGTCGTCGGCGAGCGCGTCGGGCAGCAGCTCCATCCCGCCCTGCAGCCTGCCCACGTTGCCGACCATGACCGAGCGCACCCGCCGGCGCACCTGCCCGCTCCCCGGCATCCGCAGGTCGACGGTGAACTGGGGGCCCTTGAGGTGCTGCAGCCCGGTCACGAGATAGGCCAGCCACCCGACGCGGTCCTTGAGCTTCTCCGGCGCGGCGGCCATGACCTCCGCGTCGAACCCGAGGCCCGCCATGACGAGGAAGCGGTGCTCCTCGCGCACCTCCGGGCTGGTGCGGTCGTCGACGGCGTCGTCCATGTCGACGCTCGTGGAGGGCTGGCCCTCCTCGTCCTCCAGCCGCGCCTCCAGCTGGGAGGTCGTGGGCCGGACGAGCTCGAGCCGGCAGGTGTCGATGGGGGCCGTCCGGCCGGTGAGGGCGATCGTCAGGGCCTTGTCCAGCGACTCGACCGGCAGCTCCAGGTTGCGGGCGAGCAGGTTGCCGGTGCCCCCGGGCAGCAGGCCCACCGGCACCCCGGAGTCGACCATCGCGGCCCCCACCGCCCGGACCGTCCCGTCGCCCCCGAGCGGGCAGACGACGTCCACCCCCGCCTCCAGCGCCTGGGCGGTCTGGCCCGGCCCCGGGTCCTCGGCGGTGGTCTCGAGCCAGAGCGGCTCCTCCCAGCCGTGCACTCGGCATACCTCCTCCACCCGCCGGCGCACGCGACCCACGTCGGAGAACTTCGTGGGGTTGACGATGACGGCCGCCCGGCCAGGAGAATCCATGCCGTGACCCTACAGACTCGCCAGTAGGCTGGCCGCATGATCGACCTCCGCGACCTGCGCTCCGACCCCGACCGCGTCCGCACCAGCCAGCAGGCCCGTGGTGAGGACCCGTCCGTCGTCGACCAGGTGCTCGCCGCGGACGAGGCGCACCGCGGCGCGCTCGCGCAGTTCGAGGCCGCGCGGGCCGAGCAGAAGGCGTTCGGCAAGAGGGTCGCCCAGGCGCAGGGCGAGGAGAAGCAGGCCCTGCTCGCGGAGGTCAAGGAGCTGGCCGCCCGCGTCAAGACCCTGGACGCGCAGGCCGGTGAGGCGGCGGACGCCCGCGACGCGGCGATGCGCCGGATCGGCAACGTCGTCATGGACGGCGTGCCGGTCGGCGGCGAGGACGACTTCGTCACCCTCGAGGAGGTCGGCACCCCCCGCGACTTCGCGGCCGAGGGCTTCGAGCCGCGCGACCACCTCGCGATCGGGGAGGGGCTCGGCGCCATCGACATGGCCCGCGGCGCCAAGGTCGCCGGGGCCCGCTTCTACTACCTGCTCGGCGACGGCGCCCGGCTCGAGCAGGCGCTCATGGGCCTGGCCCAGCAGATCGCGCAGGAGGAGGGCTTCGTCCCGGCGATCGTCCCCAACCTCGTCCGCCCCGAGACCATGGCCGGCGCCGGCTTCCTCGACGCCCACGCCGACGAGGTCTACCGCCTGGAGGCCGACGACCTCTACCTCACCGGCACCTCCGAGGTCGCGCTCGCCGGGCTGCACGCCGACGAGATCCTCGACCTCGGCGAGGGCCCGTTGCGGTACGTCGCGACCTCCACCTGCTACCGCCGCGAGGCCGGGTCCTACGGCAAGGACACCAAGGGCATCTTCCGGGTGCACCAGTTCACCAAGACCGAGATGTTCGTCTACTGCCGCGTCGAGGACGCCGAGGCCGAGCACCAGAACCTCCTGCGGATCGAGCGCCGCCTGCTCGACGCCCTGGAGCTGCCCTACCGCATCATCGACGTCGCGGCCGGCGACCTGGGCGGCCCGGCGGCGCGCAAGTTCGACTGCGAGGCGTGGGTGCCGACGCAGGAGAGGTACCGCGAGCTCACCTCCACCTCCAACTGCACGACCTTCCAGGCGCGTCGTCTGGGCACCCGCGAGCGCGACCCGCACGGCTCGGGCACCCGGGCGGTGGCGACCCTCAACGGCACGGTCGCCACGAGCACCCGCCCGATCGTGGCCCTCCTGGAGAACCACCAGCAGGCCGACGGCAGCGTCCGCGTGCCGGAGGCCCTGCGCCCCTTCCTCGGGGGTATGCCGTCGCTCACCCCGCGGGGATGAGCCACCGCGACGGCCGGTCGTGATCTCCCCCGTGCGGCGGAGGCACGCCCCCGCCGGGTCTGCCTAGGCTGGTCCCGTGGTGAGACGAGAGCGTGGGCGGGCCCTGCCGTGATCCGGGCGGTCGAGGGCTGGTTCGGGGTCGACGAGGTCTGGGAGCGCCCTGCCCCCGGAGCCGGCGAGCTGCGGGCGGACCTGCGGTGGGCCCTGGTGGCGCTGGTGACGATCACCGTGTCGCAGGAGCTGACCCGCTCGCTCGGGCTCCTGCAGGACGAGAGCTACGGACCCGTGTGGCAGTACGCCGGGATCGTCTCGCTCTGCGCCCTCGTCGTCGTGCGGCGACGGCTGCCGGTCTTCGTCACGCTGGCCGCGAGCGCCCACATGATCCTCATGTCGCTCGTCATGCCCATGACGATGTCGCAGCTGACGACGCAGATGGCCTACTTCCTGCTCATCTTCTCCGGCATGGCCTGGGCGAGGAACCGACGGGCGCTCGCGGGTGCGGTGGCCGTCGTGCTCGTGCTCATGGTGCTGCTCTTCGCCTGGACGTATGCCCTCGGATCGGGCCTCGAGGACATCCGCCGCAACCTGGGGGAGTCGGAGGTCGAGCAGGTGGGGCCGGTGCCGACCGTGCTCGCCGTGGTGCTCTTCTCGATCCTCGGCAACGCCATCTTCTTCGGGTTCGCCATCGGCCTGGGCCAGGTGGCGTGGCGGGGGGCCATGCGCAACGCGCAGGTGGAGGCGCAGGCGGACACGATCCGCGCGCAGACCGAGCGGCTCACCGACCAGGCGGTCGTGGCGGAGCGGCTGCGCATCGCGCGGGAGCTGCACGACGTCGTCGCCCACCACGTGTCCGTCATGGGGGTGCAGGCGGCGGCGGCCCGACGGGTGATGGAGCGCGACCCGCAGGCCGCGCGCGACTCGCTCACCGCGATCGAGCGGGCGGCCCGCGACGGCGTGGCGCAGATGCGTGACCTCCTGGGGACGCTGCGCGTCGCCGACGGCCGCTCCGCGGGCGCCCACCAGGACAGCCACGAGGACGACCGGCCCGTGCCGGACTCCACCGACCGGGCACCGCAGCCCACGCTGGCGACGCTGCCGCAGCTCATCGAGCAGGCGACGACGCCGGTGTGCGAGGTCACCGGGCAGGTGGTCGAGTCCGCACCGGGGGCGGCCGGCCGGGTGCCCCCGCCGCTGCAGCTGTCCGCCTACCGGATCGTGCAGGAGGCCCTGGCCAACGTCCGCCGCCACTCCACCGCCCGGCACGCCCGCGCCACCGTCCGGGTCGACGAGGACGCGGGCACGGTCGAGGTCGAGGTCGTCGACGACGGCTCCCCCCGGGTCGGCACCTCCGGCACCGGCCTGGGGCTGCAGGGCATGCGCGAGCGTGCCGACTACCTCGGCGGCGGGGTGGAGGCCGGTCCGCGCACCGGGGGGCCGGGCTGGCGGGTGCGGGTCTGGCTGCCGCTGGACGGGCACCGGGTGACCACCCCCGCCACCCCGAGGAGGGCCCTCTCGTGACCACGTCCCCGCTGCGGGTGCTGCTCGTCGACGACCAACCGCTGCTGCTGCAGGGCTTCTCGATGATCCTGTCGACCGAGCCGGACGTCGAGGTGGTCGGCCAGGCCGCCGACGGTCGGGAGGCGCTGGCCGCGGTCGCGGCGCACCGCCCGGACGTCGTCCTCATGGACGTCCAGATGCCGGTGCTCGACGGCATCGAGGCCACGCGGCGCATCGTCACCGAGCACCCGCACGTCAAGGTGGTCATCCTCACCACCTTCGACCGCGACGACTACCTCTTCGACGCCCTCGAGGCGGGCGCGAGCGGCTTCCTGCTCAAGAACGCCGAGGCGGACGACCTCGTCGACGCCGTCCGTGCCGCCGCCGAGGGGCACGCGCTGCTCGCCCCGGAGGTCACGATGCGGGTCATCGACCGGATGGCGGGAGGCCCGGCCGCCGCCGGTGCAGGACCCGCGGCCGACCCGGAGACCGCGCTGCCCCAGCTCACCGAGCGCGAGCGCGAGGTGCTGCGGATGATGGCGCGGGGGCTGTCCAACGCCGAGATCGCCTCCGAGGCCTTCGTCAGCGAGGCCACCGTGAAGACCCACGTCTCGAACGTCCTGGCCAAGCTGCTCGTCCGGGACCGGGTCCAGGCCGTCATCGCCGCCTACGAGGCCGGCCTGGTCCGACCGGGCACGTCGTCGTCTCCGTCCTGAGGGGGAGCCCAGGATCGGCGGCGCGACCGATGCCCCGCCACCCCCGCCCGCACTAGCGTGACGGCATACCAGCCGCGTCCCGCCGGGTCGCGGGAGACGAGAGGGGACACACGTGCTCGAGCTGCACGGACTGAGTCGGAGCTACGGCGAGCACCGCGCCGTCGACGAGGTGAGCTTCACCGTCCCGGACGGGCGGATGGTGGGCTTCGTCGGCGGCAACGGGGCCGGCAAGACCACGACCATGCGGATGATCATGGGCGTCCTGGCGCCGACCGCCGGCGAGGTCCGGTGGGACGGCGAGCCGGTCACCCGGGCTGACCGGGTGCGCTTCGGCTACATGCCCGAGGAGCGGGGGCTCTACCCCAAGCAGCCGGTCCTGGCCCAGCTCACCTACCTCGGGCAGCTGCACGGCATGCCGCAGGCCGACGCCCGGCAGCGCTCCGAGGAGCTACTCACCCGCTTCGGGCTCGGGGAACGGCTCACCAGCAAGGTCGAGACCCTCTCGCTGGGCAACCAGCAGCGGGCCCAGATCATCGCCTCGGTGCTCGGCGACCCCAAGATGCTCGTGCTCGACGAGCCGTTCAGCGGCCTGGACCCCGCGGCCGTGGACCAGATGAGCGCGCTGCTGCGCGAGCACACGGCGAACGGCACCCCCGTCCTCTTCTCCTCCCACCAGCTCGACCTCGTCGACCGGCTCTGCGACTCCATCGTGGTCCTGCACGCGGGCCGGGTCGTCGCCCACGGCACCTCCGAGGACCTGCGGGCCAGCGCCCCGCTGCGCTACCGGCTGGTGACCACCGGGGACACCGGCTGGGTGCGCGGGGCCGCCGGCGTCCAGGTCATCGACCTGGACGGGCCGAGCGCGCTCATCCAGCCCGAGGACGAGGCGACGGCGGAGCGGCTGCTCGCCGACGCCGTCGCCCGCGGCGGGGTGCGGGAGTTCTCCCGCATCCGGCCGACCCTGTCCGAGATCTACCGAGAGGTGGCCGCATGAGCGCCCGAGCCCCCTGGACCCTGGTCGCCGCGCGCGAGATCCAGGTCAAGCTGACCGACAAGAACTTCCTCGTGGGCACGGCGCTGACCCTCGTGCTGCTGCTCGGGGCCATGTTCCTCCCCGCCCTCATCGGCGGGGGCACGACGTCCTACGACGTCGCGGTGACCGACGAGGCGGCCACCGGGGTCGTCGACCAGGCCGAGGAGTCGTTGCAGGCCGCGGACGAGGAGTCCGCGATCACGCCGGTCGACGTGGCCGACCGGGCGGCGGCCGAGACCGCCGTCCTGGACGGCGACGTGGACGCCGCCCTGGTGGGCGGGCCGGGCGCCTGGGAGCTCCTGCACGACGGCGGGGCCCCCACGAGCCTGGACGGTGCGCTCAGCGAGGCGGTCAGCGCCTCCGCCATGGCGGCCAACGCCGAGGCGGCGGGGACGACCGTCGCCGACCTGACGGCCGGGAGCGAGCTCGCCCAGGTCGACCTGGCGGCCGACGACGGCACCATGACCGGGCCGCTGGCCTTCGTGCTGGGCTTCGCGTTCGCGATGCTCTTCTACTTCGCCGCCCTGATGTTCGGGATGCAGATCGCCAACAGCGTGGTCGAGGAGAAGCAGTCGCGCATCATCGAGATCCTCGCCGCCAAGATCCCCACCCGCCAGCTGCTCATGGGCAAGGTGCTGGGCAACACGGTGCTGGCCTTCGGCCAGCTGGCCCTCATCGCGGCGGTCAGCCTCGTCGGCCTCACCGTCGTGGACCTCGACGTGGCCCTGCCCGGCCTCACCCAGGCGATCCTGTGGTACCTGCCGTTCTTCCTCGTGGGCTTCCTCGCCCTGGCCTGCGTCTGGGCGGCCGCCGGTGCGTTGGCCTCGCGGACCGAGGACCTGCAGCAGACGACGATGCCGCTGACGATGGTGCTCGTGGTGCTCTTCATCATCGGGCTCTACCTCGAGGGGATGTGGCAGCAGGTCTTCTCCTTCGTCCCGGTGGCGTCCACCTTCGTCATGCCGGTCCGGATCATCGAGGGGGACACGGCGATCTGGGAGCCGGTGGTGGCGCTGGCGCTCGCCCTCGTCTTCTGCGCCCTGACCATCACCCTGGGCTCGCGCCTCTACGAGCGGGCGCTGCTGCACACCTCCGGCAGCCTGTCCTGGCGCCGGGCCATGTCGCTGTCGAAGGACTGACCAGGCTCCGCCGGGGACGGCGGGGGCGGGTGGCTAGGCTGGCCGGGTGAGCGACCCCGAGCAGTTCGACCCCGCCTCCGCCACCGCGTCCCCGCTGCTCGTGGCGCTGGACGTCGACGGCACCATCGTCCACCACGACGGCTACCTCGCCCCGCGGGTGCGCGAGACGGTCCAGGCCCTGGCGGCCCTGCCGCACGTCACCGTGATGATCGCCACCGGACGATCGGTGCTCTCGACCCTGCCGGTCATGGACCAGCTGGGGCTCAGCACGGCGGGGCGTCCTGCCGTCTGCTCCAACGGGGCGGTGACGATCAGCGCGGCGCCGCAGATGGACGAGGGCTACGAGCTCGTCGACATGGTGACCTTCGACCCCGCCCCGGCCATCGCCCTCGTGCACACCCACCTGCCCTCCGCGCTGGTCGCGGTGGAGGAGATCGGGGTGGGCTTCAAGGTGAGCACTCCCTTCCCGCCCGGTGAGCTGTGGGGCGAGGAGCGGGTGGTGCCCGTCGAGGAGCTCGCCGCCCGGCCCGCGACCCGGGTGACCTTCCGCGAGCCCACGCTCAGCTCGGCCGACTTCACCGCGCTGGTGGAACGCATCGGTCTGCACGGGGTGTCCTACGCCGTGGGCTACAGCGCCTGGCTCGACCTCGCGCCCGAGGGCGTGTCCAAGGCGTCCGCGCTGGAGCTCGTGCGCCGCCGGCTCGGCGTGCAGCCGCACCGCACGGTAGCGGTCGGCGACCAGCGCAACGACCTGGAGATGCTGCACTGGGCCGCCGTGGGGTATGCCATGGGTCAGGCTCCCGACGAGGTGCTCCGGGTCGCGGACCGCACCACCGGTGCGGTAGAGGAGGACGGTCTGGCCGACGCCCTCGACGAGGTCCTCGCCGAGCTGGTCTGAGCGTGCTCATCACCTCGCCTGCCAACCCGCGGATCAAGGCCGTCGTGGGCCTGCGGCGGCGACGGACCCGCGAGGCGGAGCGCCGCACGGTCGTGGAGGGGCACGAGGAGCTCAGCCTGGCCCTGGAGGCCGGGGTCGTCCCCGAGCTGGTGCTGGTCTGTCCCGAGCTCATGGCCGACGGCGTGCTCGACGAGGTGCTGGCCCGGGCCGACGAGCTGGCCGTGGAGACGGTGCAGGCCTCCCGCGCGGCCTTCGAGAAGGCGGCCTACCGCGAGGGCCCGGACGGGGTGCTCGCGGTCGTGCCGACCACGCGGCGCCGGCCCGCAGAGCTCACCCTGCCGCCGGACGCGCTCGTGCTCGTCTGCGAGGGGGTGGAGAAGCCGGGCAACCTGGGGGCCGTGCTGCGCACCGCCGAGGCCGCCGGGGTGGACGCGGTGGTCGCGGCCGACCCGGTGACCGACTGGGGCAACCCCAACACGGTCCGGGCCTCCAAGGGCACCGTCTTCTCCGTGCCCGTCGCCGCGGAAGGCACGGAGGCGACCCTGGACTGGCTGGACGGGCACGGCATACCTCTGGTCGCGGCCACCCCCGACACCGATGCGCTGCACACCTCCGTGGACTACCGCGGACCCGTCGCGATCGCGGTCGGCACCGAGAAGACCGGCCTCACCGACCTGGTCCTCGGGCGGGCCACGCACCGGGTGCGCATCCCCATGGCCGGTCGCGTCAACTCCCTCAACGTCGCGACCTCGGCCGCGATCATCGTCTACGAGGCGGTCCGGCAACGGGGTCGAGGTCGATGACCTCCCCGAAACACGGGTGTGTCACGATGAGCGCCATGCGTATCGACCACGTGAGTTATGCGGCCGGCCCGGAAGGGCTCCAGGCCACGGCGCAGCGCCTGGCGGCGCAGCTCGAGGTCACTCCGCACGACGGTGGGGTGCACCCGCGCTTCGGCACCCGCAACGTCATCCTCCCGCTCGCCGACGAGCGCTACGTCGAGGTCGTCGAGGTGCTCGACCACCCGGCCTCGGACAAGGCGCCGTTCGGCCAGGCCGTCCGCGCCCGTTCCGCCGCCGGCGGGGGCTGGATGGCCTGGGTCGTCGCCGTCGACGACCTCGCCCCGGTCGAGGAGCGCCTGGGGCGGCCCTCGGTCGAGGGGCACCGGCACACCCCCGAGGGCGTGCAGCTGCGGTGGCGGCAGATCGGCGTCAAGAATGTCATCGACCACGGCAACCGCCCGTTCTTCGTGCGCTGGGAGTCCGACGTGGAGCACCACCCCTCCCGGCTGGCGGCGTCGGCGACCCGGCTGACCGGGCTCACCATCGGCGGGGACTTCCCCGAGGTGCGCGAGTGGTTGGGCCTGACCGGCGAGCCCGAGGGCTCGTTCGAGAGCGAGATCGAGTTCGGCTTCCTCGAGGACGACGACTGCCCGTGCCTGGTCGAGGTCTCCTTCGAGACGCCCCAGGGGCCTTCCACCATCTGAGGTCCTGCGGCCGGCCGCCGGCTCCCGACCCTCGCGACTGGGTCAAGGAATCGTCAAGAGATCCTTGTCAGGCGGTCAAGAACGCCGCTAACGTGTGCGCGCAACGCCCCCGTCGTGGAGGAGAGCACCGTGCGTCCGAAGCTGTCGTCGCGCCGCGGGGGAGCGGTCGCGCTGGTGCCGCTCCTCGTCCTGGGGGCCTGCGGGCAGGGTGGTGAGGACGTGGCCGACGAGAATGTCGTCGTCGTCCACTCCGGCGACGCCGCACCGGCCGCCGACGTGGCGGACCTGGACGTGGCCGCCGGCGGTGAGTACCCGTTGTCCCTCGAGGAGCGCTGCACGACGGGCGAGGCGCCGGGGTGCCCGGGCGACCCGACGGCCCTCGCGGGAGCGGGGACCACCTTCGTCTCCGACCACCTCCGCATCACCTACCGGGGCGGCCGCACGGTGCGCCAGCTGACCGGCAACGAGGCCAACCCGGAGTTCCTGGGGGTGGCCGCGGTGTTCGACCTCGAGGTCGTGGGCGACCGGGCGCTCGATCTGACCAGCAGCCGCGGCTTCGACGAGCTCGACGTCGACGTGTTCACGACGTCCGGGCAGGGGTCGGGCAGCCTCAGCGAGTGCGGGTACGGCTGGACCGCTCCCACCGGTGTGCACGGTGACCCGACGTGGCTGGAGCCCGGCACCCGGCTGACGGCCATCTACTGCTTCGCCTCCCAGGGGCCGGAGTCCTTCCTCGCCGGGGACCCCGTGCTGCAGATCTCCGGGGACGGCGCCGCCGTGCTCACCCTGCGCGACGCCGACCCCGACGACGCCGCGCTGGACGACGTGCTGGCCTCGATCGAGTGGGTCGCCGAGCACCAGGGGGCAGCGCCGAGCGACACCGGTCTGGAACTCTTCGACCGCTACTGGGGCGACCTGCACGCGTCCGGGGAGCCGCTGGTGACCGTCGACACCCGCGACGCGGACGCCGAGGCCGCCGGTGCCGGCGCACCGGTCGCCGGCTCCGAGCCGCCACCGCAGGACGGCACGGTGGTGCCGGCTCCGCCAGCGGTGGGTCCGGAGGGTGCGGGGCTGGAGGAGGGGTTCGGTGAGGGCTCGGGGCCGTTCGGCGACGAGGTGTGGGTCGGGGACGACCCCGGGGGCCAGGGGTCCGACGGGTCCACCCCGGGCGGCGACGAGGACGGGGTGATCGCCTACGACGCCTGGGAGGCGGCCTGGCTGCTCTGGGAGGCGGAGCTGCCCGCCGGCGCGTACCTGGACCTGTGCGAGGACGAGCCGACCGGCGAGTTCCCGTGCGTGGAGGTCGTCGAGGAGACCACCGAGGGCGCGCTGGTCGGGCTGCGCCTGGGACCCACGGCCGACCCCGACGAGCGGGACACCTGGGCGACGCTGACGACCGACGGCCAGACCTGGTCGATCGACGAGCGGTGGGACGTCGGCGACGGCGCCCCGCCCGGCTGGGTGCCCACCACGACCGGGTCGCGCTAGGCCCGTCCGTAGCCGCGCAGCCGCAGGCTGTTGAGCACGACGAGCACCGAGCTGAGCGCCATCGCCCCACCGGCGATGACCGGCGTCAGCAGGCCGAGGGCGGCCAGCGGGATGGCGAGGGTGTTGTAGCCGAAGGCCCACACCAGGTTCTGCTTGATGACCTGCAGCGTCCGCCGGGACAGCCCGATGGCGTCGGCCACGGTCTCGACGTCAGCACGCATGAGGACGATGTCCGCGGACTCGGCGGCGACGTCGGTCCCCGAGCCCATCGCCATGCCGAGGTCCGCCTGGGCGAGGGCGGCCGCGTCGTTGACGCCGTCGCCGACCATGGCCACCACCCGGCCCTGCTCCTGCAGCGCGCGCACGTGGTCGAACTTGTGCTGGGGCAGCACGTCGGCGGTGACGTGGGTCGGGTCGATGCCCACCTGCTGCGCGACGGCCGCGGCGGTGCGCGCGTTGTCGCCGGTCAGCAGGTAGGGCGTGAGGCCCAGCCCGCGCAGCCGCTCCACGGCGGCGGCGCTGGTCTCCCGCGGGGTGTCCGCGACGGTGATCGCGGCCCGCGCGGTGCCCTCCCAGCCGACGAGGACGATCGTGCCCTCGGCGCGGGCCAGCGCCTCGTGCAGCACCTCCGGGACGACGTCGAAGAGGCTGGGGCGCCCGACCGTGACGACCATGCCGTTGACGGCGGCGCGGGCGCCCTCGCCGGGGAGGGTGACGAAGTCCTGGGTGTCGGCGAGACGCACGCCGCGCTCGCGGGCCCCGGCCACGACGGCCCTCGCCACCGGGTGCTCGCTGCCGACCTCGACGCTGGCGGCCGCCTTGAGCGCGGCGTCCGCGGGCAGCGACCCCGCGGTGACGACGTCGGTGAGCACCGGGTGACCGGTGGTGAGCGTCCCGGTCTTGTCGAGCACGACGGTGTCGACGGCCCGGGTCGACTCGAGGATCTGCGGGCCCTTGATGAGGATGCCGAGCTGGGCGCCGCGGCCGGTGCCGGTGAGCAGCGCGGTCGGCGTGGCCAGCCCGAGGGCGCAGGGGCAGGCGATGATGAGCACCGCGACCGCGGCGGCCAGGCCCTCGGTGAAGGGGTTGCCGGTCACGAGCCACAGCACCAGGGTGAGCCCGGCGATGACGAGGACGGCCGGCACGAAGACCGCGGAGATGCGGTCGGCCAGCCGCTGC
This sequence comes from Serinicoccus chungangensis, assembly GCF_001483745.1. GTDB lineage: Bacteria > Actinomycetota > Actinomycetes > Actinomycetales > Dermatophilaceae > Ornithinicoccus > Ornithinicoccus chungangensis_A. The sequence goes on along the minus strand of NZ_LQBL01000031.1, from coordinate 255,877 downwards.
ACAGGGGCCTTGCCGGTCTGGGCCTGCTCCACCAGCTCGGTGATCCGCGCCAGCGTCGTCTCGGCGCCGACCCTGCTGGCGCGGACGATGAGCCGGCCGTGGCCGTTGACCGTGGCGCCGGTGACCTGGTCCTCCGGTCCGACCTCGACCGGCATGGACTCCCCGGTCACCATGGAGGCGTCGATGGTCGAGCGACCGGAGAGGATGACCCCGTCGGTGGCGACCTTCTCGCCCGGCCGGACGACGAAGCGGTCACCCACGACGAGCTCCTCGACGGGCACCCGGTGCTCGGTGGTGGCCATGGCGCCGCCCCGGCCGGCGTCCTGGCGCAGCACCGCCACGTCCTTGGCGCCCAGCTCCATGAGGGTGGTGAGCGCCGATCGGCCCTGCGCCTTGGCGTGCGCCTCGATGGTGCGCCCGATGAGCAGGAAGGCGGTGACCACCGCCACGACCTCGAAGTACAGGTCGTGGGTGAAGCCGGTGAGCAGCGCGACGACCGACCAGCCCATCGCCGCCGTCGTCCCGACGGAGACCAGGGTGTCCATCGTCGAGGCGCCGTGCCGGGCGTTGATCGCCGCGGCGCGGTGGAAGGGCCACGCCGCCCACAGGTAGACCGGGAGGGTCAGCAGCAGCTGCAGCCAGTGCCCGGCCGCCCCCAGGGCCTCGCGCACCGGCGGCACCATGTGCAGGACAGCGACGAGCAGGGCCAGGGCGCTGGCCACGACGGTCCGGCGCCGCAGGGAGTCCTGGTCGACGACGTCGTGCGTCATCGCCGGACCGCCGTCGCGACCCCGGCCGGTCGTCTTCTCGGTCAGGGGGGTGGCGCCATACCCCGTCTTCTCGACGGTGGCGACGATGTCGGCCACCGACAGGGCGGACGGGAAGGAGACGCTCGCCTTCTCGGTGGCGAGGTTGACGCTGGCCTCGACGCCCTCCAGCCTGCCCAGCTTGCGCTCGATGCGGGCCGAGCAGGAGGCGCACGTCATGCCGCTGATGGCGAGGTCGACGTGCTGGGTGGCGGTCTCGGTGGTGCTCATCGGTTCTTCCTGGAGCGTGGGTGGGGCAGGGTCAGGCGCTGGCGGTGTATCCGGCCTCCTCGACGGCCGCCCGCGCGGCGCCGAGGTCGAGCGGGCCGTCGGAGACGACGAAGACGTCGGTCTCGCCGCCCTTGACGAGGTCCTCGACGCGGACCTCCAGGACGTTCTCGATCTCCTGCAGCTCCTCGGTGACGGAGGCTACGCAGTGCTCGCAGGTCATGCCGGAGACGACCACCTTGGTGGTCTGGTTCTGCAGCGGGGTGTCGGTCATGGTGCTCTCCTCGGTATGCGGTGCGGCCGGCACACTAGGCCCGGCCCCTGAGTGGGTGCTGGGTCAGCTGCGGACGAGCCGGGCGATAGCCGCGGAGGCCTCGCGGACCTTCTCGTCCTTGGCCTCCTCGGACTCGGCGGCCGCGTCGACGACGCAGTGGCCGATGTGGTCCTCGAGCAGGCCGAGGCTCACCGCCTGCAGCGCCTTGGTGGCCGCGCTCACCTGGGTGAGCACGTCGATGCAGTAGGTGTCGTCCTCGACCATGCGGGCGATGCCGCGCACCTGGCCCTCGATACGGCGCAGCCGCTTGAGGTAGTCCTCCTTGGACCCGGTGTATCCGTTCACAGCCATGCCAACAGCATACCCCCTGAGGGTATTTCGTCCTGGCCCGTCCCGGGATGTGCACGAGGATCCCTGGCTGGACGCGCCGTAGGGTCGGCCTCGTGGCGACCATTCTCCTCCTGCCGAGCCCGCTGCTGCCGACCTCGGCCTATGCCGGTCTGGCCCGTGCGCTGGAGCAGACCGGGGTCCGGGTCGGGATCGCGCCGGTGGAGGCCGGCCCGGGGCTCGATCCGCACGCCCTCGTCCGGGAGTGGGCCGGGTTGGTGGAGCCCGGCACGACCATGCTGGCCCACAGCAACGCGGGGTACCTGGCTCCCGCCGTCAGGGCCGCGGCGCCGACCGCGGGCCGCGAGCGCGTCGGCATCGCGTTCATGCACGCAGCCCTGCCGCCGGAGGCCGGCCCGGCGCCGCTGGCCCCGGCACGCTTCCGCGAGCACCTCGCCGGGCTCGCCGACGCCGACGGCCTGCTGCCGCCCTGGACCCGCTGGTGGCCGCGAGAGGTCGTCGACCAGGTCGTCCCGGCCGACCGGTTCCCGGAGATCGACGAGGAGTGCCCTCGGCTGCCGCTGTCCTACTTCGACACCGAGATGGCCCCGCCGAGCGGGTGGACGGCGTGGCCACAGGCATACCTCGCCTTCGGGTCGACGTATGCCGACGAGCTCGCCGCCGCACGCAGCCGGGGGTGGCCGCGCCGCACGATGACCGGCGGCCACCTGCACTTCCTCGTCGACCCCGGGGCGGTGGCGCTCGAGGTCGTCACGCTGCGCGAGCAGCTACCGGGCTGACGCCTCCCCGGCCGCCGGTCCCTCGCCGGCCGCTGGTCCCTCGCCGGCCGACCCTGCGGCGGCGCGGCGCTGCGCGACGCCCCGCGCCTGGCCTGTGTGGATGTCGCGGACCCACTCCCAGCCCGCGGGCACGTCGGGGCCGATCCGCGGGTCGTCGGGTTCCAGCCCCTCGCGCAGGGCGTGCAGGTAGGCCCGGTCGAGGTCGATACGAGCTCGCACCTGGGGTCCGCGGGCGACCGACCCGTGCCCCGGGACGACGACGTCGACGTCGTCCGCGACGGACTCCAGCACCCGCAGCCCGGCGAGGTGGTCCTCGACCGGGTCGCTGCCCTCGCGGGCCTCGTCGAGCATGGGCACGAAGACGTCGGACAGCATGTCGCCGACGACGAGGACGCGGCTGGCGACGACGAGCAGAGCCGCGTGGCCGGGGGAGTGCGCCGGGTGCTCGAGGACTCTCACCGCCGGCCCCTCCCACGGCAGCTCGATGGCGCCCTGGGGCAGTCCAGTGACGAGGCCGAAGGGCTCGAGCGGCACCTCGTCGACGATCTCGGGGGGCAGACCCTCCCGCACCCGGGTCCGCCAGTCCGGCTGTGCGCGCAGCTCGCGCAGAGACTCGGCGCACCGGGCCGTGCCGAACCGGGGTGCCTCACCGAGGTCGGGGTGCCAGAGCACGTGGTCCCAGTCGGGGTGGGTCGCGAAGCCTGCCGTCACCTGGTCGCCGAGCTCACGGAGGTCCTGGGCGAGCTCGCGCAGCTCGGTGTCGGTGACCCCCGGGTCCACGAGCAGGACCCCGGAAGGTCCGCGCACCACCACGGTGTTGTTGCGGAGCAGCTCGCTCTGGTGGACCAGGACGTCGTCCGTGACGCGCTGCAGCATGGGTTCTCCTTCGCACGCCGCCGATCGTCGGCCTGTGTGCCGCCGAGGTCTTCGGTGGCCGGCCGGGGTCGTCAGGTGTGACCGCGTCGGTGTGCTGCACTCATCGGTGTCGCGGCGATGAGAATGGCGGACCACCGTGGTCTGGTGCACTAGAGAACCGGCTCGAGGAGAGGTGGACCGCCGTGCGCAGGCTGACCTTCGCCATGAATGTGAGCCTGGACGGCTACGTCGCCGGCCCGGACGGTGACCTCGACTGGAGCGAGCCGAGCGACGAGCTGTTCCAGTGGTGGTCCGACCGCGTGGGTGCGACGGAGCTTGCGCTCTACGGGCGCCGGTTGTGGGAGGACATGAGCTCCCACTGGCCGACCGCGGACCAGCAGCCCGGCGCCACTCCGAAGCACCGCGAGTACGCGCGCCGCTGGCGGGCCATGCCGAAGGTCGTCTTCTCCTCCACGACGTGCCCGGTCGACTGGAACACCAGGCTGGTCACCGGCGACGCGATGAGCGAGATCCGTCGGCTCAAGGAGGAGGACGGCGGGCCGATGGACATCGGGGGCGCCACCCTCGCCGCCGCCGCGATGCGCGCCGGCCTCGTCGACGAGTACGTCCTGGCCACCACCCCGGTCCTGGTGGGTGGTGGCACGCCGTTCTTCGCGACCCTGGACAGCTGGGTGCACCTGGACCTCGTGGAGACCAGGACGTTCCCCGGTGGCGTCCTGATGACCCGGTACACGGCCCACGACTGACTTCTCGGCCGCAGACTCCACCCGCCCGCCCGTGCCGGCCTGGGGGGCGCCCCCGCCCGTGCCCCGCCGGAGACGTCACGATGAGTGACCCCGCGAATCAGTCCGCCCTTGATGTAGCCCGTGACTCACCGGCGCACTGAGTTGGAGGACGACTCAGCGGCGGACTGCGTCTCCAGGCGACTGAGTGGCTCGTTGATCCGGGGGGTGACTCAGTGGCGCGCTGATTCTGAGGGTGACTCATCGTGACGTCTCCGGCGAACGACCCTGGGGTGTGGCCAGGAAGCCCGGGGCCGGTGGGCGGGGGGCACTAGTCTGACCGGCGGGAGCGCGGCGAGGTGGGCGACACCCGGTCCCCGAGTCCGCCGGGTGACCGCCACGTGCCGGAGCCTGTCGAGGGGACGCCGAGAGGAGAGGCGATGTCGACACGAGACCAGACGGTCACTGCCCTGGGGTTGGGTGGGGTGGCCGCGTTCCAGCTGGCCCTGGCGCTGGGCGCGCCGTGGGGCCGGGCGAGCTACGGCGGCCAGCACGAGGGGGTGCTGCCACGACGGCTGAGATGGGTGAGCGCCGGGGCCACGGTGGTCTACGCCGGTGTGGCCGTCACCGTCGCCAGCGAGCGGACACCGCCACAGGTGCGGCGCGGCGTCCTCACCGCGGTGGCCGGGCTGATGTCGGTGGCCATCGTCCCGAACGCGATGTCCCGCTCCGCTCTCGAGCGGGCCATCTGGACGCCCGCCTCGGGCGCGCTCGCGTATGTCGCCTGGCGGGCCCTGGTTCGGCAGGGGAGTGACGAGAGCCGAGAGCGGCGGCCCACGGGGGGAGCTGACACACGGAGCGTGACCACCACCCGTCAGCGTCACCAGCCTCACCCGGCCGGGGCGAACTCGCAGAAGCTCTCGTAGTGGTCGTCGGTGTAGTACCAGACCTCGGGGTCGACCTCGTCCCCACCCGTGACCACCCGCTTCGCGCCCCGGTGCGAGAGGCCAGGGGTCTGGACGGTGAACTCCCGGTAGTACCCCCGCTCCTCCTGCGGCAGGAAACCCTCCTGGTTCCTGAACGTGGACCCGTCCCGATCCGGGTATGCGTAGGGCCCACCGTCCTCGATGTCGTCGACCACCGGCTCGAGCTCGGGCGGCAGCACCGCGTCGGCGCAGGCGTCGACGTCGTCCCAGGCGCGGGTGTCCGTGCCGCGGGCACCGCCGGCCGGTGCGCCCTCGCCAGCCGGCTCGTCCATCCCCGCCGAGGGCTCGCCGGTCCCTGCCGACGGCTCGCCCGTGGCTCCCGGTGCGTCCCCCTCCCCGCCGACCCGGCCGAGCGCCAGCCACACCAGCAGGGCCGCGAGCAGCGCCAGGGCCGCGCCGGAGACGACCCGCGACCGGGTCACGGCTGCCCGGAGGTCCGCGCCGCCCCGAAGGCCACCACGGCGAGCGCGTCGGCGTCGTCGAGGATCTCCGCCAGGATCCACCACGCCCGCCCGTCACGGGCCGCCAACGCCCCGGCCTCCTGCCACAGCAGCGCCACCTCCTGGCCGTCCCACAGGTCGCGCAGGTCGCGCAGCGTGTCGGCCATGGCGTCCAGGTTGGTCGAGGCCGGCTCCGGCAGCCGGAGCGCGTGCGCCAGCTGCGCCTGGGTCTCCCGCAACCCTCCGGCGGGCGGGGTGGTGACGGTGGTGAGGGCGTACCCCGCCTGGGCGAAGTGCGCCTCCGCGTCGCCCAGGCGCTCGGCGGGCAGGAGGATCACGCCTCCCCCAGGTGCTCGACCAGGTCCGGCGCCAGACCGACGTAGGTCGCCGGCGTGAGCGCGACCAGCCGCTCCTCCTCCTGCGTCGGCAGCCCCAGGCCACGGACGAACTCGACCAGCTCGGCCTGGCCGATCCGCCGCCCCCGGGTCAGCTCCTTGAGCCGCTCGTAGGGATTGCTCATCCCCTCGACCCCGCGCGCGGCGAGCGCCCGCATCACCGACTGCACCGGTTCGGCGAGCACCTCCCAGTTCGCGTCGAGGTCGGCGGCCATCGCCTCCGGCACGGCGTCAAGCCCGGCGAGCCCGCGGCTCACGTTGTCCAGCGCCAGCAGGCTGTGGCCGAGGGCGGTGCCGGCGTTGCGCTGCATCGAGGAGTCCGTGAGGTCGCGCTGCAGCCGGCTGGTCACCAGGGTCGAGGCGAGCACGTCGAGCAGGGCGTTGCTCACCTCGAGGTTGGCCTCGGCGTTCTCGAAGCGGATGGGGTTGACCTTGTGCGGCATGGTCGAGGAGCCGACGGTGCCCTGCCCCCGCACCTGGGCGAAGTAGCCCATCGAGATGTAGGTCCACACGTCGGTGGCCAGGTTGTGCAGGATCCGGTTGAACCGCGCGACGTCGGCGTACAGCTCGGCCTGCCAGTCGTGGCTCTCGATCTGCGTGGTCAGAGGGTTCCAGGTCAGCCCCAGGTGCTCGACGAAATCCTTGCTGAGCCGCTGCCAGTCCGCTCCCGGCACCGCCTCGACGTGCGCCCCGTAGGTGCCGGTGGCCCCGTTGAGCTTGCCCAGGTATGCCGCCCCCTCGACCCGGCCCAGCTGTCGCCTCAGGCGGTGCGCCAGCACCGCCAGCTCCTTGCCCATCGTCGTGGGGGTGGCCGGCTGGCCGTGCGTGTGCGCCAGCAGCGGCACCTCGGCGAGGTCACGGGCCATCGCGGCGAGCTGGCCGACCAGGGCCCGCGCCCGCGGTAGCCAAACCTCCTGGACCGCGCCCTGCACCATGAGCGCGTAGGACGTGTTGTTGATGTCCTCGCTGGTGCAGGCGAAGTGGATGAGCTGCCCCAGGGCCTCGGCCCGCGCGGCACCCTCCGCCCCGGACCCGGCGAGCAGAGCCGTCAGCCGGCCGCGCAGGAAGTACTCGACCGCCTTGACGTCGTGCACCGTCTCCGCCTCGATGGCCCGCAGTTCGTCGATCGCGTCGGCGTCGAAGTCCACCACCAGCGCCCGCAGCGCCGACCGCTCCTGCTCGGACAGACCCGGGGCGCCCGCCACCACCTCGTGCTGCACCAGGTGCAGCAGCCACTCGACCTCGACGTGCAGGCGGGCCCGGTTGAGCGCGGCCTCCGAGAGGTGGTCGACCAGCGGGGCGACCGCCCCGCGGTACCTCCCGTCCAGGGCACCCAGGGCGATGGTGGGAGAGAGCTCGGCGAGCGGCGTGCGGGCGGGAGGCAGCGGCATACGCCCATCTTGGCAGGGGCGTGGCACGAGACCGAACGGGTGACCGACGCGGAACCGCTTGTCAACGACACGTTGACATCGGGCGCTGTGTCAACGTATGGTTGACGCATGAGCATCCCCTCCGCCGCCACCGCGATGTCCCGGGTCCGTCTCACCGCCGGCCTGTGCGCGATCGCCGTCGGCTTCGTCACCTACGGCCTGAGCCGCGTCGTCGACTCCGGCTTCGTGCACGGCTTCTTCCAGGGCGCCACGCTGGCGTTGATGGTCGCCGGCGCCTACCTGGTCGGGGCCTCGATGTGGCACCGCCGCAGCCGGGGGCAGGCCGGGGACGACCGGCACTGGCTGCCCAGCCGTGACGGTGCCGACGACGGGCCGGCCCCCAAGAGGGGGGACCCCCGGTGAGCCAGCCGCACCCCGAGGACGACCTCGCCGCCCAGATCGGGCACATCATCCTCGAGGGCGGCCCGGAACCGGGGGGTCAGACGCTCGACGGCGACGACCATCTCCGCCTGGTGCGCCGAGCCGCGCTCGCCCACGAGGTCAGCGGCGAGCTGCTGCAGCAGGCGGTGACCGCCGCCCGTGCCGGCGGGCAGAGCTGGGCGACCCTCGGTCGGGAGCTGGGGCTGAGCAGGCAGGGTGCCCAGCAGCGGTTCGGCGGGGCCGGTCGTCGGCCCGCGGCCACCGACCACGCCACGGGCGACACCGCGGACGACACCGCGGGCGAGGGGCGCCCGGACGAGCGGTGGCTCGGCCCGGTCACCGCCGTCGACGAGCTCGGCGAGCTGGAGCTCGCCGGCCGGCTCGGCTGGCACACCGTGGAGGCCGGGATGTTCCGGCACCGGATGGTGCGCACCCCCACCCGGTGGGAGCACCGCCGGGTGCTGTGGACGCGCTCCACCTCGAGCTACCTCACGCAGGGGTGGCAGGTGGGGGCACGAGCCTTCCCGTGGCTCTACCTGGTGCGGGACACCGGGCTCCCGGTGGACGACGCGTCGTGAGCCGCCGGCACCGAGGTCAGCGCTTCTTAGCGTCCGGGTCGATCTCGTCGGCGTTGACGTAGTCGCCGGTGACGCGGTCGCGGTGCTCGCGCGCGATGCGGGTCGCCTCCTCGGCCTCCCGGTGCAGCTGGTCCGCGCGCAGCTGGGCCTCGCGCGCCTTGCCCTGCAGCTCACGGGCCCGCTCCTCGGCGCTCTGCGCGTAGGACTCCCCGGACTGCGCCTTCTCCCGCAGCCCTGCCGCCTCCTCGCGGGCCGCGTTCAGCCGCTTGGTGCGGGCCATCATCGCCCAGACGGCCAACGCCGCCACCACGACGAGGGCGATGACGACGATCCAGACGGCGGTGGAGGTGTCCATGCCCGCAACCTAGCCGATGTGCTGCGGGACCGCTCGGTCGTCCGCTGCCGACGAGGCGTCCCGGCCCACCCGGTGGTCGGTCCACCGCCCGGTGACCGGCGCGGTGTGGCTCACCAGCACCACCGACCGGCCGCCGCCGAGACCGGCCAGCAACCCGCCGAGCGAGCGCTCGGCCGTCGCGTCGTCGAGGTGCGCGGTGGGCTCGTCCAGCAGGACCACCGGCCGCGCTGAGAGCAGCGCGCGGGCCAGCGCGAGCCGGCTGCGCTCCCCGCCCGACAGCCCGGTCAGGGGGGTGTCCAGCCCGTGGGGGAGGCCGGCGAACCAGCCGCCGAGGTCGACCGCCCCGAGTGCGTCGAGCAGCTCGCCGTCGGTCGCGCCGGGCGCGGCGAGCACGAGGTTGGCGCGGACCGACCCTGCGAACGCGTGCGGTTCGTCGTCGACGACGGCCATCAGGGCCCGGGTCTGCTCCAGGTCCAGCGCCCGCACGTCCGCGCCGCACCGGCACCCTCCCGCTGCGCCCGCGCCGGACACGAGGTAGCAGCCCTCCTCCGGGTCGAGGTGGCGAGCGAGCACGGCCAGGGCGGTCGACTTGCCGGCCCCGTTGGGCCCGTCCAGCCGGATGCGGTCGCCCGGCTGCACGTCGAGGTCCAGCGGGGGCAGGTCGGGTGCCGGGCCCCCGGTCGCCCCCGGGGACCACCGGGCGGTGACCTCCCGCAGCTCCAGCGCCGGCGGTCCCGTCGGCGCCGAGGCGGTCCCGCCCCCGGCGACGGCCGGCGTCTGGTCGACGAGCGCGTCCAGGCGGGCCCGCGCCGACCGGGCCCGGGCCCGGGCGCCCGCCACGTCGGGGACGTCCGCCCACGCGTCGGCCAGCGCGAGCGGCACCAGCGCGACGAGCGCGGCGAAGGGCCCGCTCAGCGCCCCGACGGCACGCGCGTCGAAGGCCAGCAGGGCCACGGCCGTCGCGGTCGCGGCGACGACCACCCACGTGGCCGCCAGCCCCGTGGCCCGGGCCCGGGTGAGCCGCGCCTCGCCGCGGCGCTGCGCCTCCTCGGCCCGCAGCACCGGGGCGAGCAGCTGCCGGTGCCCGCCGTCGACGCCGCTGACCGCCTGCACGGGGAGCAGCTGGGCGGCCAGGGCGGTGGCCCGGTCGCGCACCTCCCCGCGCCGCGCGACCGCGGCGTCCTGGGCGGGGCGCTCGGCGGCATACCCGAGGACGCCGACGAGGGTGACGGCCAGCCCGCCGGCCGCCACCACCAGGCCGGCGGCCGGCAGGTGCCAGCCCGCGACGACCGCCCCGACGAGGGTCGCGATGCCGGTGGACCACCCGGGCACGCTCACCCGCACGTGCTCGTCGACGACGTCCTCGAGGTCACGCGCGGCGGCGGTGAGCACCTGGCCGCGGCTGCGCCGCCCGAGCCGGGCCGGGGTGAGCGGGATGAGTGCGGCGTAGAGGTCCGCCCGGCGGCGGGACAGGTCGTCCAGCGCGACGTCGTGGCTGACCACCCGCTCGGCGTAGCGGAAGACCGGGCGGAAGATGCCGAACGCCCGCACCCCCACGATCGCCACGAGCAGGGTGAGCACAACCGGCATGGTCGAGGACTGCACGATGAGCCACCCCGACGTCGCCGTGAGCGCCACGCCGCAGCTTAGGGAGGCACCCCCGAGCAGGCAGGCCAGCGCCAGGCCGCGGCGGCCGCGCGGGGTCCGGACGGGGTCGACCTCCCCGGGGCGCGGGGTCGGGTCGGCCTCGGGGTCGGCCCTGCGGCCGACGTCGGACTCGGCCCCGGGGGCGGTCTCGGGGTCGGGCAGGGACAGGACGGGTGCCGCGAGGTGGTGGACGGGCCCCCCGGTCCGGGGCGCCGGCTCCGCGGCCCCCTCGAGCCGCCAGCGGTCGTCCGCGAGCGCGGCCAGGTAGCAGTCGTGCGTCACGACGACGATGCGTCGCGTCTCCGCGAGCTCGGTGATGACCTGGTGCAGCCGGGGTATGCCGTCCACCGCCACGTTGGCCGTCGGCTCGTCCAGCAGGAGCAGCGGTGCCGGCGAGAGGGTGGCCCGGGCCAGGGCCAGCCGCGCCCGCTGCCCCGCGGACAGGCCGACGCCGTCGTCGCCCAGCCAGGTGTCCAGCCCGTGCCGGTCCGCCAGCTGGCGCCAGAGCCCGACCCGCTCCAGCGCCTGCGTCATCGCCGCGTCGGTCGCGTCCGGGTCGGCGATCGCCAGGTTGTCGCGCACGGTGCCCGGCAGCAGCAGCGGCCGCTGGGTCGCCAGGTGGGCCGCGGGCGCGCTGACCGTCCCCGAGGCGGGGGTGCGCAGCCCGGTCAGGAGCTCCAGGACCGTGGTCTTACCGGCCCCGCTCGGCCCGGTGAGCGCGGTGACGCCGGGGCCCGCCGGCGTGCGCAGCGAGAGCCCGTCCAGGGTGCGGACCCGGCCGGGGTGGGCGTAGGACACCTCGGTGAGGCCGATCGACCCCCCGGCCGGTGTCGCCGGACGGGCACCACGGGCTGCGCTCTCGCCGGACGTGGTGGCCCCGAGGCGTGGTGCCCGTCCGTCCGCACGCCCACCGGGGCCCTGCGCCGCCGCGCCCCCCAGCACCCCCTCGTCGGCGAGCTCCTGCAGCACCTGCGCCCCGTCGGCGGCGTTGTGGAACTCCGCCCCCACCCGGCGGACCGGCCAGTAGGCCTCGGGCGCCAGCAGGATCGCGGTGAGCCCAACGACGAGATCCATCTGGCCGTACGCGAGCCGCAGCCCGACGGCCACGGCCACCATCGCCACCGAGATCGTCGCCAGCAGCTCCAGCGCCGCCGTCGACAGGAAGGCCGTCCGCAGGGTCGCGACGCTCGCCCTCCGGTGCCGCTCGCCGACCTCCCGGACCACCTCGACCTGCGCCCGGGCCCGCCCGTAGGCCACCAGCGTCGGCAGCCCCCTCATGACGTCGAGGAAGTGCCCCGCCAGCAGCTCCATCGCCCCCCAGCGGCGCTGCGTCTCGTCCCGCGTGTGCATGCCGATGAGCGCCGCGAAGAGCGGCAGCAGCGGCAGCGTGAGCACGACGACGAGTGCGCTCCAGGGGTCCACCACGACGAGGGCGAGGAGCGCCAGCGCCGGCACCACGGCGGCCGTGACGAGCGCGGGGAGGTAGCGCGCGACATACGGCTCGAGGGCGCTGACCCCGTCGGTGGCGCGGGTCACCGCGACCTCGGTCCGTGGCCGCGCCTCGACCGGCCGCCCCAGCCAGTGCCGGAGCAGAGCCTCGCGGACGACGCCAACGACCCGCAGCCCGGCGCGACGCGCCACGAGCTCGCCCGTCCCGGCGAGCACCCCGCGCAGCACGAGCAGGGCGACCAGCCAGCCGAGGTATGCCGTGAGCTCCTCGCGCGAGCCGCGCACCACCGCGCCGACGACGAGGGCGAGGCAGAGGGCCTGGGCGATCGCGACGATGCCGGAGAGGATGCCGACGACGGACAGCGAGGCCACGGGGCCGCGGGTCGCCGGGAGCGCGCGCAGCAGGGCGGGGTCGACGGGTCGCACGCGGCTCAGCGCTCCGGTGCCGTCACGTCAGCGCTCCGCCCCGGCCCGCTCGCCGCCGTCGACGACGGCCGCGTGGTGCACCTCGGTGGGGATGTGGTGCCCGGACACCCGCTTGCGGAACGCCCAGTAGCTCCACGCGGTGTAGAGCAGCATGATCGGCGTGAAGACGAGCGCCACGACCGTCATGATCCCGAGCGTCTTCTGGCTGGAGCTGGCGTTCTCCGCCGTGAGCGACCAGGCGGGGTCCAGGCTCGAGGGCATGACGTCCGGGAAGAGCGCGAGGAACAGCGACGTGGTGGCCATCGCGATGGCGACGAAGGTGCCGGTGAAGGCCCAGCCCTCGCGGCCGCGGGCCGCCGCGAGCAGCCCGCCGACGAGGCTGGCCGCAGCCACGCCGGCCACCACCCAGGAGGCCGTGGTGCCGGTGCGCAGGTGCACGACCCCCAGCCACAGGACCGCCAGCACGGCGCTCGCGGCCCCGAGCCGCAGCGCCAGCGCCCGGGCGTCGTGGCGCAGCCGGCCGTCGGTCTTGAGCGCCACGAAGAGTGCCCCGTGGGTGAGGAAGAGGGTGAGCGTGGTCAGCCCGCCGAGCAGGGCCACCGGGCCCAGGAGGTTCCAGAAGCCGCCGACGTACTCCATGTCCGCGTCGATGGGCACCCCGAGCACGATGTTGGTGAAGGCCACGCCCCAGAGCAGCGCCGGGACGAAGGACCCGGCGACCACCATCGCGTCCATCCGGGCCCGCCAGGCCGGGGAGTCGACCTTGCCGCGGTACTCCAGGCCCACGCCGCGCAGGATGAGCCCGACGAGGATGAGCAGCAGCGGCAGGTAGAACCCGGAGAAGAGGGTGGCGTACCAGTGCGGGAAGGCGGCGAAGATGGCGCCGCCCGCGGTGAGCAGCCATACCTCGTTGCCGTCCCAGAACGGACCGATGGCCGAGAGCATCTGCCGCTTGCGCGTCTCCCCGCTGTGCGGGGTCTCGCCCTCGGTCTCGTCCCGGCCGAGCACCGGCAGCAGCATGCCCACGCCGTAGTCGAAGCCCTCGAGGCAGAAGTAGCCGACCCACAGGACGGCGATGAGGATGAACCAGATCGTGGTGAGTTCCATGACGTCCCTGTCTCAGTAGGTGAAGACGAACGCGTCGTCGTCGTCGCGGTTCCGGGGGTCGTAGGACGCGTCCTCGGGCACCTGCTCCGCGCCGGCCCGGCCGTAGCGCAGCAGGAGGCCGACCTCGACGACGGCGAGCACGCCGTAGAGGAGGGTGAAGACGGTCATCGAGGTCAGCACCTCGGCGGCGGTCGTGCCCGGGGACACGCCGGTCTGGGTCGTCATGAGGCCCATGACGAGCCACGGCTGGCGCCCCATCTCGGTGAACATCCAGCCGAAGGTGTTGGCCAGCAGCGGCAGCAGCAGCACGAGGAGCCCGGCCCAGCCCCACGCCCGGTGCGCGAGCCGCTGCTCGTCGGTCTCGCTGCCCCGGCCCCGCAGCACCCACAGCACCGCGGCCGCGATCGCCATGGCGGCGAAACCCAGCCCCATCATGAGCCGGAAGGTCCAGTAGGTGACGGGGATGACCGGGCGGTAGTCCTCGACGGCCGTCAGCTCGGACCCGGCGTAGGTCAGCTCGTAGCGCTCCTGTATGTGGTCGATGCCCTCGACGGCCCCGTCGAGGGTGCCGGTGGCGAGGTAGGAGAGCAGCTTGGGCACGGTCAGCGCCCAGACCTCCTCGGTGCCGTCGAGGGTGCCGACGGTGACGATGGAGAAGGGGGCGCCCTCGCCCTCGGGCACGTCCTCGTAGAGCGCCTCGGCGGCGGCCATCTTCATCGGCTGCACCTCGGTCATGACCTTGCCCTGCAGGTCGCCCGACACGATGACGCCGAGGGAGGCGACGAGGACGGTGACGGCGCCGAGCTTGGCGGCCTTGCGGTACATCGGCTTGTCCGTCCGCGGGGTGGCGTCGCGCCACAGGTGCCACATCGCGAAGGCCAGCACGAACCCCCCGCCGGTCATGTAGGCCGCGGCGATGACGTGCGGGAAGGTCACCAGCTGCACCGGGTTGGTGAGCACCGCCAGGAAGTCGGTGAGCTCGGCGCGCCCGGTCTCCGGGTTGAGCCGGTAGCCGACGGGGTTCTGCATGAACGAGTTGGCGGCCAGGATGAAGTAGGCCGACAGCAGGGTCCCGATGTGCACCAGCCAGATGGCCGTGGCGTGCAGCTTCTCCGGGATCCGTCCCCAGCCGAAGATCCACAGCCCGAGGAACGTCGACTCGAGGAAGAACGCCAGCAGCGCCTCGATCGCCAACGGGGCGCCGAAGATGTCGCCGACGAAGCGCGAGTAGTCCGACCAGTTCATGCCGAACTGGAACTCCTGCACGATCCCGGTGACCAGGCCCAGCGCGAAGTTGATGGTGAAGAGCTTGCCGAAGAACTTCGTCAGCCGCAGCCACTGCGGGTTCCGGGTGCGCATCCACTGCGTCTGCATGATCGCCACGAGCAGGCTGAGCCCGATCGTGATCGGCACGAAGAAGTAGTGGTAGACGGTGGTGATGCCGAACTGCCAGCGGGCCAGGTCGAGTGCATCCACGAAGGGTGCCTCCCGTCTGCGAGGAGTGAACTACGTGTCGTCGTAGATGCTACTTCCGGTCGTAGACGGTCGGGTCACCCGGTCGGCGTGATAAGGGTCACGGTGACGGCGACGGGCACAGCGAGCACCGCGGCGGACAGGGCGGTGACGGCGATGCGGGTATGCCGGGGCGCCGGCGGGTGGCTGAGGAGCCGGACCCGGGCGGTGACCTCGGGGGTCGCTGCCGTGGCCATGGCGACCAGGGCCCGGGCCAGGTCGGCGTGCCCGGTGCGCTGCTCGGCGATCCGGTCGGCGAGCGCCTCGGTGAGCAGCTGCACCTCGGTCAGGGCCGCCGGCACCCGCAGGCGGCGGGGGACGGCCTCGTGCAGCACGGTGAACAGCTCGAGGAGCAGGTCGTGCCGGGCGTCGAGGTGGCCCTGCTCGTGGGCGAGGACGGCGCGCAGCTCGGTGGCGCCCAGGCGGTCCAGGGCGGCGCGGGTGAGGACGATGCGGTGCCCGCGCCCCGGGAGGCAGTAGGCGCTGGGGTTGCCCAGGGCGAGGACGGTGACGTCCGGCCGGGTGATGCCCTCGGCGCCGCGGGCCAGGGTGTCGTCGAGGTGCTCGCCGACGAGGTCGACCAGCTCCCGGTGCCGGGTGCGGCGGCGGCGCAGGTCGGTGCCGACCCGGTGCCCGGAGACGAGCAGCCGCACGAGCATGGCCCCGGACAGGAGGAGGGCCAGGCCCAGGAGCAGCGGCTGGGACAGCCCGGTCGTGAGGACCGCCGTGGGGGCGGCCAGCAGCGCGCACAGGGCCCCCGCCAGGCTGACGGACTGCCACAGCAGCAGGCCCGGACCCGGCATGCGGCGCAGCGCGGTCCAGGCGGGGAGCACGCGGGGCGCGCCCAGGACGAGGAGGAGGGCGGCCAGGACGACGGCGGCGGTGAGCAGCGGGCCGCCCATGGCGGGGGCGTGAAGGTCAGGCGCCGCGGCGGCGCTCGACCTCGGCGAGCGCGGCCCGCAGGTCGTCGAGCTCACCGGGGCTGGCGTCGTCCAGGAAGTGCAGCATCGCGGCCGTCCGGTCGGCCTGGACGGTGTCGAGGGCCGAGCGCAGGGCGCCGGCGGCGAGCTCCTCGCGGCTGGCGGCGGGGGAGTACTGCCACGCCCGCCCCTCGCGGGTCCGCTGGGTCACGCCCTTCTTCGTCAGCCGGTCCAGCACCGTCATCACCGTGGTGTAGGCCAGCTCCTTGTGGTGGTCGCGCCGCTCCAGGTGGTCCAGGACGTCACGGACCGACAGCCCTGGTCCCTCGGACCAGAGGATGTCCATCACGGCGCGCTCCAGGTCGCCGAGGGAGGTGCTGCGCAGGGGCATACCGGCAGGGTACGCCCCCCACCTGGGAACCACCCCCCGACCGCACCGGACGCGTGCTCGGGACGCACCGGACGCGTGCTCGGGTCGCACAGGACGCGCGCTCCGACCCCACCGGACGCGTGCTCCGACCGCACCGGACGCGTGCTCGGGCCGCACCGGACGCGTGCTCGGGCCGCACCGGTATGCCGTCAGTCGGGGTAGCCCTGCGGGTTCGCCTGCTGCCACCGCCACGTGTCGGCGCACATGTCCTCCACCGACCGGGTCGCCCGCCACCCCAGCTCGGACTCCGCGAGCGAGGGGTCGGCATACGAGCTGGCGATGTCGCCCGGGCGGCGCCCGACGACCTCGTAGGGGATCTGCTGCCCGCTGGCCCGCTCGAAGGCGGAGACCAGCTCGAGCACCGAGGTCCCGCGTCCGGTGCCGAGGTTCCACACCGACAGCGGCCGGTCGTGGCTGCTGATCCACTCCAGCGCCGCGACGTGGCCCTCCGCGAGGTCCTGCACGTGGATGTAGTCGCGCACGCCGGTCCCGTCGACGGTGTCGTAGTCGTCGCCGAAGACCGCGAGCTTCTCCCGCCGGCCCACCGCGACCTGGGCCACGAAGGGCATGAGGTTGTTGGGGATGTCGGAGGGGTCCTCGCCGATGCGTCCGGAGGGGTGCGCGCCGACCGGGTTGAAGTAGCGCAGCAGGGCCACCCTGAGCTGCGGGTAGGCGTGGGTCACGTCGCGCAGGATCTGCTCGTTCATGACCTTGGTCCACCCGTAGGGGTTGGTCGCGGAGGTCGGCAGCCCTTCGGTCATCGGCACCGGCGCGTCCTCGCCGTAGACGGTGGCGCTGGAGGAGAAGACCAGGTGGGGGACGCCGCGGTCGACCATGGCCTCGACGAGGCGCAGCGTGGCGCCGATGTTGTTGCGGTAGTAGTCGATCGGCTTCTCGACCGACTCGCCCACCGCCTTGAACGCGGCGAAGTGGATGACCGCGTCGAAGGACTCCTGCGCCAGCAGGGAGTCGAGCTTGTCGCCGTCGGCGAGGTCGAAGGCGTGAACCGGCACGGGGATGCCGGCCAGCTCCTCCAGCCGTGGCGTCACCGACGGCTTGCTGTTGGAGAAGTCGTCGACGACGACCACCTCGTGGCCCGCCCGGGCCAGGGCGACGACCGTGTGGGACCCGATGTAGCCGGCGCCGCCGGTGACGAGAACGCGCATGCCGTCATGGTGTCAGACGGCAGCTCCGGTATGCCGTGACGCGGCGGGTCGGGAGGGCGGCGGCATACCCTCGGGGCGTGAGCGAACGCACGAGCATCTCCGCGACCGACCGGACCCACCTCTCCCGGGCCGTCGAGCTGGCCGAGGCCGCGCTCGACGCCGGTGACGAGCCGTTCGGCTCGCTGCTCGTCTCGGCCGGCGGCGAGGTGCTGCTCGAGGACCACAACCACGTGTCGGGGGGCGACCACACCCAGCACCCGGAGCTCGCGATCGCCCGCTGGGCCGCGCAGCACCTCTCGCCGCAGGAGCGCGCCGCGAGCACCGTCTACACCTCCGGCGAGCACTGCCCGATGTGTGCCGCGGCGCACGGCTGGGTGGGCCTGGGCCGCATCGTCTACGCCTCCTCCACCGAGCAGCTCTCCGTCTGGTCGGCCGAGCTGGGCGTGCCGCCGGGGGCCGTCGCGCCGCTGCCGATCACCGCCCTCGTGCCCGGCGCCGTGGTCGCCGGGCCGGACCCGGAGCTGGCGGAGCAAGTGCGCGCGCTGCACGCGCGCAAGGCCGCCTCCTGAGCCGTATCCCGTGACCCGCACCCGCGGTCTGCGCTGCTGACCGTGGAAGTGCGGCCCCGGCGACGATTCGCCGGTCGGGCGCGGGAGGTCTCAGACCCGGCGTCCGTCGTGCAGCTCGACGACCTGGTCGGCGCGCTCCATGAGCACCGGGTCGTGGGTGGACACCACGGAGGCGATGCCGCGCTCGTGGGTGAGGCGCACCAGCAGGTCCATGACCATGGCGCCGGTCTCGGAGTCCAGCTGCCCGGTCGGCTCGTCGGCGACGAGGATGTCCGGCTCGCCGACGAGGGCCCGCGCGATGCCGACCCGCTGCTGCTGGCCGCCGGACAGCTCGTAGGGCCGTTGCCGGCTGTGCCGGGCCAGCCCGACGAGCTCCAGCGCCTCCTCGACCCGACGGGCCCGCTCGCCCACCGCGGTCCGCTGGAGCCGCAGCGGGACCTCGACGTTCTCGGCCGCCGACAGCACCGGCACCAGCCCGAAGCTCTGGAAGACGTAGCCGATGCGCTCCCGCCGGACCGCCAGGACCTCCTTCTCGGGAAGCTCGGAGAGCACCCGCCCGTCGTCGAGGAGCACCTGACCGGCGTCCGGCCGGTCGAGCCCGCCCAGCAGGTTGAGCAGGGTCGTCTTGCCCGAGCCCGACGGACCGCGCACCACGGTGAGACGCCCGGGGGACACCTCCAGGTCGACCCCGGCGACGGCGTGCACCTGGGTGGCGCCGCTGCCGAAGGTCCGGTGCAGCCCGGCCCCGACCAGCACCGCGCGCGGCCCCTCGACCTCCTCGTCCGTCCGGTATGCCGTCGGCTCACTCATCGTCGTCCTCCTGCGGCTGGGGCGCGCGCCCGGTGCGGGGCGCCGGCGTCGCACCACCGTCGTCCGGCGGTCGCGACCCCGGCCCCGTCCGGTGCTCCTCGTCGTCGGGCCAGACCTGCACGTGGGTGCTCTCGTGCTCCAGCCGCACCCGGTCCCGCAGGCCGAGCCCCTCGACGTGCGCCTTCGGCAGCTGGATCCGCCCGGCCCGGTCGATGACGGTGTACTCCCGGGCGACCTGCCGCTGATCCCCGGACTCGTCGGTCACGACATACCGGAGCACCTCGGTCGAGGTGCGGCCGTCGCGGATCGCGACCGTGCGGCGCACGTGGTCGGAGACGGTGGGGTCGTGGGTGACCACGAGCACGGTGGTGCCGAGGCTGCCGGCGGCCTCGCGCATGACCTCGAGCACCTGGGCGGAGGCGGCGTCGTCGAGCTCGCCGGTCGGCTCGTCGGCGAGGAGCACCGCGGGGGAGTTCGCGAGGGCGGTGGCGATCGCGACCCGCTGCTGCTGCCCGCCGGACAGCTCGGTCGGGCGACGGTCGGCGCAGTCGTCCAGGTCGAGCAGCCTGAGCAGCTCCGCCACCCGTCGGGCCCGTTCCCGCCGGCCGGAGATGACCATGGGGAGGGCGACGTTCTCGGCCGCGGTGAGGAAGGGCAGCAGGTTGCGGGAGGTCTGCTGCCAGACGAACCCGACGGTGTGCCGCTGGTAGTCGACCCGTTGCGCGCGGCCCATCGACAGCAGGTCCACCCCCGCCACCCGGGCGCGGCCCCCGGTCGGCCGGTCCAGCCCGGACAGGATGCCGAGCAGGGTCGACTTCCCCGACCCGCTGGCCCCGACCAGCGCGACGACGTCACCGGGGTCGACGACGAGGTTGAGCCCCTGCAGGGCCTGCACCTCCACGCCCTCGGTGGAGTAGATCCGCACCAGGTCCTCGCACCAGATGTCCGGGCCCTGGTGCTCGCGCACCGTCCCGAGGGTGGCGTGGTCGTCCACGGTCGCGGGCCCGGCCTGGTCGTCCACGGTCGCGGGCCCGGCCTGGTCGTCCACGGTCTGCTCCTGGTGGCTCTGAGGGGTCGTGCTCATCGGTCCTCCCCGACGCGCAGCGCCTGCGCGAGGTTGGTGCGCCCGGCGAGCCAGGCGCTGGTGGTGACGGCGGTCAGGACGGTCAGGACCACCGCGCCCAGCACGGCGGCCAGCAGCGGCAGGTCCAGGTGGAGGGCGGGCTGGGTGGTCCCACCGGTGAGGCCCGTGAGGTCGAGGCCACGCAGGAGGACCCGGGGCACGGTGAGCCCCAGCACCGTCCCGACGACGAGGGAGGTCGCCAGCAGCGGGGCCAGCTCCCAGGCCGTCAGCGCCCGCGTCTGGCCAGGTGCCAGCCCGAGGGTGCGCAGGGTCGCGAGCAGGCGGGTCCGGGCGCCCGAGCCCATGAGCTGCACCACGACAACGGCCAGGACGGTGAGCAGCGCGGAGACCGCGGTCGCCCCGACGAAGAGCTGGCGCAGCCCGGTCGTCACCGGCGCCTCGGTGAAGGTCTCCAGCCGGGACGAGACCGTCGTCACCACGCCACCGGTTCCGACGAGCTCGGACACGGCGTCGGCGACCGCCGCCGGGTCGGCGCCGTCCTCGACCCCGATGAGCGTGGTGGACACGCTGGGCAGGGTCCTCCCGGCCGCCACCCACCGGTCCCCGTCGACGAGCACGCCGGCACCGGTGACCCGGATGCCGGGGACCTCGTCCAGGTGGCCGAGCACCTCGACCTGCCCGAGGCCCGCGACGGCGACGTCGCCCGCCCCCTCGGGCACCGCCTCGCCGGCAGAGCGCAGCGTCATGACCGGGGGTATGCCGTCGTCGGACCAGAACGCGGCCGGCGGGCCGTCGAGGAGGTCGGAGGAGGCATACACCTGCTCCACCTGCGGCTCCGCCACCCAGACGCGCACCGCGGTGCGTTCCCCGTCGACGACCAGGTCCTGGGTCGCTCCGCTGTCGGCGACGCCGCCGACCGCGCCGACCCCGGGGACGGCCTCGATCTCGGCGCGCAGCTCGTCGGTGAGGACCGGCCCGGTGAGCCGGACGGGGGCGCCGTTGTCCTGCCACGCCGCGACCTGCGCGCCGCGGGTCACGGTCGACAGCAGCACCGCGCTGACCAGCGCAACGGCGGTGCCGAGGACGACGGCCAGGGTCGGGACCAGGCCACCGGCCGGGTCGCGCAGGGCGCGGGCCGACCCCAGGAACGGGGTGAGCGAGGGCCGTCCGCGCAGCACCCTCGTCAGTGCGGCCAGGGGGAGGGGGTAGAGGCGCAGGGTGAGCGCGCAGGCGGCCAGGGCGAGCAGCACGGGGGTGGCCGCGGCGAGCACGTCGATGCCGGTCGCGGCCGCGTCGTCCCCGCGGGCCCCGCGGCCCAGGAGCCGCCAGGTCGCGACCCCGGCCAGCACGACGACGGCGACCTCCACCACCCAGCGCCACCGGCTGCGGCTGCGGCCGGCGAGGTCCTGGCGCCGGGTCAGCAGCGAGGCGTCGTCGACCGAGGCGGCCAGCGCCAGCGACGGGACGAGGGCGACCGCCCCCGAGACCGCCCACTGCCACCAGGGGGTCGGGCCGGGCACGAGCAGCATCGCGGCGGCGTGGCCGAGCGCGGCGGCCGGCACCCCCAGCAGCAGGCCCTCGGCGGCGATCAGGCGGCGCAGCTGGGCGGGGGAGGCGCCGCGCGCGAGCGTCATCGCCAGGCTCTGCTGCCGACGCTGCACGACGAGCCGGGCCCCCAGCGCGGCGACGGCGAGCGCCACCCCGAGCGGACCGGCCGTCACCACCGCCAGCATCGAGCTCGTCGCCCGCTGCTGGCCGGCGATCCGGTCGAGCGTCTCGGTGAGGTCGGTGGTGAAGAGCGGGATCTGGGCGGCCCGCGCGTCGCCCATCTGCTCGGCGGTGGCGAGCGTGTGCTGGGCGGCGAGGAAGCCGTTGACCTGGGCGGTCAGCGCCTCGACCTGGCCGGTGGTGCCGGTGATCGCGGAGGGGTCCACGGGGTACCAGACCCGCATCGAGACGCTGGCCGGCTGACCGGTGCTCCCGCGGTTCTCCGGGGACAGGAAACCGGTGAGGAAGGCCGCCTCGCCCTGGTTGGGGTCGTAGAGCGTGCCCATGACCGCGGCGTTGTCGACGTGCTGCCACCGCGGGTCGTCCGGGTCGCGGGGGACGTAGGTGCCGCTGACGACGAGGTCGGTCTGCGGCACCGTGTCGCCCACCTCCAGGTGCAGCTCCTGCGCCGTCTCCTCGAGGAGCACGATCGGCACCTCCGGGGCGTCCTCGGGCTCGGGCTCCTCGGGCCCTTCCTGCGCAGGTCGGTCCGCCGACCCGCCGGCGCCCACCAGGGGCGAGGGCCCGACGACCAGCTCGGGCCAGTCACCCTCGACGAGCTCGACGTGCTCGCGCAGGTCTGGGTCGACGGCGAGGCTCAGGGTCGCGGCGTAGTAGCCGGACTCGATGTCGGGGGTGAAGGGGACCTCCGACTGCAACCGGGCCAGGAGCTGCGCCGGGCCGAGCACGTCACGCAGCGGTGCGGGCTGCTCGCTGCGGACCCGCTCGGCGCCCTCGACGAGGGGGGCCCAGCCGTCAGCGTCGGGGTCGCCGGTGAGGTCCTCGGCGCTCCCGTAGTACACGCTGCGCTGCCAGTCGCCGCGCAGGTCGCGCTGCGCCGCGGACAGGGCGCCGACCTCCTGGTCGAGCTGGCGGCCCTGCACGTCGACGAGACCGCGCGGCGCGGCCGTGAGCAGCAGCGCCACGAGGCCGACGAGGAGGGCCAGGCCGACCGACACCCACGGGTCGGCGGCGAACTGGCGCCGGGCCAGCCGGGTCGGCCCCGGAGCACGAGGTATGCCGTGACGCGGGCTCACCGGATCTCCTCCCGGTAGCCACGGTCCAGGGCCTGCGCGCGGACCCGCCGCGCGACCAGGACGCTCAGCAGTCCGGCCGTCGCCAGGGTGAGGGCGAGCAGCACCGCCCAGGGCAGCGCCTCCAGCCGCAGCGCCGCCGGGAGCCGGAGCCGGCCGGGGGCCGTGGTCGACGAGGCCAGCTCCGGCACCACCGCCCCGCCCACCAGCCAGCCCGCGGCCAGGCCGAAGACCGCCGCGACCAGCACCACCCCGGCCAGCTCGAGGGCGCGCGAGCGTGCCTGCGCGGCGGGCGGCATACCCAGCGCGCGGAGCACCGCGACCTCCGGGCGGCGCGCGGCCAGCAGGGTGGCCGCCACGGCCGCGACGCCGGTCAGAGCCAGCAGGACCGCCCCGGCCGAGGCGACCCAGAAGACCAGCCGGGCTGCGCTCGTCGCGTCCGTCACCGAGAGCGTGCCCGGCCCGGTGACGGCGCGCAGGTCCTCGCGGGCGGTGAGGGCCGCGACGGCGGACGGCGCTCCCGCCGCGGGGGTGGCCCACACCTCGTCCGGCCAGGTGAGGCTGTGCTGCTGCTCGGCGAGGACCCGGGAGGCGACCCGCGAGTCCGCGAGGGCTGCGGTCTCTCCCTGCTGCCCGGGGAGCGCGGCCACGACCTGGGTCACCATGGCCGGCACGGTGGTGCCGACGAGGCGCAGGGTGACCGGGTCGCCGACCGTCAGGGCGGCGGCGGCAGCGGTCTGCCGGGTCAGGGCGACGGGGACGGTCGCGCCCGGTGGCTCCTCAGCCGCGGCGCCCCCTGAGCCCAGGCCGACCACCGGGCCGCCACGGTAGGTCACGCCGGGCGCCACGCCGATCTCGAGCGGCTCCTGCCGCAGGTCCGGGACCTGCAGGTGCCAGGTGGTGGCCGTGGTGTCCACCCAGGGCGGGACGTCGACCTCGTTGCTCGACTCGTCCCCGGAGACGCGGGGCAGCCCCACCCCGGCATAGCGCTGGTCCACCTCGATCACCGTCTCGAAGGACGGGTCCTCGACCGCTGCGGCCTCCTCCAGCAGCGGCGCCGCCTGGTCACGGTCCATCGCGGCCGTGCTGCCCCACCCGTCCGTCCCCGTGAGCAGCTCCTCACCCCCGGCGGTCAGTCCGAGGTCGAGGTCCAGGGTGGTCGAGCTGTAGCCGGAGAAGAGGTCGGGCGGCACGTCCTCCGCCGTGCCCGGCGTGCTGACCGTCACCGACCGGACCCGGTGCTCGCGCCCCTCGGGCAGGTCGAAGCGCAGGTCCGCGGTCGTCCGGGCGGGGGAGGAGGTCCAGCCGCCCAGCGCCTGCCGGTCGTAGTCCAGCCGGGGTCCCTCGGCCCGGACCGCCTCGGAGGTGACCGGCGAGGTCAGGCCGGTGGCGACATCCTCGACCAGCAGGGTCACCCGGAGCTCGACCGGCGCGGCGGCCGCGGCCACCTCGCTGTCCAGCGACTGCCGGACCGCGTCCGGGGAGTCGTCGAGGGCGTAGACGAACGAGCCCCCGGACGTCTCGGTCTGCGCCGGGTCCCACCCGACCGCGGCCAGCTCGGTGACGAGGCGCTCCTGGGCGTCCGGGAGCTGCTCGAGCCGGGCCAGCTCCCACGGGTCGGTGCCACGCTCGACGACGAGCTCGGCGGTGATGGCGTCGGCACCCTCGGGGACGGTGACGGCCGAGTCCGGGAGCGGCTCCCCGTCGGCGTCCACCGCCCGGTCCAGGCTGGCGGGCACCAGGCCGCCCGGTATGCCCTGGGGCACGTTCGCGACCTCGCCGAGCCCGCCGGCGCCGGTGCCGGTGGGGGCCAGCGTCAGCGGCACGTCGACGTCCCCGACGCGGGCGTCCGGGTCGGACCAGACGAGGGCGGCCGCGTCGACCTCCGGCAGCGCGGCGAGGTCCGGGGGAGGTTCGGGCACGAGACCGGGCTCGACCGTGGCGGGCGGGCGGACGAGGTCGGCCCGCAGGGGTGCGCCCTCCCGCACGGCCGCGAGGTCGTCGCGCAGCTGGGCGCTGGTGCCGGAGAAGAGCGCCGCCAGCGTCGTCGAGCCGGCGGCGAGGACGACGAGGACGACGGGCACGGCATACACCTGCAGGCGGCGGCTGACCTGCGCGGCGGCGAGGTGCTGCGGCGCGGCGCGGGTGGGACCGGTGGCCAGCTCGAGCAGCCGGCTGAGCGGGCCCAGCAGGGCCGTGGCGAGGACGGCGGCGGCCGCCAGCAGCAGGGCCGGCGCGGCGGCGGCGACGAGGTCGGTGCCGAGGGTGCCGTCCTCGGCCCGGGTCACCGGGGAGCCCGCGCGGCGCAGCTGCCACCAGCTGACCGCGGCCGCCCCCAGGACGAGGACCACGGCGGCGAGGGTCGTCGCGGCCCGGGCCCGACCCGACCGGTCGGCCACCGCCGCCCCGCCGGAGAGGCGGCGTGCCTGGAGCACGGCCACGACCCAGAGAGCCAGGGTGATGCCGGCCAGGGTCAGCAGGGCGGTGACGACGAGCCGCCCCAGCAGCCCCTCGCCGCCCGGCACGGCCTGCATCACCGCCCAGGCGATGAGGGTGCCGAGCACGGCGCCGAGCATCGCGACGAGCACCGACTCGAGGAGACCGGTCAGCAGGACCTGCCGGCGGGATGCCCCGCGCGCGACGAGCAGCTGCGCCTGCGGCTCCCGGGTGGCGGCCAGCAGCCGGGCCAGCTGGGTGACCGCGAGCCCGGTGACGAGGACGAGCACCGACAGCGGGACGACCCCCAGGGCCCGGGCGGTGGCCAGGTTGGTCGAGGCCTGGCCGGCGGTCGGGGCGAGGTCGCCCTCGACCTGCACCCCCCGGACCGCCACCCCGTCGGCGTCCCGCAGGTCCGAGCGCAGGCTCGCGGCGCCGGTCGCGAGCACCCCGAGGTCCTCGGGGGTGATGAGGTCGACGTCGGGCCGGACCGGCCAGCGCACGAAGGGCGACCCCAGCTGCTGCGCCAGCGCCTCGTCCACCACGAGCGGACCCAGGACGGCCCCGTCGTCGGTCGCCCCGGCGCGGACCAGCTCGTCGCCGAACCAGAAGGCGTCGGCGGGGTCGACCGGCTGCCACAGCGCGGTGACCTCGACGGCGCGGTCGTCGACGACCACGGTGTCGCCGACCGATACGCCCAGGGCCCGCGCGGCCCCGACGTGCAGGGCCCCCGGCGCCGGGGCGTCCACGCCGTCCCCCGCCCCGGCCCCGGTGGTGGGCGGCCAGGTCCCCTCCAGGACGGTGACCAGGTCGCCGGGTGCCTCACCGAGCGTCAGCTCCGGGCCGCCGACGAGCACGAGCTCGCGCGCCGCGTCCGCCCCGTCGACGCCGACCGGCCGCGGCTCGGTGACGACGAGCCGGCCGATGCTCACCGGGGCGGGCGCGAAGGCGCCGGTGATCGTGCGCCTCGCCTGCTCGTCCTGGCGCCGCGGGTCCTCGGCCAGCCGGGTCTGCACCTGCACCCCGGTCTGCGTCGACTCGCCCTCGGTCAGCGCGCCGCGGGCGGCGGTGCTGGCCGCGGCCGCCGAGTAGCCGACCGTCCCGGCGATGATCGCCGTCGTGACGGTCACGAGCGCCAGCAGCGTGAGCAGCAGCCCCCGGGAGGACCGTGCCCGCGCCCTTGCGAAGCTCGCCCACGTCATACCGGGAACCCTAGGCAGCCCGTCGTGCGCCCACCCCACCCGGCCCGCCCGCGGTGACCAGATCGAGGTGCCGACGCCATGGTGTCCCAACGCGCGGGGCCCCGGCGGAGGTTGGGTCGTGCCCGCGGCTCGGCGACGTGGCCCGGGCTGCTCACCCAACCCCGGGGGGCGGCCCGCGCGTTCCAGGAGAGGATGAGCGCAGGAGGCGGAGAGGAGGCGGTATGCCGGGACGCGCCGGCGACGACTACGTCGCCTTCGTCACCGCCCGCCAGGGCTCGCTGCTGCGCGCGGCCTACCTCGTCTGCGGCGACGAGCACCTGGCCCACGACCTCCTCCAGGACGCCCTGGTCAAGCTGGCCAGCCGGTGGGAGCGGCTGCGGGACGAGGCGCCCGAGGCCTACGTGCGCCAGATCCTCTACCGCGACGCCGTGTCGCGCTGGCGTCGCACCCGGCGCGAGCACCTCGTGGACCACCAGGACCCCGGCGGCGAGCTCGCGCGGCTGCGCACGAGCGAGCCGGTCGAGGGCTGGGTCGAGGGGGCGGCGGTGCGCCAGGCGCTGGCGCTCCTGCCGCCGCGGCAGCGCGCGGTCGTCGTGCTGCGCTACTACGAGGACCTGTCCGAGGTGGACATCGCCACGACGCTGGGCATCTCGCGCGGCACCGTCAAGAGCCAGGCCAGCGATGCCATGAGGACGCTGCGCTCGCTGCTGCCCGACCTGGACGGCTGGGTGCCGCGGGTCGTGCGCGACCAGGAGAGGGGGAGCGCGTGAGGAGCCAGGACCTGCCGCGCCTGCTGCACCTGGCGGGCGAGGACGTGCTCGAGCCGGACCTCGCCCGGTCCACCTGGGAGCGGGGGCGGCGGTCCCGCCGTCGTCGGCTGGCGCTCCGGGGGACCGGCGCCCTGGGTGTCCTCGCCCTGGCGGTGTCGGCGTTCAGCCTCTCCTGGTCGGAGCCGGGGCCGCTGCCGGCCGGACCTGCTGCGAACGGGGGCGGCGGGCCGGTGGGCGCGGAGGCCATCGAGCTGCCGCTGACCTCGGGGGCGGCCCTCCCGGGTGAGCAGGCCGGGTCGGTCTGGCGGGTGCTCTACACGGCATGCCTGGAGGACCTCGGCTACGAGGTGAGCATGGTGCCCGGTGACGGTGGCGGCGGGCTCGCCGCCACCCGGCAGGGCGTCCAGGCCGGCGAGCGCGACCGCGACCTCCAGCGCTGCCGGACCCGGCTGGCTCTGGACTCCCCGGTCACCGCCGCCCCCGCTGAGGCGGTGCGCGAGACCCCGCCCCAGGACGGGCGGAGGCTCCCGGTCGAGAGCGCCGGGTCGGGCCTGGACCAGCCGAGCCGGCTGCAGCTGACCGCCCGCTACCATGAGTACCTCGTCGCCGACGCCTGCCTGCGGGACGTCGGGCTGCCGACGTCCGACCCGCCGCCGGCCGAGGACTTCATCGAGGCGCTGGTCCGGGAACAGCTGCCGCCCTGGCACCCTCACCTCGAGGCCGCCGAGCAGGGGCAGTACGCGCAGGCGCGCACCGCCTGCCCGCTCGCGCGCTAGGAGCAGGCGCGCCGCCGGGCACCTGCGTCCTGGCGAGCCCGAGGAGGTCGGTCGCGTGCACGCTGCAGTGCTGCTCGATCTCGGCGCGCACCGGCACCGAAGATCCTCGACCCGATGGCCGTTCGTGACCTGCGAGTGGCAGGAGGTGCGTGAGAGCTCACCGTCCGCCATCGTCCTCGTCGGTGTCTGACGTCGACGAGGACTCGGGCGGGCGGGACCGGTCGAGCGCCTCCTGAACCACACGGGTTGCGACCTCCTTGGGGAGCACCTGGTGCCCGCTGGTCAAGGCGGAGATGACCAGATCGGCCTGTGTCCTGCGGTACAGCTCGTGGTCCCGGACCGCGGTGACGAGTCCGAGCTGGTCCTGGAAGGACCGGTCGAGCTCGTTGGTCACGATGCTGAACGAGGGGATGTGCCCCTCGTGGCGGAACCTCTCCCAGACGTCCACGCGCTCTGGGTGAGCCGCACGGAGCTCGGCGACGGAACCGTGGAGGACGTGCTCCTCGACCTTCCTGACGGCTCCCGGGAACCAGCGCTGAAAGTCGATCTGGGGCACCTCCGCGACGGCATGGGACCGCGTCACGGCTGCCGCGCACAGCGCCCCGAACCCCCCGAGGGAGGAGCCGTAGTAGACGACGCGGTGCAAGGGGATCCCTCGCCGCTCCGCCTCGGCGCCGACCGTCTCGGCGATGGCGTGAATGGTGTCGTGCTGCGCATCGAGATACCACGCGCCGTCCGGAACGGGAGTGCCGCGGAGCGCGGGGTCGGCCACGGACAACACATGACTGTTGGGCCATGATTCTGCCCATGACCAGCGGTGGAAGGCGGGGAACCGTCGGTCCTCACGGCCCGGGACCAGTGCATTGGACATGAGCACGACCATTCCGTCGGCCTGGTCGTTCATCGACAGGTAGTCGATGTCGAGGCCACTGCTCGTCGACCTCGTCGTATACGGCAGGTGGGGTGGCGTCGTCACCGCCGCATGATAGCCATCATGTCCCTCTGGACCCGGCCCAGCGACGGCACTGCCTCGCTCCACTGTCGGCGATACCCGCTCGGGGACGAGCCCCGTCGCACCCTCGGCGGATGTCCCGGATACGTCCGGTCCATGCCCCGAGCGCCACAGGTGATCGCCTACTGGTCGCGCTCGTCCACGATGCGCCGTGCCTTGCCGACCGAGCGCTCGACCCCGCCCTCGGCGAGCACGACGACCTGGGCGCTCGTGCCGATCCGGTCCTTCACCTGTCGGGCGAGCTCGCCCGCGAGCCGGTCGCGGGCGTCGGCGCCGAGGCCGGCCTCACCCTCGACGTTGATGGTCAGCTGGTCCATGCGTCCGGGCCGGGAGAGGACGCACTGGAAGTGCGGCGTCAGCCCGGGCAGGCCGAGCACCAGCTCCTCGATCTGGGTGGGGAAGACGTTGACCCCCCGGACGATCATGAGGTCGTCGCTGCGGCCGGTGATCTTGGCGAGCCGCCGCATACCGGGCCGGGCGGTGCCGGGGAGCAGGCGGGTGAGGTCGCGCGTGCGGTAGCGCAGCACCGGCATGGCCTCGCGGGTCATCGCCGTGAGGACCAGCTCGCCCTCCTCGCCGTCCGGCACCGGCTCGTCGGTCAGCGGGTCGACGATCTCGGGGTAGAAGTGGTCCTCCCACAAGGTCAGCCCGTCCTTGGTCTCGACGCACTCCTGCGCCACGCCCGGCCCCATCATCTCGGACAGGCCGAAGATGTCGGTCGCGTGCATGCCGCAGCGCTGCTCGATCTCGGCGCGCATCGCCTCGGTCCACGGCTCGGCCCCGAAGACGCCGACCTGGAGCGAGGTGCTCGCCGGGTCGGTGCCGCGCTCGGTCATCGCGTCGACCAGGGCGAGGAAGTAGGACGGCGTGACCATGATGACGCGAGGACCGAAGTCCTCGATGAGCTGCAGCTGCTTCTCGGTCTGCCCGCCGCTCATCGGGACGACCGTGCAGCCCAGCCGCTCCGCACCGTAGTGGGCGCCCAGACCGCCGGTGAACAGGCCGTAGCCGTAGGCGACGTGGACCAGGTCGCCGGGGCGGGTGCCGGCGGCGCGCAGCGAGCGGGCGACGAGACCGGCCCAGGTGTCGATGTCGCCCTGCGTGTAGCCGACCACGGTCGGACGGCCGGTCGTGCCGGAGCTGGCGTGCACGCGGACGCACCGCTCGCGGGGCACCGCGAACATCCCGAACGGGTAGTTCTCCCGCAGGTCGGCCTTGGTGGTGAAGGGCAGCAGGCGCACGTCCTCGAGGCTGCGGATGTCGTCGGGGTGCACGCCGCGCTCGTCGAGCCGGCGACGGTAGTGCCCGACGCCCTCGTAGGCGCGCCGCACCCCCTCCTGCAGCCGCTGCAGCTGGGTGCTGCGCAGCTGGTCGACCGACCAGGTCTCCGCCTCGTCGTGGAGGTCGGGTCGGGGCTCGATCTCGGGCAGCTGCTGCGACGCCATGACGGCAGGGTATGCCGTCACCCGGCCGCGCGGAGATGCCGCCCGAGCCGGGGTGTCCGCCACGACGTCACCGCGCGGGCCCAGGTGAGCGGCGGGTAGGCGAGGCGCACCGGGTCGAGGAGGCGGAACGCGCGGTAGGCCCACGCCACCGGGTGCGGCATGAGGCGCCGGCGGTGGCCACCTAGTGCTCGGTCCACCGCGGACCGATGACCGAGACGGCCAGGAGGACGAACACCGTCGCGGCGCACAGCTCGCCCAGGCCGAGGGAGGGCAGGCTTCGGCGCACCACCTGTCGCCGCTGCCGCCCGAGCGGCGCCGCCGCCGTCATCCCCGGTGCACCTCGGTCACGAGGACGGGCGCACCGTGCGGGAGTGCCCGCGGAACTCGGCGACGACGACGTCGTCGGTGGCACGGCATACCGTGACGTCCGTGATGCCGTTGCGGCCGTAGGTCACGCGCTCGCGTGCCGTGGCGACCAGCACGTCGCCGAGGTGGGAGGGGAGGAGATAGGTGATGTCGCAGCTGGCGGCGACCGTCGTGCGGCCGGTCGCGTTGCAGGCCAGGGCGAAGGTCGAGTCGGCGAGGGTGAAGACGTAGCCGCCGTGGGCGATGTCGTGGCCGTTGACCATGGTGTCGCTGATGGTCATCCGGGTGCGGGCACGGCCCAGGCGCCGACCGGGTCCCGTGGTCTCCACGTCGAGGTCGAGCAGCTCGATGCCGAGGGCCGCCGAGGCCCGGTCCTGCTCCCACATGCGCCGGACGTGGGCGAGGTCGGGGGCGGTCACGAGGGACCGCCCGGTCCCAGGAGGGTCGCGGGGCTCACAGCGCCTCGCTCGGTCGGTAGCGGCCGCCGGGGTAGAGCTCGTCGAGCTCGACGAGCTGGGCGCGCACCGTCTCCGCGCCGATCTGCTCGAGCCAGCCGAAGGGGCCGCGGGGGTAGTTGGTGCCGAGGGTCATGGCGGTGTCGACGTCCTCGGCGGTGGCCTCGCCGCGGTGGACGAGGTCGACGCCCTCGTTGACGAGCATGGCCAGGGTCCGGGCGACCGGGTCGGTGCGCAGCGGCCCGCCGACGAGCTCGGACGCGCGCCGCTCGTCGGGCTCGGCGTCGACCGCCGCGCCGTCGGCATACGTGAAGACGCCCTGCCCGCTCTTGCGTCCCAGCCGGCCCTCGCGCACCAGCCGGCGCTGCCAGTCGGTCGGCTCGTAGCGCGGGTCCTCGCCGGTCTGCCGCCAGACGGACTCGCCGACGGCGAGGTTGACGTCCTGGCCGATGAGGTCGGTGAGCTCGAACGGGCCCATGCGGAAGCCGGCGTCCCGCAGCGCCAGGTCGAGGGTGGCCGGGTCGGCGACGCCCTCCTCCACCATGCGCTGCGCCTCGCCGTAGAACGGGCGGGCGACCCGGTTGACGATGAAGCCGGGGGTGGAGGTGCAGCGCACCGGCACCTTGCCCCACCGACGCATCAGCTCGGACGCGGCGTCGAGGACCGCCGTGTCGGAGGCGCGCGCGGTGATGACCTCGACCAGCCGCATCAGGGGCGGCGGGTTGAAGAAGTGCAGGCCGATGACCCGTCCGGGATGGGCCATCGCGGGTGACCAGCCCCCGTGCATCGCGGCGTCGTGGCCCGTGGTGGCCCCTCCGACGAGGTCGTCGATGGACAGCGAGGAGGTGTTGCTGGCGAGCACGGTCCGCGGCCCCTGGGCGCGCTCCAGCTGCCGGAAGATCACGCGCTTGACGTCGAGGTGCTCCACGACCGCCTCGACGACGAGGCGGACGGCCGGCACCGTCGTCATGTCCGCCGTGGTGAGCGGGGTGATCCGGGACAGGGTGGCCCCGGCCTCCTCCTCGGTGACCTTGCCCTTGTCGGCCAGCCGCCGGAACGTCCGGCGCAGCTGCTCCACCGCGGCGTCCGCCGCGCCCGGCTGGGCGTCGATGAGGACCACCGGGTGCCCCGCCTGGGCCGCGACCTGCGCGATGCCGGCGCCCATCGCCCCTGCGCCGACGACCGCGACCGGGACCTCGTCGGGCGGGTCGAGCAGCGGGTGCGGGCCGTGGGTCTGGAACGAGTCGTCGTCGGTCACGCGCCCATGGTGCCAGCCCTGCCGGATCGCCGGCGCGTGGTGTTGACTCTCACACGGTGTCAGGCTCTGGAGTGGGGTTGTCATGTTGAGTATCGGAGAGTTCGCCCGTCTGGCCGGGGTCTCGGTGCGGATGCTGCGCCACTACGACCGGCTCGGGCTGCTGCGTCCGCAGCGGGTCGACGGGTTCACCGGCTACCGCTCGTACGCCGCCGCCCAGCTCGCCCGCGCCAACCAGCTCGTCGGCCTCAAGGAGCTCGGGTTCACCCTCGAGCAGGTCGGGGTGCTGCTGGACGGGGAGCTGAGCGAGGCCGAGGTGGTCGCCCTGATGCGCGCCCGCCGCGACGAGCTCCGCGGGCAGATGGCGGCCGACGAGCACCGGCTCGCGGCCGTCGAGGCGAGGCTCCGGTCGATCGAGAAGGAGAACCCCATGTCCGACTACGTCGAGACGTCGCTGCCCGGGCTCAGCCTCGTGCAGCTGTCCGTGCACATCGAGGAGATGGCGCAGATCGAGGAGGAGATCAGCGGCATGTTCCAGCAGGTCAACGCTGCGGTCGGGGCGCTGCCGCGCAGCGGTCCCGGCGTCGCCACTTACACGCTGGACGGCGACGGCATGATCGCCGCCGCCGCCGAGCAGATCGGTGACGCGCCGACGCCCGAGGGGCTGGAGGCCGCGACGGTCCCGCCCGCCCCGAGGGCGCTCACCGTGCGCTACACCGGCCGGGACCTCTCCGGCATCCAGCAGGCGTGGCAGGGCCTCGTCGCCGAGATCGAGGCGCGTGGCCTGACGCCGACCGGCACGTGCCGGGAGGTGTACGACGTCACGCCCTTCGACGGCGCCGGCGCCGGGTGGTCGGTGGACCTGCAGCAGCCCGTCGCCTGACAACTGCACTTCTGGACATAGGAATCTGGGACCCAGTCCCCAGATTCCTATGTCCAGAACGGCGTGGTCCCCGCCCTGTGGACAACTCCGTCGGAGCCCGGCCGACACCGGGATGCTGAGGGTATGGACGTCGAGCCGGTCCCGCCGCACCTGGACCGCCAGCAGTACGGCCGACTCGCCCGCGCCGAGCGGAGGGCGCGGTCGCGGGCGAGGCTCGACTGGCGGCAGCGGGTCGCCGTCGAGCTGGCCGACCAGCACGGCGGGGTGGCTCGCCGGAGAGACCTGCTGCGGGCGGGACTGACGACGGATGACATCCGCGCCGAGATCGAGCGCGGGGTGTGGCACCGCGGCGGTAGTCACACCGTGGTGGTGCACGGCACCGTCCCGGAGGGGGAAGGAGTGCTGTGGCGTGCCCTCTGGGAGTCCACCTCGTCGTCTGTCCTGGACGGTGCCAGCTCCCTGGTCGTCGCCGGGCTGGAGCACTTCACACCCTCGGCGGTCGACGTGAGCGTGCCCAACAACGTCGTCGCCCGCGACATCGACGGGGTGCGCCTCCACCGCGTGCGGGACGTCGGTCCGGCCATCCGGACCGGGTTGCGGCGCACCCGGCCGGAGGTCGCGGTCCTCCGAGCGGCCGAGTGGGCCGCCTCCGACCGTCAGGCCGCCACGATCATCGCGATGACCGTGCAGCAAAACCTCGTCAGCCCGCCCGCCGTCCTGGAGCGGTGGCGCGGTGTCGTGGCCTCCTCCCGGCGTGAGCTCCTGGAGGCGGTGATCAACGATGTCTGCGACGGGGTCCACTCCCTCAACGAGCTGGACTTCGCCGCGCTCTGCCGAGCCCGGGGTCTCCCCGAGCCCACCCGGCAGGCGGTGCGGCGCGGACCCCGCGGGCGTGTCTACCTCGACGTCCTCTGGGAGGACCTCGGGCTGCACGTCGAGATCCACGGCGCGCACCACATGCAGGGGCTGACCGGCATCGACGACGCCCTGCGCGGCAACGACATACAGCTCGGCGACCCGGGCCTGGTGACCCTGGTCGTCCCCGTGCTGGGCCTGCGTCTGCAGCCGGACGCCTTCCTGGACCAGGTCGAGCGCGCCATCCGCGGTGCCCGGCGCAGGCGGGCCGGCTGACGAGCACTTCTGGACAAAGATTTCTGGGACCCGCTCCCCAGATTCCTATGTCCACTTCTGCGAGGGGCGGTGATTGCGCGACCGCCGAAGGCCGCGGTTACGCTGAGGATCATGGCTGAGACCGCGACGACGTCGTCCACACACCCCCTGCTGGACACCCACCGCGAGACCCTGGAGGCCGCGGCCCGGGCGCTGCGGGAGCGCAGCTACTTCAGCCGCTACCCCGAGTCGCCCAGCCCCCGGGTGTACGGCGAGGGCGCGCCGGAACGCGGTCAGCTCGCCCACCAGGAGGCGCTCAACACCGACTTCGCGGGCCTCGCCGGCCAGCCCACCACCGGCACCAGCGTGGGCTCGGAGAAGAGCCCCTACGGCCCGACGCTGGGCGTGCGCTACCCCGAGCTGGACGTCGACGCGGCCATGGAGGCGGCCCGGTCCGCCATGCCGGCCTGGCGCGACGCGGGGCCCCGGGTCCGCGCCGCCGTGCTCACCGAGGTCATCGAGCGGATCAACGCGCGCTCGCACGAGATGGCGCACGCCGTCATGCACACCTCCGGGCAGCCCTTCGTCATGTCCTTCCAGGCCGGCGGCCCGCACGCGCAGGACCGGGCGCTCGAGGCGGTGGTCGTGGCGCTGGAGGAGCAGGAGCGCGTCCCCGCCTCCGTGACCTGGGAGAAGCCGGCCAAGGGCGACCCGATCCGTATGCAGAAGGACTACCGGGTGGTGCCCCGCGGCGTGGCCCTCGTCATCGGCTGCAACACCTTCCCCACGTGGAACGCCTACCCGGGCATCTTCGCCTCCCTCGCCACCGGCAACCCGGTCGTCGTCAAGCCGCACCCCCAGGCGGTCCTCCCGCTGGCGATCACCGTGCAGGTCGCCCGCGAGGTGCTCGCCGAGGCGGGCTTCGACGCGGCGCTGGTCCAGCTGGCCGCCGAGGACGACGGCGGCACCCTCGCCAAGGACCTGGCGCTGCACCCGGCGGTGAAGATCATCGACTACACCGGGGGCCCGGGGTTCGGCCACTGGCTGGAGACCGAGGCGGCCGGCGCCGGCAAGCTCGTCTACACCGAGAAGGCCGGGCTCAACACCGTCGTCGTCGACTCCACCGACGACCTGCGGGGCATGCTCGGCAACCTCGCCTTCTCCTTCTCCCTCTACTCCGGCCAGATGTGCACCGCCCCGCAGAACGTCTACGTGCCGCCGACGGTACGCACCGACGAGGGCGAGCTCAGCGCCGCGGAGTTCGCCGACCGGCTGGGCGAGGCCATCAGCCGGTTCACCGGTGACGACGCCAAGGCTGTCGAGATCCTCGGGGCGACGGTCAACGACGAGGTCCGCGGCCGGGCCACCGACATCCCCGCCCTCGCCGGGCAGCTCGGGGGCGACGTCGTCCTCGACTCCCGCCCCGTGACCCACCCGAGCTACCCCGACGCCGTCGTCCGCACCCCCGCCCTCATCGGGGTCGACGCCGGCAACGAGGCGGCCTACACCAGAGAGTGCTTCGGGCCGGTCGCCTTCGTCGTGCGCACCACGGACACGGATGACTCGCTGCACCGCTTCGCGCAGACGGTGGCCGAGCACGGCGGCATGACCGCGGCGGTCTACTCCACCGACGAGCAGGTGCTCGACGACGCGCGCGAGGCCGCCGCGGACGCCGGGGTGGCGCTCTCGGAGAACCTCACCGGTCAGATCTTCGTCAACCAGACGGCCGCGTTCTCCGACTTCCACGGGACCGGCGCCAACCCGGCGGCCAACGCCGCCTACTCGGACGCCGCCTTCGTGTCCAACCGCTTCCGCGTCATCACCAGCCGGCGCCACGTCTGAGGCCTGAGGGTATGCCGACCGCCGAGCGCCCCTCCCCGTCACCGACCGGCGACGGGGCCGCGGGGGCGGGTCGCCTCTCCCCGGACGGCCGGGCGCCCGCCGAGGTGGAGCCCGCCGCGGTCCGCCTGCGCGCCGTCACCGACGGGGTGGTCATGCTGGCCGGGCTCTCCGGGCTGCGGGACCGGGACCCCGACGAGGCCGTCCTCGCGCTGCTGGCCCTGGTGGAGCAGGCCTTCACCGCCGGGCGGCACCGGGTGGAGGCGGAGGTCCGCGCCGACGACGTCGAGACCCGGCGCACCCTGCAGCGCGCCGGCCTGCGCCCGGAGGGCGTGAGCCGGGGACGGGGCACGAACGACCGGGGGGTGCCGGTGGACCTGCTGCGCCTGGCCCGTCTCGTCGACGACCCTGCGCCCGGCGAGCCGGGCGCCTTCCTCGGCATGCTCAACGCCACGCTCCCGCGCAAGCGGCTCATCGCGCAGGGCCTGGTCCGGGACGACCAGGGCCGGGTGCTGCTCTGCGAGCTGACCTACAAGACCGACTGGGACCTGCCCGGAGGGGTCGTCGACCCGCACGAGTCGCCCCGGCAGACCATCCAGCGCGAGGTGAGGGAGGAGCTCGGGGTCGACCTGCGCGTCGGCGACCTGCTCACCGTCAACTGGCTGCCGCCGTACCGGCAGTGGGACGACGCGCTGCTGCTCGTGCACGACCTGGGCACGCACCCCGACCTCGCCGAACGGGCGTCGCTGCAGCGCAGCGAGCTGCGCGCGGTCCACTGGGTGCGGCCCGAGGACGTCGACCAGCACGTCGCGCCCTACGTCGCGCGGCACCTGCGCTCGGTGCTCGCCGACGGCCCCGGCGAGCTGGAGGACGGGCTGCCGGTCTGAGGGGTGCGGTCGCGGTCGGCGGCTGGCAGGATGCGCGCATGACCACCGCCGCGCGTCCCGTGCCGACCGCCCGCACCACCACCGCCGTCCGGGAGGCGGGCGACGCCGGCGCGCCCACCCTGGTGCTCATCCACGGCAACGTCTCCTCCTCCGCCTTCTGCGACCGGCTCATCGAGGACCTCGCGGCCGACCACCACGTCCTCGCCCCCGACGTCCGGGGCTACGGCGACTCCGCCCGGGCGACCATCGACGCCACCCGCGGTGTCGCCGACCTCTCCGACGACGTCGCGGCCCTGCTCGACACCCTGGGCATCGAGGGCGCCGTCGACGTGCTCGGCTGGTCCGCCGGCGGCAACGTCGCGTTGCAGCTGGCGATCGACCACCCGCACCGGGTGCGCCGCGTCGTGCTCGAGGCACCCGGCAGCCCGTTCGGCTTCGGCGGCAGCACCGGGCTCGACGGCCGCCCGGTCGCCGAGGACTTCGCCGGCAGCGGCGGCGGCACCGCCAACCCGGCCTTCTGCGAGGCGTTGAAGGCGGGGGACCGCGGCGAGGAGCCGACGAGCCCGCGGACGACGCTGCGCACGTTCTACGTCGCGCCCGGGTTCACCTTCGCGCCGGAGGTGGAGGAGGCATACCTCGACGCGATGCTGCAGACCTGCGTCGGCGACGACGTCTACCCCGGCGACACGACGACCAGCGAGAACTGGCCCGGCGTGGGCCCCGGCACGACGGGGATGAACAACGCGCTGTCCCCGAAGTACCTCGACCAGTCCGGCTTCGCCGACCTCGACACCGCCCCGCCGGTGCTGTGGATCCGCGGCGACGCCGACCAGATCGTCTCCGACACCTCGATGTTCGACCTCGCCCAGCTGGGGAAGCTGGGCGCGGTGCCCGGCTACCCGGGGGAGGACATCTGCCCGACGCAGCCGATGGTGAGCCAGGTGCGCGCGGTGCTCGAGCGGGCGGGCGCGTGCACCGAGGTGGTCTACGAGGACTGCGGGCACAGCCCCCACCTGGAGCACCCGGAGCGCTTCGCGCGGGACGTCCGGGCGTTCCTGCAGGGCTGACCTGCAGTTCTGGACATCGGTTTCTGGGACCCGTCGCCCAGAAACCTATGTCCAGAACGGGCGGGCGAGGGGGGCGAGGGTGCCCGGGGGGTATGCCGTCCGCTAGGCGGGCAGGGGCGTCGCCAGCGCGGCGTCCAGGGCGATGGTGACCATGTCGGCGAAGGTCTGCTCGCGCTCCTGGGCGCTCGTCTCCTCGCCGGTGACGATGTGGTCGGAGACGGTGCAGACGGCCAGCGCCTGCCGGCCGTGCTGCGCGGCGAGGGTGTAGATCTCGGCGGCCTCCATCTCGACCGCGACGACGCCGTACTCCACGACCTTCTGGGTCAGCTCGGGGCGGGAGTGGTAGAAGCTGTCCGAGGAGAAGACGGTCCCGACCAGGTGCGGCGCGCCGGCCTCCTCGGCCGCCTCCACCGCGGCCCGCAGCAGCCCGAAGTGGGCCGTCGCGGGGTAGTGGTAGCCCCCGAAGCGCAGGCTGTTCATCGAGCTGTCCGTGGCCGCGGCCTGCGCCAGCACGACGTCGCGCACCGCGAGCCGCTCGGTGAGCGCCCCGCAGGAGCCCACCCGGACGAGCTGCTGCACGTCGTACTCGCTGATCAGCTCGTTGACGTAGATCGACGCGGACGGCTGCCCCATACCGGTGCCCTGGACCGAGACGCGCTCGCCCCGGTAGGTGCCGGTGAAGCCGAGCATGCCGCGCACCTCGGAGTAGCAGGCGGCGTCGTCGAGGAAGTTCTCGGCGATCCACCGGGCCCGCAGCGGGTCACCGGGCAGGAGGACACGGGGGGCGATCTGGCCGGGCTCGGCGGCGATGTGGGTGCTCACCCGCCTCAGGGTAGGCGCTCGCGGTGCGCGCGTCCCACCCCCGCTCGGCCCGGTCACCCGCCACCGGGCGGTTCGGCTTCTCATCGTTCTCTCCTCCGGGCATGGTGGGGTCGGTCCCGCCGGAAGGAGGAGGTATGCCGAAGCCGACGGCCCGTGACCGGGTGCGCCGCGCCTCGTCCTCGCTGCCGGGGGCGGTGCGGGTGCGAGGCGCCGCGGCCCGGGTCCGGGGGGCCGCGGGCCGTGCGCGCGGAGCCTGGCTGAGGACCCGGGAGCGACGCGCGGCCTGGCGCGCCGACCCGCACGTCGTCGCCCTGGACCTCGTCCGGCAGGTCGAGCGCGTCGCGCCCGACCTGCCCCGACGACACCTGCCCCGCACCTTCGTCGCGGACGGCCGGGCGCTGCTGCCGGCCCCGGCCCCGGAGCTGGTGCACAGCCTGCTCCCCGGGTCACCGGCTCCGGTGACCGGGGCGGAGCGCCTGGCCGCACCGGTGGCGGCGGACGCCGTGGTGCTGGCGAAGTTCGCCCTGCTGGGCGGGGTGAAGCTGCGGGCGGCCTACGCCTCCCGCCGGCTGACCCTGGCGGTCGACGGGTCGGGGGACCTCGTCCGGCAGGGCCGCATCCGCGCCTCCCACCGGGTGGTGGGGGCCAGCGACCCCGACCTCATCCCCCCGCTCGTCGCCCACGGGGTGCTGCCGGACGGCGCCTGCTGGCTGGTCGAGGGGTGGGTCGACGGCGCCCCGCTGGCCACCGGCGTCTCGCTGGCGACCGCGGCGGCCGAGCTGCTGGAACGGCTGCGTCAGGTGCACGTCGCCCACGGCGTCGAGCAGCTGCGGCTGGTCGACTGGTGGGACGCCCCGCGGCGGGCGCGGTGGCAGGAGACGGTGGGGACCGGCATCGTGCCGCCCCCGGTGGCCGACGCCGTGGAGGGACTCCTGGCGGCCGGCGGCACGGTCGCCACGTCGTGGTGCCACGGCGACCTCGTCGCCTCCAACGTGCTGCGCACCCCCGAGGGTCTGGTGCTCGTGGACTGGGAGCGCGCGGGGGTCGCCCCGGTCATGCTCGACGCCGCCCGGCTGCACCTGTTCTCCGGCGATCCCGGACGCACCCTCGGCGACGTCCGTGACCGCTGGGCCTGGCCCCTGGCTCCCGGCGAGCTGGGGCACGCCCAGCAGCTGGCGCTCGCGCACGCCTTCCAGCTCAGCGCCTACGCCCTGCGGCGCGCGGGGCTCGAGGGGCACCCGCGCAGCGCGGTCTACGAGCGTCAGGCCGGACGGTCCGTGCAGCGGTTGGCGCAGGTGCTCGACCTGCCGCTGTGAGGGTGCGCGGGTACCGTCGAGTCATGGGTGACCACCAGATCCGGGGCCGTGCGTTGCTGCTGCTCGCGGCGGTTCCGCTCGTGCTCGGGGGGTGTGCGGCCGGCTCGGGCGAGGACGCCCGGGCGGGTGACGTCGCGGCGGGGGGCGAGGCCGACGACGCAGGCCCGGCCCTGGACGTCGAGGTCGTCGCCGAGGGGCTCGCGCTGCCGTGGGACGTCCAGCTGCTGCCGGACGGCACCGCCCTGGTGACCGAGCGTAGCGGCCGCCTGCTGGCGCTGGAGGACGGGCAGGTGCGGGAGGTCGCGATCGACATCCCCAACCTCTTCGTGGGGTCCGAGTCCGGGCTCATGGGGATGGCGCTCGCACCGGACGGGGAGACGGCATACCTGTGCCACGCGACGCAGTCCGGCGGTCAGCCGCAGGACGTCCGGGTCACCCGGTGGACCCTCGACGAGGGGGCGACCAGCGCGGGCGCCGACGGCGTGGTGGTGGCCGGGATGCCGATCACCACCGGGCGCCACGGTGGCTGCCGGCTGCTGCTGGAGGACGACACGCTCTACGTCGGCACCGGGGACGCGGCCGACGAGGCCAACCCCCAGTCGCTGGACTCCCTCGGGGGCAAGGTGCTGGCGGTGACCCCGCAGGGTGAGCCGCTGGCGGACGCGCCTTTCGTCGACGGCGACCCGCGGATCCTCACCTACGGCCATCGCAACGTGCAGGGACTGGCGGCGCAGCCGGGCAGCGGGACGGTCTGGTCGGTGGAGCACGGCTCCTCGGTCGACGACGAGGTCAACGTGCTGGAGTCGGGCGCCAACTACGGCTGGGCGCCGGGCCCGGGCTACGACGAGTCGGTCCCGATGACCGACACCGAGCGCTTCCCCGACGCGGTCGAGGCGGCGTGGAGCAGCGGTGACCGGACGCACGCGACGAGCGGTGCGGCCTTCCTCGAGGGCGAGCGGTGGGGCGCCTGGGAGGGGGCGCTCGCCGTCGCCGAGCTCAAGGACTCCGGGGTCGGCGTGCTGCGGGTGGACGGCGAGCAGGTCGTCGGGGAGGACCGGATGGCCGAGCTCGAGGGCGACTACGGCCGGCTGCGCTCGCTGACCCTGGACGAGGACGGGGCGCTGTGGGTGACCACCTCGAACGGCGAGGGCGACGTCGTCCTCCGCGTCACCCCCCGGCCCGCACCGGACGCGCGCTAGGGCCGCACCGGACGCGCGGTCAGACCACACCGGACGCGCGGTCAGACCACACCGGACGCGCGGTCAGACCACACCGGACGCGCGGCCAGACCACACCGGACGCGCGGTCAGCCCCGGAAGGCCGCCTCGATGCAGTCAGCCGCGCGCTCGACGCCCCGCTCGGCACGCACCCGGGCGCCGACCAGCGCGGCCTGGCGCCGCACCGGCGAGCCGGCGGTGGTGGTGAACGCCTGCCGCAGCGCCTCGACCGAGGTGTGCCCCACCGCGACCGGTCGCGCCCCGGCGCCGATCTCGTGCACCCGACGCCCGAAGAACGGCTGGTCCAGCGCGAACGGCACGACGACCTGCGGCACCCCGGAGCGCAGCGCCTCAGCGGTCGTCCCCGCGCCGCCGTGGTGGACGACGGCGGCCGTCCGGGGGAAGAGGAGGTCGTGCGGGGCGCCGTCGACGAAGAGGACGCGCTCGTCATCCCTCTCCTCCAGGCCGGTGCCGCGCAGCGCGACGACGCGGTGCCCGGCCGCCAGCGCGCCCTCGACGGCGTGCCCCAGCGCCGCCCGGGTCTGGGGCAGGCTCTGGCTGCCGAACCCGGCGTAGACCGGCGCGGGCCCGGCCCCGAGGAAGCCCTCGAGCTCCGGGCCGAGCGTGGTCCCGGCCGGGGAGTCGTGGAAGGGGTAGCCGGTGAGCACGATGCGCCGTCCGCTGACGCGACGCGGCGCGATCACCTGCGGGGTGTGGGCGACGAACGTCCGCACGCCGAGGGTATGCCGTGCCGCCCGCACCCCGGAGCCGCTCGGCACCCCGTGGTCGGCGAGGGCGGCGGAGACGGGTGAGCCCATCGCCATGGCCGGCCGGAGCGCGCGGAGCCCGTCGAGGAGGTTCCGGGCGGACCGGCCCTGCCGGGTGGCGAACATGCTGGCGTCGCCCCAGGGCGAGGGCAGCGCGGGGACGAAGAGCATGAGCGTGTGCGGCCGGGGGTCACGGGCGGCGAGCTGCCCGGCCCACCCGAAGGTCAGCGCGGTGGACACCACCGCGTCGTAGCGGGGCCACAGGTCGAGCAGCACCCGCGCGAGCTCGGGCGCCATGGCCTCGGCCTGGTGGCGCAGCGCGGCGACCTGCCGGCCGACGTCGGCGCCGGCCATGATCTGGGCGACCGTCCCCTCGCGGTAGATCCGCATGGCGTCGACCCGGACCTCCTCGAGGTCCAGCCCGGCCGCGTGGATGCTCCCGGCGAAGTCGCTGGAGGCCGTGACCCCGACCTGGTGACCGCGCGAGCGCAGCTCCCGGCCCACCGCGAGCACCGGCTGGTAGTCGCCCCGGCTGCCCCCGGCCAGGATCGCGATCCGCATACCCCCATCCTCGCAGGAGGACCGGCGGCCGACGCCTGCCGGGAGCCGCGCCGCAGGAGTACCGTCGGCCCCATGGACCTGTCGCCCCTGGGGGTGCGTGCCACGGCGGGCACGCTGCGCGCCGCCGAGGGGATCGTGCTGGCCCACGCGTGGACGGACGAGGGCGTCGTCGCCGGCCCCGTGACCAACGGGGCGCAGCTGCTGCACCTGTCGGTGGCGCTCTGCGTGCTCAACGACACCTACCGGGAGGCGCAGACCCTCGGCATCGAGGTGGACGGGGTGGCCGTCACCGCCGACGGCGGTTTCGACGACGACTGGCGCTCCACCGGGGTGAGGCATGCCGTGCACCTCGACGTGCGCGCGTCCGCGGCGGACCGGACCCGCCTCGTCGAGCGGGTGGACGCCGTCGCGGAGACCCCGCGGGCGCTGCGGCAGGGGGCGCCGGTGCTCAGGACGTCCGTCGGTGGTCCCCTGTAGCGTCGGGCGCATGACCTTCGCCAACGTCGGCACCCTGGACGCGGTCCCCGGCAGGCGGGACGAGCTCGTCGCGATCCTCGCCCGCCGCTCGCCCGAGCTCGAGCAGGCCGGGTGCCTGCTCTACGAGGTCGGCGTCAGCGAGGACAGCCCGGACACCGTCTTCGTCGCCGAGCTCTGGACGTCTGCCGCGGCGCACGAGGCCTCGCTGGGTCTGGAGAGCGTGCAGGCGTCGATCCAGGAGGCCCGTCCGCTGCTGTCCGGCCGGATGGGCGGGTTCAGCTTCGACGTCGTCGGGTCGCCGCTGCGGGACTGACCCGGTGCGGGCCCTAGGCTGTCGGCACCCACCCCCACCGTCAGTAGAGGACCCCCATGTGCCGAGTGCTCGCCTTCATCGGGCCGGAGACCCCGCTGGAGAACCTGCTCCTCACCCCCGCGAACAGCCTGGTCAACCAGGCCCTCGACCCTGAGAGCCACCCGGAGCTCCAGCTCGCCGGGTGGGGGTTCGGCGCCTGGGGTGAGCACCTGGCCAAGCCGCAGGAGCCGTTCATCTACCGGCGGCCGATGGCGGCGTTCTACGACGACAACGTGGAGCGCATCGTGCCGAGCCTGCGGGCGAGCACCATGCTGGCGCACGTCCGGGCGGCGGCCTACGACGCGAAGGTCGTGCTCGCCGACGAGAACTGCCACCCGTTCTCGTTCCAGGGGACCCGCTGGATCGTCGCGCAGAACGGCTACCTGCCGGGCTGGAAGATCCTGCAGCGCGAGCTGCTGCAGCACTGCAAGGACGAGTACCTCGAGCAGATGGCGGGCTCGACGGACACCGAGTTCATCTACGTGCTGCTGCTCTCGCTGCTCGACGGCGACGGCGACGAGGACGTCCAGCGAGCGGTGGAGGAGCTGATCCGGCTCGTCGCGGGCGCCATGGACACCCTCGGCCTGCCGGGCCTCACCAAGCTCAAGCTGGCGCTGGTGTCGCAGGACCGGGTCATCGGGGTCAACGGCGGGCTCGGGCTCGAGGGCGAGACCGGCCCGAGCGGGGACTGGCAGGAGCTGCGCCGGGCCGAGCCGGGCACGGACGAGCACAGCCTCTCGATGCTCCTGGAGCCGATGTACTACCTCATGGGGACCGGCTTCGACCAGGACACCTCGACGTACGCCTTCGAGACCGGCGACGGGGAGGAGGAGGCCACCGGCGCGATCTTCGCCTCCGAGGCCCTGACCGA
Source organism: Serinicoccus chungangensis (assembly GCF_001483745.1). Classification (GTDB taxonomy): domain Bacteria; phylum Actinomycetota; class Actinomycetes; order Actinomycetales; family Dermatophilaceae; genus Ornithinicoccus; species Ornithinicoccus chungangensis_A. The sequence continues at coordinate 211,472 of NZ_LQBL01000031.1, read as the reverse complement.
GGACACCGACGGCTGGTCGACGCTCGACTTCGGCCACATCCTCTTCCTGCGCAACGAGGGCGGGCGGGTCACCAGGACGGTCAGGGAGCTCTCGGTCTAGGTCCCGGCCCGCACCCGCCGCACCTCCTCGACGCGGCCGCCGGCGTCCCCGGCCCCCGGACCCATCTGCACCACGACGTCCGCGGTCGCGACGGCCGCCGGGTCGTGCTCGGCGACCACCACGGTATGCCCCGCGCCGGCCAGGGCGTGCAGCTGCGCCAGCAGCCGGTGCACGTCGGCGGGGTGCAGGCCGGTGGTCGGCTCGTCGAAGAGGTAGAGCGTCGCGCTGCGGCGACGCCTCTGCAGCTCGGTCGCGAGCTTGATGCGCTGCGCCTCCCCTCCGGAGAGCTCGGTCGCCGCCTGGCCCAGCTGCAGGTAGCCCAGGCCCAGCGCGTCCAGGGCCTCGAGCGCGCGGGCCGCCGCGGGCAGCCGGGCCAGCGCCTCCCGGGCCTCGCGCACGCTCATCCGCAGCAGGTCGGCGACGGTGTGCCCGTGCCACCTGACCTCCAGCGTCTCCGGCCCGAAGCGGTCGCCGTGGCAGGTCGGGCACGGCGCATACGTGCCGGGCAGGAAGAGTAGCTCGACGGCGACCGCGCCCTCCCCGCCGCAGGTGGGGCACTGACCGGCGGTGGTGTTGAAGCTGAAGCGTGAGGCGGTGAAGCCGCGGTCCTGGGCCTCCGGGGTCGCGGCGAAGGCCTGGCGCACCGCGTCCCACAGCCCGGTGTAGGTCGCCAGCGTGGACCGCGGCGACCGCCCGATCGGCTTCTGGGTGATCCGCACCACCCGGGTCGGCGCCCCGTCACCCACGGCCCGCGCCTGCCCGCCGGACCGCGGCGCGGCCCGCGGCCCGTCGCCGTCCTCGTCCTCCGGGTCGGCGCCGCGCTCACCCTCGACGTCCTCCACCCGGGCCAGCCGGCCGCCCACCACGTCGTGCACCGCGTCGAGCAGGCTGGTCTTGCCGGATCCGGACACCCCGGTCACCACCGTGACGACGCCCAGCGGCAGGTCGAGGTCGACACCCCGCACGGTATGCCGGTCCAGCCGCCTCAGCTCCAGCGTCCCGGTCGGCGCCCGCTCGCCCGGCGCCGCGTCGCCCAGCACCTCGCCGGGGTGCACCGGCTCCTGCAGGTAGGCCGCGGTCGGGGATCCCTCGACCCCGCCCAGCCCGCCCACCGGGCCGGACCAGAGGACCTGCCCGCCGTCCCGCCCGGCGCCCGGGCCGACGTCGACCACCCAGTCGCACCGCTGCACGACGGCCATGTCGTGCTCCACCACCACCACGGTGTTGCCGGCGGCGACCAGCGCCCGCAGCAGCTCCAGGAGCTGGTCCACGTCCCGCGGGTGGAGCCCGGCCGACGGCTCGTCGAGCACGTAGACCACCCCGAAGAGCCCCGACCGCAGGGCGGTCGCCAGCCGCAGCCGCTGCAGCTCACCGGTCGACACGCCCACGGCCGGGCGGTCCAGCGACAGGTGACCCAGCCCCAGGTCGAGCAGCAGCTCCAGGCGCCCCAGCAGGTCCGCGACCAGCACCGACTCGGCCTGCGCCCGCGCGTCGGGTCCGTCCTGGTCCACCCCGGCCGGCGCCCCCGGCTCGCCGGTCAGCTCGAGCCGACGCGCCCGCAGGACCTCGACCAGCCCGGCCACCGGCAGCGCCGCGGCCTCGTCGACCGCGAGCCCCTGCCAGGTCACGGCGAGGGCGTCGGGCCGCAGCCGCCGCCCGCCGCAGGTCGGGCACGCGCGGGTCTCGACGAAGCGCAGCATCCGGCGCCGGGAGGTGGCGCTCCTGGTCTCGGCGAGGGTGCGCCGCACATACCTCGCGGCGGAGGAGAACGTCCCCTGGTAGGGCCGGTTGATCCGCTCCGCGTCGCGCACCGGCACCACGGTGACGACGGGTTGCTCGTCGGTGAAGAGGATCCACTCCCGCGTCGACGCGGGCAGCTCGCGCCAGGGCGCGTCGACGTCGTGACCGAGGGTGGCGACGATGTCGCGGTAGTTCTTGCCCAGCCACGCCCCGGGCCACGCGGCGACCGCGCCCTCGGCGATGGAGAGGGTGTCGTCCGGCACCATCGACGCCTCGGTGGGCTCGTGCACCACGCCGAGCCCCCCGCAGCCCGGACACGCGCCGACCGCCGTGTTGGCGGAGAAGTGGTCGGAGTCGAGGTGCGGCGCGCCCGTCGGGTAGCTCCCGCACCGCGACAGCAGCATCCGCAGGGTCGCCCCGGTGGTGGTCACCGTCCCGACGCTGGACCGCGCCCCGGCGCCCGACCTCCCCTGCTCGAGGGCGACCGTGGGGGGCAGCCCGTGCACGTCGCGCACCTGCGGGTCGATCGCGGTGTGCAGCAGGCGCCGGGCGTAGGGCGCGACCGAGTCGAGGTAGCGCCGCTGCGACTCGCCGTGGATCGTCCCGAAGGCCAGGCTCGACTTCCCCGACCCGCTCACCCCGGTCACGGCCACGAGGGCGTCCCGCGGCAGGTCGACGTCGACGTCGCGCAGGTTGTGCAGCCGGGCGCCCCGGACCTCGATCTGACCGTCCATGCCGGTCAGGGTATGCCGCGTCCGCTCACGGACCCCGCCGGACGAGGGCCTGCTCGTCCTGGGCCCGCGCCCGCTCGACGATCCGCCGGGCGACGCGCTCCCAGTGGTCGAGCACCTCGGCGTACTCCGGCAGGGCCACCGGGCGCAGCCGCCCGAGGACGAAGAGCACCTGCCGCGGCACCTGCAGCGAGTCCTCGGCGTAGTGCAGCAGCTCCTCGAGCGCCAGGTCGACGACCTCGGCGACCCGCTGCGGCCGGTGCACCAGGCGGGTCCGGCCGTCGCGCTCGACGACCTCCGGGAGGTCGCGCCGGGTGACGACGAGGCGCAGGATGCGGTGCAGCTCGTTGGTGACCTGGCTGGCCGTGGTGGGGTCGTTGATCCCCGGGCTGAGCGCCCGCTCGGCGATGTCGACGAGCTTGCGCACGCCGAGCTCGGGATCCTGGTTGAAGGACCGGTCCTGCTCGACGACGATCGCCCGGCGCACCGTGCGGAGGTCGAAGCGGCGGTCCAGCTCTCGGTGCTCCTCGTCGTCGGCGCCGTTCATCACCACCCGGCGCTCGGGCAGCGCCAGCCCGTAGATCCGCACCGCCGGCGCCCCCTCGGTGACGTAGCGCCCGACCGGCGTGAGCACCTGGACGACCGCGTCGTGCTCCACCGCCCACTCGACCAGCCGGCGGTAGCCGATCTCCACGACGTAGCCGTGCTCCACGGCCTCCAGCTGCAGCACCGGCGCCGACCCCGGCGGGTCCCACTCCCGGTCCGGGCGGCGGGCGGCCGGCTCGTCGGCGTGCGGGAAGTAGCGGTCGATCACCGACATGGTCGCGCTGCCCAGGTGCGTGACGATGGAGGACACCTGGATCGAGGTGGTGATGTGCTGGATGAAGGCGAGGAAGGTGCCGACGCTGGCCAGCACGAGGAGGAACCCGAGGGTGACCGAGATCTGCGGGACGAAGGACTCCTCGCCCGAGGCGCCCTGCACCGACCGCAGGACGGTGAGCGCGTAGGTGAACGTCGCCGCGAAGATGCCCAGCGTCGACTGGGTGATGCGGCTGGAGAGGAAGTCGTCCAGCACCCGGGGGCTGAACTGGCTGCTCGCGAGCTGCACCACGACCATGGTGATCGAGAAGACGAGGCCGGTCACCGAGATCATCGCCCCGGCGATGGTGCTGAGCATGCCGCGGGCGCCGTCCGCCCCGCCCTGGAAGACGAAGGGCAGGTGCTCGTCGACGCTCTGCTCCCACTCCGGCAGCACCGCGCCGACGACGGTGGCGACGACGACGAAGGTCATCGGCAGCACCCAGAACGGTCGCCACACCCGGCTCCACCGTGACGTCCGGCGGATCTGCGGCAGGACACCGAGGTCGTCGCCGTCGCTGCGCGCGTCGTCCCGGGCAGGGGAGGGGTCGGTCACGGTGCGTCAGTGTCGCAGGGTCACCGGGTGGGCGCGCGCCGCCCGGGGAGGTCACCCCGGGCGCTGCGGACGGCGAGGCGGCGCAGCAGCGGGACCTGGGCACGACGCTCCCGCGCGAAGGTGGCGCGTGGTCCGGAGGTCCAGGTATGCCGGAGCACCCGCTTGGCGGCCGCCAGCGCCCGGGGGTCGTGCTCGAGCATGGGGGTGATGAGCTCGTGCGCGAGCGCGACCGGATCGGCCCCGACCCGGGTGGCCAGGCCGAGCTCCCCGGCCTCGGCGCCGGGCACGAGGCGCCCGGTGAGGGTGAGCTCCTGGGCGACGTCGAGGCCGACCAGCTCGGCCAGCGAGCGCGTCCCGGTCATGTCCGGGACCAGCCCCCACCGCACCTCCCGGACCGACCACGACGCGTCCGGGGTGGTGGTGCGCAGGTCGGCACCGAGGGCGAGCTGGATCCCGGCACCCAGGCAGTGCCCGTGCACGGCGGCCACCACGGGGACCGGCAACCGACGCCACGCCCAGCACGCCTCCTGGAAGACGTTGGTGCCGCGCCACGGTCGCGGCACGAAGCGGGTGCCGATGCCGACCGGGTCGGCGAGCGCGGACCGCAGGTCCAGCCCGGCGCAGAACGCCTCCCCCGCGCCGGTGAGGACGACCGCCCGCACGGTGTCGTCGCGGCCGAGGGCCCGCGCGGTGCGGACCAGGTCGTCGAGCATCGGCAGCGTGAGGGCGTTGAGCTTGTCCGGCCGGTCGAGGACGACGTGCGCCACGCCGTCGTGGACCCGGTCGACCCGGACGTGCTGGCTGGGCGGGGGCGGAGGCATACCCGCGAGCATCGCAGACACGGACCGGCCCAGGCGTTCAGGTGAACGCCTGGGCCGGTCGGGACGGACGTGTCGTCGGCCCAGGCGTTCACGTGAACGCTCCGGCCGACGGTGCCGGCGGGCCGCTCAGCCCTCCAGCGCGGCGTCCAGGGTGATCTCGACGCCGGTGAGGGCCTTGCTGACGGGGCAGCTGGCCTTGGCGTCCTCGGCGGCCCGGACGAAGGCCTCCTCGTCCAGGCTGTCCACCTCGCCGCGCACGGTGAGGGTGATGCCGGTGAGGCGGAAGCCGCCGGCCGGGTCCTCGCCGAGCGAGACGTCGGCCTTCACCTCGAGGGCCCGCGGGGTGCCGCCGGCCTCGGCGAGCAGGTTGGACAGCTGCATCGCGTAGCAGGAGGAGTGGGCGGCGGCGATGAGCTCCTCCGGGGAGGTCGTGCCGGCCGCGTCGTCCGCCGCGCGGGACGGGAAGGACACGTCGTAGGTGCCGACCTTGGAGCTGCTGAGCTCGACCTTCCCCGAGCCGTCCTGCAGGGAGCCGGTCCAGTCGGTGCGTGCGGTGCGCGTGGGCATACGTCATCCTTTCCTCGGCGGTGCTGTCCTCCGCGTCAACCGGGCACGGGGTCGACGCATTCCGTGCCGGGCAGCCGCACCTGACACGATGGGGCCATGCTGGCGGTGACCATGGTGACGATCGACTGCGACGACCCGCAGGGACTGGCGGAGTTCTGGGCCCGCGCGCTGCAGACCGAGGTCGCGGCCGACTGGGGCGACTTCGTCGTCCTCGCCGGTACCCCCGCGATCGGGCTGCAGCGGGTCGAGAGCACCCCACCCGGCAAGAACCGCCTGCACCTGGACCTCGCCGGCGGCGACCGGGCCCCCGAGGTCGCCCGGCTCGTCGAGCTGGGGGCCGACGTGGTGCGGACCCACGACGTGGACGGCTTCGGCTGGACGGTCATGGTCGACCCCGCGGGCAACGAGTTCTGCGTCAGCGACCCGCACGACGGCGGCGAGGAGGTGGAGTCCAGGACCGAGGGCGAGGGGGAGCACGGCTTCGACTCCGCGCCCGAGTCCGAGCTCGGGCGCGACGACTGCGAGGACCCTCGCGACGCGGACGCCGGTGCGGGGGGCCGCGGGGCCGACCCCGGCGCCGGCGCCGACCGCCACGACGACCAGGCCGACGAGGACGACGAGGACGACGGCGTGCCGCCCGGCGTCGAGGACGAGGGCGGCCGGTGAGCGGGGCCGAGGCGCAGGACGTGGCCACCCCGCTCGTGCTGCTGCACGGCGTCGGCCAGGCGCCGATGGCGTGGGAGGACGTCGTCGTGCCCCTCTACGGCAGCCGCCGGATCCTCACCCCCTGGGTGCCCGGGCTGCGCCCGACCGAGACGCAGCTGCTCGGCCTGAGCGACGCCGCGGCGGCGCTCGACCAGCAGCTCATGCTCGAGGGTCTGCAGCAGGTGGACCTGTGCGGCGTGTCCTACGGCGCGATGGTCGCCACCCGGCTGGCGGCGGACTTCCCCGAGCGGGTGCGCCGCCTGGTGCTCGTCGCCGGGCAGGTGCGACCGCCTCGCCTGGCCATGCGCGCGCAGTCGGCGGCGCTCCGGCTGGTGCCGGCCGCACGCCTGGCCGACGCGGGCGTGTCCAAGGAGCGGCTGCTCCAGGCGCTGGAGGTCACCCGCTCGGCCGACCTGACGCAGGCCCTGGAGCGGGTCCAGGCGCAGACCCTGGTGCTCGTCGGGGCCAAGGACAAGGTCAACCAGCCGGGCTCGCGGGCGTTGGCGGACGGCATACCCTCTGCGCGGCTGCGGATCGTCGAGGGCGCCGGGCACGCCCTCAACGAGGAGGCGCCGCGGGCGCTCGTCGAGCTGCTGCGCGACTTCCTCGACGACTGACCGGAGCGTCCGCAGCGGGCACCCACCGCGTCGCCGCGGCGTCACCCGCGGGCACGCACCCCCTCGTGCGACGGACGCGGCTCAGACGCCGAGGAACTCCGTGACGGCCGGCAGCTCGGCCCGCGCCTGCGCCAGCCCCGCCTCGTGGCTGGCCCGCAGTCTGGCGACGTCGCGCTCCCCGTTGCCGACGGGCATCCGCCCGGGGACGAAGAGGTAGGCCGCGCCGCTCGCCTCGAGGTCGAAGAGCTCCTCGCGCAGCGCGTTGTAGCGGGCGGGTCGCGCGGCCAGCGCCTCCGGGATCGCGGGGTAGCGGCGGAAGTGGCGGCGGAGGTACCAGTCGCCCCGCTGCCCGCTCTTGCGGTAGCCCCGCTCCTGGGTGAGCACGACGAGGAACTTCTCGTAGCCGTCGGCGCGCGCCGCGTCCAGCGCGATCCCTGCCGAGCTGCCCAGCGCCCCGTCGACGTAGACCCGCCCGTCGATGGTCACCGGCGGCATGACCACCGGCATCGTCGAGGAGGCACGCACCCGGACCATGAGGTCGCGCAGGGAGGCTAGGTCCTCGCGCCCCCACCACACCTGCTCCCCGGCCACCGCGTCGAAGGCACCGATGCGCACCTGCGCGGGGTCGGCCGCGAAGGTCTCCCAGTCGAAGGGCAGCGCCTGGTTCGGCAGCGAGGTCTCCTCGTAGATGTACTGCGCGTTGAACCACCCCTGCCCCCGGGCGAAGGACCGCCAGTCGCCGAAGCGCGGGTCGGAGGCGAAGTCGGTGAAGCTGTGCCGGGCCCGCCACGGGTCGTGGCTGACGTAGTTGCACGTGTTGCTCGCCCCGGCCGAGATCCCGCCCACCCAGGGCAGGTGCAGGCCGGCCTCGAGGAGGGCCACCACCATCCCGGAGGTGTAGGACGCCCGCATCCCTCCGCCCTCGAAGATCAGCGCGGTGTCGGTCACGGTCTGAGCCACACACCCGAGCATAGGAGGGCTACATTGGCCCCATGGCCCAGGGTGAGGCCGTCACGGCATACCTGGACTCGCTGCCGCCGACCGCGCGCGAGCGGGTGGAGCTCATCCGCGCCCGGGTCCACGCCACGGCGCCGGGGCTGGGGGAGAAGATCTCCTACGGCATCCTCACCTTCACCCTCGACGGGCGGACCGTCTGCTACACCGCGGGGTATGCCCGGCACGTGGCCGTCTACCCGCTGCCGGACGTCTCCGGGGACCCGGACCTGGCCGAGCGGATGGCCCCCTACGTCTCCGGCCGGGGGACGCTGAAGTTCCCGCACGGCGCCGCGCTGCCGCTGGACCTCGTCGGTGACGTCGCCGCCGCGCACCTCGCCCGGCTGCGGGGCGCTGGGACGGCCTGACGGCACCGGGCGGGCGGCCCGGCACCTGCGGAGGGGCAGGCGCGGAGGGTCAGGCGCGGGCGGCCGCGGCCCCGTGGTCGGCGACCTCCTCGGCCACGCGACGCGCCCACTGGCCGACCCCGATGAGGGTGGCCGACGCCGCGCCGCACCAGTCGCCGTAGCCGAGGAGGAACAACCCCGGCACGCCGGGCACGGTGGGGCCGCCGTCCGTGACGACCCGGCCCGCGCGCCGGGGCACGTCGAGCCCGGCGAGCCAGGACAGCTCGGGACGGAAGCCGGTGCACCAGACGACCGCGTCCAGCTGGTGCTCGGTCTCGTCCGCGGCGACGGCGCCGTCGGGGGTGAGGCGGGCGACCATCGGCGTGGCGACGAGCTCGCCGGCGTCCCGGGCCCGGCGCACCGGAGGCACGGCCACGATGTCGCCAAGGCTGCCGACCCCGTCGCCCTCCCCGCGCAGGCTGGCCGAGGCCACCCGGAAGAGCTCGCGGCCGTCCACCTCGTCAGGCAGGTAGCGCGGCGGCCCGAGCGTCGCCCACGTCACCTCCGCCACCGGCAGGAGGTCGGCCGCGACCTGCGCGCCGGAGTTGGCGCCGCCGACGACGAGGACGCGCCGGCCCGCGAAGGGGGCGGGACCGGCATACCTCGAGCTGTGCAGCTGCACCCCGCGGAAGTCCGCGATCCCGGGGACGGCGGGGACGAACGGCCGGCTCCAGGTGCCCGTCGCGCCGACGACCGCGTGCGCCCGCCGGGTGCCGTGGTCGGTGTCGAGCAGGAAGAGGCCGTCCTGCCGGGTGACCGAGCGGACGCGGACCGGCCGGCGGACCGGCAGGTCGTACCGCTGCTCGTAGGCGGCGAGGTAGGCGATGACGTGGGCGGCGTCGGGGTTGTCGGGCCCCTCCGTCGGGGGCATCCGCCAGCCCGGCAGCGAGGAGTAGGCCGCGGGGGAGAAGAGGCGCAGCGAGGGCCAGGTGTGCCGCCAGGCCCCGCCGGGCGCGTCACCGGCGTCGAGGACGAGGTGCTCGACACCGCGGCGGCGCAGGTAGAAGGAGGCCGCGAGCCCGGCCTGCCCTCCGCCCACGACGACGGCGGGGAGGGGATCGGTGACCACGCGGGGCGGCGGCTACGGGACGAGCTCGGGGTCGCGCCGGTGGCTGCGGTGGTCCGAGACGGGCTGCGTCGACGGTATGCCGTGACCCGGCGGCTCCGGCGAGGTCGCGCGCGTCGCTGCCTGCTGGTCCGCGTCGGCGCGCGTCCGGGCCGGGGCCGCGACCGGCTCGGCCGGGGCGGTGGCGCGCTCCGCGGGGTGCGGGTTGGCGGGCGCCGCCTCGAGCCGGCGCCACCAGGTGGCCGTGCGGCGGCGGACCAGCCACTGGTCGGCGTCGATGATGGCCCGCAGGACCACGGCGCCCACGAGCATCCCGCCCAGGAGGTCGGAGGGCCAGTGGTAGCCGAGGTAGTAGGCGACGCCGATGGAGTTCAGCGTGATGAGACCCATCGCCCACCCGAGGCGGCGCAGCAGCCGGGTGTCGGGCTGGGAGTAGACGTAGATGAGGTAGGCCGCGGCCCCGTAGAAGAGGATGGCCTCCGAGGCGTGGCCCGAGGGGTAGCTGATGCCGTACCACCCGTGCTCGGCCGCCCCGCCGTTGAGGAAGCGGCCCGAGACGTCGTCGGCCTTCGGGGAGGTGCGGGCCAGGACGACCTTGAGCCCGCCGACCACGGCGTAGAAGCCGATCTCGGCGGCAGCAGCGACGAGGACGGGCCGCCAGGTCCGGTGCTTCCACGCGAGGAAGAAGGCCACGGCGAGCAGCACCGGGAGGCAGACCGCCTGACCGGCCACGGCATTGGGCACCTGGTCGAGGAAGTCGGTCCACCGGGGCGTCAGGTCGTCGGACCAGAAGCCGTGCAGGGAGCGGTCGAGCTCACGCAGCGGACCCGCGACCAGCGCCGTCACCAGCACCAGGGCGCCGATGAGCACCGGCAGGCTGGTGAGGCGGCGAAGGGTCAGCATGAGGAATTCCTAGGGTAGGAAAGAAGACTGGGACGAGTCTGGGCACGCCGGTTGGGCCTCGACAACATTCCATGGTAGAGCTCGCGACACGGGAATGCAGGTCGAGAAGGCCCGTCCGCGTCTCGTGGTATGCCGTCCTCGTGCGGTTCCCCGTGCGCGCCGGTGGCCCCTGGAGGGCCACGACCGCGCACAGGCGGGGTCACACGGGTGCCAGTGCCACCAGCGGTCCGCCGGGCGCCGCGACCCCGATGTGGTCGCCCGGCCGCACCGTGCCGCCACGGGTGACGACGGCCATGACGCCGGTCAGCCGCTCCACCGCACCGTCGCCGTGCCGGCGCAGCACCCGCTTGAGCAGGCCGGGCTGGAAGTCGTCGATCTGGTAGCACGGGTTGCGCAGCCCGGTGACCTGAACCTCGGCCGCGCCCAGGGTCAGCCGGGTGCCTCGCGCCAGCGCCAGCAGGTCGAGGCCGGTCGTCGTGACGTTCTCCCCCAGGTCGCCGGGGCGGACGGTGTGCCCGAGCTCGGCCAGGTCGTCGAAGAGCTCGGCGTGGATGAGGTGCACCTGGCGCAGGTTGGGCGCCGTCGGGTCCTTCTTCACCCGGTGCAGGTGCTGCACGGTGGCGCCGGCGTGCGCGTCCCCGCGCACGCCATACCCCTCGACGAGCTCGATCTCGCCGGCCGGCTCCTTGCGGAACTCGTGGACGGGGCTGAGCTGCACGGCGAGCACGCGGGACGGCATACCCCGCATTCTGCCGTGCGGGCCGCGTCAGGCCCGGTCGAGGTCGAGCAGGTCCCCCGGTCGGCAGTCCAGAGCCTCGCAGACGAGCGTGAGGGTGCTGAACCGGATGGCCCTGGCGTGGTTGTTCTTGAGGATCGACAGGTTGGCCATCGTCAGACCGGTCCGCCGGGAGAGCTCGGTGAGCGTCATGCCGCGCTCGTCCAGCACCTGGGCCAGCCTGGTGACGACCCGGTGGTCAGACGAGGCCATCGGTGGCGTCGACGAGGTCCCGGCCCGTCGCGAAGGCGTGCGCGAGGACGGCGGCCACGGCGGCGGCCACGATCATCGGGACGGACAGCGAGGGGAGGTCGATCCCCAGCGCGCCGCCCGCCTCGGTGGCGTCGAGGTGGTCGGCGAACCGGCGCTCCACAGCCGCGCCGGTCGCGACGTCCACGAGCAGACGCAGCCCCACGAGGGCCAGCAGCCAGACCGCCACCCGGCGCAGCCGGCGGACCACGTCGTCGGCGAAGGGGCGCCCCTGTGCCGAGCGGCGCGCCACGTGGTGCACGGCCCGGAGGGCGATGACGAGCATGGCGGCCATGAGCACGGTGCTGCTGACGCCGAGCAGCCGGATCCACAGCGGCAGCACGGTGACCTCGGTGCGGAGGGCGTCGACGGGGAGGTCCAGCTGCAGCACCTGAGGGAGCGCGCTGGGCGGGACCCAGGCGTCGTCCGAGGGGATGACCGGGATGCCGGAGACCACCAGGAAGACCTGCAGCGCGCAGAGGGCGACGGCAGCACCCACCACCACGTTCACGACTCTGGACGCGAACCGCAGTCCGCGTGGTGGGACGGTGGTCTCGGCTGTCGTCATCATGCTCCCCTTATCGATGATCGGGATACTGACAAACGATAAACGTCGACGTGCGAGGGCGCAACGGGGTGGCGGTAGGCCACACTGTGCGGCATGTCGCCGCACGCCCTGGAGGAGCTCTGGCCGCCCTACGCCCTACGCGTCGAGGCGGGGGACCTGACGCTGAGCGTGCTCCGTGAGCGAGACGTGCCGGAGCTGGTCGCGCTGGTCCTGGAGGGTATCCACGACCCGGGCACCATGCCCTTCCTCTACCCGTGGACCGCGGCTCCCCCGGAGGACGTCCCCGCCAACTACGTGCGCTACCTCGGTCGGGTCCTGGCCGGTCAGGGTCCAGGCGCGATGTCGCTCCAGCTGGTGGTGCGCCGGGCCGGCGAGACCGTAGGCATCCAGGCGCTGGAGGGAGAGGAGGTGTCGACGACCCGGACGGTGGAGACCGGCTCGTGGCTGGTGCGCCGTGAGCACGGGAAGGGCATCGGCACGCGGATGCGTCGGGCGGCGTGTGCGCTGGCCTTCGACCACCTCGGCATCGAGCGGATCACGTCAGCGGCCTACCTCGACAACCCTGCGTCGCTCGCGGTCAGCCGTGCGGTGGGCTACCAGGACAACGGTCGCGCCTGGGTCGCGCGTCAGGGAGAGAGCGCCGAGCAGCAGAGGTTCGTCCTCACCCCGGAGACCTTCCGTCGCGGCGAACCGATCCGGGTCGAGGGAGCCGCCGCGGTGCGGGCGTTCTACGGGCTCGACCGAGCCGCCGCCACGCCCGTGCCGGCCGGCTCAGGGACGCACGTGCGCAGCTGAGCCGGGTCGGCCCGGGCGGGTCGCGGGACGTGTCAGCCCACGAGGCCGGGGGAGCGGCCGACGTCCGGCCGGACGGGTGCGGCATACCCCTGCCTCGGTGCCCGCGCTGCGGACGCGGGCGAGGAGGTGCCATCATCGGGAGAATGCGTTTCCTCTCGATCCAGAGCCACGTCGCCTACGGCCACGTCGGCAACTCGGCCGCCGTCTTCCCGCTGCAGCGTCTCGGGCACGAGGTGTGGCCGGTGCTGACGGTGAACTTCTCCAACCACACGGGGTATGGCGCGTGGGGCGGCCCCCTCATCCCCGCCGACGACGTGCGCGCGGTCGTGAGCGGCATCGAGGACCGCGGGGTGCTCGGCACCGCCGACGGGGTGCTCTCGGGCTACCTCGGCGGGGAGGAGATCGTCGACGTCGTCGTGGACGCGGTGGCCCGGGTGAAGGCCGCCAACCCGCAGGCGACGTACACCTGCGACCCGGTCATGGGCAACGCCACCTCGGGGTGCTTCGTGGCGCCGACCATCCCGCCGCTCATCCGCGAGCGGGTGCTGCCGCACGCCGACATCATCACGCCCAACCAGTTCGAGCTGGGCTACATGACGCACACCGAGCCGGACAGCCTGGAGTCGACGCTCGAGTCGGCGGACCGGGCGCGGGAGCTCGGGCCGCGCACCGTGCTCGTCACCAGCGTGCTGCGCCCGGAGCGCGAGGCGCAGCCCGACGGCGGGGAGACCATCGAGATGCTGGCCGTCGACGACGACGGCGCCTGGCTGGTCGCGACGCCGCGGCTGCCGATCAAGGCCAACGGCTCCGGTGACGTCACCAGCGCGATCTTCACCGCGCACTACCGGGAGAGCGGGTCGGCCCGGACCGCGCTCGAGCGGACCGCGGCCAGCGTCTACGAGCTGCTGCAGGTGACCATCGACTCCGGCGAGCGCGAGCTGCGGCTGGTGCAGGCGCAGGAGGCGTTCGTCGGGCCCGGGCGGGAGTTCACCGCGACCCAGGTGCGCTGAGGCGACCTGGCGCGCCCGGGCTCGCGCCTCGGCCGGCGGCCCCCGACCTGACGCGGCGAGGCGCATGACGACCTCGCCGGGCAGGCGCGGCCGCAGGCGGTGACGCAGACTGGCCCTCCAGACCGATCGAAGGAGGCGCCGGATGGCGACACCGCCCAAGGGTGTGCAGGAGGCGGCGCAGCGGGCGCTGCGCTGGATCGAGGACGGCAAGGCCGGGAAGAACTTCACCGACACCGGCCGCACGAGGGCGAAGCAGCTCGCCGACGGCGACGACGTCAGCGAGGAGGTGCTCACGAAGATGCGCGCCTACTTCCGCCGGCACGAGGCGGACAAGGACGCCGACGGCTTCACCAGCGGCGGCGACGGCTTCCCGTCCCCGGGCCGCGTGGCCTGGGACGCCTGGGGCGGCGACCCCGGGCAGCGCTGGGCCGAGAGCGAGCTGGACGACTGAGCGGACGGGCCGACGCCGCTCACCGGGCCGATCGACCGGCGGCCCTGGGGCCCGCCGGGGAGCCGACGCTCAGCGCCAGGGGGCGACGAGCTCGGTGACCTTGGCGGTCAGCGCCTTCTGCAGCAGCGGGCCGAAGGTGATGCGCTGGACGCCGAGCGAGCGCAGCTCCTCGAACGACCCGGACGGCGCGCCGTCCACCGGGTGCGCGGTGACGTTGACCGGACCGGACAGCCCGTCGAGCAGGGCGCGCAGGGTGTCGGCGTCCGGCACCCGCACGGGGTAGACGCACCGCGCGCCGGCCTGCTCGCACGCCCGCAGGCGGGTGAGGGCCTCGGCCAGCGGGTCGTCGAAGGTCGCGACCTGGCCGATGAAGGCGTCGGTGCGGGCGTTGATGACGAGCTCCACGCCGGCCTGGTCCGCGGCCGCACGCAGGGCACCGATGTAGTCGGCGTGCTCGCGGACCTCGCGCAGGCGGCCCTGGCTGTGCACGGTGTCCTCGATGTTGACGCCGGCCACGCCCACCTCGAGGCCACGCTCCACGAGCTCGGCGGCGGGGGTGTCGTAGCCCGACTCCAGGTCGGCGGTGACCGGCACGTCGACGGCCGCGGTGATGCGGCGGATGCCGTCCAGCGCGTCGGCCAGGCTCATCCCCTCGTTGTCCTGCTGGCCGCGGGAGTCGGCGAGGGGGTGGCTGCCCACGCTGAGCGCCGGGAAGCCGGCGTCGACCACGGCGCGGGCGGACCACACGTCCCAGACGGTGGGCAGCACGAGGGTCTGGCCGGTGTGGTGCAGCCGGAGGAGCTCGGAGGCGTGGCGGGCGACGTCGGTCATGGGCCGAGCATGCCAGAGCGGGGTGACGCGCTGCTGCTGACGGCGACGTGCTGCTGCGCGAGGCGGCGCAGCGCGGCGAGCACCGGGTCGACGAGCACCGTGCCCAGCACGACCTGGCGGACCGCTGCCTGGGGCGAGGTCCGGGGCACCGACCCGACGTCGGTCCGGCCGATCTGCTCGACGGCGTCGGCGTAGCGGCCCATCCGCTCCTCGTCCAGGCCCAGCCCGGCCCGGTCGCAGGCCTCCCACGCGGCGTCGAGCTGGTCCAGGACCGGGTCGCCCGGGTGGACCTGCCAGCCGCGGTCGGCGACGAACCGGCGGGAGCGCGAGTCCGGCACGTCGGACGGGTCGCAGGACGGCTCGGCGCCGTCCTCCGGCGGGGTGTCAGGCCCCGCGAGCAGGGAGCGCTGCGCGACCGCCATGACGTCGAGGAGGGACAGGTCCGGCTCCTCGATGGCGTCCAGCACCCGCCGGACCGCCGCGAGGCTGAGCCCGCCGACCTCGGTCAGCGCGCGGACGAGGGTGAGCCGCTCGACGTGCGAGGCGTCATACCTCGCCTGCGTCCGGGACACCAGCTCCCCGGGGTGCGCACCGGCCGGCCTGGCGCGCCTTCAACCGGGCCGCCCGGCGGCACCCGGGCGCCGTCGGCATCTGGCACGAGACGTATGCCGTGCCCGCGGGCGGGGTGGAGACGCTCTACGTCGGCGGGGCCAGGGTCGGGCTGGCGGCCGCGACCGGCGCCGTCGCCGCGACCCGGCGCGGCAGGCACGCGCGGGAGCGGCTGACCTCGGGGCCGCTGCACCCCGACCCGGCGCCTGTCCAGGCATAGGCCGACCGCTGCTGTGTGCGTCCGTGGCCCTCAGGGGGCCACCAACGCGCACGACTTCGACGCGCGGGCCGGCACTGTGTGCGTCCGTGGCCCTCAGGGGGCCACCAGTGCGCACGGCCCGCAGGTAGCCGACGTCGACGGCCCGGCGGGCGGGCCGCGTCGACAGCCGGGCCGACGGCTCAGAGCCGCAGGGCGTGCTCGCGCAGGGCCTCGTAGGCCGGGCGGCAGGCCTGCGCGACGGCGGCGTCGTGGTCGCTCAGCCCCACCTCACGGGGCCGGTGGGGCGCGAAGCCGGTGGAGGCGACGACGGCGTCGTACCAGTGCGGCGCCCACACCCCGTCGGAGTCGCGCGGGCCGGCCGGCCAGGAGAGCATCCGGTCGGTGAAGTCGATGCCGAGCCAGTCGCACAGCCAGCGCAGGTAGGCCTCGGGGTCCCGCAGGACGTCGGCAGCGTCGATGACCGGCGGCGACCCGAGCAGGTCGAAGAGGGTCAGCTGCTGCAGCAGGCCGATGTCCTCGGGCTGGCAGGCCTCGCGGGAGCGGACGTAGGAGGCCACCACCTCGGCGGGGTCGCGGACGAGCAGGACGTTGCGGACCTGAGCGGCCCAGGTGAGGTCGTCGCCGTCGAGGTAGTGGTGGGTCATCTGCTTGGAGTAGGACACTGCGGCGTCGGTCGGCGCCAGCAACGCCCGGGCCACCTCCGCCGGGTCCGTGGGCTGGGAGGCGATGACCTCCTCGCGCGCCGGGTGCTCGATCCCGGTGCGGTGCAGGTATGCCGCGTAGAACGGCTCGTCGAACACCTCGCTGTCCGGGCGGTTCTCCCAGGAGCGCATCATCGCGGTCGAGATGTTGCGCGGCCCGGACCACATCGCGATCCGGACGGTCACGGCGCGCTCCGGCGGGCGGCGTCGGCGGCGACGTGCTCGGCGTACCAGCCCTGGAGCCGCTCGACGACCGGCCCGCGGGCGCCGGTGCCGATGGTGCGCCCGTCGACCGAGCGGACCGGGACGACGCCGGCGAAGGTCCCGGTGACGAAGGCCTCCTGCGCGCTGTAGACGTCGGTGAGGCTGAAGGTGCGCTCGTGGGCGGGCAGGCCGCGGTCCCGGCAGACGCGCAGGACGTTGCCGCGGGTGATGCCGGCGAGGCAGAAGCGGCCGTCGCTGGTCCACACCTCCGGCTCCTCCGGGGTGCCCTTGACGACGAAGAAGTGGGTGCTGTTGCAGGTGGCCACGAAGCCGTGCGGGTCCAGCATGAGCGCCTCGTCCGCGCCGGCGGTGTAGGCCTGGATGCAGGCGGTGATGTCGTTGAGCTTGCTGTGCGCGTTGAGCTTGGGGTCCAGCGTGTCCGGGGTGGCCCGGCGCACGTGCGTGGTGAAGAGGGTGATGCCGTCGCGCACCGTCGCCGGCAACGGCTCCTTGTGCTCGGGGATGAGCACCACCGTCGGCGGGCCGACGGTCACCCGGGGGTCCTGGTAGGGCGTGGACTTCACCCCGCGCGAGACCATGAGCCGGAGGTGCACCCCGTCGTGCATGTCGTTGGCGCGCAGCACCTCGTAGACCGCCGCGGTCAGCTCCTCGCGGGTCATGCCGAGGTCGAGCATGATCGCCGCCGCGCCCTCGAGCAGCCGGTCGAGATGCTGCTCCCAGAAGACCGGGTGGCCGTCGTGCACCCGGATCCCCTCCCAGACGCCGTCGCCGAGGACGAAGCCGGAGTCGAAGACCGACACCACCGCCTCCGCGCGGGGCCTGAGCTCGCCGTTGACCCAGATGAGGATCTGCTCGTTGCGGGGGTCGTCGCCGTGGTCGTGGGTTCCGTGGGGCACCCGGCCAGCGTAGGGGTGCGCGACGGCGGGCGCAGGGCCTGGCCCGGCAGCGGCCCGCGGGTGACCGGGGGCGCGGCGTGAAGCGCCGCCATCGGGTAGACAAGGACGCATGACTCCGACGCGCGACACCGTCCTCCTGGACGTCGACGGCACGCTGGCCGACTCGACCTACCACCACGCCCTGGCGTGGGCCCGGGCGTTCGCGCGCTTCGACCTCACCCCTCCGCTGTGGCGGGTGCACCGGTCGATCGGCATGGGCGGGGACAAGCTGGTCGCCGTGGTGACCGACGACGAGGTGGAGGCCCGGGTCGGTGACGACCTGCGGCAGAGCTGGGAGGAGGAGTACGCCCGCGTCCTCGACGAGGTCCGCCTGCTGGACGGCGCCCGCGACCTGGTGCTCTCGCTGCACGAGCGCGGGCTGCGGGTGGCGCTGGCCTCCTCGGGAAAGAAGACCTTCACCGACCACGTCATCGAGCTGCTCGACCTGCCGGACGGGGTGCTCGGCACCGTGACCACCTCCGAGGACGCCGAGCAGTCCAAGCCGGCCCCGGACATCCTCGGGGTCGCCCTGGAGCGGGCGGGGGGTGAGCGCGCCGTCCTCGTCGGTGACACCCCGTACGACGTGGCCTCGGCGGCCCGGATGGGCGCGCCCTGCGTCGTGGTGCGCTCCGGTGGCTTCGGGGTGCAGGAGCTGCGCGACGCCGGGGCCGTCCTCATCGTCGACGGCCCGCGCGACCTCGTCGGGGCCGACTGGGACCAGCTGTGCCGCGCCGAGCCGCCCGAGGGCTCGGACGACCCGCAGGAGCCGCTGCCGCACTGATGGCAGGCCGCCGTCGAGCTCGCCGGGAATGATTCCGCGATCCCCGAGGTTGAGCCAGGTGAACTCAACTTGACTGAGCCTCGGTTTGACAAGACGCCAGGCCGCTCCGCAGAGTTGAGCGCAGACGTGTCAACCGCGGCGCGCAACGAACGCCACGACATACCAAGGAGAGCAGTTCATGGGACGTGCAGTCGGCATCGACCTGGGCACCACCAACTCGGCTGTGGCCGTGCTGACCGGTGGCGAGCCGGAGATCATCGCCAACGCCGAGGGTGGGCGCACCACCCCGTCGGTCGTCAGCTTCGCCAAGAACGGTGAGGTGCTCGTCGGTGAGGTGGCCAAGCGCCAGGCCGTCACCAACGTCGACCGGACCGTCCGCTCCGTCAAGCGCCACATGGGCACCGACTGGAGCACCACCATCGACGACAAGAAGTACACCCCGCAGGAGATCAGCGCCCGCACGCTGATGAAGCTCAAGCGGGACGCCGAGTCCTACCTGGGCGAGGACGTCACCGACGCGGTCATCACCGTGCCGGCCTACTTCGACGACGCCGAGCGCCAGGCCACCAAGGACGCCGGTGAGATCGCCGGCCTCAACGTCCTGCGCATCGTCAACGAGCCGACCGCCGCGGCGCTCGCCTACGGCCTTGACAAGGGCAAGGAGGACGAGCTCATCCTCGTCTTCGACCTCGGTGGCGGCACCTTCGACGTGTCCCTGCTCGAGGTGGGCAAGGACGCCGACGACGGCTTCGCGACCATCCAGGTCAAGGCCACCCACGGCGACAACAAGCTCGGTGGTGACGACTGGGACCAGCGCATCATCGACCACCTGGTCACCACGGTGAAGAACCAGTCCGGGGTGGACCTGGGCAACGACAAGATCGCGCTGCAGCGGCTCAAGGACGCCGCCGAGCAGGCCAAGAAGGAGCTGAGCTCGGGCTCCAGCACCTCGATCAACCTGCAGTACCTCTCCATGGGCGAGAACGGTCCGATCCACCTCGACGAGACCCTCACCCGGGCGCAGTTCGAGCAGATGACCTCCGACCTCCTCGACCGGGTCAAGCAGCCCTTCGAGCAGGTCATCAAGGACGCGGGCATCGACGTCGGCCAGATCGACCACGTCGTCCTCGTCGGCGGCTCCACCCGGATGCCGGCCGTCGTCGACACGGTCAAGAAGATGACCGGCGGCAAGGAGCCCAACAAGGGCGTCAACCCGGACGAGGTCGTCGCCGTGGGCGCCGCCCTGCAGGCCGGTGTCCTCAAGGGCGACCGCAAGGACGTGCTGCTCATCGATGTCACCCCGCTCTCGCTGGGCATCGAGACCCAGGGCGGGATCATGACCAAGCTCATCGAGCGCAACACGGCCATCCCGACCAAGCGCAGCGAGGTCTTCACCACGGCCAGCGACAACCAGCCGTCGGTGGGCATCCAGGTCTACCAGGGTGAGCGCGAGATCGCCGCGCACAACAAGCTGCTCGGCAACTTCGAGCTGACCGGCATCGCCCCGGCCCCCCGTGGTGTCCCGCAGATCGAGGTCACCTTCGACATCGACGCCAACGGCATCGTGCACGTGTCCGCCAAGGACCGCGGCACCGGCAAGGAGCAGTCGATGACGATCTCCGGCGGCTCGGCGCTGCCGAAGGACGAGATCGAGCGGATGATCAAGGACGCCGAGGCGCACGCCGAGGAGGACAAGGCCCGTCGCGAGGAGACCGAGACGCGCAACAGCGCGGAGCAGCTCGTCTACTCGACCGAGAAGTTCCTGACCGACTCCGGCGAGCAGGTGCCCGCGGACGCCCGCGGCCCGGTCGACACCGCGCTGACCGACCTCAAGGACGCGCTCAAGGCCGACAGCGGCGCCAGCCTCGACGACATCAAGGCCAAGATGGAGACCCTCTCCACCGAGAGCCAGAAGATGGGGTCGGCGATGTATGCCGCGCAGGCCGAGTCCGGTGAGGGCGCCGGTGCCGGTGCCCCGGGTGGCGAGGGCTTCCCGGGCGGTGCCGGTGGCGCCGACGCCGGCCAGCAGGGCCAGTCGACGTCCGACGAGGACGTGGTGGACGCCGAGGTCGTCGACGACGACGAGGGCAAGGACAGCAAGTGACCGACCGGCCGCAGGGCGACCACGGCCCGGGCGCTCCCGAGGAGGAGCGCCCGGGCTCGGGCCCGGTCATCCGGGACAAGCGCCGCATCGACCCCGAGACGGGCCGGGTGCGGCAGAGCACGGAGGGTGCAGACGCTGTGAGCGACCAGAGCGAGGCGCAGGCCGACACCGGCCGGGCGACCGACGAGCAGACCACCGACGGGCAGGTGCCGGTCGAGCAGGTGGCGGACGAGACCCCGCTGGCCACCCCCGAGACCGACGGCGTGCCGGAGGCCGTGGAGCCGGAGACGGGCGACGACAGCCACCCGGACACCCGGCTGGCCGCCGAGCGGCTCGAGGAGATGCGCCGGATGCAGGCGGAGTTCGTCAACTTCCGCAACCGCACCCAGCGCGAGCGCGAGGGCGACCGGGGCCGGGCGACCGGCGCCGTCGTCGAGGCGCTGCTGCCGGTGCTGGACGACGTGCACTCCGCGCGGGAGCACGGCGACATCACCGAGGGCAGCCCGTTCGCGGCGATCGCCGACAAGCTGGAGCAGGCCCTCGGTCGCTTCGGGGTCGAGCGGGTCGGCGCGGTCGGCGAGGTCTTCGACCCCACCGTCCACGAGGCGCTCATGCACCTGCCCGCGGAGCGCTCCCCCGTGGAGCTGCCCGAAGGAACGACGGAGATGACCGTGGTGCAGGTCGTGCAGCCCGGCTTCAAGGTCGGTGACCAGGTGGTCCGCGCCGCGCGGGTCGCGGTCGCGGACCCGGGCTGAGCGGCATACCCGGAGCAGAATGAGCACGGCAGGAGGAGGTGAGCACCCGTGGTGAACCAGGACTGGTTCGACAAGGACTTCTACGCGATCCTCGGCGTCAGCAAGGACGTGGACGCCAAGGAGCTGAAGAAGACCTACCGCAAGCTGGCGCGCCAGCACCACCCGGACAGCAACCCGGGTGACGCGGCGGCCGAGCAGCGGTTCAAGGACATCGGTGAGGCCTACGCGGTGCTCTCCGACCCCGAGCAGCGCCAGCAGTACGACGCCGTGCGCGCCATGGGCGGCGGCGCCCGCTTCACCGCGGGCGCCGGCGGCCCGGGCGGTGCCGGCGGGGGGTTCGAGGACGTCTTCGCGCAGATGTTCGGCGGTGCGGGCGGCGCGCAGAACGTGCGCTTCGGCACCGGCGGGGGCGGCGGGATCGACCTCGAGGACCTGCTCGGCGCGTTCGGCGGGGGCGGCGGCTTCCAGCCCGGCGGCGGTGCCGGCCAGGGCTTCCCGGGCGGCTTCCAGCCCGGTGGGGGCCAGGGCTTCCCCGGAGGCTTCTCCGGGCGCGGCTACGGCGGAGGTATGCCGCGTGGCCAGGACGTGGAGGCGTCCACCACGCTCGACTTCCGGGCCGCGGTGACGGGCGACACCGTCACCCTGTCCAAGCCGGACGGGGGGCGGATCACCACCCGCATCCCGGCCGGGGTCAAGGACGGTCAGCGGATCCGGCTCAAGGGCAAGGGCGCGCCCGCGCCGATGCAGGGCGGCGAGCCCGGCGACATGTACCTCAAGGTCGCCGTCACCCCGCACCCCGTCTTCGGCCGCGACGGCAACCACCTCACCGTCGACCTGCCGGTCACCTTCTCGGAGGCGGCGCTCGGGGCGACCGTGCAGGTCCCGACCCTCGACGGCAGCACCGTCAAGGTCAAGGTCGCGCCCGGGACGCCGTCCGGGCGGGTGCTGCGGGTCAAGGGCCGCGGCATCCGGACGACGAGGGGCACCGGCGACCTGCTCGCGAAGGTGCAGGTCGTGGTGCCGCAGCGGCTGTCCGACGAGGCGCGGCGGGCCGTCGAGGCGCTGCGCGCCGACGAGGACGGCAGCGACCCTAGGGCCGACCTCATCCGACGGGCGCAGGGCTGAGCCGTGGTCGACCGCGACACCCCCGTCTACGTCATCTCGGTCGCCGCCGAGCTGGCCGGGATGCACGCCCAGACGCTGCGGCAGTACGACCGGCTCGGGCTGGTCACGCCGTCGCGCACCCGGGGCGGGGGCCGTCGCTACTCCTCGCGCGACGTGGACCGGTTGCGCGAGGTGCAGCGCCTCTCCGGCGAGGGGGTGAGCCTGGCCGGCATCCAGCGCATCATGGAGCTGGAGGTGCAGGTCGAGGCGCTGCGTGACCGGGTCGCCCAGCTCCTGGCGGACAACGAGCGGCTGCGCGAGCGGGCCGCCCAGGGCGGACGTGTCTTCGCGGCGGACCTCACCGGCGAGGTCGTCGCCGTGCGCGCCGGCCAGCGGCCGCAGGGCCGGCCCTCCAGCACCGCGCTGGCGCTGTGGCGCCCCCGCGGCTGGCCCGCCGACTGAGGCGCAGGACCGCTCCGGAGCCGCGCCCCCGCGGCTGGCCCACCGACTGGGCGAGACGCCCGGCGCCGGGGTCAGCCGGTCGGCGACGCAGGGGCGCGCACGCCGGGTCGCCGTGTGCGGTGCCGGGCCTCGACGCTGCAGCACCTCTGGTCCCACGAGCACCACGATGCGGGGATGTGCCCAGCAGCCGGGGATATACCCCGTGCGGACAGCAACAGCCCCGCACCTTGTGGCCGACGTGACGTGTGTGTCACCAGGTGTCCTGGCCCTTGACGACCGACACCCCACGGGGTCCGGGACGTCGGGCCGAGCCCGCTCGACCGCCCCACCTGGGGGTGGGGCAGCCGACGCGGGGGCGGGTGGGCTACTTCACCTCGCGGCGCGCCACCCGCCACAGCCCGAGGGCCAGCGGGAGGAGCACCCACCAGACCGAGGTCGCGCCGAACTGCGCCCACTGCTCCCCGGTCGGGGCCGCGTCCAGCGTCGTGAGCGGCAGCGCGGCGACGTTCTGGTCGATCCACGCGGCCCGGTCCTGCACCCACCCCACGGTCATGGAGACGACATTCATCAGCACGGGCAGCACGAAGAAGGCGGCGATGGCCAGCGGCACGTTGAGGAACAGCGCGCCGAAGGCCACGCCCATGAGCACGTAGGCCAGCTGCAGCACGACGATCCCGCCGTAGACGTGCCCGGGCAGGCTCAGGTCCACGTCGCTCCCGGCCAGGCCCGCCGACGCGAGGTGCGCCAGGACGGCCAGGCCGACGGTCACCGCGACCACCGCGAGGCCCAGCAGCAGCGCCGCCAGCGACTTGGCGCTCATGACCCGCAGCCGCCGCGGCTCCTGGGTGAAGGTCACCAGGGCCGTGCGCTGGCTCCACTCGGAGGCGGCGGTGAGGATCCCCAGCACGGGCAGCAGCACGCCCTGGGGCAGCACCGCGGTGAGCAGGAGCGTGGAGTAGGCGGCGCCGTTCTCCCGGCCGAACCACATGACCAGCCCCATCGCCAGCGCGGTCAGCGCGACGATGACGATGAGCAGCCACCGCCCGGCGCGGGTGTCCACGGTCTTGCGCAGCTCGGTGCGCAGGAGGCGGGAGAACGGCAGCGCGCCGCCGGTGAGCTCGGGGGCCTCACCGTCTCGCCGGTATGCCGTCCGCCCGCCGCCGCGCGACGCGTCGGCGTGGCCTGCGTCGGACCCGCTCGTGCCGCGGGGGTGGGTCGTGGTCGGGGTCGCGTTGTCCATGGTGCCGTCCTGGTCGTCGAGGGGGCTGCGGGTCGCCGTCGGCGCCTGCGGGTGGCTCGTCGGGCCGGTCACGCCGCCACCTCCCGGGCGTCGTCGGAGGTCAGCGTGAGGAACATCTCCTCCAGGCCGCCCCCGGAGGAGCCCAGGCTGGTGAGGACCAGGCCGTGCCGCAGCGCCAGCTCGCCGACCTCGGCGGTCTGCGCGGCGACCGCGAGCGTGCCGTCGGGGCGCGGGGTGTGCTCGAGGCCGGACTGCTCGACCGCCGCCCGCAGCGCCGCCCGGTCGGTGGCGTCGACGACGACGCCGGCCGCGGACAGCAGCTCCTCCTTCGTGCCCTGGGCGACGATGCGGCCGCGACCGATGAGCACCAGGTCGTCGGCGATGATCTCCACCTCGGAGAGCAGGTGCGAGCTGAGCAGCACGGTGCCGCCGTCCCGGGCGTAGTCGCGCAGCAGCCCGCGCATCCAGTGGATGCCGCCCGGGTCGAGCCCGTTGGCCGGCTCGTCGAGGATGAGCACCCGGGGGTCGCCGACCAGGGCCGCTCCCAGGCCGAGCCGCTGCCGCATACCGAGGCTGTAGTTGCCGACGCGACGCTCGGCCTCGCGGGAGGTGAGGCCGACCCGCTCCAGCGTCGCGTCGACCTGGCCGCGTCCCGCGCCGACGAGGATGGCGGCCAGGGTGAGGACCTCGCGACCCGTGCGCCCGGCGTGCTGGGCGCTGGCGTCGAGCATGACCCCGACGTGCCGGGTGGGGTTGGGCAGGGCGGCGTAGGGGCGGCCCAGGATCCGCGCGCTGCCCGAGGTCGCCGGGGTCAGCCCGCACATCATCCGCATCGCGGTGGACTTGCCCGCGCCGTTGGGGCCCAGGAAGCCGGTGACCCGCCCGGGACGTGCGGTGAAGCTGATGTCGTCGACGGCCGTGAAGGCGCCGTATCTCTTGGTGAGGTTCTCGATCTCGATCATGGCTCCACCCTCGGCGACAGGGCCACCCCGCCACATCGGCCCACGGTCGGTCGTCGGTGGGCCCATGGTCGCCCTTCCCGCGGCCCCGACCCCGACGAAAGTCGTAGAGAGGCACGACCGACGGCCGAGGCGGGGCGCCCGGCGCCCGCCTACGCTGCTGCGGTATGACGTCCGCGCGCCCGGTCCCGGGCCCCCCGCCCCTGCGCTGGTGGGGCCACGCCTGGCGGGTCCTGGTGGTGTGGGTCACCGGGCTGCTCATCCTCACCGTCACCTTCGCGAGCTCGCCGGCCGGCTCGCAGGAGCTGGGCAGCTACCCGGCCCGGGTCGACGCGCTGCTGGTGGCGGACCTGGTCGTCGGTCACCTGGCGGTGGCCCTGGTCCTGTGGCGGCGCCGGTCCCCGGTCACGGTCGCGGTGTTGACGAGCGCCGCCCTCGTGGTCTCCTCGATGGCGGTCCCGGCCTCCCTCCTCGCGGCGCTGTCCCTGGCCAGTCGCCGACGGTGGCGACCCCTGCTGGCGGTCGGCACCGTCAACGTCGGCGCGGGCATCTTCTACGAGCTCGTGGTCGCGCGCCAGCTCGGCATGGAGACGCTGTCCGAGATCCCCTCGCCGTGGTACGCCGGCCTCATCGCGGGGCTCAGCGTCCTGCTGTTCGCCCTCGTGTCCCTCATCGGGTGGAATATCGGCGGCCGTCGCCAGCTCGTGGAGAGCTGGCGGACCCAGGCGGAGACGGCCCACCGCGAGCAGGCCGCGAGGGTCGCGCAGGCCCGGACCGCCGAGCGCGCCCGGATCGCCCGGGAGATGCACGACGTCATGGGGCACCGGCTCTCCCTCGTCGCGATGCACGCCGGGGCGCTCGCCCACCGTCCGGACCTGACCGAGGCCGAGCGGGTGCAGAGCGCCGAGATCGTCCGCGACGGCGCGCACCAGGCCCTGCAGGAGCTGCGCGAGGTCCTGGGGGTCCTGCGCGGGGAGGACGACGCCGACGCGGCGTCCGGGGCCGTGGCGCCCCAGCCCACCCTGACCGACCTGCCCTCGCTGGCGGCGGAGGTGACGACGGGCGGTCACCCCGTCGACCTCACCGCCTCCCCTGGTCTGTGGGACCGCAGCGTCACCCTCTCCGACCGGGTCGGGCGCCACGCCTACCGCGTCGTCCAGGAGGCCCTGACCAACGCCCGCAAGCACGCCCCGGGGGCCGCCGTCGAGGTGGACCTGTCCGGTGACGAGTCGACCGGGCTGAGCCTGGAGGTCCGCAACGTCGTCCCCCGTCCGGCGGCCCAGGACCCCGGGGCGCCCGGTCGGGGTCTCACCGGTATGCAGGAGCGCGTCACCCTCGTCGGCGGCACCTTCGAGGCCGGCGGCGGGCCGGGGGTCTTCGTCGTGCGAGTCTGGTTGCCGTGGGAGACGAGGTGACGGCGGGGGTGCCCCGCCCACGGGTGGTGATGATCGACGACGACCCGCTGGTGCGGGCCGGGCTGCGCATGCTGTTGGGCGGGCCCGACGGGGTCGACGTCGTCGCCGAGGGGGAGGACGGCGGCCAGGCGGTCGAGCTGGTCGGACGGCACCGGCCAGACGTGCTCGTCATCGACGTCCGGATGGCGCGCACGGACGGGGTGAGCGCCACCCGGGAGGTGCTCGCGGCCTACCCCGACGTGCAGGTGCTCATCCTCACCACCTTCGACGCCGACGCGCTGGTCCTGGAGGCGCTGCGGGCGGGGGCGCGCGGGTTCGTGCTCAAGGACACCCCGCCGGCCCAGCTGGTCGCCGCCGTCCACGAGGTCGCGTCGGGTGACCACGCCCTGTCGCCGTCGGTCGCCGCCCTGCTCGTCCGGGAGGTCTCGGGGGCCCCGGCAGCCGCGGGTGGGGAGCGCGCCGGGCGGGCCAGGTCGGCGCTCGAGAACCTGACCGAGCGGGAGCGCGAGGTGGCCCGGGCGGTCGCCCGGGGCGGCTCCAACGCCGAGGTCTCCCGGGAGCTCTTCCTGTCGGTGCCGACGGTGAAGGCGCACGTCAGCAGCGTCCTGGCCAAGCTCGGTCTCGCGAACCGGGTGCAGATCGCCCTGCTGGTGCACGACGCGCAGGACGGCGACACCGGGCGCTGAGCCGTCCCGTCGGGTCTCCCCGCCGCGCCCCGCGCTCACCCGCCGGACCGACCGCCCCGGAACGCGACGGGCCGCCACCCTTCCGCACGACCCGGCGGCCGCGGCGCGGCATACCCTGAGGCGGTGAGCACGGTGCTGGTCGTCGAGGACGAGGGGACGGTGCGGGAGGTGGTGTGCGCCTACCTGCACCGGGCCGGGCTGCCCACCCACGAGGCCGCCGACGGCCTGGTGACGGTGCGGGCCTTCCCGGACGTGCGGCCGGCCGTGGTCGTGCTCGACGTCATGGTGCCCGGCATCGACGGGTTCGAGGTGCTGCGGCGCATCCGGGCGATCGACCCGGACGTGCCGGTGCTCATGCTCACGGCCCGCAGTGCCGAGCAGGACCGCATCGCCGGTCTGGAGCTGGGTGCGGACGACTACGTCACCAAGCCGTTCAGCGCGCGCGAGCTCGTGCTGCGCGTCCAGGGCCTGCTGCGTCGGTCGGCGGGCACCTCGCCCGGCGGGGCGCCCGGGGGGACCATCGAGGAGGGCGACCTCGTCGTCGACCGCGGGGCCCGCCGGGCCACCCGGGCGGGTGCGGAGCTGGCGCTCACCAGTCGCGAGTTCGACCTGCTCGTGCACCTCATGACCCATCCCGGCGTCGTGCTGGACCGGGACGACCTGCTGCGCGAGGTGTGGGGGTGGGAGGTCGGCGACCGCTCGACCGTCACGGTCCACGTGCGGCGGCTGCGCGAGAAGGTCGAGGTCGACCCGTCCCGGCCGGAGCGGATCAGCACGGTGTGGGGCCGGGGCTACCGGTGGGACCGGGAGCAGGGGTGTGCCGATGAGGCCTGAGCTGGAGGCGATCACCCTCGCCGCGGGCACCGCGGGGGCGGTCGGGCTGGCCGGGGCGGCGCTGACGCTGCTCGTCGCCCGGCGCTCCCCGGCCGCGGCGACCCTCCTGGGCCCGGTGGTGGGGGTGGCCAGCGTCGCCGCCGGGGTGGTCGTGACCACGCGCGCGATGTTCCTGTCCGAGCACGACGCGACGCTCATCGCCCTGGTGCTGCTCGCCGCGGCACCGGTGGCCCTGGCGATCGGGGTCCTGCTCTTCCGCAGCGTGCGGCGGCTGGACCGGCGGGCCCAGCAGCGGCTCGCCGACGAGCAGCGCGAGCTGGAGCTCGCCCGCTCCCGGCAGGACATGATCACCTGGGCCTCGCACGACCTGCGGACCCCGCTGTCGTCGATCCGGGTCATGTCCGAGGCGCTCGAGGACGGCCTCGTCACCGACCAGGACGACTACCACCGCCGCATCCGCGCCGAGGCCGACCGGATGACCGTCATGGTCGACGACCTGCTCGAGCTCAGCCGGCTGCGCAGCAGCGCGCCCGCCGACCCCGGGGAGGCGGTCGACCTGGCGGAGGTGGCGGCGACGGTGGTGGCGAGCCAGCAACCGGTGGCGCAGCAGCAGCGGGTCCACCTGCGGCTGACCGGCGACGCACCCGCGCCGGTGCGCGCGGCCGCCGGCGAGCTCGACCGGGTCGTGGCCAACGTGGTGAGCAACGCCGTCCGGGAGTCGGCGGCCGGGTCGGACGTGGTGGTGCGCGTCGCGGCGGAGCCGGCTGCGGAGGAGGTCGTCCTCGACGTCGACGACGCCTGCGGCGGACTGGCCGAGGAGGCCCTCGCGCACGCCTTCGAGCCCGGGTGGCGCGGCAGCAGCGCCCGGTCGGCGGGCGCCGGCGTCGGCGTGGGCCTGACGATCGCCCACGCCCTCGTCGAGCGCAGCGGCGGCACGATCACGCTGGCCAACCACGGCCCCGGATGCCGCGTCCGGATCACCCTCCCGCGGCACACCCCCGCACCGGACGCGCGGTAGGGCCGCACCGGACGCGCGCTCGGGCCGCACCGGACGCGCGCTCGGGCCGCACCGGACGCGCGCTCGGGGCAGCTGCCGTCAGGGGCCGACCGGCGACAGGACCCACACCGAGTAGTCCGGCCCCGGTGGGTGCAGCTCGTAGGAGCCGGCGCGCAGGTCGACGTCCAGGCCGCAGGCCAGGGCGTCCGCCTCGAGCTCCTCCGGCGGGTAGCGTCGCGCATGGTCCGGCCCACCACGCTGGTGCATCCCGACGAGCACCCGCCCGCCCGGACCGAGCAGGGCGCGCACGCGGCCCAGCACCTCGCGCTCGGTCCCCTCGGCCAGGAACGCCATGACGTTGCCGACGAGGACGACGAGGTCGTAGCCCGGCTCCAGGTCGACCTCGAGGATGTCGGCCTGCGTCACCGCGAGCCCGGGGTAGGTCCGGCGCGACTGCTCGACGAGGGCCGGGTCCGGCTCCACGGCGGTCACCCGGTGGCCGCGGGACTGCAGCGTGGCCGCCACCCGCCCCATACCGGAGCCGACGTCGAGGACGCGGGCGCCCCGCGGCACCAGCACGTCGGCCAGCCGCGCCTCGCCGTCGACGTCGGCCCCCTCGGCGACCAGGCGGGCGAGGCGCTCGCCGAACTCACGGGTGTGGTCGCCGGCCAGCTCCCAGCGGGTGGGGCGGTGGGGCATACGGGGCTCCTCGGCTCGTCGGGCGACGGATCCGGTATGCCGTCGGCCGGGCGTTCACGCTAGCGCCGCCGCGTCCTGGCTCACCGCTCGGGGATGAAGCCGGAGTCCAGCTCCCACGGTGCGACCGGAGAGTGCTCGAGGATCCAGGCCTGCAGCTCGCGGTCCCAGCCCAGGCCGACGGCGATCCCGACGGCGACGAAGACGAGCCCAAAGCCGCGCTGCAGCCACCCGCGCGGGTCGGCCGCCCAGCCCAGCCGCCGGACCAGGCCCTGCCCGGCCAGCGCGACGGCCAGCAGGGTGGCGCTCAGGCCGAGGCAGTAGGCGGCCAGGCCGAGCCGGGCGCTGACCTGCTCCCACAGCCTCGGGGCGAGCATCACCACGCCGAGGACGAGCAGGATGCCGCCGGAGAGCCAGCGCCAGACCTCGGGCGGCACCCCGATGAGCGCCGTCGTGCCCTTGAGGACCAGGGTGAAGGCGGCCACCGACAGACCCAACGACCCGGCCACGACCACCGCGCGCCGGGCCTGCGCCGCGCGGGAGCCGTCCCCGACGAGGGAACCGCCGACGATGACCGGGAGCAGCGGCAGCACGCAGGGCGCGAGCGTCGTGAGGACGCCCGCGACGAGCGCGCCGAGCAGCGCGAGCACTCAGGAGCCCTGGGTCCGGGCGAGGATCTCCTCGCCCGTGGTGGCGCCCGTCCAGGTGGCGATCTCCTCGCCGTCGGCGTCGACCTGGACGAAGGTGTGCTGCTGGGTGACGCCGTAGGTCCGCCGCAGGTCGGTCCTCTCGTCGAAGTCCACCTTGACCACGGTGGGGCCCTCGGGCAGGCCTGCGGTGGTGAGGTTCTCGTCGGTGGCGCGGCAGTCGGGTCACCAGTCGGCGTGGAAGAAGAGCACGACCGGCCCGCCGTCGTAGGCGGCGGGGTCGGCGGCATACGTGTCGTGGTCGACGTAGCCGCTCATCCCGCCCGTGGTGCCGGTCTCCTCCTCGTCGATGTCGTCGGTGGACGCGTCGTCCATGTCCTCGGTCGTCTCGTCCATGTCGTCCTCGGAGTTCATGTCCTCCGCGGTCGTCGCCTCGGCGCTCGCGGCCGGCGTGGCGGGCTCCTCGGTGTCGTCGGTGGTGCGCACGAGGCCACCGCGAGGGCGGTGGCGAGGGCGGCGAGCAGGGTGGCTGGGGTCCGTGTCATACCGCCAGCGTGGCCCGGCCGAGAGGGCGGTGGTGTTGCCGAATCCTTACCGCATGACGCACGCTGCGGGTATGCCGCTCACCACCCTCCCGACCTACGCCGACGTCGAGGCCGCGGCGGCGACGCTGGCCGGCGCGGCCCACCGGACGCCGGTGCTGACCTCGCGCCGGCTGGACGCGCTGGTCGGCGCCCGGCTGCTGCTCAAGGCCGAGCACCTGCAGCGGGTCGGGGCGTTCAAGTTCCGCGGCGCGTTCACCGCGCTGTCAGCCTTCGACGAGGGGCAGCGCCGGGCCGGGGTCGTCGCCTACTCCTCCGGCAACCACGCCCAGGCGGTCGCGCTCGCGGCCCGGGAGCTGGGCATACCGGCCACCATCGTCATGCCGCACGACGCGCCGCGGCTCAAGGTCGAGGCCACGGTGGGCTACGGCGCCCGGGTGGTCCGCTACGACCGCTACACCCAGGACCGCGAGGAGATCGGGCGCGAGATCGCCCGGGGGAGCGGGGCCACGGTGGTGCCGCCCTACGACCACCCGCACGTCATCGCAGGGCAGGGGACGGCGGCCCGGGAGCTGGTCGAGGACGCCGGCCCGCTCGACGTGCTCGTCACCCCGCTGGGCGGGGGCGGGCTGCTGGCCGGGTCCGTCCTCGCCGTGCGCGCCCTCTGCCCGCAGGCCCGGGTGTACGGCGTGGAGCCGGCCGCGGGGGACGACGCCCGCCGCTCCCTGGAGCAGGGGCGGATCGTGCACATCGACACCCCGGTGACGATCGCGGACGGGGCGCAGACCCAGCACCTGGGCGAGCTGACCTTCCCCATCCTGCGCTCCGGGGTCGACGCGGTGGTGACCGCGACCGACGAGGAGCTCGTCGCGGCGATGGCGCTGGTCGCCGGCACGCTCAAGCAGGTGGTCGAGCCCACGGGAGTGCTGGGGCTCGCGGCGGTGCTGAGCGGGGCCGTGCCGGTGCAGGAGGGTGAGCGCGTCGGCGTGGTGCTCACCGGGGGCAATGTCGACCCGGAGCGGTACGGGCAGCTGCTGGGGTACAACAGGTCAAACGACGAGGCCGTGGTATAACAGGTAAAACACCACGAGGGTTGGAGGCGTGACGGTGAGGGTGCGCGGGGGCAACCCCTTCCGTCCGAGCTTCGGCACCAGCCCTCGGGTGGTGGCGGGCCGGGCCGACCTGCTCGACGAGTTCGACATCGCCCTCGACGAGGGACCCGGGTCGCCCATGCGCTCGATCCTGCTGAGCGGGGCGCGCGGCATGGGCAAGACCGTCCTGCTCAACGAGCTGGAGGAGCGGGCGCGGGTCCGGGGCTGGCACGTGCTGCGGCTGCCGGAGGGCCCGGGGCTGATGAGCGAGCTGGAGCGGACCGTGCTGCCCGCCCGGCTCACCGAGCACGACCCCACCTCGCAGCGGCGCCGCATCACCGGGGGCAGCATCAGCGCGGTCGGGTCGGTCTCCACCGACACCTCGGAGGCCTACCCCACGACCCCCAGCGTCGCGACGATGCTGCAGCGGCTCGCCGAGATCGCCCGGTCCCACGGGACCGGGGTGCTGCTGACCCTGGACGAGGTCCAGGCCGCCCCCATCGAGGACGTCGCCCGGCTGGCGTCCGCCTACCAGCACCTGCTGCGCGACGAGAGCGAGATCGCCTTCGTCGGGGCCGGTCTGCCCACGGGGATCGCGGCCCTCCTGGGGCAGCAGGGCTCGACCTTCCTGCGCCGCGCCGAACGCGTCGACCTCGCCCCGCTGCGGCGCGAGGAGGTCCTCGACGCCGCGGTCCGGACGGTGCGCGAGGCCGGGCGGGTCATCAGCGCCGAGGCCGGGGAGCGGCTGGCCGACGTCGTGCACGGCTACCCCTACCTGCTGCAGCTCGTGGGCTACCAGGCCTGGCGCGCCGCGGGGGACGACGAGGTCATCACCCTCGCGGACGTGGAGGCCACGCTGCCGGTCGTGGTCGACCGGATGAGCCGGCTGGTGCACACCCCGGCCCTGCGGCAGGTGCCGCAGGGCCAGCTCGACTACCTCCGGGCGATGGCGCAGGACGACGGGCCGTCGTCGACGGGCGAGGTGGCGGCCCGGCTCGGGGTGAGCAAGCAGCACGGCAACGTCGTCCGCGGCCGGCTCATCGACCGGGAGCTCATCGTGCCGGCCGGCCACGGACTCGTCGACATGGCCCTGCCCTACCTGCGCGAGCACCTGAGGCGCGGGTGAGCGCGGTCGGCGAGCGGGTCCGCATACCCTCCGAGATCTGGATCCTCGTCGGCGCGTCCTTCGTCATCGCCGTCGGGTTCGGCCTCGTGTCGCCCGTGCTGCCGGGGTTCGCGCGCTCCTTCGACGTCGGCGCGACGGCGGCGACGGTCGTGGTCTCGGCCTTCGCGTTCTGCCGGCTGGTCTTCGCTCCGGTCGGAGGTCGGCTGGTGCAGCGCCTGGGCGAGCGTCCGGTCTACCTCACCGGGCTGCTCATCGTGGCCGTCTCCTCCTTCGCCACGGCGTACGCGCAGACCTACTGGCAGCTCCTCGTCTTCCGCGGCCTCGGCGGCGTCGGCTCGACGATGTTCACCATCTCGGCGATCGCCCTCGTGGTGCGGCTGGCGCCGCCGACGATCCGGGGACGGGTGAGCTCGCTGTGGGGCAGCTCGTTCATCATCGGGTCGATGCTGGGGCCGGTCATCGGTGGCCTCATCGCCGGGTGGGGGATGCGCCTGCCCTTCGTCGTGTATGCCGTCGCGCTCGTCCTCGCGGCCCTGGTCGTGGGCCTGGGGCTGGGTGGGGCGCGGCTGCGGCCGCCGGCGGGGGAGGAGGACCGCCCGGTCCTGACGGTGCGGGAGGCGCTGGGCGACCGGGCGTACCGGGCGGCGCTGGCGTGCGGCGTGGCCAACGGGTGGGCCAACCTCGGGGTGCGGATGGCGGTGATCCCGCTGCTCGCGGCGGCCGTGCTGGACCAGCCGTGGGTGGCCGGCGCGACGCTGACCGCCGCAGCCCTGGGCACCGCGATCACGCTGCAGGTCACCGGCCGCCTGGCCGACCGGGTGGGCCGGCGCCCGCTGGTCATCGCGGGGATGGTCACCTCCGGGGTGTCGCTGGG
The DNA here is from genome assembly GCF_001483745.1 of Serinicoccus chungangensis. Classification (GTDB taxonomy): domain Bacteria; phylum Actinomycetota; class Actinomycetes; order Actinomycetales; family Dermatophilaceae; genus Ornithinicoccus; species Ornithinicoccus chungangensis_A. The sequence goes on along the minus strand of NZ_LQBL01000031.1, from coordinate 177,726 downwards.
GGTGCTCGGGCTCAGCCTGCTGCCCGGCCTCGCCGTCGTGGCCTCGCTCGCGGTGCTGCTGGGGCTGAGCTTCGTCTCCGGGGTGGGGGCAGGCTTCGTCAACCCGGCGCAGCAGGCGGCGGTCGCCGACATCGTGGGCCAGGAGCGCAAGGGCGGCACGGTGCTGTCCACCTACCAGATGGCGACCGACGTCGGGGTCATCGTCGGGCCGGTGCTCATCGGGGCCGTGGTCGACCTCGTCGGCTTCGGTGCGGCCCTGGCCGCCACCGGGGTCGTCAGCGTGCTGGGGGCGGCGGTGTGGTTCCGGGCGCCGGAGACCCTGGGTCGAGAGGCCGTGACCACTCCCGCGCCAGGATCCCCATGACGTGGCAGTCGACCCAGCCGTCGGCATACCGCAGCGCCTCCCGCTTGGTCCCCTCGAGCACGAAGCCGACCTTCTCGTAGACCCGCCGCGCCCGGGGGTTGAACGCGTAGACCTCGAGCTCGACCCGGTGCAGCCCCAGGACCTCGAAGGCGTGCCCGACCGCGAGACGTGTCGCCTCGGTGCCGAGTCCGCGGTCGCGCGAGCCCCCCAGCCAGATGCGGAAGCCGATGGAGGCGTTGCCGGGGTCGTGGTCCAGCAGCACCGCCTCGCCGGCGACCTGGCCGGTGCTGCGCTCGACGACCGTCCAGACCAGCCGGTCGGTGTCACGGGCCCAGCGCGCGTAGACCTCCTGCAGCTGAACGACCGTCCACGGGTCGCGCCCGGCCTCCGCGTCGTCGTGCACCGACCCGGTGAGCCGCCCCACCTCCGGGTCGCGCATCAACGCGTGCAACCGCCCGACGTCCCGCGCGGTGACGGGTCGGAGCTGGACCAGGTCGCCGGTCAGCGTCGGGGTGTCGGTCAGCAGCGCGGGCACCGGGCCGATGCTACTGGCGCGCGCCGCCGGGCGGCGCAGATCGTGGGCACCCCAGACCACCAGGTCGCCGAGACGTCACACTGAGTCTCATGCCGGATCAGTGGCGCGCTGATTCTGGTCGTGAGTCACTGGCGCGTTGACTCGCGTGGTGGATCAATGGCGCGTTGACCCGGGTGGCGGATCAGGGGCGCGCTGACCCGGGTGGTGGATCACCGGCGGGCTGATCCGGGTGGTGGATCAGTGTGACGTCTGCGGACCTGGTGGTGCCGGGAGTCGTCGACACCCTGGCGAGCTTGCCGGCGGGGCAGGCGATCACTTCATACGCTGCAGGCGTGACCACCGCACAGCCCCCTCGTCCCGGCAGCGAGCACCTCGTCGCCATGCCGGACCGCGCCGAGGCCGAGGCCGTCGCCGAGGACCTGGACGAGGAGGGCTTCCGGCAGGTGCAGGTCGTGCCCGAGGGCGAGAGCCGACAGGGGTCGGGAGAGTCCGCCTGGGTCGTGCACGTCCGTGACACCCGGTTGCCGGACGCGGCAGGGGGCGGGGCCTACGAGGGACTGCGCGAACGCTTCACCGAGCTGGCTCGCGAGCACGACGGGTGGTACGACGAGCCGGGCGACCCCCGGCCCGCCACGCGTTGACCGCCGGGCCCGCCTAGGGTCGTGGGTGCACCGACCTGGATCGTCAGGACCAGGTCGGGAGGCACGTGGCCACGGAGAGCGAGGCGGGTATGCAGCAGGTCGAGGCCGAGCTGAAGTTCGCCATCGGCGCGGACGACCCGCTGCCCGCGCTGGGCGAGCTCGTCGAGGTGGGACCGGTGCACGAGCAGCATCTGCGTGCCGTCTACCTCGACACCCAGGCCCTGCACCTCGTGCGTCACCGCATCACGCTGCGCCGACGCGAGGGAGGTCCGGACGCCGGTTGGCACCTCAAGTCACCGCTCCCCGACGGCACCCGGCTGGAGGTGCACGCCCCGCTCGCTGACGGCCCGGGTCGGCTGCGGGTGCCGGAGACGCTCCGTGAGGAGGTCCTGGCCACCCTCGGGCACGCCCTGCCGGACGGTCCGGACGGCGCCCTGCTCCCCGCGGCCGTGCTGGTCACGCACCGTCTCGAGCTCGACCTGCTCGATCCGGCCCGCCCGGAGGTGGTGCTCGCCCGGCTGTGCGACGACCGGGTGACCGCCCTGCCGGCGGGGGAGACCTGGCGTGAGCTGGAGGTCGAGCTCGTCGACGGCGACGACGCGCTCCTCCGGCAGGTGGCCGACACCGTCGAGCGCCAGGGCCTCCCTCTCGCCGAGGACCCCTCCAAGCTGTCCCGTGCCCTCGGCCCCCGGCCCGAGCGGGCCCGACGAGGTGAGGGACCGGCCGCGGACGGCCCGGCTGCCGACGTCGTGCTGGCCTACCTCGCGGCCCAGGTCGCGGTCGTCGTGGGCCGTGAGGACGACGTGCGCACGGACGCGCCGGACGCCGTCCACAAGGCGCGGGTCGCCACCAGGCGGCTGCGCAGCGCCCTCCGCACGTTCCGACGACTCCTCGACCGTGACGTCGCCGACCCCCTGCGCCAGGAGATCCGGTGGTTCGCGACCGCTCTGGGCGAGCCGCGCGACGCCGAGGTGATGCGCGACCACCTCCTCGTCGCGGTCGACGACCTGCCGCAACACGAGGTGGTCGGCCCCGTGCGCGAGCGGGTGAGCACGGAGCTGGAGCAGCGCCACGCGGCGGCGCACCGGGCCCTGGTCCAGGTGCTGGACTCCGACCGGTACCGCGAGCTGCTGGACCAGCTCATGGACCTGCTGGCCGTGCCACCCTGGCGAGGACGCGCCCACCAGCCTGCAGAGGAGGTCCTTCCCGGTCTCGTGGCCGACGCGGTCGACCGGGCACGGACGCAGGCCCGGGCCGCGGAGCGGGCCGAAGGGCCCCAGCAGCTGCCCCTGCTGCACGAGGCCCGCAAGAAGGCCAAGGCGGTGCGCTACGCGTGCGAGGCGCTCGCCCCCGCGCTGGGCGCGGAGGCGGCCGACGCCGCCGAGGTGTGGGAGCAGGTCACCGAGACGCTGGGCGCCGTCCAGGACGCCGCCCTGGCGGCCGAGTGGCTGCGGGAGGTCGCTGCGGCGGCGCAGGAGGCGGGGGAGCCGGGCTACACCTACGGGGTGCTCGCCGCGCAGGCGGTCAGGAGGGCACAGGCCGCCCGCGACGGCGAGATGGCGCTCGCTCGGGCTCTGGAGCACGGCTGGCCCTGACGGTGCCGACAGGTCGCGACCGGAGCGGTCGCGTCCCGCTCGTCAGGGCCCCCGTCAGTCATCCAGCGCCCGCTCGAAGTGCCCCAGCACCTCGGGGCCGAAGAGGACGAACCGGACCTCGGTCACGGACGGCACCTCCGGTGCGGTGTCCCGCACGGTCCGCACCGCCACCCGGGCCACCTCGGCCGGGGCCCAGCCGTAGATGCCGGGGCTGATGGCCGGGAAGGCGACCGACCGCGCTCCCACCTCGTGCGCCACCTCCAGGCTGCGCCGGAAGCAGGACGCGAGCAGGGCAGGGTCGGTCTGGCCGCGGTGCCGGTCGGGCCCGACGGTGTGAACGACCCATCGCGCCGGCAGCCGTCCGGCCCCCGTCGCCACCGCCTCCCCGACCGGCATCCCGTCGTGCCAGCGCGCGGCCCGGACCCGTCGGCACTCCTCGAGGAGCTCCGGGCCGGCGGCCGAGTGCAGGGCCCCGTCGACACCACCCCCGCCCAGCAGCGTCGAGTTGGCGGCGTTGACCACGGCGTCCACGCTCGTCGTCGTGAGGTCCCCGTGCTCGGCAGTGATGCGCATGGTCCCCATGGTGCCCCGTCCTCCCGCGGTCCGCGACCGTCCGGGAGGTACCGTCAGTCGGCCGACCACGATGTCGGCCGTGAGGCCGTCCCGGTCCGACGCACGACCCGCAAGGAGGTATGCCGTGCTGCTGGCTCTCGGCGTCACCCTGCTCGCGGGGCTGGCCACCAGCGTCGGCGGGGTGATCGGCACCCGGTCGAGGATGGTCCGGCCGGGGGCGATGGCGGTGGCCCTGGCCTTCGCCGCTGGCCTGATGCTGACGATCTCGCTCGTCGAGATCGCCCCCGCCGCCCTCGACAGCATGACCGGGGCGCTCGGTCGAGGTCCCGCGGTCGCCGCGGTGCTGGGCGCGATGGCCCTCGGTGCCGGGGTCGTCTACGCCCTCCGCCGGCTCCTCCCGCACCGCCCGGCGCCGGGTGTGCCCGACGTCCGGGGCCTGGACCCGACCCTGCTGCGCAGCGGCGTCCTCATCGCCCTGGTGGTCACGCTGCACAACCTGCCGGAGGGCCTGGCGACCTTCCTGTCGACCGTCGAGGACCCGGCCGGCGGGGTGGTCCTGGCGTTCGCGATCGCCATCCACAACGTGCCGGAGGGCCTGGCGGTGGCCGCGCCCATCTACGTGGCGACCCGCAACCGGAGGCAGGCGATGCTGTGGGCGACGCTCAGCGGGCTCGCCGAGCCTGCCGGTGGGCTGCTCGGCTACCTGGCGCTGCGGGCCCTGCTGCCACCCGCCTGGCTCGACCTGTCCCTCGCCCTGGTCGCGGGGATGATGATCGCGGTCAGCCTGCTCGAGCTCGTCCCGGGCGCCCGCCGGTATGCCGTGGGCCACCGCGAGGTCCTGGTCGGTCTCTTCCTCGGGGCCGTCGTCATGGTCCTCTCGCTGGCGCTGCTGCGGCGGTGAGAGCCCAGGCCCCTCAGCGGGCCGGTGCGCCCTGCCACCCGCCGACCCGCTGCCGCGGCACGTCGGCGTCGTCCAGGGCGTCCAGCCCGGGACCCGACACGTCCCCCTGGTCGGCGTGGTTCCGGAACCGGATGAGGTCCTTGATGTCCTTCGCGGTGAGGGTGACGCCCCCGGCATACCCGGCCTGGTTGACGTGCCGGATCCACTTGGCGATCGTCGACCCGGTGCCTGCACCGGGGATGGCGGCGGCGGAGGAGAAGCCGGCGTTGACGTACTTCCCCTCCCCGACGTAGAGCGCGACGTTGAGCCCGTCGGCCCACTCGCCGACCCCCGGGACGAGCCCGATGATGTCCAGCCCGAGGTGGGTGAAGAAGGACAACGGGTTGAAGCCGTCCATCGGCTTGAGCCGGTCCAGGTTCTCCAGGTGCTGGTCGATGCTGCCCGGGTCCAGGGCCGAGAGCTCGACGAGGGCCGCACCCAGGCTGGCCCCGCGGTCCTGCATCCACCCCCGCTCCAGGGCGAGGTGGCGCAGGTTCGCCGGGATGTCGACGTCCCAGTCGTCCTCCCCGTCCTCGACCCGGATCGGGACGTCCTCGCCCCCCAGGAGGAACGCCCGCAGGGCCTCCGGGTTGCGGCTCATCGCCTCCAGGACCCAGGGCATGGGGTCGATGACGTCCGCGCCCTGCGGGTCGCGGAAGACGGGCAGGCGGTCGTAGCGGAAGCGCGACGTCTCGGCCATCTCGGCCGCCCACGCCTCGGGGTCCTCCCGCTCGATGCGGATGACGTCCTCGCCCAGGCCGACCAGCCAGTCGGCCGACCAGTCGCCGCGGCTGGCGAGCAGCGCGAAGGCGCGAGCGTCGGTCACGTCCTCGGCACCGGGGAAGTCGAACTCGTGGCTGAGGACGCCGAGCGAACCGGCATACAGCTGGAGGAAGCGCTCCGAGGCGGGCGAGTCGTCCAGCGCCGCGAGGTAGTCGAGGTCGATGCTCGGCCCCATGTCGGTGCTCGCGTAGCCGTCGCCCTCGCGGTAGCCGTCGAGGACGAGCAGGGCGAAGGTCGCGTCCCCGCCGTAGCGCTCCAGGAGGTCGATGAGCTCCTGCGGCGGCGGCATGGTGTAGGTGTCCATGAGGTCACGGGCCCGGTCGGCGAACTGCTTGGCCTCCTCGTAGGACAGGTCGGGCACGGCCTGGTGGTCGTAGGACACGGTGCGCTGGATGCCCGGCGCGCTCGCCGCCAGCCACTCCGCGTAGAAGAGCTGGTTGCGCAGCACCAGGTGCTTGCGGGTCGCCCAGTCGCCGATCTCGGCGACGCCCGACAGGTCGCGGGACGACAGCCCGAACCGGGTGAGCGCCTGCACGACCCGGGACTCCGCCCTTGCGACCTCGTCCTCCACCCCCTTCAGGGTGCGCACCAGGTCCCGCATGGCCTCGATGTCCACCGATACCGTCGCCACGCTCAGCCACCGCTCCCGAGCGGCGGCGTGCTCAGCGGGAAGAACGGGGCCCCGCCGAGGGTCTCGCAGCGCCGCACCTCCTCCGGCTCGGCCGCCAGCTCCTCCAGGAGCTGCTCCCGCGCCTGCTCGGCGGCCCGGCCCAGCCGGCGGGCGCGGGCGGACAGCCCGTCGCCGAACCGATCCGCGGGCCGGCCCGTCCACGCCCCCGCCGACATGGCCCGCTCGGCCGGGTCGAAGGCCGTCCGCAGGGCCTCGAGATCGGGGGCGAGGTGGGTGAGCGTCGTCCTGAGCCGCTCCTTGCGCGGGTTCGGCACCATCTCGTGGGTGCCGGTGCCGTCGTCGCACATCGCGTGGACCCCCTCCTGGTGATCGACAGCCGCCCTGCCACGGCTGGACCTGAGGGGAGTATAGAACCACGACCGCCCGGCCGCACCCCGTCACCCGACCGGGCCACCCAGGGTTGAGCGGAATGCGCTCAACTTTGTCGATGTTGACCTGATCAGACATTCTTCGAACGACACGACACGGCCGTCGAGCACACCGCTCCCGGTCGGGGAGGACAGGGGACACCCATGGATCTCAACCTCACCAGCAAGGCCCAGGAGGCCCTGTCGACCGCGGTGCGGGACGCCGCGGCGGCGGGGCACGCCCAGGTCGAGCCCGCGCACCTGCTCGCGGCGCTGAGCCAGCAGGGCGACACGACGACCGGACCGCTGCTCGAGGCGGCCGGGTCCAGCCCGCAGGCGGCCAAGCAGGCCGCCGACGCCGCGCTGGCCGGCCTGCCGCGCGCCAGCGGGTCCAGCATGGGCAACCCGGGTCTGTCCCGGGCCATGCACGGCGTCGTCAAGGGGGCCCAGGACGCCATGTCGGCGATGGGCGACACCTTCGTCTCGACCGACCACCTGCTGTTGGCCCTGGCCCGGGCGGGAGTCGTGCCCGGGGTCGACGCGGACGCCCTGGCCGAGCGCATCCCCGCGCTGCGCGGCGGCAAGAGGGTGGACTCCGCCGACCCCGAGGCCACCTTCGACGCGCTCGGCAAGTACGGCACCGACCTCACCGCGATGGCGCGCGAGGGCAAACTGGACCCGGTCATCGGCCGGGACGCCGAGATCCGCCGCGTGGTCCAGGTGCTGTCCCGGCGCACCAAGAACAACCCCGTCCTCATCGGCGACCCCGGCGTCGGCAAGACCGCGGTCGTCGAGGGCCTGGCCCAGCGCATCGTCGCCGGGGACGTCCCCGAGTCGTTGCGCGACAAGACGCTCATCTCCCTGGACCTGGGGGCGATGGTCGCCGGCGCGAAGTACCGCGGGGAGTTCGAGGAGCGGCTCAAGGCGGTGCTCGCCGAGATCACCGGCAGCGACGGGCAGGTCGTCACCTTCATCGACGAGCTGCACACCGTCGTCGGGGCCGGTGCCAGCGGCGACTCCTCGATGGACGCGGGCAACATGCTCAAGCCGCTGCTGGCCCGCGGTGAGCTGCGGATGGTCGGCGCCACCACGCTGGACGAGTACCGCGAGAACATCGAGAAGGACGCCGCCCTCGAGCGCCGCTTCCAGCAGGTCTTCGTCGGCGAGCCCTCGGTCGAGGACACCATCGCCATCCTGCGCGGGCTCAAGGAGCGCTACGAGGCGCACCACAAGGTGGCCATCGAGGACTCGGCCCTCGTCGCCGCGGCCGACCTCTCCGACCGCTACATCCCCGGCCGCCAGCTTCCGGACAAGGCCATCGACCTCGTGGACGAGGCCGCGAGCCGGCTGCGGATGGAGATCGACTCCTCGCCGGTCGAGATCGACCAGCTGCAGCGGCAGGTCGACCGGCTGACCATGGAGGAGATGCACCTGGCGCGGGAGGAGGACGAGGCGTCCCGGGCCCGGCTGGAGAAGCTGCGCTCCGACCTCGCCGACCGCCGCGAGGAGCTGGCGGCGCTCACGGCGCGCTGGGAGGCGGAGAAGACCGGCCTCAACCGGGTCGGTGAGCTCAAGGCGCGGCTCGACGACCTGCGCACGCAGGCCGAGCGGCTGCAGCGCCAGGGGGACTACGAGGGTGCCTCGCGCCTGCTCTACGGCGAGATCCCTGCCGCCGAGGCCGAGCTGGCGACCGCCCAGGAGGAGGAGTCGGCGCTCGAGCGGAGCAGCGACGCCACGCCCATGGTCAAGGACGAGGTGGGCGCGGACGACGTGGCCGACGTCATCTCCGCCTGGACCGGCATCCCGGCCGGCCGGCTGCTCGAGGGCGAGACCGAGAAGCTGCTCCGGATGGAGTCGGTGCTCGGTGAGCGGCTCATCGGCCAGCACACCGCGGTGCGGCTCGTCTCCGACGCGGTGCGCCGCTCGCGGGCCGGCATCTCCGACCCCGACCGCCCGCAGGGCTCCTTCCTCTTCCTCGGCCCCACCGGGGTCGGCAAGACCGAGCTCGCCAAGAGCCTCGCGGACTTCCTCTTCGACGACGAGCGGGCCATGGTGCGCATCGACATGTCGGAGTATGCCGAGCGGCACGCGGTCGCGCGCCTCATCGGGGCGCCCCCCGGCTACGTCGGGTACGACGAGGGCGGTCAGCTCACCGAGGCGGTCCGCCGCCGGCCCTACAGCGTGGTGCTGCTGGACGAGGTGGAGAAGGCCCACCCGGAGACCTTCGACATCCTGCTGCAGGTGCTCGACGACGGCCGGCTCACCGACGGGCAGGGACGCACGGTCGACTTCCGCAACGTCATCCTCGTCATGACGTCCAACCTGGGCAGCCAGTTCCTCGTCGACCCGACCACCGACGAGCAGACCAAGCGCGAGCAGGTCATGGGCACCGTCCGGGCCAGCTTCAAGCCCGAGTTCCTCAACCGGCTGGACGAGGTCGTCATCTTCGACGCGCTGACCCGCGAGGAGCTGGCCACCATCGTGGGGCTGCAGGTCGCCGAGCTGGCCCGCCGGCTCGAGGGGCGCCGCATCGGCCTGGAGGTCACCGGTGCCGCCTCGTCCTGGCTGGCCGAGCGGGGCTACGACCCGGCCTACGGCGCGCGACCGCTGCGCCGCCTGGTGCAGACCCAGATCGGGGACCGGCTGGCGCGGCTGCTGCTCTCCGGCGAGGTGCGCGACGGCTCCCACGTCGTCGTCGACCTCGACGAGGGCACCGGGGAGCTCCTGCTGCGGTGAGCGGGGGCGGCCCCGCCTGCCGGACCTTCGCCCCTCGTTCACCACTCGTTCACCCAAGGCCGTAGATCGCGTCACGTGCGGCTCCTACCTTCTCAAGCGTTGGCGATGCCGCCAGCGTGCCCCTGGACGCGCCGGTGCTCCGCCACCGGCCCGGGGCCACGATCCCTGACAGACGTTGAGAGAGGTTCCCCGTGAAGCAGCACCGCTTGACCCGCACGGTCGCCATCGCCATGGCGGCGTCCTTCGCGCTCGCCGCCTGCGGCGGAGACGACAGCAGCTCGGAGGGCGAGGCCGGAGGCGGCTCGGAGTCCGGGGGCGGCGAGCTGTCCGGCCGCCTGGTCGGCGCCGGCGCCTCCTCGCAGGAGTCCGCGATGACCGCCTGGATCGCCGGCTACCTCGAGGTGCAGCCCGAGGTCGAGGTGCAGTACGACGCCGTCGGCTCGGGTGCCGGGCGCGAGCAGTTCCTCGCCGGCGCGACGGACTTCGCCGGCTCCGACGCCTACCTGGACGAGGACGAGCGCGGCATGGTCGCCGACGCCTGCGCCGGTGGCGAGGCCATCAACCTGCCGATGTACATCTCGCCGGTCGCCGTCCCCTACAACCTGCCCGGGGTGGACGAGCTCAACCTCGCCCCGGAGGTGCTCGCCGGCATCATGAACGGCGACATCACCACGTGGGACGACGAGGCGATCGCCGCGGACAACCCGGACGCCGAGCTGCCGGGCACCGAGATCACCGTCGTGCACCGGTCCGACGACTCGGGCACCACGGAGAACTTCCTGGAGTACCTCACCGCCGCCGCCCCGGACGCGTGGCCGCACGAGCCCTCCGACGCCTGGCCGGTCGAGGGTGGCGAGGCCGCCGCGCAGACCACCGGTGTCATGCAGGTCATCAACTCGACCGAGGGCACCATCGGGTATGCCGACGCCTCCGCCGTGACCGGGCAGTCCGCCTCGATCGGGGTCGGCGAGGAGTTCGTCCCGTTCTCCCCGGAGGCGGCCGCGCGGGTCGTCGAGAACTCCGAGCCGGCCGAGACCGGTGTCGAGGGCGACCTGGCCCTGGAGCTGGCGCGGGACACCACCGAGTCCGGTGCCTACCCGATCGTCCTGGTGAGCTACCACATCGCCTGCAAGGAGTACGACGACGCCGAGCGCGCCGACAACGTCAAGGCGTTCCTGGAGTACGTCGCCTCCGAGGAGGGCCAGCAGGCCGCGTCCGACGCGGCCGGCTCGGCCCCCATCGGGGAGAGCACCCGTGAGCAGGTCATGTCCTCCATCGACATGATCCAGGGCGGCTGAGCCCGTTCGGACCCGCGAGCACGCCATGACGGCGGACGTCACCCACGGGGGACGTCCGTCGTCGCGGGCGTGTGACGGTCGTCGACCGCAGACGAGAGGCCCACGATGAGCACAACGCAGCCCGAGCCGGACCGGGGCGGTGGCGTCGCCACGACCGAGCCCCCGACCGGCGGCGGCGGCAAGGTCAAGCGCCGGGCCGGGGACGTCGTCTTCAGCGGCACGTCCCTGTTCTCCGGGGTCCTGATCCTGCTGATCCTCGCCCTGGTGGCGATCTTCCTGGTCTGGCAGGGCATGCCGGCCCTCACCGCGCCGGCCGAGGAGATCAGCGGCGGTAACGGGTTCTGGAGCTACGTCTGGCCGATGCTGCTGGGCACCGTCGTCTCCTCGATCGTCGCCCTCGTCCTCGCCACGCCGGTCGCGGTCGGGATCGCGCTCTTCGTGTCCCACTACGCGCCCCCGCGCATCGGACGCACCATCGGGTTCGTCATCGACCTGCTGGCGGCGGTCCCCTCGGTCGTCTTCGGCATGTGGGGCCTGTTCGTCTTCGCCCCCCGGCTCGTCCCGCTGCTCGACTGGCTCGAGGCCAACCTCGGCTTCCTGCCCTTCTTCGCCGACAGCTCGGCCACCGGGCGGACCCTCATGACCGCGTCGGTCGTGCTGGCGGTGATGATCCTGCCGATCATCACCTCGGTCTCGCGGGAGGTGTTCCTGCAGACGCCCCGGCTGCACGAGGAGGCGGCGCTGGCCCTCGGGGCGACGCAGTGGGAGATGATCCGCACGGCCGTGCTGCCCTTCGGTGGCCCGGGCGTCATCGGCGGGGTCATGCTCGGCCTGGGCCGCGCGCTCGGCGAGACGATGGCGGTGGCCATCATCCTCTCGCCCGGGGTCTTCACCTGGAACATCATCGGGACCGGCAACAACACCATCCCCGCCGAGATCGCGCTCAACTTCCCCGAGGCCGCCGGGCTGCGCCTGTCCGAGCTCATCGCCGCCGGGCTGGTCCTCTTCCTCCTCACCCTGGCCGTCAACCTCGTCGCTCGCTGGATCGTCGAGCGCCGGGCCGAGTTCTCCGGAGCCAACTGATGAGCACCACCACGACGACGCCCCCGGACACCACCCCTCGCGGCGCGGAGCCGGACTACGTCCCCTCACCCGTCCGGGCCACCAGCCCCCGGCCGCTCATGGTCATCGGCGCCGGCGCCGTCCTGCTGTGGCTGGCGCTGTGGTTCGTCGTCGACCTCAACCCGGTCTTCTCCCTGGTCGCGTCCTACGTGGTGTTCCTCGTGGCCTCGTGGGCGACCTACCGCTCCCTCGGCGGCTCGCGGGTCGCGACCGACGTGGTCATGCGCTGGCTGGTCTACGCCGCCTTCGTCTGCGCCATCGTGCCCCTGATCTCCATGCTCTGGACCGTCTTCAGCCAGGGGCTGCCGTTGGCCTTCAGCCCCGGCTTCTGGACCCAGGACATGGTCGGGATCACCGGTGCGGACGACCAGGCCTACGCGAGCGGGGAGACCGACACCCTCGCCGGCGGTGCGGGCCACGCCATCATCGGCACCCTCATCATCACCGGCACGGCCGCGCTGATCTCGGTGCCCATCGGCATGTTCACCGCGATCTACCTCGTCGAGTACGGCGCCGGCAACCACCTGTCCAAGGGCATCCGCTTCCTCGTGGACGTCATGACCGGCATCCCGTCGATCGTCGCCGGCCTCTTCGCGTTCGCGCTGTTCACCCAGGTCGTCGGGATCCGGGACGCCAAGATGGGCATCGCCGGCGCGGTCGCCCTGTCGGTCCTCATGATCCCGACCGTCGTGCGCAACAGCGAGGAGATGCTGCGGATCGTGCCCAACGAGCTGCGCGAGGCCTCCCTGGCGCTCGGCGTGCCGAAGTGGCGCACCATCGCCAAGGTGGTGCTGCCCACCGCGGCCTCGGGCCTGGCCTCCGGGATCACCCTGGCCATCGCCCGCGTCATCGGGGAGACCGCCCCGCTGCTCGTGGCCATCGGGTTCGCCCGCAGCTTCAACACCAACATGTTCGAGGGGCCGATCAACAGCCTCGCCGTCTACACCTACTGGATGTTCACCAAGCCCCTCGACCCGGCGCTCATCGAGCCGAGCCGGGAGCGGGCCTGGGCGGCTGCGCTGCTGCTCGTGCTCATCGTCGTCACGCTCAACCTCGTGGCCCGCGTCATCGCGACGTTCTTCGCCCCCAAGACCGGCCGCTGACGGCATACCCCCTGTCCGGAGAAGAGAGAATCACGCACATGTCCAAGCGCATCGACGTCAAGGATCTCGACATCTACTACGGCGACTTCCACGCCGTGAAGAACGTCTCGATGACCATCGAGCCGCGGTCCGTGACCGCGTTCATCGGTCCGTCCGGCTGCGGGAAGTCGACGGTGCTGCGCACCCTCAACCGCATGCACGAGGTCATCCCGGGCGCCTACGTGAAGGGCGAGGTCGCCATCGACGGCACCAACCTCTACGGCCGCGGCGTCGACCCGGTCGACGTCCGCCGCCAGGTCGGGATGGTCTTCCAGCGGCCCAACCCGTTCCCGACCATGACCATCAAGGAGAACGTCCTCGCCGGGGTGCGCCTCAACTCCAAGCGCATCTCCAGCAAGGCGGCCGACGAGCTCACCGAGAAGGCGCTGCGCGGGGCCAACCTGTGGAACGAGGTCAAGGACCGCCTCGACAAGCCCGGGTCCGGGCTGTCCGGCGGGCAGCAGCAGCGGCTGTGCATCGCCCGGGCGATCGCCATCCAGCCCGAGGTCATCCTCATGGACGAGCCGTGCTCCGCGCTCGACCCCATCTCCACCCTGGCCATCGAGGACCTCATCAACGAGCTCAAGGACCGCTACACCGTCGTCATCGTCACGCACAACATGCAGCAGGCGGCGCGGGTCTCGGACAAGACCGGCTTCTTCAACCTCGAGGCGACCGGCAAGCCCGGCGAGCTGGTCGAGTACGACTCCACCCAGAACATCTTCAACAACCCGGGCCAGCAGGCGACCGAGGACTACATCTCCGGCCGCTTCGGGTGACCGGTCGCCGCCGGTCGCGCGCGCTGCCGCCCCGCTCGGGCGGCGGGTGCGTGATACTGGACGTATGAGGTCTCGCGGCGGACGGCACACCCTCACCCGGACGGGCGGGGCGAGGCTGGCGCTGGCGCCGGCCGCGGTCCTCGCCCTGGTGCTCGCCGGGTGCAGCGACGGCGCCGACGAGTCGGCCACCTCCTCGGCGCCACCGCCGCCGACCGCCGCCGACCGGCTGGCCCAGGCGCACGACGTGCTGGTCGACGCGGGGTCGGTCGGTCTGACGCTCACCGGCACGGACCTGCCGGAGGACGAGACGTCCTACATCATCAGCGCCGAGGGTGCCGGCACCATGGAGCCGCCCGCCTTCGACGGCACCATCACCGCCGTCATCGCGGGGGTGCAAGCCGACATCCCGACGGTGGCCCTCGACGGCGAGCTGTGGGTGAAGCTGCCCTACGTCCCCGCCCACGTCAACACCGACCCGGCCGAGCTGGGGGTGCCGGACCCGGCGACGCTCTTCGACCCCGAGGACGGTCTCGTGGGTCTGCTCGAGCAGACCCAGGGGCCGGAGTTCGGAGAGCGCTCCCGGGCCGGGGCCGAGGTGGTGCAGCAGGTCGTCGGCACGCTCCCGGGGGAGACGGTCACGGACCTGCTCCTCGTCGGCGACGCCGAGTCCGAGTTCGACGTGACCTACGGTCTGGTCGAGGAGGACTGGCAGGTCCGCAGCGTGGAGATCACCGGACCCTTCTACCCGCCGGCGACGTCGACCTACACCGTGACGCTGGACGCCTACGGCGAGCCGGTCACGGTGACGCAGCCCTGAGGATGACGCGGACGCGGGAGGAGGGGCGGGGGGCCGGACCGCCCGAGCCGACCGAGGCCACCACCCGCCCGACCGCCGGGCCCGCCCGCGGGGCCCGGGCGCTGCTGGCCGTGGCCGCGCTCGCGGTGGCGCTGGCCGCCGCGGACACCTACGTCGTCGTCCTGGCGCTGACCGACATGATGGCCGGTGTCGGCGTGGGGATCGAGTCGCTGCAGCGCGGCACGCCGATCATCTCCGGGTTCCTGCTGGGCTACATCGCCGTCCTGCCCCTCATCGGGCGGCTGTCCGACCTGGTGGACCGGCGCCGCATCCTCATCTGGTGCCTCGTCGTCTTCGTCGTGGGCTCGGCGGTGACCGCCGCGGCCGTCGAGCTGCCGGTCATGGTCGGCGGCCGGTTCCTGCAGGGCCTGGGCGGTGGCGGTCTGGTGCCGGCGACCCTCGCGCTGGTGGCCGACCTGTGGCCGCGCGGTCGCCGGGGGATGCCGCTGGGCGTCGTCGGCGCCGTCCAGGAGCTCGGGTCGGTGCTGGGACCGCTGCTCGGGGCGCTCGTGCTCGCCGTCGCCGGGTGGCGGGAGATCTTCTGGCTCAACGTCGTCCTGGGCCTGCTCGCCCTCCTCGGCGTCGTCCTCATCCGCACCCCCACCCCCACCCCCACCCCCGACCGGGCGCCGCGAGTGGTTGCCCCCACCCCCGACCGGGCGTCGCGAGTGGTTGCCCCCGACCCCGACCGAGCGTCGCGAGTGCTTGGCCCTGGGGCGACCGGGCGTCGCGCAGGGTGGGTGACGGGGTGGGGGACGGGTGCGGCATACCTGCTGACGGTCCTCGCCGCCGCTCTCTGGACCCTCGCCCTCTGGGCGCCGCAGGCGCTGACGACCTCGGTGGAGCTCGGCCTGCCCTTCGTCCCCCTCGACCCGGACTCCGGATCCCGGGTCGCCACGCCCGTCGGGCTCGCTGCGGCAGCGGTGACGCTGCTGCTCGCCCTGGTCACCCTGCCGCGGTGGCTGCCGTTGCTGCTGCGCGCCGACCTGCTGGGGGCCGCCCTCGTCGCCGTGGCCCTGGGCTCGCTGGTGCTGACCTTCTCCACCGCCGACCCCGAGACCGAGGTGCTCGGGCCGTGGGGGGTCTGGCTGCTGCCGCTCGGCGCCGCGTCGGCGGTCGTCTTCGTCCTGCGGCAACGGCTGGCCGCCGCGCCGCTCGTCCCGCGCGGCGTCGTCCGGCGCCGGGTCTGGCCGGCGCTGGTGGTGAGCCTGCTGGTGGGGGCCGCGATCGTCGCGGTCGTCGTGGACGTGCCGCTGCTCTCCCGCCTCACCCAGGGCACCGACGAGACCGACGCGGCCCTGGTGCTCGTGCGCTTCCTCGTCGCCGTGCCGGTCGGGGCGCTGCTGGGCGGGTGGCTGCTGCGCCGGGTGGGTCCGGCCCTGGTCGCGGCGCCGGGGCTGGCCCTGGCCGCGGTGTCGATCCTCGCCATGGCCCGCTGGGAGCGGGCCTCGCTCGACGATCTCGTCGGCACCACGCTCGCCCTCGCCGGTGCCGGTCTGGGGGTCGGCCTCGCCATCGCGCCGGTCAACGACGCCGCCCTCGCCGACGCCCGGGAGGACGGCCACGGCACGGTCAGCTCGCTCGTCGTCGTCGCCCGCATGGTGGGCATGGTGGTCGGCCTGGCCCTGCTCACCGCCCTGGGCCTGCGCCGCTTCCACGTCGAGGTGGGCAGCCTCGCCGACCCGACCGACACCGACGCGCTGCTCGACGCCGCGGTCGTCCAGGTGCAGACCGTCCTCACCGGCGCGGGGTATGCCGCGGCGCTCGCCGCGGTGGTCGCGCTCGCCCTGGGCCGGCGGCCGGTCGGCGCGTTCCGGGCGGACGCGCCGGGGTCCTAGACCTCCGGGGTGCCCTGGTGGAAGCGTTGCTGCCACCGCTGGCCCGAGCGCTGCCAGACCGAGCTGCGCAGGGTGCTCGACCCGGGACCGACCCCGCGCCAGACGAGCAGCACGAGGTCGCCGGGCAGCCGCTGGACGTCGAGCACCTCGAGCTCCACCCGGTCGGTCAGCGGCGCGATCTCCGCGAGCATCTCCTCCCGGCTCCAGCGGCGGCCCGAGCGGCCGATCTCCTGCCACTCCGGATGCAACAGCGCCGCGACGGCCGCAGGGTCGGAGCGCACCTCGCCGGTGAGCAGCGAGCGCTCCAGCGCCACCACCTGCTCCTCGTCCCCCGGCTCGTCGACGAGGGAGAAGAGGTCGTCGTCGGCCCGACCGCCGACCGTGAAGTCATGCTCCGCCGGCGCCGACACCGCGCCGAACCCAGGCCCGGGCTCCGGCTTCCGGCCCGCGGCATACGCCTGGGCGGCGGCGTTGGCCAGCCGGTCGGCCTGCTCGTTGAGCTCGTGCCCGGCGTGGCCCTTGACCCACTGGAAGCGCACGTTGGGGCGCATCGCGGCGTCCAGCGCCCGGATGATCTCGAGGTTGGCGACCGGCTTGCCGTCGCCCTTCTTCCACCCGCGCCGCTTCCAGCCGGGCATCCACTGGGTGATGGACTTGATGGCGTACTGCGAGTCGCACAGGACGAGCAGGTCCTCGTCCAGGTCGGCCGTCTGCTGCAGCAGGTCCAGCACGGCGGTGAGCTCCCCCATGTTGTTGGTCCCGTGCTTCCACCCGCCGCTGGCCCAGCGGTCGGCGTCGACGTACCACCCCCACCCCGCCGGTCCAGGGTTGCCCAGGGCGGATCCGTCCGCGGCCGCGACGACAGTCATGCGTCCAGCCTAGGAGACCTGCCGACGACCCCGGGGAGGACCTAGGCTGCAGGTATGACCGGCACCCTGCACCTGGTCGGCGAGGCCGAGGCCGACCGCATCCTGACCGAGCACCCCTTCGCCCTGCTGACCGGCATGCTCCTGGACCAGCAGATCCCCATGGAGGTCGCCTTCGACGGCCCGCGCAAGATCGCCGAGCGGCTCGGCTCGGTGGACCCGAGGACCATCGCCGACACCGACCCCGAGGAGTTCGTGGCGCTCTGCGCCACGCCTCCCTCGGTCCACCGGTTCCCCACGTCCATGGGCCGGCGCGTGC
The DNA here is from genome assembly GCF_001483745.1 of Serinicoccus chungangensis. Taxonomy (GTDB): domain Bacteria; phylum Actinomycetota; class Actinomycetes; order Actinomycetales; family Dermatophilaceae; genus Ornithinicoccus; species Ornithinicoccus chungangensis_A. Next base: position 160,301 of record NZ_LQBL01000031.1, on the reverse strand, counting down.
ACGACCTGGCGACCGCCGTCGTCCGCGACTACGACGGCGACACCGCGGCGATCTGGACCGACGGGGAGCCGGACGGCAGGGAGGTCCTCAGGCGGCTCAAGGCGCTGCCCGGCTTCGGTGACCAGAAGGCCCGGATCTTCCTCGCCCTGCTCGGCAAGCAGCGCGGCCTCACCGCCGAGGGCTGGCGCGAGGCGGCCGGCGACTACGGCCGGGACGGCGTCCACATGTCGATCGCCGACGTCACCGGCGCCGACTCGCTGCAGCAGGTGCGCGCCTACAAGAGGGAGAAGAAGGCCGCCGCCAAGGCCGCCCAGGGGTGAGCGGCTCCCCGATCGAGCCGGCCGCGGCCCTCGAACCGCCCGGCCGGGGGTCCGTGTGGTCCACCCCCGGCATGGTGGTGCTCGCGCTGCTTGCGACCGCCGGGTTCACCGGGTATGCCGCCCTGCTCCCCGTCGCGCCCCTGTGGGCGGTCTCCGGCGGCGCGGACAGCGGCGGGGCGGGGCTGGTCAACTTCGTGCTCCTGGGGACCACCGTGGCCACCCAGTTCGCGGTCCCGTGGGCCATCGGCCGGGCCGGGTGGGCGTGGGTGCTCTCGCTCGGCATGGTCTTCCTCGGCGTGCCCTCGCTCCTGCACCTGCTCACCGCGGACCTCGGTCCGGTGCTGGCCCTGTCGGCGGTGCGCGGGGTGGGCTTCGGCATCCTCACGGTGGCCGCCAACGCCGCCGCCGTGCTGCTCGTCGAGCCCGCTCGCCGGGGCGCCGCGGTCGGGGCCTACTCCTTCGCGCTGTCCCTGCCCCTGGTCGTGGTCATGCCGGTGGGCGGCTGGGTCGCCGACGCGGTCGGGTTCTGGCCGGTCTTCGTCGTGGGCGCCCTGCCGCTGGCCGGGATCCCGGCCTGCGTCGCGGTGGCCCGCCACCTGCCCGCACGCTCCACCCACGACGCCAGCCACCCCGAGGTGGCCGAGCCGACCACGTCTCGGGCCACTTACCTCGCCCTGCTGCGCCCGACGCTCGTCCTGCTCGCCATCACCTTCGCCGGGGGAGCCGTCATCACCTTCGCGCCGCAGATGGTGCAGGTGCCCTGGCTCTCCGCGGCGGGCCTGTTCGCCGTCGGGCTGCTCTCGGCGATCACCCGGTGGCAGGTCGGCGGGCTCGCCGACCGCGCCGGTGCGCAGCGGCTGCTCGTGCCCGCGGTCCTCGTCAGCGCGCTCGTCCTGGCGGCCCTCGCCTGGGTGGTGCGGTCCCCCGTCGACGCCTCCCGCGCCGTCCCGTGGATCCTGGTCTGTGCCCTCGTGGGGGTCTGCTACGGCACGCTGCAGACCCTGACCATGCTGCGTGCCTTCGAGGCCGCGGGTCCCCGCCGGGTCGGCGCCGCCAGCGCGGTGTGGAACGCGGGCTTCGACACCGGCACCGCCACCGGCTCGCTCGTCGTCGGATGGGTCGCCGTGGCCTCCGGCTTCGGACCGGGCATGGCCCTGGCCGCCGTGCTCTGCCTGCTGACGGTGCCGCTGGCCCGGGTCGCCCCGCGCCGCTGACGCAGGCCTGCGTGACCGCACCCCCGGACCGGGGAGAGGCTCAGTCGGTGGTCAGGTCGACCACCACGGGGGCGTGGTCGGAGGCGCCCTTGCCCTTGCGCTCCTCGCGGTCGATGAAGGCCCCCTCGACCCGCTGCGCCAGGGCCGGTGAGCCGAGGCAGAAGTCGATCCGCATCCCGCGCCGCTTGGGGAAGGCCAGCTGCGTGTAGTCCCAGTAGGTGTAGGTCCCCGGACCGGGCGTGTGCTCGCGGGTCACGTCGGCATACCCCGCCCCCTCGACCGCGGCGAAGGCCTCGCGCTCCGCAGGGCTGGTGTGCGTCCGGCCCTCGTAGTACTCCACCGACCAGACGTCGTCGTCGGTCGGCGCGATGTTCCAGTCCCCCATGAGGGCGACCTGGGCGCTGGCGTCCTGCTCCAACCAGCCGCGGCCGGCCTCCCGCAGCGCCCCCAGCCACGCCAGCTTGTAGTCCAGGTGCGGGTCCTGCAACGACCGGCCGTTCGGCACGTAGAGGCTCCACACCCGCACGCCGCCGCAGGTCGCCCCCAGCGCCCGCGCCTCGACCGCGGGCTCGGCGCCCTCCGGTACCCACGCGGGTTGACCGGGGAACTCCGTGGCGACGTCGGCCAGCCCCACCCGGCTCACCACGGCGACGCCGTTCCACTGGTTCAGCCCGACGTGCGCCACCTCGTACCCCGCCTGCTCGAACGGCAGCAGCGGGAACTGGTCGTCCCGGCACTTGGTCTCCTGCAGGGCCAGCACGTCCACGTCGTGCCGCTCGAGGAAGGCGACGGCCCGGTCGACCCGGGTCCGGATGCTGTTGCAGTTCCACGTGGCGATGCGCATCCGGCCAGCCTAGGCGCCCGACGCGGAGGGCCCCGCCGTCCCTCCCATCCGTCGCCCGGGCGGCGACGAATCCCCGACGGCAGGAGATGCCGTCGCGGTGACAGGCTGGGTGTCTCGGACTCGACCGCAGGAAAGGTGACCACCATGGTCATGGGACTCCCGGTGCACCCGTTGCTCGTGCACTTCGCCGTCGTGCTGCTGCTGCTCGCCGGCGGCGCCCAGCTGCTCGTCGTGCTGGTGCCGCGGTTCCGCCGATGGTTCGGGTGGGGTATGCCGCTGCTCGCCGTCGTCGCCGCGGTGGTCACCCGGGTGACGCAGAGCTACGGCGACGTCCTCCTCCAGACGGTGGGCAGCAGCCAGGTCCTGCAGGAGCACGGGGCGTGGGGGGTGCGTGCGGGCCTGGCCGGCATCCTGCTGGCCGTGCTCAGCGTCCTGCACTGGGTCGCGACGTCGCCGTGGGGGCGGTCGCACTGGGCGGCCCGCTGGCCGGAGAGGGTCGGCACGGTGCTCGGTGCGCTCGCCGCCGCGGCCGCGGTGTGGGCGGTCGTGGCGGTGACGCTCGCCGGCCATACCGGCGCCACCTCCGTCTGGGGCGGCTAGCGCCACGGCTGCGGCAGGAGCGCCCGACTTGACGTAGCCGCTGCGATTGATAATGATTCCCACAATGCATAAACGACTGCTACCCATGACCGTGGCCGCCTCGCTCCTGCTCGCGGGATGTGCCACGGAGTCCACGACGTCCGGTGCCGGGGGTGCGGAGCAGGAGGCCGACGCCGCCGGCACGGAGGACGCAGGTTCCGAGAACACCGGGGCCGAGGACTCCGCCGACCCGACCACCGAGGAGGAGGACTCCACGGGCGAGTCCGAGGCGGCCTCGACCGTCGAGGCCAGCGGCCCCAGCCCGCGGCTGGCGGTGACCTACGACGGCGGCGTCATGGTCCTCGACGCCCTGTCGCCCGAGGTCGAGGGGGAGATGGAGGCCGAGGGCTTCGTCCGGCTCAACCCGGCCGGTGACGGTCGGCACCTGTTCCTCACCGAGGGCGACGCCTTCCGGCTGCTGGACGCCGGGACGTGGAGCGAGCCGCACGGCAACCACAACCACAGCTACACCACCGCGCCGCAGCTCACCGACCTCGCGGCGGAGGGCTCCCACCCCGGCCACGTGGTCCGGCACCACGGCACGACCGCGCTCTACTTCGACGGCGCCAGCCGGATCGACCTGCTCGACCCGGCGGAGCTGGACGCCACCGCGGGCGAGCTGCCCGTCACCGAGTCGATCGACGTGGAGGACCCGCACCACGGCGTCGCGGTGCGCCTGGAGGACGGGTCACTGCTGCAGACCGTCGGCACCGAGGACGAGCGCACCGGCGCCATGGTCACCGGCCCCGACGGCGAGCAGGTCGCCATGACCGACGAGTGCCCGGGCGTCCACGGCGAGACCGTCGCCGAGGGCGAGGCCGTCGTGCTCGGCTGCGAGGACGGCCCGGTCGTCTTCGCCGACGGCAGCTTCAGCAAGGTCGAGGCTCCCGACGACTACGCCCGGACGGGCAACGTCGCCGGCTCCGAGGAGTCGCACGTCGTCCTGGGCGACTACAAGGTGGACGAGGACGCCGAGCTGGAGCGCCCGGAGCGGGTCGCCCTCATCGACACCGACACGGCGCAGATGCAGCTGGTCGACCTCGGGACGTCCTACAGCTTCCGTTCCCTGGCCCGCGGACGGGAGGGTGAGGCCCTCGTCCTGGGCACCGACGGTGAGCTGCACGTGATCGACCCGGAGAGCGGGGAGATCACCGAGGAGATCCCGGTCGTGCAGGAGTGGGAGGAGCCGATGGAGTGGCAGCAGCCGCGGCCCACCCTCTTCACCATGGGGCAGTTCGCCTACGTCACGGAGCCGGCCTCCAGCGAGATCCACATCGTCGACCTGGCCACGATGGCCGTCATCGACTCGGCCACCGTGCCGCACGAGCCGAACGAGCTGTCGGGCGTCACCGGTGACGTCGAGCTGGAGGACGCCCACGAGCACGAGGGTGAGGACCACGACGGTGAGGACCACGACCACGAGGGCGAGGACTCCTGATCAGGGGCGCGTGATCTGACGGACGGCACGCAGGTATGCCGCACGGACGGCCGGGGCCGCCAGCGCCGCGAGGGCGCCGGGCACCCCGGCCACGGCATACTCCTGCTCCCACCGGAGCCGGGTGTCGGCACCCGCCGGGCGCAGCGTGACCTCGATGCGGCCGGTGAGGGGGCGGCCGACCTTCTCGATGACGGCGTGGTCGTGGGGCTCCCACCGCCGCACGACCATCTCGTCGTCGATCCGGACCGGGCCGAGGCGGGTCCGGGCGACGAAGTCGGCCCCCGGACCGAGCGGGCCGCCGAGGGTGGTCGTGAGGGGGATCGCGGCGGTGTGCCGGTCGAGGTCCCACAGCCGCTCCCACACCTGCGCGGGCGCGCCGGGCACCAGCACGTCGAACCAGAACCGGGCCATGCGGCCAGCCTAGGCCACCCCGCGCCACCCGCCCCCCTGCACCGGACGCGTGCTCCGTCGACACCGGACGTGTGCTCCGCCTGCACCGGACGCGTGCTCCGCCTGCACCGGACGCGTGCTCCGCCTGCACCGGACGCGTACACCCGCCGACGCGGTGGTCCGGAGTGACCTGACCGCGCGTCCGGTGCCGTGCCTACGATGGCGGGTATGAGCACGCCGGCCCTGGGAGCACACGTCGAGCAGACCGACCCGATCGCCGAGGCGCGGGCGCGGCGAGCGCCGCTGGTGCAGTTCTTCCTGGGGGACCCGCAGGGTTACCAGGGGCCGGAGATCCGGTATGCCGGTGGGGCCGACGCGCTGCGGGCCGACGCCGAGGAGGCGGGGGTCGACCTCTACGTCCACGCGCCGTACATCATCAACGTCGCCACGCTCAACAACCGCATCCGCATCCCGTCCCGCAAGCTGCTGCAGCAGCACCTCGACGCGGCCACCCAGATCGGCGCCAAGGGCCTCATCGTGCACGGCGGCCACGTCAACGCCAAGGACGACCCGGAGAAGGGCTTCGACAACTGGCGCAAGGCCGTCGAGTCGCTGACCTTCGGGGACACCCCGGTCCTCATCGAGAACACCGCCGGCGGCGACAACGCCATGGCCCGCCACCTGGACCGCATCGCCCGCGTCTGGAACGCGGTCGGTGCGGCCGAGGGGGCCGAGCACGTCGGCTTCTGCCTGGACACCTGCCACGCCTGGGCGGGTGGCATCGAGCTGGGAGACGCCGTGGACCGGGTGCGCGCCATCACCGGGCGCATCGACCTGGTCCACGTCAACGACTCGCGGGACGCCGCGGGCTCCGGCGCCGACCGGCACGCGAACCTCGGCGCCGGACAGGTCCCGCCGGACGAGCTGGCCGACGTCGTGCGGGCCGCCGGTGCGCCCTCCCTGGTGGAGACCCCGGGCGGCGCCGACGAGCACGTCGCGGACCTCGACTGGCTCCGCGAGCACCTGTAGCGGACGCGGGTCCGGGCCCGCGCCTCGCGCGCGCCCGGCCACGACCTGCCCGGCCCTGCAGGGGAGACAGCGGCATACCCTGAGCCCATGGGAACAGCGCTGGTGACCGGGGCCTCCGCCGGACTGGGACGGGAGTTCGCGGCGCAGCTCGCGCGCCGCGGCCACGACCTCGTGCTGGTGGCGCGGGACGAGGGGCGGCTGACCGCGCTCGCGGACGAGCTCATCGCCCGGCACGGCGTGGCCGTGGAGGTCCTGCCGGCCGACCTGTCCGACCGCGCGGCCCTCGGCCGGGTCGCCGACCGGGTCGCCGACCGCGACCGCCCGGTGGACCTGCTGGTCAACAATGCCGGGTTCGGGAGCCGACGCGGTTTCGTGCGCGGGGACCTCGCCGAGGAGGAGGCGGCCCTCGACCTCATGGTGCGTGCGGTCATGGTGCTCTCGCACGCTGCCGGCGGTGCCATGCGCGAGCGTCGCCGGGGAGCGATCCTCAACGTCTCCTCCGTCGCCTCCTTTGCGGTCATGGGCCACTACTCCGCGATCAAGTCCTACGTCACCGTCCTCTCCGAGGCGCTGGCGACCGAGCTGGCCCCGCACGGGGTCACGGTGACGGCGCTGTGCCCCGGCTTCGTGCACACCGAGTTCCACGACCGGGCCCAGATGAACATGTCGCGGCTCCCGGACGCCCTCTGGCTGGACGCGTCCGACGTGGTGCGCGCCGGGCTCGACGACGTCGCGCGGGGCACCGTGGTCTCGGTGCCGTCCGTGACCTACCGGTCCCTCGTCGGGTTCCTGCGGGTCGCGCCCCGCCGGGTGACGCGCGGGGTCGCCGGATCCCTCGCCGCCCGTCGGCGCCCTCGCGACCCGCAGGGATGACCTCCCGCAGCCGGTGGGCCGTCGCCCTCGCGGTGCTGCTCGTCAGCGGCGGCGCGCTGGTCTGGCAGGGCAGCCACCGGCAGGTGCCCCTGCACCAGGAGACGGCGACCCGCGACGCGTGGGGGCGCCTGGTCGAGGTGGCCCCCGGGCGCTCGGCGGACGGGTGGCTCCCGCTGTCCTCGGACCCCGCCACGGTGCCCCTCGAGGTCTCCGTGCTCTCCGCCCGCGAGGCCGGACGGCAGGCGTGGCTCGCCTCCGGGTGGCTCCCCGACCCCACCGACCCGAGATCAGGGATGGCGCGTGCCGCCCTGGCCGACCTGCATACCCTCACCGCGCCCACCGGCACCGCCCCCGGCGCCGTGCTCGCCGGTGCGTCCCCCGCCTGGCAGTACGTCTGGCCCCGGGACGCGAGCTGTGTGGCGGTGGCGCTCGCCCGCACCGGGCACCAGCAGGACGCCCTGCTGACCCTGCTCCTGCTGCAGGACCTGCAGGCCGACGACGGCTCGATGCAGGCCCGCTACCTGCCCGTGGGGGACGGCACGGTGCCGGACGACCGGGAACCCCAGGAGGACGGGCCGGGGTGGGCGGTGTGGGCGGCCGCCGCGGTGATCGAGGAGGGTATGCCGTCGATCGGGGGCGACGGCGCCGCCGGTGACACCGGTGGCGGGCGGGGGACGGTCGGCCCGGCAGGAGCGGACGGGCAGCAGCAGGTGGCCGAGCTGCTGACCCCGCTGGTGGTGCGCTCGACCGGGCGCCTCCTGGACAGGCTCGACCCGCGGACGGGCCTGCCCCGGCCCTCGCCGGACTACTGGGAGCGCCCGGAGGAGGAGGTCACGCTGGCCATCGCGGCCACCGCCCTCATGGGCCTGGAGGCGGCGGCCGACCTCCACGCCCGTGGGCTGGTGGGCGAGCAGGCGTGGAGCTCGGCCGGGATCGACCCCGGCCTCCTGGCGCCGACGGCCGCCGACCTGCGGGCGCAGATCGGCGACGCCTTCGGGCCCCGGTTCCCCCGCCACGTTGGCGGCCGCCCGGACGCCGCGGTGACCCTGCTGCTGCCCCCGTTCGTCGACCTGCCGGTCCCAGGGGCCGACCGCGCGCGGCTGCGGGCGCAGGAGGCGCAGCGGCGCCCGGCCGGTGGGGTGGCTCCCGGGGCCGGGTGGCGCAACGACGGCGTGTCCTGGACCCCGCAGACGGCGCTCCAGGCGGTCGCCGCCGCACACAACGGCCATCCGTTGGAGGCAGCCCGCTGGCTGGACTGGTTGGACGCCCACCGGACGGCGGCGGGATCGCTGCCGGAGAAGGTGCTGCACGACGGCGACCCGGCGGCCGTGGCCCCGCTGGGCTGGACCGCCGCCCTCGTGCTCATCGCCGAGCGGGCCCCCGCGCCCTGACGGTCGGCCACGGGGACCCGCCCTGGCGCTGGCTAGGCTGGGCGCCATGACCCCACGCGACCGCCTGCTCCGCCACATCACCGACCTGGCCGTGGTGCACGGCAGGGTGACGCTGTCCTCCGGCGCGGAGGCCGACTACTACGTCGACCTGCGCCGGGTCACCCTCCACGGGGAGGCCGCGCCCCTGGTGGGCGAGGTCATGCTCGACCTCGTCGACGACCTCGCGGTCGACGCCGTCGGTGGGCTGACGATGGGGGCGGACCCCGTGGCCGCCGCGATGCTGCACGCCGCCGCGCACCGGGAGGGGCCCGCGCTGGACGCCTTCGTCGTCCGCAAGAGCGAGAAGGCCCACGGCCTGCAGCAGCGCATCGAGGGGCCCGCGCTCGCGGGGCGCAGGGTCGTCGTCGTCGAGGACACGTCCACCACGGGCAGCTCGCCCCTGACGGCCGTCGAGGCGGTGCGCGACGCCGGGGGAGAGGTGCTCGCCGTCGCGGTCATCGTCGACCGGGACAGCGGCGCGCGGGAGCGCGTCGAGGAGCAGGGCGTGGAGTACCGGGCGGCCTACTCCCTGGCAGACCTCGGCCTCACGGGCTGAGCGCCCCGGCGGCACGTCCGACGGCCGCCGCGGCCCTCAGCGCCGGCGTCGGTCCCAGTGCGCGAAGCCCGCGGCCCGCGCCGCGTCCTCGCTCTCGAACCACACCTCGGCGCGCACACCCTCGTAGCTCGGCGAGTCCGGGGTGTGGAAGAGCATCGAGCCGGTGTTGCCCTTGACCGACCACCCGGCCGGACCGGTGCCGTCCTCGAGCGGCTCGGCGGACCCGGCCCCGTAGATCGACTCGGCGAAGACCGGAGCCCCGACCTCGGCCTCCGTCGGCGGCTCGTCGGTCACCGCAGCCTCGGCGGGGGGCTCCTCGGCCACCGGCTCCTCGACCACGGGCTCATCGACGACGGGCTCCGTGGCGACGGGCTCGTCGACGACCGGCTCCGTGGCGACGGGTGCCTCGCTGGTGGGCTCGGTCGGCGGGACGTCGGTGTGTGCGGTGTCCGGGGTGACCCAGGTCTCGTCCTGGCGCTGGTCGGTGCCCGAGGCCTCCGTGGAGGCCGTGTCCGGGGTCACCCACGTGTCGTCGTGCCGCTCGTCGGCGACGGTGGTCTCGGTCGTGGAGGCCTCCGGAGCGACCCAGGTGTCGTCGGAGACGGGGGCGTCGGCCGGGGCGGTGTCCGGGGCCTCCCACAGGTCGCCCTGACGCTGGTCCTCACCGGGGCTCGCCGCACCGACGGCGCCCGCGGCGCCCGCGGCACCCGCGGCACCCGCGGCGCGCGCCGTGTCCGCGCTGTCCCACCCGTCGTCCTGGGCCGTCGGCTCCTCCGCGACGGGCGTCGACCCGTCGGTGAGCGGGGTGACCGACCCGTCCCCGCCGGGGTAGACGTCGGCGTCCATGTCGGCGCCATCGTCCTGCCGCACCGAGCCGTCGTCGTCCAGCACGACGGCCTGCCCCTGCTGCGCACGGTAGGTGGTGGCGTCGTCCCCGACCGGGTACTCGTCGGCGGGCGCGAGGTCCGGGGAGGTGGTGTCCGGGGAGGTGGTGTCCTGCGCGGCGAGGACCTCCTCGGCGGTGAGCGGCTCGGTCGTGGGCTCCTGGGCAGCGGCCGGGTCGGTGAACTCGGGCGCCTCGGCCTCGCGCGGCGCGGCACCGTTGCCGACGGAGGTCGGCTCGTCGGCGACGTCCTGGTCGCCGACCGGCTGGTACGCCGGCTCGGCAGGCCCCTGCTGCTCGTCCACCGGCTGGTGGGTCCCCTCCAGGGAGCCGTCCTGCTCGTCGACGACGGGGGCCTGAGGCGGCTCCTCCGAGGCGTCCTGCCCGTCGGCGGGGACGTAGGCGTCCTCGACCGCCGGCTCGGCCGGCTGCGCGTCGTAGCGCGACTCGGTCGGCGCCACCTGTCCGTCCTCGACGGGGGCCGCCAGGTCGGCGGTCCCGTCGGGCTGCTGGTGGGTCTCGCTGCCACCCACGGGCTCGGCCAGCGGTGCCGGCCCAGTCTGCCCGAGGGCCGCGGTGGGGTCGCCGGGCTGCTCCGCGGACGGCGGGACGGCCTCCGCGTGCTGGCCGTCCCGGACGTCCGTCACGGCGCCACCCCGGTCGTCGCGGCCCGCCAGCTCGTCGTGGTCGCGGGCGTCCAGCACTCCCTCGCCCTCGCCGTCGTCGCCGGGGCGGCGCAGCAGCCAGAAGACGACGATGCCGACGAGCAGCAGCAGCAGGATCAGCAGGATCCAGGTGGTGGAGTCCATGGTGGTGCCTCCGTTCGGCGGCCCGGTGCGGCCGCATGTCGGTCGGTGGCGGGCTGCTGCCCGCGACCCACCCCACCGTAGTGCGAAATGCGCAGGTCGGCCACGGCAGAGCGCCGTCGCGGTGCCACAATGCTGCGGGTGAGCGAGTCGACCGATCCTCCGGTGGGCGTCGGTCCGTGGGAGGGGCCGTGGCCGACCCGGGAGTCGGGCGACCTGCCGGCCCACCTCGACCCCCACCTGCTCGAGGCCGGTGACCGCCGCAACGTGGTGGACCGCTACCGCTACTGGCGGCAGGAGGCCGTGGTCGCCGACCTCGACACGCGGCGCCACGGGTTCCACGTGGGGATCGAGAACTGGGGCCACGACTTCAACATCGGCTCGGTCGTGCGCACCGCCAACGCCTTCAACGCGGCGGCCGTCCACATCGTGGGCCGGCGCCGCTGGAACCGGCGTGGGGCCATGGTCACCGACCGCTACCTGCACGAGCACCACCACCACGACGTCGCCGCCCTGCTGCGCTGGGCGGCGGACCGGGGCCTGCCCGTCCTCGGTGTCGACAACGTGCCGGGGTCGGTGCCGCTGGAGGGGTATGCCGTGCCCCGGGACTGCGTCCTCCTGTTCGGCCAGGAGGGCCCCGGGCTGAGCGCGGAGGCGGTCGCCGGATGCGTGGACGTGGTGGCCATCACCCAGCACGGGTCCACCCGCTCGCTCAACGCCGGGGCGGCCGCCGCGATCGTCATGTACCACTGGGCGCTGCAGCACGCCGGCGACCTGACACCATGAGCGCATGCGCCGACACCTCTCCGCCGACCTGACCGCCACCGTGACGTCTCCGGTCGAGGCCACCCTCGGGGTCACCGTCGCCGAGCAGGTGACCCGGCAGGACGAGTCCTTCTCCGTGACCCTCGACGGCCAGGAGGTCGAGGTCCAGGACGTCGTGGACGAGGTCTCCGGCACCCGGTGGCACGTCCTGCGGGACGTGGCGCCGGGGGAGCTGAGCGTCAGCTACACCGCGACGGTGAGCGACGGCGGCGCCGTCGCCGGCGTGAGCCCGCTGGAGCGGGTCCGCTACGTGCGACCGAGCCGCTACGTCGACCTGGACCGGCTCGAGGCCGTCGCGCGGGCCGAGGTCGGCGACGTGGCCGGTGAGCAGGGTGTCCTGGACGTGGCCAGCTGGGTGCACGACCACATCCGCTACGTCGTCGGGTCCTCGACGGTCACCGACGGCGCCAGCGACACCTACCTCGCCCGCAAGGGTGTCTGCCGCGACTTCGCCCACCTGACGCTCGCGCTGCTGCGGGCGCGCGGCATACCGGCACGACTGGTCGCCTGCTACGCCCCCGGGCTCGCGCCGATGGACTTCCACGCCGTCGTCGAGGCGGCGGTCGAGGACCGGTGGGTGGTGGTCGACCCCACCCGCCTGGCCCCGCGGCCCTCCCTCGTGCGGATCGGCGGCGGTGCGGACGCCAGCGAGACGTCCTTCCTCACGGTGCACTCCGGCGGCCTCAGCTTCAACACCCTGCAGGTCAGCGCGGTCGTCGACGGGGACCTCCCCGCCGACGACCACCTGGGCACGGTGACGATCGGCTGACCGCGGGGTCAGGCCCGCAGCGCGGTGAGCTCCACCTCGACGAACATCGAGCTGCTCTTGGTGCCGGTGTAGATGCCGCGCAGCGGCGGCACGTCGCCGTACTCACGGCCGCGGGCCACCTCGACGTGACGCCCGCCGGGCTGGATGGCGTTGGTCGGGTCCATGCCGACCCACTCCCCGTCCCACCAGCGGACCCACGCGTGCGACTCCCCGGTGTAGGGGGTGCCGATCTCCGGCTCCCTCGCCGGGAGCAGGTAGCCGCTGACGTAGCAGGCGGGGATGCCGACCGCGCGGAGACAGCCGATGGTGAGGTTCGACATGTCCTGGCACACGCCGGAGCGGTTGGCCCACGCCTCGGACGCGCGGGTGTGCACCCCGGTCGAGCCGGAGACGTACTCCATCTCGTCGTGGATGAGCTCCACCACCTCGCGGGCGCAGTCGCCGGGGGTCGCGCTCCGGCCGGCGATCTCCTCGACCCGGGCCTTGAGCTCGTCGGGCGGCTCGACCATGGGGGAGGTGAGGAGGTACTCGCTGAGGTCGTCGAAGACCTCCGGGTCGCGGACCGCCTCCCAGCTCAGCCCGTGCCCGGTGACCTCGGGGCGCTGCACGTCGACGGTGGCCGAGGCCGTGACCGCCATCCGCGGGTGCGGCTCGTGCACCTCGAACTGCGTCACCGTGGTGCCCCAGTAGTCGGTGTAGGTGTTGGTCCACGCCGTGGGCGAGATGTCGACCTTGGTATGCAGCACCGCCTGGTGCAGGGTCGAGCGCGGCGACATCCGGGCCTCGTTGAAGGAGTGCGAGGCCATGCCGGCGTACTCGTAGCCGGTGCGGTGCACGATACGGAGCAGCATCAGCGCACCCCCGCCCGCCAGACGGACGCGCCGGCGCCGTCGAAGTAGTGGTCGGACACGGCGTCGTTGACCGCGCTGCAGGTGCGTTGCAGCCGGCTCATCCGCTCGGGCAGGTGGGCCATGGTCTCCTCCAAGGATCCGAACTCCAGCTCAGCACGGGCCCGGCCGAGGGCTCGCAGCGCCTCACCGGTCAGCCCGACCCGACGGCCGCCGGTGGTGGCCTCGAGCGAGGCCAGCGCCTCCTCCGCGGCCTGCAGGGACACCAGCACCGACCGGGGGAACATCCGGTCCAGCAGCAGGAACTCCGCCGCCTGCGCGTCGGTCGCCGCGCCCCGGTAGGTGCGGATGAACGCGTGGTGCGCGCCGCAGGCGCGCAGCGTCTGCGTCCAGGCGTACGGGCTGTCGGCGTTGTAGGCCGCCGACTCGATGATGCGCGAGGTCATGTCGACCCGCTCCAGCTGGCGGCCGAGCATCATGTACTGCCAGCCCTCGTCGTGGGTCATCGTCGTGTCCGCGATGCCTCCGACGACGGCGCAGCGCTCGCGGACCAGCTGGCAGGCGCGGTGCGCGGGCACGTGCTGGAGCCGGTTGCCGCGCATCATGTTCCACGTCGTGTTCACCGCCTCCCACATCTCGAGGGACACGGTCTCCCGGGACCGGCGGGCACTCTCGCGGGCGCCGTAGAACGCGGCCACCATCGAGGTGAGCGACGTCTCGTCCCAGCCCAGCAGCTGCAGCACCGTCTGGTGGTCGGGGCTGGCCTCGCCGTCGATGCCCATGACCCGCAGCAGGACCTCGCTGGTGGCCTCCTCGTCGACCACCGGGTCCTCGAGCAGGAGGGTGAGGTGCACCTCGAGCAGGCGCGAGGTGTCCTCGGCGCGCTCGAGGTAACGGCCGATCCAGAAGAGCGACTCGGCGATCCGGCTCAGCACGACGCCACCTCCTGGTCAGTGCGCTGCTGCTGCTGTTGCTGCTCCTGCTCGGCGGGCTCGGCCTCCGAGCGCTTGAGCGCCACCTGCGGGGCGGTGCCGATCTGCACCTGGCGCTGGGTCCGGGGCTCGACCCGGGTGCGCCGGCCGTCGCCCGAGAGCACCCAGGTGTCCTTCGAGCCGCCGCCGCGGCTGGAGTTGACGATGAGCTCGCCCTCGCCCAGCGCGACCCGGGTGAGGCCGCCGGGCAGGACCCAGACCTTCTCCCCGTCGTTGATCGCGAACGGGCGCAGGTCGACGTGCCGCGGGCGCAGCCCGTCCTCGACCATCGTCGGCACGGTGGACAGCTGCACGACCGGCTGCGCGATCCAGCCGCGGGGCGAGGCGCTGACCGTCTCGCGCAGCTGGTCCAGCTCGGCCCGGCTCGCCTGGGGTCCGATGACGATGCCCTTGCCCCCGGAACCGTCGACCGGCTTGAGCACGAGCTCGTCGAGCCGGTCCATGACCTCCTCGCGGTGGGTGGGGTCCTCCAGCCGCCAGGTGTCGACGTTGGGCAGGATCGGCTCCTCGCCCAGGTAGTAGCGGATGATGTCCGGGACGTAGGAGTACATGAGCTTGTCGTCGGCGACGCCGTTGCCGACGGCGTTGGCGATGGTGACGTTGCCCGCGCGGGCCGCGTTGAGGACTCCCGGGCACCCGAGCACCGAGTCGTTGCGGAAGGCAACCGGGTCGAGGAAGTCGTCGTCCACCCGGCGGTAGATGACGTGCACCGGCTGCAGCCCGTGCGTCGTCCGCATCATGACGCGCCCGCCCTGGGTCACCAGGTCGCGGCCCTCGACGAGCCGGCAGCCCATGAGGCGCGCCAGCAGCGAGTGCTCGAAGTAGGCCGAGTTGTAGGGGCCGGGGGTGAGGACGACGACCTCGGGGTCGGTGATGCCGGAGGGTGCCGCCGCCCGGAGCGCCCGGAGCAGGCGGCTGGGGTATGCCGCCACCGGCCGGATGCGGTGCGTCCCGACGACCTCGGGCAGGGTCGAGGTCATGGCGCGGCGGTTCGTGAGGACGTAGGACACCCCGCTGGGGATGCGCACGTTGTCCTCGAGCACCCGGAAGGCGCCCTCGCCGTCCCGGATGAGGTCGATGCCCGAGACGTGCACGCGGACGCCGTTGCCGGGCTGGATGTCGAAGGCCACCCGGTGGTAGTGGCTGCTGCTGGTCACGATGTGGCGGGGGATCACCTTGTCCGTGATGATCTGCATCGGACCGTAGATGTCGGCCAGGAAGGCCTCGAGGGCCTTCACCCGCTGGGCCACCCCGGCCTCGACGTGGGACCAGGTGTCCGCATCGATGACCCGGGGGACGATGTCCAGCGGGAAGGGTCGTTCCTCACCCTCGAAGTCGAAGGTGACGCCCTGGTCGTGGTAGCTCTTGCTGACGTACTCGCCGCGGTTGCGGACGTCCTCGAGGCCGAAGGTGTCGAACTGCGTCGAGATCTGCTCGTAGCCGGGTCTGACGCCTCCGTCCGTCGAGACCGTCTCGTCGTAGATGGACGGCGTGGTCGGGTAGTCGGTGAACGCGCCAGTCATGGCGCAACCCTAGAGGAGAGCACCCGGCCTCTGTGGAAGCATGGGTGGCGACCGGACGTCACCGTGTCCCGAGGAGGACCACCATGCCCATCGCCACCCCCGAGGTCTACGCCGACATGATCGACCGGGCCAAGGCCGGCAGCTTCGCCTACCCGGCCATCAACGTGAGCAGCAGCCAGACCTTCAACGCCGCCATCCAGGGGTTCGCGGAGGCCGGCTCGGACGGCATCATCCAGGTCTCGACCGGAGGCGCGGAGTACTGGTCCGGCCAGGGGGTGAAGGACATGGTGACCGGGGCCATGGCCTTCAGCGCCTTCGCCCACGAGGTCGCCAAGAAGTACGACGTCAACATCGCCCTGCACACCGACCACTGCCCGAAGGACAAGCTCGACGGCTTCGTCCGGCCGTTGCTGGCGGCCTCGGTCGAGCGGGTCCAGCAGGGTGGGCTGCCCTACTTCCAGTCGCACATGTGGGACGGCTCCGCGACCCCGCTGGAGGAGAACCTCCAGATCGCCGAGGAGCTGCTGGAGCAGTGCCGGCAGGCCAAGATCATCCTCGAGGTCGAGATCGGTGTCGTCGGTGGCGAGGAGGACGGTGTCGCCAACGAGATCAACGACCAGCTCTACACGACCCCGGAGGACGCGGTCGCGACCATCGAGGCGCTCGGCACGGGCGACCAGGGCCGCTACCTCACGGCCCTGACCTTCGGCAACGTCCACGGCGTCTACAAGCCGGGCAACGTCAAGCTGCGTCCGGAGATCCTGCAGACCGCCCAGGAGGCGGCCGCCACGGCTCTGGGCCGCGACGCCGAGAGCCGGCCGTTCGACCTCGTGTTCCACGGTGGCTCCGGCTCCAGCGCCCAGGAGATCTCGGACGCCGTCGACTACGGCGTCGTCAAGATGAACATCGACACGGACACGCAGTACGCCTTCACCCGCCCGGTCGCCGGCTTCATGCTCAGCAACTACGAGGGCGTGCTCAAGGTGGACGGCGAGGTCGGCAACAAGAAGCAGTACGACCCGCGGGCCTGGGGCAAGGTCGCCGAGAACGCGATGACGGCCCGGGTCGTCGAGGCCTGCGAGAACCTGCGCTCCGCCGGGACCCACCGGTGACCGGCGGCGTCGGGTCGGCCGACCTGCTGGGGATCCCCCCGACCGAGCTGCCCGAGGACCCCGCGACCCGGGCACTCGCCGAGGGTGACCCGCGGGCGGTCGCCGCGGCATACCCGAGCTCGTGCCTGGCCTGGGCGATGCTGGCCGAGGACGCCCTGCACGAGGGGGACGACGTGTCGGCCTACGCCTTCGCACGGACCGGCTACCACCGGGGGCTGGACCAGCTGCGCCGGGCCGGGTGGCGCGGGCAGGGACCGGTGCCCTGGGAGCACGAGCCCAACCAGGGGTTCCTGCGGGCCCTGGCGTCCTTGGCCGCGGCGGCGGGCCGCATCGGGGAGACCGAGGAGCAGCACCGGTGCACGGAGTTCCTCCGGGCGTCCTCGGCGACGGCCGCGCGCGAGCTCGGCTGCTGAACCGACGGGGTTGCGGGCGGCGCCCGGGTCCGTGACCGCCCCGGGTGCCGCCCGCTCCCCATGAGTCGGAGCGATCGCGTCCCCTGACGTGCGGTCCGACCTGGACATCCAAGCACGCTCGCGCACGCGCAGCTGTCCCTTGGCTGCCACTGGCGCTATCCTGCCATAGATGAATGCTCAACCACAGACGGTCGGGCTGTCGGCGGACGTCGAGCAGCTCTACCGCCACGTCCTGCGCTCGGCGCCCGCCACCCTGCCGCAGCACGCCGAGGCGATGGGCTGGCAGCTGCGCGACGCCCAGCGCGCCATGGGGGACCTGGAGCGCCTGCGCCTCGCCCGACGGGTCTCCGGCGACCTGGTGAAGGTGGACGACCCGCGGGCCGGCGTGGGCCGGTTGCTGGACACCGAGGAGGCGGACCTCGACGAGCGGCGGCGGCAGCTGCTCAGCCTCCGGGAGTCCCTGGAGAGCTTCGAGTCCGACTACCGACGCGGGCTGCAGCTCTCCGGCCCGAGGGTGCCGCCCTGGGAGCAGGTGGCGCCCTCCGAGGCGGCGCCGGTGGTCGAGCACCTCTCCCGGACCTCGCGCGGACCCATCCTCCAGGTCACCACCGGTCCCGCGTACGACGAGGGCGTCCGGCGACGGCGGGAGGAGGCGGCGGGGGGCGCTCGCGAGCTGCGCTCGATCTTCCCCCTGTCCGTCCTGACCGACCCGCAGTGGCACTCCTCCGCCCAGCGACGGGCCGGGTCGGGCGAGCAGCAGCGCTACCTCCCCGACGACGCCATCGGGGTCGAGTTCGGCGTCTTCGGGCGCTCGGGGGTGATGCTCAAGGAGGCGGGCGAGGACGCCGACCACCTGCTGCTGCGGCCACCGGCCATCATCGACGCCTTCACCACCCTCTTCGACGAGCTCTGGCGGCGGGCGGAGCCGGTGCTGTCCCGGGACGCCTCGGCGCAGGACGTCAAGCTCCTGGAGCTGCTCTCCCTCGGCTTCAAGGACGAGGCGATCGCGCGGCAGATGGGCCTGGGTCTGCGTACCGTGCGGCGTCGGATCGCCGCCCTCATGGAGGAGCACGGATCGGACACCCGCTTCCAGCTGGGGCTGGCCGTCAGCCGGCGCGGGCTCGTCGACTGAGTCGTGGTCGGGGCGGGGCCCGGACGTCGATAGAGTGAGGCGTCAGCAGCCCCGAGAGGAAGGCATCCAGCCATGCCAGCGATCGTCCTGATCGGCACCCAGTGGGGTGACGAGGGAAAGGGCAAGGCGACCGACCTGCTGGGCTCCGACATCGACTACGTCGTGAAGTTCAACGGGGGCAACAACGCCGGCCACACGGTGGTCATCGGGGACCAGAAGTACGCCCTGCACCTGCTGCCGAGCGGGATCCTGTCGCCGGGCTGCACGCCGGTCATCGGCAACGGCGTCGTCGTGGACCTGGCGGTGCTCATCGAGGAGCTGGACGCCCTGGAGGCACGGGGCATCGACACCTCGCTGCTGCGCATCAGCGCGAGCGCGCACGTCATACCGCCCTACAACCGGACGCTCGACAAGGTGACCGAGCGCTTCCTCGGCAAGCGGCGCATCGGCACCACCGGCCGCGGCATCGGCCCGACCTACGCCGACAAGATGAGCCGGGTCGGCATCCGCGTGCAGGACCTCTACGACGAGTCCATCCTGCGGCAGAAGGTCGAGGCGGCCCTCGAGGTCAAGAACCAGATGCTGCTCAAGATCTACAACCGGCGCGCCGTCGAGGTCGACGAGGTCCTGGAGGAGCTGCTGCGGCACGCCGAGCGCATCCGCCCCATGGTGACCGACACCGTCCTCGAGCTCGGGCAGGCGCTCGACGAGGGCCGGACCGTCCTCTTCGAGGCGGGGCAGGCGACCCTGCTCGACGTGGACCACGGCACCTATCCCTTCGTCACGTCGTCCAACGCGACCGCCGGTGGGGCCTGCACGGGCTCGGGCGTCCCCCCCACCCGGATCGACCGGGTGGTCGGGGTGTTCAAGGCCTACACGACGCGGGTCGGCGAGGGACCGTTCCCCACCGAGCTCGAGGACGAGCACGGCGACCACCTGCGCACCGTGGGCGCGGAGTTCGGCACGACGACGGGCCGGCCACGCCGGTGCGGGTGGGCGGACGTCGTCATCGGGCGCTACGCCCGCCGCGTCAACGGGCTCACCGACATCGTGCTGACCAAGCTCGACGTCCTCACCGGCCTCGACACCATCCCCGTCTGCGTCGCCTA
Source organism: Serinicoccus chungangensis (assembly GCF_001483745.1). GTDB lineage: Bacteria > Actinomycetota > Actinomycetes > Actinomycetales > Dermatophilaceae > Ornithinicoccus > Ornithinicoccus chungangensis_A. The sequence goes on along the minus strand of NZ_LQBL01000031.1, from coordinate 141,156 downwards.
CGACGTGCAGGGCGAGCGCGTCGAGGAGATGCCGGTCAACCAGTCCGACGTCCACCACGCGACCCCGGTCTACGAGGAGCTCCCCGGCTGGAGCGAGGACATCACCGGGGCCCGGGAGTTCGACGACCTCCCCGAGGCCGCCCAGCGCTACGTCGAGCGGCTGGAGGAGCTCATCGGCACCCGGATCTCGGTCATCGGCATCGGGCCCGGGCGGGACGAGGTCATCGTGCGGCACGACCTGCTGGGCCGCGACGAGGACTGACCTGCCGGTGGGCGCGGACCCGCCACCGGGGGCGGGCGGGCCCCTGGTTCGACCCTGGACTCGACCCCGGAGGACGCGCAGCGGCGAGGGCTACTCTGACCTCCATGGACGTCACCGTGGCCACCACCTTCGACGCGCCACGGCCGCTGGTCGCCGCGGTCGCCGGTGACCCGGACCAGGCGATGCGGTGGTACGCCAACATCAGGTCGGTCCGCTGGCAGGGGCCCTCGGAGCTGGTCGAGGGGGCCCGTATCGACTTCGTGGCCCGCTTCCTCGGGAGGCAGCTGGCCTACACCTACGTCGTCGTCGAGCTGGTGCCCCAGGAGCGGATGGTCATGCGCACCGACGACGGGCCGTTCCCGATGGAGACGACCTACTGCTGGTGGGACGAGGAGCCGGGCGACGGGGGCCGGCCGCGCACCGGGATGAGCGTCCGCAACGCCGGCCGCCCCTCGGCGATGACGACGCTCGCCTCCGGCGCCGTGACCCTGGGCATGAAGCGGGCCATGCGCCGCGACCTCGAGCGCCTGCGCCTCGTGCTGCGCGAGGAGCAGGACGCGCAGGCCACCGGTTAGCCCCTCCCGCCATCTCGGGCGTGCCCCTCCCACCACCCACCGCACAGGACGCGTGCTCCGGCCGCACCAGACGCGTGTCGGGCCGACACCGGACGCGTGCGCCGTCGCAGACTGGTCCCCGACCGAGGAGGTGTGCCGGTGTCCGACCCGACGACGAGGGACCTGTGGGCGGCGGTGCACGCGGAGCGTGCGGCGTTGGCCGACCAGCTGAGCACGCTCGACGACGAGCAGTGGGCGGCGCCGAGCCTGTGCGGCCGGTGGAGCGTGCGGGAGGTGGTGGCCCACCTGACGGCGGCCGCCAGCGTGGGCCGGGTGCGCTGGCTGCTCAGCGTGCTGGGAGCGCGCCTCGACTTCGACCTGCACAACCGGCGACGTCTCGAGGAGCACCTCGGCGCCACGCCGCAGGACACGCTGGCCGGCTTCCGGCGGGTGGTCACCAGCACCACGGCGGCGTCCGGTCACACCCCGGCGTGGTTGGGCGAGGTCGTCGTGCACGGTCAGGACATACGCCGCCCGCTCGGGCTGCCGGTCACGACACCGCCGGAGCGGGCCGAGGCCGTGGCGCGCTTCTTCGTGTCGCGGGACTTCACGGTCCCCAGCCGCACCACGGCCGCCGGTCTGCGGATCCGGGCCGACGACAGCGATCTGGACGTCGGCAGCGGCCCCGAGGTCGTCGGCCCCACCCTGGCGCTCACCATGGTGCTGGCCGGTCGGGCCGCGTTCCTCGAGGACCTCCGCGGCCCTGGCGTGCCGACCCTGGCCGGGCGCCTCGACGGCTGAGCCGACGGCCTCAGGCCGGCAGGTCCCGGGTGAGGCGGGGCAGCGCCCTCTCCACCGGGCCCGGCAGGGCGGCCCCGAACGGCTCCACCACCACGGCGGCCCCGGACCGCGTCGGTCGCCGCCACGTGCCGAGGGCCCGCCCGGCCTGCACGACGGTGGGCCGGAACACCCCGTTGTTGCCCGGGACCACCGCCGCCTCCTCCTCCCGGGTGACGACCGCCCGGCGGTCGCCGTAGCCCAGCACCAGCTCGTCGAAGCCCGGCAGCAGCAGCGGGGCGGCGGTCGCCCGACGGGCACCGGCATACCTCTCCACGACGGCGGGGTCGACCCAGTGCTCGACCCCGTCGACGTCGAGGACCTCCAGCTCGTCGCGGGCGGTTCCCAGGGCCGGCGCGAGGTCGCGCTTGAGCAGCTTGGTCCACCAGAGGAAGTCAGCGGCCGGCACCGGCCCGTGGCTGCGGACGTAGCGGACGAACCACTCGAGGACGGCGGCCTCGGGCTCGAGGGTGCGGGAGGAGGTGATCCACTCCTCGGCGAGGACGAACCGTTGGGTGCGGCCCTCGGTCGGCCCCAGGCAGATCACCCCGCGCACGGCGAGGTGGAAGAGCGAGTGGTAGCCGCGGCCGGCGGCGGTGGGGTGCCCGGCGTGCTCCCAGGCCTCCACCAGGGCGTCGCGGGTCGACCCGCCGCCGGCCAACGTGGTGCGGGCCACCTCCTCGGCCCGCGCCAGGGCGGCGTCGTCCAGACCGAGCTCCTCGCGCCGGCGGGTCGTCCCGCGCAGGACCTTGGTCGCGGTGAGGCCGAGCATCCACCCGAGGTCCTCCGCCGGCACGACGAAGAGCGTGCCGCGCATGGGCCAGCTGCGCACGACCTCCGCGGCGTCGTAGGCCTCGCGGACCTCGGCGAGCCGCCGGGACCGCGTCCGCAGCGCGATCGAGGTCGTGGACCCGGGGTAGTCCTGGCCCTGCACGCAGGTGAGGTGACGGACCACCTCACCGGGGGTGGCGAGCGGCTCCACCAGGCGCTGCGAGAGCAGCCGCATGCGCGCGACGTCGTCGGTCGTCCAGCGCCTCATCGCTGCGCCCCTCCCTCCGGCGCGCGCGCCGCCCGGGCCGCGTCTGCCGCCCGCGTCAGCCACCCGGGCGTGGCGCCGTAACGCTGCGGCGGCACGAGGCGGCCGGCCGCGCAGTCCTCCACGAGCTGCCGCATCCGGCTCGCCCTGGTGGCCTCGCGCTTCGCGCTGGTCACCCAGCCGGTGACGGTCGTGCGGTAGCTCGGGGTCGCGGCCTCCCAGAACGCCCACGCCGCCGGGTCGGCCCGCAGCGCCGCCTCCTGGGCCTCCTCCAGCGGGGCGGGTGGCTGCTCGAAGGAGTAGACGGCCGTGCGCTCCGCGGTCCGTGCCTCGAAGGCGGCGATCCCGGCCGGCCGCATCCGGCCCTGCTCCAGCAGCCGTTCGACGTGCGCCACGTTGACCGCGCTCCAGATGCTGCCCCGCCGACGCGGGGTCCACCGCTGGCGGCGGCTGTCGGCGTCGATCCGCTGGCTCACGGAGTCGATCCACCCGAAGCACAGGGCCTCCGGCACCGCCTGCGCCCAGGTGAGGCCCTGCGGCTCGACGTGCTTCTTGTGCAGCCCCATCCACAGCTCGTCCGCGCTCTCGTGGTGCTCCTCGAGCCAGGCGCGGAAGTCCTCCGGCCCGTCGAAGAACACCGCCGGCCGATCCGACGTGCCGCCCGGCCTCATCGCCATGCTCAGTCGCCCCCGAAGGTGAACCGGGTGCAGTCGGTCGGGAAGTCGAACCACGCCAGCACGCGGCGTGGCTCGACGACCCGGAGACCACCGCCGTCCTCGCCGGCCCAGGAGTCCGGACCGGGGGAGTAGCCGGCCTCCGCATACTTCCCGAAGGCCTCGGACAGCCGCGCCCCCAGCCCGTCGGCGTCCGCCCGGGTGGCGTGGGAGAACCCCTCGACGATGACCACCTCGGTGCCGCTCTCGAGCGTCAGCGTGACGGCGGGGTTGGCCTCGACGTTGCGGGTGTGCCGGGTGGTCGGGGCGCCGTCGTACCAGAACCGCCCGTCCAGCCACACGCCCCAGCGCGGCACCGAGTGCGGACGGCCGTCCGGGCGGACGGAGGCCAACCAGTAGTGCTCGGCGTCGCGCAGGCGCTGCTCGACCGTGGTCCAGGCCAGCGTCCCCTCGGTCCCGGTCGGCAGGCCGTAGCCCTCCGGCAGCGTCGGACGGTCGGTGCGCGGGCTGCTCGTCGGCGGCATACCCGCACCGTAGACCCGGGGACCGACACACCGCACCGTCCTCGTCGGGTCGGTCAGGAGGTGACGTCGCGGCCCGCACGGAGCGCCGGCCGGGAGGGGTTGCCGATCGTGGCCGGCGCTGCCAGCCTGGGGGCATGAGCGGCCCGCTGGTCACGCCGAAGCTCGTGGTCCGGGGCGCCGACGACGCGATCGAGTTCTACCGCGCCGTCCTGGGCGCCCGACCGCGCTCGCGGTATGCCATGGGTGGCGCCGTCGTCCTCGCCTCGCTCGACCTGCCGCGTGGCAGCGGGCTGCAGGTCAAGGAGGCCGACGAGACCGACCCGGCGCCGCCGGAGGGCGGCGGCGGTGTGGTCCTCGACGTGCTCACCGAGGACCCGGACGCCGTGATGGGGCTGGCCCTGGACCACGGGGCCGTGGAGGTCTTCCCGGTGGCGGACCAGCCCTACGGTGCCCGCCAGGGCCGGTTCCGCGACCCCTTCGGCCACCAGTGGATCGTCGGGACCCCGGTCGCGATGACCGACGAGGAGGTCCAGGCCGCGCTCGACGCCTGGTCACGGCATACCTGACCGGTCACCGCGGCTCCGTGCGCCCGCCGCCCTCCGGCGGGGCGCCGGCGACGGGCTCAGCCCACCCACACCCGGGCGTTGCGGAACATCCGCAGCCAGGGGCTCTCCTGCGCGAGCGGCCCGGACGTCCACGACAGCTGGGCGTTGCGCGTGACCCGCTCCGGGTGCGGCATCATCGCGGTGAACCGACCGTCCGGCGTGGTGACGGCGGTGAGCCCGCCGGGGGAGCCGTTCGGGTTGGCCGGGTAGGCCGTCGCCACCGCTCCCTGGCCGTCGACGTAGCGCAGGGCCGCCGCCACGGTGGCCTCGTCCCCCTGCCGGGAGAAGTCGGCGCGTCCCTCGCCGTGCGCCACGGCGATGGGCAGCCGCGACCCGGCCATCCCCGCGAGGAAGAGCGCGGGGCTGTCGAGGACCTCGACCTGGGAGAGGCGCGCCTCGTACTGCTCGCTGCGGTTGCGCACGAAGCGGGGCCAGGCGGCCGCACCGGGGATCAGCCCGGCGAGCGCGGCGAACATCTGGCACCCGTTGCACAGCCCCAGGGCGAAGGTGTCCGGACGGGCGAAGAAGCCGGAGAAGGCCTCGGTGAGACGTGGGCTGAAGAGGACCGAGCGGGCCCAGCCCTCGCCGGCCCCCAGCGTGTCGCCGTAGGAGAAGCCGCCGGCCGCGACCAACCCGACCAGCCCGGGGTCGGACAGGTCGACCCGCCCCGCCTGCAGGTCGGTCATGTGCACGTCCACCGCGTCGAAGCCGGCCCGGTGGAAGGCGTAGGCGGTCTCCACGTGGCTGTTGACGCCCTGCTCGCGCAGGACCGCCACGCGGGGTCGGGCCCCGCGCGAGAGGTAGGGCGCGGCCACGTCGTCGGTCGGGTCGAAGCTCGGTGCCACCTGCAGGCCGGGCTCGTCGCGGCCCACGGCGGCGTGCTCCTCGTCGGCGCAGCCCGGGTGGTCGCGCAGCGACGCGATCCGCCACGACACCTCGTCCCAGGCCTGCGCGAGGTCGGCGAGGGGCTCGTCGAGCAGGAGGTGCTCGGGCGTGCCCCCGACGCCCGTCCGGTGCGGCGCTCCCGCGCCGTCCACCCCGCGCACCCGCACGTGGCGCTCCGGGGTCGAGCGGCCGAGCACGCCGGTGAGCTCCAGCAGCCCGTGGGTGCGCAGCACGTCCTGCGCCTCGGGGACCCGGCCGGCGGGCACCTCCAGCACGACGCCCAGCTCCTCGGTGAACAGCGCGGCCGGCCCGCCGCCCGACGGGACGGCGACGTCGAGCCCCACCCCGCCGGCGAGCGCCATCTCGACCAGCGTCGCCCACAGCCCCCCGTCCGAGCGGTCGTGGTATGCCGTGACGAGCCCCCGCGCCCGCAGCTCGGACAGCGCGGCGGCGAGGCCGGTGAGGCGCGCCGGGTCGTCGAGGTCCGGGACGGCGCCGCCGAACGCGCCCCGCACCTGGGCCAGGACGGAGCCCCCGAGGCGGTCCGCCCCGGCCCCGAGGTCGACGAGCAGCAGCTCGGACCCGGCGTGCAGCTGCGGCGTGAGGGTGCCTCCGACGTCGGGCAGGGAGGCGAAGGCCGAGACGACCAGCGAGACCGGGGAGGTGACCTGCTGCTGCGTCCCCCGCTCGTCGGCCCACCGGGTGCGCATCGACAACGAGTCCTTGCCCACGGGCACGGAGACGTCCAGGGCGGGGCACAGCTCGAGCGCGACGGCCCGGACGGTGTCGTGCAGCGCGGCGTCCTCCCCGGGCTCGCCGCAGGCGGCCATCCAGTTGCAGGACAGCTTCACCCCGGACAGCGGTGAGCCGTCGTCCAGGGGGGTGACGGGCGCGGCGAGCAGGTTGGTCAGGGCCTCGCCGACGGCCATCCGGCCGGAGGCGGGCGCGTCGACGGCGGCGAGCGGCATCCGTTCCCCGCTGGCCATGGCCTGGCCGGCGAGCCCGAGGTGGTCCGACAGCGTGACCGCGACGTCGGCGACCGGCACCTGCCACGGCCCGACCATCTGGTCGCGGTGGGTGAGCCCGCCGACGGTGCGGTCGCCGATGGTGATGAGGAAGCGCTTGGACGCGACGCTGGGGTGCCGCAGGACGGCGTAGGCCGCCTCCCGCACCCCGGGGGCGTCGAGCCCCTCCAGGTCGAGCTCGTCGGTCCGGCGCGCCACCCGGTGCACGTCGCGGGTCATCCGCGGAGGCTTGCCCAGCAGCACCCCGAGGGGCATGTCGACGGGGGCGTCGGCGACGACGTCGCGCGCGCCCTGGCCGTCGGTGACCACCAGCTCGGTCTCCTCCTGGGCGGTGCCGACGACCGCGTAGGGGCACCGCTCGCGCTCGCAGAGGGCCGCGAAGTCCTCCAGCGAGGCCGGCGCGATCGCCAGGACGTAGCGCTCCTGGCTCTCGTTGGACCAGATCTCCTTGGGCGAGAGCCCGGACTCGGCCAGCGGCACCCGCGACAGGTCGAAGCGGGCGCCGAGCCCGGCGTCGTCCACCAGCTCGGGGAAGGCGTTGGAGAGCCCGCCCGCACCGACGTCGTGGATCGCCAGGACCGGGTTGTCCGCACCCCGCGACCAGCAGTGGTTGATGACCTCCTGCGCCCGCCGCTGCATCTCGGGGTTGCCCCGCTGCACCGAGTCGAAGTCGAGCTCGGCGGCGTTGGTGCCGGCCGCCATCGAGCTGGCCGCGCCGCCCCCCATCCCGATCCGCATGCCGGGGCCGCCGAGCTGCACCAGCAGCGTCCCGGCGGGGAAGCGCACCTTCTCGGTCTGCCCCGCGCTGATCGTCCCCAGCCCGCCGGCGCTCATGACCGGCTTGTGGTAGCCGCGGCGCACCCCGTCCACGGTCTGCTCGTAGACCCGGAAGAAGCCGCCGAGCCCGGGCCGGCCGAACTCGTTGTTGAAGGCGGCGGCCCCGAGCGGCCCGTCCAGCATGATGTCCAGCGGGGTCGCGAGGTGGTCGGGGGACCCGGGACCCGGGTCGGCGGTCTCCCAGGGTTCCTGCGTGCCGGGCAGGTGCAGGTGGGAGACCGCGAAGCCGGTCAGGCCCGCCTTGGGGGCGCTGCCGCGGCCGGTCGCGCCCTCGTCGCGGATCTCGCCCCCGGCGCCGGTCGCGGCCCCGGGGAAGGGCGAGATGGCGGTGGGGTGGTTGTGCGTCTCGACCTTCATGAGGACGTGGACGGTGTCCTCGTGCACGGCATACCGCTGCCCGTGTCCGGAGCCGTCGCCCTCGGGGCGGAACAGCGAGACCCGGCCGCCCTCCATGACCGAGGCGTTGTCCTTGTAGGCCACCACGGTGCCTCGGCCGGCAACGGCCTCGGTGTGCCGGATCATCCCGAAGAGGCTGTGCTCCTGGGCCTGGCCGTCGATGACGAAGTCCGCGTTGAAGATCTTGTGCCGGCAGTGCTCGGAGTTGGCCTGGGCGAACATCGTCAGCTCGACGTCGGTCGGGTTGCGGCGCAGCGCGGTGAACGACTCGACGAGGTAGTCGATCTCGTCCGGCGAGAGCGCCAGCCCGAAGGCCGCGTCCGCCTCCTCCAGCGCCGCGCGGCCGCGGCCGAGCACGTCCACCCGCTCCATCGGCGCGGCCTCGCGCTCGGCGAAGAGCAGTGCGGTCGCCTCGCGGGTGGGCAGCGCCGACTCCGTCATCCGGTCGTGGAGCACCTCCGCGCAGGCGGTCCAGGTGGGCTCGTCCAGCGGGCCGCCGTCCAGCACGAGGTGGAACTCCGTCACCCGCTCGACGCGGCGCACGGCGAGGCCGCAGCTGTGCAGGATGTCGGTCGCCTTGCTGGACCACGGCGAGATGGTGCCGAGCCGGGGGGAGACGACGACGAGCGAGGTATGCCGTGACGCGCCCGCCCCGTCGCGCTCGACCGCGTCGCCGGTCCAGGGCTCGCCGTGGTCGAGGATGGCGGTCAGGGCCTCCCGCTCGGCGGGTGCCGGCTCCTCGTGCGTCGCGACCACGTGGACGTGGCGGGCGGTCAGCGCGGCGACCTGCGGGGCCACCCGTCGCAGCCGGCGGAGCAGGCCCTCGGTGCGGAAGGGGGACAGGGCGGACCCGCCCGGCACGGTGGTGAGGACGAGGTCGGGGGCGGCCATGTCGGTGCGGCTCCTGGCGGGTGTGGGGCGGCCGGTCAGGACCGGGGGCGGAAGGTCAGGCCGGTGAGGGCCTCGTAGGCCTCGACGTAGCGGGACCGGGTGAGCTGGACGACGTCCTCGGGCAGGGCGGGCGGAGGGGTGTCGGACGCCCGGTCCCAGCCGCTCGCGGGCGAGGTGAGCCAGTCGCGCAGCACCTGCTTGTCGTAGGACGTCTGGGGACGCCCCGGCTCCCAGTCCGCCGCCCGCCAGAAGCGTGAGGAGTCCGGGGTGAGGACCTCGTCGGCGAGCCGGATCTCGAGCAGGTCGGGATCGACCGCCCGCCAGTCGGTGCGGCCGTCCGCGCCGGGAGCGGGCAGCTGGGCGGGGTCGACGCCGAACTCGACCTTGGTGTCGGCGATGAGGATGCCGCGCGCGGCGGCGACCTGGTCCCCGCGCGCCAGGATCGCCACCGTGAGGTCGCGCAGCCGGTCGGCCAGCCCGGGGCCGACGAGGTCCGCGACCTGCTCCAGGCTGATCGGCTCGTCGTGCTCGCCCTGCGGTGCCTTGGTGCTCGGGGTGAAGACCGGCTCCGGCAGGCGCGAGCCGTCGACCAGGCCGTGGGGCAGCCGCACCCCGGAGACGGTGCCCGTGGCGGCGTACTCGGCGAGCCCGCCTCCGGTGAGGTAGGCGCGGGCGACGCACTCCACCGGCAGCATCGTCAGCCGGCGCACGTAGACGGCCCGTCCGGCGACCTCGTCCGGCACGTCGGTGGACAGGACGTGGTGCGGGACGAGGTCGGCGAGCTGGTCGAACCACCAGAGCGACATCTGGGTGAGGATCGCGCCCTTGTCCGGGACCGGCGTCGCGAGGACGTGGTCGTAGGCGCTGATGCGGTCCGAGGCGACCAGCAGCAGGCGGGTGTCGTCGCGCCGACCGGTCGTCGGGTCGGTCGGGGCGTAGAGGCCGCGGACCTTGCCGGAGTAGAGCAGCTCGTGCCCGGGGATGCTCAGGGTCATCTCAGTCCTCCTGCGGGACGCGCACGCGGCCCTGGGCGGCGGCCAGCGCGATGTCAGGGCGGGAGTGGCCACCGCGCAGGTGGATCCGGCCCACCGCCGCGTAGGCCTGCTCGCGCGCCCGCGGCAGGTCCTCGGCGACCGCGACCACGCTGAGCACCCGGCCCCCCGAGGAGACGAGGGCGCCGTGGTCGTCGGTGGCCGTGCCGGCGTGCAGGACGTGCACCCCCTCCACCTGCTCGGCCTGCTCGGTCCCGCCGACCGGGTCGCCGGTGGTGGGCCTGCCGGGGTAGTGCTCGGCGGCGACGACGACGTTGACCCCGGTGCTCGGGTCCCACTCCAGCGGCGCCAGCGCGCCCAGCTCGCCGCGGGCCGCCGCCCGCAGGACGCCGGCAAGCGGCGTACGCAGACGGGCCAGGACCACCTGGGTCTCGGGGTCGCCGAAGCGGGCGTTGAACTCGACCACCCGCGGACCCGACCGGGTCAGCGCCAGGCCCACGTAGAGGACGCCGACGAACGGCATACCCCGCCGGGCCATCTCCGCCACCGTCGGCCGGGCGACGGTGCGCAGGACCTCGGGCACCAGGTCCTCCGGGACCCAGGTGAGCGGCGAGTAGGCGCCCATGCCGCCGGTATTGGGGCCGGTGTCGCCCTCGCCGACCCGCTTGAAGTCCTGCGCCGGCTCCAGCGCGACGACCTCGGCGCCGTCGCTCAGGCAGAAGAGCGAGACCTCGGGGCCGTCGAGGTGGTCCTCCACCACGACCCGGCCGCCCTCGCGGGACAGGCAGGCGGCCGCGTGCTCGAGGGCCGCGTCCCGGTCCTCGGTCACCACGACCCCCTTGCCGGCGGCGAGACCGTCCTCCTTGACGACGTAGGGCGCACCGGTGGCCTCCAGGGCCTGCTCGACCTGGGCGACGTCGGTGCACACGTGCGCGGCCGCGGTCGGGACCCCGGCGGCGGCCATGACCTCCTTGGCGAACGACTTGCTGCCCTCCAGCAGGGCGGCGCGGGCGCTGGGCCCGAAGCAGTCGACACCGGCAGCGCGCACGGCGTCGGCCACCCCGGCCACCAGCGGTGCCTCCGGCCCGACGACGACGAGGTCCGCGTCGTGCGCGCGGGCGGCGGTGACGACCGCTGCGGGGTCCGCCGGGTCGCCCGGCAGGCACCGCGCGAGCGCGGCGATCCCGGGGTTGCCGGGCAGGGCGAGCACCTCGTCGACCGAGGGATCGCGGGCCAGGGAGCGGACCAGGGCGTGCTCACGCGCGCCCGAGCCGAGGACGAGGACCACCACGGGCCAGCAGCCTATCGGCCCCGGGCACCACGAGGCGCCGCGGGTGGGACGGAGGGGGCGGGTGCGGGCGGGCCCGCGGACGAGGATGACCCTCCTGGGAGGCAGGGGGGATATCTCCCAGGAGGGCCATCGGCAGGGCAGGGTCGACACGGGCTGATGGGGGGCTGCCCGCGCGACTCACACGATCCCTGCGCCGGTCGTAACCGACCTCCCCACAGTGGCACACGACGAGGGCGATGTCACGCCACGGCACGTCGGGATGTCGCCGTTGGCGGACATCCGACATCATGAGGGGATGGACGCCCAGCCCCCCGCACGCCTGCACGGCGCGGCCTACGAGGACTTCGTCTCGGGGGTGTTCCGCCGGGCGGTGCGTCTCGGCAGCCCCTCGCGACCCGCCCTCCGGGACGCCGGCCTCACGGACGAGGAGATCGACGTGGCCACGGCCGAGCTGGAGGCGCGGGGGTTCCTGCGGTCCGGTGGCACGCCGGGGACCTGGGACGTGGTGCCGCCGCGCGAGGCGGTGGCCCGGTATGCCGCCGAGACCGAGCATCGGCTGCGGCTGGCCCGGGCCACGGCCGGGGAGCTGGAACGGGCGTGGCGACGGGCGGCCGACGGCGGGGTGCAGCGGGTCGTCCCCGGCATGGACTTCCTCGGGGGGGTCGACGACATCGTGGGCCGGATCGCCGCGATGCACCTGGCCACGACCGAGCGCCTCTGGTGGGCGATCGACGGCTCGGTGGCCAGCCGCAGGCTGCTCGAGCTCGCGGCCGACGACCCCGGGCTGCTGTCCGTGCGGCCGGGGGTCGACCGGCGGCTGATCCTCGACACCGGGCTGCTGGAGCTGCCCGCCACGGTGGCGGTCATGGAGCAGGCCGTGCGCGACGGCGCCCTCGTCCGGACCGGCAACGGGGTGCCGGTGACCGCGGTCGTCTGCGACGACGACGCCACGCTCGTGGACATCAGCCGGTTCGACCCCGAGGGGGTCGGGTCCTTCGAGGCCCGGATGGAGGCCCCGGTGGCCGCCGTCGCGAGCCTCATCGAGCGGACCTGGCTGCTGGCGGCCCCCTACGGTGAGATGCGCGACGCCAACCGGCGCAAGGAGGAGGGCGGGTCGGCGGCACCGCTGGACGAGCGCGACCAGACCATCCTCACCCTCCTCGTCAGCGGGGCGTCGGACCAGGTGATCGCCCGGCGGTGCGACATCTCCGTGCGCACCGTCGAGCGCCGCGTGCGCTACATCATGGAGCACCTCGGGGCGGCCACCCGGTTCCACGCCGGCGCCCAGGCGGTCCGCCGTGGCTGGGTCTGACACCGCGGACCGATAGACTGCCGACTTTGCGGGGGCCGCCGTGGCGGCGCTGCGCCCCGGGAGATCGCACGGAAGGTGGGCGGATGACCGAGCTGGCGACGACCGACCAGGCGGTCGCGGCCGAGATCGCCGCGGAGCAGGCGCACGTGGACAAGGTCTACGCCGAGCTCGGCAAGGCTGCCGCCCGCGTCGAGCTGGTGCACGCGGAGGGCATGGCCAGGGGGCAGACCGACCGCCGGGGCACCGGTGACCCCCGGGAGGAGGAGATGGCCGGGCTGTTCGAGCGGGACGCCCTCGTCTACTCCGCCAGCAAGCGGCGGGCCTCGCTCGAGCACCAGCACGAGGGGCTCGTCTTCGGTCGGCTCGACCTGGAGCACGAGGTGCCCGACGAGCAGGGAGCCACCCGCGAGGTGCGCTACGTCGGCCGGCTCGGGGTGCGCGACGACGACTACGAGCCGCTCGTGGTGGACTGGCGGGCGCCGGCCGCCGCACCGTTCTACCGCGCCACCCCGGTCGACCCGCAGGGCGTCCTGCGCCGGCGGGTGCTGCGCTGCCAGGGGGTCCAGGTCGTCGGTGTCGAGGACGACCTCATGGTGGCCGAGCCGCCGGAGGACGTCGTCGTGGTCGGCGACGGCGCCCTGCTCGCCGCGCTGACCCGCAGCCGCGGCGCCCGGATGCGCGACATCGTCGCCACCATCCAGCACCACCAGGACGAGGCCATCCGGGCACCCGCCCGGGGCGTCACCGAGATCACCGGGGGCCCGGGCACCGGGAAGACCGTGGTCGCGCTGCACCGCGCGGCCTACCTGCTCTACTCCGACCGTCGCAGGTTCGAGGGCGGCGGGGTGCTCGTCGTCGGCCCGTCCGCCGCCTACACCGCCTACATCGAGCGGGTCCTGCCCTCGTTGGGCGAGGACTCGGTCGTGCTGCGCTCGCTCGGGGACGTGCTCGGCGGCATCACCGCCACCCGGCTGGACCCACCGGCGGTCGCGGCGACCAAGGGCAGCCTGCGCGTCCGTCGGCTGCTCGCCCGGCTGGTCCGGGAGCCGATCCCGGACGCGCCCCTGCAGCTGCGCACCTTCGTCGCCGGTCACGCCATCCGCCTGGACGCCCCGGACCTCGACCGGGCGCGGGCCCAGGTGCTGCGCCACCACCACCGCAACGCCGGCTACGATGCGGCGGTGGAGGCGCTGGCGCAGCTGGCCTGGGCCCAGGTCGAGCACGGCGAGCGCGACGACTTCCTCGACCGGTTCCGCGACTCGGGTGACGTCGAGGCGTTCATGCGGCACTGGTGGCGCCCCCTCGACCCCCGCGAGATGCTGCTCTGGCTCGCCGACGAGGGCCTCGTCCGGCGTCTCGGGGGGCTCGACGCCGGCGCCGCAGCCGGTCTCGCGGCGTCCTACCAGGAGGCCCTGCGGCTCGGGACGTGGACGGTGGCCGACGTCGCCCTCGTCGACGACCTCGCCGCCCGGCTCGGACCCGTGGTGGACCTGCCCAGCGAGGAGCGCGGGTTCTACGAGATCGAGGAGCTGGACGACGCCAGCCAGTACGGCGTCTCCGCCCTGCGGGTCGGCGCGGACGGCGGGACCGAGGCGACGGGGGCGCCCGGTCGGGGTCAGCGGGTGTCCGCCGACCCGCGCGAGCGGCTGCTCGCCGGGCGGGTGGGTGAGTCGGAGGAGTACGCCCACGTCCTGGTCGACGAGGCGCAGGACCTCTCCCCGATGCAGTGGCGGATGCTCGGGCGGCGCGGTCGGTGGGCCTCGTGGACCGTCGTGGGCGACCTGGCCCAGGCCTCGTGGGACGACCTCGCCGAGGCCCGGCAGGCCCGCGAGGAGGCCTTCGGCAGCGCGCCGCGCCGGGCCTTCCACATGGACACCAACTACCGCAACGCCCGCGAGATCTTCGACCTGGCGGCGCGGCTCATCACCGAGCACGTGCCCGACGCCGACATCCCGCAGGCGGTGCGGGAGACCGGTCACGAGCCGCGGGACGTCACGGTGTGGGCGGAGGAGACACCGGCCCGGGTGGCCGAGGAGGTGGCGGAGCTGCGGGCGCTGGTGTCCGGCGCGGTCGCGGTCATCGCCCCCTGGTCCTGGCACGAGCGGCTCGCCCCGGTGGTCGCCGGTGAGCAGGTGGTCCTCGTCGACCCGCTGTCGACCAAGGGCCTGGAGTACGACGCCACCGTGGTGGTGGACCCCGACGCCGTCGTCCGGGAGGCGCCGGGAGGGGTGCGGGCCCTCTACGTCGTGCTCACGCGGGCCGCGCACCGCATGACGGTGCTGCGCCCCGAGGCCACGGGGGTTCCTGCGGCGCTCTAGGTATGATGCATACTTAGGTACATGTCAGAGACAGCTCGGTGGCCGGCGGCGTGGGTGCGTGCCGCCCTGGACCTGGCGGTCCTGGGATCGCTGGCCGACGGGCCCCGTCACGGCTACGCCATCGCCCAGGTGCTACAGGCCCGGGGTTTCGGGAGGCTCCGCGGGGGCTCCCTCTACCCGGTGCTGGCGCGGTTGGAGGACGCCGGCCACGTCGCGGCGGCCTGGGTCGACGCCGGGAGCGGCCCGGCGCGCAAGGACTACCGGCTGACGTCGGCCGGCCGCACCCGGCTCGACGAGGGCCGGACGAGCTGGGCCCAGCTGGGCGACGCGCTACGGATGGAGGAGGGACGATGAGCAGGACCCGACGGCCGGAGGGGCCGCTGACCCCTGTGCTGCGCGCCTACCGCGAGGCCCGCGGGCGGGCGGAGGACCAGGCCTGGGCCGAGGAGGTGGTGCTCACCCTGGCGCGGGAGGAAGTGTGGGCGCGCCCCGTCCTGGAGGAGCTGCGGGACGCGCTCCCCCTGGTCCGCGAGACCGGGGAGGGGCCGGCAGAGCTCTACGGCCCGGCGCCGGAGTGGGCCGCGGGGCGGCTCGCGGACCGGGCCGAGCGCGGGCTCCCGACGGTGGACTCCACCCCGGACGCGAGATGGCGGGACGTCCCCGTCGTCGGCTCGGTGGCGGCCTGTCTCGTCAGCCTGCTCATGATGCTCGTCTGGCTCCTGCGCGAGGGATGGTCGGTGGAGCTGACCTGGGGCCTGCTCCTCCTGCCGATCCTGGCCGGCACCGGGGTGGTCGCGGCCATCGCCACCTGGGAGTGGGTGCTGACACGCCGCCCGGTCGGCGTCGCGGCGGCGGCCGGGCTCGGCGTGGCGGCGACCGTCGTCGCCGGGCTGACGTGGCTGCTGCTGGGGACCAGGGACGCCGTCCTGGCCACCACGAGCACGTTCTCGCTCGCCCTCCTCGCGGTGGGCTACGCCCTGTGCTGCCGCCGTCCGGCCGGCGCACCGCCCCCGCCTCGGACGACGAGGCGTGGAGCCGGGAGCTGGCCGGCACCCTCCGGCTGCGGCTGGACCTGAGCGAGGCGAGGGTGAGCGAGATCGTCCGGGAGGCCAGGGCCCACGCCGGCCGGTCCGGTGCCGGGCTGCGGGAGGAGTTCGGGACGCCCGCGTCCTACGCGTCACGGTTCGGCCGGGACCGGGTGGCCCGGGCCCGCCGGGCCGCCTGGGGCTGGACGGCCCTCGTGCCGGTGGTGCTGCTCCTCACGGTCGACCGCCTCGTCGACGGAGGTGCCGCGGACCTCGTCACCTGGATCTGGGTGCTGCTCACGGTGGCGGTGTGCTGGTCCGTCGCCACGGCGTGGCGCCGCGTCCGGCGCGAGCAGGATCGTCCACAGGCGGCATGATCGGCGGGGGGGAGCTGTCGGGCCAGGGCGTTAGGGTCGGTGCTGTGAGCATCGCCCTGTACCGCCGCTACCGACCGGAGACCTTCGCGGACGTCATCGGTCAGGAGCACGTCACCGAGCCGCTCATGCAGGCGCTGCGCTCGGAGCGGGTGAGCCACGCCTACCTCTTCTCGGGCCCGCGCGGCTGCGGCAAGACCACGAGCGCACGCATCCTCGCCCGCTGCCTCAACTGCGAGCAGGGGCCCACGCCGGAGCCCTGCGGCACCTGCGAGTCGTGCGTGGCGCTGGCCCGCGACGGCGCCGGGTCGGTCGACGTCATCGAGATCGACGCCGCCAGCCACGGGCGGGTGGACGACACCCGAGAGCTGCGCGAGCGCGCGGCCTTCGGGCCCGCGACGGCCCGCTACAAGATCTACATCATCGACGAGGCCCACATGGTGAGCCGGGAGGGCTTCAACTCCCTGCTCAAGGTCGTGGAGGAGCCCCCGCCGCACGTGAAGTTCATCTTCGCCACCACCGAGCCGGAGAAGGTCCTGGCGACCATCCGCTCCCGCACCCACCACTACCCCTTCCACCTCGTCCCGCCGCAGCGCCTCACGGCGTACCTCGAGCAGCTGTGCCGGACGGAGGGCGTGCACCTCGAGCCGGGCGTGCTGTCGTTCGTCACCCGAGCGGGGGGCGGCTCCGTGCGCGACTCGTTGTCGGTGCTCGACCAGCTGATCTCCGGTGCGGGCGAGGACGGCCTCACCTACGAGCGCACCGCCGCGTTGCTCGGCTTCACCGACGTCGAGCTGCTGGACGCGGTCGTCGAGGCGGTCGCGGCCGGCGACGCGGCCACGGTGTTCGCGCAGGTCGACCGGGTGATGGAGTCCGGGCACGACCCCCGACGCTTCGTGGAGGACCTGCTCGAGCGCTACCGCGACCTCATCGTCCTGGCCGCCGTGGGTGAGCAGGCCGGCGGTCTGCTCCCCGGGCTGCCGGAGGACCAGGTGGAGCGGATGCGACGGCAGGCGCAGGCCTACGGCGCGGCCGGGCTGTCCCGGGCGGGCGACCTGGTGAGCCGGGGGCTGTCGGAGATGACGGGCGCGGTCTCCTACCGGTTGGTCCTGGAGCTGCTGGCGGCCCGCCTGCTGCTGCCCGCCGCGCAGGGCGAGGAGGGTCACGGGGCCCGGCTGGACCGGATCGAGCGCCGGCTCGGCGCGGCCGACCGCCCGGGCGGCGGGACGGCGACGGGCCGACGTGGCGCTGCCCCGGTCGAGGAGGACGCCACGACTCCTCCCGGCGGTGGTCCGGGGGCGGCGGCCCCGGCCCGGGGCGCGGTCACCGAGCCCTCGCCCCGGCAGCGCGCCGTGGCGCAGGCACGGGCGACGGACCGGGGGCCGGCACCGACGCCACCCGCGTCGGCGGCGGCCCCGGGGCACGGGGAGCAGCCGGGTGGGGCCGCCCCGGCCCAGGTCGAGCAGCAGGACCACGCTCAGCAGGTGGACGGGCAGCGGCACGATGCCGGTGCGTCGGCACCCGGTCACCTCGACACGGCCGCGCTGCGTCGGCACTGGCCGGAGATCATCGCGGCCGTGCGCTCGATCAGCCGCCGCACCGCGGGCGCCCTGGAGTCGATCCAGGTCGTGGACTTCGACGGTCGACGGCTGCTCGTCGGTATGCCGGACGAGCGGTGGATCCGCCACTTCATGGGCACCTCCAACGAGGAGGCGCTGCGGCAGGGGGTGCTGGACGCACTCGCCCTCGACACCCGCATCGAGGCCACCGTGGTCGGCGGCCATCCGCCCGAGGACGGTGGCGGGCGTGCCCCATCGAAGACCTCGCCCTCGCCCTCGGCGCAGTCCACCGGCGCCGGGCAGCCCACCGGGGCTCCGGGGGCGGCGGGATCCCCGCCCCGGCCGGGCGACCGGTCCCGCCAGCCGGCGGCGCGGCCGGGCGCCCCCGGCCCCGGCCCGAGCCCCCAGGCGGCGCCAGAGCCGCCGGAGGACGAACCCGAGCGAGCCCCGGAGGAGCCGCCCGAGCCGGACGACTGGGCTCCGCCGGAGGACCTCGGCGCGTCCGACGACACGACCCCCGCGGCACGCCGGACGGACGCTCCGGGGACGCCGTCGGTCGGCACGGCCGCGGTGCCCGACGGCATCCCCGATGCTCCGATGCGGGGGCGTCTGCGGACGCGTGGCGCGAGCTCCGAGGGCGTGGGCGGGACCGCGGCGCCCGCCGCCGCCCCGGTGCGGGTGCGCGGACGCGGCGGCGGCCCCGGGCCGGGCCCGTCGCAGCCGGGCCGCGCGGCGGCGGGCCCACCCGAGCCGGGCCTGGCCGAGCAGCTCGGTGCCGGTGGGCGGCCGGAGGCACCGGCCGCGGACCAGCCGGAGTGGTCGCAGCGGACCGTCGGGCAGGGCGCGCCCGCCTGGGCGACCGGCGCGGAGCCTGCCCCGGCCGGGCCGGCGCCCGCCCGCGACCGGCCTGCGGCTCCCGCCGACGCGGCCGACGCCGTCCCGAGCGACGACGACGAGGACCTCGCGACCTCGGGCACGGTCGGCCAGCCGGTCATCGAGAGCGTGCTGGGCGGTACTGTCATCGCCATCAACGACGACCCCGTGGCGTGAGGACGGCCCAGGCATGATCTACGAGCTGCTCCATCCTGTGGTGACCCCCCTGGCCACGGCGATCTGGCGGCCCGAGGTCGTGGGGCGGGACAACGTCCCCATGGACGGACCGGTCATCCTGGCCAGCAACCACCGCTCGTTCATCGACAGCGTGGTCATCCCGCTCACGGCGCCCCGCCAGGTGGCCTTCCTCGCCAAGTCGGAGTACTTCACCGGCACCGGGGTCAAGGGCTGGATCAGCCGCGAGTGGTTCACCGGCGTGGGGTCCATCCCCGTGGACCGCGACGACACCCGGGCGGCGCAGAAGTCCCTCGACCTCGCGCTCGCCCACCTGCGCGGCGGCGGTGCCTTCGGCATCTACCCCGAGGGCACCCGTTCGCGTGACGGGCGCCTCTACCGCGGTCGGACCGGCGTCGCCTGGCTGGCCCTGGAGGCCGGCTGCCCGGTCGTGCCGGTCGGGCTCCAGGGCACCCAGGACATCCAGCCCGTCGGGAGCCGCCTCCCGCGCCGGGCCAAGGTGCGGGTGGAGTTCGGCGCACCGATCCACGTCGCCGGTCGGTTCGACGGGGTGCCGCAGGGCCGGGCCCGGCGCGAGCTCACCGACGAGGTCATGCAGCGCATCCGGGAGCTGTCGGGCCAGGAGTGGGCCGGGGAGTACGCCCAGCGCTCCGGCGAGACCCCCGCCTGACACCGGACCGGGCGAGCCTGGAGGCGGGTGTCGGCGCCACGGCATACAGTGGCCTGCTGTGTATGAAGGCGTGGTCCAGGACCTGATCGACGAGCTGGGGCGGTTGCCCGGCGTGGGCCCCAAGGGAGCCCAGCGGATGGCCTTCCACCTGCTCGCGGCCGACCCCGAGGACATCACCCGCCTCGCCGAGGCCCTGTTGCAGATCCGGGAGAAGGTGCGTTTCTGCGAGGTCTGCGGCAACGTGGCGGAGGCCGAGCGCTGCCGGATCTGTCTGGACGACCGGCGCGACCCGAGCATGATCTGCGTCGTCGAGCAGAGCCAGGACGTCGCCGCCGTCGAGCGGACCCGGGAGTTCCGCGGCCGCTACCACGTCCTCGGCGGGGCCATCAACCCCATCGGTGGCGTGGGTCCGGAGGACCTGCGGGTCCGTGAGCTGGTCGCCCGGCTCGCCGACGGCCAGGTCGCCGAGGTCATCATCGCGACCGACCCCAACCTGGAGGGAGAGGCGACCGCGACCTACCTCGCCCGCCTGCTCAAGCCCTACGACGGGGTTCGGGTCAGTCGCCTGGCCTCGGGGCTGCCCGTCGGCGGCGACCTGGAGTACGCCGACGAGGTCACGCTCGGGCGGGCCTTCGAGGGGCGTCGGATGATCTCCTCCGGCACCGCCACGCCCTGACGCGCGGGGGCGGACCGGCGCCCCGGAGGGCGCGACCCGGCCCGCCGGTCTCCCTTTGCCTCTAGGGTGGGGGGCATGGTCGACGACTGGACCCAGCCGGCGCAGGACATGCACGCGGAGGTGGCCGCCTACTTCAGCAGTCTCGAGGAGGTGGCCTCGGGCGAGGCCGCCGAGTCGGCGCTGCCGCTGCTGCTGCTCAGCGTGGGACAGCTGTGCGCCGCCGGGGCGCGGCTGGGGGCCCTGGTGGACGTGGTGCCGGCCGAGCGCTTCGAGCCCGACGCCGGCCCGGACGCCGACCTGGAACGCGTGCGCGAGGCGCTGCACACGCTGCTCGGGGGCCTGGACGACTACTGCGACCTCGAGGACCCCGTCATCACCGGGGAGGTGACGCGCGGCTCGCTCTCGGACGACCTCGTCGCGGTGGCGGCCGACCTGGCGCACGGCCAGGAGCACTACCTCGCCGGCCGCCCGACCGAGGCCATGTGGTGGTGGCAGTTCAGCTACCTCTCCTCCTGGGGCGAGCGCGCCGCCGCCGCGCTGCGCGTGCTGCACACGCTGCTGGCGCACGTCCGGCTCGACGCCACCGACGAGCAGGTCATGGAGGCCGAGCTCGCGGCGCTGCACGCCGTCACCTGACGACGGGGACGACCCCGGGCGACCCCGGGTGCGCTCAGGCCAGCTCGTTCGGGTCCGTGGCGGGGTCGAGGGGGGCGCCCGAGCGGTAGGCCGCCCGACCGAGCGCGTTGGAGGCGACCGAGCTCATGATGATGAAGCCGGCGATGGCGACCAGCAGCTTGACGAGGGTGATGACGTCGAACCCGTGGACCACCACGTGCTGGATGTAGACCCCCGTCGCCATCCAGGGCAGCCCCATGCCGGTGGCGCTGGAGAGCACGCTGATCCGGGACAGCCCGTCGCGAGAGCGCAGCATGGCGATGGCGCTGAGCAGCACGAAGACGGCGCCACCGATGCACAGCACGCCGGTGAGGATGGTCAGCAGCAGCGTCATCGGCGCCCCCTGGTGAGGATGCGGGCCAGCGACACCGTGGCGAGGATGCCGACGAGCGCGGCGAGGGAGGCGACGTCGAGCAGCACGATCGACTCCGAGTTCAGCCCGACCATGAGGAAGATCCCGACCGCGCAGAAGTAGGCGAGGTCGCTCACCGCCGCGACCGAGGCGTCGTCGCGCGAGAGCAGCACGCGCACGAGCCCCAGGACGGCCGCGAGCAGCAGGATCGCCACGGTGGTCCACACGATGAAGGTCATGCCGGCTCCCCCTCCATGGCCCGCTCACCGGCACGGCGCCCGCGCGTCATGACGAGCAGCCGTCGCTCCATCTCCCGCAGCTCCTCGATGAGGGAGTCGCGGTCCTGCCCGTAGAGCGCGTGGACGTAGAGCGTGGGCGGCGAGTCGCCGGTGCGGGGGGCGATGCCGAGGGTGATGGTGCCGGGGGTGATGGTGATGGAGGAGGCCATGGTGCTGATCTCCAGGTCGGTCTCGCAGTGCAGGGGGAGCGCCACGATCGCGGGGGACATGCGCAGGTCCGGGGTGATGACGTCGACCCCGATGCGCAGGGCGCCGCGGATGACCTCGCCGGCCAGCCAGCCGGCGTAGACCCCGATGCGCAGCGGGTTGGGGATCATCCGGTCACCGCCTGCACGTAGGGCTGCAGGTCGACCAGGCCCTGGGCCGCTCGGGTGGTCACCTGCATGATCGGCCCGGCGAGGACGAACATCGCGAGCTGGGTGATGACCAGCACGGCCATCGGGGCGAGGAGCCGGGGGGTGACGCGGACGTCGTCGGTCAGCGCGACCTTGGTGCCGCGGCCCGTCTCCGGGGAGTCGGGGAGGTAGTCCTCCATGTCGGGGCCCCAGAACACCCCGACCCACAGTCGCTGCATGGCGACCAGCGAGCCGAGGGCACCGACGAAGATCAGCGTGATGAAGACCGCCTGCCAGGGGCCGCCCGCCTGGGCGGACGCCTGCACCAGCCCCACCTTGCCGAAGAAGCCGGAGCTCGGCGGCAGCCCGATGAGCGACATGAGCGCGAGGGCGTAGCTGATGGTCAGCAGCCGGTCGCGCCGGATGATCCCCGAGAGCCGCTCGTACCGGCCCGAGCCGTAGGTCTGCTCGATGGCCCCGGCCCCGAGGATGAGGGCCCCCATCGTGATGATGTGGTGGATCATGTAGAAGATGCCGGCGCCCAGGGAGAACTGGGTGAAGAGCGCCAGCCCCAGCATGATGTGCCCGACGCCGGCGACCATCTGCCAGGACAGGGCCCGCCGCATGACCCGCTCGCTGAAGGTGCTGTAGGAGCCGACGACGATCGAGAGCCCCACGAGGACGGCGAGGACCATGATCCACGGGGGCTGACCCTCGTAGAGCGTGGACGTGACGCGGTACAGCGCGTACAGCGCGACCTTGGTGTGCAGGGCGCTGAACAGCGCCATGACGGAGGCCGAGGTGGCGGGGTAGGTCCGCGGCAGCCAGGTGTGCAGGGGCACGATGGCGGCCTTGATCGACAGCGCCAGCAGCACCACGCCCGAGCTGAGCATGGTGCGGGGGTCGCTGCCGGCGCCGACGAGGAGCGCCAGGTTGACCGTCTCGGCGGTCGCGTAGACGAGGCCCACCCCGATGAGCAGGATGGTGCTGGTGAGCAGGTTGACGACGACGAAGGTCCGGCCCACGCCCAGGCGCCGCCACGTGCCGGTCACCGCGATGAGGGCGTAGCTGGGCAGCAGCATGACCTCGACGAAGACGAAGAGGTTGAACAGGTCGCCGGTGAGGAAGGCGCCGTTGACCCCACCGAGCAGCATGAGCACGAGGGGGGTCACCAGCCGGTAGCGGCTCTCCCCGGTGATCGTCATGAAGGCGAGGCACATGAGCACGGTGAGCGAGGTCACCAGGATCATGAGCGCGCTGAGCGTGTCGGACACGAAGGGGATCGCGACACCGGGCACGAAGGCGCCGACGTTCTCGGCGATGACGGGGGTCTCGCGGTGCTGCAGCAGCAGGTCGAGGGCGCCGAGACCGGTGAGGACCGGGATGGCGAGCAGCCAGATCCGCTGCCACGTCGCGTTGCGCCACAGCACGGTGGCGGCGGAGGCGGCGATCGGCAGCACCGCGAGGAACGGGAGGAGGGCGGCAGTCATCATCGGCGGTGGGTCTCCCCGGTCTCGGGCATCCGCTTGGTGTCGTCGTTGTGCCCGATGACGGCCATGGCGAGCATGAGCACGGTCACGGCGAGGGCGATGACGATGGCGGTGAGGACGAAGGCCTGGGGCAGGGGGTCGCCGGCGTCCGCGGCCCCGGCCGCGTCCGGGAAGGGCTCACCCCGCCAGGCGGTCACGCCCGCGGAGAGGATGACCAGGTTGGCGGCGTGGGCGAGCAGCGACAGGCCGAAGATGATGCGCACCATGCCGCGCTGCAGCATGAGGTAGATGGCTCCGGCGGTGAGCACGCCGACGGTGAGGGGGAGGATCACTGGCCACCTCCTGGGCGCGGGGGACGGTCCTGCTGGAGGTAGGTCGACCGGCGCCCGGGGATGCCGCGGCGGGTCTCGGCATACCGCTCGCCGCGGGAGGTGTCCATGGGCCCGCTGATCTCGCCCTCGACGGACTCGTCGGCGCGCTCCCTGGTGCCCTCGCGGCCCCCGGTGGCGCCGAGCAGGTTGAAGGCCTCCATGACGAGGCCGAGCACGGCGAGGTAGACGCCGAGGTCGAAGACCATCGAGGTGCTGACGTAAATGTCGAAGACGTAGCCGTGCAGCGGCTCGAGGAACGAGGCGTGCCCGAGCATGCCCCAGATGCCGGTGCCGATGGCGATGAGGACACCCAGCGCGACGAGGCGCAGCGGGAGCCGGGGCGGACCGACGGTGCGGTCGCGGGAGGTCGCGAGGTAGATGAGGGCGACGATCGAGGACCCGACGAGCGCCGCGATGAACCCGCCGCCCGGGGAGTTGTGGCCGCGCAGGAAGAGGATCGCGGAGATGATCGCCAGCAGGGGCGCGGTGGCCCTCACCATGATCTGCATGGGCACGGCGTTGCCCCAGGCCTCGGCGATGGCGCGGTATGCCGTGGACCCCTCGGCCTGCAGCGGCACCTCGGGAGGTGCGACGTAGTTGCGGTCCGACTCCGGGGGCGGGTCGAGGTAGCGGTCGCGGACCGTGGAGAGGATCGCGACCATGGCGGCCGCGGCCATCCCCAGCACGGTGAGCTCGCCGAAGGTGTCGAGGGCACGGAACTCCACCAGGATCGTGTTGACGACGTTGTCGCCGCTCGTCTCGACCGGACCCTCGGTGAGGTACCAGATCGCGATCTCGCTGCGGTCGCGGCGGCCGGTCAGCGCCCAGGTCGCCACGCCGGCCGACAGCCCGCCGACCACGGCGAGGGCGAGGGCGGCCTTGTTGCCCCACCGGGGCCCGCGGCCGAAGGTCTGGGGGAGGCGCTGCAGCACGAGCATGATCATGAGCACGGTGAGCGCTTCGACCAGCAGCTGGGTCATGCCGACGTCGGGGGCGCCGAGGGCGAAGATCTGGACGGTGACGGCGGCACCGATGGTGGAGAGCGCCACGACGGCGGCGAGCCGCGAGCTGGCCCGCCCCAGGACGACCACGGCCCCCGCGATGATGACCAGGACCACCGCGTCGACCGGGCTGACCAGTCCCTCCTGCACCGGCAGGAGCTCGTCGCGGCCGACGAGGACGCCCACGCCGCCGAGCACGAGGGCGGCCAGCGCGACGAACTGCACTGCGACGTGCCGGGTGGGGTTGTCGGCCCGGGCGAGGGCTCCCAGCGCCTTGCCGAAGTCCGCGGCGGTGTCGTTGATGACGCGGATGACGTCGGCGCCGTCGAAGGAGAAGGTGTCGTGCTCGCGGGCCGGGAAGAAGAAGCGGCGGCGCAGGATGACCAGCACGCCGACGGCGATGATGGCCAGGGAGGTGACGAGCTCGAGGTTGACGCCGTGCCACAGGGAGAGGTGCGGGTGCGGCTCCTCGGCGTCGGCGGGGAGCATGGCGGCGGTGGCCCGGCCGACCGGGGTGTCGAGGATGCCGACGACGAAGGCCAGCGGCAGGCCGACGACGATGGGGATGGCGGCGAAGGTCCCGAGAGCCCACGGGGTGGTGTGCAACGGGCGGTCCTCGGGCCACTTGGCCTGGCCGCGGCCGTCGTAGAAGCCGTTGAAGACGATCTTGGCGCAGTAGGCGAAGGTGAGGACCGCGGTCAGGGCGACCCCCAGGAAGGCGGCCCAGGAGGCGACCGCGCCGAAGGGGGAGTCGAGCATCGAGGTGAGGATGCTCTCCTTGGAGACGAAGCCGAGCATGGGGGGCACGCCGGCCATCGAGGCGCACCCGAGGACGGTGACCCAGAAGGCCACCGGCATGGCGCTGGAGAGCACCGGCATACGGCGCACGTCGCGGGTGCCGGTGGCGTGGTCGACCACGCCGACCATCATGAAGAGCCCGGACTTGAAGAGGGCGTGCGCGATGACGTGCAGGATGGCGGCGGCGAGGGCGTACTCCGTGCCGACGCCGATGGTGGCCACGATGAGCCCGAGCTGGCTGACCGTGGAATAGGCCATGAGCTTCTTGAGGTCGGTCTTCTGCAGCGCGAACCAGCCGCCGATCCCGCAGGTGACCAGGCCGGTGGTGATGAGCAGGACGTTCCACACCGGCACGTCGTGGAAGGCCGGCGAGAAGCGCATGAGCAGGAAGATGCCGGCCTTGACGACCGCGGCGGCGTGCAGGTAGGCGCTGACGGGGGTCGCGGCGGCCATGGCGTCCGGCAGCCAGACGTGGAAGGGGAACTGCGCCGACTTGGTGAAGGCCGCGAGGATGACGAGGAGGGCCACGGCGGCGGTGAAGCCGGGGCTCGTGTCCCACACCTCGTGGGCGAGCGCCTCGGACAGCGTCGTGGTGCCGGTGCGCACGATGATCGCGGTCACCGCGGCCAGCAGCCCGAGCCCGCCGAGGAAGGTGATGAGCAGCGTGCGCATCGAGGCGGCCTCGCCGGCATACCCCGACCGGGCGATGAGGAAGAAGCTGGCCAGGCTGGTGAGCTCCCAGCACAGGAACAGCAGGATGAGGTCGTCCGCCAGCACCAGTCCGACCATGGAGACGGTGAACATCGCCATGTAGAAGTAGAAGGTGAGGTTGCGGCCCGGCTTGAGGTATGCCGTGGAGTAGGCGAGCACGATCGCGCCGATGACCAGGGCGATGAAGGTGAAGACGGTGCCGAGGCCGTCCGCCCGCAGCGACAGCTCCAGGCCCAGGGTCGGCACCCACGGCACGGACCAGGTCGGCGTGTCCCCGGCCATGACCTGCGTCGCGGCCGGCCAGAACGCCGCCGCGGCCGCGAGGTAGAGCGCGGCGATGGGCCAGCCGGCGTGACGCCCGAGGAAGCGGGTGAGCGGGAAGGTGGCGAGGACCGTCACCGCGGAGATGACGAGGGTCCAGAGCAGGCTCACGGAGCACCCGCCCTGGACAGGCCGGTGCCGGTGGGGCAACGGTCGACCGGGCGGATCATGAACAGCAGGCTACCAACCCCCCGTGCCGGCGCCTGCAACGTGCACGAAATAAACCGACCCTGACCGTGTCTTCCCTGGTCAGGGTCGGTTTTTGCATGGTCGGGGTGACAGGATTTGAACCTGCGACCTCTTCGTCCCGAACGAAGCGCGCTACCAAGCTGCGCCACACCCCGTGGCTCCTGCGCAGGCCCGACTGGCCGCACGCAGCGTCCGCAAGGATAGCCCACGCCGACCGCCGCGGCTAAATCCGCCGACGAGGGTCGTTCGTCAGCGTCAGCAGCGTCGCCTCGGGCCGGCAGCAGAAGCGGAACGGCGTGTAGGGGTTGCCGCCGAGGCCGGCCGAGACGTGCAGCCAGGCCGCGTCCGACGGTGGGTCGGCGGAGGGCGCCGCGCGGGGCCGGAGCCGTGACGAGGTCGCTCCGGCGCCAGGCCACCAGCGCGACAGCCCTCGGGCCCGGGGGGTGTCGAGGTCGCAGTTGGTGACGAGCGCGCCATACCCCGGAACCCGCAGCTGCCCGCCGTGGGTGTGCCCGGCGATGAGCAGGCGTGCTCCGTCGGCGGCCATGGGGTCGAGCACGCGGCGGTAGGGCGCGTGCGTGACGCCGATGGTGAGGTCCGCGCCAGGATCGGCCGGTGCCGATACCCGGGCGTAGTCGTCCAGCCCGAGGTGGGCGTCGTCGGTCCCGACCAGCTCGAGGGTGACCCCGCCGGTCTCGATGCGGACGCGGCGGTGGGTGAGGTCGACCCAGCCGCGTGCCGTGAGCCCGTCGACGAGGTCCTGGGTCGGCAGGCGTCGCGGCGTCAGGTCGGCGCCCCTGCGGTGGCTGTCGTTGAGGTAGCGCAGCGGGTTCTTCGCCGTGGGCGGGTAGTAGTCGTTCGACCCCAGGACGAAGGCGCCCGGGCGGTCCAGCAGCGTGCCGTAGGTGTCGAGCGCCGCCGGCACCGCGTCCATCGCGGCCAGGTGGTCACCGGTGTGGACCACCAGGTCGGGCTCGAGCGCGGCCAGACCCCGCACCCAGTCGCGCTTGCGGTGCTGCCGCGGCACGAGGTGCAGGTCCGACAGGTGGAGCACCCGCACCTCCGGTCTGCCCGGAGGCAGGCAGGGCACGGTCAGCTCTCGGAGCGCGAACCACCGCGGTTCCACCCAGGTGGCGTAGACCGCCGCGCCCGCACCGACGACCGTGCCGGCGGCGAGGGTGGTGCCGAGCGGTCGGTGGACGGAGGAGGTCGTCATCGGGTGCGCGCCGGGGACGCTCAGGCGCCCAGCGCCTGCCTCACCGCGGCGGCGACCCGGCCACCCTCGGCGCGGCCGGCCACCCGCGGCTGCAGCACCTTCATCACCCCGCCCATCCCGCGCATGTCGGTGGCGCCGGTCTCGGAGACCGCCGCGCGCGCGAGCTGGTCGAGCTCCTCGTCGCTGAGCTGGGCGGGCAGGTAGGCCTCCAGCACCTCCAGCTCGGCCTCCTCCTGGGCCGCGAGCTCGGGACGGTTGGCCCCGGTGTAGGCCTCGGCCGCCTCGCGGCGCTTCTTGGCCTCCTTGGTGATGACGCGGAGCACCTCGTCGTCGGAGAGCTCGCGCGCCTGCTTGCCGGCGACCTCCTCGGTCGTCACGGCGGAGAGCGTCATGCGCAGCGTGCCCGCCCGCACCTTGTCCTGCGCGCGCATGGCTGCGGTGAGGTCCTGCTGGAGGGTGGCCTTGAGGCCGGTCTGCTCGGTCATGTCCGCCAGTGTCTCACCCCGGCCGCGGACCCCCTGCGGCATTCCGGAGGCCGTCAGCGGGCGCCCGCCAGGCGTCCTGTGCGGCCGGGCGGCGCGTCCGGTGTGACCTGCCGGCGCGTCCTGTGCGGCCGGGCGGCGCGTCCGGTGCGGCCGGTGCGGCCGGAGGGGGTGACCCTCAGTCGTCGTCCTCGTCGTCGCCGGGCGGGTCGGTGCCCGGGGGTTCGTCGGGCGGGTCGGGAGTCGGGGCGGGGGCCGGCTGCGGGTCTTGCGTCGGTTCCGGCTCGGGCTCGGGCTCCTGCGTCGGTTCCGGCTCGGGCTCCTGCGTGGGCTCGGGCTCCGGGGACGGCTGCGACGACGCCGGAGCAGGTGGCTGCGGCTGGCTCCGCCGGGGGGCCGCCTGGACGGGCGCCGGCGGCGGCGCCGCGGCCTGCTCGAAGCCGTTGGACACGTGCAGGGTGACCGGATCGGACGTCTGTACCGAGGACCCCACCCCGGGCGTGGTGTAGACGACGGTGCCCTCAGGGCGGCTGGAGCCGACCCGCACGACCGCACCGGTGAGCCCGGCGTCCTCGAGGCGCTCCTGAGCCTCCCCGACCTCCAGACCGACCACGCGGGGGATCGTCACCCGCTTGCCGTTGAGGATCTCGTTGGACGGCTCGTCCCACCCCTCGACGTCCATGCCCTCCGAGGCGGTCTCCATGATCCGCTTCCAGGTGGGCGCGGCCAGCGAGGAGCCGAAGAGCGGACCCTCGATGTACTCGCCTCCGATGGTGATGTCGACGAGGTCCCCGTCGTAGCGGGCCCCGGCCGGCACGTTGCCCACGAAGACCGCGGTCGAGAGCTGCGGGGTGAAGCCGGCGAACCAGGTGGCGGTCGAGTCGTTGTTGGTGCCGGTCTTGCCGCCGGCCGGGCGGTCGTCATCCAGGATGGCCTGCCACCCCGAGCCCTCGATGCTGAGGACACCCTCGAGCAGCTCCACGGCACCCAGCGCGACGTCCTCCTCGATGACCCGCTCGCACTCCGGCAGCTCCAGCGGCAGCTCCTCACCGTCGGCGTCCAGCACCTGGGTGACCGGCACCGGCGGGCAGTAGATGCCGCCCGAGGCGAAGGTCGCGTAGGACGCGGCCACGGTGAGCGGGCTCGCGGTGTCGGCGCCGAGCACCAGGGACGGAGCGAGCGTGTTGTCGGCGTTGCCCGGGTCCAGCCCGTAGTCCTGGCCGTTGGCCGCGTGCAGGCCCATCTCGGTCATCGTCTCCGCGATGTCGCACGTCCCGACCTGGGAGGCCAGGGTGGCGAAGGCGGTGTTGACCGACAGGGCCGACGCCTTGCGCAGGGTGATCTCGTCGACGTGGTTCTCGTCATTGGCGTTGCGGACCGCCCAGTGGTCCTCGCCGATCGTGCAGCCCTCGTCGAAGTCGTCGCGGAAGAAGATGCCGGCCGGGAAGACCTCGTCCGACGGGGGGTACGACGTGGGCCGGTTCTCCGGGTCCTCGAGCCAGACGTTGCCGAAGGTGCTGTCCTCTGGCTCGCGCACCCGGATGTCCGCCTCGACCGGCACGCCCTTCTCGAGGGCTTCGACCAGGGTGTACGCCTTCGCGATCGAGCCGATCGCCATACCTCCCGGGCCGCCGTAGGCGTTGTCGACGTTCCAGTTGACCGAGGTCTCCCGGACCTTGTCGTTGGTGCCCTCCAGGTCGTACTGGGAGGACTGGTTGAAGGCGAGGATCTTGCCGGTGCCGGGCTCGACGACGGTCGCGGCGGAGCCGAGGAAGTACTCGTTGCCCTCCGGGGTGGCGTCGCGCAGGATGTCCTTCATCTCGCCCGAGAGCTCGAGGTCGAGGGTGGTCTGGACGGTCAGCCCGTTGGTCGTGAGGTTCTCCAGCCGCTCGTCCCGGGTCTTGCCCAGCGCCGGCTGCTCCAGCAGCCAGGCCTCGACGTAGTCGCAGAAGTAGGGGTTGGCCGAGCGCAGGCAGGAGCGCTGGCTGTCCCGGATCTCGAGCATGTCCTCGACCTGCTGCGAGCGGGCCTCCTCCAGCTCCTCCTCGGTGATCATCCCCTGGTCGAACATGTTGCCGAGCACGACGTCGCGCCGTGCCTGGGCCAGCTCGGGGTTGGCCACCGGGTTGGTGTTGCTGGGCGAGCGGACGACCCCGGCCAGCAGCGCCGACTGGGCGACCGTGAGGTCCGCGGCGTTGACGTTGAAGTAGTGCCGGGCCGCGGCCTCGACGCCGAAGACCCGGTCGCCGTAGAAGGCCAGGTTGAGGTAGCCCACGAGGATCTCGTCCTTGGTGAGCCGCTCCTCGAGGGTGATGGCGTACTTCAGCTCGCGCAGCTTGCGGACGTAGCCCTCCATGCCCGACCTGGCCTGGGTCTGGGCGTAGGCCTCGGCGTCGCCCTCCTTGAGCGCCTGGTCCTGCAGCGCCAGCTTGATGTACTGCTGGGTCAGGGTCGAGCCGCCCTGGGTCGTGTCGGTGGTGGAGTTCTGGACCACCGCCCGGGCCAGCGCCTCGACGTCGGCGCCGCCGTGCTGGAAGAAGCGCTCGTCCTCGATCGCGACCTGCGCGTCCTTCATGTTCTGGCTGATCTCGTCGCTCTCGACGATGATGCGGTTCTGCGTCGCCGGGGTCGCGAGGATGGTGCCGTCCGCGGCCAGGATGCGGGACTGCTGGGCCAGCGGGTTCTGCTCCAGGTCCCCCGGCAGCTCCTCGAACATGCTCACGCTCTCCCGGGCCGCGAGGCCGGTGGCCCCCACCACCGGGGCGAGCAGGCCGGCACCGATGATCCCCATGAGGATCGAGACGGCCAGAAAGACCCCGAGCAGGGAGGTCACCCGTGCGACAGTGAGAGCAGAGCGCATACCAGACACGGTACGTGAGGTTTCTGAGAGGTCCTTGACCCACGCCGAGCCGCCCGCGGGTGGTCGGGCGACCGGGCCGACGTGGCCGGTAGGGTCGGCACCATGACTGTGCAGCAGTGGGAGTACGCGACCGTCCCCCTCATGATCCACGCGACCAAGCAGATCCTCGACCAGTGGGGCGAGGACGGCTGGGAGCTGGTGCAGGTGGTGCCCGGACCGGGCGACGGCACCAACCTCGTGGCGTACCTCAAGCGTCCCAAGAACGCCTGACGGGTCGGTCATGGCCGACTCCGCAGCGGGTGTCGTGGAGGGCCGGCTGGCCGAGCTCGGCCACCGGGTGCCCCAGGTCGCGGCGCCCGTCGCCGCCTACGTCCCGGCGGTCAGGCACGGTGACCTCGTCTTCAGCTCGGGGCAGGTGCCGTTCGTCGACGGGCGTCTGGAGCGCACCGGCAAGGTCGGCGAGGGGGAGGGGCTGGTGAGCCCTGAGGACGCCACGCGTCTCGCCGGGGTGTGCGCCCTCAACGCCATCGCCGCCGTCCGGTCGGTCATCGGTGACCTCGACCGCGTCGTCCGGGTGGTGAAGGTCGTCGGCTTCGTGGCCAGCGACCCCTCCTTCACGGGGCAGCCGGGCGTGGTGAACGGGGCGTCCGAGCTGCTCGGCCACGCGTTCGGCGAGGCCGGGGTGCACGCCCGCTCCGCCGTCGGCGTCGCCGTGCTGCCGCTCGACGTGCCCGTCGAGGTCGAGATCACCGTCGCCGTCCGGGACTGACGTGGCGGGGGAGGATGCCGCCGGCCCCGGGGCGGCCGCATACCGCGACTTCGACGTCCCCGACGTCGTGACGGAGCACTCCCGCGCCTGGCTGCGCCGCCCGCCCGCCGAGCGGTCCGCGGCGACGCCACGGGACTCGGCCACGGTGATGCTGCTGCGTGACGACCCTCGACTGGAGGTCTTCGTGCTCCGTCGCGCCGGGGGCATGGCCTTCGCGGGCGGGATGGTCGCCTTCCCCGGCGGCGGCGTCGACCCGCGCGACGCCGACGTCGGAGTGCCCTGGGCCGGGCCGGACGCGCGCTCCTGGGCCCGGCGGCTGGGGACGGGCGAGGCCGAGGCGCGGCAGCTGGTCGCCGCAGCCGCCCGGGAGGTCTTCGAGGAGTGCGGTGTGCTGCTGGCCGGCCGGTCGCCCGACACGGTGGTCGACGACCTGCGCGACGAGGTATGGCGTCAGGAGCGGGTGGGGCTGCTGGACCGCACCCACAGCTTCGCCCAGGTGCTGCAGCGCCACTCGCTGGTGCTCCGGACGGACCTGCTGAGCCTGCGCGGCCACTGGATCACCCCCGAGTGCGAGCCGCGGCGCTACGACACGCGGTTCCTGGCCGCCCGTATGCCGCCGGGCCAGGTGGCCGACGACGAGAGCAGCGAGGCCGCCGAGGCCGGGTGGCGCACCCCGGCGGACATCCTCCAGGGCCAGCGGGAGGGCCGCGACCTGCTGCTGCCCCCCACCCAGGTGATGGTCGAGGAGCTCGCGGGCATCGATGACCTCGACGACTGGCTGGGGGAGCGGCCCCAGGTGCCGGCCGTCATGCCGGTCCCGGTCGAGCACGACGGACGGCTGTGGATGAGGGCGCCGCGGCCCGTGGACGCGCGGTGAGGCCGGGTGGGGCCGCGGACGCGGCCTGGCAAGGGGGGTCCTGGGGCGAGCGTGCCCACGCGGTGCTGTGCCCGAACCCCTCCCCGATGACCTTGGAGGGCACCAACACCTGGGTGCTCCTGGAGCCCGGCAGCAGCCAGGCGGTCGTGGTCGACCCCGGGCCGCTGGACGAGGCCCACCTCGCGACGGTGCTCGACCACGTCGCCGGGCGGGACGCCCGGGTCGCCCTGACCCTCCTGACGCACGGGCACGCCGACCACGCCGAGTCCGCCGACCGGTGGGCGCGGCTCACCGGGGCGCCGGTGCGGAGGTGCGGACGGGGGCACGACGACCTGCGGGAGGGAGAGCACCTGGACGTGGACGGGCTCGAGGTGCTCGTCGTGCCCACCCCCGGCCACACCGCGGACTCGCTGTCCTTCCTGCTGCCGTCCGAGCAGGTGCTGCTCACCGGCGACACCGTGCTGGGCCGGGGCACCACGGTGGTCGCCTACCCCGACGGGGACCTCACGTCATACCTGGAGTCGCTGGAGCGCCTGCGCACGCTGACCGGCAGCGGGGCGGCGAGCAGCATCGCGCCGGGGCACGGGCCGGTCGTGCCGGACGCCGCGGGCGTCGTGGAGCACTACTGGCGGCACCGGCACGAGCGTCTGGCGCAGGTCAGGGACGCCGTCGCGCGGCTGCAGCCGGGTGGGGGCGACCTGGCGGACCGGGTCGTGGAGCTGGTGTATGCCGACACCCCCCGTGCCGTCTGGCCGGCGGCGCGCCTGTCGGTGCTGGCGCAGCTGCACTACCTGGGCGCGCTCGACGGCTGAGCCCGCAGGCAGGGGCCGCGGTGGTGCCGGGCGGGGGCTCGACGTTCAGCGCGCGCGGCGCCGGAGCCGGTCGAGGTCCATCAGCGTGACGGCCTTGGCCCCCAGGGTGACCCAGCCCCGTTGCGCGAAGTCCGCGAGCGCCTTGTTGACCGTCTCCCGGCTGGCGCCGACGAGCTGGGCCAGCTCCTCCTGGGTGAGGTCGTGCGAGACGACGATCCCGGCCTCCGAGCGCCGGCCGAAGCGGTCGGACAGGTCGAGCAGCGCCTTGGCGACGCGGCCCGGGACGTCGGTGAAGACCAGGTCGGACAGGCCCTCGTTGGTCTTGCGCAAGCGGTGCGCGAGGCCGGCCAGCATCTGCATCGCGACCTCCGGGTGGTGGCCCAGGAAGGCGCGCAGGGCGTCGTTGCCGAGGGAGATGAACTCGGTGTCCGAGACCACGTAGGCGGTCGTCAGCCGCGGGCCGGGGTCGAAGAGGCTCAGCTCGCCGAACATCTCGCCCGGGCCGAGCACCGCGAGCAGGCTCTCGCGCCCGTCGGCCGAGGCGCGGGCGAGCTTCACCTTGCCCTTGGTGATGACGTGCAACGAGTCCCCCGGGTCCCCCTCCTGGAAGACCACGTCCCCCCGTGCCAGCCGGTGCGGGCTCATCGAGTCCATGAGCTGGTCGGCCGTCGCGCCGTCGAGCGCGGCGAACAACGGTGCTTTCATGACGACGTGCCGGTCCACCGCCTCATGGTGCCATGACCAGCGGCGGAATGGGGCCGGGGTGTGTCGGCCCACCCCTCTAGGGTGTGGGGGTGAGCGTCGAGAGCCATCCGTCCGGAGCGGACCCGCAGACCCCGACCGGGGAGACTCCCCTGGCGCTGACCCGTCGAGCGCGCCGGATGTCGCGTGTGCTGCACGAGCACTACCCGGACGCCCGTTGCGAGCTCGACTTCGCCGACGCCTACCAGCTCCTGGTGGCCACCGTGCTCTCCGCGCAGACCACCGATGTCCGGGTCAACGGGGTGACGCCGACGCTCTTCGCGCGCTACCCCGACGCACGGGCCCTCGCGGCGGCCGACCGCACCGAGGTCGAGACCATCATCCAGCCCACCGGGTTCTTCCGGGCCAAGACCGAGTCCCTGCTCAAGCTGGGGGCCGCCCTCGTCGAGCGGTTCGGGGGCCAGGTGCCCGGCCGGCTCTCCGACCTGGTCACGCTGCCCGGCGTGGGTCGCAAGACCGCCAACGTCGTCCTGGGCAACGCCTTCGACGTGCCCGGCATCACGGTCGACACCCACCTCGGTCGGGTGGCGCGCCGCTTCGGGTGGACCGACGAGACGGACCCGGTGGCGGTCGAGCACGCGGTCGGCGCGCTCTTCCCCCGGCGGGACTGGACCCAGCTCTCGCACGTCCTCATCTTCCACGGTCGCCGCATCTGCCACGCGCGCAAGCCCGCCTGCGGCGCCTGCCCGGTGGCCCGCCTCTGCCCGTCCTACGGCGAGGGAGAGACCGACCCGGCGGCGGCCGCCCGCCTGGTGCGCACGGGTCCCCGCGCGTGAGCGCGGTGCCTGCCGAGGGCTGGCCCCCACCCGAGTGGCTGACCACGCTGGTCGGGGCGCTGCCGGAGCTGCCGGGGGAGCGCTTCAGCCGGTTCCTGCCCCCGCCGGACGGCGGTCGTCGGCGCTCGGCCGTGCTGGTCCTCTTCGCGCCCGGCGTCGAGGACCCGGGCGACCCCGACGCGACGACCGTGGTCATCACCGAGCGGGCGCACACCATGCGCTCGCACGCGGGCCAGCCCGCCTTCCCGGGCGGCGGGACCGAGGACGGCGATGCGGACGCCGCCGCGACAGCGCTCCGGGAGGCCGCCGAAGAGGTCGGGCTGGAGGCCTCCGGCGTGGAGGTGCTGGGGGAGCTGCCGACCCTGCACATCCCGGTCTCGGGCTACGACGTCACCCCGGTGCTGGCGTGGTGGCGTCGACCGGACCCGGCCTCGCTGTGGGCCAAGGAGGTGCGGGAGGTGGCGAGGGTGCTGCAGCCGGAGGTCCGGGACCTCACCGACCCTGGTCGGCGCTTCCGGGTCCACCACCCCAGCGGCTTCGTCGGGCCGGGCTGGGAGGTCGACGGGCTGCTGGTCTGGGGCTTCACGGCCGGACTGCTGGACCGCATCCTCGAGCTCGCGGGGATCGCCCCGGAGTGGGGTGGCGCCCCGACCCGCGAGCTCGAGCTCTGAGGGGGCGGTCGTCGTCGGGGTGGGCAGGCCGGACCGCCGCTGGTGGGACCGGACTGCGGCGAGCGCGCCGGCGGCGGGCGTGCCGGCGCCAGGCGGTCGCCGCGTGAGCGTCCGCGGCGCTCGCTCCCGGCTCGGCGTCAGCGGCGCGCGTTCTCCAGTGCCGGCGCGCGCTGCTCACCCTTCGCCGCAGCCTTGACGGTGTCCACCGTCTCCTTGCCCTCGCGGATGGCCCGCTCCGGCTTCCCGTTGACCTTGGTGACCTGCCCCTTGCCGACCAGGGCGAGGACGCCGGCCACGACGAAGAGGACGCCGGCCACGATGAGGAGCCCGGCCCACCAGCTCAGCCAGATGGCGAGGACGCCGGCGAGGCCCAGGAAGAGCAGGCCGAGGCCGTAGAGACCGAAAAGCGCGGCCCCGACGAACATGCCTGCGCCCTTGCCGGCGTGCGTGACGTCCTGCTTGATCTCGGCCTTGGCCAGCTCGATCTCGCCCCGCATGATCTGCGAGACATCCAGGGACACGTCGGACACGAGCTGGCCGAGGGAACGCTTGTCGGCGGGTGCGGCCGGCGCGGTGGTGTCGGCTTTGGCGGGAGTTGACATGCGGCCGATCGTATCCCGGCAGCTACGCGGGCGCAGGATCGGCGGACCGGCTGGCTCACCGGGGGTGGCTCGGCGGCGTCCGGACAGCACGATGCCCGCCCGGCACCCCCTGTTCAGTGCCGAGCGGGCACCGTGTCGACGAACCGGTCCCGTGACAGCCGGCAGAGCCGCACCCTCCGCGGAGGGGGCTCCTGGGTCGATACGTCCAGTGTGCCAGTGGCCCGTCAGTGCTCTGAACCACATTTGGCAAAGATTTGTTAAAGACTTCCCAGTAGGCTTTTCCGCAGGTCGGGCGGCTCCCCCCAGGGGGTGAGGGGGCGGCTGCTGCCGACCTACAGTGGCCCGATGAGCTCCGCGCACGACGCCCTCCGGGCACTGGCTGCGCTGCCCGGCGTCGGGGAGGGCATGGACCGCGCCCGGGACGCCTGCACGACCCTGCGCTGGCACGGAGGACTACGCCGACGCACCCCCGAGGCGGCGGCGGAGTCGCGGGTCCGTGGCGCGACGGCCTCCGCCCTGCTCGAGGGGGCCGAGCCGGCCGGCTCCGACGGCAGCCTGGCCGCCGTCCGGGACCTCATGCGTGGGGCGGTCTCCGACGGCGACCACGACGACCCGGTATGGCGGACCGTCCGGGCCGCCGCTCGCGTCACCGCCCGCACCGAGCGGGTCACCCTGGCGGAGCTGGCGGCGCCCGCCCAGCTGCTGGCCGGTCTGCACACGGCCGCGGCCGCGGGTCTGGTCCCCCCGCAGGAGGTGGGGCGACCGCGGGGGACGGCCGAGGCTGCGGAGGGGGTGGCGGTGCTCGGTCCGGCGCCAGAAGCCGCTGAGGCGACCGCCCGGCTGCAGGCGGTGCACGGTCTCCTCCGGGAGGTCCCCGGGGGCCGCCTGCCCGCCCTGCTCGTGGTCGCCGTCGCGCACGCGGAGATCGTCGTGGCCCGTCCCTTCGTCGTCGGCAACGGTCTGGTCGCGCGGGCGCTGGAGCGCAGCGTGCTCCGGGTTTCGGGGGTGGACCCGACGGGGGTGGCGGTGCCCGAGCACGGTCACGCCGATCGTGTCGGCACGGACTACCGCGGTGCCCTGGCCGCGTACACCTCTGGTGACCCGGACGGTGTGAGGCTGTGGTTGGAGCACTGCACGGAGGCGGTCGTGCGCGGAGCTGCCGAGGGTGGCCGGGTCGCCGACGCCGTCCGCGCCGGGCGTCTGGGCTGAGCGTCCTCGGCAGGTCGTCCGGGCGGTGCCGGGGTGCCGTCGCGCCGGACGAGGGGCGGAGCGGCGCAGCGGTCGTAGGCCGGTGCGGACGCGGTCGTCCGGGCTGCTGTCCGGCGACGCTCCGACATGCCTCCAGCAGCTTGCATCGGGCCTCGTCGGTCGTGCATACTTGATGAACAGCGCTCCTCGAAAGAGTTGCAGCGCGGGTGTTCAGGATCATCCCCCCCTGATCCTGAACACCGACGGCCCCGGCTCCCCCCGCCGGGGCCGTCCCCTTTCCCGGGGGTTTCCTCCTCGCCCGGTCGCCCTCGTCCGGCGCCTGCGGGGTCGGCCCCGGGCCGCCTTCACGAGTGGTTCCACGACCCTGTCGCCCGCACGGTCGGCGTCGACCTCCTCGCGCCCTCCACATCCTCCGCGGCCGACGTGTCCCGTCCACAGATCGGCGGCCGCACCTGGCGGTGGCACGGCTGCCCGGGCCACGGTCGGGGCATGACCACGACGACGCGTCCGCCGGAACCGGACCTCATGGCCGCCCTGGGGCCGCTCGGGCCCCTCCTCCAGGACCCGCTGGTCACGGATGTGCTGGTCAACGGTGAGGCAGGCGTGTGGGTCGACCGGGGCCAGGGCCCCGAGCGCACCGCTGCCCGCCTCGCGGACGAGCGCAGCGTGCGGCGGCTCGCCGTCCGGTTGGCCGCCCTCGCCGGGCAACGGCTGGACGAGTCCAGCCCGTGGGTGGACGGGCTGCTCCCCGGTGGGCTGCGTCTGCACGCGCTGCTGCCGCCCCTGGTGGATGGTGGGGCGCACGTGAGCCTCCGGGTGCCGCGCACCGAGGTGCCGACCCTGGAGGACCTGGCCGCGTGGGGTGCCCTGGACGAGAAGGCGGCCCGGGTCCTGGACGCGGTGGTGGCCTCCCAGGTGTCGTTCCTGGTCAGCGGCGGCACCGGGACGGGCAAGACCACGCTGCTGGGCGCCCTGCTGTCCCGCTGCGCGCCGAGCCAGCGGATCGTCGTCGTCGAGGACGTCCGGGAGCTGCGGATCGCCCATCCCCACGTGGTCCACCTGCAGGGCCGGCCGGCCAACATCGAGGGGCGTGGCGAGGTGACGATGACGACCCTGGTCCGCCAGTCGCTGCGGATGCGGCCCGATCGGGTCGTGGTGGGCGAGGTCCGCGGAGCCGAGGTGCGGGAACTGCTGACCGCGCTCAACACCGGGCACGAGGGGGGTTGCGGCACCGTGCACGCCAACACGGCGCGCGACGTCGTGGCCCGCTTCACCGCCCTCGGTGCGCTCGCGGACATGTCGGGCGACGCGGTCCGGGCCCAGCTCCTCAGTGCCATCGAGGTCGTCCTGCACCTCGACAGGGACGCCGCGGGACACCGTCGGCTCCGCGAGGTGGCCGTCCTGGGGGCGAGGGGCGAGGGGGTGGAGTGTGTCACCGCGCTCGGCGGGGGACCCGGCGCGTGGCGTCCCGGGCCCGCGCGACCGCAACTGGCGCGCCGTCTCGGTCTGCCACCGCAGGTGCTCCCGTGACCCTCCCGCCGTGGCCGCCCGGGGTGCAGCTGGTGGTGCTCGCCGTGCTGGCGGCGACGGCCGTGCTGGTGGGCGGTGTCCCCGGGCACGCCGGGCGCCCCGGGCACGCCGGGCGCCCCGGGTCCGCCGAGCGCCCCGGGTCCGCCCAGCCCGCTCGCACGCACCGCACCCCGCTCATGCTCCGGCGGCTCCACGACCTGCTGCGCCGTCGGCGACTGCGCTCGCCGGGGCGCCGGCACACCGGTGTCGAGGCCGACGCCGCGGAGCTCGAGGTGGTGGACACCATTGCGGCCGCGCTCGAGGGTGGGCTCCCGGTGAACCGAGCCGTCGGTCTCGCCCTGGAGCGCGCCCGGCCTGCCGCGCGGTCGGGTGGGCCCGACTGGGCCGTCGTCGCCCGTGCCGCACGGGAGGGGGAGCCGCTGGCCCCTGCTTGGGACCGACTGGCCCGCCGGGCCGGGACCCCCACCCTCGGCGCGGTGGCACGGTCCTGGCAGGTCGCCTCCCGGGCGGGCGCACCGCTCGCCGAGGCCCTGCGGGTCAGCGCCCACACGGCACGGGAGCGGCGCCGGCTGGAGAACGCCGTGGACGCCGCCAGCGCCGGTGCCCGGGCCACCGCCACCGTGCTGACCTGCCTGCCGCTGGCCGGCGTCGCCCTGGCCGCGGTGCTCGGGGTGCCTCCCACCGTGCTGTACGCGACCCCCACGGCGTGGGCAAGCCTGGCTGCGGGGGCCACCCTGCTGCTGCTCGGCCAGGTGCTGGTGCGCCGCCTGGTCGCCGACGTGCTGCGGAGCGCACGGTGAGGGCGCCCGTCGCGGGGTCCCGGTGGTCCCGGTGGTCGGGGTGGTCCCCATGAGCGGGGTCCACGTGGTGCTGGCCGCGCTGACCGCGGCCGCCGGGGTGGTCCCGCTGCTGTGGTGGTCGGCCGCGACACCGGGGTGGACACCTCGTCCTCACCGACGGACCACCCGCCCCGGGGTGACGGTGGCCGGGGTTCCCGAGGCGCTGGACCTGCTGGCTCTCGCACTGCAGGGGGGCAGCTCCTTGGGGTCGGCGGCCCGTCACGTGGCCCTGGTCCTGCCGCCGCCCTTGCGGGAGGAGCTGGACGGCGTGGGCCGGGACCTCCTGCTGGGTCTGGACCCGGGCCCGAGCTGGGCGACCGCCGGGCCGCGGTGGCGGGCCGCCCGGCTGAGCATGGAGATCGCTGCGCTCGCGGGGGTGTCGCCGGGACCGGCGCTGCGCCAGGCCGCCACCGACCTGCGGCGGCACGCCGTCGCGGGGGTGGAGGTGGCGACCGCTCGGCTGGGGGTGCGGCTGGTCGTCCCCCTGGGGCTGGCCTTCCTGCCCGGCTTCGTGCTCAGCACCGTCGTCCCGCTCGTCCTCGCCCTCGTCCGGGACCTGTCCTGGTGAGGCCGCTGAACTGACGGCCAGACGGTCGTCCGACGTGCGTCTCGCCCTGAGGCGCACCCACCCACAAGGAGGGGAACCATGAAGAAGAAGAACACCATCACTCCCGCAGCAGCCATCCGGCAGCTGCGCGAGCGTCGGGACGCCGGCATGACGACGGCGGAGTATGCCGTGGGCACCATCGCCGCCTGCGCCTTCGCGGCCGTGCTCCTGGCGATCCTGCAGTCGGGGGCCGTTCAGGGGGTCGTCACCTCGGTGATCACGACCGCGCTCTCGGTGTCGTTGTGACCGGTCGCGGGCGCCACGTCGGTGACCGGGGGATGGTCAGCGCCGAGCTGGCGCTCACGATCCCCTCGATCCTCCTGGTGCTCGCGATCTGCCTGACCGCCCTGAGCCTCGGGGTGGATCAGGTCCGGTGCGAGGACGCGGCGCGCGTGGCAGCGCGCGCCGCGTCCCGCGGCGAGCAGCCCGGCACGGTCCAGCAGGCCGCGCTGCAGCGGGCCCCGGG
Organism: Serinicoccus chungangensis; assembly: GCF_001483745.1. GTDB lineage: Bacteria > Actinomycetota > Actinomycetes > Actinomycetales > Dermatophilaceae > Ornithinicoccus > Ornithinicoccus chungangensis_A. Next base: position 100,325 of record NZ_LQBL01000031.1, on the reverse strand, counting down.
GGGCTCCACCGTCGAGGTCGTGGAGGACGCGGTGGGGGTGCGCGTGATCGTCGAGGCCCGACCCCGCTCCCGGCTGCTCCCGGGGCTGCCGGGGGCGACGGCGAGCGCCCACGCGGTCTGGGAGCCCGGGGTGCTCCCGTGAGGCGGAAGGTCCGGCTGCCGGCAGAGGCAGCGCCAGAGCTGGAGCGCGGTTCCGCGGTGGTGCTGGCCATCGGCGTCGTCGGGGGCCTGGTCACCGTCCTGGTGCTGGCCCTGGGGCTGGTCGCCGTCCTCGTCGCCGGCCAGCAGGCGCGGACGGCCGCCGACCTGGCGTCGCTGGCGGCTGCTGGTCAGCTCGTGCAGGGGGTCGACGACAGTGCCGCCTGTGCACGGGCGGCGCGGGTGACCGATCAGCACGGCGTGGAGCTGCGGAGATGCACGGTCACCCGCCAGGGTCCCTCGCCCCTGCCGGAGGTCACCCTTGACGTGGAGCGGGCCGTCGGGGGGACCCGGTGGGCCGTCGCGGTGACGGCCCGTGCCGGTGCCTCGGTCGCTCCGTCCGGGTGACCACGCACCCGCCGAGCCCGGCCGCGGCCGCTCGGCCCGGGCCCTCCGTGTGCGGTGGTGGCCCTGTAGGGGCCGTGGGTGCGCACGGTGGTGGGACGGTCGTGGGTCGTGCTGGACCTGGGGGGCTGTGTGCGGTGGTGGCCCTGCAGGGGCCATGGGTGCGCACGGTGGTGGGGCGGTCGTGGGTCGTGCTGGACGTGGGGGGCTGTGTGCGGTGGTGGCCCTGCAGGGGCCATGGGTGCGCACGGTGGTGGGGCGGTCGTGGGTCGTGCTGGACCTGGGGGGTGGTTGTGTGCGGTGGTGGCCCTGTAGGGGCCGTGGGTGCGCACGGTGGTGGGGCGGTCGTGGGCCGTGCAGGCCGGGTGGTGCCCCGGCGCGGGTGGAGATGCGGGTCGGGCGCCTGGTCAGGCGCTGGGACCGGTGGTGGGACGCCCGGAAGTGCCCTGGCCGCTGCTGCTGCCCGGGGTCTGACGGGGGAGGATGGGGGTGGACCGGTCGTCCTTGGTCGCCGGGCCGTCGGTGCCCGTGGTCCGGCCCTCGGTGCTGCCGAGGCGGGCGGCGTCCCGCTCTCGCTCGGTGCGCCGGTCGGAGTCCTTGGCCTGGCGGCGCAGCTCGCGGACCTCGCGGGCCCGACGGGCCTTGGCGCGGGTGCCGACCGCCAGCAGCCAGAGGCCGCTCGTGGCGGCGGCCAGGGCGATGCCCCCGATGGCGAACAGCCAGATCGGGGTGAGGTCCACGTTGAGGACGCCGTAGGAGATCTGGACCGGGTCCATGCCCCGGGTGGCCAACCACATGTAGATGATGACGGCCAGGGCGAGGAGCAGCAGGACGACTCCGAAGACGACCATCGCGGATCCTTTCGAGGAGGGCTGGCCCCAGCAGGAGCCTGACGACGGGCCGACCCGTCGGGGCTGAGACTAGCGCAGCCGGTGGGGCGACCTGGGCAGATCAGCCAGGTGGCGCCGTGCACGCCGGGCCGCGGCTGGGGCCGGTCCGCGACCGGGGCCTCAGCCGGTGGGGAGGACGGCGTCCCGCTCGCTGAGCAGGTGGTCCAGCACGGCGACCGCGCCGGCCTTGTCCAACGGCTCGTTGCCGTTGCCGCACTTGGGCGACTGGACGCAGGCCGGGCAGCCCTCGGCGCACCGGCAGCTCTCGACGAGGTCGCGGGTCGCGGCCAGCCACTGGGCGGCCTCCCGGAAGGCCCGGTGGCTGAACCCGGCCCCTCCCGGGTAGCCGTCGTAGACCATGACGGTCGGCAGGCCGGTGTCCGGGTGCAGCGCCGTGGACACCCCACCGATGTCCCAGCGGTCGCAGGTGGCCAGCAGGGGCAGCATGCCGATCGAGGCGTGCTCCGCGGCGTGCAGCGCGCCGGGCACGTCCTGCTCGGACAGCCCGGCGAGGGCGAGCTCCTCCGCAGGCAGGGTCCACCACACGGCCTGGGTGACGAGGGTGCGGGCAGGCAGGTCGAGCGGGTGGGTGCCGATGACGCTGCCGTCGGGGAGCACCCGCTGGAAGGCGGTGACCTGCGTGGTCACCTCCACCCGTCCGGAGGCGAGCGTCGCCGCGCCCCACCGCGCCTCGGTGTGCCGGGCGCGGATGCGGAAGCTGCTCTCGCTGCGCGCCCGGGTCGTCCAGCCGGGGTCGCCGTGCACGACCAGCGCCACGGAGGCGTCGAGGTCGAGGGAGGTGACGACGTACGGCTCGCCCTGGTGGACGTAGACCGCGCCCTCGTGCACCGTCGTCAGGGCGCGGGCCTCGTCGACCGTGCCGAGGACGCGGCCGCTGCGGCTGTCGACGATCTGCACGGTCTGACCGGCACCGCGCAGGGCCACGTGGTCGCTGGCGCGGTCCGGGCGTGCCCAGTACCACCCCGTCGGCCGGGCCCGCAGCACGCCGCCCACGACGAGCTGCTCGGCCAGCGCCCGCAGCCCCGTCCCGAACCACCGCTCGTCCTGCTCGGTGAGCGGGAGCTCGGCGGCGGCCGCGGCGAGGTGCGGTCCGAGCACGTAGGGGTTCTCCGGGTCCAGGACGCAGGACTCGACCGGTGCCTCGAAGATCAGCTCGGGGTGGTCCAGGAGGTAGGCGTCGAGGGGGTCGTCAGCCGCCACCAGCAGGGCGAGGGAGGGGGCACCGCTGCGCCCGGCGCGCCCCACCTGCTGCCAGAAGGAGGCGCGGGTGCCCGGCCAGCCGGCCATGACCACGGCGTCCAGCCCGGCGATGTCGATGCCGAGCTCCAGGGCGCTGGTCGCGGCCAGGCCCATGAGCCGTCGCTCGCGCAGCGCCGACTCCAGGGCTCGCCGCTCCTCGGGCAGGTAGCCGCCCCGGTAGGCCGCGACGGCCCCCGCGGTCCCGGGGAGCCCGGCGGAGGCGTCCCGGGCGCGGCTGGCGACCTGCTCGACCCCCGGTCGCGAGCGGGCGAAGGCGACGGTCTGCACGCCGGCGCCCACGAGGTCGGTGAGCAGGTCGGCGGCCTCGCCGACGGTGCTGCGACGCCGCCCGTCCTCCCGCTCGTCCGGCTGCCACAGGGCCACGACGGTCTCCCGCCGGGGCGACGCGTCGGCGGTCACCGCCACGACGTCCTGGCCGAGCAGGGCCCGGCCCAGCGGCTCCGGCTCCGCCACGGTCGCCGAGGCCAGGACCACGGTCGGGGTCGCGCCATACCTCGCCGCGACGCGCAGGAGGCGCCGCAGCACGGCCGAGACGTGGGCCCCGAACACCCCGCGGTAGATGTGGCACTCGTCGACGACGACGTAGCGCAGCGAGCGGAGGAAGGGGGCCCACCGCTCGTGGCCGGGCAGCAGGGTGTGGTGCAGCAGGTCGGGGTTGGTGAGGACGTAGTGCGCGTGCTCGCGGACCCACCGGCGCTCCTCGGTCGGCGTGTCCCCGTCGAGGCGGGCCACCCGGACCCCCGGCACGGCCAGGCCCTGCACCCTCGTCTCCTGGTCGGCGCCGAGGGCCTTGGTGGGGGCGAGGTAGAGCGCGGTGGCCCCGCGACCGGTCACGGCGCCGGTACCCTCGCTCAGCGCGGTGAGCACCGGGACGAGGTAGCCCAGCGACTTGCCCGAGGCCGTCCCGGTCGACACGATGACGTGCTGCCCCGAGCGGGCCAGCTCGGCCACCTGCGCCTGGTGCTCCCACGGCGCCTGGATCCCCTGGCCCAGGAGCGCCGCCTTGACCGGCGCTGCGCACCACGTCGGCCAGGGCGCGCTCCGGCCCTGGCGCGCGGGCACCGTCCGCACGTGCCGCAGCCGCCCGGAGCGCGCGCCGGAGGCGAGGCGGTCGAGGGCGGTCTGCGGGTCGAAGGTCGGCGAGGTCGGGTCGTCCATCTCGCCACCACGCTACGCCCGTGCACCGACACCGTGTGCGCACCGCACGGCACGAGGTGTTAGGCACGCGCACCCGGGATCACTACAGTGGCCACGTCCGATGGATGTCCTGCGGTCTCACCGCGTCGTCGCCCGCAACGGTGCGGGCCCTCTGAGGAGGCACACATGTCCCCAGTCGCTGCCGCGAGCGAGGTCTCGCTCTCGGGTGCCGACACCTCGATCGTCATCGTGGTGCTGTGCATCGCCCTCGTCGCCCTCGTCATGGGCTTCATGTTCCGCCGGGAGGTCCTGGCCGCCTCACCCGGGACGGAGTCGATGCAGGAGATCGGCGGAGCGGTCCAGGAGGGTGCCTCGGCCTACCTCGGTCGGCAGTTCCGGACGCTCGCGGTCTTCGCGGCGGTCGCCTTCGTGCTGCTCCTGGCGCTCCCCGCGGACGACATGATGGTCCGGGTCGGGCGCTCGGTGGCCTTCCTCTTCGGTGCCGGCTTCTCGGCCGCCATCGGCTGGCTGGGGATGAACCTCGCCACCGCCGCCAACATGCGGGTCGCGGAGGCCGCGCGCACCACCGGACGGGACGACGGCATGCGCATCGCCTTCCGCACCGGCGGCACCGTCGGCATGGCCACGGTCGGGCTGGGGCTGCTCGGCGCGGCGGTCGTCGTGCTCGTCTACCAGGGGGATGCCGCCAAGGTGCTCGAGGGCTTCGGCTTCGGGGCCGCGCTGCTCGCGATGTTCATGCGCGTGGGCGGCGGCATCTTCACCAAGGCCGCCGACGTCGGGGCCGACCTCGTCGGCAAGGTCGAGGCCGGCATCCCCGAGGACGACCCCCGCAACGCCGCGACGATCGCGGACAACGTCGGCGACAACGTGGGTGACTGCGCCGGCATGGCGGCCGACCTCTTCGAGTCGTATGCCGTGACCCTCGTCGCGGCGCTCATCCTCGGCACCGCGGCGCTCGGCTCGGACGGCGGCCTGGTCTTCCCGCTCGTCATCCCGGCCATCGGCGTGCTCACCGCGATCGTGGGGGTCTTCATCACCAAGGCCCGCGCGGGGGAGAGCGGACTGGCGGCGATCAACCGCAGCTTCTACATCTCCGCGGGCATCGCCGCGGTCGCCTCGGTCGTCGCGGCCTTCGTCTTCCTGCCCACCGAGCTCTCGGTCACCGGGGGCTTCGACCTGGGGGCCGGCGACGGCGGCGGCGAGCAGGTCAACGCCGCCATGGGTGCCGCCGCCTCGGTGGTCATCGGCATCGTGCTCGCCGCCTTCATCCTCTGGCTCACCGGCTACTTCACCGGCACCGAGACCAAGCCCACCAACGACGTGGCGCGCACCTCGCTGACCGGGCCGGCCACGGTCATCCTCTCCGGGATCGGCGTCGGCCTGGAGTCCGCGGTCTACACCGCGGTGACCATCGCCGCGGCGATCTTCGCCATCTTCACCCTCGGCGGCGGGTCGCTCATCCTGTCGCTGTTCTACGTCGCCCTCGCGGGCTGCGGGCTGCTCACCACGGTCGGCGTCATCGTCGCGATGGACACCTTCGGCCCGGTGAGCGACAACGCCCAGGGCATCGCCGAGATGTCCGGGGACGTGGACGGCGAGGCCGCCCAGATCCTCACCGAGCTGGACGCCGTGGGCAACACCACCAAGGCCATCACCAAGGGCATCGCCATTGCGACGGCCGTCCTCGCCGCCACCGCGCTCTTCGGGTCCTACCTCGACGCGATCCTGCAGGCGCTGGAGACGGCCGGGGACGCCAGCGGCGACGTGCTGCAGTCCTTCCTCGTCTTCGACCCGCGGGCCCTGGTCGGCGTGCTCATCGGCGGCGCCGTCGTCTTCCTCTTCTCCGGTCTGGCGATCAACGCGGTGACCCGCGCGGCGGGCGCGATCGTCTTCGAGGTGCGCCGGCAGTTCCGCGAGAAGCCCGGGATCATGGACTACTCGGAGAAGCCGGAGTACGCCCGGGTCGTCGACATCTGCACCCGCGACTCGCTGCGCGAGCTGGCCACCCCCGGCCTGCTCGCGATCTTCGCCCCGATCGCCGTCGGCTTCGGTCTCGGCGTCGGCGCGCTCGCGGGCTACCTCGCCGGAGCCATCGGCACCGGCGTGCTCATGGCGGTCTTCCTCGCCAACGCCGGCGGCGCGTGGGACAACGCCAAGAAGATCGTCGAGGACGGCAACTTCGGCGGCAAGGGCACCCCGGCCCACGAGGCGACGGTCATCGGCGACACCGTCGGCGACCCGTTCAAGGACACCGCCGGCCCGGCGATCAACCCGCTGCTCAAGGTCATGAACCTGGTGGCGCTGCTCATCGCCCCGGCCATCATCGGCCTCACCTACGGCGACGGCGCCAACGACGTCGTCCGGTGGGGGATCGCCGCGGCGGCCTTCGCCGTCATCGTCACCGCCGTCGTCGTGTCCAAGCGGCGCGACATCGCCATCGGCGAGAGCGACGACGTGCCGGCCACGGCGGTCGAGCGCTGAGCCTGCCCCCGCCCTCCGTCGAGGACCCGAGCCTCCTGGCCGACCTGCGGGCCGACCTGGGGGAGGTGGGCTACACCGTCGACGCCCTGGCGCAGGTGCTCGGGCCGGTCGCGGTGGCGGCGCTGCACCGCGAGCAGCCGCTCCCGGCGCTCCGCGCCACGCAGGGGTCCTCCGACCCCGTCGCCGTGCTGTGCCGGCTCTTCGCGCTGGGCAGCGCGGTCCGACGTGAGCTCCTCGACGCGGCCCTGCCCCGGCTCGGCGCCACCGGTCTGCTGCGGCTCGGCCTGGTCGTCGACGACGCCGAGGGGAGGCTCGTGGCGGCCTGCGACCTGCGGCCCTACGCCACCGAGCAGGAGTCGTGGTGGGTCGTCTCCGACCGCTCGGAGATGGCGACCGGTGGTCCGTTGCCGACCGACCACGTCCTCGGGATCGGTGGGGCCTCCACGACGCTCGCCAGCTGGGCACCCCGGCCCCGGGTGGAGCGCGCCCTGGACATCGGCACGGGCAGCGGGGTCCAGGTCCTGCACCTGGCCGGGCACGCGGCATACCTCGCCGCGACCGATGTCTCGCAGCGCGCCCTGGCCTTCGCCCGGTTCACGCTGGCGCTCAACGGGGTGGACGCGCAGCTGCGGGCGGGCAGCCTGCTGGAGCCGGTGGCCGGGGAGCAGTTCGACCTCGTCGTCAGCAACCCGCCCTTCGTCATCACCCCGCGCCGTACCGGCGTGCCGCTCTACGAGTACCGCGACGGGGGTCGGGCCGGCGACACCCTCGTCGCCGGCCTCGTGCGGGGGCTGCGCGAGCACCTGAGGCCGGGCGGGACCGCCCAGCTGCTCGCCAACTGGGAGCTGCGCGCGGGGGAGGACTGGACCGAGCACGTGGGGGCCTGGTTCGCGGGCTCCGGCCTGGACGCCTGGGTCGTGCAGCGGGAGGAGCAGGACGTCGCGGACTACGCCGAGACGTGGACGCGCGACGGCGGGCACCAGCCGGGCAGTGCCGGCTTCGAGGAGCTGTATGCCGCGTGGCTGGACGACTTCGCCGAGCGCGGGGTCGAGCGGCTCGGCTTCGGCGTCGTGACCCTCCGTCGACCGCGCACCGGGCGCGAGCCGTGGCTGGACCTCATGGACGTCCGGGGACCGGTGGCCTCCCCCATGGGACCGACGGTCCTCGCCGGGCTGGAGGCCCGCACCTGGCTGGCCGAGCACGGCGAGGCCGAGCTGCTGGACACGCCGTGGCAGGTCGCCGACGACGTCACGGAGGACCGCATCGGCCGGCCCGGCGACCCCGACCCGCAGGTGATCCAGGTCCGGCAGGGTGGCGGGCTGCGCCGCACCGTACGACTCGACACGCTCGCCGCCGGGCTCGTCGGTGCCTGCGACGGCGAGCTCACCGCCCGCCAGCTGTGCGCCGGCCTGGCCGTCCTCACCGAGCAGCCCGCGGACCAGGTCGAGCAGGCGGTTCTGCCGACCCTGCGCGAGCTGGTCAAGGACGGGCTGCTGCGCTGAGCCGAGGCCCCGCGCCCGGCCCCGCGGCCTCGGTCAGCTGGCGCCGAAGCGGTAGGCGTTGCGGGAGATGAAGAACTGCCGGCCCAGGTCGCCGCTGCGGCAGGTGACGCCGTCCTCGCTGGACAGGCAGGTCGTGTCCCCGACGCGCAGGGTGAGGCCGTACTCCAGGACGGCCGCGTCGGTGTCCTCGACGCCGGTCGTCGGGGCGCCCGCCGCCTCGGCCCACCAGCCGCCCTCGGTGGCGGCGGCGGTCCTCGTGAGCGTCTCCGGGGGGCACGTCCACACGCCCCCGGCATCGGTGAGGACCATGGTGTCGGCCGCGTCCGCGGCGCACTCGCCGACCGCGTCCTCGACGAGGTGGTCGGGGTTCGGCGAGTAGGCCATGTCGAGCAGCTGGCAGGACGCGCTCGGGCCGTTGAGCACGCACGCGAGGTTGCCGGTCGGCGTCACGAAGGCGGCCCGGTCCCCCTGGACGGTGATGGTCGAGCCGTCCTCGGACACGCTGCGCTCGCCCCGCTCGGGCTCGATGTCGGCCGGTGCGGTGGGCGGGGGAGCCGGCTCCGCCGCGGGTGCGTCCGCGGTGCCGTCGGCACCGTCCCCGCCCGCGTCACCACCCCCGGTGTCCCCGCCGCCCCCGGTGGGGGTGGACGTCTGACCGTCGCCGGAGGCCGGGTCGTCCCCGCCCCCGCCGGCGTCGTCGTCGCAGCCCGCGACCAGCACCGCCCCCAGGGCCAGGAGGAGGACCGTCGGCCTCGCGCCCCGGGCGCAACCACGGCCCGGCCGCCGCTGCCTGCCGCTCGTCGAGGTCGCACGCTTCGCCGCCATAGGGAGCCAGCGTAGCCCGCCCCTGGCGATGGGCTACGGTGACGCCCGAGGTCCCGTGTCGGAGGTCGCGACGAATCCGCGGCACACGGGGCGAAGGAGATCCTGTGGCACCTGGCACCAAGCTGGTCATCGTCGAGTCCCCGGCGAAGGCGCAGAAGATCGGCGAGTACCTCGGCAAGGACTTCCGGGTCGACGCGAGCGTCGGGCACATCCGGGACCTGCCGAACCCCTCCGAGCTCCCTGCCGACATGAAGAAGGGGCCCTACGGCAAGTTCGCGATCGCCGTCGACGACGGCTTCGAGCCCTACTACGTGGTCGACGCGGACAAGAAGAAGAAGGTCACCGAGCTCAAGCGGGCGCTCAAGGACGCCGACGAGCTCTTCCTGGCGACCGACGAGGACCGTGAGGGGGAGGCGATCGCCTGGCACCTGCTCGAGGTCCTCAAGCCCAAGGTGCCGGTGCGCCGCATGGTCTTCCACGAGATCACCAAGGAGGCCATCCAGCGCGCCGTCAACGACACCCGCGAGCTGGACACCCACCTCGTCGACGCGCAGGAGAGCCGCCGCATCCTCGACCGGCTCTACGGCTACGAGGTGTCCCCCGTGCTGTGGCGCAAGGTCAAGCAGGGGCTGTCGGCCGGCCGCGTCCAGTCGGTCGCGACCCGGCTGGTGGTGGAGCGCGAGCGCGAGCGGATGGCCTTCAAGGTCGCCTCCTACTGGGACGTCGAGGGGGAGTTCGCCCCCGGCGGCAACAGCGGCCAGGGCTTCGAGGCCAAGCTCACCGGGATCGACGGGTCCAAGGTCGCCAGCGGCCGCGACTTCGCCGACGACGGCACGCTGAGGACCGCGAACGCCGTCCAGCTGGACGCCGCCGCGGCGGAGGCCATCGCCGCCGGCACCCGCGAGGCCGACGTCGTCGTGCGGGAGGTCTCGGAGAAGCCCTACACCCGCCGCCCCTCGGCCCCCTTCACGACCTCCACCCTGCAGCAGGAGGCGTCCCGCAAGCTGCGGATGAACAGCCAGAGCACCATGCGCACCGCGCAGCGGCTCTACGAGAACGGCTACATCACCTACATGCGCACCGACTCGACCAACCTGTCGAGCGGGGCCGTGAGCGCCGCCCGCAGCCAGGCGCGCGACATGTACGGCGCCGACTTCGTGCCCGAGAGCCCTCGCGTCTACGGCAAGAAGAGCAAGAACGCCCAGGAGGCGCACGAGGCGATCCGACCCGCGGGCGACACCTTCCGCACCCCGGCGCAGGTGGCCGGTGAGATCCGCGGCGGGGAGTACGCGCTCTACGAGCTCATCTGGAAGCGGACCGTCGCCTCCCAGATGGCCGACGCCAAGGGGTCGACCGCCAGCGTCCGGCTCACCGCGACCCTGCCGGAGGGCACGAGCGCGGGGGGGACGACATACTCCAGCGCGCAGTTCTCCGCCTCCGGCACCGTCATCACCTTCCGCGGTTTCCTCGCCGCCTACGAGGAGGGTCGCGACGAGAGCCGCTACGGCGACGACAGCGCCATGGGTATGCGGTTGCCCAAGCTGAGCGAGGGTGTCGCGCTGGAGACGCTGCGGGCCGACGCGCAGGGCCACCAGACCAGCCCGCCCGCCCGCTACACCGAGGCGACGCTGGTCAAGGCGCTGGAGGAGCGCGGCATCGGCCGGCCCTCGACCTACGCCGCGACCGTCGGCACCATCCAGGACCGCGGCTACGTGCACAGCCGCGGCTCGGCGCTGGTGCCGACCTGGCTGGCCTTCGCGGTGACCCAGCTGCTCGAGCAGCACTTCCCGCGGCTGGTCGACTACGACTTCACGGCGTCGATGGAGAGCGACCTCGACAAGATCGCCCACGGCGAGGAGCAGCGGGTCGCCTGGCTGCAGCGCTTCTACTTCGGCGACCAGGCGACCTCCACCCAGGGGCTGCGCGACCTCGTCGCCGACCTCGGCGACATCGACGCCCGCGCCGTGTCCGCGGTGACGACCGGGGACGGGACGGTCGTGCGGGTCGGTCGTTACGGCCCCTACGTCGAGCTGCCCGGCGAGGAGGGGGAGACCCCGCGCCGGGCGACCGTGCCCGACGAGATCGCCCCGGACGAGATGACCGCGGCCAAGGCCGAGGAGCTGCTCGCGGCCGCCGCCGACGACGGGAGGGTGCTCGGCACCGACCCCGAGACCGGCCGGGAGATCATCGCCAAGAACGGCCGCTACGGGCCCTACGTCACCGAGGTGGTCGAGGACGAGGACGGCGAGGCCAAGGGCGCGAAGAAGAAGGCCAAGGTCAAGCCGCGCACCGGGTCGCTCTTCGCCGACATGGACCTGGCCACCATCGAGCTGGACACGGCCCTGCGGCTGCTCTCGCTGCCCCGGGTCGTCGGCCAGGACGCCGAGGGCGTGGACATCACCGCGCAGAACGGCCGCTACGGGCCCTACCTCAAGAAGGGCACCGACAGCCGCTCGCTGGAGACCGAGGCGCAGATCTTCGACATCACCCTCGAGGAGGCCCTGGCGATCTACGCCCAGCCCAAGCAGCGCGGGCGCGGGGCCGCCAAGCCGCCGCTGGCCGAGTTCGGCGAGGACCCGGTGTCGGGCCGCAAGGTCGTCGCCAAGGATGGCCGGTTCGGGCCCTACGTCACCGACGGGGAGACCAACGCCACCCTGCGCCGTGGGGACGACCCCGAGACGCTGACCGAGGAGCGGGCCTTCGAGCTCATCGCGGAGAAGCGCTCGAAGGGACCGACCACCCGCAAGAAGCCGGCGACGAGGGCGAAGACCACGCGCAAGGCCCCGGCGAAGAAGGGCTCCACCGGCCGGGCGTCGACGAAGAAGTCCTGAGCCGCCCCGCGCCTCAGACCGACGTGGTGGCGGGGTGCTCCTCGCGCACGGGGGCGGCGGCGAGCGCCTGCTCGAGGTCGTCGATGAGGTCCTCGGGGGCCTCCAGGCCCACGGACAGCCGGAGTATGCCCGCGCCCGGCCGGGCCTCGGCGGCGACCGGGCGGTGGGTGAGGGCGGCCGGGTGCTGGACGAGGGAGTCCACCCCGCCGAGGGAGACGGCGTGGGTGATGAGCCGGCAGCCCTGCGCCACGGCCGCGGCGGCCTCGTAGCTGCCGAGGTCGAGGGCGAGCACGGCACCGGGGCCGGCCATCTGACGGCCGATGAGCCGGCGCGGGTCGCCGTCCGCGCCGGGGTAGAAGACCTCCCGCACCGCGGGATGGCCGCGCAGCCACCGGGCCACCACCTGGGCGCCCTCCTGCTGGGCGCGCACCCGCAGCGGCAGCGTCTGCAGGCCGCGGTGCGCGAGGTAGGCCGACAGCGGGTGCAGGACGGCACCGGTGACGGCGCGCACCGGCCGGATCCGCCGGGCCCAGGTCTCTGAGGTCACCACGGCACCGGCGAGGACGTCGCCGTGCCCGGCGAGGAACTTGGTGACCGAGTGCAGGACGATGCTCGCACCCAGCTCCAGCGGCCGCTGCAGGACCGGGGTGGCGAAGGTGTTGTCCACGAGCACGGGCACGTCGCCGGCGGCGGCGACCACCTCGCGCAGGTCGACCAGGTCGAGGGTGGGGTTGGCCGGGGTCTCGACGACGACGAGCCCGGTGTCCGCCTCGACCGCTGCGGCGACACCCTCGGGGTCGGTCCAGGTCACCCGCGTGCCGAGGATCCCGGTGGCCAGGAGGTGGTCGGAGCCGCCGTAGAGCGGACGCACCGCGACGACGTGGGGGGTGCCGGCGCCCGTGCACGCCAGGAGCACGGCGCTCAGCGCCGCCATGCCGGAGGCGAAGGCCACGCCGGCCTCGCCTCCCTCGAGCTCGGCCAGGGCCTCCTCGAAGCGCGCGACGCCCGGGCTCCACAACCGCTGGTAGACCGCCGACTGGCCCTCCAGCCGGGCTCCGCCTCCGGCCATCTGGTCGTAGGCCTGCCCACCGGTCTCGACGTCCGGCAGGGGGTAGGTGCTGGACAGGTCGATCGGGGGCACGTGCACCCCGAGCGCGGTGAGGTCGGCGCGCCCGGCGTGGACGGCGCGGGTGTCGAGGTCGGGGCGAGGCAGCGGCATACCCTCATGATGCGGATACTGCGGTCCGCAGTCAAGAATCCGGCAGGATCCGCGGAATTATCTGCCACAACGTCCCTGATGTGCGTCGAGAAGCCCGTGTGGCCGCAGGTCGTGACACCGGACCCGACCGCCACTAGGGTTCGGCCATGGGGGTCACTCACCTCGGGGACGTGCGCCCCGTCCCGGTCCAGGACGCCGGTCGGTCCATGGTGCTCGTCATCGCGGCCACGCGGGCCGAGCGCGAGCGGCTCCTCGCCCGACTCCCCGACGGGGTCTGCGTCCTCCTCGCGACGAGCCGGCAGCACGCCGCCACCCTGCTGGGCTCGGGCGCCGCGGAGCTGGGCTGCCGGGAGGCGGAGGGCGCGCCCCGGCCGGACGTCGTCCTCGACCCCGAGGCGCGGACGGTGGTGGCCGGGGGCCGTGCGGTGCGCCTGACCCCCCTGGAGTACGACGTCCTCGCTCTCCTGGTCTCCGACCAGGGGCACGCGTGGTCCATCCAGGAGCTCTCCCGCGACGTGTGGGGGACGTCCTTCGTGGGGGACGGCGCGCAGGTCCGCTCGGTGATCAAGCGCCTGCGGCGCAAGCTGGGCGGGGCCCGCCTGCCGCTGACGGTGGAGACCGTCCGGGGCTGCGGCTTCCAGGCCCGCACCCTGACCGTCGCCGCGCCCACGGGAGCCTCCGCCGGCGGGTGACACTGCCCGACGATTGCCCCACGCCGGTCGTTGTGGGACGCCCCGGCGCTGCCTACGGTCAGGTCATCCGATCGAGGCAGGACGCGCTGGGAGGCCGACATGGTTCAGGCAGGGGTATGGCGCAGGGCAGTCGCGGGGGTCAGCATGCTGGGGGTGGTGCTGGCGGGGGCGACGACGACGGCGCCTGCGCTCGCGGCACCGGCGCCGGACGCCGAGGCCAAGATCGAGCAGGCGGTGCAGGAGGAGCTCGAGACGCAGGGGAGGACCGACTTCTGGGTGCGGCTGGAGGAGCGCCCCGACCTCACGCAGTTCGAGGGGGTGCGGGACTGGGCCGCTCGCGGCCAGGGGGTGTACGACGCGCTCACCAGCACCGCGACCGCCAGCCAGGCGGGGGTGCGCGCCAAGCTGGACGCCGAGGGCGCCACCTACGAGACGCACTGGATCACCAACGCGGTGCACGTGACCGCCGGGTCGGAGGACCTCGCGCTGGCCCTGGCAGGGCGCTCCGAGGTCGAGGGGATCTACCCGACCCGCACCTACGACGTGCCCGAGGTGCGCCCGGTGGAGCCCACGGCGGTCGGTCCGGCGGCGGTCGAGTGGGGGATCGCCGACATCAACGCCGACGACGTCTGGAGCGAGTTCGGCGTCACCGGCGAAGGCATCGTCGTCGCGACCATCGACACCGGCGTGCAGTACGACCACCCCGCGCTGGTGGAGCAGTACCGCGGGAACAACGGCGACGGCACCTTCGACCACGACTACAACTGGTTCGACGCGGCCGGGGTCTCGCCCGAGGAGCCGGTCGACGTCGACGCCCACGGCACCCACGTGACCGGCACCATGGTCGGCGACGACGGTGGCGACAACCAGGTCGGCGTCGCCCCGGGCGCCCGGTGGATCGCCGCCAACGGCTGCTGCCCCTCCGACGACGCGCTCATCACCAGCGGGGAGTGGATGCTCGCGCCGACCCGGGTCGACGGCAGCGACCCCGACCCCGCCCAGCGTCCGCACGTCATCAACAACTCCTGGGGCTCGGGCATACCGTCCGACGACCCGTTCATGGAGGACGTGTCGCTCGCTTGGGCGGCCGCCGGCCAGTTCGGGGTCTGGGCCAACGGCAACATCGGTCCGGGCTGCGAGACCTCGGGGTCGCCGGGGAGCCTGGTCGTCAACTACTCGGTGGGCAACTACGACGCCGCGCACCAGATCGCCGACACCTCCAGCCGCGGCGCGGGCCAGGACGGGGAGACCAAGCCCAACGTGTCGGCGCCCGGCACCGCCGTGCGCTCCTCGGTGCCCGGCAACGACTACGCCGCGTTCTCCGGCACGTCGATGGCCTCGCCGCACGTGGCCGGCTCGATCGCCCTGCTGTGGTCGAGCGCGCCGGTGCTCGTCGGTGACCTCGAGGCGACGAAGAACCTGCTGGACGGCACCGCCGTCGACAGCCCGGACGACCAGTGCGGGGGCACCGACGAGGACAACAACGTCTTCGGCGAGGGACGCCTGGACGCGCTCGCGCTCGTGGAGTCCGCCCCTCGCGGCGACACCGGGTTCGTCGAGGGCACCGTGACCGACGCCGCCTCCGGCGACCCGCTGGGCCGGGCGCAGGTGAGCCTCGACGGCCCGCTGGAGCGTGAGCTCACGACCGACGCCGAGGGCAGGTACCGCGCCCTGGTGACCTCCGGCGACTACGCCGTGATCGCCTCGAGCTTCGGCTGGGTCTCCGAGAGCGCGGAGGTGACCGTGCCCGTGGACGGCACGGTGGTGCGGGACTTCGCTCTCGACCAGGCGCCCACGGGCACCCTGAGCGGGACCGTCGGTGACGGCTCCGGCCAGGGCTACCCGCTCTACGCCAAGGTCTCCGTCGGGGGCACGGCGCTGACGACGTTCACCGACCCGCTCGACGGGAGCTACGCCCTGGACGTCCCGCTGGGCACCCCGGTCGTGGTGCGGGTCGAGGCGCAGTACCCCGGCTACACGGTCGTCTCGGAGGAGGTGTCGCTCGAGGGGGACGAGACCCTGGACGTGAGCATGCTGGTCGACGTCCTCAGCTGCGTCGCGAACGGGTATGCCGCCAGCTCCACCGGCCTCACCGAGTCCTTCGACACCCTCGAGCTGCCGGACGGGTGGACCGTGGAGGACAACCTCGACAACGGCCAGGTGTGGACCTTCGACGACCCGGGCGGGATGGGCAACCTCACCGGCGGCGAGGGCGGCTTCGCCGACGTCAACAGCGACTTCTACGGCCCGGACGGCAGCCAGGACACCTCCCTGGTCTCCCCGGTCGTGGACCTCACGGGGCAGACCACCCCCGTCGTCGCCTTCAACCACTTCTACGTGGAGCTCGGTGACACCGCCGACCTCGACGTCAGCATCGACGGCGGCGGCACCTGGACCACGGTGAAGACCTACACGGGTGAGCAGATCGAGGTCAGGGACACCGTGCCCCTGCCGATGGCGGCCGGACAGAGCCAGGTGCAGGTGCGCTGGCACTTCTACGACGCCAACTGGACGCTCTGGTGGCAGGTGGACGACGTGCTGCTCGGCAGCATGTCGTGCGACCCGGTCGGTGAGGGCGGGTACGTCGTGGGCACCGTCACCTCCGGGGTGGACGACGACCCGGTCAGCGGCGCGACGGTGACCAACCTGGACTCCGGCGACTCCGGCATGAGCAAGGACACCCCGGCGGACGAGGGGCAGGACGACGGCTTCTACTGGCTGTTCAGCTCGCTGGCCGGACCGCACCCGTTCGAGGCGACCGCCCGCAGCTACAGCCCGGCGCGCCAGGACGTGGGCGTGCCCGACGAGGGCGCGGTCCGCGCCGACTTCACGCTCGAGGGTGGTGTCCTCACGGTGGACCCCGGGTCAATCGCGACCGACGTCCTGCTCGGTGAGGCGCAGACCCGCGACCTCACGGTGAGCAACGAGGGCACCGGCACCGCACAGGTGGAGCTGCGGGAGGTGGGCGGTGACATGACCATCCTGCGTGCCGACGGCTCCCGCTCCTCCGCCTCCGACGTCCGGGCTGCCGAGGGGGCGCCGGTGCGGACCGCCGACGTCGAGACCTCCTTCGGTGCGGCGCCCGGGGCGGGGCAGTCCTCCCCGTCGCCCCGCGCCCCCCAGGAGGAGCCGTGGACGGAGCTCACGCCCTACCCGACCGGGATCATGGACCACCGGGTCGTGGCCCTCGACGGCCAGTGGTACGTCGTGGGCGGCAGCGACGGCATGGAGCCGACGGACGCCGTCCACCGCTACGACAACGCCGCGATGGAGTGGACCGAGGTGGCGCCGCTGCCGATGAGGGTCAACGCGCCGTCGGCCGGCGTCGTCGGCGGGCAGATCGTGGTGTCCGGCGGGTGGGACGAGGCCGGCGCGACGACCGGTGCCACCGTCGTCTACGACGCCCGCGCCGATGCCTGGACCCAGGTGGCGGACAACCCGTCCGCGGTCTCGGCCGCAGGTCACGGTGTCCTGGACGGGCGGTTCTACACCGTCGGGGGGTGCACCACCGGCGACTGTGCGCCGGCCTCGGCCGCCGTGACGGCCTACGACCCGGGGTCCGACTCCTGGGAGGTGTTGGCGGACTACCCCGAGGAGATCGCCTTCGCCGCGTGCGGTGGTGCCGAGGGCCAGCTGTACTGCTCCGGCGGCGTCGACCCCGACAGCGGTTCCAGCTCGGCGGCCACCTACGCCTACGACCCGGCGGACGACGCGTGGTCCCCGGTCGCGGACGCGCCGAGCGACCACTGGGCGGCGGCCTACGCCGCGGCCGCCGGTCAGCTGGTCGTCAGCGGCGGCGTGCAGCAGGGCGACTTGTCCAACGAGACCTTCGGCTACGACCCGGCGACCGATACCTGGGTCGACCTGCCGAACGCCAACGTGCCCAGCTACCGCGGGGCCGGCGCCTGCGGCTTCGTCAGGGTGGGTGGGATCGACGGGGGGACCGTGCTCGACGTGGTCGAGTTGCTGCCCGGGTTCGACGAGTGCTCGGACGCCGGGGTGGACGTGCCGTGGCTCTCGCTCTCCCGGACCGAGTTCACTCTCGCGCCGGGGGAGTCGGTGACCGTCGAGGTGACGACCGACGGGGACGTGGCCCAGCCAGGTGCCTACACCGCAGGCGTCCGCGTCACCGGTGGCGTGGCCGGCAGCGACCCCACCATGGAGGTGGCGATGACGGTCCGGCCGCCGGCGACCTGGGGCAAGCTGTCCGGTCTCGTCGAGGGGGAGGACTGCGAGGGCGTCACGGACCCGCTCGGCGGGGCCGTCGTGGACGCGACCCCCGAGCGGGCCGATCAGCCGCGCTGGCGGATGGTGACCGACGCCGACGGCTCGTACGCCCGGTGGATCGACACCCGGGTCGGTGACCTGGAGCTGCTCGCCTCCGCCGCGTCCCACCTCAGCGACAGCGCCACGGTCAGCCCGCGTCGCGGCGAGGTGGTGGAGCAGGACTTCGCCCTGCTCCACGAGGACTGCGGCACGCCGCCCGGGCCGGTCCACCCCGAGGTCGAGCGGATCGCGGGGGAGGACCGCTACGGCACCGCCGTCCTGCTGTCGCGGACCTTCGACCCGGGGGTGGAGGCGGTCTTCGTGGCCACCGGCGCCGACTACCCGGACGCCCTGGCGGCGGCTGCGCGGGCCGGGAGCATCGGCGCTCCGGTGCTCCTCACCAAGCCCGACCGGCTCCCGGCGGCGACCGCCGGTGAGCTGGAGCGGCTCGACCCGCGGGAGGTCGTCGTCCTCGGCGGGGACGGCGCGGTCGAGGACGGCGTCGTCGAGGCGATCGAGGAGGCGGCCCGGGTGGAGGTCCGCCGTCTCGCCGGGAAGGACCGCTACGGCACGGCAGCACTGGTCGCGGCCGAAGTCGGCACGTCGGACACGGTCTACGTCGCGACCGGCCGGGACTACCCGGATGCGTTGGCCGGCGCGGCCCGGGCGGGTCGCTCCGACGCGCCGGTGCTGCTCGTGCGGCCCGACGCGGTGCCGGCGGCCACGGCGGCGGCGCTCACCGACCTCGGCGCGGAGGAGATCGTCCTGCTCGGTGGGGAGGGCGTCGTCGACAGCGAGGTCGAGGAGGCGCTGGAGGAGTGGGGCGCGGTCACGCGGGTGGCCGGGAAGAACCGGTACGCCACGGCCGCGCTGCTGGCAGGAGCGGACGACACCCGTGCCCAGGTGTTCGTGGCCTCGGGGCAGAACTGGCCGGACGCGCTGGCCGGGGCGGCGGCCTCGGGAAGCGCGGACGCGCCGATGCTCCTGGTCCGCCAGGCCTCCGTCCCCCCGTCGACCTGGACCACGCTCGAACGCCTCCAGCCGGCGCTCGTCAGCGTCCTCGGCGGTGACGGCGCCGTGGCCGACGACGTCCTGGAGCGGTTGCGCACCCTGGAGTAGGCCCGCCGGGACCGGCAGCCCGACCTGGCCCCCGCCCGGTCGGGCTGCCGCGTCTGCCGCTGCGGACGGCATATCCTGACCTCGTGCCGAAGAATCCTCGTGACGACAAGCCGCTCGACGACACCGACCTCGCCCTGGTCCGCCTGCTCGAGGTCGACGGGCGGATGTCCAACGCGATGCTGGCCCGTGAGGTCGGTGTCGCCGAGTCCACCTGCCTGGTCCGGGTGCGGTCGCTGCGCGAGCGCGGTGTCGTGCGCGGCATCCATGCCGACATCGACCCGGTGGCGGTGGGGAGACCGGTCGAGGCGATGATCGCTATCCGCTTCGGCGGGCACCGGCGGGCGAACTTCGAGGAGTTCACCCGCGAGGTGCCGCAGCTGCCCGGGGTGCTCGGGGCCTTCCACGTCTCCGGGGCCATCGACTACTACGTGCACGTGGCGGTCCCGAGCGCGGACGCCCTGCGGGACTTCGTGCTCGACCACCTCACCAACCGGCCCGGGGTCCTGCACGCCGAGACCAGCCTCATCTTCGAGTCGCTGCGCGGGCACGGGACCATGACCGCCGCCGACGAGGCTCCCGCAGAAGAGGCTTGACCCTCACGCTCCGTGAGGCTGCACGCTGGGGCACGTGACGCAGATGACGGCGCAGGAGACGTGGACGGTCGGCCAGGTGGCCAGCGAGGTCGGCGTGAGCATCCGCACGCTGCACCACTACGACGAGATCGGTCTGGTGGTGCCGGGTGGGCGGAGCCTCGCCGGGTACCGGCTCTACACCGCGGGCGACCTCTCCCGTCTGCAGCACGTCGTCGTCTACCGCCGGCTCGGGTTCGGGCTGGAGGAGATCGCCGAGCTGCTGCAGCAGGACGCCGACGTCACGGCGCACCTGCGGCGGCAGCGGGCGAGCGTCACGGACCGCATCGGGCAGCTCCAGGAGCTGACCCGGTTGATCGACGCAGCACTGGAGGACGAGATGAGTGGCAACCAGGTCAGCCCTGCCGAGCTGAGGCGGATCTTCGGCGACGGCTTCGACGACGACTACGCCGCCGAGGCGGAGCAGCGCTGGGGCGACACCGACGCGTGGCAGCAGTCCGCACGGCGCACCCAGGGTTACTCGGTCGAGCAGTGGCAGCAGGTCAAGGACGAGCAGGACGACCTCAACGCCCGCTTCGTCGCCGCGATGCAGCAGGGTCACGAGGCCGGCTCGGAGGTCGGCACGGCGCTCGCCGAGGAGGCCCGCCAGCAGATCTGCCGCTGGTTCTACGACTGCCCGCGGGAGATGCACGCCGCGATCGCGCAGATGTACGTCACCGACCCCCGGTTCACCGCCTCCTACGAGGAGATCGCCCCGGGGCTCGCACAGTACGTCCACGACGCGGTCGTGGCCAACGCCGCCCGCGGCTGAGAGGAGGTCGCCGGCCACCGTGACAGGTGGCCGGCGACCTCTTGTGCGGTGCGCGTCCCCAGCGGGACAATGCCTCGCACGCGCCGGACGTGACCGGTGGGCGAGCAAAGGAGCTGCCATGTCCGAGGACACGTCGAAGGTCTCCGTGGTTCCTGGAGAGTGGAGCGGTGACGTGGCCGGGGTGGCCGCCACGGCCGGGGTCGTCGCCGCCGTCGTCTCGACCTGGATCTTCACGCGCGCGGCGGCCCGGATCGAGCTGACCGAGGCGGCCGGGGTCGTCGAGGACTCCAGCTGGGTCGACGGCTCCTTCGCCCAGCGGGCGGCCGTCCTCGTCGTGCTGCTCGCTCTGTGGGTGGCCAGCCTGGCGATCATCGCCGCCGGCGTGCTGGCCGTCATCGAGACCCGCGCGGTGCTGAAGAAGCCCGTCGAGGGCCGGTCCGCGGCCGAGGTGGAGATCCACGGCAGCACGGTGGGCCGCCGCAGCCTGGCGGCCGAGACGGTCAAGGCCGCCTCCGTGCTCGTGGAGAAGCTCACCAGGGCGCGGGGCACCGTCGTCCTGGGGGTGGCAGGGATGGTCATCGGCATCGCCGCACTGGCCTCGATGGTGAGCGTGCTGTCCGGTGACGGCGGGGGCAGCGTCGTGGACGGGGCCGGCCAGACCGCGACGCCGACCCCGCAGGACGGCTCCGGCCAGACGCAGGCCCCGGTCGCTCCGGGGGACGGATCCACGGCGACGACCGGCACGTCGGGCGGCGACGAGTAGCCGCCCCGCGCCCTGCCCGGCCCGCTGTGGACGACGGTGGGCACGTCATACCCGTCCCGTAGGCTGCCCACGTGACCGAGCCGACCCCGCCCAGCGCGACCGGACGCGGTCGTGGACGGGGTCTGTTCATCGCCGTCGAGGGGGGTGACGGGGCGGGGAAGTCGACGCAGTCCGCCCGGCTGGGGCAGTGGCTGCAGGCGCAGGGGTATGCCGTGCTCCACACCCGCGAGCCGGGTGGCACCGCGCTGGGGCGGACCTTGCGCGAGCTCGTGCTGCACGGCGAGGACGGCTCGGTGTCGCCGCGCGCGGAGGCGCTGATCTTCGCTGCCGACCGGGCCCAGCACGTCGCCACCGTCGTCCGCCCGGCGCTGGAGCGGGGCGAGGTCGTCATCACCGACCGCTACCTCGACTCCTCGGTCGCCTACCAGGGGGCGGCGAGAGCCCTGGGGCACGAGGAGGTGCGCGAGCTCTCGCTGTGGGCCACGCAGGGGTTGCTGCCCGACCTCACTGTGCTCCTCGACGTCAGCGCCGAGCGTGGCCGGGCGCGGCGCGGGCGGGTCCACGACCGGCTGGAGCGCGAGGCCGACGACTTCCACGACCGGGTCCGTCAGGGCTTCCTCGACCTCGCCGCCCGCGCTCCGGAGCGCTACCTCGTCCTCGACGCGCACGAGGACGCCGGTCGCCTGGCCGAGCAGGTGCGCGAGCGCCTGGCCCCGCTGCTAAAGGGGGTGCGGTGAGCGTCTTCACCCAGCTCGTGGGCCAGCCGCGGGTCGTGCAGACCCTGCGGCGCGCCTCCGGCGACCCGGCGTCCATGACGCACGCCTGGTTGTTCACCGGCCCCCCGGGGTCGGGCCGGTCGGTCGCGGCGCGGACCTTCGCGGCCGCCCTCCAGTGCGAGGAGCAGGCCGGCGGGCCCGAGCAGGTGGGGTGCGGGCGGTGCCAGCCGTGCCGGATGGTCATGGCCGGGAGCCACCCGGACGTGCGGATCGTCGACACCGAGCAGACCTTCATCAAGGTCGACGAGGCCCGCGCGCTGGTGCTGGAGGCGCAGGCCCGACCGAGCCTGGGCCGGTGGCGGGTCATGGTCGTCGAGGACGCCGACCGGCTCAACGACCACTCGGCCAACACGCTGCTCAAGTCGCTGGAGGAGCCGACGGCCCGGACCGTGTGGATGCTGTGCGCCCCCTCCCTGGAGGACGTCCTGGTGACGATCCGCTCACGCTGCCGGCACGTCCGGCTGGGCACCCCGTCGGCGGGCGCGGTCGCCGACCTGCTCATCGAGCGCGACGGCATCGACCCGGCGATGGCGCACTACGCCGCGCGCGCGGCCCAGAGCCACATCGGCATCGCCCGACGGCTGGCCACCGACGAGCACGCGCGGGCCCGTCGCCGGGAGATCACCGGCATACCTCTGACGCTGGGCTCCCTGGGGGACGCCCTGAGGGCGGCGCAGGACCTCGTCGACGAGGCCGGGGAGGGGGCCAAGGCCACCTCGGCGGACCACGCCGAGCAGCAGCGTCGCGAGCTGCTCGAGCAGCTGGGCGCGGACGCCTCGGCGCGCACCCAGCCGCCGTCGGTGCGCGCCCACCTGCGCCGCCTCGACGACCGGCTCAAGGCTGAGGCGAAGCGGCAGCAGCACGACAGCATCGACGCGGCGCTGACCGACCTGGCCTCGGTCTACCGCGACGCGCTGCTCGTGGCGACCGGCGCGTCCGTGGGCCGCATCAACGCCAGCGAGCCGGAGCAGATCGAGCGGCTCGCGCGTTCCTTCACACCAGAGGGCCTGCTCGGGGCGTTGGAGACGATCGGCGAGGCCCGGCAGCGGCTCATCGCCAACGGCGCGCCGCTGCTGGTCCTCGAGGCCATGATGATTGGGTTGCTCTTGCCCCGGGGGTGAGACCAGACGGGAAAGGGACACACCACGTGCGAACCTCGATGACGGCCAGGGCGGTCGCCGGACTCAGCGCGATCGCGCTGCTGGCGGCCTGCAGCGACGACGCCCCGGACCCGGCGACCCCCGAGGGCGGTGGGGCGACCTCCTCGCAGGGCGGCGACGAGGGCGGCGGCGAGGCGGTCGCGACCTCGACCCCGGCGCCCGAGGAGGCGCCGGAGGGCCTGGAGGACTACTACTCGCAGGAGCTGGTGTGGAGCGCCTGCGAGGGCGACTTCGAGTGCGCCTCCCTCACCGTCCCGCTGGACTACGCCGAGCCGCAGGGGCAGACCATCGACCTCGCCCTGCTGCGCAGCCCGGCCGACGGAGAGGCGCAGGGCTCGCTCGTGGTCAACCCGGGCGGTCCGGGCGGCTCCGGCGTCGACTACGCCATGAGTGCCGGTATGGCGATCTCCGCCCCGGTGCGCGAGGCCTACGACGTCGTCGGTTTCGACCCTCGGGGCGTCGCCCGGTCCGCGCCCATCACCTGCTTCGACGACGCGCAGATGGACGAGTTCCTCTCCGCCGACCCCTCCCCGGACGACGCCGCCGAGGAGCAGGCGTCCCAGGAGCTCGTCGAGGACTTCGCCCAGGCGTGCGGCGCCAACGCCCCCGACCTCCTCGGGCACGTCTCCACGGTCGAGGCCGCGCGCGACATCGACGTCCTGCGCGCGGCCCTGGGCGACGGGGAGCTGACCTACCTCGGGGCCTCCTACGGCACCTTCCTCGGCACGACCTACGCCGCGCTCTTCCCGGACCGGGTGGGGCGCCTGGTGCTGGACGGTGCCATCGACCCCGAGCTCACCGGCCTGGAGATGGGGCTCGGCCAGGCCGAGGGGTTCGAGCGGGCCACCCGCGCCTACGTCGAGGACTGCGTGGCCGGCGGGGAGTGCCCGCTGGGCTCGGACGTCGAGTCGGCCATGGCGCGGATCCCCGCCTTCCTGGACGAGCTGGACTCCGCGCCACTCCCGGTCGGGGACGACGCGGCCGGCGAGCTCACCGAGGGCTGGGGGATGTACGGCATCATCGTCGCGATGTACGACCAGGGCGCCTGGCCGATCCTGTCCCAGGCCTTCGACCGGGCGTTCCAGGGCGACGGCACGCTGCTCATGTACCTCGCCAACCTCTACGCCTCCCGGTCCAGCGACGGCAGCTACGACGGGAACGGGATGCAGGCGATCTACGCGGTCAACTGCCTCGACCGGCCGGCCGGCTCGGACGGTGAGGACCTCGACTCGGAGGCGGTGGAGCAGCAGTTCGAGGAGGTGTCCCCGACGTGGGGACGCTACCTCGCCGGTGAGGGTGCGTGCGAGTACTGGCCGGCGGAGGCCAGCGAGACCGTGGAGGACTACTCGGCGCAGGGGGCCGACCCGATCCTCGTCATCGGCACCACCCGCGACCCGGCCACGCCGTACGAGTGGGCCGAGGGGCTCGCGGACACCCTCGACTCGGGCGTGCTGCTGTCCTACGACGGCGACGGGCACACGGCCTACGGCCGCTCCAACGACTGCGTCGACGACGCCGTGGACGCCTACCTGCTCGAGGGCACCGTCCCGGCGGACGGCACCACCTGCTGACCGGGACCGGGGTGGACCCGTCACCGCGCGGGTCCACCGGCGACGAGCGACGCCCCCGACCGGGGGTCGAGGGCGTCGTGGGTGGTGCTGCGGAGCCGCCTGGGGGAATCGAACCCCCGACCTATTCATTACGAGTGAATCGCTCTGGCCGACTGAGCTAAGGCGGCGCGTCGCCCGCCGGGCAACTCGACGAGGATACCCGACCGGGTCGGGCCTCCCAAACCAGCGACCCCCGTGGACGGGCTCTCGTGGAGCCGGTCCGCGGGGGTCGGCCGGTGGTCAGGGACGGTGCGGGTGCGGTGCTGGTCACCCGCCCCTCCGGCTCACTCCTGGTCGGCGACCATCCGCAGGGTGAAGCGGCTGTCGCCGCCCTCCTCGGTGACATTGGACATGCCGACCGCGGCGAGCTTCTCGAGCGCCGTGCGGGCGTTCTCGTCGGTGACCTCGGGCAGGTAGTACTGCTCGAAGGGCGCCACGTCGACGAAGAAGGTCGACTGCGCCTCGCCCGCGTCGGCGACCGCCCGGGTGAAGAGGTCGCTCTCGCCGAGCGTCTCGCCGCCGCCCTCGGCGACCGCGTCGACGTAGGACTGGTCGGTGCCGAGCGAGAGGGTGCCGTCGTCGTCGCGGACCACGAGGACCCCGGCGCCCATGCCGTTGTCGTCGAGCATCTCCTGGGCCCGGGCGGTGTCGGTCGTGGCGCGGTAGACCAGGGGCAGCTCCGGCACCGAGGGGTCGGTCTGCGAGATCCCCATGACGGCGTCCACGATGCCCGGCCCCACGGCCAGGGTCATCGACTCCCCGAGGAGGACCTTGAGGTCGTCGGGGAGGGAGAAGCCCTGCTGCGCCGCGGCGTCCGAGGCCTGCTGCAGCTCCTCGGCGTAGTCCTCGCTGTAGAGGTCCCAGAGCGACTGGACCATCTCGTCACCGTGCTCCAAGGACATCGCGACGGCGGTGTCGGCGGGGAGCTGGGTGACGAGGTTGTCGGCGTTGCCGCCCGCGGGCAGCGACTCCATACCGGTGACGTCCCGGCTGATGCCGTGCATCTCGATCGCGTCCGGGGTGAGCCGCACCGTCGCGGCCATGCGACCGGCGACCTCGGGCCGCTCGGTCCCCAGCCCCAGCTGGTCCTGGGTCATCTGCAGGCTCGGGTCGTAGGCCGCGGGGTCGATCTCGTCGGTCTGCGCGAGGTCGGCCCACATCGCCATGACGCCGGGCTCGCCCAGGTCCTCCATGTCGGAGGTGAAGTTCTCGTTGTCCGCCAGGGTGCCGGCCTCGGCGGCGGAGCGGACGGCCTCGACGGTGTCGGCCTCGCTGAAGACGACGTAGTCGCTCTCGAGGTAGTAGCCGACCTCCTCCGAGCTCTCGGCGACGTGCTCGTCGAGGAAGGCCAGGGCGGCGTCGCCGTCCTTGACCTGCAGCGCGACGGCGACGACCGGCTCCTCGCCCTCGCCGGCGCCCATGACGACCATCCCGGCACGGTCCCCGAGCCAGGGCTCGATGTCCTCCTCGAAGGACACGTCGCCGGGGACCTCGCCCTCGGCCTCGATCTGCTCCCACACCCACTCGCGCCACTCGCCCTCGGACAGGCGCTCGTCCATCTCGGAGTCCAGGCCCTGGAAGAAGCGCACCGCGGCGACCTTCTGCCCCGCCGAGGGGTCCAGGTCGACCTGCGCGTAGGCCGCGACCTCGCCGGGCAGGACGCTGTCCGGACGGTCACCGCCACCCCCCATCATGAGCGCGAACGCCGTGCCACCCCCGATGACGGCGGCCGCGGCGACACCCCCGCCGATGAGCAGCCACGGCGTCCTGCGCCCACCCTCGTCGACCTCGCCGGTCGTGTCGTTCACCGTTGTCATCAAAATCCCCTGTCGTGTGCCGCGGTCACTCCGCGGGCGTCGTCGTCGCCGGCCGGTGGCCCGTGCGGGAGCCATGGTACCGCGCGCGGCACGGGTGTCCGCCCCGTGCACCGCTACGACGACAGGTGGGCACCGATGGTTCCGCCCCGAGGCTCAGGGGTCGGGCGTCAGTGCTGCGGCATGGGCCAGCGCGCGGTCGACATCCCCTCGTCCTTGGCGCGCTTCACGGCCTCGAGGTAGCACTGCTCGGCCTCCTCGCGGCCGGCCCAGTGGGCGCCCTCGACGGACTTGCCCGGCTCGAGGTCCTTGTAGACCTCGAAGAAGTGCTGGATCTCCAGCCGGGTGTGGGTGCCGATGTCGTCCAGGCTCTGGATGCCCATCTTGCGCGGGTCCTCGGCCGGCACGCAGATGATCTTGTCGTCCCCGCCGGCCTCGTCACGCATGTGGAACATGCCGATCGGGCGGGCGAGCACCAGGCAGCCGGGCCAGGTCGGCTCGTCGAGGAGGACCAGCGCGTCCAGCGGGTCGCCGTCCTCGCCGAGGGTCTCCTCGATGTAGCCGTAGTCGGCGGGGTAGCGGGTCGCGGTGAAGAGCATGCGGTCCAGCCGGATCCGGCCGGTCGCGTGGTCGACCTCGTACTTGTTGCGGCTGCCCTGCGGGATCTCGATCGTCACGTCGAACTGCATCTGCTGCTCTCTCTGGCTCGGGGACGGCATAGGCTCGGGCCCCAGTGTCCCTCATCCTGGGGGTCCGGGACGACGGAGGTCGAGCACGTCGGTGGAAGGTCTGCGCAACACCCCCCGCAGCACACGGTATGCCCTCGCCGGGGTCGCCGCGCTCGTGGTCGCCCTCGGTGCGCTCGCGCCCGGGACGGCCGACCCGCGCGCCGTCGCCGCCGAGCAGGTCGGCGCCACGGAGGAACCGCCGTCGCCGGACCAGGCCACGGCCACCGCGGACGCCGCGCCGTCCCCGGGTGAGGTGCGCCCCCGGATCGCGCCCGCGACCGAGCCCCTGCGGCCGGTCACCTCGGCGCCGGTGCCGGACCGTGGCGCCGTCTCCGGCCAGATCAGCGACGAGCTCGACAGCACCTGGCTGGGCGGGACGACGCGCCGCGCCGTCGCCATCCGGGACGCGCTCACCGGGGAGCCGCTGGGCGACCGCTACTCCTCCCGGCTGGTCACCCCCGCGTCGACGACCAAGCTGCTCGCCGCCGCGGCGGTCGTCACCGGGCTGCCGGGGGACCACACCTTCACCACGCGGGTGGTCGCGGGGGCCGAGCCGGGCGAGGTGGTCCTCGTCGCCGGCGGGGACATGCTCCTCGCCGACGGGGACGGCGACCCGGAGGCTGTCGCCGGGCACGCCGGGATCGCCGACCTGGCGGCGCAGACCGCGGCCTCGCTCGGGTCCGCGCAGGAGTCCGACGACGCCGCCGCGGACGGACCGGTGCGGGTGAGCCTGGACCTGACCCACGTCGAGGGCCCGCACGCCATGCCCACGTGGATCGACCGCTGGCTCGACGAGGGCTACGCCGGCCGCATCGTGCAGATCGGCCGCTCGGTCGACCGTGCCCGCCCCTTCAACCCCTCGCCCCGCGCGCCCGAGCAGGAGGTGGCCCGGGTGTTCCGGGAGGCGCTCGCGGAGGAGGGCGTCGACGTCGAGGGCGCCCGGGACGACGACGCCCGGGCGGAGGAGGTGCAGGCCGCCACGGACGCCCGTGAGCTCGCCGTGGTGGAGTCCGCGGCCGCCCGGGACGTGCTGGCCCTGGCCCTGGCCACCAGCGACAACGCCATGGTCGAGCAGCTGGCGCGGCAGGCCGCGGTGGCCGACGGCGAGGCGGCCGACCAGGAGTCCGTCACCGCCTGGATCCGGCAGACGATGGTCGACGACTACGGGCTCGACATGACGGGGGTGCGCCTCACGGACGCGAGCGGGCTGTCCGACGGCACCCTCATCCCCGTCGCCGCGGTCGCCGACGTCCTCGTGGCCGGCGCCGACGGCTCCCACCCCCGGCTGCAGGAGGTGCTCGCCGCGGGTGGC
Organism: Serinicoccus chungangensis; assembly: GCF_001483745.1. GTDB lineage: Bacteria > Actinomycetota > Actinomycetes > Actinomycetales > Dermatophilaceae > Ornithinicoccus > Ornithinicoccus chungangensis_A. The sequence continues at coordinate 71,954 of NZ_LQBL01000031.1, read as the reverse complement.
CTGCCGATCGCCGGTTACACCGGCACCCTCACCACCCGATTCCACCTCGACGTCCACGAGCCTGCCGTCGGCAACGCCCGCGCCAAGACCGGCACCCTGCCCGGGGTCAGCTCCCTCGCCGGCACGGTCGTGACGCGCGACGGGCGGCTGCTCGTCTACGCCCTGACGGCCGACGACATCGACCGGGGTTCCGCCGCGATCGAGGCCGCCTCGGTGCTGGACGAGGTGGTCGCCGACCTCGCCCGGTGCGGCTGCTGAGCGTCCCGGGTCGCCGCGGGGGCGGGCGAGCGCATACCGTCACGGCATGAGCGAGCAGCCCGCCACCACCGACGACGCTCCCCTCGACGACGTGCGGGGCAGCGCCCTCGTGGACTGGGAGTTCGCCGCCGCGGCCGCCGCCCGGCTGGCGCCCCCCGGACCCAGGGCGAGCCGGCGCGAGATCACCGACCTGGTCACCGACCTGCGGTCGGCCGCCGCGCGGGCGGTGGACCCGGTCGCCACGACGGCCCGGCTCTCCACCCCTCCCGGCACCCCCGAGGCGCTGGTCGTCGACCGGGCCGGCTGGATCCGCGCCAACTGCGCCTCGATGGACGCCATGCTCGCTCCCGTCCTCGACGAGGTCGTGCGCAGGAAGCGGGCCGCCGACCGGGACCGGGCGCAGCGCGCCGGCCGGGAGCTGCCCGACCTGGGGGCCACCTCCCAGGCCATCTCCGCCAAGGTCACCGGGACCGAGGTCGCGGGCCTGCTCTCCTGGATTTCGACCAAGGTGCTGGGCCAGTACGACCTGGCGCCCCAGGGCACCCCCGGGCTGATGTTCGTGGCCCCCAACATCCTCGCGGCCGAGCGCGAGCTCGGGGTGGACCCGACGGACTTCCGGCTGTGGGTCGCCATGCACGAGGAGACCCACCGGGTGCAGTTCACCGCGGTGCCCTGGCTGCGCGAGCACCTCATCGAGCGCGCCCGCAGCATGGGCACCCGGATCATGCCCGAGCCGGAGGACCTCGGCCAGCGGCTCAGGGAGATCGTCGGCGCCCTCCCCGACGTCGTCCGCGGCGAGGCGGACATCACCCAGGTCGTGGCCACGCCCGAGCAGCGGGAGAAGCTCGCCGAGGTCACCGCTGTCATGTCCCTGCTCGAGGGCCATGCCGACGTGGTCATGGACGAGGTCGGGCCCAGCGTCATCCCCTCGGTGGCCGAGATCCGCCGCCGGTTCACCCAGCGGCGCAAGGGGGCGGGCAACGTCGACAAGCTGCTGCGCCGGCTGCTGGGCATGGAGGCGAAGATGCGGCAGTACAAGGACGGCGCGATCTTCGTCCGGGCGGTCCAGGACCAGGTCGGCGTGGAGGGGTTCAACCGCGTCTGGACCTCGCCGCAGACCCTGCCCCGGCCGACCGAGATCGCCGACCCGCAGGCGTGGGTCGCCCGCGTGCACGGCTGAGCCGGTGCCCGGACCGCCCCCGGCCCTGGCGGACGCGCGCGTCGCGGTGCGCCGGTGGCTGGACGGCAGCGGCCTGGAGCGGGGGGCGCTGGTGCTGCTCGGGTGCTCCGGCGGGGCCGACTCGCTGGCGCTGACCGGGGCGACCGGCTTCGTCGCCCCCCGCGCGGGGTATGCCGTCGGTGCCGTCGTCGTCGACCACGGGCTGCAGCCCGGGTCGGCGGGGGTGGCCCGGGAGGCCGCTGACCGGTGCCGGTCGCTGCTCCCCGACGGCTCGCCCGTCGAGGTGGTGCGGGTGTCGGTCTCGTCCTCGGGGGCCGGTCCGGAGGCGGACGCCCGGACGGCGAGGTATGCCGCGCTGGCCGACGCCGCGCGAGGGCTCGGTGCGGCGGCGGTGCTGCTGGGGCACACCCGCGACGACCAGGCCGAGCAGGTGCTGCTCGGCCTGGCTCGCGGGTCCGGCGCCCGCTCGCTGGCCGGCATGTCCGACCGGCGGCCGCTCGGCGGGGGCCTGCTGCTGGGCCGGCCGCTGCTCGGGCTCTCCCGGCAGCGGACGTCGGACGCCTGCGCGGCGCTGGGCCTGGCTCCCCACCGCGACCCGCACAACGAGGACCGCCGCTTCGCGCGGGTCCGGGCCCGGGGGGCCCTCGCCCGGCTGGAGGGCGACCTCGGACCCGGCCTGGCCGGCAACCTGGCGCGTTCCGCCGACCTGCTGCGCGACGACGCCGACGCGCTGGACGCGCTGGCGGACACGGCATACCTCGACCTGGGTGAGCAGCCGTGGGGCGCACCGGCCCTGGCGGCCCTGCCCCGGGCCGTCCGGACCCGGCTGTGGCGTCGGGCGGCGCTCGAGCAGGGCAGCCCCGGCACCGATCTCACGGGGGAGCACCTGCGGGCCGTCGACGCCCTCGTCACGGACTGGCACGGGCAGGGACCGCTGCACCTGCCCGGCGGGGTCCGGGCCGTCCGGACGGGGGAGGGGGTGCGGCTGCACCGGGAGGCGTAGTTGGATGGGGTCCGACGCGGGTGCGTGACCGCCCGGGTCTCAGCGCCGGACGACGAAGGAGCAGGCTGCGTGGACGCACAGCACATGGGTGAGGACCTGGCCGAGGTGATGTACACCGAGGAGCAGATCCAGGGCCGCCTCGCCGAGCTGGCCGAGGAGGTGTGGGCGGACTACCACGACAAGGACGTGCTCCTCGTGGGCGTGCTCAAGGGCGCGATCATGGTCATGGCCGACTTCATGCGGGCGCTGCCCGGCTCGGCGGAGATGGACTGGATGGCCGTCTCCAGCTACGGCTCGGGCACCAAGAGCAGCGGGGTGGTGCGGATCCTCAAGGACCTCGACACCGACATCACCGGGCGGCACGTGCTCATCGTCGAGGACATCATCGACTCCGGCCTCACCCTGTCGTGGATCAGCGCCAACCTGCGCTCCCGCGGCCCGGCGAGCCTGGAGATCTGCACCCTGCTCCGCAAGCCGGAGGCCGCCAAGGTGGAGATCGACACGAGGTACGTCGGGTTCGACATCCCCGACGCGTTCGTCGTGGGCTACGGCCTCGACTACGCGGAGAAGTACCGCAACCTGCGCGTCATCGGCACCCTGGCCCCGCACGTCTACAGCTGAGCGAGCAGCTCCCGGGCGCGGCCCAGCGTCGGGACGGCGTCCAGCAGCGCGGGGCCCGGCTCCGGAGGTCCGCCCGGCGCGGTCACCACCGTGATCGCCACCCGCCGCGCGCCCTCGGCGACGCGGGCCCGCACCAGCTCGGCGACCTCCTCGGCCGGGGTCCCGAGGGCCACGGTCTGGAAGACGAGCACGTCCGGCTCCCCCTCCCGGCCCGCCGCGGCCCGGGCGTCGCGCACCGCCGCCGCCGCCCGCGGCAGGTGCTCGGCCACGTCGACGACCACCCCGTCGCCGAGCTCACCGGCCAGCGCCAGGGTCCGGGGCCCCTGGGCGCCCACCAGCAGCGGCGGCACCTGCGCGGGCGGCCAGTCCAGCGCCACCTCCTCGAGGGTGACGTAGCGCCCCTGCCGCGACACCTGCTCCCCGTGCAGCAGGCACTGCAGCGCCTCGACCTGCTCGCGCAGCAGCGTCATGGGCGAGTCGACCCGGGTGCCGGTCTGCCCCATCCAGCCCTGCACCCCGTGACCGACCGCCGGGAGGAAGCGCCCGGGGAAGAGCCGCGCCAGGGTCGCGATCTCCATCGCGGTGAGCGCGACGTTGCGCAGCGGCACCGGCATGAGGGCGATGCCGACCCGCAGGCTCGAGGTCCACGCGAGGGCGGCCGCCGCGGGGGCGATCCCGCGCTCCTTGAAGCAGTCCTCCCACAGCCACAGCTCGTCCAGCCCGGCCTCCTCCGCGGCCCGGGCCACCTCCCGGAGCCGTTCGGGGGGCTGGTCCGGCGGGAAGATCAGGCCGAGGGGCGTCATACGCGTCACCGTAGCCCGGGGTCGGGCGTCCTGGGCGGACCGGCGAGGGGCGGGTGCCGCCGCACCCGGCGCGGGGTGTGGGGCGGAGCCCCCGGGTGAGGTGGAACACTGTCCATCTGCCGCGCGTTGACGGGCAGAAGAATCACTGCCGGACCACCGACCAGGAGGACCGGGGGGTCCCGTGGCTCCCCGAACGTCACTGATATGAGCACTGCCCCGACCAACAGGCCCAGCAAGCGGCCCAAGCCCAGCCCGTGGATGTGGGTCTTCCTCTTCCTCGGTCTCGGCATCCTGTGGTACTCGCTGCTGTCGCAGAGCCCCTACAGCAGGATCGACACCGCCGACGCGCTCCAGCTGATCGAGGACGGGCAGGTCGCCGAGGCGGTCGTGACGCCGGACCGCATCGACCTCACCCTGCGCGACGGGGAGACCTTCTCCAGCGACGACGTCCGGGAGACCGACCAGGTGCAGGCGTTCTACGTCGACGCCCGCGGCCCGCAGGTCATCGAGGCCCTGGACGCGAACCCGCCCACGGAGCGGTGGACCGACGACCCGGCCCGGCAGAACGTCTTCGTGTCCATCCTGGTCAACTTCCTGCCGCTGCTGCTCATCCTGGCGCTCTTCCTGTGGCTCATGACCCGGATGCAGGGCGGCGGCCGAGGCGTCATGCAGTTCGGCAAGTCCAAGGCCAAGCTCGCGACGAAGGACATGCCCAAGGTCACCTTCGCCGACGTCGCCGGCTCCGACGAGGCCGTCGAGGAGCTGCACGAGATCAAGGAGTTCCTCTCCGAGCCGCGCAAGTTCCTGGAGGTGGGCGCCAAGATCCCCAAGGGTGTGCTGCTCTACGGCCCGCCCGGGACCGGCAAGACCCTCCTCGCCCGGGCCGTCGCCGGCGAGGCCGGGGTGCCGTTCTACTCCATCTCCGGCTCGGACTTCGTCGAGATGTTCGTCGGCGTGGGTGCCTCCCGCGTCCGCGACCTCTTCGAGCAGGCCAAGGAGAACGCCCCGGCGATCATCTTCGTCGACGAGATCGACGCCGTCGGCCGCCACCGCGGCGCCGGCATGGGCGGCGGTCACGACGAGCGGGAGCAGACGCTCAACCAGCTGCTCGTCGAGATGGACGGCTTCGACGTCAAGACCAACATCATCCTCATCGCCGCCACCAACCGGCCCGACATCCTCGACCCGGCCCTGCTGCGCCCGGGCCGCTTCGACCGGCAGATCGCGGTCGAGGCGCCCGACATGCTGGGCCGCCTGCACATCCTGCAGGTGCACGGCAAGGGCAAGCCGCTGGCCGACGTGGACCTCATGGCGATCGCGCGGCGCACGCCGGGCTTCTCCGGCGCCGACCTGGCCAACGTGCTCAACGAGGCCGCCCTGCTCACCGCCCGCAAGAACGAGCAGGTCATCACCGACGCCGACCTCGACGAGGCGATCGACCGCGTCATGGCCGGCCCGCAGAAGCGGACCCGGGTCATGAGCGCGAAGGAGAAGAAGATCACCGCCTACCACGAGGGCGGCCACGCCCTCGTCGCCGCGGCGATGAACCACACCGATCCGGTGAGCAAGGTGACGATCCTGCCCCGTGGCCGGGCACTCGGCTACACGATGGTGCTGCCCGCCGACGACAAGTACTCCACCACCCGCAACGAGCTGCTGGACCAGCTCGCCTACGCCCTCGGCGGCCGGGTGGCCGAGGAGCTGGTCTTCCACGACCCGACCACCGGCGCCGCCAACGACATCGAGAAGGCCACCGGCCTCGCCCGCAAGATGGTCACGCAGTTCGGGATGTCCGAGCGGGTCGGGGCGGTCAAGCTCGGGTCGGCCGGGGGCGAGGTGTTCCTCGGGCGCGACATGGGCCACGAGCGCGACTACTCCGAGAACCTCGCCGGCGTCGTCGACCAGGAGGTGCGCCGGCTCATCGAGGCCGCGCACGACGAGGCCTGGCACGCGCTCAACGACAACCGCGACATCCTCGACGCCCTCGTGCTGGAGCTGCTGGAGAAGGAGACGCTGAACGCCGACGCGATCGCCGAGGTCTTCACCGACGTCCGCAAGCGCCCGGTGCGCCCGGTCTGGCTCTCCTCCGACGCCCGCACGATCCACGAGGCGGGCCCGGTGCTCACCGACGCGGAGCGGCGGGCCATGGCCAACGGCCACCACCCGCTGACCGAGGTCGGGGAGGAGAACCCCCCGGCCGAGGTGGTCCAGGTGCCCGAGGGTGGCCATGTCGACCCCGGCCACGCCTGAGGCGGGGGCGGGCGAGCCGCCCGCGACCCGACCGGTCGACCACGCCCGGATCGAGGCCGCGGTGCGCGAGATCCTGCTCGCGGTCGGCGAGGACCCGGACCGGGACGGGCTGCAGGGCACCCCGGCCCGGGTGGCCCGCTCCTACGCCGAGATCTTCGGCGGGCTCCAGCAGGACGCCCGGGAGGTCCTCGGCACCACCTTCGACGTCGACCACGACGAGATGATCCTCGTCAAGGACATCGAGCTCTACAGCGTCTGCGAGCACCACCTCGTGCCCTTCCACGGCTCGGCGCACGTCGCCTACATCCCCGGGCGCGACGGGCGGGTCGTCGGCCTGTCCAAGCTGGCCCGGCTGGTCGACGTCTACGCCCGTCGGCCCCAGGTCCAGGAGCGGCTGACCACCCAGGTCGCCGACGCCCTGGTCGAGCACCTCGCGCCTCGCGGCGTCCTCGTCGTCGTCGAGGCCGAGCACCTGTGCATGTCCATGCGGGGGGTGCGGCGCCCCGGGGCCCGCACCGTGACGTCCACCGTCCGCGGCCAGCTGCGCAACCAGGCCACCCGCGCCGAGGCGATGAGCCTCATCACCGGGCGCTGAGGTCCCCGTGAGCCAACGGCACACCTCGATCATGGGCGTCGTCAACGTCACCCCCGACTCCTTCAGCGACGGGGGCCGCTTCGTCGACCCCGAGGCCGCGGTCGCCCGCGGGCGTGAGCTCGTCGCCGCCGGCGCCGAGCTCGTCGATGTGGGGGGCGAGTCGACGCGACCCGGCAGCAGCCGTCCGTCGGAGGCCGAGGAACGCGACCGCGTCCTGCCGGTCGTCTCCGCGCTCGCGCAGCAGGGGTATGCCGTGTCCATCGACACCATGCGCGCGTCCGTCGCGCAGGCGGCCCTGGAGGCGGGCGCGGTCCTCGTCAACGACGTGTCCGGCGGGCTGGGCGACCCCGAGATGGGGCCGATGGTGGCGCAGACCGGCGCCCGCTACGTCGTCATGCACTGGCGGGGGCTGCTGAGCGACCCCACCGCCACCCACCACTACGACGACGTCGTCGGCGAGGTCTGCGCCGAGCTCGGCGACCGGGTGGACGCGCTGGTCGGGCTGGGCGTGCGCGAGGAGCAGCTGGTGCTGGACCCGGGCCTGGGCTTCTCCAAGGACGCCGGCCACAACTGGACGCTGCTGGCCGGGCTGGACCGGGTCGTCGCCCTCGGGCTGCCGGTGCTCGTCGGGGCCTCGCGCAAGCGCTTCCTCGGCCGGCTGCCCGCGCGCCCCGGTGCGCCGGTGCCCGACGAGCCCACCGCGCCCCAGGAGCGCGACGTCGCGACGGCCGCCACGAGCCTGCTTGCCGCACAGGCGGGCGCCTGGGCGGTGCGGGTGCACGAGGTGGGTCCGACCCGCGACGCGCTCGCGGTGTGGGAGCTGACGCAGGGGGCTGCCGGTGCGAGGTGACCTGATCCGCCTCACCGGGGTCCGCGCCCGCGGGCACCACGGGGTCTTCGAGCACGAGCGGCGCGACGGGCAGGACTTCGTCGTCGACGTCACCCTGGAGGTCGACCTCGCCGCCGCGGGTGCGAGCGACGACCTGGCCCGGACGGTGGACTACGGCGCGGTGGCCGCCCAGGTCGTCGCCGTGGTCGAGGGGGAGCCGCGCGACCTCGTCGAGACCGTCGCCGAGGAGATCGCCGCCCGCGTGCTGGTCCACCCCCTCGTCGAGGCGGTGGAGGTCACCGTGCACAAGCCGCAGGCCCCGGTGGGCGTGCCCTTCGACGACGTCGCCGTCGTGGTGCGCCGCCGCACGGACGTGCCCGTGGTCGTCGCGCTGGGGGCCAACCTCCCCGGTCCGGACGGGTCGGAGCCGGCGGCGACCGTGGCCCGGGCGGCGCGCCGGCTGCGTCGGCTGCGCGGTCTGCACCGGGTCCGGGTGTCCCGCTCCTTCCGGACGGCGCCGGTGGGTGGTGCGGCCGTCGCCGGTCAGCCGGACTACGTCAACGCCGTCGCGGTGGCCCGCACCAGCCTCGCCCCCGCCTCGCTGCTCGCGGTCCTGCACCGGGTGGAGGCCGACCTGGGACGCACCCGCGACGTGCGGTGGGAGGCCCGCGCCCTGGACCTCGACCTCGTCCAGTACGGCGATCCCGCTGCCGGCGCCGACGTGCGCAGCGACGACCCGGACCTGACGCTGCCGCACCCGCGCGCCCGGGAGCGCGCCTTCGTCCTCGTCCCCTGGGACGACGTCGACCCCACGGCCACCCTGCGCGTCGGTGACCGGGCAGTGGCGGTGCGCGACCTCATACCCGACCTGGCCGGGCAGGCCGTCACACCGGTCGAGGAGGCGGGGTGAGCTCGCGGGACGGGGTGCGGGTCGGCACCGGCGTCATCCTCGCCGTGCTCTCGGCGATGGCGAGCTGGCTGCTGCTACAGGTGGTGCGCTCGCTCGGTGGCGGCTACCCGGCGATCTCCTGGATCGGGCTGGTCCCGCTGGTCGCCGTGGCGCTGCTCGTGCTGGTGATGTGCTGGCAGATCCGCCGCTACCTCCTCGGGCGCGGCAGCGTGCGACCCTCCCCGCAGCGCGGCCGGGGCACCCTCGTGGGCGCGCAGGCCGCCGCGCTGGGCGGCGCCGCGCTCGTGGGGTGGTACGCCGCGAACGCCCTGGTCCACCTGCCCAACGCCGACGTCCCCAGCGAGCGCGTGCAGCTGGTGTGGGGGCTCGTGCACGCGGCGGTGGCGCTGGGGCTGTCCGGCGCGGGCTACCTCGGCCAGGCGTGGTGCCGGATCCCGCCCACCGAGCACGACGACGACGATGACGACGGCGTGGGCGACGGCGACCTCGCCTACGGCTGACCCTGCCCACGTGCCCACGTGCCCACGTGCCCACGTGCCCACCTGCCGTTCTGGACATAGATTTCTGGGGAACGGGCCCCAGAAAGCTATGTCCAGAACTACTTGTCGATGTCCCCGACGACGAAGAACATCGACCCGAGGATCGCCACCATGTCGGCGACGACCGTGCCGGGCAGCATCTCGCGGAGCACCTGCACGTTGTTGAAGGACGCCGAGCGCAGCTTGAGCCGGTGCGGGACGGTGTCGCCGCGGCTGACGAGGTAGTAGCCGTTGAAGCCGAGCGGGTTCTCCGCCGCGAACCAGTGCTCCCCGGCCGGCACCTTGAGCTTCTTCGGCAGCCGGGTGCTCACCGGTCCCTCGCCCAGCTCGCGCAGCCGGGCCGTGCAGGCCTCGACGAGGTCGAGACTGACCTCGATCTGCTCGGCCAGCACCTCGAGCCGGGCGAAGCAGTCGCCGGCCTCGCGGGTCACCACCCGCCCGGGACCGCCCTCGGCGAAGAGCTCGGCGTAGGCGAGGTAGGGCTCGTCGCGCCGCAGGTCCACGTCGAGCCCGGAGGCGCGGGCGATGGGGCCGGACACGCCGTACCCCAGCACCGTGTCGAGGTCGAGCACGCCGACCCCCCGCGTGCGGCCCTGCAGGATCTCGTTGCCCAGCACGAGGCCGGTGAGGTCCGGCATCCGGCCGCGGACCGTCGCGACCGCCGCGTCGACCCGGTCCAGCCAGCCCTCGGGCAGGTCGTGCAGCAGCCCCCCGACCCGGGTCGCCATAAAGTGCATCCGGCCGCCGGAGAACTCCTCCATGACAGCCTGGATCTCCTCGCGCTCGCGGAAGGAGTAGAACATCGGGGTGATGGCGCCGAGCTCGTGCGGGTAGGACCCGAGGAACATGAGGTGGTTGAGCACGCGGCCGAGCTCGCTGAGCAGGGTGCGTGCCCAGGTGGCCCGCTCGGGCACCTCCATGCCGAGCAGGTGCTCGACGGTGAGCGCCACCCCCACCTCGTTGTTGAACGCCGAGAGCCAGTCGTGGCGGTTGGCGAGCACCATGATCTGCCGGTAGTCGCGGACCTCGAAGAGCTTCTCCGCGCCACGGTGCATGTAGCCGACGACCGGCTCGGCGGCCGTGATGCGCTCGCCGTCGGCGGTGATCCGCAGCCGCAGCACACCGTGGGTCGCCGGGTGCTGCGGCCCGATGTTGAGCACCATCTCGGTGGTGGAGAGCCCGCCCACGCCGGCGGCGCCCAGGGTCACGTCCACGTCTCGGCTGCTCACACCCTCACCCTATGCCCGGGTCCGCGGCGTCGCCGGGCTCTGGTGGGACCGGCACGAGCAGCCACCAGAAGTCGCCCAGGGCCCCGCCGGTGAGCGTGGTCAGGGCGGCGCGCCGGGCGAGCCCCGCGAGGTATGCCGGTGGGTCGCTCCGGGAGAGCGCGTGCGGCACCGGCGGTCCGGGGTCGCCGAGGAGCTCGCCCAGGAGGTCGCGCTGGCGGACCAGCCGCGGCGGGCCTCCCGGCCGTCCCGCACCGGGCGGCGGCGTGCCCGGAGCGTGTCCGGCGTGGGGGTCAGGGAGCGAGGCGAGCAGGGCGTCGACGGCGACGTGGGCCGTCAGGTCGCAGCTGCCGTCGGGCACCGGGGCGACCTCGCGCCCGCCGCGGAAGCCGGTGAGGGTGCCGTCCTGTGGCCGGTCGTCGGCCGTGTGGCCGTAGTCGACCACCACCAGCAGGCCGCTGCGGACCCGGCCGACCAGGTCGGCCAGCGCGGCCTCCCGCGGCCGACCCACCTCACCGCGCCGGCACCACTCACCTGCAGGAGGTGTTCCTCTGCCGCGATGCATCACCCCGGAGGGAGGATTGCTGCGTACGAGTGCGGCCGTCGCCTCGCCGTCGTCGTCAGCGCCGTGGTCGTCGAGCCAGCGGCGCACCCAGGCGAGGTCGTCGCCGCGCAGGACCGGACCGAGGTGCTCGGTGCCGTCCGGGGCGACGGTGAGGGAGCGCCATACCCCGGTCTCGTCGCGGGCCACGAGGGGGCACGGGACGACGTCGAGCCACTCGTGCGCGAGCACCAGCGTCGCCCCGAGGTCCCGCAGCCCGTCGGGCAGGGCCGCACCGCCGGGGGAGACCAGCCACGCGTCGACGTCGAGCCCCGCGGGTCGGGCGACGACGTCGACCCCGGTCAGGTGCAGCGACGGGTCCAGCCGCCGGACCTGCGTCAGCAGCTCGCCGCGGCCGCACCCGAGGTCGACGACGCGCCGGCAGCGGTGCCGGTGCGCGAGGGCGACGACCGCCGCGGCCAGCAGCTCCCCACCCCCGGGGATGCCCTGGGCCGAGGTCGCGAAGTGCGCGGACGGGGCGCTGGCGCGGTAGAAGCCGCCGGGGCCGTAGAGCGCCTCCTGCCACGCCGGCTCCCAGACCGTGGTCCCGTGGGGAGGTGCCGGGAGGCTCATGGCACTAGGGTGCCGCATCGTGGACCTTCTCGACATCGCCCGGATCCTGGGCGGCCTCGTCCTGCTCGTCGTGGGCGGGGAGCTCTTGGTGCGAGGGGCCTCCAACCTCGCCACCCGCCTTGGTCTCAGCCCCCTGGTGGTCGGCCTGACCGTGGTGTCCGTCGCGACCTCCGCCCCGGAGTTCGCGGTCACCGTCGGGGCGGTCCTCGACGGGCAGCCCGAGCTCGCGGTCGGCAATGTCGTCGGCTCCAACATCGCCAACATCCTGCTCATCCTCGGGATCGCGGCACTCGTGCTGCCGCTCACGGTGCGCGAGCAGCTGGTGAAGATCGACGTGCCCGTCATGGTGGGACTGTCGGTGGCGCTGCTGCTCGTCGCGCTCGACGGGGTGATCACGACCGTCGAGGGGCTCATCCTGCTGGTCGTCATGGTCGCCCACACCGTCCTCACCGTGGTGGTCAGCCGGAGGAAGCAGCGCCGGGAGCTGCGCAAGCGTCGGGCCCCCGCGTCCCGCGAGGGGGAGCCGATGGGGGTCCTGCCGGCTCTCGGTCTCGTCGTCGCCGGGGTGGCGCTGCTCGTGCTCGGTGCCAACCTCCTGGTGGCGGGTGCGGTGAACATCGCCGAGGCGCTCGGCGTCAGCGGTCTCGTCGTCGGGCTGACCGTGGTCGCCGTGGGCACCTCGCTGCCCGAGCTCGCGGCCTCCGTCATCGCCGCGGTCCGCGGCGAGCGCGACCTCGCGGTCGGCAATGTCGTCGGCAGCTGCATCGCCAACATCGGTCTGGTGCTCGGGGTGCCGGCGATCATCTCCTCCGGCGGGCTGCCGGTGCCCTTCCCGGCGATCGCCCTCGACATCCCGCTCATGGTCGCCGCCTCGGTGGCGCTCGCGCCGGTGGTCTTCACCGGCTTCACGGTCGCGCGGTGGGAGGGCGGTCTCTTCGTGCTGCTCTACCTCGCCTACACCGCTTTTGTCGTGCTCAATGCGACCCGGCACGAGGCGCTCCAGGGCTTCGAGATCGTCATGGTGATCTTCGTGCTGCCGCTCGTCGGGCTCACCCTGCTCGTCACCGCCACCTTCGAGGCCGGGGTGCTGGCCGAGCGCCGTCGCGTGCGGCAGAAGGTGGCCGACGGGGAGCCCGTGCCGTGATGTCGTTTTCCTGCTAGACCCGCCGGGCCGGGTGTCGCACCATGGAGGGGTGCCCACCCCTCACCTCCACCTCGACCACGACCGCTGCGCCGCGGTCGTGCGCAGCAAGGACCCCCGGTTCGACGGCTGGTTCGTCACCGGGGTGCTGAGCACGAGGATCTACTGCCGCCCCAGCTGTCCGGCCATCACGCCGAAGGTGCGCAACATGCGCTTCTACCCCAGTGCCGCCGCCGCCCAGGGGGCCGGCTTCCGGGCCTGCAAGCGCTGCCTCCCGGACGCGACGCCGGGGTCCCCGCAGTGGCACGTCCGGGGTGATGTCGTGGCCCGGGCGGTGCGGCTCGTCGCCGACGGGGTGGTGGACCGGGAGGGGGTGTCCGGCCTGGCGGCCAGGCTGGGGTACTCCGTGCGCCAGCTCGAGCGGCTCGTGCAGGCCGAGCTGGGCGCGGGGCCGCTCGCCCTCGCGCGGGCGCAACGTGCCCAGGCCGCGCGGCTGCTCCTCGAGGGGACGACGCTGCCGATGGTCGACGTCGCCCACGCCGCCGGCTTCTCCAGCACCCGCTCCTTCAACGCCACCGTGCGCGAGGTGTATGCCGCCGCGCCCTCCGAGCTGCGCGCCGCCGGGCGGCGTCGTCCGGCCGGAGGACCGTCCGGCGGGTGGGCCGGGGGCGACCGGGCGAGCGGTCCCGCCCCGGTGGGCATCACCCTGCGGCTGCCGTTCCGGCCGCCGCTGCACGTGCCCAGCCTCTTCGGCCACCTCGTGGCGACCTCCGTCCGGGGCCCGGAGGCGTGGTCCGACGGGGCCCTGACCCGCGCGGTGCGGCTGCCGGGTGGACCCGCCCTCATCGTGCTGCGCCCCGGTGGCGAGGGCGATCGGCACGTGGGCGTCACCCTGCGGCTCAGCGATGTCGCCGACCTGGCCGCCGCGATCGGGCGCTGCCGGCGGCTCCTGGACCTCGACGCGGACCCGGTCGCGGTCGACGAGCACCTCGCGGCCGATCCGAGACTGGCCCCGCTCGTGCACGCGCACCCCGGTGTCCGGCTCCCCGGGACAGTGGACGCCGACGAGCTCGCGCTGCGCGTGGTCCTGAGCCAGCAGGTCTCCACCGCCGCGGCCGGCACCCACACGGCGCGTCTCGTCCGGGCGCTGGGGGAGCCGTTGCCGGAGCCGATGACCGGGTCCGTGACCCACCTCTTCCCCACGCCGAAGGCCGTCGCGGAGGCGTCCGCCGCCCAGCTGCCCGCCATGCCGGCCTCCCGCCAGCGCACCCTGCGGACGGTCGCCCGAGCGCTCGCCGAGGGGGACCTGCGGCTGGGGCCGGGGGCCGACCGGCAGGACGCCCGGGAGGCGCTGCTGGCGCTGCCCGGCGTCGGCCCGTGGACGGCCGAGATGGTCCTGCTGCGCGGCCTGGGTGACCCCGACGCCTTCCCGGCCACCGACCTCGGCGTCAAGGTCACCGCGGCCGCGGCCGGGGTCCCGGCCGGCGCGGGGCTGCTCCGGCACGCCGAGGCCTGGCGCCCCTGGCGCAGCTACGCCGCCGCCGTCCTGTGGGCGGCCTCCGGCCACGCCGCCGCGACCCTGCCCGCCGCGGCCGCCACGGCCGCCACGGCCGCCACGGCCGCCACGCCCGCCACCCCCGCGCCGTCGTCCCGCCGGGGCGACGGCATACCCACGGCCCCCAAGGAGACCTCATGACCGTCCACCTCACCACCGACTCCCCGGTCGGACCCCTCCGCCTGCGCAGCGACGGCGAGCACCTCACCGGGGTGTTCTTCACCGAGCACCGGCACGCGCCCGACGACCTGGGCGAGCCGGTCGACGCCGCCCTGGCGCCCCCGGTGCTGCGGGAGACCGCCCGGCAGCTCGAGGAGTACTTCGCGGGCGACCGCACCGACTTCGACCTGCCGACGGACGCACCGGGCACCGACTTCCAGCAGCGGGTCTGGGCCCGGCTGCGGGCCATCCCCTACGGCCGGACCTGGTCCTACGGCGAGCTCGCCCGCGCCCTGGGGAGCCCCGGTGCCTCCCGCGCCGTCGGGCTCGCCAACGGCCGCAACCCGTTGTCCATCGTCGTGCCGTGCCACCGGGTCGTCGGGGCGGACGGCTCGATCACCGGCTACGGCGGCGGGGTGGAGCGCAAGCAGGTCCTCCTGGACCTGGAACGGTCGCGGACCGCGCCCACGCTGCCCGTCTGACCCGCTACCGGTGACCGGGTCGGGGCCCGACGCGGTGCCGGGGGCGCGCCCGTCGCCGACTACCCTGGGAGGGTGAGCGAGCAGACCCGACCGAGCGTGCCCGAGACCGACCTGCCCGAGCAGATCGCGGTCCGCCAGGGCAAGCGTCAGGCCATGCTCGACGCCGGCGTCGACCCCTACCCCGTCGAGGTGCCGGTCACGCACACCCTCGCCCAGGTCCGCGAGGGCTGGGCGCACCTGGAGACCGGTGAGGAGACCGACGACGTGGTCGGTGTCGCCGGCCGGGTGATGTTCGTCCGCAACACCGGCAAGCTCTGCTTCGCCTCGCTGCAGTCCGGTGACGGCACCCGGCTGCAGGCCATGCTCTCCCTCGCCGAGGTCGGCCAGGACGCCCTGGACCGGTGGAAGGCGTGGGTGGACCTGGGAGACCACGTCTTCGTGGAGGGCCGCGTCATCAGCTCGCGCCGGGGGGAGCTGTCGGTCATGGCCACCTCCTGGCGCATGGCGTCCAAGGCCCTGCGGCCGCTGCCGGTGCTGCACAAGGAGCTCTCCGAGGAGCAGCGCGTGCGCCAGCGGTACGTCGACCTGCTGGTGCGCGAGGACGCGCGCCAGATGGTCCTGAAGCGGGCGGCCATGACCCGGGCGGTCCGCCGGGTGCTCGAGGGTGACGGCTACGTCGAGGTCGAGACCCCGGTCCTGCAGGCCCTGCACGGGGGTGCCAACGCCCGGCCGTTCAACACCCACCTCAACGCCTTCGACCTGCCGATGACCCTGCGCATCGCGCTGGAGCTGCACCTCAAGCGGGCCGTCGTCGGCGGGGTGGAGCGGGTCTACGAGATCGGGCGCATCTTCCGCAACGAGGGCATCGACTCCACGCACTCGCCGGAGTTCACCATGCTGGAGTGCTACCAGTCCTACGGCGACCAGTTCACCATGGCCGACCTCATGCGGCGGATGATCCTGGCCGCCGCGGACGAGATCGGGAGCCGGCAGGTGGAGAGCGCGGCCGGGACGATCGACCTGGATGCCGAGTGGGAGTGGCTGTCGTTCTACGAGGGCCTGTCCGCGGCGATGGGGGAGCGGGTCGACGTCGAGACGCCGGTCGACGACCTGCGGCGGCTGGCCGCGGCTCACGAGGTGCCCGTCCAGCCCGGCTGGGGTGCCGACAAGGTCGCCCTGGAGATCTTCGGCGACGTCGTGGAACCGACCCTCGTCCAGCCGACCTTCGTCTGCGACTACCCGGCGATCGCCCAGCCGCTGGCCCGACCGCACCGCGACCGTCCCGGCCTGGTCGAGGCCTGGGACCTCATCATCGGGGGGATCGAGCGGGGGACGGCCTTCTCCGAGCTGGTCGACCCCGAGATCCAGCGGGCCCGGCTCACCGAGCAGTCCCTCCTCGCGGCCGGGGGGGACGCCGACGCCATGCAGCTGGACGAGGACTTCCTGCGGGCGCTGGAGTACGCCGCACCGCCGATGGGGGGCCTCGGGATGGGGCTCGACCGGGTGCTCATGCTGCTCACCGGGAGCGGAGTGCGCGAGACCATCCTCTTCCCCTTCCTCAAGCCGGAGGCCTGATGGGCGAGATCTTGCACGAGGGGTGGATGATCCTGGCCGCGCTGCTGCCCTCGGCCGGGCTGCTCTACCTCTTCTACGTCGTCATGAAGCACATGGTCGAGGGCGACCGTCGGGAGCGGGCGGCCCAGCGGGCGGCGGACCGGGAGGCCGACCGTGCCGTGGACCCGGACGGCGGGCCCGGGCCGAGCCCGGCGACGACGGACCCCGGGCAGGGCGCCGACCCCGCCGACCGCACGTGAGGATCTTCACGTCGACCGCATTGCCAGCATTTCCCGAGAATTCCCCCACTAAATGTGCTGACTTTCGCGCAGCGAGAAAATGGCGCTAGTCTTCTCCTGCGCCGCAACCTGTAGCGGTGCATGCTCGGCACAAAGGAGAAGAAATGGCACAGCGAGTGCAGGTCATCCTCGTGGATGACCTCAGTGGTGGGGAGGCGAACCAGACGGTGGAGTTCGCCTTGGACGGGGTTCACTACGAGATCGACCTCAGCGACGAGAACGCCGCGAAGCTGCGTGAGGACTTCGCGACGTGGATCGGTCAGGCCCGTCGGGCCGGCGGTCGTCGCCAGACCCGGCGGCGCGGCACCACCGCGGCGGCCGGAGGCCGTAGCGACGAGCTCGCCAAGGTCCGTGAGTGGGGCCGGGAGAACGGCTACAAGGTGAGTTCTCGCGGCCGCGTCTCGCAGGAGCTCCAGGACGCCTACGCGGCGGCTCACTGACCTCTCGGAGGCCAGGAGAAGGGCCGGTCGTCCCCGTGCGGGGAGGCCGGCCCTTTCTCGTCGTCCACGGCGCGGGGCCCTCAGACGCGGTCCATCGTGATCTGCTCGAGATCGGCCTCTCCCGAGGCCGCGGCCTCGACCTCTGCCCACTCCCGGGGCAGGGCGACCTGGGGCCGTTCCCGTGCCCGCAGCGACCACGGGCAGATGGTGGTCTTGGCGCCATTGTTCTGGCTCCAGTCCAGAAACACCTTGTGTGAGCGCAAAGATTTGCTCATCCGTGCGGTCACGAGGTCCGGATGGTCCTCGGCGAGCTTTTCGGCGAGGGCTTTGGTGACGGCACTCACCTCGTCGGCACCACGGGTGCCCTCGAGCCCGGCATACAGCTGCATGCCCTTGGACCCGCTCGTCACCGGTCGCGGCCCCAGGCCCACGGCCTCCAGGCGCTCGCGCACGAGCAGGGCCACCCGCGAGCACTCCCGCAGGCCGGCGCCGGGCCCGGGGTCCAGGTCGACCACGAGCCGGTCCGGCGGCAGCGCGGCGCCGTCGTCGTCGACCCGCCACTGCGGGACGTGCAGCTCCAGGCTGCCGAGGTTGACGAGGTAGACCAGCACGGCCAGGTCGGTCACCAGCGGGAAGGTGAGGTGGGTGTGGCCCCGGGAGGAGCCGGGCGTCGGGAGCGTCACCCGGGGGAGCCAGTCCGGCGCCCCCGAGGGCAGGTTCTTCTCGAAGAAGTGGGCCCCGGTCACCCCCTCCGGCCACCGGATGCGGGTGACCGGCCGGTCCGCGAGCTCGGGCAGGATCTGCTCGGCGTGGGTGACGTAGTAGGTGAGCACCTCCCCCTTGGTGGTCCCGGTGGCGGGGTAGAGCACCTTGTCCAGGTTGCTCACCCGCAGCGTGCGCCCGGCCACGCTCACCTGCTGGCTGCTCACCGGGGCTCCTCGACGGGCGCGACCAGGTCGGCCGGGGCCAGGTCGGGCCGCACGCCCTGGAAGGACGGCTGGCGCAGCCGGCCGACCGTGCCGTCGGCGCCCAGCGCGGCGACGTCGACGACCACCTGCGGCCGCAGCCAGGTGGACCCGCGTGCCTCGACCGGCGGGATCGGGGCGTCGAAGGGGTAGTCCCCGGCGGGCACCCCGGCCAGGAGCCGCTGCAGCTGCTCGCCGGCGCGCCCGGCCAGCCCGCTGCCGACCCGGCCGCGGTACCGCAGGCGCAGCGACCCGTCGGCGGCGAGCTGCGGCATACCGTCGGGGCCGCGCAGCGGCAGACCGACGTGCACCGCGCCGATGCGTCCCGGGCGGTCGGTCTCGGGCCGCCACCCGCCGACGACGACCGACACCCGGTCGCGGTGCGGGAACTTCACCCAGGCGGTGCTGCGGGTCCCCGGGTGGTATGCCGCGTCCCGCCGCTTGCTCACCACCCCCTCGAGGTGCTGCTCCCGGGTGGCGGTGAGCAGCATCGCGCCGTCGTCGTAGACGGGGGAGAGCTGGACCCCCGGCACGTCCTCGACGAGCTGCTCCAGCGCCTCCCGACGCGACGACCACGGGAGCGCGGTGAGGTCGAGGCCGTCCAGGCGCAGCAGGTCGAAGACGACGTAGGTGGCGGGGCGGGCGGCGGCCAGGCGCTCCGCGGCGGCCCCCCGACCCACGTGGACCCGCTCGACGACGTGGCTGAAGGAGGGCCGGCCCTCGACGAGGCAGACGGCCTCGCCGTCCAGGAGCAGGTCCTCGGCGACCGCACCCAGCGCCGCGAGCTCGGGGAAGGCGTGCGCGATGTCGCGCCCGCCCCGGGTCAGCAGCCGCAGTCGGCCCTCGGTCACGTCGGCGAGCAGCCGGATGCCGTCCCACTTGATCTCGTGCACCCACGCCGGACCCGTCGGGGGACGGGCGGGGACCTCCCCCGGGGTGGCGAGCATGGGGCGCATGGGTCCATCCTGGGGTGCGTGAGAGCGATCTGGAAGGGCGCCGTCTCGTTCGGCCTGGTCAACGTGCCCGTGCGGTTGTACTCCGCCACCGAGAACCACGACCTGAGCTTCCACCAGGTCCGCCGCAGCGACGGCAGCCGCATCCGCTACAAGCGGGTGGCGCAGGCCGACGGCGAGGAGGTGGCCTACAAGGACATCGCCAAGGCCTACGAGACCGACGACGGCAAGACGGTCGTGCTCACCGACGAGGACCTCGCCACCCTGCCCCACCGCAGCAGCAAGGAGATCTCGGTCGAGCAGTTCGTGCCGCGCGAGCAGATCGACCCGATCCTCTACGACAAGGCCTACTACCTCGAGCCCGACGCCATGGGGGCCAAGGCCTACGGGCTGCTGCGCGAGGCGCTGCGCGAGTCCGACCGCGTCGCCGTGGTCACCGTCTCGGTCCGCAGCCGGATGACGATGGCGGTGCTCCGGGTGCGCGAGGACGACGCGGCGATCGTCCTGCAGACCCTCCTGTGGCCCGACGAGATCCGCACCTCCGAGCAGCTCGACCACCTCGACGAGGTGAGCGAGCCCAAGAAGGACGAGGTCGCGATGGCGCGGATGCTCGTGGACTCGATGTCCGGCGACTTCGAGCCCGAGGGGCACGTGGACGACTTCAAGGAGGCCGTCGACGCGCTGGTGGAGAAGAAGATCAGCGGCGGAGAGGTCACCGAGAGCCCCGACGAGGAGGACGAGGCCGACAGCGGAGAGGTGGTCGACCTCCTGGCGGCGCTGCAGCGTTCGGTGGACCGGGCCAAGAAGGGCCGGGGCGAGAGCTCCGGGGGTGGCAGCGGCTCGGGGGGCACGTCCTCGGCGAAGAAGTCCTCGGCGGGCTCGTCCTCCTCCACGAAGAAGTCCTCGGCAGGCACGTCCTCGTCGACCTCGAAGAAGAAGGCCTCGGGGAGCAGGTCGTCGTCCACCTCGAAGAAGAAGTCCTCGACCAAGGACTCGGAGTCCAAGAAGGCGGGCTGAGCCGGGCTGCGGACTCAGCCGAGCCCACCGGGGCGGCATACCCCCGTCCGTCGTGACCAGACGAACCGGGGGGCAGCAGCCGGGTCGGGCCGCGCCCGTGGCGTGGCCGGGGCGTCCTGTGGACAACCTCCGCAGGGTGCTGCCGGACCGCGGCAGGCTGCGGGTGTGTCCGCCCCTGACCCCGCTGCCGTCGTCGCCCAGCTGGGCGGCTGCGCCACGACGCGTCAGCTGCGGCGGTCGGGTGCACGGGCCCGGGACCTGGCGGCCGCCGTGCGGGAGGGGCGGTTGCATCGCAGCCGGCGGGGACGGTACCGCCTCGCCTCGCTCGAGACCCACGCGGCGCAGGCGCACCGGATGAGCGCCGTCCTGTCCCACCGCTCGGCGGCCGTGCAGCACGGATGGGCCGTCAAGAACGACCCCGAGCTGCCGGAGGTGGTCGTGCCGCGCAACCGCAACGTCTGCGCGCAGGACCAACGGACGGCCGTGGTGCGGTGGCGCCGCCTGGGGCCGGGGGACGCCGCCGACGGGGTGACGGCGCCGTTGCGGACCGTCGTGGACTGCGCCCGGGACCTGCCCTTCGACGAGGCGCTCGCCGTCGCCGACTCGGCGCTTCGCTCCGGCCAGGTCCGGCGCGGCCGGCTGGCGGCGGCCGCCGCCCAGGCCCGGGGGGACGGGTCGCGTCAGCTGCGACGCGTGGCGCGGCTCGCCGACGGGCGGGCCGCCAACCCGTTCGAGTCCGTCCTGCGGGCGATCTGCCTCGAGGAGGGGCTCGACGTCGTCTGTCAGCACCAGGTGGTGGCCCACGGCCTCTGGGCGCAGGCCGACCTGGTCGACACCTCGCGCAGGCTGGTCGTGGAGGCGGACAGCCACGAGTTCCACGCGACGAGGAAGGGGTTCCGCAAGGACGTCCGCCGCTACACCGAGATGGTGGTCTTCGGCTGGACGGTGCTGCGCTTCTCCTGGGAGGACGTCATGCTGCAGCCCGAGTTCGTCCGCTGGGCGGTCCGCTCGTGGGTGCGCGCCCGGGACGGCCACCCGGTGCCCGCCCCGCCGCGCACGCCGGTCCGGTTGCGCGGAGACCCTGAGGGCCCGCGAGGAACTCGGGACACACGGCATACCCCCGTGCCGTCGGACGGGCACCACGAGCCCAGGTCCCGCACGATGAGACCGGTATGCCGTGTCGTGCCCGTCCTCGCGCACCGGGAGGGGCCCACCCGGGCCATTGCGCCGGGGGCGAACACGGAACATCGGTGGTGGATGAGGACGTTGACCCGGACCAGACGCACGTACAGTGGGTGGTAGCCCACAGTGGAGGAGAAGAGCATGTTCGAACGGTTCACCGACCGGGCTCGACGTGTGGTGGTGCTCGCGCAGGAAGAGGCGCGCATGCTCAACCACAACTACATCGGCACCGAGCACCTGCTGCTGGGCCTGATCCACGAGGGTGAGGGCGTGGCCGCCAAGGCGCTGGAGTCGCTGGACATCTCGCTGGACGCCGTGCGCCAGCAGGTGCAGGAGATCATCGGCCAGGGCCAGCAGAGCCCCACCGGCCACATCCCGTTCACGCCCCGCGCCAAGAAGGTCCTCGAGCTCTCGCTGCGCGAGGGCCTGCAGCTGGGGCACAACTACATCGGCACCGAGCACCTGCTGCTCGGCCTCATCCGCGAGGGTGAGGGTGTCGCGGCGCAGGTGCTGGTCAAGCTGGGCGCCGACCTCAACCGGGTCCGCCAGCAGGTCATCACCCTGCTCTCGGGCTACCAGGGCAAGGAGTCCGCCACGGCGGGCGTCGGCGCCGGCAGCCAGCAGGAGGGCCAGCAGTCCGGCTCCCTGGTGCTCGACCAGTTCGGCCGCAACCTCACCCAGGCGGCCCGGGAGGGCAAGCTCGACCCGGTCATCGGCCGGGAGAGCGAGATCGAGCGGGTCATGCAGGTCCTGTCCCGCCGGACCAAGAACAACCCGGTGCTCATCGGGGAGCCCGGCGTCGGCAAGACCGCCGTCGTCGAGGGCCTGGCCCAGGACATCGTCCGTGGCGACGTGCCGGAGACGCTCAAGGAGAAGCAGCTCTACACCCTCGACCTCGGCGCGCTGGTCGCGGGCTCGCGCTACCGCGGTGACTTCGAGGAGCGGCTCAAGAAGGTCCTCAAGGAGATCCGCACCCGGGGTGACATCATCCTGTTCATCGACGAGATCCACACCCTCGTCGGGGCGGGTGCCGCCGAGGGCGCCATCGACGCCGCCAGCATCCTCAAGCCGATGCTGGCCCGTGGCGAGCTGCAGACCATCGGCGCCACGACCCTGGACGAGTACCGCAAGCACATCGAGAAGGACGCCGCCCTCGAGCGCCGTTTCCAGCCCATCCAGGTCGCCGAGCCGACGCTCAAGCACGCCATCGAGATCCTCAAGGGGCTGCGCGACCGCTACGAGGCGCACCACCGGGTGACCATCACCGACGGCGCCCTCGTGGGGGCCGCCACGATGGCCGACCGCTACATCAACGACCGCTTCCTGCCGGACAAGGCGATCGACCTCATCGACGAGGCCGGTGCGCGGTTGCGCATCCGGCGGATGACCGCGCCGCCGGACCTGCGCGAGTTCGACGACAAGATCGCGCACGCCAAGCGCGAGAAGGAGTCGGCCATCGACGGCCAGGACTTCGAGAAGGCGGCCCGGCTGCGCGACGAGGAGCACAAGCTCACGCAGGCGCGCGCCGAGCGGGAGAAGGAGTGGAAGAACGGCGACATGGACGTGGTCGCCGAGGTCGACGAGGAGCTGATCGCCGAGGTCCTCGCCGCCGCCACCGGCATCCCGGTCTTCAAGCTGAGCGAGGAGGAGTCCTCCCGCCTGCTCAACATGGAGGACGAGCTGCACAAGCGGATCATCGGCATGAACGACGCCATCAAGGCGCTGTCCCAGGCCATCCGGCGCACCCGCGCAGGCCTCAAGGACCCGCGGCGTCCCGGTGGGTCGTTCATCTTCGCCGGGCCCACGGGTGTCGGCAAGACCGAGCTGGCCAAGACGCTGGCCGAGTTCCTCTTCGGTGACGAGGACAGCCTCATCACCCTGGACATGTCGGAGTACTCCGAGAAGCACACCGTCTCGCGGATGTTCGGCTCGCCCCCCGGCTACGTCGGCTACGAGGAGGGCGGCCAGCTGACCGAGAAGGTCCGGCGCAAGCCGTTCTCGGTCGTGCTCTTCGACGAGATCGAGAAGGCGCACCCGGACATCTTCAACAGCCTGCTGCAGATCCTGGAGGACGGTCGGCTGACCGACTCCCAGGGCCGGGTGGTCGACTTCAAGAACACCGTCATCATCATGACCACCAACCTGGGCACCCGGGACATCGCCAAGGGCGTCTCGCTCGGCTTCTCCGCGGGGCCGGACACCCAGAGCTCCTACGAGCGGATGAAGAACAAGGTCACGGACGAGCTCAAGCAGCACTTCCGTCCCGAGTTCCTCAACCGGGTGGACGACACCATCGTCTTCCCGCAGCTGAGCCAGGACGAGATCATCCAGATCGTGGACCTCATGGTCGCCCGCCTGGACGAGCGGCTCAAGGACAAGGACATGGCGATCGAGCTCACCTCGGCCGCCAAGGAGCTGCTCGCCAAGCGGGGCTACGACCCCGTGCTGGGTGCGCGGCCGCTGCGTCGGGCGATCCAGCGCGAGATCGAGGACCAGCTGTCCGAGAAGATCCTCTTCGGTGATCTGGGGACGGGTCAGATCGTCATCGTCGACGTGGAGGACACGGTCGGCGAGGGCAAGAACCGCGACAAGGTGTTCACCTTCCGCGGCCAGGAGAAGCCCGCGGAGGTGCCCGACACCGTGCCGCTGGAGGAACAGGCCGGCTGAGGCAGGCGCAGCACCGCCGAGGGCGGGGAGGGGCAGGTATGCCCTTCCCCGCCCTCTGGCGTGTCCGAGGCCGTCCTGGGGGGATGCCGGGGGCGGGAAGGGGTCCACGGCGCAGGAGCGGCGGGACACGCCCACCGGGGCCACTTCTCACCGCGTGAGTCACAGGCGTCACGAGGCCGCAGAGACGCCCGAGAGACGTGTGAAATGCGAGAAAAGTGCAGGTCAGCGAACTACATACGTGTGATATCCGGGGTGACCTGCGGAAATGCTGAGAGCATGTGACGAACATCACTAGTTACACGCTTGTGGTGCCCCCGAGAAATGCACTCGCCGGGTAGGGGTGGGGGTTGCACGGGCTCGCGCGGGTGGGTTTGATTGCTCCTGGCCCGCCCGCGGGTCGTCCCGAAGCACCCGTCCGGCGACCCGGACACCACGGCCTGTCCCACCACACGTACGGAACATCCATGACCCTGAGCACCCGGCGCCTGTCTCGCACCATGATCGCCGTCACCGCGGCGGCCGCCCCCGTCGTCACTCTCGCTCCGGCCGTGCAGGCCGCGCCCGCGAGCACCCCACAGCTGCCGCAGCAGCCCCTGCTGCCGAACGCACCCACCACCCCGGTGGCCCAGCCCCGGATCCTGCCGACCCCGGCGCCGACGAGCACGGTCACCATGGAGGTGAGCGCCTCCGCGGGCGTCAACGTCCGCAGCGGCCCGTCGACCTCCTACGGCGTCGTCGGCGGTTACGCCCGGGGCAAGCAGCTCACCGGGACCCTGACCTCCAACAACTGGCTGAAGATCGGGGAGAACCGCTTCGTCGCCGCCTGGAACCTCACCCGGGTCGGCTCCGAGGGCGGCGGTGGCGGCGGTGGCACCCAGGAGGTCACGCGCTGGATGGACGCCTCGATCGGCAACATCCGCTCCGGCCCGGGCCTGGGTCACCCGGTCGTCACGACGATGCGCAAGGGCACCAAGGTGCAAGGCACCTGGACCAACAACGGCTGGCTCAAGATCAGCAGCGGCAAGTTCGTCTCCGGCACCATCCTCACCAGCACCGACCCCGGCGGCGGTGGCGGCGGTGGCGGTGGCGGTGCCCAGGAGGTCACCCAGTGGATGGAGGCCTCGATCGGCAACGTCCGCTCCGGTCCGGGTCTGGGCCACTCGGTCGTCACGACGATGCGCAAGGGCACCAAGGTGCAGGGCACCTGGACCAGCAACGGCTGGCTCGAGATCAGCGGCGGCCGGTTCATCTCCGGCACCATCCTCACCGGGACCAACCCCGGTGGGGGCGGTGGCGGTGGCGAGCAGCCGGACCCCTCGCCGAGCGAGGTGACCCGCTGGGTCACCCCCTCCCTCGCCAACGTGCGTTCCGGGCCGTCCACGTCATACTCCGTCGTCGGGAGCAAGGCCCGGGGGACGAAGGTCACCGGCACACTCACGAGCAACGGCTGGCTGAAGATGGCCGGGTCGCAGTACATGGCCTCCTCGGTCCTCACCGCCAGCGACCCCGGTTCCGGCAGTACGCCGGCCCCCGCGCCCGCCCCGGCTCCGGATCCGGCGCCCACCGCCACCCGGCAGCTGATCCTCGACACCGCGGCGAAGTACCTCGGGACGCCCTACAAGTGGGGCGGCAACAGCCCGCAGGAGGGCTTCGACTGCTCCGGGTACACGAAGTACGTCTTCGCCGAGGTGGGTCTGACCCTCCCGCGCACAGCGGCGATGCAACAGGCGGCCACCACCCCGGTGAGCAACCCGCAGCCCGGTGACCTGGTCTTCCACGGCTCCCCGGCCTACCACGTGGGCATCTACGCCGGCGACGGCATGATGTACGACACCGGTCGGCCCGGCGTCCCCACGCAGTACCGCGCGATCTTCAGCGGGGTGTCCGGCTACGGGCGCGTCGACGGGGTCGGCTGAGCGGTCTCGCCGGCCCGGCGGCCGAGGGTCCGTGACGTAGCATTCGCGGTATGCCCTCGGTCGCCCCTGTGCCCTCGCCTGCCCCAGACGTCGCCTTCCGACCGGTCTTCCTCGGCACCGACCCGGGGACCTACGGCCTGGCCCGCGCGCTGCACGAGAGCTACGGCGTCGAGACGACCCTCGTCTCCCGCGGACAGACCGGCGCGATCGCGCACTCGCGCATCCTGCGGCCCGTCGAGGCGGGCCACGACACGGGCCGCGCCCAGCTCCTCGCGACGCTCCTCGCCGAGGGGCGGGCGGCCCGCGAGCGCGAGCCGGACGTGCCGTTGCTGCTGGGCTGCAACTCCGACTCGCACACCGACCTCATCGCCCAGCACGCCGAGGAGCTGGGGGAGGTCTTCGCCTTCCCGCGGATGTCGCCGCGGACCCTCGAGCAGGTCGCCGACAAGCAGCAGTTCGGCCAGCTCTGCGAGCGTCTGGGCCTGCCCACCCCACGGACCACCGTCGTGCGCTTCGGCGACGCCGACCGCCCCGGCTGGACGCCCGAGCCGGTCGACGTCACCTACCCGGTCGTCGCGAAGCCGGCCAACAGCGCGCACTTCGAGAACCTGAAGTTCCCGGGCGCGCAGAAGGTGTGGTTCCTGCAGACGCCGCAGGAGTGGGAGGACCTCGTGCAGGTCCTGGTGGCCGGCGGGGTCCGCCAGGACTTCCTGGTGCAGGAGCACATCCCCGGCGACGACACCCACCAGCTTTCGATCGTGGGGTATGTCGACCGCACCGGCCGGCTGACCGCGGTCGCGACGGCGCAGGTCCTCCTGGGCGAGCACGACCCGACGACCGTCGGCAACCCCATCGCCATGATCACCACCCCCATGCCCGAGCTCATGGACGCCGCCGAGCGCATCCTCGGGGCGGTCGACTACTGGGGCTTCGCCAACATCGACGCCAAGCGGGACCCGCGCACCGGGACGATCTACTACATGGAGGTCAACCCGCGCATGGGGCGCAACAGCTTCTACGCCACCGCGGCCGGCGCCGACCTCGCCGGGGCGCTGGTGGACGACCTCGTCCGCGGGGTGGATCGCGAGCCGGTCCGCGGCACGGACGAGGTGCTCTACAGCATCGTCAGCCCGGCCGTGCTCCCCTACTACGTCCGGGACGGCGCCCTGCGCCGTCGTGTCCTGCGCGCTGCCCGGCGCGGGATCGTGCACCCCCTGCTCTACGAGCGTGGGAACTGGCGCCGGCGCGCCTACGTCATGGCGAACCGGCTGAACCACGCCAAGAAGCTGGCCAGGTTCTACCCGCGTCCCTCGGCGACCGGGTTCTGAGGCTCAGTAGAAGGTCGCGCCGGGACGTCCGCCGGAGACCACCTTGGCCGTGACCCGGTGCCCCACCCGCTGCCAGGTGGCATACCGACGCGGTCGCAGCACGAGGTCGTAGGCGCCGACGAAGTCGGTGACCTCCTTGCTGAAGCTGCGCTTGAACTCCCCGATGCCGAAGTAGGGGTCGCTGGGGTCGTCCACCCGCGTGGAGTGCGGCGTCCCCGCCATGTCGTAGGAGGTCGCCCCCTGCTCCTGGGCCCAGCGCATCGCCTCCCACTGCAGCGCGTGACTGCCCCCGCGGACCGGGCGCTCGCGCACGCTGGCGCCGTCGCGGTAGCACGCGACGTCCCCGACGACGGTGACGAACGCACCGGCCACGTCGCGACCCTCGTGCTGGGCGAGGAAGACGCGCCCCAGCCCGGCGTCGCAGAAGGTGCGCCACATCGCCACCTGGTACTCGTGGGAGCGCGGGGCGATGCCCTGGTCCTGCACGACCTCCATCCAGAGGGTCCACATGCGCTCGTAGGTCGACTCCTCCAGCGGTGCCGCCTCCGTGACGACGCCCTGCTTGAGGCCGCGGCGGATGGTGTTGCGGGTCTTGGACGGCAGGCGCGCCATGAGCTCGTCCGGCGTGCCGGTCACGTCGACGAAGACGGTGGACTTGTTGGTCTGGATGCGCCCGGCGGGCAGCAGCCCCAGGCGCTCCAGCGCCTGCAGCGTCTCCGGCGACTCGACCAGCTCGGGCTCGATCTTGACGAGGAAGACCCCCGCATCGTGCGCGGCGGTGCGCAGGTCGGGCAGCAGCGCGGCCAGACCCTGCACGGACGCCACCCCGGGCCCCTTGGGGAGGTACCAGACCTTCCCGAAACCGGGGGCCCGTCGCTCGTGCACGGTGAGCGGGAAACCGTCGATGTCGGCATACCTCGGCGTCCACCCGGCCAGGCTCTTGACCTGGGCGAACTCCGGGGTCTGGAACATTGACGGGCGGCCCGGCGTCTCCAGCAGGCGCGCGCGCCACTGCTCGGCCGACTCATAGGTGTCCCAGCGCAGCGTCATGCCAGGCATCGTATCGACGGCGTCCCCCACCGCCGGTCCGCGACCCGCCCCGGCCGGCGTCGCTCAGGTGCCGGGGAGGCGGAACCGGGCTCCGGGCAGGGGTTCGACCAGGCCCTCGGCGACCAGCGCGTCGAGGCAGCGCTCCCGCTGCCGCGCGGCCTGCCCCTGCTCGTCCGGGACCCCGGGCACCGGCCAGGCGGCCTGCAGCCGGTGTGCGGGGACCGGCCCCGCGGAGTCGCGCAGGACCTGCAGGAGGGTGCCCCGGCACTGCCGGTCCGTGCCGGTCCAGCGCTGACCCCGGCGCGGGGGGCCGGTGGGGGCCGGCGACCCGGCCGCGCGCCAGGCGCACACGTCGGCGAGGGGGCAGGCGGAGCACCGGGGTGCGCGGGCCGTGCACACGAGCGCGCCCAGCTCCATGACCGCCACGCTCCACGTCGCGGTCTGCTCGTCGTCCTCGGGCAGCAGCCGTGCGGCGAGGGCGGTCTCGGCCCGGGTGAGGGCGGGGGCCGGCAGGGCGAGCCCGCTGACCGAGCGCGCCTGCACCCGCCGCACGTTGGTGTCGACGACGGTGGCCCGCCGCCCGAAGGCGAAGGCGGAGACGGCCGCCGCGGTGTAGTCACCGACCCCCGGCAGGGTGCGCAGGACCGCCTCGTCGGCGGGCACCTGCCCGTCGTGGGCGTCGCGGACGGCGGTGGCGGCGGCGTGCAGGCGCAGGGCGCGCCGCGGGTACCCCAGCCGGCCCCACTCCCGCACGGCGTCCCCCGTCGGCGCGGCCGCCAGCGCCGACGGGGTCGGCCACCTGCTCATCCACCGCTCCCAGACGGGCAGGACCCGCGCCACCGGCGTCTGCTGCAGCATGACCTCGGAGACGAGCACCCCCCAGGGCGAGCGCTCCGGAGCCCGCCAGGGCAGGTCGCGGCGGTGCGCGGCATACCAGGGCAGCAGACGGTCGTGCAGGACCTCTGGGGCCGGCACGTCAGGAGTAGCGCTCGAGGATCGAGCTCTCCGCGAGCCTCGACAGCCCCTCCCGCACCGCGCGCGCCCGCGCCTCGCCGACGCCGTCGACCTGCATGAGGTCCTCGAGGCCGGCCGAGAGCAGCTGCTGGAAGGTGCCGAAGTGCGCCACCAGCCGGTCCACGATCGCCCCGGGGAGGCGGGGTATGCGGTGCAGCAACCGGTAGCCGGAGGGGCTGAGCTGCTGGTGGTCCATGCCGTCGCCGACGACCGTGATGCCCAGGCAGCGGGCCACGGCCGCAAGGTCCAGGAGCTCGGTGCTGTCCAGCGCGCCGAGCGCCGCCTGCACCTGCACCGGGTCCCGGGCCCCGTCGGAGGCGCCGATGTAGTCGCGGACGACGAGGGCGCGCTCGCGCTCGACCCCACCGGTCATCTCCTCCAGCTGCAGGCCGATGAGCCGTCCGTCCACCCCCAGCTCGACGACGTACTGCTCGATCTCGGCGCTGATGCGGCGCACCATCTCCAGCCGCTGCAGCACCGAGGCGAGGTCCCGCACGGTGACGAGGTCCTCGATCTCGAGCGCGGACAGCGTCCCGGTCACCTCGTCGAGCCGCGAGCGGTAGCGCTCCAGGGTCTGCAGGGCCTGGTTGGCCTGCGCCTGCAGCTGGCTGCGGTCCTCGAGGACGTGCCGGATGTCGCCGACGTAGAGCGCGATGAGGGACATGGACTGGCTCACCGAGATGACGGGGAAGCCGGTCTGCTTGGCGGTGCGCTCGGCGGTGCGGTGCCGGGTGCCGCTCTCGCGGGTCTCGATGGTGCGGTCCGGAGCCAGCTGGGTGGCCGCTCGCACGATGCGGGTGCCGTCCCGGCTCAGCACGATGCCCCCGTCCATCTTGGCCAGCTCCCGCAACCGGGTGGCGGAGAACTCGACGTCGAGCTCGAAGCCTCCGGTGCTGATGGAGTCGACCGTCCGGTCGCTGCCGAGGACGATGAGCGCCCCCGTCCGACCGCGCAGGATGCGCTCCAACCCGTCCCGCAGGTCGGTGCCCGGTGCGACCGCGCCCAGGGTGGCGCGCAGCAGGGCCTCGTCGTTGCGCTCAGGCATGCCCACCTCCCTCCTGTTGCGCAGCCGGCGGTGCTCGCGTGCCGGTGGGGCACTGGGCCGATCCTAGGCGGCCCCGCGGTCCGCTCCGGCGAGCCGGTCGGACCGTTATGGATTCTTGATCAGCGGCCCGGTGCCGCGGACGCGGTCGCGCCGGTGCTCGCCTGCGCCGCCGCGAGCACCAGGGCGACGGCGTCGCTCAGCGTCGCGACCTCGTGCACGCGCATGCCGGCAGGCGGACGACCCTCGGTGAGCGAGCCCACCGGGATGACCGCCTCGGTGAAGCCGATGCGGGAGGCCTCGGCCAACCGCCGCGGTGCACCCGTCACCGGGCGCAGGTCGCCGGACAGGCCCACCTCGCCCACCGCGATGGTGCTCACCGGCAGCGCCAGGTCGGCCTTGGCGCTGGTCAGGGCCAGGGCGAGCGCGAGGTCCGCGGCCGGCTCGGAGAGGCGCACCCCGCCGACGGTCGCGGCGTAGCAGTCGTCCTTGGCCAGGGGGACCCCGCCGCGCTGCCCCAGCACGGCGAGGACCATCGCCAGCCGGGCCGGGTCGAGCCCGCTCGTCGTCCGCCGGGCCGACCCGGCAGCCGCCTCGCTGACCAGTGCCTGCACCTCCGCGACGAGCGGCCGCCTGCCCTCGAGGGTCACCGTCACGCAGGTGCCGGGCACCGGCCGGTCGCGGCTGGACAGGAAGAGGTTGCTGGGGTCCGCGAGACCCGAGATGCCGGAGTCGCCGAGGTCGAAGCAGCCCACCTCGTCGGTCGGGCCGAACCGGTTCTTGACCGCCCGGACCAGGCGCAGCCGGCTGTGCCGCTCGCCCTCGAAGGCGACGACGACGTCCACCAGGTGCTCCAGCACCCGGGGGCCGGCGATGCCGCCGTCCTTGGTGACGTGCCCGATGAGGACGGCGGCGGTCCCGCGGGTCTTGGCCGCCTGGATGAGGGCCGAGGCGACCTCGCGCACCTGCCCGACGTTGCCGGGGGCCCCCTCGACCTCGGCACTGGCCACCGTCTGCACCGAGTCGACGACGAGCAGGTCGGGGTCGGTCTGCTCGAGCTGTCCGAGGATCGTCGCGAGGTCGGTCTCCGAGGCGAGGTAGAGGGTGTCGGCCACGGCTCCGATGCGCTCGGCCCGCAGCTTGACCTGGGCGGCGGACTCCTCCCCGGAGACGTAGAGCACCGACCGGCCCTCGCGGGCCGCGCGGGCGGCGACGTCCAGCGCCAGGGTCGACTTGCCGATGCCGGGCTCGCCCGCCATGAGCACGACCGCGCCCGGCACGATCCCGCCCCCCAGCACGCGGTCGAACTCGCCGACCCCGGTGGGGCGCGCCTGGGCGGCGTCGGCGTCCACCGTCGCGATGGGCACGGCCGGCCGGGAGGGACGCACCGCGCTGGTGCGGACCGTGGCCGCCCCACCGCTCTCGGAGACGGTGCCCCACGCCTGGCACTGCGGGCACCGCCCCGCCCACTTCACGCCCTGCCAGCCGCACTCCGTGCAGCGGTATGCCGTCCTGTTCGCCTTGGCCACGCCCCCAGGGTAGGTGCCGGTCCCGACAGTCCCGCCGCGTCGGGCACGGCGCCGGGACCCGGCCGGGCGCAGGCCCGGCCGGCGGTCCGCCGCACGCCTGTGGGTCCGTCCCCGGGGAGGTGCGGCATCATGGCCCGCATGCGCCTGGGTGTCATCGACGTCGGATCGAACACGGTCCACCTGCTGGTCGTGGACGCCCACCCCGGCGGCCACCCGACGCCCGACTTCTCGCACAAGGTGGAGCTGCGCCTCGCCGAGCACCTCACGGAGACCGGAGACATCAGCCAGGAGGGGGCGCAGACGCTCGCCGGGTTCGTCGCGGACTGCGTGGAGGTCGCCGAGAGCCGAGGGGCGACCGAGCTGCTGCCCTTCGCCACCAGCGCGATCCGTGACGCCGGCAACACCGACGAGGTGCTGGCCCTGGTGCGGGACCGCTCGGGGGTCGAGCTCGACGTCCTGCCGGGGCAGGAGGAGGCGCGGACGACCTTCCTGGCCGCCCGACGGTGGTTCGGCTGGTCCGCCGGCCGCCTGCTCACCGTGGTCATCGGCGGCGGCTCCCTGGAGCTGGCGGCCGGGCTCGACGAGCAGCCGGACGTCGCGGTCTCCCTCCCTCTCGGCGCCGGCCGGCTGAGCCGTGAGCTGGCGCACGACCCCCCGGAGCCGGCCGAGACCAGGGCCTTGCGCAAACGGGTCCGGTCCGAGGTCGCCGCCGCCCAGCCGGCCCTCACCAAGGTGGGGACGCCCCAGCTCGTGGCCGGCACCAGCAAGACCGTCCTCGAGCTGAGCGGTGTCGAGGAGCTGGCGGTCTGCCCGTGGGCGCTGCGCGAGGGCCTCATCCTGCGCTTCCTGGACGGGCTCGGCCGATGACCGCGCGCATCCCCGTCCACCTGTCCACGTCCTCGGTCTACCCCGAGAACGCCGCCTACGCCTTCGACCTGGCCGAGCGGCTCGGCTACGACGGTGTCGAGATCATGGTCTGGACCGACCCGGTGACGCAGGAGGCGGGGGCGCTCAGCGCGCTGGCCGCCCTGCACGAGCTGCAGATCGGCGCCATCCACGCACCGACCCTGCTGCTGGCGCAGCGGCTGTGGGGCTGGGAGCCCTGGGGCAAGATCGAGCGGGCGCTCGACCTCGCCCACGACGTGCAGGCGCAGTGCGTGGTCGTCCACCCGCCGTTCCGCTGGCAGCGGGGGTATGCCGAGGGCTTCGTCGAGGGGGTGGCGCAGCGGCAGGAGCGCTGGGGCATCCCCATCGCGGTGGAGAACATGTTCCCCTGGCGTACCGGAGGCTCGGCCATGCAGGCCTACCTCCCCGGCCCCGACCCCCGCGACTACCCCTACAGCGACGTGACCTTCGACATCAGCCACGCCGCCACGGCCGGGGAGGACGCCCTCGACATGGTGCGCGACCTGGGGGACCGGGTGCGCCACGTGCACCTGGGGGACTCCTTCGGCTCCTTCCGCGACGAGCACCTCGTCCCCGGACGCGGCGACCAGCGCTGCCGCGAGGTGCTGGAGCACCTCGTGGCCACCGGCTTCCC
The DNA here is from genome assembly GCF_001483745.1 of Serinicoccus chungangensis. GTDB lineage: Bacteria > Actinomycetota > Actinomycetes > Actinomycetales > Dermatophilaceae > Ornithinicoccus > Ornithinicoccus chungangensis_A. Next base: position 38,733 of record NZ_LQBL01000031.1, on the reverse strand, counting down.
CGGGGTGGTGAGCCTCGAGGTCGGGACGCGCACCATGAAGACCGCCGAGCGGGAGGCGGCGCTGGCCGAGTCGCTGGCCTTCGCCCGTGAGCACCTGGGCCAGCACGACCTCCCGGGTGCCCGGGGGGTCTGAGCGGTCGTGGCTGCCGAGGCCAGACGGGGCCCGCGGCGGGGCGAGGACACCCGGGCGGCGATCCTGGAGGCGGCCCGGGGCGAGTTCGCCCGGGCCGGGTATGCCGGGACCAGCCTGCGCGCCGTCGCTCGGGCGGCCGGGGTGGACCCGGCGCTGGTGCACCACTACTTCGAGGGCAAGGACGACCTCTTCGCGCAGTCGGTGGTGCTCGTCTCGCTGCCCGGCCCCCCGGCGTCGCTGGCGGCGCAGGTGATGGAGGGGCCGCGCGAGGAGGTGGGGCTGCGGGCGGTGCGGACCTTCCTGGGGGTGTGGGAGGCCCGCAGGTCGAGCTTCGAGGCCCTGCTGCGCAGCATCGTCACCAGCGAGGAGGTGGCGCGGGCCGTGCGCGAGTTCCTCACCCAGGAGATCTTCGGGAGGGTGGTCTCGGGTCTGGAACCCGGGCTGGAGGAGGACGAGCGCGACCTGCGGGCCGGTCTCGCCGCCACCGCGGCGACGGGCCTGGCGATGGGGCGCTACGTGGTGCGGCTGCCGGGGGTCGCCGACGCCGACCCGGAGACCCTCGTGCGGCGCGTAGGCCCGGTGCTCCAGGGCTACCTGCTGCCTCGCTGAGGCCGGTCGGGTCCGGGGCCTTGCGGGGGCGGACGCGGCGGGAGTATTTTCATCACATGATGAAATATGCCGTGCGGACCGAGGGGCTGACCGTGCGCCGCGGACGGCACGAGGTCCTCCTGGACGTCGACCTGGCCGTCCCGGTCAGCCAGGTGGTCGGCCTGCCGGGGCCCAGCGGTGGGGGCAAGTCCACCCTGATGCGCTCCGTCGTCGGGGTCCAGGAGCGGGTGTCGGGGACGGTCGAGGTGCTCGGCGAACCGGCCGGGTCGGCGGCCCTACGCCGCCGGGTCGGCTACGTCACCCAGAGCCCGAGCGTCTACCGGGACCTCACCGTCGGCCAGAACCTGCGCTGATTCGCGACCCTCGTCGGCGCGGACGGCGATCGGGTCGACCAGGTCCTCGGGCAGGTCGACCTGGGCGCGCAGGTCGACCAGCGGGTGGCCGACCTGTCCGGCGGCCAGGCCTCCCGGGTGTCCCTCGCGGCCGCCCTCGTGGGCAGCCCCGAGCTGCTGGTCCTCAACGAGCCCACCGTGGGCCTGGACCCGGTGCTGCGCCGCAGCCTGTGCCAGCTCTTCACCGCGCTCGCCGCCGCCGGCACCACGGTGCTCGTCAGCAGCCACGTCATGGACGAGGCCGCCCGGTGCGACCGGCTGGTCCTGCTGCACGAGGGGCGCATCCTCGCCGACGACACCCTCCCGGCCCTGCTGGAGCGCACCGGGGCCGACGACGCCGAGGGTGCCTTCCTCCACCTGGTCGACGACGCCACGGGCGCCCGGACCGCCTCGTCGGCGTCCGGGCCGGCACCCCGCCGGAGGCGGCGATGAACCCCACCCGCACCGCCGCGACCGCCCGCCGCGTGCTCGCCCAGCTGCGGGCCGACCGGCGCACCCTGGCGCTCATGCTCGTGGTCCCCTGCGTCCTGCTGGGGCTGCTGGCCTGGATGAGCCTGGACACCCCGCTCTTCGACCGCTCGGGGGCCCAGCTGCTCAGGCTTTTCCCGCTCCTCGTGATGTTCGTCGTCACCAGCGTGACGACCCTGGCCGAACGGACCTCCGGCACCCTGGAACGGCTGCTCTCCACCCCGCTGGGCAGGACCGACTTCCTGGCCGGGTACGCCCTGGCCTTCGGTGCCATGGCGGTCCTGCAGGCCCTCGTGGCCACCGGGTTCGCCGTCTGGGTGTGCGGGCTGGAGGTGCAGGGACCGGTGGGGTGGCTGGTGGTCGTCGCCGTCGCGAGCGGGGTCCTGGGCGCCTCCCTGGGTCTGCTCGCCCGTGCCTTCGCCCGTACCGAGTTCCAGGCGGTCCAGTTCATGCCCGCCTTCGTGCTGCCGCAGCTGCTGCTCTGCGGGCTGTTCGTGCCGCGTGACCAGATGCCGCGCGCGCTCGAGCTCCTCTCGGCCGCCCTGCCCCTGTCCTACGCCGTCGACGCCCTGGGTGCCGTGGCCACCACCGTGGCGCCCGCGGGGGAGCTGAGTGCCGATCTGGCGGTGCTGGCCGCCTTCGTCGTGGGCTCCCTCGCGCTCGCCTCGCTCACCCTGCGACGGCGCACCCCGTGAGGCGTAGCCTGTGGCCATGGAGCTCGCCGACCTCAACCCGTCCGCCCTGATGCGCCAGACGCTGCTGGGCGTCAGCCGCAACACGACCCTGCGCCAGGTGATCGAGCAGGCTCCGGTGAGCCGGGACGTCGTCCGGCGGTTCGTCGCCGGTGACAGCACCCCGGACGCCGTGCGCGTGACGGGCGAGCTCGTCGACACCCACCGGCAGGTGACCATCGACTACCTCGGCGAGGACACGACCGACCCGGCGCAGGCCGAGGCCACGAGGGACGCCTACCTGGGGCTCATCGCGGCCCTGTCCGAGGCGGGCCTGACCCAGAACGGCGCGGCGGAGGTGAGCCTCAAGCTCTCGGCCCTCGGCCAGTTCCTGGGCCGCGACGGCCACGCCATCGCGCTGGACAACGCCCGGGTCATCTGCCAGGCAGCGGCCAACGCCGGCACGACGGTCACCCTGGACATGGAGGACCACACCACCACCGACCCGACGCTGTCCGCCCTCGCCGAGCTGCGCCAGGACTGGCCGTGGGTGGGCGTGGCGCTGCAGGCCTACCTGCACCGCACCGAGCAGGACTGCCGAGACCTCGCCCACGAGGGGTCGCGCATCCGGCTGTGCAAGGGCGCCTACAAGCAGCCGGAGTCGGTCGCCTTCCAGGACAAGGACGACGTCGACAAGGCCTACGTCCGGTGCCTCAAGATCCTCGTCGAGGGTCAGGGGTACCCGATGATCGCCACCCACGACCCGCGCCTGGTCGAGATCGCCTCGGTGCTCGTCGCCAAGGCCCAGCGCGACGCCGACAGCTACGAGTTCCAGATGTTGCTGGGCATCCGCCCGGACGAGCAGTTGCGCCTCGCCGGGGCCGGGTCCCGCATGCGGGTCTACCTGCCCTACGGCGAGGACTGGTACGGCTACCTCGTGCGTCGGATGGCCGAGCGCCCGGCCAACCTGACCTTCTTCCTGCGCAGCCTCGCGACCAAGGGCTGACCGCGGTGCCGATCGCTCTCCTCGGGGCCGGCGTCATGGGCAGCACGCTCGCCGCGGCGCTCATCCGATCCGGTCACGACCCCGCCGACCTCGTCCTCAGCGACCGCGTCAGCGCCCGGGCCGAGCAGGTCGCGGCCCAGCACGGCACCCGGCACGACGCGCCGGCGGCCGCGGCGGGGGCCGCCGACGTCGTGGTGCTGGCGGTCAAGCCGCAGGACATGGCCGCCCTGGTCGCCGAGATCCGTGACCAGGTGCGCCCGGACGCCCTCGTGGTGTCCATCGCCGCGGGCATCACCACGGAGTTCCTCGAGCGCCGGCTGCCGGAGGGCACCTCGGTGGTGCGCGTCATGCCCAATACCCCGGCGCTGGTGGACCAGGGCATGTCCGCCATGAGCCCGGGGCGGCACTGCACCCCGGAGCAGGTGGAGCGGGCGCGAGCCCTCATGGCGCACGTCGGCCGGGTCGTGGTGCTCGACGAGGGTCACCAGGACGCGGTGACGGCGATCAGCGGCAGCGGCCCCTCCTACATCTTCTACGTGGTGGAGGCGATGATCGAGGCGGGGGTGCTGCTCGGGCTCCCGCGCGACACGTCGACCGAGCTCGTCGTCCAGACGTTGTATGGTGCGGCCACGATGATCCGGGAGACCGGGACCCACCCGACGGTGCTGCGGGAACAGGTCTCCAGCCCGGGTGGCACCAGTGTCGCCGCCCTGCGGGCGCTCGAGGATCACAAGGTCAGGGCCGCCTTCCTGACCGCCATGGAGGCGGCCGCGAGGAGGTCGCACGAGCTGTCGCCGCGCGAGGAATGAGCCTCGGTGCCGTGTCACCGAGTGTTCACCCGTGACGGCGGGGCCCGGGCGACGCGTGTGAAAGAGTAGGCAGCTATGAGCGAGATTCACGTACGCGTGCTGGGCCCTGACGAGTGGGCGTCGTACAAGGACGTCAGGCTGCGAGCCCTGCGTGAGTCCCCGGAGGCCTTCGTCGCCTCGGCCGAGGAGGAGGAGGCCTTCCCCGACTCCCGCTGGCAGGAGCGGATGGAGCGCTCCCGCCGGGTCCTGGCCCACGACGGTGACGAGGTCGTCGGCGTCGTCAGCGTCGGCACCGGCCACCGGACCAACATCCCCGGCGCCGGCGAGCTGTTCGGCCTGTGGGTGGCGCCGGCCCGCCGGGGCACCGGCGTGGCCCGACGCCTGCTCGAGAAGGCCGCCAAGGTGGGGCGCGAGATCGGCCTGCGTCAGCTCGTCTACTGGGTGGGGACCGACAACGGGCGCGCCGTCGCGTTCGCCTCGAGCTTCGGCTTCCGACCGACGGACGACCGGCGTCCCATGCGCATCCGCGGGGTGGACGAGGAGGACGCCGAGTCCGAGGAGATGATGATGGTCTACCCGCTCGGTGACGCCGCCGGGGTGCCGACCTCGCTCTGAGCCGTGACTCGCGTGGTCTAGCGTGAGCCCATGACGTCGTCGTGGGTGATGTGGGACGAGCGCTACGCGGCCTACGACTTCGGCCTGGGGCATCCCATGCACCCCAGCCGCCTGCTCCTCACCCACCGCCTGGCGCTGGACCTGGGGCTGCTGGGGCACGAGGACGTGCGGCTGCTGCCGGCCCGGCACGCCACGGACGACGAGCTGCTCACGGTCCACACCCGCGATCTCGTCGAGGTGGTGCGCGAGGCGTCCGCCGACCCCTCCCTCGCCCGCGGGCGACAGGGGGTGGGCACCGAGGACACCCCTGCCTTCGCCGGGATGCACGACGCCTCCACGCTGGCCGTGGGGGCGACGCTGGAGGCCTGCCGCGCGGTGTGGTCGGGCGAGACGGTGCGCGCGTGCAACATCGCCGGCGGCCTGCACCACGCGATGCCGCAGGCCGCCTCCGGGTTCTGCGTCTACAACGACATCGCCGTCGGGATCCAGGACCTGCTGGACTCCGGCGCCGAACGCGTCCTCTACCTCGACCTGGACGTCCACCACGGCGACGGGGTCGAGCGCTGCTTCTGGAACGACCCGAGGGTCATGACGGTGTCGATCCACGAGACGGGCCGGGCGCTGTTCCCCGGCACCGGCTTCCCGGGAGACACCGGCGGCCCCCGGGCCCCGGACACGGCGGTCAACATCGCCCTCCCCCCGGGCACCGGGGACGAGGGGTGGTTGCGGGCCTACCAGGCCGTGGTCCCGACCCTCGCCCGGGCCTTCGACCCGCAGATCGTCGTGAGCCAGCACGGCTGCGACTGCCACTACGCCGACCCGCTGGCCCACCTCGCCGTGTCGATGGAGGCGCTGGCGGTCGCCTACGGCTGGGTCCGGGACCTGGCCGACGACCTGACGGAGGGCCGCTGGGTCTCCCTCGGCGGTGGGGGGTACGAGCTGGTCGAGGTGGTGCCCCGCGCCTGGACGCACCTCATCGGGGTGGTCACGGGCCGGCCGGTCGACCCCACCACCCCCGTCCCGGAGACCTGGCGGAGCCACGTGGAGGAGGTCTACGGACAGGACGCCCCGCGGACCATGGGGGACCGAGGCGGCCGGGAGATCCGGGTCCGTCGGTGGGAGGACGGTCACGACCTCGACGACCCGGTCGACCTGGCCGTCATGGCGACCCGCCGAGCCTGTTTCCCGGGCTGGGGACTGGACCCCTACCTCGACTGAGGGCCGGTCGCGCGGCGTGTCCGCTCGCCAGCACCATCGAGGCACACGGCGCCCACCTGCATCTTTGGTCACGCACGGCGTGTCGCGCTGGACAAATTTGTCGTCACGACTTTCGCAACCTGCACTCCTGCCCCTAGTGTTAGCCCGACAACGGAGGCAGGCAGCATGCCGGAGGGGAAGCCGCGCGCGCTGCCTGCACATATTTGAGAGACGGGATGCGTCCTATGGCAGATGAGCGCCAGCTCGCTGAGATGACGTTCATGACCGTGGCCGAGGTGGCTGCCGTCATGCGTGTGTCGAAGATGACCGTGTACCGGCTGGTGCACTCGGGCGAGTTGCCCGCGGTGCGCGTCGGCCGGTCCTTCCGGGTGCCCGAGAAGGCGGTGCACGCCTACCTGGAGGAGTCCTACCACGGCACCGCGTGACCCCGTCCCCGCCGGTCGTCGGCGGGCGCCCGCCCGCCGGGTGACCCCGGCTTTTGGGAGCCCGGCGCCCCTCGCGCTACGCTGACGTGGCTGTGCAGCGCCGCCCGACGTCCTCCTGGACCGGGCCGCCGGCTGCACCACCCGGACCGACGACGAGAAGGATGGCCCCATGGGCTCTGTGATCAAGAAGCGCCGCAAGCGGATGGCCAAGAAGAAGCACCGCAAGCTGCTGCGCAAGACGCGTCACCAGCGTCGCAACAAGAAGTAGGACGTCCGGCGACACCGCCGACGACCCGACCGAGGCGCCCCGTGACCCGGGGCGCCTCGTCGTCTCCGGAGGGAGGGTCCATGCGCCTGCCGCGACGATCCCGCGCGCCGCGCGTCGAGATGCTGTCGCGCCCCGGGTGCCACCTGTGCGAGCAGATGCTCCGGGTGGTCTCGCAGCAGGTGCCCGACGTGGTCGTCCGGGACATCGACGCGGAACGTCGGGCAGGGGTCATGGACGAGGGTGAGCACGACGGCTGGACCACCCAGGTGCCCGTGCTGCTCGTCGACGGGGAGCCCGTCGCCCGCTGGGAGATCGACCCGGCCGACCTGCGGACCGCCCTGTCCTCCGGGCGGCGTCGGTAGCGCTGCGCCGGAGCCGTCGGCCCGGCGCCGTTTTGGAGGAAGACGGGGTCCGAGCCTAGAGTTGACGGGGTCCGCGCCGATCGGTGCACGAGGGTCTGATATAAGCCCCCGCCGGGTCGGCGCTGCCCATCCAGAGAGGAGCCGGTGCCGCCGTGATGGCTGAGTCGAACCGGCGAGGTGTGCCAGAGGCCACCGTCGGCAGACTCCCGGGCTACCTGCAGGCGCTGTCCACCCTCGCCGAGCAGGGGCGGGCCTCGATCTCCAGCGAGGAGCTCGCCGGTCTCGCGGGTGTGCGGTCGGCGCAGGTGCGCAAGGACCTCTCCCACCTCGGGACCTACGGCGTGCGCGGTGTGGGGTATGACGTCGCCCGGCTCGCCGAGCAGGTCTCGGCCGAGCTCGGGCTGAGCCGGGACTGGCCGGTGGTCATCGTGGGCATGGGCAACCTCGGGCGAGCGCTGGCGAGCTACGAGGGTCTGGCGACCCGGGGCTTCCACGTCGTCGCCCTGGCCGACAACGACCCCGCCGTGGTGGGGAGCCGGGTCGAGGGGATGACGGTGCAGGCGCTGGGGGACCTGCGTCCCGACGGTCCGGTGGCGGTCGGCGTCATCACGACCCCGCCGCACGCCGCCCAGGAGGTCGCCGACGTCCTGGTCGGACTGGGAGTGCACTCCCTGCTCACCTTCGCCCCGGGGGTCCTCGAGGTCCCCTCGGACGTGGACGTCCGCCGCGTGGACCTCGCCACCGAGCTGCAGATCCTGACCTTCCACCAGCACCAGCGCGCGGTGGCGGTCCCGGGGTCCGGCGTGGAGGAGGTCTCGTGAGCGCGCTCGTGGTGGGGCTGTCCCACCGTTCGGCCCCCATCTCCCTGCTCGAGCAGGTGGTCCTGGACGACGAGGCGTCGCACCGGCTCGCGTCCCGGCTCCGCGCCGGCGACCACGTCCACGAGGCGCTGGTCCTCTCGACCTGCAACCGGTTGGAGGTCGTCGTCGAGGCCGGCACCTTCCACGGGGCGCTCGAGGAGATCGGCGCGGCCCTGACCGAGGTCGGGGGGCTCACCCGGGACCAGCTGACCGAGCACCTCTTCGTCCACTACGACGACCGTGCGGTCGCCCACCTCTTCGAGCTGGCCTGCGGGCTGGACTCCATGGCCGTCGGCGAGAGCCAGGTGCTCGGCCAGCTCCGCCAGGCGCTCGCGCAGGCCCAGCGGCACGGGCACCTGGGGGCCTCGCTCAACCCCCTCGTGCAGCAGGCCCTGCGGGTCGGCAAGCGGGCGCACGCCGAGACCGGCATCGACGGGGTCTCCCGGTCGCTGGTCACCCTCGGTCTCGACCAGGCCCGGGCGGTGCTCGGTGACCTGGGTGGCGCGCGCACCGTGGTCATCGGCGCCGGCGCGATGTCGGGGCTGGCGGTCGCCACCCTCGTGCGCGAGGGCGTCGGCGACGTCGTCGTGGTCAACCGCACCCCGGCCCGTGCCGCGCGGCTGGCGGAGCAGCACGGCGTGCGTGCCCTGCCCTGGGCCGACCTCGCCGCCGCGGTCGGGTCCGCGGACCTGGTGCTCACCTGCACCGGCGCCGTGGGTCACGTCCTCGACGAGCCCCTCGTCGCTCGCGCCCGGAGCCACGCCGGCCGCAGCGGTGCGCCGACGGTCCTGCTCGATCTCGCCCTCCCGCGCGACGTCGACCCGACGGTCACCCGCCTGCGCGGCGTCCACCTCTGGGGTCTGGCCGACCTCCAGCGTCCCGCGCAGGAGCGCACCGACCCCGGTACGGGCGAGCCCGGCCCCGTCGAGGCCGTCCGTGGGCTGGTGACCAGCGAGGTCGCCGGCTACCTCGCCGAACGCCACGCGGCCCGGCTGGGGCCCACGCTGGCCGCGCTGCGCACCAGCGCCGCCCGCGTCGTCGACGCCGAGATGAGCCGGCTGGACCACCGGCTGCCGCACCTGCCGGAGGACGAGCGTGCCGAGGTCAGGCAGACCGTGCAGCGCGTCGTCGACAAGCTGCTGCACACGCCGACCACCCGGGTCAAGCAGCTGCAGGCCGGCTACGACGAGGTCCCCGCCGACTACGCGCACGCCCTGCGCGAGCTCTTCGACCTCGACAGCCGTGAGGTCGCGAGCGTGTCGACACCACCGCTCGGCGTGGTCGAGAGGGCCGCGGACCCCACGGTGGACGGGGGCGGCGATGACTGACCCCGGCACGGGAACCACCGCCCCGGCCGACGCCACCCGCCCGCTCCGGCTCGGCACCCGCCGCAGCGCGCTCGCCACCAGCCAGTCCGGCTGGGTCGCGGACCGGCTGCGCGCGGCCGGGCGCGGGGTCGAGCTGGTGCTGGTCACGACCGAGGGCGACACCTCGCGACGTAGCCTCACCGAGATCGGCGGCACGGGCGTCTTCGCCTCCGCCCTGCGGGGGGCCCTGCTCGACGGCCGCATCGACCTGGCCGTCCACTCCCTCAAGGACCTGCCCACCGCCCCGGCCGACGGCCTGGTGGTGGCGGCGGTCCCCGAGCGGGAGGACCCGCACGACGTCCTGGTCGCCCGCGACGGCCTCGCGCTCCGGGACCTGCCCCCCGGCGCGGTGGTCGGCACGGGGTCACCGCGACGAGCCGCCCAGCTGGGGTTGCTGCGCCCGGACCTGGAGGTCCGCGACATCCGCGGCAACGTCGACTCCCGCATCCGGATGGTCCGTGACCAGGTGCTGGACGCCGTCGTCCTGGCCCGGGCCGGACTGGCCCGGCTGGACCGGCTGGACGAGGCCACCGAGGTCCTCGGCACCGACGACATGGTGCCGGCCGCCGGCCAGGGGGCGCTCGCCGTCGAGTGCCGGGCCGACGACACCGGGCTCGCGGCCGAGCTGGCCGAGATCCTCGACCACCCCGCCACCCGGGCGCAGGTCAGCGCCGAGCGGGCCGCGCTCGCCGCGCTCGAGGCGGGCTGCACCGCCCCCGTGGGCGCCCTCGCCGAGCCGGGCTCGTCCGACGAGCGCCACCCCGCGGACGACCCGTCGTCCGCCACCCTCGTCCTGCACGCCTTCGCCGCCCTGGACACCGGGGCCCAGCGACGCGTGACGTCCGGCGCGGTCGACGCGCCGGAGGAGCTGGGCCGTGCCATGGCCGCGCTCCTGCTGAACCGTCCCGACCCGACCGGCCTCGTCGCCGCCGGGTCACACACCCCGGAGTCCGACCTGTGAGCACCGACGCCGCCCCCGTCCACCTGACCCACGCCTCCCTGCCCACGAGCGCCGCCGCCCGCGTCGCCTTCGTCGGTGCCGGTCCCGGTGACCCGGGGCTGCTCACCGTGCGGGCGCGGGACTACCTCGCGGTCGCCGACGTCGTCGTCGTCGACGCGGCCACCCAGGAGCAGGACGTGCGCTCCTGGGTGGGGGAGCGCACCGAGATCGTGCGCACCGTCCGTGGCGAGGAGGGCCCGGCCCTGACCCCCGCCGCCCGGTCCAAGCTGCTCGTCCGGACCGCCCGCGGTTTCGACGACGCCACCCACCTGGTGGTCCGGCTGCTCGCCGACGACGTCTCCGGCGGGTCGCTGGTGGAGGAGGCCCGCGCGTGCCACGACGCCGGGATCGCCTTCGAGATCGTCCCGGGGGTGAGCGCCGCCTGGGCGGTGCCGGCCTACGCCGGCGTGCTGCCCGACGGCCAGCGCGGCCAGGTCCACGTCGTCGACGCGGCCGACACCGGGGTGGACTGGTCCCACTCGGTCGCCGAGGAGGTGACGGTCGTCGTGCGCGGCGCCCAGGGACGCCTGCAGCGCGCCCTGCAGCAGCTGCTGCAGGCGGGTCGGCCCGCGGACAGCCCCACCGCCCTCACCGAGCACGGCACCACGACCACGCAGCAGACCCGGGTCACGACCCTCCGGGAGGCGTTGGAGGAGGCCGCTGACCTGGGCGAGGACGCGGTCGCCGTCGTCGGTCACCCGGTCGAGCTCCAGGCCGAGCTGTCCTGGTGGGAGTCCAAGCCGCTCTTCGGCTGGTCCATCCTCGTGCCGCGGACCAAGGAGCAGTCCGGGCCGATGGCCGACCGGATCGCCGGGTACGGCGCGAGCGCCTCGGTCGTCCCCACCATCAGCGTGGAGCCGCCCCGGACCCCGCAGCAGATGGACCGCGCGGTCAAGGGCCTGGTGACCGGCCGCTACGAGTGGATCGGCTTCACCTCGGTCAACGCCGTGCGGGCGGTCCGCGAGAAGTTCGAGGCGCTCGGGCTCGATGCCCGGGCCTTCGCCGGTCTCAAGCTCGCGGCCGTGGGCGGGGTCACCGCCGAGGCGTTGCGCGAGTGGGGCCTGGAGCCCGACCTCGTCCCGGACGGCGAGCAGTCGGCCCAGGGCCTGCTGGAGTCCTGGCCTCCCTTCGACGACGTCCTGGACCCGATCAACCGGGTCTTCCTGCCGCGCGCGGACATCGCGACCGACACCCTCGTGGCGGGTCTGGAGGCCATGGGCTGGGAGGTCGACGACGTGACCGCCTACCGCACCGTCCGCGCCGCGCCGCCCGCCGCCTCGGTCCGTGAGGCCATCAAGGGTGGTGCCTTCGACGCCGTCTGCTTCACCTCCTCCTCGACCGTCCGCAACCTCGTGGGCATCGCCGGCAAGCCGCACCCCCACACCGTGGTCGCGTGCATCGGACCGGCGACCGCGAAGGCGGCCGAGGAGCACGGCCTGCGGGTCGACGTGGTGGCCCCCGAGCCCAGCTCGACCAGCCTCGTCGACGCGCTCGCGGAGCACACCCGGGAGCTCATGGCGCAGGCCCACGCCCAGGGCGAGGAGTTCGTGCGCCCGAGCCGCCGCAAGCCGGCGCCGCGGCGCGCCCGGTCGCGCCGGTGACGGCATACACCCGACCGCAGGAGCGGCCGCGGCGGCTGCGGGCGACCCCGGCCCTGCGCCGGCTCGTGGCGCAGACCCGGTTGCACCCGGCCGACCTGGTGCTCCCGGTCTTCGTCCGGGACGGCATCGGCGAGCCGCAGCCGATCCGGTCGATGCCGGGCGTGGTCCAGCACACACCGACCAGCCTCGTGCGTGCCGCGCGGGAGGCCCGTGACGCCGGCGTGGGCGGTCTCATGGTCTTCGGCGTGCCGCGACCGGAGGACAAGGACGCGACGGGTCGGGCCGGGCTGAGCGAGGACGGCGTGCTCAACGCCGCGCTGCGCACCCTGCGCGAGGAGCTGGGCGACACCACGGTGCTCATGAGCGACCTGTGCCTGGACGAGTTCACCGACCACGGCCACTGCGGCGTCCTCGACGACGCCGGAGGGGTCGACAACGACGCCACCCTCGAGGTGTATGCCGAGATGGCCCTCGCGCAGGCCCGTGCGGGTGCGCACGTCGTCGGCCCCAGCGGGATGATGGACGGGCAGGTCCAGGTGGTGCGGGAGGCCCTCGACGGCGCCGGCCGCACGGACGTCGCGGTGCTCGCCTACACCGCGAAGTACGCCAGCGCCTGCTACGGCCCGTTCCGCGAGGCCGTCGCCTCCACGCTGACCGGGGACCGCGCGACCTACCAGCAGGACCCGGCCAACCGGGACGAGAGCCTGCGCGAGCTGCGCCTGGACCTCCAGCAGGGCGCCGACATGGTCATGGTGAAGCCGGCCCTGCCCTACCTCGACGTGCTCTCCGACGTGGCCGCTGCCGCGGACGTGCCGGTCGCGGCCTACCAGGTGAGCGGGGAGTACGCCATGATCGAGGCGGCGGCGTCCCAGGGACTGCTGGACAGGGACCGTATGGTGGTGGAGACGTTGACGTCGATCCGCCGGGCAGGGGCCCAGGTGGTGCTGACCTACTACGCGACGGAGGCGGCGCGACTCCTAGGAGGATGACGGGGATGGTGCGCTGGCTGGACGACGAGGAGCAGCGGGCCTGGCGCTCGATCCTGCGGGGCTCGCACCTCGTGCGGCTGCTCATGGAGGAGGCGCTGGACGAGCTGGGGGTCTCCCTCGGTGAGTACGAGCTCATGAGCATGGTCTCGGAGGCGCCGGGGGGCCGGATGCGGATGGCCGAGCTGGCCCACCTGGTGGTGCAGTCGCGCAGCCGGGTGAGCCACACCGCCAACCGGCTCGAGAAGCGCGGCTGGGTGGAGCGGGTGCGCACCCCCCAGGACCGCCGCGGCGTCGTCCTGGTGCTCACCGAGTCCGGGCAGGACCAGCTGCACAAGCTCGCGCCGGTGCACGTGCAGAGCGTGCGCTCGGCGCTGCTGGACCACCTCACCCGGGAGGAGCTCATCACCCACGGCGACCTCATGCGCCGGGTGGTGCGGGCGATCCGGCACGGCGAGGACGAGGCGCTCGACGCCGTCTAGGGCGCCCACCGGGCCGGCGCGCCGCGGCCCACTCGTAGGCTGGTCGACATGACCGCCGACCCCGTGACCCACCCGGACACCGCCCCGGCCTCCGACGCCCTCCTCGCCCGCGCGCGCTCCGTCATCCCCGGCGGCGTGAACTCCCCGGTGCGGGCCTTCCGCTCGGTCGGGGGCACGCCGAGGTTCATGGAGCGGGCGCAGGGCCCCTGGCTGTGGGACGCCGACGGGCGCCGCTACCTCGACCTCGTCTGCTCGTGGGGCCCGATGATCCTCGGCCACGCCCACCCGGAGGTCCGCGCCGCGGTCACCGAGGCCGCCGCCCAGGGCTTCTCCTTCGGCATGCCCACGGCCCGCGAGGTCGCGCTCGCCGAGGAGATCGTGGCCCGGGTGGAGCCGGTCGAGCAGGTGCGCCTGGTCAGCTCGGGCACCGAGGCCACCATGAGCGCCATCCGGCTGGCCCGGGGCTTCACCGGCCGGTCCGTCGTGGTGAAGTTCGCCGGCTGCTACCACGGGCACGTCGACGCGCTGCTCGCCTCGGCGGGGTCCGGGGTCGCGACCTTCGGGCTGCCGGACAGCCCGGGTGTCCCGGCGAGCGCGGCCGGCGAGACGGTGGTCCTGCCCTACAACGACGTCCCCGCGCTCGAGGCCGCCTTCGCCGAGCGGGGGTCGGAGATCGCGGCGGTCATCACCGAGGCCGCCGCGGGCAACATGGGCGTGGTGCCCCCGGCGCCCGGCTTCACCGAGGCGCTCCGGCGGCTCACCCGCGCGCACGGTGCCCTGCTGGTCAGCGACGAGGTGATGACGGGCTTCCGCTGCTCGGCCTCGGGCTGGCTCGGGCTGGAGGGGGTGCCCGAGGGCGGGGCACCCGACCTGTTCACCTTCGGCAAGGTCATGGGCGGCGGCTTCCCGGCCGCGGCCTTCGGGGGTCGGGCCGACGTCATGGCCCGGCTCGCCCCGGACGGGCCGGTCTACCAGGCCGGGACGCTGTCGGGGAACCCGGTCGCGTCGGCCGCCGGGCTCGCCACCCTGCAGCGGTGCACGGACGAGGTCTACCAGCGTCTGGACGAGGTGAGCGAGGCGCTCGCCGCCGCCGTGACCGACGCCTTCTCGCGCCACGGCATACCGCACCGCATCCAGTGGGCGGGCTCGATGTTCAGCGTCTTCTTCCGGGAGGGCCAGGTCACCGGCTACGAGGACGCCAAGGACCAGGACACCGCGCTCTTCGGCCGTTTCTTCCACGCCATGCTGCGCCGGGGGGTGCACCTGCCGCCGAGCTGCTTCGAGTCGTGGTTCGTCTCCGCCGCGCACGACGACGAGGCGGTCGAGCACGCGGTGCGGGCGATCGGGCAGAGCGCCGCCGAGATCGCCTGAGGGGCGTCCCAGCGGCTGCTCAGCGAGCCGTGGGAGAATCGCGCGTATGTCTGGAGCCGACGGTCTGCCCCCCAGCGAAGGCACCCCACGGACCCTCCACGACGGCACCCCCGTCACCCTCGTGCACGTCGTGCGGCACGGCGAGGTGCACAACCCCGAGCGCGTCCTCTACGGCCGGCTGCCCGGTTACCACCTGTCCGACCTCGGTCGGCGGATGGCGCAGGCCACCGCGAAGCACCTGGCCGACCGGGACGTCCGGCGGGTCGTGAGCTCCCCCCTGGAGCGGGCCCGGGAGACGGCCGAGCCGATCGCGGGGGCCCACGGCCTGGAGGTCGACGTCGACGAGCGCTTCGTCGAGAGCGGCAACGCCTTCGAGGGCGAGCGGGTGGACCGGCGCATGCTGGCCGACCCCCGGCACTGGCCGCTCTACGTCAACCCCTTCCGGCCCTCCTGGGGGGAGCCCTACGCCGAGATCGCCACCCGGATGCGGGCCGGGCTGGACGCCCTGCGCCAGCAGGTCAAGGGCTACGAGGGCGTCGTGGTCAGCCACCAGCTGCCGATCTGGACGCTGCGCCGCGCCGTGCAGGGGGAGCGGCTGTGGCACCACCCGCGGCGGCGCCGGTGCAGCCTGGCCTCGGTGACCACCGTCCTGTTCCACGGCCCGCTGCCCGTGCGGGTCATGTATGCCGAGCCGGCCGGGCACCTACTCGACGCCGCGGTGGACGTGACCGGCGAGGCCGGCGAGGTGACGCGGTGAGCACCCGGGTGCGGCGCCGCGGCCCGCGAGGCGCGCGGACCCTGCTGATCCCCGCCCTCGCCCTCGCCCTCGCCGGCTGCACCGGGGACGACGGCACGAGCATCAACGAGCAGATGCGACAGGGCGACCAGAAGGGCTACGTCGCCGGTGACGGCACCATCCAGCAGGTGGCCGTCGGCGAGCGCGACCAGGAGGTGGCGCTCGAGGGCACCACCCTGGAGGACGAGCCCTGGAGCATGGCCGACCACGCCGGCGAGGTGGTCGTCGTCAACGTCTGGGGCTCGTGGTGCGGGCCCTGCGTCGCGGAGGTCCCGGACCTCGTCGAGGTCGAGACCGCGCTGCGGGAGGCGGGGGAGCCGGTGACCTTCATCGGCCTCAACTCGCGCGACACCATCCCCAACGCGCTGGCCTTCGAGAAGAGGTACGACGTCCCCTACCCGTCCCTGCAGGACGACGGCGGCCGGACCCGCGCCCAGCTCGGCAGCCTGGCGGTGGCCACCCCGACGACCCTGGTGGTCGACGGCGAGGGGCGGCTCGCGGCCCGGGTCAGCGGCGAGGTCGACGCCAGCACCCTGCGCAGCCTCGTCGAGGACGTCCTGGCGGACGGCACCGTGCAGGCGGACGGGGAGGGGGCGGCCGGGTGAGCGACCTCGTCCTCACCGGTCCGCTGCTGCTGGCCGTGGGCGTGGCCGCGCTCGCGGGCGTGGTGTCCTTCGCCTCCCCCTGCGTGCTCCCGCTCGTGCCCGGCTTCCTCGGCTACCTCGGCGGCATGACGCCCGGTCGCCCGGGCGAGGACGCGGCGGCGGCCGGCGGTGCCGGGCGGGCGCGGGGCCGGCTGGTGCTCGGCGCGCTGCTCTTCGTGCTGGGCTTCACCGCCGTCTTCCTCCTCATGAGCGTGGCCATCTCGGGGCTGGGGCTGGCCCTCGTGCAGCACCAGGACCTGCTGTTGCGCGTGGCCGGCGCGGTCGTGCTCGTCCTGGGCCTCGTGATGATCGTGCAGCCCGGCGCCTCCTGGCAGCTGCGCTGGCGACCCGCCGCCGGCCTGGCCGGGGCGCCCCTGCTCGGCGTGGCCTTCGGGCTGGGCTTCACCGCCTGCACCGGCCCGGCGCTCGCGGCCATCCAGACCCTCGGCACCTCGATCGTCCCGGGGGAGGACCAGGTGGGCCGTGCGGTGGTGCTGGGCACGGCATACAGCCTGGGCCTGGGCCTGCCCTTCCTCCTCGTGGCGGCGGGGGTCGGCTGGGTGAGCCGGGCCTCCCGCTGGCTGCGCGACCACTACCTCGTCATCCAGCGCGTCGGCGGCGGCATCCTCGTCGTGCTGGGGCTGCTCATGCTCAGCGGGGTGTGGGCGGGCCTGACGGCGTGGGTGCAGGCCCAGCTCGTCAGCAACTTCGAGACGGTGCTCTGATGGCCACCGACCAGCAGGCCCGCCAGCGGATCGAGGCGAGCTACCCCAAGGACCGCACCACCCTCGGCGGCCCGCGGCTCGGCCCGGTGGGCTGGGCGCGCTGGGCCTGGCGGCAGCTCACGAGCATGCGGACGGCGCTGGCGCTGCTGCTGCTGCTGGCGGTCGCCGCCGTCCCCGGGTCGATCTTCCCCCAGCGCGGCGTCGACCCGGTCCGGGTGCGGCAGTACTTCGAGGACGACCCCGGCCTGGCCCGCTGGCTGGACCGGCTCGGGATGTTCGAGGTCTACTCCTCGCCCTGGTTCGCCTCGATCTACCTGCTGCTCATGATCAGCCTCGTCGGGTGCGTGCTGCCGCGGATGCGCCAGCACCTAAGGGCGGTGCGGGCGCAGCCGCCGCGCACCCCGGCCCGGCTCGGGCGGCTCCCGGTGCACCGTCACGTCGTCCTGGACGCGGCGCCCGACGACGTGGTCTCGGCGGCCCGGGCCAAGCTCGCCGCGCGCCGCTTCCGGCTGCGCGAGGAGGAGGACGGCGCCCTCGTCGTGGCCGCCGAGAAGGGCTTCGCCAAGGAGACCGGCAACCTGCTCTTCCACCTGGCCCTGCTGGGGATCATCGTGGCCGTCGCGGTGGGCCACCTCTTCGGCTGGCGCGGCGAGATCATCATCAAGGAGGGCGAGTCCTGGACGGCCGGGGCGGGCACCTTCGACACCCTCAGCCTCGGCCCGCTCGTCGACGAGTCCGACATCCCGGCCTTCACCGTCCGACTGGACGACCTCGACGTGCAGTTCGAGGCCCAGGCCGAGGGTGCGCAGTTCGGCCAGCCGCGGGTCTTCCGGGGGGTGGCCACCATCGAGGCCGACGGGTCCGAGCGCCAGGTCGGCTTCGGGGTCAACGACCCGCTGTCCGTCGACGGCACCTCGATGTTCCTGCTCGGCAACGGCTACGCCCCCGTCGTCACCGTCACGGACGCCGAGGGCGAGATCCTCTTCTCCGACGCCGTGACCTTCCTGCCCCAGGACAACACCTACGGCTCGGACGGCGTCATCAAGGTGCCCGGCGCCGAGCCCGGGCTGGGCTTCGCCGGCGGCTTCCTGCCCACCCTGGACATCAGCGAGGCCGGGATGACCTCCTCCTTCCCGGGGCTGGTCGACCCGGCCCTGGTGCTCACCGCCTACGAGGGCGAGCTCTTCCCGGAGGGTCGCTCGCAGTCGGTCTTCTCGCTGCCCACCGAGTCCCTGGACCAGGTCATGCAGGACGACGGGCAGCCGAGCCGGATGCTGCTGCGCCCGGGCGACGTCCTGGAGATCCCCGGCGACCGGGGCACCATCGAGATGGAGACGGTCATCCGGTGGGGCGGCATGCTCGTGCGGCACGACCCGGGCCGCCTGCCGGCCCTGCTCTTCGCCGGCACGGCGCTGGTCGGGCTGGTGCTCATGCTCGGCGTCCGGCGGCGCCGGGTCTTCGTCCGCGTCCACCCGGGTGCGGGCGATCCCGCCGACCCGGGCTCGCGGCATACTGGACTGAGCGTCGCCGCCCTGCCCAAGGGCACCGACCCCGGCCTGGACGACCTGGTCGACGAGCTCGTGGAGCAGATCGTCGGGGCCAGCGGCGGCCGGGTCCTCGACCCCGACCGGCCGACCGGTGACGCCGCGGACGTGGCGCGGGACGACGCGCGAGACAAGGATGAGGTATGACGAACGCTTCCCTGGCCCAGGCCAGCGACCTCGCCATCTGGGCCAGCATCGTGGTGCTGGCCATGGCGATGGTCGCCTTCTCGGTGCACCTCGCGGTCACCGGTTCCACGCGCACCCGCCGCGCCGACCGCACGACCCGTGCGGAGGTCCCGGTCGCTGCCGGGGCCGGTGTCGCGACGCCGACCGGCTCTGCCGTGACGGGTCCGGGCCCGGTCCTCGCGCCGGCCTCCGACGCTCCCGCGCCCACCCGCCGGTGGGGCGTGGTCGGCCTGCAGCTCACCTGGCTGGCGACCTTCCTCGTCGTGGCCGGGACGGTGCTGCGCGGGCTCTCGGTGACCCGCGCGCCCCTGGGCAACATGTACGAGTTCGCCCTGTTCACCGCGTCCTTCGCGCTCGTGGTCTACTCCGCCTGGAGCCTGCGCAAGGACCGGCTCTGGCTCGGCGCCTTCGTCGTCGTGCCGGTGCTGCTCATCCTCGGGGCCGCCAAGCTGTGGTGGTACACCGAGGCCTCCCAGCTCATGCCGGCCCTGGACAACATCTGGCTGGTCATCCACGTCACCGTCGCCACCCTCTCCATCGCCCTGTTCCTGCTCGGCGCGGCGGTGGCCACGGCATACCTGCTGCGCGACAGCGCCCAGCGCAAGGGGGAGGTGCGGGGCTGGCTGGCCGCCCTGCCGGAGGCGGTGAAGCTCGAGCGCATCACCTACGGCGTGCACATCGTGGCCTTCCCGCTGTGGACCTTCGCGGTGATGTCGGGCGCCGTGTGGGCCGAGCAGGCCTGGGGTCGCTACTGGGGCTGGGACCCCAAGGAGACGTGGAGCTTCGTCATCTGGGTGGTGTACGCCGCCTACCTGCACGCGCGCGCGACGTCCGGGTGGACGACGCGGCGGGCGACGTGGGTCGCCATCGCCGGGTTCGCCTGCATCGTCGTCAACTACACCGTGGTCAATCTGCTCATGACCGGGCTGCACTCCTACTCGGGGGTCGCGAATTGATCGTCGCCCGCTACACCGCCATGCGGCTGCTGGTCTTCATCGGCTTCTTCGCCCTGGGACGGCTGCTCACGCTGAACGTGCTGTGGGCGGCCGTGCTGGCGGCCGTGGCCTCGATGGTCGTCTCCTACTTCCTCCTCGCACCGGACCGGGAGCGGCTCGCCGCCGGCCTCGAGCGGCGCGTCGAGGACCGTATGGAGCGTCGCCGGGCCCAGCTCGAGGACGAGCGGGTCGACGAGGAAGACTGAGCCGGGGGCTCGTGGCCCCCGAGGACGGGGGTCGTGCGCGGTGGTGGCCCTCAGGGGGCCTCAACCGCACACGAAAGCCCTTCAGGGGCCATGACCGCACACGCAGGACCCCCACTCGCGGGTGCCGTGCGCACTCATGGCCCTGAGGGGGCCTCAACCGCACACGCAGGGGCCTCTGCGGGTGGCGGCACCCGCCGGGGGCTCGCCGGCCCCCTTCGGTCCCGGCCGCTCGCCGACCAGGCTGGGTCTGTGCGCTCTGGTGGCCGTCAGGGGCCATGGCTGCGCACGCAGGACCACCACGGGCGGGGCCATGCGCGCCGGTGGTCCCGTGGGGGCCATGACCGCGCATGCAGGCCCTTCACTGGCGGGTGCCGTGCGCGGTGGTGGCCCTGAGAGGGCCTCAATTGCACACGCAAGGGCCACTGGGGGCGGTGCGGCACACACGCGGGGGCTCGCCGGCCATGCGGTCCCGGCCGCTCACCGACCAGGCCGGATCTGTGCGCGCTGGTGGCCCTCAGGGGGCCACGACCGCACACACAGGCCCTCCACTGGCGGGTGCCGTGCGCGCTAGTGGCCCTCAGGGGGCCATGACCGCGCACGGAGGGCTGCTCGCGACGGGCATGCGGGCGGGCAGGCACGCGGGCGGAAGGCCATGCGGGCGGACGGGCCCGCGCCGGCTCAGGACAGGACGAGACCGGCGGAGAGGGCGACGGCATACCCCAGCTGCAGGACGCCGGTCTGCGCCAGCGCGGGCAGCAGCGCCGGGCCGTAGGCGTCGGGGTCCGTGACGAGGCGGTAGGGGCGCCACGCGAGCGGGGCGGCGAGCAGGCCGAGCAGGGCCAGGGGGTGGGCCAGCGCGGCGACCAGGACCGCGACGAAGGCGCCCACGAGCAGCCCGGCGTAGAGCCGGCGGGTGCGGCGGAAGCCGATGCGGACGGCCAGCGTGCGCTTGCCCGCGGCCCGGTCGCCCTCGAGGTCGCGCAGGTTGTTGGTCACGAGGATGGCGCTGGCCAGGAGGCCGCAGCCGACCGCGCCGCCCAGGGCCGCGAGGTCGAGGGTCTGCGCCTGGGTCCAGGTGGTGCCGAGCACGGCGACCAGCCCGAAGAAGACGAAGACCATGACCTCCCCGAGCCCGCGGTAGCCGTAGGGCTTGGCGCCGCCGGTGTAGTGCCAGGCCGCCCACACGGCCAGCAGGCCGAGCACGATGAGCAGCCACGCCCCGGACAGCGCCACGAGCGCCAGGCCGCACAGGCCCGCGCCGAAGAAGGCGGCGAAGGCGGCCGTCCGCACGTTGGCAGGATCGGCCAGCCGCTGCCCGACCAGCCGGACCGGCCCGACCCGGTCCTCGTCGGTGCCACGGATGCCGTCGGAGTAGTCGTTGGCGTAGTTGACCCCGATCTGGAAGCCGAGCGCGACGCACAGCGCCAGCACGGCCAGGCCCAGGTCCGCCGCGCCGAGCGCGTCGGCGGCGGCCGTGCCGACGAGCACGGGGGCGAGGGCGGCGGGGAGCGTGCGGGGGCGCGCGCCCTCGATCCACTGGGCGAGGGTTGCCATCGGCGGGCTCCTACAGGTCTCGCAGGAAGTCGGGGTCGTCGTCCGGCCCGAGCGGGCCGCGCGGGCGCCCGGAGCGCCCGCCCCGGTCACCGAAGATGATGTCGAGCAGGCTGCGGGGGCGCCCGGCGACGAGCCAGGCCAGGCCGCCCACGACCGGGAGGAGGAGGCACACGACGACCCACACGGGCTTGGGCAGACCGCGCACCTCGTGCTTGTCGGTCTGCACGGCGTCGACGACGGTGAAGACGACGAACGCCAGGAGCGCCACGGCGACGACCACGCGGAGCACGTCCGCCTCCTTCCACGTCAGTGCAGGTGAGACTCCATTCTGCCACCCGCGTCGAGCAGCCGACGCGCCGCCGCCCGGTCCGGCTTGCCGGTGGGCAGCGCGGGTATGCCGTCCACCACCTCGACCTGCCGGGGCACCGCGTACGCGGGCAGGCTGCGGCGCAGCGCGGCGCGCAGGTCCTCGCCGGTCGGGGGGTCGCCGCGGTGCTGATCCGCCCCGGCCCCGGCCTCGTGACGGGTGACGGATCCCGACCCGCCCTCCAGGGCGACCAGGGCGGCCACCCGCTGGCCCCACTCGGCGTCCGGCACCCCGACGACCAGCGCGTCCCGCACGCCCGGCAGCGCCCGCAGCGCCGTCTCGACGTCGCGTGGCTCGACCTTGTGCCCCCCGGTGACGACGACGTCGTCGACCCGGCCGCGCACGGTGAGCCGGCCCTCGCGGCATACCCCGCGGTCCTCGGTGAGGAACCACCGGCCGGAGGCGTCGGTGACGAAGGACCGCGCCGTGCGGGCCGGGTCGTCGACGTAGCCCTCCGCCAGCACCGGTCCGCCCAGCCGGACGCGGCCCTCCCCGGTCACCTCGACCCGCACCCCGGGCAGCGGCACCCCGTCGTAGACGCAGCCGCCGCAGGTCTCCGACATGCCGTAGGTCGTCACGACGTGGGCGCCGGCCGCCCGCGCCCGCGCCAGCAGCGCGTCGTCGGCGGCCGCACCGCCCACGAGGACCGCGTCCAGGTCCTGCAGCGCGGCCACGCCCCCGGGGTCGGCGAGCGCCCGGTGCAGCTGGGTCGGCACGAGCGAGGCGTAGCGCCGGGTGCCGGGGTCCAGCCTCCCGACGGCCGCGGCGAGGGCGTCGGCGGTGAAGGGTCGCTCGGCATCCAGCTCGACGGGCTCGGTGCCGGCCAGCGCCGACCGGGCGAGGACCTGCAGCCCCGCGACGTGGTGGGTGGGCAGGGCGAGCACCCACTGGCCGTGCCCGCCGAGCCGCTCGGCGGTGCCGGTGCCCGAGGCGCGCAGCGCTGCGGCGGGCAGCCGCACCCGCTTCGGGGTGCCGCTGGACCCGGAGGTCGCCACGACGACCGGTCGCGGCCGGGCACCGGTCATGAGCCCTCGCAGCGGCGGCCCGAGGTCGGCCCAGGTCGCGCCGGCCGGCACGACCAGGTCGTCAGCGTCCGCCGTCACCGGGCTCGGGGGTCTGCAGGAAGCGCTCGACGTCGACGTACCACTCGCCCTCGATCCGGACCAGGGTGATCGTCGACTCGCCCATCGACTCGGCGAAGAGCTCGGAGTAGTTGTCCTCGTCGATGACGGCCGTGTCGCCCTCGGCGCTGATCTCGGCACCCCGCAGCTGCATCGCGCCGAGGATGTCGCGGCCCTCCTCGCCGAGCCCCTGGGCCTCGACGGCGGCCGACATGGTCTCGGGCAGCTGCTGCTCGCAGAGCTCGAGGTCCTCCGGCACCTGCGCCATCGGCCGGCTGGTGTCGGTGAAGGAGAGCATGAGGCCGCAGGCCGCCGGGTCCGCGTCGACGAGGGCGAGCAGGAAGGCCTTGGCCCGGTCGGCGGCGGCCTGGCCCGCCTCGCCGCCCTCCACCCCCTCGGGAGCGGCGCTGGTCACCGCGGCGTCGTCACCGGGGTCGGCCGGGTCCGCGGAGGCGGCGGTCCCGTCGGAGGAGCCCGGTCCGCTGGTGAGGGCCGCGTCGTCCGTGCCCTCCGAGGGGGCCCCGCCGGTGGCCTCCACGACCTCTGCGCCGCCGTCGCAGGCGGCGAGGAACAGGACGGGGGCGGCCAGCAGGGCCATGAGTGGGCGTCGCATCGCGGAAGGTCCTCCCTGGTCGCGGCCGTGATCGGCCCCGTCATCCTCTCACGGTGCGGCGTCGGCGGCCGGGCGCGAGCGCCGCCGTCACGGACGCGGACGGCTCAGAAGTACCAGGGGTAGGCGCGCCAGTCCGGCTCACGCTTCTCCAGGAAGGAGTCGCGGCCCTCGACCGCCTCGTCGGTCATGTAGGCCAGCCGGGTCGCCTCGCCGGCGAACACCTGCTGGCCCATGAGGCCGTCGTCGGTGAGGTTGAGCGCGAACTTGAGCATCCGCTGCGCGGTCGGGCTCTTGCCGAGGATCTCGCGGGCCGCCTGCACCGCCTCGGTCTCCAGCTCGGCGTGGTCGGCGACGATGTTGACCGCTCCCATCCGCTGCATCTGCTCGGCGTCGTAGGCGCGGCCCAGGAAGAAGATCTCGCGCGCGTTCTTCTGCCCCACCATCTTGGCGAGGTATGCCGACCCGTAGCCGGCGTCGAAGCTGCCGACGTCGGCGTCGGTCTGCTTGAACCGGGCGTGCTGCCGGGAGGCGATCGTCAGGTCGCAGACGACGTGGAGGCTGTGCCCGCCCCCGGCCGCCCACCCGCCGACCACCGCCACGACGACCTTGGGCATGGTGCGGATGAGCCGCTGGACCTCGAGGATGTGCAGCCGACCGCCCTCGGCCCGGACCCGGGCCTCGTCCACCCCGTCGCGGGTGGGGTCGGCGCCGGGGGAGGAGGAGTACTGGTAGCCGCTGCGACCGCGGATGCGCTGGTCGCCACCGGAGCAGAACGCCCACCCCCCGTCCTTGGGCGAGGGCCCGTTGCCGGTGAGCAGGACCACGCCGACGTCCGGGGTCATCCGGGCGTGGTCGAGGGTGCGGTAGAGCTCGTCGACGGTGTGCGGGCGGAAGGCGTTGCGGACCTCCGGGCGGTCGAAGGCGATGCGGACGCAGCCCAGCTCGCGGTGCCGGTGGTAGGTGACGTCGGTGAGGTCGAAGCCCGCGACCGGCTCCCACTGGTCCGGGTCGAAGGGGTGGCCTGCCTGGCTGCTCTGGTCGCTCACGCGGGCCAGCCTAGGCGGTGGGCGGCGCCGGTCCGGGCGGGTCAGCCGTCGCGGGTCGACAGCACGCAGAACTCGTTGCCCTCCGGGTCGGCCAGCACGGTGAAGCCGGCCTCCTCGGTCTGACCCACGTCCACGCGGGTCGCGCCCAGGTCGAGCAGCCGCTGGATCTCGGCGTCACGGTCCTGGCTGACGTGCGGGGCGAGGTCGAGGTGCAGCCGGTTCTTGACCTCCTTGCCCTCCGGCACCGGGACGAAGACCAGGCCCTGCCCGCGCCGCATCCACGCGTCGAGGTCGGGCTCGTGCTGCGGGGCCTCCATGGCCTGGCGCGGGACCGCCACCGCCTCGTCGGGGGTGTCGTAGACCACGAGCCAGTCCAGGGCCTCCGCCCACCAGCGCGCCTGCGCCTGGGGGTCCGCGCAGTCGACGACGACGGTGTACCACTTCAGTGCCATGGGGTGTCCTCTCCGACCTCGGTCGAGGACCTCAGTGTGCCCGGCCACCCGGTCAGCCGCTGTCCGTGAGCCCGGCCGGCGCGCACGCCTACCCTGGGGGCGTGCCCCCGACGCCTGACCTGGACGAGCTGCTGGCCGCCGCGCACGTGGTGACCCTGCCGCTGCGGGTGCGCTTCCGCGGGGTGACCGAGCGGGAGGCGGTGCTGCTGCGCGGGCCGTACGGGTGGGCCGAGTGGGCACCGTTCACCGAGTACGCCGACGCGGACGCCGCGCGCTGGCTCGCGGCCGCGGTCGAGGCCGGGTGGGGCGGGCTGCCGGCCCCGGTGCGCGACGCGGTGGGGGTCAACGCGACGGTGCCGGCGGTGCCCGCCCATGACGTCGAGCAGGTGCTCGCCCGGTACGACGTGCGCCGGACCGCCAAGGTCAAGGTGGCCGAGACTGGCCAGTCGCTCGCCGACGACCTCGCCCGGGTCCGCGAGGTGCGGCGCGTCCTCGGCCCGGCGGCCCGGGTCCGCGTGGACGCGAACGGCGCCTGGTCCGTCGACGACGCCGTCCGGGCGCTCACCGCGCTCGCGCCGCTCGGGCTGGAGTATGCCGAGCAGCCCTGCGCCACGGTCGCCGACCTGGCCGCCCTCCGGCTGGCGCTGGCGCGGGCCGGGGTCGACGTCCCCGTCGCCGCCGACGAGTCGGTGCGCCGCGCCGAGGACCCGCTGGAGGTCGCCCGGCGGGGGGCGGCCGACCTGGTGGTGGTCAAGGCGGCGCCGCTGGGCGGCGTCGCACGGGCGCTGGAGATCATCGAGCAGGCCGGGCTCCCCGCCGTGGTCTCCTCCGCCCTGGACACCTCGGTCGGGCTGGCCCTGGGGGTGCGGCTCGCCGCGGCGCTGCCGGTCCTGGAGCACGACTGCGGCCTGGGGACCGGCGCCCTGCTCGCCGCCGACGTCGTCGCCGACCCGCTCGTGCCGGTG
Source organism: Serinicoccus chungangensis (assembly GCF_001483745.1). Classification (GTDB taxonomy): domain Bacteria; phylum Actinomycetota; class Actinomycetes; order Actinomycetales; family Dermatophilaceae; genus Ornithinicoccus; species Ornithinicoccus chungangensis_A. The sequence goes on along the minus strand of NZ_LQBL01000031.1, from coordinate 12,876 downwards.
GGGGGCGGTCTCACCCTCGCCCGTGCCGACGCGGCGCGTGCCGCGGTCGACCCGGGCGCGCTCACGGCATACCGGGGGGACGCGGGGCGCGAGTCCTGGTGGCGCGCGCGGCTGGCCCGCGCGCACGCCCTCCTCCCGGCCAGCTGAGAGCCGGTCGACAGCCGCACCGGCCAAAGATTTACGCGACGGAAACATCGGCAACACACTTGTTACGTGGATGCGCCTCGTCCTGAAACATGGCCGGTCTTGACTGGTGCCCACAGCGACGTGACCTCCCACCCCGACGACGTGACCCCTGGGAGGCCGCTCGTCCGCACCACTCACTGGAGGCACAACGATGGAACTCTCGACAAGCGATGTCTGGGTCATGGTGTCCGCGGCGCTCGTGCTGCTCATGACCCCCGGTCTCGCGTTCTTCTACGGCGGCATGGCCCGGGCCAAGGCCGCGCTCAACATGGTGATGATGTCCTTCATCTCCATCGGTCTGGTCGGCGTCACCTGGGTCCTGTGGGGCTACGGCATGAGCTCGGCCCCGCCGCTGCTCGGGGGCATCGTCGGCAACCCGGCCGGTGACTTCGGCCTGACCGGGGCGGTCGGCACCGCAGACCTCATCGGCATCGGCTTCGGCGCGACCTTCGCGATCATCACGGTCGCCCTCATCTCCGGCGCCATCGCCGACCGCACCCGCTTCGCGTCCTGGACGGTCTTCGTGCCCGTCTGGGTCACCCTCGTCTACTGCCCCCTGGCCTTCATGGTCTGGGGCGGCGGCCTGCTCTCGGCCGACGGCTGGATCGGCAGCACCTTCGGCGAGGCCATCGACTTCGCCGGCGGCCTGGTCGTCCACATCAACGCCGGGCTGGCCGCGCTCGTCCTCGTCTACGTCATCGGCTCGCGCGCCGGCTTCGCCAAGGGCTTCCACAAGCCGCACAACATCCCCTTGGTCATGATCGGCACCGCCCTGCTGTGGTTCGGCTGGTTCGGCTTCAACGGCGGTGCCGCGGGCTCCGCCGAGGAGGCCGGCCTCATCTGGGTCAACACCCTGGCCGCCCCGGCCGCGGCGATGCTCGCCTGGCTGGTCACCGAGAAGGTCCGCGACGGCCACGCCACCTCGATCGGTGCGGCCTCGGGCGTCGTCGCCGGTCTGGTCGCCATCACCCCGGCCTGCGCCAGCGTCTCCCCGCTGGGCGCCCTGCTCCTCGGCGTGGTCGCCGGCATCGGCTCGGCGCTCGCCGTCGGCCTGAAGTACAAGTTCGGCTACGACGACGCGCTCGACGTGGTCGGCGTCCACCTCGTCGCCGGCATCATCGGCACCGTCATGATCGGTTTCGTCGCCCTGCCGGTCGACGGCGAGGGCGGCGGCCTGTTCTACGGCGGCGGCATGGACCAGATGGTCGCCCAGGTCGTGGCCACCGTCTTCACGCTGCTCTACACCGGCATCATGACGACGATCATCGCCGTCGCCATCGCCAAGACCATCGGCTTCCGGGTCAGCCCGGAGGACGAGGAGCGCGGCATCGACCTGTCCGAGCACAGCGAGTCCGCCTATGCCTTCAGTGAGGGGGATGCCTCCTACGACCCCATCGCTGAGGAGGCCCGCGTCTAGTCGCTCGGGGCGACACGCGAGTCGCCTCACCCCCGGTGCCGCCCATCCGGTACCGGGGGTGAGGTCTGCCCCGGGGGAAGCCATTCGACCCGCGCCCTCACGCGGGATACCCTCGGAGGAACCCGTTCCATCCCCCACACCCTTCGTGAGGTGCTCCGTGCCTACCGGCAAGGTCAGGTTCTTCGACGAGGACAAGGGCTTCGGCTTCCTGTCCAGCGACGAGGGCAACGACGTCTACGTCCCCCGCTCCGCGCTGCCCGACGGCGTCGGGTCACTGGAGCGCGGCAGCAGGGTCGAGTTCGACATCGTCGCGGGCAAGCGTGGCGACCAGGCGCTGCACGTGCGGATCATGGACCCGGCGCCCTCGGTGTCCCGGGGCCTGTCGATGCGGGACCGCAAGCCGGCCGAGGAGATGGTGGTCGTCGTCGAGGACCTCATCACCCTGCTGGACCAGGCCTCCACCTCGCTGCGTCGGGGGCACTACCCCGACCGACCGCACGGCACGGCCATGGCGAAGGCGCTGCGCGCGGTCGCCGACCAGTTCGAGGCGGGGAAGTAGACCGGATGCCGACCGCCAGGATCCCCAAGAGCGACGCCGTCCTGACCGGGGCGGTCGAGGTCGCCCGCGCCGCCGCGCTCGAGATCGCCGAGCCCGGAACCGTCGGGGAGCACCTCGAGGTGGTGCTGGAGGCCGAGCGGCTGGCCACGCACTACTTCGCCTGCTCCGCGTCCGCCTACCCGGGCTGGCGCTGGGCGGTCACCCTGTCGCGGGTCCCCCGGGCCCGGAAGGCCACCGTCAGCGAGGTCCACCTGCTGCCCGGCGAGGGCGCCCTGCTCGCGCCCGAGTGGGTGCCGTATGCCGAGCGTCTCGCGCCCGGTGACATCGGCCCAGGGGACCGCACGGCCTACGTCGAGGACGACCCGCGGCTGGAGGCCGGCTTCGAGGCCACCGGCGAGGACGACGTCGACGCCGTCGCCCTGTGGGAGCTCGGCCTCGGTCGTCCGCGCGTCCTGTCCCCGGAGGGTCGCGAGGCGGCCGCGACCCGCTGGCACGACGGGGAGCGCGGCCCGGGCAGCGAGGCCGCCCGCAAGGCGCCGGCCCCCTGCCGCACCTGCGGCTACTTCGTCCCCATGTCCGGCGCGCTGCGCTCGGTCTTCGGCGTGTGCGCCAACGAGTGGTCGCCGGCCGACGGTGCCGTCGTGGCCCTCGACTTCGGCTGCGGGGCGCACAGCGAGGTCGACGTCGAGCAGCGGCCCAGCGAGAAGATCGACCCCCCGGTGCTCGACGACGAGACCGAGATCGTCTTCACCGAGCGCTGAGTCACGCCTCGGCGGCGTTGCCCTTGCCGCGGCGCAGGTAGGCATACCCCAGCAGCCCACCGACGATCCCGGCGACGGGCACCCACACCCACCAGTCGCGCTCGCCGCTGCGCAGGGTCGGCACGACCAGCAGCACGAGCAGCACGACGCCCCAGGCGAGGATCCCCCAGCGGACCAGCGTGATCGTGCGCAGCGGCACCTCCGGCGGGTGCAGGGGGGCGAGGCTGCCGCCGCGGCCGGCCGCGCCGGGGTCGTCGTCGGCGTGCTGGGGACCGGTGCTCACCCGACTACGCTAACGCGCATGTCGACCACCGCGCCGGACACGCGCTCCACGGGTTCTCTCGACGGCTTCTTCCAGATCTCGCAGCGCGGGTCCACGCTCGCGCGAGAGCTCCGGGGCGGGCTCGCCACCTTCTTCACGATGGCCTACATCGTGGTGCTCAACCCGCTCATCATCGGCACCGTGCCGGACGGCACGGGCGAGCTGCTCGCGGGCGGCGACCTGGCCGTCATCGCCGCCTGCACCGCGCTCGTCGCGGGGGTGCTCTCCGTGCTCATGGGGGTCGTGGCGAACTACCCGCTGGCGCTCGCGACCGGGCTGGGCCTGAACGCCTTCGTCGCCTACGGCATCGCCAGCCTGGACGGGATGACCTGGGCCGACGCCATGGGGTTGGTGGTGCTGGAGGGCATCATCATCCTCGTCCTCGTGCTCACCGGCTTCCGGGAGGCGGTCTTCCGGGCCGTGCCGACCCAGCTCAAGACGGCCATCAGCGTCGGCATCGGGCTGTTCATCACCATCATCGGCCTGGTCGACGCCGGGATCGTGCGCCGGCCGGCCAGCGGGCCGGTGCCGGTCGAGCTCGGTGTCGGAGGCTTCCTGGCCGGTTGGCCCACGGTCGTCTTCCTCGTCGGGCTCTTCGCGATCGCCGCCCTCATGGCGCTGCGGGTGCAGGGGGCGATCCTCTACGGCATCGTCGGCGGGACCCTGCTGGCCATCCTCGTGGAGGCGGTCTTCGAGATCGGGCCGCAGACCCCCGACGGCAGCAACCCCACCGGGTGGGGGCTGGGGGTGCCGGCCCTGCCGGACAGCGTCGTCGCCGCTCCGGACTTCTCGCTGCTGGGGCAGTTCAGCCTGCTCGGCTCGGTCGAGGCCATCGGCGTCACCGCGCTGTTCCTGCTCGTCTTCACCCTCATGCTGGCCGACTTCTTCGACACCATGGGCACGATGGTCGCGGTGGGCGCGGAGGCCGGGCTGCTGGACGAGGAGGGCAACCCGCCCCGGACCCGCCAGATCCTCGTCGTCGACTCGATCGGCGCCATCGCCGGTGGCGCCGGCGGGGTGAGCAGCAACACGTCATACATCGAGAGCGCCTCGGGGGTCGGCGAGGGCGCGCGGACCGGGCTGGCCTCCGTGGTCACTGGCGTGCTCTTCCTGCTGACGACCTTCCTGTCGCCGCTGGTCGCGATCGTGCCGCACGAGGCGGCGACGCCCGCGCTGGTCGTCGTCGGCTTCCTCATGATGCAGCAGGTCGTCGGCATCGACTGGGACGATCTGGAGATCGCCTTCCCGGCCTTCCTCACCATCGTGTTCATGCCCTTCACCTACTCCATCACCGCGGGCATCGGCGCCGGCTTCGTCACGTGGGTCCTGCTCAAGGTGGTGCGCGGCAAGGCCCGGCAGGTCCACCCGCTCATGTGGCTCGTGGCCGTGCTCTTCATCGTCTACTTCGGCATCGACCCGATCCGGGGCCTGCTCGGCGTCTGACCGTGCGCACTCGTGGCCCTCTGGGGGCCACGACCGCGCACGGTGGGGCCGCGCTCGGGCTCGAGGCCACCTCGGGGCCGTGACCGTGCGCACGCGTGGCCCTCTGGGGGCCACGACCGCGCACGGTGGGAGGGGCCTGTGGACGACGGGGCCCGGCGGCGTGGTCGCGCTGCCAGGCTGGTCCCGTGCAGGGGGTCGTGACGAGGACGCAGGCGCTGGCCGACGGGTGGTCGGCCAAGCAGGTCCGCGGCCTGCTCGGCCGCGGGCAGTGGCAGCTGATGCACCGCGGGGTCTACCTCACCCATTCCGGGCCGGTCTCCTGGGAGGAGCGCGTCGCCGCGGCGGTGCTGGCCGCCGGTGCGGGAGCGGTCGCGAGCGAGGGATGCGCCCTGCCCCTGTGGGGCCTCACCGACCGCCGGCCCCCGGTCGTCACCGTCGCGATCCCGGCCGCCCGCACGCTGCGCGCGGACCTGCGCGGTGTCCGGGTGCGTCGTCGACGGCGGCTGACCCGGGCTGTCCGCTCCGGTATCCCCGTGACCGGGCTGCACCAGAGCGTCCTCGACGTCCTGGCCCTGCCCCGGACCGACGACGACGAGATGGTGGCCCTGCTGCTGCGGGCGTGCCGGCCGGGCCGCTCCAGCCCGGCAGCGCTGCGGGCCGAGCTGGCCCACCACCCGCGCCACCGCCGGCGGGCCGAGCTCGACGACGTGCTGGAGGCGGCCGAGCTGGGCCTGGGCAGCGTGGCCGAGTGGCGCTACGTCCGTGACGTCGAGCGGGCCCACGGCCTCCCCACCATGACCCCGCAGGTGGCAGTGGCCCCGTCGGGTGAGCTGGTCGGCATCCGAGGGGCCACCCCGACGCAGGGGCTGCAGTACCTCGACCTCCTCGACCCGGAGCGGGGTGTCGGGGTCGAGATCGACGGGGCGCTGTTCCACGACGACCGCGTGCACCTCGACCGGGCACGGGACCGCAGCGGCCTGGTGGCGGGCCGGGCCATGCTCCGGGCCGGCTGGAGCGACGTCGTCCTGCGGCCCTGCGAGCTGGCCGTCGAGGTGGCTCTGGTGCAGATCCGGCACGGGTGGCCCGGACGCCCGCACGGCTGCACCCCGGGCTGCGCCCTCGCCGGCGATGTACGGCTGTCCTGAGGAGGAGGCCAGCGCCGCAGCGGGCCGAGGGCCGGTGGGGCCCGTCGGGCAGGGAGTGTGTGCGGTGGTGGCCCTGTAAGGGCCATGGGTGCACACGGACTTGCCTCTGGAGGGGTGGTGCCGGGGCAGGTGGCGCCCGCAGGGCACACGACTGTGCGCGGTGGTGGCCCTGCAGGGGCTATGAGTGCACACGGACTTGCCTCCGGAGGGGTGATGCCGGGGCAGGCGGCATACCCTCGGCCGATCGTTAGTTGAGGTAATGAGATAGACTAACGACCGTATGCCTGACCTCACGCCGGACCCCGCCACCGCGGCGCTGGCGCACGACCTGCGCATCGCCTGCATGCGGGTGGCGCGGCGGGTGCGCTTCGACGCCGACAACACCATCGCCCCGCACCACTTCAGCGTCCTGGTGCGCCTGCACGAGCAACCGCGCACCCTGGGGGAGCTGGCCGCGATCGAGCAGGTGAGCGCGCCGAGCATGAGCCGCAGCGTCGCCCAGCTCGCCGACCAGGGGTATGTCGTCCGCTCGCCCGACCCCGACGACGGCCGCCTCGTGCGGCTCTCGCTGACGGCGGAGGGCCGGGAGGTCGTCGAGCGCGAGCGCGAGCACCGGGACGCGTGGATGGCCGCCCGGCTCGAGGGGCTGAGCGAGCAGGACCGCGCGCTGCTGCGCCGGGCCAGCGACCTCCTCGAGCAGGTCCTCGAGGCGGACCGGGCGGGCGACCGGCCCTCCCGCAGGGGGGAGGACCGATGAGCGCGATGTTCTCCGCGCTGTCGGTGCGCAACTACCGGATCTACGCCACCGGCGCCATCATCTCCAACACCGGCACCTGGATGGGCCGGGTCGCCCAGGACTGGGTGGTCCTCACCGAGCTGACCGACAACTCGGCCCAGGCCCTCGGCATCGTCACCGGCCTGCAGTTCCTGCCGATCCTGCTCTTCACCCCGCTGGCCGGGGCCATCAGCGACAACTTCTCCAAGCGCAACGTCATGCTCGTCAGCCAGTCGGCCATGGCCTTCTTCGCCGTGGTCATGGGGGTCGCGGTGCTGACGGGGCACATGCAGCTGTGGCACATGTTCGTGCTGGCCTTCCTCTCCGGCACCGCCGCCGCCGTGGACGCCCCCGCCCGGCAGTCCTTCGTCTCCGAGATGGTGCCCAAGGCGCAGCTGACGAACGCCGTCGGCCTCAACTCCGCCTCCTTCCACTCCGGCCGGCTCCTCGGCCCCGGCGTGGCGGGCCTGCTCATCGCCGCCTTCGGCACCGGCCCCACCCTGCTCCTCAACGCGCTGACCTTCGTCGCCGTCATCGTGGCGCTGCTGGCCATGGACCCCCGCCAGCTCACGAGCAAGCCGCGCACCGGCCCGCGCGGCCGGGTCCGCGAGGGCATCGCCTACGTGCGCGGTCGACCGGACATCATGCTCATCCTCGTCGTCGCCTTCATGCACGGCACCTTCGGGATGAACTTCCAGATCTTCAACGCCCTCATGTCCACCCAGGTCTTCGGCAAGGGCGTCACCGACTTCGGCATCACCGGCTCGGTCATGGCGATCGGCTCCCTCGCGGGGGCCCTCCTGGCCGCCCGGCGGGAGCGTCCGCGGTGGCGGCTCCTGCTCGGCTCGCTCTTCGTCTTCGCGGTCCTCACCGGCGCGCTCGCCTTCGCGCCGAGCTTCACGGCATACACGATCCTGCTCGTGCCGACCGGGCTGTGCGCCCTCACCGTCATGGTGAGCGCCAACGCCATGGTGCAGCTCACCGTCGACCAGGCGGTCCGCGGCCGGGTGATGGCGCTCTACATGGCCGTCTTCATGGGCGGGACCCCGGTGGGGTCGCCGTTCCTCGGCTGGTTCGCCGAGCAGTTCGGCGCCCGCCCGACCGTGCTCATCGCCACCCTCATGTGCGGCGGCACCGCGGTGCTGGCGACCCTCTACCTCATGCGCCACGACCAGCTGCGGCTGCGCTTCCGCGCCACCTGGCCGCGTCCGGTCTACCTGGTGCGCATGACCGAGCCCCTCCCTGAGAAGGTGGTCTGATGAGCGCCCGAACCCGTCGCGTCGTCGTCCTGGTGGCCCTGGCCGCCCTCATCCTCGTCCCCGTCCTCGCGACGCTGGGCTGAGGCATCATGACGACGTTCACCACGCGCCCCACCCTCACCGGCACGTTCGGCATGGTGTCGAGCACGCACTGGATCGCGTCCTCGGCCGGTATGCGGATGCTCGAGCTCGGCGGCAACGCCGCCGACGGGGCGGTCGCGACCGGCTTCGTGCTGCAGGTCGTCGAGCCGCACCTCAACGGCCCGGGGGGTGACCTCCCGCTCATCGTGTCCTCGGTGGAGGACCCGACCCCGCGGGTGCTGTGCGGCCAGGGGCCGGCCCCCGCGGGCGCCACCCCGGAGCACTTCGCGCAGGCGGGGCTGGACCGGGTCCCCGGCTCCGGTCCGTTGGCCACCGCCGTGCCCGGTGCGGTCGACGCGTGGCTGACCCTCCTGCGCGACCGCGGGACGACGAGCGCCCGGCAGGCCCTGGAGCCCGCCCTGCACTACGCCCGGCACGGCCACCCCGTCCTGCCGCGGGTGAGCGCCACGATCGCCTCGGTCGCCGAGCTCTTCACCTCCGACTGGCACCCGTCGGCCGACCAGTGGCTCGTCGACGGAGCGCCGCCCGAGCCGGGCAGCCTCGTCACCAACCCCGCGTGGGCGGACACCCTGGAGCGGCTGCTCGCCGAGGAGCAGGCAGCCGTGCGGGGAGGGGCCACCCGCGAGGGCGGCATCGACGCCGTGCTGCGCGCCTGGCGGGAGGGCTTCGTCGCCGAGGCGATCGGGGCCTTCGCCGGGCGGGCGTTCCGGCACAGCGGCGGCGCCGTGCTGCCGGGCGTCATCACCGCCGACGACATCGCCTCCTTCGAGGCGACCTGGGAGGACGCCGTCACCGCGTCCTGGCGCGGGCACACGATCGCCAAGACCGGTCCCTGGGGGCAGGGGCCGGCCCTCCTGCAGGTGCTCGCCATGGTCGACGAGGCCTCCGGCGGGCCGGAGGCCGACGTCGCCCTCGACACCGTCGAGGGCGTGCACACCCTCGTGGAGGCCTGGAAGCTGGCCATGGCCGACCGGGAGGCGTGGCTCGGGGACAGCGCCGAGGAGGGCTCCGAGGCCCACGTGCCCGTGGCCGAGCTGCTCGCCGCGGACTACCTCGCCCAGCGGGCCGCCCTCATCGACGCCCACGCCTCGCGCGACCTGCGCCCGGGGTCGCCCGGCGGCCGCACCCCACGCATCGCGGCCCAGGCCCGGCAGACCGAGGGGGCCGACGTGGACCCGGGCGACGCCACGGCCGGGGAGCCCACGGTCCAGCGCGACGGGGCCACCCGCGGCGACACGTGCCACGTCGACGTCGTCGACCGGTGGGGCATGCTCGTCTCGGCGACGCCGAGCGGCGGCTGGCTGCAGTCCAGCCCGTTCATCCCCGAGCTGGGGTTCGCGCTGGGCAGCCGGCTGCAGATGATGTGGCTCGAGCAGGGGCTGCCCAGCTCGCTGGTCCCCGGGCGGCGCCCCCGCACCACCCTCACGCCGACCATGGTCCTGCGCGACGGCATACCGGTGCTCGCCTGCGGAACCCCCGGTGGCGACCAGCAGGACCAGTGGCAGAGCGTCTTCCTGCTGCGTCACCTCGTCGGCGGGCTCGGGCTGCAGGAGGCCGTCGACGCCCCCAACGTGCACACGACGAGCTTCCCCGGCTCCTTCCACCCGCGCGCCAGTGAGCCCGGCGTCCTCGTCGCCGAGTCCCGGCTGGGCGAGGACGTGCTGGACGGGCTGCGGGCCCGTGGCCACGAGGTGCTGGACCAGGGCCCTTGGAGCCTGGGGCGGATGTGCGCGGTCAGCCGCGACCCGGAGACCGGCGTGCTCGGTGCCGCCGCCAACCCGCGCGGGATGCAGGGGTATGCCGTCGGGCGTTGACCTATCGACACCGGTGCACCGCCTAGGCTGGCAGCGCACCCCGAGACCCGCAGGAGGACCCGTGGCTGGCAAGACACGGTTGGCCAAGCAGGCGATCAAGTACGGTCCGGTCGTCTACGCGCTGGCCCAGAAGTACGGCCCCCAGGTGGTGGACCAGATCCTCAAGCAGCGTGAGCCGGCGACCAAGTTCGTGCAGGACCAGGCGTCCCGCGCCCGCACCAACCCGCGCAAGCACGCCCTGGCGCACGCCGACACCGTCGTGGACGGCTCGCTGCAGCAGGTCTTCCACCGCGGGCACCCCTACTGGGTGGTGTTCTCGCGCAACGAGCCGGTCGGGGTCCACCCGCACACCGACGCCGCCTTCGACACGCTGCTGCTCAACGCCGACCCGGGCAAGCGGCACACCCCCGACGAGCTGCGCCGCACCGTGCACCTGCCCCGACGGGGCAAGCGGTGACCGGCACGCCGGCCCTCGGCGGGCGCACCGACTACAGCGGCGAGGGCATCGTCGAGGCGGACGCACCGGACGCGCCGCTGCCGCTGGTGCAGGCGTGGCTGGACGCCGCGATCGCGCGCCAGGAGGAGCAGGGCGACGTCCCGGAGCCGTCGGCCATCTCGGTGGCGACCGTCGACGGCGACGGTATGCCCGACGTCCGCACCGTCCTCATGCGATTTCTCGACGGCCGCGGCCCCGGCTTCCTCACCAGCACGGCCTCGGCCAAGGGGCGCCAGCTGCGGGAGAACGACGCGATCGCCGTCTCGCTCACCTGGCCCTCCATGTTCCGCGCGGTGCGCTTCCGAGGGTATGCCGAGGCGCTGGAGCACCACCTCGTCGCCGACTACTTCCGCAGCCGCCCCTACGGGTCGCGGATCAGCGCCCACGCCTCGGCCCAGAGCGACCCGGTGTCGGGCCGCGCGGCCCTGGAGGAGGCATACCGCCGCTGCGAGGAGCGCTGGCCGGACACCGGTGACCCCGAGGACGTGCCCCTGCCGGCCCACTGGGGCGGGTACCGCGTGCGCGCCGAGCGGGTCGAGGTCTGGGGCGGACGGCGCAACCGCCTGCACGACCGGCTGGTCTGGACCCGGGTGGCCCCCGGCGGGCTGGACGAGCCCGACGCGTGGCGGCGCGGACGGATCCAGCCGTGACCCCCGCCGTCCGGGGCGCCGTGTCGGCCCCCGACCGTAGGATGGCGCCGTGAGCGGCGATCTGATCGACACGACGGAGATGTACCTCAAGACCGTCTTCGAGCTGGAGGAGGACGGCGTCCTGCCCATGCGGGCACGGATCGCCGAGCGCCTGGGCCAGTCGGGTCCCACGGTCTCCCAGACCGTGGCGAGGATGGAGCGCGACGGCCTGCTCGAGCTGGCCGAGGACCGCCACCTCGTGCTCACCGAGGCCGGGCGCGCCGCAGCCGTGCGGGTCATGCGCAAGCACCGGCTCGCCGAGCGCCTGCTCACCGATGTCATCGGCCTCGACCCGGCCTTCGTGCACGACGAGGCGTGCCGGTGGGAGCACGTCATGAGCGAGCAGGTCGAGCGGCGCATCCTGGAGCTGGTCGAGGACGGCACGAGCTCGCCCTACGGCAACCCGGTGCCGGGTCTGGCCGAGCTCGGACGCGACGACGCCCCGGCGGCGGACGGGCAGGCCAGCAGCGACATCGCCGAGCGGGGCGGGCGCACGGCGGCCCGCGTCGCGCGGCTCGGCGAACCGGTCCAGGTGGACCCCGAGGTGCTGGGTCTGCTCCTCGACTCGGGCATCCGCCCGGGGGCCGAGGTGGAGATCTGGGGCGAGGAGGGGCGGACCATCGTCGGCGCCGTCGACGGGGAGGCCGTGTCCCTGCCGCAGGACGTGGCAGGGCACGTCTTCTGTGTCGTGACCGGTGCCGATGCTGCTGTGAGATGACTCACTCGTTACCTGGAAGAACGGTCAAGTCGTCCGGCATCGTCGCAGGTCAGAGCCTCTGTGGCGGGTGAGGACGACACGAGTTGTCCACACCGTCGTTACCTGAGCGTGACATTTGGCGGCGGCTCTGTGTAACCTCGAAGAGTCCTCCTCCCTGGGGGGACCCCCGAGCGCGACTGCCTAGTCCTGTCCGCGCGTCGATCGGGGCCGTGGCACGTACGACACCGCTTTGACAGGAGCGGGGGAACCACCTCTGGAGCCGCCCCTGCGGCTCCTCGGGGCGACGGACCGGCCAGCCCGGTCCAGGGGCACTCCAGCCCGAAGCCCGACAGCTCACCCCGCAGGCACTGGAGGATCTACATGACGCAGCGCACCACCGGCCGCCACCGTCGGCCCGGTCGTCTCCGCACGACCAGCACCACCCTGACCCGCACGGCGGCCGTGGCCGCGACGTCGACCGGCCTGCTGGCCGGCGCGGCGCTCAGCGCCAACGCAGCACCCGAGGTGCCCCAGGACCGTGACGGGCTGCTCCGTCTCGGCCCCGGCGTCAGCGCCGACCGCACGGTCACCGTGGACCGTCCGGCGCAGGCCGTCGCCGCCCCGTCCGACATCGAGCTCGACTCCTTCGGCATCGGCGGGTTCTCCGCCTACACCCCCGAGGTCGAGGTCGCCGTGGAGGAGCCGGCGCAGGCCGCCCCCGCGCAGCAGGAGCAGGCCGCTCCCGCGCAGGAGCAGGTCACCGAGCAGGTCTCCGCCCGTGAGGAGACCAGCGCGAGCCGCACCAACGAGCGCACCGCCACCCCGGAGCCCGCGGCCCCGGCCGAGCCGGCCGTGCAGTCCCAGCCGGAGCCCGCCGCGGCTCCCGCCCCGACCGGTGGCGTGCTCGGCATCGCCGCCGGCCTGGTCGGGACCCCGTACCAGTGGGGTGGCAGCACCCCGGCCGGTTTCGACTGCTCCGGCTTCACCAGCTACGTCTTCGCGGCGGTGGGCATCTCGCTGCCGCGCACCGCCGCCGCCCAGCAGGCGTACGCCACCCCGGTGAGCAACCCGCAGCCCGGCGACCTGGTGTTCTACGGCTACCCGGCCTACCACATCGGCATCTACGCCGGCGACGGCATGATGTACGACTCACCGCGCCCGGGTAAGCTGCTCGATCTGCGCCCGGTGTTCGACGGCGTCTCTGGCTACGG
>NZ_LQBL01000030.1 GCF_001483745.1 Serinicoccus chungangensis | reverse complement strand
GCCGACATCCTGGACCGGCACCCGCGCCGGGTCGGGATCTACCGCCTCATCATGAAGGCCGGGTCCGACAACTTCCGCGCCTCCAGCGTCCAGGGCGTCATGTCCCGGCTGCAGGCCCGCGGGGTGGAGATCGTCATCTACGAGCCGTCCTACGACCGCGACACCTTCCAGGGATGCCGCGTGGTGCGGGACCTCGACACGTTCAGGGGGACCGCCGACGTCATCATCGCCAACCGTCTCGACGAGCACAGCGAGCAGTTCGGCGACAAGCTCTACACCCGCGACCTCTACGGGCGGGACTGACCGCTCGTCGCCGGTCACCCCGCCGGCGTTTGGCACGATGAGCCCATGCCGCGCCCGCACCCCACCACCCCACCGGGGCGTGCCCGACGGCGGGACATCGAGGGCCTGCGCGCGGTCGCCGTCCTCGCGGTGCTGCTCTACCACCTGCGGGTCCCGGGCCTCGGCGGCGGCTTCGCCGGGGTCGACGTCTTCTTCGTCATCTCCGGCTTCCTCATCACCGGCATCCTGCTGCGCGAGATCGAGCGGACCGGCCGGGTGTCGCTGGCCGACTTCTGGGCCCGGCGCGCCCGGCGGCTGCTCCCGGCGGCCCTGGTGGTCGTCGCGGCGACCTTCGCCGCCGGCTGGGTCGTGCTGCCGGCGAGCAGCCGGCCCGACCTGCTCGCCGACGTGCTCGGCTCGACGCTCTACGTCGTCAACTGGGTCCTGGCCGCCCGCTCGGTCGACTACCTCGCCGAGGGGGCAGGGGTGTCCCCGCTGCAGCACTACTGGTCGCTGGCGGTGGAGGAGCAGTTCTACCTCCTGTGGCCGGTGCTGGTCGTCGTCGGTCTCGCGCTCGCCGCGCGCCGGGGCACGTCCCCGCGCCTGCCCCTGGCCGTCCTGATCGGCCTGGTCACTGCGGTGTCCCTCGCGTGGTCGGTGGTGGCGACCGCGCAGGCGCCGCAGACGGCATACCTCGTCACCCCCACGCGGCTCTGGGAGCTCGGCGCCGGCGCCCTCCTGGCCTTCACGGTGCCCGCCCTGCGCCGCGTGCCGGCCCGGGCGGCGCAGGTCGCGGCGGGCGCCGGGCTCACCCTCGTCCTGCTCACCGTGCTCGTCGTCGGCCCGGACACCCCCTGGCCGGGGTCGGCCGCCCTGCTCCCGGTGGCCGGCAGCGCGTTGCTCCTCGCCGCCGGGACCGCCCGCACCACCACGCTCGTGGGCCGGGCGCTGTCGCTACCGCCCCTGGTGTGGGTCGGCGGGCTGTCCTACGGCATCTACCTCATCCACTGGCCGCTGCTGGTCCTCGTGGAGGAGCAGCGCGGCCCGCTGGGACCGGCCGGGCTGACCCTGATCGGCCTGCTCACCGTGCTGCTCGCCTGGCTGCTGCGCCTGCTCGTCGAGGACCCGGTGCGTTTCAGCCGCCGCCTCAGCGCGCGCCCGGCACGCTCGCTGCTCGCCGCCGGCACCGCCATGGCCCTGGTGACCGGGGTCGCCGGCGTCGCGTGGGCCGCCCGACCGACCCTCGGTAGCACCACGGCACCGGGTCCCGCCGCGCTCGTGGCCGACCCCTCGGCCGACGTCTGGGAGCCGGTGGGGCTGCCCCGGCGGGCCTACGACCGGGTCGGCCCGGTCCAGCCCGACCCGGCCCTGGCCCGGCAGGACGTGCCCGGCTACTACGCCGACGGCTGCCAGCTGCAGCAGGGGGTGGCGGCGCCGGACCCGTCGTGCGTCTACGGCGACACCGGGTCGGGCACGCGGGTGGCCCTGTGGGGCGACTCCAAGCTCGGGCAGTACGCCTCCGCGCTGGAGGCGATCGCGCAGGCCGAGTCCTGGCGCCTCGAGCTCTACCTCAAGAGCGCCTGCTCGCCCACCGTCGCCGGGGCGACCGAGCCGGAGTGCGACGCCTTCGGCCAGGAGGTGGTGCGGCAGCTCCTGGCCGACCCGCCGCACCTCGTGCTCCTCGGCTCCGGTGGTTTCGAGGCGGCGGAGCGCGCGGGCATGGTCGAGGGGGCCAGGGCCCTCACCGACGCCGGGATCGACGTGGTCGTCGTCGACGACAACGCCCACCCGGACCACCAGGCCTACGAGTGCGCGGCCGAGCACCCGGAGGACCTGCTGGCCTGCGAGCGCCCTCCGCGGGGGACCTTCGGCCGTGCCCACCTGCGGGCCGTGCACGAGGCCACCGGCGCCCCCGTCGTCGACCTCAACCCGTGGATCTGCCCGGAGGGCAGCACCTGCCCGGCCGCCCTGGGCGGCCAGCTGGTCTACCGCCAGGGCAGCCATCTGACCGACACCTACGCCCGCTCCCTCACCCCCTTCCTCTACCGCGAGCTCAGCGCTCTGGGTCTCACCGAGGCGGCGCCGGGAGACATCGCGCTGGACGACGTGCCGCGCCGCCCCTCCGGAGGGACCCCGTGACCGCCGCCACCGCGCCCCCGGCCGGGGTCGTGCCCCCCGCCCCGGGTCCCACCCGCCTGCGTGGGGACATCGAGGGCCTGCGCGCGATCGCGGTCCTCATGGTCCTCGCCTACCACGTCGGGCTGCCCGGCTCGGGGGGTGGTTTCGCGGGTGTCGACGTCTTCTTCGTCATCTCCGGCTACCTCATCACCAGCCAGCTGGTGCGCGAGGCCCGGCGGGACGGCCGCATCTCGCTGCCGCGCTTCTACGCCCGCCGGGCGCGCCGGCTGCTGCCGGCGGCGTCGCTGGTGCTCGTGGTCACGACGCTCGCGGGATGGCTGCTGCTGCCCCGGGGCCGGCACGCCGACCTCGGCACCGAGGTCCTCGCGGCGACGGGGTATGTCGTCAACTGGCTCCTCGCGTGGCGCGAGGTCGACTACCTCGCCGAGGACCAGAACCCCTCGCTGGTGCAGCACTACTGGTCGCTGTCCGTGGAGGAGCAGTTCTACGTGGTGTGGCCGCTGCTCATCATCGCGGTGCTGTGGCTGGTCCGGCGCCACCGGCTGCGGCTCCTGCCGCTGCTGACCCTGACGCTGACGGTCGTGGTGCTCGCCAGCTTCTCGTGGTCGGTCCTGCGGACGGCGGCCTCGCCGGGTGAGGCCTACTTCGCCACCACCACCCGGGTCTGGCAGCTCGGGGTGGGTGCGCTGCTCGTGCTCCTCACCGCGCGGCTGGAGCGGCTGCCGCAGGCCGCCCGGACGGTGCTGGCCGCCGCCGGGGTGGCCGGGATCGTCCTCACCCTCGTCACGGTCGACGCGGCGACCCCGTGGCCGGGCGCCGCGGCCGCGCTGCCCACCCTCGCGACGGCGGCCGTCATCGCGGCCGGCCTCCACCCGGGCGGCTCACCGGTCGGGCGGCTGCTCGGGGTGGCCCCGCTGCGCGTCGTCGGCGGGCTCTCCTACGGCCTCTACCTGTGGCACTGGCCGCTGCTGCAGCTGCTGGCCGAGCGGGTGCCGGAGGCCGGGCTGGCGGTCCGCGTGGGCGTGGCGCTCCTCGCG
Source organism: Serinicoccus chungangensis (assembly GCF_001483745.1). GTDB lineage: Bacteria > Actinomycetota > Actinomycetes > Actinomycetales > Dermatophilaceae > Ornithinicoccus > Ornithinicoccus chungangensis_A. The sequence continues at coordinate 127,403 of NZ_LQBL01000030.1, read as the reverse complement.
GTCCTGCTGTCCTGGCTCACGCTGCACCTCGTCGAGAACCCGCTGCGCTACTCCCCCGCGCTCACCCGCTCCCCCCGGCCCGCCCTCCTGGCCGGCGCCGCGGCGATGGCCACCTCGGCCGCCCTGGCCGGCGCGCTCGTGGCGAGCGCCCCCTCCCTGGAGGAGCCGGACGCCGGCGCCACCCAGGGGTCCGTGGGAGCGCTGGCCCTGGTGGCACCGGGGAGCCGTGACACCCAGGACCTGGAGCTGGTCGACGACCCGGGGGCCGTGACCGGCGGGGTCGAGCGGCTCGTGCCGGACCCGGCCGTCGCCGACGAGGACATCTCGCTGGCCTACCGCGCGGGCTGCCAGGTGAGCACGAGCGGCACCGAGCTGCCCGACGCGCAGGACTGCACCTTCGGCGACCCCGACGGCGACGTCGAGGTCGCCGTCGTCGGCGACTCCAAGATGGAGCAGTGGAGCTCGGCGCTGCACGCCATCGGGGTGCAGGAGGGGTGGCGGGTGCGCTTCTACACCAAGTCGGCGTGCGGCTTCGTCGCGCAGGGTCGCTCGCCGGAGTGCCACGACTACAACCGGATGCTCTCGCAGCACCTGGGCGAGGCCGGGAACGCCCCCGACCTCGTCCTCACGTCGGTGGGGCAGGGCTACCCCGCAGAGCTCGCCGGCTCGATGGTCGACCTGCTGCAGCCGGCCACCGACCGGGGCGCCCGGGTCGTCCTGGTTGCCGACACCCCGCTGCCCGAACCGCGCGGGGTGGCCGAGGGGGTCAGCAGCTTCGAGTGCCTGGACCAGCACCGCGAGGACATCACCCCGTGCTGGAGCCCGGCCGCCCCGGCGTCCGGGACCCGCCTGCTCACCGAGGTGGCCGGGCGGCTCGACGCCCCGCTGGTGGAGCTGCTGCCCTGGGTCTGCCCGGCGCCCGAGCGGCTCGACGGGTGCGCACCCGTCGTGGGCGGCGTCGTCGTCAACCGTCAGGGCAGCCACCTGACCGCGACCTACGTGCGCTCGCTGACCCCCGTGCTCCACCACGAGCTGACGCGGCTCGGGGTGACGACGACCCCGGCGGCGCAGATCAGCTGGGAGCTGCCGCAGGACCCGGCGCCGGGGCGCTGAGCGGGCTCACCTGCACTGGGCGCAGGGCACGACCCGCGGCGCCCACGCCCCGGGGTCGGCCGAGCGGGACACGTGCCCCTCGGGGTAGAGCTCGGGCACGGGGTGCTCGCCGTGCAGGATGCCCGGGGGACGGCCGGCCACGAGGTCGAGCTCGAGGCGGCTGGCCGCCGCCTCCCACCCGAGACCCATCCGTTCGTCGTGGTCGGCGCGGAACGGCTGCCGACCACCCGGGGTCCGGGTGAGCTCGCCGAGCACGGCCCCCCGCTCGGTGCCGTAGAGGTCCACCCGGATGAACGGCAGCCCGGTCGCGAGGGAGAGGTGCCGGGCCATCTCGACCATCTCCGGCAGGTCCGGCGGCACCGGGACCGAGGAGTCGTCCTCGCGCCCGATCATGACCGCGCCCAGCTCCGCCCCGTCCGCGTCGACGTAGCGGTACCCCATGGACCGCAGGTGACCGTGCCGGGAGACGCGACGGAGCATGACGTGCTGCACCTCCCCGTAGCTGACGTTGATCTTCACGTCGTCGGGGATCGGGCCTCCTCCGGGCTGCCGGAGCACCTCCTCGGCGAAGTAGGGCCCGCTGATCCGGTGCTGCGCCGTGCGGGAGATGAAGTGCTCCCGCACCTCGTCGCCGCTGAGCGAGAGCACCCCGTCGAGGGTCTCGTAGCCCCCTCCGGCGACCCGCCGCAGCGGCAGCACCCCGTGGCTGCCGGCGCCCCCGTCGGACTTGACGACCACCTCGTCGGGGAGGGCGTCCAGGTCGATGCCGGCCGGGTCCTCCCACACCCCGAGGATGCGGGGGGTGGGGATGCCGTGGCTGGCGGCGAGGCGGTAGTTGCGCAGCTTGAACGGCACCTGGCGCAACGGGTGGCGTCGCTCAGGGTCGAGCTCGCGCAGCGCGACGGTCACCCGGCGCAGGGTCACGAGGTGCTGGGTGAAGCTGGAGCGCCGGGCGAGCTCGGCGGGGTCGACCAGGGTCGCCGACCAGTCCCTCTCGGCCGCCAGCTCCTGCTCCAGCGCCGTGCGCTCGGCCTCCAGCGCGCGGATGCGCTGGTTGCGCCGACGCAGCTCGGCGTCCCGCTTCTCCAGGGGCGGGATGCGCCGGATGACCTCGCGTCGCAGGTTCATGACCTCTCCTCGGTGGTCGGGGCCGTCGTGGCCTCGGTATGCCTGGGGCTCGCCCGCCACACCCAGCCCGGCGGCGGCGCGCCCCAGAGCCGGTGCGCGAGGGCCGTCGCGCCGCCCCCGTCCGGGACGTCCGCCCCGGTCCGCTCGGCGGACAGGGTCAGACCGCCCTGCTGCAGGCGCACGCCGCGGACACCGGGGGGCGCACCGGCGAGCAGCCGCCCGGGGGTCCACGTCGGCCCGGGCGGGTCGGGCACCTCACGGCTCAGCCACCCCCGCAGGCCGGCCTCGGTGAGCCCCTCGTGCTCCACGACGAGCGCGTCCGCGCGGGTGCCGTCGCCGGCGCTGCGCAGCGGCACCCGGACGGGGGAGACCTCGGGCGCCTCCCGGGCACCCGGCTCCTGGGTCCGGGACGGGGCTCCCGACAGGTGCGGTCGCAGACGGTCCACGAAGCCGGCGTGGCCGTAGCGCTCGCGCACGAGGGCCGCGGTGCGCTCCACCCGCTCGCGGTAGGCGTCCGGGTCCGCGGTGTAGCGCGCCACGAGGGCCTGCGCCTCCCCCGGTGCCGCGTAGTCGAGGAGGTCGCCGAAGGTGGGCCGGTGCTTGGGGTGGGCGATGACGAGGACACCGCTGGCGGCCGCCTCGAGCAGGGTCCGGCCGAAGGCCTCGTGGGCGTCCGGGTTGTCGAGGTAGACGTAGAAGTCCAGACCCGCGAGGAAGGGCCGGACGTCCTCGGTGGTGGCGGCAAGGACCGTCCAGCCGTCCGGCTCCTCCCCCGGGTCGGCGGCGGCCGCGCGCAGCGCGGCGACGGTCTGCTCCCCGCCCAGGACGCGCACCTCGTGCCCGGGACCGAAGGCATACCCCCGCCGCAGCTCCTCCCACGTCGGGGGGAACTTGATCCGGTCGTCCCGCGAGTGCCGTCCGACCACCACCGTCCCCGACGCGCCGGGCGGCCGGTCGGTGGGCCGCACCGCCCAGGCGTCGGCGTCGATGAGCCCGGGGTTGTCCCAGGGGGTCAGCGCCACCTCCGGGTCCTCCTCGCGCAGGACCCGGCGGATGGTCGGGCTCTGCGGCACCCAGGTGACCGGTGCACCGAAGAGCTCCCCGGCGCGCCGGGTGACGTCGGTGACGACGTACCGCTGGTCGCTGCCGTCGGGCTCCAGCGGTCCCTGGTTGGCCATGACGAGGAGCTGGCGCACGCGCGCGGCCCGGGCGAGCACCGGGGGGTACTGCAGGATCGGCGGGTAGCGGACCAGCAGCACGTCGATGTCGACGTCGTCGTCCGGCAGCACCCAGGTGACCGCGCCGGAGCGCACCAGGTCGGTGAAGGGGGTGGCCAGCGGCTGGTCCCGGGCGGACATGAACCGCAGCGCCTCCAGGTGCATGACGCCGACCCTCAGCCCGACCTCGAGCGCCGCGCGGATCTCCTCCGTCATGGAGCGCTGCGGGCCGCCGAACTTGCGCCAGTCCCCGGCGACGACGAGGTCCAGCCGGGCCGGCCGGGACTCGAGCAGGGGGTGGGTGGGCCGCGCCCAGCGCAGCGGCTCCGGGAAGCGGCGCGGCAGCTCCGGGTCGAGGTATGCCGTGTCCTCGCCGCCGCGGACGGCGTCGTGCCAGGGCGTGTAGAGCGCCTTGTAGAGCTGGCGTGCCGGGTGGCGGTAGCCGTTGGCGAACTCCTCCGAGGACAGCGTCGCGGACCCGCCGCGCAGGATGGTCGTGGTCTCCTCGACGTCGCGGACCACCGGCCCGAAGGCGGCCTCCAGACGGCGGGTGAACTCGGTGTCGGCGCCCTTGCGGGTGGGGTCGAAGAAGCCGATGCGGTTCATCACGGGCAGGCGCCGGAAGAGCACGGTCGCGGCGGAGGCGAACCGGGGCAGGTAGCCGGGCCGGGTGAGGACGAGGTCGGGGGTGACCCGCACGCCCTGCGCCCGGGTCGCGAGCAGGCCGGGCTCGGCCAGGAGCGGCGCCACGCAGACCTCCAGGGTCTGCGGGTGCCACCAGTCGTCGGAGTCGACGACGACGACGTAGTCGCCGCGGGCCAGGCGCAGGGCGGTGTTGCGGGCCCGGTAGGTGCCGCCGTTGACCGCCTTGCGGACCACCCGGACGCGGGGGTCGAGCCGTTCGACCTCGGCCAGCAGACGGGCCGTCTCCTCGTCCGCGGACGCGTCGTCCACGACGAGCAGCTCCAGCTCGGCCCAGCTCTGGGCGAGGACCGAGCGGACCGCGGTGAGCAGGGCCGGGCCGGGGCGGTAGCTGCTCATGAGCACGGTGACCAGCCCGCTCCCGCTCGCCGGACGGACCGGCCGGGTGCCGAGCGCGTCGAGGTCCGGTGCGCGACCCTCACGCGGCGCCAGGAAGGGCGCCAGCCGGCCGCTGCCGAGCGCGGCGGAGAAGGCCGCGGCCCACCGCTCGCCCTGACCTGCGGCACCGGGGTCGAGCCGGGGGTGCAGGGCGTCGGCCCGCACCGACGCGGCCACGCCGGGCCGGACCCGTCGGTCGGCGGCCAGGTCGACCGCACCACCGGGGTCGCCGCCGAGGACCCGCAGCTGGGCCAGCATCTCGACGTGCTCGCGCCGCAGGGCCGCACCGTGCGCGGAGGCGAGGAGCTGCTCGAGCAGGCCCCGGGCGACGGCGACGTCCTGCGGGTCCCCGGTCTGGACGGCGAGGACGCGGGCGTGGTCGGCCAGGCCGAGCGGGTCGGCGCCGTCGGGGACCCCGGCCCGTGGGCCGCGCTGCCCCCACGCGGCCAGGTCGGCGGGCAGGTGGCCGGGCCAGGCCGCCTCGGCCAGGACCTCCCGGCTGTGGACGGAGCGGGTGCGCAACGCCGTCGCGACGAGCGCCCGGGAGCGTCGGCCGGCGATGCGCGCGTGGTCGGCCGCCACCCCCCGGGTGGTGGCGCCGCGGGTCGTGCTCACCGCGGGTCGTGGTCGGCCTGCGAGCCCGTCCGGGCCAGCGCGTCGTCGAGCGCCGCCTGCATCCGGTCCAGGCGCCCGGTGTACTGCGCCTGCAGCAGCTGCACGGCTCCGAGCAGGTCGGCCTCCGAGGGCCCCGCCACGGCCGCCGCGGGCTGCGCGGGCGCCCGGCTGGCCCGGATCTCGTCGCGCAGGTAGGTGCGCAGGCTCCGGACGCGGCGCCAGGAGTCCAGCTGGACCGCGAGGACGGCCGTGCCCAGCAGGCCTCCGGCGACCGCCGCGAGCACCGGGCTGCCGATCGCCGCACCGATGACGAGCACCACGGCGAGGACGAGCCCGAGGGCGGTGCCGACGACGGGAACGAGGCGGACGGGCACGCGACGGACCTTCCTGCACGGGGTGGGGTGTCGGGGTTCCGGCACCGGGCCGGACGGTGTTCACTGTACCCCGGGGCCGGGCGCCCCGGCCCGGCACGACGCACCCGAGAGCCCACGAGGGAGAGCTGTCCACCCCATGAGCACCGATCCGGTCCCGTCGTGGCTCGCGTGGCAGCTGGGGCACGGTCCCGCCGGGGACGACCCGGCCGCGCTCTTCCACCTCGCGCTGCGGCACCGCTCGCCGGACGCCCTCGAGGTGCTCGCGACCCGGGCGAGCGGGGGGCGGCACACGGCCTCGACCCTGCTCGCGGCCGTCCTGGACGAGGGGGTGCCGCGGGTATGCCTGCGCGGCACCCCGCAGCGGCGGGCGCTCGCCGGGGTGGCCTTCGTGTGGGCCGGTCTGCTGCGCTCGGAGGAGGAGCTGCGCGCCGCGGCCCTGGTCCTCGAGACGCTGTGGCGGGGCGAGGGCCTGACGTGGGTCTCCCCGCAGCTGCGCATGACCGCGCTGCAGACGCTCTACCTCGCCGGGCACCACGCGCAGCTGCAGGAGCTGCTGGCGGGCGTCGAGGGTCTGCACCCCGACGCCGAGCTCTACCTCCGGGTGGACCTGGCGAACCCGCACGGCGCCAGCACGGTGGCCGGGCCCGAGGCCGCCTGGGAGCAGCTGCTCGGCACCCGCTTCGCCGAGCGTGGGCTCGCCACGCCGCGGTTGCGCGAGGTCGGGCGGGACACCGCGCCCGAGGGTGCGCCGTGCCCCTTCGACCGCCTCGCGGCACCCGGCCCGGTGGCCGGCTCGGCCGCCGCCGCCGAGCTCGTCACCGTCATCATGCCCAGCTGGCGCCCGGATGTCGGGCTGCTCACGGCGGTCCGCTCCATCACCGAGCAGACCTACCCCGAGCTGGAGATCGTCGTGGTCGACGACTGCTCGGGGCCGGACTACGCGCAGGTCTACGCGCAGGTGGCTGAGCTCGACCCTCGGGTCCGGGTCCTGACCATGGAGCACAACGGAGGGTCCTACCTCGGCAGGGCCGCAGCGCTCGCGTCCTCGCGGGGCAGCCTCATCACCTTCCAGGACGCCGACGACTGGTCGCACCCGAGCCGCATCGAGCACCAGGTGCAGGCCCTGGCCGACGCGGGTCCGCAGGCCCCGATGAGCCGCAGCCTCGCGGTCCGGGCCAAGGACGACCTGACCCACCAGTGGCTGGGCTACCGGGCGGTGCGCGAGAACGCCTCCTCGCTGCTGCTGCGCCGCAGCATCCTGGAGCGCACCGGCGGCTTCCTGCCGGTGCGCAAGGGAGCCGACTCCGAGTTCGCCGAGCGGGTGGCCCGGCTGCACGGTCAGGTCGTCGACGTGGAGCTGCCGCTGGCGGTGACCCGGCTGCGTGCCGGTTCGCTGTCCCGGGGTGACTTCACCTTCTCCTGGGCCGCCCCCGAGCGGCGGGCCTTCCGTTCCAGCTTCATGGCCTGGCACCGCCGGCTCAGCAGGCGCCGGCGCGACGAGGGTGAGGCCACCGTCGACGACGCCACCCTGGCCGCCCTGCCCTTCCCCGTCCCCCGGGGCTGGACCCGCGGGCTCCCCGTCGGCGGCCTCGTCCCGGACCGGCTGGGCACGGCCTACCTCGGCTCCTTCTCCGCACCTCCCACCAGCCGCGCGAGCGCGTGGCTCCAGCGACGGCTGCGGACGGACCCGCCGGAGGAGCGGGTCGGCCTGTGGCACCAGGAGGGCCACGCCGCGGCGGGGGTGCGTCGCGCCGAGCTGGACCGAGGGCTCGACGACGCACTGCTGGACGGTCGGGCCTGGCTGCTCTCCCGGACCGAGGACATCGAGGTGGACCGGCTCGTCGTCCTCGACCTCTCGGTCCTGGCCCTGCTGGCCGGGCAGGGCGTGCGCGTGCAGGCCGGTGCGGTGGAGGTCTGGCTCGGCACCGAGAGCGTGCGGCCCGGGTCCTCCGGGCTCCCGGAGGACCTCCTCGGAGCCGGTGACGTGCTGCGCTCCTGGTGGGGGGTCCGGCCCCGCTGGGTCGTGGCGCCGTGGCTGGACGACGACGAGGAGGCCGGGCTGCGCCGGGCGCTGCCCGGGCTCGACCTGCACGCGCACGAGGGCGCTGCGCACGAGGGCGAGCCGCCCGGACCGACCCCCACCGGGCGGCCCCGACCCGTGGACGTCGCCGGCACGCCCACGTCGGAGGTCCGCGGTGCCGGCTGACCCCGCCGCCGGGCCCGGCGACCGGCCGACGGTCCTGCTCCTGGTCGGGGGCGACCCGGACGAGCTCGCCGCTGCGCTGGTCGGCGACCTCGGGGTCCTGCTGCCCTCGCTCGCCCTCCTGCAGACCGGGCCCGGTGCGGCGACGGTGCCGGACCGGACCGTCCTGCGGGCGGGGCACGGCCGGCCCCGGTGGCAGCGCGCCCCGCTGCGGGTGACCGGGAGGCTCCTGCCCGCCGGCCCGCGGGCGGCCCTGGCCGCCCGGCTGGACCCGCGGCTCGTCCCGGCCGTGCGCTCGGCGGACCTCGTCCTGGTCCTGGGCCCCGGCGCGGGGTCGGTCGCCGCCCGGACCCGGGCCCTGGACCCGACCACCCGCGTCGTCGTCGGGCCGGGCCCGGTGCGGACCGCCGCCGCGCAGCTCGCCCGGGGCTGGCTCCCCTCCGGCCCCCCGAGACGCCGGGCGATCCTGCCGCAGGACGAGCTCGACGCGCTGTGCGCGGCCGTGCGCCTGCTCCGTGGGGAGGCCCCACCGGGGCCCGAGGTGCGCGAGCGGGCACGACTGCTGCCCTGGGCGACCCTGGACGGGCACCAGCGGCAGGTCCTCGTCGAGGCCCTCCTCCCGCTCCTCGGGGCGGACGACGTGGTCCTGCGGGCCTGGGCGGTCCTCGCGGGCGGCGACGGCGACGCGCAGGCCCTCGAGGCCGGGACGGACCTGCTGGCCGCCGCCGACGGCGTGCTCGACGGCGATCCCGGCACCGCCGCCCGCTGGGCGGCCCTCGCGCTGCGCCTGCTGCCTGCCGGCGCAGGGACGTCGCCCCGCGGCCTGCTGCGCGGCAGCCGGACGGGCCGGGCGCTCACCGACCCCCTCCCGGCCGCGGCGGACGCGGCGGTCGCCGCACCGGAGCCGGACTCGCACCACCGGGTCCTGGTGCTGGCACGGGACGGCTCCGGCCCACCCCTGCGCACGGCCCTGCGCGCCTCCCCGGTGGTGGACGTCACCCTCCTCGGCGGGGGCGACGGGGCCGTCCCGTCGGCGCTGCGCGGCGCGGGTGTCCCCGACGCCCTCGTGGAGGCCCGGCTGCGGGCCGGACTCGGGCGACCCGGCCCGGCATACCCCTCGTTCGTCGCGGCGGTGCAGGACGCACGCCCCGACGTCGTCCTCGTCGACGGCGCCGACCAGCGCGCGGTCCTGGCCTCGCTCGTCGCCCCCGCCGGGTCCCGCCTCCTCGTCGTGCTGCGCCCGGAGGACCTCGACGCCCCGTGGCTGCCGCTGCTGGGGACCGGGCGGGTGGAGCGCCTTCTCGTCGAGGACGACGCGACCGCCTCCCGGGTCCACGAGCTGGTGCCGGGAGTCGTCGTCGAGGTGGTGCCGGGGCTGGGTTCGCTGCGCTCGCAGACCCCGGCCGACGACGCCGCCAGGACCCTGCGCGAGGTCGTCCTGGGGGACATCGGGCGCCTGGCGGACCGGACGAGGGCGGGCGAGCACGAGGCCGCCATGGCCCTCGTCCACGAGCTGCTGGCCCGTCCGGACGAGACGGTCGGACCCGCCGTGCTGCAGCAGGCGGCCCTGACGGCCACCAAGGCCGGGGAGCCGAGCACCCGGCTGGCCGTCCTGCGCCGGTGGGCCGCGCTCGACGACCGCGACCTGCTCGCGAGGCTGGTCCGTGAGCAGGAGGGACGGCTGCGCGAGTTCGACCCCGGCTGGTGGCCCGGGGACCTCGCGCCCCGACCGGTCGACCCGGTCCCCGGCCGGGTGCTGCACCTGCTCAAGGCCTCCCTCCCGCAGCGCACCAGCGGGTATGCCGTGCGCTCGTTCTACCTCCTGCGCGAGCGTCGACGCGCCGGTGAGGACGTGCTGGCGGCCACCGCCCTGGACTTCCCGGACGAACCGGCGCCACCGGTGCAGGACGTGGGCGGCGTCCCCCACCTGCGGCTCACCCGCACGGAGGTGCCGGACCGGGAGGCTCCCGACCAGCACCTCGACGCCTTCGCCCGGCGCCTGCTCGACGTCGTCGTCGAGCACCGGCCGGCCGTCCTGCACGCCCACTCCGGGCACCGCGGCTACGAGCTCGCGCTGGTCGCGCTCGCCGTCGGCCGGACCACCGGCATACCGGTCGTCTACGAGGTCCGGGGCCTCTTCGAGGCGGTGTGGACCTCCGACGTCGGGCGGGCGACCCGCAGCGAGCTCTACCGGTTGCGGCGCGAGCTGGAGAGCCGGGTCCTCACCGAGGCCGACGCGGTGGTGACGCTGAGCGAGTCCATGCGCGAGGACATCGTGCAGCGGCCCCCGACCCGGGCCGGCCGGACGCCGGACCCGGCGCGGGTCGTGGTCGTCCCGAACGGGGTGGACGCGGAGGCGGTCGGGCCGCGCGACCCGCGGGCCGACCTGCGTCAGCGGCTCGGGCTCGGCGACGGTCTGGTCGTCGGCTACGTGAGCAACCTGGACCACCCGCGGGAGGGCCAGGAGACGTTGGTCGAGGCGGTAGCGGTGCTGCGCGGTCGCGGGCTGGCGGTCAGCGCGCTGCTGGTGGGGGGCGGCGAGCGCCAGGAGGCCCTGGAGCGGCTGGCCGCCGAGCGCGGCGTCGCCGAGCACGTGGTCCTCACCGGGCAGGTCCCGCACGAGGAGGTCGGCGACTACTACGCGCTCCTCGACCTCTTCGTCGTCCCCCGGATCGACGAGCGGGCGGCGCGGCTGGTGACCCCGCTCAAGCCCTACGAGGCCATGTCGATGGGGGTGCCGCTGGTGGTCTCGGCCCTCCCCGCCCTGCTGGAGGTCGTCGGCGGGGGGGAGCGCGGCGCGACCTTCCCGCCGGGCGACGCCGGGGCGCTCGCCGACGTGCTCGCCGAGCTCCTGCACGACCCCGCCCGCCGGGCGGAGATGGCGCGATCGGCCCGGGCCTGGGTGCGCGAGCACCGGACCTGGTCCGCGATCGCGACCCGCTACGACGAGGTCTACGAGATCGCCACCGGGGCGCGTCCGGGCTCAGCGGGGGGCGTCGGCGAGCCGGTCCATGGCGGCGACGAAGGCGCGTGAGTGCACGCCCCAGTCCAGCTCCCGGGCGGCGAGGGCGTGCCCCTCGCGGCCCAGGGCCGCGGCGGTCGCCGGGTCCTCGACCCAGGCGAGCAGCGTCTCCACGGTCTGCTCCACGTCGTGGAAGGGCACGACGACACCCGCGGCGCTGCGCTCGACGAGGTCGACCGCCCGCGGCAACGGCGTCGTGACGACGGGGACGGCGTGCGCGATGTACTCCACCACCTTGGTCGGCATGCTCGGACGGAAGTTGGCGACGTCGTGCAGCAGCGACAGCCCGGCGAGGGCTCCGTCCAGGCGGCCCAGCGCCTCCCGCGCCGGCAGGAACCCCGTCCACTCCAGGTGCCCCTGCTGCCGCGCCGCCTCGAGCTGGGCGGTGACCGCGGCGCCGTGCGCCGGACCGACCACCTCGAGCACCGCCCGTCCACCGGTGCGCCGGTGCAGCTGCTCGCCCACCGCGACGAGCTCGGCGACCCCGCGCTCGCGGGCCAGGCTGCCGAGGTAGACCACCCGCAGGCGCCCCTGCTCGTCGGGGGTCCCGGCGGGGGGCGGGTCGGCCGGCACCGGGGTGGTGTTGGGGACGACGAGGTGCTCGCGGGCGAACCGGTCGGCATACTCCTCGTCGGCCAGGATGAGGACCATCCGTCGCTCGGCGCTGCGCTCGAGCGCGGACGCCACCGAGGCCAGCGGGCCGCGGAGCCGGTCGGGCACCCAGGAGCGCAGGGCGACGACCGCCCTCGTGTCCTCATGCACGTCCCACACCGTCACCGGGAGGGAGATGCCCAGGGTGGTCGGGACCAGCTCGGGGTCGTGCAGCAGCACCACGTCGTGACGCGGGCCGAGCTCGCGCAGCACCCGGCGGGCGTCCCGCTGGGCGGCCATCCGGCGGCGGCCGGTGGACCGGGTGACGTCGACCGTGCGCAGCCCGGGCACACCGACGGGCCGCTCGACGCCGTGACCGCCGAACGGCGCGGCGAGGGTCACCTCCCAGCCGGCCTCCAGCAGGCTGGCGACCTGACGGTGCCGGATGCGCGCGTCGTCCGGGTGGTGGACGACGGTGACGACGAGGATGCGGCGTGGGCTCACCAGTTCCCCTCCGGCTCCCACCTGCGCAGCAGCTCGCGGGCCGCCTCCGGGCCCTGCTCGGTCATGACCCGCTCGATCTGCTCGTAGCGTTCCTTCCACACCTGGCGGTGCCGGCCGTACTTGCGGCCGTAGAGGCCGTTGACGACCGACGGGCGCCCGTCGCCGAGCAGCCGCCCGTCGTCCATCCACAGCACCCGCGTGCACAGCTGGTTGATCCGCTTGCGGCTGTGGGCCACGATGAAGACCGTCCCGGCCTGCTCGCGGATCTGCTCGATGCGTTCGGTGGCCCTGGCCCGGAAGTGCTCGTCGCCGGTGGCGAGCGCCTCGTCCACGATGAGGATGTCGGGGACGACGGCGGTGCTGATCGCGAACCGCAGCCGGGCCGCCATCCCGCTGGAGTAGCTGCTCATGGGCAGGTCGATGAAGTCGCCGATGTCGGCGAACTCGATGATGTCGTCCATCCGCCGCCGGACCTGCGCCGGGGTGAGCCCGAGGGCCTGCGCCCCGATCCAGATGTTGTCGCGGCCGCTGAGCTTCTTCTGCAGGACCGCGTTGACGCCCAGCAGGGCGGCGCGGCCCCCGAGCCAGATGGTGCCGCTGCTCGGCGGCACCAGGCCCGCGACGGAGCGCAGCAGCGTCGACTTGCCCGACCCGTTGCGGCCGATGATGCCGATCGACTCCCCGCGGTAGGCCACGAACGACACGTTCTTGACCGCGTGCACCTCCTGCACCCCCAGGCCCGCCTGGCCGCCCCGGCTGAGCAGGCGGCGCACGGCCCCCTCCTCGTCGGTCTCCTCGGGGCGCTTGGGGCTGCCGTAGATGCGGTAGCGGATGTCGACGTGCGACACGATGACCGAGGGGATCCGCTCGTCCTGCGCGGCGGGCGACGAGGCGGCGGGCGCGCCGGCGTCCTCAGGCACGGCCATACGTCCCCTCCCCCCGCCAGAAGACGATGAAGCCGCTGACGAAGAGCACGACCGCCCAGCCGGCCGCGACGACCCACGTCTGCCAGCGCAGCTCGAAGCCCTGCAGCAGGGTCTCCCGGACCAGGGTGAGGCTCACCGCCACGGGTTGGTACTCCAGCAGCAGTCCCACCCAGCGCGGCGCGTCGTCGAGGCTCGCGAACCGCACCTGGATGGAGAAGAACACCCCGGAGACGTAGCGCAGCAGCCGGGTGATGAGCGGCACGATGTTGGCCAGGTCACGGACGTTGTGCACCGCGCGGGAGATGAGCATGGAGATGCCGAGGCCCATGACGACCACGATGAGCAGCGCGACCGGGAAGAGCAGCCACTCCCACGTGACCGGCTCCTTCGTGATGAGGGCGATGACCACCAGCACGAGGAAGGCCGGGATGTTGTTGACGAACTCGGAGATGACCTTCACCACGGGCAGCAGCACGCGGGGGAAGGCCAGGGAGCGCATCATCCCGACATTGCCGAGCAGCGAGCGCGCCCCGGAGGTGAGGGTCGCCGAGATGAAGGAGAAGGTGAACAGGCCGACGGTGAGGAAGGCGACGAAGTTGTCGACGTCGCGGTCCAGGCCGAGCAGGACCCCGAAGATGAGGTAGTAGGCCACCCCGAGCAGGATCGGGTTGATGACCGACCAGAGGATGCCGAGGTAGTTGTCGCGGTGCTGGCTGACGACCTCACCCTTGGCCAGGGACCACATGAGGTGGCGGTAGCGCCAGATCTCCCGGACGTAGCCGCCCAGCGAGGGTCGCACCGCCACCTGGGTCATGCCGTAGCGGCGGGCCAGCTCGGCGGCCTCCGCGTGGGGCATGACCGCCGGCTGGTGGCGCGGCTCGGGCCCGAGGTCGGAGCTCACAGCCGGACGACCTTCTCCCCTCCGGTGGCGGCCCCGCGGGTGTCGAAGAAGGTCCGGGAGGCGCCGGCCAGCGCGTCCACGTCGTAGCCGCGGTGGTTCTGCACGAGGATCGTCAGGTCGGCCCGGCCCGCCGCGTCGGCGGCGTCCTGCACCCGCTCCGCCTCGGGCACCGCGTGCCACTCCTGGACGTGCGGGTCGTGGAAGAGCACCCGCGCGCCCTTGGCGGCCAGCTGCCGGGCCAGGGGGACCGCCGGGCTCTCGCGCTGGTCGGCGATGTTGGGCTTGTACGTCACCCCCAGCAGGAGCACGCTCGAGCCGTTGAGCGCCTTGCCCTCGGTGTTGAGGATGTCCTGGGCGCGGGAGACGACGTAGGCCGGCATCCCCGCGTTGATCTCCTGCGCCAGCTCGACGAACCGGAACGGGTAGCCCAGGCGGGCGCGCACGTTGTGCGACAGGTAGTTCGGGTCGATCGGGATGCAGTGCCCGCCCACCCCGGGGCCGGGGTAGAACGCCTGGAACCCGAACGGCTTGGAGCTCGCCGCGTCGATGACGTCCCACAGGTCGATCCCGAGCTGGTGGCAGAACCGGGTCATCTCGTTGACCAGGGCGATGTTGATGTGCCGGTAGGTGTTCTCCAGCAGCTTGGCCGTCTCGGCCTCGCGGGTCCCCTTGGTCCGCACCACCGTGTCCACGAAGGTGCCGTAGAACGCGGCCGCCGCGTCGCTGCACGCCGGGGTGTGCCCGCCCACCACCTTGGGGGTGTTCTTCGCGCCGAAGCTGGTGTTGCCCGGGTCGATGCGCTCCGGGGAGAAGGCCAGGTGGAAGTCCTGACCGGCCACCAGGCCACCCGCCTCCAGCGCGGGCCGCACCACCTCGTCGGTCGTCCCCGGGTAGGTCGTCGACTCCAGCACGACGAGCATCCCCGGGCGCAGGTTGCGGGCCACCGCGGCGACCGCCGACTCCACCGCCCGCAGGTCCGGCCCGCCGTCCGCGGACAGCGGCGTCGGCACGCAGATCACCGCGGTGGAGGCCTCGGCGATCCGGGCCTCGTCCGTCGTGGCCTCGAACCCGCCCTCGCGCATCTGCGCGATGTCGGCGTCGGCCAGGTCGTCCACGTGCGACCGGCCCGCGTTGAGGTCGTCCACCACGCCCTGGTGGATGTCGAAACCGAGGACCCTCATCCCCGCGCGGGTCGCCTCCTGCGCCAGAGGGAGGCCCACATAGCCCAGGCCGATGATGACAGCGTCGACAGCCACGGTGGCCAGTCTCCTTCACGACAAGAGGGTGGGTCGGGGGCGCCCGCCGGGCGCGTCCCGAGCATAACGCCCTGTGCCATGATCGCCGGTATGTCCTCGGTGCTCCTGCTGTCCAGCAACGGTGCGGGGATGGGCCACCTGACGCGGCTGCTGGCGTACGCCCGCCGGATGCCGCCGGAGGTGCGTCGGCACGTGGTGTCGTTGTCGCAGGCGGTGCCGGTCGTGGAGGCCGAGGGGTTGCCGTGGGAGTACCTCGCCTCGCAGGGCGCCTCCGGCCTGCGCCCGGCGGCGTGGCGGCGCCTGTTCGCCGAGCAGGTCGGCGAGATCCTTCACCGGGTCGACCCCGACGTGCTCGTCTTCGACGGCACCCACCCCTACTCCGGGCTGGACGAGGCGCTGGCCGGCCACCCCCGGACCCGCGCCGTGTGGTCGCGGCGGGGAATGTGGCGAGCGGGCCGCAACGCCGACCAGCTGGAGAAGGCGGCGTGGTTCGACGCCGTGGTCGAGCCCGGCGACCTGGCGGCCGCGGCGGACCGGGGCGCGACGGCCACGGTCCCCGACGGGGCGGTCCTGCGGGTGCCGCCGGTCACCCTCGTCGACGCCGGGCAGGCGCACGACCGGGCCGCCTCGCGCGCAGCCCTCGGTCTGCCCGCGCAGGGCACCCTCGCGCTGGTCTCGCTGGGGGCCGGCAACATCAACGACACCGACGACGAGGTGGGGGCGGCCGCGGCCGCGCTGACGGGACGGGGGGTCGGCGTCTGCGTCACCGCCCCCGCGATCGCCGAGCGGGCGTATGCCGGTGACGTGCACCTCGTGCGCCACTTCCCGCTGTCCGAGCACTACCGGGCCTTCGACCTGGTGGTCGCCGCGGCCGGCTACAACTCCTTCCACGAGTCGCTGCGGCTCGGGGTTCCGACCCTGCTCGTCCCCAACCCGCATACCTCGCTGGACGACCAGGAGGCCCGGGCGCGCGAGGCCGCCCGACGGGGCTGGGCGCTCGTCGCCCCCACCCTCACGGGCGGCGCGGCCGGCCCCCTCGTCGACGAGCTGCTGGCCCGCGGCGGGGAGCTCGCCGCGGCCGCACTGGCCGCCGACCCGGGCAACGGCGCGCAGGCCGCGGCCGACCACATCCTGGCCGTGGCGGGCGCGGCATGACCCCCACCCCGACCCAGCGGCGGCGCCAGCAGACGCTCGCCCGGTGGACCCGCAGGCTGCCCGGGTACCGGGTCGCGCTGGACGAGGTCCTCCCCCGGGTACGCCGCAGCGCGACCCTGTCCGACCTGGCGTGGCGCGTCTTCGCCCCGCGCCACGGGGCCGGCCAGGTCGACGTGCCGATGCGCGCCGGTCGCGCCGTCGTCGGTGCCGACGTCTCCCGGCTGCCCGTGGTGGGGATCCTCGCGACCGGCCTGGACGAGCCCGCGGCGGAGCGGCTCGTCGACCAGGTGTGCGCCCTGCAGCGCCGGCTGCTCTCCTTCCGGCCGCTGTTCGTGCTCGACCTCCCGGTGTTCGGTGCCGCCCGCCGGCACGACGTCCCGGTGGAGCTGGTGGTGCCGCGGGCGGTCTTCGCCCGAGGGGCGCACGGTGACCCGGAGGGATGGGAGGACCACGTGGCCCGACGGGTGGCCGGCATCGTGGACCACTACCAGCTGTGGCACCTGGCCCGGGCCGACGAGGGCGTGCTCAGCCCGGCGGACGAGCGGCTGCTGCGCGTGCTGGGCGAGCGGCTGCCGCGCGAGCTGCAGGTGCACGCCGCGGACGAAGGCCAGGGGCCCGGGTGACCGGGCGCCCGCTCGTGCTGCACGTCACGGGCGCCCGTCCCAACTTCCCCAAGGCGGCGCCGGTCATCCAGGCGCTGCGGACCCACGACGTGGAGCAGCTGCTGGTGCACACCGGGCAGCACTACGACGACCGGATGAGCCAGGTCTTCTTCACCGAGCTCGGGCTGCCCCGGCCGGACGTCGACCTCGGCATCGGCTCCGGCACCCACGCCGGGCAGACGGCGGCGGCCATGGTGGGGCTCGAGGAGGTCATGACCACGCGGCACCCGGCCCTGGTGGTCGTCTACGGCGACGTCAACTCCACGGTGGCGGCGGCGCTCGTGGCAGCCAAGCTGCACCTCCCGGTCGCGCACGTCGAGGCCGGGCTCCGCTCCTTCGACCGGACGATGCCCGAGGAGGTCAACCGGGTGGTCACCGACCGGCTCAGCGACCTGCTGCTGGTGACCTGCGCCGACGCGGCCGACAACCTGCGGGCGGAGGGGGTCGACCCCGCCGCGGTCCACCTGGTGGGCAACCCGATGATCGACACCCTCCTGCGCCACCGGGGACGCCTGGACCAGGAGCGGGCGCGCAGCGAGGTCGGGCTGGCCGCCGAGGGCGACTACGTCGTGGCCACCCTGCACCGCCCGGGCAACGTCGACGACCGGGAGCACGCCCGGCGCGCGGTGGCCACGCTGCACCAGGTCGCCGACCACTGCCCGGTGGTGCTGCCGATGCACCCGCGCAGCCGCCCGCGGCTGCTCGACGTCGGGCTCCTCGACCACCCCGGGATCCGGCCGGCCGACCCGCTGGGCTACCTCGGTTTCCTCTCCCTCGTGCAGGGCGCGTCCGTCGTGGTGACCGACTCCGGGGGCGTCCAGGAGGAGACGACGGTGCTCGGGGTGCCCTGCCTCACCCTGCGGCCGAACACGGAGCGGCCGGTGACCATCACCCACGGCACCAACGCGCTGACCACCCACGCCGAGCTCCCCGCGGCGGTGGCGAGCCGTCTCGCGGCGGGGCGGCCCGCCGCGGGCAGCACGCCGGTGCCCCCGCTGTGGGACGGCCACGCCGGCCCCCGGATCGCCGCCGTGCTGGCCGGGTCGGTGGGGGCGGCCTGAGTGCAGGTCGACGAGGCGGCGGTCCTGCTGGGGGCCCACCCGCACGGCTACCTCCTGCTCGTCGGCGACGCCCGGGGCGCGGCGCCGCCCGACTGCCGCGGCTGGCGAGCGATGTCGGGGCTGCTGCCCGGCAGCACCCTGCACCTGCAGCCGCGCACGGTCCTCGGCCATGCCCGCGGTCCCCTCCACGACCGGGACGTCGTCCTGCTGGGGCACCCGGTGGACGTGGCAGCGGGCCTCACCGACCCCACGGAGGTCGCGGGACGGCTCGCCACGACCTGGGCCCGGTCGGGCTCGGACGCCCTGGTCCGGGAGGTGGCCGACCTCGGCGGGCGGTGGACGCTGCTGGCGGGCCGCCGGGCGTCCCCCGACGGGGACGCCGTCGCGCCCGACGCCCGCGGGCGCACGGACGAGCCGGTGGAGCTCCTGGTCGTCCCCGACACCCACGCCACGCAACCCGTCCACGTGGGTGGCGCCGCTCGTGGCGCCGCCGTCGCGAGCGCGCCCGCGCTCGTCGCCGGTGCCCTCGGCCTGGACCCCGACGAGCGGGCCCTGGAGCTCCTCGACCTCCTGCGCGAGCGCAGGTCCGGCCGGGTCACCTACCTGCCCGGGCTGCGCACGGCATACCTCGGGGTGGAGGCGCTCGTCCCCAACTCGCTGCTGCGCCTGCGCCTCGACGCGGCCGGCCTCGAGGTCGGGCAGCGACGCTTCTGGCCGTTCCGCCCCCGGGTGGCGACGGAGGACGTGGACGCGGTGTATGCCGCGTTCCGGGAGCGCTTCACCGCGCACGTCGAGCTGCTGGCGGGGCTGGGACGACCCGCGGTCAGCCTCACCGGCGGTCTGGACAGCCGGGTGACCGCCGCCGTGGCCGCACCCGCCCTGCGGGCCGTCGACGGGTTCGCCTTCACCTACCTCAACCCCCGGGACGCCGCCCGCAGCCGCGCCGCGGTCGAGGACGTGACCGTGGCCCGGGAGGCGGCCCGGGCGCTCGGCCTGCCGCACCGCGTCCTGCGCTGGCGCCAGCCTCCCGCGCACGGGACCTTCGACGTGCTGCACCGTCGCACGTACGCCCCCCAGCTGCCCTCCCGCGGCGCGGCCCACGCCATGTGGGCCGACCTGCCCCGCGACCTCGTGCAGCTGCAGAGCAACGGCGGGGAGACCGGGACGACCTTCGTCCGCCACCGACCGGAGCACGTCCTCACGCCACGACGGCTCACCGAGCTCTACCTCGGCAGCGGCGCCGACGTCGACGACGCGCTCGTCGGGGAGCTCTACGGCGACTACCTCGACCGGGTGCCGATGCACGCGGACGCCCTGCTGGGCTTCGACGACTACGACGTCCTCTACTGGGAGCAGCGGATGGGGCGGTGGGGGTGGCAGAAGTTCGTGGACGGGGACTTCGGACACCGCATCCTGCTGCCCTTCAACGACCGCGTCCTGCTGGAGACCATGCTGTCCCTGCCCTACCCGCTGCGCCGCGACCGGGCGCTGTTCGAGCGGCTCCTCGCCGACGCCGGGGTGCGTCACCTCCCGGGGGAGGCACCGGCCACCGTCGACGCCACCCCCAGCCGCACCCGGGCCACCGGTGGACCTGGCCCCCGGTCGCTGAGGACGGGGGCGAGGCGGCTGCGCCGGGCGGTGGGACGTCGGGTCGGGTCCCATCGCGGGCCGGCGGCCACCGCCGGCACGGACCGGTCCCCTGCCCCGCACGAACCCTCACCCGGCGCGGGTGCACGCTCCTTCGCGGTGCTGCCGTCGCGGTGGTCCGGGCGGCCCCCCGGTGGCCTGCGCCGGCACCCGTTGCCGGGGCGCCGGCTGAGCCTGTGGGCCCACCCGGGCCTGCCCCGCGCCGTCACCGGTGACGCCTCCGCGTGGGTGCTGGTGGTGGGTGACCCGGTGGACGTCCCTGACGGGCTCGACGACGCCGCCGACGTGGCGCGCCTGCTGCACCGGCTCCTCGCCCACGGGGCCGGCCTCGGTGCCGCGACCGGCCGGGCCGCGGCGCTGTGCGGGTCGTGGACCGTGGTGCTGGCCGGGCCGCAGGGTGGTCGGGTGGTCACCGACCCGCTGCCCAGCTCCGACCTGCGCGTCTGCGGCGGCGGGACGATGATCGTCGGTGACCCCGCGCTGGCGGCCGCCCTGGGGGCCGGGGAGGGCGAGCCGCTGGGGGCCGACCGGCTGGCGCAGACGCCTCCGGCAGGCCCGCGGACGTGGCGGACGGGAGCGCTGCCCGTGCTGCATGCCCAGGCCGCCGCGCAGGGCGCCGACGCGGAGCGGCGGCTGGCAGCGCACGTCGCCCTGCTCGCCCGCCGCGGCCGACCGGTGCTCGGCCTGGACGCCGGGGCCGACTTGCTCGCCCTCGCCCCTGCGCTCGGGCGCGCTGCCGAGGGGTCCGCTGGTCCCGGCGCCCCGGTCGAGGCGGTGACGTGGTGGCACCCGGCCGACGGCGACAGCACCAGGGCCATGATCAGCAGTGGGGACCGCGCCCTCCGGGCCGGTGTCGACCAGCGGCTCGTCCTGGTCGACGACGCGGACCCGGTCGAGGTGGCCCGTGCCCTGGACCGGGCGGTCCCCGCCGACGCCGTCCTCTGGCTCGGCCACCGCCCGGGCGCGGCCACGGACCGGCGGACGCGCGCGCTGCTCGCCGCGCTGCCACCGACCCGCCGGGTGGCCCTGCCGTGGAGCGACCGGCTCCTGCCCCTGCTGCCGGGAGGCGCACTAGAGTGAGCGGCGATGGCTGACACGACCGCCGCGCCCGGCCCTGACGAGGACCTCGACGGCGTCGGGGCCGCACCAGGTCCCGTCGACCCGGCGCCGGCGGCGCGCGACCTGGTCGTGTCCTACTGCTTCCCCCCGTTCGTCGACACCTCCGCCATCGTCGCCGCCAAGCGGGTGCGCGAGATGGGCCGGCCGGTCGACGTGCTGCAGAACCGCATGTCCGCCGAGCGCCGGACCGACCGCGGCCTGGCCCGTATCGCCGACCACCTCGTGGTGCGCCGCCAGCAGCTGCCCAGCCCCACCCTGTTCTCCTCGTGGCGCGGGATCACCGGCTTCACCCGGCGCGGCGTGCAGCGGGCGCTGGAGTGGGACCGGGAGGGGGAGGGGTACCTGCGGATGTACAGCCGGGCCCACTTCAGCGCCAGCCACGTGCTGGCGGCCCGGCTGGCCATGCTCCGGCCCGGGGTGGAGTGGACGGCCGAGTTCTCCGACCCGCTCTCCCGCGACGTCACCGGCGCGGTGCGGCACGCCCCCGTCCGGGAGGACGCCCTGCTGGACGTCCTGGGGGAGGGTATGCGCTCCGCCGGGTTCGCCCCGCCGACCAGCGGCAACTCCTTCGAGTGGGCCGAGCACCTGGCCTTCGCCCTGGCCGGCTCCCTCGTCTTCACCAACGAGCACCAGCGCGAGCTCATGCTCGAGCGGGTGGACGACCCGCAGCTGGTCGACCGGGTCCGGGAGCGCAGCCGGGTCTCCCCCCACCCGACCCTCCCCGAGGAGTTCTACTCGATGGCGGTCCCGGAGCACCCGCTCCCCGGTGACCGGCGCAACATCGGCTACTTCGGCAACTTCTACGCCACCCGGGGCATGGGCAGCGTGCTCGCCGCCCTGGAAGCCCTGCCGCAGCGGCTGCGCGACGAGATCTGCCTGCACGTCTTCGCCGGACGGCCCGAGCAGGTCGAGGAGGAGGTCCGTCGGCGGGGGCTGGAGGACTGCGTGCACAGCGGGCCCTTCCTGGGCTACCTGGAGTTCCTGGCGATGTGCCGGCGGATGGACGTCCTGCTGGTCAGCGACGCCGTCACCCAGGGGCTGCTCGCCACCAACCCCTTCCTGCCGAGCAAGTGGAGCGACTACCGGGGCAGCGGCACCCCCGTGTGGGGCATGGTCGAGCCCGGTTCGGTGCTGGACGCCCAGCCCCTGGACCACCGCTCACCGGTGGACCACGCCTCGGCGGCCGTGCAGGTGCTGGCCGGGATCGCCCGCTCCTGACCCCTCACTGCCCCAGGACCAGGCCAGCCAGCTCCTCCCGGGTCGCCCCTGCGGCGAAGCGCTCCCGGACCACCGCGCGGGCCTGTGCCGAGGCCGCCGACCACGCGGGCTCCTCCGCGAGCGCGGCGACGCGGGCCGCCGCCTCCTCGACCGACGCGACCACCCAGTCGTCCGGGAAGAGGCTGCGGGCACCGCCGAGGGGGGCGAAGATGGGCCAGTCCCGGACCACCGGCACGGCTCCGGACGCCGCCCCTTCGACCAGGGCGAGCCCGAAGGACTCCCGGCGGCTGGTCGAGAGGACGAACCCGGCCGCGGCCAGGTGCGGCGCCAGGTCCCGGGTCCAGCCGACGAAAGAGACCGCACCCCGGACGTCGTCGTCAGCCAGCCGCCGGCGGAAGGCCCGGGCGTAGTCCTGCTGCGAGGCGACGGTGCTCTCGGGGAAGTCGACGCCGACGAGGACCAGACGCCAGGTCGGGTCCTCCTGACGCAGCAGGGCGAGCACCTCCAGCGCCCACACCGGGTCCTTGACCCGCTGGGCCCAGCCCACCATGAGCAGGGTCCTGCGGTGCCCCGGCGTCTTGCCGGTCGGGATGCGGGCCGGGTCGAGCACGTTGCCGACCACGCGCACCTGGGTGCCGGCCAGCCGGTCCCCCAGGAGCGCCTCGACCACCCGGCGGAGGTGCTCGCTCACCAGCACCAGCACGTCCACCCGGGTCCAGTCCAGCAGGTGGATCCAGGGGGAGAGCGCGTCCATGCTGTGGATGCGCAGCGTGACCCGCACCCCCGTCGGGGCACTCATCACGGCGGCCACCGACCCGCGGTCGGCCCAGTCGACGAAGAGCGCGTCGGCCGCCTCCAGCTCCTCCAGCAGCTCGTAGTCCGGCACCCACGGCTGCCCGACCGCCTGCCGCAGGCGCGCCGCGACGAGCTCGCCACGGGTGCCCAGCCCCCGCAGCTGGTCCTTGGCGCGCAGGTCGAGGACCCGGACGTCCGCGCGCCGGGTCAGCTCCTGCACCACCGGCGTCGCGAACTGCGGGTAGGACCCGGGCGCGACGACCACCCGGGACGCACGGTTCCCGTCCGCTGCGGGCCGCACCGCTGCCGTCCGCGGGTGGGGTGGTAGCCGGGGCACCGGCGCGGCCAGCAGCTGCCCCACCCGAGAGGCCCGCCAGCCGGCCAGGAAGGTCTCCGGGTCGGCGACGAGCGGAGAGCCGAGGCCGTCCGCGTGCAGCTCGCGGTGGAAGAGCAGCTGCAGGGCGAGCGTGGTGGCGCGGACCACCTCCTCGGGGACGTCGTCGACGTCCGCGCCGAGGGCATCGTCCGCCCGGGCGAGCACCGCCCGGACCGTGTCGTCGAGGTCGGCGGCGGGCTCACCGGTGCGGGAGAGCTCCACGAGCGTCCGCAGGGCTCGGTGCACCGCGGCGTGCGGCGCGTGGGCCGGGTCGGCGTCCAGCCACCCGGCGAGCCGCGCGGCCAGGGCATACTCCCCCGTGCCGTGGAGCGCCACGACCAGGGGCACGAGCAGGGCCTGCCGCCGGGGAGGTATGCCGCGCCCGCCCGGCGGGAGCTGCGCGAGCACCTCGCGGGCCAGGTCGGCGTCGAGGCGGGCCCCGCCGGCGCGCGACCGTCGGTGCAGGGTGGCCCACACCGCCGGCTCGCCACCGCGCTCCTCGAGCTCCTCCAGCGGCAGCACGGGGACGGGTGCGGCACCGGTGCGCTCGAAGAGCCTGCGCGCCTGCGGGCCTACCGGGACGACCGCGTCCACGCCGTCCAGCGTGCGCCGTGCCCGGGGATCGGCACGCAGGGCCCGGGCGAGGGGTCCGCGGTCCCGGAACCACGCGGCCGGGGCCGGCCGGCGCAACCGCCCGGCGAGCTCGCGGGGGGTGCGGGGACGGCGGGCGCGGACCGGCACCCGAGCCCGGAAGGAGCGCAGCCCGTGGCCCGGTTCGCCCCGGCACCACAGCAGGACGACCTGGTGCCCCTGGTCGGTGAGCGTGCGCAGCCGCTCCGCCGCCGCGTCGAGGTCGCCGGCCTCCAGGGCGACGGCGGCGATCCGCCGCCGGTCGCGCCTCGTGGCGCTCACCCCGGCGGCGTCAAGAGGGCGGTCGGGCACGCCCCGACCCTACGCGAGCCGCGACCGGTGGTCAGCCGCGGATGAAGGCCTCGACCTCGGCGCGCCCCTGGTCGTCCGGCATCTGCACGGGCGGGCTCTTCATGAGGTAGGCGCTGGCCCCGACGACCGGTCCACCCTGACCCCGGTCCTTGGCGATCTTGGCCGCCCGGATGGCGTCGATGATGATGCCGGCCGAGTTCGGGCTGTCCCACACCTCCAGCTTGTACTCCAGGTTGAGCGGGACGTCGCCGAACGCGCGGCCCTCCAGGCGGACGTAGGCCCACTTGCGGTCGTCCAGCCACTGGACGTAGTCCGAGGGCCCGATGTGGACATCCCGATCGGCCATGGTGCGGGCCATGTTGGACGTGACGGCCTGGGTCTTGGAGACCTTCTTGCTCTCCAGCCGCTCGCGCTCCAGCATGTTCTTGAAGTCCATGTTGCCGCCCACGTTGAGCTGGTAGGTCCGGTCGAGCGCCACCCCGCGCTCCTCGAACAGCCTGGCCAGCACCCGGTGGGTGATGGTGGCCCCGACCTGGCTCTTGATGTCGTCACCGACGATCGGCACCCCGGCCGCCTCGAACTTCGCGGCCCACTCGGGGTCGCTGGCGATGAAGACGGGGAGCGCGTTGACGAAGGCCACCCCCGCGTCGAGGGCGCACTGCGCGTAGTACTTGTCCGCCTCCTCGCTGCCCACCGGGAGGTAGGACACGAGAACGTCGACCTCGGCGTCACGCAGCGCCTGCACGACGTCGACCGGCTCGACCGGCGACTCCTCGACCGTGAGCGCGTAGTACTTCCCGAGCCCGTCCAGGGTCGGCCCGCGCTGGACGGTGACCCCGGTGTCCGGGACCTGCGCGATGGAGATCGTGTTGTTCTCCCCGGCCTGGATGGCCTTGGCGAGGTCCTGGCCGACCTTGGCGGAGTCGACGTCGAAGGCGGCCACGAACTCCAGGTCGCCCACGTGGTAGTCGCCGAACGACACGTGCATGAGCCCCGGGACCGACGCCGAGGGATCGGCGTCGCGGTAGTACTCCACACCTTGCACGAGCGAGCTGGCGCAGTTGCCCACACCGACGATCGCGACCCTGACCGATGACATCCATGCTCCTTGCCGACATACCACGGGCGGCCCACCGGGCCGCCCCTTCACGCTCGGGCAACGCCACCGAACGCGGGCGCATTCCGGCTGCCCCCCGCCGGGATGGGCACAATAGGGGGCGTGAGCCGTTCCAGCACCGCCTCCGCCTCCCGTCCTCCCGCCGGCCGCCGGTCCTCCCGTCCGCGGCGCGGGGGGAGGGTGCGTCGGGTCCTGCTCTGGCTGACGGGTCTCGGCCTGCTGGCGATCCTGCTGGCCGTGGGGGTCTTCGCCTGGGCCTACAACCGGACCGACGTCCCGGAGCCCAACGACTTCGCCGAGGCGCAGAGCTCGATCCTGTACTACGCCGACGGGGAGACCGAGCTGGCGCGTTTCACCGGGGGCTACGACCGCGAGGCGGTGCCGTTGTCGGAGGTGCCCGAGCACGTCCGCTACGCCATGCTCGCGGCCGAGGACCGATCGTTCTACGAGAACGAGGGCGTGTCCATCACCGGCACGGCGCGGGGCGCCTGGCGCACCCTCACCGGTGACGGGCTCCAGGGCGGGTCCACCATCACGCAGCAGTACGTCAAGAACTACTACCTCACCGCGGACCAGACGCTGCAGCGCAAGGTCACCGAGATCATCATCGCCACCAAGATCGACAACGAGCTCTCCAAGGACCAGATCCTGGAGAACTACCTCAACACCATCTACTTCGGGCGTGGCGCCTACGGCATCCAGACCGCGAGCCAGGCCTACTTCGGCAAGGACGTCTCCCAGCTCTCCGTCGAGGAGGGCGCCTTCCTCGCCGCCGTCACCAACGCACCCTCCCTCTTCGACCCGGACTACGCCGAGGGCAACGAGGAGCGGGCCGAGGAGCGAGTCGCCTACGTCCTGGACGGCATGGTCGAGGAGGGCTGGCTGACGCCGGCCGAACGGGAGGGTCTGGGCCTGCCCGAGATCCAGGAGCCGAGCCCGTCGACGGCCGCGCAGGGGGTCGAGGGCTACATCGCCGAGCAGGCGCGCAGCGAGCTCAGGGAGCTCCTGGGGGTGGACGACGCGGAGATCGACGGCGGCGGGCTGCGGGTCACCACGACGATCGTCGAGCGGCACCAGCAGGCGGCGGAGGAGGCGGTCGACCTCTACCGTCCCACCGGGGAGGGCACCGACGACATCACCGTCGCCCTCACCGCCGTCCGCCCCGGCGATGGCGCCATCACCGCGATGTACGGCGGCGACGACTTCCAGGAGACCCAGCTCAACGCGGCCACCGACGCCCGGGTCCAGGCCGGCTCCCTCTTCAAGCCGGTGACCCTGGTCGCCGCCGTCGAGGACGGCGTCGACACCTTCCAGACCTTCGAGGGCCCGACCCCGATGACCTTCGGCGCGGACGAGATCGAGGTCAACAACTTCCAGGACCTCTCCTTCGGTCTCATCGACCTGCGGGTCGCGCTCGCCGAGTCGGTCAACACCATCTACGTCCAGCTCAACGAGCAGATCGGGCCGGACCGCACCCGTGAGGCGGCCGTGGACCTGGGGCTGCCGGAGGACACGCCGGGTCTGGACACGGACCTCACCAACGTCCTCGGGACCGCCTCCCCGACCCTGCTGGAGATGACGAACGCGTATGCCACCCTCGCCGCCGAGGGTGAGCGCGCCACGCCCTACCTCATCGACCAGGTCGAGACGGTGGCCGGCGAGGTCACCTACGAGGCCGAGCCCGAGACCGAGGCCGGTGTCGAGCGCGACGCGGCGGTGGACACGACCGAGGCGATGACCGTCGTCATCGACCAGGGGTCGGGGATGGCCGCCGGGGACCTCGGCCGCCCGACCGCCGGCAAGTCCGGCACCAGCGAGAACAACGTGTCGGCCTGGTTCGACGGGTTCGCCCCCCAGCTCGCGGCCGGTGTCGTGATGTACAAGGGGGACGGCACGGTGCCGATGCAGGACGTCGCCGGGCTGGAGCAGATCACCGGTGGGACCTTCCCGGCGCAGGTGTGGGGGGAGTTCATGCGGCTCGCGCTCGACGGCGAGGAGGTGCTCGACTTCGCACCACGGGTCGGGACCGGTGGCCCCACGGACGACACCCCCACCATGCAGGAGCCCACCACCCCGGAGCCGGAGCCCACGAGCGAGGAGCCGACGACGGAGGAGCCGACGACCACCGAGCCCACCGAGGAGCCGACGACCACCGAGCCCACGGAGGAGCCCACCGAGACGGAGCCGGACCCGACCAGCCCGGCGCCGGAGCCGACGAGCCCCGCACCGACCGTCCCGGACCCGACGACACCGGCCCCGACGCAGACGCAGCCCGCGCCCCCCGGTGACGGCACGGAGCCCGAGCCGACGGGGTGAGCCTCACGTCGGACCCGCGCACGGCGGGACGGGGTGACGACCGCCCCTGGCAGGTGCCGTCCTGGGTGGACCCGGTCGTCGCCAGGGCCACGGGGGTCATCGGCGGGCCGCTGGGCCGGTATGCCGTGGTCGGCGGCCGAGGGCTGGCCGGGGTCGCCGCCGCCCTCACGCTGACCGGCTCGCTGGTCCTCGGTCTCGGGGTGTGGCAGAAGGGGCACTGCCTCATGAAGGGGTGGAGCACACCGGACCAGTTCTGGCGGGCGTGCTACTCCGACCTCCCCGTGGTGCACGTGAGCTCCCCGCTCGCCGAGCGCTCGCTGCCCTGGGCCGGTGAGGGGGCCGCCACGGGGACCGCCCCGCTGCCCGGAGCGGTGATGTGGCTGCTGGCCCAGGTCTCGCCCCGCGCCGGAGACGGTCTGGCCGCCCAGCAGTGGGTCTTCACCCTCTGGGCACTGGTGTCCGTGGTGCTGGTGGGCCTGGCCGTGCTCGCGCTGGTGAGCCTCGCACCCGGGCGGCCCTGGCAGGCGGCCCACCTGGCCGCGAGCCCGGTGCTGGCCCTGCTCGCCCTGGTGTCCACCGACCTGCTCGGGGTCAGCCTCCTGCTGCTCGGCCTGTGGGCGTGGCACCGCGAGCGCAGCTGGACGGCTGGCGTCCTGCTGGGCCTCTCCTGCCTCGTCCGGCCGTTCCCCGTGCTCGTGCTGGCGGCGATCGTCATCGTCGCGTGGCGGCGCGGCCGGCTCCTGCCCGCCCTGCAGACGGTGGTGGGCGCGGTCCTCGGTGCGCTGCTGGTGATCCTGCCCCTGGTGACCATCCAGCCCGAGGCGCTCTCCGCTGCGCAGCAGTGGTGGGGTCAGCCTGCGGGGTACGGCGCGCTGCAGATGGTGCCCCGGCTCGTCGGCGTCACGGTGCCGACGGTCCTCACGACGGCCGTGGCCGCCACCGGGTGGCTGCTGGCCCTGGCGCTGGGGGTGCTGCTCTCGGCGCCAGGACGACCGGGGGGCGGGCGCGGGGTCGTCCAGCTCTCCGCCCTCATGCTGCTCGTCGTCGCCCTGACCGCGTCCTCCCTGTCGGTCCAGTCGGGGCTGTGGGTCCTCCCCTTCCTGGCCCTCTCCGCCCTGCCGTGGTCGAGGCACCTGCTGTGGGCGCTGGCCGAGTCGCTGGTCTTCCTCACGACGTGGCTGCACATCGCCTTCGCCAGCGACCCCGGTCGTGGTCTGCCCGGCGACGCGTACGCCCTCGCCGTGGTCCTCCGGGCGGTGGCCTGGTCGTGGGTCCTGTGGGAGGTCGCACGGGTCGACCGGACGGCCGCTCAGCGACCGGTGCCGACCGCCACCCCGGACCGCACGGCCTCACCCAGCCGATCGGCGAGCACCACCGGCGACACCTGCTCCTCCACCACGTCGCGCAGCGACCGGACGTAGGTCGCGGACAAGTGGTTGCTGTCCCGCCAGACGACGACCTCGCCGACGATCGGGCTGCAGGTCCGGCCGGGGCACACGGCGTCGGTGAGGTCCAGGACCGGCAGCCCGGGGCGCTGCTCGGCCAGCAGGTCGTGGCCGGTGCCGGAGGTCGCCAGCCCCTGCTCCCGGTCGAACGCGCACCGCGGGACGTCGTCCTCGTTCTCCAGCAGGCAGGCCGGCACGTCGAAGGGCGCCCGGGGCACGTCCCGGACGAGGGCGGGCCGCATCCCCTCCTCGAGGAGCATGTCGATCCGCGCCCCCAGCCCCGCTGCCACCTTCTCGTCCCCGGTGGTGCCGTAGGACGCGCTGGAGAGCAGCACGACGTCCGGCGACTCGCGGACGAGAGCCTCGTCCAGCCGCTGCTGCCACCGGGTGCACTGGCGGTAGTCCCCCGCCTGACCCGAGCGCTCCACCACGAGGCCACGGGCCGGCGGGCACGACGACTTGGTCATGGCGAGGACCCGCCACCCCCGGTCCCGGCCGATCGCGTCCATCGCCGTCATCCACATGCCCGCGTGGCTGTCGCCGATGAGCGCGACCGTGACCTCCCCCTCGGGGTCGCCGCCCTCGCACACCCCGACCCGTGTGCCGCCCAGCGCCACGAAGCACTCCTCCGGCTCCAGCACCGGCACGTCGTCGGGGACCTGCTGCAGCGGCACGGCGAGGTCGCCGACCCGCTCGGGGATCTGCACGACGGGAGGGGGCTCGCCGAGCACGTCCGAGGCCCCGCTGCCCGCGGACGCGGCCACGACCGGCCCCGTCCCCCCGCCGGCCTCAGCCGGTGCCGGGTCGTCGACGCCGACGGCGAGAGTGTCGGCACCCACCGGTGACCGCAGCTGCTCCACCACGTCCGGGGTCCGCCAGCGGGCCGCCTGCTCGGTCTCCGACTGCGGTGCCGCCAGCAGGAGCGCGAGCCCCAGCGCCGCACCCGCCAGGGTGCAGTTCACCCCGAGCCGCAGGGTGCGCCGGACGACGACGCCGGGGGGTAGCCGCGCCGCCAGCACCCGCCCGTGGCGGCGGACCGGGTCCTCCACCAGGGCGAAGGACCACCAGGCGGGCAGGACGGACAGCCCGACCGCCAGGAGGCCCCAGTGGACGGGGAGGGTGTCGGGGCCCCCGCGACCGACGTGCACCATCTCCGCCGCGACGGCGACGAACGGCCAGTGCCAGAGATAGAGGCTGTAGGACAGCCGACCCACCCACTGCAGGGGCCGGGCCCGCAGCAGCGCGACCGGCCCCAGACCACCCGCGGCCGGGCCCGCCACGAGCACCAGGGCGACGCCGACGGTGGGCAGCAGCGCCCACAGGCCGGGGAAGGGGGTCTGCGCGGTGATGACGACGAACGCCACGCCGACCAGGCCCAGCCCCAGCCAGCCGAGAGCGGCGGCGACGGCGCGCGGCAGCCGTGGCCACGCGCGGGCGCCCAGGGCGACGACCGCACCGAGCATGAGCTCGTGCACCCGGGTGGGCGTCACGAAGTAGGCGGCCGGCTCCTCCAGGGTCCAGCGCCAGGAGACCAGCAGGGACCCGGTGAGCAGACCGAGGGTGAGCACCCACGTCAGCGTGCTGAAGACCCGCGCCCGGCCGGCGGCGTAGACGAGGACCAGCAGCAGGACGACCGGCCACACGAGGTAGAACTGCTCCTCCACCGACAGCGACCAGTAGTGCTGCAGCGGGCTCGGGGCGCGCTCCAGGTCGAGGTAGTCGACCGAGCGCCAGGCCATCCGCCAGTTGACGACGTAGGTCGCCGACGCGAGCAGGTCACCGCCCACCTCGCCCCAGCGGCCGCGCGGCAGGAAGAGGACGGTGAGCAGGGCGGTGCCGGCCAGCGCGGCGAGTGCCGCCGGCAGCAGGCGCCGGGCGCGCCGGGCGTAGAAGCGACCGAGGTCGATCCGCCCGCGGGCGCGCCCCTCCTCCAGCAGCAGCGAGGTCATGAGGAACCCGCTCACCACGAAGAACACGTCGACGCCGACGAAGCCGCCGGGGAGGGGGACCCCGGCGTGCCACAGCATGACGGCGAGCACCGCCAGGGCGCGCAGGCCCTCGATGTCGCTGCGGAAGTCGCGCGGCACGGGCGGCACCCTGAGGGCGTGCCGGGCCGCGTGCAGGGCCCGCGCCCGGCGCCGGGTGAGCGGGGCCTCGAGGTCGGTGCTCACGAGGCCCCCGACGGCTGCGGTGCGGGGTGGTCACCCGGCCGCGCCCGGTGGGCAGCCTCGATGCGCACGGCCACCGCCAGCAGCGCGGCTGCGAGGATGAGCCACAGGAGGCCTCGGTCGTCGACGGGCTCGGTGGGGACCCTCGCCCCCTGGGTCAGCTCGGTCCCGTCGGCGCGCTCCTGCACGCTCAGGGCCGCCCCGGTGTCGGCGGCGAGCGCCGCCAGCCTCGGGTCGGGCGCCGTCGCCTGGAGGTGCACCTCGCGGTCCTCGGCCTCGTGCCGGACCGCCAGCCGCACGCTGCCGGACAGCTCGGGGTCCAGCTCCACGGCCCGTTCGACCTCGGACGGCAGGGCGGGGTCGGTGAGCTGGACGGACAGCTGGTCGGCGGCGCGCTCGGTCGGGGCGGTCAGCGTGGCGCTCGCGGCGTAGGTCCGCGGCTGCACGAGCTCGGCCGTGCCGACGACGAGCACCACCAGCAGCACCAGCGTGATCCAGGGCAGGCGGGCGAGGAGGTGGGTCCAGCGGCCGGGTGCGGGGTGGCTGCGGCGTTCCGGGCGGTGCCTACCCACCGGGCGTCTCCTGCTCCGCCCACCACCTCAGCAGCTCGGCCCGGGCTCCGTCCTCACCCAGCGGTCCCTGGTCCAGCCGCACCGCGAGGAGGTGCTGGTAGGCCCGACCCAGCTGCGGGCCGGGAGGGATGCCGAGGATCGCCCCGATCTGGTGCCCGTCCAGCTCGGGCCGGACCGCGTTCAGCTCCTCCTCCTCCCGGAGCCGCTCGATGCGCTCCTCGAGGTGGTCGTAGCTCGCCGACAGGCGGGCGGCCTTGCGCCGGTTGCGGGTGGTGCAGTCCGACCTGGTGAGCTTGTGCAGCCGGCCCAGGAGCGGTCCCGCGTCGGTGACGTAGCGCCGCACCGCTGCGTCGGTCCACTCCCCCGACCCGTACCCGTGGAAGCGCAGGTGCAGCTCGACCAGACGGGTCACCGCGCGCACCGTCTCCTTGTCGAAGCGCAGGGCCCGCAGCCGGGCGCGGGTCATCTTGGCGCCGACCACCTCGTGGTGGTGGAAGCTCACGCCTCCTCCCGGCTCGAAGCGCCGGGTGGGGGGCTTGCCGATGTCGTGCAGCAGCGCCGCCAGCCGCAGGACGAGGTCCGGTCCCGGCACGCGGTCGGGGTCGTCCTCCCGCTCCCCCGGCTCGTCCTCGAGACCGATGGCCTGCTCCAGCACGATGAGGCTGTGCTCGTAGACGTCCTTGTGGCGGTGGTGCTCGTCGACCTCGAGCCGCAGGGCAGGCAGCTCGGGCAGCACGTGGTCGGCCAGCCCGGTCGTCACGAGGATCTCGAGCCCGGCACGGGGATCGGGCGCGAGCACCAGCTTGACGAGCTCGTCGCGGACCCGCTCCGCGGACACGATCGAGATCCGGTCGGCCATGTCGGTCATGGCCTCCAGGACGTCGGTCGTCGGCCGGAAGCCCAGCTGGGCGGCGAACCGGGCTGCCCGCAGCATCCGCAGCGGGTCGTCGGCGAAGGACACCTCGGGCTCGTGCGGGGTGCGCAACCGCTGTCCGGCCAGGTCGCCCAGCCCGCCGTGCGGGTCGACGAAGGTGAGATCGGGCAGCCGCAGGGCCATGGCGTTGACCCTGAAGTCGCGGCGGACGAGGTCCTCCTCGAGCGAGGTCCCGAAGGCGACCACGGGCTTGCGGGTCTCACCGTCGTAGGCGTCGGCGCGGTAGGTGGTGATCTCCAGCGTGTCTCGTCCCCGGCGCGCGCCGATGGTGCCGAAGGCCCGACCGACGTCCCAGGTGGTGTCGGCCCAGCCGGTCAGGACCTGCTCGATCTCCTCGGGCCGGGCCGACGTGGTGAGGTCGAGGTCGGTGGAGGGACGGCCGAGGAAGGCGTCCCGGACCGGGCCTCCGACCAGCGCCACCTCGTGCCCGGCGGTGCCGAAGAGCTCACCGATCTCGGTGAGCAGACCCATGGCCGGGGTCAGCTGGCGCAGGGCGCGCAGGAGCAGCGCGCCGTCGGTGGTCTTCTCGGTGGCGGACATCGGATCTAGGGTAGACGGCCCCCGCGCCGGGCTGGGTCGTCGTCCGGGCCGGGCGGACCCCACTCGTTACAGTGGGTGGATGACCACCACGCCTCCGCGCCAGCACCATGGCGCGCGACGGCTGCCGTCGGTCAACGAGACCTCGGCGGGGGGTGTCGTCATCGATGTCTACGAGGGACGGGCGAGGATCGCCATCATCGCGCGCCGCAACCGCTCGGGCCGGGTCGAGTGGTGCCTGCCCAAGGGTCACGTGGAGCCCGGGGAGACCCTGGTGCAGACCGCGGAGCGCGAGGTCGCCGAGGAGACCGGCATCGAGGGCCGGGTGCTCGTCACCCTGGGCACGATCGAGTACTGGTTCACCACCCCCTCGCACCGCATCCACAAGATGGTCCACCACTATCTCCTGGAGGCCACCGGAGGACGTCTCACCATCGACAACGACCCCGACCACGAGGCGATCGACGCCATCTGGGTCCCGCTGGACCAGGTCCACCGCAAGCTCACCTTCCCCAACGAGCGTCGGATCGCCCGGGAGGCCTGGCTCCGACTCACCCGGAGCGCCTGAGGGACCACGGCGTTGACCACCATCCCCCCTCGTCCGCGGCGGGCGCTACGTCCCCGGAGCCTGCCCACCTCGGCCCTCGCCCTCGCGCTGTGGGCCAGCCTGGTCCTCGCGCCCGTCGGCGGCGCCGTGGGGTCTCCCGCGGCGTCCGTCGCGGCGCAGCCCCCCTCGGCCACCGAGACCACGGAGGTGTCGGTGCTGCTGGACGAGGTCGACCCCGTCGTGCTCGTCCCGGGTGAGCCCGTGACGCTCACCGGCCGGCTGCTCAACCACGGGTCCGTGCCGCGGCGGCTGACCTCGCTCACCGCCACCCTGTCCCCGACCTCGCTGACCTCGCGCGAGCAGGTGGACCGCTGGCTCGACGGCGACCTGCCCCGGGGGCCGGAGCTGGTCCTCGGGGACGACACCGTCGGACCGGTCGTCCCGGCCAGCGGGGCCGTGCCCTTCCAGGTGGAGGTCCCCGGATCGGTCACCGACGACCTCCCGGACACGGCCGGGGTGCTGCCCCTGGTCATCGGCGCCACCGAGGACGACGACGACACCGCGGGGACCCCCGCCGGGGCCGAGCTGCGCTCGACGCTCTCCAGCGCCGGCCGCGACGACATCGAGAACCCCCTCGAGACCGCCTGGGTGGTCCCGCTGACGCTGCCGGCGGACCCCGGCCTGTTCAGCCCGGTCGACGACGAGCACGCCGAGGCGTGGACCGCCGCCATCGGACCGGGGTCGACGCTGACGGAGTGGTTGCAGGGACTCGACGTGCCCGACGCCACGTACGTCGTCGACCCGGCGACGGTGCTGGCCCCGCAACCCGCACCGGGGATCTCCACGCCCCGGGAGGGCACGGTCGAGCAGACGCCGACGCCCACGCCGCAGCCGCCGGCCACCGCCACGCCCACCCCGGGGGACGCCACGGGGACCGAGGAGACGACGACCCCCGACCAGACCGTCCCCGTCCCCGTGCCGGACGACGGCTCCGCCACCACCTCGCCGGAGCAGACCGCGCCGGCCGAGCCCTCCGGAGCCGACGCCGAGGACGTCCGGGCCGCCGCCGCGACCCTCGCCACGACGCTGGCCGGGCTGCCCGACGACCAGCTGTGGTGGTTGCCCCGCCACGACCCCGACCTGGACCTGGTCCGACGCCGCCAGCCCCCCGTCGACGTCGTGGCCGACCTCTTCGCCCCGTCCGCCTCCCCCGCCGACCCGCTGGTGCTGGGCACCGGTCGGCACGACGTGGCCTGGCCGGTGGAGGGTGACCCGGACCCGGGGGAGATGGCGCAGATGACGGCCCTGGTGCGGGGCGTCGACGCCGATCTGCGGGTCGTCGTCCTGCCGCGGGAGAGCCTCACCGCCGACTCCGCCGCCCTGCCGCGCCGGGGGGCCGCACCGCTGGAGCGCCCCGGTGACCTGGTCGCCCTCGGAGCCGACTCCTGGACCAGCGCCCTGGTCGGCCAGGGTGCGCAGGAGGCCGAGGAGCGGGGCGCGGGAGCCGCCGCCCAGCACCTGCTCGCCCATACCCTGGGCACCCACCTCGAGGACCCCTCGGAGGTGCGCGAGCTCGTCATCGCCCCGCCGCGACTCACCCCCGCGAGCGCCGAGGTGCTCGAGCAGCTCAGCGACGGCTGGCGCGCGGCCCCGTGGCTGCGGTCGGTGTCGGCACAGGACCTGCTGGACCGGGCGGAGGGCACCCAGCAGGTACGCCTGACCGGCGAGGGACCCCAGGAGGCCGTGCTCGGCGACCTCGTGCAGCAGCTCCGCGCGCCGGCGAGCCCGGTCGACGCCGAGCGGGCGGAGGTGCTCGCCGTCAGCGCCGAGCAGCTCGACGACCTGGCGGTGGTGCTCGCCGACACCACGGCGCTGGACTCCTGGCGCCCGGTGCTCGACACGTTGTGGTCGGGCGTCTGGCGGGGTCACGAGGAGGGATGGCTGCAGACGCGCACGGTGGTGCGCGACGACATCCAGTCCACCCGGGACGGGGTCTGGGTCACGCCCAGCAGCGTGAACTTCCTCACCAACCAGGGTGACATCGGCATCACCGTCGTCAACGACCTCGGGGTGGCCGTCGAGGGCGTCGCGCTCGAGCTGGTCGCGACGAACGGCCGGCTCCAGGTCATCGAGCAGCCGGACCCCGTCGACATCGGCCCCGACAGCCGGGCCACCGCGTCCGTGGCCGCCCGCTCCATCACCCGGGGTGAGACCACGCTCATCGCCCAGCTCAGCACCCCGGACGGCACGACCCTGGGCGAGCCGGTCGCGATCGAGGTCCGGGTCCAGCCCACCGGGATCTGGGTCTACTGGGTCCTGGGAGGGGTCGCCGGACTCGTCCTCGTCCTCGGCCTGGCGCGGGCGCTGCGCAGCACGCCCCCGGGCCCGACCGCCGGCGCCGGCCCTGCCCCGGAGGGAGCCCCGTGAGCGACAGCGCAGGCACCGGGTCCAGCTCGTCCCTGGCCCGCTCCAGCGTCATCATGGCGGGCGGCACGTTGGCCTCCCGACTGCTGGGGATGGCGCGCATGGCGCTCCTCGGCATCGCCATCGGCGTCCTCACCCCGGCCGGGAGCGTGTGGGACACCGCCAACACCATCCCCAACACCATCTACCTCCTGCTGGCGGCGGGGGTCTTCAACGTGCTGCTGCTGCCGCAGCTGACCCGCGCGATGACCCGCGGCAGGGAGGGCCAGGAGTACAGCGACCGGCTCATCACCGTCTCGGTGGCCATCCTGGCGCTGGGCACCGTCGTCTTCACCGCGGCAGCCCCGCTGGTGACCAAGGTGTATGCCCTCTCCTGGGCGTGGGACGACCCCAAGCTGCAGCTGGCGGTCGTGTTCGCCTACCTGTGCATCCCGCAGATGCTCTTCTACGGGTTGCACACGGTCATGGGGCAGATCCTGGCGGCCCACCACCGGTTCGCGGCGTTCACCTGGAGCCCGGCCCTGGCCAACGTCGTCGCCATCGCCGGCATCGTCGTCTTCATGCGCCGCTACCCCGACGCGGGCACGATCGCGCTGCAGGACTGGACCCCCGGGATGATCGGGCTGCTGGCCGGGTCGGCGACGCTCGGCATCGTGCTGCAGGCGCTGGTCCTCGTCCCCGCGGTCCGCGCCACCGGGTTCCGGTGGCGTCCGCGGTGGGGCCTGCGAGGGGTCGGTCTCGGCACGGCGGGGGTGATGGCCGGGTGGGCGCTGGCCGACATGGCCGTCTCGCAGGGCGGGATGCTGGTGGTCACCAACCTGCTCAGCGATGTCATCGACCAGGTGCCGGACGCCCCCGGCAAGATCACCTACACCTACGCCTTCTCGCTGTTCGTCCTCCCGCACTCGCTCATCGCGCTGTCCCTGCTCACCGCGATCTACCCGGTCCTGTCCAAGGACGCCGCGCGCGAGGACCTCACCGCGATGGCCGAGCACACCTCGCGGGGGCTGCGCCTGCTGGGGTCGGCCATGGTGCCGATCGCCCTCGGCATGGTCCTCTTCGCGCCCCTGCTCGTGCGGGTCGTCTACTTCGGCAGCACCCCCGCCGAGCACGCCGCCATCGCCGCCATCGTCGTCGCGATGGTCGTCGGCCTGGTGCCCTACGGCGTCTACCTGCTGTGCTCGCGCGTCTTCTACTCCTTCGAGGACGCCCGCACCCCGTTCCTCTTCCAGGTCGCCGTCACCTCGGTGCTCCTGGCGATGTGCCTCGTCGCCGCCTTCGCCGCTCCCGCCCGGGTGGCCGTCCTGCTCGGCCTGGGCCAGGCCCTGGGCCAGACGACGGCAGCGGTCCTGGGGCTGCGGGCGGCCCGCCGCCGCCTGCCCGCGCTGGGCCTGCGCTCCACCGGGGCCACCTACCTGCGGGCGGCCGCCGCGGCGCTGGTGGCGCTCCTCCCGGCCTGGCTGGCCATGCGGCTGCTGGACCGTGGCGCGCCGCCCGACCCCACCTCGACCCAGCCGCAGGGGGTGGACGCCTTCCTCAGCGCGACCGCGACCCTGGGGGTGGCGGGGACCCTCTTCCTCGTCGTGTATGCCGTGCTCGCCCACCGCTTCGGGGTGCGTGAGGTCGGTGACGTCGCCGCCCCCCTCCTCCGCCGGGTCCCGGGGCTGCGCCGGTTCACCCCGACGGGGGCGACGGCAGCGGTCACCGACCTCGACCCGGTGCGGGTCGACACCACGGCGGCCGCGGACGCCGCCTCCTCGCCCTCCGGGCTGGAGGAGCAGCCGACCGGCGGCCCGACCCCGGATCCACCGGCCCGGGACGGCGCGGCGACAGCAGCCGGGCCGGGGGGTCGCGGCACACTAGGGTGGGACGACCACCGCACCCGCCCAGGAGAGGACACCAGCATGGATCGGCTCGAGGTCGGCACCCGGCTGGGTGACCGCTACGTCCTCGACGAGCTGCTGGCGGAGCGCGAGGGCGGGGGCCTGGAGTACTGGTCGGCCAGGGACAGCACCCTCGGGCGCCTCGTCGCCGTCACCGTGCTGCCCTCCGAGGGCCCGTCGGCCCAGGTGGCGGCCGCTGTGCTGGACGGTGCCCGGCGGGTCGCCTCGGTCGACGACCCCCGGCTCGTGCGCGTCCTGGACGTCGGTGACGAGGACGGCCTGTGCTGGATCATCGAGGAGGGGTTGTCCGAGGCGGAGTCGCTGGCCTCGCTGGTCGAGGAGCACCCGCTCCCGGCGGAGGAGGCCCGTCGTCTGGTCGGGGAGAGCGCTGCCGCCCTCGAGTCGGCCCGACGCCGCGGACTGCACCACCTCTACCTCAACCCGCACTCGGTCCTGCGCACCAGCGAGGGTGCCGTCAAGGTCTCCGGTGTCGGGGTCGCCTCGGCCCTGGAGGGCACCGACGACGTGACCGCGGACGAGGCCTCGCTCATCGACTCCGCCGACCTCGTCTCGCTGCTCTACACCGCCCTCACCGGCCGGTGGCCGGGCGAGGACCTCGCGGGCGTCCGTCCGGCCCGGCGACTCGCCGACGGCACCCTCCCCGCACCCTCGGAGCTGGTCTCGGGGGTCCCCGGCGACCTCGACGCCCTCTGCCGGCTGGCGCACGGCTCGGAGGCCGACCTGCACGCGGCCCCGCACACGCCGGGTGAGCTCGTCCGCCAGCTCTCGCCCTGGTCGCCGGAGATGGTGCGGGGCACGCCTCCGGGGGAGCTGGCCACCCCCGCCACACCCCGACGCCGCGAGGGTCGCGCCGACGACGCGCTGCGCGGTGCGGCCGGTGCCTCCGCCGCAGCCGGGGCAGCAGCCCACGCCACGGGCGCCGGTGGCCCAGGGGCGGACGGCACGACCGCGGACGCCACCGACGAGGTGCCCCGTCCCTACTACCGCACGGAGGCGTCCACGGCGGCCCCCGACGGGGCCCGTCCGGCGCGCTCGGACGACACGATGGGCGGTCTCCTGCGCGGTGGCGAGGCCAGCCAGGCCCGGGCCGAGCAGGCGCGGACCACGACGACGTCCCCGGCAGCACGCCCGACGGCTGCTGCCGGTGCGGGCCTGCCCGAGGAGCGGGGCACGGGGGCCCAGACCGTCATGGTCCTCGTCATCACGCTGGCGCTGCTCGGCATCGCCATCTTCCTCGGCTGGGGGGTCCTGCGGGGCCTCGGCGGCTCGGATGAGGATCCCGGGACCGCCGGGACCACGAGCTCGCCGACCGAGCAGCAGCCCGAGGAGGGCGACGACGCCGCCGTGACGAGCGAGGCCCCGCCGCAGGACACCGAGCAGGCGGAGCCGGCCCCCGAGCCGCAGGGGCCGATCAGCATCGCGGGGATCACCTCCTTCGACCCCGAGGGCGACGGGGACGAGCGCAACGACCTGGCGCCGCTGGCCGTCGACGGCGACGAGGGCACCGAGTGGACCTCGCACACTTACCTGTCCGAGGACTGGGGTTCGTTGAAGAGCGGCACCGGTCTCGTGCTCGACCTCGGGGAGGACACCGAGGTGTCCGAGGTGGAGGTCGTGCTCGGGGAGGGTGACATGGGCGCGACGCTCTACGTCGCGGACTCCCCGACCCTGGACGGTGCCACCGAGCTGGGCAGCGAGGAGGCCGCGGAGGGGACGTGGACCGTCTCCCCGGACGAGCCGGCCACCGGGCGCTACGTCATCCTGTGGTTCACCCGGGCCTTCGCCGGACCGGACGGTGAGATCGTGCGGGTGGCCGAGATCACCGTCCGGTGAGCCCGACCGGCACCGTGAGCAGCGCCTCCGAGCTCGCCGGGCTGGACGACCTCACCCTCCTGCGCCGCCACCAGGACGGCGACCACGAGGCCTTCGGAGAGATCTTCCGCCGTCACCGGGACCGGATGTGGGCGGTAGCCCTGCGGACCACCCGCGACCCCGAGCTGGCCTCGGACGCCGTCCAGGACGCCTTCCTCAACGCCTTCCGCCGTGCCGGGTCGTTCCGCGGCGATGCGCAGGTCACCACCTGGCTGCACCGCATCACGGTCAACGCGTGCCTGGACCGCCTGCGGCGCAGCCGGCCCACCGTCGAGCTCGAGGGGCACGAGCCGGTCGACCCCCGGGACCGGCACACCTCGGTGGAGGTGCGCCTGGACGTGCAGGACGCACTCGCCCGGCTCCCGGAGGGCCAGCGGCTCGCCCTCGTCCTCGTCGACATGCACGGCCTGAGCATCGCCGAGGCGGCGGCCGTCCTGGAGGTCGCCGAGGGCACCGTGAAGTCCCGGTGCTCGCGCGGGCGCGAGGCGATGGCCCGGCTGCTGCACCTCGACGGTCAGGGTGAGGGGCGGTGAGCGGCGTGGCGCCGGACCGGCAGGGAACCACGCCCCCGTCCTGCTCGTCGTATCCCCGTGGGCCGCACCGAAGGCCCCGGTCCGGGCCCGACCCCGCACCTGACGCAGCCACGACCCACGAGGAGAGGAGGTTGGTGCGCCATGCCCCCCGTTGACCCCTCGGAGGCGAACGACCCCGACGACCAGGAGCACGACCCCACCGGCGTCCGCGCCCTGCTCTCCGGACTGCCCGACCCAGGGCCGATGCCCGAGCACCTCGTGCACCGCATCCAGACACGTCTGGCGGTCGAGCGGGAGCACCTCCTCGACACCGACTCCGGCCACTCGCTGACCGGGTCGGCGGACCGGGTGGTCGACCTCGCCGCCGAGCGGGGCCGGCGACGGCCCGGTCGGACGCTCGGCCTGCTGGGCGCCGCCGCCGCAGGGCTGGCGATCACCACGGTGACCTTGACCCAGCTCCTCGGGGGCACGGGCACCGGTGACAGCGGGGCGCTGGCGCAGTACCCGTCCCGGGCGGAGTCCGGCGACACGACCGTCGCGGACCAGGAGGAGCAGGGCCGCGACGACACCTCGGGCGCAGCGGGCGAGCAGGACGCGGGGGCGGACGGCACACCGGAGGAGGACACCGCGATCCCCTCCGAGGAGCAGGCCGACGGGGCGGGCAGCCTGGGGACCCTCAGCGAGGTCGCGACGCCCACGGTCGTGCCCGACCTGGGCGTCGTGGTCCACGACGACTACGCCGCGCGCATCGTGGAGGTCAGCGCGACGTCCCCTGCGGCGGACGGCCCGTCGGCGCTGACCACGGCCCAGGCGACGCAGTGCTGGGGCGGGCTCCCGCCCGCCGTCGCGTCTCGGTGGGAGCAGCGGTATGCCGCGCCCGCCCAGCTGCGAGCCGGTGCGGACCAGCAGGAGGTCGTCGTCCTGCTCGGTCGCGCCCCCGACGGCAGCGGGCACGCCTGGATGGTGCCGCGCACCTGCGTCCAGGAGCCGGGCATCGCCCCCCTCGACCCGGAGGGCGACCCGGTCGCCGGTCCCTGACGGTCGCGAGCGGGCCGCCTCGGCCGGTCACCCGCACGGGTCCGCCCCCTGGAACAATGTCGTCCTAGGATCGGTTGACCCCCACGTCCGGACCATCGATCCGCCGTGCACCCCCGCGAGGAAGGCTTCCATGACCATCGACCTGCTGCCCCGCCCCAGCGGCTCCGGCGGTGGTGACGCCACCGCCCTCCGCGAGGTCATCATCATCGGATCGGGCCCGGCGGGCTACACCGCCGCCGTCTACGCCGCGCGGGCCAACCTGGCGCCGTTGGTCTTCGAGGGCAGCGTCACCGCCGGCGGCGCCCTGATGAACACCACCGAGGTGGAGAACTTCCCCGGCTTCCCCGAGGGCGTCATGGGCCCGCAGCTCATGATGGACATGCGGGAGCAGGCCGAGCGGTTCGGTGCCGAGCTCGTCCGCGACGACGTCGTGGAGGTCGACCTGAGCGGGTCGGTGAAGCGGGTCACGGACGCGGAGGGGACGGTCCACGAGGCACGGGCGGTCATCCTGGCCATGGGCTCGGCCTACCGCGAGCTGGGCCTGCCGCGTGAGCAGGAGCTCTCCGGGCACGGCGTCTCGTGGTGCGCCACCTGCGACGGAGCCTTCTTCCGGGACCAGGACATCGTCGTCGTCGGTGGCGGCGACTCGGCCATGGAGGAGGCGACCTTCCTCAGCCGGTTCGCCCGCTCCATCACCGTCGTGCACCGCCGTGACGAGCTGCGGGCCAGCCGGATCATGGCCGAGCGTGCCCAGGCGGACGACAAGATCTCCTTCGCCTGGAACTCTGCGGTGACCGAGCTGGAGGGCTCGCCCAAGCTCACCGGGGTCCAGTTGGCCGACACGGTCACCGGTGAGCAGCGCCACGTCCCCGCCACCGGGCTCTTCATCGCCATCGGTCACGACCCCCGCAACGAGCTCGTCCGCGGGCAGGTCGAGCTCGACGACGAGGGCTACGTCGTCGTGCGGGGGCGCGGGACGGAGACCAGCGTGGAGGGTGTCTTCGCCTGCGGCGACCTCGTCGACCACACCTACCGTCAGGCCATCACCGCCGCCGGCACCGGCTGTGCGGCGGCGCTGGACGCCGAGCGCTACCTCGCGGCCCGGGACCACGCCCAGGGCATGACCCACCACCTCGCAACCGCTGTGACACAAGGAGATTCATGAGCATCAGCAACACGTCCGACGCCACCTTCACCGAGGACGTCCTGCAGCACGACGGCCCCGTGCTCGTCGACTTCTGGGCCCCCTGGTGCGGGCCGTGCAAGATGATCGCGCCCATCCTCGAGGAGCTTTCGGAGGAGTGGGGCGACTCGCTCAAGGTGGTCAAGCTCAACACCGACGAGAACCCCCAGACCACGCAGAGCTACGGGATCACCGGCATCCCCACGATGCACGTGTACTCCGGGGGCGAGGTCGTCAAGACCATCGTCGGGGCGCTGCCCAAGAAGAAGCTGGCGAACGAGCTCGAGCCGTTCACCGGCTGACCAGACGCAGGCGCTGACGCGCCCCACGGCGCTCGTCATCCACAGCCGTCCACAGGGTGGATCCACCACCCTGTGGACGGCTTCGTCTGTGCGTGCCGGACTTGGTGGCAGGTCGGTGATCAGCGATGATGGGGTCCTCATGACTGATGACGACGGAGCGCTCGGCTGGCCGGGCACGGACGACGACGACCGCGCCACCGTCATGGACGGATTCACCACCACCGCGCTCGGGTGGCCCACGACCGGCTCTCGGACCGACGAGGGCGATCAGCCGGTTCCACGGGAAACCGCGCCGTCCGAGCCGGCGCACGTCGATCCGTCTGTTCCACGTGGAACCACCTCGAGCGTTCCACGTGGAACAGACGGTGGCGCCCCACGGGAGACCCCCGCACCTCCGCAGCCCCCGGGGGCGGACACACCTCGGGACCGGCCGTGGGTGGGCACCCGCATCATCACCGTGTCGAACCAGAAGGGTGGCGTCGGCAAGACCACGACGGCCGTCAACCTCGCCGCGGCCATGGCCGGCAGCGGCCTGCGCGTGCTGGTCATCGACATGGACCCGCAGGGCAACGCCAGTACCGCCCTCTCGATCCCGCACAGCAGCGGGACGGCAGGCATCTACGACGTGCTCATCGACGGCGTGCCCCTGGCGGACGTGGTCCAGCCCTGCCCCCAGGTCCCCGGCCTGTCGTGCGCCCCGGCCACCATCGACCTCGCCGGGGCCGAGATCGAGCTCGTCCCCCTCGTGGCCCGGGAGAACCGCCTGCGGCGGGCTGTGCAGTCCTATCTGGAGACCACGGATCAGCCACCGGACCTCGTGCTCATCGACTGCCCGCCCAGTCTTGGCCTGCTCACGGTCAACGCCTTCGTGGCGGCGCGTGAGCTGCTCATCCCCATCCAGTGCGAGTACTACGCCCTGGAAGGACTGAGCCAGCTGCTGAAGAATGTCGATCTCATCCAGCAGCACCTCAACGCCGACCTGCACGTGTCCACCATCCTCCTCACGATGTTCGACGGGCGCACCCGCCTGGCCTCCGACGTGGCAGACCAGGTCCGTGAGCACTTCGGGGACCGCGTGCTGCGGACCGCCATCCCGCGCTCCGTGCGCATCAGCGAGGCGCCCAGCCACGGGGAGACCGTGATGACCTACGACCCGACCAGCACGGGAGCCCTGTCCTACGCCGAGGCGGCCGCCGAGATGCGCCGCACGAAGGAGATGTCATGACCGACCGACGACGTGGACTCGGCAGGGGACTGGGGGCCCTCATCCCCCAGCAGCCGGCCGGAGACCTGGACCGTCCGCGCGATGTCTTCTTCCCCCGGGGGGACGGCGGCGTCCCGGCCCCGGTCGCCACCCCGGACCCCGCCTCGGAGCCGGCGCCCGCGGACGACCCACAGGTCGCCGGCGGCGGCGCTGACGCCGGGTCGGCCGGTTCCACGGGAAACGAGCACCCTCGCCGCACCGGACAGCCCGAGGCGGTCACTGAGGCCGACGCACCCGATGACGGCCTCGCGCCGGTCCCCGGGGCGTCGTTCGCCGAGATCGATCTCGACCAGATCCGCGCCAACCCCCGTCAGCCGCGGTCCGTCTTCGACGAGGACGACCTCGCCGAGCTGGTGAGCAGCATCCGGGAGCTCGGCGTGCTGCAGCCCGTCGTCGTCCGACCCACCGACCCGGCCGAGGTGGCCGCCGGTGAGCCGCCCTACGAGCTCGTCATGGGTGAGCGTCGCCTCCGGGCCTCCCGCTCGGCGGACCAGTCCACCATCCCTGCCATCGTGCGCGCCACCGAGGACGAGCACATGCTGCGGGACGCCCTCCTGGAGAACCTGCACCGCGCGCAGCTCAACCCGCTGGAGGAGGCGGCGGCCTACCAGCAGCTGCTGGAGGACTTCGGGTGCACCCACGACGAGCTGGCCGGGCGCATCGGCCGGTCCCGTCCGCAGATCAGCAACACGATCCGGCTGCTCCGTCTACCGCCCATGGTGCAGCGCCGCGTGGCGTCGGGGGTGCTCAGCGCCGGGCACGCCCGCGCGCTCCTC
The DNA here is from genome assembly GCF_001483745.1 of Serinicoccus chungangensis. Taxonomy (GTDB): domain Bacteria; phylum Actinomycetota; class Actinomycetes; order Actinomycetales; family Dermatophilaceae; genus Ornithinicoccus; species Ornithinicoccus chungangensis_A. Next base: position 82,566 of record NZ_LQBL01000030.1, on the reverse strand, counting down.
GGCCTGGCCGACGGCGCCGCCATGGAGCGGCTCGCCCAACGCATCGTCGCCGAGGGGCTCTCGGTGCGGTCGGTCGAGGAGATCGTCATGATGGGCGACGAGGACCGCCCCACCCGGAGGCGGGCGACCGGGTCGACACCCTCACCCGAGCTGGAGCAGATCGCCAGCTCGCTCTCCGGGCGCCTGGACACGCGGGTCCAGGTGTCGATGGGTCGCCGCAAGGGCAAGATGGTCATCGAGTTCGCGGGTCAGGACGATCTCGAGCGCATCCTCGACCTGCTCGGACGGGACGACCTCAGCCCCTCGACGACCGACTGACCGCCCGCCGCGCCCTCCCGGGCTCCGGACGGACGATCTCCACGACCCGGACCGGACCGGCGGGCGTCCTCTCCGCCAGGACATGCACCTGCGCGTCGCGCACCCCGTGCCGGCGCAGCACCGGCCGCGCCTGCTCGAGCTCGGTCGCCGCCGCCTGCCCCTTGAGGGCGAGCAGCCGACCACCCTCGGCGAGCAGGGGCAAGGCCCACGTCACGAGCTTGTCCAGCGAGGCCACCGCCCGGGCGGTGACGACCGGCGCCCGCAGGTCGACCGCCTGGGCCCGTCCCCGGTGCACCGTCACGTTGTCCAGGCCGAGCGCGACGACGGCCTGCTCCAGCCACGTCGTACGTCGCAGCAGCGGCTCCACGAGGTGCACCCTCAGGTCGGGCCGGGCGATGGCCAGGACGACACCCGGCAGCCCGGCACCCGACCCGATGTCGACGACCTGGGCGTCGTCCTCGCAGAGGACCTCGACGACGGCACAGTTGACCAGGTGCCGGTCCCACAGGCGATCCGCCTCCCGCGGGCCGATGAGCCCGTGGCTGATGCCGGTCGTGGCCAGGAGCTCGGCATACCGCACCGCCACCGGCAGGCGGTCGGCGAAGATCTCGCGCGCCTGGTCAGAGGGCGGTGGCGCGCCCCCGGTGGCCGGCACGGCGTCAGTCAGCCGGCAGGATGACCACGTAGCGCGAGGGCTCCGCACCCTCGGACTCCGAGGTGAGTCCTGCCGCCAGCACCTCGTCGTGCACGACCTTGCGCTCGAAAGCGGTCATCGGCTCCAGGTCTCGGCGCTGCCCGGACTCCTTGACCTCCGCGATGGCGCTGCGGGCCTGACTCACCAGGGCGCTGCGGCGGTCCGCGCGGTAGCCGGCGACGTCGAGCATCAGCCGGCTGCGCTCCCCGGTCTCTGCCTGCACGGCCAGCCGGGTCAGCTCCTGCAGCGCCTCGAGGACCGAACCGCCCGGGCCGACCAGCCGACGGGGTGCCGCACCGTCCTCGGAGTCGACGAGAGCCACGGCGGCGCGATCGCCGTCCACGTCCACCTCGAGGTCCCCGTCGAGGTCAGCGATGTCGAGCAGGGTCTCCAGGAAGTCTGCGGCCACCTCACCCTCCCGGACGAGGTCGGGCGAGGCCCCGTCACCCGCCTCCGGGACCTCGTCGCCGGTAGTGACCTGCGTCACATCCGTGGGGTCGGTGCCGTCGTCCGTCCCGCCCTGCTCGTCGGTGACCGGTCCGCCCTGGGTGGGCTCCTGCGCCGCGGGATGCTCGGCCGCCGCCTGCTCGTCGGTGGTCGTGGTGTCGGTGTCGTTCGTGGTGCTCATCTGCACTCCTGTCTCGAGGACGGTCGGGTCAGTGGGGGCGACGCGGGACGGGCAGGCCGTCGTCAGCGCTTCTTGCGGCGCTTCTTGCTCTTCGGCTGGGCCCGCTGGCCGGCGACGCGCGCCTGGACCTGCGCCTGGGCCGCCTCACGCTCGGCCATGAAGTTGGGGTTCTTGAGCTGGACGCCGAGGGCGGACTTGCCCTTGCGCGCCATGCGGGCCTTGTACTTCTCCTCGGCCGGGGTGTTCGGCGCCGGCATGTTACGGATGACGAAGAACTGCTGCCCCATCGTCCAGAAGTTGCTGACCGTCCAGTAGATGAGCAGCGCCACCGGGAAGTTGACACCGGTGACCGCGAAGACGATGGGCAGGACGTAGATGAGGATCTGCTGCTGCCGGGCCATCGGGCTGTTGAGGGCCTCGGGCGACATGTTCTGCCGCATGAGCTGGTGGCTGGTGATGAACTGCGTCCCCGACATCACGAGGATGAGGATGAGGGAGAGGATCTTGGCCGACAGGTCCTGGTCGTGCAGGAAGGTCGAGGTGAGCCCTGCGCCGAAGATCTCCGACCCGGCCATCTTGCTGGCCAGCTCCTGCGTGAACAGACCCAGTGGCTCGATCTCCCCGCGGGAGACCGTCTCCGCGGTGTTCAGCAGACGGAAGAGCGCGAAGAAGAACGGCATCTGGATGAGGATGGGCAGGCACGCCCCGAACGGGTTGGCCCCCGCCTCCCGGTAGAGGCCGAAGGTCTCCTCCTGGAAGGCCTTCTGGCTGGCCTGGTCCTTCTTGCCCTTGTACTTCGCCTGGATCTTCATCAGCTCGGGCTGCACGATCTGCAGCCGTCGCTGGCTCTTGATCTGCCGGATCATCAGCGGGGTCAGGAGCGCCCGCAGCGTCACGACCAGGCCGACGATGGCCAGCACCCAGGTCCACCCGCTGGTGTCCGGCAGACCCATCCGGGTCAGCAACCACTCGAGCCCCACGAGGATGGCGGAGTCGAACCAGATGAAGGGGAAGAGGAGGGTGTCGAAGAATCCCATGCGGTCCTCAGGGTCGGCGGTGCGCGACAGAGCCGCCCACCGAGGTGGAGGGTCCGGGGTGGTCCCCGGACGGGTCGGGCGTGGAGGCGTCGGTATGCCGCGGCGGCACGTGGTCGACGCCACCGGCCGCCCACGGGTGGCAGCGCAGCACCCGGCCCACGGTCAGCCAGCCGCCGCGCAGCAGACCGTGCCGCTCGAGCGCCGTCACGCCGTAGGCGCTGCACGAGGGGTAGTACCGGCATACCGGGCCCAGCAGCGGTGAGACCGTCCACTGGTAGATCCGCACCAGCCACACCAGAGGACGAGCGAGAACGCTGCGGCGTTCCCCAGGTCCCACCCCGCCGCGGTGGACGTCGCGCAGCTGCTCGCCGGGACCATCGGCCGGCCGGCCGGTCACGAGCGCCTCGTCACAGCACGAGCGAGGGCCTGGTCGAGGGCGGCACCGAGCTCGGCCGAGGTGGCCCTCGCCGCGGGCGGCAGCGCCCGCACGACCACGTCCGCGGCCGGAGGGAGGCCCCCCAACCGGTCCGCCACCAGGTGCCTCAGACGACGGACGGTGCGGTGACGCACGACCGAGTTGCCGACCGCCTTGGACACGACGAAGCCCACGCGTGGGCAGGCGCCGAGGGACGCGACGGCAGTCGCGTCGGGTCGGGGCAGGCAGACGTGCACGACGAGGAGGTCGGTACCGGCCCGCTGGCGCCGTCGTCCGTCACCACGACCCCGCAGGACCGCACGGAAGTCCTCTCCGGCGGTCAGGCGGTGGCGGCGCGCAAGCACGGACGCAGCGCCGGCGGTACCGACGGCTCAGGCCGAGATGGAGGAGCGGCCCTTGCGGCGACGAGCGTTGAGGATGCTGCGTCCGGCACGGGTGCGCATCCGCAGGCGGAAGCCGTGCTTCTTGGCGCGACGGCGGTTGTTCGGCTGGAAGGTGCGCTTGCTCATCACTACTCCGGTCGGTGCGGGCGGTACGGTCGGCAGGGCCGGGGTCGGCCGCCAACGGAAGCCCGCGCACGAGGGCGGAGACGTCCAGGCACGGGCAGGCGAAAGCGGCCGAGAATCGGCCTGGTCCACGGTACGGGAGCGCGTCCTCGCCGGTCAAACTGCGCCGGGGCCCGGAGGGGAGGAAGGGCAAACTCCGCATCTTGCCGTCGACCGTCGAGCCGGTGCTGACGACACGCCGGGCGGAACCCGATCCTCCACCAGGCCACTTGCGGGTCGCGGCGGCTGCTTGTTAGCGTCGGCGCTTCCGGCACATGTCCACCCCCTCATCCACATCCTGTGGATAACGTTGTGGATGACTGCCACCACGATCGTCTTCGTCCGTTCGAGAGGGGGCTGAGCCCACCCATGTCCTCACCCTCGACCGACGCGGACGACACCTGGGGACGGGTCGTCACGGCGCTCGAGGCCAACGGGCTGGGGGCTCGGGAGAAGGCGTTCCTGCGGATCACCCGCATGGTCGGGGTGCTGGACACCACGGTGCTGCTGGCCGTGCCCTACCCGCACACCAAGGAGCTGCTGGAGACACGCCTGCGCCAGCCCATCGTGGACCTCCTCTCCCAGGAGCTCGCTCGGGAGATCCGGCTGGCCATCACCGTCGACGACGACCTGCGCCACCAGGTGGAGGAGGAGGCCGACGACACCGACGACGACCCTGCGACCCGCGAGTCGCTCACCCGCCCTGCCTCCCAACCCAGCTCGTCGGCATCGGCTTCCGCGCCCCCCACGGCCCGGGACGGTGCCGGGCCTGGCGCCTCGGGCAACGGCATACCCCGCCCAGCGACACCGGCGGGTCCCGCGGTCACCGGCGCCGCGGACGAGGCGCGGCTGAACCCCAAGTACACCTTCGACACCTTCGTGTCCGGCCCGTCCAACCGGTTCGCTCACGCGGCCTCGCTGGCGGTGGCCGAGTCGCCGGCCCGCGCCTACAACCCGCTGTTCATCTACGGCGAGTCCGGCCTGGGCAAGACCCACCTGCTCCACGCCATCGGCCACTACGCGCGCAAGCTCTACCCCGGGGTGCGGGTGCGCTACGTGAACTCCGAGGAGTTCACCAACGACTTCATCAACTCCATCCGCGACGACAAGGCCGGCGCCTTCCAGCGCCGCTACCGCAACGTGGACTTCCTGCTGGTGGACGACATCCAGTTCCTGCAGGGCAAGGAGCAGACGGTCGAGGAGTTCTTCCACACCTTCAACACGCTGCACAACAGCGAGAAGCAGGTGGTCATCACCTCCGACCAGCCGCCCAAGCGGCTGTCCGGGTTCGCCGAGCGCATGCGCAGCCGCTTCGAGTGGGGACTGCTCACGGACGTGCAGCCGCCGGACCTCGAGACCCGGATCGCGATCCTGCGCAAGAAGGCGGCGCAGGAGGGTATGCAGCTCCCCGACGAGGTGCTCGAGCACATCGCCAGCCGCATCACCACCAACATCCGTGAGCTCGAGGGAGCCCTCATCCGGGTGACGGCCTTCGCCTCGCTGTCCTCCCAGCCCGCCGACGCCGACCTGGCGGCCCACGTGCTCAAGGACATCGTCCCCGGCAGCGAGACGGCCCAGATCACCGTGTCGACGATCATCCGCGAGGTCTCGGAGTACTTCCAGATCACCATCGAGGAGCTGTGCGGCACCTCGCGCTCCCGGACCCTGGTCAACGCGCGGCAGATCGCGATGTACCTGTGCCGTGAGCTCACCGACCTGTCGCTGCCCAAGATCGGCCAGGAGTTCGGCGGTCGCGACCACACGACGGTCATGCACGCCGAGCGCAAGATCCGGGGTCAGATCGGTGAACGACGCGCCCTCTACGACCAGATCGCCGAGCTCACCGGGCGCATCCGGCGAGCCTCCCAGCGCTGACCGCCCGCCTGCCCTCGCCCACCTCTCTGTCCACACCTGTGGATAACCCTGTGCGTTGCGGCTCAGCGTTCACCGCCGTCACACCCGTTCCTCACCCCGCCGCGGCCGCGCGTCCGGAGACCGGTGGTCCGGGTGTGCACGACGTGTGGAGAAGCTGGGCATCGGCGCAGGTCAGCATGGGGAAGGACGGTGCAGGGACGGTCGCGGCCTGGGGAGCGCGCCGATCCGTCCCCAGGCACCGCCTCGTGCTCCACCGGTCCCTGCACGGGGTGTGCACAGGCGGGCCCCTGGCTCGGCACGCCTGCCCACCTGCATGGACAGGCTCCCGGACCCGGGTTGTCCACAGGATCCACAGGCCCGATGACGATGACGAACACTCTCCTCCCCCACGATGATCCTCCTACGTCCCTGGGGACGTGCTGCAGCAGGACCGGGGGGTTCGTGGCAGAGTTGCCCCGAAGACCACACAGTGCGGAAGGTTCCAGGTGTCGTGAAGTTTCGTGTCGAGCGCGATGTGCTCTCCGAGGCGGTGGCGTGGGTCGTTCGTGGCCTCTCCAGCCGTCCCCCCGTCCCGGTGCTGGCCGGCGTCCTGCTGACGGCCGACCCCGAGGGCACTCTGACCTTCTCCGCCTACGACTACGAGGTCTCCGCCACGGTCACCGTCGAGGCGGAGGTGGCCGAGGGCGGTCAGGTGCTCGTGCTCGGCCGGCTGCTGGCCGACATCGCCCGCAACCTGCCCACCAAGCCGGTCGAGGTGTCCACCGACGGTGCGAAGGTCTCGCTCACCTGCGGCTCGAGCCGGTTCGCCCTCATCCAGATGCCGGTCGCCGACTACCCGCAGCTGCCGGCGCAGGCGGAGACCAGCGGGTCGGTCCCCGGCGACGCGTTCACCCAGGCCGTCAACCAGGTCTCCATCGCCGCCGACCGCGGCGACACCCTGCCGATCCTCACCGGGGTGCGCGTCCAGATCGACGGCGAGCGGATCACCATGCTGGCCACCGACCGCTACCGCCTGGCCCAGCGGGAACTGACGTGGTCGCCGGGCAGCCCCGAGGCCGACCACGTGTGCCTCATCCCGGCGCGCACCCTCTCCGAGACCGCGAAGTCCCTGGGCGCCAGCGCGGCCGTCGAGCTCTCGCTGGGCGCCGCGGGCCGGGGCGACGGCCTGGTCGGCTTCGAGGCCGGTCGGCGCCGCACGACCACCCGTCTGCTGGACGGCGAGTACCCCAAGGTCACCTCCATCTTCCCGTCCTCGGTCGACAGCGTCGCGGTGGTGGACACCCAGTCCTTCATCGAGGCGGTGCGCCGCGTCGCGCTGGTCGCCGAGCGCAACACCCCGGTACGCCTGCGCTTCACCGACGGCCAGCTGGCGATCGAGGCCGGCACGGGCGACGACGCCCAGGGCAGCGAGGCCGTGGAGGCCACCCTGGAGGGTCCGGAGATCGAGATCGCCTTCAACCCGCAGTTCCTGCTCGACGGTCTCGGGGTCCTCGGGCAGCCCTACACGCGGCTGTCGTTCACCCAGCCCTCACGCCCGGCCGTAATCTCCGGCCAGGCCGAGCTCGACGGGGACGCCGACGACTCCTACCGGTACGTCCTCATGCCGGTACGTTTCGCGGGCTGACCCGAAGCCGCCAGATCACCACCCACCGAAGGAGCAGCAGATGAAGATCGGCATGATCGGCCTGGGCAAGATGGGCAGCAACATGCGCGAGCGACTGCGTCGCGCCGGGCACGAGGTCGTCGGGTTCGACCTGGACGAGAACCTCCGCGACGTGGACGACGTCGAGTCGCTGGTGCAGGCGCTCGAGCCCCCGCGGGTGGTCTGGGTGATGGTCCCGCACGGCACGCCGACCCGCTCCACGGTCGAGCAGCTCGGGGAGCTGCTCGACGAGGGCGACCTCATCATCGAGGGCGGCAACTCCAAGTACACCGAGGACCGTGAGCTGGACGCGCTCATGGAGCCCAAGGGCATCGGCTACGTCGACTGCGGCGTCTCGGGTGGCATCTGGGGGCTCGAGAACGGCTACGGCCTCATGTGCGGCGGGCGGGAGGAGGATGTCGAGAAGGCCATGCCGATCTTCGACGCGCTGCGCCCCGAGGGCCCCCGTGAGGAGGGCTTCGTGCACGCCGGCGAGGTCGGGGCCGGTCACTACGCCAAGATGGTCCACAACGGCATCGAGTACGGCCTCATGCACGCCTACGCCGAGGGCTTCGAGTTGCTCATGGCCAAGGACATCGTCACCGACGTGCGCGGCTGCTTCCAGGCCTGGAGCCGCGGCACGGTCGTGCGTTCCTGGCTGCTGGACCTGCTGGTCAGCGCCCTGGGCGACACCCCCGGGCTCAAGGGCATCGACGCCTACACCACCGACTCCGGCGAGGGGCGGTGGACCGTCGAGGAGGCCATCGACAACGCGGTCCCGATGCCCGTCATCAGCGCCGCGCTCTTCGCCCGCTTCGCCTCCCGCCAGGAGAACTCCCCCGCCATGCAGGCCGTCGCCGCGCTCCGCGGCCAGTTCGGCGGTCACGACGTGCGGCTGCTCGACGACGCGGAGCTGGAGGAGGACCAGAAGGAGGTGCACGGGGGCGCGGAGCCGAAGAAGGACGACTCCGACAGCAAGCAGCGCCCGGGTGCCCGCCAGGACGGCGGCGACGAGCCCGCCTCCTCGCCCGACGCCGGGCCCTCCTCCGGCTCCGGTGCCACCGAGGACGCGCCCGGGCCGACCTCCGGCACCGGCGACGCGCACTGAGCCGACGCGAGAGCGGTGCACCTGACACACCTGGAGGTCAGCGACTTCCGTAGCTACCCCGCCGCCGAGGTGGACCTGGAGCCCGGGGTGAGCGTGCTCCTCGGGCGCAACGGGCAGGGCAAGACCAACCTCGTCGAGGCCGCCGGCTACGTCGCGACCCTGAGCAGCCACCGGGTGGCCCAGGACGCGCCGCTGGTGCGCGCAGGCGCGACCGGCTCGGCCATCGTGCGGGCCACCGTCCTGCGGGACGGCCGCGAGTCCCTGGTCGAGTTGGAGATCGTGCCCGGCCGGGCCAACCGGGCCCGGCTCAACCGGGCCCCGGTCGGGCGCCAGCGCGACGTCCTCGGCACGTTGCGCAGCGTGCTCTTCGCCCCCGAGGACCTCGCGCTCGTCAAGGGGGACCCGGGCGAGCGGCGCCGCCTGCTCGACGACCTCCTCGTCGCCCGCCAGCCGCGGTGGTCGTCGGTCCGGGCCGACTACGACCGGGCGGTGCGCCAGCGCGGGGCCCTGCTCAAGCAGGCCGGCCACCTGTGGCGCGCCCCCACCCGGCGCTCCGGCGGCCCACGGCTGGCCCCTGGTGAGAGCCTGGAGGAGGCCCGCGACGGGGCCCTGGCCACGCTCGCGGTCTTCGACGAGCAGCTGGCGCAGATCGGCGGGGCGCTGCTCTACGCCCGGCTCCGGTTGCTGCGGGACCTGCGGCCCTACCTGGAGCAGGCCTACCGGACCCTGAGCGACAGCGACACCCGCGCCGGAGCGACCTACCGCAGCAGCCTGGACCCCGGCACGGACGTCACGGAGGCCGTCGCCGCCGGTGAGGTCCCGACCCGGGAGGAGCTCACCACGGCCCTCCTGCAGTCGATCGAGGCGGTGCGGACCCAAGAGCAGGAGCGCGGGGTATGCCTCGTCGGACCGCACCGCGACGACCTGGTGCTGGCGCTGGGCGAGCTGCCGGCCAAGGGCTACGCCAGCCACGGCGAGTCCTGGAGCCTGGCCCTGTCCTTGCGGCTGGCCGGTTTCGACCTGCTGCGGCACGACCTCGGCACCGACCCCGTGCTCGTCCTCGACGACGTCTTCGCCGAGCTGGACTCCGGTCGCCGGGAACGGCTCGCCGGGCTCGTCGCGGACTGCGAGCAGGTGCTCGTGACCGCGGCGGTGGCCGAGGACGTACCCGCACGCCTGCTCGGCCCCGGGAGCCGGGTCTTCGACGTGACGCTCGGCTCGGTGACCGCCCGGACCTCGGAGTCCACCGAGGCGTCCCCTGAGCAGGAGCCCGCGCAGCCATGACCGACGCCGGGCCTCCTGCGGGACCGGGGGCGGGGGACGAGGACGCTGCCGCGGGCGACGGGGCGATGGAGGCCGCCCGGGAGGCACTCTCGCGCGCCCGCCGGACCGCGCGCGACAAGGGTCTGCGGCCCGGATCCCCGGGACGCGCCCGCCGCCGCCGCGGCGGGGGTGCCGGCGAGGAGCCCGACCCGCGGGCCCGTCGCGACCCGCAGCTGCTCGGCGACGAGATGGAGCGTCTCGTCGCCGGTCGCGGCTGGGCCGGCGAGGTGCAGGTGGGTGGTGTCGTCGGTCGGTGGCGCGCGATCGTCGGTGACCAGGTGGCCGACCAGGTGGAGGTCGTCGCCTTCGAGGGCAGCACCCTCACCGTCCGCGCCCGTTCCACCGCGTGGGCCACCCAGATGCGGTTGCTCACGTCCACGGTGCTGGCGCGGATCGAGGAGCTCGTCGGGGAGGGTGTGGTCGCCGAGATCGTCGTGCAGGGGCCGGCCGGGCCGCACTGGCGCAAGGGGCCGCTGTCCTCCGGAGGTCGCGGGCCGCGGGACACCTACGGCTGAGACGCGCTCCTGGCGGTCGCGACCCCGGGTGCGTGGGGGGATGCCTGATCGAGGGTCGCTCCGCTCACACCGCCGTTGGGACGGCCCAGACGACGCACGAGGGGCAGTGGAAACTCGGTTCTGGAACTCGAAAGGGGTAGACTGAGACGTCTTTGACACATCCACCCGAGGAGCCCCTTTGTCCAGTGCCGGACCAGAGCACGGAGCGATCTCCGACGTCACCGAGGACCCGGCCATGCCGGAGCTCCCGGAGACGGCACCGGAGTCCGGGGCACCGGAGTCGCTCGCCACGGCCTCGGCCTACGACGCCTCGGCCATCACCGTCCTCGAGGGCCTCGAGGCCGTCCGCAAGCGACCGGGGATGTACATCGGGTCCACCGGCGCGCGCGGCCTGCACCACCTGGTGTGGGAGATCGTGGACAACGCGGTCGACGAGGCGCTGGCCGGCGAGGCCGACCGGATCGACGTGGCCCTGAGGGCCGACGGGGCGGTGCGGGTGCGCGACAACGGGCGCGGCATCCCCACGGACATCCACCCGGTCGAGAAGAAGCCGGCCGTCGAGCTCGTCCTCACCCAGCTGCACGCAGGTGGCAAGTTCGGCGGTGGCGGGTACAAGGTCTCCGGCGGGCTGCACGGAGTCGGGTCCTCGGTGGTCAACGCGCTCTCCGAGCGGCTGGACGTCGAGGTGCGCCAGCGCGGGACCGTCTTCACCCAGACCTACCACCTGGGCGTGCCCCAGGCGCCCCTGGCCGAGCACGAGCCCGCCTCGGACGCCGACCGGCAGACCGGCACGACGATCACCTTCTGGCCCAGCCCGGACATCTTCGACGCCGTCGACTTCGACTACGAGACCATCCGGGCGCGCTTCCAGCAGATGGCCTTCCTCAACAAGGGCCTGACCATCGCCCTCGTCGACGAGCGTCCCAGCCACGTGGAGATCGACGTCGACGCCCTGGACGACGACCCCATGGACGGCGAGGGCGAGGCCGACGACGACGGCACCACCCCCGGTGTGGAGCGCGGTGGCGAGGGGTCGGGCACGGGCCGCTCGCACACCTACCGCTACGACAACGGCCTGCTGGACTACGTCACCTACCTCAACAAGTCCAAGCGCAGCGAGCCCGTGCACGCCGACGTCATCGCGTTCGAGAGCGTCGACGAGAGCCGCATGCTGAGCCTGGAGATCGCCATGCAGTGGACCGGCGCCTACACCGAGGCGGTCCACACCTACGCCAACGCGATCAACACCCACGAGGGCGGGACCCACGAGGAGGGCTTCCGGTCGGCGCTGACCCGCATGGTCAACGACTTCGCCCGGGACCAGAAGCTGCTCAAGGAGAAGGACCCCAACCTCACCGGTGACGACATCCGCGAGGGGTTGACCGCGGTCATCAGCGTCAAGCTCGGCGAGCCGCAGTTCGAGGGGCAGACCAAGACCAAGCTCGGCAACTCCGAGGTGCGCGGCTTCGTGCAGACCGCGATGTACGAGGAGTTCGGGCACTGGCTGCAGGCGCACCCGCGCGAGGGCAAGGACATCGTCGGCAAGGCGGTCCAGGCCGCGACCGCCCGCATCGCCGCCCGCAAGGCGCGCGACGCCACCCGGCGCAAGGGCCTGCTGGAGTCCGGCGGGCTTCCCGGCAAGCTGCGCGACTGCCAGTCCAACGACCCGACGATCTCCGAGGTCTTCATCGTCGAGGGCGACTCGGCCGGCGGTTCGGCGGTGCGCGGCCGCAACCCGCACAACCAGGCGATCCTGCCGATCAGAGGCAAGATCCTCAACGTCGAGAAGGCCCGCCTGGACAAGATCCTGGCGAACCAGGAGGTGCAGGCGCTCATCAGCGGCTTCGGCACCGGGATCGGCGAAGACTTCGACATCTCGAAGGCGCGCTACCACAAGATCGTGCTCATGGCCGACGCCGACGTCGACGGCCTGCACATCCGGACCCTGCTGCTCACGCTGCTCTTCCGGTTCATGAAGCCGCTCATCGAGGCCGGCTACGTCTACCTCGCGCAGCCGCCGCTCTACCGGATCAAGTGGACCAACGCCGAGCACCAGTTCGCCTTCACCGACCGGGAGCGCAACGCCCTCCTCGAGGAGGGCGCGGCCAAGGGCTGGCGGCTGCCCAAGGACACAGGGGTGCAGCGCTACAAGGGACTCGGCGAGATGGACTACAGCGAGCTGTGGGACACCACGATGAACCCGGACACCCGGGTGCTGCTGCAGGTCTCGCTGGAGGACGCCGCCAAGGCCGACGAGATCTTCGCGATCCTCATGGGCGAGGACGTGGAGTCCCGGCGGGCGTTCATCCAGCGCAACGCCCGCGACGTGCGTTTTCTTGACATCTGAGGATCAAGCGAGGAACGAGCGATGACGAAGATGTCCAGAAGACGCTGCATCTGATCATGCGGGGGGCTCCGCCCCCCGCACACCCCCCAACCGCGTGGCCCCCGCACACCCCCCGACCCGCGTGACCGCATACCGAAGGACCCATGGCTGACGACCAGACCCCCGACCTGCCCGAGATCCCCGACGCGTCCACCGCGGCCCAGAGTGCCGACGCCGCCCTCGAGGCGGCGGTGACCGGCGTCGGCGACCGGATCGAGCCGATCGACATCAACGCCGAGATGCAGCGCAGCTACATCGAGTACGCGATGAGCGTCATCGTCTCCCGGGCGCTGCCGGACGTCAGGGACGGCCTCAAGCCGGTGCACCGGCGGGTGCTCTACGCGATGTACGACGGCGGCTACCGCCCCGACCGCAGCTTCAACAAGTGCTCGCGCGTCGTCGGCGACGTCATGGGCCAGTACCACCCGCACGGCGACGGCGCGATCTACGACGCCCTGGTCCGGCTGGTGCAGGACTGGTCGATGCGGCACCCGCTGGTGCAGGGGCAGGGCAACTTCGGCACGCCCGGGGACGACCCGGCGGCCGCACCCCGCTACACCGAGTGCCGGCTGCACCCGCTGGCCATGGAGATGGTGCGCGACATCCGCGAGGACACCGTCGACATGGTCGACAACTACGACGGCAAGACCCGCGAGCCCGCGGTCCTGCCGTCACGCTTCCCGAACCTGCTGGTCAACGGCTCGGCGGGCATCGCCGTCGGGATGGCCACGCAGATCCCGCCGCACAACCTGCGCGAGGTCGCCGAGGGCGCGCAGTGGCTGCTGCGGCACCCGGACGCCTCCCGGGAGGAGCTGCTCGACGCGCTCCTGGGGATCATCAAGGGCCCGGACTTCCCCACCGGTGCGCTCATCATGGGCAAGAAGGGCATCGAGGACGCCTACCGCACCGGCCGCGGCTCGATCATCATGCGGGCCGTCGTCGAGGTCGAGGAGATCCAGGGCCGCACCTGCCTCGTGGCCACCGAGCTGCCCTACCAGGTCAACCCGGACAGCCTGGCCAAGAAGATCGCCGACCTCGTCAAGGACGGCAAGCTCACCGGGGTCGCCGACCTGCGCGACGAGACCTCCGGACGCACCGGGCAGCGGCTGGTCATCGTGCTCAAGCGGGACGCCGTCGCCAAGGTCGTCCTCAACAACCTCTACAAGCACACCCAGCTGCAGCAGTCCTTCGGCGCCAACATGCTGGCGCTCGTGGACGGGGTCCCGCGGACGCTGCCGATCTCCGCGTTCATCCGGCACTGGGTCGACCACCAGGTCGAGGTCATCGTCCGGCGCACGCAGTTCCGGCTGCGGGAGGCGGAGAAGCGGATCCACGTCTTCCGCGGCTACCTCAAGGCGCTGGACCAGCTCGACGAGGTCATCGCGCACATCCGGCGCAGCCCGTCGGCCGACGAGGCGCTGACCGGCCTGATGGACATGCTGGGGATCGACGAGCTCCAGGCCCGCGCCATCCTCGACCTGCAGCTGCGCCGGCTCGCGGCGCTGGAGCGGGCCCGGATCCAGGCCGACCACGACGAGCTGGAGGCGCAGATCGTCGAGTTCGAGGCGATCCTGGCGAGCCCGGCCCGGCAGCGGGAGATCATCTCCACCGAGCTCGCCGAGATCGTCGACAAGTTCGGCGACGACCGGCGCACCACGATCGACCTGTTCGACGGCGACATGTCGATGGAGGACCTCATCACCGAGGAGGACGTCGTCGTCACCATCACCCGGGGCGGCTACGTCAAGCGGACCCCGGTGCGCGAGTACCGCGCCCAGCACCGGGGCGGCAAGGGCCGCCGCGGGGCAGCGCTGCGGGCGGACGACGTCGTGCAGCACTTCTTCGTCACCAGCACCCACCACTGGATGCTCTTCTTCACCGACCAGGGGCGGGTCTACCGGTCCAAGGCCTACGAGTTCCCCGAGGCCGGACCGACCGGCAAGGGTCAGCACGTCGCCAACCTCATGGCCTTCCAGCCGGACGAGACCATCCGATCGGTGCTGCCGCTGCGCGACTACGAGCAGGCGCCCTACCTCCTCCTGGCGACCAAGAACGGCCTGGTCAAGAAGTCGCGGCTCACCGACTACGACTCCCCCCGCTCCGGCGGTCTCATCGCGGTGAACCTGCGCGACGGCGACGAGCTGGTGGGTGCGGCCCTGGCCCACGGCGACGACGACGTCCTGCTCGTCTCCCGGGACGGCCAGTCGGTGCGCTTCCCCGCGGCCGACGAGATGCTGCGCCCGATGGGGCGCGCGACCTCGGGCGTGACCGGGATGAAGTTCCGCCGCGACGACGAGCTGCTGGCGATGCAGGTCGTCGCCGCCGGCACCGACCCCTACGTCTTCGTCGTCTTCTCGACCGGTATGGCTAAGCGCACCCCGGTGTCGCAGTACCGCGTGCAGGGTCGTGGTGGGCTCGGGATCAAGGTCGCCAAGGCCACCGAGAAGGCCGGGCCCGTGGTCGGAGCGCTGCTGGTCGACGACTCGGACGAGGTGCTCGTGCTCACCGAGCGCGGCAACGTCGTGCGCTCGGCGGTGGGCGGAGAGCGCGGGGTCCGGGTCACCGGTCGCGACACCAGCGGTGTGCGCTTCGCCAACCCCGGCCGGGGCGATGCGGTGCTGGCGATCGCCCGCAACGCGGAGGCGGCCGGCGAGGAGGAGCTCGAGGAGGCCGCGGAGGCCGTCGAGGCTGCCGAGGTCGCCGGGCAGGTCGACGGCGCGGATGCGGCGGTCCGCGAGGACGATGGCGTACCGTCGGGTCAGAACGAGGACACCGTGCCGGCCGGCGAGCACGCGGCCGACGGCACCGAGGGCTTTGAGACCGACAGCACCGAGAGCACGGAGGACGACGGCGCATGAGCAGCACTCCGGGCCCCTCGGGGTCCCGCTCCTCGACCGACGAGACGCAGGTGCACCAGAAGGCCGCCGGCGACGCCGGCGCCTCCCCCCAGCGCGGGTCGGCGTCCACCCCCCGGGACGACGGGGACGACCGCTCGGCGGCCGCCAAGATGAAGGACGGGGCGCTCGCGCGCACCGCTCAGGGTCGTGACCTGGCCGCCCGCAAGGCCCGTGCCCTGCGTGGCGCGACCGCCGGCCTGGCCTCGGGGTCGGCCGCAGGGGCCAGCGCGGGACGGGGTGGGTCCACGGCTCGGGGGGCGGGCCCGCGCGACGGGATCCAGGGGAGCACGGCCCGGACGTCCGGCAACCGCCCGCCCGGCCGCCCGGCCCCACGTCGCGGCGGCCCGCGACGCGTGCGCCTCACCGCGCAGCGCGTCGACCCGTGGTCGGTGCTGAAGATCAGCTTCCTCGTCTCGGTGGCGCTGGGGATCTCCGGGGTCGTCATGGTGGCGGTGCTGTGGACCGTGCTGTCCGGGATGAATGTCTTCTCGACTATCAACGGCTTCCTCGCCCAGATCACCAGCGGCGAGGCCAGCGGCCCGACCATCGACCTCACCGACTACCTCGGGTTCAGCCGGGTCATGGCCCTGTCGGCGGTGCTGGGCGTGCTCAACGTCTTCCTGCTCACCGCCCTGGCGACCCTCTCGGCCTTCCTCTACAACATCTGCGCCGCCCTCGTCGGAGGCGCCCAGGTGACGCTCTCCGACGAGTGAGGTGAGCCGGCCGCCCGGTGCCGGCACGGGACGGCCGGGTCAGCGCACGATGTGCACCGGCACCATGCTCATGTGCAGGATGTTGCGCGTCGTCGACCCCAGCAGGAACGACGAGAGCCGTCCGCTGCCCCGGTTGCCCAGCACCAGCAGCGCCGCGTCGGACGATGCCTCGACGAGGTTCTCGTCGGCGCGCCCGCTGGGGGTGGCGATCTCCACCGAGAGGTCGGGGAAGGCGGTCGTGAGGGCGTCCGCGGCATGCCGCGCCTGCCCCGCCGCCCGCTCACGGCGCACCTCGGCGGCCTCGTCGACCGACCGCATACCGTCCACGCTCAGACCCCACGGGTCGGTCGTCGGCCGCTCCCAGCTGCTGACGACGAGCACGTCCGCGCCCCAAGCCTGGGCCCACCTCGCGGCAGCCTCGGCGGCCCGTTCGGACTCCGGGGACCCGTCGACACCGACCACCACGCGGGACTCGGGCCCGGGCATGGAGGCCGGCCCCGGGACGACGGTGACCGGGCACCGGGCGTGGCCGGTGAGGCCGTAGGCGGTGGCGCCCAGGAGGGTGCTGCGGACCCGGCCGAAGCCGCGCGACCCGACGACGACGCCCCTCGCGTGGGCGGACGCCTCGTCGAGCGCCTGGCGGGGACCGAGCAAGGACCCCTGCGCGGTGACCTCGAGGTCGGGATGCGCCTCCCGGGCGATCGCGGCGCCCTGCTCGGCGAGGTCGGCGGCCCGCTGGTGCTCGGCGGCGGGGTCCCAGATGCCGATGGAGACGTCCTGCGCGTGGACGATGCGGTCGGCGGCGTGCAGGACCACGAGGGGCGCGACCAGGCGGGCCGCGGCGTCAGCCGCCCACCGGATGGCGTCCTGGGAGCTCTGCGACCCGTCGAAGCCCACGACGATCGGTCGGGTCGTGCTCTGGGTGGTGTTCATCGTCCTCACCTCTCTGTGGGATAACTACTACACTCAATAGTAGCCTGGTGAGGGGGTTGCCCGCCATCGTCGGCAGGGGCGGTCAGCCGCCCAGCGGCGGGAAGGGTCGTCGGCTGAAGACGGTCTCGACCGGCACGGCGAAGTACTCGGCGATCTGCAGCGCGAGGACGAGGGAGGGGCTGTACTCGCCCCGTTCGAGGTAGCCCACCGTCTGGTAGTGCACGCCCAGCGCTTCGGCCAGCTCGCGGCGGCTGATGCCGCGCTCCACCCGCAGCATCGCGATGCGGTTGTGCAGCGGCGGTGACTCGCTGGGCACGGGGGTCAGTAGCCCTTCGCCAGGACACGCTCGCGGGCCGCCTGGACGGTGCTGCCGGACTGCCGGCGCGCCATCCGGCGCAGCAGGACCGGGGCGACGAGCAGGCCCACCACCGCCCACCCGAGGAGGACCAGCAGGGCCAGCACGAGCCGGAACTCGCCCCCGATCTCGGCCGCGGCCGCCTCCGGCGGCAGCAGGACGGAGCGCACCGCGACCCCGATCCAGTAGAGCGGGCTGCACTGCGCGGCCCACTGCAGCGGCGCCGGCCAGCCACCGACCGGGTAGAACACCCCGGAGAGGGCGGCCACGGCATACATCGCCATCATCGCCCAGGCGAGGCCGATCATCGTGCGGAAGACCGAGCCGAGCACCGCACCCCACGGGAGCATGGTCACCACCCCCAGCAGGAAGACGACGAGGAGCAGCACCCACCCGAGGAGGTCGCGGGGCATGACGTCGGGCAGGAAGATCGCCGCCCCGACGATGGCCGGCAGCATGGGGATGAGCGCGTCGAAGGGCGCGACGAGGATCTTGGCGAGCAGGTGACCCGTCATACCGTGGGGCACCGCCTTCGCGCGGAGCAGGGTGCCGTCCTCACGTTCGGCCTGCAGCTCGCCGGCGACCCCGAGGACGGCCGCCGAGATGACGCCGAAGGCGAGGAAGCCGCTGAAGATGTAGCCGCTCGCCCCGACCTGGGCGACACCGAACTCGGCGTCCCGCAGGAACCACAGCACCACGAGGACCACGAGCGAGACGACGACGACGCTCAGGCCGGCGGGCGAGGTGTACTTCCGGACGAGGGTGATCCGGGCCTGCCGGGCGGCGGACCGGACCACGGCGGTCGGGATGGCCGTGGTCATCGCAGAGCCTCCAGGGCGGCGGTGGGTAGGTCGGCGCCGTCGTGCTCGTCGGTCTCGGAGCGGCGCACGATGTCGAGGTAGATGTCCTCCAGGGAGGCCGCGCGCACCTCGAGCACCTCGACCTCGCCCGGACGGGTGCTGAGGAGATGCGCGAGGTATGCCGTGGGGTCGGCGTCCGCGTGCACGGTGACCTGCCCTGTCGCCCGGTCGCGCCACCGCACCTCGCTGGACCGCGACAGTTGGTGGCGCAGCGCGTCCGGGGTGCCGTCGGCCACGATGCGACCCCCGGCCAGGATGAGCAGCCGGTCGGCGATCTTCTCCGCCTCCGCGAGGTCGTGGGTGGTGACGAGGACGGTCGTCCGCAGGTCGGCGAGGTCCGCGACGAGGTCGTGGATGTCGCGCCGGCCGGCCGGGTCCAGGCCGGTCGTCGGCTCGTCCAGGAAGAGCAGCTCGGGCCGGCCCACCAGGCCGATGGCCACGTCCAGGCGCCTGCGCTGCCCGCCCGAGAGCTTGTCGATGCGGCCGCCGGCCTGGGTCGCGAGCCCCACGCGGGTCAGCAGCTCGTCGGTCGACCAGGGACGGGGCACGGCCGCGGTGGCGTAGGGCGCGTAGTAGCCACCCATGACCTCGATGAGGTCGCGCACCTTCCAGGTGCCGTGGTCGCGCCAGCTCTGCAGCACCACGCCCACCCGGGACCGCCACGACTCGGGGGCCGTCGACGGGTTCTCCCCCAGTACCGTGACCTGGCCGGCGGAGGGCTGACGGAAGCCCTCGAGGATCTCGACCGTCGTCGTCTTGCCCGCGCCGTTGGGTCCCAGCAGGGCCACCACCTGGCCGCGGGGCACCTCCAGGTCGATCCCGTCGAGGACCAGGTGGTCGCCGTAGGACATCGTGAGGCCGTGGCAGTGGATCGCCGCTGGTAAGGACGACATGGAGCCAATGTAGTAGACCTGCTACATAGTGTTCAAGACCTGCTATCGGTGCGAGGAGCCGGAGGTCGGTGTTTTGGCGGCGCTCCGGGCCGTGAGGTAATCTCGACCGTCGCGTGCCTCGCACGTGCCCGGGCCTATAGCTCAGTCGGTTAGAGCGCTGTCCTGATAAGACAGAGGTCACTGGTTCAAGTCCAGTTAGGCCCACCACCCACCTGCGTCGTCGCCGAGATCAGGAGTTGATCGACAGATGAAGCGTCTCCTCATGGTGGCCGCCGCCGCCGCCGGCCTCGTGGCCCTCAAGCGGATGCAGGACCAGCAGGCCGAGCGCGACCTGTGGGCCGAGGCCACCGACGACGTGCCCGGTCAGCCGGGCCAGTAACCCCACCACCCGCCGGACCCGGCTCCCGCCCAGCAGGAGCGGGTGCGCGGCGGTCGGACAACTTCATACCCCTCGGGGGCGTGGCGCAATTGGTAGCGCATCTGCTTTGCAAGCAGAGGGTTGTCGGTTCGAGTCCGGTCGCCTCCACCGAGTGACGGCACAGGCCCTTCCCGCACCGCGGGGAGGGCCTGCGTCATGGGCGCCTCCCTCCGGTGGGTGACAGGATGGTCGGATGAGCTCCCACCCCTCCCGCGGCGTCCTGGTCACCGGGTCCTCCCGAGGTGTGGGGGCGGCGGTGGCCCGCGCCTTCGCTGCGCGCGGCGACCGGGCGGTCGTCCACTACCTGGGCAGCGACGAGGCCGCGCACGAGGTATGCCGCTCCCTCCCGGGTGACGGTCACGCCGTCGTGCAGGCAGACCTCGCCGACCCGGACGCCGTCGAGCGGCTGGCGACCGAGGCGGTCGAGGCCCTGGGCCGGGTCGACGTCCTGGTCAACAACGCGGCGATGCTCGCCGCACCGTCGGAGGGTGGGAGCCGGCGCGGCGACCACCCGCTGGAGGAGACGGCATACCCCGAGTGGGTGGAGATCTGGCGGCGCACCCTGGAGACCAATCTGCTCGGCCCGGCCCACCTGACCTGGCAGGTGGCGCGCCATATGATCGACGTGCGGCCCGCGGACGGCGTCCCGGTGGGTCGGATCGTCAACATCGGCAGCCGCGGTGCCTACCGGGGCGAGCCGGACATCCCGGCCTACGGCGCGAGCAAGGCCGGCCTGCACTCCTTCGGCCAGTCGATGGCGATCCGGCTGGGGAGGCACGGGATCGCGGTGACCTCGGTGGCACCGGGCTTCATCGAGACCGAGATGGCCGGGTATGCGCTGGCCGGGGACCGGGGGGCCGCCACGAAGGCGCAGAGCCCGTTCGGCCGGGTCGCTCAGCCGCACGAGGTCGCCGATGCCGTGCTCGCCCTCGCCGATCCGCGGGCGGAGTGGGCCTCGGGGGCGGTCCTGGACCTCAACGGGGCAAGCCACCTGCGCTGATACCCGCCGGCCGGTCGGGCCCCTGAGCTCGCCGAACGCACCTCGAGAGGGTGGTGCAGGTTCGGTCCCGCACAGGCTCTGTCCATCCTGGGCGCGGAGTGCCACACTGAGGAGATCGGCGACCTCGTGGGCCGCCGGGAGGACAAGGAGTCCATGATGCTCCTTCGACGGTTCTCGACAGCCGTGGTGGTGGCTGGCTCCGCGCTGGCCCTCGCGCTGGGGCAGGTCCCTGCCCAGGCCGACAGTGCTGGTGCTGCGCGTCCGGCGGTGTCGCCCGCAGTGTCGGCTGCAGCACCGGTCCTGTCCCAGCTGCCCCCTCCCCAGCCAGGCGCCGAGGTCTACCGCCGCCCCGTGGACGGGTCGTACACCATCAGCGGACGCGGTTTCGGCCACGGCATCGGCATGTCCCAGTACGGCGCGCACGGAGCCGGCCTCGCCGGGCTGACCCACGGCCAGATCCTGAGCTACTACTACCCGGGCACCCGCCTGGACACGCTCACCTTCGGGCCCATCCGCGTCGGCATCACCGTCGACGACGACGGGGTGACCCGGGTGGCCCACCGCTCCGGCCTCCGGGTCGGCAACGCCGCCACCAGCACCACGACGTATGCCCTGCCCTCCGGTCGCGCCCAGTGGCGGGTGACGGCGACGGGCACCTCGTCGAGGAGCTGCACCCTGCAGGGCCGGGTCGACGGGGTGTGGTCGACCACCTGGCCGGCGGGTCTCACCCGCGCCTGCCCGCTGACCTTCAGCTCCCCGACCGAGGGCACGGTCGACCTCTTCCTGCCCGACGGTTCCCGGCGGATCTACCGCGGCGCACTCACGGCGGTGCACACCGGCACGTCCACCCTCCAGACGGTCAACCGGTTGCCGATGCAGTCGTACCTGCGCTCGGTCGTGGCCTCGGAGATGCCCGCCTCTTTCCACGCCGCCGCCCTGCGCAGCCAGGCCGTGAGCGCGCGGACGTATGCCGCCCGTGGGGTGGGTGGGACGGCGATCTACGACACGTGCGACACGGTGGCCTGCCAGGTCTACCGGGGCAGAGGGGTGCGGACCAGCGGCGGTGGGATCACCTCCTACGAGCACCCCAACACCGACGCCGCGGTCGGCGCCACGGCGGGCCAGGTGCTCAGCTACCCGTTCGGCACCGGCCGGGCGCTGGCCACGACGATGTTCTCCTCCTCCTCGGGCGGGCACACCGCACCAGGCTCAGCGGCGCACCCCTACCTGCGTGCCCACCCGGACGCCTACGACGGCGTCGCCGGCAACGCCCGCCACACCTGGACCGCAGAGCTGCCCGTGAGCACCCTGGAGTCGACCTTCGGCATCTCCTGGGTGGAACGGGTGCAGGTGCTGCAGCGCGACGGGTTCGGGGCCTTCGGTGGCCGCGTCGTGAGGGCCCGGATCGAGGGCTACACCTCCGCGGGGCGCTACACCTACCGCGACGTGACCGGCCCTGACCTGCGTTTCGCCCGCCCGTACCCGACCCACCGCAACGGGTTGTCCTCGCACTACTTCACCTTCGTCGCCGAGCCCACGGTGCGACCTGCCACCCGCATCGCGGGCGCGGACCGGTATGCCACGAGCGCCGCCGTGGCGCGTGCCTGGCCGGTGGGGGTCTCCACCGCCTACATCGCCTCCGGTCGCGACTTCCCCGACGCCCTCACCGCGGCAGCCCGCAGCGGGGTCCGCGACGCGCCCCTGCTCATCACCGACCCGGCGTCGCTGTCGTCGTCGACCGCCCAGGCGCTGGCCCGACTGCAGCCGGGGCGCATCGTCGTGGTCGGGGGCTCGGCGGCCGTCTCCGACACGGTCGTCTCCCAGCTGGCGGCATACTCCTCGAGCGGGGAGGTGCAGCGGCTGGGTGGCGCCGACCGCTACCACGTGGCGGCCACCGTCGCCGCGCACTACCCGCCGGACGTCCCGCGGGTCTACCTGGCCAGCGGGCAGGACTACCCCGACGCGCTCTCCGGCGCCGCCCTGGCCGCCCGCCAGGGAGCACCGCTGCTGCTCACCCGCCCGACGTCGCTCCCCCCCGTGGTCGCCGAGCAGCTGCGACGCCTCTCCCCCGGCCAGGTCATCGTGCTGGGCGGCGATGCGGCGGTCTCGGGGGCCACGGCACGGGCCGCCGGCAGCTTCAGCGACACCGGTGGCTTCACCCGGGTGTCCGGCGCCGACCGGTACGCCACCGCCCAGTCCGTCGCCCAGCTCTACCCCGCCGGCACCAGCCGCGCCTACGTGACCTCGGGCACCGCATACCCCGACGCGCTGGTGGCCGCCGCACGGGCGGGGCGCCAGGACGCTCCCCTGCTGCTCACCCGGGAGACCACGGTGCCCGGACGCACCGCCGCCGCCCTGGACCGGCTCACCCTCTCGGCGATCTACGTCGTGGGAGGGTCCGCGGTGGTCAGCGACCGGGTGCTCGCCGAGCTGGGTCTGTCACTGGAGTGACCGACCCGCCTACAGCCCCAGGACCAGCCCGGCGACCAGGAAGTAGACGACGAGCCCGGTGGCGTCCACGAACGTGGTGATGAAGGGCGCGCTGATCACCGCCGGGTCGACCCCCAGGCGGCGCGCGACGATGGGGATGACGCCACCGGCGCCCGCCGCCAGGGTGCACACCGCCACCAACGAGATGGCGAGCACGACGGCGATGTCGACCCCGGCCAGCCAGGCCGACGGCAGGAACGCGAGCAGCGCCAGCGCACCGCCCAGGAGAACGCCGACCGCCACCTCCCGGACCAGGACCCGGCCGACGTCCCGGGTGCGCACCTCGTCCAGCGCGAGAGCGCGGATGACGGTCGTCGCGGACTGGGCGCCCACGTTGCCGCCGGTGCCGATGAGCAGGGGGACAAAGAGCGCCAGCGTGACGACCCGGGCGAGCGTGTCCTCGAAGTAGTCGAGGACGTTGACGGTCAGAGCGGCGGCGACGATGAGGATCAGCAGCCAGGCGACTCGGCTGCGGACCAGGCGCCACACCGACGTGGAGAGGTAGGGACGGCCGGTGGGCACGGTGCCCCCCGAGCGGGCGACGTCCTCGGACTCCTCCAGCTCCAGGATGCGCATGGCGTCGTCCACGGTGAGCACCCCCAGCAGTCGGTCCTCGGCGTCGACGACCGGCACCGCGAGCGCGCCGTGGTCGCGGACCGACCGGGCGGCGACCTCCTGGTCCAGGGTCGCGGTGACCGTGATGGGCGCCGACATGACGGCGTCGACGACCGTCTCGGGGTCGGTGACCAGCAGGCGCCGCAGCGACACCACGCCGACGACCACCCGACCCGGGTCGACCACGGGCAGCATGTAGATCGTCTCCGCCGCGTCCGCCCCCTCCCGGACCTGCACCAGGGCGTCGGCCACGGTGATGCCGAGCGGCAGGGAGAGGACCTCCGGGGTCATGCGGCGACCCACCGACTCCGGCGGGTAGCCGAGCACGGCGAGGGTCATGCGGCGTTCGTCCGGCTCCAGGCCCGTGAGCAGCTCCCGGGCCACCGACGTGGGCAGCTCGTCCAGCAACGAGGCCCGGTCGTCCGGGTCCAGCTCGGCCACGAGGAGCCCGACGTCCTGGGAGCGCAGCTGCGTCAGGAGCTCGCTCTGCAGCGCGGGAGCGAGCAGCTCGAAGACCCGCACCGACGCCGCTCTCGGCAGCATCCGGTATGCCACGGCCCGGGCCCGGGCGTCCAACCGCTCGAGCTCGTCGAGCAGCACGGGCAGGTCCAGCTCGAGCAGGCGCTCCCGGACCGCGCGCAGGTCCTCCTGGCGCACGAGCGCGGCCAGGTCGGGCTCGTCCGTCCTCTCCATGGACCCTCCTTCAGGCCTCGTCGGCCCGGGCCGGGGCCCGTGTCACCGGAGGCGTCGACGCGTCCGCGCGACGGACCGCCCGGTCAGCCGTCGACGGTGCTGTCCGCCGTGTCGACCGTGGCCGACGGGACGACCTCGTCCGCCGGCCGGTCGTCGGCCGACCGCCCGCTGCGCAGCATCTGCAGCAGGTCGATGCCGGTCTGCGACTTCAGCTGCTTCGCCAGCTCCTGGACCCCGGTCGAGACCTGGCCGGAGAGCCGGGAGGCGCCGTCGCGGTCGATGACGGTGATGTCGTCGATGCTGCCGAGGGCGTCGGCGTAGGGCTGGGCCATCTTGGGCAGCGCGTCGAGCACCATCTGCAGGCGCGCCGACTCGGGGAAGGTCTGGTAGGCGTCGGCCTCAGCCTTGATCGCGGCACCGCGCGCCTCGCCCTTGGCCCGCTCGGCGGCCGCCTCGGCCTCACCGCGCGCCTGCACCCCGTCGGCCTCGGCGCGGGCCTGCGCCAGCGCACCCTCCGCGTTCCGCTGCTGCTCGACCAGCGCGGCCTCGGCGCGGGCCCGCAGGGCTGCGGCCTCCGCGTCGGCCTGCGCGGTCGTGCGCTGCGCCTCGGCCTCCGCCTTGCGGATGGCCGTGGTCTTGGCGGCCTCGGCCTCCTGCTCCGCGGCGTACTTGCGGGCGTCGGCCTCCTGGGCCGCCTCGTACTTGCGCGCCTCGGCCGGCTTGCGGACCTCGGTCTGCAGCTCCTGCTCGCGCAGCGCCGCCCGGCGCTGGGCCACCTGCTCCTGCTCGACGAGCACCGACTGCTGCGCCTCGGCCTCAGCGCGTTCCTTCGCCGCCCCGGCCTCGGCCTCGGCCTGCGCGGTCTCGCGGGCGATCTGCGCGTTGCGCAGCGCCAGCGCCTTGTCGGACTCCGCGATCTGCACGGCCGACTCGTTGGAGCGCTCGGTGCTCTCCTGCCGGGCCTGCGCCTCGGCGATCTCGGCGTCCCGGGCGACCGCGGCGGCGCGCGGCCGGCCCAGGTTGCGGATGTAGTCGCCGGAGTCCTCGACCGTCTGGATCTCGAAGTTCTCCAGGATGAGCCCGCGCTCGGCCAGCATCGGCACGGCGATGTCCTTGACCTCCTTGGAGAAGTCCTGCCGCTCGTAGAGGATCGACTCCACCGTCAGCGTGCCCGCGATGGTGCGCAGCACACCGACCAGCACCTCACTGGTCTGCTGCTCGATGACCTGCTCCTGGCTGCGCCCCGCGAAGCGCTGCGCGGCCGCCCGCACCATGCGCTCGGTGCCCCCCACCTTGACGACGGCGATGCTGCGCAGGGTCACCCCGACCCCGCTCTTGGTGGTGGCGTCCTCGGCGGTGACCGGGAAGCTCTGCGAGGCCAGCGACAGCCGCGCCACCTGCTCGAAGATGGGCTTGACGAACGTGCCGCCGCCGATGACCACCCGCTGGCCGGACAGGTCGGTGGTCTCGTCGCCGGTCTCGGGGTTGATGACGGGGGTGCCGCTCTTGCGACCGGTGATGATGAGCGCCTCGTCGGGGGTGGCGATCTTGAACCGCACCTTGGCGTAGACGAAGGCCACCACCCCCAGGACGACCAGGACGATGACGACGAACGCGACGATCAGGACGGGACCGGCGAGATCCATGGGGCTCCTCAGGTATGACGTGTGGTCCAACCGGTGGGTCGTGGCCCGACATGGACGCAGAACCCACGGCGACCGTCCCCTCAGCCTGCACGGCGCCGGGCGGTCCCCTCCACCCTATCCAGGCGAGGTGGGGTGACGGGGCAGGTCAGCGGGCCAGTCGCCCGGTCAAGGCGCGCCCGCGGCGTCCATCAGGGCCAGGCTGGCCTCGACGATCTCCGCCTGCGCCTGCGCCCGGCTGATCCCCGGTATGCCGTCGCCCGGCTGCTCGCCGTAGTCGCCGAAGAAGGCGTGGATCCCGCCGGCGACCTCGACCACCTGCGTGTCCGGCGGCAGGTCGGCCAGGCTGGCCTCGATGTCGGCCGGGGTGGCGAGCCCGTCCTCGCTGCCGGACACCGTGGCGACGGCCAGGTCCTCCCGCCCGCTCAGGTCGTCCAGCGGGTAGGACGCCCAGAGCAGCAGGCCGTCGATCTCGTCGGGGTGGTCGGCGGCATACGTCGAGGCGACGACGCCGCCGAGGCTGTGTCCGGCGGTGACCCAGGTTCCGATCCCGGGATGGTCCTCGATGACCGCCCCCGGCGCCCCCGCCGCGGCGAAGCCGATGTCGAAGGGCTGCTTGACGACGACGACCAGGTGGCCGTCCGCGGCGATCCGGGTGAGCAGCGGGAGGTAGGCCCGGGGGTCGACCCGCGCGCCCGGTTGGAAGACGAGCCCGTCCGCCGGTGCCTCGCCCGCCGGGGTGAGCGTGATCCGCGTGGCGGAGTCGGTCACCGCGACCTCGGACGTGCCCTCCACGAGGGCGACGGCCTGCGAGCTGGCGCCGAAGGGCCGCAGCCAGGCGAGGACCCCCAGCACGAGGACGCTCGTCGCGACCGCCGCCACGCGTCCCACCACCCGCAGCCAGTGCCCTCGGCGCCGCGGCTGCCCGGGGGGAGGGGTGACGTCCCTGGTCCCGCTCCTGCCCCGGGCCCGGCTGCTGCGGAGCCCGGCGGCGAGCAGCAGGACGCCGACGACCGCGGCGAGCGAGACGGCGACGGGGTAGGCCGGGTGCCCGGCCAGCAGCACCCCCGCCCGGGTGGGCCAGATCCACGCGGGCACCAGCACCCACAGCCCGCCCAGGAGGAGCAAGAGCCAGGGCGTGCCGCAGGAGCGACTGCGGCGGGTCATGCCGGTCACGGTAGTCCCGCGAGCCGGCCGAGCGCCGCGGCCGCCGCGCCCACGACGACGACGAGCAGGAAGGGCGCCCGCAGGAGCAGGGCGACCACGGCCGCCCCTAGCGCCAGCACCCGGGAGTCCAGGGCGAGCGCCTGGCCGTCCGCCACGACGTTCATCGTCACCAGGGAGGCCAGCAGCCCCACCGTCATGCACCCGGAGACCCGGACCAGGGTGCGCGAGCCGAGCAGCCGGTGCGGCACGAGGTAGCCGCTGAGCTTGGTGAGGAAGGCCAGCCCGCACGCGGCGAGCAGCCACAGCCATACCGTCATCGTGCGGCCACCTCCTCGGGCGCGCGCTCGCGCCCCCACCACCCGACGAGGGCGGCGACGGCGGCCGCGACGAGGATGGGGATGCCCGGTGGCACGAGAGGTATGGCCAGCACGGTCACCACCGCGCAGACCGTGGCGACCGCCCAGGGCTCACGTCCGCGCAGGCGCGGCCAGAGCAGGCCGAGGAAGGCCGCCACCGCGGCGCCGTCCAGGCCCCACCGCCGCGGGTCGCCGAGCGCGTCCCCGGCCAGAGCGCCGACGAGGGTCATGAGGTTCCAGAGCACGAAGACCCCGAGGCCCGCGGTCCAGAAGCCCCGCCCCTGCTCGACCCGGTCGGTCTGCCCCAGGGCGATGGCCGTCGACTCGTCGATCGTGACCTGCGCGGCCGCGAGCCGACGCCAGCCCGCGGCCGCAGCAGGGTGTTGACCTGCATGCCGTAGACCCCGTTGCGCAGCCCCAGCAGCGTGGCCGCGCCCGCGGCCGAGGCGGGGCTGCCGCCCCCGGCCAGCACCCCGATGAAGGCGAACTGCGAGCCCCCGGAGAAGAGCAGCAGGCTGAGCAGGCAGACCTCGAGCACGCCCAGACCGCTGGCCGTGCCGAGCGCGCCGAAGGACACCCCGTAGGCCCCGGTGGCCACCGCGATGGACAGCCCCGCCCGGGTGGCCGGGCTCGTCCGGACCAGCTCGCGCACGTTCACCCCGCCATCGTGCCTCGTGCGTGGCGCCGGCGAGGGAGGGACCCGGGATGGAGAGGCGGCGCCTGGGGCGGCTCGGGTGCCGGCTCTCCACCCCGGGAGTCAGCAGGTGGTCGAGCCGGCCTCCCAGGAGAGGACGCCCGACCCGCCGGCGAGCCGGGAGAGGCGGATGTCGAGGGCGTCGTAGACCTCGTCCACCGAGCTCGTCCGGCAGCCCTTGCGCACCAGCAGCAGCGGGGCCGAGCGGTCCGCCGCCAGCTGGGTGCCGGCCATCGCGTCCACCGGGGCGTCGCCGGCCGCGAGCACCGCCGTGGTCGAGTGCTCGAAGGCGTCCATCGCGATGAGCGCGCTCGTCTGGTAGCGGTTGCCGCCGCCGATCCGCTCGATGCTCGCGCCGGGCAGCAGCTGCTGCGCCTGCCGGACCACCGACTCGGCGACCGCGCCCGTCCCGCCCAGGACGACGACGCGCTGGGGCGCGAGCTCGGCGAGCCGCGCCGCGGTCACCGGCGGCAGGTTCGTCGTCCGGGTGAGCAGCATCGGTGCCTCGACGTGGGCCGCGGCCGCGCCACCCCCGAGGGCGTCGGTGAGGTTGCTGCCGCTCGCGAGGTAGACGGTGCCGCTGTGCCACTCCTGCTCGTAGCTGAGCTGCACCGCGGTGTCGTAGCGGTCCGTGCCCGACACGCGGCGCACGGCATACCCCTGCGCCTCGAACGCCCGTCCCACGGCGGGGGTGACGGCCTGGGTGCCCCCGACGAGGACGACCTCCAGGGCGCCCATGTCCTCGAGCACGTCCATGGTGGACGGCGGGACCGCGTCGGGGCGGGTCAGCAGGACGGCGGCGTGCCCCTTGCTGGCGACCGGGCCGACCCCCAGCGCGTCGGCGATCTCCGGGCCCTGCGTGACATAGGCCGTGTCCACGCCGTAGGCGGCGCCCTCGTGGGCGAGGCCCGCGGCGACGTCGTAGCGGGTGGAGCCACCGATCCGCTGCACGGCCGTGCGCTCCAGACGCTGCTCGGCGGCGACCATCGTGCGCAGGGCGCCGAGCATCTGGTACATCTGCCAGCCGGGGCAGCTGGTGGCGTAGACGTCGCGGTGCCCGTGCAGGGTGGAGAGGGTGCGGGTCCAGCCCAGGTAGGCGTTGGTGTAGCGCTTCTGCTGGCCGACGTCGGCCCCGTGCAGGTTGAGGACCCACCCGGCGGTCCGGGCCAGGCCGGCGAGCTCGGCCTGCGGCACCGGGCTGATCTCGTGGTTGCCGAGCGAGCTGAGCCCGAACCAGTCGTAGTTCATGCCGTAGGAGTGGGCGCCCTGCACGTTGTTCTCCAGCCCGCCGGAGCGGCCCTCCCAGACCCGCCCGTAGCGGTCGACGATGGCGTTGTAGCCCACGTCGCGCCAGTCGAGGGTGTGCGCGTGGTAGCGGTAGACCGCGCGCAGCATCGCCGGGACCGCCTCGGCGCTGTAGTAGGCGTCGGTGGCGGTGTGGTGCAGGGTGATGCCCATCTTGGCCGAGGGGCGGATGGGCCCGGCGCTGGGGATGAGGTCCATGCCCTGGGCCCAGTCCTTGCGCCGGGCGACGACCAGGCCGTCCGGCTCGGCGTCGGGCACCGGCAGCTCGGCCACCGTCGCGGCGTCCTGCTCGGTGACGTGGGTGGTCCAGCTCTCGATGCGGGCGTCCTCGGTCGCGCCGGAGAGCTCCACCTGGACCCGGTCGGCGTCGAGCAGCACGGTCCCCTCGGTGCCCCAGTCGCCCTCGGCCTCCTCTGCGCCCTCGCCTTCCTCGGGGCCGGTGGCGAGGCCGTCCTCCAGGGAGGTCCACTCACCCCAGGCCCCGTCCTGCTCCACCCGCATCCGGGCCCCACCCTCCTGCGGGCCCGACCAGCGCACCCCCACGACGGTGACGGCCTGCTCGTCCACGTCCAGCGTCCCCCGCAGGACGTCGGAGCCCTCGCCGGAGGTGGCCTGCGGCACCGGGTCGAGGGCCACCGAGCGGTGCTCGGGGTCCCCGGAGGGGTCGGCGGCGAGGGCCACGTCGACACCGACGCCGGGCACGACCAGGGCCATCGCGGTGAGCGCGGACAGCACGAAGCGACGGGCAGAGGGCATGACGGATCTCCTTGACCGGAGACGTCCGGCCGCGTCTGACTGCTTCAGAGGGACGCAGCGACACTAACCTCAGGAGTCACGGAAGTCACTACTCTTTACCCAATGCATACCTTCTGATCTGCGGCGACGCCGTTACTGCAGGAACTGCGCCGGGTCGAACTCGGCGATCGGGATGATGCGCAGGCGGGGCAGCGGGGCGTTGAAGGCCCGGGTGTCGTGCTCGAGGTCGAAGAACTCCATGCCCTGGTGCACGAGCTGCTGGAAGCCCGCGTTGCGGAACTCCTCGAAGGCGATGAGACCGACGCGGCGGGTGCCGTCGATGAGCGGGGTGACCGTCTCCAGGAAGTCCCCGTCGTGGCTGACGAGCATGACGTCGTCGGTGCGGGCGTGCAGCGCCTCCAGCGTGCGCTGGATGGCGATGTCGACGACCTTCTCCTCGGCCGTCCCGGACAGCGGCACCGGGGTGTAGCCCAGCGCGCGCAGCGCCTGGACGAAGGACATCGGCAACCCGCTGCTGGCGTTGAGGAAGAAGAGCCCCTTGGCGCTCTGCCCCCACGTCTCCTGGGTGAAGGTGAGCAGGCGGTCCCACCGCGGGCGCTCGTCCGGGTGCGGGCGGCGGCCCAGGATGGAGTTGCCCAGGGTCGCGTCGATGTTCTCCCCGTCGACGAGGAGATAGGTGATGCGGTCAGCCATGCCGGACCTTCGTCTTTCTTCTCATGTATCGATTTATTCGTAGACCAGCTTCTGCGGACCCGGGAAGATCCACGACAACCCGTCCCGCAGCCGGTCTCTCCAGTTCTCCCAGGAGTGGCCGTCCCGTGACTCGACGTACTGCACCCGTGACCCGGTGGACTCGAAGACCGGCACCATCGAGCGGTTGGGCACGATGAGCGGCTCGTAGACGCCGCAGGTGATGAACATCCGCTCGGCGACCCGTCGGGGACGCTCACGGTAGCGGTTCATGAACCGCACGACCGGGTCGAAGGCCGGCCCCCCGCCGTGGTCGGAGCCGATGTCGGTGAAGACGAAGGACCCGGACTGCAGGAAGAGGTTGTCCCACACGCCGGGGTTGCGGGCGGCGGTGGACAGCGAGGCGACGGCCCCGAAGCTGGCGCCCATGAGGCAGCGGGCGTCCGAGCGGCGGATGAGCGGCAGCTGCTCCTCCAGGGCCGGCAGCAGCTCGGTCGTGAGGTGACGCGCGTGCGGGGCGGAGTTGGGGTACTCGCGCAGCCGGTCCCCGGGGTTGGTGAAGACCACGATCGTCTCGGCCATGTCCAGGTCGTGGATGAGGTTGTCGAGCACCGTGCGCATGGCGGCGTAGTTCAGGTAGTCGTCGCCGTCGTGCACGACGAGCAAGGGGTAGCGGCTGCTGCGCCGGAACCGCGCCGGGAGGTAGACCCGCGGGTGGGTCGCCCGCCGCAGCGCCTTGCTCTGGACGGTGAGGTCGACCAGCTCTCCCGGCCGGGCGTCCGGCTGCGGGGAGACCCACGCCGGGGTCTGGTAGCCGGCGGCCTGGCACACGCTGGAGGACCCGACCGGGCTGTGCGCCACGTGCGGGTTGAGCGGGTCGTTGAAGGTCTCCACGGCCTCGCCCTGGCGCACCTCGATCTGGTACTCCACCCGCGACGCCGCCGGCAGCTCGATGGTGACGTACCAGAGCGGGGTGGTGCCCTCGGGCACCTCCAGCCGCTTCATCGGCACGTGCTGCGGCTGGTTGACGATGCGGTGCCGGACGGCGACCCCGTCGGCGTGGCCGCGGTAGAGGAAGGTGCACTTCGCTCCCTCCACGATCGGCACCTCGCGCTCGGCCAGGAAGCGCTCGACGACCTGCTCGTCCAGCCGGCGGGCGCGCAGCGCGTTGATCGCGAGCTTGCCTTTGTGCCGCGGGGGCAGCGGGTATGCCGTCTGCTGGCTCACGCGTCCTCCTGCCCGGGGGTGGTGGTCGCGCCGGCGGGGGTGTCGGGGGTCGGGGGGACGGGGGAGGCATACCTCGTCACGGTGCCGTCCGGCCCGAAGACCCGGGTGCCCTCGGGCACCCGGCCGTCCGCGGTGAGGGTGACCCGGTCACCCGGGTCCAGGGGCAGCGCCACCCGCGGGTGGCACCGGTGGGTGAGGGTGCGCATGCGGTCCGGGTCCTTGATGTCGAGCCGGTCGGTGGCGGAGGGCAGGGCGACCAGGCCGCGGGTCAGGCCGAGCCCGTCCATGAGCACCTCGGCCACCCCGGGGGCGACGACCGAGTCGTCGTAGAACAGCACCACCCGCTCGGTGATCGCCATCGCGCCGGCACCCCAGGCGATCACCGGGCGGTCGACGCGGGCGTGGACGCCCCTGGGGTCGCGCGGGTCCGGCACGGCGGTGGCCAGCACCGGGGCGAGGTTGAACATGTGCAGGGTACCGAGGAGCACGCCCACGTGCCCGCCGGCGATGACCACGGCCTCGCACTCGCCGACCAGGCGGCCCACCTCGTGCCGGCCCCGCACGACGGGGTCCCGGTGCTGCGGCTCGTGGGTGGCGAAGAACTCGTCGTTCACCTCGGCGACCCGCTGGACGTGCCGCTCGTCCAGCTCGCGGATGATCTCGAGGACGTCCTCCACGGCCATCCGGTGCACCCGGGCGTCGCGCGGCTGGTGGCCCCGGATGCGCGTGCAGGCCTCGACCGCCTTCTGCAGCCCGATGAGGTAGAGCTCCTGCATCTCGGTGAGGACCTGCCGGCGCCGCCGGTCGGCGTGCTCCAGCTCGGGGTCCTCCTCCCAGATCTGCTGCATGCGCTGCCACAGACCGAGGTTGACGCACCGGCCGCCGAGCTGGTCGACGAGCACCGTGTCGTCCTGCTCCCGGTCGCGCCACCCGGCGGTGATGGTCGCCACCCGGGCACCCTCGAGCCGCAGGGAGCGCATGACCTCGTCGACGACGGGGTCGCGCTGGGGGCCCAGCAGGGTGATCCGGTGGTCGGGTGCCCCGTGGCCGTCGCCCTCGGCGGAGCCCTCAGCGGGCATAGACATGCACCGTGCGCCCCACGTCGTCGAGCATGTCCCGCAGCACGTCGAAGTCCGGGTGCCGCATCCGGATCCACGCGTTGGCCATGAAGCCGGCCTCGACCGGCTGGGTGCCCGTGCCGGCGACCGGGACGTGCGCGTCGATGATCCACCGGCCGTAGCGGTTCTCCACGTCCTCCAGCCCGCTGTAGCCGCTGATGACGCCGTCCCGGTCCGGACGCAGCGCGACGATGCCCGCGCTGTGGCTGCGGCTGGGGCGCTCGCGCACCTCGCCGTGCACGACGGACTGCGCCCACGCGGCATACACGTCCATGTCGTTGGCCGCGCAGTAGAGGTCCCAGCAGCCGACCCCGGGCGGCCGGCAGCCGATCTCGGAGAAGGTCAGCCCCCGCGGACCGTGGAACCACTCCATGTGGGTCGCCGACGTGCCGATCCCCAGCGCCTCGTTGACCCGGTGACCCATGGCGCGGATCTCGTCGTAGAGACCGCCGTCGTCGATGCGGTTGGTCGCCACGAACTGCGGGGAGATCCACCGCGAGCGCATCCCCTCCAGCACCCCGGGGAAGTAGTGGGAGGCGAAGTCCAGCTCGATGCGGCCGTCGACGGAGACGGTGTCGTAGAACCCCTCGTGCCCCTCGATGAACTCCTCGACCGCGATCGAGCTGTAGCGGCCCATGCGCTCCAGCGCGGCCGAGAGCTCGGTGTCCGAGCCGACGCGCACCGTGTCGGCGGCGCCGGCGGCGTCCCGCGGCTTGAGGATGAGCGGGTAGCCGACAGCGGCGGCGAAGTCCCACACCTGCGCGGCGTCGTCGGCCCCGGTGGACCGGGCGGTCGGCACGCCGGCGGCGCGCAGCGCCTCCTTCATCGAGGGCTTGTCGCGGCACAGCCAGGTGGTGCGCACCGAGGTGCCGGGGATGCCGAGGTCCTCACGGACCTGGGCGGCCACCATCTGGTGGGACTCGATGGTCGACTCCATGCGGTCCACCCACACCATGCCCTGGACGCGGCGCACGGCGTCGGTCATCTGCGCCCGGTCGGTCACCGACCCGACCTGCTCGTAGTGGACCATCCAGGACGTGAGCTGGTCGTCCAGGTAGTCCAGCGGGGTCTCGCCGATGCCGATGACGTTGGCGCCGGCCTCCGCCAGGGCCCGGGCGAACTCGCGCTGGTTCTTCGGGAAGTGCGGCTCGACGAGGACGATGTTCACGCCCCTGAGCCTGCCACATCCGGGCGGCGGACGGGAGTGCTGACCGGGGTGGGGCACGACGCGCCGCGCGGGTCGGGCCCGGCGGGCTCAGCCGCGGCGGGCGAGCTCGTCGAAGGCGCGGGCGACGACCTCGGCGTAGACGTGCATGCCGTCGAGGTCGGGGTGCACGTTGTCGCTCTGCAGCGTCTCGGGTTGCTCGCTGATCGTCGCGTTCCACTCCCCGACGACCGCGTGGGGGTAGTCCGCGACGACCTCCCGGAGGGTCTCGTTGGAGGACTCGGTGAAGGAGGCCTGGACGTAGAGGTCCATGACCACCACGTTGCGCTCCGGACCGAACCTGTCCAGCACCGCCCGCAGCGCCTCCTCGTCGACCCCGGCGTTGGTGCCGAGGTGGAGGACGACGTTGTCGCGGACGGTCCCGGCCTCGAGGGCCTCGTCCACCCGCTGCGTCG
The DNA here is from genome assembly GCF_001483745.1 of Serinicoccus chungangensis. GTDB lineage: Bacteria > Actinomycetota > Actinomycetes > Actinomycetales > Dermatophilaceae > Ornithinicoccus > Ornithinicoccus chungangensis_A. The sequence continues at coordinate 47,616 of NZ_LQBL01000030.1, read as the reverse complement.
CGTCGCCCCACTGACGGTTGGACTCGGCGACGAAGGCGATGTCGGGGAAGCGGTAGGTCAGGCCGTCGGCGCTGGTGACGACCAGGGAGTCGCCGATGGCGGTGAGGTCGGACCCGGCGGGCACGAGCAACCCGTCGGCGTCCTCGGCGAAGGTGCTGCCGTTGACGTCCACCTCACCGGGCGACGGTGCGGCCTCCGCCTCGGTGGCCCCCTCCTCGCCCTCGTCGGCCGCCGCCTCCTCGTCGCCCGCCGCGTCCTCCGCCGCGTCCCCGTCGGACCCCTCGGCACCGGCGCCGAGGGTCGCGCCGAGCCCGCTGCCCCGGCGCACGGCCTCGTCCGGCCCCTCCTGGGTCGGCGCGGGGGCCGGCGTGCCGTTGTCGATGCGGGTCTGCGACTGCTCGATCTGGCGCTGCGTCGCGGACTTCTCCGGGGCGGTCATCAGCGCGACGACGGTGGCCAGCAGCAGCAGCGCCAGACCCGCCGCGACGATGCGCGGACGCCTGCTGCGGTGCCACCCCTGGGTGAACCACCGGGCGGCGGCCCGGATGCTGGCACGGATGCCCCGGCGACGGACCGGCACCTCGAGGAGCCGCCAGGAGAGCTCGGCCAGGACCAGGGTGATGACCAGGGCACTGAGCAGGACCGCGGTGCCGCGGGCGGTGCCGACGGCGTACGGGACGAGCGCCCCGGCGATGACGAGCACCGGCCAGTGCCAGAGGTAGATGCCGTAGGAGCGCTGCCCGAGCCAGGCCAGCGGCCGCAGCGACATGGCCCGCCGCCACGGCGAGGGGGCCTCGAGGAGCCCCGCCACGAGTACGACGGTGGCGGCCGACGCGAGCGCGATGCCACCGCGGAAGGTGAGCGGCGAGTCCTCCCCGGACCAGCGCATCAGACCGCCCAGGACCAGCAGCGCGGCGACGACGGCGGGGCCCCGGACCCGTCGCCAGGTGCGGGTGCGCAGGCCGGCCCGGTGCCCGGGGTCGGCCCAGGCGAGGGCCAGCGCCGCCCCTCCCATGAGCCCCATGAGGTGGGTGTCGGTGCCGTAGTAGACCCGGGTGGCGTCCGCGCCGGTGGCGAGGAGGGTAGCCATGAGCACGGTCGAGGCGAGCCCGAGCAGCACGACGGCCGCGACGCGGTAGCGGGTGGTGGGGGCGAGCGCGAGCAGGACGACCAGCGCCAGCGGCCACAGGAGGTAGAACTGCTCCTCGACCGCGAGGCTCCAGAAGTTGACGAAGAGGATGGGGCTGGTGCTGTGGAAGTAGCTCGCGCCGGCCGCGATCTCCAGCCAGTTGCTGGTGAACGTCAGTGCGCCGAGGGTCTGCCGGCCGATGCCGACGAGCAGGTCGCCGCCGACCAGCCGGGCGGTGGCGACGCTGACCAGCACGACCACGGCCAACGGGGGCAGCAGCCGGCGCGCCCGTCGTCGCCAGAAGGTGGGCAGGTCGACCCGTCCGCGCAGGTCGATCTCCCGCAGCAGCAGCGTGGTGATGAGGAAGCCGCTGACGACGAAGAAGACGTCGACGCCGAGGAACCCGCCGGGCAGGGCCGACGGGACGAAGTGGAAGGTCAGGACCGCGAGGATGGCGATGGCCCGCAGGCCGTCCAGACCCGGGATGTGCCCGGGCCGCGGGTCGACGTCGCGGGGGCCGCGACCTCCGCGGCGCGGGCTGCGGCGCCGGTCGGGGGTGGCCTCGAGGGCGGCACCCGGGGCCGCGGTGTGTCGCGGGGGCAGCGACGCGCGGGTGCGCTGCTCGCCGGGGTCGACCAGGGCCCGCTCGCCGCCGGGGGCGGGGCCGCGGTCCTCCGTGGGGGTCGGGGACGAGGCGGGCAGCGACATCTGCCGTGCCACCTCCTTCGTCGACCGACCCGGGAACCGCTGGCGCCCAATCTAGGTGCGCCGTCGCTGCAGGTCGGGGAGGTGGAGGGTGTGTCGCCGGACGTGCACGAGGCGCCCACCGTGGTGGTGGGCGCCTCGTGCCGGTCTGGTCCGGCCGGGGTGGATCGGTGTCTCAGACCCGCGTGGGGGTCTCCCCGTCGCCGTCGCTGTCGCCGTCGCCGGCGTGCGGCAGGGACTCGTCCTGGCGGGCCTGGGCGGCGCGGATCTCCTCGGTGGGGGCCTCGCCCTCGCCCTGCTCCTCGACGGGGGCGGCCTGGTCGCTGCCGAGCTCGTCGATCTGCTCGGTGTCGAGCATCTTCGGCGACCCGTCCTCGCTGAGCGACGGGGCTGCCACGGTCTCGTCCGGACCCGCGGCGGCGTCATCGGCCACCGGGCGGTCGCCGGGGGTGTCCTGAGCGTCGTTGCTCATGGTCGTCTCCTTCTCTGGGGTGGACCCGACCGCACCCGCCGTCGCGGCGGTGGTCGTCGCGGGAGCGGCGGTCGCCGAGGAGGCGGTGGTGGTCGAGGTGCTGGCGGCCCACGGGTCGCGCTTCTCCTGGGCGGCCCAGGGGTCGGCGGCGGGCTGCTGTTGCTGGGCGAGCCACCAGGCGAGCCCGGCGCCGGCGGCGGCGAGCAGGCCCAGGGTGATGAGGGCCCCGCCCCGGCGCTTCCGGGGCTTGGGCGCCCCGGTCACCGCGGCCACGACGCCCTCCTCCTGCGCCAGCAGGCGGTCCTTGCCGACCTGCATGTCCGTGAGCATCTGCTGGATCTTCGGGAGCAGCTCGTCGTTGATGAGGTCGCGCACGTGGTCCACCGCGGGAGCGACGCCGGCGATGCCCTCCTGGGCGCGCGGCACGGCGACGTCGATGCCGTGGTCCACCCCGGAGACCGCGCGGTCCCGGGTGGCGGCCGCCAGGCCGGCGAGCGCCGCGGCGCCTGCGCCCGCCCGAGCGACGGCGGCCTCGCCGACGGGGCCGGCGTGGTCGAGGGCGGCGGCGGAGCGGTCGCGCAGCACGTCCACGGCGTGGAGGCCCTGCTCGCGCAGGACGTCACCCTGGTGGCGCGCGTCCTCGACCGCCTGCTTGCCCTGCTTGCGGGCGCTCTTGGCGGTCTTCCTGCCCTGCTTGGCGGCGTTCTTGGCCGCCTTCTCACCGTGCTTGCGGGCGTCCTTGGCGGCCTGCTTGCCCTGCTTGCGGGCCTTCTTGGTCGCCTCCTCGCTCTGGCTGCGGAGGTCCTCGGCGAGCCGGGAGGCGCGGTCGGTCGCGACGGCACTCGCGGCGGCGGCGCGGCCCCCGGCCTTCTTGCTCTGCTTCTCCAGGGCCGACCGGCTGTGCTGGCGCGCCTGCCCGGCGGCCGCGCGCGCCTTGGCCGCCGCCTTGGCCGCCGACTCGCGGTCCTGCTGAGCGGCCTTGAGCGCCTTGGCTCGGGCCTTCTGGGCGTGCTTGCGCCCGGATGTGTCGTCCTGCGGGGCGGTCACCTCGGCGAGGGTCGCCAGGACGGCGGCACCCAGGTTGCGAGCGCCGGACGCGGCGCTGGCACCGGCCTCGGAGGCGTCCTGCCGGGCGCGGCTGGCCTGGGTCGCGGCCCGCTCGGCATCGGTCTTGAAGAACACGTGCTGTCCCTCCTGTTGTCGGTCTGGGCCCATCCTGCCCTGTCGCGCCCTCGAACTCCACCTCACCCGCCAGGCACGCGGGCTCCGGTGACCGTGCGAAACTGGGGCCATGAACGTCACGCTGCACACCAACCACGGCGACATCGCGCTGGTGCTCTTCGAGCACGCGGCCCCCAAGACGGTCGCCAACTTCACGGGCCTGGCCACGGGGGAGAAGGAGTACTCCGACGACGCCGGCCGGAGCAACCCGCAGCCGTTCTACGACGGCCTGTCCTTCCACCGCATCATCCCGGGCTTCATGATCCAGGGTGGCTGCCCGATGGGCGAGGGCTTCGGCGGCCCGGGCTTCACCTTCGACGACGAGATCAGCCCCGACCACACCTTCACCCAGCCCTACATGCTCGCCATGGCCAACGCCGGCAAGCGCATGGGCAAGGGCACCAACGGCTCGCAGTTCTTCATCACCGTCGAGCCGACCCCGTGGCTGCAGGGCAAGCACACCATCTTCGGCGAGGTGGCCGACCAGGCCTCCCGCGACGTCGTTGACGCGATCGCCGCGGTGCCGACCGGTGCCGGTGACAAGCCGGCCGAGCCGGTCGTCATCGAGCGGGTCAGCGTCGACGGCTGAGCCCCGGGTGAGCCGGTGAGCGGGTCTGCGGCCGACGCCCCGGGGGTCCCGCCGCGTGACGGCGGCACGCCGGAGGGCCCGCCCGTGTGCCCCCGGCACCCCGACCGGACCTCCTACATCCGGTGCCAGCGCTGCGAGCGCCCGACCTGCCCCGACTGCCAGCGTCCCGCGGCGGTGGGGGTCCAGTGCGTGGACTGCGTGTCGCAGGGTGCTCGCTCGGCGCCGGTGGCCCGGACGCGGTTCGGTGCCCCGGTGCGCCAGGGCCGGCCGATGGTCACCTGGACGCTCATGGGCCTGTGCCTGGTGGTGTACGTCGCGCAGCTCGCCAACCCCGCGGTCACCCGCGAGCTGGCCTTCGTCGGCGTGCTCGCCGGGGCGGAGCCGTGGCGGCTCGTCACCTCGGCCTTCGTGCACTCCCCGCAGAGCCTGCTGCACATCGCCTTCAACCTCTACATCCTCTTCGCCGTCGGGCCGCTGCTGGAGGAGGCGCTGGGGCGGGCGCGCTTCGCCGTGGCCTACCTCGTCTGCGCCGTCGGCGGGTCGGTCGGGGTGCTGGTGCTGGCGGCCCCCGACCCCGGGTGGCTGCGGCCCGTCGTCGGCGCCTCGGGCGCCATCTTCGGCCTGCTGTTCCTCTACATCGTCCTGGCCTGGCGCCGGGGCGGGGTGCCGACGGGACTGCTGGTCATGATCGGCATCAACCTGGCCCTGCCGTTCTTCGTGGGCGGCATCGCCTGGCAGGCCCACATCGGCGGCGCCGTGACCGGCGCGGCCATCGGGGGGCTGATGCTCCTGACCTCAGCGCCCGGCCGCTCCCCGCGGGCCGTGCGGCGCCGGGCGATGGCCTGGCCGGCGCTGGCCGGCGTGCTGGTGGTGCTCCTGCTGCTGGCGGGGCTGCGGCTGTGGCAGGTCCTGGGCCCTGCTGCCCTCGGGCTGCCCGGCTGAGAGGACCCCGCCTACCGGCGGAGTTACACCGGTGTGGTTATCCCCATCGTGGGGACAACCTGTGGACGACTACCGCCACTGGGTCGCCATACCGAAGCCGATCATGATGAGACCCATGCCGATCCCGAGGTTCCAGTAGCGGATCGACTCGATGGGCCACAGGCCGCCGGTGATGTAGAAGACGGCCACCCACAGCACGCCGATGATCATCAGCGCGCACATCACCGGCACGAACCAGGAGGGGTTGCTCGGCAGGCTCTGGGTCCTGGGCTCCGTCTGGCTGGTGCGCTGGGCGCGCTTGCGGGCGCCTTCTCGGCCTCGGGACTCGGGCACGTCGACTCCTTCGTGGTGGGAGCCGTCAGGATACCCGCCGGATAGGCTGGGACCCATGACCGATCAGCGCAGCGGGGGGCCGGGGGCCGCGGTGACACCGCGCCGCGCCCGGAGCAGGACGGTCGGGGTCACCCTCGTCTGCCTGGCCGCGGGGCTGCTCTTCGGCACCAGCGCCTCCCTCGCCCGCGACGCACGCCCGGAGCCGGGGGACCTGGTCGGTCTCATCACCCAGCGCGACCTCGAGGTGCGCGAGCTCAGCGCCCGGGCCGACGAGCTGCGCCAGGACGTCGACCGGCTCCGGGCCGAGCAGGCGACCAGCGCCGCCGCCGTGGACCAGCAGCAGGCGGAGGAGCTGGCGGTAGGGGTGGGCGCGACCGCCGTCTCCGGGCCGGCGGTGAGCGTGACCCTGGACGACGCCGGCTACAGCCTGGACACCCTGCCCGAGGGCTACTCGGTCGACGACGTCGTCGTGCACCAGCAGGATCTCCAGGGCGTGGTCAACGCCCTGTGGGCCGGCGGCGCCGAGGCGGTCATGGTGCAGGACCAGCGCATCGTCGCGACCAGCTCGGTGCAGTGCGTGGGCAACACCCTCTACCTCCAGGGCCGGGTCTACTCCCCGCCCTTCACCGTCACCGCCGTCGGGGACCCCGAGGCGCTCACCGCGGCGCTCGCGGCCGACCCGGTCGTCGCGACCTACCGCGACTGGGCCGACGCCGTCGGTCTCGGGTATGCCGTCGCCGACCTCGGGGAGACCGAGCTCCCCGCCTACGCCGGTCAGGTCCAGCCGACCCACGCCCAGGTGGTCGAATCCCGCTGACCCGCGCGGTCCCGGTCAGTCGGTCGGGTCCTCCGGCGGTCCCGGGTCCTCCGGCGGCCCCGGGTCCTCCGGTGGCCCCGGCTCCGTGGGCTCCGGCGGCTCGGTCGGCTCCGGCGGGGCCGTGGGCTCCTCGGTCGGCTCCTCGGTGGGCTCCTCCGTCGGCTCCTCGGTGGTCGGGTCCTCGGTCGGCTCCGGGGTGGGTGTCACCGTCACCGACTCCGTGACGACCTCGGTGGCGGTCTCGACGGGCTCGGTCGCGACGACGAGCTCGACCGTGGTGCCCTGCTCGACCGTGTCCCCGGCCTCGACCGACTGCTCGAGCACGGTGCCGGCATCCTCCTCGCCGGTGCGCCGCGTCGTGACCTCCCACTGCAGGGCCTGCTCGTCCAGGAGCAGCACCGCCTCGTTCTGGTCGAGGCCGACGACGTCGGGCACCTCGACCTCGCCGCTGGACACGGTGAGCACGATGAGCTCGTCCGGGGTGATCTCCTCGCCCTCCTCGGGGTCGCTGGAGACGACCTGCCCCTCCTCCCAGTCGGGGTCGTCGGTCTCCTCGGACTCGCCCCGCACGTTGCTGAATCCCTCGCGCTCGAGCAGGTCCCTGGCCGCCTGCTCCTCCAGCCCCTGCAGGCGTGGGATGGTCCGGGCCTGCGGCCCGGCCGACACCGTGAGCTCCACCTCCTCGCCGCGGGGCGCCTCGCCCCCGGGCGGGTCCTGCTCGATGACGATGCCGGGCTCCTCGTCGCTGTTGCGCTGGACGACGTCCTCGGCCACGGTGAAGCCGGCGGCGGTCAGGGTGGTCCGCGCCTGCGCCTCCGTGCTGCCCACCGTGCTCGGCACGACGAGCATCTCGGGCCCGTCGTCGCCGCCCGGCCCCATCACCTGCACCAGGACCCAGGCGACCCCGGCCAGCGCCACCAGGGCGAGCGCCCCCAGCATCAGCGCGGCACCCGGGTGTCGGCGCTCGCGCACCGGCAGCTCGTCGGTCCGCTCGTAGCGGTCGTCCTCCTCGGCCCGGGTGAAGATGCCCGTGGGCTCCTCGGGATAGGCCGCTGCCCCCTGGCCGCCCGCACCGGCGGCGGGCACCGCCTGGGTGGCGGCCCCGGCACGGCTGGCGGCGGCAGCGGCCGCGGCGGCCGCCCCCGCCCCGGCCACGCCGAACCCGAGGACCCGGTCGTAGGTGGAGCGGGCCGCGGCCGAGACCGGCTCGCCCGCCCGGGCGGCGTTGAGGTCGGCGCGGAAGGCGGCGGCGTCCTGGTAGCGCTCCTCCGGCTTCTTCTCCAGCGCGTGCAGGGTGACGGCGTCCAGGGCCTGGGGCAGCCGGGCCGCGTGCGTGGACGGCGCCTTCGGTGCCTCGCCCAGGTGCTGGTAGACCAGTGACACGGGGTCGCCCTGGAACGGCGTGCGCCCGGCGAGCAGCTCGTAGAGCAGGCACCCGACGGAGTACAGGTCGGAGCGCCCGTCGACGTCCAGCCCCTGGGCCTGCTCGGGGGAGAGGTAGCGCGCGGTGCCCATGACGGCCTGCGTCTGCGTCATCGTGGCGGCGGTGTCGGCGATGGCCCGGGCGATGCCGAAGTCCATGACCTTCACGGCACCGGCCTCGGTGACCATGACGTTGGCCGGCTTGATGTCGCGGTGCACGAGGCCGCGCTCGTGGGCGTACTCCAGCGCCGCGAGCACCGCGGCGGTGATCCGTGCCGCCTCGTCGGGGTCCAGGGTGCGCTGCTCGTTGAGCAGCTCGCGCAAGGTCTTGCCCTCGACCAGCTCCATGACGATGTAGGGCACCTGCACCGTGGCTCCGCCGGACTCGACCACCGCCTCCTCGCCGGAGTCGAAGACACCCACGATGGCGGGGTGCGACAGGCCGGCGGCCGACTGCGCCTCGCGCCGGAACCGGGCGAGGAAGGAGGAGTCCCGGGCCAGGTCGGTGCGCAGCACCTTGATCGCCACCGGCCGGCCCAGCCGCAGGTCGTGGCCCAGGTGCACGTCAGCCATGCCACCGCGGCCGATGAGGTCGCCGAGCTCGTAGCGTCCGCCCAGCACCCGCTGCGAGGCCGGGGGGTCGTCGGGGCGTGGGGTGGCCTGCGTGGGGTCCTCGCTCATCGTTCCACTCCTGCGTCGAGCATGGCCCGGGCGACCGGCGCCGCGACCTGTCCACCGGTCTCCCCGGTCCAGTTGTCGGTGGCCGACTCGACGATGACCGCGACCGCGATCTGCGGGTCGTCGGCCGGCGCGAAGCCGGTGAACCACGCGTGCGCGGCGCCGCTGTCGCCATACTCCGCCGTGCCCGTCTTGCCCGCCACCTGGACCCCCGGCAGCGCGGCGGACTGGCCCGACCCCTGCTCGACCACGAGCTCCATCATGTCGGTGAGCTCTGCGGCCGTCTGGCTGGAGACGGCCCGGGAACGGGTGCGCGGCTCGGCGGACTCGATGACCTCCAGGTCGGAGTTGCGCACCTCCTCGATGAGGTATGGCGTCATCAGCACGCCGTCGTTGGCGATCGCCGCCGAGATCATCGCCACCTGCAGCGGCGTCACCCGCACCTCGAACTGGCCGATGCCGGTCAGCGCCAGCTGGGCGTCGTCGAGGGTGTCCGGGTAGATCGAGGGGGTGACGCTCATGGGGACATCGAGCGGCTCGCCGAACCCGAAGGCCTCGGCCTGCTCACGGATGGCGTCGGCGCCCAGCTCACCGGCCAGCCAGGCGAAGGAGGTGTTGCACGAGACCTGGACCGACTCGGCGAGGGTCGGGCGGTCCTCCGGGTCGCAGGCGGCGCCGCCGAAGTTGGGCAGCGTGGTCTCGGTGCCGGGCAGGGTGTAGGTCAGGCCACCCTCCAGCTCGGTGTCCGGCTCGTACTCCCCCGACTCCAGCGCCGCCGCGGCGACGACGAGCTTGAAGGTCGACCCGGGAGGGTAGAGGTCGCCGCCGATCGCGCGGTTGGTCAGCGGGGCGGCCGGGTCCTCGATAAGGGCCGTGTAGGCCTCGTCGACGGCGCTGAGCCGGTGGCTGGACAGCGCGTTGGGGTCGAAGCTGGGGCGGCTGACCATCGCCAGGATCTCCCCGGTCCGCGGGTCCAGCGCGACCGCCGCCCCGCGCCGGTCGCCCAGCGCCTCGACGGCCGCCGCCTGCACGTCGGGGTCGATGGTGAGCTCGAGGCTGGCCCCCGAGGCCGGCCTGCCGGTGACCACGTCGGACAGCCGCTGGTAGAAGAGGCTGTCGTCGGTGCCCGCGAGCAGCGAGTCCTCGGCGCGCTCCAGCCCCAGCCCCGCGCCGTAGGTGAAGGAGTAGTAGCCGGTGACGTGCGCATACCGCGACGGCTGCTGGTAGCGGCGCAGCCACTCCAGCTCGTCGTCGGTCGGCTCGGAGGAGGCGATGGGGTTGCCGTCGACGAGGATGGCGCCGCGGTCGCGGCTGTAGTTCTCGATGAGGGTGCGCCGGTTGCCGGCGCGGTCGCGCAGGTCGTCGGCCTGCACGAACTGGATCCACGTGGTCGCCAGCAGCAGGGCGGTGAACATCGCGAAGACGACGAGCGCCAGCCGGCGGACGGGGGTGTTCATCGGCGTGCCTCCGCCCGCTCGGCGGCGTCGATGCTCGGGTCCTGGCGACGCTCGGAGATGGGCCGCCGGGCCGCGTCGCTGATCCGCAGCAGCAGCGCCACGATGATCCAGTTGGCCAGCAGCGAGGAGCCGCCGGCGGAGAGGAAGGGGGTGGTGAGCCCGGTCAGCGGGATGACCCGGGTGATGCCCCCGACGATGACGAAGACCTGCAGCGCGACGGTGAAGGACAGTCCGACGGCCAGCAGCTTGCCGAACCCGTCGCGGGACCCGATCGCCGTGCGCAGCCCGCGCTCCACGAGCAGGGCGTAGAGCATGAGCAGGGCGAACAGCCCCACCATGCCGAGCTCCTCCCCGAAGCTGGCGACGATGTAGTCGCTGTTGGCGTAGTAGGTGATGTAGGGGTAGCCGTTGCCCAGACCGGCTCCGAAGATGCCGCCGTGGGCCAGCCCCATCAACCCCTTGGCCACCTGGTCGGACTGGTCGGGCGCGAACGGGTCCAGCCAGAGCGTGACCCGGCTCTGCACGTGGCTGAACAACCTCCAGGCCAGCACCGCACCGGAGGCGAAGAGGGCCAGGCCGATGACGATCCAGCTGGTGCGCTCGGTCGCGACGTAGAGCATCGCGACGAACAGCCCGAAGAAGAGCAGCGAGGAGCCGAGGTCGCGCTGCAGCACGAGGATGAGCACCGAGAGGGACCAGGCCACGAGGATGGGGCCGAGGTCCCGGGCGCGCGGGAGCTGCAGGCCGAGCACCCGGCGGCCGACCAGCGAGAGCGCGTCCCGGGTGGACACGAGGTAGCCGGCGAAGAACACGGCCACCGCGATCTTGGCGAGCTCGCCGGGCTGGAAGCTGAACGGCCCGATCCGGATCCACAGGCGCGAGCCGTTCACCGTCTCCCCGATGAACGGCAGCATCGGCAGGAGGAGGAGGACGAAGCCGAGGGCCATGGCGATGTAGGTGTAGCGGCGCAGGACCCGGTGGTCCCGCAGCAGGACCAGCACCCCCGCCGCGATGGCCATGGCCAGCCCGGTCCACAGCAGCTGCCGGCTGGCGACCCCGGAGGTCCCGAGCTGGCCCGGGACGAGGTCGATGCGGTGGATCATCACCAGACCCAGGCCGTTGAGCAGCGTGGCGAGCGGGAGGAGGAGGGGGTCGGCATACCTGGCGCGGAGGCGGAGCACGACGTGCAGACCCGCCGCGAGCGCGGCGTAGATGCCCACGTGCCACCAGACGTCCGTGGGCAGCTCGCCGGTGACCGTGAGGTTCACCGCGACGTAGGCCAGGGTGACGATGCCCACGGCGAGCACGAGCAGCAGCAGCTCGATGGTGCGGCCGCTGCGGACCGCGAGGCTGGTGACGGTCGAGGGGGTGGGGGTCGTGGCGCTCACGGGCATCCCTCCGGCCAGACGACCGTCGCGGTGGGTCGGGACCCGTCCTCGGCGCCGGTGGGCGTGGCGCCGGAGGTGGCGTCCCCCGGGCCGGCGAGGGCTCCGCTGCCCAGCTCCAGGGACTCGCGCAGCAGGTCGTCGACGGGCGAGCCGCCGCCCGGTGCGTCGGGGAGGCTGTCGGCGGTGGTCGTGTCCATGTCGTCCGGGATCTCGGTGGCGGTCGTCCCGTCGGGCAGCAGCACGGTCGGGACGCAGGCCGCCGGGGTGAGGGCGCGCAGGTCGGCGACGACGCGGTCGGCACCGGCGCGGCCGTCCGCCGACAGGGTGTCCTGGACCCGCTCCTGGTAGTAGCCCGGCAGGTCCTCCACGAGCACGTCGGTCTGCTCCTCCGCGGTGGACAGCCGCACCGGCCCGAGGTCCTGCGAGATCCCGCGGTAGATCGTCACCCGCCCGTCCTGCTCCCCGACGAAGTACTGCTGCTGGCTCCACGTCCAGGCGGCCCAGCCCCCGGCGACGAGCACCGCGGCGACGGCGACACCGATCCCGGCCAGCCGCAGCCAGCGGACCCAGGGCCGGGACTGCTCCTCGGCCAGCAGCGGCGCCTCGGCGATCTCGGAGGTGCCCGCGGCCTCACGGGACAGGGCGGCGGCCTTCTCCGCCGGGCTGAGGTGGCTCAGCGGGCGGGTGCCGCGCCGCTCGCTGGCGGCCCCGACCACCTGGGGCTTGCTCGTGCCCTCCCCGGGCGAGACGGCGTCGGCGACGATGACGCTGACGTTGTCACGCGTCGAGGCGCGCAGCGCGGTGTGCACCAGCGCGTCGGCCACCTGACCGGGGGTGCGGCCGGGTTCGGCGAGGATCTCGGTGACGACCTCCGTGGAGACGTAGTCGGTGAGCCCGTCGCTGCACAGCAGCACCCGGTCGCCCTCGCGCAGCTCGCGCAGCGACAGGTCCGGGTGGTCCTCCGGGCGCCCGGTGAAGACGCGGGTCACGAGGGAGCGCTGGGGGTGGTGCTGGGCCTCCTCCTGGCTGATCCGCCCCTCGTCCAGCAGCTTCTGGACGAAGGAGTGGTCGGTGGTGATCTGGGTGAGCCGGCCCCCGCGCAGGAGGTAGGCCCGGGAGTCGCCGATGTTGGCGACCGCGAGCTTGCTGTCGACCCGGAGCATGGCGATGCACGTGGTGCCCATGCCGTCGGAGTCCGGGTAGACCTCCATGACGTCGGCCAGCCGGTTGTTGGCCTCCTCGAGGGCGTGCTCGAGGATGTCCAGGGCGTCGTCGGCGCCGTGCGACTCCCCGTCGAGGTGCACGAGCTCCCCCACGACGAGGGAGGAGGCGACGTCGCCCGCCGCGTGCCCGCCCATGCCGTCGCACAGCACCAGGAGCTCGGGACCGGCATACGCGGAGTCCTCGTTGCGGGACTTGCTGCCGAGGCCGATGTTGGTGCGCGCGGCGTAGCGCAGGGCGAGGGCCATGCTCAACGACGCAGCTCGAGGACGGTCTGGCCGATCCGGATCTGCGCTCCCGGGTCGAGCCGGGCCCCGGTCCCGATGCGCTGGCCGTTGACCTCGGTGCCGTTGGTGGAGCCGAGGTCGTCGGCGTACCACGCGTCGGCGCCGGGGTAGATGCGCAGGTGCCGGCCGGAGGCGTAGTCGTCGGTGAGGACGAGCGAGCACTCCGGGTTGCGCCCGACGAGGACCCCGGCGTCGTGCAGCGGCACCGAGGTGCCGCGCAGCCGGCCCTCGGTGACGACCAGGTGGGTGGGGGTGTTGCGCCGCTGCTTGCGGTCCGAGCGCGACTCCGGCTTGCGGGTCGGGCCCGCGTTGCGGGTGAGCACCCGGGTGCCGTAGAGGTCGCCGCGCAGCGCGCCCACCACCGCGACGACGAAGGCCCAGAGCAGCACGACCACCCCGAGGCGGAGCAGGTTGAGGGTCAGCTCACCCATCAACCCTCCAGGTGGACCGTGATGTGGGTGCGTCCCAGGGTGATGCGGTCGCCGGAGCGCAGCTCCTCGCTGCCGACCTGCTCACCGTTGAGGTAGGTGCCGTTGGTGGAGTTGAGGTCGCGCAGGATGACCTGCAGGTGCGGCCCGTCGTGGCTGATGCGGATCTCGGCGTGCCGGCGGGAGGCGCCCGGGTCGTCGACGACGAGCGTGCAGTCCTCGCCGCGCCCGAGGGTGGTGACGGCCGCGGTGAGCGGCACCTGCCGGCCGTCGATCGTCAGCGCGGGGCCGGAGCGGCGTAGGCGGGGACGCTCGGCGGCGGGTCGGCGGTATGCCGACTCCTCGTAGGCGTCGGCGTCGTGGTCGGCGCGGTCGTGGTCACGCTGGCGCGCCTCCGCGGCGGTGCGTCGCGCGTCCGCCTCGCGCTGCTCGCGCTCCTGGGCCTCGCGCCGCTCGTCCCGGGCGCGCTGGGCCTGGGCGAACTCGCGCGCCCCTCCGCGCCCGGCGCCCTGACGGCCGTCCTTGGCCGTCGGGCGGACCCGGAAGATGCCGGTCTCCAGCTCGTCGCCGGAGACGAGGCGGACCTCGAACGGGCCGGGAGCGACATACCTCTGCGCGTCGGCGTGGTCCTCCGCCGCCGCGACGAGCTCGTCGGTGAGGGCGTGCTCGTAGGACGCGAGCCGCTCGTAGTCGGACTCGGCCAGCTCGACGGTGAAGACGTTGGGGACCATGGTGCGCCCGGGGCCCAGGACGGCGGCCCGGTCGTCCATGGCGCCGCGCATCGCCGAGGCGATCTCGACCGGCTGCACCTCGGCCTTGAAGACCTTGGCGAAGGGTTGCTTGACGGCGCGCTCGAGACCCCGCTCGAGCCTGTCGAACACACCCACGTCCTGCTCCTCGGTCTCGTCACGGCACTGGCTGGCGCCTCGATGGTATCTGCCGACCGTGGGAGGAGCCTGGAGGCTGGGGGGTGCGGTGACGGCGGGGGCGGTGGCTCTCGGGGGCCTCGGACAGGGTCGACGATTCGGGCCGCACCCTCCGCCCGTGCTAATCTTGCTCGGCACTCGCGCGAGTGGCGGAATAGGCAGACGCGCACGGTTCAGGTCCGTGTGCCCGCAAGGGCGTGGGGGTTCAACTCCCCCCTCGCGCACACCGGAAGAGCCCCAGGGATCCTCGATCACTGGGGCTCTTCGCTGTTCCCGTGAGCCCGGCAGCCCGCCGTCATGGCCCGCCACCTCCCGGGCTGCCGCGTCCTGTCCGTTTCCCGCGGATCGCAGCAGCCGCACCAATCACAAGCTGCGGGTAAATGTCCGGAAGACGGCGGTATATCTGCGTCGTCCGCGATCGTCCCCGCACGGTGGTGCTCGCCAGGTTCGTGGGGCGCATGGGGCTCAAGGACTGTGCCGCGAGCTGCGCACGGACAGAGGATCCGCACCGAGCCGTCACGGCTCGCCACCGGGCCGGCCCTGCGCAGGCCGCCGCGCCACCGGCCTGCCCCTGCGCAGGCCGCCAGGTCGTCATGGCTCGCCCCCTGCGCAAGCCGCCGCGCCACCGGCCCGCCCCTGCGCAGGCCGCCGGTCCGGCAGAGCTCGCCCCCCCTTCGCAGGCCGCCAGGTCGTCATGGCTCGCCCCTTCGCAAGCCGCCGCGTCCTGTCCGGCCTCGCGGATCGCAGCAGCCGTACCAGTCACAGGGTGCGAGGATACGTCCGGAAGACGGCGGTATATGTGCGTCATCCGCGATCGTCCCCGCACCATGGTGCTCGCGGGGCTCGTGGGGCGCATGGGGCACCCATCGACAGCAGGGGCGGCTCCTCCTCCGGTGGCTCCGGGGGCTGCCCGCGTCGAGGTCGTGCCGCGAGCTGCGCACCGACAGAGGAACCGTGCCGAGCCGGCGATGCGGGGTGCGGGGTGCGGGGTGCGGCCCGGAGGGGCCGTTCCGGGCGTCAGGCCTCGTGCGCCACGACGCCGCGCTGGAGCACCATGCGCAGTTGGGCCGCGGGCTGCGCCAGGACGCCGGCGTCCTGCAGCGGGTCGCTGCGCCAGAGCGCGAGGTCCGCCGTCGCGCCCTCCGAAACCGTGCCCAGCCGACCCGGCTGCCCCACGAGGTCGGCACCGACGAGGGTGGCCGAGCGCAGGATGTCCACCGGAGTCTGGACCTGGGACCGGATCGTGAACTCGTGGCTCTGGTGCCGGTGCATGGCGCCCAGCAGGTCGGTGCCGAGGGCGATCTTCACCCCGCCCTTGCTCGCGAGGTCCAGGGCGTGCAGCCCGGCCTCGAGCACGTCGCCGACCTTGGCCTGGCTCGCCGCGGGCAGACCGGCCTCGGCGCCCTCCTTGCTCAGGTAGTCGTAGGTCACCAGGGTCGGCACGAGGAAGGCGTCGTGCTCGCGGAAGAGCGCGACGCTGGAGGCGTCGATGAGGTTGCCGTGCTCGATGCACCGCAGGCCCAGCTGCAGCCCGCGGTTGACGGCGCGCGCGGTGTAGGCGTGACCGGTGACGTAGCGGTTGGCGTTGGCGGCCTCCTCGACGACGGCCTCGATCTCGTCGACCGAGAACTGCAGCGAGTCGACCCGGTCGGTCGGGGAGGCCACGCCGCCGGAGAGCATGATCTTGACGTGGTCGGCGCCGGTGCGCAGCTGGTTGCGGGCGGCGCGGCGGACCTCGTCGACCCCGTCGCAGAGGGTGCCGATGTTGGGGCAGCAGACGTGGTTGTCGACGACCTGGCGACCGGCGCTGCGCAGGTCGGCGTGGCCGCCGCTCGGCGAGAGCGCCTTGCCCCCGAAGAAGACGGTGGGCCCGGCCCACAGCCCGTCCGCGACCGCGGCCGCCACCCCGTGGTCCGCCCCGCCGACGTCGCGCACCGAGGTGAAGCCGCGCTCGAGCATCCCCCGCAGGATGCCCTGGGTCTGGGCCGCGACGTAGAAGGGGGAGAACTCCGCCTGCGCGGCCAGGTCCGCGGTCCCGGCGGTGACGTGGACGTGCGCGTCGATGAGACCGGGGCTCACGAACAGGCCCGTGGCGTCGATCGTGGTGGCGGACCGCGGTGGCGTGACGTCGGGGCCCACCTCCTGGATCACCCCGTCGCTGATGACGATGTCGGCGCGGACGGCCTCCCCGGCCGTGACGTCGCAGACGCTGCCTCCCTGCAGGACGACGGTATGCGGTTCCACTGGTGGTCTCCTCTCGCGGACTTCCTGCCTCACCCTGCCACAGTCCCGCAAGAAATGTTGCACAATGTCACCATGTCCGTCAGCGAGGTGCCGCCGTGGGTGGCGGCGCGCCTGGGGGCACGTGCACCGGGGCGGGGGGTGCAGGAGGTGTTGAGGACGTTGGCCACGCACCCGCGCCAGATGTCGTATGCCTCGGTCCAGGAGGCGGCAGACCTCGCCGAGGTGAACCCCGCCACGGTCGTGCGTGCGGCCCAGCTCGTCGGGTTCAGCGGCTGGCCGCAGCTGCGGGCAGAGGTCCGGTCCCGCTACCTGTCGCTGCTCTCCGCCTCCGAGGTGCTGCAGGAGCACGGGGAGGCGCAGGGTGCCGGGGAGTCCGCCGTGCGTCAGGACCTGCACAACCTGCGGGACCTTGGCACCCTCCTCGACGAGGACCAGCTCGCCCGGGTGGCGGCCATCATCATGGCCGCCCGCACCACCCTCGTCCTCGGGTCGGGCAGCTTCGCGGCCCCCGGTCTGCAGCTGGCTCACCTGGCGCAGACCCTGGGGCACGACGTCCGGCTGGAGCGGGCGGGCGGCACGGCGCTGCTCAACGCCTTCGCGACGCTGCGCGAGGGGGACGCGCTGGTGATCTTCCACCTGTGGCGGACGCCCGGGGACCTGCTGCAGATCGCGGGGCTCGCCCGTGACCGGGGGGTGCGGCTGGTCGTCGTCGGCGACCACGCCCGCCCGGGGATCACGGCGCTCGCCGACGAGTTCGTCATGGTCCCGAGCGAGGGGGCCAGCATTTTCCCCTCGCTGGTGCCGACGGTGACGGTGGTCCAGGCGGTCGTGGCCGCCATCGTGGCGGCCGACCCGGGGGCGGCGACCAGGGCCACCGACGCCGCCGACGAGCTCTGGCGCGACTTCGGTCTCTTCCCCCGCGACAAGGACGGACTGCTGCCCGAGGTGCAATAGTTGTTGCAATCTGGTGGCGCTCGCGGTTGGATGGCGTGCAACGTCCGCCGGGCCCGGCGGTCCCATCCCGTCCCTGTGGGAGGTCTGTCATGCAGCCCGTGCACGTCACCATCCTGGTGCTCTACCTGGCCCTGATGGTCGGGATCGGCGTCTGGTTCAGCCGGCGCAAGTACACCGCGACCGGGGACGACTTCCTCTTCGCCGGCCGCAGCCTGCCCAAGCCGGTGATGATCGGGACCCTGCTGGCCACGTGGGTCGGGTCCGGGACGATCATCGGCGGGGCGAGCTTCGCCTACACCTTCGGGCCCCTGGCCTCGATCTTCTTCATGGCGGGAACCCCGGTCGGCATCGTCGTCCTCTACTTCATCGCCAAGCGGGTCCGCCGCTCGGCCGCCCACACCGTGCCCGAGCTGCTCGAGCGGCGCTACGGCGTGGCGGTGCGGATCATCGCGGCCCTCATCACCATCCTCGCCTACACCGGCATCACCGCCTACCAGTTCACCGGCGGCGGCTACATCATCAGCGTCATCACGCCCCTGTCCCCGCAGGGCGGCGCGATCCTCGTGGCCGTCATCATCACCCTCCTCGCGGTGGGCGGCGGGCTGCGGTCGGTCGCCTGGAGCGACTTCGTCTCCGCCATGGTCATCGTCGTGAGCCTGCTCGTGGCGCTGCCGATCATCCTGGGCCGGGACATCGGCGGGTGGGACGCCTACTGGCAGGGGATGCCGGACACCCACACCACCCTCTCCGGCGGGCTCCCGGCCCTGGCCCTGCTGGGCTACTTCCTCCCGCTCTTCCTGCTCATCCTGGCCGACCAGAACATGTACCAGCGGCTCGACGCGGCGCGCAGCGAGGACGAGGCCAAGCAGGCGACCGCCGGGTTCTTCTTCACCAGCTTCCTCGTGACCGTGCCGGTGGCGCTGCTCGGCTCGGCGGCCGTGGTGCTCCTGCCCGACATCGCGCCGGACACCGCCATCCTGTCCCTCGCGGGCGAGGGCTACCTGCCGGTGGTCATCGGCGGGCTGCTGCTCGGCGGGGCCCTGGCCTTCATCATCACCACCGGGTCCTCGTTCCTGCTCTCCGGCGCCGGGAACGTCGTCTACGACGCCGTGCAGCGGATGATGGGGGTGCCGCTCGACGACGCCGGGCGCCTCAAGGTGCACCGTCTCGCGGTGCTGGCCATCGCCGCGGTCGCCTACGTGCTGGGGCGCTTCTTCCCCACCGTGCTCGAGCTGCAGCTCTACTCCTACACCGTCTACGGCGTGGCCCTGGCCCCGCCGGTGCTCGCCATCTTCTTCTGGCAGCGGGCGACCAAGTGGGGAGCGATCGCCTCGATGAGCGTCGCGGTCGTCCTCACCATCACCTGGGAGCAGCTGGGTCAGCCCGGGGACGTCAACTCGGTGCTGGTCTCCCTGCCCGCGACCCTGGTCACGCTCATGGTCGTCAGCCTGCTCACCCCCGGGTCTCGACGCAACCTCGAGGACCAGCCGCTCGAGGCCGCCGAGGGTGAGGCGCGGTGATGCGGCTCCAGGACTACCGCGCGCTGAGCTTCGACGTCTACGGCACGCTCATCGACTGGGAGGCCGGGATCGGCGGCGTCCTCGTCCCCTGGGCCGCGCAGGTGGGTCTGGGCCTGAGCGAGGAGGAGCTGCTGCGCGAGTATGCCCGGAACGAGGCCGACGTGGCGCGCGAGCACCCGCGCACGCTCTACCCGGAGGTGCTCGCCCGGGCGTTCGCGCGCACCGGTCGGGCGCTCGGCGTCCAGGTCGACGAGGGGTGGAGGCAGCGGCTGGGCTCCTCGGTGCCCGACTGGCCGGCGTTCGAGGACTCCGCCGAGGCGCTCGCCTCGCTGGCGGAGCGGTTCTCGCTCATCATCCTGTCCAACGTGCACCGTGAGGGCTTCGCCGGCAGCAACCGCCACCTCGGCATGACGCCGTCCGCGGTCGTCACGGCGCAGGACGTCGGGGCGTACAAGCCCGCCGACCCGCACTTCCTGGCGCTGGACGCCACCCTGCGGGACCTCGGGATCGCCCCTGAGGACCACCTGCACGTCGCGCAGAGCCTCTTCCACGACCACGTCCCGGCCGCCCGGCGCGGGCTCGACTCGGTCTGGATCAACCGTCGCCACGCCCGCCCCGGCTGGGGAGCGACGCCCGAGCCGCGCGGCCAGTGGTCCTACCTGGCGGAGTACCCCTCGATGGCTGCCTTCGCGCAGGCCGTCCGGGACGGCGAGGAGATCTGAGCGTCCCGAGGCCCGCGCGCCCCGGGCCTGAGTGTTATCGGCTGCGCGGCCCGCACGGGTGCGCGTCGCTCAGCCGGGCAGCCCCGGCTCGCGGTGCTCACCGAAGCGGTCCCAGTCGCCGAAGGTGATCATCGGCACCCAGTGGGTCGAGACGTCGACCCCGGTGAACTCCTCGACCTTGGCCGCGGGCTCACCCTTGACCGCAAGGTAGGAACGGGCCCACCCGTCGGGCTTGAACGTGAAGGCGGTATGCGCCTTGGAGTCCCTGAGCGACAGCCACGTCGTCTGGTCGTCCGGGTAGACGTGCACCGTGACACCGCTCAAGAACAGCTCGCCGGGACGATCGGCCTGCTCGTAGAAGTGGTAGTGCTTCACCTGCGAGCCGAACGAGTCGTAGAACACGGTCCCGACATACATCCCCTCGGGGTTGATCTTGAGCGTGTAGTCCGGCACCACGCCACCGGAGGGATCGGTGACCCTGCTCACCGAGAGGCTCGGGCCGTCGGCGAAGCGCTTCCGGGCCGGCGCCTCGCTGATCTCCTGGATCGGCTTGCGCAGGACGGGGTGCCAGTCGCGCCCGTACCGGTAGGTCATGGTGTCCCGCTCAGCCGCTCAGTCGCCCAGTCCCGGCTCCCGGTGCTCGCCGAAGCGGTCCCAGTCGCCGAAGGTGATCATCGGCACCCAGTGGGCCGAGACGTCGACACCGGTGA
Organism: Serinicoccus chungangensis; assembly: GCF_001483745.1. Taxonomy (GTDB): domain Bacteria; phylum Actinomycetota; class Actinomycetes; order Actinomycetales; family Dermatophilaceae; genus Ornithinicoccus; species Ornithinicoccus chungangensis_A. The sequence goes on along the minus strand of NZ_LQBL01000030.1, from coordinate 27,451 downwards.
ACTCCTCGACCTTGGCCGCGGGCTCACCCTTGACGGCGAGGTAGGAGCGGGCGCGTCCGTCGGGCTGGAAGAGCAAAGACCGGTGCGCCTTGGAGTCGCGGAGCGACAGCCACTTGTCCTGCCCGTCGGGGTAGACCGTGACCACGACCTCCCGGAGGAACAGGTGGCCAGGACGGCCCGCCTCCTCGTCGAAGTGGTACTTCTTCACCTCCGAGCCGAACTCGTCGTAGAAGACGCTGCCGACGTACATCCCGTCAGGGTCGATGCTGAGCGTGAAGTCGGGGACCGCGCCGCCGGAAAGATCGTCGACCCTGCTGACCGAGAAGAACGGGCCGTGGGTGAATCGCCGCTCAGCCTCGGCCTCGGTGATCTCGCCGATGGGCTTGCGCAGCTTTCCATGCCATCTCTGGCCATACCGGTAGGGCACGTGTCTCGCTTCCTCAGTCGAACAGGTGGGCGGTGTAGTCGAAGCCGTTGATGTCGATGATATGGACGCCGTTCTCGAAGGCGTACTCAGCCACCTCGTCAGGGATCGTCCCTCCGGCCTGGGGCGGCACCTGCAGCACCATCTCGCCCTGGAGTCGTTGACCTGCCAAGCCCGACATCTGCGTCGAGGGCACGTCGGCGACCCTCGCCGAGTCGGGGTACTTCGTCACCAGCTCGTCGATGTAGCTGAACGCCGTGCTCGGCTGCACGTCACCGAGCTGGGTGAGCTTGCGGGAGATGATCTCCTCGCCGGGGACGTAGCTGTCCAGCCGGACGTAGCCCGACCCGCCGGGCGCCTGCAGGTAGACCTGGTTGTGCGGGTAGCTCGGGGTCATGTAGGTGTCGAACCTGTTGCCCGCGACCATGTTCTGGAGCCACGGCCGGTCCCCGAAGCGACGTAGCTCGGCCGGGGTGAGGAAGGCGTCGGTGGTGAAGTTCGCGGCGTCGGCCAGCTCGTCGGCCGAGGCCGCCAGCCGGCCGCCGGGCAGCAGCCGGCCGACGTCGGTGCCGCTGGCGGCCAGCCGCTCGATGGAGGCGAGCTCCTCGACCGTCAGCGCGCGCTTGACCCACTTGCCGCCGACCGCGAACCACCCGACCACCGGCACCGCCCCGGCGTAGGACAGCCCGGCGTCGACGTAGTTGCCCTCGGCGGTGTACCAGAGGCCGTTGAGCACGTCGGCCGGCTCGCCGACGAGCGGCACCATCCCCAGGACGTCGAGGACGATGTGACCGGCCTGGGCGTACCACGGCGGCCGGTTCTCCTCGGCGATCCGCGCCTCCCGCTCGATCGCCGCGATCGAGCCCTCGAGGTCCTCGACCAGCCCCGGCTGCCAGGCGTCCGCACCCTCCACCGGCGGCGCCGCCAACCCGGTCTGGAGCCCGGCGACCAGCTGGGACACGGCATACTCGTCCATCCCGCGGAAGCGCATCGTCTCCCACAGCCGGGCGTTCACCTCGACCGGTCCGTCGTCGGTCTCGACCGTGATGGTCTCGCCCTCGGCGAAGACCTGGCGCAGGGCCTCGGGGTTGTTGCCCATCCCCTGGTAGAGCCCGCCGAACGGGTCCGTCACCAGGTTGGTGGCGGGGCTCTTGCTCGGGTCGGGGTCGAAGACGAACCCCATGGAGGTCCAGTACTCCGCCCCGTCGTCGCCCTCCAGGTCGACCATCCGGTCGTGGACCGTCGTGAGCAGGTCGGTGGAGAAGGTGCCCCGCGAGATGACCAGGGACAGCCGCTGCGCCCGGCCGCTGATCGGCGGGACGTCCTCGATGGCGTCCGCCCACGCCTCGCTCATCCCCGGCACCTCGAGGTCGCCCTCGCCCTGGGAGGCGAGCCCGTAGGTCATCCCGAGCCCGTTGAGCAGCGCGTCGTAGCGGCCGTCGAAGTCGGTGGCCTCCTCCGGGGTCCGCGCGTGGAACTCGCGGTAGGAGGAGATGCTCTGGAGGTACTGGTCCAGCGTCGCGGGCGGGACCCGCCCCGCGACGGCGGAGGCGAAGTAGGGGTCGTGGGCGTGCTCGGCGAGGATCTCCAGCAGCCGCGGGTCGATGTCCTGCGGGTCGGCGAACTCCGCCGGCGTCATGAGCACCTCGACCTCCTCGGCCAGGGCGTCGACCTCCGCCTGCGACAGGTCGCTGACGTAGCTCTCGTCGATCTCGACGACGCCCACGCCCGGTATGCCCGGGGTGCTGGCGGCGATGAGGCGCGCCAGGGCCAGGCGCCGGTTGAGGTCGCGGATGCGGTCACCCATCCACGTCCAGATGGCCGACCCGAAGTCGACCTGGGCCACCGACCCGGTGCCGATGAGGACGTGGTCCAGCCGGCCGCGGATGGTGCTCACGTCGGAGGGGAGCTCGTCGTAGGCCGACGTCATGTCGGTGACGAGCTCCTCCATGGCCCCGATGTCGATGCTGACGAGCGCCATGCCGACCTCAGCGCAGTCCCATGCGCTGCCAGCGCACCTGCCAGGCCGTCGACGGCACCTGTTCCGGCTGACCGGAGATGACCCGGTCGAAGTCGTCCAGCGCCGCAGGTCCGGCCTCGTTGAGCTTGCTCCGGTAGGTGTTGAGCTCCCCGGAGAAGTCCTCGCCCATGGGGCCCTGCCAGGCCCCCGCGTCCATGGCGCGACGCGCGGCACGCAGGGCGTCCTCCAGGCGCGCGGCCGGGCTGACGCACGTCGCCCGCGCGCTGCGGACAGCGTCCTTGTAGGTGTTGTTCACCATGACGACCTCGTCGTCCCCCGCCATCGCCCCACCTCTCCTCGCGCAGCAGAGGACACGCTAGCAGCGGTGCCCGGCGTGCGGGGGTCGTCGGACCCGCCCCGCACCCCGGGCACCGCCGAGCTCAGGCCGCCAGGAACCCGTCGATCTGGTTGATCGACTCGGTGGCGCCCTCCTCGACGCCCATGTCCAGCACCTGCTGGAGGCCCTCGGCGGAGTCGTAGACCGAGGTGAAGGTCGCGCGGGTGCCGCCGTCGACCTGCTCGAAGGCATACGTGTTGCGGGACACCGGCATCCCCTCGGCCGGGGACCAGGTCTCCGGGTCGGCGAAGCGGTCCTCGAAGGTGAAGCTGCGACCGGCGTCGACGCCGGTGATCTCCCAGAGTCCGCCGTACCTCTCGCCCTCGGGGCCGGTCATGTAGTACCTCGTGGTGCGCCCTTCCGCCAGCTCGTGGTCGACGAAGGTCGCCGGGTGGGAGGGCGGGCCGAAGACCTGCTCCAGTTGGCGGGGGTCGGCATACATCTCCCACACGCGCTCGACCGGTGCCGCGAACTCGGCGGTGATCGTGATGGTGCGGCTGTCGGTGTCGGTGGTCACGTCGGTGACGGGCATGTCAGTGCTCCTCGAGAAAGGTGTCGATGCGGTCGATGCGCCCGCGCCAGAGGTGCTCCAGCTCGGTGAGCATCGAGGAGACCGAGCGCACGGCCTCCACGTCGCCGCTGGCCAGCTGCTCCCGGCCGCGGCGACGCTTGGTGAGCAGGCCGGCGCGCTCCAGCACGGCGACATGCTTCTGGACGGCGGCGAAGCTCATGTCGTAGCTCGCCGCCAGGGCCGACACCGAGTGCTCCCCGGCCAGCACACGGCGCAGGATGTCGCGTCGCGTCCGGTCGGCGAGCGCGTGGAACATCGCGTCCGCGCGGTCCTCGGAGGGGTGGTCCATGGACACAACATACAACCAACTAGTTGTATGTTGTCAACCGGGCGACACTGGAGGGGCGGCGGAATCTAGGCCTGACGGCCGGAGTAGAGCAGGTCGGCGTAGTCGGGGTGCCGGTCGATCCAGGCCTTGATGAAGGGGCAGATCGGCAGCACCGTCCGGGTCCCCTGGGCCCGCACGTCGTCCAGGGCCCGCCGCGCTAGGGCGCTGCCCACCCCCTGGCCCTCGGCGGCCGGCTCGACCTCGGTGTGCGTGAACACCACGAGGATGTCGGTCAGCTGGTACTCGGCGAACCCCACCAGCGCGCCGTCGAGGCGCGCCTCGTACCTCGTCTGGTCGTCGTTCCGGGTCACCTGGACATCGGCCATGCCCCCAGCCTCTCGCGGCGGACGCCCGACGTCCACACGGCCACCAGGTATGACGTGTCCCAGGTCGGCGGTCCGGCCCGGGTCCTCGCAGGGAGTGGGCCGGCGCGGTGCGGGCGTATCCTGCGCCTCACCCCGCTCCCGCTCCCCCGAGGTCGACGACATGGGTCGTGCCGGTCAGCCGCGACGCCTCACCGTCGCGCAGGCGATGCAGGCGGCGCCGCGCGAGGACTTCCTCCCGCCCGCGCTGCGGGACCGGGCCGGGCAGGACGTGCCGCTGCCGATCGGGCACGGGGCCACCAGCTCCCAGCCCAGCACCGTGGCGACGATGCTGCGGCTGCTGGACGTGCGGTCGGGGCACCGCGTCCTGGACGTCGGTGCGGGGTCGGGGTGGACGACGGCCGTGCTCGCGCGGCTGGTCGGCGCGTCGGGCTCGGTCCTCGGGGTGGAGCTGGAGGCGCCGCTGGCGCAGGAGGCCGAGCGGCGGTTGCGGCGGGCCGGTCTGGCCCAGGCGTCGGTGCGGACGGCGGTGCCGGGCGTGCTGGGGTGGCCCGAGGGGGCGCCCTACGACCGGATCCTCGTCTCGGCCATGGCCCCCCGCTGGCCGCAGGAGCTCGTGGAGCAGCTGGTCGACGGCGGCCGCCTGCTCGTGCCCCTGGACGGCCGGCTGGTCCTCGCGCGCCGGCGCGGGAGGCGGGTGCACCGGCGCGAGGCGCCGGGGTGGTACCGCTTCGTCCCTCTGCGGTAGCGCCGCCGCGACGCCGCGGCCCGAGGAACGCGACCCGGCGGCAGGCGGCGGACGCGAAACCCTGCGGTGCGTCGCAGGCCTGTGTTTGCATGTGCTCATGTCAACGACGACACGGACCCTCCTGGCCTCGACCTGCACCCTCGCCCTGGGCGCCACCCTCGCCGCCGCGCCCGCGCGGGCTGCGAGCAGCGAGGGCGACTACGTCGCCTTGGGCGACAGCTTCTCCGCCGGGACGGGCACCTACGCCCGCGCCGACTCCTGCTACCGCTCGCCCCTCGGCTACCCCGCGCTCATCGCCGGTCAGCGGGGCCTCGACCTCGACTACCAGGCCTGCTCGGGGGCCGACACGACCGACGTCCTGGCCGACCAGCTCGGCACCCTCGACGCGCACACCGCGCTGGTGTCCATGACGATCGGCGGCAACGACGTCGGGTTCGCCGACGTCCTGACCGAGTGCGCGCTGCCCGGGTGGATCAGCGACTGCGACGGCGAGATCGACGACAGCCTGGCCACCCTGCGGACGGTGCTGCCCGGACGCCTGGACCAGGTCTACGGCGAGATCGCCGGGCGGGCGCCCAACGCCGAGGTGGCCGTCGCGGGCTACCCCTACCTCTTCAACGGCCAGGACTGCTCCTGGGCCACGTTCTTCTCCGGCCGGGAGATGGCGAGGCTCAACTCCGGCACGGCCGAGCTGGACCGGCTCATCGACGCCCGCTCGACCGCGGCCGGATTCACCTACGTCGAGGTCCGGGACGACTTCGCCGGCCACGCCGTGTGCGACCGCCAGGCGTGGATCAACAACCTGACCCTCCCCATCGACGAGTCCTTCCACCCCAACCGGGCGGGCAACCGGGCCTACGCCTCGGCGGTGGCCCCGGCGCTGGGCCTCGGCTCGGTGGCGGCCCGCAGCCTGCCGCAGCCGCAGGCGCAGCCGGTGCCCGCACCGAGCATCCGGTCGCAGGCCTCGGCGGTGCTGGACATGGACCTGACCAGCGCCGAGCACCTGCGGGAGGCCCGCGCCGCGGGCATCACGCCGGGCGAGGTCAGGAAGGCGGTGGCCAAGCTGCGCAGCGGCAACGAGCAGGTCGTCCGGGCCGGGCTGCGGGAGCTGCAGCAGCTGGACGAGCAGGTCGCCTCCCGCGGCTGAGGCAGCACCCCGTCCGCGGCGTGGACCTGCGGCCCGGGGGTCCGGCGGCCTGACATGCTGGCCTCATGCGCAACGTGCTCGGTCGCCCCCTCGAGGAGTGCGGCCGCGACCCGGTCACCGGCTTCACCCGGTCCGGCTCGTGCGAGGTGACCCCGGAGGACGCCGGGGTCCACGGTGTCTGCGCGGTCATGACCCAGGAGTTCCTCACCCACGAGTTCTCGGTGGGCAACGACCTGCTGACGCCCCGGCCCTCGTGGGGTTTCCCCGGCCTCCGGCCGGGCGACCGCTGGTGCGTCGTCGCGGTGCGCTGGCTGCAGGCCCAGCACGACGGTCACGCCGCACCGGTGGTGCTGGCCAGCACCCACGAGCAGGTGCTCGAGGTCGTCCCGCTGGACCTCCTGCGCAGGTATGCCGTGGACGTCCCCGACGACCTGTCGGGGTTGTGAGGCTCAGTGCGTCGTCGGCTCGTCGGCCGCGGGGCGCTGCGCCACCGCGACCAGCAGGGCACCCCCGAGCAGGTCGAGGACGCCGATGACCAGCAGGACGATGGTGAGGGCGCCCGTGTCGCCAGAACCCAGGCGCTGGATGGCCAGGATGGTGATGACGATGCCGAGGACGAGGTAGATCCAGCCACGTCGACGCAGGCTGGCCGGGTTCCGGCGGGCGGCGTCCGCGGCGGCGCGCCGCCCCGGGCCCCCGGTCTCGGCGCCCGTGGCGGGCCCCTCGGCAGGGTCGGCCGCCCCGGCCGTCCCCATGGTGGCGGTGTCGTCGGCGGCCACGGGGGTGCCGTCGAAGGTCTCGCCGCGGTGGTGGTCGTAGGCCTCGTAGCCCGTCTCCTGCCGGACCGCCTCCACCGCCCCACGCACCTGCGCCTCCAGCGTCCCGGGGTCCCCGGGTGCGTCCTCGGCGACGGTCACGGACGCCGAGCGGTCGAAGAGCTCGACCTGCAGCCCGGTGTCGAGGGCCCGGAGCTCGCCGTAGACGTCGCCGCCGGTCTCCTCCGCCACCCAGGTCTCGACCTCGCCGTCGACGACCTCGCGCAGGCGCGCCTCGATGCGGCGGAAGGTCTCGACGCCGGTGGCGAGCGCCTGCTCGTCCGCCTCCGTGGCGGCGTCCTCGGCGTCGGCGGCGGCGAGCGCGTCCGCCCAGTCCTGTCCGGGATGACGCGGGCACAACGTGATGTCGTAGCTCATGTCCCCATCTTGCCCTGTGCGGCACCGGCGCAGGACCGCCCCGGCAGGGCCGTCCCGGAATTGCGCAACACCGAGGGTGCGCATTCCTGCTGAGCCTGCGATGAGAAAGCCTTTCGAAATTAGGAGAAATGACTCGGCACATACTCTGATCAGGCACGATGATCTTGTGGCACGCTCATGGGCTCCCTATTCTCGAAGCACAGTTCCACCCGGGAACCCGACGAAAGGACGAGCATCATGGCCACCATGACCGCGATCAGCTCCTGCGCGGCGACCAGCTGCGCCTACAACAAGGGCGGCTGCAGCGCCGAGGCCGTGACCATCGGCGGCGACGGGGCGTCCTGCGGCACGTTCGTGGAGCTCGACGTCCGAGGCGGTCTGCCCGTCGCCGAGGGACACGTCGGCGCCTGCCAGCGTCTGGAGTGCGCCCACAACAAGGATCTCCTGTGCACCGCCGAGGCCATCACCGTCGGTGGCGACACGGCGCGCTGCCTGAGCTACACCGCCGGCTGAGCGAGGCTCCCGAGCGCTGCCTGGAGGTCCTCCAGGCAGCGCACCGACGCGTCGAACGGCACGAAGACCGTGCGGGTGCTCGCCGTGCCCACCTCCAGCCAGGTGCACCCGGTGCTGTCGACGTCGGCGAGCACCCGTTGGCCCACCACCGGCGACATCGAGGGCGGTGTGGGGTGGCCGGGGCCGACGAGGCCCTCCCTCGAGCCGCAGACGACCTCGTCGAGGATCTGCCCGATGCGCCCGGCACCCAGCTCCTCGACGGCGTCCCGGCAGAGCCACTCCTGGGCGCGAGCCGGGAAGCACGGTGGGTCGACGACCTCGGCGAACGCCATCGGCGTCACCCCCGCCTGGTCGTGCAGCAACAGCCGGTCCAGGCAGAGCAGGGCCACCTGGGCGCCTGAGGTCGCCGGCCAGTCCACCTCCGGCGGCAGCAGCCCCAGGCTGCTCATGGCCCTGGTCTCCCCCTCGTCCATGATCCGCAGGTGCGCGAGCGCGTGCAGGCTCGCCACCGAGACCCGCGTGCGCGGGTCGGCACCGTGGCGGTCGATCCGGAGCCGGACCTCGCGGCACGACCGGGAGGGGTCCAGGCTGTCCGCGGGTAGCGCCACCACCGGCACGTCCGCCGCCGTGAGGCCGTGGGCGAGCACGTGCAGGGAGCGATCCGGGTCGTCCCGGTAGGCGACGACGGTGGCCCGCCCGGCGCCGTGGACCAGGCGCGCCGCGGTCGAGCGGGTGGTCGCCTCCCGGAGGCGGTCGACCACCGCCGCGGTGGGATGGGGTGCCGTCATGCAGGTAAGGATAACCTCACCTCTTTAGGGAAAAGCAAGTGCGCGCATACCCCGAGGCCCGTCTACCGCCGCGGTCCAGCCGCACCGGACGCGTGCAGGGAGGCCACCGGACGCGTGGTGGGGCACCACCGGACGCGTGGGGTATGCCTCAGGCCGAGTCGCGGGTGACGACCTCGGTGGGCAGCAGGCGCCCGTCCGGCCCGGCCGGGATGCCGGCCAGCTGGTCGAGCACCAGCCGCGCCGCCGTGGCACCGAGGCCACGCGCTGGCTGGCGCACCGTCGTGAGAGCCGGCCGGCAGCGGCGGGCCCAGCTGGAGTCGTCGAAGCCGACCAGGGCGACGTCCTCCGGCACCCGCCGACCGGCGGCCAGCAGCGCCTCCAGGGCCCCGGCCGCCACCGCGTCCGAGGTCGCGAAGACCCCGTCGACGTCGGGCGCGCGGTCCAGGAGCTCGCGCATCGCGTCCCGGCCCGCGGCATACTCGTACAGCGGCCGCTCGACGACGAGCCCCGGGTCGAAGGCCGGGCCCAGCGCCGCGCGGATGCCGGCGAGCCGGTCCGCACCCGAGTCCCGGTCGAGACCGACGGCGATGATGCCGACCCGCCGCCTGCCCCCGTCCACGAGGAGCTGGGTCACCGCCGCCGCGGCGCCGGCGTTGTCGATGCCCACCCACGGCATCTCGACGCCCTGGGGCGGCCGGCCGACCAGCGCGGTCGGCAGGGTGGTCCGCTGCATCGCCTCGAGGAGGGCGTCGTGCTCGCGTGCGGAGACGACCACCGCGCCGTCGACGAACCCGCCGCGCAGGTAGCGCACGACCCGCTCGGTGTCCCGCTCGGAGTCGATGACCAGGCTGACCAGCTGCTGGTCGGCCGTCGAGAGCACCTCGTTGGCCCCGAGCAGGATGGCGAGCGGCAACGGCAGCCTCGCCGAGGCGCTGACCTCGACGCAGGAGTCGACCACGAGCGCGCTGGAGAGCCAGGGCATACCGGTCGGGGAGTGAGCCGGTGGGGGCGGGCCGGCACCGTCCGCCCGCCCCCACCGCCCCTACCCGAGCGCTCGTGACCGTGGTTCTGCCGCCCCGGCCGCAGAACCACGGTCGGCCTCGGGTGACGGACAGCTCCTGACCGTCGTCCTCCTGCCCCGGCAGCATTTTCCCGGTCGGGCGGGCCCGCCCCGTGGCACGATCGGCCCATGCACCCCGCGGACAGCCACGACGTCATCCGGGTGCGCGGCGCCCGGGTCAACAACCTGCGTGACGTCGACGTCGACATCCCGAAGCGCCGGCTCACGGTCTTCTCCGGGGTGTCCGGCTCCGGCAAGTCCAGCCTGGTCTTCGGGACCGTCGCCGCCGAGAGCCAACGGCTCATCAACGAGACCTACTCCGCCTTCCTCCAGTCCTTCATGCCGGTGACGAGCCGGCCGGAGGTCGAGGAGCTCGACGGCCTGTCGGCGGCGATCGTCGTCGACCAGGAGCGGCTCGGCGCCAACGCCCGCTCGACGGTGGGCACCGCGACCGACGCCTACGCCCTGCTGCGCATCCTGTTCAGCCGGCTGTCCGAGCCGCACGTCGGGCCCAGCTCGGCCTTCTCCTTCAACCTCGCCAGCGCCAGCGGCAGCGGACGGGTGGTCGTCGAGAAGGAGGGCAAGGCACCCCAGGGCGAGGCCGCGACCTTCGAGTTCATCGGGGGCATGTGCCCCGTGTGCGAGGGGCTGGGCACGCGGGCCGCGATCGACGAGGACGTCGTGGTCGACCGCGGCAAGAGCCTCAACGAGGGCGCCATCCTCGTCCCGGGGTACGGCGTGGGCACCTGGGGCTGGAAGATGTACGGCGACGAGGGGGCGGCGGCCGACGGCAAGCTCGACATGGACAAGAAGCTCGCCGACTACTCCGAGCGCGAGTGGCACTGGTTGATGTACCAGGAGCCGACGAAGGTGAAGTTCGCGGGGATCAACCTGACCTACGAGGGTCTGGTAGTGCGGATCCGACGCACCCTCTTCGGCGACAGGGAGCCGAAGCAGAAGCACATGATCGAGTTCAAGGAGCGGGTCGCGACGACCGGCCCGTGCAGCGAGTGCGGCGGCACCCGGCTCAACGAGGCGGCGCGGACCGCGACGGTGAACGGCACCACGATCAGCGAGTGCACGGCCATGCAGGTCAGCGATCTCGTCGGGTGGGTCAGGGAGGTCGACGACACCTCGGTGCGGCCGCTGGTCGCCAACCTGGCCGCGATGCTCGACGCGTTCACCGAGATCGGTCTGGGATACCTCTCCCTCGACCGGGAGGCCGGGAGCCTGTCCGGGGGCGAGGCGCAGCGGGTGAAGATGATCCGTCAGCTCGGCAGCGCGCTCACCGACGTCACCTACGTCTTCGACGAGCCGACGGTGGGGCTGCACCCGCACGACATCCGCCGGATGATCGCGCTCCTGACCTCCCTGCGCGACAAGGGCAACACGATCCTCGTGGTCGAGCACAAGCCCGAGGTCATCGAGGCGGCCGACCACGTCATCGACATCGGTCCGGGGGCCGGCGGCGACGGGGGCACGATCACCTTCGAGGGGGAGGTCGCCGGGCTGCGCGCCTCGGACACGATCACCGGCCACTACCTCGACCACCGTATGCCGCTGCGCGAGGAGGTGCGGACGCCCACCGGGGCGATCGAGATCCGGGGTGCCTCGACCCACAACCTGCGTGACGTCGACGTCGACCTGCCGACGGGGGTGCTCGTCGCGGTCACCGGGGTGGCGGGGTCGGGCAAGAGCTCGCTGGTCCACGGTTCGCTCGGCGGCCGCGAGGACGTGCTCATCGTCGACCAGTCCGCGATCCGGGGCTCCCGCCGGTCCAACCCGGCGACGTACTCCGGGCTGCTCGACCCGATCCGCACCGCCTTCGCCAAGGAGAACGACGTCTCCGCCTCGCTCTTCTCCCCCAACTCCGAGGGCGCCTGCCCGGCCTGCAACGGCCAGGGCGTGATCTACCCCGAGCAGGGCATGCTCGTCGGCGGACCCTCCCGGTGCGAGACCTGCGGGGGTCAGCGCTTCCGTGACGACGTCCTCGAGCACACCCTGCACGGGCTGACCATCGCCGAGGTCTTCGAGCTGTCCGTCGCGCGGGCCGCCGAGGTCTTCAGCACCGGCAAGGCCCGGGGCATCCTGGCCCGGCTGGTCGACGTCGGCCTGGGGTACCTGCGGCTGGGCCAGCCGCTCACGACGCTCTCCGGCGGGGAGCGTCAACGGCTCAAGCTCGCCGCCCAGCTCGGCGGCAAGGGCACCACCATCGTCCTCGACGAGCCCACCGCCGGTCTGCACCTCGCCGACACCGAGCGCCTCGTCGCGATGCTGCACACGCTGGTGGACCAGGGTCACAGCCTCGTCGTCATCGAGCACAACCTGGCGGTCGTCGCGAACGCCGACTGGGTGGTGGACATCGGCCCGGGCGCCGGGCACGACGGAGGCCGGGTCGTCTTCGAGGGGACGCCTGCGCAGATGGTCGCGGACGGCGACACCCTGACCGCCGAGCACCTCAGGGAGTGGGTCGGCGCCTGACCACACGGGCCGAGCGAGGGCTGCCGACCAACCGGGCGCCGCGGGTGGTGGCCTGCCGACCGACCGGGCGCCGCGTGTGGTGAGCTGCCGACCGACCGGGCGCCGCGTATGGTTCCTCATCCTCCAGACGGAGCGCATCTCCGGCCCCAGGTGGATGCGCTGCGTCCCGGGGGCGGTGAGGCTGGGGGCATCGGTCATCGACACCTGGGAGGGCACGACCATGCACCGTCGCACCACCACCACCGCCGCCGCCGCCTGCGCCGCCGCGCTCGCGGCGGGGCTCACCACGATCCCGGCCGCCGCCGTCGCGCCGCACGAGGGGCCGTCGTCGTCCACGGCAGGACTGCCGGTGGGCGCCATCGGCGCGGCCGCCGACCCCGCCGACCAGGAAGCCGTCCGGGAGGCGCTGCGGGAGGCCGCTGCCGAGGCGGCGACGCAGGTCGCCGTGCAGCGCTCGTCCCCGTCGGCCACCCCGCAGGACGTGCCCGGCCCCACCCGGCTGCCGAGCCTGCCCCGCCCCGACCTCGACGCCGCCCTCGACCAGATCGTCGCCGACGGAGCCATCGGCGTGACGGCGACGGTCGAGACGTCCACGCTGCGCTGGTCGGACGCCGCCGGCACCCGCGACCTCGACGGGCAGGCACCGGCGCTGGAGCGCAGCCCGCTGCGCGTCGCCAGCAACACCAAGATGATGGTGGCCACCCTGGTCATGCAGGAGGTGGAGGCCGGGACCTGGACGCTGGACACCCGGGTGGACGACGTCATACCGGGCCTCTTCCCGGACCACCCCGAGGTGACGATCCGCCACCTGCTCAGCCACACCTCGGGTATGCCGCTGGGCACCTACGAGCTCATCACCCCCTACGCGGGGACGGACCCGGAGGACTGGGACGCCTTCGTGTCGGCCATCGGCCGTGACTACACCGACGCCGAGCACATCGACGCCGTCAACGCCGCGCCGTGGGTCGGGGAGCCGGGGGCGCAGTTCAGCTACTCCAACGCCGGCTACGTCGCGCTCGGCATGCTGCTGGAGGAGGTCACCGGCGAGGAGGTCGAGGCGCTGGTGGACGAGCGCATCCGGCGGCCCGCCGGCATGGGGCAGACCCGGGTGCTCGACGAGCCGGGTCTGCGGGGCCCGGCCCTGCACGAGGCGATGTTCGTCGACGGCCGGGGGTGGATCGGGCTGGAGGGCTTCGACCCGGACGTCTTCTCGCACAGCGGCTCCGCGCTGAGCACGGTCGAGGACCTCGACGACCTCACCCGGGCGCTCATGTCGGGCGACCTCGTCTCGGAGGCCTCGGTGGAGCAGATGGTGACGCCGTCCTCGGAGAACCCCCTGGGCTACGGGCTGGGCACCTACGCCATCCCCGACCCCTGCCGTCCGGGCGAGTTCCTGCACGGGCACGACGGGGCGAGCTTCGGCTCGCTCAGCCTGGCGCTCAGCTCGCGCGACGGCACCCGCCAGCTGGCCCTCGGGGTGACCGGTCGCGACCTGACCGTGGCCCAGGACGCGCTCTACGACCTCAACGACCTGCTGGTCCCGATGCTCGTCGCCACCTGCTGACGACGACGCCCGTGGTCGCGGCTGCGCGACCACGGGCGATGCTCGGGGGGAGGCGGGTCAGGGGCGCTCGTCGGTGCTGTCCCACTCACCCTCGGTGACGTGCATGGCGGCCTCCTCGGCCGCGTCGCCGGCACCGGCCTCGGGCTGGCCGACGTCCTCGCCGGCGTCGCCGCCGAGGATGTCCTGGTCGGCGGGGATGGCGTCCGGGTCGTCACCCCCGAGCAGCTCGGGCTCGCGCGTGGTGTCCTCGCCGCCGTGCTCGGGACGGCCGTAGGAGGTGCCCTCCTCGGGCAGCTCCTGCGCGATCCGCTGGTCGATGGTCTCCTCGCTGGCGTCGTCATCGGCGAACTCCGAGCTGACCGGGCGCCGGTCCGGCGGGCTCCAGGCCACGTCGGCCGTCGAGCTCGGCTCGTCCAGGTTGACCTCGGCCTCGGCCTCCTGCTCGGGGCTGTAGTCGGGGATGCCGCTCTCGTCCTCGTACGGGTTCTCGCTCATGGCTCCACAGTGTGCCCTCCGCCCTCGTGCGGCAACTCCGCAGGGCGGTCCGTAGCATCGCCGGGTGCTCCGCATCGCCACCGTCAACATCAACGGCATCCGCGCGACCCTGCGCCGCGGCTTCGGGGAGTGGATGACCGGCCGGGACGCCGACGTCGTGACCCTGCAGGAGGTCCGCTGCACCCTCGCCGACCTCCCCGACGCCGCCTTCGGCGGCTACCACGCCGTCTACGAGCCGGGCACCATCCCCGGCCGCAATGGCGTCGCCGTCCTCACCCGGCAGCCGCCCGCCGCAGTGCGCACCTGGGGCGCCGAGGTGCTCGTGCGGGCGGCGGGGGAACGGCATACCTCGACCGTGCCGGCGCAGACCCCCACCCTCGCGCGGGGGATCTCGCGGTATGCCGCGGAGGGCCGCTACGTCGAGGTGGACCTGGCCGACGCGCCCCTGACGGTGGCCTCGCTCTACCTGCCCAAGGGCGGTCTGCCGGCCCACCTGCAGCGTCCCGGCCGGATGCGGGAGGCGCCGGACGGGGGTGCGAAGTACCAGCGCAAGATGCACTTCCTCGACGCCTTCGCCCGACAGCTGACGCGGGCCCGGCGCGAGGCCCGGGCGGGCGGCCGCGAGCTCCTGCTGACCGGTGACCTCAACGTCGCGCACACCCACCTCGACGTCGCGGCCTGGCGCCGCAGCCAGCAGGCCGAGGGGTTCCTGCCCGAGGAGCGCGCCTGGCTGGACGAGCAGCTGTCCCCCCGCACCCTCGTCGACGTCGTCCGCCGCCTGCACCCGGACACCGCGGGGCCCTACTCGTGGTGGTCCTGGCTGGGGCAGTCCTACGCCGCCGACGTCGGCTGGCGCATCGACTACCACCTGGCCACCCCCGGGCTGGCCCGGCGTGCGGTGCGCGCCGAGGTGGACCGGGAGCACGCCGGCACGCGGCTCTCCGACCACGCGCCGGTGGTCGTCGACTACGACCTCTGAGGGCTGCTCAGTCCGCGAGGTGGTGGACGAAGCACCAGCGCCAGCCCTCGCCGGGCTCGGCCGACTGCATGACGGGGTGCCCGGTCTCCTGGAAGTGCGCGGTCCCGTGCTGCCCCCGCGAGGAGTCGCAGCACCCGACATGGTCGCACTCGAGGCACTGGCGCAGCGCCACGACCTCCCAGCCCTCGCGCTCGCAGGCCTCGCAGCGGGGGTCCTCGGTCCGGGGAGCGCGCGGGTATGCCGTGAGCTCGGGGCACTGCAGGTGCCCGGTGCCCCCGGTCGCCCGGATGTCCTGACGGGCGGCTCTCGAGGTGTCGATCATGGACTCCTCGAGGTCCAGCATGCCGAGCACCTGGCGCACCACGGTCGAGGGCACCTTGCCCTTGCCCCGGATGTGCAGGATGCGCTCGCGCTCCGCCGCGATCATCGCGAGCCGCAGCTCGGCATACGTCTCGGAGGGGGACTGCCGTCCCTCGGTGGTCGACAGCTGCTCCCAGGCCGCGAAGGTGCGCTGGTCCAGACGCTGCCGGATGGTGCGGGCGACCTCCGCGCCCTCCTCCGTCTCGAGCTCCTCGAGCCGTTCCAGACCGGCGGTGGCGGCCTGCTGCAGGAGCGTGGCGCGCGCGAGGGCGTCGTCGGCCGGGTCCGGGGCGCGCACGCCGAGGGCCCGCGTCAGCGCGGGCAGCGTCAGGCCCTGCAGGAGGAGGGTGCCGGCGACGACGGTGAGGGCGACGAGCAGCAGCAGGTCGCGGTAGGGCACGTCGACGGGGAGGATGAAGGCGGCGGCCAGGGTGACCACCCCTCGCATCCCCGCCCAGCCGATGAGGGTCGTCTCGGCCAGCCCGGCGGGCTCGCGGCGGTCGCCGAGGCGGCTGCCCAGCAACGGCCGGGTGAGGTGGACCCAGGCCATCCGCACCGCCACGACCGTCACCAGCGTCCCCACGCAGACGGTGAGGATCGTGCCGAGCGGGAGCTCGGAGCCGGAGAGGTCCTCGACGATCCAGCGGGCCTGCAGCCCGATGAGGAGGAAGACGACATTCTCCAGCAGGAAGGAGATGGTGCTCCAGGTCGTGCTCTCCACGATCCGGGCCCGGGCCGTCTGCAGGGTGAGGGACCGGTGGCTGAGCAGCAGGCCCACGACGACGACGCCGAAGACGCCCGACGCCCCGACCGTCTCGGCGAGCAGGTAGGCCGCGAAGGGCGTCACGAACGAGACGGCGGTGTCCAGGAGCGGGTCGTGCACGCGACGCCGGATCCAGGCCACGAGGCGGTAGAGGACGAGGCCGACGAGCACCCCACCCCCGGCGGCCAGCAGGAAGTCTCCGGCCACGCCGGTGGCCGTCACGCCGCCCGCCATGGCGGCGATGGCGGTGCGCAGCGCGACGAGGGCGGTGGCGTCGTTGAGCAGCGACTCGCCCTCGAGCACGGAGACGACCCGGCGGGGCAGCCCGATGCGGCGCCCGACGGCGGTGGCCGCCACGGCGTCGGGCGGGGCGACGATGGCCCCGATGGCCAGCGCCACCGGCCAGCCGATGTCCGGCAGCAGCGCCACCATGAGCCCGGCGACGGCGACCATGGTCACGAGCACGGCCGCGACCGACAGCAGCAGGATCGGCGCCAGGTTGGCCTTGAGGTCCACGAGCGAGGTCGACAGGGCGGCCGTGTAGAGCAACGGGGGCAGGAGGCCGATGAGCACGATCTCCGGTGACAGGTGGATCTCGGGCACCCCGGGCACGAAGGACAGGCCGATGCCGACGACGGTGAGCAGGAGCGGCGCCGGCGCCCCGAGGCGTTCGGACAGCGCCTCGCCCGCGATCACCACGACCGCGAGCAGCACCAGCAGGACGGCGATCTCCATGAGGTGATTGTCCTCCACGTCCGCGCCGGGCGGGACGTCCGCGGCGGTGTCTGCCCCGGGGGCCGATCCGCGTCCGGCCGTCGAGTGGGCGCCCGGACGCGGTGCACGTAGACTTGGCGGGACCTTCCTGGGCCGATCCTGGCGCCGGAGATGTGACCCTGCAGGAGGGCTCTTGCCCCAGAACGGACGAGGTCAGGTGCAGCAGAAGCCCGACGACGAGGTGGTGCTCCTGGACGAGCAGGCCCGGCCCGTGGGCACAGCGCAGCGCCTGACCGTGCACGACGAGAACACCCCGCTGCACCTGGCGTTCTCCCTCTACCTCTTCGACGCGCAGGGCCAGGTCCTCCTGACCCGGCGGGCGCTGACCAAGAAGACGTGGCCGGGCGTGTGGACCAACGCGTGCTGCGGCCATCCCCGCCCCGGCGAGGACGACGTCGACGCGGTCCGGCGCCGGCTCGGCGAGGAGCTCGGCGTCACCGTTGAGCACCTCTCGGTCGCGCTCCCCGAGTTCCGCTACCGCGCGGTCGACGCGAGCGGCATCGTCGAGCACGAGATCTGTCCGGTGTTCGTCGGGACCGTCGCGGGTGAGCTCGATCCCGCCGCGGAGGAGGTCGCCGAGCACCGCTGGGTGGCCTGGGACGACCTCGTCGCCACGGCGCGTGCGACTCCGTCGCTCATCAGCCCGTGGGCGGCCGAGCAGATCCTGCTGCTGGACGCCGAGCGGAGCAGGCTCCCCCTCGCGGGGGCCGCGGCGGGCGAGGACCCTGCCGAGGCGGAGGTCGAGGACACCCTGGCCCGGGTCGGCGACCTCATCGACCGCGAGTGCGCCTGGACCGAGCAGATGTGGTCGGGGCTGTGCGCGGCCGGCCCGGTCGACCTGCTCTCCCCGGACCCTGGCGACCTGCCGACCTGGCTGCGGGACGTCGTCCGGGCCGGTGGCAAGCGCCTGCGTCCGCGGATGTGCCACTGGGGCTTCGTCGCGGCCGGTGGCCGTCCCGGCACCCCCGCCCACGAGCACGTCGTCCGGGTGGGTGCGGCGCTGGAGATGCTGCACGCCTTCGCCCTCATCCACGACGACGTCATGGACGAGTCGCCGCTGCGCCGGGGCGCCCCCGCGGCGCACGTGGTGGCGGCGGAACGGCACCGGCAGGGCGGCGGCCGCGGCGACGCGGCCCGGTTCGGCGACAACCTCGCGATCCTGCTCGGCGACCTGGCCCACGCGGTGGCCGACCGGCTGGTGGTGCCGCTGCCGGACCTGCTGCGCGACTGCTGGTACGAGCTCAACCTCGAGCTCATCGCCGGGCAGCGGGCCGACCTCACCGGCGCCGCCGCCGGGCGTCGGGATGCCGCCCACGCCCACGACGTCGCGGCACTGAAGTCAGGCGCCTACACCATCGAGCGGCCCCTCCAGCTGGGGGCGATGGCCGCGGTGGCCGACCCCGCCCAGCAGGAGATCCTCAGCACCTACGGCTGGCACCTCGGCCGGGCCTTCGCCTGGCGGGACGACGTGCTCGGCGTGTGGGGCGACGACGCCGTGACCGGCAAGCCCTGCGACGACGACCTCCGTGAGGGCAAGGCCACCATGATCTGGGTGCTGGGGGCGCAACGGCTCACCGGAGCCGCGGCGGAGACCATGAGCCGGATCACCACGCCGCAGTCGCGGCCCGACGACGTGCGCGTGCTCCGGCAGGCGCTGGAGGAGGCAGGAGTGCGCGAGGAGATGGAGCGGCGGATCAGCGAGGAGGTCGAGGCGGCCAAGGCCGTCCTGGACACCGACCGGCTCAGCGAGGTCGGTCTGGCCGGGCTGCGCCAGGAGGCCACCGCCATCGCCTGGAGGGACGCGTGAGCCACGTCGTCGTCGTCGGGGCAGGGCTGAGCGGGCTGGCGGCCGCCTGCCACCTGGTCGGTGACGGGCACCGGGTGACCGTGGTCGAGCGCGAGGACGTGCCCGGCGGCCGTGCCGGCCGCCTCACCCGTGACGGCTTCACCTTCGACACCGGGCCGACCGTGCTCACCATGCCCGACCTCATCGACCGGCCGCTGCGGGCGGCGGGCTCGAGCCTCGCCGAGCGGCTGGACCTCACGCTGCTCGACCCGGCATACCGCGGCTTCTTCGCCGACGGCAGCACCCTGGAGGTGCGGCACGGGCACGAGGCGATGCGCGCCGAGATCCACCGCGAGTGCGGCAGCCTCGACGCCGCCGCCTTCGACGAGTTCGTCATCTGGCTGCGTCGGCTCTACCTCGCGGAGATGGGGTCGTTCATCGACCGCAACTTCGACCGCCCCACCGACCTGCTCGCCAACCCCCGGGCAGCCGCGCAGCTGCTGGCCATGGGCGGCTTCGGTCGCCTCGGCCCGATGATTCGGCGACGGTTCCGCGACGAGCGGTTGCACCGTCTCTTCTCCTTCCAGGCGATGTATGCCGGTCTGGCCCCGGACGAGGCGCTGTCCATCTACGCGGTCATCACCTACATGGACTCCATCGAGGGGGTCTACTTCCCCAAAGGCGGGATGCGGGCCGTCCCCGAGGCGCTGGCCGGTGCCGCCGCCGACGCCGGCGCGGAGTTCCGCTACGGCACCTCGGTCACCGAGCTGGTGCGGGACTCCTCCGGCCGGGTGCGGGGGGTGGCCACGGACGACGGCGAGCAGCTCGCGTCCGACGCGGTGGTGTGCACCGTCGACCTGCCGACGGCATACCGGTGGTGGCTGCCGGACGTGCGCCCGCCGCGCGCGGTGAACGGCCTGCTGGGCGGCAACTACTCGCCCTCCTGCGTGGTCTGGCACGTCGGCGTCCGCGGCGTCGCGGACGGCAAGGCGCACCACAACATCCACTTCGGCCACCAGTGGTCAGAGGCGTTCGACGACCTGCTCAAGCGCGGGACCTTGATGAGCGACCCGTCGCGGCTGGTGACCATGCACTCCCTCGACGACGAGGAGGCGGCGCCGGAGGGCCACAGCACGCTCTACGTCCTGGAGCCGGTGCCGCACCTCGAGGTCGGCAGCATCGACTGGGAGGCGCAGTCGACCCGCGACATGATGCGCGAGCGCCTGCTCGGCTTCCTGCAGGAGAGTGGCTACCCCACCGACGTCGTCACCGAGGAGCTCGTCACCCCGGCCGACTGGCGCGACCAGGGTATGGCGGCCGGCACCCCCTTCGCGCTGGCGCACACCTTCCCGCAGACGGGGCCGTTCCGCCCCAACAACATCGACCGGCGGGTGCCGGGCCTGGTCTTCGCCGGCTCCGGGACCGTCCCCGGGGTCGGGGTCCCGATGGTGCTGCCCTCCGGTCGGCTGGCGGCCCAGCGGGTGGACCAGATGCTGGGGCGCCCCGCCTGACCGGGATCGAGCATCGCAGCATCACCAGGTGAGCTCGAGCGCAGCATGATGCTCGTCTTGAGGCGTGCGGACGACGCTCACGTCCGCGACGATGTCGCGCCTGAGGTCGAGCGGCTCCGTCGTGAGCGCGGCATGGGACCCAGCGAGGCGGTCAACGCCCTTGCTCGCCGTGCCTGGAAGCCGCCGACGAACCGGTCCTTCCCTACGAGCATCACTCCACCCAGCTCGGTCTCACGGTCGATGTTCGCAACATCGGCGAGGTTCTCGATCTGCTCGACGAGGCTCCGTGATCCTCGACGCCACCATCCTGTTGTATGCCGTCGACGAGGACAGCCCCTACTTCGACCGCGCCTCGACCTGGCTCACGGAGGCCATCTCGGGACACGAGCGCATCGGGCTCCCCGGGCAGACCATCGGTGCATTCCTGCGGATCTCCACCCACCCGCGGATCGCCCAGCACCCACTCTCAGCGGGGGCGGCGCAGGAGCACGTGGACCGCTGGCTTGCTGCCGCGACGGTATGGGTCCCACCCGCCACCGCCCGCACCATGGCTGCGTATGCGCAGCTCTCGGAGGCGCATCAGGTGACCGGCAACCTTGTCTCGGATGCTCAGCTAGCTGCCCAGGCTCTCGAGCTCGGCGTCGCAGTGGTCTCGGCAGACTCCGACTTCGCGCGCTTCCCCGAGGTGCGGTGGGTGAACCCTCTGGCGTGAGGGTCCGGCTCTCTCCACCCCTCTGTTGCTCGGTGCCCCTCCGGCAACCCGTCACCGCTCTGTTGACAGGGGGTCGCGTGGCGCCGCGTCGCCCCGGGCTTGCCAGGCTTACAACGGTGGCACCCGGTAGGTGTCGACCTTCCAGTCCCACGTGGTCATGTCATGCGGGTTCAGGTTCAGCAGCGAGTTGAGCACCATGGCCATGAGGACATCGGAAACCTCGACCCACAGGCCGTCCCGGTCGGGCAGTGCGCCGTTCTCGTCAGGGATGGGTTCGGCGTTGGCCACCCACGTCCAGAACGGTGTCTCGAAGTCAGGCGGGTCACCGATCTGGATGCCGGTGTCGGACTCGTCCAGCCCGTAGCTCAGCCGTCGCTTGAGGACGCCGCGGTCCCACCAGTCGAACTCCTCCCAGCCAACCTTCGTGTTGCGGGCGACGTGGCGCATCTCGCCCGCGGTGACGTCCAGGCTGCGCCAGGGCTCGATCTGCGGGTCCATGCTCAAGATGCTCGTGCTGGCCATGAAGAAGGTGTGCTCATCGTGACCGAACGCGACGACCTCGGGGTCCTCTTCGGTCAGCAGGAACTCGCCGAGCCGTAGCCCTGTCTGGACGGGCTGCACCGGGATGTCGCGCAGGGCGTGGTACTGCTCGACCACCGACTCGGCGCCCCCCTTGCCTCGCAGCCACTGCACGATGTCGAAGTTGTCCGCCACCGCAGGGAAGTCGTCGATCCGGTCTGTCTCGTCGGGTGCTCCCATGAGGCACACCCTAGGCCGCGGTCGTAGAAGACCCAGCGGCAAAGCATGACTCGAAAACGACCGTTCTCGAGCCGGGCCTGAGGGGACCTGCCTTACAAGGTGGTTTCTCTTGAGACCGCCAACTCTGACGGGTCGATGCCTCTAGGGCGTGGCAGCATCGGAGGATGCGGGAAGGGAGGGGCATAACGGTCGGAGACGACTGTCCATTCTGCCGGCTTCAGGTCGGCGTGTTCGACTACCGCAATCGGGCCCACGATGTGGTCGGCGTGACGCAGCGGGCCTATGCGCGTATCGCCCCGAAGTGGTGGCCCGCCAACGCTGGCGGCGCGCTGGTCATCCCGCGACACCACGTGGAGAACCTCTACGACATCTCGCAGGTCGACGGCCACGCCGTCTGGGACCTCACGCAGCGGGTCGCCGCGGCAATGCGTTCCTCGTACGGCTGCCAGGGGGTGTCCATCCGACAACACAACGAGCCGGCGGGCGGTCAGGACGTGTGGCACCTGCACGTTCATGTGCTCCCGCGATACCAGAACGATGAGCTGTACCAGCGGCATCTCGAGGCCCGTTGGGTGCCAGCCGATGAACGACGCCCCTTCGCCGACCTTTTGCGCGCCAGCGTGCAGCTGCCCACCTCGTTCTCCTAGCGCGCCTCGTGCACGACCGTCGGCAGACCTTGACATCCGTCAGTGCCGTAGCAGGCCACGTGTGGCGATACTGGGTCTCAGCGGAACAGAGCAGAGGACCCCATGACCTACGACGATCCACGCCTGGCGGTGCTGTATGACATCGACAATCCAGACGGCCCGGACCACGACTTCTTCCGACGATTCGCAGACGACCTCGGCGCGAAGGACATTGTCGACCTTGGCTGCGGCACCGGCCTGCTCACCGTCACCCTGGTCAAACCGGGTCGGACCGTCATAGGGATCGAGCCCGCGCCGGCGATGCTCGAACGCGCAGTCACCCGGCCCGGAGGTAAGGCTGTCAACTGGGTCCTCGGCACCAGCGACGTGCTCTCGCCTTGCACGGCCGACCTCATCATCATGAGCGGGAATGTGGCCATGCACATCATTGGAGACGACTGGCACACCACGCTGGCCGCGGTCGCTCGAGCCCTCAGACCCTACGGGCGACTCGTGTTTGAGGCGCGCAACCCCGCAGCACGCGCCTGGACACGGTGGAACGACCCGCTCGCCGAACGAGACACACCCGTCGGCAAACTCCGCGAATCCGTGTCCCGTGTCAAGTTCTTGGCAGGTTTTCGGGCTCGGGAAAGTTGGGTGTGCCGGGGTCGGCGAGGCGTAGGTGCACCTCGCGGGGCCGGTTCCAGGACAGCGCTTCGTGCGGGCGGACGGTGTTGAACTCGCTCCGGTACTCCTCGCCGTAAGCGACGAGGTCGTGCATGTCGTCGATCTGCTCGCGGTAGAGCCGCTCGTACTTCAGCGACTGGAACGCCCGCTCGCGCACCCCGTTCTGGCCCGGGGTGCGGACCCTGGTGCGGACGTGGTCCAGCTGCGGGATGGCCTCGATGAACGCCGCGAACCGGGCCGAGCGGAACGGGCCGCCGTTGTCGGTGACCAGCGTGATCGGCACGACCTCTCCGGTGTCGGGGTCGGTGAGGTACTCCAGCAGGTCCAGCCCGGCGGGCAGCAACGACTCGGCCTCGGCCAGCGCGAGCTCCACCCCGGCGATCGCGTCGTGCTGGTTCGCGGTCGGCGACCAGTGCCAGCCAAACTCGTACTTGGACCAGTAGTCCGCGATCCCGGCCACGCGCCAGGTCCCACCGGTAGCGGTCTCGTACTCGGAGAAGTCGAACTGCCAGACCATGTTCGGTCCCGTCGGCGTCATGGCGAACGCGGCCTTACGCGCCCGGGCGAGCTGACGTCGCTCGCGCTGGTAGCCGGCCTTGAGCAGCAGGCCCGCGTCGTCCAGGATCCGCGCGGTGGTCGACATCGACACCCGGTGTCCCGAGTGCCGGGCCATCGCCCAGACCTTGCGGTGGCCCCACGCAGCGTGTCTGGAGGCCAGTGCGGTGATGACCTCGCGCGAGGCCTCCCGCGCCGGCCGCGGCCAAGGCCCCTTCGCGGGCCGTCCTGCGCGGGCGTGCGCCTGCCAGCGCCGGTAGGTCCGCTCGGGGACGCCGATCAACGTGCAGAACCTCGTGGTCGGCATCCCCGCCCCGGTGCGGATTACCTCGAGGTCCTCGAAGGGCCCAGCCGGCCCTCGGCACTCTTCTTCCACACCCGGGCCTCAAGGTGCGCCTCGCCCAGCGCGGTGGTGAGCTCGGCGACCTCCGCCTCCAGCTGCTCCTCCCGGGTCGAGGGCCCGGTCCNNATGCCCTCATAACCGGTCTGCCAAGAAGTCTGGAACGGGACATCCGTAACAACCGAACCACCGGACATCAATGGTGTCGTTCTCATGCACTGTCACAACGAGTTCCTCGATGACGGCGACGTTCTCGACGTGGAACAACCCTTGCAGTTCCGCGACCGGGCCCAGATCGAGGCCGACCTGGCCGCCGTCGGCCTCGTCACGCTCAACGTCTGGAGCGACTGGGCCGGGACGTCGTTCGGCGACACCGAGGCAGAACCCCTGATGGTCTTCGATGCAGCCCTCTTGAGCTGAGTGGCAGCCGCGCGTCCCGCGGAATGGGGACGCCTAGTCCGCAACGAGCTCGAGCTCGAGGCCCTCGTTGTTCTCAAGGAACAGCGCGGTGTGCTGTGGCCCACCCGCATGGGGGTAGTCGTCGGCGAACAGTTCGGTCCACCCATGCCCGCCACACTGCTCCCGCAGGACGTCCAGCTGTTCGCGGTCGCCAGCGCGCAACGCAAGGTGGTTCAGCCCAGCGCGGGTTCGTTCGTGGGCGCCGGTTATGTCTGGTGACTGTTCCAGGACGATGTAGACCCCACTGGGGTGCCACCAGGTGCGCCCGGTGGGCCACCCGGGGTCGTGCTTCGCTGTCCAGCCGATCGAGGACAGGAGCCAGTCGAAAGAGGAAGTGGCGGATTCGATGTCGCAGGTCCACAGCTCGATGTGATGCACCACCTTCGCCATGTCGCGACCGTATCGGCCCTGCACGCCAGGGCGGAACATGCTGGTGTCGGTCGCCCGGCTCGCAGAGGCCTTGGGGGCTTGCCCAACCGGCGGCTCGGTGTCACGCTGATGGTCATGGAGGTCGCGCCAAGGACGAGTCCCTCGTGCGGGCTCGACGCCCACCCTGTGACGGCAACCGGGATAGGGAGGCTGGTTTAGCCCCAGGTTACTCTTCGCATGCCTTACAGGTGCCGCGACGGTCACCGTTTTCTGGCCAGCATCGAGACGCGCGAGTTTGAGCCGACACCGCCCCAGCACTGAGTCTGGCAGCTACAGGTCTGCGAGGCCACGTCGCAATGCGGCAACTTAAGTCGTCGACTAGTTTTTCTCCCGTGACCAGGGGGCACTTTTAGCGTCAGCGGAGCTTCGAGGTTGGCGTGTTTGCGCGGCTTCTCATGCCGTCCGTGATGCGAAGCAGATGCCGGACCGTCTCTTCGAGCGTTAGCGAGCCCGCGTCGATGACGACTTCTCCCTCGAGGCCGAGGGTGTCGTCGGGCACGAAACAGTCGCGGAGCTGTGCCGGTTCCACCTCGGCGCGCAGGGGTCGTCTCTCGTGCCTTCTTAGTGTCTCTTCCAGTGGGACCTGGAGGTAGCTGACGCAGGTGGGTCCGTCATGTTCAGCGATGAGGCGCCGCAGCATGGGTCCGTCGTGGGCTGCGATGAGGATGCCCTCGAGGATGACGTTGTAGCCGACGCCCACGCAGTAGCGCACCGTCTGCTCAATGAGGCCGATGTTGTGGCCATCTGGGACGTCGTGCTCCCGCAGGACCACCCGCCGCAGGTGGTCTTGGCCCACGTTCGCCGTTCCTCGTCCCCACGCCCGTTGAAGGGCGGCGACGGCGGTCTTTCCGGAGCCCGAGTTGCCACGCACGACCAGCAGGAAGGGGCGAGCGTCGGGCATGCCTAGGAGCCTAGCGAGGCGGGCCGGTGGCAGAAGCCTGCACCCACGCTTGGCGACCGGTGGATCGCAGGGCGCCGATCGAGCCATAACGCGCTGTTTTTGACGCCTCGGGAGAAGAATTGGCCCGACCCACTGACGACCGTTTTCGAGCCACCGCCCTTCGCCGCGCGAAACCCCGAACCGGAACGTCAGTGGGTCTGCGCACCGCCGACTTTCGAGCGGGGCCTTTGTCCCATAATGAGTGATTGCAGTGAGGTCCGCTTCGCACGTTGCCGCGACATGGCCGTCCTCTCACTCCGCGCCAAGCGTGTGCTGCGATAGATACTTGACGTAGCCACCGACGTGGTGGCTGTCGCTGGAGGGAGCTTGTCATGTCGAACCGGTCAAAGCTGTGGGGTGCCGCGACTGTCGGATGCTTCGTGGTGCTCCTCGCTGCCATCCTCGTTCAGCAGCGCTGGCTCGCCATTGTCGCGATGGTGCCGTTCCTTCCCCTCGCTGGCATGGCGGGCTGGACTGCCGAAGTGGACAGGCGTCAGCAAGTCAAACGCTCAAGCTAGTTTCAGCACAGTCGGTCCGTCACCACCTTCGCCGGAGATCCCATGAGCTAACGGACCGTCCGGGGTCCGGGATGGCTCAAGGGGCCCCATAGACTCCTTGTGATGACTCAGATTCGAGCCGTCATTTTCGACCTCGACGGCACCCTCATCGACCACGTTGGGTCCGCGACCAAGGCGCTCGAAGGGTGGCTCCCCGAGCTCGGCGCGGCTCTCACCCAAGAGCTGAGGGCCGCTTGGTTCGTCGCCGAGGAGAAGCATTTCCCCGCTTGGCGTGCCCGTGAGATCACGTTCGCGGAGCAGCGCCGCCGTCGCTTGCGCGACTTTCTGCCTCTCATCGACAGCCCGGTCGGAATCGACGCGGAATTGGATGACGTCTTCGCCGGCTACCTAAGTCATTACGAGGCTTCCTGGACGTGTTTCGACGACGCGCAGGAGACATTGGAAGAGATTTCCCGGCTGCCGATCAAGACAGCAGTCCTCACCAACGGCACAGATGAACAGCAGCACGCGAAGCTCAGAAAGGTCGGCCTGACGAGGCGCTTCAGTCACGTTTTCACGGCAGAAATCTTGGGGGCGGCCAAGCCTGATCTATCTACGTATCGCAGCGTCTGTGAGGCCCTCAACGTCGAGGTCCATCGCGCGCTCCACGTGGGCGACGTGTACGCGCTGGACGTCACGGCTCCACGAGAGGCCGGTCTCCAGGCCGTTTACCTTGATCGTGATGACGCTGGTCCGTTGGATGAACCCGCACGAATTCGGTCTCTTCGCGAGTTACCCGCGCTTCTACGCTCCAGATAGCAGGAGGCGGTAGGACGCGGTTGTCGGCAGAGTCGGTCTGTCACGGACTCCGCGCCTCGGAGCAGTGCGCTGATCGGGCCATAACCTCCAGTTCCCGACGCCCGGGAGCCGAAAACGGCTCGGCACGGTGACGACCCTTTTCGAGCCGCTTCACCCGGCCCACGTCATCGGTCTTGGGGTCACCTGGCGCGTGAAGTCACACGCTGGCACGGGCAACGCCTGCGACTCGGGGGTCGTCGTGCGTGATGGCCTGGGCCATGGCGGCGCGTGCATCGCGATGGTCAGTCAGCTCCCGTAGCGCCATCACCGCTGACAGTCGCACGTTTGGGTCGGCATCGTCGAGAGCATTGACCAACTCAGGTGTCGATTCGGCAGTGTGTGGTGAACCGATGTAGCACAACACGTCGGCGGCGTGCATCCTGCTAGCGGACATGCCAATCTCCCTGTTGGCGGACACGTGCTT
>NZ_LQBL01000029.1 GCF_001483745.1 Serinicoccus chungangensis | reverse complement strand
CCTTGGCCACGGGCAGGGAGATGAGCTGTCCGTCAGCAGGGAAGCACGTGTCCGCCAACAGGGAGATTGGCATGTCCGCTAGCACGACGGTACTCGGACTCGCGGCGACGTGAGCGCGACTGTCGGGCCGGGCGGTCTACTTTGGCCGGACCCACGGCCGGGGCCGGATCCTGCAGGTCCGACGCTCGCGAGCGCGCAATCTTCACTGCATCTCGACATCTGGCGTCTCAGATTGCCCGCTTCGTTGTCTCATTTCTCACGTCTGGAGTGGGCCTGGTCTCACGAGTCTCGTTTCGCTCGCCCACGTCTCATTTTCGCTCGAACTGGACACGGGCGGCTCAGGTGTTCTCGCGCAGGTAGCGGCCGAAGTGCGGCACCGTGAAGGCGATGCGCCCGCGCTCCCCGGAGTAGATGAGGCCCTTCTTGAGCAGCGCGTCCCGCGGCGGCGACAGCGACTGCGGCTTGCGGCCCAGGTGGCTGGCGATGTCGGCCGTCGCGACCGACTCGATCTCGTCGACCTCCTCCCCCGTCTCCACCCGCTGCGCGGCGAGGTCGGCCATCGCCCGGAGGTACTCCCGCTCCCCCGGGGTGGCCCGCTCGTAGCGGCTGCCGAAGAAGCCGACCGCCAGCTCGGCCTCGGCCTCCGGCCCCGCCACCCGCACGTCCTCGGCGGTGATGGGGGACTGCGGGGCGAGGTCCCACACCTCCTTGCCGTAGGCCTGCAGGAAGTAGGGGTAGCCGCCGGTCGCGGCATACATCGCCGCCAGGGCCTCGGGCGACCACGTCGCGTCCTCGTCCTCCGCGGGCAGCTGCAGCGCCCGCTCGGCCTGCTCGCGGGAGAGCCGGTCGATGCGGGTGTAGCGGAAGAGCCGCTCGGAGTAGGACTTGCTCGCCGACAGCACCGCGGGCAGGTGGGGCAGCCCGGCGCCGACGACGATGACCGGCAGCGCCGACTGGCTCAGCTCGTGGCAGGCCGCGCAGATCGCCGACACGTCGTCGGGCTGCAGGTCCTGCATCTCGTCGATGAAGACGCCGACGCCCTTGCCGACGTCCGCCGCGAGACCGCCCACGTCGGAGAGCAGCTCCACGAGGTCGATCTCCATGTCGCCGGAGTCGGCACGCCCGGTGACCGCGGCGACCTCGATGCCGGGGTTCCACCGGTCCCGCAGCTTGGCGCCCGGCTGGTCCTTCTGGGCGAACGCCTTGATGACGCCGAGCACGTGGTCGACCTCGTCCCCCTGCGGGTGCCCGAGCTCGCGCACCGCCACGTGCAGCGCCGCCGCCATGGGTCGGCGCATGCCCTGCTCCGGGCGCGCCTCGTACTTGCCCGTCCCCCAGCGGGAGCGCACGGCCGCCCCGCGCAGCGCGTTGAGCAGCACGGTCTTGCCGACCCCGCGCAGACCGGTGAGCACCATGCTGCGCTCGGGGCGGCCGCGCTGGATGCGCTCGAGCACCACGCGGAAGCGGTCGAGCTGCTCGTCGCGACCGGCGAGCTCGGGCGGGCGCTGGCCGGCGCCGGGGGCGTAGGGGTTACGGATGGGATCCACGATGGCACTGTATGCGGTTCTCTAGCAGATCTTTCAGAGACACGCAGACTCGGTCATCGTCGACCCGGACACACAGCAGGGGCCGGGGGGCGCCTCGCGCTCCCCGGCCCCTGCCGCCGGATGACTCAGATGCGGTCCGACTCGCCGGTGGCGGCGGCCAGGTTGTTGTGCTGCGTCTTGATGTCTTCCTTGGCCTCGTTGAGCGCGTCGACCAGCTTGGGGGTCAGCGTCGGCTTGAACGTCTGCCAGGCGTCCTTGAACTTCTCCGAGTTGGCACCGGTCCAGACGGTGCTGTTGAGCGACTTGTCGATGTCCTCGGACACCCGCTGGATGTCCAGGGCGGAGGTGTCGAGCGTCTTGTGCAGGTCTCGCAGAGTCGCGAGTTCACCACCAACGGCCATGAGTGGTACTCCCCTTCCGAGGGTTCGTGGAAATGGTCCCGACCGCATCCCCCATGAAACCCCTCGGCGGTGCGGCCGCCTCTCACCCTAGGCAGACCCGGGCGCCATGTCCACCTTCTCGACGTCATCTTCGCGCCAAACTCGCACATCGGCAGCATCCTGCCGATCAGCCTCCCCTCCTGCTCCCGGGGCCGCGGGGGCTCTCCCTCCGCCTCAGCCGGGCCAGACGACCTGCACCCGCTCCGCCTGGCCGGCCACGACGAGGTAGCCGCCGCCCGGGGGCAGCGACTGACCGTAGGCGGACCGGTTCAGACGGGCGCCGAACATGTCGGCGTCGGCGCTGGACTGCGGGTTGAGCAGGACACCGGTGCCGGCCTTCTTCAGCACCGCCGACGGCCCGCGGTAGTGGCTCTGCATGTCCGAGGCCGTGCCGGCTCCCACGAGCATGCTGTCGGAGTCGCGCATCTGCTCGACGGCCTTGACCAGGGCCTCGGCCAGCCACCCGTCCGACCCGACCAGCTCGGTGTCGTCGACGAGCACGACCAGGGGTTCCTCGCCTGCCACGAGGGCGGTGAGCTGCTCGGTCACCTCGCTCTGGTCGCTGCCCAGGTCCCAGGGGCCGTGCACCCCCGGGGACCCGGCGAGCTCGCGCAGCGGGCTCTTCCGGGGCGTGACCAGGGCCACCTGGCACCGCGCCCGCAGCGCCTCGCCGGCCAGCTGGCGCAGGACCGTGGAGCGACCGCTGCGGCGCGGCCCGGTGACCAGCACGGCGGGACCGTGCTCGACCGCGTCGAGGTGCCGCAGGCCGAGGGTGTCGCCGCCCACGGCGACGGCCAGCGCGGTGTCGGGGACGGTGAGTCCCTGCGCCTGCTCCTCCTCGCGCAGCCGGTGCGCCTCCTGCGCGGTGAACCGGACCGGCAGCAGGTCCACATGGAACGGCCGGCGCGAGCGCGGCAGGTCGGCATACCGCTGCGTGGCGGCCTTGCCGAGCGCCTGCAGGGCACGCACCTGCGCGGTGCCGGCCGGGTCGTCGGCCAGCAGCGCGAACTGCGTCTCGCGGAGCCCCTCGGCCCGGAAACCACGCCCCTCCGGCATCCGCTCGGGGACCTTCTTGGCCGGCATGCCGATATTGGAGAAGTCGCTGGGGTCGGTCATCCGCATCATGATCTTGTCGTCCAGCAGCGTGCCCATGCGACCCATGACCACGGAGCGGTCGCCGGTCATGACGACCCGCACCCCCACCGCGGCACCCTCCTGGAGGATCTGCTGGACGGCGGCCACCAGCCGGCCACCGTCGAGGGAGTCGTAGACCTGGAAGAAGCCCTCCCAGCGGTCGAGGAGGACGAGGACGTAGGGCAGCCGCTCCTCCTGCGGCACCGCGGCCCGCTGCTCGGCGACGTCGGCGTACCCGGCCTGCGCCAGCAGCTGCTGGCGCTCGCTGATGAGCGCGCGCAGGCGGCCCACGAGCCGCTCCATCCGGTCGGTCTGGTCGCGCAGGACGACGGCGCCCACGTGCGGAAGAGACTGCAGCGGCAGCAGCGCGTTGTTGCCGCAGTCCACGCCGTAGACGTGCACGTCCTCGGGCGACAGGTCCCGCGCGACAGCGCCGGCCAGCACCCGCAGCGCGCTCGACCGGCCGGTGCGCGCCGCCCCGACGATCGCGAGGTGGGACCCGGTGGCGAGGCTGTATGCCGCCACGTCCCGACGCTGCTGCGCGGGCAGGTCGACGACCCCCAGCGGCAGCCGCATCCGACCGGGCTCGGGCACCGCGTCCGGGAACTGCTCCAGCACCTGCTCGAGGGTCACCACGTCGTCGAGCGCCGGCAGCCACGGGCTGGCCGGGGCGTGCACCCCCGACTCCTCGCTCGCCTGCTGGCAGGCCTGCACCAGGGCGGCGAGGTCGGTCGGGACCGTGGCGTCCTCCTCCGCCGCCTGCACCCGCGGCGGCGCGACCCCGAGCTCGGCGAACGGCATACCCCGCAGCTCGACCTCGGCGGCCCTGCCCTCCCCGCGCGGCCGGCCCCCGACGCGCGAGGACTGGAACGGGATGAGGGAGGAGTGGCCGAGCCGGGCGTAGGCGCGGCCCGGCGTCGACTGGGAGATCTCGGCCGCGTCGCGGGCCTCGATGACGTCCTGGGAGTCGCCCGAGTCGGTCACGCGCAGTGCGATCCGCAGGTTGGTGTTGGACTTGATCTCGGCGCTCACCACCCCGGCCGGCCGCTGCGTCGCCAGGATGAGGTGCACCCCCAGGGAGCGCCCGCGCCGGGCGATGTCGACCAGGCCGGTGACGAAGTCGGGCAGCTCGGCCACGAGCGCGGCGAACTCGTCGATGACGATGAGCAGCCGGGGCATCGGCTCGTCGTCGGGACCCCTGGTCGCGAGGTAGTCCTCGATGTCCTTGGCGTCGGCGCCCGCCAGCTGGTGCTCGCGACGGCGCAGCTCGGCGCCCAGCGACTCCAGCGCCCGGCCGGTGAGGTGGCCGTCCAGGTCGGTCACCATCCCGACGGTGTGCGGCAGCCGGTTGCAGTCCTTGAAGGCCGCGCCGCCCTTGTAGTCGACGAGCACGAAGGTCATCTCGTCGGGCCGGTTGTGCACGGCGAGCGAGGCGATGACGGTCTGCAGCAGCTCGGACTTGCCCGAGCCCGTGGTGCCGGCCACCAGACCGTGGGGGCCGTCCTTGACCATGTCGATGGCGAAGGCCCCTTCCGTGCCCTCCCCGATGACGGCCCGGGTGGTGCGCCCGACCGACACCCAGCGCTCCTGCACGGCGGCGGCGGTGGGCGGGTCGAGCCGCAGCACGTCGAGCAGGCGGCTCGAGGTGGGGATCGTCGCGGCGGCATCCTCGGCGGACACGTCCCGCACCGGGGCCACCGCGCGCGCCACCCGCTCCCCCCATGCCGGGCTGACGAGGTCGGGTCGGACCCCCTCGATGACCCACTGCTCGCTCACCGTCACCCGCATGAGGGGCTCGTCGGCCTGGACGACGGCCCGGCACTCCTCCGGCAGCAGCCGCTCGTCCTCGTCCAGGCACAGGAAGGTGATCCCGACCGAGGGGCCACGCTGCAGCAGCGGCACCATGCCGGGCAGCAGGCGCAACCGCCGGGAGCCGTCGAGCACGACCAGCAGCGGAGGGAAGCTCACGCCCTTGCTCGAGAACGAGCCCGAGTCGGCGAGCTCGAGACGCCGCTCGAGCTCGGCCACCAGCTCGGCGATCCGCCGCGAGGTGGTCTCGTCGTCCACGCCGACCTGGGCCAGCTCGGGGTCTCCGTCGTCGGAGCGCAGGTGCGGCAACCACCGCGCCCAGTGCCAGTCGGCCTCGCCGTCGGCCGAGGTGAGCAGGGTCATGTCGAGGTCCACCGGCGAGTGCAGGACCGCCAGCTGGGCCACCACCCACCGGCCCACCGCGCGGCGGGCCGGTCCGGCCAGGCCGGTCACGCCGGCCTCGAGCAGGCTCACGGTGACGGGCACGTCGGGGGCGGTCCACGCCAGGTCCCCCTCGTGCTCCTCACGGGCGTTGGACTTCACCGTCACCGAGGACACCTGGTCGGCCGTCCCGAAGCGGGCGACGAGCCAGTCGGGGTCGCTGCGGCGCCGCTCCCAGAGCCGGCGCCGCGGCCCGATGGCGGTCATGAGCACCTCGCCCGGGTCGGCGAAGTCGCGCCGTCGGGCGGACCGCTCGTCGGAGAGGCCGGCCAGGGCGCTCTGCTGCACCTTCCGCATCCGCGCGGTGTACTCGGCGAAGTCGTTGCGGTAGCGCTTGCGTTCCTGCGACCGACCGCTCACCCAGTTGGAGATGGCCATGAGCGGCGTCAACGCGATAAAGATGAGGGTGTAGAGGCGTCCGGTGATGAGGTACATCGCCAGGCCGGCGAAGGCCGGCAGGAAGATGAACGCCCAGGGGATCTGCTGGCCCAGCGGCCGCCGTGGCTCGTTGGGCAGGGTGAACTCGGTCTGCCGGGCCGCGGGCAGCAGCCGGGGCGGCCGGTTGTAGTCCAGCGTGGCGCCCTGCGGGCTGAGCGACAGCGAGGCGTCCGGCACGGTCGGCACGGTGAGCTCGAGCAGGCAGGGACCCACCACGAGGGCCTGTCCCGGCTCCCACACCTGCCCCGGCGCCACCTCCTCGCGGTCGATGTGCAGCAGGGGCGTGGGTGCGTCGGCGCTGATGACCCGGGTCCCCGGCGGCAGCTCGCTGTAGGTGCTCTCGCCGGCGCGCCGCTGCTGGATCTCGGCCTCGGCGTCGAGCACGATCGGGCCCGGCAACGGGCGGCTGCGCCACACCGGCTGCTGCAGCACGCCCAGCAGGTCCGGGTCCGGGTCGAGGAGGACGGTGCCGTCGGGACGCACCTGCACGGTCAGGCAGACCCCGGGCAGACCCACCGGGGGCATGGCCACCGCCGCGTGCACCGTGCTGCCGACCACGTGCTCGCCGGTGCTGAGCCGGGCCACGGTTCCCGCCCCGGGCCCGGAGGAGATGCGGACCTCCACCGCCCCGTGCGGCTCGGCCAGCAGGTCGCCCACCGACCCGCCGACGCCCACCACCGAGCCGTGGCGCACCGGGCTGGCGGCCAGCGGCATAGCGGGGTCGAGCCGCCGGTCACCCACGTAGAGCGGTGGGGCGGTCACGGCCTCACGCTCCCGGTCGGCGAGCGCGACCGGGGCCGAGGAGGGTCCGTCCTCGCTCCGCACGACGCGCAGCTGGGGAACCTGGGCCTCGGCACCCCCGCCCGCGCCCAGCGCGGCGAACGGGCGTCGGTGCGCCGTGGCGTCGGCCACGCGGCGGGCCAGGGCGAGGGCGAGATCGCCGACGGTGGCGTCGTCCTCGGTGTCGACGACGAGGTCCAGCGGGTCCGAGGGGCCCTCGGCCGCGGCGATCGCCGTGATCAGCAACCGCACCGGCTCACCCGAGCTCGCGCAGGTCCGGGCTGAGGTGCTGGACGAGGGACACGGTCTCCGGCTCCAGGGCGGCGTCGCCCAGGGCGGCCGTCATCTCCCTGGTCACCCCGGCCGCGTGGTCGGGGTCGGACCCGCCGAGGAGGCGCAGCAGGTCGCGCCACAGGGCCTGGGCCTGCGGCACGAGGGTCAGGCCGTCCCGGAGGGCCTGCTCGGCGGCCGTCCGGTCCCCGGAGCCGGCGAGGGCCGAGGCGGTGTGCCGGGCGACGGCGGTGATGACGACACGGGCGTCCCGGGCGGCCTGGTGGAAGGCCAACCAGCCGTAGCGGGTGCCGGGGGTGCCGGAGAAGGCCGGTCCGCGGGCCTGACCCAGGACCTCCGCCAGGTCTCGCGGCGGGGCGTCGCGCCGCCCGGCCAGGGCCGTCAGCTCCGACCAGTCGACGTGCACCTGCGGGCCGAGCCGCCAGCGACCGGACTCGTCGCGGTCCAGCAGCGGGGTGCCGTCGCTGTCGGTGCCGAGCCACTGCGTGGCCGAGGCCAAGGTCGCCTCCACCACGTCGTCCTCGACCCCGCGGGGCCACAAGGAGATCCGCAGCACCGCGTCGTGGACGCCGTCCGGGTGCAGGGCGACCAGGGTGACCAGCTCGGTCAGCAGCTCCTCCCGGGCGGGGGTGACCTGCCCAGGGGCCTGGACCAGCACCGGGCCGAGGAGCCCGACGTGGGCGAGGGCCGACTGCCGGTCCCACATCGGGGCGGCCTGCGCGGCGGGGCGACGCTGCGCGGGCAGGGTCGCGACGGCGTCCAGGGGTCCGAGCGCGGCCGCGCGGGCGGCGGCCTCGGCACCGTCCTCGGCGGCCTCGCGCACCCACCCGGCGATCCGGTCCAGGTCGCCGTGGCGCAGCCGACGGGCCGTGCCCGACAGCCCGAGGACGCCCAGGTCCAGCTGCCCCGATCCGTCGACGACGAACCGCCAGCGCGCGGCCAGGGTCTGGCCCACGCAGAGGACCGCCAGCCCGGTGCGGCCCGCGGCGAGCAGCTCGGTCAGCTGCTGCGCCTCCTCGGGTCCCGGGCTGCCGGACAGGACGATGACGTGCGGCCGCAGGTCCTGACCCGCACCCGCCGAGCGCCCCGCGAGCACCCCGTCGACCCCGAGCCCGCGCAACCGGGAGCGGTGGGCCTCCACATCCCGCCGACCCACCTGCAGCGCCTCCTCGATCGAGCGGACCTGGTGGACGCGTCCGGGAGCGAGGTCGGTCAACGCCTCGGTGCCGCTCCCGGCGAAGCCGACCAGCGTGGCCCGCGCCCCGTCCGACCACGGGTGGGTCACGAGGTCGACGACGGTGGACAGGGCGACCTCCCGGGCGACCTGCGGGTCGCCGCCGATGCTCACCAGGCCGGGGGCGTACTCCAGGTCGACGAGCAGGTCGAAGCCGTGGGACCGGGCCACGTTGACCAGGGCCGGCCAGGGGGCCGGACCGGTCACGGGGTGACCCTCCAGGTCGCCCGAACGCAGGACCCAGACACCGCCCTCCTCGGTCTGCTGCCAGGGCGCCGGGGGTGCGGGGTGGTCGGCGCCCCCCGCGAGGTGGACGACGAGCTGCTCGTCCCCGACGTAGACCGCGGCCGCGTCCGGCAGGTCGAGCCCCTGGTCGCGGTGTCCGGCCGCCAGCACCCGCAGGCCTCGGTCGAGCAGCTCGGCCCGTCCGCCGTCGGCCGCCAGCCGGAGCGCCTGCTCGGGCGCACCGGGGTCGCCGTAGGCGCCGCGGCGGGTGGAGAGCGCCAGCGCGAGGCCGGCCAGCACCATGCCGCCGCCGAGGGCCAGGTCGCCCAACGGGACCTGCTCGGCCGCGCCACCCTCGGTCGCGGCGGCTGCGGTGTCCCCCGAGGCCCCGCCCTCGGCGGGGGCGGCGAGGTCGGCGGCCCGGTCGACCGCACCGGAGCCGGCCTCTCCCGCGGCCTGCGCGGTGACGTCCGCCGTGCGCCCGCCCAGCTCGTCCAGGACGGCCTGGCTGGCCTCCGGGCCCGGCGTGGGCGCGGCGGCTGGCGCCTGGGTGCGCACCGAGGTGATGTCGGGGCCGGTCGCGTCGGCCGGCATGACGAGCTGCCAGCCCGGCTGGATGAGGTCGGCCTCCTGCAGCTTGCGTCCGTCGGGCTGCGTCCGGCCCTGGTTGAGCTGGTAGAGCTCCTTGTAGCGGTAGGGGTCCCCCAGCGTCCGGTCCGCGATGTCCCAGAGGGTGTCGTGGTGGCGGCCGGACGGCGGCTTGACCTCGTAGAACTTGGTGACGGTGGAGGAGGCGACCGCGGTCTCGGCCACGGCGCCGGACGCGGTGGGGGCGGCGTCCTCCTTCGCCCCGACCTCCCCGACGCCGACCCCGCCCGTCGCGCCCTGCTCGGCGGCGGCGCCGGCCTGCGCGGTGCTCACCACGGAGGCCGCCGGGGCCCCGGACTGCCCGGGTGCCTGACCCGTCATGGTGGCCGACCCCGCCAGGAGGAGGACGCCGGCGATGAGACGGCGGGCGACGAGCTGGGACCCGGCCCCCGCCGGCACCATCCCGGGCAGCCGGCCGGCGCGCACCGCCCTCCACTCGGCGAGCAGGCAGACCACGAAGTGGGCCCACACGAGCCACACCAGCACCGCCACGATGTTGATGAGCGCCTCGGCGGTCACCGGGGCGGTCAGCCAGTCGAGGCTCGGTGCGGCGGTCGGGAGCGGGTTGCCGACGAGGAGCACGAGGCCCACCGGCACCCCGACGACCAGCACGAGCAGCCCGAGCAGGGCCGCCAGCCCGCGGGGGACGGACCGCTCGCTCTGCTCCGGGCGGGGCAGGTGGTCGGCCGCCGTGCGCGGCTGGAAGCCTGCCGACGGGGTGCGCCCGGACCTGGGACGCCTGGGTGTGGTGGTGCTCATCGGTGATCCTCCCCGGATCGCTGTCGGCTCAGGTCACGGGCGGACCAGGGCCTGGACCTCGTTGACCTGCATGAGTCCCTCGCCGCTCTTGACGAAGGAGTGGAAGGGCTGCCACTCGCCCTGGATGCGCGCGTCGATCTGCCACTGGGCGTGGATCTCGCCCTGGTAGGTGTCGTCCGGCTGGGTCTGGCTGGCCTGCTCGTAGGCGTGCCAGCACGCCCCGGGCACGGTGCGCGGGGTGTCGTCGGCCTCGACCTCGCGACCGCCGCCGGGGCAGCGCACGACCGGCCCCCCGCGTCCCTCGGGGTAGACGAGCAGCTCGGTGATGCGACCTCGCATCTCCACCCCCGGGATGGAGAGGTCGACGTGCAGCTCGTCCTCGCCCGCGTTGTAGAAGGCGACGTCGTCGTTGACCCACGGCACAGCGCTGGGCGAGGAGAGCATGACCGGGTCGGGCACGTTGCCGCGGCGCACGAAACGGTCGATGAAGGCCTGCTGGTTGGGGGTGAGCTCGGTGAGCTCCGGGTCGTCGGGCTCGTAGATCCAGATGCCGACGGCGAAGAACAGACCGCCCGGCTCGATGTCGAAGGTCTTGCGGTCGATGCCGCGCAGGCAGCGGTGCCAGTAGTAGTGCGTGCCCTCCGGCGGCGCCTGCAGCTCGATGTCGCTGAGCTCCTCCGGGGTGAGGCGCTCGTGCCAGCAGTCCGGCAGGTCGTCCCCCTTCAGCACCTCGCGGATGCTGGGCCCGTCGGAGGCGTTGGCCGAGACGCACACCCCGCCCACAGAGTTCGGCGACGCGATGAGCGAGCACGCCCCACCGCCGGTCTGGTAGGTCTTGATCCGCGTGCGGTTCTCGGAGGGCCACACCACGGGCTGGCCCTCGCGGGGCTCGGTGTTGACCCCGGCCTGGGCCACCGGAGGCACGGTCGCGAGCACGAGGGCACCGGCCAGGGCGGCCGCGGCGCCGCGCGAGCGCAGGGCGGGCATGCTTACCATGATCGTGTCTCCACCTCGGTGGTCGAGCAGTTGATGGTGCCGGAGTACAGCGCCTCGACGAGATAGTCCCCCTCCGCGCCCGGGTCGTCCACGAGCGAGTACTCGATCGACGACACCTCCAGACCCGTCATGCCGTCGTCCGAGCGCGAGGGATCGGCCGAGAACCCGTCCGTCACCATACATCCTTGGACCGACCATGTCCCGTCCTCCAGCTCGGTGACCTGCAACGGGGTGAAGGGCAGCGGGCCGGGGTAGGCGCGACCGAACTCCTCCTCGAAGACCTCCACAAGACCCTCCAGACCGCCCTCGTCGAGGGTGGCGAGCCAGTCCTGGTCCTGGGGGTCGTCCGCCGTCGCCGCACGGGCGAACGCCTCGTTGAAGCGCTCGACCGCCAGGACGCGCGGGTCCTCGTCGAGCTCGCCCTCCTCGACGGCGAGCGGGGGCGGCTCCGCGGTGAAGGTGGCCCAGGTGTCCGGCCGGTCCTCGGCGTCGTCCTGCGAGGCCTGCTCCTCCGTGGTCTGCTCCTCCTCGGTGGTCTGGTCCTGCTCCGAGGTCTGCGCGGAGGTGGGGGCCGCGTCCTCGGTGGTCGGCTCGTCCGTCTCGGCGGCCGCGTCGTCGGAGGACAGGGCCGTCGGGGAGCTCTCCGGCACGTCGCTCGAGGTGCCGCAGGCTCCCAGCAGGAGCGGCAGGGCGCAGCCGGCCAGCAACCGGGCGCGGGCAGGAACGGTCCTCGACGGGGAGGTCGTCGTCGTCATCGTGGTCCTCAGGGGGCGGGGGGTCCGGGCTCAGGGTCAGGGTCGGGGGGTCCCGGCTCAGGTCCGGGGTCGGGCGGTCCCGGCTCAGGTCCGGGGTCGGGGTCGGGCCCCGGGTCGGGCCCGGGGTCCGGGTCGGGCTCGGGGTCCGGCGCGGGCGGCAGCAGCTCCCCGGCCACGGGCTCGGCGCGCCCGACGCCGGAGGCGCTGAGGCTGCGCAGGCCCACCATGCCCAGCAGGGTCGTCGGGATCTGCGTCTCCACCCGTACGACCATGGTGTAGGGACGGGGGCTGTCCTCGGCCGGCTCGATGTCGGTGACGCCGCAGCTGGTCACGGCGCTGCGCTGGAGCACCTGGGCGCAGTAGTCCCCGACGTTGCGCCGGGCCTGCTGCGGGTCCAGCGTGGCCGGCGGTTCGGGATCGACCGCCTGGGCGCCGGCCCTCGCGGCCTCCTCGGCGTAGGCGACCGCCTGGCTGCGGGCGTTGAGCTGGCGCGAGGCGTCGATGACGAGCCCGGCGATGAGCAGCAGCGCCAGAGCCACCACCGGGATCACCGGCAGGATCGACCCCCGCTCCCGGCCGGCGCGCAGCACCTGGACGAGGCCGGTCACGGGTCCACCCCGCGGTACTGGTCCACGACGGAGGCGAAGGAGGAGGAGGGGGAGACGCTCCCCGGGGCACCGGGCATACCGATGTCGGACAGGGCGTAGCTGCAGCTGGCCTGGACCGTGAGCGTCGAGCCGGGCTCGAAGTCGCCGGTGATCTGCACCGTGAGGCTGGCCGGGCAGCCGTCGATCGCCCGGGTGTTCTCCTGGAGCACCGCCATGGCGCTGCTGCGCGCCTCCGGCATGGACCGGGCCTGGGTGGCGACCCGGGCGGCGTCGCGGGTGCCGGCCTCGAGGTGCCCGTTGGCCCAGGCGACCCGGCCGAAGGTCCAGGCCAGGGCGAGCATGAGGAGCACGATGGGCGCGGCGAAGGCGAACTCGAGCGCGATGGACCCGCGCTCCCGGGTGGCGGTATGCCGTCCCATCTCGTCCTCGTCTCGGTGCTCTGCTGTCGGTGGTCTCTGGGAGGGGTGGGTCAGGTCAGGGCGCGAGCTCGGGCTCGAGGAAGCGCTCCACGGACCCGGAGGCGTCGGCGGTGGCGGTCAGCCGCAGCCCCGGCACGAGCGTGATGACGCGCCCGCTCACCGTCACGGTCACCCGGGCGGTGCCGTCGCCCTCCTCGACGTAGGTGCTCCCCACCTCGGGGTCCGTCAGGCCCGGGCCACCGACGTTGGCGGCGAAGCGCTCGGTGCGGGCGACCGCGTCCGGCTCCAGCGCGGCGTAGGCGGAACGGTCCTCGGCGAGGCGGAGCATCGACACCCCTTCCCGGGCGGCGTGCGTGGCGGCGGCCCGTCCGTAGAAGAAGAACGCCGCCTGCAGGCTGAAGAAGATCAACGACAGCAGGACCGGCGCCACGATCGCCAGCTCCAGCGCCGAGCTGCCGCGCTCGACGCCCCCACGGGCCTCCCGCCGCGTCCGCACCTGCGGGCGACGGCGAAGCGGCATCAGCAGGTGCCGCCCGGCCCCACGTTGCCGCACGACTCGACCTGCGCGGCCCGCGTGGCGATGACGTTGTAGACGGCGGCGCCGATGAGGGCCGCCGCGACGACGACGACCGCCGCGATGAGGGCCCACTCCAGCGCGGACGCCCCGCGGTCCTTCTGGGAGATCAGGTCGCGCCGGACCCGCAGCGCATACGCTCTCATCGATTTCATGGACACCCCTCGGTCATGGTCAGAACCCCGGGAAGGGCCGGGGTCGCAACTCAGGATAGTTGCACACCTCCCTGGACGACGCCACTCGTCCGGAAGTTCCCTCAGATGGCCTGCTCGGTCATGAGCGCGACCAGGGCCGGGTAGGCGAGGTAGACGAGGAAGGCCACGACGAGCAGCATCTGGGCGATGAGCATCGACTGGGACCGCTCCCCCTCGTCCCCCTCGGCCTCGGACAGCGCCTTGCGGCGCATGGTGGTGGCCCGGGCGGTGAGGGACTGCCGGATCTTGGCCCCGTCGTCGGCCGCCAGGACCAGGGCACCGGACAGGCTCTCCAGCTCCTCCAGGCCGATCTCCTTGCCGAGCCGACCGAGCGCCTCCCAGGGGGTGGTGCCGAACAGCCGCGCGTTGGCCAGGGTCTGCCGGATGCGGACCACGGACCAGTGGTCGCTCACCGAGGAGGCCGCGAGGAGGGCCTCGGGGAGACCGCGGCCACCGGCGAGGTTCATGGCGACGAGGTCGAGGAAGATCCCCACCGTCCGGCGGAACTCCCGACGCCGCTGCTCGGCCTCGGCCCGCAGCGAGAGGTCGGGCAGGAAGAAGCCGAGCAGGCCCAGCAGGAGCCCCAGGCCGAGGGGCATGGACGGGCCGATGTCGAGGCCACCGAGGCGCAGCGCGCCCCACACCAGGGGCCCCACGAGGAGCAGCATCGTGCCGCTCACGACCTTGAGCGCCAGCATGGCGCCGACGCTGCGGTTGAGGATCGTGAGGTCGGCGCGGTGCCGGCTCATCTGCCAGCCACGCTGGGCGGCCAGCACCTCGAAGCGGTCCGCGAGACCCGTCATGACCGAGCGGCCACGGCTGCTCATGTCGGCGAACGACGTGTCGTACTCCGACAGCGTGTGGGTCTGCATCGACCGGGAGCCCGCGTCGATCCGGGCCACGAGGGTGGCCACGCCGGGCCGCGGACGCAGCAGCGTGCGGATGAAGAGGTAGATGCCGAGGCCGACGAGGCCACCGGCCAGCATCGGCCAGACCATCGGGCTCATCGTCGGCCTCCCCGGTCCGTCCGACCGGTCTGGGCACCCTCGCGCACGTCGTCGAGCAGCTGCTCCATGTCCCGCGCCCGGGCCTCCCGGTTGACCACGAGGAACCGGCTGAGCTTCTGTGGCTCGGACAGCCTGCGCATCCACAGCAGACCGCCGGCGAACAGGCCGGCCACGACGAGCAGCACCCCCTGGCCGGCCAGGGTGCCGTAGGGC
The DNA here is from genome assembly GCF_001483745.1 of Serinicoccus chungangensis. GTDB lineage: Bacteria > Actinomycetota > Actinomycetes > Actinomycetales > Dermatophilaceae > Ornithinicoccus > Ornithinicoccus chungangensis_A. Next base: position 113,086 of record NZ_LQBL01000029.1, on the reverse strand, counting down.
TCCACGTAGACCCGGTTGAAGAGGGCCAGACCACCCATGACGGACAGCACGATGACGACGATGATCTTCACCGAGCGCCGGATGGAGCGCCGGCTGGCGGAGATGCGCCGCCGCATGTCCAGCTCCTCGCGGGTGGACACCGCGAGCGCGCCCAGGACGTCGCGCAGGCCCGGCCCGCGCAGCCGCGCGTTGAGCACGAGCGCCGAGCAGATGACGTCGGCGGAGGGGTCGTCGAGGTCCTCGGCGAAGTCGATGAGGGCCTCCGACAGCGGCTCGCGGATGCGCAGCCGGTCGACGAGGAGGTTGAGCGAGGACCGGATGGAGGGCCCGGCGTTGACGGCCGTGGCGGGGATGGCCTGCTCCAGCCCGACGGCCCCGGCGATGGTGTCGCGCAACGACTCGGTCCACGTGGCCAGCGCCTCGAGCTTGTTGATGCCGGCGGTCTCGGCGCGGGAGTCGCCGGTGAGCTGGTCCCACAGCCCGGCGAGCAGCCCGATCCCGACCGCGGCCACCACCCAGCGGGTCAGCAGGAGCACGAGCAGGCCGACCACGACGCCGGCGACGAGGCGACGGCTGACCCCGCCCAGCGTGACGTTCTCGAAGCGCCGCGGCGTGGACGGGTCGCGCTCGGGCAGACCGACGACCGCGAGGACGGCGACGTAGAGCCCCAGCCCGACGACCGCACCCGTCGCCATGGGCAGGAGCAGCGTGTAGAGCTGGCCCATCAGTCCCACCGGGTGACCGGCGTCGGCGTGTAGCCGAAGGGCACCAGGTCGTCGATGCACTCGATGGGCGCCTTGGCCCGCGCCACGCCGTCCGGTCCGGCCGCGAAGACCTCGGAGGAGAGCACCCGCCCGTCGACACCGGTGACCTCCCGGATCGACTGCACCCCGCGCATGAGGCCGCCGCCGGTCGCGTGCTCGTTCTTCTTGCGGAGGAACACGACGAAGTTGACGGAGCCCGCGATGAGCATGTGGGTGGCCTCGACCGGGAGGTTCTCCTCGGCCTGCAACGCATACGTCGCGATGCGGTTGAACACCTCCATCGAGGAGTTGGCGTGGATCGTCGACAGGGACCCGTCGTTGCCCTGGCTCATCGCGTTGAGCATGGTGACGATCTCGTCGCCCAGCACCTCGCCGACGATGACCCGTGAGGGGTTCATCCGCAGGCTACGGCGCACCAGCTCGGCCATCGACACCATGCCGACGCCCTCGGAGTTGGGCAGCCGCTCCTCGAAGGCGACGACGTTGGGGTGCTGGTCCTCGAACTTGTCCAGCCCCAGCTCCAGCGCCCGCTCCACCGTGATGAGGCGCTCCTCGGGCGGGATCTCGGCGGCCATCGCGCGCAGCATCGTCGTCTTGCCGGAGTTGGTGGCCCCCGCGATCATGATGTTCTTGCGGGCCGCGACCGCCGCCTTGAGGAAGCGCATGACGTCCTCGCTGAAGGTCTGGGTCGACAGCAGGTCCTCCAGGCTGACCTGGCCGAGCCGGGCCCGGCGGATCGACAGCGACGGCCGCTGGCAGACGCCCATGACGGCCGAGAGCCGGGAGCCGTCCGGCAGCCGCAGGTCCAGCTGCGGGTTGGCCGAGTCGAAGGGTCGGGAGGTCAGACCCACGTTGGCCGCGAGGATCTGGATGAGCTCGATGAGCTCCTCGTCGCTGTCCGCGACCGGGGGTGCGATCTCCTCGTGACCGTCGGCATACCCCACGAAGACCCGGTCGCAGCCGTTGATGTCGATGTTCTCGACCTCGCGGTCCTCCAGCAGCGGCTGCAGCCGGCCGACCCCGAAGAGCGCGGCGTGGATCGCCGCGGCGACCCGTTCCTCCTCCTCCGCGGTGGGCGGCACCCGTCCCTCGGTGATCATGAGGGTGGCGTGGTCCTCGAGGACCTGGACGATGAGGGAGCGGGCGAAGTGCCGCTCGTCCTCGCTGCTCATGGGCGAGCGTCCGGCGACCTCGTCGCGGCGGCGCTGCTGGTTGAGCCGGTCGGCGACCTGCGAGCGCAGGGTGCGGACCAGCTGGTTCATCTCCGCCTGCTGCTCGGGGCTCGCGCCCGCCAGCAGGGGGGTCGAGGACGTGGTCATCGCAGGCTCCACCTGGTCTTCCTGGGTCGCTCGCGGCGCCGGCGCCTCTCGCCCCGGCCCGCGTCCTGGTCACCGGCGTCGGCGTCCGCGGCCTGGCCCTCGGGCTCACGCTCGGGTATGCCGTCCGCCCGCTCCTGCTGCCCCGTCGCGGGTGCGGGGGGCTGGTCCCCGGTCGCGGCGTCTGTGTCCGCGTCCGCGTGCCCGGCGGCCCCCGTGTCGAGGACCACGGCGGGGCCGAGGGCCGCGACGAGGCGCTCGACGAGGGAACGGCCCGAGCGCACCAGCATGGTGCGCTCCGGGCGCGACACCGGGTCGCCGTGGAACATCCGCTCCGGGCGGGGGTCGAGGGCGACCTGGCCGAGGTCCAGCACGTCGGGGAAGTCGGCCCGCACCGTGGTGATCGCCGAGGACGCCTCGTCCTGACGCTGCACACCGGAGAGCGCGACGAGCCCGACCCTCGGGGCGTCGGCCCCCAGGGCGGCGAAGGTCTGGGTCAGCACCGTCAGCCGCTCGCGCATGTGCATGACGCTGGCCGGCTCGGCCCGCACGACCCCGACGACGAGGTCGCTGCGCTGCACCAGCGAGAGCTGGCCGGAGCGCGCGGCGAGCTGGCCGGCGTCGACGACCACGTCGGTGCCCGGCACCTCGCGGAAGGCGCGGGCGAGGGTCGGCCACAGCGCGGCCGACGCCTCGGCCTGCTCGGAGGTCTCCAGTCCCACGAGCACCTGCTGGCCACCGAGGGCCACCTGCGAGTGGTCCAGGACGACGCCCGAGGACAGTCCGTGCCGGGCGAGCGGCAGCAGGGTGAGCAGCCCCGGGTGCTGGGTCAGCGGCAGGCCCGACTCGGAGGGGAGCCGCATGAGCAGGTCGCCGCCGTTGCCGTCGGCGTCGACGAGCAGCGTCGGGCGCGGCCAGAGGGCGGCCACGAGCATCGCCGTGCTCGTGACGCCGGGTGCGCCCTTGGCGCTGAAGAAGGAGATCAGGGCCATGTCGAGCTCACTCCGTGCGCCAGTCGACCACCGGCGCGGTGTCGGCCGGCAGCAGCGACAGCGCCACGGTGCCGGTCGCGCTGGCGGCGACGACGGCAGGTGCGGCGTCCTCGGGCAGCAGCAGCGTGACGTGGATGGTGTCGCTGGTGTCCACGACCGGACCGACCGCGACCACCTTGGCGGCCTCGACCAGCTGCTGGGCGTCCTCGGCGGCGGCCACCGCCGACTCGGGGGCGGTCGCGAAGACGCGCACGATGTCACCGGCCCGCATCGCGTCGGCCGGCCGCCCCGCGGACGCCACGACCACGCCGACCTGCTGCACCCCGGGCTCGGCCAGCTCGGACGGGGTGAACATCTGGCCCGAGACGAGGCTGCCCTGGGGGATGGTGCTCACCGCCTGGGAGCCGACGAACTGCGGCAGCGACTCGGCGCTCACCACCTGGGCGCCCTCCTCGAAGGCGATCTCGGTCACGGTGAAGTCGTCCTCGGTCACCTCGGCACCCTGCTGGATGGTCTGGGAGGCGACGAGGACCGGCACGCGGTTGCCGGTGCGGTAGACGAGCAGCGCGCTGCCGAGCGCCCCGACGAGGACCAGCAGGAGCGCGAGCAACGCGAGGGCGGGACGCTTGTCGCGGCTGCGCGCAGGCAGGCGTGACGCGTTCGCGCCAGAGGTGGCGGTGGTCATACGGTGTCGTCCCCTCCCGGCACAGACCGGAACATCGAGTCGGTGGTGCGGCGATCACCCTTGTGCGGTGCCCAGCCGCGGACCATGCTAACCCCGCCGCCGACTTCCCCCTAGCGCCACGCGACCGGGAGCGGTGCCATAGTGAGGGCATGAGCGACATCCCCAGCATCCCCGTCACCGAGCTCGCGGACGACGCGGTCGTCGTCGACGTGCGGGAGCCCGAGGAGTGGGCGGCCGGCCACGCGCCCGGCGCCGTCCACCTCCCCCTGGGCGACATCCCGGCCCGCATCGACGAGCTGCCCGAGACCTCCGCGTCGCTGCCGGTCGTGTGCCGCAGCGGTGGACGGTCGGGCCGGGCCGTCGAGTGGCTCGTGCAGCAGGGTTTCGACGTCGTCAACGTCGAGGGCGGCATGCAGGCGTGGAACCGGGCGGGCAAGAGCATGGTCGGCGGGGCGGACGGCCAGGAGCCGACGGTCGTCTGACTGCCTCTGCGCGAGTCTTCCTCTTTCTTACCGTGGGACAAGAGATGGGCATACTCTCCTCGCGAGTCCGGTGGGGTGCCCGTGCCTGATCCCCGTCGACGACCCCTGACGGTCGGATCCCGGGTCGTGGTGCGTCACCTCGTCGAGGCCGGGGAGCGGGCGACCGACACCATCGGCGAGCTGATCACCGCCACCGAGGACGAGCTGGTCGTCGTCGGCCGGCGTGGCGAGGTGCGCATCCGGCAGGTGGACGTGGTCGCCGCCAAGCCGGTCCCCGACCGGCCCTGGCGGGTCGCCGCCTTCCTGCGACGCGCCGGCGTGGCCGTGCTCGACCTCGACGGGGTGCCTCTCCATGGCCCCGTCGTGCCGCTCCTCGACACCCTGGCGACAGGCGGCGCACCCGTCGTCCCGCTCACCGACCGGCCGGACCGGGTGGCGGCCGAGCTGGAGGAGATCGGCCTGGCCCGCGTCATCCCGATGCTGCTCAACACCGACGACCTGGGCGCCGCCAAGCCCGACACCGAGGCGTATGCCGCAGCGCACGCCGCGATCGAGCGGCGCCTCGGTCGTCGCGTGGCGCCGGCGGAGGTCGCCTTCACCGACGACCGCGCCGACCACGTCGACGGCGCGCGGGCCTTCGGCTGGCGCGGCCGGCTGTTCACCCTCCCGCGCTGACCCGCTCCGCGCAGCCCGACGTCCCGCTCGGCCCGGTCCCGCGTCCGGTGGTGCGCGACTGCAGCGGATGTGTCGCCCAGCAGGGCAGTTGCGCGACATACCCGGTGCAGTCGCGCGCTGTCCGGCCGGGAAGCGCTCAGCGCAGGAGGCGGGACATGCGGCGGTCGGCGAGGGGCTTGCCGCCGGTCTGGCAGGTGGGGCAGTACTGCAGGGAGGAGTCGGCGAAGGAGACCTCGCGGACGGTGTCGCCGCACACCGGGCAGGCCTCGCCGGTGCGGCCGTGGACGTTCATGCCGGCGCGCTTGGCGTCCTTCAGCGCGGCCGCCGGCTTGCCCTCGGCCGCCATCACCGCCGCCTGCAGCGTGGTGCGCAGCGCCTGGTAGAGCTCACCGACCTGCTCGGGGGTGAGACCGGCCGCCAGGGCGAAGGGCGAGAGCCGGGCCGCGTGCAGGATCTCGTCGGAGTAGGCGTTGCCGACCCCGGCGAGGATCGACTGGTCGCGCAGCACCCCCTTGATCTGGGTCCGGCGTCCCTGCAGCAGCGCGGAGAGGGCCGCCTCGTCGAAGTCGTCGGCCAGGGGGTCCGGACCCAGCGAGGCCACCCCCGGGACCTTCGCCGGGTCGGTCACGACGTAGGCCGCGAGGCCCTTCTTGGTCCCCGCCTCGGTGAGGTCGAAGCCGGCCCCGTCGTCCAGCCTCACCCGCAGCGCGATGGGGCTGCGCCCGGGGCGGACCTGCGTCCGGGGCACCTCGTCGTACCAGCGCAGCCACCCCGCCCGGGCCAGGTGGAAGACCAGGTGGGTGCCGTCGACGTCGAGATCGACGAACTTCCCGTGCCGGCGGACCGCGTCCACGGGCGCCCCGACGAGGGCGGACGGCGGCGGGTCGAAGGTCTTGAGCACCGCGATCGAGCCGAGCTCGGTGTCGGTGACGACCCGTCCGGTGACCCGCTCGGACAGGAAGTCCGTGAGGGCCTGGACCTCCGGCAGCTCGGGCATCAGGCCTGCCCCCCCGGCCGGGTCCGGTTCCGGGCGCCGACGAGGAGCTGGTGCAGCCCGAAGCCGTTGGACGCCTTGAGCATCGGCACCTGCACGCGCTTGCCCAACAGCTCGTCGGTCGCGACCGGCAGACCGCTGGAGAGGACCTGCTCGGCGGGGGTCAGCTCACGCAGGCAGATCGCCTCGACGGCCTCCGGGTGCTCCTGGGCGAACTGGCCGTAGATCACCGGGTCGTGCTGGCCGTCGTCACCGACGAGGATCCACCGCATCCCGGGGAAGTCCTCCCGGAGCCGTCGCAGCTCGGCCTCCTTGTGCTCCTGCCCCGACCGGAACCAGCCGGTGTTGGTGGGCCCCCAGTCGGTGAGGAGCATCGGGCCGACCGGGAAGTCGTGGCGCCGCAGGAAGCGGGTGAGGGCGGGCGCGGTGTTCCACGCCCCGGTCGAGAGGTAGAAGACCGGCATGAGCGGGTCCTCGGCCAGCAGGGCGCGGTACATCGCGCTCATGCCGGGGACGGCCTGGCGCACCTGCTCGGAGCGGACGAAGGTGTTCCACCCCGCGATGAGGATGCGGGGCAGGTGGGTCACCATCACCGTGTCGTCGATGTCGCTGACCAGCCCGACGCCGACGGCGGGGTCCACGACCAGCACCGACACCGTGAGCGAGTCGCCGTTGCCGAGGTCGAGGTGCGCCTCCTGCCAGCCCGGGCCGAGCCCGTGGCCCTCCAGCTCGACGTCGACGTAGCCACCGCGGTCGCTGCGGGCGCTCGCCTGCGCCTCGCCGAGCCGGACGTGCACGGTCACGCCCACCGCGGGCGCGGTGAGGAAGAGCCGCCACCCGCGCTGCGCGATGTCGAGCAGCGAGTCCTGCGCGTGGGTGAGTGCGGTGCGCGACTCCTCCGGTTCGTGCCGGGACAACAGCACCCGCGCGAAGACCCGCACCCGGTCGGGCGTGCCGTAGCCGGTGTAGCCGAACAACCGCTCGTGCCAGCCACGTCGACGCAGGCTGGAGCTCATGCGCCGTCGGACGGAGTCCTCGAGCTGCGCGGCGATGTGGGGACGCGCCATACCACCCACCCTATCCGCCCAGCCGCGACCAGGCCGCCGCGAGCAGCAGCAGCCCGGCGAGGACGCTGCCGGTCCGTTCGAGGACGCGCGAGTGCCCGGCCAGGAAGGTCTGCCACCCGGGTGACCCCAGGCCGATCCAGAGCAGGACCGCCCAGGACCGGGAGAGGCCGAAGGCCGCGCCCAGGAGGACGGCGACCCACCACGGCGGCACGACGAGCAGGACGAACAGCGCAGCGAGGTATGCCGCGGCCGACGGCACGAGGGTCCGCCACCCGCAGCCGTACTCCAGGCCGAAGCGCAGCCCGCCGCGGGCCATGCCCCGGGCGAAGACCTCCTGCGGGATGAGGATCGAGCGCTGCGGCAGCGGCAGCCGGGGCGTGAGCGCGTCGAGCACCACCAGGGCCAGGACGAGCACGACCAGCAGCACCAGGCGCACCTGCTCGGGCACCGGGCTGACCAGCCCGGCCAGCACACCGAGGGCCAGCCCGGTGGTCGCACCGCCGAGGGTCGTCCCGGCGGCGAAGGCTCCCCAGAGGGAGAGCTGTCGTTGTCGGCCCCGGACCGAGGCCACCAGCGCCCACGCGCTGTTGACGCCTCAGGTGGAGCCGGAGAGCGCCACCCCGGCCACGGTCACCGCGAAGAGGGCCGGGACGACCCACGTCGGTCCGGACACCGGGAGCAGCAGCAGGCAGGCCAGCCCGCCGGCCCCGAGGAGCAGCAGCAGCGGCAACGGGTCGGCGGCCCAGCGGCGACGCGCGGAGACCCCGGTCGCGGCGTCCGCCACGACCGGCAGGTCCGGGTCCTCTAGATCGCCCACGGGCAGATCGTCGCGACGCAGGAGCCGGAGCCGGAGCAGGTCCAGCCGTCGGAGCAGCGGTAGGTCCGGCCGTCGCTGAACTTCCAGTGCCAGGAGTCGTAGACGCCGCCCCAGCAGTCGTCCGGCCGGTGGGTGTAGTAGCGGTCGACGCCCGGTCCGTTCTTGTGCCAGGCCACGACGTTGCCGGCGCCGGAGCGGTACTTCCAGCAGCAGGACCCGTCACGGCACATGGGCGAGGGACCGCACTGGATGCCGTTCTCGGTGTGGTCGCGGGCGTAGGTGGCGCACGGCCCGGTCGAGGTGTCGGTGTAGTCCAGGAAGTAGGCGGCCTGGGCCCGCACCTGGCTGCCCCCGCGGTTGACCAGCGCCAGCGACCCGACACCGACCGCCGTGCCCGCCCCCAGCACGCGGGCCAGGAAGCCGCGCCGGCTGGGGCTCTCCCGCAGCCGGTCCCGCAGCCGGCCGGTGTCGGCCACCGGCAGGTCCTCGAAGCGCATCATGACGGGCCGTCCTCCCTCGTCGACGGTCGTGCCCCGGCCTGGTGAAGCGTCGTGTCGGCCTGGCGGAGCCAGCCGCCCAGGTCGGTGTCCTCCTCGGGCAGGAGAGCCGCCCGGAGGGTGCCCGAGGCGTCGAGCAGCGCGAGGTAGGGGGTGGCCGGGACGGCCAGCCGGTCCATCGCCGTCCGGCCCTGCGGCAGGCAGCGCAGCCGCCCGGCCCCCTCGGCGTCCCGGAGGGCGGGTGCGCAGGAGCCCGCGGAGACGAGGGTCAGTGCCACCGACCCGTCCGCGACCTCAGGGTCCAGGGCGAGCGCGCGCAGGGTGAGCGAGCACGAGCTGCACCCGGGCGAGACGAAGGCCAGGAGGGTATGCCGTGCGGCCGGGTCGACGAGATCGGTCGCCAGATCACCCGGTAGCCGGAAGCCCACCAGCTCGCGGGTGGTCCGTGCCCCGGCGCCCTGGCGCGGTGCCGCCGCGCCGCCCTCGAGCTGCTGGGTGAGGAGGCTGACCTGCCGCAGCAGCCCGGCCAGCCCCAGCGCCAGGAGGGCGATGGCGACGAAGGCGAGCACCAGGGCGGAGGCGGTGAAGCTCATCGCGCCGCCCCGGTGAGGGTGGTGAGCCCGGCGGGGACGGCGCGCGCGGCGGGCAGCGCGGCCGTGGCCACGGCGAGCGCCAGCCCGCCGGCGGCGGCCACGACGACCTGTGCCCAGACCGGCGCGCCGGTGCCGGCGTCCCACGGACCGGTCGGCAGGGCCGCACCCGTGAGCGCCAGGGCACCCAGCAACCCGGCCCGCACCACGCTCCAGCCGGTGACCGGGGTGGTGCCGAGGCCGCAGCCGCAGGGGACCTCCTGCCCGGCGGTGCGCCGCCGCACCACCCGGAGGTAGGCCGCGAAGGCCAGGCAGAGCAGGGCGGCGCCCAGACCCAGGGCTCGCACCGCCGCAGCGTCGAGCACGCCCAGCCCGCCCGCGAGCAGGCCCAGGGCCAGCACGAGCTCGACGGGGCCCAGCACGAGAGCCACCCCCCGGTGGGCGGCGGGCGGGAGCGTGCCGTGGGCCCGCAGCGCCACCCGCGTCGACCGGGGCGCCCGCGCGTGCGACAGCCCCGAGACGAGCAGCACGAGGCCGACGGCCCACAGGCCGGCCGCCGCGAGCACGCTCACCGGACCAGCCCCACGGTGACCTCGGTCATCGAGGCGATGACCGCGTCGACGGCCTCCTCGCTGCCCGGCATGCCGTAGGTCACGAAGTCGGCGCTCTCGAGGACGGCGTAGGGGTGCCGCTCCTCGCCCGAGGACCGCGACAGCAGCCCGCCCCGCACGGGTGCGCCGGAGGAGCGCCCGCCCTGCAGCTGACCGGTGCGGGCCCGCCGGATGTCGAGCAGGTAGCCCGGGGGCGAACCGTCGCCGCCGCCGGTCCCGGCCAGCTCGACCACCTGGGCGAGGGTCTGCGTGCGGTAGGGCGACCAGCTGGCCCGGCCGGTGGGGGTCAGCACCGGTCCCAGCCGGTCCTCCCGGACGTCCACGTCGGCGAGGTAGCCGCTGAGGGCCTCGACGTCCATGGCCGGGACGGTCGAGCCGTAGACGTGGTGGGCCCCGACCGCGACCGACCAGCCCAGCCCCTGCTCCGGGTCGCCGCCGAGGCGGCCGTAGCGCAGCGACCGGCCGTCGCGCAGCGCCACCTCCCGCTGCAGGGTGGTCCCGGTCACCTCGAGGTAGAAGCCGAGGTCCGCCTCGGTGCCGGAGGTGACCTCCAGCTGGCCGGCGCCCTCCAGGGCCAGGACCGCCAGCGCCGTGCCACCCGGCAGGGCGGTGGCGTCGGGCACGTCGACGAGGACCCCCTCACCGGAGAGCAGTCGGTGCGTGGTCTGCATGGGTCCTCCTCACCCGACCTGCGCGCCGACCTGGTCCATGACGACCGAGCTCAGCGCGACCTGCCCGCCCAGCAGGACCCCCCGCAGCGGGTCCAGCGCCTGCAGGGCCGACCGGGCGTCGCTGACGAGCTGGTCCTGCCGGGTGAGGACCACCGGCACCCCCTGGCTGCCTGCGCGCGCGGCGCCCACGAGGGCGTCCGGGAACGCGGTGCCGGTGGCGACGTAGACGCGCGCGGGCTCCTCGTCGAACTGGCGGGCGACGGCGGCGGCCACGGCATACCGGTTGCTGCCGGTGAGGCGGGTCACCGAGCCCGAGGTGTGCCGGCGCAGCTGGCCGACCACGGTGTCGGAGACCGCGACCGGGCCACCGACCACGACGATGCGGCCCGGGTCGAGCCGGCCGATCTGCTCCTCCACCGCCGGGTGCAGCCCCCCGGTCGGCGTGAGCAGCACCGGGGCCCCCTGGTCGCCCGCCAGGGCACCGATGGCCAGGGCGTCGGGGAAGTTGGCGCCGCTGGCGACGTAGAGGACCGGCCGGCCCGGGGCGTAGGTCTCGGCGAGCGCCGCCGAGACGTCGTAGCGGGTGGCGCCGGTCACCCGGCTCGTCGTGCCGGCGTAGGCCCCGGCCTCCTGGGCGACCGTCGAGCTGACCGCGCCCGTGCCGCCGAGCACCACGAGGCGCTGCGGCGAGAGCCGGTCCAGCTGGGCCGCGGTCGCGCCGGGCAGGCGGTCCGAGCGGGTGAGCAGCACGGGCGCGTCCCGCTGGGCCGCCAGCGCCGAGGCGCCGATGGCGTCGGGGAAGTTCTCCCCCGTCGCGAGGTAGGCGACCGGCACCCCGGCCGGGTACGTCGCCGCGATGCGGGCGGCGGAGGCATACCGGTCCGAGCCGGAGATGCGGGAGACCGGCGCGTCCCGGCAGGTGTAGACCTGGACGTTGTCGACGTCCCAGCGGGTGCTCGCCCCGTCGCGGCTCGTGTGCTCGAACCACGTGCCGAGGTGGCCGTTCTCGTCGTCCGTGGCGGCGGTGACGTCGTAGACCCGGCCGTCCCAGGACGACCCGGCGTAGACCCGCAGGTCCACGGAGTTCATCTGGACGCGGGTGTGCGCCGAGTTGCCCTGGGTGCCGCGGGTGGACAGGGCGAGCATGGTGCGACGGTCGACGGAGACCTTGACGTAGGGCAGGAAGAAGTGGTCGCTCGGGTCGGCGGCGGACACCACCGCCCAGGCGGCCCCGCCGTCGCGGGAGGACACCCGGCCCCAGCCGTCGTTGAACCGCGCCTGCGGGACGGCCGAGTCCATGCTCCAGCTGCCCACGCTCACGCGCCGCGTCATGCCCTCCGGGCAGGGGGCCTGCCCCAGGCCGGACCACCCGACCGCTCCCGGGGTGGCCGCCTGCACCTGCGACCAGCCGGGCTCCCCCTCCGCCCCGGGGTCCGCCGCCGAGGTCGCCACCACGCCGAGACCGCCCGCGCCCAGGATCCCCACGAGCAGTGCGGAGGCCAGGACAGCGCCGCCGCGACGTCGACGTGGGTGGCTCATCCGCGGGAGGGGCCGGTCAACGGCCGGCGTCCTCGACGGCCGCCTCGTGCCGCTCCCGGGCGCGCTGCCGCTCCAGCTCGGCCTCACGCTCCTGACGCTTCTCCTCCTGGCGCTCCTTCTCCTTCGCGGCCTCCTCGCGGGCGCGCTGCGCCTCCAGGCCGGGGGCACCCGCCACGCGCTCGGCGTCGATGGCCGCCGCCTCGACCGCGACCCAGGTGGGGCCGTCGACCTCGCCGGTCGCCTCGAGCCCAGCGTCCTCCTGGACCTCGCGGACGGCCTGCGCGGTCAGCGGGCCGAAGCTGCCGTCGGCCTCGACACCGAGCAGCTCCTGGAGCACGGCCACCGCGCCGCCGGCGTAGGGGCTGTCGTCACGACCCTCGACCGCGGCGCGGGCGGCGAGCTCGCCGTCCGGGTCCGCGCCGATGTCGCGGCTGCCCTCGGCGAGCTCGACGTCGCGCAGCGCCATGGTCGGGTGCGCCGCCCGCTCGAGGTAGACCCAGGTCAGCGGGGTCACCACGGCGGGCTCGTCACCCCGCCGCTCGGCCTGCTCGGCGAGCACCGGGACGGTCTGCTCCCACTCCGCCAGCGCCTCGGCGGTCTTCGGCCCGAAGTCCCCGTCGGGCTCGGCGCCCAGGGCCTCCTGGAGCACCGTGACGGCCTTGCCCTGGTCGCCCTGGGTCACGGTGGTGCGCCGGTAGGGGGTGAACTGCGAGACCTGCCAGTCCTCGGGGGTGACCGAGAGCGCCGAGGCCGGGACCTCGTCCAGGTCCCACCCCTGGGCCGCGGCGTAGGTCAGGGCGTCCGCGACGCCGGTCGCCGGCAGCTCGTGCTCGGTCTGCCACTCGACGAGGGCGGTGCGGGTGGGCGCGTCCAGGACCCCGGTGGGCTCGATGCCGAGGACGGTCTGCAGCATCGACACCCCCGGCCCCGACTCACCGGGACGCACCCGCGCGAGGTCGCTCGCGGGGGCGGCCACGGCCGGGTCGGCGCACGGCTCGAACCGGGGGAAGGTGTGCAGCGCGGCGTACTCCCGCGTGACGGTGTCGCACGGCCCGAGGTCGGGCCGGGTCACCGCGACACCGGTCCACCAGGAGGTCCGCATCATCGCGCCGTCCCAGGTGAAGGACAGGTGCACGTGGTCGGTGTGCGGGCTGGGGCCGACGTAGTGCCGCCACTCGTTGTCGTCCTTCATGAAGACGAGGCCGTTCCAGATGATGTACTCGATGCCGAAGCGGCGCATCATCTCGCCGTCGTCCTCGGTCAGCCAGGCCACGGCGGCGTCCCCGATCCGACGCTCGTGCGGGTCGAAGGCGTCCAGCTGCCAGTCCAGGGCACGGCCGTCGTGGTGCTGGCTCATGTAGTCGATGCACGGGCGCGCACCGGTCCACCCCGGGCGGCCGTAGTGCTCGGTGAGGAGGAGCGCGAAGGCGATGACGCCCGGACGGTCCTCGGGGTCGCAGGACAGCTGGTTCTGGTATGCCGTGTCCTCGTCGACCTCGACCGGCAGGTCGTCGTTCTGCGGGGGCCCGGGGACGGGATAGGCGGGGTCCTCCGGCAACTGCACGAAGCTCGCCGGCCCGGCGGGCGACCCGCTGTGCGAGTACCCCCCGCCGCCCGGGGCGGGGGCGGTCGGGGCGCCGGTGCCCTGGGTGCCGTCCCCCGAGGCGCCGTCGGCGGGCGGGTCGGCGTCACCGGTGTGGTCGTGCCCGTCGCCCGCACCCCCGGTGCGCTCCGCGCCCGCGGCGACCGGGGCGGCGGGATCGGTGCTCGTCTCCTCGTCGGCGACCGCCACCGAGCAGGAGAGCGCGAGCGCCCCGGTCAGCATCGTCGTCACGAGCAGGCGGACCCCACCCCGACGTCGTCCCCCTGTGCCTGCCATCGACCTCTGACCCCTGACCTGTCTCGTGGACGCCGCGGCGACCTGACGTGTGCATGACGAGCGCCGACCACCACCTCGGTGGGGCGGTCCGGCGCTGCCGTCAGCCTACGTGGCCCGCGCCGCCCGCGGTACCCCTCACCAGCCCTTCTTTACCAAGTCGTCATCCGCGCGCCCCCAGAGTCCTCACTGACCACACCATTCCCTTGCGCACCACGGGTGCACCCCGCGAGCCTTCTCGGGTTCACCAGACCGTGACCTTCTCGTCGGGTGCGGGCGGGCGACGATGGGCTACGTTGCTTCCGGCGGGTTCGCCGAGGAACCTGCGACGGACACCCTCATGAGGAGAACACCACGCATGTCCCCCCAAACCCCTTCCGCACGTCGTGGCCTCGTGGCCGTCGGCGCAGCGGTCGCCCTCGTCGGTGGCGGTGCCGCCGCCGCGACGAGCGCGCCCAGCCTGCCCGCGGCCCCGGAGATCGATGACCCCACCCAGGTGCACCGCATCGCGGGCGCCGACCGCTACGAGACCGCCGCCGAGATCGCCCGTGCCTTCCCCGAGGAGGCGACGGGCACCGTGGTCATCGCCTCCGGGCAGTCCTTCCCGGACGCGCTCAGCGCGCAGATGCCGTCGGGCTCCGCCGGCGCCGCCGGCGGGATGTCCCGCCCGGACAACGCCGAGGCCGCCGGCCTGCCGGTGCCGATGCTGCTGACCAAGCAGGACACCCTGCCCGAGGCGACCGCCGAGGCGCTGAGCGACCTGGCGCCGAGCCAGATCATCGTCGTCGGCGGCACCGTGGCCGTCTCCGACGAGGTCGAGACCCAGCTCGAGGGCTTCGGCGCCGAGGTGGTGCGCGTCTCGGGCGAGAACCGGTACGACACCTCCGCCGAGATCGCCGCGCTCTTCCCCAGCGGCCTCCCGGTCCTCTACCTCGCGACCGGCACCGACTTCCCGGACGCCCTCACCGGTGGGGCGCGCGCCGGGCGTGACGGCGCCCCCCTGCTGCTCACCGACCCGGACGAGCTGCGCGCCAGCACGGCCGAGGCGATCGCCGCGCTGCAGCCCCAGTCGGTCGTCGTGCTCGGGGGGTCCGGCGCCGTCTCCGACGACGTCGTGGAGGCGGTCACGGCCCTGGTGCCCGACACGACCCGGGTCTTCGGCGCCAACCGCTACGAGACCGCCGTCGCCCTGGCCTCCTCCTACGAGTTCGACTCGGTGTCCTACCTCGCCAGCGGGCAGGACTACCCGGACGCCCTCACCGGTGGGGCGCTGGCCGCCTACTACGGCGGTCCGCTCCTGCTGAGCCGCGCCACCGAGGTGCCCGCACCCACGGTCGGCGCGCTCGACCGGATCTCCCCCCAGGGCATGGTGCTCTTCGGCGGCGAGGGAGCCCTCTCCGACGCGGGGGTGGCGACGCCCCTCGAGACGTGGCTGCCCGTCTGGGTCGACGAGCTCGTCGTGCAGATGCTCTCGTTCAACGACTACCACGGACACATCGAGGAGGAGGACGGGACGCTCGACGAGGAGCAGGACCCCGACCAGAACCTCGTCGGCGGTGCGGTCAACCTCAGCTCGACGCTGGACGCGCTGCGGACCCGGTCCTTCGAGGACCAGACGCTGACGGTGGCGGCGGGCGACCTCATCGGCGGGTCGACGTTCGTGTCCGGTCTCTTCCAGGACGAGCCGTCGGTCGAGACCCTGGAGGTCGCGGGCCTGGACATCTCCGGCGTCGGCAACCACGAGTTCGACGAGGGCGTGGACGAGCTCCTGCGGATGCAGGAGGGCGGCTGCCACCCCGAGCGGGGCTGCTTCGGTGACGAGCCCTACGACGGGGCCGACTTCCAGTGGCTCGCGGCCAACGTCGTGGACAAGGAGACGGGCGAGTCCATCCTGCCCGCGACCGAGGTCCGCACCGTCGACGGCGTGGACGTCGGCTTCATCGGCATGACCCTCGAGGAGACCCCGACGCTGGTCAGCCCCGGCGGGGTCGCGAGCGTCGACTTCCTCGACGAGGTCGAGACCGCCAACGCCCAGGCCGCGCAGCTGCGGGAGCAGGGCGTCGAGTCGATCGTCGTGCTGCTGCACGAGGGCGGCTACCAGACCGGCACCTACGACCAGTGCGAGGGCATCTCCGGGCCGGTCGTCGAGATCGCCGAGAACCTCGACCCGGCCATCGACGCCGTGGTCACCGGTCACACCCACCAGCCCTACGTCTGCTCCATCCCGGACCCGGCCGGTGCCGACCGCCTGGTGACCAGCGCCAACCAGTACGGCCGCGTGGTCACCGAGACCGCGCTCACCATCTCCCGCAGCTCCGGCGACGTGACCCGCGACCGGGCCTACGCCGACAACCACCTGGTGCTGCAGTCCATCGCGGACGACCCGGAGATGGCCGAGGTCGTCGACACGTGGGTCGCCCGGGCCGAGGTCCTGGCGGGCGAGGTCGTCGGCACCGTCGCCGAGGACATCACCGGTGACGCCGGTGGCGACCGCGGCATCGAGACCCCGATGGCCAACCTGGTCGCCGACTCGATCCTCGCCGGCACCGACGGCGACGACGAGGGCGGGGCGCAGATCTCCTTCATGAATGTCGGCGGGGTGCGCGCGAGCCTGCTCGTCGACCAGATCAGCAACGACGAGGAGGCGGGCGAGGTCACCTACCAGGAGGCCTACAACGTCATGCCGTTCGGCAACATCATCGTCTCGATCGACATGACGGGTGAGCAGATCAAGGCCGTGCTCGAGCAGCAGTACGTCCCCGACCGTGGCCGCCAGTACCTCGCGCTGGGCGTCTCGGAGGGCTTCACCTACACCTGGGACGACAGCCAGCCCGAGGGCGGCAAGGTGAGCGACATGGCGCTGGACGGCGTCGCGCTGGAGATGGACGAGACCTACCGGGTCTCCACCCTGAACTTCCTCCAGCAGGGCGGCGACAGCTTCACCGCGTTCACCGAGGGCACCGACCTCGTCGGCGGCCCCGAGGACCTGGCCAACCTGGTCGACTACCTCCGGGCCAACCCGGACCTCACCGCTCCGGAGAGCCGCGTCGACGGTCTCTGAGCACCACGGTCCCGCGGCGCCGGACGCCGCGGGACCCACCCGCCGCTGACCTGACGGTCCGTCGGAAGGACCACCGAGGGCCGCCACCCATCCCGGGTGGCGGCCCTCGGTGCGTTCGTCGGGGCCTCACGGCCGCCCTCCCGGTCCTGAACGGCGACGACCTGACCGCGACGGCCCCCACGCGGTACAGTCAGCCTACGTTGTTCAATGATCGTCACACTTTTGTCCTAGATGGAGAGGCGGCCGCGACCATGGGGCAGGCGCGCTACACGGTCAAGCAGGTGGCCGATCTCACCGGGGTCGCCCCCGCCACCCTCCGCGCCTGGGAGCGCCGGTACGCCGTGGTCGAGCCGCAGCGCAGCAGCTCGCGCTACCGGCTCTACGACGACACCGACATCCGGCGGCTGAGCCGCATGGCCGAGCTGGTGCGCGGGGGCAGCCCGGCCTCCCTGGCCGCGACGCAGGTGCAGGAGGAGACCTCCGAGCCGACGAGCAACGGTGAGTTCCGCCCCGGTGAGGGCCCACCCGTCGCCGACCTCATCCTGGCCGCCCAGCGCTACGACCAGACCCTGCTGACCGCGGTGCTCGACCGGGCCATGGCGCGGACGTCCTTCGAGCACGCGCTCGAGGGGTGGCTCATGCCCGCCCTCACCGAGCTGGGGCACGCCTGGGAGCGCGGTGAGGTGGACGTGGCCAGCGAGCACTTCGTCTCGGCCGCGGTCCACCGGCGGCTGTCGGCCGCCTTCGACGCGGCCGGGCTCAACGAGGGCGCCCCGGTGACGCTGGTCGGACTGCCCCCCGGGGCGCTGCACCAGCTCGGCGCGCTGGCCTTCGCCGTCTGCCTGCGTCGTCAGGGCATCGACGTGCGGTTCCTCGGCGCGGACGTCCCGGTCGCCAGCTGGGACCACTCGGTGCGGACCCTCGGCCCGGCGGGTGTCGTCGTCTCGGTGCCGATGCCGCAGGACGCGGAGCCGGCGGGCGAGCTCATCGAGCGGCTGACCCAGGCCCACCCCGGCCTCCCGGTGTGGGTCGGCGGCCACGGCAGCTCCACCCACCCCTTCGGGCGCACGCTGCCGCCCTCGGCCGTGGAGGCCGCGCGCGCCGTGTCGCGCGACCTCCTGCGGCGGTGACGGGAGCGCTCAGAGGTTCCCGTCGACGAACTCCCGGGCCACCTCGGCCGGGTCCTGGCCCTCGGTCTGCACCTGCACCATCATCGAGGTGAGGTTCTCGGTGTTCAGCGCGGCCGACACCTCGTTGAGGGTCTCCTCGATGGTCGGGTTGACCGCGTCGGCACGCAGGAGGGGCACGATGTTCTGGGCCGCGAAGAGCGACTCGGGGTCCTCGAGGACGACGAAGCCGTTCTCCTCGACCGCGGGGTTGGTGGTGAAGATGTTGGCGACGTCCACCTGACCGTTGGCCAGCGACTGCACGGTGAGGTTGGCGCCGGCCGCCAGCGAGCGGAAGCTGCCGAACTCCAGGCCGTAGACCTCCTGGAGGCCGTCGACGCCGTTCGGTCGGGTCTCGAACTCCGGCGGGCCCCCGAGGGTCATGTCCCCGGCGTGCTCGGACAGGTCGCCGATCGTGGTGAGCCCCAGCTCCTCGGCCGTCTCCCCGGTGACGACCAGGGAGTCCTTGTTCTCCGCCTCGCTGATCTCCAGGACCTGCAGGTCGTCCGGCAGGTTCTCCTGCAGGTCGGCGAGCACGTCCTCGGAGGAGGTGGCGGTGATCTCGGGGTTGAGGTAGGTGGCGAGACCACCGGAGTACTCCGGCAGCGCGTCGATCGACCCGTCCTGGATGCCGGCGATGTAGGCCTCACGGCTGCCGATGTTGAGCTGGGTGTCGACGTCGACCCCGGCGTCGGAGAGGGCGGCCGCGTAGATCTCCGCGAGCAGCTCGTTCTCCGGGAAGTTCGCCGACCCGATGGTGATGCTGCCGGCGCCGGCGTCCTCGCTGCCACCGGCGTCGGAGTCACCGCCGGTGTCCATGGGGTCGCTGCCGCCGCCGCAGGCGGCCAGGCCGAGGGTCGCGCTCAGGGCAAGGGTGATGACTGCGGTGCGTCGCATGAGGGGTGTCCTCCCGATCGGGTTGGGTTGTCTGGTCGAACGTCGGGTCCGGGTGGGGTATGCCGGGTGCTGGGTCACGATGTGGTCACGGGATCGGGGCGCCTCAGTGCTCCTTGGCGACGACGAGCCCGGGCGAGACGACGACGCGCTGGACGCCGGCCATGACCAGGTCGACGAGCAGCGCGAGTAGGGCGACGACGATGGCGCCGCCGGCCATGACCTCGTACTGGCGGGAGGCCTGACCGTCGATGAGGTAGCGGCCCAGCCCGCCGATCCCCACGATGGCCGCGATGGTCGCCGTGGCGATGATCTGCAGCATGGCCGAGCGCAGCCCGGAGATGAGCAGGGGCAGGGCGGCCGGGAACTCCACCTGCCACAGGATCTGGGCCTCGGTCATCCCGACGCCGCGGGCGGCGTCCCGGGCGGCCGGGTCGACGGCCTCGACCCCGGCATACGTGCCGGACAGCACCGGGGGGACGGCCAGGAGCACCAGCACGAGGACGACCGGCAGCTCGAAGGCCAGGTTGCCGCTCAGCCGCGGCAGGAGCAGCAGGGTGGCCACGAAGAGGACGCCGAGCGAGGGGATGGCGCGGAACGCGCCGGCCAGGTTGATCGCCAGCCACCGACCACGGCCCGTGTGGCCGATGAACAGGCCCACGGGCACGGCGACGAGCGCCGCCAGGACCAGCGCCACGACGGAGATCCGCAGGTGGGTGAGGCTCTGGGCGATGATCCCGCCGGGGCCGGTCCAGGTGGCGGGGTCGACGAGCCACTGCCAGGTGAGCGAGATCATCGGGCCACCCCCGCCCGCAGCCACGGCGTGAGCACCCGGGAGAGCAGCGCGATCCCGGCGTCCAGGACGAGCGCCAGCGCGACGCACGCGGCGATGCCGACGACGATCGGCCCCATGTCGTTGCGGTTGAAGCCCTCGGTGAACAGCTGCCCCAGCTGGCTCACCCCGATGAGCGCGGCCACCGAGACGATGGAGACGTTGCTCACCGCGGCCACGCGCAGGCCCGCGGTGATGACCGGGACGGCCAGCGGCAGGTCCACCACGAGGGTGCGGCGCAGCTCGCCGTAGCCCATGGCCGTGGCCGCCTGGCGGGTCGCCCCGGGCACCGAGCCCAGGCCGTCGGCCACCGTGCGGGTGAGCAGCGCGACCGAGTAGAGGGTCATCGCCACCAGGACGTTGGCGTCGTCCAGCACCCGGGTGCCCAGCACCAGCGGCAGCAGGATGAACAGCGCCAGCGAGGGGATGGTGTAGAGCAGCCCGGTGCCTGCGATCATCGGCGGGGCCAGCCAGCGGTACCGCGTCGCCAGCCACCCGAGGGGCAGGCTGATGAGCAGCCCCACCAGCAGCGGCACGCCGGCGAGGTAGAGGTGGCGCAGGAGGAGGTCGCCGACAGTGGACCAGGCGACGCCCCCGATCACGCGGCGCTCCCGCCCTGGGCCCTGATCGCCTCCAGCACGCGCTCGGGCACCACGGTCCCGACCACCCGGCCGTCCTCGACCACGACCCCCCGGCCGGAGGGCGCCGAGAGCGCGGCGTCGAGGAACACCCGGGCGGAGTCGCCGACCTCGGCGAGCGACCCCATACGGTGCAGCTCCTCCTCGCGCACCGCGCCGCCCGGACCGGACCGACGGTCGACCCACCCGAGCGGCTGCCCGTCCTCGTCGGCGACGAGGACCCAGCCGCGCCCGGCCGCGACGTCCTCGCCCAGAGCGACGGTCTCCTCCGGGTCGGACTCGACCTGCGTGGTGGTGAACCCCAGCTTGCGGTAGCCGCGGTCCTTGCCGACGAAGCTGGCCACGAAGTCGTCGGCGGGCTCGGTGAGCAGCTCCCCGGGGCTGGCGAGCTGGGCGAGGTGACCGCCCTGGCGCATGACCGCGACGTGGTCGCCCAGGCTGATGGCCTCGTCGATGTCGTGGGTGACGAGCACGACGGTGATGCCGAGCTCGCGCTGCAGTCGTCGCACCTCGTTCTGGAGGTCGGTGCGCACCAGGGGGTCGACCGCGCTGAAGGGCTCGTCCATGAGCACCACCTCGGGGTCGCTGGCGAGCGCGCGGGCGACACCGACGCGCTGCTGCTGCCCCCCGGAGAGCTGGGCCGGGTAGCGCGAGGCCTGGTCGGCGGTGAGGCCGACCTTCTCGATGGCCTCCATCGCGGCCGTGCGGGCACGGCCCTTGTCCCACCCGATGAGGGTGGGCACCGTCATGACGTTGGCCAGCACGGTGCGGTGCGGGAAGAGCCCCGCGTGCTGGATGACGTAGCCGATGGACCGGCGCAAGCGGGCGGGCTTCCGGTCGGCGACGTCCTCGTCGTTGATGAGGATCCGCCCCTCGGTCGGCTCCACCATGCGGTTGATCATCCGCAGGCTCGTCGTCTTGCCGCAGCCCGACGGCCCGACGAAGACGGTGATGCCGCCCCGGGGGACCTCCAGACTGAGGTCGTCCACGGCCGTGGTGCCGTCGGGATACCTCTTGGTCACGCTCTCGAAGCGGATCATCACCCAGACCCTACGGGGTGAGCCCGACACCGGCACCCCAGGCGGTCCCCGGGAGGGTGGGCGGGCGCGGGAGGCGCTGCCGGCACGGGCTAGCGGGTGCCGACGGCGGACCGCACGGCGTCGCGGTAGGGCGTCGGCCCCCCGGGCGGGGCACCCACCATCTCGCGCAGGTCGTCCTCCTGGCAGACGACCTCGTGGACCAGCGAGCCGACCAGCGGCTTGGCCACCCCCGCGTCGACGGGCGTCACGAGGCCGACCCAGTGACTGGCGAGCCACGGGGTCAGCACGGGCAGGGTGACGATCATCCGGTGCCGCAGGCCGGTCTCCTCGGCGAAGCCCTGCATCATCGCCTTGTAGGTCAGCACGTCCGGGCCACCGATGTCGAAGGTCCGGTTGACCTCCGGCGGCAGGTCCGCGGCCGCGACGAGGTAGTGCAGCACGTCGTCGATCCCCACCGGCTGGATCCGGTTCTTCAACCACTTCGGCGCGACCATGACCGGGAGCCGCTTGGTGAGGTGGCGCAGCATCTCGAAGCTCGCCGACCCCGAGCCGATGACCGTCGCGGCCTGCAGCACCGCGGTCGGCACCCCGCAGGCCATGAGGATCTCGCCGACCTCCACCCGGGAGGCCAGGTGCTTGGACAGCTTGCCCTGCGGGTGCAGACCGGAGAGGTAGACGATGCGGCCCACCCCGGCCTCGCGGGCCGCGCGACCGAACTCGCGGGCCAGCCGTCGGTCCCGCTCGACGAAGTCCCCCGAGCCGTCCATCGAGTGGATGAAGTAGTAGGCGAGGTCGGCACCGATCAGCGCCGACGCCAGGTCGGCCGGCTCGTTGGCGTCCCCCTCGGCGACCTCGACGCGGTCGGCCCACTCCTCGGGCAGCTTGTCGGCCGACCGGGTGAGGGCACGGACCGTGTACCCGGCGTCCAGCAGGCGCGGGACGAGGAGCCCACCGACGTAACCGGTGGCGCCCGTGACCAGGGCCACGCGGGCGTCGCCGGCGGGGGTGGGGGTGTCGGAGGGGGAGGAGGTCATGGTGTCAGCTCACGATCGACAGGAGAGGGGGCAGGATGAGGAGCATGCCGGAGGACCAGGTGATGTGCGTGATGGCCGGGCCGAGGATCCCACCGGTGACCCGGCGCTGCAGCCCGCACACGAGCCCCAGGCACACGGCGGCGAAGACGAGCAGCGGCACGCCGGCCACGACGGTCGTCAGGGCGTAGATCGCCGTGCTGAGGATAACGGTCCAGCGCTCGGGGATGGCGGCGTAGAGCGCCCCGCGGAAGAAGATCTCCTCGGCGATGCCGTTCATGACCGTGATGACGAGCACGAGCGGGACCGAGGCGAAGCGGACGTGGTCCAGCAGCTCGTTGACCGGGCCGAGCAGGAACGGCACCTGGGCGATGAGGAGGGCACCGGCGGTGAAGACGGCGAGGAGCAGCACGCCGAGGGCGAGGGACTGCACGACCGGGCGCGCGTAGGACTCCCCCCGACGGGTGTGGCCGCGCCCGAGGTAGAGGCGACCCGAGGCGAAGGCGCCGACGACCCATGTGGCGGCGAGGGCGGTGCTGCCCAGGTAGAAGAGCGGGTTGCCGGGCTCCAGGCGCAGGGACCACCACAGCAGGGCCGTGCCGACGAGCAACGTCAGGCCGGCCACCACCTGGCGGCGCACCCGGACGGCCGGCGGGTCACGGTGGTCCCGGGGCACCTTGGTCACCAGGGCTGCACGGAGGAAGGCGCGCAGCTCGGTGACGGGGTTCACGCTTGCCCACCCTGCCGTACCTGGCACCGGTCCGCCTCTCGAAGCCTGTCGTCCCTCCTGTCACAAACATGCTACAGCCGGGCCGAGGCGGGCGCCTTCCGGACGCGCACAGGACGCCAGGGCGGCAGAACCACGCGGCTGAACATGTGACAAACCCTTGACAACAGCGGGCCTTCGGCGTCATCCTGGTGGTGGTGACGCCGTGTCCGTCTCCGTCGAGAGCGGGTGCGGAAACCCCCTCCGGGCTGTGCACGGGACAGCGGCCGGTACGGGTGGCGGGAAACACTCGTACCGTCCGCCGTCGCGTGCACAGCCCACTTCCGTGTGGGATCGCGCCTCTGGTGCAGGCCGGCCCGTCAGCCCGCCGCCACCGGGCCCCGCACGGGGCGAGCGAGGACCACCTGGCCCACGTCGATGGTTCCGGCCGTGAACCCGGCCTGGCAGTAGGCGAGGTAGAACTCCCAGATGCGCCGGAACCGCTCGTCGAAGCCGAGCTCGGCGATACGCGGCCAGGCCTGCCCGAAGCCGGTCCGCCAGCGGCGCAGCGTCTCCGCGTAGTGCTGACCGAACACGTGCGCCTCGCGCAGCCGGAGCGAGGTGTGCCGGGTGCACGTCCGCTCCATCGCGTCGAGGCTGGGCAGCGCGCCGCCGGGGAAGACGTACTTCTGGATCCAGCCGTAGGTGTTGCGGGTCGACAGGTAGCGGTCGTGCGGGAGGGTGATCGCCTGGACCACCGCCGTCCCTCCCGGGGCAAGCCGGGCGTCGATGGTCCCGAAGTAGGTCGGCCAGAACTCCTCCCCCACCGCCTCGACCATCTCCACCGACACCACGGCGTCGAACTCGCCCTCCACCTCGCGGTAGTCCTGGACCCGCACCTCGACCCGGTCCGCCAGCCCGGCCTCGGCCACCCGCTTCTCGGCCCAGGCCGCCTGCTCGCCCGAGAGGGTGATCGTGCGCACCTGCGCCCCCCGCTGGGCCGCCCGGACGGCCAGCGTGCCCCACCCCGTCCCGATCTCCAGCAGCCGGCTCCCCTCCTGGACCCCCGCCCGGTCCAGGGCCGCGTCGACCTTGCGCAGCTGCGCGTCCTCGAGCGTCTGGGCGTGCCAGGGGGCGTCCTCGTCGAAGAGCGCGCAGGAGTAGGTCATCGACTCGTCCAGGAACGCCGCGAACATCTCGTTGGACAGGTCGTAGTGCGCCTCGATGTTGCGGCGCGACCCGTCCAGGGTGTTGCGGGTGGACCGGGGCAGCGCCTGGTCGGCCAGGTGTCGCAGGGCCCGCAGGGGGCGGGGCAGGCCGTCACCCAGCCGCTGCGCGAAGGGGAGCAGGACCGCGGCGAGGTCGTGGCCGGGGGCCGGGCTCCAGTCGCCCTCGGTGTAGCCCTCCCCCACCGCCACCTTGTGCGAGGCGCCGAGGCGGGCGTAGAAGCACTCCGGTTCGTGCAGGACGACGACCGGCCGGCCCTCGGGCCCGGCGGCCCGGTCGGTCCCGCCGGCGGAGCGGCGGCGCTCGTCCGCCTCGTCGACGAGCTCCACCTCGACCCGGCGCAGCACCTGCTCCATGACCCGTCGGGCGGCGGCCGCGCGGGCCCGGGCCACGGGGTCGGTGCGGACGGGGATGGGGGCTGGGCCGGTCATCGGACGGCCTCCTTCGGGTGCGTGAGGCGGTCGTGGAGGGGCAGCCGGCGCCACAGGCGCAGCCCGTGCAGCCGGATGAGGAGGGTGACGACCTGCGGCATGAGCAGGTGTCGGCGGACCACGCGGGCCACCGCCCGGGGGGTCGCCGGGCGGGGCGTGCCGTCGGTCACCGCGGTGATGACCCGCTCGCCCTCGCGCTCGAGGCCGACGCCCACGACGACGCGCCCGGGGGTCAGCCGCAGGGACACGGCATACCGCCCCCGGGTGTCGTTGAAGGGCGAGACGTAGAACTCCTTGTCCATGCTGCCGCGGCCGGCCTCGTCGAGGTCCAGCAGGTAGCCGTGCCGCTCGCCGTAGGTGTTGTGGACCTCGAGGACGACCGTCCGCAGGCGCCCGTCGGCGGTGCGGACCCAGAACACGGTGAGCGGGTCGAAGACGTAGCCCAGCACCCGGGCGTTGGCGAGCATGAGCACCTGGTCGTCGGGCGCGAGCGGCACCCCGCGCCGCGCGCAGAACCGCTGCAGGTCGCCGCGCAGCCCGCCGCCCAGCCGGCCGCCGTCGAGGTGGTCGGCCGCGGAGAACCCGCTGACCAGACGCCGCCACCCGCGGTGGGCAGGAAGGTCGTCGATGTCGACGAGCCACTGGTAGGCGCGGTAGCGGAAGGCGTGGTGCACCGGCCGGTGCCGGGTGTGCGCCACGGTGCCGACGACCAGGGCGGGCACCGCCGGGGGATCCAGGACGGCGCTGCTCATGCCACCCCGCCGAGCGCCAGCTCGCCCTCCAACGCTCGCGCGGCCTGCAGGCCCGAGCGCGCGCCGTCCTCGTGGAAGCCCCAGCCCAGGTGCGCGCCGGCGAAGGCCAGCCTCGGCCCGCCCGCCTCGCGCAGTCGCGCCGCGGCCCCGATGGCCTCGTGCGTGAACACCGGATGAGCGTACTCCCGCTCCACGAGCACCCGGGCCGGGTCCACCCGCCCGACGTGGTTGAGGGTGACGACGTAGTCGTCGGGGACGTCGGGGCCCAGCCGGTGCAGGGTGTTCATCCAGTAGCTCACGAGCACCCGGTCCTCGCGGGCCTCGCACCCCGTGAGCCGGTAGTTCCACGCCGCCCGGGCCCGACGGGCCGTCGGCAGCACCCCCGGGTCGGTGTGCAGGACGGTCGGGTTGAGCGAGTAGCGGATGGACCCGAGGTCGGCACGCTCCGCCTCGGTCGCGTCGTCGAGCACGCGCAGGGCGACGTCCGCGTGCGTCGCGAGGACCACCCGGTCGACGGTCTCGGTGGCCGGCGCGGCACCACCGGTGCTCACCTCGACCCGGTCCGCGTGCCGGCGCACCGCCGTCACGGGGACGCCCGTGCGCACCGTCGCCCCGGCCGCGAGCAGCGCCTCCCGGATGCGCTCGACGTAGATCCGGCTGCCGCCGACGACCGTGCGCCACGTCGGCGACCCACCCACGGTGAGCAGACCGTGGTGGTCCAGGAACTCGAAGAGGTGGTGGGCGGGGTAGGCCGCGGCGTCCTCGTGCCCGGAGGACCAGACGCAGGAGATGAGCGGGATGGCGTAGTGCTGCACGAAGTAGGGGTCGAAGCGACCCCGCTCGAGGAAGCCGCCCCAGGTGATCGGTGCGGCCTCGCCACGGCGGGACGCCGCGAGCTCGTCGAGCGCGGCCCGATGGAAGCGGGGCACCTCGCGCAGCAGCCGCCGGTAGCGACGGTCCAGCACACGGGTCGGCTGCGCCAGCAGCCCGCCGAGACCCTTGGCGCCGGCGAACGACAGCCCGCACCCGTCGCAGGTGACCGACATGGACATCTCGGTCTCCTGCGTGGGGATGTCGAGCTCGTCGAAGATGCGCCGCAGCACGGGGTAGGTCCGGTCGTTGTGGACGATGAACCCGGAGTCGACGGCCAGCCGCTCCCCCGGTCGGTGAGCACGTCGTGGGTGTCCGCGTGCCCGCCCAGCCGCCCGTCGGCCTCGAGCAGCAGCACCCGGTGACTGTGACGCAGGTGGTATGCCGCGCTCAGGCCCGCGACACCGGCACCGACGAC
Organism: Serinicoccus chungangensis; assembly: GCF_001483745.1. Lineage (GTDB taxonomy): Bacteria > Actinomycetota > Actinomycetes > Actinomycetales > Dermatophilaceae > Ornithinicoccus > Ornithinicoccus chungangensis_A. Next base: position 86,444 of record NZ_LQBL01000029.1, on the reverse strand, counting down.
GGCCACGGAGGGTCGCTCGTCGGTGGCGTCGGTGACGTCGGCAGCGGCGGCGTCGGAGGTCGTCGGCGGGGGGCTGGTCATGCCGGGTGTTCGTGCCCCGGGCACCGATCGGATTGCCCCACCGGGGCCGGGCACCCACGCTGACCTGCACCCCCGTCCCGTCGGGGCACCGCCCGCACCTCGGGCGGCCGGTGCCCGGACGGGGACCTAGGCGGTCCGGCCCCGACCCTCGACGCCCGGCCGGGACCGGGCCAGCGCCCACACCGCCACGGCGGCGACGACGACAGCCGTCAGCGCCGCGGCGACGCCGACGACCTCGGAGCGCAGCTCGCCGGTCAACCGCCCTGAGGCCACCCAGGCGGTGCCCCAGACGACGGCCGCGGCGAGGCCGAGCTGGAAGAGCCGCTGGTCGGTCCTGCGCAGCAGGAGGGTCGCGATGACGACGACGGCGGCGAGCACCGCGACGGTCACCCAGGTGGACGCGGCGCTGTCCGTCGCCACGCCCAGGCCGACCAGCCAGGAGGCGATGTTGGCGCACGTGGCGACGCAGATCCAGCCGAGGTAGAGCCCGAAGGTCGCCGACACCCAGACGTCCGCCCCCACGCCCTGCCGGGGCAGGCCCGCGGTCGCGCGCAGGACCAGGCCGAGCGAGACGACGATGCCGAGCATGACGAGCACGGAGACCAGGATCCATCCGGCGAAGACGACGAGCAGCCAGATCCCGTTGAGCGCGATGGCCGCCGCGGCCGGGAGGCGGGTGACGTCGGCCCAGCGGGAGCCGGCGACGGCCGGGAGCCACTGCCACACGACGTAGCCGGCCAGACCGAGGTAGATGACCGACCAGATGGAGAAGGCCGGGCCCTGCGGCGCGATGAGCGTCGCGCTGTCGGAGAAGAGCCCGCCGCCCTGGGTCTCCACCCCGCCGCCGGCGACGACGCCGGTGCCGAGGAGGGTCCCGCCGACCCACACGACGGCGGCCAGGGTCACGAGGACCTGCTGGGCGCGGGTGCTCACGGCAGCTCGACGACGGTCGGGCCGGCGTCCTCCTGGTCCCCCCTGCCGGTGATCATCTTGAGGGTGTCGATGGCCGTCCCGACCAGCGACCCCCCGCCCCAGTACATGACGGTGTCGCCGTTGACCTTCAGCACGACGTTGTCCGGGTTGTCCGGACCGCCCTCCATGAAGGCGTCGGCGCCCTTGGACCACAGCTGCTCGACCAGCTCGCGGTCCTCGATGACGGTGGCGCTGCCGGCGAGGGAGACCCAGGCCTTGGCCGAGGAGTAGGCGACGTTGACGTTGGGGTGGGCCCGCACGTCGGTCACCACGGCGCTGCTCGCGCGCACGAGGAAGAGCACGTCGCCGTCCTCCTCGTGCACCTGGGTCGACAGCGGCCGGCTGGTGAGGCGGCCGTCGCCCGAGCTGGAGTCGACGGTGGTGAGCATGGCCACGTCCATGGTGGACATGACCTCGTGGGCCTCCTTCACCGCCTCGGGGTCGGAGGTGACGGTCACCGGGTCGGACGGGCTGGAGTCGTGGTGCTCGGTCATGGTCGTGCCTCTCGGTCGTGGGGGGACGTGGTGTCGGTCAGGAGGTCGGTGGCCACGGGTGGCGGGTCGGCGGGGACGGCTCCGCTCGCGCTGGCGGTCTGCAGCTCGCCACGGACGAGGCTCTCGCCACCGTGCGAGGGGTCGCCGTCCACCTGCTCCCGCGAGATGTCGACGACGGGGTACTCCTCGAGGTCGACGGTCGCGGGGAGGCTGAACTCCGCGGTGGTGCCCGAGATGACGCCGACGGTCACCAGCCCGCTGACGTCCGGCCGCAGCAGCCACACCTCGAGGTAGCCCGACCCGGTGTCGGGCAGCTCGTCGAGCTGCACCCGCAGGCGCCGCTCCCCGTCGACGCTGATGACCTCCGCGCTCCCGTCGACGGTCTCGCCGGCCTCGGGCAGGTCCTGCAGCGTCGCGTCGGCGACCACGATCTCCTCGTCCTGCTGGCCCGCCCCCACGACCTGCGTGCCGACCCAGGCGACCAGGGCACCGGCCGCGGCCGCCGCGAGCAGGGGCCAGCGCCCGGGTCGACGCCGCGCGCCCGCACCCCGCGCCCGGCGGCGCGACGCGAGCTGGTCCTCACCGGCGACCTCCGCGCGGATGCGCTCCCACACCGCGGGCCCCGGCGCCTCGTCCAGGGCGCCGCCGCGCGCCAGCAGCTCCGGCGCACGCTCCGGCGTGCCGTCGTCGTCGGCGGGCCGTCCGGCATACCGCTCATCGTGGTTCATCGCGCACCTCCGAGAAGAGTTCGGAGCCGTGCCAGGGTTCGGTTCGTATGGGTCTTGACCGTGCCCAGCGGGAGGTCGAGCCGCTCGGCGATCTCCCGCTGCGTGAGGTCCTCCACGTAGGCGAGCAGGATGATGCGGCGCTGCGGGTCGCCGATCCGCTCCAGCTCCTCGTAGATGGTGAGCAGGTCGGTGCTGTCGGCCGCCGTCCAGGCGCCGTCGTCCGGGACGTCCTGCTGCTCCTGCGCGACGGGGGCCTGGCGCTGCCGGGCACGCAGCTGGTCGGCGATGCGGCGTCGGGTGATGCCGACCAGCCAGGCCCCGAGCGGGGCCGAGGCGCGGTCGTAGGTCGCCCGCCCGCGCCAGGCCGACACGAAGACCGCCTGGGTGACGTCGTCGGCGTCGTCCGGACCCACGGCGCGTCGGGCGAGGCCGTGGACGAGCCCGCCCCACCGCCGGTAGGCGCGCTCCAGCGCGTCCGGCTCGGTGTTCTCCCACGCCGCGGCGATCGCGTCGTCATCGCCGTCCTCCACACTCATGGCGCAACCCTAGGCGAACCGCCGCGCGACGCGGGCATGGTGTGCTTAGGTCGAGGGTATGCCCTCCCCCGTCGCCCCCCGTCTGACCACCCTGCTCGAGCCGCTGGCCGGTGGCCCGCTGCCGGTCCACCTCGTCGCCTGGGACGGGTCGACGGCGGGGGCCGACCCGGGGTCCCACCCGACGGTGCGGCTGACCAGCCCCCAGGCCCTGCGGCGGCTGCTCTGGGCGCCGGGTGAGCTCGGCGCCGCCCAGGCCTTCGTCACCGGCGAGGTCCTCGTGGACGGTGAGCTCGGCGTGGCCCTCACCCAGGTCCGGGACGAGCTCGCGCGCCGCGCCCCCCGGCCGACCCCGGCCGAGCGGGCCCGGGCGGTCGCCGGGCTGGGCCTGCTCGCCAAGGACCTCGGCCTCATCGGGCGGCCACCCGCGGCACCGGCCTCCCAGGCGGTCGTCCGGGGACGCCTGCACAGCCTGACCCGCGACCGGGCGGCGATCAGCCACCACTACGACCTGTCCAACGACTTCTACGAGCTCGTCCTGGACGCGCAGATGGCCTACTCCTGCGCCTACGTCACCGCCGACGGGGCGGACCTGCTCGGCGGCCGGGAGGACGCGGCATACACCCTCGAGCAGGCGCAGTCGGACAAGCTGGAGCTGGTCTGCCGCAAACTGGGCCTGCACACCCGGCCGGACCAGCGGCTGGCCGACGTCGGGTGCGGCTGGGGCTCGCTCACCCTGCACGCCGCCCGCGAGCACGGCGCGCGGGTCACCGCGGTCACCATCAGCCGGGAGCAGCAGGCCTTCGTGCAGGCCCGGGCCGGGGAGCAGGGGGTGAGCGACCTGGTCGACGTGCGGCTGCAGGACTACCGGGAGGTGCCGGAGTCCGGCTTCGACGCCGTGGCCTCGATCGAGATGGGCGAGCACGTGGGCGACCGCAACTACGCGACGTACGCCGCGACGCTGCACCGGCTGGCCGCCCCGGGCGCACCCGTGCTCGTGCAGCAGATGAGCCGGCCGGGCCGCAACCCCGGTGGGGGCCCGTTCATCGAGTCGTTCATCGCCCCGGACATGTCGATGCGTCCGGTCGGCGCGACCGTGCAGCTGCTGGAGCGGGCCGGGCTGGAGCTGCGCGGGGTCGAGGCGCTGCGCGAGCACTACGTCTGGACGATCCGCTCCTGGGAGGAGCGGCTGCGGCGTCGGCGCGAGGACGTCGCCCGCCTCGTCGGGGAGGAGGTCACCCGGGTCTGGGAGCTCTACCTCGCGGGCGCGGCCTGGACCTTCGCGGCGGGTCGGATGGGCGTGGACCAGCTGCTCCTGCGGCGGCCCGGGGGCTGAGGCCCCGCCGCCGGGCTCAGGGCGCCGGCGTGGCGGTGATGACGAGGTTGTCGGTGTAGCTCCCGGCACGCTCGGACCACTCGCCGGTGCAGGTGATGAGCTGCAGGCGCTGCTCTCCCTCACGGTCGAAGAGGTCATCGACGGGCAGCTCCTTCTTGTCGGTCGTCCGCCGCGCGGTGACGACGTAGTCGAGCCGAGAACCGTCCTCGCGGACGATGGTCACCGGGGTGCCCTGCTCGGCACTGTTGAGGGCGAGGAAGGCCCCGGGCCCCTCCCGGTCGTCGACGTGGCCGGCGATGACCGCGGAGCCGTCCTCCCCCGGGGCCGGCCCGTGCCGGTACCACCCGGCCCGGTCGGCGTCCTCGGGGATCTCCATGAGTCCGTCGCCGGTGACGCCGACGGCGTCCAGGGGCACGTCCAGCCCGAGACTGGGAGCCAGCAGGCGCGTGGGGGCCGGAGCGCCCTGCGCCGCCGCGGCCTCCACCGAGGCGTCCCGGACGTCGGGTGGGGGCACGACGACCCGCGGGGCGGCCTGCCCCGCGGGTGCGTCGTCCCCTCCGCCCCCCGGTGGCGCCGCGGTGGGGACAGGGTCCACCGCGGCGCCCGGTGCTGCCGGACCGGTCGTGGGCGCCGGGGCGGGCGACCCGAAGTCGGCAGCAGCCGGGAGCGGTCCTCGCTGCAGGCCCCAGAGGGCCCCGACGACGACCGCGAGACTGAGGAGCAGGGCCGCCGCCGCGGCCGGCGAGAGCCGGCCGCGGCGGGGCTGGGTCCGGTGCAAGGGTCAGGCCACCTCGCGACGGACCAGGCGGCTGCCGGCGAGCACCGCGCCCGCAGCGCCGGCCATGAGGAGCACGGTGAGCACCCCGGTCGAGGTGGCGATGCCACCCTGGCCGGAGGGCACGCCGCCCGGGTCGCCGTGCAGGCCGTCGATGGTCTGCACCGCCAGGTCGAGGGTGCCCTCCTCGGCGGAGCCCCACGCGTAGACGATCGTGTTGGTGCCCTCGGCGAGGTCCAGGTCGGCCGGGCCGATGACGACGTCCTCGGTGCCCGCGAGCACCACGTCGGCCGACACGGTGCCGGCGTCGAGGTTGAGCACCTCCTCGTCGGGGTTGGTCAGGCCCTCGATCACCGGGCTGCCACCCGCACGGACGTCGACCGCCGGGGCGGCGGCGGCGTGCCGGACGGTGAGCCTGGACTGCCCGGCGTCCAGCGTGGAGGTGTCGTTGACGAAGGCGGACAGCATCGGGGTGCCGTCCTCGGCCAGGTGGGCGGCCAGGGTGAGGTTCGCACCGCCCGGCACCTCCAGACCCTCGGCGGAGATCGCCGGCTCGGCGGACTCCGGGTCGTCGCCGTCGGCGTAGACCTCCACGTCGTAGGTCCCCTCCGGAAGCATGAGGGGGTCGGTCAGGGTGCCCGGCTCGAAGTCGGGGACGGTCTCCTCGCCGTTGACGTAGACGTCGACGGTCAGCCCGGGTACGGCGTGCAGGACCGAGACGGTGGCCTCGTGGTTGTCCGCCATGGCCGGGGCGGCGAAGGCCGCCGTGCCGGCTCCGGCCAGCAGGGCCGCCGTGGTGGTCGCAGTGATCTTCCGCATGAGGGGTGCTCCTTCATCGCAGCTGGGACAGACCTGTTCTGCCCTCACCCCCCACTACGTCCGGGCACCGGGCTGCGGATTCAGCCTTTGTCCACAGTTTGTGCGAAAGCTGTGGAAGGGGTCCCGGATCTGCGGTTGCGAGGGTCCGAGGCGCGGTCCATAGTGGGACAACATTGAACACACATTGGACGTGTTCCCCGACGCAAGGAGCTGAGCATGAGCGAGCAGCAGGGACAGATGACCGGGACCAGCGGCGAGACCGTGTCGTGGACGGACCTCGGCAAGGAGATGTGGAACTACCTGACCGGCCAGGGGGCGGCGATCAACTACACCTTCCAGGACATGTCGGTCGAGGTGCCCCGCGACACCGGCCCGGACGCACCGCGCGCGACGTGGAAGCTGGACGGGACGCTGCGGATCACCACCGAGGACCGCGAGCACCAGGGCTGAGCGATGGTCGAGCAGCTGCGCGTCGAGGCCGACCTCACGCTCACCGTCTCCCCGTCGCCGTCCGACGGCTCCCAGGACGACGGGCTGACGGCACACATCCGGGGTGACGGCGCACAGATCGAGGTGACGCTGGACCGCCTGGTCGGGCTGCCGCTCGGCATGGGCCGGCGGCAAGCCGCCGACCTCGCCTCGGACGTCGGCACCCTGGCGGCCGAGGCCGGGCTGACGGTGGTCGTGTCCGGCCCGGACGGACCGGTGCTCGCCCTCGGCGACGTCCGCTCCCGGTTCCTGGACCGCGCCGTCACGGGCTCGCGTCACGTGGCGGTGCGGGACCGCCGGGCCGCGCTCCGCATGCTGCGGCGCTCCGGCGAGGCAGGTCCGTCGCTGGCCGACCTCACACCCCCCGGCACCCCGTGGCCGCCCGTGCCCGTCGTGCCGTCGCAGCGGCGGCGCCGCGTCACGACGACCCACGACCCGCTCGGACGGGGCGACCCCCGCCTCGTCTACTACCTGCCCCCCGGCCCGGAGCAGGGCAGCCCGCGGGAGACGGCATACCTGCGACGGGGCACGACCACGATCGGGTCGGACCCGGGCAGCGACGTCGTCGTCCCCGGCCTCGCGGCGCACCACGCCGAGGTGCGGCGCGACCCGTCCGTCGACGAGTACCTCGTGCACGCCGTCGACGGGGACGTGTCGGTCGCCGGGGCGGTCGTCGGCGAGGGCGTGGTCCTGCGCACCGGGGCCACGGTGACCTGCGGGGACCAGCGGTTCGTCTACGTCCGGGAGGAGTTCGCCGACCACGGTCGGCCCTACGGCGGGCGTGAGGGCGGGGAGTTCAGCCGCCAGCGGCCGCAGCGACGGCCGGACCGCTACGAGCGCTGAGGCGCGGGGCCCCGCGTACCGGGACGAGCTCAGGCGAGGAAGCCGCGCAGCAGGGACGCCGTGCCCTCGAGGTGCTCACCCATCGCCTCCCGCGCCTCCGCCTGGCGGCCGGCCAGGACCGCGGCCACGACCGTCTCGTGCTGGTCGGTGGAGTGGGCGAGGTTGGGAGGCAGCAGCGGGATGCGGTCGAGCATCGCCGTGACGCGGTCCCGGACGTCAGCCACCACCCCGGCCAGGCTGGGCGAGCCGCTCAGCTCGGCCAGGGTGAGGTGCAGCCGGGCGTCAAGGGGTCGGTACTGCTCCACCCCGGCCGCGGCACAGTCCCCCGCGACGTCCCGCAGCCGCTGTCGCTGCTCTATGGAGAGGTCCCGGGCGGCGGCCAGGCCGGCCGCGGCGGGTTCGACGATGGCCCGCAGCGTGAGCAGGTCGTCGACCTCCGCCGGGTCGAGCGCTTCCTCCCCCCGGCGTGGCGGCAGCGTCGGTGCGACGTGGGTGCCGCCGTACCTGCCGCGGCTCACCGTGACGTAGCCCGCCTTCTGCAGCTCGCCCAGGACCTCCCGCAGGGTGGTCCGCGAGACCCGCAGCGACTCGGCCAGCTCCCGCTCGGCCGGCAGCTTGGCGCCGGGCGGGAAGGTGCCCAGGTGCAGCAGCCGGAGCAGGTGCTCGGTGGTCTCCTCGAAGACGTTGCCGCTGCGCACCGGCCGCACCCACGGTGGCTCTGAGGAGGACATACGACCAAATCTAGGCTCCCGCACCCTTGACGGGGTCGCCCGGACCGCACCAGACTCGACCCACACCAATGGACCACACCTGATCCATTGATCTCAGGGAAGGCTTCCCCATGGCCAAGCGCAGGGTCGACTACCAGAACGTCGCGGACGACTACCACCAGCACCGGCAGCTCAAGAAGGGGGCGGCCGGCTGGATCCTGCTGGCCGGCCTGGGGGTCAGCTACGTCATCTCCGGCGACTTCGCGGGCTGGAACTTCGGCATCGACGAGGGCGGGTGGGGCGGTCTGCTCATCGCCACGGTGCTCATGGCGGTGATGTACACCTGCATGGTGCTCGGGCTGGCCGAGATGTCCTCGACCCTGCCCACGGCGGGCGCCGGCTACGGCTTCGCCCGGCGGGCGCTGGGTCCGCTCGGCGGCTACGCGACCGGCGTCGCCGTCCTCATCGAGTATGCCGTCGCCCCCGCCGCGATCGCGGTGTTCATCGGCGGCTACGTCGAGGCCCTGGGGCTGTTCGGGCTGACCAACGGCTGGCCGATCTACCTCGTCGCCTACCTCATCTTCATCGGCCTGCACGTGTGGGGCGTCGGCGAGGCCCTCAAGGTGATGTTCGCCATCACCGCCATCGCAGTCGTCGCCCTGGTGGCGACGGTCGTCGGCCTGCTGCCGCACTTCCGGGTCGACAACCTCTTCGACATCACCGTGACCGACGCCGCCGGCGCCAGCGCCTTCCTGCCCTACGGCTTCGCGGGAGCGCTCGCCGCGCTGGTCTACGGCATCTGGTTCTTCCTGGCCGTCGAGGGCGTGCCGCTGGCCGCGGAGGAGACCTCCGACCCCAAGCGGGACATGCCCCGCGGGATCATCGTGGCGATCAGCATCCTGCTCGTCTTCGCCGCCCTCATGCTCCTGCTCGTGCCGGGGTCGGCGGGCGCGGAGACCGTGCGCGACTCGGACAACCCGCTGCCGCTGGCGCTGCGCACCGCCCTCGGCGACGACTCGGCGATCGCCGCGTTCGTCAACTACGCCGGGCTCGCCGGGCTGGTCGCGAGCTTCTTCTCCATCATCTACGCCTACTCCCGGCAGCTGTTCGCCCTGTCCCGGGCCGGCTACCTGCCCCGGGTGCTGTCGCTCACCGGCTCACGACAGACGCCCTGGGTGGGACTCCTCGTCCCCGGCACCATCGGCTTCCTGCTCGCCGCCATCACCCAGAACGGCGCGCTGCTCATCAACATCGCGGTCTTCGGCGCCACCGTGTCCTACGTGCTGCTCAACCTCTCGCACATCGTGCTGCGCCGGCGCGAGCCCGACCTCGAGCGCGGCTACCGCACCCCCGGAGGTACGGTGACGACCGGCATCGCGCTCGTCCTCAGCGTCGTCGCCGTCATCGCCACCTTCGTCGTCGACATCCTGGCCGCCGGCATCACGGCCGCCGTCTTCGCCGGGTTCCTCGCCTACTTCTGGTTCTACAGCCGCCACCACCTCGTCTCCTCCGCCCCGGAGGAGGAGTTCGACCAGATCAGCACAGCCGAAGGAGACCTGCGATGACCCACCCCCGCAGCGAGCGCATGCTCACCGTCGACCAGCTCCGGGCGGGGGTCGCCGACGAGAGCATCGAGACGGTCATCGTCGCGTTCACCGACATGCAGGGCCGGCTCCAGGGCAAGTACCTGCATGCCCCCTACTTCGTCCAGCACGCGCTGGGGCACGGGGTCGAGGGCTGCAACTACCTGCTGGCCGTCGACCCCGAGATGAACACCGTCGACGGCTACGCCATCTCCTCCTGGGAGGCGGGCTACGGCGACATGGAGTTCACCCTCGACACCGACACCATCCGCCGGGTGCCGTGGCTGGAGCGCACGGTGATGGTGCAGTGCGACCTCGCGCTCACCGACGGGTCCCCGGTCCCCATGTCACCGCGCTCGATGCTGGCCTCGCAGGTCGAGCGGGCGGCGGGGCACGGGTGGTCGGCGGTCGCCGGCACCGAGCTGGAGTTCGTCGTCTACCGCGACTCCTACGAGGAGGCCTGGGCCAAGGGGTATACGGGTCTCACCCCGGCGAACCAGTACAACGTGGACTACTCGATCATCGGCTCGGGCCGGGTGGAGCCGCTGCTGCGCCGGATCCGCAGCGACATGTACCAGGCCGGCATGACCGTGGAGTCGGCCAAGGGCGAGTGCAACTTCGGCCAGCACGAGATCGGCTTCCTCTTCGACGAGGTCGTCACCACGTGCGACAACCACAGCGTCTACAAGACCGGCGCCAAGATGATCGCAGCCCAGCTCGGTCAGTCCCTGACCTTCATGGCCAAGCCCAACGAGCGGGAGGGCAGCTCCTGCCACATCCACCTCTCGCTGCGCGGGCTGGACGGCTCGACGGTCTTCTGGGACGAGGGCGGGCGCACCGCGCTCTACGACCACTTCATCGCCGGCGTGCTCGCGACGATGCGCGAGTTCACCCTCTTCTACGCCCCCAACATCAACTCCTACAAGCGCTTCGCCCAGGGCTCCTTCGCGCCGACGGCCGTGGCGTGGGGGCAGGACAACCGCACCTGCGCGGTGCGCACCGTGGGTGAGGGCTCCGGCGCCCGCATGGAGAACCGCGTGCCCGGCGGGGACTGCAACCCCTACCTCGCGGTCGCGGCCATGATGGCCGGCGGGCTGCACGGCATCGAGCAGGAGCTCGAGCTGGAGCCGATGATGACCGGCAACGCCTACGAGTCCGACGCACCGCTCGTGCCGCACACCCTCCGCGAGGCCCGTGACCTCTTCGCCGCCTCCGAGGTGGCCAGGGAGGCCTTCGGGCAGGAGGTGGTGGACCACTACGTCAACATGGCGGACATCGAGATCACCGCCTTCGACGCGGCCGTCACCGACTGGGAGCTGCGGCGGGGGTTCGAGCGCCTGTGACCGACCGCCCACGGATCGGGCTGACCACCTACTACAAGGAGGCGGCCTGGGGAGTCTGGCGACGGCCCGCGGCGATCGTGCCGGCCGTCTACGTGGAGGGGGTCGCCGCCGCCGGTGGCACGCCGTTGCTGCTGCCACCCGTGGGGTCCGACCCCTCGGTGCTCGACGTGCTCGACGGGCTGGTCCTCATCGGCGGGGCGGACGTCGACGCCGCGCAGTACGCCGGCACACCCCACCCGAGCACCGCGCCCGAGCCGGTGCGCGACGCCCCGGAGCTCGCGCTGGCGCGCGCGGCGCTGGAGCAGGGGGTGCCGCTGCTCGCGATCTGCCGCGGGGTGCAGGTGCTCAACGTCGCCCTCGGCGGCACCCTCGACCAGCACCTGCCGGACCGGCTGGGGCACACGGCATACCAGCCGAGCCCGGGGGTCTTCGGCGAGGTGACCTTCCGCACCGAGCCCGGGTCCCGCATCGCCGAGGTCCTGGGGGCGGAGGCGGCCTCGCCGTGCTACCACCACCAGGGGGTCGACCGGGTCGCCGACGGGCTCGTCGTCACCGCGCGCTCGGCCGACGGGGTGGTGCAGGCCCTGGAGCCCGCCGACGCCCCCGGCTGGGCGGTCGGCGTGCAGTTCCACCCCGAGGAGAACCCCGCCGACCGGCGCCTCTTCCAGGCTCTGGTCCACCACGCCAGCACCCCCCGCACCAGCACCCCCCGCGCCGCCACCCCCCGAAGTGGACATAGCAATCTGGGGGACGGGCACCAGAAAGCGATGTCCAGAACCGCAGCAGGAGAGGAGAGATCGACCGCATGAGCACCACCACCGACGTCGTCGACCCGGCCACCGAGGAGGTCATCACCACCCTCGAGCTCGCCGACGAGGAGCGGACCGACGCCGCCGTCGAGGCGGCCCACCGGGCCTACCAGACCTGGCGCGAGGTGAGCCCCGCCGACCGGGCCCGGCTCCTGCGGCGCTTCGCCGCCGTGGTCGACGAGCACGTCGAGGAGCTGGCCCGCCTGGAGGTCGCCAACGCCGGGCACACCATCGGCAACGCGCGCTGGGAGGCGGGCAACGTCCGCGACGTGCTGGCCTACTACGCCGGGGCGCCGGAGCGGCCCGGCGGCGAGACCATCCCGGTGGACGGCGGTGTGGCCATGACCTTCGCCGAGCCGCTCGGGGTGGTGGGGGTCATCGTGCCGTGGAACTTCCCCATGCCGATCGCCGGGTGGGCGATCGGACCCGCGCTCGCCGCCGGCAACACCGTGGTCCTCAAGCCCGCCGAGCTGACCCCGCTCACCGCGATGCGGCTGGCCGAGCTGGCCCTGGAGGCCGGGATCCCCGAGGGCGTGCTCCAGGTGCTCCCCGGCGCCGGGTCGGTCGTCGGCGAGCGCTTCGTCACCCACCCGCTCGTCCGCAAGGTGGTCTTCACCGGCTCGACGGCCGTCGGCAAGCGGGTCATGGCCGGGTGCGCCGACCAGGTCAAGCGGGTGACCCTGGAGCTCGGCGGGAAGAACGCCAACATCGTCTTCGCCGACGCCGACCTCGACGCGGCCGCCGCGGCGGCGCCCGGCGGGGCCTTCGACAACGCCGGCCAGGACTGCTGCGCCCGGTCGCGGCTGCTCGTGCAGGCCGAGGTGCTCGACGCCTTCCTGGTGCGGCTCGAGCCCGCGGTGCACGGCTTCGTGTGCGGACCACCGGGTGAGGCCGCGAGCGGTATGGGCCCGCTCATCTCCGCGGGCCAGCGGGACACGGTCGCGGGCTACGTCCGCGACGCCGAGGTACTCATCCAGGGCAGCGCCCCGGAGGGTCCCGGCTTCTGGCACCCGCCCACCGTGCTGCGGACCCGCGCCGAGGACGACCCCGCCTTCACCGAGGAGATCTTCGGGCCGGTGATCTCGGTGCTGCCGTTCCGCGACGAGGAGGACGCGCTGCGGATCGCCAACGACACGGCCTACGGGCTCGCCGGCTCCATCTGGACGCGCGACGTGGGACGGGCGCTGCGGGTCGCCCGCCGGCTGGAGGCGGGCAACCTCGCCGTCAACAGCCACGCCTCCGTCCGGTACAACACCCCCTTCGGAGGCTTCGGGCAGTCCGGGCTCGGCCGCGAGCTCGGCCCGCACGCGCTGGACGCCTTCACCGAGACCAAGACCGTCTTCATCGCCACCGGCGACTGACCGACCAGGAACGAGGCACGACATGAGCACGAGCATCGACCTGACCCAGCGCCTGGCCGGCCGGGTCGCCGTCGTCACCGGAGGCGCCAGCGGCATCGGCCTGGCCTCGGCCCGCCGCCTGGCCGCCGAGGGCGCCCGCGTGGTCCTCGCGGACATCTGCGAGCAGTCCGTCGGCGAGGCGCTGGCGCAGGACCTCGGCGGGCTCTTCGTCCGCACCGACGTCACCGACGCCGAGCAGGTGGAGCGGCTGTTCGCCACCGCCAAGGAGACCTACGGCAGCATCGACATCGCCTTCAACAACGCCGGCATCTCACCGCCCGAGGACGACTCGATCCTCACCACCGACCTGGACGCCTGGCGACGGGTCCAGGAGGTCAACCTCACCAGCGTCTACCTGTGCTGCCGGGCCGTGCTCCCGCACATGCTCGAGCAGGGACGCGGGTCGATCATCAACACGGCCTCCTTCGTGGCGGTCATGGGGGCGGCGACCTCGCAGATCTCCTACTCCGCCTCCAAGGGCGGGGTCCTGTCGATGACCCGCGAGCTCGGCGTGCAGTTCGCCCGCGAGGGCATCCGGGTCAACGCGCTGTGCCCCGGGCCGGTCGACACCCCGCTGCTGACCGAGCTCTTCGCCTCCGACCCCGAGCGGGCGCAGCGACGGCTGGTGCACGTGCCGATGGGGCGCTTCGGCCGTCCCGAGGAGATGGCCGCGGCCGTGGCCTTCCTCGCCAGCGACGACAGCTCGTTCATGACGGCGGCCGAGTTCCTCGTCGACGGCGGGATCAGCTCGGCGTACGTCACGCCGCTCGCCGACTGAGCGTGGCCGGCCGACCGAGGGCGGCTGGACCTAGGCTCTGGGCATGGCCGAAGGTCACGCCGTCCACGGGATGGCCGCGCGGGTGCGTCGGCTGGTCGGTCAGCCGGGACGGTCCTCGGGCCCGCCGGGCGAGGTCTTCGACCCGGCCGTCCACGACGGGCTGGCGGTCCGGGACGCCGAGGCGCACGGCAAGCACCTGCTCGTCCGGATGACCGGCTCCCCGGTCACGGCGCACCTCCACCTCGGCATGCACGGCCGCGTCTCGGTACGTCGCCACCGGCGGGCCCTCGGCGCGGACGGTCTGCCCCGGACCGACCCGCCGACGCCCGAGGGTCTGGCCTGGAGGTTCCTCACGGCCACCGACTGTCTCGAGGTGACCCGGCCGACCATCTGCGAGGTGCTGGACGCCGAGGGCGTGGCAGCGCTGCACGACCGACTCGGCCCGGACCCCCTGCGCGACGACGCCGACCCCGAGGCGGCGGTCGCTCGCCTCCACCGCTCACGGCGGGCGCTCGGCGTGCTGCTGCTCGACCAGGGTGTCGTCTCCGGTATCGGCAACGTCTACCGGGCCGAGCTGCTGTGGCGGGCCCGGATCGACCCGCACTCGCCCGGCCGGGCGGTCCCGGTCGAGGCGCTGCAGGGGCTGTGGCAGGACGCCATCGACCTGATGACGGTCGGGCTCGGAGCGGGCTGGATCGTCACCGATGCCCGGCAGCTCGGCGACGCACGCGACCTGCTCACCCGCGGGGCGCCCGTCCCTCGCTGGCGTCGGCGCTACGCCGTCTACCTGCGCCGTGGCCGGCCCTGCCCGCGCTGCGGCGACACGGTCCGCGCCGAGCGGATGGGGCTGCAGACGGCCTACTGGTGCCCCGGTTGCCAGGTGCTGCACGGCTGAGGGTGGGACTGCCGCGGTCGTCGGGCTGCCGCCGGACCTCGCCCGGGCGTCAGGGGTCCGCGCGGACCAGGAGGGTGTCGGCGAAGCCGTCGACCTCGGCGCCTCCAGGTCGGCTGACGAAGGCGTAGTCGCCCTCCTGGTCGGGCGCCTCGAAGGTGACGAAGGTCCGGGCCGGGACGTCGACGTCGAAGGCGGAGACCCCGCCCGCGGGGCCGTCGGCGGTGAGGGTGGCGGCGGCGTCGCTGCTGTTGTAGACGGTGACCCGCTGACCGGGCCGGACGGTCGCGGTGACGTGGAACCGTTCGTCGTCGACGAGCACCGTCACCGAGAGGTCGCCGTGGTCGTGCCCGCTCATGTCCTCGACGAGCGGCTCGTCGGAGGGCCGGGCGCCCACCGGCTCGTCCCCGGCTCCGGGGTCGTCGGCCGTCCCCGGGTCGCCGTCGTCCTGGAGGGTGTCCGCACCAGTCTCGCCCGACGTCCCCCCACCGGCTCCCGGGTCGGCGTCCTGCGACGCGGCGCTCCCCACGGCCCCGGAGTCCGGGCCGGGAGGAGAGGTGGGGGACGGGGACGTCCCGAGCGCCACCGAGACGGCGATCGTCGCCGCCATGAGGGCGACCTCGACCGCCCCCAGGCGCACGAAGGCCCCGGGCCTCCCGGCCGCCAGCGCCGGCAGGGTGGCCCTCCGGTGCTGGGCCCCGAGGAGCACGAGGGCGGCCAGCAGCACGCTCTTGACGACGAGCAGGTGCACCCATCCCTCGCCCGCCCACGACCAGGACGGCGACCCGGCGACCAGCAGGGCCGACGCCACCCCGGACAGCAGGAGCAGCAGCACGCAGCCCAGGGCCAGGGCGCTGAACCGGCGCACCGTGTCGACGCGGCCGGACCGGCCGCGCCCGTGCAGGAGCACCGCGGCCAGACCACCCACCCAGAGGCTCGCGGCGAGGATGTGGACCGACAGCGCCAGCACGGCGGGCACGTGGTTGCCCGCCGCCGCGGAGTGACCGGCGAGGACGGCCGGCACGAGGACCACGCCGCAGGCAGCGACCAGGAGCGTGCCGGCCGCGGCCCGGGCGCGGTGCGCGGGGCGGCGGGCCAGAGCCGCGCTGCCGGCCACGACCGGGAGGAGCAGGACGGTGACGCCCAGCGCGGCGCGGCCCACCGGCAGGGCGGTGAGCACCGCCAGCACGGACTGGGTGGACAGCCGCCACACCGGCACGCCGTAGATCGTGCTCACCGTCAGCACCAGGACCACCAGCTCGGCCACCAGCCAGCCCGTGGCCGTCCAGGAGGCACCGCGCAGCGACCTCGAGGACGCCCCGGAGCCGAGGGGGGCGAGCACCGCCGGGAGCAGGAGCTGACCGACGGTGAGGACGGCCAGCACGCGGACGGCCAGGTCGGCCACGGGGAGCCCCCAGCCGGTCAGGGCACCCGCGTCGGGCAGTCCTCCGGGGGGCGGGCTCGGCGTCCCGCCACCGACGACGAGCGCGAGGACCAGGACCGCGAGCAGGCCGGCGACGACGACCACGACCGCGGCGGCGGCTGGTCGGCGCCGGGGGTGCCGCGGCCCTCCGGCAGCGACCGGGCGGGCGGACTCACCAGCGTCCTCGGCGGTGGCCTCCGGGCGGTCCGTGGACGGACGCTCCAGGGGAGACAGGGCCACCGGTCACACCTCGCGGGCGAAGACGATGATGTTGTCGTCGTAGTGGCCGGTNNGGCCGGCGGCGCCGCTGACGTGGCCGAGGATGACGGCGGGGCCGTGCTGGCCGGGTCGGGGGGAGTCGTCGTACCAGGCGGCGGAGTCGTAGTCCTCGCCCTCGGGGACCTCGAGCGCGCCCCCGGTGTCGAGACCGAGGTGCAGCAGGTCGGAGGTGACGCCGATGGCGGGGATCGAGACCGAGGCGGGCTCGGCGACCGGGGCCGGGGTCTCTTCGACGGCGTCGTCGGGCTCGTCGGCCGGGGCCGACGGCTCCCCAGGCACGGCGTCCTCGTCGGCGTCGTCGCGGGGGTGCTGCTCGGCGCCGGGGTCCTCCGGGTCCTCGGTCGGTGCGGGCCGGTCGGCCGGCGCCGCAGGGTCGGTCGTGTCGTCCGTGACCACGGGGCGGCCGGCCAGGGACGGGGGGGCCGGGGCGGGCCCGGGCCCGGAGGCCCCCACCGCCACGGCGGTGCCGCCCCCGAGCACGAGCACGAGGGCGGCCACCGTGGGGAGGACAGGACCGCGACGCCGGGCAGCACGGTGCGCGCCCGGCCGCCCGACGTCGTCAGTCATCAGCTGGTCCTCGTCAGCTCCGGGTCAGCTCTGGTCGGCGCTGCGGCGACGCGACACGAGCAGCGCACCACCCGCGGCGAGCGCCACACCACCGGCCGCGATCAGACCGAGGTTCTGACCGTCGACGGGAGCCTGGCCGGTCTCGACACCGCCACCGGGGACGCCACCCATCTGGGAGACCTCGACCACGCCGCACAGGGCGGGGTCGGTGGCCTCACCGGGCAGCGCGGGGTCCAGGTCGGACATCCCGCGGTCACCCTCGTCGTAGGCGCCGCTGCCGTCGTGGTCCACACCGTGGACGACGACGACGGCCTCGCCGTCGGCGAGCGCGTCCGCGGTCTCCTGGTCGACCTCGACCCCACCGCGGGAGTAGCTCACGTCGTCACCGACACCGAAGCGGTCGACGGCCAGGCCCGAGTCCGGGCTGGTGTCACCCTCGGTGGTCAGCGACACCTTGATGCCGCCGTAGGCCGGGCCGCCCTCGGTGGTGGTGAGGAAGCCGTCGCCGTCCGCGTCGTCCTCGGCCGTCGGGCACATGTTGCGCGCGTCCTCGGCGTAGTGGATGTGCGCGGCGTGCGGGGCGTCCGCCAGCAGGCCCTGGTAGGCCAGGGTGAAGTCCAGCGTGGTGCCGTCGAGGGTGATCATCGCCGAGCCCGAGCCCGGGGCGTCGTTGACGGGGACCGGCTGCAGGTCACCCATGCCCTCCCAGGCGCTCGAGGAGGCCAGGGCGGGAGCGGCGGTCATCATGAGGACGGCCGCGCCGGCGGCCGGGACGGCGAGAAGCTTGCGAGACATGTTCATGGAGACATCCTTCTGGTCGGCCCGCAGCACGGCGTCGTGCGCGCCTACAGGCGGTGGGCTTCCCTGCTGTCGCAGGGCGTGCACGAGGCATTCGGTGCCGACCGCCGGGCGGATTGCACCGGATCGACAAAATTTTCCCGACCGTTCCCGGGTCGTCCCTGCGCGCCGTCCCGTCGAGCGGGCGGCGTCAGGCGGGCGGGTCGTGCGGACCGGGTCCCTTGGGCGCCTCGTCCGGACGCTGCGGGTCCGGGTCGTCGTGCCTGGCCGGGTCCGACGCCGGGGGCGGGCCGGGGCTCTTCGGACTCGTCGGCGCGTCCTCGTGGGGGACGGGGTCGGAGGGGCGGCCGGGGCCGCCCGGCTCGGTGCTCTCGGTGCTCATGTCAGCTCCCCTGGTGAAGGGCGGTGGGTGGTCCAGCACCTCCGACGGTACTCCCGCGTCGGACCGCGTGCGGGCTGGATCACCCACCGCGCGACGGGGACGTCGGGCGACCGGCGCGAGGACGGGCTACCGTCGGCCCATGACCGACCCCTCCCGCACGGCGGCGGCCCTCGCCGCCGGGTACGCCGACGGCTCGCTCTCCCCGACCGACGTCGTCACGCAGGTGCAGCGGGTCGTCGACGAGCGGGAGGACCAGCTCAACGCGTTCGCCGTCCGCGACCCGGTCGACGCCACGCTGCAGGGCGCGGCGGCCTCGGCGTTGCGCTGGGAGCAGGGGCGTCCCCTCGGCCCGCTGGACGGCATACCGGTCACCCTCAAGGAGAACCTCGCCCGCGCGGGGGTGCCGATGACCATGGGCTGCGCGGGCGTGACGCCGGTCGTCCCCGAGGTCGACTCTCCGGTCGCCCGCCGCTGCCGTGAGGCCGGGCTCGTCGTCCTCGGCTCCACCGTCATGCCGGACTGGGGCATGCTCTCCTCCGGCGTGTCCAGCCGGCACGGCATCACCCGCTCCCCGCTGGACCCGTCGTGGACGACCGGCGGGTCCAGCTCCGGCGCCGGGGCCGCGGCGGCCGGCGGCTACGGCCCGCTGCACCTGGGCACCGACATCGGCGGCTCCATCCGGCTGCCCGGGACCTGGCTGGGGCTGGCCACGCTCAAGCCCAGCGCCGGCCGGATCCCCCTCCACGCGCCCTACCTCGGTCGGGCCGCCGGGCCCATGGCGCGCACGGCCCGGGACTGCGCCCTGCTCATGGCGGTGCTCGCCGGCCCGGACGCGGTCGACTGGACGTCGCTGCCGGAGCAGCGGACCCGCTGGGAGGACCTCGACGTCGACGGCGGCGGGCTGCGCGTCGCGGTATGGACGCAGGCCGGGTACGGCGTGGAGCCCGACTCCGAGGTCGTCGCCGAGGTCGAAGGAGCCGCCGGGCGGTTGGCCGACGCGGGGGCGCAGGTGAGCAGGGTCGGGCCGTGGCTGACCCAGGACCTGCTGGACGGGGTCAACCTCTTCTGGCAGGCGCGGTCCTGGGCGGACTTCTCCCGGCTCGACCCGCAGGCGCAGGACCGGGTGCTGCCCTACATCGCCGAGTGGGTCGCCGGGGCGCGTGACCTCACCGGCACCCAGGTCATGGACGCCTACCACTGCTTCGCCGAGGTGCAGGCCCGCACGGTCGCCGCGTGGGCCGCCGCCGGTGACCCGGACGTGCTCCTCTCGCCGGTCGCACCCGGCGTGGCGTTCCCCGCCGAGCAGCCCATGCCCTATCCCGACGACGGGCGCGGCATGTGGCACATCAACTTCACCATGCCGTGGAACATGACCGGCCAGCCCGCCGGGACGGTCGACACCGCCCGCACCGCCGAGGGGAAGCCGGTGGGCGTCCAGGTCGTCGGCCGGCCCTTCGACGACCTCGGCGTGCTGCGGGTCATGCACCTTCTGGAGGCGGACCGCCCGACCCCGGGCTGAGCGGCGTCTGCCTCGTCCCGGCGACCCGCGCCCACGCGCGAGCGGTCACAGGTGCGCGGTCACGGGTGCGCGGCCCGCCAGTGCTCGACGACGACGTCCGGCGGGACCGGCTCGACCGCGTCGGCGTCCAGGAAGCACGGACCCGACGGTACGCCCTGCAGCCGGGCCCGACCGGAGCCACGGGTGACCCGCACCTGCACGCCGCTCGCCGGGTCCTCCGTCCACGGGGAACGGGACGGGTCGGGGACGTCCACCCGGGCCGGCCACGGCCGCCAGGGCAGCCGGTGCACCCAGACCGGCCGGGTCAGGCGCACCTCGGCCCGGGCCCGGGCGAGGACCGCGGCCGGTAGCCGGCCCCGGTGGAGGCGGAGGTCCGGCGGCAGCCCGTCGCCCGGGCCCGGGGTCTCGTGCCCCGCCGTGGCGTCCGTCCCGGTCAGCCAGACCCCCACGTCACCCTGCCGCAGCACCGACTCCACGACGAGCAGGACCTGGCCGGGCGTCCAGCCCTGGACGTCGAGGTCCACGACGACGTCCGGCTGGGGGTAGGTCCACCCGCGGCCGCGGACGAGGGGGTGGGGCAGCAGGTGGGCCAGCCGGGCGGTCTCGGCGTTCTTGACACCGGCCAGCCCGGTGCCCGCGGCGTCCGCGCGGCCGGCGACGTCCGGACCGTCGTGCCAGGCCACCGCGTCGGGCACGTGCCGCAGGTCCGCGCCCGCCAGCCAGCACCGCCAGGCGAACTCCCAGTCCTCCCCGCCGTACCCGGTGAGGCGACCCTCGAACCCGCCGACGGCGTCCAGCACCGCACGGGACACCCCTGTCACGGCGCCGATGACGAAGCGGAACGACGTGTCGTCGGCGGACCGCAGGTCCTGCGTCCCCGCATACCCCTCGGCCAGCCAGGCGGGGGCCGGCAGCTCCGCGGACGGGGGCCAGTGCGCCTCCCCGCGCAGGTCGGGGTGACGGCGCAGGTCGGCGTGGCGACGCCGTCCGACCGCGAGGGTCGGCGCGTCCACGCAGACCCGCTGCAGGGCGGCGACGTAGCCGTCCTCGGGCACGGTGTCCCCGTCGAGCAGGACCAGGACGCGACCCGTCGCCGCCCCCAGGCCGAGGTTGCGGGCCGCCGCGAGCCGGAAGCCCTCGTCGGGCTGCCGCAGCACCCGGATCCGCCCGAGCGCCCCGTGCGGGGCGGCGGGCAGGGTGGGCGGCCGGGGCGAGCCGTCGTCCGCGACCACCAGCTCCAGACCGCCCCGGACCCCGGTCTGGGCCGCGAGGCGTGCGACCAGCAGGTCGAGCAGCTCCTGGTCGCGGTAGTAGGGCACCACGACGGAGACCGCCGGCTGGCGGGCCGGGCCGGCGACCCGCCCTCCCGCCTCCTCCCAGGTGGGCCCCAGGCGCACGTCGGGGGACGACCAGGTCGGGTCCGCGCCGTCCCGGGAGGACGCCGCCACCAGCGCCTCGGCGAGCGCCGGGGCCAGCCCGTCCTCGGGGACCGTCCGCACGGTCCCGGGCAGCCGGTCGGCGAGCTCCCGGGCATACCGCGAGTCGAGCAGCAGCGGCCGTCGTCCGGCGGCGAGCCAGGTGGCGACGGAGCCGGACGCGGACACGTGCCGGTGCGCCGCGACGGGCACGGTCGCCGCGGCGAGCAGGCCCGGCAGCGCCTCGTCGGGGACGTAGCCGGTGGCGTGCCAGCGCACCCCTGCCTCCCGGGCCCGCCCGGCGAGCTCCTCCAGCAGGTCCTCGTGCCCCTGCGACGCGCCCCCGAGGTTGACCACCTCGACCGCACGGTCCTGCAGCCGGGGGTCCCGGGCGGCCAGCGCCACGGCGTCCACCACCTCCTCGAGCCCCTTGCCCGGGTAGACGAACCCGAGCGTCACGACGGTGAGAGGAGGTGGCGGGGTGGTCGGCGACGAGGGTCGGGGTGCGGCGCCGGGGTCGGGCTCGACCGGCAGCGGGACCACCTCGGTGCGGTCCAGGACCGCGGTGGCGACGTCGGGGCGGGCCCAGCGCAGCGCGGCCGCGAGCAGCAGCCGCTCGTGCGCGCTCGCCACGACGACCGTGTCCGCGGAGGCGGCCAGCCCCGCGTAGAGCTCGCTGCGCGCCCGCCGGTGGCGCCCGTCCGAGCGCTGCGGCAGGTCGTGCAGCACCACCGTCACCCGGACCGCCCCCCGCAGCACCCGGCGCCACTGCTCCAGCCCCTGGTCCGGCGAGGGGGCCAGCAGCCGGTCGGTCACCTGCGCGAGCACCACCCGTCCGGCGACGGCGGCGTCGGGCAGCTCGTCCAGCCGGTCGCAGCGCAGCAGCTCGGCCTCCCCCAGGTGTGGGTGGACACCCAGCCCGTGCCGCGCGACACCGTGCTCCTCCGGCCCGGGCACGAGGTGGACCAGCGACCGGCTCACGGGCGCCAGCCCCACCGCCGCAGCAGGTCCTCCTTCTTCTCCATCCCGACCTCGACGACCCGCGGGTGGCGGGCGTAGAACTCCCGGTGCGCCGCCCCCACCTCGTCGTCGGCGACGGCCTCTCCCTCGACCAGCCACCCCTCGCGGGGCTCCCCCCGCAGGTCCAGCGCCTCGAGGACGCTGCTCGACAGCGGGGTGGAGACGGACGCGAGCAGGACGCGACCCGGGTCCTGGACGGCGGCCCCCGACCCGGGCACGACCTCCTCCAGCACCCGTCGGGCCAGCGCCAGCAGCACCTCGTTGCCGGGGTGGTCGACGGTCCGGCCGGCCTCGGCCCCGGCAGCGCGGACGACGTCGCTGATGCACAGGCTCTCCTGGGCCCGCTCCCGCCGCTCGAGCTCGGCCAGCGAGTCGGCGGCGAGCTCGCGGACGAGGGCGGCCGGCGCCTCCCACGGACCGTCCCACCCGGCGGCGCGGGCCAGCCGCCGCACGTCGTGGTAGGGCACGACGGGCGGGTCCTCGACGTCGGGGTGGCGCACCAGCACCTGCTCGGGGTAGAGCCCGGTGAAGAAGTAGTTGGGCACGGCCACCACGCGCGCCCCCGCCCGCAGCCGCGCGGCGACCTGGTCCGTGCCGAGCGGCATACCCCGGTAGCCGTCGGCCACCGACTGGGCGACGAGGACGTCGACCCACCCCAGCAGCCGGTCGAGGTGCGGCAGGTCCGCCTCCTCCAGCTCGTGCACCGGCGGCATCCGCACGGTGTCGAGGACGTCGGCGGTGTCGAGGGCGACGCGCAGCGCCTCGGCCTGGCAGTTGCCGAAGACCGCCAGCCGCGGCCGTCCGGTCGCGGGCAGCTCCTCCAGCCCGTAGAAGCCGCCGTAGTGGCGACGCCGTCCGTCCTCGCTCACGGTGGGCTCCCTCCGTCGATCCGTCGTCCCTCGAGGACACCGGCATACACCTGGGCGTGCCGTCGCGCCAGCTCGGCCCGCTCCGCGGACCGCGCCGCCCGACCGGGGCGGGCGGGGGGTCCGTCCGCGCACCGTGCGAGCAGATCGGACAGCCGCGCGGCGGCGGGCGCCCGGCCCGGGGGCCCCCAGGTCCGGACCATCCCGCCCCCCTGCTCCTCGAGGTGACCGACCTGCGGCGCCAGCACCCAGGTGCCGAGGTCGCGGCACGCCTCGACCCAGCCCGAGTGCGTCGCCCAGGCGTAGGGCAGGACCGAGACGTCCAGCGCCTGCAGGGCGGACCAGAGCTGCGCGTCGTCCAGGCGGGGGCCGACGACCACCTCCACCCCGGGCGGCGGGTCGTCGAGCAACCGGCGCACCAGCCCGGCGAGCGCCTCGTCGTGCCGGGGGAAGTCCGGGTCCAGCACCTCGGGGTGCGCCCGGACCTCCAGCACGACCGGGCGCCCGGTCCGCGCCGGGAGGTCCGGCAGGGCCTCGAGCAGCGCCGGCAGGACCCGCATCGGCGCCAGGTTGGTCCGCAGGCTCTTGAGGTGCAGCCCCACGCGCAGCTCCTCGTGCACCGGGCGCGGCCCGTCCAGCAGCGCCAGCGGGACCACGTGCGGGTGCGGCAGGACGAGCGGGCGGCGCCCGTGCTCGCGCTCCACCCGGTCCGCCGCTCCCTCGCTGAGGGTCAGCAGGCCGTCGGAGCGCTCGACGAGCAGGGCCAGCTGGTCCCGGTGGTGGGTCTGGTCGTGCAGGTGGGGGTGGTCGACGTCGTGGACGGTGTGGACGAGCGGCAGGCCGAGGTCGGCCAGCGCGTCCAACCACGCGCGCAGCTCGGGCAGGCTGCGCCCCTCCACCCCGAAGTGGACGTGCAGGACGTCCTGGTCGTGCGCGTGCTCGCGCACCCAGGCCTCCTCCAGCGCGGGGTGCGGCCACCACCGGCCCGCGGGCGCACCGGGGACCGGCGGGTCCGGCAGCACGCTCACGGCGGGCGGGGACGCCGCCGGCGGTGGCTGCACGTGCTCGACGTAGGGATGGGCGGCGGGGACGTGCCGCACGCGGACGGGGCTCACCCGCTGACCACCCATCGCCCCGACCCGTCCTGCTCGGCCAGGCCGAGCCGGCGGAAGGCCTCGAGCCAGCCCTCCATCGGCCACCACCCCCAGCGGTCGGCGAAGACGCCCGCGTTGCGCACCACCGCCTCCAGGTGCGCCACCGGCGGGGAGGCCGAGGCGTGGTGCTGGTGGTAGGCGGTCGCCCCGCCGACCCAGACCAGCCTCCCGCCGCGCGCCCCGAGCAGCTGGCCGAAGTCGGTGTCCTCCCCGCCGTAGCCGACGTAGTCGGTGCAGAACCCGCCCACGGCCTCCAGGTCCTCGGCCGTCGTCGCGAAGCTCAGCGACCAGAACCGGGTGAGGTCGGGCTCGTGCCGCTGCTCCCCCTCCGGCAGCCGCACCCGGTCGGGCCGGTGCTCGCCCAGCCGCGCGAGCTGCGCCGGGTCGGACCACCCCTGCGGTCGGGGAGGCAGGTAGGCCACGTCCCCGCCCAGGACCAGCGGCCCGGCCTCGACCCGCGGGGCGGCCAGCCCCGCGGCATACGTCGCGACCGTGCCAGGACCGGGTATGCAGTCCACGTCCAGGAAGACGAGGGTCTGCGCGCCCTGCCGCACGGCCGTGGCGGCTGCGGCGTTGCGTGCGAGCGCCAGCGGCAGCCCTCGCGGGTCGGCCCCGACCTCGACCACCTGCAGCCGCGGGGCGGCGGGCCCGGGCCCCGGTCGCGGCCCCCCTCCCGGGGCGGCGGGCCGGGCGGGCTGGCCGTGCTCGTCCCAGGCCTCCCGCGCCACCCGGGCGACCTCCGGGTCGTCGATGGCCGCCACGACGTGGAGGTCGGGGCGGCGCAGGCCCGCGGCGAGCCCGGCGATCTGACCGCGCAGGTGGTCGTGCCGACCGTGCGCCAGGGTGAGGACCGCGACGCTCATGCGCCCCGCTCCACGCCGGGGTGGACCGCCGGACCGGTCGGGGTGCGGGCCACGCCCTCGTGGTCGACATCGACCGGCCGCGCCAGCGAGTCGGCCAGCGCGTCCAGGTGGCCAGCGGCGACTCCCGGGCCGTCCTGCCCCCAGCGCGACCACGCCTGCCCGCCGAGCTCCAGGGCGCGTGACAGCAGCCCGGGCCACCGCGGGCCGTCGGGCCACCCGTCCGCCGTCGCGGCGATACCGAGGCGGGACAGCGCGGCGGCCGTGGCGACCTGCTCGTCGAAGGGGCGCGTCTGCGCCAGGACGACCGCCGGGCGGCGGGCCAGCGCGACGTCGGCCACCGCGCCCTGGCCGGCGTGGCAGACCACGACGTCGGCCCGGGACAGCTCGGCCGGCAGGTCCGGCGACGCGGGGTGCCCGCCCCCGCGGACCACCCAGGTCCACCCGGGGGTCGCGGCCCGCGCCTGCTGCAGCTGGGCCGGGTGCAGCGGTTCTCCTCCGTGACCCCAGAGCACCAGCACCTGCCGGGCGGCCCCGTCGGGCCCGCCCGCCCCCCGGGTCGCCCGGGACGGGGCCGGGGCGGACGCGTCGGTGGGGGACGGCGGTGCCGCGGCGAGCGCGCTGATCCCCCCGACCTCCCAGGTCTTGAGGCGCCAGCGTGCGGGCCAGTCGTCCCGGGGGTGCGCACCGGCGGGCCAGGGGGCGAGGATGGCCTCCGCCACGTCGTAGCCCAGCGCGTGCACCGCATCGGTGCGCCGGCCCGGCATCCCTCCCACCACCACGGGCACCCCGCACAGCCGCGCGAGCAGGCATACCTCCACCGACACGTCGACGACGAGCAGCTCGGGGCGGGCCTGCTCGAGCCAGGCGAGCAGCTGCGCGTGCCGCCGCAGCAGGCCGGGGTGGTGCAGCGGCACCCAGTGCAGCACCCCGCGGGCGGTGACGTCGGCCCCCTCGGGGTCCACGGGCGGGTCGTCGTCCCGGGCCAGCTCGACCCAGTCCCCCGGCCAGCCCTCCGGGGCCGGCCCGCTGCCGAGACCGGTGACGGCGTGCCGGGTGCGGCGGGCCACGGCGGTGGCGCGGCGCCGGTGGCCCGACCCCTGGTGGTGCAGGTAGTAGCCGATCACCGGCCGGGCTCTGCCTCGGCCTCGGAGAGGGCCAGCGACCCCACTGTCCTGGGGCGCGGGGTGCGCTCGACGAGGGCGCGCTCCCGGCGACCCACCCGCTGCGCGGCCCGGCCGGCCCCCCGGGGCTGACGCAGGGAGCGGCGGCCCAGCCGTGCGGCCGACTCGTAGACCCGCTCGAAGCGCTCGACCATGGCGTCCACCGAGTGGTGCTCCAGGGCATGGGCCCGGGCGAGCGGGCGGGAGAGCCCCAGCACCTCGCCCAGCAGCTCGGCGCCGCTGCGCACCAGCTCGGTCTCCGGGAGCGGGTGACCGGCGCGGTCCTGCACCGGGACGAGCCGTCCGACGTGCTCCCCCACGACCTCGCCGAGCCCACCCCGGTCGAGCGCCAGCACCGGGGTGCCGCAGGCCAGGGCCTCGGCGGCCACGAGCCCGAAGGGCTCGTCCCAGTCGGGGGTGACGAGCGCCGCCGCGCTGCGCCCCACGAGCGAGGCGAGCTCGGAGGTGCGCAGGTGACCGGCATACGTGATGCCGTCTCCCAGGAGCGGCCACAGCACCTGCCGCGCGTAGGTCTCGTCGGACAGCGGGCCGGCCAGCACGAGCGGCAGGCCCGCGCGCCGGGCGATGGCCACGGCCAGGTGCGGCGCCTTCTCGGGGGTGATCCGCCCGGACCAGACGAGGGCCGGGCCGCCGGGCCCGGCGCGCCACTCCCGCGTGTCGATGCCGTTCGGCACGAGCTGGGGGCGGACCAGGTCCGACCAGGCCCGGGCGGTGTGCCGGCTGACGGCCGTGACCACCGGTTGGCGACCCGGTATGCCCTGGGCCGCCCGCAGCGCGGACTCCAACCAGGGTGTCGGCGGGGTGTGCAGCGAGAGCACCGTCGGCGCGGGCAGCAGGGGCGCCATCGCCACGGGGAGGTAGTGCAGGGCGTGGGTGTGCACGACGTCGACGTCGGTCCGCTGGGCCAGGTGCATCATGAGGCTGAGGTGGGCGTGGTGCTGCTGCATCCACCCCGCCTCGGGCATGGAGACGTCGGTCTGCGCCGCGGCGCTGAGCTCCAGGCGCTCCGGCCACAGGTAGTCCACGCCGGGGATCTCCTGGCTGCCGCGGGCCGCGAAGACGCTGACCCGGTGCCCCCGGGTGGCCAGACCCGCGACGAGGTGCGCCGTCAGCGACTCCAGGCCGCCGGCGAAGGGCTCGGCCAACGGGTGCCGGGCGTGGGCGACGACCACGACGTGCATAGCAGAACCTCCAGTCATCGGGTGGGCGACGTGACGTGGGCATACGCCTGCGCCGACATGCTCGGCCATCGAACGTCAGTCTGGACACTAGGCCGAGTCCGGCGATCGCGCCGTCTGGACCGGCACCTCCCCCGTGGGGGTGGGTGCTGCGGTGGCCGGGCGTGCCGGGTCGGGTCCCCTCACCACGACATGACGCGCGCCGCGTGCGGTCCTATCGTGAGGGCATGTCCCCATCTGTCGAAGTCGTCGTCGTCGGAGCCGGACTCGCCGGGCTCACCTGCGCCCGCGCGCTGCAGGACCAGGGGGTGGGGGTGCGCGTGCTCGAGGCGGGTGACGCCGTCGGGGGGCGCATCCGCACCGACGAAGTCGACGGCTTCCTGCTCGACCGCGGCTTCCAGGTGCTCAACCCGGCCTACCCGGCGCTGCGGCCCCACGTCGACCTCGACGCCCTGGACCTGCAGTCCTTCCGGGCCGGGCTGGCCATCCGCAGCGAGCGGACGGAGTCCCTGCTCGTCATGGCCGACCCGCGCAGGGAGCCCCAGCTCATCGGGCAGACCATGCGCTCGGGCAAGCTGCACCCCGCCGCGCTGGGCGCGCTGGCCCGCTGGGCCGCACCCGCCCTGCGGGTGGACTGGGCCCTGCGCAACGAGCGGGAGGACCTCTCGCGCCGGGAGTCGATGGACCGGGCAGGCCTGCAGGGGCCGTTGCGCCGGGTGGTCGACACCTTCCTGTCCGGCGTCGTCCTCGAGGACGACGGGAGCACCTCCACGGCCTTCACCCACATGCTCACGCGCATGTTCGCCCGGGGGAAGCCGGGGCTGCCCGAGCGTGGCATGCAGGCGCTGCCCGAGCAGCTGGCGGCCGGCCTGGACACCCCCGTGGAGCTCGGCACCGAGGTGGTCTCGGTCGGTCCGGGCCGGGTGGAGACGGCCGGGGGGGAGCAGATCACCGCCGACCTGGTGGTCGTCGCGACGGGGGCCGAGGCCGCCGCCGCCCTCACGGGTCGGGAGACGGCACCCGGCAAGGGGGTGACGACCCACTGGTTCGCGGTGGACGAGGCGCCCACGGAGCACGCCATGCTGGTCGTCGACCAGCGGACCGACCCGGGCCCCGTCATCAACACCGCGGTCCTGAGCAACGCCGCCCCGTCCTACGCCCCGCCGGGGCGGCACCTGGTGGTGTCGAGCTGCCTGCTGCGCCCCGGGCAGGAGCCGGTCACCGACGCGCAGGTGTCGGCCCAGCTCGCCGGGATCTACGGCGTCCCCACGGAGGGTTGGGAGCTGCTGCGGCGCGACGACATCCCCTACGCCCTGCCCGCCCAGCCCGCGCCGCTGAACGTGCGGGAGGCGCTCGAGGTCGAGCCGGGCCTCATCATGGCCGGCGACCACCTGGACACCGGCTCCATCCAGGGCGCCATGGTCTCCGGGCGGCGGGCGGCCGAGGGCTACCTGCAGCGCCGCGCGGGCGAGCTGGCCCACCAGGGCTGAGCCCGCGCGCCGGTCGGCGGGCCGGTCGCAGGTGGGCCGCCGCAGGCGCCCCCTGCGTCACCGTGGTCACACCGTGCGGAGACGTGTACAGAACCACGGGATATATCCCCGGCATCCGTCACCGTCCCCGCACCGTGGTGCTCGTGCGTCTGATGTGGCTGGTGTGACTGCCGACGACCCCCACGGGACTGCAGAGGGAGGGCGAGCTTCTCGGGCCGCTGGGCGCCAGCCTCAGCGGGCGGCCGCCACCCACCCTCAGCGGGCGGCCGGCACCCACCCTCAGCGGGCGGCCGGCACCCGTGGTGGCTGCGGGTCGTCAGGGCGACCCGCAGCCACCACGCCCCTCCGTCCGGGTGGTGCCCCGGGTCAGACCCGGGCGCCCAGAGGTATGCCGTGCCCGCAGGGCAGGAGCGGGTCGCCCAGCCCCGGCTGGTCGGGGTGGTGGGTACGCACCTGCTCCATGGAGCGCGGCAGGTCGAAGGGCAGCCGGCCCCGGGCCTCGCCCCGCAGGGCGCGGACCAGCGCGGGCCCGCCGCTGCCGTAGCTGCCGACGACGGCGTCGACCGCCTCCATGACCGGGCCGAGGACCGCGGGGCGGTCGAGGGTGACGTCGACGACGACCGGGCAGTGCTCCCGGATCCGCCGCAGCCGCACCGGCAGCCCGGGCGGGAACTCCAACGACCCCTGGTGGAACCACGCCTCCAGGAAGAGGTCGGAGCGGGGCTCGTGCGGGGCGGCCAGGCGGATGACCGCCAGGTCGGCCTCCTCGGGCCGCTCCACCACCCGGCCCAGCGCGGCGGCGTCCTGCGCCGAGAGGCCCTCGACGTAGACCGCCCGCCCGGACCCGGACAACGGCAGCAGCCCGCCCTCGTCGGCCAGCACGGTGACCGAGGCGGCCTGGGCGGCCAGGCCGGCCTCGACCGTCGCGGGCGTGCCGACCCGCTCGTCGGCGAGGGCCTCGTCCACGAACGGGTCGTCGAACAGGCCGAGCTGCATCTTGACCATGAGCAGCCGCCGGACCGAGATGTCGAGGCGCTGCTCGCTGACCCGGCCGTCGGCCACGAGGCCGGCCAGCACCTCGACGCACTCCTCACCGCCGAACTGGTCGCAGCCGGCCTCCAGGAGCAGCTCCATCCGCCCGGCCGCGTCGAGGTGCTCGACACCCCAGGCGCGGGCGGGCAGCACCTGGTCGCCGACGTGGTTGTCGTTGACCAGCTCCCAGTCGGTGAGCACGACGCCGTCGTAGCCGAGCTCGTCGCGCAGCAGGCCGGTGACGATGCGCTTGTTGAAGCCGAAGCCGACCTCCGGCACCGCCTCGCCGTCCAGCTGCAGCCCGACCGGCATGCCGTAGTAGGGCATCATCGCGGCCACGCCGGCCTCGACGGCCGGCCGGAACGGCGCCAGGTGGTCGGCGAAGTGCCCGCCGCCGTAGACCTGCTCCCGGCCGTAGGGGAAGTGCGCGTCCTCCCCGTCGGCCTGCGGCCCGCCGCCGGGGAAGTGCTTGGCCGTGCAGGCCACGCTCCCCGGTCCGAGCCGGCCGCGCTGCAGGCCCTCCAGGAAGGCCAGACCCAGCTCGGTGACCACCTGCGGGTCCTGCCCGAAGGTGTGCAGCTGCCGCGCCCACCGGGGTTCGGTGGCGAGGTCCAGCGTGGGGTGCAGCGCCGCCCGGATGCCGACCGCGACGTACTCGGAGCGGACGGCCTCGGCATACTCCCGGCACACCTGCTCGTCGCGCAGCGCGGCGATGCCCAGCGGCTCGGGCCACTGGGAGAAGGAGCCGGCCGAGAAGCTGGCGCCGGCGTTCTCGCTGAACCCGTGCCGGGGGTCGGTCGAGATGGTGACCGGTATGCCGTGCGGCGTCTCCTGCGCCAGGCGCTGGACCGTGTTGTGCCAGCGGGCCGCCTCGTGGGCCGGGCCGAGCTGGTGGACGTTGAAGTGGTTGACGCGCTTGTCGACGACGACGTGCCGGGTGCCGGTCTTGCTGATGGCCCCCGGCCCGTCGAGCACGCTGCCGCCCGGTCCGGTCTCGATGACCGTGTGGAAGAGCAGCCCGATCTTCTCGTCCAGGCCCAGCCGGCCGAGGAGGTCGTCGACGCGCACGGCGTCCGGCAGGCGCGGGTCCTCGAAGGGGTCCATGACGCCGTTGTGGTTGAGGTCGCGCCAGCGCACGCCGTCGGGTCCGGTACGGAATCCTGGATCACTCATGCGCTCGCCCCGAACTCCTCCATGGCCAGCACCGGGCGCAGCACGCGCTCGGCCGCGCCGGTGGTGAAGTAGCGCTGCAGCAGACCGCCGCCCAGGACGTTGCCGAGCGCCCCGAGGATCATCGCCTGGTCCAGCGAGAGGTAGCGGGTGGCGACCTGCCCCGAGCTGGTGTTGACCGCGTCGTAGAAGCCGCCCGGCCCGTAGGAGTCGAAGTCGGCCTCGATCGCGACGAGGTTGTCGTAGGACTGCGCCGGGGCGTGCATCATCGCCAGGAAGGCCGCGTGCGGGGTGACGACACCCTGGCCGTAGTCCGGCTCGGGCTGCCCGTGCACCCGGTCGGTGCGCTCCACGTCGGAGAAGTAGCCCTCCGGGTTCAGCCCGAGGGCGTCCACGCCCCACTCGGCGTAGCCACCGGCGGGGTGGCTCGCGGGCGAGAACCCCCAGTAGCCGTACTCGGCCAGCCCGTGCGCGGCCTGCACCGCGACGTGGTTGGGGTGGTTGCGGCCCCAGGAGTCGGGCGCCCAGCTCTCCTCGGGCACGAAGACGTTGGGCATGAGCTCCTCGAACATCGAGCCGCCCCAGCCGGGGACCGTGCGGTGGCCGAGGTAGTCGTGGGCGCCCTCGAAGACGTCGACGCCCAGGTAGGTCCGCCACTGCCCGACCGGCGGCATCTCCGGCCAGGTCCACTCCGGCGGGAAGGTCCGCCACGCCTGGAAGTAGGCCTCCGGCGGCACCTGGCCTTTCATGATGCCGAGGTAGGTGGTGATGCGGGTCTCGGACACGATGGTGTCGTAGTGGTGGTCGGCGGTGTACCAGACCGGCGTGCCCGCGTCGATGAGGTCGCGGGCCTCGGTGCGCGGCGGCGAGAGCAACCGGGTGGGCTCCTCGAGGTAGAACCCGCCGTAGTTGAGGTAGGGCTTGTCGAAGGTGGGGTCGGCGAAGACGTCGAAGCGCATCCGGTCGAAGAGCCGGCCGGCGAGCCGGGCGTTGGGCCGGTCCGCGTTGCGCACGACGAGCAGCGCGGCGCCGAGCCAGGAGGCGTCGATGCTGGAGACGAACGGCACGACCGGGTCGCCGCTCTCGGGCCAGTCGTAGATGACCGAGCCGTCCCGCGGGTCGTACCAGTTGAAGTACATCCCGCTGGGCTCGTGGTGCTCCATCCCCTGCAGCGTGCGCAGGGTGCGCCGGATCCGGCGGGTCGCCTCACCGGGGGTGATGAGGCCCAGGTCGCGGGCGACGATCGCCGACCACAGGTAGCCGCCGATGTTGGTCGGCGAGGTGTAGACGCCCGGCGTGGACAGGTCGCCGGTGATGTTGTCGGACACCAGCCCGGTGTCCTGCGGCGTCATCGCGACCATCGAGGCCCACGTGTCCCGCGTCCACCGCCGGAGGGTGGCGGCGTCGGTGCCCTCCGGCGCCGGCCCGGGCCGACCCGGGCGGCCGGGGCGGCCGGGGCGCGCGTGGCCGGGCGGGGTGGCGAGGGCGGCCGAGGGCATACCGAGGGCGACGCCCCCGGCCAGCCCTCCGGCCAGCATGGTGCGGCGGGACAGCGAGGTATGACGTGCGTCGAGCGGGTGCATCGGTGCTCCTTCGTGGGGGATGGAGGGGAGGGAGGGAGGCCCGGGACTCACTTGATCCCGGTCGTGGCGATCCCTTGGATGAACCGCCGCTGGAAGATGAGGAACACGACCAGCACGGGTAGGACGACGATCGTCGCGCCGGCCATGAGCAGGCCGTACTGCTGCTCGTTCTGCCCGGTGGAGTAGAGCGCGAGCGCCACCGGCAGGGTGTAGGTGTCGTTGCTCTGGGCGACCACGAGGGGCCAGAGGAAGTTGTTCCAGCTGCCCAGGAAGGTGAGGATCCCCAGCGTGGCCAGGGCCGGCGTCAGCAGCGGCAGGATGACCTGGAAGAAGATCCGGAACTCCCCGGCACCGTCGATCCGGGCCGCCTCCACGAGGTCGCGGGGCAGCCCGAGGACGAACTGACGCATGAGGAAGACGCCGAACGGCGCGACGAGGAAGGGCAGGAACAGCCCGGGCAGCGTGTCGACGAGGCCGAGGTTGGCGACGAGGACGAACAGCGGCACGAAGGTGACGACCCCGGGGATCATCAGGGTGCCCAGGATGAGGGCGAAGATGAGCCTGCGGCCGCGGAAGCGCAGCATGGCCAGGGCGTAGCCGACCATCGAGCAGAAGAGCAGGTTGCCCGCCGTGACGACCACCGCGACGATCGTGGAGTTGCTGAAGTAGGTCCCGAAGGACAGCCGGCTGAAGAGCTGGGTGAAGTTGTCCAGCGTCGGGTTCTGCGGCCACCACGTCGGGGGGATCTGCCGCAGCTCGGCGTTGGTCTTGAACGAGCCGAGCACCATCCACGCGAAGGGGGTGATGACCAGGACGAGCGCCACCGTGAGCAGCACGTAGAGCCACCAGCGCGACCGGGTGCCGATCATCGTTCAGTCCTCCTTCTCGGAGAGGAAGCGGAACTGCAGCGCGGTGACGATCGCGATGACGAGGAAGATGAGGTAGCTCAGCGCGGCGGCATACCCGTAGTTGCCGAAGCTGAACTGCTGGTAGGTGTACATCGACGCCGAGATCGTGCTGTTGAGGGGACCGCCCTGGGTCATGACGAAGGGCTCCTCGAAGAACTGCAGGTAGCCGATCGCGGTGGTCACCGAGACGAAGAGGATCGTCGGCCGCAGGACCGGGACGGTGACGTTGCGGAACCGCTGCCACGCGTTGGCCCCGTCGATCGCCGCCGCCTCGTGCAGCTGCTGGGGCACCGCCTGCAGGCCGGCCAGGAAGATGATCATGGCGGTGCCGAAGTTGCGCCAGGTCGCCATGGCGATGAGCGAGGGCATCGCCCAGGTCGTCGACCCGAGCCAGTTGGGCCCGTCGATGCCGACCCACGCCAGGACGGTGTTGACCAGGCCGCTGTCGGGGTGCAGCAGGAACCGCCACACCACGGCGACCGCCACGATCGAGGTGATGACCGGGGTGTAGAAGCCGAGCCGGTAGACCGCCCGGAAGCGGGTGATCCCGGTGTTGAGCGCGATGGCCGCGGCCAGCGCGATGGTCATCGTCAGCGGCACCCCGACGAGCACGAAGTATGCGGTGTTGAGCGCCGCCTGCCGGAACACCGGGTCGCCGAAGGCCTTGGCGTACTGCTCGAAGGCGACGAAGTTCACCTGGAACGGCGTGCGCAGGTCCCGGTTGGTGATGTCGGTGACGGAGAAGAAGACGGACTGGACCACCGGCCAGGCGGTGAAGACGCCGAAGAGGAGCAGGAAGGGCAGGGTCAGCAGCCAGCCGGCCCGTTCCTCACGTCCCGCGCCGGGCGGGCGCGAGGAGCCGGCCTTCCTGGCCTCACGGCTGGTCTGCGGGGCGCCTCGGCGCGTCCCGGTGACGGCGCTCACCGGCTTACTGCCCGGTGCCGATGGACTCCGCCTGCTGCTGGGCGGTCTGGACGGCCTCCTCGCCGGAGAGGTCCTGCTTGGCGACCTTCTCCATCTCGGCGTCGAAGGCGGCGGCGACCTGCTCCCACGTGGGGAACGACGGCGGGGCCTGGGCGGTGGTGAGCTGCTCGCCGAACTTCGCGAGCTTCTCGTCCTCGGTCAGCGCCTCGTCGTCCCAGGCGGACTGCACCGAGGGCAGCGCGCTGGTCATGTCGTACCACTCCACCTGCGTCTCCGGCTGGGTCAGCCAGTCGACGAGCGCCCACGCGGCGTCGCGGTTCTCGGTGTCGGCGAAGACGCCGAGGTTGGAGCCGCCGATGAAGGAGCTGGACTCCCCGCCGTCGGCGGTGGGGATGGGGGCGACGTCGTACATCGACCCGAAGTCCTCCTCCCCGCCCTCGGCGGCGAAGTCCTCGACGAGGCTCATCATCCACGGCCCGGAGACGAACATCGGGACGCTGCCGTCGGTGAAGGTGGCCTCGGTCTGGCCCTCCGGCGGGTTGGCGTCGGCGATCCCCTCGTCGAAGAAGCTGCCGAAGTAGTCGACGGCGGCGACGGTCTCCGGGGTGTCCAGCGTGTAGGCGTCCTCGGTCGCGATCTCCGCGCCGCGGGACCAGGCGAAGGGCACCACGGTCTGCCAGGAGCCGGTCTGGCCGGGCTGCAGGCTGATGCCCCAGTCGACCCCCTCCTGCTCCTGCATGGCGGCCGCCATCTCCTGGAAGCCCTCCTGGTCGGTGGGCACCTCGTCGTAGCCGGCCTCGGAGGCGATGTCGGTGCGGTAGTAGACCATCCGGGTCTCGACGTACCACGGCACGCCGTAGGACGTACCCTCCACCTCGGTCGTGCCCTGCGCCCCCTCGAAGAACGCCGAGGTGTCGATGGAGCCCGGGGTGGGGTCCAGGGCATCCATGCCGGCGAACTCGCCCATCCACGTGGTACCGATCATCGCGACGTCGGGCGTGGTGCCGGCGGTGATGGAGTTGACGAACTTGTCGTGCGCCGAGTCCCACGGGACCGGGGTCACGTTGACGCTCACCTCGGGGTACTGCTCCTCGAAACCGGCGACCAGCTCGGGGAGCGCCTCCCCCTCGGCACCCATCGCCCAGACCTCCAGCTCGCCGGACAGGTCGTCGGTCGAGACCGCCTCCCCGGTCTGGGGGGCACCCGCGTCACCCGCACCGCCGTCGTCCCGGCCGCACCCGGAGAGGGCCAGGGCGGTCGTGGTCGTGAGGGCGACCAGCAGGGTGGAACGTCGCATGAGGACTCCTTCGTCGTCGTAAGCGCTTACATCGCGTCCCGCCGAAGATACACCCGCCCCCGGGTCAGCACAAGGGGTCAGGCGCACCCGCAGGACTGCCGCAGCACCAGCCGGGTCGGCAGCACGTGCTGCTCGGGGGCCGAGTGCCGGTCCTCCAGCAGCGCGCGCATCCGCACCGCCACCTCACGGCCGAGCTCGCGCACCGGCTGGCTCACCGTGGTCAGCCCCGGGGTGACGTACCGGGCGGCCATGACGTCGTCCCACCCGGTGACGCTGATCCGCCCCGGCACGTCCACGCCCGCCGCCAGCAGCCGCTGCATCACCGACAGCGCCAGCTCGTCGTTGGCGCAGACCACGCCGTCCGCCCCGAGCCCGTCCTCGACCAGCAACGAGGCCACCCGGGGACCGTCGTCCTCGCGGAAGGTGGCCGGCACCGGCTCGGCCGGCACCAGGCCCGCCGCCTCGTGGGCGGCGACGAAGCCGGCATACCTCTCCCGGACGTCGTCGGCGAACTCCGGCGACCCGACGAAGCGCAGCGTGCGCCGCCCGTGCACGTCGATGAGGTGCCGGGTCAGCTGCTCGGCGCTGCGGACGTTCTCGGTGCTGAAGCTCTCGACCGAGACCTGGTGCCGGTCGGCCAGCACGAGCACCGGCAGCTTGGCGCGCACCGCGGCGACCGTGCCGGTGGACACGGGCACCGCGCCCATGAGCACCATCCCGTCGACCCGGCCGGCCAGCCGGCGCACGAGCAGGTCCACGTCGTCCTTGCCGTGGGTGAGCAGCACGACGACGCTGGCGCCACCCTCGGCCGCACCCTGCTCGTAGCCGGTGAGCAGGTCGGCGTAGTAGGGCCCGCGCAGCTCGGGCAGCACCAGGCCGTGGGCCTCGTGCGACTTCACCGCGAGCGAGCGCGCGGCACCGTCGGGGACGTAGCCCAGCTCCTCGACGACCGCGAGCACGCGGTCACGGGTCGACGCGCGCACCTCGCCGGGTCGGCGCAGCACCCGGGAGACGGTGGCGATCGAGACCCCTGCGCGGTCGGCGACCGAGTAGATCGTGGGGCGTCGCCCCGTGCTCTCCACCATCGGCCCTTCCTCCTGCCGGCCTGCCCGGACTCCCCGGAAGGCTACCGCCCGGTCTCAGCCCAGCAGGCGGGGCACCGGCTGGCTCGGGTGCGGCTCGTCCCCCAGCTCGGCCTGCGCCCGCCACATCCGGGCCTCCAGCTCCTCGCGGACCTCCGCGTAGCCGGGGTCGTCGGCGACGTTGCGCAGCTCGAGGGGGTCGGCCCGCAGGTCGTAGAGCTCCCACTCCGGCTCGCCGGGGCCACCGGTCGTGCCGGGCAGCCCCATCGGGTCGTTGTAGTAGTAGACGAGCTTGTGCCGCTCGGTGCGGTAGCCGTAGTGCGCCGGCGCGTGGTGGTTGCCGTCCGCGTGCTCCCAGTAGCGGTAGTAGAGGCCGTCGGCCGGGGGCGGGGCGTCGCCTCCGACGAGGTCGCGCCAGAAGCTGCGGCCCTGCATCCGGGGGTGCGCCGGGACCCCGCAGGCCTCGAGGATCGTCGGCGCGAGGTCGACGTTGGACACGATGCCGTCGTGCACGCCACCGCCGGGAAGGCCGCGCGGCCAGGACAGCACGAGCGGCATCCGGATCGACTCCTCGAACATCAGCCGCTTGTCGAACCACCCGTGGTCGCCCAGGAAGAAGCCCTGGTCCGAGCTGTAGGCGAGCACGGTGTCGTCCAGCTCGCCGCGCGCGCGGAGCGCCTCGACCACCCGTCCCACGCTCTCGTCGACCGCCTGCACGCAGCGCAGGTAGTCCTCCATCCACCGCTGGTACTTCCACCGGGTGAGGGCGGGCCCCGCCAGGCCCTCCGGCGGGTCGACCTTGAGGTCCTCCGCGTTCAGGTGCTCGGCCACGCTCATCCACACGTCCTGCACCGCCTGCGACCGACCGGTGTGGTCGTCCTCGAAGGTCACCGGCAGCGGGATCGGGTCGGTGAAGAGCTCGGTGTGCCGTGGCGCCGGCACCCAGGGCCGGTGCGGGGCCTTGTGCCACAGCAGCAGGCACCACGGCTCGTCCCCCTCGAGGGAGTCCAGCCAGCCCAGGGCCAGGTCGGTGAGGACGTCCGTGGCGTAGCCCGGTTCGGTGCGGGTGCCCTCCGGGCTGACGATGGTGGGGTCGACGTACTCCCCCTGGTCGACGAGGATCTCCCAGTGGTCGAAGCCCTGGGGCTGGTGGGCCGGGCCCTCGCCCAGGTGCCACTTGCCGACGAGGCCGGTGCGGTAGCCCGCCTCCTCGAGCAGCGACACCAAGGTCGGCTGGCTCGGGTCGATGGGCGTCGACAGGGTCCGCACCCTGTTGACGTGGCTGTAGGTGCCGGTGAGGATGCTGGCCCGGCTCGGGGTGCACAGCGAGTTGGTGACGAAGCAGCGGTCGAACCGCACGCCACGCTCGGCGATCCCGTCGATGTGCGGGGTGGTGTTGATCCGCGAGCCGTAGGCGCTCACGGCGTGGGCCGCGTGATCGTCGGTGAGGATCAGCAGGATGTGGGGGCGCTGAGGGGCGGGCACCCGTCCATGCTGCCCCATCTCGGCCTGGGTAGAGTGCTCCGGCGGTCGATCATGAGGGAGGCACGGGGTGACGGTCCGCATCGATCCGGACGGTGTGATCGCGATGAGTGGTGCCACGCTGGGCGTGGCCACCAGCCTGTCGACGATCGGCGGGGACATCACGACGCAGGTCGAGAAGGTGGACCTGTGGGTGTCGGCCGGGGCGCCGGACGCCCGGCGTCGGACGAGCACCCTCGCCGAGACGTTGTCGATGCTGGCCGGTGCCGCCAAGGACCACGCCATCCACTACGTCGACCACGAGAAGCCGATCCAGGAGCTGCGCGAGGCCGGCTACTGGCTCCCTGACTTCGGCAACCTCCTGCCGGACGAGGACCGGACGGTCACCGAGAACATCGAGCAGATCGCCCGGAGCGACGAGTTCGGTGCCCTCCCCCTCGGTGTCGGGCAGGGGCTGCTGGAGCGCTACCGCAATTTCCGTCTCTACGTGCCCAAGGTCGACACCGTCACCGCCGCCGGGGCCCTGGACGAGCTCACGTCCCTCCTGGGGAGCGCCGACGACGTGCACGAGGGCACCAACCTGGTGCGCCGCCCGAGCGGGATCCTCGTCCCCCAGGGCAGCTCGGCAGACCCGAGGCTGCCCCGCATCAGCACCCTGACCGACGAGGCCACCTACCGGCCGGGCCCCAACGTCACCACCAGCCCGGACCTCGGGCGTCCCCCCACGTGGGCGCGCACCGGTGGCCGCCTCCTCGGTGGCGCGGGCGTCGCCCTCACCGTGTGGGACTCGGCGGCGAGCCAGTGGGAGCACGACCAGCAGTACCACCCCGAGTACAGCACCGGTCAGCGCGTCGCCTCGGCGGGCTACAACGTCGCGACCGAAGGCGGCGGAGCGATCGCCGGCGGGCTCGTCGGGGCCCACTACGGCGCCATCGCGGGCAGCTTCATCCCCATCCCCGTCGTCGGCACCGTCGGCGGCGCCCTCATCGGCGGCGCGATCGGCGCCTTCATCGGCTCCAAGGCCGGCAAGGCCGCGGGCACCGCCCTCAAGGAGGCCGGCAGCGCCATCGCCGACGGGGCCAAAGAGGTGTGGGGGTCGCTCTTCGGATGACCTCCCCCGACAGCGCGCTCGTCTTCTCCCCGATCCTGCTCGCCCTGGGCCTGGCGATGATCGTCGTGGGCCTCATCGCCTGGTCCGGTCGGATCCGCGCGATCATGCTCCGCTCGTGGCCGAGCAGGACCCTGCACCTGGCGCCGCTGTTCCTCGGGATCGCGCTCGTCCTCACGACCCTGTCGCCGTTGGTCGGCCCGGTCGTCGGGACGTTCATACTCGTCGTGGCGTTGGTGGCCTTCGCCCTCGGCGTGCTGGCGGTCTGGTGGCTGCCGCGCCCGCTCACCCCCCGCTGGCTGCGGGACGCCCCGCCGTGGAAGGACCCGCATGAGCACTCCTGACCTCACCGTCGAGCTCGACCCGCCCCCCGGCTGGGGCCCGATCGAGCAGGAGCCGGACGACGAGGGGACCGTCCTGCTCGCGCTGGCACCGACCGACTGGGCGGCCGACCTGGGCGTGCGCCCCAACCTCGTCATCGGCCTCGGCCCGGAGTCGGAGGAGAGCATCGGCGCCGTCGCGACGCAGACGGCGGCGACGCTCATCGCCCTCGAGCAGGGTCACCGCCTCGTCTCGTGGGACCTGTGGCGCGACGAGGGCGGTCGTCGGCTGCTCTCGACCTGGCCCTCGGGCGACGCCCTGATCTGCACCACCACGTGGATGCGCCTCGAGGACGGCCGGCCGCTGTCGGTCACCGCCACCGTGGACGCCGACCGCTACCTGCGGGTCATGCCGTTCATCGGCGCCGCCGTCGACGGTCTGCGCGTCCGCCCGACCCGGGAGGAGGACGGCCGTGGCTGAGCCCCGCACCGACCCGTTCTGGAGCGGCCAGGGGGAGGAGCTCGAGGATCTCTCCCGGCTGCACGACGCCCAGCCCTGGACCTCGGAGGGTATGCCGCTGTCGCGCTCGGCGTTCACGACGTTCGCCGCCGCGGAGGCTGGCCTCCTGCGCGGCCCCCGGGTGAGCGACGAGGCGGCGGTGGAGGAGCTGCACCACGCCGGCCTGGTCGAGCGCTCCGGCCGACTCACCGAGGACGGGCGCTCGACGCATACCCTCCTGCGCTCGGCAGACCGCCGGATCCGGGTCGAGAGCGCGGCGGCAGGGGTGCCGGGCACCTACGAGGCGGCCCGGGTGCGCGGCAGCGTCGTCGTCTGGGCGACGGACTCCCCGCAGACGTGGGCCGGCACCGAGCCGGTCGGCAGAGACCGGTTGGCCTCGGCGACGACGGGCACACTCATGTGGCTGCCCACGATGCACCTGGCGGCCGATCTGGCGGCGTGGTTGCAGGTCGGGCCGGCGTGGCCGATGGCCATCTCCCCGAACCGCTTTCCCCGCGAGCTGGTGGCGCAGCGGACCGACGACGCCACGGCCCCACCACCCTTCGGGGCCGACGAGCACCTGCGGGAGATCTGGGGCCAGCCGTGGTTCACCTGGACCCTCACCTCGGACACCGAGCACCGGGTCGCTGGCGTCCACGCCGGTCGGCACGGCCACCTGCGGCTCACCGACGAGAGCGACGAGGTGGTCCTCTCCCCGCTCCCGGCCGAGCCGCTCTTCGCCATCCTCGTGGGGATAAGCCTGCTGTGACGACGCCGGAGCAGAAGCGGGAGCGTGCGCGTCAGCTGCGCGAGGTCGCGCGCACGATCAGCGACAAGGCCGAGCTGCTGGACGACGACATCGACACCCTGCTGGAGCGCTACCCCGAGAACCCCGACGGCGTCTGGTGGGGCACGAGCGCCGCGGAGTTCTACGACGGGGTCCGCGACGTGCGACGCGACGTGCGCACCCTGCGCACCGACGTGCTCGACTACGCCCAGGACTGCCGGGACCGCGCCCAGGACCTCGAGGACCAGGCCGACACCCAGGAGGCCACCGAGGCGGGCGAGGGCTGAGCCCTCCCGCCGACCTCAGGAGCCGCGCAGCTCCCGCTTGAGGATCTTGCCGGTCGCGCCCTTGGGCAGCTCCTCGATGAGGGTCACGGTGCGCGGGTACTTGTAGGGCGCGACCTGGTCCTTGACGTGCTGGATCAGCTCCTCCTCCGTGGCGCAGGCGTCGGGGGCGAGCACGACGTAGGCCGCGACCTCCTCGCCGAGCTCCTCGTGCGGCACCCCGACGACCGCGGCCTCGGCGACCGCGGGGTGCTCATAGAGCAGCTCCTCGATCTCCCGCGGGTAGATGTTGAGCCCGCCGCGGATGATCATGTCCTTCTTGCGGTCGACGATGAAGTAGTAGCCGTCCTCGTCGCGCCGCGCGAGGTCCCCGGAGTGGAACCAGCCGTCGTCGTCGATCGCCTCGGCGGTCGCGTCCGGGCGCTGCCAGTAGCCTTTCATGATGTTCTCGCCGCGGATGCAGATCTCACCGATCTGCGGGTCGTCCGCAGAGCTGGAGCCGACCTCGGCGCCATCGGGCCCGGCCAGCTTCAGCTCCACCCCACGGATCGGTATGCCGATCGAGCCGGCCTTGCGCTCGACGTCCGGGTGGTTGAAGGAGGCGACGGGGGAGGTCTCGGAGAGGCCGTACCCCTCGAGGATGGTCGCCCCGAAGGTGTCCTCGAACGTCTTCATCACCTCCAGCGGCAGGCTGGCGCCGCCCGACACGGCGGTGCGCAGCGTCGACAGGTCCGGCGCCTGCTCGGCGGCGCGCGCGGCGGCCAGCATCGCGCCATACATCGTCGGCACCCCCTCGAAGACGGTGACCTTGTCGCGCTCGATGACCTGCAGCGCCTTGGCCGGGTCGAAGCGCGGGATCATCGTCAGCGCGGCGCCGGTCGCGAAGGCGGTGTTCATGCCGCACGTCATGCCGAAGACGTGGAAGAGCGGCAGGCAGCCCATGACGACGTCGGAGGAGTCGAGGTGCAGCAGGGTCTCGGTCGTCGCGAGCTGGTTGGACTGCAGGTTGTCGCAGGTCAGCTCGGCACCCTTGGGCCGACCCGTGGTGCCGGAGGTGTAGAGGATGACGGCGGTGTCGTCGGCGGCGCGCTCCACGATCTCCTCCACCGGGTCGGTCGCCTCCGCACCGTGGACGTAGGCGCTCAGCCCCTCCGGGCCCACCGTGAGCAGCTGGGTGCCGGTCGCCTCCGCGGCGGCGACTGCATCGTCGCCGGGCATCGCGGCGAGCAGCGAGGCGCCGGAGTCCTCCAGGTAGAACTGGATCTCGCGCTTCTTGAACAGCGGGTTCATCGGGACCACGACGGCCCCGAGCCGCAGCGTCGCGTAGTAGAGGACGGGGAAGGCGGGGACGTTAGGGAGCATGAGCGCCACCCGGTCGCCCTCGCCGACCCCCTGCGCACGCAGCCACCCGGCCAGCTGACGGGCGGACTGCTCGACGTCGGCATACGTCAGCACCATGTCGTCGAGGATCACCGCCCGCGCGTCGGGGTGGTCCTGCGCCGTGGTGGCGAGGTTGTGGGCAAGGTTGGCGCTGGCTCGGGTCATCGTCGACCTCCTGTGGGCGGCTGGGCTCTGATCGTCCCAAACGCGCGGCGGCGTGTCCTGTCGGCGGCCGCCCACGGCACGGACGACGAGCGCGCGTGGCCCCGATCGACCTATCATGCGGGGCAGGGAGGGCTGATGCCACGGATCGACATCACCGCGACGCGGGAAGCCGCCGAGGCGCTGGGCGTGGGCGGCGTCGCTCTTCAGGGTGCCTCGGACGACGTGGCCGTGGCGGGACTGGCCGGGCCACTGGCCGGCTCCTCGACCGCCGCCACCCTCGCCGACCTCCAGGCCGTCGGTCGTCAGCGCCTGGTGGACGCCGGGCGGGAGCTCGCGACGCTGGAGGAGGGCATGGTGACGCTGGCTGACCACACCGCCGAGGCCACCGGCGAGCGATGAGCCTGGAGATCCCCGACTGGATGGTCGCCGACGCCGAGCCGCTGCGGACGGCCGCACGGGGGCTGCGCGACGCCGCCGACGTCGTGGACGACGAGCGGGCGGGTCTGCGCCGCACGCTCGGTCAGGCGGCCTCCGCCCTGGGCTGGGAGGGTCAGATCACCGACCGCGCCGACGAGGCTGCCGACCCGGCTCAGGACGGACTACGGATCCTGCAGGAGGACCTCCGTGCGGCGGGCGGCGCTCTCGACACCCTGGCGCGAGCGCTGGCCGACCACGGCCCGACGTTGCGCGACATCCAGCGGGACTGGGACGCGCTGCACGCCGACCGGCCGCGCACAGAGGTCCGCGGCGATGTCGGCGAGCAGGTGAGCGTCATCGACTGGGAGGAGGTGCGGCGTCAGGAGGACACCCTGCGCGGGCGCACCGACCATCCGAAGGAGATGCTGCGCACCACAGATCGGGGGTGCCGCGACACCCTCGCCCAGGTCCGGTCCTCCCTGGCCGGCCTGGAGCCCGGCTCGTCCACCGCGAGCTTCACCCGCTCGCAGGCACCGGAGGGGACGTGGCGAATCTTCCGCGACCACGGCCTGGTCAACAGCCGGGCCGATGAGACCCTGCTGGCTCGCATCGCGGGGGCGCAGGACCCGAATGCCGTGCGCGCCCTGCTGGACGAGCTCGACCAGGAACGGCTGGCCGGCTTCCTGCAGCGCAACCCGCACGTCATGGCCGCGCTGGCGACGGACCACGAGCCGCGCGACGCCGACGACCCGGTGCTGTCCGGCCTGTGGGAGGCGATCGGCGAGCTCGAGGACGGCCAGGTCGCCGACCCCCACGCGATCGAGGGCATCCGGGAGTACTGGGCCGGGTTGAGCCCGCTGGAGCAGCAGCGGATGCGGCTGCTCTACCCGACGCTCATCGGGAGCCTGGACGGCATACCGGTGGAGCACCGGGCGGCGGCCAACCGGTTGCTGGTCGAGAGCGCGATCGACGTCGAGCAGCAGCGGCTGGCGGTCCTGCAGGCGATGCCGGACAACGCCGCGACCCGCCAGGAGGCGCTCGACGCGCTGCCCGGGTGGTATCCCGACTGGCTGGGCGAGACGATCCTCGAAGGTCTGATGGGCGAGGACGCCCAGACGCTGCTCCACGACTTCCGGCTGCGGGACCAGGAGGTCGAGCGCTCCCTCGCCCGGCTGGAGCTCTACGAGGGGTTGACGGAGCCCCTGGAGCGTCCCCGCTTCGCCGACGTGGAGGACGCCGCCGGCACGGTGCTGCCCGCCGATGCGCGGGCCGTCCTGCTCTTCGACCCCCGTGGGGACGGTCGGTATGCCGAGTGGCACGGGGAGCTGGACAGCGAGAACGTCGGGATCTTCGTGCCGGGGACGACGACGGACCTGTCGAACATCAGCAGCTACGTCGACCGGGTGCAGCAGCTCGCTGAGGACCCCGACACGAGCAGCGTGACCTGGATGGGCATCGACCTGCCGAACTCGGTGGCCTCCGACGCCACCCAGACGCGCTGGTCCGAGGACGGCGGGCAGGCGCTGCTGCGCTTCGTCGAGGGCCTGGGCATGGCGGACCGCACGGTCACCGCGGTCGGCCACTCCGCGGGAGGCGGGATCGTCGGCTTCGCCGACGTCTACGGCATGGACGTGGACCGCACGATGCTCGTCGCCCCCTCCGGCTCCGGTCTGGGGCTGCACCGACCGCTCCCCTGGCCGCTCGACCCGTGGGGCGAGCAGCCCTCCACCCCGGACACATACCCACGGCAGACCTGGGACGGCCATGACCGTAACGT
Organism: Serinicoccus chungangensis; assembly: GCF_001483745.1. Lineage (GTDB taxonomy): Bacteria > Actinomycetota > Actinomycetes > Actinomycetales > Dermatophilaceae > Ornithinicoccus > Ornithinicoccus chungangensis_A. The sequence continues at coordinate 41,509 of NZ_LQBL01000029.1, read as the reverse complement.
CCAGCGCTTCACCCAGACCGCCCCGGGCGACAGCATCGCCGTGGCCCAGGCCTCGGAGGACGTGCGCTGGTGGGTCGGCCTTCCCGAGGACTGGGGGCACGGGGACAACCCGAACAGCTCCGACCAGTTCATCCGGCTGGAGACCGGGCGTTGGACAGGAGGGGAGCACGCCGGAGAACGCCTGGAGGGCTTCGACGCGCACAGCCACGTGGTGACCCCCGGGACGGACGCATGGACCAACATCGTCGGCGTCATCACCGGCGGTGAGGTCATCCCGTACCGGGAGGACGGCGACTGGATCGGCCCGGACAACGTCTACGACGAGCCGGACTACCCTGGCACCGACCCCGTCCCTGTCGACGATCTGGAGTCCCCGTGGGAGCAGTCGCAGCCCGAGATCATGGCGCCCGGCCCGCTGGACGGCAGCTTCGGGCAGGGAGGGGAGCCCGCGTGAGGTTCCTGGGATCGGTGCTCGCGCTGGCCGCGGTGACGCTGGCAGGATGTCAGAACCTGGGTGGTGCGACCACCCCGGAAGGCTCCACGACGACGGAGGAAGCCAGCGTGAGCGGAAGCGCCGACGAGGCAGCGGCGAGGGAGCAGCAGCCCCGCGTCCGGGAGATCCTGCAGGACCTGTGGGATCAGTTCGACCTCGAGGACAAGCCACCGTTGGAGGACAAACCCGGCGAGGGGACCATCCGGGCGTGCACACTGGACGCCAAGTCCGACATCTCGGCCTGGGCCGAGGGGACACAGCTGCGCGTCTCGGAAGAGGCGGACCCCGAGCTGGAGGCCGAGCAGGCGCAGCTCGTTCGTGACTGGCTCGACGCGAACGGCTGGGAACGTCTCGACAACCCGGCACCCGACTCCAGCCCGGTGACGTACCACCGCAACGACCAGGGGTTCACGGTCACCGTCGCACCGCAGCTCGACGCCCGCGTCAACCTCGACGTCGAGTCACCGTGCTTCGACGGACAGGGACAGCGCGTCAGGTGATCCCACCAGACCGGGCGCCAGGCCCTCGCCGCGGACCCCGAGGACGGCGCCTCGCTCGGTCAGGTCAAGGGCAACCACGCGCGGCGCTCGGTGAGGTCCAAGGCAACCACGCGCGGCGCTCGGTGAGGTCCAAGGCAACCACGCGCGGCGCTCGGTGGGGTCCAGGGCAACCACGCGCGGCGCTCGGTGGGTGGGGGGTCAGCGCAGCGCCTCGACCGTGTCGATCTCCTCGACCGGCTTGTCGTCTCGGTAGCGCAGGACCCGGGCGAAGCGCAGGGCGACGCCGCCGGCATACCTCCTCGATGTCTGCACCGCGTCGTAGGCGACCTCGACCACCTGCTCGGGCCGCACGTGCACCACGTGCCCCTCGCGTGCGGTCTCCAGGCCCAGGAAGCGCTCGGTCTGCCAGGCGAGCAGCTCGTCGGTCATGCCCTTGAACGTCTTGCCGACCATGACCGGCTCGCCGTCGGCGCCGCGGGCCGCGAGGTGGATGTTGGACAGCCACCCCTGACGGCGCCCGCTGCCCCACTCGACGGCGACGACGACGAGGTCGGCGGTGCGGCGCGGCTTGACCTTGACCCACCCGGCGCCGCGCCGGCCGGCGGCGTAGGGCGCCTGCGGGTCCTTGACCACGACGCCCTCGTGCCCCTGGTCGACCACCCGGTCGAAGAACTCCTGGGCCACCGCCGGGTCGTCGGTGCTCACCCGCTCCACGACGAGGCCGGGCGCGAGGTCGCCGAGCGCCGCCCACCGCTCGGTCGCGGGCTCGTCGACGAGGTCGCGGCCGTCGAGGTGCAGCAGGTCGAAGAGGTATGTCGTCACCGGGGTCGTGCGGGCGAGCTCGGCCGGGTCGGTGCGCGAGGCGGTCCGGGCACCGGTGACCTGGAACGGCTCGGGGCGGCCGTCGGGGCCGAGCACGATGACCTCGCCGTCGAGGACGGCGGACCCTGCCGGGAGCGCCCCGACCGCCTCGACCACCTCGGGGAGCCGGTCGGTGATCTCCTCCAGGCTGCGGGTGAACAGGCGCACCGGCTGCTCGGCGTCGCGGTCGAGGTGGGCCTGGACGCGGATGCCGTCCAGCTTGAGGTCGAGGGCCACCTCGCGCTCCCCGGTGACCGCTGCGGTGACGTCGGGCTCGGAGCCGGCCAGCATCGGCCGCAGCGGCCTCCCGACCTCCAGCCGGACCTCCTCCAGCGCCGCCGACCCGCCGGTCAGCGCGGCGCGGGCGACCGGGCCGGGGAAGCCGGCGAGCATGACGGCCCGGCGCACCAGCGGCTCGGGCACGTCCGCGGCCCGGGCGATGGCCGGCAGCAGCACGCCGTCGCCGGCCCCCTGGCGCAGCTCCCCGGTGAGCAGGCCCACGAGCCACTGCTGCTCCTGGGCGGTGGCGCGGCCGAGGAGGTCGCGCAGCGCCGCGCTGCGGGTGGCCGCCGAGCCCGCGCCCGCCAGCTGCTTGAGGTCGCTGAGCGCCGCGTCCACCTCCAGCACGGACAGCGACGGGTCCGCGGCCGGGTCGGGGAGGTCTCGCAGCGAGCGCCAGCCGACCCCGACGGTGCGCTGCGGCAGGGTGCCGGCGAGGTAGTCGGCGACCACCTCGACCTCGCGCGGCTCCCCGCCGGACACGTCCGTGAGGGCCTGCGCGAGCAGGGTGGTCTTGACGGTGCGCGAACGGGTCGCCGCCACCGCGGCGGACGTCGAGGTCACCTCGGCCAGATGCATACCGTGCAGTCTGGCGCACCCGGGCGGACCCGTCGCGGCCACCGGCGCCCCGCCCCAACCGTCACAGACTTGACCAAGTCCTTACCCGCGGCATACCCGCCCTTTGCCGGTGCGCCGTTAGCGTGGAGACATCGACCAGGCGCCGCGTGAGCGCCGTCCGGTCGATCAGGCACGAGAGCAATGTGACTGGTGGTGGGCACACCCCCCTGCGCGCCCGCCACAGGTCATCGGGAGGGTTGCGTGCCTGGCGAGAAGGGCGCGTCGGCTGTCACGGGACCGACGCGCCCTTCCTCTGCGTCCAGGGGCGGGTGCAGACCCTGACCCTGTGGATCTGTGCGCGATGGTGGCCCCAGGAGGGCCAGAACCGCACACGAAGACGTCAAGCCGGGAGCAGGCAGGGCCGACTGTGCGCGATGGTGGCCCCAGGAGGGCCAGAACCGCACACGAAGACGTCAAGCCGGGAGCAGGCAGGGCCGGTCAGGCAGTCAGGGACGAGCCGGGCCGGGCTGGGTCCCGGGGGCCCAGGTCAGGCGCAGCTCGGTCCCGGGGCCCAGCTGGCTGAGGCGGTCCATGTCCGCGGGCTCCACGACGGCCACCACCGGGTAGCCGCCGGTCACCGGGTGGTCGGCGCCGAAGACCACGGGCTGGCCGTCGGCGGGCACCTGCACGCACCCGCGCACCATCGGCTCGCTCGGCAGCTCGCGGTCGCGGTAGGCCGACGCCCGGGTCAGCGCCTGCCCCGTGAGCCGGGTGCCGACGCGGTCGGAGCGGTCGCTGACCGTCCAGACCTGGGTGGTCAGCGCCTCGAGGTCCTCCAGCCACTCGCCGCGCGGCCCGGGGGTGAGGTGGAGGACCAGGGCGGCGGGAGACTCCACCGGCGGCGCCACCTGGTCGACCGTCGGGGTCTGCGTCGGAGGGCGGCCGACCGGCAGCACGTCGCCGGGCTGCAGGGGCTCGGGGCCGAGCCCGGCCAGCGTGTCGCGGCTCCGCGAGCCGAGGACCTCGGGCACGTCGAGACCACCGCGCACGGCGAGATAGGTGCGCAGGCCGGTCGTGGGTGCCCCGAGCTGGAGGGTCTGGCCGTCCTCGAGGCGCACCGGCGCGCCCCAGCCGACCGCCCGCCCGTCCACGACGACCGGTCCCTCGGCGCCGGTGACCGCGACGGTCACCGCACCGTGGGCGCGTACCCGGCACCCGCCGAGCAGGACCTCCAGGCCGGCGAGGGCCTCGTCCTGCGCGAGGATCCGGGCTCCGAGCCGGTGGGCCGCGCGGTCGGCGGCACCGGACCGGCCGACGCCGAGGGCGGCCAGACCGGGCCGGCCCAGGTCCTGCACGAGGACCTGCGGGCCGACGTCGAGCACCTCGAGGGCGGCCATCTCAGGCCTCCTCGAAACGGACGGTGGCGCCCGGTGCGAGGAGCGCGGGCGGGTCGCGCTCGACGTCCCACAGGAGGGCGTCCGTGCGGCCGATGAGCTGCCAGCCGCCCGGGGACTCCCGGGGGTAGATCCCGCCGAACTCGCCGGCCAGGCCCACCGACCCGGCCGGGACCGTCGTGCGCGGGCTGTCCCGGCGCGGCACGTGCAGCCGCTCGTCACCGCCGACGAGGTAGGCGAACCCGGGCGCGAAGCCGATGAAGCCCACCCGCCACACGGACCCGGTGTGCGCCCGCACCACCTCCTCCTCCGCGAGCCCGGTCAGGCGGGCCACCTCCGCCAGGTCGGCGCCGTCGTAGGTGACCGGGACGACCACCGCGTCCTCGGGGGCGTGCGGGGTCGCGGCGACGTCCGGCGGGGCGTCCAGGCCCGCGGCGAGGGCGACCAGCCCCTCCCGCACCACCGGCAGGTCGGACGGGTCCGCCACCCGCACCAGCAGGGTGCGGGCGGCCGGCACGACCTCGGTCACCGCCGATGCCCAGTGGTCCACCCCCCACCCCCCGGCCCGCAGGGCGTCCGCGAGCGCCAGGACCTCCCCCGTGCCGGCCACCTCGACCAGCACGGCCTCCGGGCCCATCGGCAGCAGCGTGACGTCCATCAGCACCTCATCCCGCGAAGGCCGCCAGCTGCACACCGTCCGCCTCCAGAGCCGTCCGCACCGCGCGGGCCATGGCGACGGCGCCCGGGGAGTCGCCGTGGGTGCAGATCGAGGCGACCCGCACGGGCACGTCGGTGCCGTCCACGGCCTCCACCACGCCCTCGCGCACGAGCCGCAGCATCCTGGCCGCCACGTCCTCGGGGTCGTGCAGCACCGCACCCTGCTCGGAGCGCGGCACGAGGGTGCCGTCCGGGCGGTATCCGCGGTCGGCGAAGGCCTCGGCGACCACCCGCACCCCGGCCTCCTGCGCCAGCCGGGACACCAGCGACCCCTCCTGGTGCAGGAGGGGGAGGGTGGCGTCGTACCGGGACAGGGCGCTCACCAGGGCCCGCGCCTGCCCCTCGTGGCTCCCGACGGCGTGGTAGAGCGCGCCGTGCGGCTTGAGGTAGGCCACGCGGGTCCCGGCCACGCGGCACAGGGCCTCCAGCGCACCGATCTGGTAGAGCACGTCGGCCTCGAGGTCGGCCGGGTCGGCGTCGACGAACCGGCGGCCGAAGCCCGCGAGGTCGCGGTAGGACACCTGAGCACCCACGGCCACCCCGCGGTCGGCCGCCGCGGCGACCGTCCGCTCCAGCGTGCGGGCGTCCCCGGCGTGGAAGCCGCAGGCGACGTTGGCGCTGGTGACCAGGCCGAGCATCGCGTCGTCGTCGCCGAGGGTCCACGTCCCGAAGGACTCCCCGAGGTCGGCGTTGAGGTCGATGCGCATGACGCCAGCCTAGGCGTGAACCGCCGCCCGGGCCGGTCGAGCCGAGGGGCCCGGGGGGTTATCCCCCCGTCGTCCCGGGGGCGCACCGGCTGACCGGGGGTCCCGGTCCTGGCTACCGTGGTCGGCATGAGCAGTCCGTCGATGCAGGCCCCCGGGGCCCCAGGGGCCGACCCGGCCCGCATGCCCCGCCTGGTGAGCGGTCCCGACGACGGCGTCGAGGACGACGCGCCGGCCCTGCCCGCCCGGCCTGGGGCCGCACCCTCCCGGAGCGGCGCAGCGGAGCGGGCCTCCCGTCTCCTCGACCACTGGTGGACCGTCTGCTACCTGGTGACCAGCCTGGTCACCGCCGTGGCGGCGCTGGCGCTGGCCGGCCTCGCGATCGGCGGCTTCTTCGGGATGCTGGGCGCCGGGGTGGGCATCCTCGTGCTGGTCCCGGCGATCTGGGGGTCCTACGGCCTCGCCGTGCTGGAACGGCACCGCATCGCCGCCTTCCTCGGCCTGGACATCGGGCAGCGGGCACCGTCGACCGCCCCGGGCTGGCGCCGCGCCCTCGGCCTGGACGAGCGGCGGCTGCGGGCCCTGGGCTGGGTCGGTCTGCACGGGCTCTGGGGGATCGTCGCCGGCGGCCTCACCCTCACCCTGCTGGTCCAGGGGGTCCTGCTCGCGACCCTGCCGCTGTGGGGGCCGCTGGCCGGTGGTGTCACCGTGCTCTGGGGGCTGCGGGTCGAGTCCTTCCTCGGTATGACGCTCGCCTGGCTGGTCGGCGTCGTGCTCGTGCTGGGGATGCCGTGGGTCGCGCGGGGTCTGGCGAGCGTCGACGTCGTCCTGGCCCGGTGGCTGGTGGGCGAGGACCCGCAGGCCCAGCTGCGCCGGATGAGCGAGCGGGTCGACACCCTCACCACCTCGCGCGAGGACACCCTGGACTCGGTCGAGGCCGAACGCCGGCGGATCGAGCGCGACCTGCACGACGGTCCGCAGCAGCGTCTCGTCTCGGTGGCCATGACCCTCGGCCTGGCCCGGGACGCCCTGGACCGCAACCCGGACGACCGCGAGGCCGCCCGGCAGGTGCGCGAGCTGCTCGACGAGGCGCACGCCTCGAGCAAGGAGGCCATCACCGAGATGCGGCAGGTCGCGCGGGGCATCGTCCCGCCCATCCTCACCGACCGCGGGCTGGACGCCGCGGTGTCGGCGCTGGCCGCCCGCAGCCCCGTCCCCGTGACGGTCACCTCGCGGCTGCCCGCCGGCCGGCTGGACCCGACGACCGAGGCGATCGCCTACTTCTCCGTCTCCGAGGCCCTCACCAACGTCGCCAAGCACGCGCGGGCCACCCGGGCCGGTGTCGAGCTGGGCACCGCCCGTGGCCTGAGCGGCGACCTGCTGGCCATCACGGTCACCGACGACGGGTCGGGCGGGGCGGTCGTCGGCGGCGGCAGCGGCCTCACCGGGCTGCGCCACCGGGTCGGTGCCGTCGACGGCGAGCTGCACGTGCACTCCCCCGTGGGGACCGGCACCACCGTCGCCATCACCCTGCCCCTGCGGGCCCGGGAGCCGCGATGAGCGGCGTCGCGGCCTCCCGCCCGGCCGGCTCCCCGGCACCGCTGCGGGTCATCCTGGCCGAGGACTCCGTGCTGCTGCGGGACGGCATCGTGCGGCTGCTCGGGGCCACCGGCTTCGACGTCGTCGACGCCTGCCCCGACGCCGAGACCTTCGCCGTCTCGGTGCGCGAGCACCGCCCGGACCTCGTCGTCGTGGACGTGCGCATGCCCCCGACCTTCACCGCCGAGGGCCTGCAGGCCGCCCTCGCCGTGCGCGCCGAGCTGCCCGAGGTCGCCGTGGTCGTCCTGAGCCAGTACGTCGAGGAGCGGTACGCCACCGAGCTGCTCGCCGGCCGCCCGAGGGGCGTCGGCTACCTCCTCAAGGACCGGGTGGCCGACACCCAGGAGTTCGTCGAGGCCCTGCGCACGGTGGCGGCGGGCGGCACGGCCCTGGACCCCGAGGTCGTCTCCCAGCTCATGTCGCGGGCCCGCAACGTCGACCCGCTGGAGCGCCTGACCCCCCGCGAGCGCGACGTCATGCGGCTCATGGCCCAGGGCCGCACCAACAGCGCCATCAGCCGGGAGCTGTTCATCGGCGAGGGAGCGGTGGAGAAGAACGTCTCCTCCATCTTCGGCAAGCTCGACCTGCCGCCCACCGACGACGACCACCGCCGGGTGCTGGCCGTCCTGCAGTGGCTCGAGCACGGGGAGGGCGGATGAGCGCCGCCGACCGGCGCGAGGCCCGGGCGCAGGCTCGAGCGGTCCGCGCGCGGGCGCCCTACCCCACGCTGCGGGCCGTGGGGGGTGCGCTGACGGCGGTCCTCGTCGCCGGCGGCGCCCTCAGCACCGCGCCCGCCATGATGACGCAGGAGGGGTCGCGGACCTCGGCGCTGCCCGCGTCGATGACCCGGCTCGTCCTCGTGGCGCCCCGCGGCGACGTGGAGGTCCGCGAGCTGGCGGCGGGCGAGGACCCCAGCGTGACCGCCACCGCGCGGTGGACGCTGAACCGGCCGGAGGTGCGCATCGAGGAGCCGGGCGGGTCGGGCACGGTGCAGGTCGAGGCCCCCTGCACCGGCAGCAACCTCGGCGTGTGCTCCCAGGACCTGCTGGTGCGGGTGCCGGCGGGGACGGCGCTTGAGATCGACGGCACCTTCGGCGACGTCGACGTCTCCAGCACCGGTGAGGTGCAGGTCGAGGTCACCGGGGGGCACATCGAGCTCTCCGGCGCGCCGACGCGCGCGGCGGTCCGCAGCACGCTGGGCGACGTCACCGTGCAGCACACCGGCGAGGAGGCCCCTGAGCTGCTGCGGGTGCGCACCACCCTCGGTGACGTCGACGTCGAGCTGCCCGGGTCGCAGGAGTATGCCGTGACCACCGCCACCAGCCAGGGCGACCGGGACGTACGGGTCGACGAGGCGCAGGACGCCCCGTCCGTCATCGACGTCGAGACGACGCTCGGGGACATCGAGATCGCGCCCGCCCCGACCCTCTGACCAGCCTCGGGGCTCCCCCGCCGCGCCGTGCCCCACGGCATACCGTGTGACGGGCGGGACGGGAGTGACGCACGAGGAGCGGCGTCGGGTAGATTGGCACCGCCAGTGCCGCGCCGTCAACGGAGACCGCCATGAACTCGCTCGTCCTCGCCCTCATCGGGGTGACCATGATCCTGGCCGGGTACGCGCTCTACTCGCGCTTCCTGGCCACCAAGATCTACGCCCTCGACGACTCCCGGCGCACGCCGGCCCACGAGCTCGAGGACGGGGTCGACTACGTCCCCACCAACAAGTACGTCCTCTGGGGCCACCACTTCACCTCCGTCGCCGGGGCGGCACCCATCGTCGGCCCGGCCATCGCGGTCATCTGGGGCTGGCTGCCGGCCTTCCTCTGGGTGACCATCGGCACCGTCTTCTTCGCCGGCATGCACGACCTGGGTGCCCTGTGGGCCTCGGTCCGCAACAAGGGCCAGTCGATGGGGGCGCTGTCCGGCCGCTACATCGGCGCCCGCGGCCGCAACCTCTTCCTCGTCGTCATCTTCCTGCTGCTGCTCATGGTCAACGCGGCCTTCGCGGTGGTCATCGCGGGGCTGCTCGTCAGCACCCCCACCGCCGTCATCCCCACCTGGGGCGCGCTGCTCGTGGCCCTGCTCGTCGGCCAGGCGATCTACCGGCTGCGCTGGAGCCTTCCGCTGGTCTCGGTCGTCGGCGTCGTCGCGCTCTACGCGCTCATCTGGGTCGGTGACCAGGTGCCGCTGGCCCTGCCGGAGACCGTCGCCGGGCTCCCGGCCAACGCGGTCTGGATCATCCTGCTCTTCGTCTACGCCGGCATCGCCTCGATGCTGCCGGTCTGGGTGCTGCTGCAGCCGCGCGACTACATCAACGGGCTCCAGCTCTTCATCGCCCTGGGCATCCTCTACGGGTCGGTGCTGCTGGCCCGCCCGGAGATCGTCGCGCCGGCCGTCAACGGCAACGTCCCCGAGGGCACCCCCTCGATCGTCCCGCTGCTGTTCGTCACCATCGCCTGCGGCGCCATCTCCGGCTTCCACGGCATGGTCAGCTCCGGCACCAGCTCCAAGCAGCTGGACAAGGAGACCGACGCCCGGTTCGTCGGCTACTTCGGTGCCGTCGGCGAGGGTCTGCTGGCCCTGGGCGCGATCATCGCGGCCACCGCCGGCTTCCAGACGCTCGCCGCCTGGGAGGAGGTCTACTCGGCCTTCGGGCAGGGCAGCGTCGGTGCCTTCGTGTCCGGCGGCGGCGCCATCGTCGAGGGAGGCCTGGGCCTGCCGCAGTCGCTGGCCGCCACCATCCTGGCGACGACCGCCATCCTCTTCGCCGCCACCACCATGGACACCGGTGTCCGGCTGCAGCGCTTCGTCGTGCAGGAGATCGGCGAGATCGCCGGCGTGCGGCTCGGCAAGGGCCTCGCGACCATCGTGGCCGTCGGTGTCGCCCTCGCGCTGACCTTCGGGGCCGGCGTCGACGGCTCGGGCGGCATGCTCATCTGGCCGCTCTTCGGCACCACCAACCAGCTGCTCGCCGCCCTGACCCTGTCGATCGTGGCGATCATGCTGCTGCGCCGCGGCCGCACCGCGCTGCCCGCGCTCATCCCGCTCGGGTTCGTCGGCGTCATGACCCTCTACGCCCTCTTCATCCAGCTGGGCACCTTCTGGTCCGAGGGCAACTGGCTGCTGCTCGTCCTCGACATCGTCATCCTCGTCGCCTCGCTGTGGGTGATGGTCGAGGCGCTGGGGGCCATGCGCAAGGCGCGGGACTTCCAGGGCGACGATGACGCCGAGCTCGAGCAGCTGTCCGCCGCCGAGGTGGCCTCCTCGGGCGAGATGGACCGGACCCGGTCGGACGAGAGCTGACCCGGTCCGGAGCCCCGTCGCCGACCGCGCGCCTGCGGTCGGCAGCCGGGGTGCTGCGCGACGTGTTCGCCGGGCCCTACGCGCGGACCTTCGCCCGGGCGCAGCAGGACGAGGACGACCTCTTCATGGTCGTCGTCATGGCCGAGGCGCTCGGCGTGCCCAACCCGGCGAGCTACTACACCGTCGAGCTGCTGCCGGTGGTCTACGACCAGGTGCACGACTGGCACCGCCGGATGGGCCTGGACCGCAGCCCGCTGGACCACTTCTCGTGCTGCTGACCGAGGGACGCGCGTGCTGAGGGGGCTGGCGGACGGGCGCGAGGTCCTCTTCGTCGGCGGCAAGGGCGGGGTCGGCAAGACCGCGGTCGCCTCCGCGCTCGGTCTCGCCCTCGCCCGCGGCGGGCGCCGGGTACTCGTCGTCTCGACCGACCCGGCGCACAACCTGGGCCACCTGTGGGGGCGGCCCGTGGGCGACGAGACCGTCGAGCTCGCCCCGCTGCTGCGCGGCCTCGAGATCGACCCGGCCCGCACCACCGACGAGCACCTGCGGGCCGTGCGCGAGACCATGCACCGCCTCATGCCTGAGCACCTGCAGGGGGAGGTCAGCCGGCACCTGGAGCTGGCCCGCGACGCCCCGGGCACCCACGAGGCCGCCGTGCTCGAGCGGATCGCCGAGGTGCTGGAGGGCCGTCACCCGGACGAGCTCGTCGTCTTCGACACCGCACCCTCCGGGCACACCTCCCGGCTCGTCGCGCTGCCCGAGCTCATGCAGGCGTGGACCGAGGGGCTGCTGCGGCGCCAGGACCGCTCGGCGCGCTTCGGGGCGGCCCTGCGCGGGCTGCAGGGCCGGCCGCGCCAGGACGCCGGGGAGCGGGCCGCCGCCGACGTCCTGGGCAGCTCGCGGGGTCGCGGCGAGACCGCGACGCCCGACCGCCGCTCACGCCGCGACGCGGAGATCCGCCGCATCCTGGACCGGCGGCAGGCCCGCTTCGCCCAGCTGCGATCGGTGCTGCAGGACCCGGCGCGCAGCGCCTTCGTCATCGTGCTCGCCGCCGAGCGCCTGCCCGTCCTGGAGACCGTCGAGCTGCACGAGCAGCTCACCCGGGCCGGCATGGGCGTCGGCGCGCTCGTGGTCAACAAGCGCTCCCCCGCCGACGCCGGTCCGCTGCTGGCCGACCGGCACCGGGTCGAGCAGGGATATGTCGAGCAGGTAGGCGCCTCGCTCCCGGACCTGCCGCTCGTCGAGGTGCCGCTTCTCCCGGGGGAGCTCGTCGGGGAGCAGGCGCTGCTGCATCTGGCACAGTACCTGGACCGGCTCCCGTCGTAGGGCTGTGCTCGATCCACCCCAAAGGGTGGTTGACTCGCCCTCGCGCCGAGAAGAGGCCCTCTCCACCAACTTTCCCTTGCGGGAACCGCATCGTCTCGGCCATGATGGAGAAAATCGCTCCGCCACCGTGACCGTCGGAGTCTTCGCACCGGACCGAAACGCAACTCACGGAGAGCACAGGTGGAGCACATGAGAACAACCCATCCCGCGAGGCGGCGTTCCCGCCTCGCGCTGGGCGTCGCCACCGCGGCGGCGCTCGTCACGACGACCCTGCTGGGGACGTCGGCAGCAGTAGCGGAGCCGGCACCGAGCGCGGTGCCGGCGGCACCGGTCTCGGCGGTGGACGTCGCCGACGACTTCGACCTGCAGCCGGGGCCCGAGCCCTCGACGCACACCCAGGAGACCTACGCTCCGGACGCGGACTTCACCTCGAAGTGGACGCGCGCCGACGCCCGCCAGATCACCCGGATGTCTGATCCGGACGCGGGCTCGCGAGAGAACTCCATGCCGACCGAGGTCACCATGCCGACGGTGCCGCAGGACTTCCCCGACATGTCCGACGAGCAAGTCTGGGTGTGGGACACCTGGCCGCTCACCGACGAGGACGCCAACCAGTACTCCATCAACGGCTGGGAGGTCATCTTCTCCCTGGTAGCCGACCGGGACCTCGGCTTCGACGAGAGGCACCAGTACGCGCGGATCGGCTACTTCTACCGCCCCGCCGACATCCCCTGGGACGAGCGCCCCGAGGACGGCGGCTGGACCTACGGAGGACTCGTCTTCGAGGACGGCCTCACCGGACAGATCTTCGAGGACCAGTCCTTCAGCCACCAGACCGAGTGGTCCGGATCGGCGCGGATCTTCGAGGACGGCAAGATCAAGATCTTCTTCACCGACGTCGCGTTCTACCGCAACCCGGACGGCTCCAACATCAAGCCCTACGACCCGCGGCTGGCCCTGAGCGAGGGCACGATCCACGCGGACGAGAACGGCGTCTACTTCAAGGGCCTGGACAACGTCTACGACCTGCTGCAGGCCGACGGGGAGTACTACCAGGACGGGGAGCAGAACGAGTTCTTCAACTTCCGCGACCCGTGGACCTTCGAGCACCCGGACCACCCGGGCGAGACCTACATGCTCTTCGAGGGCAACACGGCCATGCCGCGGGAGGAGGCCCGGTGCACCCAGGAGGACCTCGGTTACCAGGAGGGTGACCCGTACGCCGAGACCGTCGACGAGGTCAACGCCTCCGGCGCGACCTACCAGATCGGCAACGTGGGACTCGCTCGCGCCACCAACGAGGACCTCACCGAGTGGGAGTTCCTGCCCCCGGTCCTGTCGGCCAACTGTGTCACCGACCAGACCGAGCGGCCGCAGTTCGTCTTCAAGGACGGCAAGACCTACCTGTTCACGATCAGCCACCGCAACACCTACGCGGCGGGGATCGACGGGCCAGAGGGCGTCTACGGCTTCGTGGGTGACGGCATCCGCAGCGACTTCCAGCCGCTGAACGCCGGGTCCGGTCTGGCCCTGGGGAACCCGACGAACCTCAACTTCCTCCAGGGCTTCCCCTACGACCCCGACTTCAACCAGCACCCGGGCGCCTTCCAGGCGTACTCGCACTACATCATGCCCGGCGGTCTGGTGCAGTCCTTCATCGACACGATCGGCACCACCGACGACTTCATCCGCGGTGGGACGCTCGGCCCGACGGTGCGGATCGACCTGGAGGGCGACACCTCCACCGTGGATCGGTCCTACGGCGACGGCGGGCTGGGCGGCTGGGCAGACATCCCGGCCAACCTCTCGACCACCGTGCCGATCTACGTCGGTCGCATCTTCGGCACCACGCGATACAGCACCGCGGTCGCGCTGTCCCAGGTCTACGACCCGGGTGTCGGCACCGTCTTCGTCGCGACGGGGGACAACTTCCCCGACGCCTTGGCGGCGGCGGCACGAGCCGGTAGCATCGACGCCCCGGTCCTGCTGACGCGGGATGACAGCGCCCCATACTCCACCCTGCGCGAGCTGGACAGGCTCAACCCGGGCCAGGTGGTGGTGCTCGGCGGAGACGGTGCCATCGAGGACGACGTGGTCGGTGACATCGCGGATGCGGCCGGCGCTCCCACGCGTCGGATCGCGGGCACCGGGCGGTGGGAGACCGCAGCCCTGCTGGCGGCGGAGTTCGGCGAGGTCGACGTCGCCTACGTCGCGACCGGGCAGACCTTTCCCGACGCGCTCGCCGCCTCGGCGCGGGCGGGCTCCGAGGGTGCCCCGGTCCTGCTGGTGAAGTCCGACGGGGTGCCGACGGCGACCGCCGACGCGCTGACCGAGCTGGGCGTCTCCGAGATCGTCCTCGTCGGAGGCGAGGGCGCGGTCGACGAGACCGTCGAGGAGACGCTGGAGAGCTACGCCTCGGTCAACCGCGTCTCGGGACGCAACCGCTACGGCACCGCAGCCGCGTTGTCGGCGGACATCGCCGAGTCCGACACCGCCTACGTCGCGAGTGGCCAGAATTGGCCGGACGCTCTGGCCGGATCGGCCCGGGCGGCCTCCGAGGACACCCCGTTGCTGCTCGTGGAGCCGACTGCCGTGCCGCTGGAGACCTGGGACGCGCTGGAGGCCCTCGGCCCCTGGGACGTGGAGGTTCTCGGTGGTGACGGCGCCATCGAGGACACCGTCCTGACCGAGCTGCGCACCCTGGAGTGAACAGCTAGCAGTCACCACGCAGGACGGGTCGGCCCGGTGGCTCAGGCCACCGGGCCGACCCGTGCCGAGGAGAGGAATGGATGCCCGAGAAGACCCTCCAGCCACGACGGACCAGAGCCAGGCTCATCATCGTGACCGGCCTGCTGCTCGCCGTGGCCGCCGTCGCTCTCCTGCGACCGCATATCTTGGGACCCGGAGATGACCGGGTGGCCGGCCCGGCCGAGAACGCCGTGACCACAGCTCCGGACGACGAGCAGCGGACCGAGGACCCTGCCCCCGATCCCTTCCGCCGCGCGGACGGCAGCGCGGCATACCGACCCGCGGTGCATCTCACCCCCGAACAACGATGGATGAACGACCCGCAGCGGCCGTTCTTCCTCGACGGGCAGTGGCACTACTACTACCTCTACAACGCCGACTACCCGGAGGGCAACGGCACCGAGTGGTACCACGTGACCTCCACCGACCTGGTCCACTGGGTCGACCAGGGCGTCGCGATCGGGAAATACCAGAACGGTCTGGGGGACATCTGGACCGGCACCGCGGTCGTGGACCAGCACGACACGGCCGGTTTCGGTGCGGGTGCCGTGGTGGCCCTAGTGACCCAGCAGGTCGACGGGGTGCAGCGGCAGTCGCTCTTCGTCTCCCGCGACGGCGGGTTCACCTTCGAGTCCTTTGAGGGCAACCCGGTCATGGACAACCCGGGGGTCGACGCCTGGCGAGACCCACGGGTGATCTGGGACGACGCGCGCGACCAGTGGGTGATGGCGCTCGCCGAGGGTGACCGGATCGGCTTCTACACCTCCGCGAACCTGCGCGACTGGACGTATGCCTCCGACTTCAGCGCGCCGGGCCTCGGGGTGCTCGAATGCCCCGACCTCTTCCCCATGGCGGTGGACGGGAATCAGGAGGACGTGCGCTGGGTGCTGCTCACCGGCGCCAACGGGGCAGCCGACGGCATGACCACCGGCACCGCCTACTGGACCGGCACCTGGGACGGGCAGAGCTTCGCTCCGGACGACGAGCGGCACCAGTGGCTGGACCGCGGTCCGGACTACTACGCCGCCGTCACCTGGAGCGATCCGCGGCTCACGCCGCAGGAGCAGCTGGCCGGCCGCTACAGCATCGGCTGGCTCAACAACTGGGCGTATGCCGGGTCTCTGCCCACTGAGGAGTGGCACGGCGGCTCGGCGAGCGTGGTCCGGGAACTGAGCCTGCGCGGGACCGAGGACGGGCCGATGCTCACCTCGATGCCGGTGGACAGCCTGGCCGGTCTGGAGGGACCGGCCCAACGTGCTCCCGCGGTGAGCCTGGACGCCGGCGGCTCCACCACGCTCGGCACCCCCGCGGCGGACGCCTACCGGCTGCGCGTCGTGGCCTCCGCACCCGAGCCGGACGCCGAGCTCCGGCTCCGGATCGAGCACGAGGACGGCACGTTCAGCACCGTTGGCTACGACTTCGCGGCAGGCCAGGCCTTCGTCGCGCGGGACGCCGACGCCGCCGCCGCCCAGATGCCCCCGACCTACCAGGAGATCAGCACCGCGGACGTCGCCCCGGTCGACGGCCAGGTCGAGCTGGACGTCGTCGTCGACGTCGCCTCGGTCGAGGCCTTCGTCAACCAGGGCCAGGCTGCGCTGAGCATGCTCAGCTACGGCGACTCACGCCCGAGCACCCCGGTCGCGTATGCCGAGCGAGGCACCGTGGAGCTGCGCGAGATCTCCGTCACCCCGCTGCGGGTGGCCGAGCCCACCAGGACCGGCTGACCGGGCGGACCTGGCAGCTCACCCGCGACCGCTGGCACGGCACTCCCGCCCGCGCACCGGTCGGGTCTCGACCTGCTCCAGCGGCCTCACCCGCAGCCGCGACACCGTCGTCGTTCCTCCCTCGCTGCCCAGGTGCACGCCGTCCTGCCCCAGGCGTGGGAAGACCTGGCTGGTCAGGACCCGTTCGCCGTCGCCGACGACGACCTCCACCGAAGACCGGTCGACATAGACCGTCAGGTCCACCGCGCCGCGACGCACCTGGATCGGCGCCGAGGCGGACCCGGCGAAGGTCGGGTGGAAGTCCACCTCACCGGAGGTGCTGCGGTCCACCGTGAGCCGCTCCTGCTCCCAGTCCACGACGATCTCGGTCCCGGTGCCGGCCGCGTCGGCCTGCACCACGACCGAGGAGCGACGGGCGTCCCGCTGCCTGAGCCGGACCTGCATCGTATAGGCCTCCGCCCGCGGGTCCAGAGCCACGGTGCGTCCGTCCCGGACCCGGAGCCCGCCGCAGCGGACCGAGTCACGACGAGCCTGCAGCGATTCGACCTCCGCCACGATCTCCTGACGCAGCTCCACCTGCCCGTCCTCCCGGACCAGCCGCAGCTCGCGCGGCAGGCTCATCGCCGACCGCCACGGCGAGGTCGGTATGGCCGTGCCGTAGAGCCAGTTGTTCATCCAGCCGATGAGGACCGTCCGGTCGTCCGGCATGTCGGCGAAGGAGATGGAGGCGTAGAAGTCCTGGCCCCAGTCCAACCACTGGTGTCGCTCCAGACCTCGCGGTTGCGGCTGCCCTGACAGCACGACGTCGTCCACGAGCACGTGCCCCCAACCGCCGCGGTGGTTGTCCACCACCCGCACGGAGGCCCGCTGCCCCTGGAGGTCGGCCAGGTCCCAGCTCACCCAGTCCAGCTCCTCGCTGTCCTGACCGGTGGCGCTGCGCACCACGTCGCCGTCCACCACGAGGTTCACGGTCGTCTCGTCGCTGCGTGGGCGGGCCGGCTCGTCGCCCAGGACGACGTGGTCGAGGGTCAGGTGGCCCCACCCCTCGGTCTCCTCGTCCACGACCCGGAGCTGCGCCTGCTGCCCCACGAGGTCGGCGACGTCCCAGGAGCGCCACTGCATCGCGCCGTCCTCGGGGCCGGTCAGGGACCGGGCGACCTCACCGTCGATGAGCAGCTGCACCTGCAGCAGCGGGTCGCCGTCCTGACGGCCGCCTCCCACGAGCATGCTGAGGTGGTCCGCAGACACCGTGAACGGCCCGGACGTCAGCGACCCCGTGTTGGCGTCGCCGTGCGGCCCACCCTCCCAGGTGTTGATCCGCCGCTGACCCAAGGCATACTCGCCTCCAGCCGCGCTCGGGCTGTCGGACGCCGCGAGATCGCCCTCGCCGGTCCAACCCAGGTCCGCCAGGGAGCTGCCCCCGGTGTCGTCGCCCTCGAAACCGTCCCACAGCAGCGCTCCGGACGGCGGCTCGTTGCCCAGCTGCCCACCCGGGATGCGCGCGTGGCGGCCACCGCCGAGCAGCACGTTGAGATAGGGCTGGTCGATGGTGAACTCCGGTGACTCGGCAGTCCCGACGGCGGCGTCGCCGTCCACGAAGCTGTTGAGCAGGCGCTCCCCGAGGTAGCCGCTCACGGTTTGCTGACCGGGCCAGGCGCCCGGTTGCGGGGCGGCACCGAAGGGGCCGGACTCCACCGCCGGGTCGACGGTGACGTCCCACCCCGTCTGCGCCCAGGTCTCTGCCTCGAAGTCGGCCACGACCCGACCCGGCGCCGGGGTCGTCCCCGGGTCGGGCAGCTGCTCCGGGGTGAACGTCGTCCCGTCGAAGTCACCGACGAAGTACTGCACCCCGGAGCCCCCCGCGACCGCCCCGGGATTCATCGAGACCAGCATCACCCAGCGAGTGTCGTCGGTGTCCCCGTCCACCGGCAGCTCCACCAGGTCGGGCACCTCCCACATGCCCCCGGTGGCGCCGACCGGACCGAAGGTCGACAGGTAGGTCCAGTCGATGAGGTTCTCGGAGCGGTAGATGAGGACCTCCTTGTCGATCGCCTCGACCACCACCATGACCCAGTAAGGCTCACCGCCGTCCTCCGGCGTGTAGCGGAACACCTTCGGGTCCCGGAAGTTCGGCGACTCCCGGTCCAGGACCGGGTTCCCGGCATACTTGGTCCACGTAGTCCCGCCGTCCACCGAGTAGGCCAACGATTGGGCCTGGCGGCCCGCGAGCGTGGGGTGGGCATCGGTGTAGGCGCTGGTGTAGACCGCGACCATCGGTGCCTCGCCGCCGTCGCCCAGGCCGCTGGTGTTGCCGTGATCCACCACGACCGAGCCGGAGAAGATGTCCTCGATGCTGCGTCCGGTCGCGTCCCGCGTCTGCGGGATGGCCAGCGGCTGCTCGGTCCAGGTCACGAGGTCGGTGCTGGTGGCGTGCCCCCACGACATGTTGCCCCAGACGTCGCCCTCGGGGTTGTGCTGGTAGTAGAGGTGGTAGGTGCCGTCCCGGTAGACCAGTCCGTTGGGGTCGTTCATCCAGTTCTGCTCGGGCGTGTAGTGGACCAGGGGGCGGTGCGGCTCCTCGCCGACCGGGGGCTCGACGGCTGCCACCGACGGCGCGAGCGTCACGGCGGGGGCGAGGACGAGGGTCGCGGCCGCGATCAGGCGGCGACGGGTCGACGCGATCCGGGAGGCGCGGGTGGACGGACCAGACATGAGGACTCCTTTGTCCTGGGGGATGGATACAGGTCCGCCCCGGCACGGGGCCGGGGCGGACGTGGTGCTACGCGGCTTTGTCGCCGGCGCTCGCGCCGGTCATGATGGCCACCGCGTCGGTCATGGAGTGCGACTGCGGGGTGATTACCGCGGCTCGGCGCCCCAACCGCTGGACGTGGATCCGGTCCGCGATCTCGAAGACCTGGGGCATGTTGTGGCTGATGAGGATCACCGGTATGCCTCGCGAGCGCAGCGTGTCGATCAGCCCGAGCACCTGCTTGGACTCACGCACGCCCAGCGCCGCCGTGGGCTCGTCCAGGATCACCACCTTGGAGCCGAAGGCGGCGGCGCGGGCTACCGCCACCGCCTGCCGTTGGCCGCCGGAGAGGTTCTCCACCGGCACCGTGACGTCCTGGAGGGTCGAGATCCCCAGTGCGGTCAGCTCCCGCCGCGCCTTGTCCCGCATCCCGGCCCGGTCCATCATCCGCAGGACCGACCCGAGGGGCCCGGCCCGGCGCTCCTCCCGGCCCAGGAAGAGGTTCGCCGCGATGTCTAGCGACGGGGCCACCGCCAGGGTCTGATACACCGTCTCGATGCCGACGTCACGCGCGGACTGCGGGGACGTGAAGCGCACCTCCTTGCCGTGCACCTGGAGCCGACCGGCGTCCGGGATCTCAGCCCCGGTCAGACATTTGATGAGGGTGGACTTGCCGGCGCCGTTGTCGCCGATGACGGCGAGCACCTCGCCGGGGTAGAGCTCCAGGTCGCAACCATCGAGCCCGACGACCCGGCCGAAGGCCTTGACCAGCCCGTTCGCCTGCAGGACGGGGGTGGAGTCATGCTGCTGCTCACTCATCACGGTGCCTTTCTGATCCACTGGTCCAGCGCGACGGCGACGAGCACGAGCAGGCCGACGGCGAGCGTCTGGTAGAGCACGTCCAACCCGGCCAGCGAGAGGCCGTTGCGGAACACGCCGACGATGAGCGCGCCGAGCAGGCTGCCCCAAACCGTGCCCCGACCCCCGAACAGGCTGGTGCCCCCGATGACCACGGCCGTGATGGAGTCCAGGTTGAGATCGCCCACGATGTTGGGACTGGCGGCGTTGGCCCGACCGATCTGGATCCACGCGGCCGCCGCGATGATGGCCCCGGCCACGACGTATACGGACAGGAGCACGCGCCGCGGGGAGATCCCGACCAGGCGCGCGGCCTCCTTGTCGTCGCCGACGGCGTACACGTGCCGTCCCCAGGCGGTGCGCGTCAGGGCCACCGCGATAAGGGTGTAGAGCAGCATCATCACCAGGACTCCGGTGCTGACCCGGATCCCGGCGAGCTCGAAGGAGAGTCCGGTCCAGGGCAGCAGGCTCGGCATCTCCCCGCCGCGCACCGTCGAGCCTCCGGAGTAGAGCAGCGCGAGCGCCGTGAAAACGTTGAGGGTGCCCAGGGTCGTGATGAAGGGCGGCAGCTTGAGCCGAGTGACGAGCACCCCGTTGAGCGCTCCCGTCCCGACGCCGACCAGCAGCCCGATCCCGAGGGCGAGCACAGCGGGAGCCCCCTGGTTGGCAGCCACCTGGGCCATCACCATCGAGGACAGCACCATGGCTGCGCCCACCGACAGGTCGATGCCTGCGGTGAGGATGATCAGGGTCTGTGCGAGGGCCAACGTGCCGACGACGGCCACCTGCTGGGTGATCAGGGACAGGTTCGTCGGGTTCAGGAACCGGTCGTTCAGCGAGCCGAAGACGATCACCGAGATCAGTAGCACCAGCGCCGGCGAGAGCGCCGGGTACTTGTGCAACAGGCCACGAGCGCGCTGGAGAGGCGTCCGCCGATCGAGGAACTGCGCCGCCGTGTCGTGAGCTGACGGGCCGCCGGGACCAGCCCCGGCGGCGTCGCCGGCGGCAACCGTGTCTCCAGTCATGCGCCTCAGCCCCAGCAGATGTCGGCCGCGGCTTCGGCGTCGATGGACTCGACCCCTTCCACGGGAGCATCGGTGACCAGCTCCACGCCGGTGTTGAAGAAGTCCAGGCCCTCGGAGGTCTCCGGCGCGGTGCCGTCCCGGACGAGGGTGACGATCGCTTCGACTCCGAGCTCGGCCATCTTCACCGGGTACTGCTGGCTGGTGGCGTCGATCAGCCCGTCCTTGACGTTCTCGACCCCGGCGCACCCGCCGTCGATCGACACGATCAGCACGTCGTCCATCGACATCCCTGCGGCTTCGAGGGCCTGGGCGGCGCCGTAAGCAGCCGGCTCGTTGATGGTGTAGACGACATTGATCTCGGAGTTCTTGGCCAGCAGGTTCTCCATCGCGGTGCGGCCGCCGTCCTCGGCGCCGTCACTGGCCTCGTTGCCGACGATCTCGTACTCACCGCCGCTGTACTCGCCGGTCGCCTCCTCGTCGCCGTTGGTGTTGGGGTCGGCGACGTCGATGCCCATTCCTTCGAGGAATCCCTGGTCGCGGTTGTAGTCGACCGAGACGATCTTGTCGTCGAAGAGGTCCAGGAGGGCGATCGTGGCCTTCTCCCCGTCGAGCTGGCCAGCGGTCCACTCACCGATGAGCTGACCGGCAAGACGGTTGTCGGTAGCAAAGGTGATGTCCACGGCATCGGCCGGGTCCGGCGGGGTGTCGAGAGCGATCACGTAGACGCCGTCCTGCCGGGCACGGTCGATGGCGTCGACCACAGCAGGGCCGTTCGGCGTGATGAGGATGCCCTGGTCGCCACGGGCCACGGCGTTCTCGATCGCCTCGATCTGGGTCTGCTCGTCGCCGTCCTCGGTGCCGGCCGCCAGGGTGAGCTTGACGCCGTGCTCCTCAGCCGCCGCCTCGGCCCCCTCCTGCATCGCGACGAAGAAGGGGTTGGTCGTGGTCTTGACGATCAGCGAGACCGCCACCTCCTCCCCGGAGGAGGTGTCGGCGGTGTCTCCGCCGCTGGCGCTGGTGCTGCTCGCGTCGTCGCCGCAGGCGGCCAGGGTGAGGGATAGGCCGAGGGCCAGGGCCAGGCTCGTGGTCGTTGTCGTGCGCATGATGGTGTCCTCCCGATACGGGTTGCCGGCAACGACCGACAACGTTGTCAAGAGACAGTCAAGCCACATGTCTTCGCTATGGTCAACCCACCCGAGCCACAAGGAGATCAAATCGTGACATCGTTGTCAGGCGAGTCCGCCGCCACCTCCCGTCCCACGATGAAGGACGTGGCCGCCCTCGCCGGAGTGGGACTCAAGACAGTTTCTCGCGTTGTCAACGGTGAACGCAATGTTTCGGAGGCGATGCGCGAGCGCGTCCTGCACGCGGCGAGCTCTCTCCACTACCAGCTCGACGAGCGGGCGGCGATGCTCAAGCGGGCCAATAGTCGGACTAATACCCTCGGTCTGCTGCTCTCGAGCGTGGGCAACGCCTTCGACAGCAAGGTGCACGCGGCCGTGGAGCGGGTGGCCAACGAGCACGGCATGGTGACCTTCGCCGCCAGCAGCGACGACGAGCCCGCCACCGAGCTCAGCC
This sequence comes from Serinicoccus chungangensis, assembly GCF_001483745.1. Taxonomy (GTDB): domain Bacteria; phylum Actinomycetota; class Actinomycetes; order Actinomycetales; family Dermatophilaceae; genus Ornithinicoccus; species Ornithinicoccus chungangensis_A. Next base: position 19,093 of record NZ_LQBL01000029.1, on the reverse strand, counting down.
GGATCAACGCCTTCCTCCAGCGCCGGGTGGACGGCCTCATCCTCACGACGAGCCGCGACGACCACAGCCACCTGGCACCCGAGCGCGCCCGCGGCCTCCCCGTGGTCTTCGTCGACCGGCTGCCCAGAGGGATCACCGCCGACGTGGTCCGCAGCGACAACGTCGGCGGTGCGGTCACCGCCACTCGGCAGCTCTGGGACCACGGGCACCGCCGCATCGCCTTCCTCGGCGATCTGGAGCCGCTGCCGACCATGCAGGAACGGCGCGACGGCTTCCGGCAGGTGGCGGGGGGCGTCACCGGCTGCACCGAGCTCACCGACCTCCGCACCGAGGAGCAGGCGCTCCGGGCCACGCTAGAACTGCTCGACGGATCCGAGCCACCCACCGCGTTGCTCGCCGCGCGCAACACTATCTGCGTGGGTACCATCCGCGCATTGCAGCAGCGCGGACGGCAGCACGACGTGGCGCTTATCGGCTTCGACGACCTGGAGATGGCCGACCTCATCGTGCCGGGGGTCAGTTGTGTCGTCCAGGACACGGACCGCATCGGCGCCCTGGCCGCCCAGCGCTTCGTCGCCCGGTTGGCCGGGTGGGACGATCCGGCGACGGTGACCGATCTCCCGACGCGACTCGTGCGGCGAGGATCGGGAGAGATACCGGCCTGAGAATCGACCGCACCGAGAGGCCCCCGGCACGCGATGCGCGCCGGGGGCCTCGTCGATGGTCCGTCAGGCCAGGGGCCTCACGGGTAGACGACCTCCTCAAGGGTCTCCTGGATCCCGAGGCTGACCGCGCCGTAGCCGCCGACGATGTGCACGAGCTGGGCCCGCATCTGCGTCATCGCGTCGACCGTGTCACCGGGCAGGGCATCGGTCCGGGTGAGTAGCACCGCCATGTTGTTCATCGCCGCCACCGGGGCCGCCGCGAGGGCGTCCGGGAACTCCGCACCGGTCGCCAGGAAGGCGCCCGGAGCCGGGGTCGGGAAGAACTCGGCGGCCACCGCGGCGGCCGTGCCGTAACGGTTGGTACCGCTCAGCCGCACGACCTCACCGGCGTCGGCGCCGGCGGCGGTCGCCACGTCGTCCGAGACCGCCGCGTCGCCACCGACGACGTAGACCGTCTCCGGCGAGAGCCGCTCCAACTCGTCGGCCGTCGCGCCCGGCAGCAGGTCCGGACGGGTCAGCAGGACCGCGGAGTCCTCCATCCCGGCCGCCGCGGCCGCCGCGAGGGCGTCCGGGTAGTCCCTGCCGCTGGCGAGGAAGACGATGTCGGCGTCGTCGGACTGGGCCTGGCTGATGTCGACGGCCGTCTCGTACCGGTTGGCACCCGCGAGCCGATCGACGTCGGCATACTCGCCGAGCGCCGTCACGACGTCGTCGCTCACCGCACCGTCACCACCGAGGACGACGATGTTGTCCGGGCCGAGCTGCTGCAGCGCCATCCGCGTCGCCGCGGGGAGCTCGTCCGGCTTGGTCAGCAGGACGGGAGCCCCGTCGGAGCCCGCGAGGGCGCCGCCGGCCAGGGCGTCCGGGAAGGCCCGGCCGCTGGCGACGAAGACCGTCTCCACGCCCTGCGGGAAGGCCTCGACGGCCAGCTCGGAGGCGGTGGAGTAGCGGTCCTGGCCGAGCGTGCGCTCGACCGCCGGGCGGTCCTCGTTGCCGTAGTCCGAGCCCTCGAAGGCGATCCCGAAGACGGGGCTGTCCCACGTCTCGGTCTGCGCCTCACGGTCGTCGTTCCACGCCTTCGCCTTGGTGACGACGATCTCCATGACGTAGTCGCCGTCCGGGACCCGGACCTTGGCGCCGTTGTCGTCGATCATCATGCCGTCCCACGGGTAGGCCGAGAAGCCGTCGCGGGTGGCGGAGCGGGCGAGGTAGTCGACCTCGGCGACGGTACCCAGGGACTCACCCTTGGCGCCGTCCTCCTCGGCCGCGAAGAGCTCCCACTCCATGCGCCGGGCCTGATGCTCGAAGTGGATGAGGAACTGCGGGGCGTCGTCCTGCTCCATGGAGAAGGTCGTGCCCTCGTCGACGCCGAGGACGTACGTCCCGGCCGGGTCGACGCACTCGTAGCCGAGCCACATGCCGCAGTCGGCGACCGCGCCCAGCGCGGGCAGCTCGGTGCCGTCGGTGCGGTCCGCGAGCACCTCGGTCTCCTGCAGGTCGGCCGCGTGACCGCCGTAGGCGACCGCGTAGGAGTCGGCCTCCTCGCCCTCACCGGTGGTGAAGGTGACGTAGCCGCCGAAGATCGGCCCCATCTCCCCGTCGATCGCCGGCGAGGTGATGGTCATGGGGACCTCCACGCTGGCACCCGCGGGCACGACCACGCTCGGCGCGACGGTGACGTCGGCCGGGGCGAGGTAGTAACCGAAGTCGTTTGCCGTGCCGGAGGTGGCCACGGCGGGCGTGTGCTCGACCGCGTAGACCTGCTCGGCGTCGCTGGTGTTGGTCAGCGTCACCGTCTGGGTGCTGGTCTCACCGGCGAGCTGCTGACCGAGCTGGACCAGGCCGGGCTCGATCGTGGCCTCGGCGAGGATCGAGTCGTCGATCTGGATCATGCCGGCGCCCTGGCGGTGCACCAGCTCCAGGCCGGCGGCCGGTGAGACGTTGAGCGGCAGCTGCATCGAGCTGTTCTGCAGCTTGAGCTTGACCTCCTCGACACCCAGGTCCGGGTCGGCCTCGAGCATGAGGGCCGCGGCCCCCGCGACGTGCGGGGCGGCCATCGAGGTGCCGGACAGCGTGGCGTAGGGCTGGATCTCCAGCGGGTAGGTGGCGTAGATCTGCCCACCCGGCGCGGACAGGTCCGGCTTGAAGGTGGTGTCCGCCATCGTCCCGATGGAGCTGAACGAGCTGATGAGACCGCCGGTCGGGTTCGGGACCGAGGTCGAACCGTCGGTCCAGGTCACCACGTGGCCGTCGGTCGCCAGCGCGTCCGCGGCGAGCCGCTCGCCGTCGGCCTGGGTCACCATGACCACCGGGACCTCGATCTCCGGGTCGCCGGCGAGGCTGGGGTTGATGCTGCCGCCGGTGTTGTTGTAGAGCATGACGCCCGCCGCACCGGCTGCCTGGCCGTTAGCCGCCTTCTCGTAGAAGCTGCAGGTGCCACGCTGGATCATGACCCAGTTGCCCTCGATGACGGCCTGCTCCTCCGCGGTGAAGGGGTCGGTGCCGCAGGCCTGGGCCTCGGTCGTGCCGGGCTCGTGCACGGCGACGACGTCGTCCTCACCCGAGGTCGGCGGCTCCGGTGCCGGCGACCCGATGGTGTAGGGCACCTCGTTCTCCTCCTCGTCGACGAAGAAGTTGGCCTCGTAGAACGTGTTGTCCACCGAGCCGACACCGATGGTGTCCTCGCCGACCCCGGGGGCGCCGACCGAATGCAGGCCGTTGGCCCCGGAGTTGCCGATGGAGGCGACCACCACGACACCCTCGCGGGCGAGCGCGTCCGTGGCCTGCGCGGTCGGGTACTCCTTCCAGGCGGAGAAGGCCGAGCCGATGGACAGGTTGACGACGTCCATCTCGTCGGTGAGCGTCTGCTCCATCGCGTGCAGCATGATGTCGGCGTCGGTCGAGCCCTCGCAGCCGAAGACGCGGTAGGCGCCGAGCGTCACGCCGGGGGCCACACCGGTGACCTCGCCGTCGGCGCCGGTGATGCCGGCGACGTGGGTGCCGTGACCCTGGCAGTCGTCGGGGTCCTCGTCCGGGAACGGCTTGGGCTGGTAGGCGTCGCCCGCGCCGGGGTCGGCGTTGTAGTCGTCGCCGACGAAGTCGTAGCCGAAGGCCACCTTCTCGGTCGGGAAGGTCGTGCTGCCGGGGCTGCCGTTTCCACCGAAGTCCGGGTGGTCGTAGTCGATGCCGGTGTCGATGATGCCGACCCGGACGCCCGTGCCGTCGAAGCCGAGCTCGCTCTGCACGATGTCGGCACCGGTCATCGAGATGGCGGTGAACAGCTCGGGGTCGATCTGGGTTCCCTCGGGGCGCTCGGGGGCGTCGATGACCCCGACGGGGAAGATCGCCTCGACCGCGTCGGAGGCCGCCAGCTCGACCAGCGAGCTCTCGCTGGCCGTGACCGACAGGCCGTTCCAGAGGGTCCCGAACTCCGAGCGCACCTCGAGCTCGACGCCGGAGGCGTCCACGTCGGCGAGGAAGCGGTCGCGCTGGGACTCGATCGAGGCCAGCGAACCGCCGGCGCTCGTGCTGGGTCCAGCGAGCTGGACGAAGTAGGAGTCGGGCACCAGCTCCGCGCCGGTGGCCTGGTTGTCCTGGATCTTGCTCTCCGGCGCCGGGGAGCCCGGCGCGACGAACGCGTCCTCGTCGGCTGCGGCCGAGAGCGGTGCCAGGACGGCTCCGGTCAGCGACAGGACGGCGATCGCGGAGAGAGCACGGCGGGGGGATCCCCCTGGCCTAGCACTGCTCACGAATGATCTCCTTCGATGATTCGGCCCCGACAGGTCGTTGTGAGGGCCGCCTTCGACCCTAGGCGCTGGGGGACGGCATACCAGGGGAGCGACGTCACGATCAGATCACGATCAGGTCACGACGACGGCCTGTCGGACGCTGCGTCAAGGGGTCTTGACCTGCGGGTATGCCCTTTACCTCACCGTCACGAGACAGGTCACAGCTCTGTGTCGGTGCAAGGGTGCACAATCAGGAGGTGCTCACCCGACTGCTGCGCCGCCACCTGCGGCCCTACACCGGGCTCGTCGTGACGGTGCTGGCCCTTCAGCTGGTGGCGACCCTGGCCAGCCTGTACCTCCCCAGCCTCAACGCCGACATCATCGACCGCGGCATCGTCCAGACCGACCTGCCCTACATCTGGCGGGTCGGGGGCATCATGCTCGCGGTGAGCGCCGTCCAGGCCACCGCCCAGATCGCGGCCACCTGGGCGGCGGCGCGGACGTCGATGGGGGTGGGTCGCGACGTGCGCGGCGCGGTGGTCGAGCGGGTGCTGTCCTTCTCCACCCGGGAGCTCGGCGAGTTCGGCGCCCCCTCGCTCATCACCCGCAGCACCAACGACGTCCAGCAGGTGCAGCAGGTCACCTTCATGGCGCTCGTCATGCTCGTCGCCGCCCCGATCACCGCCGTCGGCGGTGTCGTCATGGCGGTCCGGCAGGACGTCGGCCTCTCCCCGCTCATCGCCGTCGCCGTCGCGGTGCTGCTCGCCGGCATGGGGGTCATCATCGCGCGGATGGTGCCGCTGTTCCGGGCCAACCAGCGTCAGCTGGACGCCGTCAACCGGGTCATGCGCGAGCAGATCACCGGCATCCGCGTCATCCGCGCCTTCACGCGGGAGCCGCAGGAGCGGGAGCGCTTCGCCCGGACCAACGCCGAGCTCACCGGCATCGGCCTCCGGCTCGGCGACCTCATGGCGCTGATGTTCCCCTTCGTCATGCTCGTCATGAACCTCTCGAGCGTCGGCGTCATCTGGTTCGGGGCGCAGCGCGTCGCCTCCGGGGCGATGGAGGTCGGCGCGCTGACCGCCTACATCAGCTACCTCATCCAGATCCTCATGTCGATCATGATGGCGACGATGGTCGCGACGATGATCCCGCGCGCCACCGTCTCGGCCGAACGCATCGGTGCGGTGCTCGGCACCGGCACGAGCGTCGTCGCCCCTGCGCAGCCGCGCGAGCCGCGGCCCGACGCCCGTGGCCTGGTCGAGCTGCGGGGTGTCTCCTTCACCTACCCCGGCGCCGAGCACCCCGTCCTGCGGGACATCGACCTCGTCGCCCGACCGGGCACCACCACGGCGGTGGTCGGGGCCACCGGGTCGGGCAAGACCACCCTCGTCCGGCTGCTGCCCCGGCTGGCCGACGTCAGCGGCGGCGCGGTGCTCGTGGACGGCGTCGACGTGCGCGACCTCGCGCCGGAGCAGCTCTGGTCCCGGGTCGGCCTGGTGCCGCAGCGGCCCTACCTCTTCTCCGGCACCGTGGCCACCAACCTGCGCTTCGGCGACCCCGAGGCCACCGACGAGCAGCTGTGGGAGGCGCTGCGGGTCGCCCAGGCCGACGACTTCGTCCGCGCCTTCCCGGAGGGGCTGGACCACCCGGTCGCCCAGGGCGGCAGCAACGTCTCCGGGGGCCAGCGGCAGCGCCTGTGCATCGCGCGGGCGCTCGTCGCGCGACCGTCGGTCTACCTCTTCGACGACTCCTTCTCCGCCTTGGACCTGGCCACCGACGCGCGGCTGCGCGCCGCCCTGCGTCCCCTCACCCGCGACGCCACCGTCCTCGTCGTCGCGCAGCGCGTCTCCACCATCGCCGACGCCGACCAGATCGTCGTCCTCGACGAGGGCCGGGTGGTCGGCACCGGACGGCATAGCGAGCTGGTCGAGACCTGCCCGACGTATGCCGAGATCGTCCGGTCGCAGCAGCACGGGGACGTGGCGGCGTGAGCGACGAGGACGAGGACCGCACCCCCAGCCCGCCGCCGCGGCGCGGGCCGGGCGGACCGGTCGGGGCGGCGGTGCCGGTCGAGAAGCCGAGCGACTTCGCGGCCTCGGCCCGCCGGCTCGCCGGCCGGTTGTCCCCCTACCGCGCCTACGTCGCGCTGTCCGTCCTGCTCACCCTCGTCGCCGTGGTGCTCAGCGTGCTCGGGCCGCGCGTGCTGGGCCGGGCCACCGACTACATCTTCGCCGGGTTCCTGGGCTCGCGGCTGCCCTCGGGTGCGAGCGTGGACTCGGTGGTGCGCGGGCTGCGGGCCGACGGGCAGGACACCATGGCCGACCTGGTGGCGGGGACACCCCACCTCGTGCCCGGCCAGGGGATCGACTTCGGGGCCGTCGGACGCACGGTCCTGCTGGTGATCGCGCTCTACGCCGGCTCCGCGGTGCTCATGTGGGTCTCGACCCGGCTGGTCAACCGCATCTCGATGCGGACCGTCCGCGACCTGCGGTCCGACGCCGAGGACCAGCTGCACGAGCTGCCCCTGGCCTATGTCGACGGCCGCCCGCGCGGGGAGATCCTCTCCCGGGTCACCAACGACCTGGACAACCTGCAGCAGACCCTGCAGCAGACCTTCGGCCAGCTGCTCAACGCCCTCGTCACGGTGGTCGCGATCCTCGCCATGATGCTGTGGATCTCCCCCACGCTCACCCTCATCGCGGTGCTGTCCGTCCCGGTCTCGGTCCTGGTGACGGTGCTCATCGCGCGCCGCAGCCAGAAGCTCTTCAAGGCCCAGTGGGCGCACACCGGCACCCTCAACGGGCAGATCGAGGAGGCCTTCACCGGCCACGAGCTGGTCACCGTGTTCGGGCGCCGCGAACAGGTGGCCGGGCGGGTCCGGGAGATCAACGAGCAGCTCTACGACGTGACCTGGCGGGCGCAGTTCATGAGCGGCGTGATCATGCCCGCGATGTTCCTCATCGGCAACCTCGGCTACGTCCTGGTCGCGGTCGTGGGAGCGCTGCGGGTCACCTCGGGCACGCTGTCGCTGGGCAGCGTGCAGGCGTTCATCCAGTACTCCCGCCAGTTCACCCAGCCGGTGACCCAGGTCGCCTCCATGGCCAACCTGCTGCAGTCGGGCGTGGCCTCCGCCGAGCGCACCTTCGAGCTGCTGGACGCACCGCGCCAGTCCCCTGACCCGGCCGACGCGCCACCCGCCCCCCGGGGCCGCAGCGGGCGCATCGTCTTCGAGGACGTGCGGTTCTCCTACGGCGAGGAGCCGCTCATCGAGGACCTGTCGCTCGTCGCGGAGCCGGGTCAGACGGTGGCGATCGTGGGTCCGACGGGGGCGGGCAAGACCACGCTGGTCAACCTCATCCTGCGCTTCTACGAGCTGGACGGCGGCCGCATCACCCTCGACGGCCGGGACGTCACCACGATGACCCGCGAGGACCTGCGGTCCCGGGTCGGGATGGTCCTGCAGGACACCTGGCTCTTCGAGGGCAGCATCGCCGACAACATCGCCTACGGGCGTCCGGGCGCCAGCCGGGAGGAGGTGCGCGCGGCCGCCGAGGCGGCCTACGTCGACCGGTTCGTACAGCACCTGCCCGACGGCTACGACACGGTCCTGGACGACGACGCCGGCGCGGTGTCCGTCGGGGAGAAGCAGCTCATCACCATCGCCCGGGCGTTCGTGGCCCAGCCCTCGCTGCTCATCCTCGACGAGGCGACCAGCTCGGTGGACACCCGCACCGAGCTGCTCGTCCAGGAGGCGATGGCCCGCCTGCGGGCCGACCGCACCAGCTTCGTCATCGCCCACCGGCTCTCGACGATCCGGGACGCCGACCTCATCCTCGTCATGGAGGCGGGCCGCATCGTCGAGCAGGGCACGCACGACGACCTGGTGCAGCGCGACGGCGCCTACGCGCGGCTGCACGCCGCGCAGTTCAGCGGGGCCGCCGTCCTGGTGGACGACGAGTAGCCCTCCCCTGCACCGGACGTGCGGACGGACCACACCGGACGCGTGTCGGGACTCCACCGGACGCGCGGTGGGACTCCACCGGACGCGCGGTGGGACTCCACCGGACGCGTGTCGGGACTCCACCGGACGCGCGGTGGGTGCACTCCGAACGCGCGGGGAGGCGACGGAGGGCTCGGCGATCGAGGTATGACGTCGCGGCGGCAGTCCCGGCGACCGTGGAACCACGGCCGGGGCGCGCATACCCCGGTCGGTCAGCCCTACATCGCCCGGGCGAGGCTGCGCCGGAGCAGCAGCGAGCCGAGGACGAGCACCCCGACGGCCATCGCCGCGAGCACGCCGAGCTGGGGCAGCACGTCGACGATCCCCGCACCCTGGCGCTGGACCTGCGCCATGGCCTCGTTGGCCCAGGCGTGCGGGGTGAGCTGGGCGACCTGCCGCAGGGTGTCGGAGTAGAACTCGAGCGGCACCATCGAGCCGCCGACCGCCCCGAGCACCAGCCCGCCCCCCACGGCCAGCCCGCTGGCGGCCCCCTCGCTGTCGACCAGGACCCCGATGACCATCGCGACCCCGGCCGCGACCAGCCCGAAGACGAGCAGCACGACGACGGCCACCCCGAGCGAGCCCCACCGGACCCCGAAGAGCAGGCTGGAGGCCAGCATGATGTAGGCGCCCTGGACCAGGGCGATGACGACCCGCCCCGTCGTCAGCCCCGCCATCGCCTGGGCGGTCGTCACCGGGGCGGCCATGGTGCGCCGGACCACCCCGTCCCGTCGGGCCTTGATGAGGGCCGGCGCGGCGTTGAGGGTGCTGAGGAAGACGAAGAGCAGCAGCTGCGCGACCGCCCCGCTGTCGAACTGCTCGACCCCCTCGAAGGCCACGGCCACCGGGTCCTCGGGCTGCTGCACGAGCAGCTGCGCCGGGGGCACGAGGGTCGAGGCGTCGTCCAGCGCAGCCCGCGCCTCCGCCTCGTCGCCGACGGTCTCCAGCAGCCTGACCTGCCCTTCCTCCGTCGCGACCGCCTCCGCCCGGGCACGGACCACCTGCGCCACCGCCGGAGCCTCGGACGACGACCCCGTGATGATCTCCAGCTCCATCGGTATGCCGTCACGCCAGGCCGCCTCCGCCTCGGCGTCCAGGAGCACGCCGACCTCGGCGCTGCCCCGGGAGACGTCCTCCTGCACGAGCTCCGGTGTGTCGCGGACGGTGACCCCGAGCTCGGCGTCCTCCCACCCGGCGACCAGGGCCTGCGTGGCCGCGCCCCCCGGGCCCTGCACCGCGACCGGCGCGCCGGACCGGTCGCTGCCGAACTGCCAGCCGATGACCGCCACCATGGCCAACGGCAGGATGAGCACGAAGAAGAGGTTGGACCGGTCGGCGAGGAAGCGCCGCAGCTCCACCCAGGCGATCGCCAGCACGACCCTCACAGCACGTCCCTCCGCCCGGGCACCAGCACGGCGAGCGTCGCCATCACCACGCACATCAGCCCCATCGCCACCAGGACCGGCGTGAGGTCGGCCACCCCGCCGCCGCCGGCCGTGATGCCGAGGCCGCGGCCCAGCGCGGTGACCGGGTTGAGCTGCAGCACGGTGCCGAGAAGCCCCTCGGAGCCCACCCGGAAGAAGGCTCCACCGCTCATCCCCAGCGTGATCGCCACGATGGTCTGCGCCACCCCCGCCTGCTCCGCGGTGCGGGCGACCTTGGCGATGACGAACATGATCGAGGTCGCGGCGGCCACCACGGCCAGGAGCAGCACGGCGATGACCCCGGGCGACCCGAGGTGGACGTCGTCGAAGAGGAGGGAGCCGGCCAGGAGCAGCACCCCGGTCGCCACGACCCCCAGCGCCCAGCTGGAGAGCCCCTTGGACAGCGGCACCCACCACGAGGGGATCGGCATCGACAGCAGCCGGGCCAGGGTGCCCCACTCCCGCTCGACGACCAGCCCCAGCACCCCGAAGCCGACGGTGAAGAGCAGGAAGAACCCGGCCTGGCCGGCGACGATCGACTCCCGGGCGGACAGCTGCTCGTCGGCCGTCTCGCCCGGGGCCCAGAGCACGGCAGGGCCGGTCGCCGCGTCCTCGGCCAGGACGGCGTCGACCTCCTGGGGCTGCGCACCCAGCTCCTCCGCCGCGGCGGCGGTGCGCGCCGTCGCGGTGAACTGCCGCAGCACCCCGTCGACGACCGCGGTGACGACCTCGCCCTCCAGGCCGGGGGACTCGGGCAGCCGCACCTGCACCTGCGGGGCGTCCCCCTCGGCGAGCGCGGCGGAGAAGCCGTCCGGGACGAGGACGGCGGCCCCGACCTCGGCGTCCGCGAGGAGCGTCGGCACCTCGGCGGCGTCCACCTCGAGCACCGTCGTGTCGACGGCGTCGTCGAGTCCGTCCAGCGTCTCCGCGAGGGTCCCCGTGAGCGGGTCCTCCGCCGGCCCGCTCACGGCGACGGTCACCGGCTCGAGCTCCTCGGCGAGCGGCGCGAAGACGAGCGAGAAGACCCACATGAGCGCCAGCGGCACCGCCAGCCCGAAGATGAAGATCGACCGGTCCAGCACCTGCTGGCGCAGGTCCGACCCCACCATGACCAGGACACGTCCCATGCTCAGTCCCGCAGGGCCTTGCCGGTGAGGTGCAGGAAGACGGACTCGAGATCCGGGCGGCTGATCTCCACGTCGCGCAGCGTCATCCCGGCCCCGGTCGCGGTCGCCACGATGGCGCTGACCGCCTGCGGGGCGCCCTGCACCACCATGACGAGCCGTCGCTCACCGGGGATCCGGTGCACCTCGCGCACGGCGGGTATGCGGCTCACCGCCGCCTCGATCTCCTCCAGCGGTCCGTCGCCGGCCAGGGTCACGGTGTCGGTGCGTCCCGTGAGCTCGACGAGCTCCTCCCTCGTGCCCTCGGCGATCACCCGCCCGGCGTCGATGATGCCGATGCGGTCGCAGAGCCGCTCCGCCTCCTCCATGTAGTGGGTGGTGTAGAGCACGGCCATCCCCTCCCCCGACAACGCCTCGACGGACTCCAGGATGGCGTTGCGCGACTGCGGGTCCACGCCGACCGTCGGCTCGTCGAGGATGAGCAGCCGGGGCTCGTGCAGCAGGCCGATCGCGATGTTGAGCCGGCGCTTCATCCCACCCGAGAAGGTCTTGCTGGGGCCGGTGGCCCGGTCGGTGAGGCCGACGACCTCGAGCACCTCGGCGACCCGCCGGCGCAAGGCCGCCCCGCGCATCCCCTGCAGCCGGCCGAAGAAGGACAGGTTGCTGCGGGCCGAGAGCTCGGGGTAGATGGCGAGGTCCTGCGGGACGAGGCCGAGGTAACGCTTGGCGGACAGCGGGTCGCTCGCCACGTCGACCCCCTGGATGCGCACCGACCCGCCGTCCGGTCGCAGCAGCCCGGCGATCATCGAGATCGTCGTCGTCTTGCCCGCGCCGTTGGGGCCCAGGAGGCCGACCGTCTCCCCGGGGTCGATGCGCAGGCTCACCCCGTCGACCACGGTGGCGGGGCCGAAGGAGCGACGCAGCGCCTCGACCTGGAGCACGGGAGTCGTCATGGCGACCAACCTAGGACGTGCGGGGGCGGTGGCGCCGATGACATCTGTCGTGCTTGCAGGGTGACCTGCGGCTCTCTCGCGGGACGGCAGCATAGGCTGAGCCGTGTGGCAGACGTATCGAGGACCGGGCGCAGGGCGAGGCCGCGGCTGGACGAGGAGTTCGACCGTGCGGCGGGCCGCTACGACCTGCTGACCCGGCTCAACCCGGGCTACCACGACGCCCTGGCCGGCGCGGCCGCCGATCTGGTGGGCGCCCTGCCGGACGGACCCCTCGTGCTGTGGGACCTCGGGTGCGGATCCGGACTGTCCACCAGCGCGCTCGTCGGCGCCGCCGGACCCCGGGCGCGCATCGTCGGGCTGGACGCGTCCGCGGGGATGCTGGCCCAGGCCCGTGCCAAGGAGTGGCCGGCCGGCGTCAGCTTTGTGCACGCGCCCGCCCAGGACCTGCCGACGGTGGCCGCAGCCGAGCTGGACGAGACCGCCGACGGGGTGCTGGCGGCATACCTGCTGCGCAACGTGCCGGCCGAGCAGCGGGACGAGGTCGTGGGCGCCATCGTCGACCAGGTGCGCCCGGGCGGCTGGGTGGCGCTCCAGGACTACCACGTCAAGGGCGACCGCCGGGCGGCGCTGACCTGGTCGGCGGTGTGTCGTCTCGTCGTCACCCCGCTCGCGGCGCTGACTCGCGGCAACCCGGCGATCTACGCCTACCTGCGACGCAGCGTGCTCGACAACGACTCCACCGGCGAGCTGGAGGCGCGGCTGCGCCGGGCCGGCCTGGTGGACCTGAGGTGGAGCACCCCCCGAGGGTGGCAGCGCGGCATCCTGCACACCGTCCTCGCCCGACGCCCGCACGAGGGGGAGGCGGCATGAGCCCGCGGCCGATCCCCCCCGGACGCGATCGGCGAGCGGTGCGTCACCCCGGCCCCGCCGGGGCGGCCAGGGTGCAGGAACAGCGGCGGGTGGTGGTCGTCGGCGGCGGCATCGCGGGCATCGCCGCGGCGACCGTGCTCGTCGAGCGGGGTGTGCAGGTGACGCTCGTCGAGGCCCAGGACCAGCTCGGGGGCCGGGTGCGCGCCTGGCCGCTCGAGGGTGACCGGACCATGTCACGCGGGTTCCACGCCTTCTTCCGGCAGTACTACACGCTGCGCTCGCTGCTGCGTCGTGCCGACCCGACCCTGGCCCACCTCGTGCCGGTGCCCGACTACCCGCTGCGCCGGGGCGACGGGCTGACCGACTCCTTCGCGGTGCTGCCGCCGAGCCCGCCGGCCAACCTGGCGACCTTCGTGGTCCGCAGCCCTACCTTCCCGCTGAGCGGCCTGGCCTCGGTCCACCTGCCGAGCGCGATCGAGCTCATCAACGTGTCCTACCCGGAGAGCCACGAGCGCTACGACGGGGAGTCGGCGGAGGCGTTCCTGGACCGGCTGCGCTTCCCCGAGGGCGCCCGGCACCTCGCGCTGGAGGTCTTCGCGCGGTCCTTCTTCGCCCACCCGGACGACTTCGGCGCGGGCGAGCTCGTGGGCATGTTCCACGCCTACTTCACCGGCTCCTCCGAGGGGCTGCTCTTCGACGTCCCGGACGACGACTACGACACCGTGCTCTGGGAGCCGTTGCACCGCTACCTCCTGGCCCGCGGCGCGGACGTCCGGACCGGCACTCGGGTCCAGGACCTGGGGGCGCCGGGCGAGGAGGGGGCGCCGTGGCAGGTGCGGCTCGGGGCCGGCGAGACGCTGGACGCCGACGCCGTGGTCCTGGCCACCGACCCGAGGACGACCCGGGCCCTGGCCGGCGAGCTCTCCGCCGCCGGTCCCGACCAGCAGGACTGGCACCGTAGGCTGGCCGCGGGCCACAACGCTCCGCCCTTCGTCGTGCTGCGGCTGTGGCTCGACGGCCTCGTCGAGGCGGGTCGGGAGGCCTTCCTCGGCACCAGCGGCTTCGACCTGCTCGACAACGTCACCGTGCTGGAGCGCTTCGAGGCCGGCGCGGCACGGTGGTCGGACGAGCACGGCGGCTCGGTCGTCGAGCTGCACGCGTATGCCGTGGACCCGTCCCGCGACCCGTCGCTGGCCGCGGACGGCGGGTCCGGCGAGCGGGGGGTCGACATCGCCGCGGTAAGGGAGCGGCTCCTGCGCTCGCTGCACGAGGTGTACCCCGAGACGGCCGCGCTGGCGGTCCGTCACGAGGAGCTGCTCGTCGAGGACGACTGCGGCCTGGTGGGCACCGGTCCCTGGCGCGACCGGCCGACCGTCTCCACGCCATACCCCGGTCTCGTCCTGGCCGGCGACGGGGTGCGCGTGGACTGGCCGGTGGCGCTGATGGAGCGCGCCGCCGTGACCGGGGTCCTGGCCGCCAACGAGCTGCTCGGCGGCTGGGGCGCGCAGGGCGAGGACGTCTGGACCGTGCCGCTGCAGGGGATCCTGCGCCCCGGGCGCTACCGCTCCCGATGAGCTGCCCGGCCCACCCCGGCGGGGGTGACCAGGGTGCGGGCGCCGAGGGGGCCCGGCGGGCCCGCCGCCCCGAGGAGCCGGCGACCCCCCGGGTCGAACGCGTGGACGCGGGAGGCCGCCCCGGCGTGAGCACGGTGTGGCGGCTGCGCGCGCTGCAGCCCGCACGCCAGCTGCTCCGGGCGCGGCACGCGACGACCCAGGCCGGGTTCACCGCCGAGGCCATCCCCCAGGGCCGTCTCGAGCACCACCCGATCCTCGTCTCGGACGGCCCCACGCATGACGACCAGCGGCGCAAGGTGGCGCGGTTCCTCGCCCCCGCCGTCGTGACCGAGCGCTACGGCGACCTCATGGCCCAGGTGGCCGACCGCACGGTGGCGCAGGCCCTGGAGAGCGGCCGGTGCCGGCTCGACGAGGCCGCGCTGCACTACACCGTCGAGGTCACCGCCGAGTTGGTCGGGCTGACCGAGTCCGACGTGCCGGGGCTCTCGCGGAGGCTGGTGTCGTTCTTCAACCAGCCGCCCTTCGACATCGCCCGCGACGACCTGGGGCGTAGCCGCCTGGACTGGGCCCGGGCGGCCCGCAACGGGCTGTGGCCGGTCGCCCGGCTGTGGTGGCACGACGTCCGTCCGGCCATCCGGGCGCGGCGCCGGCGGCGCCGCACCGACATCATCAGCCACCTGCTCGACGAGGGCTACAGCCGCACGAGCATCCTCGTCGAGTGCGTCACCTACGGCACCGCGGGCATGGTGACGACGCGGGAGTTCATCGTCATGGCCGCCTGGCACCTGCTCGGGGACGACGCCCTGCGGGAGCGCTACCTGGCGGCGGAGCAGCCTGAGCGGCTGGCCGTCCTCGAGGAGATCATCCGGCTCGAGCCGGTCGTCGGCCACCTCTACCGCCGGGTCCGTCAGCCCGTCGAGATCACCGACGGCGAGCAGACCTGGACGATCCCGCCCGGAGACCTCGTGGACGTGTGCGTGCGCGCCACCAACACCGACCCCCAGGCGGTCGGCGCCGACCCCCAGCAGCTGTGCCCCGGCCGCGGTATGCCGCGGGGCACCGCCGGCTACGGCCTCGCCTTCGGCGACGGCGAGCACAAGTGCCCGGGGCAGCCCCTGGCACTGCTGGAGTCCGACGCGCTGCTGGTGCGGCTGCTCGCGCACGAGCCCCGGCTGGTCGCCGAGCCCGAGCTGGGCTGGGACCACCTCATCGAGGGCTACTGGCTACGGGGCTTCGAGCTGACGCTCCCCTCCGGGAGCGCGTGACGGTAGGTCCACGACGTCAGCGCGGTGGCCACCATGGCGATGAGCACGCCGAGGAAGACGTGGGGGGCCACGACGCCGGAGGACCCCAGCCCGGTCTGGACCGCGACCAGCGCCGCAAGCAGGACCGCCAGGGTGACGTTGACCGGCCCGGCCGAGGCGCGCAGGACGAGGTAGACCAGCGCGCAGGCCACCGTCAGCACCAGGGTGACCCAGGCCCCCACCTCGTGGAAGGCGCGGTAGCCGGGCTCACCGCCGATGAAGGCCGCTGCCCACCCGGCCTGCGCCACGACCGCGCTCAGCACGAGCGTCGCCGCCGAGCGCAGCACGACGAGGTGCGGGTGCGGCAGCGGGGGGAGCGAGGGCATACCTCTCACCGCGCGTCCACTGGGCCGGGGAGCCGCCGCAGCGGGCCACGGGCCAGCACGTCGGCGAGCAGCGCAACCTTCACCGGGCGCGGCACCCGGCGGCGCTCGGTGAAGACGTCGTAGTCGGCCGCCTCGATCCGGTCGAGGATGAGGGCGTACATGCGCAGCGCCGTCGCCACGCACCGGGCGCTGCGCGGCGGCAGCATGGCGACGCCCTGCGAGGCGTGGGCGTAGAGACCGCGGTTGCGCTCGATCTGCTCGGCCATCATCGTGCGCCACTGCGGCGTCACCCGACGCTCGTGCGGGTCGGCGCCGTGCCGGGCGAGGTCGTCCTGCGGGAGGTAGACGCGCCCCCGGTCGAGGTCCTCGCCGACGTCGCGCAGGAAGTTGGTGAGCTGGAAGGCCAGCCCGAGGGAGCGGGCCGGGCCCTTGGCGGCCGGGTCGTGCGGCTCGAGGACCGGCAGCATCATCTCGCCGATGACGGCGGCCGAGCCTTCCATGTAGCCGTCGCGCAGCTCCTCCCAGCTGGCCCAGGTCTCCCGGGTGAGGTCGAGCTCCATGGCGCGGAAGAAGCGGTCGAAACACTCGGGGTCGGTGCCGCGGCGACGCAGGCTGTCGGCGACCGCCGCCATGACCGGGTCGGCGGAGCCGCCCTGCACGAGCGCGTCGGTGAAGAGCTGCTCGAAGCCGCGCAGCCGGACCCCCGGGTCGGGGTCGGCGGGCACGGGCACGTCGACCGTCTCGGGCTCGTCGACGATGTCGTCGGCCAGGCGGCAGAGCGCGTAGACGGCGTAGACGTCGCGGCGCTGCTCCGGGGCCAGCAACCGGGCACCCCAGTAGTAGGTGGTCCCGTGCTTCTTCGTCAGCTCCCTGCACCGTTCGTAGCCGAGCTCCAGGTGGGGGTCGGCCGCCGACGCTCCGGAATGCATGGCGTCAGCCTAGTGCGGCTAGGGTCGGCGCCGGAGGTGAGACGCGCGTGAAGGACGTGGCGATCGTCGGGCTCGGCCCGGCCGGACGAGCCCTGGCGTCGGCCTGCGCGGCCCGGGGCCTGTCGGTGCTCGCGGTCGACCCGCGACCGGGAGCTGACTGGACCCCGACCTATGGCGCGTGGACCGAGGAGCTGGTCGGTCTGCCACCGGGGGTCGTGCGGCAGCGGATCGAGGTGCCCGAGCTGTGGGCACGGGGCCGCCACCGGCTGCCCCGGGCGTATGCCGTGCTCGACAACCCGGCGCTGCAGGCCGCCCTGCCGCTGGACGCGGTGGAGCTGCGCGAGGCCCGGCTGGACGACGCCGGGGTGAGCGCGCTGTCCGCCGAGGCGAGGGTCGTGGTGGACGCTCGGGGGGCCCGTCCGGACGGACGCCGGTCGCAGGACCCGGCGCCGGCGCAGACCGCCTCCGGCATCGTCGTCGCCCCCGAGGACGCGGCACCGGCGTTGGCCGGGGCGGAGGGGGTCCTCATGGACTGGAGCACCGACTGGTCGGACGACCCCGACTCCCCTCGGGGCGTGCCGAGCTTCCTCTACGCCCTCCCGCTGGACGAGGACCGGGTGCTGCTGGAGGAGACCTGCCTAGCCGCCTCTCCCGCGATGCCGGTGCCCGAGCTGCGCGAGCGCCTGCACCGGCGGCTGCTGCGGCGTGGCGTGCGGACGGCAGCGATCGAGGACCCGCTCGCCCGGGAGACGGTCTGGATCCCCATGCGGGGACGGGACGAGCCTGCACCCCCGGGGACCCTCGCCGTCGGCACGGCCGGCCGAGGCGGCCACCTGGTCACGGGCTACTCGGTGGCGCACTCGCTGCGCTCGGCGCGGTCGATGGCCAATGCTCTCCTCGCCGACGACCCGCCGTCGGCCGCCGACCCTGCCCGGCCGGGCGACCTGCTGCGCCGGGCCGGGTTGCGGGCGCTGCTGCGGCTCGACACCGCCGGCACGGTCGCGCTCTTCGAGGCCTTCGGTACCCTGCCGGCCCACCGCCAGCGGGCCGTCATGGCCCGGGACGCCGGGGCCGGGGCGCTGGGGGCGGCCATGTGGGGGATGTTCGCCGCCATGCCCGCTGCCGGACGGACGGCGCTGGTGCGGGCCACCCTGGGGCCCTGAGTGAACTCGCCCGGGCGAGGGGGCAGAGCCGCTCACCTCGGGTCTCGGCCCGAAAGTCCGTCCTGTGACGGTTTCCGAGCCATGCCCCTTTCGAGTCGGGGTTTTGAGCCTGACCACCACCTGCGGTGAAGGGCCAGAGGCGTGGCCGCGAGCGCGGCTCGAAAACGGTCGTCACCGGACCAGGTTGCGCGACGCGTCCCGGATGCCAGAGCACGAGGTTATGAACCCGGATGGGGGCAGGGGCACGGTTCGCGGGTAGTCCCGTCAAAGCCGACCCTCCCCGTATCTTCATCGCGTCTGGCTCAACCCCGCGCACCGCCCTTGTCGTTGGGCTGGCTGAAGGAGCGGTTGACCCTCACACGACGTGAGGCCCTAACTTCACACCATGAATCAGTCCGACCACAGACGACAGCACGACGCGCACCCCGCACTGGCAGGATTGACGCACCCGGACAAGGACGTGCGCCAGCAGACGGCAGTCGCCCTCGGATCGCGCGCGGACCCGCTTCTCACTCCTGCAGTCGCATCTCTACTGTGGGGGGAGAGCGACTTCTTTGTGCGCGAGACCCTTACGTGGGTTCTCACCCGCACTCCAACCACCGCAGTCGATGCCGCCACCCAGGCCCTAACGGACCCCGACCCGGCAGTACGCACCCAAGCCCTGCACGTGCTGAGCAAGATCAAGCACCCCGACAGCGCCGCCGCCGTGAAGGCGTGTCTAGACGACCAGGACACGGCGGTCGCAGAAAGGGCGCAGTGGGCCCTAGCCCGAATCGGTGATCCTTCGGTGCTGCCAGTGCTGATCACTCGGCTGGGCCAGACCGACCTGGCAGGCAGAGACAGTCTGACGAGCACACTGGCCCAGTTCGGCGCCTCAGCGGTACCTCCGCTGGTCACGGCTCTCACCGACAGCAACCCGAGCGTTCGGATGTGTCAAGGGACAGTGGGACTTCCCTGTAGGCGGACAGTAGATCTCCTTGCTGGCGGACAGTTCATCTCCCTGTCCGTGGTCAGCTGATCTCCCTGGGGC
>NZ_LQBL01000028.1 GCF_001483745.1 Serinicoccus chungangensis | reverse complement strand
GACGAGGCCCCCGACCGGATGGACCGGTCGGGGGCCTCGTCGTGCCGGTGCGGCTCAGGCCTTGTCGTCCTCGTCGTCGACGCCCCCGAACTGGTCGGCCCGGTCGTTGGCGAAGTTCTGGGCCTTGTCGACCTGCTCGGAGTACTGGCCACCCGTCTTGTCGTCGACCAGGTCACCGCCCTTCTCGACCCCCTGGTCGACCTTCTCGTCGTGCTGTCCCGCCAGGTCCTTGGCCTTGTCCATGAAACCCATGACGTCGCTCCTTCCATCCGTTCGGGCACCCCGGTCGGGGCACCTGTCCTGCCCCCCCAGGCAAACACACCACAGCCAGGCTGTCGACACGGGATCCCCTCCGGGGGAGGGGGGCACGGGGCCGGGCGTCCTACTGGTAGCTGATGAAGTCGGGGGTCGGCTCGACCTGCATCGTCTCGGCCGGTGACAGCGGCCCGGGGAGGTCCTCGTCGTAGAAGTTCTTCCAGCCCCAGTGGGTCACCGAGGGCGCGTAGTCGTGCAGCGACCGCCAGGTACCCTGCTTGTCCTCCTGGGCGCCCTGCCCGTCGGCGTGGATCAGCACGGCGACCTCGGGACGCGACTGGTCCACCTCGTCCACCCCCGGAATCATCCGGGTCTGGAACTGGTGCAGGACGAGCATCTTCTGCGGCAGGTCGTGGTCGCGGGTGAGCTCGGCCAGCCAGTCCACGACGGCGTCCACCTCCGCCACGTCGACCTGCCCGATCTGCTGCAGGTGCACCTCGCTGGGACCGAGTCGCCACTCCGGGTCGAGGGCCAGGCCGACGTGCGGCTGCACCAGCAGCTCCTCGTAGAGCTCGGCCTGGGTCACGAAGTCGGTGCGTCCCGGCTGCAGGTCGAGGACGACGTACATCCCGTGCTCGGCCGCCAGGTCGACGAGGGGTCGCAGGGTCTCCACGTCCATCTCGTTGGAGTAGTTGCCGTCCGGGCCGGGGTCGGAGCTGGCGACGGTGGCGATGATCTCCAGGGCCGGGACGACCGGCTCGTCGACGAGGTCGGTGTAGGCACCGGCGATCTCCTCGGCCCGCGCGACGGTCTCCTCCGGGCCCTGCTCGCCGAGGACGCCGAGGGAGGACGTCGTCGGGTTGCCGTAGAGCGCGACGTAGGTCTTGCCGGGCAGCACCAGCTGACCGCCGCCGGGCAGCTCGACACCGGTGGCCGCCGCGCGGGCGGTCGAGGTCAGCGTCTCGGCGTCACCGAACTCCGGGCCGATGCCGACCACCGCACCGGGCTCGGCCGCGGCCACCGCCTGCACCACCTCCGAGGAGGCCCGCGGGTCCGCCTCCGGCGCGACCAGCACCGGCGCCCCGGCGGCCAGGGCCGAGGCGACCGCCGCAGCGTCGCGGTCCCCGCCCGTGCTGAGCACGGTCGTGCCCCCCACCGGCTCGGGCCGCGCCGTCTCGGGCAGCTCCTCGACGTCGGACTCCAGCGGCTCGGCCGGCGCCGCCGTCTGCCCGCCCGGGTCCCCCGAGGTCTGCGCCGCGGCGTCGGCACCGGCGTCGGCAGAGGCCTCCTCGGCAGGCCCCTGCAGGACGCTCCCCCCGTCCGGGTCCAGCCCGAGCAGCGCGCTCACCTGCTCGCCGTCGGGCACCGGCTCGCCCCCGGCGTCGGCCCCCAGGACCTCCGCCAGACCTGGCCCGTCCTCGACGGCGAGCACGTCGACTCCCGGGTCCTCGACGGGACCGATGGTGAGGGCCGTCCCCGCCCCGAGCCGCTCGACCTCCTCGACCACCCCGGGGCCGTCCACGAGCACCGGCGCCCCGAGGGCGACACCGGCGGAGGCCGCGGTCAGCTGCTCGTCCTGCGCCGCGACGACGACCACGGGGGCGCTCTCGAAGAAGGCGCGGGAGGCCTGGACGGAGAGCTCGGCCGCGGTGGCACCGCCGAGCACCATCGTCTCCTGGCCGGTCGCCGGCACCGCGACCAGCGCGCCGCTGGAGGAGTCGGTCCCCTCCGCGCCGGAGCCGCCCGACCCCGCCGTCGTGCCGGAGCCGTCGCCCGCGCCGCCCGGGGAGTCCGCACCCGGCGTGCAGGCGGCCAGCACCACGGCTGACGCGGTCAGCGCCGCCCACCGGCGACGGGCACGGGTGTGGTGGTCAGACATACGACTCCTGCGATCGGCCGCGCGCCGACGGTCCCGGCGACACCTCTTCACGCTAACCCGAGCGGTCACCCGTCCCCGCGGGCAACACGCCCCGTGGCGCCGGGGGCCGGGCTCGGTCACCATGGTCGGGTGAGCCGCCGCTGGGTGCTGCACGTCGACCTGGACCAGTTCCTGGCCGCCGTGGAGGTGCTGCGCCGGCCCGAGCTGGCCGGCCGGCCCGTCGTCGTGGGCGGCCGGGGCGACCCGACCGAGCGGGCCGTGGTGTCGACCGCGTCCTACGAGGCGCGGGAGCACGGCGTCCGTTCCGGTATGCCGTTGCGCGTCGCCGCCCAGCGGTGCCCCGGGGCGGTGTTCCTGCCGCTCGACCTGCCGGCCTACGAGGACGCCTCCGAGCAGGTCATGAGCGTCCTGCGGGGCTGGCCGGACGCCGTCGTGCAGGTGCTGGGGTGGGACGAGGCCTTCGTCGGCATCCGGGCGGAGGACCCGCAGGAGGTGGCGCGCGGACTGCAGGCCGCCGTGCTGCGCGAGACCGGGCTGCACTGCTCGGTCGGGATCGGCGACACCCTCGTGCGGGCCAAGACCGCGACCGACCTCGGCAAGCCTCGGGGCACGGCCGTCCTCACCCGCGAGACGTGGCCGGAGGTCATGGGCCCACGCCCCACCGGGGCGCTGTGGGGCGTCGGGCGACGGATCGAGACCCGGCTGGCGGGGCTCGGGATCACCACGGTCGCCGAGCTGGCCCACGCCGACGACGCGACCCTGGGGAGGGAGTTCGGGCCGACGAACGGGCCGCGCCTGTCCCGGCTGGCCCGCGGGGAGGGCCCGGACCGACCCGACGACACGCCCTGGGTGCCGCGCGCCCGGGGGCGGGAGACGACATACCAGGAGGATCTCCTCACCCCCCAGCAGGTGCGCGACGCCCTGGGCACGCTCGCCGAGAGGGTGGCCGAGGACGTCCGCGGGGAGGGTCGCCCGGTCCGGCGGGTGCACCTCAAGGTCCGGTTCGCGCCGTTCTCCACCGTGCACCGGTCCCACGTGCTGGCAGCGCCCACGACCGACGCCGAGGTGGTGGCGGGGGAGGCCTTCGCCCTCTACCGGCGGCTGCAGGACCACCGCCCCGTCCGGCTGCTCGGCGTCCGGGGGGAGATGGTGCCCCCGGCCGACGGCTCCTGAGCCGGGCGTGGTCGGATGGTGCCATGAAGATCGGCATCATCATCGGGTCCCTCCGCGAGGGCCGCAAGGGCGAGAGCGTGGGGCGCTGGGTGCACGAGCAGGCCCTGGCCCGCGAGGGCTCGACCGAGTTCGAGCTCATCGACCTCAAGAGCTTCGGCGTGCCGCTGCTGGAGTGGGAGAAGGTCCCGGGCGGTGCGAAGAAGCAGTACCCGTACGACAGCGTGCTGGCCTGGAGCGCGGCGGTGGACGCCTGCGACGGCTTCGTGCTCGTCACCCCGGAGTACAACCACTCGGTGCCGGGAGGCCTGAAGAACGCCACCGACTGGCTCTACCCCGAGTGGCAGGGCAAGGCGGCCGGACTGGTCGGCTACGGCTCCGAGGGCGGCGTCCGCGCGATCGAGCACTGGCGCCTCATCCTGGCCAACTACAGCACCGTCGTCGTGCGCCAGCAGGTGTCGCTGTCGACCATGGAGGAGTTCGACGGGGCGCAGGTGCGGCCCAACGAGCGACGTCCCGGCGAGCTGGGGACGCTGCTGGACCAGGTCGAGCAGACCGTGCGCCAGCAGCAGTCCTGACGCGTCGGGTGCGGGCTCGGCCCACGGGTGGAGCGGGTGACGGGAATCGAACCCGCGTAGCCAGTTTGGAAGACTGGGGCTCTACCATTGAGCTACACCCGCGTGACCAGCGCGACGTCCTGCTCGCCCCGGCCGAGCAGTTAGTCTAAACCTCCACCGCGGGCGGCCGTGACGCCGCCCCACCACGGGGTATGGCGCAGCTTGGTAGCGCGTCCGCTTTGGGAGCGGAAGGCCGCCGGTTCGAATCCGGCTACCCCGACCACCTAGCATGGTGATGATCCGCGTGCCCGCCCGCGGCCGAGCTGTGCCCGGCGGGGCACGACATACCCCCGACATGACAACGGAGCAACCAGCAGTGAAGAGCGCTGTCGAGACCCTGACCCCGACCCGGGTCAAGCTGACCGTCGAGGTCCCCGCCGCCGACCTCAAGCCGCGGTTGGACGCCGCCTACAAGAGCATCGGCGCCAACGTGCAGATCCCCGGCTTCCGCAAGGGCAAGGTCCCGAACCGGATCATCGACCAGCGCTTCGGGCGCGGCGCCGTGGTGCAGGAGGCCGTCAACGAGGCGCTCCCGGAGTACTACACGCAGGCGATGACCGAGAACGACCTCACCCCGCTGAGCCAGCCGGAGGTCAACCTCACCTCGCTGCCCATGGAGGAGGGGCAGGACCTCGCGTTCGAGGCCGAGGTCGACATCGTCCCGCAGTTCGAGCTGCCGGACTTCTCCGGCATCGAGGTCCAGGTCGACCCGGTCCAGGCCTCCGAGGAGGACGTCCAGACCCGCATCGACAACCTGCGGGAGCGGTTCGGCACCCTCAAGCCGATCAAGCGCAAGGCGAAGACCGGCGACCACCTGACCATCGACCTCACCGCCACGATCGGTGACGAGGAGATCGACTCGGTGACGGGCGTGTCCTACGAGATCGGCTCGGGCACCATGCTCGACGGGCTCGACACCGCGCTGCGCGGCACCAAGGCCGGGGAGACGGTGGAGTTCCAGTCCCCGCTGGCCGGCGGCGACCGCAAGGGCGAGAAGGCCGACGTCACCGTGACCGTCCAGGCCGCCAAGGAGCGCGAGCTGCCCGCGCTGGACGACGAGTTCGCCCAGCTCGCGAGCCAGTTCGACACCATGGACGAGCTGCGCGCCGACCTCGCGCAGCAGGCCGAGCAGGGCGCGCGCTTCGAGCAGGGCGTCGCGGCCCGCGACAAGGTCCTCGAGGCCATGCTCGAGATGGTCGAGATCCCCGTGCCGGACAGCCTCGTCGAGGCCGAGGTGCACCGTCACCTCGAGGGTGAGGACCGCCTGGAGGACGACGAGCACCGCGCCGAGGTGACCGAGTCGACGAAGAAGGCCATGCAGACGCAGTTCCTGCTGGACGCGCTCGTCAAGCGTGACGAGGTCGAGGTCGACCAGGGTGAGCTCATCGAGTACATCATGATGACCGCGCAGCAGTACGGCATGAACGCCCAGCAGTTCGCGCAGCAGATCGACCAGCAGAACCAGGTGCCCGCCATGGTCGCCGAGGTCGGCCGCCGCAAGGCGCTGGCCAACGTGCTCGAGCAGGCGACGGTGACCGACACCGACGGCAACGTCGTCGACCTGGACGCCATCGAGGGCGACGACGACGAGGACGCGGACGAGGAGGTCGCCCCGGGCGACCAGGTCGTGGAGGCCGGCGACGAGGTCGTCGAGGTCGAGGACACCGAGGCCGACACCGCCGAGGAGTCGGCCAGGGCCTGACCCACCACGGACGGTGCGCGACTGCACCGGGTATGCCGCCCAGCAGGGCGACTTCACGGCATACCCGGTGCAGTCGCGCTTCTGCGTGGTCAGGGTGGGCTGTGGACAACGTCTGCGAGCACGGGAGGGGAGCAGGCACGCTGGCTCGATGAGCCAGCGTGAGGGGAGCGCCGAGGGGTTCACGGCGATGCCGTTCACGTACCGCCGTGCGCGCGAGGCGGGGATGACCCGGGCGCAGCTGCACCGGGACCACGTGTGCCTGCTGCGCAGCGTGTACGTCGACCGCCGGGTGCGGGTGGACGGCTACGTGCGCGCCCGGGCCGTGCTGCTGGTCGCGCCGGCCGACGCCTTCGTGTCCCACCACACCGCCGCAGAGCTGTGGGGTGGCGTCGTCCCGCACGCGGTGCGCCCCCACGTCAGCGTGCCGACGGGTCGGCCCCGGTCGGCCCGGGAGGATCTCGTCGTGCACGCCTCGTCGCGAGAGCCGGTGGTCTTCCGGGGCCAGCGGGTCACCACGCCGCTGGACACCTTCCTCGACTGCGCGCGGGTGCTCGACCTCGTCGACCTGGTGGTGCTGGGCGACAGCCTCGTCGCGCGGCACCGGATCACGCCCGAGCGGCTGAGGCAGGGCGCGCAGGAGTCGACCGGCCGTGGCTCGCGCCTCGCCCGGCGCGCGGCAGGCCTCGTCCGGGCCGGCGTGGACTCACCCATGGAGACCCGGGCGCGGATGCTGCGCGTGCTCTCGGGGCTCCCTGAGCTGGAGACCGACCTCCGCTTCCACGACGACCGGGGGGACCTGGTGCGGCGGCTCGACGCGGGGGACCGGGCGACACGGACCGCGGTGGAGTACGACGGGCGGCACCACGTCGAGCGGGAGGACCAGTGGGAGGCGGACCTCGGTCGCTGGGAGGACTTCGAGGACGCTGCGTGGCGCATCGTCGTGCTCGTCGGCGCCGACATCTATCGCACGCCGGGCCGGACGGTGGAGCGTCTGCGGCGGATCTTCGCGCAGCGGGGCATCCCGCTCGGTCCGCCCAGCGACGAGTGGCGCCGCCACTTCCCGGGACGAGGCTGAGCGCCCGTGCGCGCTCGAGCACGATCGGGTCCGGTCGTGCGCGACTGCAGCGGATGTGTCGCCCAGCAGGAGGATTTCGCGACATACCCGGTGCAATCGCGTACCTTTGCGGGCCGGGAGGACCGGCCACGCCGGGGTGGGCCGGGAGCGGTCAGCGCAGGGCGTCGGCGGGCGCGGGTGCGCGGACCGAGGGCCGCTGCGCCCGGTGCTCGTGCAGGGACAGGGCCACGACCGTGCTGACGACGACCGCCATGCCCAGCCACTGCGTGGGCTCGGGGCGGCTGCTGAAGGCCACGACGCCGATGAGGGCCGCGGTGAGCGGGAAGGTGAGCTCGGCGAGGGTCGCCCGTGCGGCGGGGGTATGCCGTAGCGCCCGGTAGTAGAGCGTCATCGCCGCCAGCCCGGGCAGGAGGGCGAGGGCGAGGATCGAGGGGGCCGCGGACAGCGGCACCGCGAGCGGGGTCCCGGTGAACCCGGCGATGACCGCGAGGGTGACCAGGCCGAAGGCGAAGCGCAGGGCGGTCAGGTCGACGAAGCGCAGCTCTGCACTGGCCGCCCGGCCCAGTACGGTCCCGGCCGCCCACAGGGCGGCGGCCCCCAGGGCCAGCAGGGCCGCCTGGGCCGAGCTCACGCTCACCGCCAGGGGGTCGGCGAAGGTCATCAGCCACGCCCCGACCACCGCGGGCACGAGGAACAGCAGGTAGGAGCGGCGCAGGCGCTCACCCAGCAGCACCGCCGCCAGGGCCAGGGCGATGAACGGCTGCAGCTTCTGCAGGACCTGCGGGGTGATGGGGTCGCCCAGCCGGAAGGCGGCGGTGAACAGCGTGGTGGCGAGCGCCGAGCTGCCGGCACCGATGACGAGGACGCTCACCTGCGTGCGCACCGTCGCGGCCCGCCACCGGCGCAGCGCCGGCACCAGCCAGGGCAGCAGGGCCAGGGTGAGCAGCACGTGCTCCCAGAAGACGATGGCCAGGGAGGGCAGCTCCTGGGCGAGCGGGCCCCGCCAGAGGGCGGAGAGCCCCCAGAGCGAGGCGGCCAGGGCCACCAGCCAGGTGCGGTCGGTGTGGGGGGAGGCGGTCACCGGTCAAGCCTAGAACGGCGGGGGAGGACCTCCCGCGCACGGGCACCGGCGGCCGCGCCGTCCGTGGCCGGGCGGCTGTGCGCTCACGGCGAACATCACCCCGGTGCGGGAGTGTCGCGACCGGGCCGGGCGTTAGGGTCACTGACAAGCACAGGTGCCGCACGGCATACCCCGGACGAAGCGAGGGAAAGCAGCACATGACTGAGGACACCACCATGGCCGAGCGCCCGGCACAGGCCGGTCTGGACGACCAGATCTACAACCGCCTGCTCAAGGAGCGCATCATCTTCCTGGGCTCGGACGTGCGCGACGACAACGCCAACGCGATCTGCGCGCAGCTGCTCCTCCTGGCGGCGGAGGACCCGGAGAAGGACATCTGGCTCTACATCAACTCACCGGGCGGTTCGGTGACCGCCGGCATGGCGATCTTCGACACCATGCAGTGGATCCCCAACGACGTCGCGACCGTCGCGATGGGGCTGGCCGCCTCGATGGGGCAGTTCCTGCTCTCCGCGGGCGCCCCCGGCAAGCGCTACGCCACGCCGCATGCCCGGGTGATGATGCACCAGCCCTCGGGCGGCATCGGCGGCACCGCCTCCGACATCAAGATCCAGGCCGAGCAGATGCTGCACATCAAGCAGCAGATGGCCGAGCTCATCGCCGAGCACACGGGTCAGAGCGTGGAGCAGATCACCCGCGACTCCGACCGCGACCGCTGGTTCACCGCGACCGAGGCCAAGGAGTACGGCTTCGTCGACCACGTCTACGAGCGCGCCGGCGACGCCGGCCCCACCTCCTGACCGGCCACCCGCACGCGAGAAGAGAGCTGATCTCCCCATGACCTACCCCCAGCAGCAGAGCCCCTATGCCGGTGGTGCCTGGATGGGCGCCCCCGCGCAGCAGCAGCCTGGTGGTGGTGTGCCGGCGCAGCTCGCGCCGAGCAGCCGCTACATCCTGCCGCAGTTCGAGGAGCGCACCTCCTACGGCACCAAGCGCCAGGACCCCTACACCAAGCTCTTCGAGGACCGGATCATCTTCCTCGGCGTCCAGGTCGACGACGCCTCGGCCGACGACATCATCGCCCAGCTCATCGTGCTGGAGAGCCAGGACCCGGACCGCGACATCCTCATGTACATCAACAGCCCCGGTGGCTCGTTCACCGCGCTGACCGCGATCTACGACACGATGCAGTACATCAAGCCGGACGTGCAGACCTTCGTCATCGGCCAGGCCGCCTCGGCGGCCGCGGTGCTGCTCGCGGCCGGGGCGCCGGGCAAGCGGTTCGCGCTGCCCAACGCCCGGGTGCTCATCCACCAGCCGGCCCTCGCCGGTGGCGACTACGGCCAGGCGTCGGACATCGAGATCCAGGCCAACGAGGTGCTGCGGATGCGCACCTGGCTCGAGGAGACCTGGGCCAAGCACTCCGGCCGCAGCGCCGAGCAGGTGCAGAAGGACATCGAGCGCGACAAGATCCTCACCGCCGCCGAGGCCAAGGAGTACGGCCTCGTCGACGAGGTCCTCGCCTCGCGCAAGGCGTCGCTGGACGACTGAGGCGTCCCGGTATGCCGACGGCCGGGTCCGCGCGGACCCGGCCGTCGGCATACCCGGGCCCGGCGCCGCGCCGGCGCGAGTCGTTGCGCTGACAGCGGACAGTCGGCACCAACACGCGGGCGGGGCCCGGAAAACCCTGCCCAAACCCCTCCCGGCAAGGTAGCGTCGGGCGGACAGGACGAGCCCGGCTCGTCCGACGGACCGTAGGCCCGAGCTCAGGAAGGACCGACCACGTGGCACGTATGGGCGAGAGCAGCGAGCTGCTGAAGTGCTCTTTCTGCGGAAAGAGCCAAAAGCAGGTCAAGAAGCTGATCGCCGGTCCCGGGGTCTACATCTGCGACGAGTGCATCGACCTGTGCAACGAGATCATCGAGGAGGAGCTGGCCGAGTCCAGCGACCTTGGCCTGGGCCAGCTGCCCAAGCCGCGCGAGATCTTCGACTTCCTGCAGAACTACGTCGTCGGTCAGGACCCCGCCAAGCGGGCGCTGGCCGTCGCGGTCTACAACCACTACAAGCGGATCCAGGCCGGTGAGGGCAAGAGCGGCGGCGAGGACAACGTCGACATCGCGAAGTCCAACATCCTGCTCATCGGGCCGACCGGGTGCGGCAAGACCTATCTCGCCCAGACCCTCGCGCGGATGCTCAACGTGCCCTTCGCCATCGCCGACGCGACGGCGCTCACCGAGGCCGGCTACGTCGGCGAGGACGTCGAGAACATCCTGCTCAAGCTCATCCAGGCCGCCGACTTCGACGTGAAGAAGGCCGAGACCGGGATCATCTACATCGACGAGATCGACAAGATCGCGCGCAAGAGCGAGAACCCCTCGATCACCCGGGACGTCTCCGGGGAGGGCGTCCAGCAGGCGCTGCTGAAGATCCTCGAGGGCACGGTCGCCAGCGTCCCGCCGCAGGGTGGGCGCAAGCACCCGCACCAGGAGTTCATCCAGATCGACACCGGCAACGTGCTCTTCATCGTCGGCGGCGCCTTCGCCGGCATGGAGAAGATCATCGAGTCGCGGACCGGCAAGCAGGGGCTGGGCTTCGGCGCCGAGCTGAAGTCGGCCAAGGACGCCGGCGAGCACTTCGGGGACGTGCTGCCGGAGGACCTCATGAAGTTCGGGCTGATCCCCGAGTTCATCGGGCGCCTGCCCGTCATCACCACGGTGTCGCCGCTGGACCGCGACGCCCTGGTCAACATCCTCACCGAGCCGCGCAACGCGCTGGTGAAGCAGTACCAGAAGATGTTCGAGATCGACGGCGTGGAGCTGGAGTTCGCCGACGAGGCGCTCGAGGCCATCGCCGACCAGGCGCTGCTGCGCGGCACCGGTGCCCGCGGGCTGCGGGCGATCCTCGAGGAGGTGCTGCTGCCGGTGATGTTCGACGTCCCCTCCGACGACCAGATCGCCAAGGTCGTCATCACCCGCGAGGTCGTCCAGGAGAACGTCAACCCCACGATCGTCCGGCGCGACGTCGCCCCCCGCAAGCGTCAGCAGCGCAAGGAGAGCGCCTGACCTGCGCACCGGACGTGCGTCCAGACCACACCGGACGTGCGTCCAGACCACACCGGACGCGTGGTCGGACCGCACCAGACGCGTGGTCACACCACACCGAGCGCGTGCTGGGGCAGGTCGAACGCATCCCTCGTGCCGTGACGGCTCAGGCGAGCCTCTCCAACCCCACCTGCAGCACGTAGACCGCAGCTACCACGGCCACGAGGCCCAGGGAGGCGCTGGCCACGGCGAACGCCAACCCGTCGCCGGCGAGCGTGTCCTCCCGGTGCAGCCACAGGTGGACGCGGCGGTAGCGCTGCGTCGCCCGGTGGTAGGCCCAGGCCGCGCCGACGACACCCGCCGCCCCCACGAGGGCGGCCGTGACGAGACCGAGCCGGTCACCGGCATACCTCGCGATCGCGGCCGAGACGACGGCGAGCGCGAGCGCGGTGCGACGCCAGGCCAGCAGGGTGCGCTCCGGCTGCAACCCGGGGTCGTAGGGCCGGTCCGGTCCCGCGGTCATGCGAGCAGGCCCACCGCGACGAGCAGGGTGGCCAGCAGCACGCCGACGGCGATGACCGCACCCACCGTGAGCGGCGGGAGGGTCCGCCCCTCGCGCATGGCCCGCTCCACCCGGAACCAGCCGACCCACGCCTGCACCGCCGCCAGCATCCCGAGCACGACGAAGACGGCGGACGCCGCCAGCCGGTAGCCCGGGGCGATCGGCACCGCGAGCGCCTCCAGCGCGACCCCCGCGGCGAGAAAGGCGAGCGCGGTGCGGATCCACGCGAGGAAGGTGCGCTCGTTGGCCAGGCTGAAGCGAGGGTCCGGGTCGCTGCCCAGGGCGTAGACCGACTGCGGGAAGCGCCGCCGCGCCCGGCGCTCGCTCATCGCCCGATGGTCAGGTCGTCGAGCGCGTGCATGGCCGCCAGCATAGGCGGGGTGAGGGGCGCGAGGTATGCCGTGCGCCGGCCCGTGCGGCCCGAGTGCGCGTCCGGTGCGGCCCGAGTGCGCGTCCGGTGCGGCCCGAGTGCGCGTCCGGTGCGGGCTGACGGCGCGTCCGGTGCGGCCGGAGCGCGCGTCCGGTGTCGTCCTACGGCGCGTCCGGTGCGGTGTGGCGGCGGCGGAGGCGGACGTAGCCGAGGAGGGCCGCCGCGAGCACGGCCAGGCCGATGATGCTGGGCACCGGCCCGACGCCGGCGGTCCCGCTGCCCCCGGCGGCGGCGAGCGCCGCCAGCCCCCACACCAGGGTGACCGCCGCGGCGACGACGCCGACGCGGGCGGCATACCGGACCAGGACGGAGCGGGGGACGGTGGCCTGGGGCGGCACCGAGGCAGCGAGGGCCGCGCTCGCGTGCACGAGCAGCAGGCTCCACGCCGCGGGCAGGAGCGCCCAGTGCCACGGCCCCGGGACGGCGGCCCACCAGGCCGCGATCGCCCAGACGAGGAAGAGGGCCGGCATGACGCCGGCCGGCTGGGCCACCACGAGCGCACCCAGCACGACCGTGCCGACCCACACGGTCGGCCCCCCGCCGCCGGCCGCGACGAGGCACAGCGCGAAGACGACCGACCCTGCCAGCGCCACGAGGCGCACCCGCAGGTGGCTGGGGGAGGCCGTCCGCAGGTTGACCCAGTGCTCGCGCAGCCCGCCCATCAGGCACCCACCCGGCGTCGGCGGCGCGCCAGCTCCAGCAGCACGACGTCCAGGCTCCCCGGTCCGAGCCAGGGCACCACCGCGACACCCTGCGCACGGATCGCCCGGATCTCCCGGTCCCGCTCGAGCATCCGGATGCGCCAGGCGGTCCGTGCCAGGGCGTCCCGCTCGCCGCTCGGCGCCACCTTCGCGACGGCCTCGCCGAGGGCGTCCACCACGACGACCGAGGTGCCGCGCGCCGCCAGGGTCGCCGCCTGGGTGAGCGCGTCGGGGGAGACCAGGGAGGAGATCATCACCACGAGGGTCCCCGCGCCGATCCCGAGGTGGACCCGGCGCGGGTCGGTCTGCTCGTCCACCGAGGCCTGCACCCCGGTGAGCGTGTCGAGGATCCGCACCCCGTGCCGCCGACCGGTGCCGGTCGGGACGACGAGAGGGGTGCGCGCCGAGAGCACCCGCAGGCTCACCCGGTCGCCCTGGTGCAGGAAGTGCTCGGCGACCGCGGCCGCGGCCCGCACCGACCGGTCCAGCGAGCTGACGTCGCCGTCCAGGCCGCCGGACCGGCCCAGGTCGTAGTGCGCGTCGACGAGCACGGCGACGTGGGTGTCCTGGTCGGCGTAGCTGGAGGTCACGTGCAGCTCCCCGGTCCGGCTCGAGCGGGGCCAGTGGATGCGCCGCAGCCGGTCACCGACCTGGAAGGGGCGGATCGTCGCGAACTCGCTGCCCTCCCCGGGGCGGCTGGAGCGGTGCATCCCGACGAGCCCGCGCGGGTGCGGGGCCGGCGCGGAGGTGTCGAAGGCCGCCGGCCGGGGGAGCACCCGCAGCGCCTGCGCGTCCATCGACAGCGGACCCCACCGCCAGGACCCCCAGGCGCTCGCCGCCGCGACCTGCAGCGGCCCGATCCGGCGCACCCCCCACCGGGTCACCCGGACGCCGACGAGCAGCCGGCGGTAGCCCTGCACCTGCGGCCCGTCGGCGTCGGCCACGGTGCAGGTCCGCTGCACGAGCAGGTCGTCGCTGTCGCGCGCCTGGCGCATCCGCTCCCTGAGCACCGCCGTGACGAACGGGGCCGGGGTCAGGGCGGCCGAGAGGACCTCGGCCCCCTCCACCGGCTCCAGGTCGGCCACGGCGAGCGCCTGGTCGCCCTCGCGCACCTGCCCGTGCGACAGGCCGAAGCGGTGGTCCGGACGCTCCTGCGGGCGGGTCGCGAGGCTCCAGGCCAGCACGAGGGCGAGCGGGCTGACCAGCACGAGCAGGTCCGGACGCCGGAACACCAGCGCCACCGGCGCGACGGCGAGCACCGCGACCAGGCAGCGCTGGAGGGCGTGGGTGGGGCGCCAGGCGTCGGCCCGCTCGAAGGCTGCCATCAGGACCGCGCCGCGGACCGCTCGACCGTCGGGTCGTCCTCGTCCACCGTGGAGGCCCCCGTCCGCGAGCCGGGGACCGGCACCTGTCCCAGGGCGGCGGTCACCACCGCGGCACCCCCGGTGTCCGACATCCACAGCTCGGGCTTGATCGAGATGCGGTGGTCGAGCACGGCGTGCGCCACCGCCTTGACGTCCTCGGGGGTGACGTAGTCGCGGCCGTGGATCACGGCATACGCCCGGGAGGTGAGCATGAGGGCCAGCGAGCCGCGCGGGGAGGCGCCGACGAGGACGGCGCGGTGCCGGCGGGTCGCCGAGGCCAGCTCGACGCAGTAGCGGGAGATGTCGTCCTCGACCGGCACCCGCTCGACCGCCTCCTGCATCGCCGCCAGCCCGGCCGCGTCGGTGACCGGGTCGAGCCGCTGGTCCTCGGACTGCCGGGCGACCCGGCGGCGCAGCACGTCCCACTCCTCCTCGGGGGAGGGGTAGCCGAAGGAGACCCGGGCCAGGAAGCGGTCCAGCTGGGCCTCGGGCAACGGGTAGGTGCCCTCGTACTCCACCGGGTTGGCGGTCGCCAGCACGTGGAAGGGCTGCGGGAGCGAGAAGGTCTGGCCCTCGACGGTCACCTGGTGCTCCTGCATCGCCTCGAGCAGGGCCGACTGGGTCTTCGGCGGGGTCCGGTTGATCTCGTCGGCCAGCAGCAGCCCGGTGAACAGCGGGCCGGGCCGGAAGACGAACTCGGTGCTCCTCTGGTCGAAGACGAAGGACCCGGTGAGGTCGGAGGGCAGCAGGTCGGGGGTGAACTGGGCGCGGGTGAAGTCCAGCCCCAGGGTCTGCGCGAAGGAGCGCGCGGCCAGCGTCTTGCCGAGCCCCGGGAAGTCCTCGAGCAGCACGTGGCCCCGGGAGAGGACCGCGGTCAGCACCAGCGTCAGCGCCTCGCGCTTGCCGACCACCGCCTGCTCGACCCGGTCGAGCACCTGCGCGGCGCGACGCGACACCTCGGGCACGTCCAGGGCGGGGGTGGGGGTGTCGTTCACAGCTTCTCGACTCCTTCGATGGCGGTATGCAGCGCGCTCCGGCTGCGTCGGCGGGTGTCCGTGGGTGGGTGCTCGAGGTAGGCGAGCAGGTGCGGGTCGAGCAGCGCCCGGGCCTGCTCGGGCTGGGTCTCGAGGTCGACGTCGTGGTGGGCGAGTAGGCGCTCGGCGGCGAGCTCGCGGATGACGGGGTAGATCTCGTCCGTGCGGTCGTCGCGCTCCAGGGCGTCCCGCAGGTCGCGCCGCAGCCGCAGCAGGCGGTAGTCCATCGCGTCCGGGGGCGCGGCCTCCTGGCGCGGGGTCGAGACCCAGTAGGCCTGCTCGACGTCACGGGCGGTCGTGGACAGCCCCCAGGTGAGCAACCCGCCCACCAGTCCGGCGAGCACCACGACGAGCAGGGCCAGGGGCCAGGCGTAGGGCAGGGCACCGATGAAGAACAGCAGCCCGCCGAGCAGGACCGCGATGACCAGGGCCGGCACGAGGTGGCGGCGCAGGTCGGTGGCGAGCGCGTGCTGCCGGTGGGGCAGCGGCGGGAGGGACCTGGTCACGGCTGCCCGCCCTCGCCCTCGCCGTCGGACGGGGCGCGGGCCGCGGCCTGCTCGCGGGCGCGTTCCTGCTCGGCGAGGGCCCGTCGGCGCAGGTCGTCGTGGATGCGGTCGAGGGCCGCGACGGCCTGCTCCCGCTGCTGCTCGGACACCGGGTGGCGGGAGAACCGGGCCTCGCGGTAGGCCTCGGACAGGGTGCGGATGGAGGTCTCGTCGACCTGCCAGCGGCCGAGCACCCGACGGGTCAGCTCGCTGGCCGTCTCGGCCGGGTTGTCCGGCAGCCCGGACCGGCGGACGGCCTCCTCGAGCGCCACCCAGCAGGCGACGACCGCGTTGCGGGGGTCGCCCTCGGCGAGCGCGCGGTAGCGCACGTCGTCACCGCTGGCCTCCAGCAGCGCGGCGAGCTCCTCGTCCTCCTCCATCCCCAGCGGCTCGTCGTCGCCCCGGCCGCGCGCGAGGAGCGCCCGGACGACGAGCAGGACGACCACGACGACCAGCAGGAGGGCCCCGACGAGCAGCCAGTCGACCGGCCAGCCCTCCTGCGGGGGCGGGCGGGACTCCGAGGGCGCGGCGGTCGCCGCGGTCTGCTCGGCGACCGGCAGCGGCGGGGGCAGGTCGATCTCCGGCTCCCACGTGCCCGTGGGCGGCCCCAGCAGCGGCCCACCGCTGCTGGAGCTCCACAGCAGCAGGCTCAGCCCGGCCACCGCGGCGAGCACCGCGAGGACGACACCACTGGTCGACCCCGTGCCCCTGCGCATACCTCACCCTAAGCCGGGGCCTCCACCAGGGCGACGTCGCGCACGCCGAGCTGCTCGGCCTCGGCGAAGGTCAGCTCACCGGTCACCTTGCCGGCGGCCCCCAGGTCGGACAGCGCGGCGCGGACCCGGTCCAGCTCGGGGGCCGGCCCGGCCACGGTCGCCGCCGCGATGGGCGTGCGCATCTTGACCTTGGCCTCCGACTTGGCCCGGCGCAGCCCGGCCAGGGCCTGCCCGACCGTGCCGAGCAGCGCCGCGTCTGCGCCCTCGGCTACGGCCAGCTCCTCGACCACCGGCCACGGCTGGGTGTGGACCGAGGTGCCCTCCTCGTGCCACCACGACCACACCTCCTCGGTCGCGAACGAGATCACCGGCGCCAGCAGGCGCAGCTGCACCGACAGGGCCAGCCGCAGCGCCGCGCGCGCGGACAGTGTCTGCGGCGTGGGGTCGCCGGTCGGTCCGCCGGCGGAGAGCTCCCCGCCGTAGGCGCGCTCCTTGACCAGCTCGAGGTAGTCGTCGCAGAAAGTCCAGAAGAACGACTCGGTGACGTCGAGCGCAGTGGAGTAGTCCCAGTCCTCGTAGGCCTGGGTGGCCCGGCGCACGACCTCGGCCAGCCCGGCCAGCATCGCCCGGTCCAGCGGCTCGGTGACGAGGTCGGCCTCGGAGGAGCCCTCCGGCAGCTCGCCGAAACCGAGGACGAAGGAGCTGGCGTTGAGCAGCTTGATCGCCAGGCGACGCCCGACCTTGACCTGGTTGGGGTCGTCGACCGTGTCGACGCCGGGGCGCGCCGCGGCCGCCCAGTAGCGCACGGCGTCGGTCCCGCTGGCCTGCAGCATGTCCAGCGGGGTGACGGCGTTGCCCCTGGACTTGGACATCTTCTTGCGGTCCGGGTCGAGGATCCAGCCGTTGAGATAGGCGTCGGTCCACGGGACGGTGCCGTGCTCGTGGTGCGCGCGGACCATCGTCGCGAACAACCACGTGCGGATGATGTCGTGCCCCTGGGGCCGCATGTCGAACGGGAAGATCGCCTCGAAGAGCTCGGGGTCCGAGCCCTCGCCCGCACCACCACGCGTCGGCCACCCCGCCGCGATCTGCGGGGAGAGCGAGGACGTCGCCCAGGTGTCCATGACGTCGGTGTCGGCGGTGAAGCCGCCGGGCTGGTCGCGCTGGTCCTCGGTGTAGCCCTCCGGCACGTCGCTCACCGGGTCGATCGGCAGCCGACCCTCGTCGGGCACGAGGAGCGTGTCGTGGTCGACCTCGCCGGCCGCGTCCACGGCATACCAGACCGGGAACGGGACGCCGAAGAAGCGCTGGCGGCTGATGAGCCAGTCGCCGTTGAGGCCCTCGACCCAGTTGCGGTAGCGGCTGCGCATGAAACCGGGGTGGAAGTCGACCTCCTCGCCGCGGGCGACGAGCGCCTCGCGCAGCCCGGGGGCGCCCTCCTCGCGTCCGCCGTTGCGGATGAACCACTGGCGGCTGGTGACGATCTCCAGCGGCTTCTCGCCGCGCTCGTAGAAGTTGGCCTTGCGCTGCGTCCTGGTGGGCTCGCCGTCGAGGTCGCCCGACGCCCGCAGCGCCTCGACCACCGCCTCGCGGGCGGCGTGCACGGTGCGGCCGGCGAGCCGCTCGGTCCACAGCTCCTCGCCGGGGCCACCGGCGACCCACTCCGGGGTCTGCTCCTGCAGCCGGCCGGAGCGGGTGATGACCGAGCGGGTCGGCAGCTGCAGCTCGCGCCACCACTGCACGTCGGTCATGTCGCCGAAGGTGCAGCACATCGCGATCCCGGCGCCCTTGTCCATCTCCGCGAGCGGGTGGGCGAGCACCGGCACCTCGACGCCGAACAGCGGCGAGGTGACCGTGGTCCCGACGAGGTCGGCATACCGCTCGTCGTCGGGGTGGGCGACGAGCGCGACGACGGCGGGGATGAGCTCGGGGCGGGTCGTCTCGATGTGGACCGGGTCCCCGTCGGCGCGGTGGTAGGCCACCCGGTGGTAGGCACCGGGGTAGTCCCGCGCCTCCAGCTCGGCCTGGGCGACCGCGGTCTGGAAGGTGATGTCCCAGAGGCCCGGCGCCTCCGCCTGGTATGCCTCGCCCCGGGCGAGGTTGCGCAGGAAGGCCTGCTGCGCGACGGCGCGCGCGCGGTCGCCGATGGTGCGGTACTGCACGTTCCAGTCGATGGCCAGCCCGAGGCGGCGGAACACGTCCTCGAAGGCCTGCTCGTCGATGACCGTGAGCTCCTCGCAGAGCTCGATGAAGGTGGAGCGGCCCACGGGCACCTGGTCGGCGGCCCTGAGGCTCTTGCCGTCGCCGCCGCGCTGCGGCGGGGTGAAGTCGGGGTCGTAGGGCAGGGTCGCGTCACCGCGCACGCCGTAGTAGTTCTGCACCCGCTTCTCGGTCGGGAGCCCGTTGTCGTCCCAGCCGATCGGGTAGAACACGTGCTTGCCGGTCATCCGGTGGTAGCGCGCCAGGCAGTCGGCCTGGGTGTAGCCGAAGACGTGGCCGAGGTGCAGCGTGCCGGACGCGGTCGGCGGCGGGGTGTCGACGGCGAAGACCTGCTCGCGCGGGCCGGCCAGCGCGGCGTCCCGGTCGAAGGCGTAGACGTCGGTGTCCTTCCATACCGCGACCCACTTCTCCTCGAGGCCGTCGACGGACGGACGCTCCGGCAGCTGCGCCGGGCGCGGGGGGGCGATCTGGTGGGGGTGCGTCATACCCGTCATTGTCACAGACCCCGGCGTCGCGACGGACGGGGACGGAGTGCCTCGAACGAGAGACGTGTGCCTGGTGTTCCGGATCAGCATCACGTTTTGGTCACGATCAGGGTATGTCGTTGACCAATCACCTGATGTGGCAAACAGTGTGACGCATGTTGCGAACAATTCCCCTGTCCATGGCCGAGGTGGTCGATGACCCCCAGTGGGTCCAGAACCTCGAGTCCACCGTCGACTCCAGCTTCGAGACGATCACCCAGGTCTCCGGCGACATCATCTTCTTCGAGATCCCCGGCATCCCGATGCCCTTCGTCGTGATGTGGCTGCTCGCCGCGGCCATCATCATCTCGATCTACTTCGGCTTCATCCAGTTCCGTGGCATCAAGGTGGCGTGGGACACCCTGCGGGGCAAGTACTCCTCACCGGACGACCCGGGTGAGATCCCGCACTACCAGGCGCTGACCTCCGCCGTCTCGGGCACCGTGGGCCTGGGCAACATCGCCGGTGTCGGCGTCGCCGTCACCCTGGGTGGTCCGGGGGCGACCTTCTGGATGATCCTGGCCGGCCTCTTCGGCATGGCGACCAAGTTCGCCGAGTGCACGCTCGGTGTGAAGTACCGCGAGATCCGTGCCGACGGCACCGTGTCCGGCGGCCCGTTCAAGTACCTCCCCGTGGCGTTCAGCAAGTTCCCCAAGTTCCTGTCCGTCGGCCTCACCGGCCTCTTCGCCCTCGCGATCCTCTTCTTCGGCGTCGGTGGCGGCAACATGTTCCAGGCCAACCAGACCTACTCGCAGGCCGTCCAGGTCACCGGTGGCGAGAACAGCTTCCTGGCCTCCACCTCTGCCGGGCTCATCTTCGGCCTCGTGCTGGCCGGCCTCATCGGCGCGGTCATCATCGGCGGGATGAAGTCCATCGGCCGGGTCACCTCGACCCTGGTCCCGCTCATGGGTGGCATCTACGTGCTCGCCTGCATCATCGTCATCCTGACGAACATCCCGCACATCCCCGGTGCGATCGGTGACATCCTCACCGGTGCCTTCACCGCGGAGGGCGTCACCGGTGGCTTCGTCGGTGCCCTGGTCGTCGGCCTGACCCGCTCCGCGTTCTCCAACGAGGCCGGCCTGGGCTCGGCCCCGATCGCGCACTCGACCGTCAAGACCCGCCGCCCGGTGTCCGAGGGCTTCGTGGCGATGTTCGAGCCGTTCATCGACACCGTCCTGGTCTGCACCATGACCGCGCTGACCATCGTCATCGCCGACACGACGTTCTACAACGAGACGCGCGAGCAGGTCTTCGCGGACGACAGCTACGACTACGGCGGCGGTGTCGTCGTCACCTCCGACGCCTTCGCCGAGAACATCTCGTGGTTCCCGACGATCCTGGCGGTCGCGGTCGCGCTGTTCGCGATCTCCACCCTCATCACCTGGTCCTACTACGGCCAGCGGGCGTGGAACTACCTGTTCGGGGACACCCGGACCTCGACCCTCATCTACCGGGTGGTCTTCCTGGTGTTCACGGTGGCGGGCTGCATCCTCAACTTCGGCCAGGTGCTGGCGTTCGCGGACAACTTCCTGTTCGTCTGCGCGTTCGTCAACCTGCTCGGCGTCTACTTCCTGCTGCCGGTCATCAAGAAGGAGATGAACGAGTACCTCGCCGACCGCAAGAGCGGCAAGCTCGCCGAGCTCGGCAAGCTGGACGACGACAAGGAGATGTCCGTCCGTGACCTCGCCGAGGCCAACCAGGTGAGGGACGACTCCGGTCAGAACCGCCTGGCCGACCCCGACGACGACGGCTTCGGCGCGGGTGGGGCCACCACCCCGCGCGACCGTCGCTGACGGCATACCGCAACATCACCAAGGGCCGGGAGCACACGCTCCCGGCCCTCGGTCGTGTCCGCGGCGTCGGCTGCAGCGTTCACGTGAACGCTGCAGCCGGTGAAACACCGGCCCACAGCGGCCCTGGCGTTCACGTGAACGCCAGGGCCGCTCATGGGCGCGATGGCGGGTTCATGGACGGGCCGCGCGCCACGGCTGCTCCGGGAAGTGGGCGGCAAAGGTGGCCGGTGGGTGCGCGGGCAGGCCCGTGACGAGACCGCGCTCGGCGAGCACCCCGGCGACCCGGAGCGCGGTCGCCCAGGGGGTGCCGTAGACGTCCCCGGAGCGCAGCACGACCAACCGCCACCCCCGACCGTCCAACCACTCCCGCCGTCCGAGGTCGCGGCCCCACTGCCGGGCGTCCTGCGCATGGTGACGACCGTCGTACTCGACGGCCACCCTGAGCTCGGGGTAGGCGAGGTCGAGGCGGAAAAGATGCCTGACGTCCCCCACCTCGTGCTGCAGCACGGGCTCGGGAAGCCCGGCCAGGACGAGCAGCAGCCGGGCCCGGGTCTCCATGGGCGACTCCGCCCCTGGCCGGACGAGCGTCCGCGCGAGGGACGCGACGCGCGGGAGCCCACCCTGGCAGGCGTCGAGCCGCTGCTCGAGCTCGGCCGGGGTGAGGACGCGCCGGTGCAGGAGGGAGTCGGCCAGCACGGTGAGGTCGACGAGTGACAGCCCGCGGGACAGGTCCAGCACGGTCTGGGCCGGTGTGGTCAGCCGCAGGCCCGCCCGAGAGCGCACGACAGCTGAGGGGTTGACGTGGCACCTGAGGCCCACCCGGGCCCGTCGGTCCTCGGCTCGGGCGACACTGACGTGGGTCCACGCCGTCGGGGGCACCGCCCCTCCCCACACCTCGGCCGCCGTGTGCCGGCTGACGGCGCACCGTGGCACCACGAGGGACGCGCACCGGCCGAGCACCTCCGGGGTGAGGGGGACGTCGGAGGCGAGCCGGACGCTGCCGAAGACGGTGTGGAACCTCGGCCCGTCGAGCTCGTGCTTCGTCAGACCGGCACGCAAGCCGGCCTGCCGGAGGAACGGTCGGGTGGGGTCGAGCGGCATGTCGTCAGGCTGCCGGAGAACGCCCGTCGACCGCAGAACTTGTCCACAGGGTCGGCTGACCCCGGGCGTCTGGACCACCACCTGCTGCTGCAGCGTTCACGTGAACGCTGTAGCCGGTCGTCATGGGCGTGTCGTCGGCTGGAGCGTTCACGTGAACGCTCCAGCCGATGAGTCGGGGCGTGTCCTGGCAGTCGGCGCCGACGCAGCACGGGAACGGCAGCACAGGCCCGGGGAGGCGCTAGCATGGTGGGCACAGGCGTCCGAGCCGTCATCAGCGGCGAGCCTGCGGAAGAACGGCCACCGTGACCCGACGATGAGCCCACTAGAACCGCACGGGTAGGCCCGTCACAGCCGGAACGAAGCGGCACGCCGCCGCCAGCAGGCCCGACCAGGGGCCAGGGGCGAGCGGCGGGCAAGCGAGGTGGTACCGCGGTGCCGACCGGGCGTCATACCCCGGCAGCGTCGTCCTCGTGGCACAGCCTGACCACGACACGAGACGACCGCACACGACGCCCGCCCCGCGACACCCCAGGAGCCGCCCGCCCATGGCCTACCCCCAGTCCAGCACCTCCGCCGCCGCGCTGACCTCCTCCCCGCGCTTCCCGGAGATCGAGCAGGCCGTGCTGGCCTACTGGCGCGAGCACGGCACCTTCGTCAAGAGCGTCGAGCAGCGCGACGCCGGCGAGGGTGGCGCCAACGAGTACGTCTTCTACGACGGACCGCCCTTCGCCAACGGCCTGCCGCACTACGGCCACCTGCTCACCGGCTACGTCAAGGATGTCGTCCCGCGCTACCAGACCATGCGGGGCAAGCGGGTCGAGCGGCGCTTCGGCTGGGACACCCACGGGCTGCCCGCCGAGCTCGAGGCGATGGAGCAGCTCGGCATCAAGACCAAGGACGAGATCCTGCGCCTCGGCATCGAGGCGTTCAACGCCAAGTGCCGCGAGTCGGTGCTGAAGTACACCGACGAGTGGCAGGACTACGTCACCCGCCAAGCCCGCTG
The DNA here is from genome assembly GCF_001483745.1 of Serinicoccus chungangensis. Lineage (GTDB taxonomy): Bacteria > Actinomycetota > Actinomycetes > Actinomycetales > Dermatophilaceae > Ornithinicoccus > Ornithinicoccus chungangensis_A. Next base: position 684,839 of record NZ_LQBL01000028.1, on the reverse strand, counting down.
GGTCGACTTCGAGGGCGACTACAAGACCCTCAACGTCGACTACATGGAGTCGGTGCTGTGGGCGTTCAAGCGGCTCTACGACAAGGGCCTGGTCTACGAGGGCTTCCGCGTGCTGCCCTACTGCTGGAACGACCAGACCCCGCTGTCCAACCACGAGCTGCGGATGGACGACGAGGTCTACCAGGTGCGCCAGGACCCGGCGGTCACCGTCGGGGCACGGCTGCTGCCCGGCGCGACCCCCGACGAGGTCCTGGACGGCGCGCTGGCGCTGGTGTGGACCACCACGCCGTGGACCCTGCCGGCCAACCTCGCGATCATGGTCGGCGAGGACATCGAGTATGTCGTGGTGCGGGCCCCGCTGCCCGGCGCCACCTCCGAGGGCGCCGGGTCCGGGGGCGGTGAGCGCTACCTCGTCGCGAAGGAGCGGCTCTCCTCCTACGCCCACGAGCTCGGCGAGGACCCGGAGGTGCTCGGCACCTACACCGGCGCCCAGCTGACCGGGCGCTCCTACGTGCCGCCCTTCTCCTACTACCAGGGCTGGGAGCGCGCCCACCGGCTGGTCGTCGCCGAGTTCGTCACCACCACCGACGGCACCGGCCTGGTCCACACCGCCGGCGCGTTCGGTGAGGACGACAAGGTGGTCACCGACCGCGAGGGCATCGAGCCGGTCATGCCGGTCGGCCCGGACGGCGCCTTCACCGCCCCGGTGGAGGAGTACGCCGGGATGCTCGTCTTCGACGCCAACGCGCCGATCATGGACCACCTCAAGGCCGCCACCCGCAACCAGCTCGGCGGCGAGCCGCAGGACACCGGCTCGGTGACCGAGGGCACCGTCCTGCTGCGGCGGGAGTCGTACGCCCACTCCTACCCGCACTGCTGGCGCTGCAAGCAGCCGCTCATCTACAAGGCGGTCTCCTCCTGGTTCGTCGAGGTCACGGCGTTCAAGGAGGACATGCTGCGCACCAACGAGGACATCACCTGGGTACCCGAGCACATCAAGCACGGGCAGTTCGGCCGCTGGCTGGAGAACGCCCGCGACTGGTCGATCTCCCGCAACCGCTTCTGGGGCAGCCCCATCCCGGTGTGGCGCAGCGACGACCCGGCCTACCCGCGCATCGACGTCTACGGCAGCCTCGAGGAGATCGAGGCCGACTTCGGCACCCTGCCCCGCGACCGTGACGGCCACGTGGACCTGCACCGGCCGTTCGTCGACGAGCTGACCCGGCCCAACCCCGACGACCCCACGGGCCAGAGCACCATGCGCCGGGTCGAGGACGTGCTCGACGTGTGGTTCGACTCCGGCTCGATGAGCTACGCCCAGGTGCACTACCCGTTCGAGAACGAGCAGTGGTTCGAGGAGCACTTCCCGGCCGATTTCATCGTCGAGTACATCGGGCAGACCCGCGGCTGGTTCTACACCCTGCACATCCTGGCCACCGCGCTCTTCGACCGGCCCGCGTTCTCCACCTGTCTCTCGCACGGCATCGTGCTCGGCAGCGACGGTCAGAAGATGTCCAAGTCGCTGAAGAACTACCCCGACGTCCGCGAGGTCTTCGACCGCGACGGCGCCGACGCGATGCGCTGGTTCCTCATGTCCTCCCCGATCCTGCGCGGCGGCAACCTCGTCGTCACCGAGCAGGGCATCCGCGACGGGGTGCGGCAGACGATGATCCCGCTGTGGAACGCGTGGTACTTCTTCGGGCTCTACGCCAACGCCGCGGGCTACGAGGCGCGCTGGTCGACCGGCGCGGAGCACCAGCTCGACCGCTACGTGCTGGCCAAGACCCGGGAGTTCGTCGAGGCGGCCGAGGCGGCCTACGACGGCAACGAGATCGCCGTGGCCGCCGAGGTCATCCGCGACTTCGTCGACGTCCTCACCAACTGGTACATCCGGCGCTCCCGGGACCGGTTCTGGGCCGAGGACCAGGAGGCCTTCGACACGCTCTACACCGTGCTGGAGATCACCTGCCGGGTGGCCGCCCCGCTGCTCCCGCTGCTGACCGAGGAGGTATGGCGTGGGCTCACCGGCGGCGAGTCGGTGCACCTCACCGACTGGCCGGAGGCCGGCGACCTGCCGGACGACCCGGAGCTGGTCGCCGCCATGGACACCGTGCGGGAGGTCTGCTCGACGACGCTCGGGCTGCGCAAGGCGCAGGGGCTGCGCGTCCGGCTGCCGCTCGCCCGGCTCACCGTCGTGACGGCCCATCGTCAGGGGTTGTCGGACCTGGCTGACATCGTGCGGGACGAGGTCAACGTGCGAGAGGTGGTGGTCCAGGACAGCAGCGAGGAGTCCGCCGCCGACTGGGGTGTCGAGCAGCGGCTGGCCGTCAACGCCCGGGCCGCCGGGCCCCGGCTGGGCAAGCAGGTGCAGCAGGCCATCAGGGGCAGCAAGTCCGGCGACTGGCAGGTGGCCGAGGACGGCACCGTCACCAGCGGCGGGATCGAGCTGGTCGAGGGCGAGTTCACCCTCGAGACCGTCGTGGGCGACGGTCCCGGTGACGGCGCCGAGCAGGGGGCCGGCTCGCGCGCGACCGCCATGCTCGGCGGTCACGGCGGTGGCTTCGTCGTCCTCGACACCGAGGTGACCGAGGACCTCGCCAAGGAGGGCCTGGCGCGCGACCTGGTCCGCGCCGTGCAGGGCGCCCGCAAGGACGCCGGTCTGGAGGTCACCGACCGGATCAGCCTCACCGTGGTCGGCGACGACGAGGTGTGGGACGCCGCCATGACCCATCAGCAGCTCGTCATGACCGAGACCCTCGCCGTGCAGTTCGGCGCCGCCGGCTCGGGCACCCCCCTGCCCCCGGTCTCGGCCCGCACGACCGGCGCCTACCGTGGGACCGCCACGCTGGACGCCGGACGCAGCGTCGAGCTCATGATCGCCACCGTCGACCGCTGAGGTCAGAGGAGATGAGCACGGATGAGTGACAACTTCTTCGAGGGCGAGGACGGCAGCACCGAGCTGCCGCTCGACGCCGGCGGTGCCGTCCCCGGCGACGAGGCACCCTCCACCCGTGGGGCGGCCGCCCCGGCGACCGACCCGGCCGACCTCGCGCGCTACGCCCAGGTGACCGAGGACATCCTGGCCCGCACGCCGGAGCACATGCCCGAGCCGAGCCTGCACCGGGTGGCGCGGGTCATGGAGCTCATGGGCGACCCGCAGCGGACCTTCCGGATGGTCCACCTCACCGGGACCAACGGCAAGACCTCGACCGCCCGGATGGTCGAGCGGCTCCTGCGGGAGATGGGCCTGCGCACGGGCCGGTTCACCAGCCCCCACCTGCACGACATGCGCGAACGGATCAGCACCGACGGGGAGCCGGTCTCCGTCGAGGCCTTCCTCGCCGCCTACGACGACGTGCTGCCCTTCGTCGAGATGGTCGACCTCGAGTCGGCCGCCGACGAGGACCCGGCCCGGCGCGTGCGGATGACCTACTTCGAGGTGCTCGTCTGCGTGGCGTATGCCGCCTTCGCCGACACCCCCGTCGACGTCGCCGTGGTGGAGGTCGGGCTCGGCGGGGTGTGGGACGCCACCTCCGTCGCCGACGGCGACGTGGCCGTGCTCACCCCGGTGGCGCTGGACCACACCCGCCTGCTCGGGAACACGCTCGAGGAGATCGCGACGGAGAAGGCCGGGATCATCAAGCCCGGGGCCATCGCCGTCGTGGGGGTCCAGGAGCCGGAGGTCATGGACGTCCTCACCGAGCGCACCGAGGAGGTCGGGGCCGACCTGCGGGCCGAGGGCGTGAACTTCGGCGTGCTGGCCCGGGAGATCGCCGTCGGTGGCCAGCAGGTGTCGGTCCGCGGCCTGGCCGGTGACTACGACGGCCTCTTCCTGCCGCTCTTCGGCGGGCACCAGGCGCACAACGCCGCCCTGGCGATCGCCGCGGTCGAGGCCTTCGTCGGGGGAGGGGAGCAGCCCCTGTCCGACGAGGTCCTCCGGGCCGGTCTGGCCGACGTCTCCTCACCCGGGCGCCTCGAGATCGTCCGCCGCTCGCCGACCGTCCTCGTCGACGCCGCGCACAACCCGGCCGGCGTGCAGGCCCTCGTGGAGGCGCTGCGCGAGTCCTTCACCTTCACCCGCCTCGTCGGGCTGCTCGCCGTCCTGGAGGACAAGGACGCCGAGCCCATGATCCAGGCGCTGGAGCCGGTGCTCGACCACGTCGTGGTGTCGCGCACCACCTCGCCGCGGGCCATCCGGCCGCACCGCCTGGGCGAGCTGGTGGCCGAGTTCTTCGGTGAGGACCGCGTCACCGTGGTCGACGCCCTCCCCGACGCCCTGGACGTGGCGGCGGGCCTGGCCGACGACGGCGGGGTCGGTGGTGCCGTGCTGGCCACCGGCTCGGTGACGACGGCCGCCGAGGTCCGCGAGCTGCTGGGGCTGACGACCGGCTAGCGGACGCCCCGGGCCCCGGGCACGGCGCCCCCGTCGACCGCCTCGGGCAGAGCACTCCAGCCGACCACCTCCGGCACCCGGACCGACCCGGCCTGCGCGGCCCGGCAGGTGAGCCGCTGGGGCGGGGCCAGACGCTCGACGCCTGTCGCCCGCCAGAGGCCGTGCCCCTCCACCGCCACGTCGGTGCGCCACCGCGCCACCACGTCGTGCGCCCCGGTCGGGGTCTTCCCGGTCCCGCCCTCCGAGCGTCCCTCACCGTGGTCCGGGGGCAGCGGCTCGGGGGCGCCGACCGGGCGCACGCCGTCCCACGGCACCGACCAGCGACCCAGCGCGGCCACCACGGCGCTCTGGACCCGTCGGTCCTGCCCGATGCGCCCGCGCAGGTGAGCCACCGCGGGCGCACCCGCCCGGTGCTCACGCACGACCGCGGCGGCCCCGTCGGCGTCGAGCCCGCCGTAGCAGGCGCCGTCCGGCAGCACGAGCAGGTTGGCCGCGAACCGGTCGCCCCCGGTGTGCGAGCACTCCCACACCTCGTCCGGCCAGGTCGCACCCAGCGCAGCCGCGACCGGCCGCCCGCGCACCGCGCAGCACACGTCCTTGCGCCCGTGGGTGCAGACGAGCAGCAGCTGCTCGTCGACCACGCCTGGGGTCGGGGAGGCGCCGAGGTCGGGCGCGTGGTGGGGGTCGGCGTCTCGGGGCGGGTCCTGCGCCGCAGCCCCGGTGAGCGCCGAGGTCGCCGCCGCGAGGAGATCGGCACCGGTGGACCACACGCCACCCACCACGCGGGTGCCGGGGCCGGCCGCAGGATCCACGGCATACCACTGCCACGGACCCTCCGCACGGTGCTGCCCGCCCGGCCGCCGGATGAGCAGGAACCGGGCGGAGCGGTCCGTCATGACCCGCACGAGGTCGTCGCGGGCCTCGGGCGGCAGGGCGGCCAGCGCGTCCTTGGGCCAGCCGCCCGGCACCTCGACGAGCAGCAGCCGGGCCTGCGGCGGGGCGGTGCCCAGGACCGGGTCACCGCGCTCACGCGCGGCGTCGGAGCAGCGGAAGGTCTCGGTCATCCGGGCCCGGGGGACTGCTCCGGCAGGCACGCGACCCCCCGGCGCAGCAGCCCGCGCCCGAGCTTCAGCGCCGCGTCGTCGTCCAGCCCGGCGAGCGCACCGAGGTCGCGCACCACGACGGGCTCGCCGCCCAGCAGCCGCTCGAGAGCCGGCCGGTACGCCGCGGGGAGGGTGGAGGTGGCGACCCGCGAGATCAGGCTCACCCGGTCGCCCTCCTCGCGCAGCGCGGGCTCGAGGTGGCGGCGGAGCACCACGGCGTCGTCCGCACGCAACCGCTCGGCGGCGGCCGCCTGGGCCACCGGGCGGACCGGGGCCGGGCGGGTGCTGCGCCGGTGGTCGGTCTCCAGCGCGGCGGCCAGCTCCTCGGCAGGCAGGTCGCGCAGCCGCCGCAGGAGGGCGGCCCGGACCTGCTCGACGTCCTCGCCCCAGCCGTCGGGGGAGGAGAGGTCGACCCCCAGCGGCAGGCTCTGCCGCACGCCGGCCTCGTCGCCGAGACCGGCGCCCACGAGGTCCAGCGCCGCGCGCGCGACGTGGTGCCGGGTCCAGGCGTGCACCCCGATGGTGAGGTGGGCGCTCACCTCACCCATCGCCCGGGCGGAGTGGACCCAGCCGCGGGGCAGGTAGAGGCAGTCGCCGGGACGCAGCGTGGTCTCGAGGAAGGCCGGCTCCTGCGCGCGGGCGGCCACCTCATCGCGGCGGTCGGTCCACGGCTGGCTGCGCAGCGGCTGCGGCAGGACGGGCTCGCGCAGGGACCACCGCTTGGTGCCGGACACCTGCAGGACGAAGACGTCGTGCACGTCGTAGTGGTCGTCGAAGCCCTGGTTCGCCGGGGGTGTGACGTAGGCGTTCACCTGCACCGGGCTGCCGAGGTCGTCAGCCAGGTCGGCCGCGAAGGCCCGGATCGGTCCCCACGTCCGGTGCAGCCCCTGCAGCACGAGGGTGGAGCCGTCGGCGAAGTGCCGGAGCAGCCGGGTGTCGTCGACCTGGTCGGGCATCCCGGCACCCGTACCGCCCGAGGAGGTGAAGGTGGCCTCAGGCAGCGTCGAGCCGTCCTTGGCCACCCGCAGGAAGGGGGTCCGCAGCGCGCGGTCGGAGACGAGCTCGTCGACCGCGTCGAGGGAGAACAGGTCGGTGAACTCGTCGCCGTCCCGCTCCTCGACCGCGGCCAGGTGGAGGGTATGCCCCCAGTGGTCGCGGGCGAAGGTGTCGGCGTCCAGGCGTCCCAGGAGCCGGGTGAGGGCCGGTCGCCCGGCCCTCACCACGTGCGGTCGTGCGTCCGTCACTCGGCGGGACCGTCGGCTCCGCCGTCACCGCCCGGGCCGGCGTGACCGTCCGCGCCGCCGTCGGCGCCGCCGTCGCCACCAGGTCCGGCGTGACCGTCCGCGCCGCCGTCGGCACCGCCGTCACCACCAGGTCCGGCGTGCCCGTCCGCGTCGCCGGTGCTCGCCGGGCCCGCCTCGGGGACGTCCTCGAACGGGTCGTTGTCCTGCGTGCTCATCGCATCCACCCTTCAGTCGTGGGTCGGGCCGCGCGGACCGCGGCCCCGGTCACGAGCATCCTTCGTGGCCCGGCGCACCGCAACCGCAACCGTGCACGGACGGGCGGCCTCAGTGGTCGTGGCCGCCGGAGCCCGGGACCGGCGAGGGGGCGTCCTCGGCCTCCGCCGCCTCCTGCGCAGCCAGCCAGGCGTCGACGTCCTCCCGGGGCGTGGCGTCCCGCTCGGCGAGCATGTCGCGCATGAGGACGATCTCGCCCTCCTGCGCGTCCACCATCTTCTGCGCGGCGAGCAGCACCTCGGGCTGCGTGGCCTGCGCGACGGCGGCCTCGGCCATCTCGACGCCGGAGATGTGGTGGGTCGTCATGAGCTGGAGGAAGAGCACCTCGGCCTCCTGCCCGGAGGCGTCGGTGAGCTCCTGGATCTCGGTGGGCGAGGCCATACCGGGCATCGGCACCCCCTCCGGCAGGTCCTCCATGTCCGCCATGCCCGTGTGGTCGTGCCCCGCCATGTCCTCCATGGACATCCAGGCCATGCGCTCCTCGCCGCGCGCCCGCGGGAGCCCCCAGTCGTCCAGCCAGGTCCCCATCATCCCGCGCTCGTAGCCCTGGTTGTTGCTGATGTCGACCGCCAGCCGGCGCACGTCCTCGTCCTCGGTGCGCTGCATCACCAGCTGCGACATCTGGACCGCCTGGGCGTGGTGCTCGCTCATGTCCCGGGCGAAGCCGGCGTCGACGCCGTCGTCCGGCGGGGTCCGCTCACCGAAGGCCAGCCAGCCCACGAGGGCCCCGAGGCACAGCGCGAGGACGGTCACCACCGCGAGAGCGGGGGCACCGAAGGTGCGCCAGCGGTCACGGGGTCGCGCGGCGGCGGCCGGCGTGGGCTCCGGCTCCGGCTCGACGACGGGGTCGCTCACTGACGCGCCACCAGGTCGGTCACCGTCCCGCCCGTGCAGGCGGCACCGAGCTCCGGGGTGTCCGGCGCCTGTCGGTACTCGCGGATGAAGGCCTGCAGGGTCCTCTCGTCCGCGGTGTCCAGCTCCAGCTGGTGGTTCCACGACGTCGCCATGACCGGCGACTCCTGGTCGGCGACGGGGCTCACGAGCATGTACTCCTCGTCGCCCAGGGCCGCGAGCACCTCGACCTGGTCCGCCGGCAGGTCGGGCTGGTAGGTCAGCCAGACCGCACCGTGCTCCAGGGAGTGCACCGCGTGCTCGGTCGGCACCTCCTCCTCGTAGACGCCGCAGTCCCACCAGGCCGGGTGGTGCGGGCCGCCGGGGGGCACGGGCGAGTCGTAGTCGATCTGCTCGTTGACGTGGTTGGCCGGGGTGTTCTCGAAGTCCTCCACGCCGGCCAGGTCGACGAAGGCGGGGGAGTCCCGGACGACGGCGAAGACGACGGCGCCGACGATGAGGACCACGACGGCGACGGCCGAGCCCCAGATGAGGACGCCTCGGCGCCGGTCGGCGGCCTTGCCGGCCTTCTGGATCTTGGCCGCCTTGGCGGCGCGGTCGGACGCCGCTGGGGTGCGGTCGGGTCGGGGCATCGAAGCGCTCCTGGTCTGGCTGGGCCTGGTGTCCGGACCAGGGTATGCCGTGGTGCTGGCGGGTTGCTGAGAGGCCTCACAGGCGGGGTCTGGGAGGATGAGGGGCGTGACTCCCGGCACCCTCACCCGACGTCTGTGCGCCACGACGCTGATCGCCCAGGCCCTGTCGGTCTTCCTCGGTGCCCTCGTCGCCTGGCGGCTGGGGCAGACCACCGACGACCCGCGGGCGGGCGCCTTCCTCTGGGGCGGGCTGGCGCTGGCCGGCCTGTGCGTCGTGGCAGCAGGGGCCCTGCGCAGCCGACGGGGGATCCTCCTGGGCTGGGTCGTCCAGTTCCTCACCCTGGCCGCCGGGGTCGTCCTCCCCGCCATGTTCGTCGTCGCCGGGTTGTTCGGCTTCCTGTGGTGGCTGTGCCTCACGCAGGGCATCCGCATGGACCGGCTGACCGCGCAGCGGGCGGAGCAGGAGCGCCAGCACGAGCAGGAGCAGGGGGGGAGCTGACCGTGGACCTGTTCAGCGCCGTCGTCCTGGGCATCGTCCAGGGGCTCACCGAGTTCCTGCCGATCTCCTCCAGCGCGCACGTCTCGATCGTCGGCCGGTTCCTCGGGCAGGAGGACCCGGGCGCCGCCTTCACCGCCATCACCCAGCTCGGCACCGAGGCCGCCGTCCTGCTCTACTTCTGGCGCGACATCGTGCGGATCGTGCGTGCCTGGTCCGCCTCGCTGGTCGGTCGCGTCCCCAGGAACGACCCGGACGCCGTGCTCGGCTGGTGGGTCATCCTCGGCACCGTCCCCATCGGCGTCCTGGGCCTGCTGCTGCAGGACTGGATCGAGACCGACCTGCGCAGCCTGTGGCTCACCGCCACGATGCTCCTCGTCTTCGCGCTGGTGATCCTGGCGGCCGAACGCGTGGGTCGCCAGGAGCGGCAGCTCACCGAGCTGACCTGGCGCCAGGGCCTGGGCTTCGGGCTGTGGCAGGCCCTCGCCCTCGTCCCCGGCGTCTCGCGCAGCGGCGGCACCATCGCCGGTGGCCTCTTCATGGGCTTCACCCGCGAGGCGGCGGCCCGCTACTCCTTCCTCCTGGCCATCCCGGCGGTCCTGGCCTCGGGCGGGCTGCAGCTGGTCAAGGTGGCCACCGGCGACGCCATCGGCTCCGGCACCGGCTGGGGTGCGATCGCGGTGGCCACCGTCCTGGCGTTCCTCGTCGGGTATGCCGTCATCGCCTGGTTCATGCGCTACATCACCACCCACAGCTTCACGCCGTTCATGGTCTACCGCATCGTCCTGGCGCTCGTGCTCTTCGGGCTGCTGGGCGCCGGGGTCCTGCAGCCCTGACCCGCGGGGCGGGCGGCACCGCATACCCTGGTCCCCGTGACCGACACCAGCACCCCCCAGACCGAACGTTCCCTCGTCCTCGTCAAGCCGGACGGCTACCGCCGCGGCCTGTCCGGGGAGGTGCTGCGCCGCATCGAGGCCAAGGGCTACACCCTGGCGGCGCTGGCGGTGCTCACCCCCGCGCGCGAGCAGCTCGAGGCGCACTACGCCGAGCACGAGGGCAAGCCGTTCTACGAGCCGCTGCTGGAGTTCATGTCCTCGGGCCCGGTGACCGCCGCCGTCATCGAGGGCCACGGCTGCATCCCCGGCTTCCGTTCACTCGCCGGGGCGACCGACCCGACCGCCGCGGCGCCGGGCACCATCCGCGGCGACCACGGTCGCGACTGGGGGCTGAAGGTCCAGCAGAACATCGTCCACGGCTCGGACAGCCCCGAGTCCGCCGAGCGGGAGATCGCCATCTGGTTCCCGACCCAGGGCTGAGCCCTCACACCGGGACGCCGAACAGCCCCGGCGAGGGCAACCCGAGCTCCGGACGCGCCAGCCGGGCCAGGACGAGCGCCGTGCCCGACAGGCCCTGGAACAGCCCGTAGCCACCGCGGGTCCGCTGGCCCGTTGGCCAGAGGTGCGGGTCCTCGCCGAGCAGCCCGGCCACCTGCAGCACCGCCGCGCGGGTCGCCTCCAGGTGCTCGGTGTCGCCGTGCGCGGCCGCCCACGCCAGGACGTCCACCGGACCGCCCAGGCCGTGGCACAGCGTCAGCCCGGCGTCGTGGGGGTCGAGCCGGACCGACGCCGGCCCGGCCTCCGCCAGCTGCCGACGCGCCGCCTCGGCGCTCAGCCCCACCTGCTCGCGGCACAGCAGCAGCCCCGCGTCCGCCTGGCTGCGCAGCGCGGTTGCGGGCACCCCGAGGTCGACGCCCGCCTCCGCGAGCCGGCCCAGCTCCAGCCGGACCGCGGTCACCCCGGCGGCGCCGTGGCACCACAGGACGGGGTAGGCCGGGGGGTCGTCCCGCAGGTCCGGCCAGCCGAGCACGCGGTCGACCCAGGCGCTCTCCCAGAGCCAGGTCCGCAGGAACCGCTCGCGCGCGGCGCTCGCCAGGGCGGGGGCCGGGTCGCTCGCCAGCCAGTGGGCGAGCGCGAGCAGGACGCCGCTGCTGCCGTGCGCCAGGCCGGTGAGCGGCCGGGCCGCCTCACCCTGCCCGTCCGGCGGTCCCGGATGGCACCACCCCTCCCCGTCGGCCCGGCCGCAGTCGAGCAGCGCCCGCCCGACGGCGTCCGTCTCGCGGGACGACGCCCCCAGGCCCACCGTCGCGAGCAGCAGCCCGGACAACCCGTCGAGGTGGTCGCTGGAGCCCGTGAGAGACCCGGGAGCGGGGGCGGTGGCCGGTTCCCCGGTGAGGGCGGCCCGCACGAGGGCGACCCCGGCCGCGCCGTCCAGGAGGCCCGGCGTGCCGGGCGCCCGCGTGGGTGCGGCGACGGTCGCCCGGGCGAGGCCGAGCGCCTCCTCCGGGTCGGGCAGCAGCGGCGCCAGCAGGCTCAGGGCCCAGGCGACGCCGGCGTCGCCGTCGTAGACCTCGGGCCCCGCGACCTGCAACGAGGTGCTGACGGCGTCGGAGCGCGACCAGGTCACCCAGCCGACCCGCCCGCCGTCGTGCAGCGCGGCGTCGACGACCGCCTGGGTCGCCGCCCGGGCGAGCTCCTCCACGCCCTCCCGTGTCCCGGCGGCGTCGGCGGTCCCGCCCCCGTCCCCGGCTCGGACCGGGCTGGTCCGGCGCGCGCTCACGACGCCGGCTCCGCCCGGCGCAGGTGCGGCCGCCGGTCGTCGAGGCCGGCCTCGCGCAGGGCCAGCCGGACCAGCGGTGCGGCGTCCTGCGGGCTCCCGGCCTGCCGCCACGCCGCCAACCCCCGGGCCAGCGCCGCGCACCGGTTCTCCCCGAAGCTGGCGCCGTCGCCGTCGTCCTGCGCCCAGCCGAGACCGGGGGCGTGCCCCCGCGTCAGCGGTGGGGTGTGCGGCTCGAGCCACCCGCGGGTCGCGTCCTCCAGCACGTCGAGCGCGGCCGGTGCCGTCTCGTCGGGGACGTAGACGACGGTCCGGTCCGGCCGCAGCAGGGCCGCGTCGTCGACGGCGCACTTGAGCAGCCAGGCGCCGCGCAGCCCCACGAGCGCCTCGACGGCCCGACCCACCGTCTCGACCAGGTGGTCCAGCCGGGGACAGAGGTAGATCCGGGTCAGCGGCCCAGGGTGCACGGGATGCACCCACTCCGTCGACCACGTGCGCCACCACGACGCGGCGAGGACCGGGCCGCCGACGGGGGGCACGAGGATCTGCTGGCCCTCCCGGGGCGGCAACGAGGTCCGTGGGGTCCCCCCGGAGGCCGGCGGACGCGCCCACCGGCCGGGCAGGACGGCGTGGTGGCGCCCGGTGTCGTCCCGGACCACCAGCCCCCCGCCCGGGTCGAGCCGGCGGACCGTGACCGGCCGCCACCCGCCCACGCCGAGCAGCCGGGCGTCCAGCAGCCCGGCCAGCGGCGGACCGACCTGGTCCCGCGCGGGCGTGACCGGGGCGGCGTACCACTGCGCGTAGAGCCGGTCGGCCAGCTCGCGGGCGTCGGCCGGGGCGGGCCCGGTGCCGGCGACCCGCGCCGCGTCCAGCAGCGCCCGGGTGACGGTGCTCATGAGGCGAGCACCTGCTGGAGGTGACCCCAGGACACCAGGTCGCTGAGCGCGCTGCGGGTGTCGGCCATGACGTCGTGCACCAGCCGGAGCGCGGGGTCCTCCACCCCCGGGCCCGCACCGGCCGCGTAGGCGTCCAGCAGCTCCCGGCGGGCGGTGTCGACGTGCTCGAGACCGAGGCAGTCGTCGAGGACCCGGAGGGCGCACACGAGGTCCCAGGAGGGCTCACCGAGGCCTCCGTCCTCGAGGTCCACCAGACGGGCGACCGGACCGGCCGGGCCCCACGCCACCAGGACGTTGTCCGAGGAGAGGTCGCCGTGGACGAGGTGCCGACGACCCCATCGCCGCGCCGCGCCACGCGCGACGCGCGCCTCCTCGCCCGGCTCGTCCAGCACCTGGGCGGCCAGGAGGGCCGCCGCCGACCCCGGTGGCGCGCTGCGCACGCTCGCCGGCGCCTGGCCGGTCAACGGCCAGGGCCGGGTGGCGCGCGGCAGGGCCGTCGGCGTCGGCACCGGGTGACGGTGGAGGGTGGCGAGGGTCTGCCCCAGGGCGTGCGCCACCGCGAGCGGGTCGCGGGGCAGCGTCTCGTGCAGCGGGGCCCCGGGGACCGCGGTGGTCCAGACCGTCTCCTCGTCGGCGAGCAGCAGCCCTGGCACCGGCCCTCCCTGCAGCGCCCCGAGCACCGCGGCCTCCTGGGCCACGGTGGCCAGCCCGTCGCTCGCGGTCGCCTCGCCCTGCTGCTTGACGAAGGCCACCGGGACACCGTCCACGTCGAGGCGGTGCACGAGGTTGCTGCGCGGGCACGGCACCAGCCGGACCTCCCCGTCGAGCACGCCGGCGCAGGCGACCACCCCCTGCGTGATCGCCTGCGCCAGCAGGGCCGGGGCGCTCCTCATGCGAGCGGCCCGTCCTGCTCCGCCTCGTCGAGCTCCTGGGCGACCTGGTCCAGGGCGGCGTGGTAGCCGGCCCACCACGCGGCGTCGGCGCCCGGGTCCTCCTCCCAGCCCTGCTCGTAGGGGTTCTGCCAGCCACCGCAGACGCGGCTGACGGGCGGGCAGAGACGGCTGTCCGGCGGCAGGCAGTCCGGCACCCGCGTGAGGCGGACCGGAGGGCAGTCGACGAACGGACGGGTCCGGAGCACCGGCGGGCAGCTGACCCACGGCCTGGTGACCCGTGCCCCGGGGCACCAGGGCTCGCTGCGCGTGGGGCACAGCACGCTGATCCTCGAGCGCAGCGGCGGGGGCAGCACCGTCCGTGGCGGGTTGAGGGTGACCTCCAGCTCGGAGAGCACCGAGGCGATGGGGTTGGCGAAGGTGAGGCTGCCGTCCCGGGCACCGGCGAAGAGCAGCCCGACCACCTGCCGGCTGTCGTTCATGACGACCGAGCCGGAGTCGCCCCGGTCGGAGAACCTCGGCGCCCCGGTGGCCGGCCGGACCGAGATCTGGTGGCGCAGGGTCCGCATACCGACACCGTCGCCGTAGTCCAGCGTCACCGTCGCGTCCACCGACACCACCTCGCCGTGCGTGTGCTCGGTGGTCCGGCCCCGCTTCTGGACCGCCGTCCCGACCACCGCGGCGGCGCTGCCGCCGACGGCGCCGATGTCGACCACCTCGTCGGCCCAGGTCTCGTCGCCGTCCAGACGCACCACCGCCCCGTCCACCTGCTCGGAGATGACGCCGCGCGTCAGGGTGCCGACCTGGTCGGTCGCCGGGTCACCGCTGTCGAAGCGACCCGGCTGCAGGACGGACTCACCCGCCGCCCACGACGTGTCCACGCAGGCCACGTGGAAGTTCGTGAGCAGGCTGACCGCCCCGGTGCTCGTGTCGCGCACCAGCGCCCCGCCCGTCCCCGCGTTCTGGTGCCGGGCCGGACCGATGCTGATGCCACCCCGGATCGTCGTGTGCTTGCTCGTGTCGCTCAGCGGGTCGCCGGCGTAGAGCCCCGGTCCGCCCTGCAGCTCGATGACCAGCTCCTGCACGTCGGTGGGGACCCCTCCCACCTCGGCGGGTACCTGCTGTCCCTTCGGGACCCGGGAGGGCGACTTCTTGGCCTCGACGTAGACGACGATGCTCAGCTCACCGGTGGGCTTGCCGTCGCTGATCTTCTCGCCGATGTCCACGCCGACGACCCCGTCGAGGGCGAGCAGGTCGTCCTCGACCTGCTCCTTGGTCGGACGGATGCGTGCGGCGGCTACCGCGTCGTGCTCCATGGCTACCTCCTGGTCTCGGGGTGCCGGACGGCACCACGGGGGTCCAGAGGGACCCATCGGCACGCAGATACGTCACGATCCGGTGTATCTGCGAGCGCTGGGGGTTCTCTGTACGCCACCTGACCCCTAGGCTGGGCCCGCAGGGACCAGCCGGCACGAGGAGGCCCCATGCCCGACGTCGAGCCCGTCGACCTGCACCTGCCCGGCTCCCTGCTCCGCCGCCACGACGCGCGCGTGCTCGACCCGGCGACGGCGCCCCGGGAGGCGGACCCGCGCAGCGGTACGCGGCTGCCCGCCCCGTCGGCGACGGCATACCTCAACACCCGGCTGCTCGTCGCCGGGCTGCTGGGGGTCTCCGCGGCCGACCGCGTCGACGAGCTGCAGCGGGTGCTGCGCGAGGCCGGGTATGCCGTGACCCTGCGCCCCGACGCCGCCGACGAGGCCTTCGGGCGGTGGCTGCTGCTCGCGGTCGAGTCCGGGGCCGAGCCCGGGGCGGGGAAGGGCTTCGAGGAGGTCCGCGGCGGGCCGATGGACCCCGACGACCCCGTGACCCGCCTGGACCCGGGGCTGCGGGTGGGCTCGGTGAGCGTGGCGGAGCTGGACGCCGGGTACGCCTCGCGCGTCTACGTCGTCCCCGACGCCCGGGTGCAGGAGCCCGACCCGTGGTCGCTGCTGCTGGCCGCGCGCGCCGCCGGCCTCGAGGACGTCGACCTGGAGCACCTGGTGCTGCCCGGGGGCGGCGGGTTCTACTGGGGCGGCCAGGGCGGCGGCCTGTACTGGGGTGGCCAGGGCGGCGGGCTCTACTGGGGCGGCCAGACCGGGGTGCCGGGCATCGCGCCCGACCGTGCTCCCGTGCAGCTGGCCCTGCCCGACCCCACCCGCGCCGGGCGCGCCCGCCGCGCCCCGGTCGTCGTGGTCCCCGACACCGGGCTCGGGGAGCACCCGTGGTTCACCGGGTCCGACCTCGCCCTGCAGCTGCGCTCGCTGCTGGGGTGGCCCGTCCTGCCGGGCGGCCGTCCGGCCCCGTGGCCGGAGGGCACCGGGGTCGAGGACGAGCTGACCGGTGCCCTGGACCTCCTCTCCGGGCACGGGACCTTCGTGGCCGGGGTCGTGCGTCAGGCGGCAGCGGGGGCCCGGATCGTGGCGCTGCCGGTGCTCGACTCCGCGGGGCTGGCCGCCGAGCAGGACGTCACCCGCACGCTGGCGGTCCTGCTCGTGCTGCACCACCTCCACCAGGACCAGGGCCGCGAGGACTTCGACGAGGCCGGCGGTGTCGTCGACGTGCTCAACCTGTCGCTGGGCTTCTACCACCAGGACGGGGTGGTGCCCGATCATCCGGTGCGTCGCCTCCTGGACCTCTTCGGCCGGGCCGGCGTCGCCGTGGTGGCCGCGGCCGGCAACCAGGCGACCACCACCCCCATGTACCCCGGCGGCTGGGCGGTGGGGCCCGGGACCGTCCTGGACACCGACCAGCCGGTGCCGCTGGTCTGCGTCGGGGCGCTCAACCCCGACGGGCGCACGGTGGCGATGTTCAGCAACGCGGGGCCGTGGGTGACCACCCACCGGCCCGGGGTCAACGTGGTCAGCACGCTGCCCGTGACCTTCGACGCCTCGGCGCAGGCCGACCGCTCCACCCCGGGCCCGCACGGTGGGCCGGACCGGGCCACGCCCGACCCGGACGACCTGCGCGGCGGGTTCGGCGTGTGGAGCGGCACCAGTTTCGCGGCCCCGTGGCTGGCCGGCCAGCTGGCGGCCGACCTGGCCGCGCAGCGGGCGAAGGATGACCTGAAGGATGCCCCGGAGGACATGCGCCGACGGGCCGCCGAAGCCCTGCGACGCCTGCTCGAGGAGACGTGATGCTCACCGACGACGACCCCGACGTCCGGACCGAACGGGACCGGCCCTCCCTCGGCGAGCAGGCCGGTGCCTGCTTCCACCGCTACCGCGAGGGGCAGGACCAGGCCCTGGGCGAGCTGGTGGACCTGGTGACCCCGCTGCTGTGGAACGTCGCCCGCGCCCACGGCTGCGACCGGGACGTCGCCGAGGACGTCGTCCAGGACGTGTGGATCCGGCTGGTCGAGCGGGCCCGGGACATCCGGGAGAGCGAGGCCGTGCTGGGGTGGCTGGTGGTGTCGGTCAAGCGGGAGAGCTGGCGCACGGCCAAGCTGTCCCGCCGCACCCAGCACGACCCGACGGGGACCGTCGACCCGGGTGGGGCCGACCCCGGCCCGGAGGCGCTGGCGGTCCTCACCGAGCGGCAGCAGACCCTGTGGGCGGCGGTGCAGGGGCTCTCGGAGCGGTGCCGGCAGCTGCTGCGCATCGTCGCCTTCTGCGACCGCCCCGACTACGACGAGATCTCGGCGGCGCTGGACATGCCCCGGGGGAGCATCGGCCCGACCCGTGGACGGTGCCTGGACAAGCTGCGGCGCTCGCTGGCCGCCGACGAGAGGTGGGCAGGACCATGAACGAGGACCGCGAGACGGGGGGTGTCGGTCCCCAGCCGTGGGACGAGGGCGACGTCACCGTGCTGACCGAGCTGCGGGAGACCGTCACCCGGCTGGACCCGTGCCCCGCCGGGCTGACCGAGCGGATCGCCTTCGCCCTCACGGTCCGGGCGCTGCACGCGGAGGTGGCCGAGCTGACCCGGGAGCCCCTGGCGCTCACGCGGGGCGACGACGACGAGCCGGACCAGGCGACGACGGTCACCTTCAGCACCGACAGCGTGAGCATCATGGTGACGGTGACCGCCGAGCACGACGCGACCGCGCGGGTCGACGGATGGCTCACCTGCGACGTCGACGAGATCGAGCTGGCCCGGCCGGACGGCCGCTCGGAGTGGGCGCCGGTGCGCGACGGCCGGTTCGTGCTGGCCTCCGTCAGCTGCGGCCCGGCCTACCTCGTCGTGCGTCCGCCCGGGGGCCGCACGGTCATCACCCCGACGTTCACCCTCTGAGCCAGGATGCCGCGAGCAACGGCCGCCCCCGCCTCGGTCGGGTCGCTCTTCGTCCAGGGCCGGTCGGCCAACGTCGAGGGTCGACCGGCGGAGGGGGAGAGGGTGCTGCGCCGCGCCCTGCGGCTGCTCCGCGAGCAGCGGCCCTCGCGGGTGCCGGGCATGGAGTCGGTGGTCTCGGGGGATGCCGCGGCCTCCGAGGCCGAGGTGCGCCTCCTGCTGTCGTTGAGCACCTCCCTGGTGCAGCGCCACGGTGCCGACAGCGCCCTGGAGGCGGCCGGGCGGGCGCTCGAGCTGGCCGAGCGCCTCGAGCCCGAGGTCCGGGTGGTCCTGGTCGCGAAGTGCCGGCTGCAGCTGGCGATGATCAACGGGCGCACCGGGCGGACCGGCATCGCGTTGGAGCACCTGGAGCGGGCCCTGGCCAGCGTCGACGAGCTCGGTCCGGCCGACCGCTTCGAGCTGCTGCTCTCGCGGGGCGCGGTCCGCGTCGACGGTCCGGACCCCTCGAGCGCCGAGACCGACTTCGCCGAGGCGGCGCGCATCGCCCGCGAGCACGACCTGCCGGTGCAGGAGTTCATGGCCCGGCACAACCTGGCGCAGACGGTCGCCCTGTCCGGCGACCTGCCGAGGGCCCTGCGGCTGTACCGCGACATCGAGCGGCTCGGTCAGGGGGCGTCGCGGGCGGTGGCCCTCCACGGGAGGTCCCGGACGCTGCTCGACTCCGGCCTCGTCGACGAGGCCCGCGACCTCCTCCTCCGCGCCGCCACGGAGGCCGAGAGCACGGGGCAGCGCCTCGTGGCCGGGGAGATCCAGGGCGACCTGGCGATGGCCGAGCTCGTCGAGGGGCGGCACGAGGAGGCGGCCGAGGTGGCGGCCCGGGCCCGGCGGCTCCTGCAGCACCGGGCCCCGGGTCTGCGGCGCCGCGCGGAGCTGGTGCTGCTCGACGCGCGCCGACGGCGCGGTGGACGCCTCGGGGACGTCGCCCGGCGCGGGCGGGCGCTGGTCGAGGCCTTCGACGCCGACGGCGACCACGTGGCCGCGGACCTCGCGCGGCTCGTCGTCGCGGAGACCGAGGTCGACCGCGGGCGGACGGCCGAGGCGGTCCGGCTGCTGCGGGCCACCGCCGACCTCACCCATGTCGGGTCGCTGAGTACCCGGCTGCGGGCCCGGGGCGTGCTGGCCTCGGCCGCCCGGGACGCCGAGGACGCCCCGACGGCACGACGCCACCTGCGGGCCGCCCTGGCCGATCTCACCGAGACGCTGGCCGGGAGCTCGAGCCTGGAGCTGCGGGCCGCCACCCACCTGCACGCGCAGGACCTGGCCCGGCTGGACCTGGCGGTCGCCCCGGACGCACCGCGGGAGACGCTGCTCGCGGTGGAGCGCTGGCGCGAGGCCGCCAGCAGGTCACCCGCCGTGCTGCCGCCGGCCGACCCCGAGCTGGCCCGACGCACCACCGTCCTGCGCCACCTGCGGCACCAGGTCCGGGAGGACCTGGACCGCGCCCACCGGATGCGCGGTCGGCTGCGGGAGCTGGAGCGCTCCGTCGCCGCCCTGTCCTGGTCGGCCCCGGGCGAGGGCGGACCCCGCGGGATGGTCACCCGGGAGGATCTCGCGCGGTCGCTGGGGCGCCTGGCCGAGCGGGACACCTCGCTGGTCTGCCTCCTCGAGTCGCAGGACCGGCTCCTCGCGGTGGCCGGCACCGCGCGGCGCCTGCGCACGGTCGACCTCGGACCGCTGGCCCCCGCCCTGGAGGAGGCACGTGTGCTGGCGGCCGACCTCGAGACCGGGGCGCGGGCCTGCGGCGGGCCGATGGAGCAGACCCTGCAGCGCTCGCTGGAGCGCTCCGCGCGGGCCCTGGACGAGCGGGTGCTGCGGCCCCTGCGGCTGGAGGGCCGGGCGCTCGTCGTGCCCGTCCCGGCGCTCGCCTCGGTGCCGTGGGGCCTGCTGCCCAGCCGTCGCGACCAGCCGACACCCGTCGCCCCCAGCGTCAGCGGCTGGGCCAGGGGCGGCACCGAGGTGACGTCCCCGACGGTGGCCGCCCTCGCCGGTCCGGAGCTGGGCCGCGCCACCGACGAGGTGGACCGCGTGGCGGCGGTCTGGCCGCACGGCCGCGCGCACCACGAGACCACCGCCGCGGACCTCGCGACGGCCCTGGGGGAGCACGACCTGGTCCACGTCGCCGCGCACGGCCGGCACCGGGACGACAGCCCGATGTTCTCCTCGCTCTGGCTGGCCGACGGCCCCTACTTCCTGGCCGACCTGGAGCGGCAGCCACGACGCGCCTCCCACGTCGTCCTCTCCGCCTGCGACTCCGGCCGCTCCCGCCACCGCGGCGGGTCGGCGGCGCTCGGTCTGGCGGCCGGCCTGCTCTGGCTGGGGGTGGAGAGCGTCGTGGCGGCACCCTGCCGGATCCCCGACGAGGTGGCTGCGGACCACCTGCCGCGCTACCACGAGCTGCTCGCCCGGGGACTGCCGGCCGACGAGGCGCTGAGCCGGGCGGCCACCTCGGCCCACCCGCTCGCCGGGGCCTTCGTGGCGTGGGGAGCG
This sequence comes from Serinicoccus chungangensis, assembly GCF_001483745.1. Lineage (GTDB taxonomy): Bacteria > Actinomycetota > Actinomycetes > Actinomycetales > Dermatophilaceae > Ornithinicoccus > Ornithinicoccus chungangensis_A. Next base: position 664,634 of record NZ_LQBL01000028.1, on the reverse strand, counting down.
CCCTGGAGCGCCGCCCCGGCCGGCCCGTGACGCTGCGTACCATGCCGGGGTGAGCACTGCGCGCGTCCCCCGAGGGTCCACCCTGCTCGGACGCGACCTCGCGATCGACCTGGGCACGGCTACGACGCAGGTGCACGTGCAGGGACGGGGCGTCGTCCTGGACGAACCGACCCTCGTGGCCGTCGACACGGCCACCGGCCGCCTCGTCGCAGCCGGGGCCACGGCCCACGAGATGCTGGGGCGGACCCCCGAGCGGGTGCTGACGATGCGACCGCTCTCGGACGGCGTCATCACCGACGCGGAGGTGACCGAGCAGCTGCTGCGCCACTTCGTCGAGCGCGTCCGGCCGACCCGCCTGGTCCGTCCGCGCACCGTGGTCTGCGTGCCCAGCGGGGTCACCGCGGTCGAGCGGCGCGCGCTGGAGGACGCCGCCATGCGGTGCGGTGCGCGGCGGGTCCTCGTCGTGGAGGAGGCGATGGCGGCGGCCATCGGGGCCGGGCTGCCGGTCGACAGCGCGGCGGCCAGCATGGTCGTCGACCTCGGCGGGGGCACCACGGACGTCGCCGTCATCAGCCTGGGCGGGGTCGTCAACGCCCGGAGCCTGCGCGTCGGTGGCGACGAGGTGGACGAGGCCGTCGCGCAGGGCGTCCGCGAGGCGTACGACCTGCTCCTGGGGGAACGGTCCGCGGAGCAGATCAAGCACCAGGTGGGTGCGGTCTGGCCGCTGGCGACCGAGCGCACCACCCGGGTGCGCGGTCGCGACCTCGCCTCGGGTCTGCCCCGCACGATCGAGCTGGGCAGCGAGGAGGTGCGCCGGATGATCGAACCGGTGACGGCGCAGGTGGTCGAGGCGGTGCGTGCCGTCCTGGACGTCTGCCCGCCGGAGCTCTCCGGCGACCTGCTCGACACCGGGGTCACGCTCACCGGGGGCGGGTCCCTGCTGCGCGGGTGGACCGAGCGCCTGCGGCACGAGCTCGGGGTGCCGGTCCGGCTCGCCGAGGACCCCCAGCACGCCGTCATCCGGGGGGCGGGCATCTGCGTCGACGACATGAAGGCGCTGCGTCAGGTCCTCACCCGCCAGCCCGCGTTCCAGGGATGACCGGTATGCCCTCCCGCACCTCCCTCCTCGCGCTCCTGCTCCTCGCCACCACCGCCGCGGTGCTCGTGGTCGACCTGGCCCGGCCGGGCCTCGCCGCCCCCGCCCGCTCCGCCGTGGCCACCGCGCTCGCGCCCGCGCAACGGGTGCTCGCGGGCTGGGACGACGGACGGGTCGCCGAGCTCACCGCCGAGCGCGACGCGCTGGCCGCCGAGGTGGACCGGCTGCGCGCCCAGGAGCGGGACGCCGCCGAGCTGCAGGAGCTGGCCCGCTCCAGCACCGCCGCCGTGGTAGACCGGACCCTGCTCCCGGCGCGGGTGGTCGCCTTCGCGTCCGGCAGCACGCCGGTGGGGGGCCGGACGGTCACCGTCGACGTGGGTCGCGAGGACGGCGTCCTGCCCGACCAGACCGTCGTCGCCGTCGAGGGCCTCGTCGGCCGGGTGCTGCGGGTGGCCCCGACCAGCGCGGACGTCCTGCTGCTCGGCGACCCGCAGGTCGTCGTGGGCGTGCGCTTCGGCGAGGGAGGGGCGCTCGGCGACGTCCAGGCCGACCCGGTACCCGGCCTGCCGGCTCGCGGGCACGGTCAGCTCACGCTCACCGCGCTGGGCGACACCCGGATCGAGGTCGGCGACCGGGTGAGCACGCTGGGCAGCCCGGACGACGTCCCCTACGCCGCGGGCATCCCCCTGGGGACCGTCGTCGCCGTCGACCCCGACCGCGGCCAGCTCGGGAGCACGGCCGTCGTCCAGCCCTTCGTGGACACCGACACCCTCGACCTGGTCGCCGTGGTCCTCAGGGAGGACGGATGATCCGCCTGCTGGGTCCGCTCGTCCGCGGGCTGCTCCTGCTGACCGCGGTGCTGCTGCCCAGCGCCTGGCCCGCCGGCCTGGCCCGGCCGGACCTGGTGCTGCTCGTCGTGGCGGGCGTGGCGCTGCTGCACCCACCCCCGGTCGGTCTGCTGGTCGGGCTGGCCGGGGGCTGGCTCGTCGACGTGGTGCCCCCGGGGGCTGCCCCGCTGGGTGCGGGCGCCCTCGTCTACGCCGCCGTCGGTCTGGGGCTGGGCGCGGTGCGCCGCCAGCTCGTCCTGTCACCGGTCCTGCCGTGGGTGGCCACCGGGGTGGCGGCGGCGCTGGTCCTGGGCGTCCGGGGCGTGGCGGCGGCGGCGGGCGCCGGGCGGGCGCTCCCGGGCGAGCTGGCCTGGACGCTGGCCGTGACGATGCTGGTGGCGGTGCTCGTGCTGCCGGTGGTCATGCGGCTGGAGCGCTGGATGACCCGGCGGGGGTGGGCGTGACCACCCCCGCCCCCCGCCGCGGCCGGCCCGCCACCCGCGTCCCGCGGCCGGCCCTCACGCCCCGCCGGGTCCGGCGCCGTCGCTCGACGGGCGCCCTCTGGGTCGTGCTCGTGGCCGTGCTCGCCCTGGGCGGGCTGCTGGCCGGACGCCTCGGGCAGATGCAGCTCGGCCAGCACGAGGAGCTCGCCGTGCAGGCGGCCGAGGTGAGCACGCGGGAGATCCTCACCCCGGCCCTGCGGGGCCGGGTGCTGGCCGCGGACGGGACGCCCGTCGTCGCCAACGCCGCCAGCTCGGTGGTGACGGTCGACCCCCGGGTGCTGCTCGAGGCGGACGACGGGGGCGCCGGCCTCGTGGCCTCGGTGGCCGACGCCCTGCGCCGTCCGCAGGAGGAGCTGTGGGGCCGCACCCGCCTGTGCGGCACGGACGGGGCGCCGCCGGTGCCGTTCTGCTTCTCCGGCTCCCCCTACCTCCCCGTCCCGCTCGTCTACGACGTCGACCCGGTGGACGCCCTGGCCCTGCTGGAGCGACCCGAGGACTACCCCGGTATCGAGGTCGAGAGCATCCCGGTCCGCGCCTACCCCGCCCCGGAGGGGGTCAACGCGGCGCACCTCGTGGGCTACCTGGGCCGTCCGACGCTGGAGGAGGTCGAGTCCTCCGAGGAGGGTCTCGACGCGCAGGCGTGGCTGGGCCGCGCCGGTCTGGAGGCGGTCTACGACGAGGGCCTGCGCGGCATACCGGGACGCACCACCGTCACCGTCGACCCGCGCGGGGTGGTCACCGGCACGCTCGGGCGGACCGACCCGGTGCAGGGGGCCGACCTGCTCACCCACCTCGACGTCCGGGTCCAGGCCGCCACCGAGCAGTCGCTGGTGGAGGCCGTGCGCGCCGCGCGCCGGGCCGGCGCCCCGGCGACCAGCGGGGCGGCCGTCGTCCTGCGGCCCGACACCGGGGCCGTGCTCGCCGCCGCGAGCTTCCCCACCTACGACCCGGGGGTCTGGAGCCGCGGGGTGAGTGCCGGGGAGTACGCGCGGCTGCTCGACCCCGACCGCGGCGCGCCCCTCGTCAACCGGGTGGTCGGGGAGACCTACCCGCCGGCCTCGACGTTCAAGGTCGTCACCCTCCCGGCGGCGCTGCAGACCGGCATCGACCCCGAGGGGGAGTACTCCTGCCCCGGCGCGGTCTCCATCGCCGGCCAGCGGTTCACCAACTACGAGTCCGAGGCCTACGGCGAGATCGGGCTGCGCCGCATCCTCGAGGTCTCCTGCGACACGACCTTCTACCGCTGGGCCTACGACCAGTGGCGCGAGCTGCAGGACGCCGGCGCGGACGCCGACGCCGAGGACCGCTTCCTCGCGGTGGCGCGAGGCTTCGGCCTCGGGCAGCGCACCGGGGTGGACGTGCCGGGCGAGGAGGCGGGCACCCTGCCCTCGCGGCAGTGGAAGCAGGACTACTGGGAGAGCACCCGTGAGGACGTCTGCCGTCGGGCCGAGGAGGGCTACCCGGAGGTGGACGACGAGGAGCGGCGGGAGTTCCTCGAGCAGCTGGCGCAGGAGAACTGCGTCGACGGCGCCCGCTGGCGACCCGGGGACGCGGTGAACTTCTCCATCGGCCAGGGCGACGTCGCGACGACCCCGCTGCAGATGGCGGTGGTCTACGCCGCCGTCGCGAACGGGGGGCGGCTCGTCACGCCGCAGGTGGCGGACGCGCTGGTCCGCCCGGACGGCACCGTGGTGGAGCGGATCGAGGTGCCGGACCAGGGCCGGGTGTCGCTGGACGACGACACGTGGCGGATCGTGCGGGACGGTCTGGAGGGGGTCGTCACCGAGGGGACCGGTGCGGCGGCCTTCGCCGGGTGGCCGACCGACGACTACCCCCTGGCCGGCAAGACCGGGTCGGCGGAGTCCTTCGGCCGTCAGGCGACCTCCTGGTTCGCCTCCTACGGCCCGGCCGACGAGCCCGAGTACGTCGTGCTCGTCGTCGTCGAGGAGGGGGGCATCGGGTCGGACACCGCTGCCCCGGCGGTGCGCCAGATCTGGGAGACCCTGCGCGAGGTGCAGCCGTGATCCGGGACGCCCGGCCCGAGGACGCGGCCCGGTGCGCGGCGATCTACGCGCCCTACGTCACGGGCACCTCCGTCACCTTCGAGACCGAGCCGCCGACGGCCGAGGAGCTGGCCCGCCGCATCGCGGCCGCGCAGCGCGCCCACGCCTGGTTGGTCACCGAGCGCGACGGCGTCGTCCAGGGGTATGCCTACGCCGGCGCCTTCCGCGCCCGCAGCGCCTACGCGCGCACCGCCGAGACGAGCATCTACCTCGCGCAGGACGCCGGGGGGCAGGGGCTCGGGCGCCCGCTCTACGCCGCCCTGCTCGACCGGCTCCGCGGGCTCGGCTACGGCACCGCGGTGGCCGGGACGACCCCGCCCAACCCGGCCAGCGCCGCGCTGCACCGGTCCCTCGGCTTCCGTCAGGTCGGGGCGTTCACCCGGGTCGGCCGCAAGTTCGGCCGGTGGCACGGGTGCGACTGGTTCGAGCTGGCCCTGCGCGAGGACGTCGACGAGCCCGGGATCGGTGCGGAGGGGGCGCCGCGGTTGCCGTAGGGTCGACCCCGTGAGCGAGCCGACCCCCACCGACCCGATCAGCCCCGAGCTGCGCGCCGACGTCCGGCGCGTCTCCACCCTCCTGGGCCAGTCCCTCGTGCGCCACCACGGGGAGGAGCTGCTGGACGCGGTCGAGGAGGTGCGCCTGGCCACCAAGGCCAGCAAGGAGGGCGACGAGGAGGCGGCCGCGCAGGTCCGTCGGGTGCTCGCCGAGCTGCCCCTGGACGAGGCGACCGAGCTGGTGCGCGCGTTCTCGGCATACTTCCACCTCGCGAATGCCGCCGAGCAGGTCCACCGCGTCCGCACCCACGCCGCCCGTCCGGAGGGGGAGGGCTGGCTCACCTCCGCCGTGCGCGACGTCGTCGACGTCGGCGGGCCGCAGCTGCTCGCCGACAGCGTCGCCGAGCTCGACGTGCGCCCGGTGTTCACCGCGCACCCGACCGAGGCGTCCCGGCGCAGCGTGCTCACCAAGATCCGCCACCTGTCGGACCTGCTGGCGACGCCGACGGAGCCGGACACCCTGGCCCGTCGCCGCCAGGACCGGGACCTCGGCGAGCTCGTCGACCTCATCTGGCAGACCGACGAGCTGCGGCAGAACCGCCCCACGCCGCTGGACGAGGCGCGCAACGCCATGTACTACCTCGACGAGGTCCTCACCACCACCATGCCCGCCCTGCTCGGGCACCTCGCCGACCTCCTGGCCGAGCACGACGTGCGGCTGCCCGCGGGGCGCACCCCCGTCCGGTTCGGGAGCTGGATCGGCGGCGACCGCGACGGCAACCCCTACGTCACCCCCGCCGTGACCCGTGAGGTGCTCCGGCTGCAGGGGACGCACGCCGTCAAGGTGGCGCTGGCGCTGGTCGACCTGCTCATCTCCCAGCTGTCCTCCTCGACCGTCGTGGTCGACGTGGAGGAGGAGCTCATGGCGTCGGTGCGCGAGGACCTCGCCCACCTGCCGGGCCTGGACAAGCGGGTCCTGGAGCTCAACGCCCAGGAGCCCTACCGGCTCAAGCTCACCTGCGTGCGGGCCAAGCTGCTCAACACGCGTCGCCGGTTCGAGGCCGGGACCTCGCACGAGGAGGGCCGGGACTACTCCGAGGTGGGGGAGATCCTCGCCGACCTGCGGGTGGTCGCCGACTCGCTGCGCCGGCACGGGGGCGATCTCGTCGCCGACGGCCGGCTCGCCCACGCCACCCGGACCATCGCCTCCACCGGGCTGCACCTCGCGACCCTCGACGTGCGGGAGCACTCGGAGAGGCACCACGAGGCGCTGGCGCCGATGCTCGACGCCGCCGGAGCGACCGGCGAGGGAGGGTATGCCGCGCTCGCCCGGGAGGAGCGGCTCGCCCTGCTCGGCGAGGAGCTGGGCTCGCGCCGCCCCCTGCTCACCCGCGCCGCCCCGCGGGAGCAGACGCTGGCGGTCTTCGACGAGATCCGCGAGGCGCTCGCCACCTACGGCCCGGACGTGGTGGAGACCTACATCATCTCGATGACCCAGGGACCCGACGACGTGCTCGCGGCCGCGGTGCTGGCCCGCGAGGCCGGGCTGGTCGACCTGCACGGCGACACCGGTGGGGAGGGCGCCTTCGCGCGCATCGGGTTCGCGCCGCTGCTGGAGACCATCGACGAGCTGCGCGGCGCGGCCGGGCTCGTCGACGCGATGCTGTCCACGCCGGCATACCGCGAGCTGGTGCGGCTGCGCGGGGACGTGCAGGAGGTCATGCTCGGCTACTCCGACTCCAACAAGCAGGCCGGGGTGCTCACCAGCCAGTGGGGCATCCACCAGGCGCAGCGCGCGCTGCGCGACGTCGCCGCCCGGCACGGGGTGCGGCTGCGGCTCTTCCACGGCCGCGGCGGGTCGGTCGGGCGCGGCGGCGGCCCCACCTACGACGCCATCCTCGCGCAGCCCAACGGCGTGCTCGAGGGGGAGATCAAGTTCACCGAGCAGGGCGAGGTGATCTCCGACAAGTACTCCCTGCCCGCGCTGGCCCAGGAGAACCTCGAGCTGTCACTGGCCGCCGTGCTGCGCGCCTCCGCCCTGCACCGCGACCCGCGCACGACCGCCGAGGAGCGGACCCGCTACGGCGCGGTGATGGACGTCGCCAGCGACGCCGCCTTCGCGGCATACCGTCGGCTCATCGACGACGAGGACCTCCCGGCCTACTTCGTGGCCGCGACCCCCGTGGACCAGCTCGGCGCGCTCAACATCGGGTCACGGCCCAGCAAGCGGCCGGACACCGGCAAGGGGCTGGACGGCCTCCGGGCGATCCCGTGGGTCTTCGGCTGGACGCAGACGCGGCAGATCGTCCCCGGCTGGTTCGGGGTGGGGTCGGGGCTGCGGGCCGCGCGGGAGGCGGGCCACGAGGCCGAGCTCACCGAGATGCTGGACCACTGGCACTTCTTCCGGTCGGTCATCTCCAACGTGGAGATGACCGTGGCCAAGACCGACCTCGACATCGCGGCGCACTACGTCGACACCCTCGTGCCGGCGCCGCTGCGGCACATCTTCGAGACCATCCGTGCCGAGTTCGAGCTCACGGTGGCCGAGCTCAAGCGGCTCACCGGCGAGGAGCACCTCCTCGACGACCAGCCGGTGCTCAAGCGCACCCTCGCCGTGCGCGACAACTACCTCGACCCCATCTCCTACCTGCAGGTCGAGCTGCTGCGTCGGCTGCGCGACCGTCCGGCGGGCGACGAGGGCGGAGGTGGCGACCCGGCCTCCGACGAGGAGGTGGACGAGCTGCAGCGGGCGCTGCTGGTCACGGTCAACGGGGTGGCTGCGGGGCTGCGCAACACCGGCTGACCGGTGAGAGGACTCTCATGAGAAGCGCCCTCATCCACGGGGTCCAGGCTGGTCCTCATGAGGATCTCCCGAGCCCCCCGGACCACGACCGCCCTGGCCCTCGCCCTGGCGCTGACCCTCTCCGCCTGCGGCGGCACCGAGGGTGCCACCGAGGGCATCGAGGCCACCGCCGCACCGACCGGCGCCTCCTCCGAGACCGGCGATGACGACGCCGGTGCCGGGGGCACCGAGACGGGCGCGACCGACGACACCGGCAGCGACACCGGCAGCGCCACCGACGGGCAGGGCACCCAGGACGGGGGTGCCGGCGAGGACATCACCGCGGCCGCCCTCGCGGCGATCGAGGCCGCGCAGCAGGAGACCGGCGGGACGGCGTACGAGGTCGACGGCGACGACGACGGCACCTGGGAGGTCGACCTGCGGGTCGACGGCCGGTCGGTGACGGTGGAGGTCGACGCGGGCGGTGCGGTCACCCGGGTGGGGGAGGACGACCTGGACGCCGAGGAGCTGGCGGCCATGGACGCGGCCCAGGTCTCCCTCGAGGAGGCCGTCACCACCGCCGTCGACGAGGTCGGCGGCAGCCTGGACGACGCCAGCCTCGAGGAGGAGGGCGACCCGTCCTGGGAGGTGTCGGTGGACCGAGGTCCCGGCTCCGGGGACGACGTCGACGTCTGGGTGGACGCCGTGACGGGTGAGGTGCTCCGCACCGACGCCTGACCGGGCTGGGTGCGGAGCCCGCGGGGGCACCTGAGAGCATCAGCCCATGCCCGAGGGTCACACGCTGCACCGCCTGGCGCGCTCGCTCGACGACGCCTTCGGCGGCACAGCGCCCGCCGTGAGCAGTCCCCAGGGGCGCTTCGCCGAGGGGGCCGCCCAGCTCGACGGGTCCGTGCTGGAGCGCGCGTGGGCTCACGGCAAGCTCCTCTTCGTCGACTTCGCCGGGGGCCGGACGCTCTACGTGCACCTCGGGCTCATCGGCAAGTGGTTCGTCCTGCCCGTCGACCCGGGCGGCCAGGACCCGCCGGCCACCGGGCAGGTGCGGCTGCGGCTGCTCTCCGACACCCACGTCGCCGACCTGCGGGGGCCCATGGCCTGCCAGGTCGTGGACGAGGCGGAGGTCGACCGCCTCGTCCTGCGCCAGGGACCCGACCCGCTGCAGCCGGTGAGCGAGCTCAACGACCCGGACGCCGCATACCGCACGATCACCCGGTCGGGGAAGACCGTGGCCGAGCTGCTCATGGACCAGACCGTCCTCGCGGGCGTCGGCAACATCTACCGGTGCGAGGTGCTGTGGCGCCACCGGCTGCACCCGTTGCGGCCGGGGAAGACGCTCAAGCGAGCCTCGTGGCAGCTCGTCTGGGACGACCTCGTGCGGCTCATGCCGTTCGGGGTGCGCACCGGCACCATCATCACGCTCGACGACGTGCTGGAGGACACCGAGGCCGCCCTGGGCCGGGGAGAGGAGCCGGCGGTGCCGCGCGAGTTCGCGGTCTACCAGCGCACCGGGCTGCCCTGCCTGCGCTGCGGCTCGGTCGTGCGGCACAAGGTCGTCGCCGGCCGCAACCTCTTCTGGTGCGGCAACTGCCAGCGCCGCACCTGAGGACGCCGCGCCCCCCGCCCGGCCCGCACTGCCCGGCCCTGCCCCGTCCCGCGCGCCCCCGCCCGCCCTCCGCGCCATCCCGTGGCGCCTGAGCAGAGAAAGGTTCCCCAGACAGGGGTCGTGACCCCTGCCTCGGGGACGTTTCTCTGCTCAGGTTGCGCTCGCCGGGTGGCCGTTGTGGACAACCCCCGAGCACGCCGGCGCGACAGGGCAGGCTGGCCCCATGGGGAGGGACGCCACGCACCCCACCGTCCGCCAGCTGCTGCAGGCCCAGCCGGACGGTGTCACGACGACCGACCTGCACCGCCTCGGCGTGTCCGACTCGGTCATCAGGAAGCAGATCGCCGAGGGGGTGCTGCTGCGGCTGCGCCGGGAGGTCTTCGTCGACCGCCGCGTCTGGGACGCCTCGGCCCCGTGGGAGCGCGACCGGCTGCGGGCACGTGCGGTCGTCGGCTCCTCGCCCTCGCTCGGCACCCGGCCCGGACAGGTGGCACTCAGTCACCGCAGCGCGATGGCCGAGCACGGGCTGGACGTCTTCGGCGTCGACGACGAGGTCCACGCGAGCCGGGTGGGGTGCGGGCGCGGGCACCGCTCGGGCGGCCTGTGGGTGCACGCACCCGTGCCGGTCGACCAGGTCATCGAGCAGGACGGTATGCCGTCGGTCCGGCCCGCGCTCGCGTCCCTCCAGGAGGCGGTCGTCCACGGGGCGGAGGCCGGGCTCGTGGCGGCCGACTCCGCCCTCCGGGCCCGGGCCGCCACCCCGGAGGAGCTCCGCGCCCTGGTCGGCCTGTCGTGCCTGCAGCGCGACCGGCCGGCGGCACGGCTGGTGGCGGAGCTGGCGGATGGGACGAGGGAGAGCGCCGGGGAGTCGCGCACGGCCTGGTTGCTGCACCTGCTCGGCATCGCGGTCGAGTGCCAGGTCGAGATCCGCGACCCGTCCGGATGGCTGGTCGGCCGCGCGGACTTCCGGGTGCGGGGGACCAGGGTCCTGCTGGAGTTCGACGGCCGGGTGAAGCACACCGACCGCGACGTCCTCGTCGCCGAGAAGCTGCGCGAGGACCGGCTCAGGGAGCTCGGCTACGAGGTGGTGCGGATCACGTGGGCCGACCTGGCCCACCCCCACGTCGTGCGGGCCAGGATCCGCGCCGCGCTGGGGCGGGCAGCCTCCCGGCGCCCCGCCTGACGCCCGCCCGGGCGACGGCCTGACGCCCGCCCGGGCGACGGCATACCTGAGCAGAGAAACAGGCCCGAGGCAGGGGATACGACCGCTGTCCCGGGACCCTTTCTCTGCTCAGGCGCCCGACCCGGAGGACGGGAGAGCCCTTTCTCTGCTCAGGTTCCCGAGCCCGGCGGGCGGGAGGCCTCAGCGCTCCCAGACCTGGGCGGCCCAGCGGTAGCGCGTGGGGACCCCGTCCTCCCCGGCGCTGTCGGGGTCGCCCAGGATGCTGCCGAGCAGCTCCCGCGGGGAGGGGTAGTCGTCACCGAGCGCGGAGAGGTACTCGCGATGGGCCTCGAGCGAGGCGACCCCGCGCTCGAAGGTGCCGGTGACGTCGACCTCGTGCGTGGGCGTGTGCCCTGCGGAGGAGGCGATCCACCGCACGCCGTCCCAGGGCTCGTGGCCCTCGGTCACGAGCTCGGGGAAGATCCACCGGTTGCCCGCGGCGGCGACGGCGTCGATGACGCTCAGCCCCACGGCCCGGTGGTCGGCCTGGTTGAGACCGCCGTTCGGGAAGGTCTCGGCGTGGGTGATGGTCGTCACGACCTCGGGACGCACGTCGCGGACGACCCGGGCGAGCTCACGGCGCAGCCGCAGGTCCGCCTCCACCACGCCGTCGGAGAAGCCCTCGAGGAAGAGCACCTCGTCCACACCGACCTCGCGGGCGCCGTCCCGCTCCTCCTGCTCGCGCAGCGGGCCGGCCTCGGCCCGGGCCATGGTGGCGATCCCCGCCTCGCCGCGGGTGACCAGGAGGTAGGTGACCTCCTTGCCCTCCTCGGTCCACCGCGCCACGGCGGCCGCCGTGCCGTACTCCAGGTCGTCGGGGTGGGCGACGATGCACAGCGCCCGCTGCCAGTCGTGGGGGAAGGTCGCAAGGCTCATGACAGCATCTCTAGCACGGCGCGCTCCAGGTCGCGCGTCCTCGCCGCAGGGGAGCGGTGTCGTCGCCGCGCCGCCTCGCCGATCGTCGTCCCTGCCTCGTAGAGGTCGATGACCCGGGGGTCGATGTAGGAGTTGCGGGCGATCGTCGGGGTGTTGCCGAGGTATGCCGACACCTCCTCGACCGCCGCCCGCACCGCACGACGCCGCGAGGTCTGGGTGTCGCCGGGCTCCTGCGTCAGCGCCAGGGAGGTCGCGGCGAGGACCGTGGCGTGCCAGGTGCGGAAGTCCTTGGCCGTCAGCTCGCCCCCGAGCAGCCCGTCGAGGTAGGCGTTGACCGCGGCGGCGTCCAGGTCGATCCAGCGCCGCCCGTCCTGGTAGGCCAGCAGCCGGTCGCCCGAGCGCCGCCGGCGCATCCGGTCCAGCGCGGCGATGACGTCGCGGTCGTCGATCTGGATCCGGTGCTCGACCCCCGACTTGCCGACGAAGGAGAAGAGCAGGACCTCGCCGCGGGCCCGCACGTGCCGCCGCTCCAGGGTCGTGAGGCCGAAGCTGCCGTGCGCGTCGGTGTAGACGTCGCTGCCGATGCGGAAGTAGCCCAGGTCGAGCAGGCGCACCGCGACCGCCTCGGCGCGCTGCACCGGCATACCCTCCAGGGCGAGGTCCCGGATGATCCGGCGGCGTGCCGCGGGGAGCCGCGCGGCGGCCTTGAGGACCCGCTCGAACTTGAGCTTGTCGCGCTGCTCGCGCCAGGCGGGGTGGTAGAGGTACTGGCGGCGGCCGGCGTCGTCGGTGCCCACCGCCTGCAGGTGACCGTTGGGGTGGGGGCAGATCCAGACGTGCTTCCACGCCGGCGGGATGACCAGCGCCTTGACCCGCGCCACGTCCTCGGGGCCCAGCCGAGCGCCCTGCGCGTCGAGATAGGTGAAGCCACGGCCCGACCGGCGGCGTGTCCAGCCGGGGGAGGCGGGGGAGACGGTGCGCAGGCGGGGCATCTGCTCAGATTAGGGTGCCCCGGCGCACGCTGATAACCTGGATGGTGCCGTCATGACGGCCGCGGATCGAGAGTGCCCCGGTGAACAGGCCCGGGTTGGCGCCGCGCAACAACACGAAGGAGTCGCCCATGGCGATCGAGACTGCCACCAAGCAGGACATCATCAAGGAGTACGCCACGACCGAGGGCGACACCGGCTCGCCGGAGGTGCAGGTCGCGCTGCTGACCGCCCGCATCCGCGAGCTCACCGAGCACGCCCGCGAGCACAAGCACGACCACCACAGCCGTCGCGGGCTGCTGCTCCTCGTGGGCAAGCGCAAGCGCCTGCTGCGCTACCTCGAGGACGTCGACATCGAGCGCTACCGGTCGCTGATCAAGCGGCTCGGCCTGCGCCGCTGAGTCTCGCACCGAGAGCGGTTCCCGTGAGGGGACCGCTCTCCGTGCGTCGGGGGGTCGCCACCCGCGCCCCCCGCCTGCAGGACCGACGGGCACAACGACGATGCCCCTCGCGCTGAGAGTGAAGAGAAAAGGAGGGCCCATGGAGGGTCCAGAGATCACGTTCGCCGAAGCCGCCATCGACAACGGCAGCTTCGGCACCCGCACCGTCCGGTTCGAGACCGGACGCCTGGCCAAGCAGGCCGGCGGCTCCGTCACCGCCTACCTCGACGACGACACCATGCTGCTGTCGACCACGACCGCTGGCAAGCACCCCAAGGACCACTTCGACTTCTTCCCGCTGACGGTGGACGTCGAGGAGCGCATGTACGCCCTGGGCAAGATCCCGGGCAGCTTCTTCCGTCGTGAGGGTCGCCCCTCGACCGACGCGGTCCTCACCTGCCGCCTCATCGACCGCCCGCTGCGCCCGACGTTCGCCAAGGGCCTGCGCAACGAGGTGCAGGTCGTCATCAGCGTCCTCTCGCTGAACCCCGACCACCAGTACGACGTGCTGGCGATCAACGCCGCCTCGCTGTCCACCCAGATCTCGGGCCTGCCCTTCAGCGGCCCGATCGGTGGCGTGCGCGTCTCGCTCATCGACGGCCAGTGGGTCGCCTTCCCCAACTTCTCCGACGCCGCGCGCTCGACCTTCGACATGGTCGTCGCCGGTCGGGTCGTCGACGGCGACGACGTCGCCATCATGATGGTCGAGGCCGAGTCCACCGAGGCCACCTGGGACCTGGTGAGGTCCGAGGGCAAGCAGGCCCCGACCGAGGACGTCGTGGCCCAGGGGCTCGAGGAGTCCAAGAAGTTCATCAAGGTCCTGTGCGAGGCGCAGGCCGAGCTGGCGTCCAAGGCCGCCAAGGAGGTCCAGGAGTTCCCGCGCTTCCTCGACTACGAGGACGACGCCTACTCCGCCGTCGAGGAGGCCACCAGCGGTGACCTGACCTCGGCGCTGCAGATCGCCGGCAAGGCCGAGCGCGAGGACCGGATCGACGAGATCAAGGCCGCGATGACGGCCCGGCTGGCCGGGGACGACGCCGCCTTCGCCGGGCGCGAGAAGGAGCTCTCGGCGGCCTACCGCGCCGTGCAGAAGAAGCTCATCCGCGAGCGCATCCTGCGCGACGAGGTCCGCATCGACGGTCGTGGGCTCAAGGACATCCGGGCACTCTCGGCCGAGGTCGAGGTCATCCCGCGGGCGCACGGCTCGGCGATCTTCGAGCGCGGCGAGACCCAGATCATGGGTGTCACCACGCTCAACATGCTGCGTATGGAGCAGCAGCTGGACACCCTCTCGCCGGTGACCCGCAAGCGCTACATGCACAACTACAACTTCCCGCCGTACTCGACCGGTGAGACCGGCCGCGTCGGTTCTCCGAAGCGTCGCGAGATCGGGCACGGCGCCCTCGCCGAGCGCGCCCTCATGCCGGTGCTGCCGACCCGCGAGGAGTTCCCCTACGCCATCCGGCAGGTCTCCGAGGCCCTGAGCTCCAACGGCTCGACCTCCATGGGCTCGGTGTGCGCGTCCACCATGGCGCTGCTCAACGCCGGGGTGCCGCTGCGCGCGCCCGTCGCGGGCATCGCCATGGGCCTGGTCTCGGCCGAGGTCGACGGCCAGACGAGGTATGCCGCGCTGACCGACATCCTCGGCGCGGAGGACGCCTTCGGCGACATGGACTTCAAGGTCGCCGGGACGCGGGAGTTCGTCACCGCGATCCAGCTGGACACCAAGCTCGACGGCATCCCCGCCGACGTGCTCGGTGGCGCGCTCACCCAGGCCCGGGACGCCCGGATGCACATCCTGGACGTCATGACCGAGGCGATCGACGCCCCGGACGAGATGAGCCCCTACGCGCCGCGCGTCATCTCGGTGCGCGTCCCCGTGGACAAGATCGGTGAGGTCATCGGGCCGAAGGGCAAGATGATCAACCAGATCCAGGAGGACACCGGCGCCGACATCTCCATCGAGGACGACGGCACCGTCTACATCGGCGCGACCGACGGCCCCTCGGCCGAGGCCGCGCGGGCCGCGGTCAACGCGATCGCCAACCCGCAGATGCCGGAGGTCGGCGAGCGCTTCCTCGGCACCGTGGTCAAGACCACGACCTTCGGGGCGTTCATCTCCCTGCTGCCCGGCAAGGACGGGCTGCTGCACATCTCCGAGATCCGCAAGCTGGTGGGCGGCAAGCGCATCGACGCGGTCGAGGACGTGCTGGGCGTGGGCCAGAAGGTCCAGGTGGAGCTCAAGGAGATCGACCCGCGTGGCAAGCTCTCGCTCGCCGCGGTGGTCGCCGGTGAGCAGGGCGGCGCGGCCGAGCCGGCGCCCGAGGCCGCTGAGCCGCAGGCCGCTGCGCCGGTCGCCGAGCCGGCCGTCGAGGTCGCCCAGGCCGAGGTCGCGTCGGCGCCCGAGGCCGAGACCCCGGGGTCCGAGGAGCCCGGCTCCGAGCAGGAGGGTGGCGACCGGCCCCGTCGTCAGCGTCGCCGCCGTGGCGGCCGCGGCCGCGGGAGCAACGGCACCGGCGCCGAGGGTGGCGAGAACGGCTCCGAGGAGGGCTGACCAGGCGCGCGGGTGACCGTGCGACATGACGAAGGGCGGGCCCGGTCGGGCCCGCCCTTCGGCGTCGTCGCGGTGTGGTCCGCGCCCTCGGTCAGGCGACCTGGGCGCGGCGCCGGATCTGCGGCGCGGGGGCACCGACGTGCCAACGCATCTCCATCCGGGTGCGGCCGGACGCGTCCGTCACCGGGACCCACGTGAGGGCCCGGGTCGGTCGCGCGGTCCGCAGCGGGCGAACACTCGCCATGGGAGCCACCTCCTCCAGGTCGGTCGAACGGTAGGCCGTTCATCTTCTGTTCACCTAGCGTACCCCAAGACGACGCAGAAGTGAACGACAGGTGAACGGGCGTGGCGTG
Source organism: Serinicoccus chungangensis (assembly GCF_001483745.1). GTDB lineage: Bacteria > Actinomycetota > Actinomycetes > Actinomycetales > Dermatophilaceae > Ornithinicoccus > Ornithinicoccus chungangensis_A. The sequence continues at coordinate 648,814 of NZ_LQBL01000028.1, read as the reverse complement.
CCGAGACGCGACGGGGGACCGCCGCGTGGGGAGGCGGGCGGTTCAGGAGCGGGTGGAGGGCGACCTGGCGGGAGGGCCGTGCGTGGCCTGGTGCAGGAACGCCTCCAGCGGACCGCGACGTCCGGTGGCCACGATCAGGCCGCCGGCCGCCAGGGCCAGCAGGCTGTGCAGCAGCAGGCCGGTCGTGGTGTCGCGGGCCAGCGGCCCGGTGTCCCCGAGCGGGGTGGAGAGGATGAGCACGTGGGCGACGTAGAGGGTGAGGGTGGTCCGTCCGGCGCCGGCGAGGACCGGCCAGGGCAGGGCCGGCGTGAGCCGCACGACGGCCAGGCAGCCGCCGAGGACGAGCAGGGCGGTGCCGGTGGTGTGGACGAGGTCGACGATGCTGCCGCTGTGCGGGGCCCACACGCCCAGCCACCACGCGCTCTCCTCGGGGTGGGTGCCGTAGAAGCCCGTGCGTCGGTCCGCGTCCAGGACGGCCCACGACCCGGCGTCGAGACCGACGCTGTCGAGCAGGGCGCTGCGCACCTGCGGCGAGCTCAGGAGCAGGGCGGAGACCCCGATCGACAGGGCGGCCGCTGCGGCGCCCCCGACGAGCAGGGAGCCGATGACCGTGCGGTCGGCGCCCCCGCGCGCCTGCACCCACCTGCCGACGGCCAGCCCGGCGAACAGGTAGGTGGCCCAGGTCAGCACCGGGTAGTAGCCCGTGACGAGCAGCTCGACCACCGTCTGCACCGGGTAGACGAGCAGCGAGGCCAGGGACGGGACCACGAGGGTCGGCTCCGGGAGCGCCTGGCGCAGGAGCAGGCTGACCACCGGGCTGAGCAGCCCCCACCCCAGGGCCAGCCACGCCAGGGACCGGGCCTGCCACCGCAGGACGGGGAGGGCGCAGCAGAAGAGCACGCCGTAGTAGGCGAGGATCACGGCGATGCCCGAGCTCGGGAGGCCGAGGACGAGACCGATCCCCGCGATGAGCGCCGAGCGCACGAGCAACCGGCGCCGGTAGGCACGGGGGTCGGCGCGGACCGCCTCGAGCGGGGCGGCGAGCGCGATGCCGACGCCCGCCAGCACCGCGAAGAGGGCCGAGGAGCGACCGGCGACGAGCTGGAACAGCCAGCTCACGCCACCCGGGCCGGCACCCTCCTGGACGGCCAGGTGCGCGGCGAACATCCCCAGCAGCGCGAGGGTGCGCGCCAGGTCGATCCCCACCAGCCGTCGCGAGGCGGTCATCGCGTCGTCACGTCCACGCGACCAGCCGCACCTCGCGGACCGTCCGTCCGTCGTCGCCGACGACGCGGTCCCGCCACGCCCCGTCCGGCTCGAACCCGGCCTCCTGCAGGAACGCGCGGGTGGTGCCGGCCTCGGCGAGCACCCAGGTCGCGACGCCCTCGAGCTGGTCGTGGGCGGCGCGGAGGGTGTCGATGGCCGCGTTGAGCAGCCGGGAGCCGTGTCCGGCGGCCCGGGCCTCCGGGTGCACGCCGCCGTCCAGGAGCAGGGCGCAGGTCCCCTCCGGAAGGCCGGGCTCGTCGTCGGCCGGGCCGACCGCGACGTACCCCGTCACCTGCGGCCCCGCGCAGGCCACGAGGAGACGGTGCCGTGGTGTGGGCGGGTGCTCCAGGGACTCGCGCCAGGCGGCCGCGAAGCGTGGCCCGGTCAGGGCGTCCAGGATCTCCTGGTCCAGCACGTCGGCGAGCTCGTGCTGCCAGACGAAGGCCTGGACCAGACCCACGGCCGGGGCGTCGTTGGGCCGCGCGGTCCGCACGCTGGCGTCGGCGGCGGGGGGCTGCTCGTGCTGATGGCTCACCCGCCCAGTCTCGCACCGGCCGCCGTGTTACAGACGCACCGTCACTTGACGTGCGTTGCGTTATACATGGGAGCTCATCTCTGGCACACTGGGGACATGTACGGCAACGACTTCGCCCAGCCCGGCGCCGCGGACTCGAAGGCGGCCGCGCCCCCGCACCCCCTCAACGCCGCCGAGACGCCGGACTACACGGACGCGCTCGCGGAGTACTTCGACGGGCTCATCGAGCAGGACCAGCGGGTCGAGCCGCGGGACGCCATGCCCGAGGCCTACCGCACGACGCTCGTCCGGCAGATGGCCCAGCACGCCCACTCCGAGATCATCGGTATGCAGCCGGAGGCCAACTGGATCACCCGCGCGCCCTCCCTGCGGCGCAAGGCGATCCTCATGGCCAAGGTGCAGGACGAGGCCGGCCACGGGCTGTACCTCTACTCCGCCGCCGAGACCCTCGGGGTGGACCGCTCCGAGCTGCTCGACAAGCTGCACTCGGGCCGGCAGAAGTACTCCTCGATCTTCAACTACCCCACGCTGACGTGGGCGGACGCCGGCGCGATCGGCTGGCTGGTGGACGGCGCGGCCATCATGAACCAGGTCCCGCTCTGCCGCTGCTCCTACGGGCCCTACGCCCGGGCCATGATCCGGGTGTGCAAGGAGGAGTCCTTCCACCAGCGTCAGGGCTTCGAGATCCTGTGGGTGCTGGCCCGCGGGACCGAGGAGCAGAGGGCCATGGCCCAGGACGCGGCCAACCGATGGTGGTGGCCGGCCCTGCAGATGTTCGGCCCGCCGGACACCGGCGAGCACGCCAGCAGCGGTCACACCGCGCAGAGCATGGCGTGGGGCATCAAGCGCTTCTCCAACGACGACCTGCGGCAGAAGTTCGTCGACATGACCGTGCCGCAGGCCCAGAAGCTCGGGATCACCCTGCCCGACCCAGACCTCGCCTGGAACGAGGAGCGCGGGCACTGGGACTTCGGCGCCATCGACTGGGACGAGTTCTGGCGCGTCCTCAAGGGCGACGGTCCCTGCAACGAGCAGCGCATCCGCACCCGGGTCGAGGCCCACGAGGAGGGTGCGTGGGTGCGGGAGGCCGCCGACGCGTATGCCGCGAAGCAGGCCGCGCGGCGCCAGCCGGAGGCGGTCGCGTGACCTCGGGGACCTGGCCTCTGTGGGAGGTGTTCGTGCGGGCCAAGCGCGGTCTGTCGCACGTGCACGCGGGCTCGCTGCACGCCCCCGACCGGGAGATGGCGCTGCGCAACGCGCGCGACCTCTACACCCGGCGGCAGGAGGGTGTCTCGATCTGGGTGGTGGCCTCGGAGGACATCACCGCGTCGAGCCCGGACGAGCGGGACAGCTTCTTCGACCCTGCTGCGGACAAGGTCTACCGGCACCCCACGTTCTACGACGTGCCGGAGGACGTGGAGTACCTGTGAGCGGCCAGCACCACGTCGACTACCTGCTCGGGCTCGGCGACGACGCGCTCGTCTACGCGCAGCGGCTCGGTGAGTGGCTCACCCACGCGCCGCAGATCGAAGAGGACATGGCCCTCGGCAACGTGGCTCTCGACCTCGTCGGTCAGGCCCGGGCCCTGCTGACCCACGCCGGGGAGGTCGAGGGAGCGGACCCGGTCCGCGACGAGGACGACCTGGCGATGCTGCGGCACGAGCGGGAGTTCCGCAACGTCCAGCTCGTCGAGCAGCCCCGCGGCGACTTCGCCCACGAGATGGCGCGGCTGCTGTGGTTCGCGACCTACCAGCGCGAGCTGTACGCCGCCCTGCTCACCTCGACCGACGAGACCCTGGCGGGCGTCGCCGCCAAGGCGGTCAAGGAGGTGGACTACCACCGCGACCACGCGACCCAGTGGGTGCTGCGCCTGGGCGACGGCACGCAGGAGAGCCACGACCGGATGCAGGCGGCCCTCGTGGCGGTGCACCCCTACGTCGCGGAGCTGGGCGAGGACCACGACGCCGCCCGGTGGGCCGCCGAGCACGGCGTCGGCGTGCTGCCCTCGAGCCTGACGGACGCGGTCAACGCCTACATCTCCGGAGTGCTGGAGCAGGCCACGCTCACCCTGCCGGACGCCCCCCGCTGGCACGCCCGGGGTGGACGTGAGGGCGTCCACTCCGAGGTCATGGGTTACCTGCTGGCCGAGATGCAGCACCTGCACCGCAGCCACCCCGGCGCGAGCTGGTGAGGACCGTGGTGCTGGACCCCGACCTGGTCGCCCGGGTGGAGCAGGACATGCGCGCCGTCCCCGACCCGGAGATCCCGGTCATCACCATCGACGACCTCGGTGTCCTCCGCGCGGTCGAGACGGCCGAGGTCGACGGGCACCCCGGGATGCGGGTGACCATCACCCCCACCTACTCCGGCTGCCCGGCGATGCACGCCATGGCCGACGCGGTCGTCGAGGCCGGCCGGTCCCACGGCATACCGGTCGAGGTCGTCACCCGGCTGTCCCCGGCCTGGACGACGGACTGGATGAGCGAGGAGGGCCGGGACAAGCTGCGCCGCTTCGGGATCGCCCCGCCCACCGGGGAGCGGGCGCACTCCGCGCCTCCGGGGCCGGTGCCCGTCGGGCTGCAGCTGCGGGTCGTCACCTGCCCGCAGTGCGGGTCCGACGACACCGAGGAGGTCGCCCGGTTCGGGTCGACCGCCTGCAAGGCGCTGCGCCGGTGCCGTACCTGCCGCGAGCCCTTCGACGAGTTCAAGACCCTGTAGACCGCCCGGGGCACCGCCCCGGCACCCCGCAGCCGGGGCGACGCCTCAGACCCCGAGGAGACCCATGAGCCTGATCCAGCAGCCGACGCGGCGTCGCGCGAGGTTCCACGACCTCACGGTGAGCCGGGTGGACCGCCTCACCGACGAGGCGATCGCTCTGAGCTTCGCGATCCCCGAGGACCTGCGCGAGGAGTTCGCCTTCGAGCCCGGCCAGCACCTCACCGTGCGGGCCACGATCGAGGGCCAGGACGTGCGGCGCTCCTACTCCTGCTGCATCTCCCGGGGACGCTCCCGGGAGACCGGTGAGGTCCGGGTGGCCGCCGCGACGGTCCCCGGCGGCCTGATGTCGAGCTGGCTCAACGAGCACGTGCAGCCCGGGGACACCCTGCAGGTCATGACCCCCATGGGGTCCTTCGTCTGCCCGACCGAGCCGACCGCGACCAAGCACCACGTGGGCGTCGCCGCCGGGTCCGGGATCACCCCGGTGCTCTCCCTGCTCACCACCGCGCTGGAGGAGGAGCCGCACTCCCGGGCCACCCTCGTCTTCGGCAACCGCCGGACCGACTCGGTGATGTTCCTGGAGGAGCTCATGGACCTCAAGAACCGCTTCCCGCAGCGGTTCACCCTGCTCAACGTCCTGTCCCGCGAACCGCAGGACGCCGAGCTGCTCACCGGCCGCATCGACCGCGACAAGGTCGAGCAGCTCATGGCCACCTTCGTCCCGGAGGACCAGGTGGACGAGTGGTACCTCTGCGGGCCGTTCGGGATGGTGGAGACCGTGCAGCAGGTCCTCGCCGAGCGCGGCGTGGACGCCGAGCACGTCCACCACGAGATTTTCCACGTGGACGGGGACGGCGCGCCGGTCACCACCCCGGACGAGGACGCGACGCCCCGCGACCCGGGCGCCCCCCCGGAGGCGGTCGCCACCGTCACGCTGGACGGGCGCACCACCACCGTGCCGATGGCCAGCGCCGCGGAGACCATCCTGGCGGCCACCCTGCGGGAGCGGCCGGACGCCCCCTTCTCCTGCACCGGCGGCGTGTGCGGCACCTGCCGCGCCAAGGTCGTCGACGGGGAGGTGCGGATGGAGCGCAACTACGCCCTCGAGCCGGACGAGGTCGAGCGCGGTTACCGCCTCATGTGCCAGTCGCACCCGGTGACCGAGGAGGTCACCATCGACTACGACGCCTGAGCGGCCCGCGGGCCGGGGTCAGCGGTCCAGCAGCTCGTGCCAGGCGACGCCCAGCTGCCCCAGCAGCTCGCGCAGCAGCGGCAGGCTGACGCCGACCACCGCGTGGTAGTCGCCCTCGATGCCCCGCACATAAGGACCGCCGAGGCCGTCGACGGTGAACCCGCCGGCCACCTGCAGCGGCTCGCCGGTGCCGACGTAGTAGGCGATCTCGGCGTCGCTGAGGTCGGCGAAGTGGACGACGGTGGACGCGGTCGCGCCGAGCGTGGCCCCGGTCCCGGGCGAGGAGCCCGCCCCGCCCTCGCGGTCGTCGACGAGCCAGTGCCCGGTGTGCAGCGTGCCCGACCGTCCGCGCATGGTCTGCCAGCGCTCCACCGCGACCTGCGAGGAGTGCGGCTTGCCGAAGACCTGCCCGTCCAGCTCCAGCACCGAGTCGCACCCCAGGACGAGGGCGTCCACGCCGTGCTCGCGGCTGACCTGCTCGGCCTTGGCCCGGGCGAGGGTCAGCGCGACGTCGGCGGCCTCCAGCTCCCCGTGCCGCTCCTGCGCCGCCGCCAGGGCCGCCTCCTCGTCCACCCCGGACACGATGACCTCGGGGGACACGCCGGCCCGCGAGAGGGTGGTGAGGCGGGCAGGCGAGGCGGAGGCGAGCACGAGGGGGATCACGGACGGGAGCCTACCGGCGTCGGCCGACCGCGGCGACGTCCCACGGGCCACACCCGTCACGGCAGCCCGGTCGTGCGGGGACGTTCACCGGTGCGGGGGGTATATACCCGTCATCCGCACGTTTCCCCGCACCACGGGGCGCGTGTGGCCGGTGGGATCCGTGGTGCGCCGGGCTCAGCCGCTGTCGTCCGCGCCGGCCCGCCACACGGAGGCGTCGAGGGCGTGGACGAGGTGCCGCACCAGCTCGGGGTATGCCGTGGCGTCCACCCGGGGGTGGTCGAAGTCCCGGCCGGGGTCGCGCACCAGTCCGATCGCGGCCATGACCCGCAGCGAGGGTGTGTTGACGGCCGGGGTGAAGGACACGATCTCCGGCAGTCCCACCTCGGTGAAGCCGAACCGCAGCGTCTCCCTGGCCGCCTCGGAGGCGAACCCGTGGCCCCACGCCGACCGCGCCAGCCGCCACCCCACCTCGACGGCGGGCCCCGAGGGCAGGAAGCCCGCGGGCCACAGCCCGGTGTAGCCCAGGAAGTCACCGGTGTCCCGGTGCTCCAGCGCCCACAGCCCGTAGCCGCGCCCGGACCAGCAGGAGTCGATGCGGTCGACGAAGGCGTCCGAGCGCTCGCGGCTCATCGGGCCCTGCAGGTAGCGCGTCACCTCGGGGTCGGCGTTCATCACGGCGAAGGGCTCCCGGTCGGCGTCGCTGAAGCCCCGGAGCACCAGGCGGGAGGTGACCCGCACGGGGGACCGACCGGTGGGGCTCACAGCTCGCCGAGGACCGCCGCACGCAGGGTGTCCAGGCCGACGCCCCCGATGTCCAGCGTCCGCCGGTGGAAGGCCTGGAGGTCGAAGGCGTCACCCTCCCGGCGCCGGCACTCCTCCCGCAGCTCCAGCCACAGCCGCTCACCGATCTTGTAGCTCGGGGCCTGCCCGGGCCAGCCGAGGTAGCGGTCCAGCTCGAAGCGCAGGGACTCCTCGTTCTCGGGCGCGTGCGCCGTGAGGAACCGCCACGCCTTGTCGTAGGTCCACTCACCGCCGCCGACCTCGGCCGGTGCCTCGAACCCGCAGTGCACCCCGATGTCGATGACCACCCGGGCCGCCCGCAGCGACTGCCCGCCGAGCAGGCCCATCCGGTTGCCCGGGTCGTCCATGTGACCCAGGTCGGCCATGAGCCACTCGGCGTAGAGTGCCCAGCCCTCCCCGTGGCCGGAGGTCCAGGACGCCAGGCGCCGCCAGCGGTTGAGCAGCTCGGAGCGGTAGACGGTCTGCGCGATCTGCAGGTGGTGGCCCGGGACCCCCTCGTGGTAGACGGTGGTGAGCTCGCGCCAGGTGGAGAAGCGGGTCACCCCCTGGGGCACCGACCACCACATCCGGCCCGGACGGCTGAAGTCCTCGCTGGGCCCGGTGTAGTAGATCCCCCCGGTCTGGCTGGGCGCGATCATGCACTCGATGCGCCGCACCGGCTCCGGCACGTCGAACTGCGTGCCGGCCAGCTCACGCACCGCCTCGTCCGCCTTGACCTGCATCCATCCGCGCAGCGCCTCGGTCCCCTCCAGGGCGTACGCCGGGTCGGCGTCCAGGAGGGCGACCGCCTCGTCGACGCTGGCGCCCGGCCGGATCTGCTCGGCCGTCTCCTCCATGAGCCGGGTGATGCGGGCGAGCTCCTCCTGGCCCCACCGGTAGGTCTCCTCGAGGTCGATGTCCGCCCCGAGGAAGCTGCGCGAGTGGAGCCGGTAGCGCTCCTGGCCGCACGCGTCCGACTCGGGCGCGCGGGGCTCCAGCTCCCCGGTGAGGTATGCCGCGAGCTCGCCGAAGGCCGCCTTGGCGCCGGCCACCGCCTCCGCGAGGTCGGCGCGCAGCGGCTCGGGCTGGTCGCTCGCCTCGCCGGTGAGGGCGTCGAAGCTGCTCGCGGTGTCACCGGCCTGGTCGCGGCACTGCGCGGCGACGGCGCGCACCTGCCGCACAGGCGGCACTTGGCCCTGGCCGGCGGACCAGGCGAGGGCGGAGGAGTACTGCCGCAGGGCCTCCGGCACCGCGCGCAACCGGGCGACGACCGTCTCCCACTGCTCCTCGGTGTCCTTGGGCATGAGGTCGAAGATGTCGCGCACCGCCTGCGGTGCCGAGGCGATGACGTTGAGCTCCACCGGGGCCCGTCCGGACAGGACGAGGTCCGCGAGCTCGACCTCCAGGCCGAGCCGCTCGCGCAGCGCCGCCACGGTGACCCGGTCGGTGTCGTCGACCGGCCGGGCGCCCTCCAGGGCGGCCAGCGTGGCGGCCGCCTGCTCCCGCTGGGCCCGCAGCCCGTCCAGCGACAGGTCGTCGATCTCGGCGTCCCGACCGGTCACGCCCAGGTAGGTCGCCTCGAGCGGGCTGAGCGCCACCGTGGCGTCCAGGTGCGCCTCGGCGATGCGGTCGATGTCGGTGGCGGTGCGGCTCTGCGTGGTCACCCCCGCAACCTACCGCGCACCGGCGGGCGGCCACCCCACGCATACCCTGTGCTCGTGCCCCGCCGACCCCGCCCCGCCGACCCGCGTCGCGAGACCGAGCGCTGGTTCCTCGCGCACGGGCTGTCCTACTTCGTGCCGGCCGAGCGGGCGGCGGCCCGGGCCGCGCTGCGGCCCCGCCACCTCGTGCCCGTCGGCCTGCTCGTGGTCGTCGTGACCGCGGCGCTCGGCGGGGCGCTCGGGTGGGTCTCGCAGACGGTCAGCGCGGCGCCGGCGGTGTGGCTGACGCTGCTCGTCCTCGCGGTGCTGTGGTACGCCTCGACCGCCCTGCACGCGCGCCCCATCCTCACCTTCGCGCTGCGCCGCACGGTGACGAGCGTCCCGCTCCTGGTCGGGACCGCCATGCGGGCGCTGCCGCTGCTGCTGCTCTTCGTGGCCTTCCTCTTCATCAACGCCGAGGCGTGGGAGATGAGCGCCAGCCTGCCCTTCACCACGCACTGGCTCGTCGTCCTGCTGCTGCTCGGCGTGGGCGTGGTGTTCCAGCTCATCCGGCTGCCGGAGGAGGTCGACAAGGCCGACGACGCGGTGGACGAGGCGTTCCTGGAACGGGCCTGCCGGGGCACGCCCATGGAGTCCACGCAGGCCCGGCTCGCCGCCGACCCGGGGGTGGACGCGGCGTCCTACGCCCGCGTCACCGGCTTCGAGCGGTGGAACCTCATCATCGCCCTGCTGCTCATCCAGCTGGTGCAGGTCGTGGCGCTCATCGTGGCCGTCTTCGTGTTCCTGCTCGTCTTCGGGTCGATCATCATGCAGCAGCAGACCCAGCTGAACTGGACCGGTCTGGAGCAGACCCGCCACGTGCCCTACCTCGGCAGCGTCTCGGTCGAGCTGGTCAAGGTCTCGCTGTTCCTCGCCTCGTTCTCCGGGCTCTACTTCATCGTCAGCGCGGTCACCGACGACACCTACCGGCACCAGTTCTTCTCGGTCGTCACCGACGAGCTGGAGCGGGCGGTCGGGGTCCGGGCCGTCTACCGCGCGCTGCGGGCGCGGGAGCGCAGCGACAGCCACGGCGACGGCGACGGCGTGGAGGGCCCGTCATGAGCGCCGGCTGGGACCCGGGCCACTACACGCGGTACGCCGCCGAGCGGGACCGGCCCTTCGCCGAGCTCATGGCCCGGGTGCCCGAGCTGCAGCCACGACGCGTCGTCGACCTGGGGTGCGGTCCGGGGCACGGCGTGCGCTGGCTGGCCGACCGGTGGCCGGGCGCCGACGTGCTCGGCCTGGACTCCTCGCCGGAGATGGTGGCCGCGGCCAGGGACACGGCCGGGGCCGGATCTGCCCGCGCAGAGGTGGGCGACCTCGTCGACTGGGCACGGGGCGGCCCGGACGAGGGGGAGGTCGACCTGCTGGTCACCACCGCCACCCTGCAGTGGGTCCCCGGGCACCTCGCCCTGCTGCCGGACCTGGTCGGCCGGCTGCGCCCCGGCGGGGTCCTCGCGATGACGGTGCCCGGCAACATGGGCGAGCCCAGCCACACGCTGAGGCGGGAGCTGGCGGCGCAGCCCCGGTATGCCGCGCACCTCGCCGGGGTCGCGAGCCCGTCCGCCCACGACCCGGCCGACTACCTGCGGGTGCTGTCCGCAGCCGGGTGCGAGGTGGACGCCTGGGAGACCACCTACCTGCACGTCCTCGACCCCGCCGGCGAGGACCCCGACCCGGTCTTCACCTGGGTCAGCGCCACCGGGGCCCGTCCCACGCGGCAGGCCCTGCCGCCGGGCCTGCGCGAGGGCTTCGCCGACGAGCTCCGCGCGGCCCTGCGCGCGGCATACCCGCGCACCGACGCGGGGGTGGTGCTGCCCTTCCGGCGGGTCTTCGCGGTGGCCACCCGGGGCAGCGCGTCCGGCTGAACCTCGGCCGGTCGCTGGCGGTGGCGGACGAACCTGTGCCAGGGTGACCGCACCATCAGACTGAGGGAGGACGGCCATGTCCGCAGACCAGATCGGATTCGCGCTCCTCGTGCTGGGGCTCTTCCTGCTCCTCGGCAAGGTGGTGAGGGTCAAGGTGGGATGGGTGCAGAAGCTCTTCCTGCCCAGCTCGATCATCGGGGGCTTCCTCATCCTGCTCCTCGGCCCGCAGGTGCTGGGCCGGGTCGGTGGCCCGGTCGGTGAGAACGGGCTCTTCACCGAGCCGATGCTCGACGTGTGGACCGCCCTGCCGGGCCTGCTCATCAGCGTCGTCTTCGCCACGATGTTCCTCGGCCAGGACCTGCCCACCCCGCGGCGCGCCGGCAAGCTCGTCGGGCCGCAGCTGGCCCTGGGTGTGGCGATGGGGTCCGGCCAGTACGTCGTCGGCCTGCTCCTGGCCGCGCTGATCCTGGTGCCGCTACTGGCCGCCGAGCCGATGGTCGGGGCCCTCATCGAGATGGGCTTCGAGGGAGGCCACGGCACCGCGGCGGGCATGCGCCCGGTGCTCGAGGACCTCGGCTACGGCGAGGGCGCCGACCTCGCGGTCGGCCTGGCCACCGTCGGCATCGTCGCCGGTGTGGTCATCGGCATCGCGCTCATCAACTGGGGGGTGCGGACGGGGCGCACCGAGATCCTCAAGGGCGACGTCCAGGCCTCGGTCGAGGAGCAGAAGGGGCTGTTCCGCAAGGACGAGTACTACCCCGCCGGCACCATGACCAGCCGCCCCTCCTCGGTGGAGCCGCTGTCGCTGCACATGGCGCTGGTGGCGGTGGCGATCCTCATCGGGTGGCTCTTCCTCGAGGCGCTGCGGTGGGTGGAGTCGCAGACCTACTCCAGCGTGATGATCAACGGCGACACGCCCCTGGAGATCTTCGCCTTCGTCCCGCTCTTCCCGCTGGCGCTGCTCGGCGGCGTGGCCATCCAGGCCGTCGCGGCGGCGCTCGGCGTCGACCACCTCATCGACCACCAGATCATGCTCCGCATCCAGGGCTGGGCCCTCGACTTCCTCATCGTGGCGGCGATCGGCACGCTCTCGCTGGAGGCCATCGGCTCCAACATCGGCTCGTTCCTGCTGCTGGCCGTGGCCGGCATCGCGCTCAACGTGGGGCTGTTCCTGTGGTTCGCCCCGCGGATCATCGGCCGCTACTGGTTCGAGCGCGGCATCGGCGACTTCGGCCAGTCCATGGGGGTCACCGCCACCGGGCTGATCCTCATGCGGATCACCGACCCGGACGCGGAGAGCCCGGCCTTCGAGGCGTTCGGCTACAAGCAGCTGGTCTTCGAGCCGTTCTTCGGCGGCGGGCTCGTCACGGCGCTCGCCGTGCCCGTCATCGCCCTCACCGGTCCGTGGCCGCTCTTCTCGGTCATGCTCGCGCTGTTCCTGGTCGCCCTCGGCACCGGGTGGTTCTACTTCCGCCCCCGGGCCGACGCCGAACGACGCGAGCTGCAGGAGAAGGGGGCCGACGGCGTCGACGCCGTCACCACATGACCGGGCCGGGTCGCATCCGCTCCACCAACCTCGCCCGGCCCAGGCACGACCCCGGCACGCCGCGCACCACTGGCATCGACAAGCACCCGGTGGGCGGGATCGACGTCCTCGCACCCGGTCCGCGGTACGGTGACGGGTCCGGGGCCGTGGGGGACCTCGTCGGTGACGCCCGGCACCACGGCGGCGGCGAGGTACCACGACGCCCTGGCCCGCCGGGTGGGGGCCCGGACGTCCCGCTAGCGGGGCAGGGCCGAGGCGCGCCAGCCGTCCGGCCCGACCGAGGGGCGGGGCCGGGCGAACCGCGCTCGCGCCGTCCACAGGGTGCGGGGGGCGCCGGGACGCTCCGGTGCCGGGTCGCCGCTGCCGCCGGCGGCGCTCAGGACCACGGTGAGCGCGGCGAGCTGGGCCGGCGTCGGGGCGCCGCGCACCACCCGCACCAGCGCGGGCTCCGGCGCCTCCGGGGTCCCCGGCGTGTCGCTCACAGCGGGATGTTCCCGTGCTTGCGCGGTGCCCGGTTGGACCGCTTGGTGCGCAGGTGGCGCAGGGCGCGGGACACCTCGAGGCGGGTGTGCGACGGCTCGATGACCGCGTCGACGTAGCCGCGCTCGGCCGCGACGTAGGGGTTGGCGAGGGTGTCCTCGTACTCCCGGATCCGGCGGGCCCGCTCGGCCTCCACGTCGCCACCCTCGGACTGCACCTGGGCCAGCTCGCGACGGTAGAGGATGTTGGCGGCCCCCTGGGCGCCCATGACGGCGATCTGGGCGGTGGGCCAGGCCAGGTTGATGTCGGCGCCGAGGTGCTTGGAACCCATGACGTCGTAGGCCCCGCCGTAGGCCTTGCGGGTGATGACCGTGACCAGCGGGACGGTCGCCTCGGCGTAGGCGTAGAGCAGCTTGGCGCCGCGGCGGATGATGCCCCCGAACTCCTGGTCGGTGCCCGGCAGGAACCCCGGCACGTCCACGAAGGTGAGGATGGGGATGTTGAACGCGTCGCACGTGCGCACGAAGCGGGCGGCCTTCTCCGAGGCGTCGATGTCCAGGGTGCCGGCCAGCTGCATCGGCTGGTTGGCGACGACCCCGACCGAGCGACCCTCGACCCGCCCGAAGCCCACGACGATGTTGGGCGCGAACAGCTCCTGCACCTGGAGGAAGTCGCCGTCGTCCAGCACGGCGCGCACGGCCTCGGTGATGTCGTAGGGGACGCCGGGGGAGTCGGGGATGAGCACGTCGAGCTCGGCGTCGGTCTCGCCCACCTCCTCGTCCGGCTCCTCGTCGTAGACCGGGGGGTCCTCGAGGTTGTTCTGCGGCAGGTAGCCCAGCAGCTCCTTGACGTAGCCGAAGGCGTCGTCCTCGTCGCTGGCGAGGTAGTGGGCCACGCCGCTGGTGGAGTTGTGGGTGCGGGCCCCGCCCAGCTCCTCGAAGGTGACGTCCTCGCCGGTAACCGTCTTGATGACGTCCGGGCCGGTGATGAACATGTGCGAGGTCTGGTCGACCATGACGACGAAGTCGGTGATGGCGGGGGAGTAGACCGCCCCGCCGGCACAGGGCCCCATGACCAGGGAGATCTGCGGGATGACCCCGGAGGCGTGCACGTTGCGCTTGAAGATCTCGGCGTAGAGACCCAGGGCGACCACGCCCTCCTGGATGCGCGCGCCGCCGGAGTCGTTGATGCCCACGACCGGGCACCCGATCTTCATGGCCAGGTCCATGACCTTGACGATCTTCTCGCCGTAGACCTCGCCGAGGGAGCCGCCGAAGACGGTGAAGTCCTGGGCGAACACGGCGACGGGCCGGCCGTCGACGGTGCCGTAGCCGGTGACCACGCCGTCGCCGTAGGGACGGTTGCGCTCCTGCCCGAAGGCCGTCGAGCGGTGCCGCGCCAGCGCGTCCAGCTCGGTGAAGCTGCCCTCGTCCAGCAGCGCGTCGATGCGCTCGCGGGCGGTGAGCTTGCCCTTGGCGTGCTGCTTCTCGACGGCCTTCTCGGACCCGGCGTGGACGGCGTGGTCCACCCGTGCGCGGTAGTCCTCGAGCCGCCCGGCGGTCGTGCGCAGGTCCGGTCCCTCGGCGTCCTGGCTGTCGTCGCTGAGCTGGTCGGTCATGCCCCCAACTTAGCCTTGGACCATGACCCGACTGTGCTGGGCCACGCCGGAGCGCCACGAGAGCCTCGGCTCGACCAACGTCGAGGCGCTCACCGACCCACGCCCCGGTCGCGTGGTCGTCGCCGACCACCAGAGCGCGGGGCAGGGCCGACGCGGCCGCGCCTGGTCCTCGCCGCCCGGGACCTGCCTGGCGGTGAGCGCCGTCCTGCCGCCCGTCCCGGCGCCGGTGGTGGGCTGGCTGCCGCTGGCCGCGGGCGTGGCGGTCCTGGACGCGCTCGAGGCGAGCCGCTGGCCGGTGCGCGCCGTCCTCAAGTGGCCCAACGACGTGCTGCTCGAGGACGGGCCGGCCCCGGGCAAGCTCTGCGGGGTGCTGGTGCAGGGGGCGGACACCGGGGCGCTCGTCGTCGGCGTCGGGGTGAACGTCGACCACGACCGCGACCAGCTGCCGGTGCCGACGGCCACCTCGTGGCGCCTCGCCCGGGGCGGGGCCCCGCTCCCGGACGGCGCGCGCGAGCTCTTCCTCGAGGACTACCTGCGCCGGCTCCGGGAGCTGCACGCGGCCCTGGCGCGCGGCAGCGCAGGGCCCGTGCGCACGGCATACCTCGCCCGGTGCGCGACCCTCGGGCGCGCGGTCGTCGTGCACCGGCCGGACGGGTCCAGGGTCAGCGGGGAGGCGGTCGGGCTGGACGAGGGCGGGGCGCTCGTGGTGCGCGGGCGGGGCGGCGCGGTCGGGGTGCACCACGCCGGCGACGTCGAGCACCTGCGCGACCAGTAGCCTCACCGCATGGACGCACCGACGATGCTTCAGGTGACCCGGCACCCCTCCGCGGACGAGGGGGCGGGAGGTGAGCCCGGGTCCGTGGTCGAGCTGACCCTCGACCGCCCCGAGGCCATGAACGCCATCTCCACGGCCTTCGCGCAGGAGATCACCGCGACGACCGCGACCCTGGCCGCCGACCCGACCGTGCGTGCCGTGGTCCTCACCAGCGCCCACGACCGGGCCTTCTGCGTGGGCGCGGACCTCAAGGAGCGCAACGGCTTCACCGACGCGCAGATGATGGACCACCGACTCGTGTCCAAGCTCGCCTACCGCGGCGTCCTCGACCTGCCGGTGCCGGCCGTGGCCGCGGTGGAGGGGTATGCCCTGGGCGGCGGGCTGGAGCTCGCGCTCTCCTGCGACCTCCTCGTCGCCGGGGCGGGGGCGACCCTGGCGCTGCCGGAGGTCGGGGTGGGCGTCATCCCCGGGGGCGGGGGCACCCAGCTGCTCACCCGGCGGGTGGGGTGGTCGCGGGCGGCCTCGATGATCTTCACGGGGCGCCGGCTCGGCGCGCAGGAGGGTCGCGACCTCGGGGTCGTCGACGAGCTGGTCGAGGCGGGGTCCGCACGCGACCGGGCCCTGGAGCTGGCGGCGACCATCGCGGCCAACTCCCCGGTCGCCGTGCGCAACGCCAAACGGGCCATGCGGATGGGGATGGGGACCGACCTGGCCGCCGGCCTGGAGATCGAGGACGGCGCCTGGCGGGCCACCGCGTTCAGCCGCGACCGGGCCGAGGGCGTGGCCGCCTTCGCCGAGAAGCGCAGGCCGCAGTGGCCCGGACGATGACCGGAAGCGCATACTGTCAACCAGCCACGCGGAGGGAGACGACGTGACCAGGGTGCTGCTCGCCGAGGACGACCCGACGATCTCGGAGCCGCTCGCCCGAGCGCTGCGGCGCGAGGGCTACGAGGTGACCGTCGCGGCCAACGGCCGCTCGGCGCTGGCCGAGGCGACCGGGGACGTCGCGCACGACCTCCTCGTGCTCGACCTCGGGCTGCCGCAGCTCGACGGGGTCGAGGTATGCCGTTCCCTGCGCGACTCCGGGGTGCGGATGCCGGTCCTCATGCTCACCGCCCGCAGCGAGGAGGTGGACACCGTCGTCGGCCTGGACGCCGGCGCCGACGACTACGTCACCAAGCCGTTCCGCCTCGGTGAGCTCCTCGCCCGGGTGCGGGCGCTCCTGCGCCGGGGGCCGACCTCGAGCCAGACGCCCGGGGGTACCGCGCTGCGGATGGACATCGAGGCCCGCCGGGTCTTCCTCCACGACCGCGAGGTCCGCCTCACGACCAAGGAGTTCGACCTGCTGCGGGTCCTCATGCGCGAGGAGGGTCGGGTCGTGTCGCGCGAGGTGCTCATGCGCGAGGTCTGGGACACCTGGTTCGGGTCGACCAAGACCCTCGACATGCACGTCTCCGTGCTGCGCCGCAAGATCGGGGACGACGCCCACGACCCGCGGCACATCGTCACGGTCCGCGGCGTGGGCTTCCGCTTCCAGAACGACCCCGACGGCGCCGACGCCGACGCCGTGGACTGAGCGCCGTGCGGAAGGTGCTGCGCGACCTGGCGGTCCGCATCGTGCTGACCGTGGTCGGGGTCTCCCTCCTCTTCGGTGCGCTCATCGCCTGGTTGCTGCGGGAGGCGCAGACCACCCGCTGGCAGACCGGCAGCGGGGAGATGCCCGACTGGTGGCTGCTCGGCACGCTGGTCCTCACCGGCGCGGTGATCCTGGCGATCGCCGTCCCGGCCGCCCGCTCGTGGGCGGACCGCGCCGCGGAGTCCACCGCCCGACCCCTGCGCCAGCTGGCCCACCGCACCGACGAGCTGGCCTCGGGCGGGTTCGTGCTGGACCCGCAGACCCGTCCCGGTCGGCTCGTGGAGCAGGAGCCGTTCCGCTCCGGGATCGCCGAGATCGACGCGGTGGCTCGCGAGGTCGACCGGCACCACCACACCTTCGCCCGGGCGCTCGTCTTCGAGCGGTCCTTCGCGGCGGACGCCTCGCACCAGCTGCGCACGCCGCTGGCCGCGCTGCTGCTGCGGCTGGAGGAGATCGCCCAGTCCGACGACGCGTCCGTGGCCCGGGCCGAGGCGGAGATCGCCATCAGCCAGGTGGAGCGGCTGACCGGGGTGGTCGACGAGCTGCTCCAGCGCACCCGGGCGGGGCACGCCAGCGGTGGCGCGGTGAGCGCCGCGGACGCGGTGCTCGCCGGCCTGGACGAGGAGTGGACGCCGGCCTTCGAGGAGCGGGGGCGCTCGATCGAGCTCACCTGCGAGCGGGGGGTCATCGTCGAGGCGAGCGCCTCGGTCCTCTCGCAGGTGCTCAACACGCTCGTGGAGAACTCGCTGGTGCACGGGCGCGGTGACGTGCGGGTGCACGTCGCGCGGTCGGGGCCCTCGGCGGTGTTCACCGTCTCCGACCAGGGCCCGGGCATCCCGCGCGACCTGGCCCGGACCATCTTCGACCGCGGCACGACGAGCGGCCAGGGGACCGGTCTGGGGCTCGCCGTGGCGCGGGAGACGGCCGAGTCGATCGGCGGCCGGCTCGAGCTGACCCGCGCCTTCCCGCCGACCTTCGCCTGCTACCTGCCCCTGGCGGTCACGCCCTGACCGGTCGCGTCGAGCTCCAGCTCGCCGCGGAAGACGAAGGTGCGGTAGGCCCAGAACCGGAACATCGTGCCCAGCACCAGCCCCACGCCGTTGCCCGAGACGTTGTCGGCCAGCTGGCTGTCCAGCCCGAGCACGTAGCGGGAGAAGCCCAGGCACGCCACCGCCACGAGGAGACCGACCGCGTTGAAGAGGACGAAGAGGGCGAACTCGTGCGCCACCGGCTCGCTGCGCCGGTGGCGGAAGGTCCACCACCGGTTGCCGACCCAGGAGAAGACCGTCGCCACGCTCGTCGCGACCACCTTGGCCCACAGCGGCGTGGTGGACATGGGGCCCTCGCCCAGGCCCGGCACCCCGAAGACGAGCACGTTGTAGAGCGCCGTGTCGAGCACAAAGGCCACGGCCCCCACGGTCCCGAACTTCGCGAGCTCGGCCACGAGGACCCGGTAGGTCGCGCGCGCACGCGCCACGAGCCCGGAGGCGGCAGAGGGGATCACGGGGCGGCAGTCTAGGTGGAGCGGCTGGGTAGGCTGACCGCGTGACCTCTCCCAGCCCCGTCCGTGCCGAGGGCGGCTTCCCGGTGGTGGGCATCATCGGCGGGGGACAGCTCGCCCGCATGTGCCAGCCGCCCGCGACCAACCTCGCCCTCACCCTGTCCGTGCTCGCCGAGAGCCCGACCTCCAGCGCGGCCCTCGTGGTGCCGCACAGCCCGGTCGGGGAGCACACCGACACCGAGGCCGTGCTGGCCTTCGCCCGGGGGTGCGACGTGGTGACCTTCGACCACGAGCACGTGCCCCAGGAGGTGCTCCTGGCGCTGCAGGACGCCGGGGTGAGCCTCCATCCCAGCCCGCAGGCCCTCGTCTTCGCGCAGGACAAGCTCGCCATGCGGCGGCGGCTCACCGACCTGGGGCTGCCGTGCCCCCGCTGGGCGCAGGCCCGGACCGCCGCCGACGTCGAGGAGTTCGCCGCCCGGGTGGGATGGCCGCTGGTCGCCAAGGCGCCGCGCGGCGGTTACGACGGCAAGGGGGTGCTGGTCTGCCGCGCGCTCGCCGATCTCGACGGGTGGCTCGAGGGCGTGGGGCACGGCGGGCTGGCCGACGGCATCCTGCTGGAGGAGGCCGTGGACTTCTCCCGCGAGCTGTCGATCATGGTGGGCCGCAGCCCCTCGGGCCAGGCTGCGGCCTGGCCCGTCGTGGAGACCGTGCAGGAGGGCGGGATCAACACCGAGGTCCTCGCCCCGGCGCCCTCCCTCGACCCGGACCTGGCCGCGGCCCTCACCGAGGGCGCGCTGCGCCTCGCCGGGGAGCTGGACGTCACCGGCGTCATGGCGGTGGAGGCGTTCGAGGTGCGCGACACCGGGACCGGCGCCCCGGCATACCTCGTCAACGAGCTGGCGATGCGGCCGCACAACAGCGGGCACTGGAGCATCGACGGCTCGGTCACCAGCCAGTTCGAGCAGCACCTGCGGGCGGTGCTGGACCTCCCGCTGGGCGACCCCTCCGCCCGGGCGCCGTGGACGGCCTCGGCCAACGTCCTGGGCGGGGACTACCCCGAGCTCTACGCCACCTACCGCCACCTGCTGGCCCGCGACCCCGGGCTCAAGGTGCACCTCTACGGCAAGGGGGTGCGACCGGGGCGCAAGCTCGGGCACGTCACCGTCTACGGCGGCGAGCCGGGAGACCTGGTCTCGCTCGAGGAGCTGCGCGGGCGCAGCCGGCACGCCGCCGACTACCTGCAGGGGGTGGTGACGGAGTGAGCAGCGAGGCTCCCCACCCCGCGCAGCCCCTCGTCGGCCTGGTCATGGGCAGCGACAGCGACTGGCCGGTGATGGAGGCCGCGGCGCAGGCGCTCGAGGAGTTCGAGGTGCCCTTCGAGGCCGACGTCGTCTCGGCGCACCGCATGCCGACCGAGATGATCGACTACGGGCGCACCGCCGCCGACCGTGGGCTGCGGGTCATCGTCGCCGGCGCCGGTGGGGCCGCCCACCTGCCCGGGATGCTCGCGTCGGTCACCGTCCTCCCGGTCATCGGGGTCCCGGTGCCGCTGAAGCACCTGGACGGCCTGGACTCCCTGCTCTCGATCGTGCAGATGCCGGCCGGGATCCCCGTGGCCACCGTGTCGGTGGCGGGTGCCCGCAACGCCGGTCTGCTGGCGGTGCGCACCCTGGCGGCCGGCGAGGGCGAGCGGGCGCAGCGGCTGCGCGAGCGGCTGGCGGTCTTCGCCGACGACCTGCGGGACCAGGCGCACGCCAAGGGCGAGCGGCTGCGCGCCCGTCGGGTCGGGCCGCCGGTGGACTGAGCGCGGCGTAGGGTCGGGCCATGCGCTTCGGACTCTTCGTGCCCCAGGGCTGGCGGATGGACCTCGTCGGCATCCCCCCGCAGCAGCAGTGGGGGGCCATGCTCGACGTGGCCCGGCACGCCGACGCCGAGGAGGGCTGGACGTCGGTGTGGGTCTACGACCACATGCACACCGTGCCCGAGCCGAGCGAGGAGGCCTGCCACGAGGCCTGGACCCTCATGGCCGCGCTGGCCGCGACCACCGGCCGCGTGCGGCTGGGGCAGATGTGCACCTGCATGAGCTACCGCGAACCGACCTACCTCGCCAAGGTCGCCGCCACCGTGGACGTCATCTCGGGTGGCCGGGTGGACATGGGCATCGGGGCGGGCTGGTACGAGCACGAGTGGCGCGCCTACGGCTACGGCTTCCCCGGCGCGGGCGACCGGCTGGCGCGGCTGCGTGAGGGTGTCGACGTCTTCCGGCAGATGTGGACCACCGGCACGGCGACGCTGGCCGGCGAGCACTACCAGGTCGACGGGGCGATGTGCTTCCCCCGACCCCTGCAGGGCAGCACCGAGGGGTTCGGCGGCAGCCCGCGCAACGGCATACCGGTGTGGGTGGCCGGGGGCGGGGAGCGCAAGACGCTGCGCATCGCCGCGGAGTATGCCGACGCCACCAACTTCGACGGCAGCCCGGAGGGGTTCGAGCACAAGTCGGCGGTGCTGGCCGAGCACTGCGCCGCGGTGGGCCGCGACCCCGGAGAGATCGTCCGCAGCGCCAACTACAACGTCGTCATCGGCCGGGACGCCGGTGAGGTGGAGCAGCGGCTCGCCGACGTCAGCGAGCGCTACCGGCGCGCCGGGCTCTCGGAGGAGGCGGCCCGCGGCCAGGCCGAGAGCCTGCGGACCCAGCCGCTCGTCGGCACCCCCGAGCAGGTCGCCGAGACGCTGCAGGGTCTGGAGCGGCTCGGCATGACCTACTTCCCCGAGGCGGCCTTCGACACCTCCGGCATCGAGCTCTTCGAGAGCGAGGTCATCCCCGCTCTGGGCGGCTGACGCGCGCGTCAGGCTCTGCTCCGTGGGCCGGTACGCTGCCCCCATGGGCATGAGCACGAGCGAGTTCGACCTGTTCCGGATCAACGAGGATCACGAGGCCCTGCGCGAGGCGGTCCGCGAGGTGGCGGACGAGCAGATCGCGCCGCACGCCGCCGCCGTCGACGAGGAGGGGCGCTTCCCCGACGAGGCGCTGAGGGCGCTCGTGGCCACCGACTTCCACGCCCCGCACATCGCCGAGGAGTACGACGGGGTCGGCGCCGACGCGCTGGCCACCTGCATCGTCATCGAGGAGGTCGCCCGGGCCTGCGCGAGCAGCTCGCTCATCCCGGCGGTGAACAAGCTCGGCACGATGCCGCTCGTCCTCGCCGCCAGCGAGGAGGTCAAGTCCCGCTACCTGCCGGAGGTGGCCTCGGGCCGGGCGATGTTCTCCTACGGGCTCTCCGAGGCCGGAGCAGGGTCGGACACGGCCGGGATGACCTGCAAGGCGGTCGCCGACGGCGACGACTTCGTCCTCACCGGGCAGAAGTCCTGGATCACCAACGCGGGGGTCAGCGAGTACTACACGGTCATGGCCGTCACCGACCCCGACGGTCCCCGCGGGCGCAACGTCACCGCGTTCGTCGTGGAGAAGGGGGACGAGGGGTTCACCTTCGGGGCGCCGGAGAAGAAGCTCGGCATCAAGGGCAGCCCCACCCGGGAGCTGCTCTTCGACGGGTGCCGGATCCCGGCCGACCGCATGGTGGGCGGCCTGGGGGAGGGCCTCAAGATCGCCCTGCGCACCCTCGACCACACCCGGGTCACCATCGGCGCGCAGGCCGTCGGCATCGCCCAGGGGGCGCTGGACTTCGCCCTCGGCTACGTCAAGGAGCGCCAGCAGTTCGGCCGGTCCGTCGCCGACTTCCAGGGCGTGCAGTTCATGCTCGCCGACATGGGGATGAAGCTCGAGGCGGCCCGGCAGATGGTCTACGTCGCCGCGAGCAAGTCCGAGCGCGGCGACGACGACCTGCCGTTCTTCGGGGCGGCGGCCAAGTGCTTCGCGTCCGACGTCGCCATGGAGATCACCACGGACGCGGTGCAGCTGCTCGGCGGGTACGGCTACACGCGGGACTTCCCGGTGGAGCGGATGATGCGGGACGCCAAGATCACCCAGATCTACGAGGGGACCAACCAGATCCAGCGGGTCGTCATGGCGCGCCAGCTGCTGCGCGGCTGAGCCCCCGGCGGTCCTAGCCGTCGTCGCCGTCGCCGGTGTTCTCGCTCTGGTCGTCACCGTCGGCGGGCTCGTCCTCACCGTTCTCGTCGGCGGGCTCGCCGCCCTCGTCCTGCGCCTCCTCGGTCGGCTCGCCCGACCGGCTGCGCTCCACGGCCTGCCGCACGGAGATGCGGGCCTGTCCGTCCTCCCGGCCGATCCCCAGCGTCTCCTGCTGCTCGATGACGACGGGGCCGTAGGTGTAGGTGACGACCGCGTCCACCTGGGCGGTGCCGTCGTCCCGCTCCTGCGCCCTCAGGTCGGCGACCGAGACGGCGTCCAGCCCGTCCGCGATGTCGGGGGCGATATAGGCCGACGGGGTGGTGAGCTGCTGCGCCGCCGCGAGCCCCTCCTGCTCGAGCGTCGTGTAGAACTCCTCGGCGAGGCGCTGCGCCTCCTGGGCGCTGACCGGCGTCCCGGGTGCCTGCGACGTCGGCCCGGGGTCGGCCGTCGGTCCACCGGGACCCTGGTCGGGACCGGTCGCGATGCTCCAGACCAGCCACCCCAGCAGCAGGGTCAGCGGGACGGCGAGCAGCCACCCCAGCCACACGCCGCGCCGGGGCGTGCGGCGGCCACGACCACCGCGGTCGTCGGTGCCCTGCGGCCGGGGCTCCCGGTGGTAGCTCGGCGGACGGCCCGCGGGGGCGTCGGTGGGGGCGCCGGCACGAACCGGGTCCGGGGTGGGCCGGGGGAAGGAGCGCGTGGGGTCCGCCTGCGGCACCGCCTGGGTGTGGTCCGCCTCACGGCCGGCCGCAGCACCCGCGGCGGCCCCGGCGGCAGCGCCCGCGGCGGCCCCGGCGGCCGCCGGGCCCACGCCGCGGGTGCCCCTGTCCTCGTCGCGATCCCCGCCCTGCGCGACGGCGCTGAGCTCGCGGGCCGCCCGCGCGGCGTCCCAGCGCGTGCCCGGATCGGGGTCGAGCATGCCCTCGAGCGCCGCCGTGAGGGGCCCGGCGTGCTGGGGCGGGCGTGGATCCTCGCGGGCGATCGTGTGCAGCTGGGCGACCGCGTTGGGCCGCTCGTCGTAGGGCCGGCGACCCTCGACGGCCGAGTAGAGCGTGGCGCCCAGGGCCCAGACGTCCGAGGCCGTGCTCGGCTCCTCGCCGCGGGCGAGCTCGGGGGAGAAGTAGGCGGCGGTGCCCGACACGAATCCGGTCCGCGTCAGCTGGGGGTCCTCGTCGGCCCGGGCGATGCCGAAGTCGGTGAGCTTGGCGTCGTGGCCCTCCCCGCCGGTGAGCAGGACGTTGGCCGGCTTGACGTCCCGGTGCAGGATGCCGGCGCGGTGGGCCGCGGCCAGCGCGGTCGCCATCTGCGCACCGATGGCGGCGACCTGCGCCGGCGGGAGCCGACGGCCGTCGCTGATGAGCTCGGCCAGGGAGGGGCCCTCGACGAACTCCATGACGATCCAGGGGGAGCCCTCGTGCTCGAAGGCGTCGTAGACGCGCACGACGTGCTGGTGGGCCAGCGTCGCGCTGGTGCGGGCCTCGCGGAAGCCGCGGCTCAGCAGCACCTCGGTGTCCGGCTCGCCCCCGACCTGCTTGAGGGCGACCTGCCGCCCGAGGTTCTCGTCGGTCGCGAGCCACACGTGCCCGCCCCCACCGCGGCCGAGAGTACGGACGATGCGGTAGCGCCCGGCCACCAGCGTGGGGTCCTGCGACGCCGGAGCGGGAGCCGTCGTCTCCGCCTCGGGGTCCGTCTCGTGCGGGTCCGCCATGGTCACCTCCGATCAGCGCAAGGGTAGCCCGACGGGGCTCAGGGCTCGACAGTGATGGCCTGCCCCTGCCGGAGCGCGGTGAACAGCTGGCTGGCCCCCTGCTCGTCCCACAGCACGGTGCTGCCCACCTCGGTGGGGTAGTTCGTGTCGGCGACGGGCACCGTCACCGAGTTGCCCTCGCCGGCCGCGACCTGCCGCATCGCCCAGGCCATCCGGCCCGCCTCGAGCATCGACGTGTCGTCGCCCAGGCTCAGGGCCGACCCGGTGGCGGTGCCCACGTCGTGCAGCCGCCAGGGCACGAGCACGGTGGCGGGGGTGAGCATGCGGTCGACCAGCGCGGAGAGGAACTCGCGCTGGCGCTCCATGCGGCCGAGGTCGCCACGCGGGTCGCTGTAGCGCATCCGGACGTAGCCCAGGGCCTGCTCGCCGGCCAGCTCCTGGCACCCCGCGGGAAGGTCGATGTGCGCCTTCTCGTCCGCGATCGGCTCGTCTAGGCACATCTCCACGCCTCCCACCCCGTTGACGACGTCGACGAAGCCGCCGAAGCCGATC
Source organism: Serinicoccus chungangensis (assembly GCF_001483745.1). GTDB lineage: Bacteria > Actinomycetota > Actinomycetes > Actinomycetales > Dermatophilaceae > Ornithinicoccus > Ornithinicoccus chungangensis_A. Next base: position 624,186 of record NZ_LQBL01000028.1, on the reverse strand, counting down.
TCCAGGTAGCCGTCGACGGGGAGGCCGGTCGCCCGCTCCACGGTGTCCACGAGCTGCTCGGGACCGCCGTTGGCATGGGCGGCGTTGAGCTTGTTGAACCCCCCGTCGCGGATCTCGACGTAGCTGTCCCGGGGCAGGCTCACCAGGGTCGGCTCACCGAAGGTGGGCACGTGCAGCAGCATGACGGTGTCCGCCCGGTGGCCCTCGGTGAACCCGGTGCCGAACTCGCCGCGCTGCTCGTCGGTCAGGGCCTCCCGGCTGTCCGTGCCGACCAGGAGGTAGTTGTCCCCGTTCGCCACGGGCGGGCGGTCGGCCACGTCGGGGGTGGCGTCGATCCGGTTGACGCTGCCCCAGACCAGGGAGACGACGACCACCATCGAGACGAGGTAGGCGACCACGCCCAGCGCCAGCAGGGCGGCGGTGCGACGCAGGGCGTAGCGCGGCCGACGCCGCCGCGGCGGGGGAGCGGTATACCGGTCCCGGCCGTCGCGCCGCTCGTGCCCGGCGGCGCGGTCCTGCTCGTCGTGGCGGTCGCGCCCGTGCCACGCCTGCTGCGGGTCGTCGTCCCGCTCGTCCGCGCGGTCCTGCCAGGCGTCGTGCTCCCAGGCGTCCTCGCGGTCCCGGTCGGTCCGGTCGACGTAGGGCAGCGGGATCCGCTCCGTGGCGTCGGGGTCGTGACGACGGCTCCCCCGCGGGGTGCGCGGCATGGGGCGGGTCCAGTCGTCCTGTGGATGGTCGGGCACGGGACCCAAGACTACGTGCTCGACCTTGCCCCGGGCTGGGAGTGCCGCACCGTCGCGCGCGTCCGTGACCCGGGTAGCCTCGCGGCGTGAGCTCTGCGTCCCGGCCCGTCTCCGCCGCCCCCGTGTCGGTCGTCATGACCGTCCTCAACGAGCAGGAGCACCTGCCGCAGGCGGTGCGCTCGGTGCTGGCCCAGGACTACCCGGGGCCGATGGAGGTGGTCGTCGCGGTGGGCCCCAGCCGCGACCGGACGCAGGAGGTCGCCGACGGGCTCGCGGCGGCCGACGACCGCGTCCGGGTGGTCCCCAACCCCTCGGGACGCACCCCGGACGGCCTCAACGCCGCCGTCGCGCAGGCACGGCACGAGATCGTCGTCCGGATGGACGGGCACGGGGAGCTCAGCGAGGGCTACGTCCGGCGCGCCGTCGAGATCCTCGAGGAGACCGGCGCCGCCAACGTGGGGGGCATCATGCTGGCCGAGGGGACGGGCGCGATGCAGGAGGCGGTGGCGCTGGCGATGCGCTCACCGCTGGGCATGGGTGCCGAGCGCTTCCACGTCGGCGGTGAGGCGGGCCCGGCGGACACCGTCTTCCTGGGCGTGTTCCGGCGCGAGTGGCTGCGCCGGGTCGGGGGCTACGACCCCGCGTTCAGCCGCGCCCAGGACTGGGAGATGAACCATCGGATCCGGCAGGCCGGCGGCACGGTGTGGTTCACGCCGGAGCTGACGGTGACCTATCGCCCCCGGTCCACCTTCCGCGACCTCGCGCGGCAGTTCTACGGCAGCGGGCAGTGGCGACGGCAGGTGGTGCGCCAGCACCCGGACTCGGTCAACGCGCGCTACCTCGCGCCGCCGGTGACCCTGGCCCTCATCGCCCTGGGGGCGGCCGGCGGGCTGGCCTGGCGGCCGCTGTGGGTGCTGCCGCTGGGGTATGCCGCCGCCGTCACCGTCGGTGGGGCCTGGGTCGCGCGGGGTCACGCCCCCGAGGTGGTGGCGCGGATGCCGGCCGTCCTGACGACCATGCACCTGACGTGGGGGGCGGGCTTCCTGCGCGGCCCGCAGCGCTGAGGCCGGCTCAGGCCGGGGGCGCGGGCTCCGGGGTCGGCTCGTCCAGCGCGATCCGCAGCGGTGGCCCGGTCTTCTCGACCACCTCGTCCACCTCGACGCCGGGCGCCAGCTCGCGCAGCACCAGTCCCTCCGGGGTGACGTCGATGACGGCGAGGTCGGTGATGATGCGCTGGACCACCTGCAGCCCGGTGATCGGCAGGTCGCACTCGTCGACGATCTTCGCCGAGCCGTCCTTGGCGACGTGGTCCATGAGCACGACGACCTTCTTGGCGCCCATCACGAGGTCCATCGCCCCGCCCATGCCCTTGACCATCTTGCCCGGGATCATCCAGTTGGCGATGTCGCCGGCCGCGGAGACCTGCATCGCGCCGAGGATCGCGGCGTCGACCTTGCCGCCGCGGATCATCCCGAAGCTGGTCGCGGAGTCGAAGAAGCTGGCGCCGGGCCGGACCGTGACCGTCTCCTTGCCGGCGTTGATGAGGTCGGGGTCCTCGTCCCCCTCGTACGGGTACGGGCCCACCCCGAGGATGCCGTTCTCGGACTGCAGCACCAGCTCGACGTCGTCCGGGACGTAGTTGGGCACGAGGGTCGGCATACCGATCCCGAGGTTGACGTAGTCGCCGTCGTGCAGCTCGGCGGCGGCCCTGGCCGCCATCTCCTCACGGGTCAGCGGCATGGCTCAGGCCTCCTGGTCGGTCGTCGCGGCGGGGCGGGGCCGGGTGGTCCGCTTCTCGATGTCCTTGTCGGCGGCCTGCTCGGCGGTGAGGGGCAGCACCCGCTGCACGTAGATGCCGGGCAGGTGCACCTCGTCGGGGTCGATCTGCCCGGGCTCGACCAGCTCCTCCACCTCGGCCACCGCGACCTGGGCCGACATGGCGCAGAGCGGGTTGAAGTTGCGGGCCGCCTTGCTGAAGACGAGGTTGCCGTGCCGGTCCCCCCTGGCCGCCCGGACCAGCGCGACGTCGGCGAAGATGGCGTGCTCGAGGACGTGGTCCCGGGCGTGCCCCCGCACCTCGAACTCCCGCTTCTCCTTGGCCGGGGACTCCGTGACCACGGTGCCCTCGCTGTCGTAGCGCCACGGCATACCGCCCTCCGAGACCTGCGAGCCGACACCCGTGGGGGTGAAGAAGGCCGGGATGCCGGCGCCGCCGGCGCGCAGCTTCTCCGCCAGGGTGCCCTGCGGGGTCAGCTCGACCTCGAGCTCGCCGGAGAGGTACTGGCGCGCGAACTCCTTGTTCTCCCCGACGTAGGAGGCGATGACGCGCCGGATCCGACCCCGGGACAGCAGCAGCCCCAGGCCGGCACCGTCGACGCCGCAGTTGTTGGAGACGACCTCGAGGTCCGTGGTGCCCTGCTCGAGCACCTGGTGGATGAGCACGGTGGGGATGCCCGAGAGCCCGAACCCGCCCACCGCGACGGTCATCCCGTCGGTGAGCCCCTCGAGCGCCTGCGCGGCGGAGGCGACGACCTTGTCCATGCCCGCGAGGCTACCGGTCGGTCGCAGGCCGCCCGCCGCCGGTCCCCGGGCGGTGGTCGACGCCCTCGGCCCGCCAGCGCGGGTCGTCCTGCGTCGCGGACCCGCCGTGGACCAGCACGGCGGAGGCCTGGCGGTCCAGGAGCTGGAGCACCTGGCGCACGAACATCCCGGGATCGCCGGTGGAGAGCAGCGTCCGGGCGCCCTGCGGCACGTCCGGCAGCCCGGTGAGGAGGTCGGCGTAGGTGACGCGCTCCCCGGCGCTGACGAGCGCCGTGTCCCCCTCCTCCGCCTCGTCCCACGCGGTGAAGTCGTCGGCGTAGCTGGCGAGCTCGGCCGCCTCGTCCAGGACCCCCGAGCGCAGCTCGCCGTCGAAGCGGCGGGCCAGCGCCGGCAGCGACACCGCGACGACCTCGTCGCAGTCGTCCGCGACGGGGGCGTCGGGGTGGGCGGTGACGAGCACGTCGGCCCCCTCGTGGGCGTCCACGGTGAGGGTCGCGCCCACCGACCACACGGCCAGCGCCCAGTAGGCCAACCGCCAGTGCGGGGCGGGCAGGTCCACGAGCACCACCGAGCCCGGCTGCACGTCGAGGCCCTCCTGGAGCGCGTTCGCGGCCTTGGCCACCCAGGTGCCCAGGACCTTGCGGGAGATCTCGATCCGCTCCCCGGCGCCCTCGGGACGGTCGTCGTAGTAGGTGAGAGCCGGGCGGGTGGCGTCGGCGGCGACGGCCCGAGCGAGGATCTCGTGAGGAAGCTGCACGACGCCCACGCTAGCTGCTGCCCTTGCGTCCGGGGCAACCAGCGAGGCAGGGTTGCGGGTCGTGGACACGGCCCGGCACCGCGTATGGCGCCCGCTCGCCCCTCTCGACGTGGGGGCGACCTGGGGAACCCTGCGCCGCGGGGCGGGGGACCCGACCTGGCAGGTCGGGGGCGGCGTGCTGTGGCGAGGGGTGCGCACCCCCCAGGGCCCGGCCACCCTGCGGCTGCCCCGTCGACCGGCGGACGCCCCGGTGGCCGCACGGGCGTGGGGCCCGGGGGCGGAGTGGGTCCTGGAGCACCTCCCGCGCATGCTGGGGGAGGAGGACGAGCCGGACGGGTTCGTCCCCGTCCACGAGCCGGTCGTGCAGGCGCTGCGGCGGCACCCCGGCTGGCGGGTGCCCCGCACCGGGCTGGTGCTGGAGTCGTTGGTGCCGGCGGTGGTGGAGCAGAAGGTGACCGGGCAGGAGGCGTTCTCGGGGTGGCGCCGGGTGGTGCAGCGGTTCGGCGAGCCGGCACCGGGCCCCGGGGCGGGGCTCGGCCTGCGGGTGCCGCCCGCGGCGGCCACCCTCCTCGCGGTCCCGTCCTGGGAGTGGCTGCGTGCCGGGGTGAGCCCGCAACGGGCCGACACCGTCCTGCGGGTGGTGCGCGTCGCCGCCCGCCTCGAGGAGTGCGCCGCGCTGCCGCACGCGGCGGCGCGGGCCCGGCTCACCGCCGTCCCCGGGGTCGGGGTGTGGACCGCCGCCGAGACGGCGCACCGTGCCCTGGGCGACCCGGACGCCGTGTCCTTCGGGGACTACCACGTCGCCGCCAACATCGGGTGGGCCCTCACCGGCCGACCGGTCGACGACCACGGGCTGGTGGAGCTGCTGCGGCCCTACGCGGGGCACCGATACCGCGTGCAGCGCCTGCTCGAGCTCTCCGGGGCCATGCGCCCGCGCCGGGGGCCGCGGATGGCCCCGCGCACCCACCTGCCGGTCACGCGTCCCCCGTCCCGCTGACGACGTCGACCTCCGCCCGCAGGTCCTCGCCGGCCAGCGCCACCTCCAGCCGCGCGGCGACCCTGCCGGCCAGCACCGGGTCCGGGGCCCGCACGACGAGACCGTCGGCCACGGTGCCGGTCACCCGGGCGCCCGCGTGCCCCAGCAGCGCCAGCGCTGTGGCGCGCCCCGCCCGCTGCTGCACCGACTCGGGCACCACCCCGGGCAGGCCGACCTCCTGGGCGGCGGTGCTGCCCGGAGGGGCGCCGAGCGCCGCGCGGACCGCCTCCCGGTGACCCAGGGCGAACCAGTCGCCGGGTCCGGTGCGGACCAACGGGCGTGCGCCCCCGCCCGGGCCCTCGAGGACGAGCGCGTCCAACCCCCGCACGAGGACCGCCCCGACGCCGCTCGCCTTGCCCTTGACGAGGTCGGCCGCGGCCGCGAGCTCGTCCGCGACGGCGCGGCTGGTCACCGACAGGGTCCGCCCGTCGGCGTCGGGCGCCCCCCGGAGGTCCTCCAGGACGACCATCCCGCAGGCGCCGAGCGCCAGGTCCGTCTGCCCCTCCCTCCACGGCCGCCCGGCCGTGTCCGTGAGGAGGAGCCCGAAGCGGGGGCCCTGGTCGTCGAGCCGGTCGCCGACCAGGTGCGCCCGCACGGCCCGGTGCAGGTCCGCGGCCGCCCGGTCCGGGTCGCGGGGGAGCACGAGCACCGCGTCCTGCGCCCCGGTGTTGCTGGCGTCGACCCCGGCCGCGGCCAGCACCGGCCCGGCGACCGACTCGACGACCTGGGTCAGCCCGGAGGGGGTGACCCGCTCGGCCACCACGCGCACGGTGTGCTCGCGGACCACGTCCAGCCGGTCCACGGGCGCCGCGTGCCGCAGCCCGAGCGCCTTGGAGACGAGCTTGCTGGACACGACCACCACGTCACCGTCCTGCACCCCGCCCCAGCGGTCGGCGGCGCCGACCAGGGTCCCGGCCAGGTCGAGGCCCTCCGTCACCTCGGGGATGCCGGTCAGCGGCAGCACGTGCAGGGCGTCGGGCCCCGCCACGTCAGCCCCGACCCGCGGTCGCGCCGAGCAGCTCGCGCCCCAGCTCGAGGGCCGCCCCCGCCAACCGGGCCGCCCCCTCCTGGTCCCGCATGAGCAGGTCGAGAGACCGGACGCGCAGCCCCGAGGGGTAGTCGGCGGTGGCGGGGTCGTCGGCGGTGTCGACGAGCCAGCCGTCCAGGAAGTCGGCGTAGAGGCCGGCGACGCCGGCGGCGCTGACCTCGACGCCCAGCGGCCGCAGGCAGGCGTCGGCATGTCCCCGGACCGGGCGTCCCCCCAGGAGCGGGCTGACCCCGACGACGGGGGCCCGGGTGCCCCGCAGCGCCTCCCGCACGCCGGGGACCCCCAGGATGATCCCGATCGAGACGACCGGGTTGCTCGGCGGCAGCAGGACGAGGTCGGCCGACCGGATCGCGTCGAGGACCTGCGGGGCGGCCGAGGCCTGCGCCAGGCCGGCCACCGTGAACCGGTGGGCCGGCAGGGCCGCGTGGTGGCGCACCCACCACTCCTGGAAGTGCAGGGCCTGCTCCCCGCCCTCGTCGTCGTCGACGACCACGTGGGTCTCGATGGGGGTGTCCGTCGCCGGGAGGAGCCGCACCCCCTGCTGCGGCAGCCCCCACCGCGCGGCCAGCCGCTCGGTGACCTGGCTCAGGGTGAGGCCCTGCGCCAGCCATCGGGTGCGGGCCAGGTGGGTGGCGAGGTCCCGGTCCCCCAGGGTGAACCACTCCGGCCCCACGCCCAGGGCGGCGAGCTCGCCCGCGACCTCGGTCGTCTCGTCGGCGCGGCCCCAGCCCTGCGCCTCGTCGACGGCGCCGCCCAGGGTGTAGAGCAGGGTGTCCAGGTCCGGGCACACGCGCAGCCCCACCAGCGTGATGTCGTCGCCGGTGTTGCCGACCACGGTGACCTGGGACCGGCCGTCGGAGCCGTCGTGGCCGTCGTGGGGGAGCGCGGCGAGGAGGCCGCGGGTGAAGCGGGCGCCGCCGACGCCGCCGGCCAGAACGGTGATCTGCATGTCGGTATTGTCGGACCCGCCGCGGCGTCTAGCAGATGCGGGGTTGACTCCAGCGGATGACACGCGTGTAATTCAGGTGTTGCGATCTTGCGCCGGAGCACCTTCGGCCGCGGGGGCGTGGCCGGCGGCAGGTGTGTAGGCGAGAGGTCGAGGAGGAGCCATGCACGAGCTGGAACTGATGTCCATGATGCACGGGATCGACGAGACGGAGGAGATGTCCTGGCAGGAGCGGGCGCTGTGCGCGCAGACCGATCCTGAGGCGTTCTTCCCGGAGAAGGGCGGGTCCACCCGCGAGGCCAAGAAGGTGTGCGTCGGGTGCGAGGTCCGGGCCGAGTGCCTGGAGTACGCCCTGTCCAACGACGAGCGCTTCGGGATCTGGGGCGGGCTGTCGGAGCGGGAGCGGCGCAAGCTGAAGAAGCGCGCGGTCTGAGCGGCCGCTGCGCGCCGGTCGGGCGGACCGACCCGGTGGCCACGGACCCAGCCATGTCCACGACAGCCGACCCGCCCCCGCCCGGCGCCCGCCCGGCCCGCGCGGCGGTGGACGATGTGCGGGTCGTCCTGCTGGGCACCGGGGCGGAGGACCCGGACGACGGGTATGCCCGGACGCTGCGGGCGGTCGTCGGGCAGGAACGCAGGCCCGCGGGGGTGCTCGCCGTGCTTCCGGACCCGGAGGGGGAGCGGGCCGCAGGGCTGCGGGGGCTGGCCGCCGAGCTGGGGATCGGGCTGACCCTCGTCGAGCACGCCGGTACCGACCGGGACGCCCAGGTGGACGCGGCGCTGGACCGCCTGCCCTCCGGTCCGGGGCGGTGGCTCTGGTTCCTCACCCCCGGCGCGGTGCCCGAGCCCGGGGCGCTCACGGCCCTGGTCGGCGCGGCCCGACGCAGCAGCCGGGTCGGGGTGGTCGGACCCAAGCTGGTCCGGACCGACCAGCCGCGGCTGCTGCGCTCGATGGGCCACCACCTCACCCCCGCGGGCCGCGTCGTGGACCCGACGGTGCGGGCCCTCGTCGACCAGGGGCAGCTGGACCTGCGTCAGGACGTCCTCGGGGTCCCGCTGAGCGGGTCGTTGGTGGACCGTGACCTCCTCGGCCGGATCGGCGGTCTGGACCACGCCTTCGGCGCCGACGGCGTCGACGGGCTCGACGTCGGGTGGCGGGCGCACCTGGCCGGCCACCGGGTGGTCGTCGCCCCTGACGCGGTGGTCCGGCTGGACGACGCCGGCCTCGGGGTGGAGGACCCCCTGCGCACGCGCATCCGCACCCGACAGCTCGCCCTGGCCCGCGGCCCGGCCTGGGTGGCGCCGTGGCGGTCGCTCGGGGTGCTGCTCACCAGTCTGGCGGCGGCCCTGCTGCTCCTGCTCGTCAAACGCCCTGCCGAGGCCGCGGGGGAGTGGGCCGACGTCCGGGCCGTGCTGGCGCCGGCCCGCGGCTGGGGGGCCCGCCGCCGGTTCCGCCGGGCGCGGACCGTGGCCCCTCGCGACCTGGCCGGCCTGCACGAGCCCCGCGACGCCGGGTGGGGGGCGACCCTGGAGACGGTGGGAGAGGCGCTGGACCCCCGTTCCCGCCGGGCCCGGGGGTCGGGGCGGCGGCGCGCCACCGCGGGGTCCACCGACAGCGGCCCGGTGTCGGAGGAGTTCGACGAGCTCGCGGGGGAGGGGCGCGCTGCGCGCTGGTGGAGCTGGCCGCTGGTCGCCGCCGCCACCCTCACCCTGCTGCTGACCGCGTGGTGGGCCAGGGGTCTCTGGGGCGGCCTGGACCCGGGCGGCGCCGGCTGGGTCGGCGGGGAGCTCGGGCCCGGGGTCGGCGACGCCGCGGCGCTGTGGTCCTCCGCGGTCGACGGGTGGCGCGGGGGCGGTCTCGGGCACGACGACCCGCCGCAGACCTGGCTGCTGCCCCTCGCCTCCCTGGCCGCCCTGACCGGCCTGCTGCCGGGAGCAGGGCGGGACACCGCCGGACCTACCCTGGCCTGGCTCCTCGCGCTCGCCCCCCTGCTCAGCGTCGTCACGGCATACCTCGCGCTGCGACGGGGCACCTCCCGGCGGTGGGTCCGCGCCGCCCTCGCGCTCGGCTGGGGTGCGGCGGCCCCCCTCGCCGCGGCCACCGGCGAGGGTCGCGTGGGCCCGGTCGTGGTCCACGTGCTCGCGCCCCTGCTCGTCGCGGGGCTGCTGGTGATCGCGCACCGGGGCCGGGGCACCCGGCGGGCCGCCGCCGCCTTCGCGACCGCCCTGGGGCTGGCCGTGGCCGCGACCTGGGTGCCCTCCGTCCTCGTCGTCGCCACCGTCGCGGGGGCGCTGGTCCTCGTGCTCGGTCGCGGCGCGGCCCGCTGGCGCGGGGCCGTCGTGCTCGTGCTGCCGTGGCTGCTCCTGCTGCCCTCGTGGGGCACCCTGGCCGCGCACCCGCTGCGGCTCCTGGGCGGTGCCGGTGCCACCACCGCCACCGTCGAGCTCCCGTCGCCCTCCGCGCTCTGGCAGCTCCTCCTGCTGCAGCCGACCGACGTCGGGGCGCCAGGCCTGGCGCTGTGGCTCGCCGCGACCTGGTGGGTGGCGGCCCTCGGTGGGCTGCTCGCGCCCGGTCGCGCCGGGCGACGGGTCGGCGCGCTCGTGCTCGGCGCCCTCCTCGCCGTCGGCGCCGCCCAGCTCGCGGCCCGGACCGCGCTGGGGGTGCTGGAGCCGGGGCACCCGGAAGAGGGGCTGCTGGTCACCCTGTGGACGGGTCCGGCGCTGTCGCTGGCGGGAGCCGCGCTGCTGCTGGCGACCGCCACCACCGTGGACCGTCTGCTGCGACCGGGCGGCGTCGGCCGGTGGACCCGCCCGGCGGTGCTCGCCGCGGTCGTGGTGCTCGTCGCCCCGCTCGCCGCAGCCGTGTCGGCGCCGTGGACCGCCCCGCGACCGGCCCTGGAGGTCGCCGGGCAGCCGCTCCCCGCCGTCGCCGTCGAGGAGGCCCACGGCCCGGGTGCCGTCCGCACCCTCGTGCTGCGTCCGGAGGGCGCAGGTCTCGTCGTCGACCTGCGAGGGGCCGAGCCGGAGCCGGCCCGCCTCCAGCGCGACCGGACCGTCGAGCTCGCCACCCCCACCCCCCGGCCCCAGCAGCGGGTGGTCGAAGGGGTCGTCGAGTCCCTCGTCGGCGGTGCTCCCGCCGACCAGGCGCAGGCCGAGCTGCTGGACCTCGGGGTCGGCTACGTCCTGCTGGAGTCCGACGACAGCCATCCCTCGGTCCCCCAGCTGGACCGCATCTCGGGGCTCGGGCGGGTGTCCAGCCCCACCGGCTCGGTCCTGTGGCGCATGGTCGACGGTGATCCCGGGCGCAGCCGGGTGCTGGACGAGGCGGGGGAGAGCGTGGCCGTCCTGACCGCCGACGGCCCGCACGGCGCCGCCTCGGGCCGGGTCGACGTGCCCGCCGGCGGGTCCCTGGCGGTCGCCGAGCCCCCCGGGTGGGCGCAGGTGGCGCAGGTCACGGTGGACGGCCGTGAGGTCGCGGTCGAGGACCCCGGCCGGGTGCCCCTGCCCCAGGGTGAGCACGTCGTCGAGGTCGAGCTCGGGCGTCCGGGCCTGGGGGCGCTGGTCCTGGCCCTGGTGCTGGGCGCCGTGACCGCGTTCCTCGCCCTGCCGGTGGGACGGACCGAGGACGAGCCGGAGGAGACGACGTGAGCGCTGACGACGGGTCCCGTCGGGTCGGGTGGCTGCGGCCGGCCCTGGCGGCCGCGGCCGTGGCCGCGCTGGCCTGGACCAGCACGGTGCCGGGAGGGTGGGGCGCCGGCCAGGGTGGGACGCGGGCGACCGGGCCGGGCTCAGCCGGCGAGGACGTCGGCGGCTCCTCCGGCGCGGCCACCGCCGGCACCTCCGGCGACGCCGCCGCGGACGCCTCCCCCGAGGGGGAGCAGGCCCTGGTCGAGCAGGCGGCCCTGGCCTGCGCGGGCCGTGACGGACTCGCGGGCCGGGCGCTGGCCGTCACCGCGCCCGAGCAGCTGCTGGTCGAGGACGGGCCCGGGGAAGGCAGCCTGCAGGTGCTCGGGCCGCAGGGGGCCGCTGATCCCGTGCCGCTGGGCGAGGCGGCCGCGGGCGTGCCGCTGGCGGCGGGGGACTCGGCGCTGGTCTCCGCCACGGGCGGCGACGCCGCGGGCCTGGTGGCCGGCCAGGTCCTCGTCGGCGTCGGCACGGAGCAGACGGGCACGTCTCCGCGCGGCGCGGTCCTGTCGGGATGCGTGGCGCCGGCCGAGGACCAGTGGCTGCTGGCAGGGGGCGCCGAGCCGGGGCGGACCGAGAGCCTCGTCCTGACCAACCCCGGGGCCGACCCGGTGCGCGTCGACGTGGAGCTGCGCGGCGAGGCCGGACCGGTCCGGGTCACCGGGGGCGCCGGGCTCGTCGTTCCCGCCGGTGGACGGCTGGTGCGACCCGTCGACGCGCTGGCGGACGGGGTCCAGGCGCCGGCCCTCGGGGTCCGGGCCGAGGGCGGGCCGGTCGCCGCCCAGCTGGTCGAGACCTACCGGGACGGGACCACCGAGCTCGGGACGAGCGTGACCTCCCCCGCCGCCGCACCCGCCCGGGACCTCGTGGTGCCCCCCGTCCCCTCGGGGGAGGACGGGAGGGACCTCGTCCTGCGCGTCCTCGCGCCGGAGGGGGCGGCCGTGGTGGAGCTGGGCTCGGTCACGGGGACGGGCCCGGCGACACCCGACCCCGCCGCCGTGCGGGTGCCGGCCGGGTCCACGGTGGACGTCCCGCTCGCGGCGCTGGACGAGGGTGCGGCAGGGCTGCGGCTGAGGGCGGACGCCCCGGTCACCGCGTCGCTGCAGGTCCGGCTCGCCCCCTCCGGGGACGAGCCCCTCGAGGGTGCCCAGGAGGACGGCGGCACCGGGACGGACGAGGCGGCAGCCACCACCGGGGCGCCCGACGCGGCCACGACCACGGAGCCGGCGGACGGCTCCGCGGCCGACGATCCTGAGGTGGTGCGTCCCGCGGGCGACCTCGCCTGGCTGCCTGCCACGGCCCTCGCCGCGGGGCCGCTCGGCATCGCCGTGCCCGAGCTCACCGACGTCCCGGGGGCCCGCGTGGAGCTGTCGCTCGCCGCGCTGGACGCGACGACCGCCGAGGTCCTCCTGCAGACAAGCGAGGGTGCCACGACGTCGCGGACCCTCGACCTGGCCAACGACACGAGCGCGCTGGTCGAGGTCCCTGCCGGGACCTCGGCGGTGTGGGTGCGCCCGGCGGGCCCCACGATGCCGGGGCTCGCCGCGGCGCTGCACCTCACCGGCCAGGACGACCTCGGCCCCTACCGCGCGGCGACGACCCTGCGGCCCGTCCCGTGGACCCGTGAGGTCACCACGATCACCAGCGTCGTCCCCTAGACCAGGTCGTCGGGGTCCCTGCCCAGCATGCGCGCCACCTGCTCGACCACGACCTCGGTGACGAGCGAGGCCAGCTCGGTCTCGTCGACCGCCCGGTGCTCGACCGGCCGGCGGTAGACGACCAGGCGGGCCGGGACGCCCCGCTCGGCCGGGAACAACCGACCGAGCGCGATGCCGTGCTCCCACGGCGCGGGGTCCGACGGCGGGACCTCCTCGACGGCCAGCTCCACCCCCAGGGGCGCGTCGAGCCGCCGCTCCAGGGTCTCGGCCGCGTCGAGGACGAGCTCGTCGAAGCGGTCCCGTCGGGTGCGCATGACCGGGACGCCCGGCCGCGCCAGCGGACCCCTCATCCCGTGCCCTCGCCGGTCCCGGTGCCTGCTCATGGTCGCGACCCTAGGCCACCGGGCAGCAGTCCCGCCCGCCACGGGGTGGCAGCACGGGTTGGTGGGTGCGGGCGCCTAGAGTGTCGGGCGTGACCCTCACTCGCCAGTGCTCGAAGACGGCGTGCGTCCGCCCCGCCACGTCGACGCTCACCTACGTCTACGCGGAGCAGACCGCCGTCATGGGGCCCCTGGCGACGTATGCGGAGCCGCACAGCTACGACCTCTGCGAGGAGCACGCCACCCGGCTCACCGCCCCCCGGGGGTGGGACGTCGTGCGCCTGGAGCTGCCCGAGGGCGAGCCCCGCCCTCCGGTCGACGACCTCGCGGCGCTGGCCGACGCCGTCCGGGAGCACCGCGGCACCATCGTGCGGGTCGACCAGGACGCCGCCCAGCGCGAGGGCGCGACCGTCACCGAGATCGCCCGTCGGGGCCACCTGCGCGTGCTCCGCGACCGCTGACGGGGTCGGTGGAGGAGCACGGCATGCAGGTCGCCGACGTCATCACGGCCTACGACATCCGGGGCCGCGTCCCCGGACCCCTGACCCCGGAGGTCGCCCGGGCCCTGGGCGCCGCCTTCGCCCAGGTCGGCGTCCTGCCGGAGGGGCACCGGGAGATGGTGCTCGGGCGGGACATGCGGGAGTCCTCACCCGCGCTCGCCGACGCCATCCTCGAGGGAGCCCGGTCCCAGGGCGTGGACGTCACCGTGCTCGGGCTGTGCTCCACCGACGCCCTCTACTACGCCAGCGGGTCCCGCGGCCGGCCCGGTGCGATGGTGACCGCCAGCCACAACCCGGCGGGCTACAACGGGATCAAGCTGTGCCGCGCCGGGGCGCGTCCCGTGGGCCAGGAGTCCGGGCTGGGCGAGGTCAGGGACCTCGCCCAGTGGCTGCTCGACCGCGGTGACCTGCACACGCTGCCCGCCGGTCCTGCGGGGACGGTCCGGCAGGCGGACGTCCTGCCGGACTACGCCGCCCACCTGCACTCGCTGGTCGACCTCGAGGGCATCCGCCCGCTGCGCCTGGTGGTGGACGCCGGGAACGCCATGGCCGGCCTCACAGTGCCGGCCGTGCTCGGGATCGAGGGTCTGCCGATCAGCGTCGAGCCGCTCTACTTCGAGCTCGACGGCACCTTCCCCCACCACGAGGCCAACCCTCTCGACCCCGCCAACCTCCGCGACCTGCAGGACGCCGTCGTCCGGACCGGTGCGGACCTCGGGCTGGCCTTCGACGGGGACGCCGACCGGGTCGTCCTCGTGGATGAGCGTGGCGTCCAGGTCCCGGCCGGTGCGGTGGCCGCCCTCATCGCGACCCGCGAGATCGCCCGCGACGTCGCCGCGGGGAGCAGCCCGGGCGACATCACGGTCGTCCACGGCTCGGTCGTCTCCCGGGGCCTCGAGGAGGCGGTCGCGGGCACCGGGGCCCACCTGGTGCGCTCGCCCGTCGGCCACTCCTTCGTCAAGGAGCGCATGGCGCGGCACGGGGCGGTCTTCGGGGCCGAGCACTCGGCCCACTACTACTTCCGCGACTTCTGGTATGCCGACAGCGGGCTGCTCGCGGCGCTGCACGTGCTGGCCGCACTGGGCCGGCACCAGGGCACCCTGTCCGCCCTGCTCGCCCCCCTCGACCCCTACGCCGCCTCCGGCGAGATCAACAGCGGGGTGGAGGACGTCACCGCCGCCACGGACCGGGTCCGCGACTGGGCCCGCGCGCACGGGGCCCGTGAGCAGGCGGGCGACGGGTTGCTCATGAGTCGAGACGACGCCCCCTTCTGGTGGGTGTCCCTGCGGGCCAGCAACACCGAGTCGCTGCTGCGGCTCAACGTCGAGGCGCAGGACGGTGAGACCATGGTCGGCGTCCGGGACGCCGTCCTGGCGCTCGTGAGACAGGAGGCCTGAGATGGCGCGACCGGAGTACGACCCCTGGGTGCGCAGCATCCTGCGCTGCCCGGTGGGGCGGCACGAGCTCCTCGACCGGACCGACGAGCACGGCGCGCCCGTGCTCGAGTGCGCCGAGGACTGCGACGGGCCGGGGCGGCGTCGGCGCTACCCCTGGCGCGACGGCATACCCGTCCTCCTCGTCGACGACGCCCACGTCGTCACGGTCACCGACTGAGCCGCGGCGGAGGTCACGTGCCCTACATCGACGAAGCGCTGCTCGACGACCCGGACGAGCTGGCGCGCAAGGACTCCCGGGAGACCCTGCGGGCGCTCGCGAGCGCCGGCGCCCAGGTGCGCGAGGCGATGACGCTGACCGAGGAGGCCGGCATCGACCGGCTGGCCCGCAGCGAGCGGCCGAGGTCGGTCCTCGTGGCGGCCATCGGTGGCTCCTCGATCGTCGCCGAGGTCCTGGAGCTGCTCGCGGAGCCGGGCTCACCGGTCCCGGTCCAGGCCCGGCGCAACCTGCCGCTCCCGGGGTGGGTGGGCCCGATGGACCTCGTGGTCGCCGTGTCGCTCTCCGGGCGCGCGCCGGGGCCGTTGGCCGTCGCCGCCGAGGCTGCGCGCCGCGGGGCGATGCTGCTCACCGTCGGGGCCGACGACTCCCCCCTGGCGCAGGTGTGCCGGCGCGCCCGGGGGGTGCACGTCGGGGTGGGCAGCGGAGGGCGCACCAGCTCGCGCACCGCCCTGTGGACCCTGCTGACGCCGGTCCTCATCGGTGCCGACCGGCTCGGCCTGCTCGAGGCCTCCACGGACATGGTGGTCGGGGTCGCCGACCGGCTCGACACGCGCGCCGAGGAGTTCCGGCCCTCCTCGGACGCCTTCGTCAACCCTGCGAAGGTGCTGGCCGTGCAGCTGGCCGAGACGGTGCCGGTGGTCCTCGGCGACGGTCCGTTGGGTGGTGTGGCCGCGGCACGCGCCGCCTCCATGCTGGCCCGGACGGCGCGCATCCCGGCGACCTTCGGCGAGCTGCCCGACGCGGCCAGCGGCATCGTCGCCTGCTTCGACGGGCCCTACACCGCCATCGGCGGCCGCCGCCCCGGCACCTACGACGACGCCCGGATCCGGCTGGGCGACATCGACACCTCGCGCTGGGAGCCGCACCACTTCGACGAGCCGGAGGGCGAGCTCATGGAGCGCGCCACCGGCCCCGGTGACGGGGGTCGACGGGACGACCTCTTCGCCGACCCCTACCTCGACGGCCCGGCCCCGCCGCGGCTGGGGCTGCTCATGCTGCGCGACGCGCCGGCCGAGCCGCCCACGCGGGAGTCGGTGCAGGCGGAGGCCCTCACCGATGCGGTGCTCGCCACCGCTCGCGAGGCGGGCGTGCGGGTCATGGAGGTGCAGGCCGAGAGCGGGCCGCCGATCGTGCGCCTCGCCGACCACGTGGCCGCTGTGGACTTCGCGGCGACCTATCTCGCGATCGGCCTGGGACTGGACCCCTCGGTCTCGCCGCACGTCGCCGACCTGCGGGACCGGACGCGGTGAGCGGCCCGGACCCGGCGGCCGGCGGGGAGCGGGGCGAGGACCCAGTGGCCGACGGGGAGCGGGGCGAGGACCCAGTGGCCGACGGGGAGCGGGGCGAGGACCCGGTGAGCCGGCACAGCCGGTCGCGGCGGGACCTGGAGCAGGGGATCGAGAGCGACTTCGGGCGCAACCTCTCCTACGGTGCCTACCTCGACCTGCCCACCCTGCTGTCGGCGCAGCATCCGCGCGCCACGCCTCCCCAGCACGACGAGCTGCTCTTCATCATCCAGCACCAGACGACCGAGCTGTGGCTGCGCCTGGTGATCCACGAGCTGACCAGCGCCTGCACGCTCCTGGGCGCCGACGACCACCGGCAGGCGCTCAAGCGGATCGCCCGGGTCAAGCACATCCAGGCCTCCATGACCGAGCAGTGGTCGGTGCTCGCGACGCTCACCCCCAGCGAGTACGCCCGGTTCCGGGCCTTCCTCGCCACCGGATCCGGTTTCCAGAGCTGGCAGTACCGCGCGGTGGAGTTCATGCTCGGCAACAAGAACGCCGGCATGCTCCCGGTCTTCGCCCACGACGAGGAGCAGCACGCCGAGCTGGTCCGGCTGCTGCACCGGCCGAGCCTCTACGACGAGGTGCTGGCCTGGCTGGCCCGGCGCGGGCACGCGATCCCCGCCGAGGTGCTGGAGCGTGACGTCTCGGAGCCCTACCACTCCCACCCGGGCGTCGTCGAGGCGCTGGGGCGCGTCTACGCCGACCCCCAGCGCTTCTGGGCGGAGTACGAGACGGCCGAGGAGCTGGTCGACCTCGAGGACAACTTCCAGGTATGGCGCTTCCGTCACCTCAAGACGGTGGAGCGCATCATCGGCAGCAAGCGGGGCACCGGGGGATCGAGCGGGACCCCGTTCCTGCGCCGCGCCCTGGACCTGACCTTCTTCCCCGAGCTCTACGACGTGCGCTCGGCCATCCAGGACGTCGAGCCCGAGGGCTACCACGGAGGTGACGGGCGTGGCTGATCCCGACCTGCGGCGCGCGCAGGAGCTCGACGCGCAGGACCCGCTGGCGCGCTTCGTGCCCCGCTTCGAGCGGGCCGAGGGCGTGGTGTCCTATCTCGACGGCAACTCGCTGGGCCGCCCCGTCGCCGGGGCCGCGCAGGAGATGGAGCGCTTCGTCCGGCAGGAGTGGGGCACCCGCCTCATCCGGTCCTGGGACGAGGGGTGGATGCGCTGGCCCGAGGAGGTCGGCGACCTCGTCGGCGCCGCCGCCCTGGGTGCGGCCCCCGGGCAGACGGTGGTCGCCGACTCGACCACCGTCCTGCTCTACAAGGTGCTCCGGGCCCTCGTGGACCACCAGCTCGCGACGGACCCGGCACGCCGCGAGCTCGTGCTCGACACCGACAACTTCCCGACCGACCGCTACGTCGCGGAGGGCGTGGCGGCCGAGCGCGACCTCGTCCTGCGGTGGATCGACGCCGACCCGGCCGCCGGGGTGACCCCGGAGCAGGTCGCGAAGGTCGTCGGCGACAGCACCGGGGTGGTCCTCCTCTCGCACGTGGCCTACCGCTCGGGCTTCGTCGCCGAGGCGGGCCGCATCACCGGGCTGGCGCACGACGCCGGCGCCCTCGTGCTGTGGGACACCAGCCACAGCGCCGGCTCGGTCCCGGTGCGGGCCGACGAGTGGGGCTGGGACGCCGCCGTGGGGTGCGACTACAAGTACCTGTGCGGGGGCCCGGGCGCGCCGGCCCACGCCTACCTCGCCCGCCGCCACCACGACCTGCCGACGCTGCAGCAGCCGGTGCAGGGCTGGATGGGCCGTCGCGACCCCTTCCGCATGGAGCAGGGCTACCAGCCCGCCGCGGGCATCCGGGCCCTCGTGAGCGGCACTCCGCCCATCATCGGCATGGTGCCGGTGCGCCTGGGTGCCCAGCTGCTCGCCGAGGCCGGCATCGAGGAGGTGCGGCGCAAGTCCCTGCGCCTCACCGACTTCGCCTGGTCCGTCGTGGAGTCGTGGCCCACCGAGCTGGGCGTCGTCGTCGCCAGCCCACGGGCGCACGAGCGGCGGGGCGGCCATCTGACGCTGCGCCACCCGGCCTTCGAGGCGGCATACCCCCGGCTCTGGGAGCGCGGGGTGATCCCGGACTTCCGATCCCCGGACGGGCTGCGGCTGGGCCTGTCGCCGCTGTCCACCACCTTCGTCGAGGTGTGGCACGGGCTGGACGCCGTCCGGGAGGAGCTGCAGCGCTGAGCGGCGGCCCCCGTCCTCAGAAGGGTGGGGGTTCGTCCGGAGGGGACGTCCCGGGCGTTCCTGGTGGATCGGCTCGACTGCCCGGATCCCGTGTCGCACCCGGGTCCCGTGTCGCACCCGGGTCCCGTGTGACGCCCAGGTCCCGTGTGACGCTTGGGTCCCGTCTCGTGCTCGGTTCCTCAGGCTCGGCTGCCGCGGGGTCGGATGCAGCGGTGGAGGTGCGGTGGGGTGCCGGTGGGGGCTGCGAACCGGCGCAGCGGCGCGGGACGAACATCCAGCGCGACAGCGGACCGCCGTGGTCGCCGGCGCCGGGGTGGTCGTCGTCGTCGGTGAGGAGGGCGTCGGGCCCTCGTGCGCCGAGGGCGTCGTAGAGCGCGCGGTTCAGCAGGTCGCGCTGCTCGTCCGGGTCAGCCGGTGGCGGGGGGTCCGCGGTGCCGCCCCGTCCGGCCGCGGACGGCGGGGGGCCGGCCACGTAGTGGCGGTAGTCGTGGCTCCGGGTGGTCGAGGTGTGACCGAGCAGCGTGGTCCAGGTCAGGTCGCGCAGGTCGTTGATGCGGGCGGTGGCCCAGCCGAGCGTCTTGAGCTGGTGCGGTCGCCGGCCCAGCGCGACGAGGTTGGTCTCGGCTGTCGGGCCGCCCCGGGCTTGGCCCCCCTCGTCCGAGCCGCCCCACGGGCGGACGTGGTCGAGTTCGCAGGTCGTGCCCGGGTGCCGGGTGCCGGGCGCGCGGGAGTGGAGGTCGGCCGCGAGGACCTGCCGGCGCATGTCCGCGTCGGGCCGGTAGGTCGTGAGGGAGCGTTCGACGAGGCGTCCGTCCGCGGGGTCGCTCAGGAGCCGGCTCAGGGTGGTGCCCGGCATGAGGGTGAGCTCGCGCGCATGGCCGGGGGTCAGGGCGGCGGGATGTGCTCCGAGCAGCTGGGCCACGCCCCGGCCGCGCCGCTCGTCCTCGCTGGCACCGATGCCCGCCGGCGTCCCCGTGAGGGTGTCCCAGGGCAGGACGACCTGGAGCTGGACGGTCGGCATGCCGGTGATGACGCGGGCGATCCGGTCCAGGTCCGGCACCTGCAGCTCCCGCCATCCTGGTGCGTCGTCCCCCGCGTCGGGAAGGGGGAGGCGTCCGTGGACGAGCAGGCCGGCGATGGTGTCGGCGCGGAGCTGGTCCAGGGTGCGGGGGTCGCCGTGCTTGCGCAGGAGGCGCGCAGCGCGCTCGATGCGGGAGTGTGCGGCGACGACGGAGATGAGGGGTCCTGTGACGGACAGCGTGGCGGTCCCGTCGTCGTGGACGACCACACCGGCGCGTCGCTGCCGGTAGGCCTCCCGTCGCCGGTCGCGTTCGGCCTGGACGTCGACACCCTCGGCGCGGGTGGCCTCGCGTTCCAGCGCGGCCCGGTAGTCGGCGGCGTGCCACGGGGTGTCCCTGAGGTCGTCGTCGGGGGTGAGGCGCTCAGGTGCGGCGGTGGCGGCCTCGGTGCCGAAGAGGGACTCCGCGACCAGGGACGCGTCGTCGGAGGAGAGCCGTGCACAGCGCCGCCAGAAGTCGCGGACCATGCCCCACGTCACCTCACCCCGGTCCAGCGCGCCCAGCACCGGGGCTCGGACACCCCTGGGTGCGCAGGCGACGCCCACGAGCTGTCGAGCCTCGACCACCCCCAGGCCGAGGGTGGCCTCGATCTCCGCGCACGCGGCCCGCTTGGCCTCGCACCTCCACGCCCGTCGCTGCGCGTCGGTCAGCTCTCCCACGGTCGCGAAACCTTTGTCGGTGAGCAGTGCCGCCCCCGTCGCGGCGACCACGATCCGCGCGGCCTCGATCAGTCGCGCCTCCAACCCCGCCCGTGCGGCGCCGATGACCCCCAGCACCCCCAGCACGGCGTGCCCCGGCTGCTCCTGAGACGGCACGACCACCGATGCGACCACGACACCCACCTCCCCCGAGGACCAGCTCACCCCCGCCGCCCGGCGGGTTGATCTCAGTGTAGTCGAACACCTGTACGAAGTCAACTGGTCCTGAGCGGACGTCTCTCCCCGCGCGCCCGGGAGCCGACCCCCACCTCGGGTGGCGCGGGTCTAGGGGCGAACTAGGCTGACGAGGTGAGCGACACCACCCACTACGACCTCGTCATCATCGGCACCGGCTCCGGCAACTCGCTGGTCACCCCCGAGCTGGAGGGGCGTCGCATCGCCGTGGTCGAGGGCGGGGTCTTCGGTGGCACCTGCCTCAACGTCGGCTGCATCCCCACCAAGATGTTCGTGTACGCCGCGGAGGTGGCCTCGACCATCCGCGACGCCTCCCGGTTCGGCATCGACGCGAGCCTGGACCAGGTGCGGTGGACCGACATCCGGGACCGCGTCTTCGGCCGGATCGACCCGATCAGCGACGGTGGTCGCGACTACCGCGTCGACGGTGGGCACACCGAGGCCTACCTCGGTCACGCCCGCTTCGTCTCCGACCACGAGCTGGAGATCGAGATCACCCGGCCCGGCGGCCACCACGAGCTGGGCTCGGTGCACCGCATCACGGGCGACCAGGTCGTCATCGCGACCGGTTCGCGGCCCCACGTCCCCGACGTCGTCCTCGACTCGGGGGTGCCCTTCCACACCTCCGACACCGTCATGCGGCTGCCCGAGCTGCCCGCCAGCATGGTCATCCTCGGCGGCGGCTACATCGCCGCAGAGTTCGCCCACATCTTCTCCGCCCTCGGCGTGGAGGTCCGGATCGTCACCCGCGGCGACGGGCTCCTGCGCGCCCTCGACGCGGAGCTGGCCGCCGCCTGGACCGACCTCGCGCGGGCGCAGTGGGACGTCCGCACCGGGGTCGAGGCCGTCTCGCTCGAGCAGGGGGAGTCGGAGATCGAGCTGACCCTGTCCGACGGCTCCACGGCGAGCGGGGAGGTCCTCCTCGTGGCGACGGGACGCACCCCGCACACCCACGACCTCGGGCTCGAGCACACCGGGGTGTCCACCCACGACGACGGGCGGGTCGTCGTGGACCGCTTCGGCCGCACCGCCGTCGCCGGCGTGTGGTCGCTGGGCGACGCCTCCTCCGAGCACCAGCTCAAGCACGTGGCGAACCACGAGGCCCGGGCGGTCGCCCACAACCTCGCCCACCCCGACGACCTCCGTGCCTTCGACCACCGGTTCGTGCCGGCCGCCGTCTTCACCCACCCGCAGATGGCCTGCGTCGGCCTCACCGAGGCGCAGGCCCAGGACGAGGGGTATGCCGTGACGACCAAGGTGCAGCGGTTCGGCGACACCGCGTACGGCTGGGCGATGGAGGACACCACCGGGCTGCTCAAGGCGGTGGGGGACGCCGCGACCGGGCGGCTGCTCGGGGTGCACGCCATGGGCCCGATGGCCAGCACCCTCATCCAGCCCGCCATCCAGGCGCTGAGCATGGGCCCGTCGGTGACCGCCCACGAGCTGGCGCGGGGCCAGTACTGGATCCACCCGGCGCTGTCCGAGGTGCTCGAGAACGCGCTGCTGGGCCTGCACGTGCCCGAGGACGTCGGGGGCGACACGTAGCATGACCCCATGCCCGACACCATGACGACGACCGGCACCGCGCTCGAGCACCGGGTCCGCGACCTGGCGCTCGCCGAGCAGGGGCGGCACCAGATCCGGCTCGCGGAGCACGAGATGCCCGGCCTCATGGCCCTGCGCGAGCGCTTCGCCCACGAGCAGCCCCTGGCCGGCGCCCGCATCGCCGGGTCCCTGCACATGACCGTCCAGACCGCCGTGCTCATCGAGACCCTCGTCGCGCTCGGGGCGCAGGTCCGCTGGGCCTCGTGCAACATCTTCTCCACCCAGGACGAGGCGGCGGCCGCCGTGGTCGTCGGTCCGCACGGCAGCCCCGAGGAGCCGCAGGGCGTCCCCGTCTTCGCCTGGAAGGGGGAGACCCTGCCGGAGTACTGGTGGTGCACCACCCAGGTCATGCTGTGGCCGGACGGGGCCGGCCCCACCCTCATCCTCGACGACGGGGGCGACGCCACGCTGCTGGTGCTCAAGGGGCGGGAGTGGGAGCGGCAGGGGGCGGTGCCCAGCCCTCAGCAGGAGGACCCCGAGGAGTGGAAGGTCATCCTGGAGACCGTGCGCTCCTCGCTGGCCGAGGACCCGCAGCGCTGGACCAGGGTGGCGGAGGGCATCCGCGGGGTGTCCGAGGAGACGACCACCGGGGTGCACCGGCTCTACCAGCTGCACGAGGCCGGTGAGCTGCTCTTCCCGGCGATCAACGTCAACGACGCGGTCACCAAGAGCAAGTTCGACAACACCTACGGCTGCCGGCACAGCCTCATCGACGGCATCAACCGCGCCACCGACGTCCTCATCGGCGGCAAGGTCGCGGTGGTGTGCGGCTACGGCGACGTCGGCAAGGGCTGCGCGGAGGCGCTGCGCGGTCAGGGTGCCCGCGTCATCGTCACCGAGATCGACCCCATCTGCGCGCTGCAGGCCGCGATGGACGGCTACCAGGTCGCCCGCCTGGAGGACGTCGTCGGCTCGGCCGACTTCGTCATCACCGCGACCGGCTGCAAGGACGTCGTCACCCCGCAGCACATGGCCGCGATGAAGGACAAGGCCGTGCTGGGCAACATCGGCCACTTCGACAACGAGATCGACATGGCCGGCCTCGCCCGGGTGCCGGACGTGCAGCGGGTGGAGATCAAGCCGCAGGTGCACGAGTGGACCTTCACCGACGGGCGCTCGATCATCGTGCTCTCCGAGGGTCGTCTGCTCAACCTCGGCAACGCCACCGGCCACCCCAGCTTCGTCATGTCGGCGAGCTTCGCCAACCAGGTGCTGGCGCAGATCGAGCTGCACACCCGGATCGAGTCCTACCCGCTCGGCGTCCACACGCTGCGCAAGGAGCTCGACGAGGAGGTCGCGCGGCTGCACCTGGCCTCGGTCGCGGCCGACCTGACCGAGCTGACCAAGGAGCAGGCCGGCTACCTCGGGGTCGACGTGGCCGGCCCGTTCAAGCCGGAGCACTACCGCTACTGATGCTGGTGCAGGGGCACAGACGCAGGAGGAACCCGTGAGCGCTCGAGTACTCGTGGTCGACGACGACCAGGCCCTGGCCGAGATGCTGGGCATCGTGCTGCGCAAGGAGGGCTACGAGGTCGCGAGCTGCGCCGACGGGGGACGGGCGATGCCGATGTTCCGCGAGTTCCGCCCCGACCTCGTCCTCCTGGACGTCATGCTGCCGTCCAAGGACGGGATCGAGGTATGCCGTGAGCTGCGCGCCGAGTCCGGGATCCCCGTCGTCATGCTCACCGCCCGCACGGACACCAAGGACGTCGTCCTGGGTCTGGAGGCCGGCGCCGACGACTACGTCGTCAAGCCGTTCAAGCCGCAGGAGCTGCTGGCCCGGATCCGGGCGCGGCTGCGCCGCACCGACACCGGCGACGACACCCGGTTGCAGGTGGGCGACGTGCTGATCGACGTGGCCGGGCACGAGGTGACCCGGTCCGGCGAGCAGATCCCGCTGACCCCGCTGGAGTTCGACCTGCTCGTGGCGCTGGCGAGCAAGCCTACGCAGGTCTTCGACCGGGAGTCGCTGCTGGAGCAGGTCTGGGGCTACCGCCACGCGGGCGACACCCGGCTGGTCAACGTGCACGTCCAGCGCCTGCGCAGCAAGATCGAGAAGGACCCCGAGAACCCCCAGATCGTGGTGACGGTGCGTGGCGTCGGATACAAGGCCGGGCACCCCTGACGGGGTCGCCGCCGGTCGGCGCGTGCTGACCTGGTGGCGGGGCTCGTTGCGGGCGCGGGTCGTCACCTCGACGGTCCTGGTCGGCACCCTGCTCGCCCTCCTGCTCGGCACCCTGCTCTACCAGCAGGTCTCCCGCGGGCTGGTGGAGCAGGCCGTCGACAGCGCCGAGCGGGACGCCTCCCAGCAGGTCGCCAACGCCCAGCGGGCCTTCGACTCCACCGACCGCCGGGACGACAGCGGTCTGCGGGGTCTGGCCGAGGAGCAGATCCAGTCGATGAGCGGGCCGTCGGCCGCGGACGGGCGGCGGGCGCTGCTGCTGCCCGCCCTGACCAACACCAGCGGCGTGGTGGAGCGCATGTCCACCGGTGTCCTCGCCGAGGACGTGCCCGGCGAGCTGCGGGAGGCGATCGCCCAGGACCCGGCCAACCAGCAGGTCATGGTGGTCCCGGTGTCGCTCGGCGAGGGCCAGGAACGAACGGCGGCCGTGGTGGTGGGGTCGCGGGTGTCGTTGCTGCGCGCGGGTCCCTACGACCTCGTCCTCGTCTACCCGCTGCTCCGCGAGCAGGAGACCCTCGACCTCGTCCGCCAGCTCTTCCTCCTCGGCGGGCTGGGGCTGCTCGCCCTGGCCGTCGGCCTGGCGCTGCTGGCGACCCGCATGGTCACGCGGCCGGTGGAGGAGGTGGCCAAGGCGTCCCAGGAGGTGGCGCAGGGGCACCTCGACGAGCGGCTGCCGGTCGTGGGCAGCGACGAGATCGCCCAGCTCGCGACCTCCTTCAACACCATGGCCGACTCCATCCAGCACCAGATCCGCGAGCTGCGCTCGTTGTCCCAGCTGCAGCAGCGCTTCGTCTCCGACGTCTCGCACGAGCTGCGCACCCCGCTGACGACCATGCGGATGGCCGGCGACGTGCTGCACGCCTCGCGGGAGGACTTCGCGGCGCCGGTCGCCCGGTCCGCCGAGTTGCTCGACCAGGAGATGGACCGGTTCGAGGAGCTGCTCGCCGAGCTGCTCGAGATCAGTCGCTTCGACTCCGGGGCCGCCACCGTCGAGCGCCACGAGGAGGACATCCTGCCGACCGTCGTCGCCGCGGTGCAGGGGGTGCAGACCCTCGCCGACAAGGTGGGCACGACGCTGCGGGTGCACGTGCCCAGCGAGCGGGTGGAGGTCTGCATGGACGGGCGACGGGTCTCCCGCATCCTGCGCAACCTGCTGACCAACGCCGTCGAGCACGGCGAGGGGCTGCCGGTGGACGTCACCGTGGCCAGCAACCCGCACGTGGTCTCGGTCAGCGTGCGCGACCACGGCATCGGGCTGACCGAGGAGCAGCGCCACCAGGTCTTCGACCGGTTCTGGCGGGCCGACCCCGCGCGCACCCGCACCACCGGCGGCACCGGCCTCGGGCTGGCGATCGCCCAGGAGGACGCGCGCGTCCACGGCGGGTGGCTGCAGGTCGGCAGCCGGCCCGGCGAGGGTGCCTGCTTCCGCCTGATGCTGCCCCGCGCCCATACCCATGTCATCGCCGACGAACCACCGGAGGTGCCCTCCGGGCCCGGTCCGGTCGGTGGCACCACCGCTGCCCGTGACGCCGAGGTGCCCCCGGTGGTGCTGGCGCTGGCCACGAGAGAGGACGACTGATGCGCACCCCCCTGGTCGCGGTGCTCGCCGCCACCGCACTCCTCACCACCGGCTGCTCGGGGCAGCTCCCGACCAGCTCCGCGCCGCGGGCCGGCCTGCCGGTCTCCCAGCAGTCCGAGCGGGAGGTCGACCGTCTCCTGCCCCGCGCCCAGCCCGGGGCCGGGCCGGTCGAGGTGGTCGAGGGGTTCCTGCGGGCCAGCGAGGGTTTTGCCGGCGACGACGACGTGTCCCGCACCTACCTCGCCTCCGAGCTGGCCAGCAGCTGGGTGCCGACCGCCACGGTCCTCGTCTACGAGGGTGACGCCGAGCTCACCCTGCTCTCCGAGGACGAGGTGAGCGTGGATCTCGACGTCGTGGGCCGGGTGGACGCCGACGGACGGCTCACCGAGCAGGCGCCGCAGACCACGACCCAGACCTTCGGGCTGACCGAGGTCGACGGCGAGCCGCGCATCAGCACCTTCCCCGAGGACGCGGGGCTGTGGCTCTCGGACACCGCCTTCGAGCGGGTCTTCCGGCCCACCGTGCTGTCCTACCTCAACACGCAGGAGGACGTCTTCGTCCCGGAGCTGAGGTGGCTGGCCGACAGCGAGGGGCTGCCCACGGCGCTCACCCGCGCCCAGCTCGCGCCCCTGCCCGGCTACCTGGAGGGGGCCGTCAGCACCGCCGCCAACGAGTCGGTGCGGCTCGCGACGCCGGCCGTGCCCGTCGACCCCTCGACCCTCGTGGCCACGGTCAACCTGCAGGGAGCGACGCTGGCCCAGGACGACACGCGCGCCGAGGGTCTGAGCAGCCAGCTGGCGCACAGCCTGCTCGGGCTGAGCTCGGTGGCCGGGGTGGACGTGCAGGCCTCCGGCCAGCCCCTGCGGCTGGACGGCGCCGACGGCCCCATCACCGCCGCCACCGAGCTGCCCTACGCCGAGGTGGACCGGCAGGTCTCGCAGGTGGTGCTGCGGGTCGGCGAGCAGCTCACCCTCGTGGACCCCTCCCAGTACGCCCTGCGCGACATCGAGGTCCCCGACGACGTCGTCCTGCCGCAGGTCGAGCTGCGGTGGACGGGCCTGGCCGCGACCGAGGGGCTGGACGACCTCGCCGCGGTCTCCGTCGACGGCACCGCCTTCCGCCGGTGGCGGGGGGAGCGGGTGCACACCAACGAGGGCATCGGCGACGGCCTCGGCGCCCCCGCGGTGGACCCGCAGGGGGCGTTCTGGCTCGGCGGCGTGCACCGCAGCAGCCAGACCCCCCGGGTGTGGGTGGTCGACGCCGCACAGCTCGACGCCGTGGCCCGGCCCGTCGAGGCCGACTGGCTCGAGGACGACGACCGCGTCGAGGCGCTGTCGATCTCTCCCGACGGCAGCCGGGCGGCCCTGGTCGTGGGCACGGCGGTGACGGAGGACACCGAGGAGGCGCCGGTCCACCGCCTGCTGGTCACCGGCATCGTGCGGGACACCGCCGGCCGGCCGCGCGAGCTCACCACCCCGCTGCCGGTCGCGACCCATCTGCGCGGCGTCTCCGCCGCGCACTGGAGCGCCGCCGGTGAGCTCGTGCTCGTCGGCGAGCGCCAGGAGGACCTCGAGCCGCAGGCCTTCCGGCTCGAGCTCGGCGGATGGCTGGAGCCCCTGGGTGAGCTCTCCGGGCTCGTGGACGCCGTCCCCGTGCCGCGGGTCACCGGCGTGGAGGTCATCGCCCGCACCCAGGACGGCGGGGTTTACGTGCCCGAGGGCCAGAGCGGGTGGCAGCCGGTCCGCAACGGGGACCAGGTGGTGGTCCCGGGCGGCTGAGGCGCCCTCGGGCCACGCAGGCGCACCATGCCACGCGGGCGCACCACGCCACGCCTGTGGACAGCCGCACGGCCGGCCCCAGGGGTGCGACCCTGGGGTATGCCGTGGCGGCCGGGGGAGGACCTGCGTGCCCTGCTGGAGCTGGTGGCCCCGTCCGGGTGCGCCGGCTGCGGACGGGCGGGGCGTCGTCTCTGTCCCGACTGCCTCGGGGAGCTGCGCGCGACGGGTCCGCGCCCCTGGCGCCCCACGCCCTGCCCGCCGGGCTTCCCGCCGACCTGGTCGGGCCCGGCCTACGACGGCGCCCTGCCCTCCCTCGTCGTCGCCTGGAAGGAGCAGGACCGGGTGGACCTGACGGCGGCCCTCGGGGAGGTGCTGCGCGCTGCGATGACCGCCGCCCTCGAGGGCTCCCCGGAGCACCGGGACGCCCTGGGGGCCGGCCGTCCGGTGGCCGTGGTCCCGGCCCCGTCGGCGCCGGCCAGCACCCGCGCGCGCGGCCGCTCCCCGGTGCGCGAGCTCGCCGTCGTCGCGGCCGGGACGCGGCGTGCCGTGGTCCCGGCCCTCGTCCTGGCTCGCGCCGTCGCCGACCAGGCGGGGTTGTCGGCCGCGCAGCGGGCGGCGAACCTCGACGGCGCCGTCCGGGTGCGCACCGGGCTGGCGGGTGCTCTCGCGGGTGTGCCCTGCGTCGTCGTCGACGACGTCGTCACCACCGGCGCGACGCTCGCCGAGTGCGCCCGCGCGCTGCGTCGGGCCGGCGCCGGAGGGGTGGTCGCGGCCACCGTGGCGGCGACCGCCCGGCGCGGGCGCGCCGACCCCAGGCCTGACCTATCGCGCGCGGGCGAGCCGGACTAGTGTGGGTTCATGGAGCACCTCGCGAGCAGACGTGAGGGGGTGAGGCCGGTCGAGAGCAGGCGCCGTCGCCGACGCCATACCCCGAACCACACCGTCTTGCATGGAGGTTATTGATGGAACTCAGCGTGACTGGTCGCAAGAGAGACGTGCCCGAGCGCTTCCGCCGCCACATCGAGGACAAGCTGGACAAGGTCCCGCAGCTGGCCCCCCGGGTCCGTCGCACCGAGGTGGTGCTGACCCGCGAGACCAACCCGCGCCAGGCCAAGGAGGCCGAGCGCTGCGAGATCACCTGCTACGTCCACCGGACCGTGGTCCGGGCCGAGGCCGCGGCGGACGAGGAGTACGCCGCGCTGGACCTCGCCATGGGCAAGCTGGCCGAGCGGCTGCGCCGGCTGGGTGACAAGCGGCGGGTGTCCCACACCGGCAAGCACCGTCTTCCCTCCGTCGCCGAGGCCACCTTCGGGCTGCCCACCGACCCGCTCGCCGAGCAGGACGCCGACGAGGAGCAGGAGCCCGGGCGCAGTCCCGAGGAGGCCGTCGACGAGGACCTGCAGACGCGCGGCAACAGCCCCATCGAGATCCGCGAGAAGGTGCACGCGTCCCCGCCCATGACCGTGGGCGAGGCGCTGTCGCAGATGGAGCTGGTCGGCCACGAGTTCTTCCTCTTCCACGACGCCGACGCCGACCGGCCGAGCGTGGTCTACCGCCGCCGCGGCTGGTCCTACGGCGTGCTGCGCCTGGACCGCGTCGAGGCCGACGGCGACACCGACGGCGACGCGCACGCGGTCCCGTCGCAGGCCGGCACGGGGGAGCGGACCCAGGCGGTCGCCTCCTGAGACCAGGGTCCGCACGGCCCCCACGCACCGGCCCCGGGGACCACCCGCACGGGGTGGCCCCGGGGCCGGTGCGTCACCGGTCCCTGGCAGGGTGGTCCCCGTGCTGACCCTCACCCCGGCGCAGGCCCGTCGTGTCGCGCTCGCCGCCCAGGGCTTCGACCGGGCCCGTCCGCAGGACCCGGGCGCGCGCCGGCTCACCGGCGTCCTGGAGCGTCTCGGCGTCGTCCAGATCGACAGCGTCAACGTCCTCGCCCGCAGCCACTACCTGCCGTTCTTCTCCCGCCTCGGCGCCTACGACACCGCGTCGCTGGACCGTATGCGGGACGGCGCAGGAGTGCGGGGCGGTGCCCGCGCGGGCCGCCGCATGGTCGAGGTCTGGGCGCACGAGGCGTCGCTCGTGCCGCTGGAGACCTGGCCCCTCCTCGGCTTCCGGATGCGCCGCCCCCGCGTCCTCGCGCGCCGCGAGCAGCTGCGGGACGAGCACCCCGGCCTGCTGGAGGCGGTCGGCGAGGTGGTGGCGGAGCACGGGCCGCTCACCGCCCGTGAGGTCGAGGTGCACCTGCCCCACGGCGCGACCCGCCGCACCGACCACTGGGGGTGGAACTGGTCGGCGGTCAAGACCTCCCTGGAGTCGCTCTTCGCGACCGGCGAGCTGACCAGCGCCGCGCGGACCAGCCAGTTCGAGCGGCGGTATGCCTGTCCCGAGCGGGTGCTCCCCCCGGAGGTCCTGCGGCGTGCGCCCGGCGAGCCGGACGCTCCCGGGGAGCTGGAGTCGGTGGTGGAGCTGCTGGCCGTCGCGCTGCGGGCGCACGGTCTGGGCAGCGCCCGCTGCCTGGCCGACTACTTCCGGGTGCGCGGGCCGGTCGTGACGGCGGCCCTCGCGAGGCTCGAGGCGCAGGGACGGGCCGAGCGGGTGCACGTCGACGGGTGGGACCGCCCGGTGTGGCTGGACCCCGGGGCGCGACGCCCTCGGCGGGTGGAGGGCGCCGCCCTGCTGAGCCCGTTCGACTCCCTCGTCTGGCAGCGCGAGCGGGTGGAGCAGCTCTGGGGCTTCCGCTACCGGCTCGAGATCTACGTCCCCGCGCCGCAGCGGGTGCACGGCTACTACGTCTTGCCCTTCCTGCTCGACGAGCACCTCGTGGGGCGGGTCGACCTCAAGGCGGACCGGGAGGCCGGGGTGCTCCGCGCGCGGGCCGTCCACTGGGAGCAGGGCGTCGACATGGCGCACGCCGCCCCCCGGTTGGTCGACGAGCTGGAGACGATGGCCGGCTGGTTGGGGCTGGGGAGGGTCGACCTCCCGGTCTGAGCGGGTCGACCCGCCGCGGGCGTGGCGGGCACCGGAGCGGTCGCGCTCACGTGGGGCTCGGCAGCTCCTGCGCCAGCAGGTCCAGCCGCACCAGGTCCTCGACGGTCCCGTCGCGCAGGACCTCGGCCTGACGGTCCCGCCCCACCTCGCGCAGCCCCGCCGCCACCGCGACGCGCCGGCTGGCCAGGTTGCCCTCCGCCGCCTGCACCCAGACCCGTCGCAGGCCCAGGCCCTCCCCGGCCACCGGCGCGAGGGCATACCGGACGACCGCGCGCACCGCGGCCGTGGTCAGGCCGCGGCCGCGCGCGTCCGGGTGGGCCCAGTAGCCGATCTCCCCGGGCGCTCCCGAGGCGGACGTCCGGGTGAGGCTGACCGCGCCCAGCACCCGGTCGTCGGCCGCGTCCGCCACCGCCCAGGTGAGCCGCTCGCCGCGCGCGCTCGCCTCGGCACAGGCCTCGAGGAAAGAGGCCGCCTCGGGGCGGCCGTACGGGTCGGGCAGCTCGGGGAGGTACTGCCGGGTGAGCGGGTCGGTCACCGCCTCGACGACCCGGTCCTCGTCCCCGGTGCGCCAGGGGCGCAGCACCAGGGGGTCGGCGCGCAGCGTCGGGACCGGCGCCCGCGGCACCGGGGGGTCCGGGGTCGTGCCGGAGGACGCGGGCGGGTGCCCCGCGGCCACCACAGCAGGGGGAGGACCCGGCGGCCCGGGGGACCGGCCCTCGTCGTCGAGCAGCGCGAAGCGGGCGGTGCCGTGCTGCTCACCCCCGGCGGCGTAGACGCACGACCGCGGCTCGGTGACCGTCCACCGGAAGCCGGCGCGCAGGAGCGCGCGGTGCGAGGCGTCGTTGCGCTCGTCGGTCTGGGCGAGGACCCGGTGCACGCCGAGCTCGGCCACGGCGTACCGGGTGACGAGGCGCAACGCCCGGGTCACCGCCCCGCGCCCCCGGCCGGCGGGGAGGAGCCAGTAGCCCACCTCGGCGCACCCGTGGGCGAAGGGGTCCAGCAGGTCGAAGAGGGAGATGCCCCCGAGCGCCACGTCGGAGCGGGCGTCGGCGATGCACCAGCTCAGGCCGTGCCCGAGCAGCGCCGACTCCCGCCGGGCCCTGGTCCAGGCCCGCACGGCCTCCTCACCGGCCCCGGGCAGGACCGGCCCGACGAACTGCCGGGCGACGTCGTCCACCGACATCAGCGCCGCCGTGTCGTCGGCGTCGGCCCGCCACGGACGCAGCCGGACGTCGGCGTCCTGCTCGGTCAGGACGGGGATCTCGCGCCACGGGTGTGCCGGCTCCCGCGGGTCGTCCCGGTGCAGCGTGGCCAGCCATCCGTCGCGGGGCGCGGTGTCCTGGTCCCACCCCGGCAGCAGCCCCCGGACCTGCACCGGCGCCGAGAACCCCAGCCGCCAGGCGACCCGCCGGGAGGCCCAGTGGCCGACCTCGGCACGCCAGCGGGCGAGGACCACGTCGTCCTCGCCGAAGGCGTGGTCCAGGGCCAGCCCCAGCGCTCGCGTGGCGACCCCGTGACCACGGTGGTCCGGGTGGACGGCGTACCCGACCTCGGCGCCGCCGTGGCCGTCCGGGCGGTACTCCACGATGCCGGCCGGACGCCATACCTCGTCCGCACCCGGCCCGGTCGCCACCCCGGCGGACCCCTCCACGACCCAGCGCCGCGGGGCCCAGCGGTGCCGGCCGGCCCACCCGTCGCGGGCGACCGCCACCCACGCCCGCGCAGCGCCGGGGTCCCGGACGGGCACGGCGTCACCCCACCGGCGCGCCTCCCCGTCGGCCCCCAGGTCGAGCAGCAGCGCGAGGTGCCCCTCGTGCGGCGGCACGATCCGCCACCCCTTCTGCTGGCGCACCGGCCCCACGCTCGATGCGGCATCCTCAGCCATGCCCGCTAGCCTAGACGCGTGCCGAACCTGTTCGAGAAGATGCTGCGCGCCGGGGAGAAGTCCGCGCTGCGCCGACTGGAGACCGTCGCCAAGCAGGTCAACGCCCTCGAGGAGGACTTCGAGGGGCTGTCCGACGCCGAGCTGCGCGAGGAGACCGACCGGTTCAAGGCGCGGCTCGCCGACGGCCAGACCCTGGACCAGCTGCTGCCCGAGGCGTTCGCCGCCGTCCGCGAGGCGAGCAAGCGCACCATCGGCAAGCGCCACTTCGACGTGCAGATCATGGGCGGCGCCGCGATGCACCAGGGCAACGTCGCGGAGATGCGCACGGGTGAGGGCAAGACGCTGGTCGCCACCCTGCCGTCCTACCTCAACGCGCTCACCGGCCGCGGCGTGCACGTCATCACCACCAACGACTACCTCGCGCAGTACCAGTCCGAGCTCATGGGTCGCGTGCACCGTGCGCTCGGTCTGGAGACCGGGTGCATCCTGTCCTCGATGACGCCCTCGCAGCGCCGGGAGCAGTACGCGATGGACATCACCTACGGCACCAACAACGAGTTCGGCTTCGACTACCTGCGCGACAACATGGCGACCTCGCTCAAGGACCTCGTCCAGCGCGAGCACCAGTTCGCGATCGTGGACGAGGTCGACTCCATCCTCATCGACGAGGCCCGCACCCCGCTCATCATCTCCGGCCCCGCCGACCAGCCGACGAAGTGGTACACCGAGTTCTCCAAGGTCGTCCGCCGGCTGGAGCGCGGCGAGGCCGCCGACCCGCTGCGCGGGATCGAGTCCAGCGGCGACTACGAGGTCGACGAGAAGAAGAAGACCGTCGGCGTCCTCGAGCGCGGCATCGAGAAGGTCGAGGACTACCTCGGCATCGACAACCTCTACGAGTCGGCCAACACCCCGCTCATCGGCTACCTCAACAACGCCATCAAGGCCCGGGAGCTGTTCACCCGGGACAAGGACTACGTGGTCATGGACGGTCAGGTGATGATCGTCGACGAGCACACCGGCCGCATCCTGCCGGGTCGGCGCTACAACGAGGGCATGCACCAGGCGATCGAGGCCAAGGAGGGGGTCGAGATCAAGAACGAGAACCAGACCCTGGCCACGGTGACCCTGCAGAACTACTTCCGGATGTACGACAAGCTCGCCGGGATGACCGGCACGGCCCAGACTGAGGCGGCCGAGCTGCACCAGATCTACAAGGTGGGGGTGCTGTCCATCCCCACCAACAGGCCGATGATCCGCCAGGACATGCCGGACCTCGTCTACCGCACCGAGGAGGCGAAGTTCGGCGCGGTGGTCGACGACATCGTCGAGCGGCACCGGGCCGGGCAGCCGGTGCTCGTCGGCACCACCTCGGTCGCCAAGTCGGAGTACCTCTCCGACCAGCTGCGCCGGCGCGGGGTGAGGCACGAGGTGCTCAACGCCAAGCACCACGAGCGGGAGGCCTCCATCGTGGCCGAGGCGGGGCGCAAGGGCGCCGTCACCGTCTCGACCAACATGGCCGGCCGCGGCACCGACATCATGCTCGGGGGCAACTCGGAGTTCCGTGCGGTGACGGCGCTGCAGGCGCGCGGGCTGGACCCGCACGAGACCCCGGAGGAGTACGAGGCGGCGTGGGACGAGGCGCTCGCCCAGGCCGAGGCCTCCGTCGAGGCCGAGCACGAGGAGGTCACCGAGCTCGGCGGGCTCTACGTCCTCGGGACCGAGCGGCACGAGTCGCGCCGCATCGACAACCAGCTGCGGGGCCGGGCCGGCCGCCAGGGCGACCCGGGGGAGTCCCGCTTCTACCTGTCCCTGCAGGACGACCTCATGCGGATGTTCAACGCCGCGCTGGTGGACCGCGTCATGTCGACCTCGGGGATGCAGGACGACGTGCCCATCGAGTCCAAGATCGTCTCCCGGTCCATCGCCAGCGCGCAGAGCCAGGTCGAGGCCCAGCACTTCGAGACCCGCAAGAACGTCCTCAAGTACGACGACGTGCTCAACCGCCAGCGCGAGGTCATCTACGCCGAGCGGCGCCGCGTCCTCGAGGGCGAGGACCTGCACGAGCAGGTCCGCCACTTCGTCAACGACGTCGTCGGCGACTACGTCACCAGCGCGGGGGGTGCCGGTCTGGCCGACGGCATCGACCTCGAGGCGCTGTGGCAGGAGCTCGGTCGGGTCTACCCCGTCGGCCTGCGGATCGAGCGGGTCGTCGAGCGGGCCGGGAGCCGGGCGGCCGTGACCACCGACCTGCTCGTGGAGGAGCTCACCAGCGACGCCCAGCACGCCTACGACGAGCGCGAGGCCGAGCTCGGCGAGGAGGTCATGCGCGACGTGGAGCGACGCGTCGTGCTCCAGGTCCTCGACCGCAAGTGGCGCGAGCACCTCTACGAGATGGACTACCTCAAGGAGGGGATCGGGCTGCGCGCCATGGCGCAGCGCGAGCCGCTCGTGGAGTACCAGCGAGAGGGCTACCAGCTCTTCCAGGCCGTCATGGAGGCGATCAAGGAGGAGTCCGTGCGGCTGCTCTTCCACGCCCAGGTGTCCGCGGGCGGGGCCGCCCAGGCCCAGCAGTCCGCGCCGCGGCAGGGGCTGACCTTCGTCGCCCCGGGCGAGGGGGGCGACGTCCGGGCCAGCAGCGTCCGGGCGGACGGCAGCCACAGCGACGGCGCACCGAACGGGTCGGCGCCGACCGGCCAGGAGCAGGGCCAGGGGAACCGCGCCCAGCGCCGGGCGGCGGCCCAGCGGGGCCGCAGCTGACCGGTCCGGGCCGACCGGTCAGACCTAGCCCAGCTCCAGGGCGGTGATGACCCACCGCCCGTCGACGCCGCTCATGCGCAGGGCCAGGGCGCGCACCCTGCCGTCGAGGTGGACGACCGCCGCGACCTCGCACACCCCGTCGGCGGGGTGGCAGGTCAGGAGGGCGCGGACGACGGGCGGGCCGCTGCGGCACCGGCCCCGCCGGCGGGCCAGCGTCGACCGACGGGCGACGCGGTCGCGGACCTCGGGCGCCAGCCAGCGGGAGAGCTGGTCCACGGGCCGGGTGCCGGCGCAGATCTCCAGCAGGGCCCGGACCATCCGGACCGCCCAGGCGCGGGCCTCCGGGAGGTCGTCGGTGCCGGTGGCCTGCGGGCCGAAGTAGCTGTCGTAGGCCCCGTGGCGGAAGTCGACCGCGAGGGTCCCCTGCACGTAGTCCTCGCCGTGCGGTGCGGGCCCGCTCCCGGCGTGGGTCCAGTCGGTGCCCTCCGCAGGGGGCTCCGGGACCGCGAGGAGCCGGAGGTGCAGCACGCCGGGGGTCCTGGTCGTCCCGCTCATCGCCCGCCCTCCGCGGTGCCGGGCACGGTGAGCTCCTGACCGGGGAGGATGAGGTCCGGGTCCGGGCCGATGGTGGCGAGGTTCGCGGCGTGCCACCGTGGCCACTCCTGCGCGATGTCGGCGGACGTGGCCTGAGGCCCCAGGTGTCGGGCGGCCAGGTCCCACAGGGTGTCTCCCCGCCGGACGACGACGTGCTCCGGCAGGTCCCACTGCCCGGCGGCGCGCCCGCCCACCAGGTCGACCTGACCGCGGGCCGCGGGCCGGGTGGACGCCGGAGCCGGGGTCCACCCCGGGAGGGGCACGTGCACGTGCTCGGGGGGCGCGGTCACCGGACCGTCCGGTGCGGCCCCGTGCGCCTCGTCGCGGTGCCCGGCGTCGCGGTGATCGGCATCGCGGTCCTGCGCACCGCTCGGGGCCGTGGCGCAGACGGGAGCGGCGACGGCCCCGGTGCTGCCGGCGCCCGTCGCGATCAGGACGAGCAGCGACGTGGCGACGCGGACCGAGGCCGAGGTGGGTGGCCGGGAGGGCGCGGAGCCGGTGGGACGCACCCGCCAGGCGGCGACGAGCAGCACCGCGCCCACCCACAGGAGCAGGGCGGTCGCGAGGGTGAGCACGGCCCCCAGCACGGGTGTGCCCGGGTCCGTGCTGCCGCCGGTCGACCACGTGGTCGTCGCCTGCCGTCCCAGCACCCCCGCCGTCACCAACGCTGCGGCGGCTGCGCCGCTGCCCCAGGCGCTGGCCCGCCAGCCGACCGGCGAGCCGCCGACCTGCCCCCCTCTGGTGTCCATGCCGTCCCCCCCTCCACCGTGCCGATGAGTCACGATGCGTCTGTTTGCGTGCGTTTGTGTCCGATGACGGCAATCTACGAGCGGTCCTGCCCGGGCGTCAAGACCTGTGGACGACGGGCACCCGGAGCCGGGTGTCCTGGCACCATGGGGGGATGCGCTGGGAGCAGCTCTTCGCGGACCTCGAGGGCCAGCAGGCGGACTGGGAGCGGCGGGAGCGGGCGGCGGAGGCCGCCGAGCACACCCGGGCCGAGCACGGTCGTGTCGTCCTGGGGGACCGGCTGGCCGCCGATGTCGGGCGGGTGCTGCGCCTGGGGGTCCGCGGGGTCGGTGCCCTCGAGGCCCGTCTGGTCGACGTGGGCCCGGACTGGGTGCTGGCGCACGAGGTGCGCGCCTCCGCATACCAGGAACGTCTGGTCGCGACCGCGGCCCTGCTCTCGGTCGAGGGGCTCAGCGGCCGGGTGGACGACCGGCCACGCCGCTACGGCCTGCGCCACGCGGTGCGCGCGCTGAGCCGGGACCGGGCGCGGGTGCGGGTGTTCGACCAGGGCGGGGACCACCTGAGCGGCACCGTGGACCGGGCCCTCGCCGACCACCTGGACCTGGCGCGGCACGCGGACGACGAGCCGCGCCGACCGGGCGCGGTCCGCGGCGTGGTGGCCCTGCCCTACAGCACCATCGCGATGGTGCAGCGGCTCTGACCGGGCTCCGGGTGATGCCTCAGGGCCCGTCACCCAGGTGCAGGGACTCGCGGGTCCGGGTGTACATGCGCTGGATGTACGCCTCCAGCTCGGCGGCCTCGACCCGCCACACGCCCCGACCGCCCAGCTTGACCCCGGGCAGGTCCCCGGACCGCACGAGGGCCTTGACCTGCGACAGGGACACGTTGAGGGTGTCCGCCACGTCGGTGAGGGTCAGGAATCTGGGCCCGGCCACGCGGGTCTCCTCTCGTCGGTCCTGACCACGATGGTACGGATTCCTCCGCGCGCCCCGACGTGCCTGTGGACGACCAGAGGTGCGGTGGGGCCCGGGGGCGCTATCGTGCCGTTCGGGCCGACAGGGACGAAGGGGGCCTCGAGATGGGACCGACGGCGACGACGCAGGACGGGCCGGGGCGCACCGCCCGCCGGTTGCAGGCGCCCGGGTGGCGTGACCTCCGCCTGGTCGTGGGCGTGCTGCTGGTGGTGCTCTCGGTGGCCGGGGGCGCCCGCCTGGTGTCCGGCCTCGACGACACCCGGCCGGTCTACGCGGCGGCCCGCGACCTGCTGCCCGGCCAGCCGCTCGCGGACGGCGACCTGGTCACCGTCCAGGTGCGGCTCGGGGACTCGGCGGAGCACTACCTGGACGCCACCGACCCGGTGGCGGGCGGCACCTACCTCCTGCGCCGGGTCGCGGCCGGGGAGATCGTGCCCGCGGCCGCGGTCGGCACGCAGCGGCAGGCGCTGGACAAGACGGTCAACGTGCCCGTGGACGCCTCGACCGTCGGCGGCCTGCAGGTCGGCACGGAGGTGGACGTGTGGGTGAGCCGGCGCGACGCGGAGGCCGCCGGCGAGGTCTACGAGGACCCCGAGCTGCTGCTGCCGGGGGCGGTCGTCGACCGCGTGACCGACCAGGCCGGGGGGCTGGGGGCGTCCCTGGGGCGCACCCCGGTGGCCCTCGTCGTCCCGGCAGACCGGGTGGGCGACGTCATCGCGGCCGTGGACCAGGATGCGCGGCTCACCCTGGTCCCGGCACCCCGCACCCAGGGGGAGCAGGGCGGGTGAGCCGTCCGCTGGTCACCGCCGTGGCCCCCCGGTGGGAGAGCCAGGTCGCGGCCCTGCTGGCCGGGTCCACCCAGGTGCGGCTGGTGCGCCGGTGCGCCGACCTGCCCGAGCTGATGGGCGTCACCCGGGCGGGCCTGGCGGACGTCGTCCTCGTCTCGCACGACCTGCGTGGTCTGGACCGGGACGCGGTGCTGGGTCTGGGTGCCGCGGGCGCGCACGTGGTGGGCGTGCATCCGCGCGACGACCCGGAGGCGGCGCGCACCCTGCACCGCCGCGGCGTGACCTCGGTGCTGGAGGTCGAGAGCAGCACCCCGGAGCTCGACGCGGTGCTCGCCGCGCTGGGGCGGGCGGACGCCCCCGAGGACGACCGCGGAGCGGCGGGGGCCGGTGGACCCGGGCCCGCCGGGCCCGGCCCCGGGCCCGGGCCGGCGCCCGACCCGGCCGCCCTGCTCGTCGAGGCCGGTCCGCAGGGGGTGCAGCAGGACCACCCCGGGCCGGACCGGGCCCTGGGGACGGACCAGGAGGAGCTGACCCGGCAGGACGCCACGCCCGAGGGCGAGGTCGTGGTGGTGTGGGGGCCGCACGGGAGCACCGGCCGCACCACCGTCGCCGTCAACCTCGCCGCCGAGCTGGCGTCGGTGACGACGCCGGTCCTCCTCGTGGACGCGGACACCTACGGTGCGGGCGTGGCGCAGGCGCTGGCCGTGCTCGACGAGTCGCCGGGGGTCGCGGCCGCCGCCCGTGCCGCCGACCAGGGCACCCTGGACGCCGACCATCTCCTGCGCCTCGCCCCGCGGGTGCGCCCGGGGCTGCTCGTCCTTACCGGGCTGCCCCGCGCCGACCGGTGGACCGAGCTGCGGGAGAGCGCCCTGGCGGACATCCTCCAGCAGGCCCGGTCGGTGGCCCGCTGGGTGGTGGTCGACGTCGCGCCGACGGTCGAGCAGGACGAGGAGCTGTCCTTCGACACCAGCGCACCGCGGCGCAACGGGGCCGCGCTCGCCGCGCTGGAGGACGCCGACCGGGTGCTGGTGGTCGGCACCGGCGACCCGGTGGGCCTGCAGCGGCTCGTCCGGTGCGTCGACCAGCTGCCCGGGCTCACCAGGGCGAAGGCCCAGGTGGTGGTGACGCGGGTGCGCCCCGGACCGGTCGGTCCCGAGCCCGGCCGGCGGATCACCGAGACCCTGCGGCGCTTCGCCGGGGTGGGCCAGGTGCACCTCGTCCCCGAGGACCGCGACGCCGTGGACGCGGCCCTGCTCCACGGGCATACCCTCGCCGAGGCACGCCCCTCCAGCCCGGCGCGCGAGTCCATCCGCACCCTGGCCCATCTGGTCAGCGGGCGTCGCAGCTCCGTGGACGCCGCGCGCTCGCGCTGGTGGCCGCGCCGCCGGACCCGCGACTGAGGCTGCGCCCCGTCGCCCCACCCACCGCGACCCGGCCGACGTCTGACACCATGACGGTGAGGCCGCTGCCGGCGGCCCGCCCCGGTGACCCTGACGAGGAGGTCGGCGATGACGACCGTGCGGTGCTACGTGCCGGTGACCGGCGACCAGCTGGCCGCTCTGGCGCAGGACCGTCGACTGACCGGCCCGGTGCGGGCGACGGCGGTGACCGAGGTGCTGCGGGCGCTGGAGCCGGGCGCGGACGGGGACGAGCTGGAGTACGCCGCCGCGCAGGTGGCCGCCGAGGACCTGGTGCGCTCCGGCGCGCCGGTCGTGCTGGCCGCCGTCGACGCGGACGCCGGGCTGGTCACCGCCGCTCCCGCGGACGACCTGTGGATCGAGGTGGCGTCGGTGGACCTGCCCCGCGTCGCGGCCCTCCACCTGGGGGACGACGTCGTCACCGGCGACCCCTCGCTGCTGGGGGACCACGACGCCGAGGACATCGAGCTGTCCTGGTTCGACACCACCGAGCTGGGCCACGTGCTGGAGCTGGTCCGACGGGCCGAGCACGCCGGGCGAGACGCGGCACCGGCCGAGCGACCGACCGACCGACCGACCGACTGACCGACCCACCGCGAGGAGATCACGCCATGGATGGCATCGTCGACGTCCCCAGCCCGCTCAACGAGCCCGTGCTCGGCTACGCGCCGGGGAGTGCCGAACGCGGTGCTCTCGAGGCCGCGCTCGCCGAGCTCGCGGCCACCCCGGTGGACCTCCCCCACGTCATCGGCGGCGAGCGCGTCACCGGTGGCGGTGCCGCGATCGACGTCGTGCAGCCGCACGCCCACGCCGAGGTGCTCGGGACGATGCGGGACGCCACCAAGAAGGACGCGCGCGCGGCCGTCGAGGCGTCCCGGGAGGCGGCGCCGGCGTGGCGGGCCATGTCCTTCGAGGAGCGGGCCTCGATCTTCCTCAAGGCGGCCGAGCTGCTGGCCGGGCCGTGGCGCGCGCGCATGAACGCCGCGACGATGCTCGGCCAGAGCAAGACCGCCACCCAGGCCGAGATCGACTCGGCCTGCGAGCTCGCCGACTTCTGGCGCTTCAACGTGCACTACGCGCGGCAGCTGCTCACCGAGCAGCCGATCCGCAACTCGCCCGGGACCTGGAACCGCATCGACCAGCGCCCGCTGGAGGGCTTCGTCTACGCGGTGACGCCCTTCAACTTCACCGCGATCGGCGGCAACCTCCCCACGGCCCCGGCCCTCATGGGCAATGTCGTGGTCTGGAAGCCGGCGCCGACGCAGCAGCGGGCGGCGAGCCTGACGATGGACCTGCTGCGGGCGGCCGGCCTGCCCGACGGCGTCATCAACATGGTGACCGGCACCGGGCCGGCCGTCTCCGAGGTGGCCCTCGAGAGCCCCGACCTGGCCGGCATCCACTTCACCGGGTCCACCGCCGTCTTCAACATGCTCTGGCAGGGGGTGGCCTCCAACCTCGGGACCTACCGGTCCTACCCGCGCGTCGTGGGCGAGACCGGGGGCAAGGACTTCGTCGTCGCCCACCCCAGCGCCGACCCCGACGTGCTGCGGACCGCCCTCGTGCGGGGGGCCTTCGAGTTCCAGGGCCAGAAGTGCTCGGCGGCCTCGCGCGCCTACATCCCCGCGTCGCTGTGGCGGACCCTGCGCGACGACCTCGCGCAGACGACCGAGGGCATCCCGGTCGGGGACGTGCGCGACCTGTCCAACTTCATGGGTGCCGTCATCGACGCCAAGGCCTTCGCCAAGCACCGTGACGTCATCGAGCGGGCGCACGCGGACCCCGGCGTGGAGGTCGTCGCGGGCGGCACCGTCGACGACTCCGTGGGGTGGTTCGTCCGACCCACCGTCGCGGTGGTCGAGGACCCCACGCACCAGATGCTCACCACCGAGTTCTTCGGCCCCATCCTCACCGTCCACGTCTACCCGGACCGTCAGTGGTCCTCGATGCTGGACCAGATGGAGTCGGTGGCCCCCTACGCCCTGACCGGGGGCGTCATCGCGCAGGACCGGGCCGCGGTGGGCCAGGCGGTGGAACGGCTGCGCTTCGCCGCCGGCAACTTCTACATCAACGACAAGCCCACCGGAGCGGTCGTCGGGCAGCAGCCGTTCGGCGGCGCGCGTGCCTCCGGGACCAACGACAAGGCGGGTTCCGCGGCCAACCTGCAGCGGTGGATCAACACCCGGGTCATCAAGGAGACCTTCGTCCCGCCGACGGAGTACCGCTACCCGCACATGGGATGAGCGGCGGGGTGGCCGGCCCGGGGGCTCAGCCCTCGGCCAGCCACTCCCGCGCGACCCGCTCCTCGAGCTGCACGATCTCCCGCATCCGCTCGGCGACCATCGCCTCCACGCGACGGCCGAGGAGCGGGACCCGCGCCTCCAGGTCGCCGTCGACGACGTGGTCGGTCACCTGCGGCTCGGAGCCGCGACGCAGGTGGATGCCGCCGGTGAAGGTGATGGGCAGCCCCGGCATCTCCAGGCTCATCGCGCCCTCGCGCTCGCCGTCGGCGTCCGGCGACCCCCAGCGCACCGTCTCGACCACGAGCAGCCGGGGACCGATGAGCCCCTTGGCCATGTCCGGTATGCCGTCGCTGGGCAGGTGCCGCTGCGTCGTCACGGTCGTCGTGCCGTCCGGCGCGGTCTCGACCTGCACGGTCTGGTCCAGGGACCCCGAGCGCTCGCAACGTCGGACCTGGTAGGCGTGGTCGGTCAGC
This sequence comes from Serinicoccus chungangensis, assembly GCF_001483745.1. Taxonomy (GTDB): domain Bacteria; phylum Actinomycetota; class Actinomycetes; order Actinomycetales; family Dermatophilaceae; genus Ornithinicoccus; species Ornithinicoccus chungangensis_A. Next base: position 581,757 of record NZ_LQBL01000028.1, on the reverse strand, counting down.
ATCTCGAAGGTGCGCTGCGGGTCCGCCGGGTGGCGGATCGTCTCGGTGATCCTCATGGCCTCACCGTACGTCCTGACCGCCCGGCCCGGGGAGCACAGCGCGCCAGCGGCGGTGCAGGCCGTGCAGCCGCCGCAGGACGACCCCCTTGTCGGCCCGGGTGAGCGTCCCGCTGCGGGTGCGGTCGGCGACCCGGTCCAGCAGGTCTCCCAGCTCGGTCATCACGCCGGCGGCCTCCGTGACCCAGGGTGCCGGGTGGGGGAGCACCTCCCCGGCCAGGGCCCGCAGGCGCCCGGCAGCGGCCCGGCAGCCGGCGTGGTCGGGCACCCGGTCGGCCCCCCCGATGGCTCCGACCACCAGGGGCTGGGGCCGGGGCCGGTCGAGACCGGTCGCGGCATCGGCCAGGACGTGGGCGACGCCGTCGAGCAGCGCCTCCACCAGACCGCTGGCCTCCGACCACCCCAGGTCGGGCGCCAGGAGGCTCACCTCCTCGGCGGCGCGCAGCAGCGCGGCGGGACGAGACACCGCCCCCGACGGCGGCCGGGCGGCCGTGGGCCCGGGGGGCCGGTCGATCCCGGTCATGGGCCCACCCTAGGGGGCGCGCGGGGCCGGTCCGGGGGTTGTCCCCAGGCGGGTACGCAGGCGGGGAGCCGAGTAGGGTGGCGGCAGGCGCACGTCGGGGTGCGCCGGACGCCCGCGACCCGAGGAGTGCACGCGCACGATGACGTCGACCGACACGCTCACCGACCGCTTCTTCCACCACCTGGCCGCCACCGAGCTGGCCGGTCGCCAGCAGGAGCAGCGCGAGGCGATGGCGGGCTCGATGGCCGAGCTGTCCGAGGGGCGGGACGCCGGGCGCGCGGCCATCCGCGTCCTCAACCCCACCCTCGACGCGGGTGGCTGGACGACCCGCCAGACCGTGGTGCAGGTCGTGACCGACGACATGCCCTTCCTCGTCGACTCGGTGCTGGGCGAGGTGAGCCGGCACCGGCTGTCGGTGCACCAGCTCCTGCACCCGCAGGTCGTCGTGGACGAGTCGACCGGCGACGTGCTCGACCTCGACCCGCAGGACGTCGGTGAGGGGCAGCGGGTCGAGTCCTGGATCCACGTCGAGGTCGACCGCGTGCCGGAGCCGGAGGACCGGGCCTCGCTCGAGGACGACCTGAGCCGGGTGCTCACCGACGTCCGCCGCGCCTGCCGCGACTGGGGAACCATGCGCCAGCGCGCCCGGGCCATCGTCGACGAGCTCGAGATCGGACCTCCCCGGTCGGTGGACCGCGACGAGATCGGCTCGACCGTCGACTTCCTCACGTGGATCGACGACCACCACTTCACCTACCTGGGCTACCGCAGCTACGACCTCGTCGAGACCGACGACGGTCTGGCGCTGCAGGCCGTGGCGGGCAGCGGTCTGGGGATCCTGCGGGACGAGAGCGACGACCCGGCACCCACCGTGCTGCGGCCGGAGGCGGCCCGCACGGCGCGGGACCCCCGCCTGCTCACCGTCACCAAGGCCAACACGCGGGCCACCGTCCACCGGTCGGTCCCGCTGGACTACATCGGGATCCGACGTTTCGACGAGCGCGGACAGGTCGTCGGTGAGCACCGCTTCCTCGGCCTGTTCACCCAGAGCGCCTACGCGGAGTCGAGCCAGCGCCTGCCGATCGTCGGCGCCAAGGTCAAGCAGGTGCTGGCCGAGTCCGGTTTCGCCCCCGACAGCCACTCCGGCAAGGACCTGCTCAGCGTGCTGGAGGCCTACCCCCGGGACGAGCTGTTCCAGGCCCCGGTGGAGCATCTGGCCGCGACCGCCGGCGACGTGGTCCGTCTCCTCGAGCGCCCGGCCGCCAAGGCCTACGTGCGGGCGGACGAGTTCGGCCGGTTCGTCAGCGCCCTCGTCTACCTCCCCCGCGACCGCTACAACACCGCCAACCGCCTCCGCGTGCAGTCCCTGCTGGAGGAGACCTACGGCGGGGAGCTGGCCGACTACGCCACCCGGGTCGGAGACGGGCCGCTGGCCCAGTTGCACTTCGTCATCACGGTCCCGCGGGACCAGGACCTGCCCGACGTCGACCAGCGGCAGCTGCAGGAGCGTCTGACCGCCGTGACCCGGACGTGGGTCGAGGGTCTCGCGGACGCCGTCGCCGCGCACGTCGAGGACGAGGGCGTGACCGGCGACCTCGTGGCCCGGTACGCCGACGCCTTCCCCGAGGCCTACAAGGAGGACTTCGACGGCGAGGCCGCCTACCTGGACCTGCAGCGGCTGGGCGAGCTGCACGGCAGCGACGCCTCGGCCCGCCCGCGCGTCTACCGCGCCCCGGGCGAGGCGCCGACCGAGCGGCGGCTCAAGGTCTACCGCTCCGAGGAGATGTCGCTCACCCACGTCCTGCCGGTCTTCGCCGACCTCGGGCTGGAGGTCACCGTCCAGCGGCCCTACGAGCTGGACGGCAGCAACGACGACGGCTCGCCGGACTACATCTACGACTTCGGGCTGCGCGCCCCGTCGGAGACGGTGTGGGACGGTGGCGAGCACCGCACCGAGGACGAGGTCGCGGCAGCGTTCGAGGACGCCTTCACCGCGGTATGGGGCGGGTCGGCGGAGTCCGACACGCTCAACTCCCTGGTCCTCACGGCCGGCCTCGACTGGCGGCGCGTGGTCATCCTGCGCACCCTGGTCCGCTACCTGCGCCAGGTCGGCACCTTCAGCCTCGACTACCTCGAGGAGGCGCTGGTCGCCAACCCCGACATCGCCCGGCTGCTCATCGAGCTGTTCGAGGCCCGGTTCGACCCCGACGCCCACGGCGAGGACGAGGAGCGGTCCGCCCGCACCGAGGAGGTCGCCGAGGCCGTCGCGAGGGCGCTGGACGAGGTCGCCAGCCTGGACCAGGACCGCATCCTGCGCTCGCTGGCGGCCGTCGTGCAGGCCACCCTGCGCACCAACTTCTACCAGCTGGGCAGCGACGGCCGCCCTCAGGCGTGGGTGAGCCTCAAGCTGCTGCCGCGCGAGCTCGACCTGCTGCCCGAGCCCCGGCCGGCGTTCGAGATCTGGGTCTACGCGCCGCGGGTCGAGGGCAGCCACCTCCGGTTCGGTCCGGTGGCCCGCGGCGGACTGCGCTGGAGCGACCGGCGCGAGGACTTCCGCACCGAGGTGCTGGGTCTGGTCAAGGCGCAGATGGTCAAGAACGCCGTCATCGTCCCCACCGGGTCCAAGGGGGCGTTCTTCCCCAAGGACCTGCCGGACCCGGCGGTCGACCGCGGCGCCTGGCTGGAGCAGGGGAAAGCGGCATACCGCACCTTCATCAGCGGCATGCTGGACGTCACCGACAACCGCGTCGGCACCGACATCGCGCCGCCGGAGCGCGTGGTGCGCCACGACGGGGACGACCCCTACCTGGTCGTGGCTGCGGACAAGGGCACGGCGACGTTCTCCGACATCGCCAACGGGGTGGCGCGCGACTACGGCTTCTGGCTCGACGACGCCTTCGCCTCGGGAGGGTCGGCCGGCTACGACCACAAGGGCATGGGCATCACCGCGCGAGGCGCGTGGGAGTCGGTGAAGCGTCACTTCCGGGAGCTGGGGCTGGACACCCAGACCACGGAGTTCACGGTCGTTGGGGTCGGTGACATGAGCGGTGACGTCTTCGGCAACGGCATGCTCCTCTCGGAGCACATCCGCCTGGTCGCGGCCTTCGACCACCGCCACATCTTCCTGGACCCGGACCCGGACGTCGCGAGCTCCTACGCCGAGCGGCAGCGCCTGTTCGAGCTGCCGCGGTCCAGCTGGGCGGACTACGACACCTCCCTCATCAGCGAGGGCGGCGGCGTCTATCCCCGCTCGCAGAAGTCCATCCCCATCAGCGCGCAGGTCCGCGAGCGGCTCGGGCTCGACGAGGGTGTCAGCACGATGACGCCGCACGAGCTCCTGCGGGCCATCCTGCTCGCGCCGGTGGACCTGCTGTGGAACGGCGGCATCGGCACCTACGTCAAGGCCTCCACGGAGACCGACCTGCAGATCGGCGACCGCGCCAACGACCCCATCCGGGTCGACGGGCGGGAGCTGCGGGTCCGCGTGGTCGGCGAGGGCGGCAACCTCGGGCTGTCCCAGCGGGGCCGCGTCGAGGCGGCGCTCGCCGGCGTCCACGTCAACACCGACGCCATCGACAACTCCGCCGGTGTGGACACCTCTGACCACGAGGTCAACATCAAGATCGCGCTCACCCCTCTGGTGCAGGAGGGCGTGCTGTCGCTGGAGGAGCGCGACGAGCTGCTCGCCTCGATGACCGAGGAGGTCGCCCGCAAGGTCCTGCGGCACAACTACGAGCAGAACGTGCTCATCGGCAACGGCCGTCTGCAGAAGGGGGTCATGGCCACGGTCCACCAGCGCCTGATCCGCTACCTCGGTGAGCACGCCGGCCTGGACCCCGAGCTGGAGTTCCTGCCCGACGAGAAGGAGTGGGCGCGCCGCGAGGAGGCGGGCACGGGCCTGGCGGCGCCCGAGTTCTCGGTGCTGGTGGCCTACGCCAAGCTCGGCCTCAAGACCGAGCTCAGCGAGACCGAGCTGCCCGACGACCCGGCCCTGCTCGACTCCCTGCTGCACTACTTCCCGGGGCCGCTGCGCGAGCGGGCCCGCGAGCAGATCCTGGAGCACCCGCTGCGGCGGGAGATCGTCGTCAACGAGATCGCCAACGCCATGGTCAACCGCGGCGGGGTCTCCTTCGCCTTCCGCGCCCAGGAGGAGACCGGCGCGACCGTCGCCCAGATCACCCGCGCCTTCCACGTGGTGCGCTCCGTCTTCGGGCTGGCGGACTACACCGCCGCCGTGGAGGCGCTGGACAACCGGGTGCCGACCGACATCCAGACCGAGCTCTACCTCGAGGTGCGGCGGCTGCTGGACCGCGCCACCCGCTGGTTCCTCAACAACCGCTCGCTGTCGGCCGGCATGGACGAGGAGATCGAGCGCTTCGCCGAGCCGGTCCAGGAGCTGGTCCCGCGGCTGGGTGAGCTGCTCCAGGGCCATGAGCGTGAGCGGTGGGCGCAGCGGGCGGAGTGGGCCTCGGCCAACGGCATACCCGAGGACCTCGCGCAGCTCTACGCCTCGCTGCTCGACAGCTACTCGCTGCTGGACGTCGCCGAGCTCGCCGGCGAGATCGACCGTGACGTCAGCGAGGTCGCCGAGATCTACTTCGGGGTGTCCGAGGCCTTCCGCATCGACGACCTGCTCACCCACGTCTCCCACCTGCCGCGCGAGGACCGGTGGTCCTCGCTGGCGCGGGGGGCGCTGCGGGACGACCTGTACGGCGTCATGCGCGGGCTGACGCGGACGGTGGTGGAGCGCACCGGGACGCAGGAGGCCGAGGACTCCCTCGAGCGGGTGCGGGAGTGGATGGCGGAGAACCGCGAGGCCCTCGTGCGCACCAGCCAGGTGCTGCGGACGGTCAGCGGCATGAGCCAGCCCGACCTGGCTCCGCTCTCCGTGGCGCTGCGGACCCTGCGCGGACTGGTCCGCCAGGGGTCCGCCGACTGACCTCTGCGAGAATCGCGCCGTGGCTGTTCTGCGGGAGACCCTGTCGCGCTCGTCGATGTCGGGTGCCGACATCGACTGGGTGCACCGCCTCGTCGGCGACTGGCAGATGCTGGCGGACCTGGCGTTCGCCGACCTGACCCTGTGGCTCCCGGTCCAGCGCGACGACGCAGCCGACCCGCACCTGTCGCCCTGGTTCCTGGCCGCGCACGCCCGGCCCTCCACCGGGCCGAACTTCTACCACGACGACGTCATCGGTGAGGCCCCGGGAGCGGCGCGCGAGCGGCTGCTGACGCAGGTGATGGAGACCGGCCGCCCGTCCACCCCCGACGAGGTGGGCTACGTCCGGGAGCAGTACGTCCCGGTGGTCCGCACCGGCCGCCCGATCGCGGTGCTCATCCGGCATACCGATCTGCAGAACATGCGTCAGCAGGGGGGTCTGGAGGTCAACTACCTCCAGATCAGCCAGCAGCTGTTCTCGATGATCGCCGAGGGCGCCTTCCCCATGGACCACGTGGCGACCGGGGTGGGCCGGGGGACGCCCCGGGTGGGCGACGGCGTGCTGCGGCTCACGGCCGACGGGCTCATCGACTACGCCAGCCCCAACGCCGTCTCGGCGCTGCGCCGGCTCGGGCACACCGACCCCGTGGGCGGCGCCGATCTCGCGCAGATCGTCTCGACGCGGCTGACCCCGGGCGCGACGGTGGACGAGACGGTGCCGCTGGTCCTCACCGGCCGGGCGCCGTGGGGGACCGAGATCGAGACCGCCTCGGTCAACCTCACCCTGCGCTCGGTGCCGCTCATGCACGCCGGGAAGCGCGTGGGTGCGCTGCTGCTCATGCGCGACGTCAGCGAGATCCGTCGGCGCGAGCGCGAGCTGCTGAGCAAGGAGGCCACGATCCGGGAGATCCACCACCGGGTCAAGAACAACCTGCAGACCGTGTCCGCCCTGCTGCGACTGCAGTCCCGGCGGCTCGACGACCCCAAGGCGCAGGAGGCGCTGGCCGAGGCGGGGCGGCGGCTGTCCACCGTCGCGCTGGTGCACGACACCCTCAGCCAGGCGTTCTCCGAGCGGGTCGACTTCGACGACGTCGCCACGCGCATCCTGCGGGCCACCGTGGAGGTCGCCTCGACGCAGGCGGTGGTGGAGACCGAGCTGGACGGGTCCTTCGGTTGGCTGCCGCCGGACGACGCGACGCACCTCGCCATGGTCCTGGCCGAGCTCGTCCACAACGCGGTCGAGCACGGGTTCGAGGAGGGGGAGCGCCCCGCCGGGGCGTCCCGGGTCGTGGTGAGCGCCGCGCGGACGAGGGACGAGGGTGGGACCGACGTGCTGGAGGTGAGCGTGGCGGACAACGGGCGGGGCTACGCCCCCGAGGCCGGCGACCGGCAGGGCGCGGGCCTGGGCACGCAGATCGTCGAGGCCCTCATCAGCGACCTGCGCGGGCAGATCGGCTGGGAGACGGCGCAGCCGCACGGGACCGTCGTGCGGTTCACCGTGCGGCTGCGGGGCTCCGCCACCGGTTGAGGGTCACGGCCTCCTCCGGTGATGGAGTGCTCAGGGGTGGTCGGGGCTCAGCTCGCCCGTCGGGCGCGCGCCTTGCGACGCTTGAGCGCCCGGCGCTCGTCCTCGGACAGCCCGCCCCACACACCGGCATCCTGCCCGGTCTCCAGCGCCCACTTGAGGCAGGTGTCGATCACCGGGCAGGTGCGGCAGACGGCCTTGGCCTCCTCGATCTGCTGCAGCGCCGGGCCGGTGTTGCCGATCGGGAAGAAGAGCTCGGGGTCCTCTTCCAGGCACGCCGCTCGGTTGCGCCAGTCCATCAGTGTCTGCTCCTTGGTCTGCGCCCGTTCAGGGGCGCCCTCTCGTCGTCGCCCACGTCCGGGGTCCAGGGGTGTCCGGCGGGCGACGACACCTCGTTGTTCCGTCTGCGTGAGCGGTGCCGGATCAGGGTATGGCGCCGCTGTCTCTGCTGGGGCCAACGCCAGGCCCGTAGACAGTGTTCCCGATCCTCCCATCGCGACACGCCGTAGCACAAGGGTGAACCGCCGTCCGGGCCGTGCGACCGGGTGAGTGATCAGTCACACCCGTCCCAGGACGAAGGCCCTGGAGCGGGGGTGCGCGGGGCCCGCACGCGCCGCTGCGTAGGGTGGGGACGGTCCGGATCCGTCGTCCTGAGGGAGTTCCTGTGCCCAGTCCCCGACCGTCCCTGGCCATCGTCGGTGCCCGTGTCGTCCCGGTCGAGGGCGAGGTGATCGAGGACGGCACGGTGGTGGTGCGCGAGGGACGCATCGCCGCGCTGGGGCCGCGTGAGCAGGTCGACGTCCCGGAGGACGTGGAGGTCGTCGACGCGGCGGGCTCCTGGTTGCTCCCCGGCCTCGTCGACGCCCACGTGCATCTCGGCGTGTGGGAGGAGGGGGAAGGCTGGGCCGGCCTGGACGGCAACGAGACCACCGACCCGGTCATGGCCGCGGCGCGGGCCATCGACGCCATCAACCCGCGCGAGCAGGGCTTCGACGACGCTCTCGGGGCGGGCGTCACGACGGTCAACGTCAACCCCGGGTCGGCGAACCCGATCGGGGGCCAGGCGGTGGCGCTCAAGACCTACGGCCGCTACGTGGACGAGATGGTGCTGCGCAACCCCAGCGGCATCAAGGCCGCGCTCGGCGAGAACCCCAAGCGGGTCTACGGCGAGCAGAAGAAGACCCCCGCCACCCGGCTCGGCGTCGCCCTGGTCATGCGCAAGGCCTTCGCCGCCGCCCGGTCCTACCAGGCGAAGGTCGCGGCGGCCGGGGACACCCCGGTCGACGCGGACCTCGTCAGCGAGGCCCTGGTCAAGGTCCTCGAGCGCGAGATCCCGTGGCGGCAGCACTGCCACCGGGCGGACGACATCGCCACCGCGATCCGGCTGGCCGAGGAGTTCGGCTACCGCCTCGTGCTGGACCACGGGACCGAGGCATACCTCGTCGCGGACCTCGTCGCCGAACGGGACATCCCCGTGCTCTACGGGCCGATGATCGTCAGTCGCTCCAAGGTCGAGGTGCGCCACCGGAGCCCGAAGGCGCCCGGGATCCTCGACCGGGCCGGCGTGCAGGTGTCCATCATCACCGACCACCCGGTGGTGCCCATCGACCACCTCATCACCCAGGTCGCGCTCGCCGTCCGCGAGGGCATGGACCGGGACGCCGCGCTGCGGGCGGTGACCGTCAACCCGGCCCGGGTCCTGGGTGTCGAGGACCGGGTGGGCTCGCTCGTCGTGGGCAAGGACGCCGACTTGGCCCTGTGGTCCGGCGACTGGCTGGACCTGCAGTCCCGGGTGCTGCGCACGTGGATCGACGGGGTCGAGGTCTACGCCTACGACCGGGAGAGCGGCACCGGCACTGTCCGACCCCGCTGACGGGGGTGCCTCCGCGCGGCTGAGCCGGGGCCGGGTCTTCGCACCCCCCGGTGCGCTCTCGACGGGAAGTCTGTGCACGGAATCGCAGCCTGAGCACCTCAACGGCACCCTGTGCATGCCGTCTACCGCATGCACAGGGTGCCGTCGGCATGCACAGGGTCCGTGGGCGTGCACAGGGTCGGTGGGCGTGCTCTGGGTTTGTGGGCATGCACAGGGTCGGTGGACATTTACAGGGTCAGTCGGCGTGCACAGGCGTGGTCCGGCGGGCGTCGGTGGCCGGTCAGTGGCCGGGCGTGACGAGGTGGGCGTGGGTGGGGGCCCGGACGCAGTCGGGGCACAGCCCGTGACCGGGTATGCGGTCGAACAGGCAGCAGCCGGCGCGCAGGAAGGCCTCGTCGGCCCGTTCCATCGCGCCGCCGACGCCGCTCGGCAGGCCGGAACGGGACCGGGCGGCGCCGCCGGGGGCCAGCCCGGGTGCGGCCAGCACCAGGCGCACCACCTCCCAGGCCGTGGCGGCGGCCCCGGGCCTGGCCGTGGCCAGCACCCGTGCCGCCCCGACGAGGCTGGAGGCAGCGTTGCTCAGCAGCACCCTCGGTGGGACCCGCCCCACCCGGGAGCAGGCCGCGTCCAGGTCCGCCAGGCTGCCGTCCACGACGGTGCGGGCGAGCTCGGCGGCGGCCTCGTGCGGTCCGGTCACGGCGCGCCACGGCGTCCCGTCCGCGAGGGCCAGCGGCACGTCCCCGCGGTGGCCGGGGGAGCCGAGCAGGTGCCGGGAGCGCAGGTCGGGCACGGTGCCGTGCAGCACCGCGGTCGCCAGCCCGACGGACCACAGCCGCGAGGCCACGCCGACCTGCAGCGCGGACATCGCCACCTTGCCGTCGACGTCCGCCGGATCCTGACCGGTGCTCGCCGCGAGGGCCTCTCGCACCTGGTCGAGTCGCCCCGCCAACGGTGCGTCCCCCAGCAGCTCGTCGAAGGGGACGGCGTCGGTGCCCGTCGCGTCGGCCAGCACGAAGAACCCGCCGAGCCCGGCCAGGTCCGCCTGCACGTCCTGCGGCCGGCGCGACCCGCCTGTCGGCCGGCCTGACCCGCCCGTCGGCCGGGTCAGGAGGCGTCCCGCTGCGCCAGCACCGCCCGGGCCGCGGCGAACCGGGCGATGGGCACGCGGTAGGGGGAGCAGGAGACGTAGCTCAGCCCGAGCTCCTCGAAGAGCCCGATGGAGGCGGGGTCGCCACCGTGCTCCCCGCACACCCCCAGCTTGAGGTCGGGCTTGGCCGCCCGTCCGCCCTCGGCGCCGAGCCGGACCAGGCCGCCGACCCCGTCCCGGTCGATCGACTCGAACGGGTTGTGCGGGATGACCTCCTCGGAGACGTAGGCCGACAGGAAGCCGCCCTCGGCGTCGTCCCGGGAGATGCCGATCCCGGTCTGCGTGAGGTCGTTGGTGCCGAAGGAGAAGAAGTCGGCGTGCTGGGCGATCTGGTCGGCGACCACGGCGGCCCGCGGCAGCTCGATCATGGTGCCGACGGTGACGTCGAGCTCGGCGCCGGCGCTCTCCAGCTCCTCGGCGACCGCGCGCTCGACGACGGCACGCTGCGCCCGCAGCTCGGAGGCGTAGGCCACCAGCGGGACCATGATCTCCACGCCGGCCGTCTCGCCCTCGCGCTCGCGGACCGCCAGGGCCGCACGGATGATGGCCCGGGTCTGCATCTCGGGGATCTCCGGGTAGAGCATGGCGAGCCGGCAACCGCGGGTGCCGAGCATGGGGTTCTGCTCGTGCAGGCGCTTGACCTGCCCGAGCAGGGCCCGGGCCGTGGTCAGCTCCGCGGGATCGCCGTCGGTCAGCTCCAGGCGCTGCACGAGCAGCGACTGCTCGACGAGGTCGGGGAGGAACTCGTGCAGCGGCGGGTCCAGGAGCCGGACGGTGACCGGCAGCCCCCGCATCGCGGTGAAGATCGCCTCGAAGTCCTCCTGCTGCATGGGCAGGATCGTCTCCAGGGCCGCGGCGCGGTCCTCCTCGGTCTCGGCGAGGATCATCTGCCGGACGGCCGGCAGCCGGTCGGACGCCATGAACATGTGCTCGGTGCGGCACAGGCCGATCCCCTCGGCGCCCAGCTCGCGCGCCTTGGCGGCGTCCTCGCCGGTGTCGGCGTTGGCCCGCACCCCGAGCCGGCGCACCTCGTCGGCCCAGGTGACGATGGCCTCGAAGTCCTCGTTGATCTGCGGGGGGACCAGCTCGAGGGCCTCGCCGTAGACCTCGCCGGTCGAGCCGTCGAGGGTGATGAGGTCACCCTCGGCGAAGGTGTGCTCCCCGATGGTGAGGGTGCGGTCGGCGGTGTTGATGCGGATGCCGCTGGCCCCGGCGACGCAGGGCTTGCCCATGCCGCGCGCGACGACCGCCGCGTGCGACGTCATACCCCCGTGGGCGGTGAGGACGCCCTGGGCGACGATGACGCCGTGGATGTCGTCCGGCGTCGTCTCGTAGCGGACGAGGACGACCGGCTCCCCGGCCCCGCCCCGGGCGGCCGCGGTGTCGGCGTCGAAGACGACCTCGCCCACGGCGGCGCCGGGGGAGGCCGGCAGGCCCTTGGTCACCGGGCTGCGGCCGTGCTCGGGGTCGATGGCGGGGTGCAGCAGCTGGTCCAGCTGGCCGGGCTCGACGCGCTGCAGCGCCTCCTCCCGCGTGAGGACCCCCTCCTCGACGAGGTCGCGGGCGACCCGCAGCGCCGCGGCGGCGGTGCGCTTGCCGTTGCGGGTCTGCAGCAGGTAGAGCGTGCCGTCCTCGACGGTGAACTCGATGTCCTGCATGTCCTTGTAGTGCGCCTCGAGGTCGTGCATCGTCTGCACGAGCTGGGCGTATGCCTCCGGCAGGACCTCCTCCATCTCGCCCAGCGGCTTGGGGGTCCGGATCCCGGCGACGACGTCCTCGCCCTGCGCGTTGACGAGGAACTCGCCGTAGAGCTCCTTCGCGCCGGTGGACGGGTTGCGGGTGAAGCAGACCCCCGTCGCGGACGTGTCGCCCCGGTTGCCGAAGACCATCTGCATGACGTTGACGGCCGTGCCCAGGTCGTCGGGGATGCCGTTGGCCCGGCGGTAGACGCGGGCCCGCGGGGTGTCCCAGGAGTTGAAGACGGCCGAGATCGCGCCGCGCAGCTGGTCCCGGGGGTCGGTCGGCAGGTCGCGGCCCAGCTCGCGGCGGGAGACCTCGAGGTAGGTCTGCACCAGCTCCTGCAGGTCCTCGGTGCGCAGGTCGGTGTCCTGCTCCACGCCTCGGCGGGCCTTGAGCGCGGTCAGCTCGTCCTCGTAGGCGTGCGGCGCGACGCCCTCGACGACCTCGCCGTACATCTGCAGGAAGCGGCGGTAGGAGTCCCAGGCGAAGCGGGGGTTGTCGGCCTCCGCGCCGAGCGCCTCGACGGTGTCCTCACCGATGCCCAGGTTGAGGATGGTGTCCATCATCCCCGGCATGGAGACCACGGCACCGGAGCGGACGGAGAGCAGCAGCGGTCGCTCGCCGCCCAGGGTGCGCCCGGTGCGCTCCTCCAGCCGCGCGAGCGAGGCGAGCACGTCCTCCCACAGGCCCTCCGGCCACTCGCCGCCGGCCTCGGTCGTGGCGATGCAGGCCGCGGTGCTCACGGTGAACCCGTCCGGGACCGGGATGCCGAGGCGCTTCATCTGCGCCAGGTTGGCGCCCTTGCCACCCAGCAGGCCGCGCATCTGCGCGTTGCCCTCGGACATGTCGTAGAGGTAGGTCTGCGTCTCTCCGGCCATCTCTGCGCTCCTCGCGGTAGGGGCGGGGCCCCGTCGCCCCGTGCCGTCCTGTGTGGGACGGAGCCTACCGGGAGAACGAGGTGCCGCCGGCGGCCGCCTCACGGCGCCGCTGCACCACCTCGATGACCCTCCCGGCCGCCTCCTCGAGGGCCAGGTCGGTGGTCTCGATGACCGGGCAGCCGAGGCTGCGCTGCAGCTGGGCGACCTCGTCCAGCTCGTCGAAGATCTTCACCAGGTCGGTGTAGCCGTCGCGGTGGCTCTGCGGGCTGCCCATGGCGCGCACCCGCCGCCCGCGGATCTGCTGCAGCCGCTCGGGGTCGATGGTGAGACCGACGATCTTCCACCGCTGCACCTCCTGCAGCTGCTGCGGTGGGGCGATGCCGGGGACGAGCGGGATGTTGGCGGTGCGGTAGCCGAGGTAGCCGAGGTACATCGACAACGGGGTCTTGCCGGTGCGGCTCACCCCGATGAGCACGATGTCGGCCTCGCGCAGGTGGTTGGACAGGTTGCCGTCGTCGTTGGCGATGGCGAACTCCATCGCGGCGACCCGCTTGAAGTAGTCCTCGCCGACCCCGACGGGACGCACCACCCGCTCCGGCGCCTGGCCGGTGACGGCGGACAGCGCCGTGACCGCCGGCTCGAGGAGGTCGGCGTGCGGCAGCCCCTGCTCCTCGCACAGCTGGGTCACCCGCACACGCAGGGCCTCGTCCACCACGGTGGAGAACACGACGGTGCGGACCTGCTCGGGCCGCATGCGCGCGAAGGAGTCGTGCAGGCCGTCCAGCGAGGACTGCCGCGGGTGCCGGATGATGCGCACGTCGTGGTCGGCGTACTGCGCGGCGGCCGCGCGCGCCACGCGGGCGGCGGTGTCGCCGGTGGAGTCGGCGATGATGTGCAGCTCGACCGGGGGACGCGACATGCTGACGAGGGTATGCCCGGACGTCGCCGCCGGCGTGCCGACGGCCCTCAGAGCCGGCCGCGGTGGTGCACGTCCTCCGACAGCCGGATGACGGCGTAGTAGAGCTCCAGGCTCATGCGCACGAACGCGAGGTAGACCAGCCCGATGATCGGGGAGGCCAGGAGCAGCAGGAAGCCGAGGACGACTCCCGCGCCGCCGCGGAACATCGTCGTGAGCCCGCTGATGGCGAAGCCGATCGTCAGCAGCGCGACGAGGACGGTCGCGATGACGTAGACGATCTTGACGATGCTCGGGGTGACGAAGGTGTCGAAGTTGAAGTCGAAGAGCGCCTTGAGGCCGCCCCCTGCGGGGGAGGTGCGCTCTGGCTCACCAGGGGTGCCGGACGGGTGCTGGGTGCTCATGCCCTCAACCTAGCGCTGGTCAGTGACCTGCGTCACCCCTTCCGGATGTCAGACTTCCGGCATGCAGCGCGCCACCCCCTCGGCTCACGAGGCCGCGCCCGGCCAACCCCTCGTGGCGGTGGTGGGGCCGACGGCGACGGGGAAGTCCGACCTGGGGGTGCGGCTCGCGCTGGAGCTCGGCGGGGAGGTCGTCGGGGCGGACGCCTCGCAGCTCTACCGGGGGATGGACATCGGCACCGCGAAGCTGACGGTCCCCGAGCGCCGCGGCGTGCCCCACCACCAGCTCGACGTGCTGGACGTGCGCGAGGAGGCCAGCCTCGCGGCATACCAGCAGGCGGCCCGCGCGGACGTCGCGGCGATCCGGTCCCGGGGCCGGGTCCCGGTCGTGGTCGGCGGGTCGGGGCTCTACGTCCGGGCGCTGCTCGACCGGCTGGAGATCCCGCCCACGGACCCCGAGGTCAGGGCCCGGTGGGAGGGCGAGCTGGAGGAGCGCGGCGTGCAGGCGCTGCACGAGGAGCTGGCGCGGCGGGACCCCGACGCGGCGGCCCGGATCGAGCGCCGCAACGGCCGACGGGTCGTGCGGGCCCTCGAGGTGATCGAGCTCACCGGGCGGCCCTTCAGCGCGACCCTGCCGACCCGCGAGCTGCTCGAGCCCACGGTGCTGCTCGGGCTGCACGCCGACCGGGAGGTCCTCGACCGGCGGGTCGGCGACCGCGCGGCGCGGATGTGGGCCGACGGGCTGCTCGAGGAGGTCCGCGGGCTCGAGGCGGCCGGGCTGCGTGCGGGACGCACGGCCTCGAGGGCGGTGGGCTACGCCCAGGCGCTGCGCCAGCTCGACGGCGAGCTGTCGGAGCAGGAGGCGGTGGCGGAGACGGCGGCCGCGACCCGTCGGCTGGCCCGGCGCCAGCAGAAGTGGTTCGGGCCCGATCCCCGCGTCGTCTGGCTGCAGCACGACGACCCGGACCTGCCGGCCCGCGCCCTCGCCGTGGTCGGTCGTGCCGGCGGCAGGGCAGGATGAGCGCCATGGAGCTGGTCCCGCTCGCCGCCCCGTCGGCGTCGCCCACCTCGGACGAGGCGCTGCTGTCGATGTTCTGGATCGGCTGCGTCCTCGTCGTCTCACCGCTCGTGGTGCGGGCCTCGCGGGGGTTGCTGCCGGACGTCGTGGTGCTGCTGGCCCTGGGCTGCCTCATCGGGCCGGGCGTGCTGGCGCTCGCGGAGGTCGGGTCCGGGGTGGGGCTGGTGCGCGAGCTCGGCCTGGGGCTGCTCTTCCTGCTCGCCGGCACCGAGATCGACCCGGCCACGCTGCGGGCCCGTCAGGGGCGGCAGGCCGCGCTCACCTGGGTGC
This sequence comes from Serinicoccus chungangensis, assembly GCF_001483745.1. GTDB lineage: Bacteria > Actinomycetota > Actinomycetes > Actinomycetales > Dermatophilaceae > Ornithinicoccus > Ornithinicoccus chungangensis_A. The sequence goes on along the minus strand of NZ_LQBL01000028.1, from coordinate 566,414 downwards.
TGTGCCTCGTGCTGGCCCTGGGCCTGGCCTGGGCGCTCATCCCGGACGAGAGCCTGGCCGCCGCGACCGTGCTGGCCATCGCGGTCACGTCCACCGCGCTTGGCACCCTGCTGCCGATCCTCAAGGACCGGGGCCAGCTGGACTCCCCGCTCGGGACGGCCGTCCTCACGCACGGGGCGGTGGGCGAGCTCATGCCGGTCATGGCCATGGCGCTGCTCCTCTCGACGCGGTCGACCTGGGTCTCGGCGGGCGTCCTGCTGGCCTTCTTCGCGCTCGCCGCGCTCGTGGCCGTCCTGCCCCACCGCCTGGTGATGCGGGTCCCGGGCATCCGCGCGGCCCTGGTGGAGGGCGCCGACACCACGGCCCAGACCGCGATCCGGGTGACGTTCTGGCTGCTGCTCACGCTCATGGCCGCCGCCAGCGTCTTCGAGCTCGACGTCGTGCTCGGGGCCTTCGCCGCCGGGTTCATCGTCCGCGCCGTCCGCCCGCGCGGCTTCGAGGCCTACGAGGAGCGCCTCGAGGGCGCCGCCTACGGCTTCTTCGTGCCGGTGTTCTTCGTCACCTCCGGGATGAACGTCGACGTCGCGGCGGTCGTCGAGCAGCCGTTCCTCCTGCTGGGCCTGGTCGTCATGATCCTGGCGCTGCGCGGGGGCCCGGTCTGGCTGCGCGAGCGGTTCACCCGCACCGGTTCCGGGCTCACCGACCCGGCCGACCGCCGGCGGCTGGCGCTCTACGCGGCGACCGGGTTGCCCATCATCGTGGCGGTCACCGAGCTCGGCGTCTCCCGCGACCTCATCCCCGGCGAGGTCGCCGCGGTGCTCGTCGCCGCCGGCGCCTTCACGGTGCTCATCTTCCCGTTCCTCGCCCGCCCGGCCGAGCGGAGGCGCTCAGCCCCGGCCGACGCGTAGCACGCGGAAGCCCTTGCTGCTCGCCGCCCGGGTGGCCCGCACCGGCCCCATGGCCCCCGGCAGGGTCGCGGAGAGCCACGTCTGCAGGGAGTCGGCCCCGAGGTTCTTCTGGACCACGAGGTAGGCCGCCGCCCCGGCCCGGTCCGACAGCCGGGGGAGCCAGGTGAGCAGCAGGTCGTGCAGCGCCTGCTTGCCGACGCGGATCGGGGGGTTGGACCACACCAGGTCGAAGCGCACGTCCGGGTCGACGTCCTCCGGCCTGCTCACCAGCACGTCAGCGCGGTCCAGCAGCCCGGCGTTGCGTCGGGCGAGGTCGAGCGCCCGCTCGTTGACGTCCACGGCGTGCACCGTGGCACCGGGGGACTCCAGCGCCAGCGTGAGCGCGAGTGGCCCCCAGCCGCACCCCAGGTCGAGGAACGTCCCCTGCGCGGGGGGCGCCGGCGCCTGCTCGAGCAGGACCCGGGTCCCCTTGTCGATGCCGTCGGGGGAGAAGATCCCGGCTGCGGTCACCAGCTCGTGCTCGCGGCCGGCCAGCCGCACCGTCAGGGGTCGCAGCGCGTCCGCGGAGGCGGGTCGCGCCGAGAAGTAGTGGTCACCCGGCTGCCGGGGGCTGTCGTCGTCCGTGCTCATCGGCGGCCAGTCTCCCACGGCGGCGCGACCGACCGAGGCAACAAATCGGTGGTCCGCGGCGTTCACCTGGTGAGAGGCTGGCGGGGAGCCGGCCGCAGGCATACCGTCTGCACGACCCGAAGGAGATTATGACCGCACCACGCACCGACCCGACCGGCACCGACGGCGGCCGCCTGCTCGACCGCCGCGCCGAGGCCCTCATCGACGACGACGCGATCGACCTGCACGAGGGCGACTGGGGCAGCTGGGGGCAGACGCCCGAGGGCACGGACCCGGGCGTGCACGGCGACCTGGACCGGGACGGCGACCAGCTGGACCGGGAGGAGCGTGCCGCGCTGCGCCGGGTCGCGGGGCTGTCCACCGAGCTCGAGGACGTCACCGAGGTCGAGTACCGCCAGCTGCGCCTCGAGCGGGTCGTCCTCGCGAGCGTGTGGGAGGACAACGGGCAGACGACCCTCGAGGACGCGGAGAACTCGCTGCGCGAGCTCGCCGCGCTGGCCGAGACCGCCGGCTCGACCGTGCTCGACGGCGTCATCCAGCGGCGGCAGAAGCCGGACCCCGCGACCTACCTGGGCAGCGGCAAGGCCGCGCAGCTGCGGGAGATCGTGGCCGCGGAGGGCGCCGACACCGTCGTGTGCGACGGCGAGCTCGGCCCGTCCCAGCGGCGCGCGCTGGAGGACGTCGTCAAGGTCAAGGTCATCGACCGCACCGCGCTCATCCTCGACATCTTCGCCCAGCACGCCAAGAGCAAGGAAGGTCGCGCCCAGGTCGAGCTGGCCCAGCTGCAGTACCTCCTGCCGCGCCTGCGCGGCTGGGGCGAGTCGATGTCCCGCCAGGCCGGTGGCCGGGTGGCCGGGGGTGAGGGCATCGGCTCCCGCGGCCCCGGTGAGACCAAGATCGAGCTGGACCGGCGGCGGATCAACACCCGCATCGCCCGGCTCCGCCGGGAGATCACGGCGATGAAGACCGTCCGCGACACCAAGCGCTCCTCGCGGCGCAGCCACCGGGTCCCCAGCGTGGCCATCGTCGGCTACACCAACGCCGGGAAGTCCTCGCTGCTCAACCGCCTCACCGGGGCGGGGGTCCTGGTGCAGAACCAGCTCTTCGCGACCCTGGACCCGACGGTCCGGCGCACCGAGAGCGAGGAGGGCCGCACCTACACCCTGTCCGACACCGTCGGCTTCGTGAAGCGGCTGCCCCACCAGCTCGTCGAGGCCTTCCGGTCCACCCTCGAGGAGGCGGCGGACGCCGACGTGCTGCTGCACGTCGTGGACGGCTCGCACCCGGACCCGGAGGGGCAGGTCGACGCGGTGCACGCCGTGCTCGCGGAGATCGACGAGGGCTCGGCCCTCAAGATCCCCGAGATCGTGGCGGTCAACAAGGCCGACCTCGCCGACCCCGAGGTCCTCGACCGGCTGCGCCGCGCCTACCCGCGGGTGGTCGTCGTCTCGGCCAAGACCGGTGCCGGCGTGCCGGAGCTGCTCGAGGCGGTCGAGGCCGCGCTGCCCCGTCCGGAGATCCTCGTGGACGTGCTGCTGCCCTACGACCGGGGCGACCTCGTGGCGCGGCTCTACGACGAGGGCGAGATCCTCGCCGAGGAGCACACCGCCGAGGGCACCCGGGTCGAGGCCAAGGTCGACCCCGACCTGCACGGCCACCTCAGCGACTACGCCGTCTGAGCGGCGCCTCCATCCGGGCGTGCGGTCACCCGACCACGGTTGCGCCAGCCGTCCCCGTCACGCTCCAGGACCAGACCGGCGCACGGGGCACGGTCCTCGACGGCCCACCCCAGCGTGGGCAGGAGGGCGGTCATGACCTCGCCGTGAGTCACGACCACCACGGTCTCGCCGCGGTGCAGGTCGGCGAGGTCCTCCAAGGCGGTGCGCAAGCCGCCTGGGCTGGCATCCAGCCCGGTGACCACGACCTCCCACGCCGCCGCGAGCGCGGTGGCCGGGTCCAGGGCCCCACATCCCCTGTCCGCGTAGACGTGAGCCACCCGCTCGGCCTGAAGGGCCTCGGTCGAGGTGTGCGCCGCGTCGGCGTCCAGCAGGACGATGCGGGCCGGGCACTGCAGGTCGCTCATGCTCGCTCCTGACCCACGGCGACGCCTCAGTCGCCGGACGTGAAGGCGTCGGAGGCGAGCTCGGTGTCTCCCGCGGCGATGGCCCGCACGATCCGGTCGGCCACGACCTGAGGCTCCAGGCCCTGGGGCAGACGCGGTGCGGTGCCGTGGATCGGGCGGTCGGCGAGACCGGTCTCGGTATGCGGCGGGCGCACGTCCAGCACCGAGACCGAGGCCCGGCGCAGCTCGCTGGCGAGCGCCCGGTCGAGGCAGGTCATCGCCGCCTTGCTCGCGGCATACACCCCCATCCCGGCCATCGGGCGCTCGGCCAGGATCGCGCTGAGGTTGACGACGAACCCCTTCGACTCCTGCAGGAGGGGCAGGAGCCGGCGCAGCAGGAAGGCCGGGCCGATGACGTTGGTGGTGAAGACCTCCTCGATGACCTCGTCCGGGGTGTCGACCAGCGACCCGAAGGCGGCGATGCCGGCGGCGTTGACGACACCGTCGAGGCCACCGAGGTGCTCGGTCGCGGCGGCCGCCACCCGGTCACCCGCGGTGGCGTCGCCGAGGTCGGCGACCACGGTCGGGGCGTCGATCCCCAGCGCCCGGAGCCGCTGCTCGTCGCGGCCCACCAGGAGCAGGCGCGCACCCTCGTCGACGAGCCGGCGCGCGAGCAGCGAGCCGAGGGCGCCGCTGGCCCCGACGATGGCGATCCGACGTCCGGCGAGGTCTCTGACAGGCATGGCTCCACGGTAGGGCCACGCAGGCCCTGGCGTCCTGACGAGTGCGTCGGCCCGACCGTGTGACACCCTGGCGGCCGTGAGCACCGCAGAGCACGACCGCCTCGCCGACTCCGACGACCCGCGTGCCGCCTGGCGCAGGTGGGGTCCCTACGTCTCGGCCCGGCAGTGGGGCACGGTGCGCGAGGACTACAGCGCGGACGGGGACGCCTGGGGGTCCTTCCCCTTCGACCACAGCCACCTGCGCGCCTACCGCTGGGGGGAGGACGGCCTGGCCGGGATCAGCGACCTCGACGGCTACCTCAACCTCGGCCTGGCGCTCTGGAACGGTCGCGACGACCGGCTCAAGGAGCGGCTCTTCGGCCTGACCAACCCGCAGGGCAACCACGGTGAGGACGTCAAGGAGTACTGGTGGGCGCTGGATGGCACGCCCACGCACAGCTACGCCTCCTGGCTCTACCGCTACCCGCAGGCGGCCTTCCCCTACGAAGAGCTCGTGCGGGTCAACGGTGAGCGGGGGATCGAGGAGGAGGAGTACGAGCTCGCCGACACCGGGGTGTTCGAGGGCGACCGCTTCTTCGACGTGCAGGTCCGCCACGCCAAGGCGAGCCCGAGCGACCTCTGCGTGGAGATCACGGCGACCAACCACGGACCCGACGCGGCCCCCCTGCACCTCGTGCCGCAGCTGTGGTTCCGCAACACCTGGAGCTGGGGTCTGGACGAGCGGCGGCCCCGGCTGTGGGCAGGGGAACCGCGACAGGGGTATGCCGCCGCCGTCATCGGCGAGCACCACGAGCTCGGCCGGGTGCGCCTCGAGGCGTCCTCCGGTCCTGGCGCCGAGCAGGTCGAGCCCTCACTTCTCTTCTGCGACAACGAGACCAACGTCGCCGCCCTCTGGGGTGAGGACGCTGCGCGCGAGGGCGACACGGCATACCCCAAGGACGCGGTGAACCGCGCGGTGGTGCACGGCCAGGCGGATGCCGCCAACCCCGCGCGGACGGGGACCAAGGCGGCGCTCTGGTGGCGCTTCGAGGCCGTCCCGCCGGGGGAGAGCGTCACCGTCCGGCTGCGGCTCACCGAGCTGGAGGGCGCACCGGCCGTCGCCACCGGGGTCGAGGAGGTCCTCGCGGTGCGGGAGCAGGAGTGCGAGGCGTTCTACGCCCAGGTCATCCCGGCGGGCACGAGCGAGCAGGACGCGCTCATCGCGCGGCGCGCCTTCGCGGGCCTGCAGTGGGGCAAGCAGCTCTATCTCTACGACGTCCCGCGCTGGATCGAGGGGGACCCGGGGCAGCCGCCCCCGCCGCCGGGACGGCATACCCGCCGGACCGGGCGCAACACCCGCTGGCGGCACGTCAACCTCGCCGAGGTCATCTCGATGCCGGACGAGTGGGAGTACCCCTGGTTCGCGACCTGGGACCTGGCCTTCCACTGCGTCGCGCTCGCGCACGTCGACCCGTTCTTCGCCAAGTGGCAGCTGCTGCTCATGTGCCGCGAGTGGGTGATGAACCCCAACGGCCAGCTCGCGGCCTACGAGTGGAACTTCTCCGACGTCAACCCGCCGGTGCACCCGTGGGCGGCCTGGCAGGTCTTCAGCATCGACGGCGGCCGCGACCGCGACTTCCTCGAGCGGGTCGTGCTCAAGATGCTGCTCAACTTCCCGTGGTGGGTGAACCGCAAGGACTCCGAGGGCTCCAACGTCTTCGAGGGCGGATTCCTCGGGATGGACAACGTCGGGCTCTTCGACCGCAGCGAGGCGCTGGCCGGCGATCAGCGGCTGGAGCAGGCGGACGCCACCGCGTGGATGGGGATGTTCTGCCTCAAGATGCTGCGGATGTCGGCCGAGCTGGCGCGGCACGACAAGGCGTGGGACGAGGTGTCGACGAAGTTCCTCGTGCACTTCCTGTCGATCGCGGAGGCGCTGGACGACTTCGGCACGCACCACACCTCCCTCTGGGACACCGAGGACGAGTTCTTCCACGACGTGCTCGTCGACGACGACGGCACGGCGCACCGGATGCCGGTGCGCTCGATGGTGGGCCTGCTGCCGCTCACCGGCATCTCGATCGTGCCCAACTGGGTCGCGACCGAGCTGCCGGACCTCACCGACTTCTTCCAGGGGTGGACCGAGCGGCGCCCCGAGCTCGCCGACGCACTCATCCACACCAACCACCGCGGGTATGCCCTGCGCACCCTGTCGCTCGTGTCCAAGGAGCAGTGGTCGGCGCTGCTGCGGCCGCTGCTCGACGAGGGGGAGTTCCTCTCCCCGCACGGGATCCGGTCGCTGTCCGCGGCGCACCGCGACGGCGTGAGCGTCCACGTCGCCGGGGCCGACCTCTCGCTGCGCTACGTGCCCGGCGAGTCGGACTCCCGGATGTTCGGCGGCAACTCCAACTGGCGCGGGCCGGTCTGGCTGCCGGTCAACGCGCTGCTGCTCGACGCGTTGCGGATCTACGGCCGCGGGGCCGGGGCCGGCGTCGAGGTGGAGTACCCCACCGGGTCCGGGCAGCAGATGGGTATGGAGCAGGTCGCCCACGAGATCGAGGAGCGGCTCGTCTCGCTCTTCCGGCCGGGGCCGGACGGGCGACGCCCCGGGACCCCGCGGCACCACCCGCGCGGGCCGCTGTGGGACGCGCACCCGACCTTCAGCGAGTACTTCCACGGCGACGACGGACGCGGTCTCGGTGCCTCCCACCAGACCGGCTGGACCGCCCTCGTGGCGCACTTCGTCTGCGCGCCGGACGGCATACCGAACCGGTAGGGGGCAGCGGGGCGCCTCAGCGGAAGCGGTCGGCGGCCTGCTGGACGCGCGCGACGTGCGCGGACCAGTCGGTGTCCTCGGCGAGGTTGAGCAGGTCGGGCCGCGCGCCGATCCGTCCGTCGAGCCCTTCACGGAGGATGTCGAGCTGGCCGGCGTGCCGGTGCGTCTCCGTGGTGAGGTGCACCAGCAGCGTGTGCAGGCTGGGGTGGCGGCGCTCCGGCGGCCACCACGGCACCGTCCCGGTCGCCCCGGGGTCGAGGGCCGCCACCGTCGCGTCCGACCAGGCCGCCGCCCGCCGGTAGAGGTCGAGGACCTGCTCCAGGCTCTGGTCGGGGTCGGCCACGAGATCGGCGTTCGGGTCGGTCGCGGGGTCGTCCAGGTCCCAGGGCTCGGGCTCGGGGAAGGGGCGCCCGAGGCAGGCCCCCAGGTAGCCGCAGTCCACCCAGGTCAGGTGGGTCACCACGCCCAGGATGCTCGTGCCCGTCGGCGTGAGCGGACGACGCGCGTCGTGCTCGCCCAGGCCCTCGACCTTCCACACGACCGCGTCCCGGCCCGCCTGCAGGTAGCGCAGCAGGGTGTCGGTGGCCTCGTCCATCCCTCGAACCTAGGGGATACCGTGCAGGTATGGCGAGGGTCACCCAACGACGGCGCGTGCGCCGCCTCACTGCCGAGGGCGCCGTGCGCGAGCGGGCGGACGTCCTCGCCGGGGAGGAGCCGCTGGAGGTCCGGGTGGGCGGCCGGTCCTTCTCGGTGACGATGCGGACGCCGGGGGACGACTTCGACCTGGCGGTCGGCTTCCTGCACGGGGAGGGCGTGGTCTCCTCGTGGGACGACGTGGACCAGATCGACTACCGCTCCGGGATCGGGTCGGACGGCCTGCGGGACTACAACATCGTCGACGTGCGGCTGGCCGAGGGGGTCGCACCACCCGACCCCTCGCTGGAGCGGCACGTCTACACCTCCTCCTCCTGCGGGGTCTGCGGCACCGCCTCGATCGAGTCCGTCCGCCGCACGAGCAGCCACGACCTGGGCGCCGACCGGGCGCGCGTCGACCTGACCGACCTGCTGGCCCTGCCCGACCGGCTCCGCGAGAGCCAGGCCGTCTTCGACCGCACCGGCGGGGTGCACGCCGCGGGGCTCTTCGTGCCGGGGGCGCAGGGCGCGGGGCTCGACCTGGTGTGCCTGCGCGAGGACGTGGGACGGCACAACGCGGTCGACAAGGTGGTGGGCTGGGCGCTGCGGGAGCGGGGTGTGCCGCTGCCCGGGGCGGTCCTGCAGGTGTCCGGGCGGGCGTCCTTCGAGCTGGTGCAGAAGGCGGCCCTGGCCGGCATCCCGGTCCTGTCCGCCGTCTCCGCGCCGTCCTCGCTGGCGGTGGAGCTGGCCGAGGACGTCGGCCTCACGCTCGTCGGCTTCAACCGGGGCCGCAGCCTCAACGTCTACACCGGGGCCGAGCGCGTCCTCGCCGCCGAGGCCTGACGAGGCTGCCGAGACCTGAGCAGAGAACGGCTCCCGAGGCAGCTGCTGCGACCCGTGCGTGGGGCGCCCTTCTCTGCTCAGGTGCCCTGGCCGGGCTGTGGACGGCGTCAGCGCGGGCGGGGGCCACGGCATACCCTGGGGCCATGCCCACCACCCCCGAGCTCGACGCCCTCGTCGCGGCCGCCGTCGGCGGGGTCGGGGGCAGCGAGCGCCCCGGCCAGCTGCAGATGGCGAGGGCGGTCGAGCGGGCCGTCGAGCGCGAGGAGCACCTGCTCGTCCAGGCCGGCACGGGCACCGGCAAGTCCCTGGCCTACCTCGTGCCGGCGATCGCGCACGCCGTCCGGACGGGCAGGCCCGCTGTCGTCGCCACCGCGACGCTCGCGCTGCAGGCCCAGATCGTCGACCGCGACCTGCCGCGGATCTCCGAGGCGCTCGCCCCGCTGCTGGGTCGGCGGCCGACCTTCGCGCTGGTCAAGGGCCGGTCCAACTACCTGTGCCAGCACAAGCTCGTCGGTGGTTTCCCGGACGACGACGAGGACGCGCTGCTGGCCCTGGGCCAGGTGGACCGCGAGCGCTCCCGGCTCGGCGACGAGGTGAGCCGGCTGAGGGACTGGGCCGAGCTCACCGAGTCCGGGGACCGCGACGAGCTCGTGCCGGGCGTGAGCAACCGTGCCTGGCGGCAGGTCTCGGTCACCTCGCACGAGTGCCTGGGGAGCCGGTGCCCCGTCGTGGCCGACTGCTTCGTCGAGCGCTCCCGCGAGGCGGCGGGCGAGGTCGACGTCATCGTCACCAACCACAGCTTCATGGCGATCGACGCCTTCGAGGGGCGGTTCATGCTGCCCGAGCACGACCTGCTCGTCGTCGACGAGGCCCACGAGCTCACCGACCGGGTCACCTCCACCATCACCGACGAGCTGACCGCCTCGACGGTGTCGGTGGCCGCGCGGCGGGCCGGCAAGGGGGAGGCCGCCGAGCGACTGGCCGAGACGACCGAGCTGCTCGAGGCCGCGTTGGCCGACCTGCCCGAGGGCAAGCTCGCGGCGCTGCCGGACCGGCTGGTGACCGCGCTGCAGCTCGTCCGGGACGCCGCCCGCGCCACCCTGAGCGAGATCCGGCCGGAGAAGGGCGCCGAGGCCGACGGGTCGACGCAGATGGCGATGGCCGCGGTGCAGGACGTCTTCGACACCAGTGAGCGGGTCCTCGGCGAGGCCGAGCTGGACGTCGTGTGGATCACCCAGGACCAGCGCCGCGGCAGCATCCTGCGGGTGGCTCCCATGAGCGTGGCGATGATGGTGCGCGACAAGATCTTCCAGGAGCGCACCGTCGTCCTCACCTCGGCGACGCTGGAGCTGGGCGGCACCTTCGACGCCGTGGCGGGCACCATCGGGCTGCGCGGACCGGGCGCCCCGGCCTGGGAGGGCCTGGATGTCGGCTCGCCCTTCGACTACCCCGCCCAGGCCATCGCCTACGTCGCGGCGCACCTGCCGCCGCCGGGTCGCGACGGCGCCGGCCCGGCCGTCTTCGACGAGATGGAGCAGCTGGTCCGGGCGGCCGGGGGGCGCACGCTGGGGCTGTTCAGCTCGCGGCGGGCCGCCGAGGCGGCGGCCGAGGAGATGCGCAGCCGGTTGTCCGACACGGGCATCACCATCCGCTGCCAGGGGGACGACCAGCTCCCGACCCTGGTGCGCGAGTTCGCCTCCGACCCGGCCGCCTGCCTGTTCGGCACGCTGTCGCTCTGGCAGGGCGTCGACGTCCCCGGCTCCGCCTGCCAGCTCGTCCTCGTCGACCGCATCCCGTTCCCGCGTCCCGACGACCCGCTGACCTCAGCCCGCACCGAGGCGATCGGCCGGATGGGCGGCAACGGCTTCATGGCGGTCTCGGCCACGCACGCCGCGCTGCGCCTCGCCCAGGGGGCGGGACGGCTCATCCGGCGCGGGGACGACCGCGGTGTCGTCGCCTTCCTCGACTCGCGGATGATCAGCGCGAGGTATGCCGGGTTCCTGCAGCGCTCCCTGCCCCCCTTCTGGCCCACCACCGACACCCAGCTCGTGCTGGGCGCCCTGCGGCGCCTCGACGAGACCGCGCCCGAACCGGTGCCGGTCGCCGAGCCGGGGGCGCGGGGCCTCGGTGGTGCCCCGCTCGTGGAGGCCGCCGGGGCGGTGCCCGTCGCACGCTCACCCCGCACCGCGGTGACCGGTGGCCACGCCTGGACCGACGAGCAGGACGAGGAGCTGCGCGACGGCGTGGAGTCGGGGGTGGGCCTCACCGAGCTGGCTGACCACCTCGGCCTGGCGCCCGACCTGGTCACCGCCCGGCTCACCCAGCTCGGTCTGGAGCTGGAGGAGGCCGGGGAGGCGACTAGGTCGGCCTAGCCGTGGGGGTGCCGGTCAGTGCTGACGACGCCCGCGGGCGGCCAGCACGGCGCCGCCGAGGCCGAGCGCCATGACACCCGCACCGAGACCGATGAGCATCGGGTCGCCGGTGCCGGGGGCCTCGCCGCCGGTCTCCGCGCCGCCCACCGGGATCTCCTGCAGCTGACCGCGCACGGCGCCGGGCAGGAACTCGGAGGTGTGGGTGTCGGCGGAGAAGCCGGCCGGGTTGGCCTCGATCTCGGCCAGCGAGAAGCCCTCGCCGGTGTCGTTGCCGTCGTCGCCCTCGAGCCCGGTGGTGAAGGGGCCCTGCAGGCAGCCCGCGCTGGTGCGCACGTCCCCGTCACCGGTCGGGTTCGGGAAGGCCAGGCGCGGCGGGCCGCCCTCGCCGGCGTTCGCCTGGTGGATGTGCGTGGCCGTCTTGGCGGGGCTGTCGTACTCGCCGGTGACGCCGGTGAGCTCGATGTCGTAGCAGATGATCTCCTCGTCGGAGTTGATCATGAAGGTGAACATCCCCATGGCGCCCTCCTCGCCGGGCGCGGGGTTGCCCTCGCCGTCCACGACGTTCTCCGGCGTGGCGGTCACCGAGAAGGCGGAGGTGAACGTGTCGGGCATGTCGACCTCGGTCTCGGCGGAGGCCGGGAGGGTGCCGGCGGCCACCAGCGCGAGGGCGCCGAGGCCACCCGCGGTGGCGGTCAGGCCGCGGCGGGTCGGACGGGCGGTGTTCGTCGTCGTGCTCATGCTGACTCCCATCGTGGTCGGCCCCGCTTCAGGGCCGGTGTGCAGGGGTATACGTCGCCACACCTCCCCGCGTTCACGGCGACCCGAGGTCGTTTTGCGAGACTGGTCGAACGTCGCGGACCCCGCCGACGTATACCCCTCCGACGACAGCAGGAGGGAGTGGACCATGACCACGGCCGGTCTCACTGTGCTGGACCGCGCTGCGCCACGGGAGGCGAGACCGCTGAGCCGACGGGACTTCGACGTCGCCCGCGCCTTCGACGAGCACGGGTCGCTGCTGCTCGGCGTCGCGGTCAACGCCCTCGGTGACCGGCACGCCGCCGAGGACTGCGTGCACGAGACCCTGGTGCGGGCCTGGCGCGCCCGGGACACCTTCCGCGCCGAGCGCGGCTCGGAGCGCACCTGGCTCATCGCCATCGCCCGGCGCGTCATCATCGACAGCGCCCGGGCGCGGTCGCGGCGGCCCGTGGAGGTGCGGGCCGCTCCGCCCGAGTCGGCACCGCAGCCGGGGGTGGACTCCCAGGTGGCCGACCGGGTCACCCTGCTGGCGGGGCTGTCCCGGCTCAGCCCCGAGCACCGCCAGGTCGTCGTGGAGGTGCAGGTGCGCGGGCTGACCTACGACGAGCTGTCCGAGCGGACCGGCGTCGCGGTGGGGACGCTGCGCAGCCGGATGTACTACGCCCTGCGCGCCCTGCGCGGGATGCTCACCGAGGAGGATGACCGTGACGACGCCTGAGGGCGACCGGGAGGAGCTGGTGCTCGCCGCGGCCGAGGGGTCCCTGGACGACGTCCGGCGGCAGCGGCTGGACGCCCTGCGTGCCGCGGACCCGACCGTCGACGAGGAGATCGCCCAGCTCCGGGCCACCCTGGAGGCCGTGCAGCAGCTCGACGGCTGGGACGAGCAGGCGCTGGCTCTGACACCGTCCTCGGCGGTGCTGCGCCGGGCCAAGGAGCAGATCGCCTCCGAGGAGGACGGGCCGGCCGGGTCGGGCGTCGCGGCCGGGTCGGGGACGCCGCGCCGGGACCTCGAGCGCGCCCGTCCCGGCCGGCGGGCCCTCTTCGGGCTGGCGGCGGCCGGGTTGGTCGCGACCGGCGCGGTGGGACAGGACGTCGTGCGTCGACTGCGCCCCGGCACCCCGGAGGGGGACCCGGGCACGCTCGGCGCGCTCGAACGGGCGACGGTGCAGGACACGGCATCGGGGGCCGAGGTCGACCTCGGGGTCATCGCCCACACCTGGGGCACCGAGACGGTCTGGGTCGTCGACGGCGCCCAGCCGGGCGAGGTCTACGACGTCGTGCTCGTCGACCGCTCCGGCGGGCGGACCGGCTCGGGCAGCTTCCTCGGCACCCGTGACCCGCTCGACTGCGAGATGAACGCCGCGGTCCTGCGCGAGGACGTCGCCGAGGTGCTCGTGGTGACGGCCGGCGGCCAGGTCTGGGCCCGCGCCGCGCTGCCCCCCGTCGGGGCGTGACGCGAGCCTGCCTGGTGTGTCCGACCCGCGTGGCAGAGTGGCACCCATGAGCGAGCAGGAGCAGCCGGGGGACGCCGCCGAGGCGCTGTGGCACCTCGCCGAGGAGACCGACTGGGAGCGGGCGCTGCGCTCCGGGAGCTATGACCGGTCCACCCGCGGCGCCGGGCTGGCGGAGGTCGGCTTCATCCACGCAAGCCGTCCCGAGCAGCTGCCCGGCGTCGCCCGTGCGCTGTACGCCGGGGTGAGCGAGCCCCTGCTGGTGCTCGAGATCGACCCGGAGGTGCTCGCCCGGCACGAGGTGGAGGTCCGCGTCGAGCCAGGGGATCCTGCCGATCCCGGCTCCGAGCGCTTCCCCCATCTCTACGGACCGCTGCCGGTGGCCGCCGTGCGGCGCGTGCGTCCCGCCCGCGTGGACCGGGGGTGGCTCGAGCTGGGCGCGTGGGGGCCTCCCGGCACCGAGGACGACCGGTGAGCGGGCCGCCGCCCCTGGCGCTCATCACCGGCCCCGAGGAGCTGCGGGCCGAGCGCGGCGTCGACTCGATCCTGGCCGCCGTGCGGGCCTCCGAGCCGGACGCGGAGGTGGTCCGCGTGCACCCGTCGAGCTACCAGGCCGGCGAGCTGCTGGTCCACGCGAGCCCCAGCCTCTTCGGTGGCTGGAGCGTCATCGTCGTCCACGACATGGACGAGGCCGACGACGCGCTGGTCGAGGACCTGGTCGGCTACCTCGAGCAGCCCGCCGACGCGGTCACCCTGGTCGTGCGGCACAAGTCGGGCAACCGCGGCAAGCGGGTGCTGGACGCCCTGCGGAAGGGGGGCGCCAGGGTCGTCGAGGCCAAGGCCGTCAAGACCGATCGGGACAAGCACGAGTTCGTCACCGGGGAGTTCCGGGACGCCCGGCGCAAGATCGCGCCGGAGGCCGTCGGGGCCCTGGTGCTCGCGGTCGGCAAGGACCTGCGCGAGCTGGCCGCGGCGTGCGAGCAGCTCATCCGGGACGTCGAGGGCCTCGTGGAGGTCGACGACGTCACCACCTACTACGGCGAGAAGGTCGAGACGACCGGCTTCCGGGTCGCCGAGGCGGCCCTCGCGGGCGACGAGGCGACCGCGATGGCCCTGCTCCGGCACGTCATGCTCGGGGGTCTGGACCCGGTGCCCATCGTGGCGGTGCTGGCGATGCAGCTGCGTCAGGTCGGCAAGGTGGCCTCCGCCGGGCGCGGCGGGTCGGCCCAGCTCGCCCGCGACCTCGGCATGGCCCCCTGGCAGGTGGACGCTGCTCGACGGGTCAGCCAGGGCTGGGACGGCGAGCGTCTGGGCCGGGCGATCCAGGCCGTCGCGCAGGCCGATGTCGACGTCAAGGGCGGCATCCGGACGGAGGCGAGCGTCCGCAGCCCGGAGTATGCCGTGGAGCGCGCGGTGCTGGAGGTCTGCCGGCAGCGCAACGGCTGACCGGCGCGACTTGGGCGGGGCGCCCTCGCGCTGCTAGCCTTGGCCGTTGCGTGCGCGCTCGGTCGTGCGCGCTCGCAGGACCATCCGCACCATCCCGCGCACCGGGCATCGCCAGGTATCCCCACGCCAGTTCGCCCCGCGCGGGCGTCGCCCTCACGACATCTGACCAACGACTGACCAGGAAGTTCTCAGTGGCAAACATCAAGAGCCAGATCAAGCGCGTCAAGACCAACGCGGCCCGCACGGAGCGCAACCGCGCGCACAAGTCCGAGCTGCGCACCTTCATGCGCAAGTTCCGCGAGGCCGCCGACAGCGGTGACACCAGCAAGGCCTCGGACGCGCTGCACGCCGCCTCCCGCAAGCTGGACAAGGCGGTCACCAAGGGCGTCATCCACCAGAACCAGGCCGCCAACAAGAAGTCGGCCATGGCCAAGCGCTTCAACGCGCTCGGGGGCTGAGCGAGGCTCGACCCGGGCTGCGCAGCGGGCGTCCACCCCCCACGGGGTGGACGCCCGCTGCGCTAGCATGGGCTGCACCATGTCGACCGGCGGCGAGCTCCTCCTGACCGGGCCGCGCTGAGCAGACGACCGATCTGCGAGCGCGGCCAGCCCCTCCTGCGTGAGGGGCTTTTGTCTGCACCGGGCACGACGAGGACCACGCAGCGAGAACGAGACGAGAGCACACGATGAGCGAGCGCACCCCCCAGCACCGCTACACCGCCGAGCTGGCCGGCCGCATCGAGGGCCGCTGGCAGGACCGGTGGGAGCGGGAGGACACCTTCGCCTCGGCCAACCCGGCCGGCCCCTGGGCGACGCCGGAGGACCCGCGGCTCGCCGAGGGGCGTGGGCACCGGGTGGTCATGGACATGTTCCCCTACCCCTCCGGTGCCGGGATGCACGTCGGGCACCCGCTCGGTTACGTCGCGACCGACGTCCACGCACGGTTCCTGCGCACGACCGGCGCCAACGTCCTCTACGCCATGGGGTTCGACGCCTTCGGGCTGCCGGCGGAGCACTATGCCGTGCAGACCGGGCAGCACCCCCGGGTGACGACCGAGGAGGCGATGTCGACCTACCGCCGGCAGATGCGGATGATCGGGCTCTCGCACGAGCCCCGGCGCACCTTCGCCACCATCGACCCCGGTTACGTGCGCTGGACGCAGTGGATCTTTCAGCAGATCCACGACGCGTGGTACGACCCGGAGGCGGACCCTCGACCGGGGTCGGGGCAGAGCGCGCCGGGCCGGGCCCGGCCGATCCGCGAGCTCGTCGAGCAGTTCGCCGACGGCCGCCGCGAGGTCCCCGGCGGTCGTCCGTGGGGTGAGCTCTCCCCGGCCGAGCAGGCGCGGGTGCTGGACGGCTACCGGCTGGCCTACGTCTCGGCGGCGCCGGTCAACTGGTGCCCCGGTCTGGGCACCGTGCTGGCGAACGAGGAGGTCACCGCCGACGGCCGGTCCGAGCGGGGCGACCTGCCCGTCTTCAAGCGCAACCTGTCGCAGTGGATGATGCGGATCACCGCGTACGCCGACCGCCTCACCGACGACCTGGACCGGTTGGACTGGCCGGAGCGGGTGCGCCTCATGCAGCGCAACTGGATCGGTCGCTCGACCGGCGCGCAGGTCGCCTTCCCGGTCCCGACGACGACCGGGGGGGAGGCGTCGCTGGAGGTCTTCACCACCCGGCCCGACACCCTCTTCGGGGCCACCTTCATGGTGGTGGCGCCCGAGCACCCGCTCGTCGCGCAGATCGTGCCCGAGGCCTGGCCCGCCGGCACCCAGGACGCGTGGACCGCGGGCGCCTCGACCCCGCGCGAGGCGGTCACGGCATACCAGCGGCAGGCCGCGGCCAAGAGCGACGTCGAGCGCCAGACCGAGGGCAAGGCGAAGTCCGGCGTCTTCAGCGGCGCCTGGGCGACGAACCCCGTCACCGGTGCACCCGTGCCGGTCTTCGTGGCCGACTACGTGCTCATGGGCTACGGGACCGGCGCCATCATGGCGGTGCCCGGGCAGGACGAGCGCGACTGGGACTTCGCTCGGGCCTTCGACCTACCGGTCGTGCGCACGGTGCAGCCGACGCCGGACCACCCGGAGGACCAGGCGTTCACCGGGGAGGGCCCGGCGATCAACTCGGCCAACGACGAGATCAGCCTGGACGGGCTGGGGGTCGAGGACGCCAAGGAGCGGATCATCGCCTGGTTGGAGCAGACCGGCCGCGGTCGCGCGACCGTGACCTACCGGCTGCGCGACTGGCTGTTCAGCCGGCAGCGCTACTGGGGCGAGCCCTTCCCCCTGGTCTGGGACGAGGACGGCGTGGCCCACGCCGTCCCCGACGACCAGCTGCCGGTCACCCTGCCGGACGTGCCCGACTACGCGCCGCGCACCTTCGAGGCCGACGACGCCGACTCCGAGCCGGAGGCGCCCCTGGCCCGAGCGACCGACTGGGTGCACACGACGATGGACCTCGGCGACGGGCGGGGTCCGGTGCCGGTGCGCCGCGAGACCAACACCATGCCGAACTGGGCCGGGTCGTGCTGGTACTACCTGCGCTACCTGGACCCGGAGAACACCGCGGCGCCGGTCGACCCGGAGGTGGAGGGCTACTGGATCGGTCCCCGTGAGCAGACCGTCCCGGGGGCCCCGGAGGGTGCCGTCGACCCGGGCGGGGTCGACCTCTACGTCGGCGGGGTGGAGCACGCCGTGCTGCACCTGCTCTACGCCCGCTTCTGGCACAAGGTCCTCTTCGACCTGGGCCACGTGAGCAGCGAGGAGCCGTTCCGGCGCCTCATCAACCAGGGCATGATCGAGGCCTACGTCTACCGTGACGACCGCGGCTTCCCCGTGCCCGCGGCGGAGGTGGAGGAGCACACCTCCTCCGACGGAGGGCCCTCGACGTTCACCTGGCACGGCCAGCCGGTCACCCAGGAGTACGGCAAGATGGGCAAGTCGCTCAAGAACGTCGTCACCCCCGACGAGATGGTCGAGCAGTTCGGGGCGGACACCTTCCGGGTCTACGAGATGAGCATGGGGCCGCTGGAGCAGTACCGCCCCTGGGAGACCCGCGCCGTCGTCGGCAGCCAGCGCTTCCTCCAGCGCCTGTGGCGCAACGTCGTGGACGAGGACACCGGCGAGGTGACGGTGACCGAGGAGGCGCTGAGCCCGGCGCTGGCCAAGGCGCTGCACCGGACCATCGACGCGGTGGGGTCGGACTACGCCGCCCTGCGCACCAACACGGCGATCGCCCGGATGATCGAGCTCAACAACCTGCTGACCAAGCTGGACACCGTGCCCCGGGCAGCCGTGGAGCCGCTGGTGCAGATGGTGGCTCCGGTGGCCCCGCACCTGGCCGCCGAGCTGTGGGAGCGGCTCGGGCACGAGGACCTGACCTACGCGCCCTTCCCGCAGGCCGACCCGGCTCTGCTCGTGGAGGACTCGGTGACGGCGGTGGTGCAGGTCAAGGGGAAGGTGCGCGACCGGCTCGACGTCGCGGCCGACATCTCCGAGGCCGACCTCGAGGCGCTGGCGCTGGGCAGCGAGAAGGTGCAGCGCTTCCTCGACGGGGCGCCCGTGCGCAAGGTCGTCGTGCGGGCCCCGAGCCTGGTCAACATCGTCGTCTGAGCCCGCTCCGACCATGGACGTCGCCCTCGTCACCGACAGCGCCAGCTGCCTGCCCCCCGGGGCCGGGCGGGCGCTGTCGGTGGTCCCGTTGCACGTCATGGTCGCCGGACGGCGCGGGGACACCCGCGAGGTCGGGCACGCGGAGGTGGTCGAGGCCCTGCGCCCGGCCACGCACCGGGTCGGCGTCTCGACCAGCCGGGTGTCGCCGGGGGAGTTCGTCGAGGCATACCGCGAGCTGGTGGGTCGTACCGGTTGCCGGGCCGTCGTGTCCGTGCACCTGTCCGGCAGGGTGAGCGGGACGGTGGAGGCCGCCCGGCTCGCCGCGGCGGAGGTGGCGGACGAGGTGGACGTGCGGGTGCTGGACTCCCGCACGGTCGGTATGACGCTCGGCTGGGCCGCTCAGGACGCCGCGGCGCTGGCGGCGGACGGAGCGAGCCTGACGGAGGTCGAGGCCCTGGTGCACCGTCGGCTGGCCGGGGCGAGCGCGTGGTTCTACGTCGACACCCTCGAGCACCTGCGGCGCGGCGGCCGGCTCGGCCGGTCGCAGGCCGTGCTCGGGTCGGCGCTGGCCATCAAGCCGCTGCTGACCGTGGCCGACGGGGAGGTGGTGCTCGCCGAGCGGGTGCGGACCCGGGGCAAGGCGCTCGCCCGGCTGGAGGCGCTGGTGGACGACGCGGTCGGGCGCATGCGCGCCACGGGCGGGAGGCCGCGGCTGGCCGTGCACGAGCTGGACGCCCAGGAGGCCGCCGCCGGGCTGGCGGGCCGTCTGGGGCAGCGGCTGGCTCTCGACCCGCTCGTGCTGCCCCTGGACCCCAGCCTGGGCGTGCACACCGGCCCGGGCACCCTCGGGGTCGTGGTGGCCGACGCCGGCTGAGGCCGCTGCTGCCGCCCGGGGCAGAACCGCCTTGCCCCCGGGGTCCGGTGCGAGGCCCAGACCGCACCGGCTCCGAGCTCCGCGTCGTCCACACCCTCCGGGGCGCGCCCCGGCCGTCCACAGATGCGCCCGCCCCCCTCCCGCGGGGTGCGTCGGGCTCCTAGCGTGCCGACCATGGACTCGGGGGACATGGAGGCCCTGCACCAGGGCAGGCACCGCACGCGCCGTGCGGCGCTCGACGCGGACGACCGTGCCGAGCGGGGAGAGCGGGTGCGGCCGGGCGCCACGGACGAGCAGGCGGACGAGCGGGAGCGCGCAGGGGGTGGGCCGGGTCGGGGCCTCGGCCGGACCGGGGAGGGGGTCGGCCGGGCCGGGGACGGTGTCGGGAGTGTCGGGGGTGGCGGGCACGGCGTCGTGGGTGATGGGCACGGTGACCGGGGCGGGCACCCGGGCCACGACGTGCGCGGTGGCGAGATGCGGCTCGTGCCGGTGCCCGGGGCGGGGCGCAGCGCCAGCATCGGGGTGGGTGCCCGGTCCGTGGGTGGTCTGCTGCTCGTCGCCGTCGTCGTGCTGGCGGTGCTCGGGGGTCGGTGGTGGTGGGTCGCCCAGCAGGCCACGGCGCTCCCGGAGGCCCCAGGTCAGGAGCAGGCGGAGGCGGCGCCGGCGGGGTTCGTCGGAGGTGGTGAGCCGTCGGCGACGGACGGGGCGGGGGTGGGTGGCGATCCCGGTGCGCCGGCGGGGGCCGCGGAGCCAGGCGCCGACTCATCGGGTGGCGGTGGGTCGGGTGGTGATGGGCCGGCCGGGCCCGGGAGCACGGCGGCCCCCACCCCGGAGGGGCCCGTGCTGGTCCACGTCGTCGGACACGTGGCCGCGCCGGGGGTCGTGGAGCTGCTGCCAGGAGCCCGGGTCGTCGACGCCGTCGACGCGGCGGGCGGCCTCACCTCCGGTGCCGACCCCGGCTCCGTCAACATGGCCCGGGTCGTGGTGGACGGCGAGCAGGTATGGGTGGGGGCGCCCGGTGAGGAACCCCCTCCGGGGTGGTCAGCCGCCGCCGGGCCGGCCGGGGCGACGACGCCGGCGGGCGCCGGGGGTGGGGTCGGCGGCACCGAGGCCGGTACGGCACCGGTCGACCTCAACCGGGCCACCCAGGCCGACCTCGAGGAGCTGCCCGGCATCGGTCCGGTGACCGCCGGCCGCATCCTGGCCTGGCGGGAGGAGCACGCCGGGTTCACCGCCGTCGAGGAGCTGCTGGAGGTGAGCGGCATCGGCGACCGGACCCTGGAGCAGCTGGCGCCGCTGGTCACGGTCGGACCGTGAGCCGCCGGGGCGTCCTCGCGTCCGCGGGGGACGCAGCGGGACCGGGTGGGCCTGCCGACGCAGAGGGGCCGGCGGAGACGGTGCTGCCGGTGGACACGGCGGGGCCGAGGGGTGTCGAGGGGCCGGCAGGGACGGAGGGACCGGCGGGTGGTGAGAGGGAGGTGCCCCACGACGCGCGGCTCCTCCTGCCGGCCGTCACGGCGTGGGCGGTCCTGGTGGGGGTGCTGACCGGTCCCGGCTGGCTGCCGGCGGTGGTCGCCGGCGGCGCGCTCGCCCTGGTGGCGAGCCTGCTCGCCCGCATGGCCCGGCTGGCCCCGTTCCCCGGTCCCCTCCACGCCGCGGTCGACGGCCCGCCGGTGGGCCGCCACCGCGGACGCGCGTCTGGGCCCGCTCGCCGGGTCGACGGGTCCGGTCGTGCCGGCCACCCGGTGCTGCTGGTGCTCGCGCTCGCGGCGGCGGCCGTGGGCCTGGTGTGCGGCGCCGCGGCGCTGCACCTCGCTGTCGCCCGTGCCGGTCCGGTCGCCGGGTGGGCGCAGGAGCGCGCGGTGACCGGCGTCGAGCTGGTGGTGACCACCGAGCCCCGGGTGCTGGCACGTGCCGACGAGCGGGACCCGCTCGTCATCCTCGAGGCCCGCGTCGTCCGGGCCTCCGCCCGGGGGCAGACGGCTCGCCCGCGGACCCCCGTGCTGGTCATCGCCACCGCCGGGGAGGGCTGGGAGGAGGCCGCCTGGCGGAGCAGGCTGGAGGCGGTCGGCCGGTGGTCCCCGGCAGAACCCGGCGACCGGGCCGTCGCCGTCCTCGTGCCTCGGGGACCACCCACGACCCTGGACCGGCCGATCGCCCTGCTGCGCGGGGTCGACCACGTCCGGGACCGGTTCCGCCAGGCCGTGGACCCGCTGCCGACGGACCCCCGTGGTCTCGTGCCGGGCCTGGTGATCGGCGACACCTCGCTGACGCCCCCGGACCTGACGCAGGCCATGCGCGACACCGGGATGACGCACCTCTCGGCGGTGAGCGGCAGCAACGTCGCGATCGTGGCGGGCGGGGTCGCGCTGCTCGCCGCCCGGCTGGGTCTGCCCCGAGGGTGGCGCCTGCCGGTGGTGCTCGTCGCGCTGCTCGGGTTCATCCTGCTGTGCCGTCCGGAACCCTCGGTGCTGCGGGCCGGGGTCATGGGTGCGGTCGGGCTGATGGCCCTCACGGGTGGCCGACGGCGGGCGAGCCTGCCGACCCTCGGTGCGGCCGTCATCGGGCTGCTGTGCCTCGACCCCTGGCTGGCCCGTTCCTACGGGTTCGCCCTGTCCACGCTCGCCACGCTCGGCCTGGTCCTGTGGGCGCGCCCGTGGGGTCTGGCGATGGCCGCGCGGGTGCCGCGCTGGGCAGCGCTGCCGGCGAGGGCGGCCGCCGTGCCCCTGGCGGCGCAGGTGATCTGTGCCCCCGTCATCGTGCTGCTGCAGGGGACGGTCACCACGGTGGCCGTCCTGGCGAACCTCCTGGCGGCACCGCTGGTCCCGCCGACCACCATCCTCGGTGTCGTCGCCGCCCTGCTGGCGCCGCTGTCCGTGCGGCTCGCGACGGCGGTGGCCTGGCTCGCGGCAGCGCCCGCCTGGGTCATCGGCCGGATCGCCCGGGTCTGTTCACGTCTGCCGGGTGGGACGCTGGAGTGGTGGGACGGCGCGGTGGGGGCCTGGGCGCTGGCCGCCGTGACCGTGGCCCTCCTGCTCACCAGGCGCTGGTGGTCGCACCAGCTGGGGCGTCGCCCCTGGGTCGCCGCCGCCGCGAGCTGCGCCGTGGTGGTGTGGGTGGTCCCGTGGCCCGGTCTCACTGGCTGGCCACCTCCCGGCTGGGTCGTCGCGGGCTGCGACGTCGGGCAGGGGGACGCCTTCGTGCTCCCCAGCGGTGCCGATGGAGCCGTCGTGGTCGACACCGGCCCCGACCCGGGGGCGATGGCGGACTGCCTGCGGTTGTTGGGGGTGCGCCGGGTCGAGCTGCTCGTGCTGACCCACTTCCACAGCGACCACGTCGGCGGTCTGGCGGCGGTGCTCGGTGCGGCGGAGGTGGGTGAGGTGCTGGTCACGCCGGTCCAGGAGCCCGCCGAGTCGGCGGCGTCCGTCGCGGCGCAGGTGGGCGCGGCGGGCATACCCCTCAGGGTGGCGCGGCCGGGGGACCGCTGGACCTGGGGCGACACCGCCGTCACCGTGCTCTGGCCCACACCGCGGCCGCCTGCGGGCGGGTCGGCGGCCAACAACGCCAGCATCGTCCTCGACGTCGAGGTCTCCGGGGCGCGGGTGCTCATGACCGGTGACCTCGAGCCGGAGGGTGCCCGGCTGGTCGGTCGGTTGACGGAGGGGCGGGACTACGACGTGCTCAAGGTGGCCCACCACGGCTCGGCCGCGCAGGACGAACGGCTGGTGCGCCAGGCCCGCCCGGAGATCGCGCTCATCGGCGTGGGGGAGGACAACGACTTCGGTCATCCGGCCCCGAGCGCGCTGAGCCTGCTCTCCGAGATCGGGGCCGTCGTGCTGAGGACCGACCTGCACGGCGACATCGCGGTCGTCCGCGACGCGGGGGGCCGGCTCGTCCCGCACGCCCGCGAGGGAGGGTGAGCCATGGATCGGGACCCGGTCCCACCCCGCCCGGCTCCGACGTCGGGGCCGGCGGAGACCCGCGGCGACGGTGCTCCCGCCGACGGCCGACAGGTCTCAGGGAGTGGGGGTCACGTGTGCGCACGGAGAGCCGCCCAGCTCCCGGGCGCTGTGGCAGAGCGCCTCCAGCGTGGCCGCGACGGCCGGTACGCGTTGCAGGTCCGGGGTCGTCACGACCTGCACGGTGCGGCGCGACGGCGGCGACACCGGCCGGACGACCACGTCGGGGTGCGAGACGGTGCTGAGGATCAGCTGCGGGACGAGCGCCACCCCGAGCCCGGCCGCCACCAGCCCCAGGACCGCGACGTAGTCCTCGGTCTCGAAGGTCACGTCAGGGCTGAACCCGGCGCCGTCGGCCAGGGTCAGCAGGTGCCCGCGGCACCGCGGGCACCCGGCGATCCATCGCTCCGCGGACAGGTCGGCGAGGTCCACCTCGTCCTGGTCGGCGAGCTCGTGGTGCTGGGGGAGCACCAGCATGACCGGGTCGTCGAGCACGTCCATGACCACCAGCCCGGTCAGGTCGTCCTCGCCACGGCCGGCGTCCGTGCCCTCGTAGGCGAACGCCACGGCGAGGTCCACCGCCCCGGCCCGCACCGCCGCGAGGGACTCGGGCGGCTCGGCCTCGCTGAACTGCACCGTCACCGCGGGGTGGCTGGTGCGCAGCCGGGCCAACGCCCGCGGCACGAGCGTCGCGGAAGAGGAGGGGAAGGCCATGAGCCGCACGCGTCCGGCCTTGAGACCGGCGATGGCCACGACCTCGGCCTCGGTCTCGTCGATCCGGTCCAGGATCTCGGCGGCCCGTCGGGCCAGCAACCTCCCCGCCTCGGTGAGCCGCACGCTGCGCCCGATCCGCTCCACCAGCGCCGTGCCCGCCCGCTGCTCGAGCCGGCGGACCATCTGGGACACCGCCGGCTGGGTGTAGCCGAGGGACGTCGCGGCCGCGGTGAAGGACCCCTCCTCGGCGATGGCGCGCATCACGCGCAGCCCTGCGGCGTCGAACATGCCCTGCATCGTAGTCGGCGGGGCGCTGGTCACCAGAGCGACGCCGACACCACGGGCCAGGTTCACGCCCCGGTCATCCGTCGCTGGTGTGCTGGACACGTGCCTGCCGCGCACCAGCACCTGCCCCCGCCACCCCCGTCCGGTGACCCCACCCTGGCCCAGCTGGAGGCTGCCCGGGCCACCGCCCACCACGGTCCCTCCGCCCTGCGACCACGGCACGGGAGCGCCCTGTGCCTGTCCGGCGGGGGCTTCCGGGCGTCGCTGTTCCACCTCGGCGCCGTCCGACGCCTCGACGAGCTCGGCGTCCTCGGGTCCTTGCGCACCATCAGCGCGGTGTCCGGAGGGGCCGTGCTGGCCAACCTGCTCACGCACCCCGACCTGGACTGGCCCGACCCCCGACGAGGACCGGGCCGGGTGGGCGGCCTGGAGGAGCTGGTCGCCACCCCGCTGCTCGAGCTCACCCGGCGCAACCTGCGCACCCCAGCGCTGCTGTCCCGGGTGCGGCCCCGTGGCTGGGGTCGACCGGACGCGAGCGTCGGGGTGCTCGCCGACGGGCTGGAGCAGGCTGTCCCGTGGTGGGGCACGGACCTGCGCGAGCACGCCCGCAGCCGAGGTCCCGCGGTGCTCACCGGCACCACCGAGATCGGCTACGGGGTCTCCTGGGTCTTCGCTGACCCCTACTCGGCCGGGCCACGGGGTCGGATGGGGGACCACCGGCTCGGCCACTGCGCCCCACCGCCGGGGCTGCGCATCGTCGACGCGGTCGCCGCGTCCTGCGCGTACCCACCGTTCTTCGCGCCGCTGGAGCTCAACGGTGACGAGCTCGGCCTCGTGGGTGGTGCCCCCGACCCGGACGAGTCCGAGGACGTGCGGGCGGCGATCCGGAGGCGGATCCAGCTGGTCGACGGCGGGGTCTACGACAACCTCGCCCTCGAGCCGGTCTGGTCCGACCACGAGACCGTCCTGGTCAGCGACGGGGGTGCGGTCTTCCGTGGCCGCCCTCCGGGCTCGTTGCTCTCCCGCCTGTGGCGCCTGCTCTCCATCGCCTCCAGCGGCGGACAGACCGCGCGCCTGCGATGGCTGCACGCCGGCTTCGCGCGGGGCGCGCTGGCCGGTGCCACCTGGTCCCTGGAGTCGCCCGGCGACCTCGCGGGGGACCCCGGACGAGCCCGGGGGACGGGGACACCGCCGGGGCGCGCTCCCGAGGCCCTCGGCGCGATCCACCAGGTGCGCACCGACCTCGACGCCTTCAGCGCCGGGGAGCAGATGGTGCTGGAACGGCACGGCTACCTCGTCGCGGACGCCTCCGTGCGGCGGCACGCTCCCGGGTCGGTGCTGCTGGACGCGCCGTCGCGCCCCCCGCACCCTCAGGTCGCCGGGCCCTCGGAGGTGGTGAGCGCGCTCCGGGGCTCGGGGCGGGTCACGGCCCTCGGCCGTCGGTAGTCTCCCGCGAGCCGTCCGGCCGCCCGGCTGGCAGGATGGACCCACCATGTCGTCGCGTCCCGCACCTGTCACCGCCCGCGGCGCCCTCGTGCCCGCGTCCGCGTGTGCCGCGGCGTGGGTCGGGTCGGCGTGAGCGTCGTGGGCCCGCTCGACCTGGCCCACACGCTGCCACCCCGCACACCGGTCGACCCGCTGGCCCTCGGCGAGCTCCGGGAGCTGCTCGCCGACGGGGACGTCGTCGTCCTCACCGGGGCGGGGATGTCGACCGCCAGCGGCATCCCGGACTACCGCGGGCCCGACGGGACCCGGCGGGTGCAGCCCATGCAGCACGGCGAGTTCGTCAGCTCCGCCGAGGGCCGGCAGCGGTACTGGGCGCGCGCCTTCGCGGGGTGGGGGAGGTTCGCGGCAGCGCAGCCGAACGCCGCGCACCGCGCGGTCGCCGACCTGGAGCGCCTGGGGCTGCTGCGGCACGTCATCACCCAGAACGTGGACGGCCTGCACCAGCGGGCCGGCAGCCGGCGGGTGCTGGAGCTGCACGGCACCCTGGCGGCCGTCACCTGCCTCGACTGCGGCGAGCGGACCTCGCGGGACCTCGTGCAGCAGTGGCTGGTGGACGCCAACCCCGACGTCCTCACCGGTCTGGACGGCCTCGCGCAGGTGAGACCGGACGGCGACGTCGCCCTCCCCGAGGCCCTCGTCGCCACCTTCCGCACGCCGCGCTGCCTCGTCTGCGGAGGGGACCGGCTCAAGCCGGACGTGGTCTTCTTCGGTGGCTCGGTCGCCAAGGACGTGGTCGAGCGGGCGTTCGGCCTGGTCGAGGGTGCGAGCGCGCTGCTGGTGCTCGGCTCCTCGCTGCGGGTGATGAGCGGCTACCGGTTCGTCCGCCGGGCCGCGCGCGACGGCATACCGGTCGCGGTGGTCACCCGGGGCTCCACGCGCGGCGACGCCGAGACCACTCTCCGGCTCGACGCGCTGGTGGGGGACGTGCTGCCCGGGCTGGTCGCCGACCTGGGTGGCTAGGCTGGGGGTATCGGCCAACCGGGCCGCGACGAGGAGGTCACCAGTGGTCACCTACGAGCAGCTGGGTGAGATGTATGACGCGGAGGTCGTCGACCATTACGGCCACAAGGTCGGCGGGCTCGACCAGGTCTACCTGGACAACGGGACCGGCGAGCCGGCGTGGGTGTCGGTGCGGACCGGGTGGTTCGGTGGCCGCAAGATCTTCTGCCCCGTGTCGAACGCCGTCATCAGGGACGGACACATCGAGGTGCCCTACCCCGTCGACATGATCAAGGACGCCCCGGACATCCCCTGCGACGGGCACCTGACCGAGGACGAGGAGGAGCAGCTCTACGACTACTACTCCCTCGACGAGGGCCCGGCCCCGTCGGGATGAGGATGCGGCGCCACCCCCCGACGAGGATGGAGGGGACGGGGAGCGGCGCCGCGGTCTGGGGGGGCCGGGTCAGACCCGGCGGAGCACCGCCGTCACCTTGCCGAGGACGACGGCGTGGTCGCCGTCGATCGGCTCGTAGGCGGGGTTGTGGGGGATGAGCCAGGTCTTGCCGTCGCGGTGGCGGTAGGTCTTGACGGTCGCCTCGTTGTCCAGCATGGCGGCGACGATCTCGCCGTTGACCGCGGTCGGCTGGCGGCGGACGACGACCCAGTCGCCGTCGCAGATGGCGGCGTCGATCATCGAGTCACCCACCACCTTGAGCAGGAACAGCTCGCCGTCGCCGACGATCTGACGAGGCAGCGGGAAGACGTCCTCGACCGCCTCCTCGGCCAGGATCGGACCACCGGCCGCGATGCGCCCGACCATGGGGACGTAGGACGGCTGGGGGCGTGAGTCGTTGATGCCGGTCTCGTCGATCGTCTCGCTCGAGACCGGGCCGAGCGCGGCGTCCTGATCGCTGCGGCGGTAACCCGTGCCCTCCTGGCCGGGGGTGACGACCTCGATCGCGCGGGGACGGTGCGGGTCCCGGCGCAGGAAGCCCTTGCGCTCGAGGGTCTTCAGCTGGTGGGCCACGGAGCTCGGCGAGGTCAGACCCACGGCGTCGCCGATCTCCCGCAGGCTCGGCGGGTACCCGCGCTGGTCGACCGCGTCGCGGATGACGTCGAGGACGCGTCGCTGCCGGTTGGTCAGCTCGGCGCCGCCGTCGCGGTCCGGCATCTCGTGAATCGTGGCCATGGTCTCCATCCCCTCGTCCGGGCCCACCCTGCCAACCGTCACGGCACTGCTGCCGCGAGCATCATCGCTGGTCAGAGGGTATGTCAGTGGTGGGTGCTTGAGTTCCTGACATGAGAGCAGCCTACGCCCGTCGAGCGCCGCGGACAAACATGTGTTCGGTCGGCGTGTCGACGTCGTCCGACAGGTGTGCTATCAATAGGACAGACGTGCTATCGGACACCTGTCCGCATGGCACCGCCCCGAGGAAGGTGAACATCATGAGCACCGCCATCGCACACGACATCCTGGGCCCGCTGCCCGGGCCCCGCCCCGTCACCGGCGGGGCGTCCCGTCGGCCGACGCACCTGCGCCTGGTCGGCGAGGACGACCGCCGCCCGTCCAGGGCGGCACGGCGGCGTCTGCGTGCGGGTCGACTGCACCTGACCCGCCGTGGTCGGCTGGCCGTCACGGCCACCACCGGGCTGGTCCTGGCGGCGGTCATCTGGTCGATGGTCGGCCTGCTCGGCCCGGCCGGTGCCAGCACCTCCGTGACCGTCGAGCGCGGGGAGACGTTGAGCCAGATCGCCAGCGAGCAGCTGCCCGAGCTGCCGTTGAGCCGGGCCATGACCGCCATCCAGCGGGCCAACAGCCTGAGCACCACCTCGATCGCCGCCGGTCAGGAGCTGGTGATCCCCGGCCGCTGAGCCGGGCCCGCTCCCGGCGGTGCCGGCGTGGAGGGGTCAGATCAGGAGGGCTGCTCGTCCGGAGAGTCGCTGGTGCTCACGGCGTCCCAGACGACGGGGAGCTGGTCGGTGGGGATGAAGTAGCCGGACAGGTGCGGGTCGAACATCAGCCCGGCGATGCCGGCGTCCGCGTAGGTCGAGGAGGAGTCGACGAGCTCGCGCGGGGTGAGGGCGATCGCGCGAAGGTCCTCGTCCGGGCCGACCATCTCGTTCTGCACCGCGAAGTGCCGGGCCCGCTCGGCGCTGGTGAAGGTGAGCAGCATCATCTGCCCGTCGATCTGCGCGGCCGCGGGGGACTCGGCACCCGTCTCGCCGACCGCGACGAACCACCAGTGACCCAAGCCCATGGTGGCGCGCCACAGCCGGGTCATGCCGTCGTGGTCCTCCGGGCCGGTCACCCGGGCCGCGAGGACGTCCGTCTCCGTCTCCTCGGGCTCGCCCAGCCGACCCAGCCGCGTGGTTCCGGGGGTCAGCGCGTGGTCCTCGACCTGCCCGTTGGGCCCGTTCTCGCCGCCGGCGTCCCCGGGGCGACGTCCCGCGCCGTTCTCGCCCGGACGCTCGCCCTCGTAGATGGACTCCGGGCGGTTCTCGTCGTCCTGGAAGGGGAGGTCTGTGGGCTCGCTCATGCCGCCCAGTCGACCATACGCCGGGCGGGAGGGCCAATCCCTCGTCCGGAGGACCGGCCCCTGGGGCTGTCATGATGAGCGCGTGACGGACAGCATCTCGGGACCCAAGGTGGCCATCGTCGGGGCGGGGTCGGTCGGCACCACGCTCGCCTACGCGCTGCTCCTGCGGGGTGTGGCCAGGCACGTCGTCCTGCACGACATCGACGTCGGGAAGGTCAGGGCCGAGACCCTCGACCTGCGGCAGGGGCTGCAGTTCATGCCGGCCGCCCACGTCGACGGTTCCGACGACATCGACGTCTGCGCCGACGCCGACGTCGTGGCCGTCACGGCCGGGGCCAAGCAGCAGGAGGGCCAGAGCCGCATGGACCTGGCCGCCTCGACGACCCGGCTCATGGTCGACCTCATGCCGCGGCTGGTGCAGGTGGCGCCGCGGGCGACCTACGTCATGGTGACCAACCCCGTGGACGTCATCACCTACGTGGCGCAGAAGGTCACCGACCTCCCGCCCGCGCGGCTGTTCGGCTCGGGCACGGTCCTGGACTCCGCCCGGTTGAGGGGTCTGGTGGCGCAGGCCTGCGGGGTGGCGGTGCAGAGCGTGCACGCCTACATCGTCGGTGAGCACGGGGACTCCGAGATCCCCCTGTGGAGCAGCGCGACCGTGGGCGCGGTGCCCGTCATCGAGCTGACCACCGAGGAGCAGCGCGCGCAGATGGCCCACGACGTGGTGCACGCGGCCTACGAGATCAT
Organism: Serinicoccus chungangensis; assembly: GCF_001483745.1. GTDB lineage: Bacteria > Actinomycetota > Actinomycetes > Actinomycetales > Dermatophilaceae > Ornithinicoccus > Ornithinicoccus chungangensis_A. The sequence continues at coordinate 536,638 of NZ_LQBL01000028.1, read as the reverse complement.
CGCCGGCAAGGGGGCGACCAACTACGCGATCGGCGCGTCCGCCAGCCGCATCATCGAGTCGGTGCTGCGCGACGAACGCCAGGTCCTGCCCGTCTCGACCCTGCTCTCGGGCACCCTCGGGCTGCACGACGTCTGCCTGTCGATCCCGACGGTCGTGGGCGCCGGGGGTGCAGAGCGCCCGCTGGCGCCCACCCTGTCCGAGGACGAGCTCGGCGGGCTGCGCGCCGGCGCCGACTCACTGCGCGGTGCGGCGCGGCGGCTCGGTTTCTGACCCGGCGAGCCCGCGCGGCACCGCGCCGGTGGACTCCCACTGCTCCTCGGGCCAGCTGTGGGGGACCACGCCACTGGGGCGTCCCGGCGTGCCCCTGCGCCGATCGGTCGGGATGCTGCCGCCGGACGCCGCCTCCGAGGTGGGTGCACCGTCGCGGCGCGACCCGTGGCCGTCCAGGGCCACGGTGACCTCCTGGTCGCCCACCTCCACCCTCTGCCCGCGGACCTCGAGGGTGACCGGTCCGCCGACCTCGACGGCCAGGCGGACCTGCTCCTGCTCCACGGTGACCCGCAGCCGCGAGCCGTGCCACCGCATACGCCACGTCAGGCCGGGCCAGGAGGTCGGCAGCCGAGGGTCCAGCGACAGGACGCCGCTGTGGTCGCGCATCCCTCCGAACCCGGCGACCAGCGCGCTCCAGACGCCACCGGTGGAGGCGACGTGCACGCCGTCGCTGGCGTTACCGTGGCGGTCGTCCAGGTCGACGAACAGGGCGGCGTAGAAGTAGCGCAGCGCGAGGTCGTGGTAGCCGACCTCGGCCGCGACGATGGACTGCACGACCGCGGAGAGCGTCGAGTCACCCGTGGTGATCGGGTCGTAGTAGGCGAAGTCGGTGAGCTTCTCCTCGGCGGTGAAGGCGTCCCCGGCGAGGTAGAGCGCGAGGACGACGTCGGCCTGCTTGAGGACCTGGTAGCGGTAGATCACCAGCGGGTGGTAGTTCAGCAGCAGCGGACGCTTGTCCGCGGGGGTGGCGTCGAGGTCCCACACCTCGCGCTCCAGGAAGTGGCTGTCCTGGGGGTGGACGCCGGTCGCCTCGTCGAAGGGGATGTGCATGCCGTCCGCCGCCCGCTGCCACGAGTCGACCTCGTGCTCGCCCAGGTCCAGCCGGGCGACGGCCCGGGCGAACTGGGCCGGGTCGGCGATCCGCAGGCGGCGGACCGCCTCCACCGCGGCGCGCAGGTTGAGCTGCGCCATGACATTGGTGAACAGGTTGTCGTTGACGATCGTCGTGTACTCGTCCGGGCCGGTCACCGCGTGGATGTGGAACTGCCGGTTGCCGTTGGTCTGCCAGAAGCCCAGGTCCGCCCACAGACGCGCGGTCTCGACGAGCATGTCGACCCCCTGGTCGAGGAGGAACTGGTCGTCGCCGGTGGCCCGCGCGTACTTCATCAGCGCGTAGGCCACGTCGGCGTTGATGTGGTACTGCGCCGTCCCGGCGGCGAAGTAGGCCGACGCCTCCTCCCCGTTGATGGTGCGCCAGGGGAAGAGCGCGCCGTACTGGGCCATCTCCGCCGCCCGCCGCCGGGCCGCCTCGAGCATGCCGTGCCGGAACCGCAGGGCGTTGCGGGCCGCCTGGGGGTGGGTGTAGACGAGGAAGGGCAGGACGTAGCACTCGGTGTCCCAGAAGTAGTGCCCGCCGTACCCCGAGCCGGTGAGCCCCTTGGCGGGGATGCCGTGCGACCCGGCGCGGATCGAGGCCTGGCCGAGCTGGAAGAGGTTCCACCGGACGGCCTGCTGCAGCGCCGGCTGGTCGGGCAGCTCGACGTCGGACTCCTCCCAGAATCGCGACCACACCTGTGCCTGCTCCTGCTGCAGCACGGCCACCCCGCGGTCGACGGCGCGGTCGAGGGTGCGCGAGCAGCGGTCGGCCAGCTCCTGCGGAGGCACGCCTCGGGAGGTGTGCATGCTCACCAGCTTCTCGATGCGCACCGGCCGTCCCTCCCGGGCCTCCACGCGGACGACGTGCTTGGCGAGGTCGTCGCTGACGCTGAGCTTCTCCGTCCACGTGTTGTCGGTCTCGACGAGGTGCTGCGCCAGGGTGGCGATCGTCATACCCGAGTTGTGACAGCGGTAGCCGAGCAGGAGACGGCGGTCCCGCACCTCGGCGAGGACGGGGTCGAGCACCCGGTGCTCGAAGGCCTCCGCCTGGCGGGGGTCCACGCCCTCACCCATGGCCGCGCTCGTCACGTGGTACTCGTCCGAGCCGTCCTGGCGGTTGAGGATCTGGCTGGAGATGTCGAGGGCCGCGTGCCCGTCCAGCATCTCGACCTCGAAGGTCATGACGGCGAGGTGGCGCTCCACGACGCCGGTCATGCGTGTGGAGGTGATCTTGACCCGCTTGCCGGCGCTCGTGCGCCAGATGACGCAGCGGCGCAGCAGACCCGCGCGGAAGTCGAGGGTGCGCTCGTAGTGGTCCAGGTCGGCCGTGGACAGCAGCAGCGGCTCGTCGTCGACGTAGAGCTTGATGGTCTTGGGATCCGGCACGTTGACGATCGTCTGTCCGACCCGCGCCAGGCCGAAGGCCTCCTCGGCGTGCCGGATCGGCCAGGTCTCGTGGAAGCCGTTGACGAAGGTGCCGTGGGCGTGGGTGTCCCGCCCCTCCTCGACGTTGCCGCGCAGACCGAGGTAGCCGTTGGAGGTGGCGAAGAGGGTCTCGGTGACCCCCAGGTCCCCGTCCTCGTAGGCCGTCTCCCGCAGCTGCCACGGGTCGGCGGGGAAGCGGGTGCGGTCGAGCGGGTCGATCGGGGCCGGCGGACGGTGGTGCGACATGGTCGCCATCGGGCGTCTCCTGTCGTGCGGGAGGGGTGGCTGGTCAGACGAGGTCGGCGAGGTCGGACACGACCTCGTCCGCGCCGGCGTCGCGCAGGACCGAGCGACCGGCACCCCGGTCGACGCCGATGACCCGGGCGAAGCCACCGGCCGCGCCGGCCTGCACCCCGGAGACGGCGTCCTCGACCACCACGGAGGTGGCGGGCTCGTGTCCGAGCTGGGAGGCGGCATACAGGAAGGTGTCGGGGTGCGGCTTGCCGGGGAGCCGCTCGCGGCTGGCGACCGACCCGTCGACGACGACCGGGAAGCGCTCGGCGATGCCGGCGGCGCCGAGGACCGAGGGCGCGTTCTTGGAGGAGGAGACGACAGCCATGGCGATGCCGCGTGCCTCCAGGGCGTCGAGCAGGCGCAGCGAGCCCGGGTAGGCCTGAATGCCCCGCTCGGCGAGCACCTCGTTGAAGATCTCGTTCTTGCGGTTGCCCAGTCCGCAGACGCTCGCCAGCTCTGGTGGGTCGGAGGGCTGGCCGTAGGGGAGGTCGATCCCGCGGGCGTCGAGGAAGGACTGCACGCCGTCGTAGCGCGGCTTGCCGTCGATGTAGGCGAAGTAGTCCTGGTCGGTGTAGGGCTCCTGGGGCGTGGGCTGCTGGTCCAGGACGCGGGTGAACATCGTCTCCCACGCACGCATGTGCACGTCGGCGGTCGGGGTCAGCACCCCGTCGAGGTCGAAGAGGACAGCGGTCACCGGGTCCCAGTTCACGCAGCACACACTAGTGGAGGTCGGCGGTCCCGCGGGGTGTTCCGCACCGGTGTCCTGGAGGGTGGGCGCGCGGTGGGCGGGGTGCGTGCGCGGCTCGGCGGGTCGTGGGCGTGGGGGTGGTGGCGGCTACGGTCGGAGTATGCAGCAGGTGAGCGGTCAGGAGCTGGTGACGGCGGCGCAGGAGGCCCTGCGGCGGCTCGTGGGTCGGGACGACGCGGAGTTCCGGGACGGGCAGCTGGAGGCGGTCGAGGCGCTGGTGCGCGAGCGGGCGCGGGTGCTGGTGGTGCAGCGCACGGGGTGGGGCAAGTCGGCGGTCTACTTCGTGGCCACGGCGCTGCGGCGGGCGGAGGGGTCCGGCCCCACGGTCATCGTGTCCCCGCTCCTGGCGCTGATGCGTGACCAGATCGCCGCGGCGGGGCGGGCCGGGGTCCGTGCCGTGACGATGAACTCGGCCAACGCCACCGAGTGGGACGAGGTCCGGGCGGCGCTCGCCGCCGACGAGGTGGACGTGCTGCTGGTGAGCCCGGAGCGGCTCAACAACCCGCGCTTCAGGGAGGAGCAGCTGCCCGACCTCGCCGCGCGGTGCGGGTTGCTCGTCGTCGACGAGGCCCACTGCATCAGCGACTGGGGTCACGACTTCCGGCCCGACTACCGGCGCATCCGGACGCTGCTGGACGCGTTGGCCCCGGCGACCCCGGTGCTGGCGACCACGGCGACGGCCAACGAGCGGGTCGTCGAGGACGTCGTCGAGCAGCTCGGGGTGGGCGGGCGCGAGGTGCGCACCGTCCGCGGCCCGCTGGCCCGGTCCTCCCTGCGCCTGGGGGTGCTGCCGCGGCTCACCCCCGAGCAGCGGCTGGGGTGGCTGCTGGCCCACCTGGAGAGCCTGCCCGGGAGCGGCATCATCTACTGCCTCACCGTGTCCGCCGCCGAGGACGTCGCCGAGGCGCTCGCCGCCGCCGGGCACGAGGTGGCGGCCTACACGGGGCGCACCGACACCGAGGACCGCGAGCGGCTGGAGGGTGCCCTGCGGCACAACCAGGTCAAGGCCCTCGTCGCGACGAGCGCCCTGGGGATGGGGTTCGACAAGCCGGACCTCGGCTTCGTCGTGCACCTCGGGGCGCCCAGCTCGCCGGTGGCCTACTACCAGCAGGTCGGTCGCGCCGGCCGCGCCACGGAGCGCGCCGACGTGCTGCTCCTGCCCGGGTCCGAGGACCGCGAGATCTGGAACTACTTCGCGACCGTGTCCATGCCACGCCAGGACCAGGCCGACGCGGTGCTCGGCGCGCTGGCCGAGAGCGACCGGCCGTTGTCGACGCCGGCGCTGGAGACCATCGTGGACGTGCGGCGCACCCGCCTGGAGCTGCTGCTCAAGGTGCTGGACGTCGACGGGGCCGTGGAGAAGGTCCGCGGGGGCTGGGCGGCGACCGGGCAGCCCTGGGTCTACGACCGGGAGCGCTACACCCGGGTGGCCGAGGCACGGGTGCGTGAGGCCGAGCTCATGGTCGCCTACCAGCAGGGCGAGCGGTGCCGGATGGAGTTCCTGCAGGAGTGCCTGGACGACCCCAGCGCGGAGCCCTGCGGGCGCTGCGACCGCTGCGCCGGGGCGTGGTTCCCGACCGAGGTGCCGACGGAGGCGGTCGGGGCCGCCCGCGATCGGCTGGGAGCCGTCGGGGTGCTCGTGGAGCCGCGAGGACAGTGGCCGACGGGTATGCCCCGGCTGGGCGTCGACGTCAAGGGCAAGATCGCCCCGGAGGAGCAGGCCGGCCCAGGTCGGGCGCTGGCCCGGCTCTCCGACCTCGGGTGGGGCCAGCGGCTGCGCGGCGTGCTCGACGCGGGGACGTCGCGGGTCGCCGACCCCGACGACCCCGACCAGGAGATGGCCCTGGGGCAACCGGTGCCGGACGACGTCGTCCGGGCCGTCGTGCAGGTGCTCGCGGGCTGGGGGTGGACCAGCCGACCGGTGGGCGTGGTGGCCATGCCCTCGCGCCGCCGGCCGGCGGTCGTGGGGTCGCTGGCCGAGCAGATCAGCCAGATCGGCCGGCTCCCGCTGCTGGGCACCCTCGACCTGGCCCACGGGGGCCCGGTGGGCGAGCCCGGGGGCAACAGCGCCTTCCGCCTCTCGAACGTGTGGGACCGGGTCGTCGTCGGCCCTGACCTGGCCGCGGCCCTGCAGGACGCCCGCGGGCCGGTGCTCCTGGTCGACGACGTCGTGGACTCGCGGTGGACGATGACGGTGGCCGCGCGGGCCCTGCGGCGGGCGGGGGCGGAGGGCGTCTTGCCGCTCGCGCTGGCGATCGACGGCTGAGCCGGTGCTCAGTAGACGAAGAACGGGAAGATGCTGCGGTCGTGCGCGTGGACGATCGCGAGGAACACCACCGCGTCGAAGAGCAGGTGGATGATGACGACATACGTCAGCGACTTGGTGCGGGTGAAGATGTAGCCCTGCAGCAGGGCGAACGGGATGGTCAGCAGGGGACCCCAGGAGCGGTAGCCGAGCTCCCACAGGAACGACACGAAGATGGTGGCCTGCAGGACGTTGGCCGTCCACAGCGGGAAGTGCCGGCGCAGCAGGGCGAAGCAGATGCACATGAAGAACAGCTCGTCCCAGAGACCCACGGCGTTGACCCCGACGAAGAACCGGCCGAACTCGCTGGGGGTCTGGATGGGGGGCCAGTTCTGGTAGCTGCCCGAGTGGATGAAGTAGGCGGGCAGGATGAGATAGCCGAGCAGGGGGACGGCGACGACGTAGGCCCACTGCAACCGCGTCCACCGGCGCCGGGTGATCCACGGGAAGGTGATCGCCTGCCGACGGTAGACGAGACGGTCGACGAGCACCGGTGCCGCGACCGCGGCGGTCAGGACCGCGCCCAGGAGGAAGAAGCGGTCCCAGCTGATGTCCGCCTCGACCGAGGTCGTCGAGACGATGCCGATACCCAGCCCGATGAGCAGCAGGTCCTTGAAGAGGGGGCGGTGCAGGACGAAGGCCGCCGCCAGGCTCGCCACGAGCAGCGCATAGCCGGCCCACGGGAGGTGCACCCCGAAGAGCAGCAGTGCCGAGACGGACACCCCCGCTGCGGGGAGCAGTGCGCGCGGGCTGCGGGAGCTGTCGAGGGGGGTGGGCACCGCCCCATTGTGCCGGTGCCCGGCTCAGGCGCCGTCCTCCTCCCTCGCCACGCCCGCCACGATGTCGAGCTCGTTGCCCTCCGGGTCGGCCAGGGTCCAGCTCGTCGGGCTGTCGTCGCGCACGACGGTGCCGCCGGCCCGCAGCGCCGCCCTGACCTTGGCGTCAGCCACGTCGTGGGGGACGGCGGCCTCGAGGTGGAGGCGGTTGCGCTGCGAGCGGCGCTCGGTCTCGCTGGGGTCCAGCGGCTGGAAGAAGAGGACCGGGCCGAGGCCGTTCGGGTCGACGACGTCGGTGACGCCCGGCCGGGGGTCGGGCGCGTAGCCCAGGGCCGTCTGCCAGAACGACCGGGTCGCGGGCACGTCGACGGCGTCGACGCCGACCTGCACGAACCGCGCCAGGTCGGGTGCGGCAGTGAGCCCCAGCGAGCGGGCCTCGCGCTGGACCCGCTGGCAGAGCGGCAGGTAGCCCTCGTCCATCTCCCAGCGGTCCTTGCCCGTGTCGAGGACCACGATCGTCTCTGCGCCGGCACCGGCGGCGCGCCCGGCCGTGCCGTCGTGTCGCACGTCGAGCAGCAGGGGTATGCCGGCGCGGTCGGCGATGTCGGCCGCGGCGGTCACGAGCCTCTCCGCCTGCTCGATCGTGGTGGTCGGGTAGACGGCGACGGCCGAGAAGACCAGGCGCCAGTCGTCGGTGCCCGGCCCGTCCCAGCGGTCGGCGTCCTCGGGCAGCGGCAGGATGTCCACCTCGTTGCCCTCCGCGTCCGCGACCGTCGCGTAGTAGCCGTGGTGGGCCACGCGGGCACCGGTCGAGGCCAGACGGTCCACCGTGCCGGAGGCCACGCGCTGAGCGGCCACGGAGTCGAGGTGCAGCCGGTTGCGCAGCGGGCGTGGGGCGTCCAGCTGCTTGAACCGCAGCCCTGGGTGCCGGCGCAGCGGGTCGGTCAGGCCGTGCCGGCCCCGACGCCGGTATCCCAGGGCAAACTCCCAGAACGCCGTCACGCTCTCGACCTGACCGGTGTCGATCCTCAGACCCAGCTCCTGGAGGACGCCCGGCTCTGCCTCCAGGCCGAGCCGGCGGGCGGCCTCCGAGATGGACCTCGCCAGGTCGGGATGCTCCGCCGTCACGTCGAGGTCGCCACCAAGACGGACGCGGACACCCGTGGGACGGACGTCCAGGTCGGGCAGCGCGGCCCCGGCGCCGCCGCACAGCTCGACCACCGCCCGCGACAGCAACGCCGCGTCCGAGTGCGACCCTGCCGCGAACCACGCGGTGGCGTTGCCGCGGAGGACACGCCAGTCCTCCGTGCGGGGGAGGTCCGGGAAGGCCCCGTCAGTCGTCGACGATGTGCTCGGTGCCATGGGCCCCAGGGTGCCACCGGCACGCCGACCGCGTCAGGACGACAGCGGGACACCGGGACAGGGAGCGTCCGCGACGTCCGGGGCTGGAGACCTCAGGAAGCGATCTCGACGGGGGAGGCGGACGACATCCCCCACGCGTCCGCCAGCATCCGGTAGCTGCGGCGGCGCATCTGCGGGTCGTACGTGTAGGTGGTGACGATGAGCTCGTCCAGCTCGTGGGAGCCGGCGAAGCTCTCGAGCTGCTCGACCACCGTGTCCGGCGTGCCGACCATCTTCACGGACTGGTGGGCGTGGGCGAGGGGGAGCAGCTCGGTCGGGACGACGGCGGCGAGGCTGTCGACCGGCGGGTCGAGCGGGGCCGGCTGGCCCGAGCGGATGCGGATGGCCATGAGCTGCGCCGTGGTGAAGAGGTGGTCGGCCTCCTCTTGGGTCGGAGCCACCAGCACGTTGACACCAGCCATGGTGGTCGGGCGGTCGACCTGCGCGGTGGCGGCGTCGGCGCGGAACCGGTCGCGGTAGATCGCCAGGGCCTCCGCAAGCTGGTCGGGGGCGAAGTGAGAGGCGAAGGAGAAGGGCAGCCCGAGCGCAGCGGCCACCTGGGCGCCGCCGGTCGATGAGCCGAGCATCCACAGCGGCACCTCGGTGCCCTCGCCGGGAAGGGCGCGGACCCTCGCTCCGGACCGGGGAGCTCCCAGGTAACCCTGCAGGTCAGCCACCTCGGACGCGAAGTCCGGCAGGTGGCCGCTCGAGCGCGACAGCGCGGCAGCCGTCATCGGATCCGTGCCCGGAGCACGCCCCAGCCCCAGGTCGAAGCGGTCGCCGTGGATGGTGGCGAGGGTCCCGTAGTACTCGGCGACCATGAGGGGTGAGTGGTTGGGCAGCATCACGCCGCCCGACCCCAGCCGGATGCGATCGGTCGCGTGCGCCACGTGACCGAGCAGCAGGGCGGTGGCGGAGGACATGAAGGCCTCGGAGCCGTGGTGCTCGGCCATCCAGAACCGGCGGTAGCCGAGCTCGTCGACCTCACGGGCGAGCGTGACGGACTCCTCGATGGCGGTGGCGGCCGTCATACCCTGCGAGCGGGGCACGAGGTCGAGCACGGACAGCGGGATGCGAGAGGTAGGCATACCCGCTCAACAGCGTCCGCCCAGCGAGTATGCCTGGACAGCGGCGGCTGCACGCGGGCTCGGGTCGGAGCCGGCCACGCAGGCCGGCTCCGGGGCGGGGGCCTCAGACGTGCCAGGTCACGGTGCCGCCGTCGACCGAGGCGCTGAGCTCGTGCTGGTGCACCACGGTGTGGTGCCGCCCGCACAGCAGTGTCATCCGGTCGACGTCGGTGCGTCCGCCCCGGCTCCACCAGTCGACGTGGTGGCTGTCGCACCACTGGGGGAGGGCGCTGCACCCGGGATAGCTGCAGCCGCGGTCTCGTGCCACCAGCGCTTTCCACTGGGCCGACGACGCATAGCGCGTCGTGCGACCGAGGGCGAGCGGTTCACCGTCGGCCGCCATCCACACGGGGGTGATGTCGGCCGAGCACGCCAGCTCGGAGGCCTGCCGCGGTGGCACGTAGCCACCGTCGGCGGTCGTCGCCGGCCCGGACGGCAGGCCTCGCTCAGGATCGAAGGGGATGGTCAGGATGACCGTCGCCCGCGCGGTCGACGGGGGAGCCCCCGGGTGCGCGATCCCGCGGTTGACCACGGCCAGCAGGGCGTCGAAGCGACGCTGCGTCGCCGTCCGCGGGTCGGGCTCCTGGGTCGCCTCGTCTGGGGCGGGTGCCGCCAACTGGGAGGTGAGCACGCCGCTGAGGGTCGCGGCCGCACCGTCGGGAGCGTCGATGGTGAAGCGGGTGAGCCCCGGCGCGACCTTGCGGGACGAGACGCCGCGCAGGGCGATCGCGGCTCGTTCCCGCTCACCCGGGGCCTTCTCGTGCAGCAGGTCCTCCAGCAGTCGGTGGCAGACGGTGGTCAGGTCCTTGTCCGACACCTCGGGACGGCCCGCGGCGGCGGTCGCGATCCGGGTGTAGGACTCCTGCTGCTCGGGGTCGAGCGACTCCTGGAGCCGCGTCATCGTCCGCGCCACGGTCGCCGCGCGGTGCAGCGGCACGTCGCCGCTGGCGACGGCCTCCCCGATCTGCGCTACGGCGGGTGCCTCCGACGCCGTGACCACCGACATCACCTGTGCGGCGTCCCGGCTGCTCAGCCAGGGGCAGCGCACCCGCAGCCAATCCACCAGCGTCATCCCCGACTCCTGGTGCAGACCCCGGGCGGCCGCCTGCTGGGCCAGTCGGAAACCGATGGCACCCAGCCGGGTCTGCAGCCGGCCGACCGCTTCGAGCGCCCCGGTCAGCTCCTCGTCCTGCACGGTCACGACCTCGTCGGGCCCGAGGCTCGCGCGGCCCAGCGAGAGGGCGGCGCCCTTCAGGCCGTCCTCCAGCTTCTCGGCCGGCAACCCCCGCCTGTCCTGCCCGTGCATCTCGCCGAGCACGGTCGCGACCTCGTCCATGAGCGCCTGGTAGTCGGCGGCGTCCAGGGCGTCCAGCTCGTCCAGCGCCTCGCCCCAGTCCTCGTCGGCGACCGCCGGCGCGCTCGCGGTGGGCGACCACGCACCTGCGCCGCCCGTCTCGCCCCCCGGTAGGTACTCCATACCCTCACTCAAGCACCACCCACCGACAGACCCGCTGACCTGCGACGACACCGGTGACAGACGTCATGGCCCGGCGGCGGGCCCGGTGGCAGAGTGAAGGCATGAGTCCACGGAAGTCCGGCACCGACGCGTGGGGCCGCTGGGGGTGGCTCTTCGGGGCGATCTGGCTGGTCTTCTTCCTCTTTCCCCTGACCTACGTCTGGACCGCGCACGGGTCGACAGTGTGGCGGGTGACCTCGACCGTCGTCATCGTCGCCTTCATGGCGGCCTACGTCGTGACCGTCCGCCTGTCCACGCGTCTCGTCTCGGCAGGGGAGTACGCCCGTGCCGCCCGCGGCGGCATGGTCGGCCTGGCCGCGATGGTGGCCAGCGCCCTCGTGCTGGCGGCGTTGATCGGGCCCAACTCCCTCACCGCCTTCCCGTTCATCGTGGCCGTCCCGGTCTTCTTCCTGCCGTGGCGGGCCATGTGGACGACCTCCCTGACGCTCTTCGCGCTGGGTGTCGTCGCGAGCACGGTGTCCTGGGGGCTGGCGCGCACGGTCATGTTCTGGGGCATCGCGATGCTCGTCCTCGCCACCAGCGTGCTGTCGCGGCACCTCGAGGAGCGGCAGGAGTCGGCGCGCGAGGTGGAGGGGCAGCTCGCGCTGACCGAGGAGCGGGAGCGGGTCGCGAGGGACGTGCACGACGTGCTGGGGCACTCGTTGACCGTGGTGACGGTCAAGACCGAGCTTGCCCAGCGGCTCATCGACGTCGACCCGGCGGCGGCGAAGCAGGAGCTCGCCGAGGTGCAGGACCTGTCACGTCAGGCGCTCGCGGAGATCCGCGCGACCGTCGGCGGGCTGCGGGTGGCGCGGCTGGCGGACGAGCTCGAGGCTGCGCGCGTCGCGCTGGCTGGGGCAGGCATGGAGATGGAGGTATGCGGCTCGGTCACCGACGTCGACCCCCGGCACCGCATCACGCTGGCCTGGGTCCTGCGGGAGGCGGTGACCAACGTGGTGCGGCACAGCGCCGCGAACCGGTGCACCGTGGAGCTCGGGGAGTCGTCGCTGCGGGTGGTCGACGACGGCGTGGGTGGGGGAGTCGTCGAGGGGAACGGACTGTGCGGTGCTGGTGAACGGGTGCGGCAGGCGGGTGGGCAGCTGACCGTCGGTGCGGGCCCACGTGGTGCGGGGACGGCTCTGGAGGTGCGGTGGTGATCAGGTTGCTCCTGGCAGACGACCAGGCCCTGGTACGGGGAGCGCTGGCCGCGCTCCTGGACCTCGAGCGCGACATGCAGGTGGTCGCGCAGGTGGGGCGCGGGGACGAGGTGCTGGAGGCGGTGCGCACCTCCTCGCCCGACGTGTGCCTGCTCGACATCGAGATGCCGGGACGGGACGGCATCGGTGTGCTCGAGGAGCTGCGCCAGCTCGGTATGCCGACCCGCTGCCTCGTGGTGACGACGTTCGGCAGACCTGGCTACCTGAGGCGGGCGATGGACGCCGGGGCGAGCGGCTTCGTCGTCAAGGACACGCCCGCGCCCGAGCTGGCGGAGGCGGTGCGCCGGGTACACGCCGGGGTCCGCGTCGTCGACCCGGCGCTGGCGACGGAGTCGCTTCTGGGTGGGCCCAACCCGCTGACCGAGCGCGAGCGCGAGGCCCTGCGCGCGGCCCTGGACGGCTCACCCGTCCAGGTCATCGCCGGGCGGCTCTACCTCTCGCCCGGCACCGTGCGCAACTACCTCTCGTCGGCGATCGGCAAGACAGGGACCACCACCCGTGTCGAGGCGGCGAGGTTCGCCGAGGACCGCGGCTGGCTCTGAGAAGGGCCGTCGTCCAGTCGCTCAGCGGTCGTTGCTGTAGAGACGGTTCGTCGAGGTCAGCACCTCCAACGGGGTGGCCGGGCCGTCGATCGTCACAGTGCTCGGTATGGTGCTCCACTCGCCGCCGTCCACGCTGACCTCCCCGCCGTACTCCACCGAGATGTAGGGACTGACCTCGTCGGCGGAGACGTACTCGTGGGTGATGTCGCCGCCCGGGTAGGGGCCGCCCAGGCTCGTGGTGGGGCCAATGGTCGTGCCGTCCCCGGTGACGTAGGTCGCCCCCACCAGGGTCGGCCGGATGCGCACCTCGTGGCCGATCAGCGTCGTGACGTCGACCTCCTGCGGCTCGAACCCTCCCTCCGGCCAGGCGAGCTCGAAGTAGACCGGCAGGTTGACCAGAGTCCGGTTGCCTGGCGGCTCCATCACGGTCTGCGGCAGCGCGAACTGGGTGCGGTGGAACTGCTCGATGATCATCGCTTCGGTGAGTTCCTGTGCGTGCTCACCCGAGCGGGCTGGAACGACGTCCGTGAAGCAGGTGGGGGCGACCTCCGTCCACTCAGACGTCGGACCGGAGGCATCCACAGTTCTGCGGTAGATCCAGGACCGCGGGCCGGATGAGTCAGGAACGAACTCCTCGCAGAAGTTCACCGCGAAGCCGCAGATCTCGAGGCGTGGTTGTGCCGGAGTGTTGGGCGGACGACAGTCGATGACCGCGACGTACTCGTACCACGAGTCGGGGCTCTCCTCGCTCGACCCGTCCGGCCACTCCTCGGCCTGTTGCGCTACTTCCGCTTTAGTCAGTCCTATTTCCGCTCCGCCACCTTCGTGGTCGCAGTCGATTATGCCGCAAGGAGGATCTGCTGGCGCTGACCCATTTGAGAGTGAGTCCAGCCCTAGAGACATCGCAATAAGCCAGAGGGCGATCATTGCTCTACGGTGATTTCCTCTACCAACCAGCCATCGTTCCACACGGTGCGGATTATCAGAGTCACCGCCTCATCGCCCAGTACTCGGTCCGTCTCTTCGCCATCGCGGAGGTAAGCCTGCGCGTTCTGCTCAACGGGCACGGCCACCCGGGAGGATTCACCAGTAAATATCGATGACGGATCCCCGATGCTCAGAGGGGGTTCTGCCAGGTAGTCCCCGTTCTCAACGGAGAAAGAGACTGAGTCCTCGTGGTTGCGGCATGATTCGCAGTCGTCAGCGGCTAACGGTTCGAGCAAGCCCAACTCCGGCTGTACTCCCGTGTAGTTAATGAGCCCTACGTAGTGCAGTGCGAAGGCCTCCGCCCCCTCTTCCGTCTGTTCTTGCGCCTCGGCAGGCATCTCAGGAGGCCCCTCGGCCGCCGGCTCCGACGTCCCCTCGTCGGTCTCCATCGGTTCCGATGTGGCGGCCACGTCGTCAGGCTCCTCCGGCTCCTCGGTCGCCGTCGTGAGCGCGTCCTCCGAGGTGGGCATGGGGGAGGGCTCGCTCTGGTCGGTGCAGGCGGGGAGCAGCAGCAGGCTGGCAGCGGCGGCGATGATGGCGGTGCGTCTCACGGCATACCCCTTCTTGCTCCTGCAGTCGCGACTCCCCAGCGACCGTGGTCTGGCTCCAGTCTGCCCCAGCTCGGACCTCCAGAACCGTTGTCCACAGTAGAGACTCACGCCCGATCTGACCAGAGCCTGACGCCCTCCAGACCCCGAGATCCGCGCCGTTCCGGGCTTCCCGCCGCCCCGCCTCGAGCGCGACACGCGGGACCCTTGCATCTAGTAGCCAACTGACCTACGCTCCCCATATCTAGTAGTTACAAGCCTGTGGTTCGTCCACATCTTGTGCACAACCGGGTAGCGTGTATGCACACGTCATCCACACACAGTCCCCAGATCCACCCACAGAGCGCCCCGCACCGGGGGCGTTCGCGCCGCGCTGCCGCGAGACCGAAGGAGGCGAGTGATGCACTGCCCGTTCTGCCGTCATACCGACTCCAAGGTCGTCGACAGCCGCGTCCAGGAGGAGGGGACCGTCATCCGCCGCCGTCGCCAGTGCCCCGAGTGCGGGCGCCGCTTCGGCACCGTGGAGACCGCGACCCTCTCGGTCATCAAGCGTTCCGGCGCGACCGAGCCGTTCAGCCGCGACAAGGTCATCTCCGGCGCCCGCAAGGCGTGCCAGGGGCGACCGGTCTCCGACGCCCAGCTGCAGCTGCTCGCGCAGCAGGTGGAGGAGTCGATCCGCTCGCTGGGGCAGGCCGAGGTGGACGCGCACGAGGTGGGTCTGGCCATCCTCGAGCCGCTCAAGGCGCTCGACGAGGTCGCCTACCTGCGCTTCGCGTCCGTTTACCAGGCCTTCGACAACCTCGACGACTTCGAGTCGGCCATCACGCTGCTGCGCTCCGAGCGCGACGTGGAGACCGACTCACCGGGGCAGACGCCCTAGAGCCGGGTATGTCAGTACCCACCGCTTGACTTACATCAGCACCTCCGAGCACCACACCACACACAGGGAGAGCTAGTCATGACAGAGACGACCGGGGCGAAGACGCGCGCACGACGGGGCGGCAAGGGCCTGACCATCGAGCGCATCTTCACCACGCCTGGTGTCCACCCCTACGACCAGGTGACCTGGGAGAAGCGGGACGTCGTCCAGACCAACTGGAAGACGGGGGAGACGATCTTCGAGCAGCGCGGTGTGGAGTACCCCGACTTCTGGTCGGCCAACGCCTCGACCATCGTCACGACGAAGTACTTCCGCGGCGCCGTCGGCACCGACGCCCGCGAGACCGGCCTCAAGCAGCTCATCGACCGCGTCGTCCTCACCTACGTCAAGGCGGGCAAGGAGCACGGCTACTTCGCGACCGACGAGGACGCCGAGATCTTCGAGCACGAGCTGACGTATGCCCTCGTGCACCAGGTGTTCTCGTTCAACTCCCCGGTGTGGTTCAACGTCGGCACCCAGAGCCCGCAGCAGGTCAGCGCCTGCTTCATCCTCTCGGTGGACGACTCGATGGACTCGATCCTCAACTGGTACAAGGAGGAGGGCTTCATCTTCAAGGGCGGCTCGGGCGCCGGCCTCAACCTCTCGCGCATCCGCTCCTCCAAGGAGCTGCTGTCCTCCGGCGGCACCGCCTCCGGCCCGGTCTCCTTCATGCGTGGCGCCGACGCCTCCGCGGGCACCATCAAGTCCGGTGGCGCCACCCGCCGCGCGGCCAAGATGGTCGTCCTCGATGTCGACCACCCCGACATCGAGGAGTTCATCGACACCAAGGCGCGCGAGGAGGACAAGATCCGCGCCCTGCGTGACGCCGGCTTCGACATGGACCTCGGCGGCAACGACATCGTCTCGGTGCAGTACCAGAACGCCAACAACTCGGTGCGTGTCTCCGACGAGTTCATGCGCGCGGTGGAGGAGGAGGCCGAGTTCGGCCTGACCTCCCGCAAGGACGGCTCCGTCGTCACCACCGTCGACGCCAAGCACCTCTTCACCAAGATGGCGCAGGCCGCGTGGGAGTGCGCCGACCCGGGCATCCAGTACGACGGCACCATCAACGACTGGCACACCAACCCCGAGACCGGCCGGATCACCGCGTCCAACCCCTGCTCGGAGTACATGTCGCTGGACAACTCCAGCTGCAACCTCGCGTCGCTCAACCTGCTGAAGTTCCTGCGCGAGGACGACACCTTCGACGTGGAGACCTACCAGAAGGTCGCCGAGCTGGTCATCACCGCGATGGACATCTCGATCTGCTTCGCGGACTTCCCGACCGACCCGATCGGTGAGACCACCCGCAACTACCGTCAGCTCGGCATCGGCTACGCCAACCTCGGTGCGCTGCTCATGGCGACCGGTCACGGCTACGACTCCGAGGGCGGCCGCGCGCTCGCCGCGTCGCTGACCTCGCTGCTCACCGGCGCCGCCTACAAGCGCTCCGCCGAGCTCGCCGGCGTCGTCGGCCCCTACAACGGGTATGCCCGTAACGCCGACGCGCACAAGCGCGTCATGCGCAAGCACCAGGCGGCGAACGACGAGATCCGCACCCTTCACACCATGGACTCCTCGGTCCACAAGGCCGCGACCAAGGCTTGGGACGCCGTCGTCAAGACGGGGGAGAAGAACGGCTACCGCAACGCGCAGGCCTCCGTGCTCGCCCCGACCGGCACCATCGGCTTCATGATGGACTGCGACACCACCGGCATCGAGCCCGACTTCTCGCTGGTGAAGTTCAAGAAGCTCGTCGGTGGCGGCTCGATGCAGATCGTCAACCAGACCATCCCGCGGGCGCTCAACCGCCTCGGGTATGCCGACGAGACCATCGAGGCGATCGTCGAGTTCATCGCCGAGAAGGGGCACGTCATCGACGCCCCGGGCCTCAAGCCCGAGCACTACGAGGTCTTCGACTGCGCGATGGGCGCCCGGGCGATCCGCCCCATGGGCCACGTGCGGATGATGGCCGCGGTGCAGCCGTTCCTGTCCGGTGCCATCTCCAAGACGGTCAACCTGCCGGAGTCGGCGACCGTCGAGGACATCGCCGAGGTCTACCTCCAGGGCTGGAAGATGGGCCTCAAGGCGCTCGCCGTCTACCGCGACAACTGCAAGGTCGGCCAGCCGCTGTCCGACGGCAAGGCCGACAAGGAGAAGAAGGCCGACGAGGTCGAGGCTCCCGTCGAGAAGGTCGTCGAGTACCGCCCCGTCCGCAAGCGGCTCCCCAAGCGCCGGTCCAGCCAGACCACGAGCTTCGCCGTGGGCGGCGCGGAGGGCTACCTCACCGCCGGCACCTACGAGAGCGGTGACCTGGGCGAGCTGTTCCTGAAGTTCGGCAAGCAGGGTTCGACCCTGGCCGGTGTCATGGACGCCTTCTCCATCGCCGTGTCGATCGGGCTGCAGTACGGCGTGCCGCTGGAGACTTTCGTCGAGAAGTTCACCAACCTGCGCTTCGAGCCGGCCGGTATGACCGATGACCCGGACGTGCGTATGGCGCAGTCGATCATGGACTACGTCTTCCGCCGCCTGGCGCTGGACTACCTGGACTTCGAGACCCGGTCGTTCATGGGCATCCACACCGCGGAGGAGCGGGCCCGCCAGCTGGAGACCGGGTCGTACGCCCCGCTCGAGCCGTCGAACGACGACGACGACTACGAGGACGAGCTGGAGAACTACAGCCAGACCGCCGCCACCACGCCGGCCAAGAAGGCCGACAAGGTGGAAAAGGTCGCGGACCAGTCCGGTGCCGGAGCCGCCGACGCCCGGAAGGTCGACGCGGAGATCCACTCCTCGGCTGAGCTGCTCGAGCAGTTCCAGGGCAAGGTCGCCGACGCGCCGATCTGCATGACCTGCGGAACGAAGATGCGTCCGGCTGGGTCGTGCTACGTCTGTGAGGGCTGCGGCAGCACCAGCGGCTGCAGCTGAATCCAATCGGGGCGGGCTCGGCTTCGAGGGTCGAGTCCGCCCCGTACAGTACGGCCATACCATCCGCACGGAAGGACCCCGATGCTCCGGCCCAGCGCTACCTCATACACGATCGAAGCGCTGATCGAGCACGCTTGGTCGGGCCAGATTCGAGTTCCTAGCTTCCAACGCGAATTTCGATGGGGTTTCGAGGACGTTAGGCGCCTCCTCGATAGTATTTCGCATGGATATCCCATCGGCAACCTCCTACTCTGGCAAAGGCCAGCTGCTGCCCAAAAACTCTCCTTGGGGCAGCTTGAGGTCGAAGCCCCAGCGTCACAGCAGGCCCTCTGGGTAGTCGACGGTCAGCAGCGCCTTACGAGCCTCGCGAATGCTTTGCATCCAGAAGTAGGTCGGACAGGTCGATTCGCCCTATCATATGATCTACAAAAGCAAGAATTTATCAAGGCGCCACAGTCTCCCGCAGGCTCACAGGTTCCGCTGCCGGTGTTATTCGACCTAGCGGAACTTTTGAGATGGTTTTCGCAATCTGCTCTAGACCCTCAGCTCGTAGAGCGCGCTAACCGCATGACTCAGCAGATCCGTCAATACGTCATACCGGCATACATTGTCGCGAGCAACGATGAGTCGGTCCTGACGGACATTTTCGACCGCATGAACAACTATGGAAAACGATTGACGCGGGCGGAGGTCTTCTCGGCGCTCCATTCTGACGCCGATTCTAATGATTGGACCTTTCAGCGAATTGTCCGCGAAATCCACGATGCAACTGCTTTCGGATATATCGACGAGAATACCGTCCTTAGCGCACTGCTTGCGACACGCGGACCTGACGTAAAGCGGGACATCCGAACAGAATTTGACGAAGCTAACGCGGACGAGCGTCGAGCGGCCTATCAAAATACCTATGATAGTCTCCGGCGTGCAATCGACTTCCTGCAACGTGAAGCAGGAGTACCCCACCTCACGTTCCTCCCATACAAGTATCTGCTGGTGGTACTGGCCCGATACTTCGCGTTCTACCCAGCGACAGATGCGCGTAGCATCGAACTGCTCCGACGCTGGTTTTGGAGGGCGGCCGTGGCTGGGCCAGAGCACTTCCGTGGCGGTACACCGAACGCTGCGCGGGTCCTGTGCGGGAAAATCCTGAGCCCGGGTTCTGATCCCGTGCGCTACCGCGACGAGTCGATACAGAGTTTACTCAGAAGTCTGCCAACGACCCCTGCCCCACGAAATTATACAAGCTTTCAGGCGAGTGAGGCGACAGCGAAGATTTTCTTGTGCTCGCTGTGGTCGAGGGGCCCGCGCGATCCGATTACTGGTGAAGAATTCTCAATAGAAGACCTTGGTAGATCAATTGGCTCTTACAGCACCGCAAGTCCCGTCGTACAGCGCCTACCCGTAGGTGAGCATGTAGCGGTCAGACGGTCGGCAGGCTCGCGAGTGATCCTCCCTTCTAGACGGCATGCGGGGACACACGAAATGAGTCCCATGAGCCGGCTAGTCGAACTGACCGCAAGAGACCAACCCTCCGTCACGGAGCTGGACATTCTGCGCAGTCATGGGTTCAGCTTGTCCTCCACCGGTGGCAATGTCTGGGATGCGCGAGCCGTCGAAGTTGCTGTGTCGGCAGAATCGTTCGTTAAGCGCCTAGGAGGATATAGGCTCGAGGACACGCCAAGTCTAAGTCGCTTCAATTTCGACGACTTGGACTAAGAAGATGCAGTCTTTCGACGTGCGGCTAGATGGCATCCCCGTGGGTCAAATCATCCATGAGGGGGAGCGCAGTGAGTTCTTCTTCGTCGAAGAGTACTTAGATCTGCCCCTCAGGCCCATTCTTGGGCTCGCCTTCGAGGACGATCTCCGACGACGTCACGTAAGCTCCGTTTCTCTGCCAAACTGGTTCTCCAACTTACTTCCCGAGGGGATCCTGCGTACCTGGATTGCAGAGGACGCAAATGTGTCGCCCGCGCGCGAGATGGAGTTACTGGCTCGCGTAGGGCATGACCTGCCGGGGGCTGTGGAGGTTGTCCCGGGAGGCGAAGTACGACGGTCCTTTTCCCAGGTTGAGAATGCGGGTGCGCCGTTGAACCACGAGACGCACGCGGAGGGAGTGGGATTTCGATTCTCCCTCGCGGGTGTCGCCTTGAAGTTCTCGATGGTTCGCCGGGGCACTCGATTGGCGCTACCCGCGTACGGGCGGGGGGGAGATTGGATTGTTAAGACCCCAAATGCTCATTTCCACAATGTTCCCGCAAATGAATTTGTGATGATGCGATGGGCGAGGCATGCCGGAGTGGCCGTCCCGGATGTAGATCTGGTGCATCGTGACGAGCTGCAGGGCCTCCCCGCGGAAGCTTGGCCAAATGGTGAGGAGCTGGCCTATGCTGTGCGCAGGTTCGATAGGGAGCCCGCGAATCGGCACAAGATACATATCGAGGACTTCTGCCAGGTTCGAGACTGGCATCCACTCCGGAAATACGATGGCACGTATGAAACGCTGGCCGCTCTCGCTTGGAGGGGAGTGGACGACGAGTCGCTGCGAGAGATTGTCCGTAGGTTGGTTTTCAACGCGCTAATTGGGAATAGTGATGCGCACTTGAAGAATTGGTCGCTACAATATGAGGACCCTGGGCATCCTAGTCTCTCTCCCGCGTATGACCTGGTGGCCACGAGCTCTTACAGTTCCGATCGCAACTTCAAGAGAATGGCGTTAAAGCTCAATGGGCGTCGCGAATTCGAGAGTCTTCGACTGGGCACTTTCGACCGGCTCGGGCGGCGAATTGGCTACGAGGGTGACGATCTCAGTGATGTGGCCCGCGATACCCTCGAGCGAACCCTGGCGAGCAAGGAAATTCTAAGTGAATATCGGGAACGGCTAGGGGATCTCATCGTAAGGGAGTCGCTCATGGTAGCTGCGGCGCGGGAAGCAACCCTGACTGGATCGCTGTTCACCCAGAGGCCCTAGAGGTAGCGGCGGGCGCCTCGGCGCACCCGAGATTTCGTCTGGCGGTAGGTACGGGATAGCTGTAGATCCGGTGCGAGGTTGATGGGTCCGGACCGGAGGCACAGTAGGCTTCCGCCATGACTGCGGAGTGGGCGTTGGAGGTCGGGGACCTCACGAACCGTCGTGAAATGATGGAGCGGTACGGGGGATCGCGCTTCGGGGGGATCGAGCCATCGAACAGGTCGCCCAACGTGCTGATTTACAGCGATCCTAAGCAAGGCATTCAACATGGCTACAACTACGACGGTTGGGACCCGGACGCCGACTCGCCATTTTTCTACTACACCGGCGAAGGCCAGCGCGGCGATCAGAACCCCGAGAGTAAGGGCAACAGGGCGATACTTCGGCATCTGGAAACGGGACCGGCCCTGCGGTTGTTCGAGGCGGCGGGCCCGAACAGGGGAGGAGGCAAGCCGCAGCTCTATATTGGCGAGTTCCACATAGACCCAGTTGATCCATGGCGCTTTCGCGAGGCACCCGATCGGGACGGACTCATGCGGCAGGTGGTCGTCCACAAACTGGTGGCCGTCGAGCCTGCCCGGAGCCGTGCTGTTAGCCAGGCAGGAATGGTCACTCACCCGCTTGAGGTCGACGTGCCGTTCGATGAGCGGAAGCTGCGCGAGGTGGCGCTCCGTTGGCTCGAGCAGCGGACCGACGGCGGCAGGCAGGCGCTCTCTCTCGAAGACTTGCGCGACTTCGAAGGTGGCTATGACCTGGCAAGCCCAGCGGTCGAACTCTGGCAGCCACCTGGGTTCGAGGCGCTCCTCTCCATCCGAGATGAGCGAGACGTAGAAGGAGAACAGGTGCAGCTCGATGGTCTAACGTTGTCACCGGAATCGAGCGTGCACATCGAGAGCCTTCGTGTCGCTGAGGTGCGTCGTTTCCCGCTGATCTGGTTGCAGAGCATTGGCGGGGCGCGTTACCTAGCCATGTTTCCGCTCTATGTAGCGGCCCGGGACGGAGCCGACTTCCTTCTATCGCCGGACGAGACGTTCGGCCGACTTCCCGAGGAGCCCGAGTCTGCCCTCGAGGTGGTGATGAAGCGGTACGTGCTCGCCGAGACTAAGCGTCGACTCCACCAGCCTGTATTTAGGGCACATGTGCTCCGCGCATACGAGCGACGATGCGCCGTCTGTGCTCTGCGGCATGTAGAGCTGTTGGACGCCGCGCACATCGTTCCCGACGCACATGAACTGGGAGTGCCGGCGATCCACAACGGGATGGCGATGTGCAAGCTGCATCATGCGGCCTACGACGCGAATCTCCTCGGCGTCACGCCCGAACGTCGAATTGAGATACCGCCACGGATTATGACCGAGGTGGACGGGCCCACGCTGAAGTACGGCCTTCAGGGACGTCACGGTCAGGATCTGATGATCCTGCCGGCTTCTCAATTGGAGTGGCCGGACCCCGAGCTGCTGACGCAGAGATACGAGCAGTTTCGGGCAGCCTCGGCAGTCGGGTAACCCGCGCCTGGCTGTTGTTCGGGACCTGACACAGGACAACCACTGCCCACCTGTCCCTGTCGCCCGGGACGCCCCGCCGGACAGAGTCGTGTCATCGCACCAACCACCACGACAGAAGGAACCGCGATGACCACCATCACCACCACCAACCCCGTCCGTTCGGACGTCGTCGAGGAGCAGGCGCCGGCACGGACGCGGCAGAGCCGCCTGTGGGCCGTCATCGGCATCGGCGCCGCCCTGGCGGGCGTCGGCACGATCATCACCAGCAGCGCGGTCAGCGCCGTCTACGACCCCAGCCTCACCACCCCCGAGCAGATCATGGCCAAGCTCGAGACCCAGGCCGGCTGGATGTTCGCCCTCCACTCGGTCACCGTCGTCGGCGCGCTGCTGATGCTCGTCTTCGGCGCCGGCCTGCACCGCCGCCTCCGGGCGGCGCTCCCGGCAGACAGCTCGCTGCCGCTGCTCGCCTTTGCCGGCATGCTCGGCACGGCGGTCGTCTCCATCCTGGGCTCGGGCCTGGACACCGAGTTCATGCTGGCGCTCGCCGCGGGCGACGGCACCGTCGAGGCGTCCAGCGCGATCATGTACAACCACTGGATCGGCACGATCCCCTGGCTGTGGACCCTCGCCGGTGTCACCGGGGTCAGCGTCTTCCTGGCCGCACGTGCCCGCGCGGTGCCCCGCTGGCTCGGCATCGTCGGGCTGGTCATGGGCGGCCTGACGCTGCTGGCGGGCATCTCGCCCTTCGAGTACATGGCCGGCCCCGTCGCCGTCCTGTGGCTGCTCGTCACCGCCGTCGGCTTCACCGCCGGCGACAAGGCATTCCGCAACGCCTGATCGCCTGACAGAGTAAGCACCGTGCTGCTCTTCCGCTCGCCGGAGCCGGCCGTCGCCCGTGGGCAGGGGGCTGGCTTCGTGCTGGTCACCGGGGCGGTCCTCGTCGCCAGCGTGGTACTCGACCTGCGCACTGACCCGACCGGCCCGGGCTCGGCCCGGGGTGGCCTATGCGCTCCTCGGCCCGATCCTCGCGGGCTGCGCGACGGTCATCCTCGTCCGCGACCCGCGCCAGGGCTTCGGCTGGGGGCTCACCTGGCTCGGCTGCTTCGGGGCCCTCGGCGGGCTCGCCAAGTCCTGGGTCCGCTTCGCCATCAGGGATGACGAGGTGCTGGCGGGCGCCAACCTGGCCCTCTGGGTCCCCAACCGGGCCGCAGCCGTCCTGCCGGCCACCGTTGCGCTGCTCCGCGTGCTCTTCCCGACCGGACGGTTCCTGCCCGGGCGCTGGCGGGTCGCGTCGTGGGCTGCGGCGCTAGCCATGCTGCTCTCCGCACTGGTGGTCGTCGCGCCCGTTCGGGCAACGTCCCCGGCGCCAACCGGCTCTTCGCAGTAAGGGTGTAGAAGGCGCTGGCGCGTTGGTCCGGAGGTAGGTGTTGAGATCTTCCGATGATGGAGGTTCCTACGCCAGCCATCCGAGACCTCGACGTGCCCGAAGCTACCTTCACGCGCCCCGACCTGATCGCCTTCACCCGCCTGGATGACCTTAACCCGGAAGTCACCGACGAGAGGATCGAACCTCACCGTGCGGTGCTCGCTTGCCGGGTCGTCGAACCGGACGACTGGTGCAAGCGGTGCCGCTGCCAGGGTGTACCGCGGGACACGGTGACTCGGGAGCTGGAGCACGAGCTGTTTGGGTGGGGGCCCCACCACGCTGCTGCTCACCGTCCATCGGTACCGGTGCGTCGAGTGCTCGCGGGTGTGGCGTCGGGACGCCACCGCCGCAGCGTCGCCGCGGGCCAAGGTCTCCCGTTCCGGCCTGCGGTGGGGCCTGGTCGGGATCGTGGTCGGCCACCTGTCGATGGCCCGGGTCGCCGAAGGGCTCGGGGTCTCCTGGAACACCGCCAACGATGCGGTCCTGGCCGACGGGCAGCGCGTCTTCATCGCTGACCCGACCCAACTCGACGGGTCCGGGTCGTCCGTGTGCATCAGCGCATGTGGCGGCACACAAGGAAGGGTGACAAGTGCGTGACCGTGGTCATCGACCCCACGCGGTCCGTAGAGGCACCGGCCCCTTACGGCTGCTGGCGATGCTTGATGACCGGTCGAAGAAGGCGTTCAAGGACTGGCTGACCGAGCGTGATCAGGCCTGGCGCGATGGGATCGAGGTCGTCGCGATGAACGACTCTGCCGGGTTCACGACCGCCACCACCGAGGAGCTCCCGGACGCGGTGGCAGTGATGGACCCCTTCCACGCTGTCCGACTGGCCGGTGAGGCGCTGGACGAGTGCCGCCGCCGGTTTCAGCAAGAACTGCGCGGCCACCGCGGCCGCAGAGGCGACCCGCTGCAGACCGCGCGGCGGACCCTGCGCACCGGTGCCCACCTGCTCACCGAGCGCCAGCAGCAGCTACTGGACAAGCTCTTCGCCGGCGACCAGCACGTGCAGGTCGAGGTCACGTGGGGCATGCACCAGCGCCTCATCGCCGCATGCCGCGCCCTGAACCGAGCCGCCGGCCGTAGGAAGGCCGAGCCGGTCATCGACGCCCTCACCGAGGTATCCCGGCGGCGCTGGTCGAACTCCGCAAGCTCGGCCGCACCCTGTCCAAGCGCGCCGAGGACGTCCTGGTCTACTTCGACCGGACCCGCACCAGCAACGGCTCGACCGAAGCCGTCAACGGTCGACTTGAGCACCTTCGAGGCGTGGCCCTCGGCTCTCGCAATCTCGCCCACTACACCGCCCAAGCACTCCTCGAGACCGGCGGATTGACACCCCGACTACACCTTGAAGCGTGAAGAGCCGCAAATGGTTGCACAGGCAGAGGAGCGAGGTTCGGCACCGCCGTCTCGAGGTGTCGAGGATTCCAAGTTCAGAGACGAGCCGTGACGATAGTGCTGCGCCTCAGGCCACACCGAGGCTGGCCGCCTCGATCGCCTCGGGGGAGAGCACGTGCTCGGCCGCCATGGTGGCGGCACCAAGCACGCCAGCCTGCGCCCCCGCCTTTGAGGCCACGATCCGCAGGTGCTCGGTCGCCAACGGCAACGAGCGTTGGTAGACGACCTCGCGGATCCCGGCCAGCAGGTGCTCGCCGGCCTCCGCGAGGCGCCCGCCGATGACGACAGCGGAGGGGTTCATGAGGTTCACCATGGTGGCGAGCACCTCGCCGATGTCTCGCCCGGCCCGCCGCACCTCCTGCACGGCCGCGGCGTTGCCGGCGCGCACCAGCTCCACCACCCCCGCGGTCGAGTCGACGGCCACGCCTCCCGCGGCCAAGGCGGCAGCCAGCGCCGGGCCGGCCGCGATGGCCTCGAGGCACCCTTCGTTGCCGCACCGGCACATGACACCCTCGCCGCTGCTGACCCGCACGTGACCCAGGTCGCCGGCCGTGCCCTGTGCTCCCCGCTGCAGCCGTGAGCCCGAGATGATCCCGGCGCCGATACCGGTGGCCACCTTGACGAAGATCAGGTCGTCCACCGACGGGAGGTAGGCTCCCCGTTCGCCTAGGGCCATGATGTTGACGTCGTTGTCGACGAGCACGGGCACGGGATAGGTCCGCTGCAGGTGGGCGGGCACGTCGTACCGGTCCCACCCCGGCATGATCGGCGGGTTGATCGGCCGGCCGGTGGAGTGCTCGACCGGCCCCGGCAGCCCGAGCCCCACCGCTGCCAGCTCACCCACCGGCCGCCGCGCGTCCTCCAGCAGCTCACCGACCACCGACGTTACCCACCCCAGCACCGCCTCCGGGCCCTCGGCCACGTCGAGCTCGGCCCGTCGCTCACCGAGCACCGTCCCGGCCAGGTCGGTCAGCGCCGCCACGGCGTGCGTCGCACCGACGTCCACCCCGGCCACGACCCGCGCCGCCGGGTTCATCGCGATGAGCGCCGGGGGCCGCCCCCCGGTCGACCGGGCCCCGCCGACCGGCGCCACCAGACCCATCCGCAGCAGCACGTCCACCCGCGCCGCGATGGTGCTGCGCGCCATACCGGTCTCCTCGGCCAGCTGCGCACGCGTGCGCGGGCGCCCATCCCTCAGGAGCTCGAAGACATCACTGGTGCGCACCCCGGAAGTGAACCACGCCACTTCGACACGCTCAACCAACAACTTCTGCCGAACTCTCGACAAAAGCCTCGAACCCGTGCCATAGTCCAGACCGTGACGTCCAACGACGCCGTCGCACCGACGGCCAGCACCCCGACGCAGCCCGTGCTTCGCGCCACCGGGGTGACCAAGCGCTTCTTCGGCAACGCCGTCCTCGAGGACGTGACCCTCGAGCTACACCCGGGCCAGGTCCACGGCCTGGTGGGGGAGAACGGCGCCGGCAAGTCCACCCTGATGAAGGTCCTCGCCGGCGTGCACCAGCCCGACGAGGGCACCGTCGAGATCGACGGGCAGGCCCAGCACTTCTCCCACCCGATCCAGGCCCAGCAGGCCGGCCTGTCGACCGTCTTCCAGGAGTTCAACCTCCTCCCGGACCGCACGGTGGCCGAGAACATCTACCTCGGCCGCGAGCCGCGGCGCGGCCCGCTCGTCGACACCGCCGCCATGCGCCGCGACACCACCGAGCTCCTCGACGGCCTCGGCGTCACCGGCCTGGACCCGGAGCGGACCGTGCGCTCCCTGTCGGTCGCCGAGCAGCAGATCGTCGAGATCGCCAAGGCGGTGAGCTACGACTCGCGCATCATCTCCATGGACGAGCCGACCGCCGCGCTCGCCGACCACGAGGTCGAGCTGCTCTACGCCATCATCCGCAGGCTCCTCGACCGCGACGTCGCCATCCTCTACGTCTCCCACCGGCTCAAGGAGATCTTCGACCTCTGCGACACCATCACCGTCCTCAAGGACGGCCAGCAGGTCACCACCCAGCCGGCTGCCGAGCTCGACGAGGGCGCCCTCGTCCGCCTCATGGTCGGCCGCGAGATGTCCGCGTTCTTCCCCGAGCCCACCCCCGGCACCGAGGTGGGGGAGGCCGTGCTCACCCTCTCGGGCTCCGGCAACGGGTATGTCGACGGGATCGACCTCACGCTGCGCGCCGGTGAGATCGTCGGTCTGGCCGGGCTGCAGGGCTCGGGACGCACCGAGCTCGTCGAGTCGGTCTTCGGCGTCACCCCGCTCACCCGCGGCACCCTGACCCTCGAAGGCCAGACCACGACCATCGGCTCGCCCCGCCAGGCGATCCGCCGCGGCCTCGCCCTCATCACCGAGGACCGCAAGGCCAAGGGCCTCGCGCTCGGCCAGTCCGTCCTCGACAACGCCCTCGGCGTCGTCCGCTCCGTCTTCCCCGGTCGCACCGGTGAGGCCCGCACGGGTATGCCGGGGGTCCTGTCCTCCCTCGAGGTCGCCGCCCGCTCGCTGGACCAGGAGGTGCAGTTCCTCTCCGGCGGCAACCAGCAGAAGGTCGTCCTGGCCCGCTGGCTGTCGGTGAACCCGCGCGTCATGCTCATGGACGAGCCCACCCGCGGCATCGACGTCGGCGCCAAGCACGCGATCTACGAGCTCATGCGCGGCCTGGCCGCCGACGGCGTCGGCGTCCTCATGGTGTCCAGCGAGCTGCCCGAGGTCATCGGCATGTCCGACCGGATCCTCGTCATGCGGGACGGCCGCCTCGCCGGCGAGCTGCCCCGCGGCGCCACCGAGGAGGACGTCCTCGCCCTGGCGACCGGCGCCGACGAGCACGAGGAGGTCCTCGCGTGAACGCTCTCGCCCGCCTCCGGCCCACCCGCCTCACCAGCACGGGCATCGTCTACCTCGTCCTCGTGCTGGTCCTCGTCCTCGGCGCCATCATCACCGCCGCGGCGGGCCGCAACTTCTTCAGCGCCGGCAACATCTCCGCGATCCTCACCGGCACGAGCATCCTCGGCTTCATCGCCATCGGCCAGACCCTCGTCATCCTCGCCGGCAGCCTCGACCTGTCGGTGCCCTACGTCGCCAGCCTCGCCAGCCTCCTCGGCGGCGTCACCATGGCCGGCCAGACCGGCAACATCCCGCTGGCCGTCGTCACCGCGCTCGGTGTGGCCGCCCTCATCGGCCTGGTCAACGGCCTGGTCGTCGCCTACCTGCACGTCCACGGCTTCATCGCCACCCTCGGCATGGGCCTCATCCTCGCCGGCTACCTCGGCACCAACTACCAGGGCTCGGCCGGCTCGGCGCCCCGCGACTTCCGCCTCATCGGCGCCCTCAACATCGGCCCGGTGCCGCTGTCGACGCTCATCATGCTCGGCTGCGCGGTGCTGGTCATCCTGCTGCTGCGCCGCACCCGCATCGGCCACCACCTGTATGCCGTCGGCGGCAGCAAGGAGGTCGCCCGCCTCTCCGGCGTGCGCACCCAGCCGCCCATCGTGCTCGCGCACGTCCTCTGCTCGGTGCTCGCCGGGACGGCCGGCCTGCTCCTGCTGGCCCGCCTCTCGGTCGGCAGCCCCACCATCGGCTCCCAGGGCGGCTACGACCTCATGTCCATCGCCGCCGTCGTCCTCGGCGGCACCGTCCTGGCCGGCGGCAAGGGCAACATCCTCGGCACCCTCGGCGGCGTCGCCATCTTCGCCGTCATGGACAACGTCATGGGCGTCATGCAGCTCAACGCCTTCCTCCAGGACGTCGTCCGCGGCCTGGTCATCGTCGTCGCGGTCGCGGTCTACGCCCGCCGCAACGCCGACCTGCGCCCGGCCCGCTTCGACCGCTCGCGGGCGGCACGGCATACCCCCGCCCCCACCACCGCAGGAGGTGCCGCGTGACCACCGCCGACGCGACCACGACCCGCGGCGCGACGCTGCCGATGAGCGAGGGCGGCACCCTCGGGCGCCTCGGCCGCGCCCTGCGGACCCCCGGCGGTGCGGTCTTCGTCCTCGTCGCCGTCCTGCTCGTCTGCGTCGTCGTCGCGAACCCCAACTTCGGCGAGCCCGGCTCGCTCATCCGCTTCATCGGCCGCACCGCCCCGATCGCCATCGCCGCGATGGGGCAGTACTTCGTCATCGTCTCCGGCGAGTTCGACCTGTCGATGGGCTCCGTCGTGACGATGCAGGTGGTCCTGGCCGGCAACCTCATCGGCCAGGACGAGAGCCGCGTGCTGCCGGTCATGCTCCTCATGTTCATCCTCGGCGCCCTCGTCGGCGTCGTCAACGGGCTCGCGACGACGCTGCTCAAGGTCCCCAGCTTCATCGTCACCCTCGGCACGATGCTCGCGCTCTCCGGCCTGGTGCTCTACCTCACCGGCGGCGCCGCCACCGGCAACCCGGTCGACTCCTTCCGCCAGATCGGCCGCGGCGGCATCGAGGGCGTCCCGGTCCTCGAGGTCATCCCCTACCCGGCGATCATCCTGCTGGTCCTCGCCCTCGCCGCCGTCTGGCTCATGCGCCGCCCCTTCGGCCGCACCCTGGTCGCCGTCGGCGACAACCCGCAGGCCGTGCACCTGTCCGGCTCGGCCACGTGGTGGCTCAAGACCCGCGCGTTCGTCCTGTCCTCGCTGGCCGCGACGGTCGCCGGCATCATCCTCGTGGGGTATGCCGGGGTGCACCCCTCCGTCGGCCAGGGCTACGAGTTCACCGCGATCACCGCGGTGGTCGTCGGCGGCGTCGTGCTCGGCGGCGGGCGCGGCTGGGTCCTCTCCGCGGCGGCCGGCGCCTTCGCCCTCGAGCTGCTCTTCACCCTGCTCAACTTCGTCGGCGTCGCCTCCACCTGGAGGGACACAGTGCAGGGCGTCATCATCATCGTCGCCGTCGCGATCGGGGCCCGCGCCTGGCAGGGCGGACGCCGACGACGCAGCGCCGAACCGACCACCCCCGGGGCCGAGCCACGGCAGACCGGGACCGCACCCACCCCGCCCGACCCGGGCACCACCTAAAGGGAGAGATCAATGCGCAGGACGACGATCGGCCGCAGCGTCGCGGCCCTGAGCGCGCTGGCGATGCTGGCGGCATGCTCCACCGACGAGTCCCTCGACGAGCCGGCCACCGAGAGCGCCGAGGAGGGCGCCGAGGGTGCCGAGGACGAGGGCTCCGAGGACGGAGGTGAGGAGGCCGAGGGCGACAGCGACGAGTGGTTCGACCAGGCCGACTACGACGAGCAGTTCGAGCAGCGCTCGGCCACCTTCGAGGGCGACCCCGAGACGCCGTGGCTGCAGTACATCGACGGCGACATGACCGACACCTCCGAGTTCGCCTCCGACGGGGCCATGAAGGTCTGCTTCTCCAACGCCAGCATCGACAACCCGTGGCGACAGACCGGCTGGATCACCATGAACCAGCAGCTCGAGGTCCTCCAGGAGGACGGCGTCATCTCCGAGATGGAGACGCGGGACGCCCAGGCCGACGACAACACCCAGATCGCCGACATCGACTACTTCATCAGCGAGGGCAACTGCGACGCCTTCGTCATCTCGCCCAACTCCACCGCCGCGCTGACGCCGGCGGTCGAGCGGGCCTGCGACACCGGCCTGCCGGTCGTCGTCTTCGACCGCGGCGTCGAGACCGACTGCCCCACCACCTTCATCCACCCCATCGGCGGGTATGCCTGGGGCATCGACACCGCCGAGTTCCTCTCCGAGAACCTCGAGGAGGGTGACAAGGTGGTCGCGCTGCGCATCCTGCCGGGCGTGGACGTGCTCGAGCACCGCTGGGCGGCCGCCGAGCAGATCTTCGAGGAGAACGGCATCGAGGCGGTGGACTACTTCACCGGCGCCGACCCGGCCGAGATCAAGAACATCCTGGCCGACGAGCTGGCCACCGGCGAGGTGCAGGGCGTCTGGATGGACGCCGGTGACGGCGCCGTCGCCGCCATCGAGGCCTTCGAGGACGCCGGTCAGGACTACCCGGTCATGACCGGCGAGGACGAGATGAGCTTCCTGCGCAAGTGGGAGGACACCGGCCTCACCGGCCTGGCCCCCGTCTACTCCAACTTCCAGTGGCGCACCCCGCTGCTCGCGGTGGAGCAGATCTTCGCCGGCGAGGAGGTGCCCACCGAGTGGGTGCTCCCGCAGGTGCCGATCACCGAGGACGAGCGCGCCGACTTCCTCGAGGCCAACGACGGCATGCCCGACGGGCACTACGCCAAGTTCGGTGGCGAGGACCTGCCCGGCTACCCCGACGTCTGGCAGGAGCGGATCATCCCGTGATGATCGGCGTCAACACCTGGGTCTGGGCGTCGCCGCTGCGCGACACCCAGGCCCGGGGCCTGCTCGGCCACGTCGCCGACCTCGGCTTCGACGCGGTCGAGCTGCCGCTGGAGCAGCCCGGCGACCTCACCGTCGCCGCCACCCGGTCGGCGCTCGCCGACACCGGGCTGACCCCGTGCGTCGTGGGGGCGATGGCCCCCGGGCGCGACCTCGTGCAGGCCGACGCCGCCACGGTGCGGTCCACCCAGGACTACCTCAAGGCGTGCGTCGACCTCGCCGAGGGTATCGGCGCCGCCGCCGTCTGCGGGCCGTTCTACGCCGCGACGGGCAGGGTATGGCGCATGTCGCCGCAGCAGCGCCAGGACGCCTGGGCACAGTGGCGGGAGCACCTCGCGCCCGTGGTCGAGCACGCCGCCTCCGCGGGGGTGCGGATCGGCATCGAGCCGCTCAACCGCTACGAGACCTCCCTGGTCAACACCGTCGACCAGGCGCTCGAGGGCCTGGGGGAGCTGCTCGACGGGCCGCTCGGCGCCCACGTCGGGCTGGCGCTCGACACCTACCACCTCAACATCGAGGAGCGCTCCAGCGCGGACGCGGTCCGGCGCGCCGGCGACCACCTCGTGCACGTGCAGGTCTGCGGCAACGACCGCGGCGCCCCCGGCGGCGACCAGACCGACTGGCCGGCGATCCTCGACGCGCTCACCGACGTGAGCTACGCCGGGCCGCTGGTCATCGAGTCCTTCACCGCCGACAACGACACCATCGCCACCGCCGCCTCGATCTGGCGGCCGCTGGCGCCGACCCAGGACGACCTGGCCTCCGACGGCCTCGCCTTCCTGCGGTCACTGACATCAGGGGACGATCTATGAGCGACACCCTCGGAGTGGCCGTCGTCGGCTACTCCTTCATGGGGCAGGCCCACTCCAACGCCTGGCGCAACGTCAACGCCTTCTACGCCGACCTGCCGCAGGTCCGCATGCAGACCCTCGTGGGGCGGGACCGCGACCGGGTGGGCGCGGCCGCGGAGCAGCTCGGCTGGGCCGATGTCGCCACCGACTGGCGCGAGGTCCTGGAGCGCGACGACGTCGACATCGTCGACGTGTGCACCCCCGGCCACCTGCACGCGGAGGTCGCGCTCGCCGCGCTCGCCGCCGGCAAGCACGTGCTCGTCGAGAAGCCGCTCGCCAACACCGTGGCCGACTGCGAGCGGCTCGTCGAGGCGGCCCGCGCTCCCGGTGCCGGACGCTCGATGCTCGGCCACAACTACCGCCGGGTGCCCGCCCTGGCGCTCGCCCGAGACCTCATCGAGCGGGGGAGGGTCGGGCAGGTGCGCCAGGCGCGGCTGTCCTACCTGCAGGACTGGCTCGCCGACGACCAGGCCCCGATGAGCTGGCGGCTGCGCAAGGACACCGCCGGCACGGGCGTCCTCGGCGACCTCGGCTCGCACGCCGTCGACCAGCTCCGCTTCCTCCTCGGCGAGGAGGTCACCCGCGCCAGCGGACACCTGCGGACCTTCGTCACCGAGCGGCCCTCCGCCGACGGCGACCACCGCGAGGAGGTGGACGTCGACGACGCGGCCTGGGCCACGCTGCATACCTCGTCGGGGGCGGTCGCGAGCCTCGAGGTGAGCCGGATGGCCACCGGCCGCAAGAACGCGCTGCAGATCGAGGTCTACGGCTCGGCCGGGTCGCTGCGCTTCGACCTCGAGCGGCTCAACGAGCTGGTGGTGACCGGCGCCGCCGGGGGAGCGGAGACGGTGCTCGTCACCGAGCCCGAGCACCCCTACGTCGGCGCCTGGTGGCCGGCCGGGCACGTCCTCGGCTGGGACAGCACGTTCACCAGCCAGGCCGCGGACTTCCTGCGCGCCATCGCCACCGGCGACGACCTCCACCCCAGCTTCGCCGACGGCCTCGCGGTCCAGCGGGTGCTCGAGGCGATCGAGACGAGCAGCGGGCGAGGCGGCATACCCGTCGAGATCCCCGCCTGACCGCCTGACCGACGACGAAGGAGACGCACGATGGCACGCAGGTTCACCCTCTTCACCGGCCAGTGGGCCGACCTCACCCTGGAGGAGGTCGCCGGGCTGGCGGCCGGCTGGGGCTACGACGGCCTCGAGATCGCCGTGTCCGGCGAGCACCTGGACGCCTGGCGCTGGGACGACGAGGAGTATGTCGAGGGGCGCCTGGAGATCCTGCGTCGCCACGGGCTCGGGGTCTGGGCGATCTCCAACCACCTCAAGGGTCAGGCCGTCTGCGACGACCCTATCGACGAGCGGCACCGCTCCATCGTGGGTGCGAAGGTCTGGGGCGACGGCGACCCCGAGGGCGTGCGGCAGCGGGCGGCCGAGGAGCTGAAGCTCACCGCCCGGCTGGCGCAGCGGATGGGGGTGGACACCGTCGTCGGCTTCACCGGCTCCTCGATCTGGCCGTACGTCGCGATGTTCCCGCCGGTGCCCGCCGACCGGATCGAGGCGGGCTACCAGGACTTCGCCGACCGCTGGAACCCCATCCTCGACGTCTTCGACGAGTGCGGCGTCCGCTTCGCCCACGAGGTGCACCCCAGCGAGATCGCCTACGACTACTGGACCACCGTGCGCACCCTCGAGGCGATCGGGCACCGCGAGGCGTTCGGGCTCAACTGGGACCCGAGCCACATGATGTGGCAGGACATCGACCCGGTCGCCTTCATCACCGACTTCGCCGACCGGATCTACCACGTCGACTGCAAGGACACCCGGATGCGGGTCGGCGGCGGGCGCAACGGGCGGATGGGCTCGCACCTGCCGTGGGGCGACCAGCGCCGCGGGTGGGACTTCGTCTCGGCCGGCCGCGGCGACGTGCCGTGGGAGGACTGCTTCCGCGCGCTCGCCGGCGCCGGCTACGACGGGCCGATCTCGGTGGAGTGGGAGGACGCCGGGATGGACCGGCTGCACGGCGCCAAGGAGGCGCTGGACTACCTGCGCGCCCTCGACTTCCCGCCCTCCACGACCTCCTTCGACGCCGCCTTCGACCAGGGGTAGCGCGGGGGAGGGCCGCCGCTCGAGGCTCCGTCCGCCCGCGCTCCCTCAGGAGGCCTCCCGCCGGGACAACACCGTCTCCTCGGCGTCCGGGCCGCCGGGGACCGACGGGACCCGCAGCAGCAGGACCAGACCCAGCAGCCACCACAGACCGAAGAGCACCCAGGGCTCGAGCGGCAGCGAGGACGGCATGCCGGGCAGGTAGAGCGAGGCCAGCCCGGCGGCCAGCACCAGCGCCACCACACCGATGACCACGCCCCCGGACCCGGTGCCGCCGATGCGCAGCGGCCGGTCCATCTCGGGCTCGCGCCGGCGCAGCACCAGGAAGGCGACCGTGACGAGCAGGTAGCCGAGCACGATCGAGGGCGACCCGGAGTCGACCAGCCAGCCGAGCGCGTCCGCCCCCAGCCACGGCGCGGCGGCCGACAGCACCCCGATGAAGAGCAGCGCGGCCGTCGGCGTCCGGAACCGCGGGTGCAGACGACCGAACGCCGCCGGCAGCATGCCCGACCGGCCCATCGCGTAGAGCAGCCGGGATCCGCCGATGAGGAAGGCGTTCCACGAGGTGAGGATGCCGGCCAGGCCCCCCGCCACGAGGATGGTCCCGAAGGTCTGCGAGCCCCACAGCGCCGCCATCGCGTCGGCCGTCGCCAGGTCGGAGTCCACGAGCTCCTGGTGGTCCATCGCCAGCCCCGAGGCGCCCACCATGACGATGTAGAACAGGCTGGCCAGCGCCACCGAGAGCACGATGAGCTTGCCGATGAGCGGGAACGGCAGGTCGATCTCCTCGGCCGACTGCGGGATGACGTCGAAGCCGACGAAGAGGAAGGGCACCACCACGAGCACGGCGGCGAAGCCGGCGAAACCTCCGGTGACCAGCGGCTCGGCATACTCCAGCGACCCGCCGACGCCGACCCCCACGAGCATGAGCACGGCGATGATGACGAGGAAGAGCACGATGAAGGTCTGCACGAGCGACGCCGGCCGGATGCCGACGACGTTGATCACGGTGAGGACGACGGCGGCCGCCGTGCCGATGACGCCCCACCCGAGGTAGACGGGGGAGCCGGCCACCGACCACAGCTCCACCGACTCCAGCGCCGGCCAGAGGTATGTCGCGGTGCGGGGCAGCGCGACCGCCTCGAAGGCGGCGATGGTCACGTAGCCGCCGACCAGGGCCCAGGACGCCACGAACGCCCACCGCGACCCCATGGCCCGCATGACGTAGTTGTGCTCACCCCCGGCGTGCGGCATCGCGGCGACGAGCTCGGCATACGTCAGCCCCACGAGCGCCATGATGACCCCGCCGACCACGAAGGCCAGCACCGCGCCCAGGGTGCCGGCCGCGACCAGCCACTCTCCGGTGAGCACCACCCAGCCGAAGCCGATCATCGCCCCGAACCCGATCGCGAGGGCGTCCCAGCGCCCGAGCTGCCGGATGAACCCCTGCCCCGTCTGCGTGCTCATAGCCCGACGCTAGACCTCCGTGAGGGTCACCGGTGCATGATCGCGCGGACACGCCCGGAGGAGAGAGCGAACGCCCACCCGGCGCGGGAATATCTGCGGGCCGGGCCGCGCGGGAATCCGCGTCAGCGCCCACGTGGTTGGAGGGGGAGTGGGCCGCGAGCTCGTGTCGCGGCCCTGCTGTTCACCGAACCCCACAGAGGAGCATCAGTGACGACCACCACACCAGCACTCGCCGCGCCCTCCGCCGGAGCCGCCTTCGAGCGGGTGCAGATCGAGCGCCGCGACCTGCGACCGGACGACGTGCGCATCGACATCCGCTGGGCCGGCATCTGCCACACCGACATCCACATCACCCGGGAGGAGTGGGGCGGCACCCTCTACCCGCTCACCCCCGGTCACGAGATCCTCGGCACCGTCACCGAGGTCGGCGCGGACGTGACCGACCATGCCGTCGGTGACGTCGTCGGCGTCGGCTGCCTCGTCGACTCCTGCGGCGAGTGCGAGCCCTGCCGGGACGGCGAGGAGCAGTACTGCCTCAAGGGCGCCGTCCAGACCTACGGCCAGGAGGACTACCACGGCGAGATCACCAAGGGCGGCTACAGCGGGGAGGTCGTCGTCCGCGACCACTTCGTCGTCAAGGTCCCGGACTCCTACGACGAGGCCGACTACGCGGGCGTGACGCCGCTGCTGTGCGCGGGCATCACGACCTACCACCCGCTCAAGGAGGCCGGCGTCGGCCCGGGCTCGCGCGTCGGCGTCATCGGCCTGGGCGGCCTCGGGCACGTCGCGGTGAAGATCGCCGCGGCCATGGGCGCCGAGGTCACCGTGCTGAGCCGCACCGACAGCAAGAAGCAGGACGGTATGTCGTTCGGCGCCCAGGACTTCCGCGCCACCGAGGACGGCACGGCGTTCGAGGAGCTCGCCGGCAGCTTCGACCTCCTGGTCAACACCGTCGGCTCGGGCATCCCGCTGGACTCCTACATGGGTCTGCTCGACCGCGGCGGGGTCCTGGCCAATGTCGGCGCCCCGGAGGACTCGCTGCAGGTCAGCGCCTTCTCGCTGCTGGCCAACCGACGCTCCATCAGGGGCAACATGATCGGCGGCCTGCCCGAGCACCAGGAGATGCTCGACTTCTGCGCCGAGCACGGCATCACCGCCACCGTGGAGGTCATCGACGCCGGCCAGGTCGACGACTACTACGACAAGGTGGTGGCCGGGGACGTGCGCTACCGCGCCGTCATCGACACGGCGACGCTGGCGGGCTGACCCGCACCACGGCATACCCCGGGCGCCCGCACCGACACGGTGCGGGCGCCCGCGTGCGTCGTGCTGAGGTGGGTCACACGACGCCCTGCGGCCACAGCATCATCCGCGCCAGCCCGGCCACCCGCCGGCGGCTCTGCTGGTCGGGCTCTCCGCGCAGCAGCTGCAGCCCGGACGCGTCCGAGAGCGTCCGCCAGACCGGGCGGCACCACTCGAGGGCATGGTGCGGGTCGACCCCTCGCGACGTCGTCCGGAGGCCGCAGCGGGTCATGAGGTCCGCCACCGGGACCCGGTGGTCGTAGCCGGCCTCGCCGGTCGCCGCGCTCACCAGCGCGAAGAGCGCCATCGCCGCCTGCACCAGATCGTTCTTGTCGGCGCCCACCCGAGCGGCGACGTGCTGCACGAGGTCCTCGTCGTCGGTCAGGGCTGCAGCCGCCCGGGTCCGCAGCAACCGGCCCCGGTGCTTGCGCAGCAGCCCCACCCGCTGGCAGCGCGCCCGGAGGTCCGCGACGGGGGCGGTCTGGTCCTCGCGGTTGCCCTTGCCGATCCATCCGTCCTCGAAGCCGAGGTCGCGGTAGATCTGCTCCACGACCGCCGGCTTCATCCACCCCGCCTGGGTGAGGGGTATGCCGTCCTCCCCGGCCAGGTCGACCAGGTAGCGGTAGGGGCGGGCCAGGGCGGCGAGGTCGGCCGCCGTGAGGTCGCCGTACCTGCTGCCGTCCCGCGCCGTCCGGGTCAGCTCGGCCAGCTCGCTGAGCACGTCCGGTAGGGCCAGGTCCAGCATCGGCTCCAGGGCCGACGGCCACGGGACTGCGTCCTGACCCGAGGCGAGCGACTCCATCAGCTCGGCCTGCGTCATACCCGCGATCCGCAGCCGCTCGTTGACCGAGGCGACGTCCTCCTCGAAGGGGTCCCAACCGGGTGGCACCCAGGCGCGCAGGTCCGGGTCGAGGGCGGCCAGCCCGCCGGCCCGGAAGGCGTCGACCAGCTCCTGGTGTCCGGGCGGCCCGCCGCAGTTCTCGAGCGGACCGGCCATGCGCGCGGCGGTGCACACCGCGTCCTCGGCCTCGGCGTCGTCGTCGAGCGTGACGACCTTCTCCAGCTTGATGGTGCAGGTCCAGTCATCACCGAAGTCGTAGGTGTAGAACAGCCGGTCGCCCGGTTGGCGCAGCACCTGGTCGAGGCGCACCTCGTCCTCGGCCTGCATGCCCTCGTCCTCGGGCTCGATCTCGTCCAGCTCGGTGGTGAAGAACGGCCCGGTCCAGATGCGCTTGGCGGGTCCCGGCCAGAATCGGTGCAGGTGCCCGTCCAGCCAGCCGAACGCCGCCTGCAGGATCTCGTGCACCTCGTCGAGCTGCAGGTCGCCGCGCAGCTCCAGCCGGCGCCACACCGGCGGCCTGACGTCGTCGACGTCGACCCGCACGGTCAGGAGCACGTCGTCCTCGGGCGGGTCGGGCAGCACGACCGGCTCCACCCTGGGTCGGCCGAACTCGGGGGCTCCGAGGCCGCCGCTGGCGGCGGCGATCTCGGCGAGCAGCTGGTGCAGCTCGTCCGGCGTCATGCTGGCAATCGCCTGTCGGAGGTCGTCGGGCAGGTCCTGGGCCACGTGCTCTGCTCCTCGCTCGGGGGTCGAGGCGCAGGACCACCCGGTTGTCGGTCGGTGCCGAGCCTACGGAGCCTCCGGCGAACCCCACCCGCGGCACGCCCGAGTCGGAGCAGATGCGGGGCGAGGGGGGAACGAGCACGCGTGTGCATCTCCTCGTGCAGGACCACGTGACACGCGCGTGCCTCTGCGCACGCCCGCGACACGACATACCGCAGTCAGAAGCGCGAGGAGCTCCCGGCGCCGCTGAAGCCGCCGCCCCCGCTGTAACCGGAGGTCGCCCCGCTCGAGCTGGACCGCGACTGCTCCACCGCGGCGGTGCCGGAGTGCAGGCCGGTCTGGAACGCGCCGAGCGGGTACCAGCCCCAGGACGGGTAGGCCGCGGCGAGGATCGTGGCCTCGGTGCGGCGCTGGGACCGCTCGTCGCGCATCGCCTTCTTCATGGCGACCCGCTCCTCGGGAGTCTTCCCGACCTCCTCCGCGACGGCACCGGCGAGCCGGTCCAGCCGCTCGCTCAGCCCGTCGCGGGTGGTCCGCAGCTCGTCCAGGGCGTCGTCCGGGGAGACCTCCTGCGCCTCCAGCTGCCCGCGCAGCTGGTCCAGGCGGGCCAGGGCGCCGGACGCGAACTCCCGGAGCTCGGCGACCTGGGGCAGCCCGCGCGCTTCGTCCGGCACGTCCGTCTCGATGACGGACCCGACCTGCTCGAGGTCCTCGCGCAGCGGCGCCTCCTGACGGGTCCACGCCTGGGCCCAGGCCCGGTCGCGACCGAGGAAGGTGGCCGTGTCGGCGATGACGTCGTCGAGGTGGTCCAGCTCCAGCGCCTTGTCCCGGTATGCCGTGAGCCGGGTCTGCGAGGCCTTCCGGTTGTAGGCCGACTCCGGGATCGCGCGGACCTCGTTACCGAGGTCGGTGAGCTCGCGCACCCCACGGGTGAACTCGTCGTAACGACGCAGGACGCGCCCGCCGTAGCGGGAGTCCTCGGGGATGAGCCGGGCGTGCAGCTCGGTGGCGTCCATCTCACCGACGACCGAGGCCATCCGCCGGTCGCCCTCGGCGCGCATGTCGCGGCTGACCCGGGCGCGGTGGACGCCGATGCCCAGCCAGGTGCCGGCGCCGACGGCGGTGAGCAGCGACAGCAGACCGGCGAGGACGACCCCTCCGGCCGACCTCATGAAGGGCTGCTCGATGCGGGCCGCCCCCGCCTCGAGGCCGGCGAGCGTGCCGTCCGTCCAGTCGGCCGCGCGGAAGTCGTCCTTGGCGGCGTCCTGGATCTCCAGCTGCTCCTCCTGGGGGACCTCACGGTTCTCCCCGAAGTAGGTGCCCACCAGCCGTCCCTCGGGGTCGACCGCGAAGATGAACAGGTCGTCGGCCCAGGTCTGCCCGTCCGCCGAG
Organism: Serinicoccus chungangensis; assembly: GCF_001483745.1. Lineage (GTDB taxonomy): Bacteria > Actinomycetota > Actinomycetes > Actinomycetales > Dermatophilaceae > Ornithinicoccus > Ornithinicoccus chungangensis_A. Next base: position 496,451 of record NZ_LQBL01000028.1, on the reverse strand, counting down.
AGCCACTCGGTGCGCTCGGCCCGCGCGTGCTCGAGCACGGCCGTGTTGAGCGCCAGGTCGTCGGTCTGCGCCGCCTCGCCCCCCAGGGTGCTGTAGACCGCGACGTCGGTCGGCTCGTGGAAGCGCAGCCCCTCCACCCCGGCCTCCAGGGCCGGCAGGTCGAGCACCTGCGCGCCGTCGTCGACCACCAGGCTGCCGGCGGCGTGCTCGGGGGTCTGCGTGGCCCAGAGGCCGACGCTCGTCCCCACCACCCCCAGCAGCGCGACGCCACCCACCACGGCGCGGTGCACGTTGGACATGTCCCCTCTTCCCTCCGGCACCCCGGCCGGCCGATCGACGGCAGCTCCTACCCTACCGACGCCGCCACGCCGGTCCCGGTTCCGACCGGTCACGCCGGCAGCCGGGCGGAGGCGATCGCCCGGGCGCGGGAGGCGGGGATGGGCCGCTAGGTTGGTCCCGGAACCCACCTGCACGAGAGGACGCCAGCATGGTCACCGACCCCGGACCCCGGCCCAACGCCTTCGACATCGAGACCGCGACGAGGGACAACACCACCTACCGCACGGTGGCGTGGACCGGGACGTACCTCCAGGTCACCCTCATGTCCATCCCGCCCGGGCAGTCGATCGGCCTCGAGGCGCACCCGGAGACCGACCAGTTCCTGCGGGTCGACGCCGGTCGTGGCCGCTGCGTCATGGGTCCCGCCGAGGACGACCTCGACTTCACCCAGGACGTCTCGGACGGGTGGTCCATCCAGGTCCCGGCCGGGTCCTGGCACGACGTCATCAACACCGGCGACGAGCCGCTGCAGCTGTATGCCGTCTACGCCCCCTCCCACCACGCGCAGGGCATCGTGCAGCAGACGTCCGAGGACGCCGAGGCGGACGAGGACGCCGGGCGGGACGTCCCCCCGGAGTGGACCGTCCAGCCGGGCAGCGGCGAGGACGACCTCAAGGCCTGAGTCGACGGGCGCCGGGCGCCGGCCGGCGCCGGCGCGATCGTGGGTGCCCGCACTCGTGCGGGCTGGACCGTTCCACGGTGCGCGGGTGCGGCGGGCGGGGGAGGATCGAGGCATGGCCCAGAAGACCGACCAGCTGACCTTCGACGACCCGACCACCCGCCACCCGCGCGTCTCCCCGCCCGAGCAGGACCAGCCCATGCCCGGGCTGGACGCCGAGCTCGACCCGCCGGCCGACCGGGGCGAGACGTCATACCGCGGCACCGGACGCCTGCAGGGCCGTCGCGCGCTCATCACCGGCGGTGACTCCGGCATCGGCGGGGCTGTGGCGATCGCCTACGCCCGCGAGGGTGCCGACGTCGCGATCAACTACCTCCCCGACGAGCAGCAGGACGCAGACCGGATCCGTGAGCTCGTCGAGGCGGAGGGCCGCACGTGCGTGCAGCTGCCCGGCGACGTCACCAACAAGGAGACCTGCCAGCGGCTCGTCGAGCAGGCGGTGGAGCAGCTCGGCGGGCTCGACGCGCTCGTCGTCAACGCCGGCAAGCAGGTCAGCACGCCCTCCATCGAGGAGATCAGCGACGAGCAGTTCGACCTCACCGTCAAGACCAACGTCTACGCGATGTTCTGGATCTGCCGGGCTGCGGTCCCGCACCTGGAGGCCGGGTCGACGATCATCCTGTCCAGCTCCGTCCAGGCCTACAGCCCCAGCGAGCACCTGCTGGACTACGCCATGACCAAGAGCGCGATGAACACCTTCGGCAAGGGCCTGGCCAAGCAGCTCGCGCCGAAGGGTGTGCGGGTCAACGTCGTGGCACCGGGCCCCATCTGGACCCCGCTGCAGGTGGTGCAGGGCCAGCCCAAGGAGGCCATCCCGGAGTTCGGCCTCGGGCAGCCCCTGGGGCGCGCGGGCCAGCCGGTCGAGCTCGCCCCGGCCTACGTCTTCCTCGCCTCGCCGGAGAGCAGCTACGTCGTGGGCGAGACGCTCAACGTCAACGGCGGTGCCGACAGCCCCTGACCGGCGCTCGGGTCAGTCCCGGCGGTAGGGGTCGGTCGGGTCCTGCCCGGGCGGCCGCGGGGGTGACCCCTGCCCGTACGGCTGGCCGTACCCCTGCCCCGGTGCCTGCGGGTAGCCGCTGTCCTGCGGCTGGCCGTAGCCCTGCTGCGGGTAGGCGGTGCCGTAGCCGTAGCCCCCGGGCGGCCCGTCCGCGGCCTTCCGGTCCCTGCTGCGGCCGACGAGCCACAGGATGAGCCCGATGCCGGTGAGCAGCAGCAGCGGGATGAGTGCCAGGATGCCCAGGCCCGCGACCGCCAGGCCGATGGTGGCCCCGATGCTGATGCTCGGGGACAGCGACGCGGCGCCGCCCTCGCAGGTGAACGTGTGCTCCCCGGTGGCGGTGGCCTGGTAGGTGCCCACCAGCTGGGCGTCGACCTGCTGGTCACCGGTGTCGAAGGTGCTGTCCTGCGTGAGCGCCGACTCGGTGCCGTCCGGCCCGGTCACCGTGCACGTCGGGGTCTGGCTGCCCTCGGCGGTCACCAGCCGCAGGTCGCCCTCCTCCATGGAGACGGTCGTCTGGCCCCCGTCGATCGGCGTCCCGCCGCCCTGGAGGTCGCTGAACATCCGGGCACCCTGCACCCCGCCCCAGACGACGCCGATCCCGACGATGACGGACAGGACGAGGCCGATGATGAACATCCACTTGCCGGCCGTCGTCAGACCGCTGCGTCGCGGTGCCGGAGGGTTCCCGTAGCTCATGGCACGACCTTATCCGCCACCCCCGGCGTCGCGCGCACCGTGGGTCGAGGGCCTACCGGACGGGTCGGGGACGACTCGCACCAGCCGGTCACGTAGGGGTGGTGTCGTCCTCGTCGTCGTCGACGAAGACCAGCTGACCGGAGGCGACCAGCTCGGCGATCTGCTCCTCCGACAGCGCGGCCAGCTCCTCGTCGCTGAGGTCGACGAACTCGGCGTCACCGTCGGCGGCCCCGGCCTCGGTCCCGGCCCCGGTCTCGGCGTCGTCGTCGCTGCCGGCAGGCCGCCCCGCCTGCTCGGGCCGGCCGTCTCCGGCCTCGTCCTCCCACCACTCGTCGGCCCCCTCGGCCGGAGGGGCGTCGTCGAGGATCTCCTCCCCGTCCTGGCCCCCGTCGGGCGCGCGGACGAGAAGGAGCAGCACGCCCCCGATGAGCACCATCGAGAGGCCCACGAAGGTGCCGAGGGTGCCGAGCGCGAGCCCGCCGAGGCGGAGCAACGCGTTGGCCGGGCCGACGTCCGGGGCCACGACGACACCCAGACCCTCGCAGTCGATCTGGTGCTCGCCGGTGTCCGCCGCGGTGAACCTGCCGACCACCTGGAAGCGGGCCAGCGCCGTGTCGATGCCGACCCGGCTGCCCTCCTCGGCCAGCGTGGTGAACGGTAGCTCCCCGCCGGGACCGGTGATGGTGCAGCTGATCTGCTCGACCGGGGTCGGGGCGATCTCGCCCGGTGCGACGAGCCCTCCGGTGACGTAGAGGGTGCGCTCCGTGCCCTCGGTCAGCGAGACCGTCGCGGTGCCGTCGAGCAGCTCGGCCGAGTTGGACTGGAGGTGCTCCAGCAGGGAGCGGGTGGCCCACCCGCCGACGAGGGTGACGACGAGGGACACGACGGCCAGCAGGCCCCCCAGGCGCAGCAGGTGACGGCCGGAGCGGCGCAGCCGGGCTCGGCTGGTGCGGGTCGTCGGCGCCGGGGGGTCGGTGGGCATGGGGACGACTCTAGGTGCACCGGTGGTCCGGACGCAGGGTGCGGCACGCCGCCGCTCCCGCGGTCAGCCCTGCCCCGCTCGCTCGGCCGCCGTGGCCTGCCGCAGCACCAGCCGGGTCCAGGCCCCGACGTAGATGCGGTCGTCCCGGTCGATCTCGACCCGCTGACCGGGCGTCAGGGCCTGCGTGGGCAGCGGCTCGCCCACGACCCCGACGTAGGTGCCGTTGCTGCTGCCCAGGTCCTCGATCCACCAGCGGGTCCCGTCGCTGGTCAGCTGGGCGTGCCGCCGCGAGACCGCGCTGTCGGCGCCCGCGTCGACCTCCGGGCGCACGCCGAGGCTCCCGGAGGGCCGACCGACCATGACGACGCTGCGTCGCACGACCACGACGTCCGGGACCCCGGCGCTGGGGCACGCCTCCGCGGTCTGCTGCACGGCATACCAGTCGGGGTCGACCCAAACCTCCACCACCCAGGTGTCCGCGAGGTCGCGCGAGGGAGGGGTATGCCGTGGCCGGGCGTGACCGACCGCGGCGGGCTCGGGGGCGGTGGTCGCCGGGGGCGGCTGCGGTCCGGGCGCAGGTTGCGGCGTCGGGCCGGGCCGGGACTCCGGCCCGGGCGCCCCGGGGCCGGCGTCGGGCTCGGGCGCCTCGCTGTTCTCGGGGTCGACGACGGGGTCGACGACGGGGTCGACGACAGGATCGGCGTCGGGGTCGGCGTCCGGCTCGGGCGCCTCGCCGTTCTCGGGGTCGACGACGGGGTCGACGACAGGATCGGCGTCCGGCTCGGGCGCCTCGCCGTTCTCGGGCTCGGCGACCGGTCCCTCCGGTTCCTCGGGCTCGGCACCCAGCGGGAGGGCGCCGGTGGTGAAGTCGTAGCCGCACGCCTCGCAGAAGAGGGCGTCCGCGACGTTGACGCCGCCGCAGTGCGGGCAGGACTGCGTCTGGGCGACCGGCTCGTCGAGGTCGAGGACCGACCCGCCGCCTCCCGGTGACGGCGCACCTGCCGCCCCGGCCGGGGCAGCGGGCGCGGCGGCGATGGGTGCGCCGCAGGTGTCGCAGTAGTCGGTGGCCTCGCTGTCGTGGCCCTCGGGGCACCTCACCATCAGCTGGGCCGCACCCGGGTCGTCTTGGTGGAGGCGGTGTCCAGCTCCATCTCGTCGAGCTTGTCGACGTTCCGGCGCAGGCGCACCCGGCCGGTCGCGGCGTCGTCGATGTCGACGACCCGCGACAGGCGCGACGTGGCGCCGTCGTCCCCGGTCTCGCGGGCCAGCTGCACGGCGCGCCCCAGCCGGGACGTGGCGGTCACGTCGTCGCCCATGGCCTTGGCCCGCAACCCCTCCTGGATCGCCGAGGCCAGCTCGGTCTGGCCGGTGTAGTGCGCGACCTCCGGGCTGATCTGGGCCGTCAGCACGTCGTCCGCCGACCAGGCCGCCTTGACCAGACCCTGCGTGCGGACCTCGCCACCCACGACGAGCTGCACCCGCGAGGCGAGCTGCTCCTGCCCGACCGCCTTGGGGGCCAGCCGCACCGCGACGTGGTAGTCGCGGGTCTCGTCGCCCCAGGCGCCGGTGTCGTAGCCGCCGGTGAGCGCGTTGACCTCGACCCGGCGACCGGAGAGGTCCTCCAGCGTGGGGCTGACCTGCTTGACGAAGAGCACCTCGGCACCCTGGGGCGCCCACACGCGCAGCTGCGCGTCGCTGACCCCCTTGCCCATCGAGGACGCCATGAGGGCGGCGAAGTCCTCGCTCAGCCCGTCCCAGGTGCGGATGAGGTCGACGCTGCCCAGCAGCGTCTCGGCGATGCGGCGGACCTCGGCCACCTGCCACGCCGCACCCAGCCCGCGGCAGTCGACCTGGAACCGGCCCCGCACCTGGTCCAGCGCCCAGCTCAGCTCCTGCGGGGTCTCGTGCTGGTTGGCGCCGTCGGTGAGCAGGATCGCGTGCCGCTTGGACAGCGAGGGCACCGTAGCGAACAGCTGGCCGGCCGCCAGCAGCCAGCGGCCCATCGCCGTCCCCCCGCCGGGGGCCAGTCGCTGCAGCGACCGCTTGGCCTCCAGCCGGGTCTGCGCCGACATCCGGGCCATCGCGGCCGAGGTGCCGGTCGGGTAGCACAGCGCCGCCTCGTGGTTGCCCGCCACGATGGCGAACCACACGCCGTCCACGATCTCGTCGAGCGCGGCGGACGCGGCGTAGGCCGCCGCCTGCACGCCCTGGACGTCCATGGACCCCGAGACGTCGACGATGATGACCTCGCCGGCGTCGCCGCCGGACCCGCCCTGGCCCCACGCGCTTCCCGCGCCGCCCGCGCCGCCCCAGGCGACCACCTCCCCGGCCCCGGAGCAGGTGACCGAGACGATCGCGTGCACGTCGGTGCCCCCGTCGGGCAGGAACTCGTTCTGGTGGACGGTCGAGGTGAACTCAGCCATGGGTCCCATCCTGCCTCGCGTCCCCGCAGCGGGCGAGGGCGACCGTGATGTTGTCGGCACCCCCCTGCTCGTTGGCCCAGTCCACCAGGCCCTGGGCCAGCGGCGCGGGGGAGCGACCGGCCCGCGCGGCGACCGAGCGGACCACGGCAGCGAGGTCCCTGGGGTCGGAGGCGTAGTTCCACAGACCGTCGCTGGCGAGCAGCAGCCAGCCGGGGGCGGCGACGTCGTGCACCGTGGTGCCGGGCCGGTGGTCGGGGGAGTCCGGCCCCAGCCACCGGGTGATGGTGTGCGCGAGCGGGCCCGCCTCGGCCTCGGCCCGGGGTATGCCGGCGCGCACCTGCTCCTCGGCCATCGAGTCGTCGCTGGTGAGCCGCTGCGGCTCCCCGTCGTCGGGCAGCCAGTAGGCGCGGCTGTCCCCGATGGAGGCGATGCTGGCGCGGCCGTCCTCGACCACGGCGCTCACGTAGGTGCACGACGGCGCGTCGCGGTGGTTCTCGCCGGCCACCTCGGCCACGGCGTCGGCGGCGGCCCGCGCCGCCCGGTCGTGCCGCTGCTCCGGGTCGCCGGACCCGCGCAGCTGCTCGAGCGCGGCCTCGGCGGCCGCGAGGCTCGCCTCGGCGGAGCGGGGGGCGCTGGACACCCCGTCGCAGACGACGAGCACGGCCCGACCCGGCTGGTCGTCGTCGGCCCACAGCGCCATGGCGTCCTCGTTGTCGCGGTGCCTGCGGCCCCGGTCGCAGACCCCGGCCACCGTTGCCGAGGGCGCGGACGTGACGTGGTGGCGCGGGTCGGGGCGGCGCTCCCCGCACTGCGTGCACCACCCCTCCGCGTCGAAGCCGCCGCCGCAGGAGGCGCAGGTGCCGTGGTCGGCCTCCGGGGCGGGGGCGGGGGCGGCGGCCGGGGGCAGCGCGCCGTCCAGCACCAGCATCGGCTCCGGCAGCGGGGGAGGGCCGTCGCTGAACGGCTCGGGCTCCTCCTCGGCACCGGGCTCGTCCTCCATACCGGGCTGGTCCTCGGCGCCGGGCTGGTCTTCGTCACGCGGCCCGGTGGTCGCGGCCTCCGGCTGCTCGGGCTGTTCGGTGGGCCGGGACCCGGGCGCGGGGATCGGTGCGGTCGGGTCGTCCGGCAGCGGGGCGGTGGTCGGGTCGCTCATGTCCAGCTCCAGGGGCGGACCGCGTTGGCGCGGTCGATGAGCCCGGCCCGCTCCTGCGGGTCGGGGGTGTAGTCGGCGAGGACGCGGTACTCCCGCTCCAGGGCGCGCTGCAGCGCGTCGCGGGTGAGCGGGACCTCACCCACCCGCCAGTCCGGCTGGGGGCCGTGCTCGGTCACCTGGTCGAGCGCCTGCTCGTAGATGACCGCGTTGAACTGCGCGCGCTGGCGTGGGTCGAGGGTGAGGCGGGTGACCGAGTGCATGGACTCGCGCAGGTCCGCGAGACCGCCGCGACGGCGCAGCAGCTCGGCCCGCAGCCACCGGGCCCGGGGGTGGGCCCGGCTGCTCGCCGGCACCGAGTCGAGGGCGGCGATGGCGCCGTCCACGTCGCCGCGGGCCAGACGCACCCGGTGCAGACCGAAGGCGGCAGGGGCGACGTAGGCCGCGTCCGTGCGCCACGCCCGCTCGTAGTCCAGCTCGGCGGCCTGGTCGTAGCCGGCCAGCTCGGTGGCCAGCGCGAGCGCCATGCGCGGGGCGATCTCACCGGGCAGGGCGTCCCGCACGGCGGCGAAGTGCCCGCCGGCCTCCTGCGCGCGCTCGCGCACGTGCTCGCCCTCGGCCTGCGAGAGCGCCCACAGCCCACGGACCCAGGACCCACGCCAGTCCCAGGGGTCCTCGGCCAGCAGACCGCGCACGGCCTCCTCCACCCAGCCGCGCTGGCCCATCCGGATGCCGGCGCGGGCCCGGGCCAGGAAGACCTCCGGGGTCTCCTCCGGGGCCCCGGCCAGCGCCTCGTAGGTCGCCTGCGGGTCGTTGGTGCTGCGCCCCGAGACCCAGTCGAGCATGGGGTCGGTGTCGTCCCGCTGCAGCTCGGGCAGCTCCCACCACGACAGGGTCTCCCCGGTGGTGACCGGGGGGTCGAAGGCCGGGCTGTGCGCCGAGAGGGTCGCCGGCCGGCCCGGCCCGCTGGCCGCCACGACCTGGCGCAGCACCCCGACGAGCTGGCTGCGCAGCTCCTCCACGGACAGGAAGCGGTCGTTGGGGTCCGGGGCGCAGCACCGCGCGACGACGCGGTAGAAGGCGTCGTGCTCGCTGAAGGCCGGGACCTGGGACAGGGGCGGGAGGGAGTGGACGTACTCGCTCTGGTAGCCGCGGAACTCGAAGGTGAGCACGCACAGGGTGCGGCCGATGGTGTAGATGTCGGAGGCGACCGAGGGGCCGACCTCGGCCACCTCGGGCGCCTGGTAGCCGACCGTGCCGTAGATGGGGGAGTCCAGGTCGTCCTGCCGGCGCACCCCGCCCAGGTCGATGAGCTTGATGCCGTCGCCCTCGTGGATGAGGTTGTCCGGCTTGAAGTCGCAGTAGAGCAGCCCGAGCTCGTGCAGGTGGGTGAAGGCGGGCAGCGCCTCGATGACGTAGGCCAGGGCCTGGTCGACGGGGAAGGGCGTGTAGCGGCCCGCCTCCGCCATCCGGTCCTGCAGCAGCTGCTTGAGAGAGCGCCCGCCGACGTGCTCCATGACGGTGTAGGCGTCCTCGTCGTGCTGGACGGTGTTGTAGATCTCGACGATGAGCGGGTGCTTGACCTGGGCCAGGAACTGCTGCTCGGCGACGGCGGCGTCCAGGGCGTCCTCGTCGCCGGTGTTGAGCAGCCCCTTGAGCACGACGAAGCGGTCTGAGACGTTCTTGTCGCGGCCCAGGTAGATCCACCCCATGCCCCCGTGGGCGAGGGCACCGACATTCTCGTACTGCCCCGCCACCAGCTCGCCCGGATCCAGCTTGGGGGTGAAGGAGTAGGGGGCGCGGCACTGCGGGCAGAAGCCCTGCTGACGCCCCTCGGCCTGCCCGGCGGCGCGGCCGACGTCGGCCCCGCAGACGGGGCAGACCCGCCGGTCCTCGGGGACGCGCGGGTCGACCATGAGCTTCTCGGTCGGGTCGGTCACCGGGACGTCCGGCACGTCGGTGAGCCCCAGGCCCAGGCGGGAGCGGCGGCCGGCCGCACCGGCGCGTCGACGCCTGACCCGGGCCGCGCTCACGGCCTGCTGCGTCTGCCCCGGCGCCGGCGTGGCGACCACCTGCACCGACCCCTGGGCCGGGTCGGCTCCCACGGAGCTCCCCGAGCTCCCCGAGGCCCGGGAGTCCCCGACGGCAGGGGAGGTGGTGCCCGCGGCGCCGCCCGGGCCCGGCCGCACCGGGGTCGCCTCGATCGGCGCCTGCCGCGGCTCGGGCGCACCGCACACGTTGCACCAGCCGTCCTCGTAGCGGCCGGTGCACCCCGGCTCCTGGCACGCGGTCACGGTCGTCCTCCCATCGCGGTGGCGAAGCTCTCCTGGGCCTGCACGAGCGCCTGCAACCGGGTGAGGTCGGTCGGCCGGGTCGCCAGCAGGGCGTCGGTCTGGTCGGCGAGGGCCTCGATGGCCGGCTCAGGCTCCCCCGAGGCCTGCGACAGCTGCAGCCGGACCCGGGCCGCGCGCTCGGTGAGGTCCTCCAGCCGGGCCAGCGCGGCGGCATACTCGCCCTGGGCGACGGTGAGGGCCCGCTCGACACGCTCCAGCCGCTCCCGGTATGCCGTCAGCTCGGCCGGGTCGCCGGGCACCGGGCCGAGGGCCGCGACGTCGGGGACGCCGAGGCGGGGCGCCGGGGTGACCGTGGCGCGGGCGCGGTGGGCCAGCGCGCGGACGGCCTCGCCGCGGGCGGAGAGCTCGGCCACCTCGCGGGTGGCCTGGGCGTGGTCGGCCTTGGCGTGCGCCCGCGCCGACGCGGCGACGATGAGGTCACGCTCCACCGTGGCGGCCTGGGACTCCAGCGGGCCCAGCAGTCCGCCGACGTCCGCGCCGCGGGCCGCCCGGTCGGTGATGTCGGTGAGCCGCTGGTCGAGCTCGCGGTGCGCCCCGGCGGCCGAGCCGGAGCGGGCGTCCGGGATGAGCGCGACCTGGTCGGCGATGCGCTCGACCTGCTGGCGCAGCGCGCGCAACCGGCCGGGCAGGTCGGGGTCCGCCCCGTCGAGGCGCAGCCTCGAGCGCAGCGAGGAGGCCAGGGAGTCCGAGAGCCGGCAGGCCTCGGGCAGGGAGACCGCCAGGGACTGCGCCCCGCGGGTGCCCGGCTGCTCGAGGCTGCCCCAGACGAGGGTGGTGATCCGACGTCGCTCGCGCTCGCCCACCCGGCCGCTGTCCCAGGTGGCCTGGATGAGCGCCAGCCGGTCCGCCACGGCCTGCCAGAGGGTCATCGAGAGGGTGACGTCGGGGGTGACCGCGGCCCGCTCGTGCGCATCGGCCACGGCCAGCGCCGCCTCGTCGAGGGCGGCCAGCTCGCTGCGCCGACGGTCCTTCCACCGCAGCATGGCGTCCAGGTAGGCCAGCAGCTCGGTGTCCGGGACGTCCGCCCCGATGCTGCCCGGCGCGGCGGGCGCGGTGGCGTGGGCCGGGCTCACGGGGTCTCCTTCCGGCGTCGGGCCAGCGACTCCGCCCCGAGGCCGGCGAAGGGCAGCAGCACGGCCAGCCCCAGGCCGGCGCCCAGCAGCCCGGCGGAGGGACCGGTGGTCGCCTCGGCCACCACGGCCTCGCGGGCCGTGACCAGGTCGGCCTCCAGGGGGTCCCGGGCCTGGTCGGCCGCCGCCACGAGGTCGAGGGCGGCCGTGCGCTGCTCCTGCTGGCTGCTGTCCCCCGTGAGGACCCGGCCCAGGTCGGCGCGGGCCTGCGCCACGGTGCCGTCCGGGTCCGCGCCGTCCTCGAGGCCGTAGTGCTGGTTCCAGTAGCCGTACTCGTCGTCCTCGGTCTGCGACGGGTCCAGCGAGCGCAGCCCCACCACGACCCTCAGGTCCTCCTCGACGACCCGCTGCAGCCCCCCGGGACGGTCGCTCGCCTCCTCGTGGGCCACCACCGCCCGACGCCACCCCGGCTGCGTGTCCTGGACCACGAGCAGCGATGTCGACAGGGCCGCCAGCACGAAGAAGGCGCTGGCGACCTTGGCGCCCGCCCGGAGCAGCACGACCGCGGCGACGACGAGGACCAGGGCGCCCGCCCACAGCAGGAGGGTGCCGAGCGCCGACCCGGGCCGCAGCTCCTCGAGCTCGCGCTCCACGTCCCAGGACGAGACGGCATACGCCATGTCCCTGCGCGTGTCCTGCCAGGCGGTGGCCGCGCGGACCGGGCTCACCGCGTCGCCGGACAGCCCCGGCTCGGCCTCGGAGAGCCGCTCGGCGGCGTAGGGGTCGATCCCCTCCCGGCCCAGCACCTCCAGCGCGGCCGTCACGCTGGGCAGCCGCCCGGCGTCGTCCGGCGGCACGGGGTCGCCGGTCGCGTAGCGCACCAGCTCGGTGTCGAGGGACGACACGGCGTCGCGCAGGTCGGCCTGCGCGGTGTCGAGGACGGTGAGCGTCCGCGTCTGCCCCTGCTCGACCCGGTCCGTGGACAGCGTGCTGCCGAGCGCCAGCAGGAGCCCGGCACCCAGCGCGAGGGTGGCGGCGAGCCCGAGCCGCGGGACCCGTGTGCCGAGCTCGGCCCGGGCCGCGTCGAGGAGCTCGCTGTCGGAGCGGCGGGCGGCCCGGCGGGGCGTCCGGGGCAGGTCGACGTGCCGACCGGAGCTCGCCGCCTCCCGGCGCAGGCGTCGCTCGGTCCGCAGCAGACGCCGCTCGGCGTCGTCGATCTCGCGCTGCCGGCGGGCCAGCTCGCGCTCGGCGCGGCGCCGCTCGGCGGCCAGCTGCTGTTCGGCACGCTCGCGCTCCTCGCGGGTACGGTCGGCCAGGTCGCGGCGCGCCTGCTCCAGCTGCTCCTGCTGGGCCCGCAGCTCCTCGACCGTGGTGTCCTCGACGTCGGGCAGGTCCTCCCCGATGATGGTCATCGGGGGGAGCTCGGGCTCGCCGCCCCTCCTGCGGTCCTCGCTCACCGGTAGTCCCGCAGCCGCTGGGTGATGCCGGTCCAGGCCAGACCCGCCGCCACGACACCCAGGAGCAGCGCGCCGGCCGCGGTGAGGGCCGCCGGTGCGCCGACGCCGGGGTCGACGCTGGCCAGGTCGTCGCTCACCCGGTCGGCCAGGGCGCTCTCGACCTGGGCGTAGGCGTCGGCGCTCGCCGCCGGGTCCTCCCCGGAGGAGACCTCGGACCACGCCTGCTCCAGCTCGGGGTCGTCGAGCCGCTCCAGCGCCTGCGTGGCCTCGGTCACCTGCTGCTCCGGGGCATCCACGTCCACCCCGCCGGCGGCGGCGACCTGGGCGGTACGGGCCTGGTAGACCTCCTGCAGCGCGGTGGTGGAGGCGCGGGTGTCCTCGACGTACTGGTCGTAGTCCAGCGGCAGGGCACCGGGGTTGACCGACAACCAGGTGAGGCCGGCGGTGATGAGCGTGGCGCCCGCGAGCGGGAGGTTGACGATCCGCCGGGTGCGCAGCGCCAGCCACACCATGATCCCGACGAGGACGACGACGCCCAGGGTGCCCACCACGGTGGTGAGCACCGAGCGTGACCCGGTGAGCAGGGCGTCGGCGCGGGCGTCCGCCACCGCGGCGACCTGCTCGGTCGCTATGCCTGCGAGACGCGAGGCGTCGGCATACACGTCCGTGGACTCCTGCGCCGCGGCCCGCTCCACCCCGGTGACGAAGGCGCTCCAGTCGCCGGCGGCCACCCCGGCGTCGTCGCCCATGCGGCTGAGGTCGGTGGCCGCCGCCCGCAGCACCTCGTCGTAGGCCTCCAGCGTCTGCTGGTCTACGCCGTCCGGGTCGGTGACCCGCTGGGCGGCGAGCAGGTCGGCGCGGGGTATGTCGACCCTCGCCTGCTCGGCGGCCGCCCACTGGTCGGCGACGACGTTGGGGGTGGCGTTGATCCCGTCGGTCGAGAAGGTCCCGGTGGCGACCACCCCGGTGAGCAGCGCGGCCGCGGCCGCCCCGGCCCGGGCCAGCCGCAGGAGCCGGGGGGTGCTGGACGTCTCGTCCCGCCGCCGCTGCTGCCGCGCGGTCAGGGCGCGCCCGGCGGGCTGACCGGTCCCGGGCTGGGTCTGCGACGGGGTCTGCGCACTCCCCGACGCAGCGGCGGCCGTCGATGTGGTGGCCGCGGGGGTCGTCGTCGGGGCCGGTCGGGCGGAGGCCGCAGACCCGCCCTGCGGGGTGCTCACGCCGGGTCCTGCCCGTGGCTCGGACCCGCGTCGCTCGGACCCGCGTCGCTCGGACCCGCGTCGGTCCGGCCCTCGTCGGTCGCCCGGTCGAGGTCCTGCACGTCGGCCGGCCCGTCGTCGGTCGGCCCCTCGCCGGTGACCGAGAGGTCGATCGCGTCCCGGTCCTCGAAGTCCTCCCGCTGCAGCGTGCGCAGCTCCTCCACCGAGACCCCCTCCGTGTCGCGCAGCCGCCACGCGTGCCGGCCGATCGCGGCCTCGAGCAGGTTGCGCGCGAACCGGCCGTTGCCGAAGCTGGGGCCCCGTGGCGTGGCCGCCAGGATCTCGGTGAACCGGGTGAGCGCCGGCCCGCTCAGGTCGTAGTCCATCTGCGCGGCGAGGTGCTGCAGGATGGCGGCCAGCTCCTCGTCGGTGTAGTCCGCGAAGTCGATGATGGTACGGAAACGGCTCTCCAGGCCCGGGTTGGTCGCGATGAAGTCGGCCATCGGGTCGGGGTAGCCCGCGACGATGACCACGAGGTCCTCGCGGTGGTCCTCCATCTCCTTGACGAGGGTGTCGATGGCCTCCTTGCCGTACTGGTCCCCGCCCAGGCTGTAGGCCTCGTCGATGAAGATGACCCCGCCGTGCGCGCTGCCCACGACCTCCGCCGTCTTGGCGGCGGTCTGGCCGAGGTAGCCGGCCACCAGCTCGCTGCGGTCCACCTCGACGAGCTGGCCCTTGCTCAGCAGGCCGAGCGCGCGGTAGATGCCTCCCACCAGCCGGGCGACGGTCGTCTTGCCGGTGCCCGGGTTGCCGACGAAGACCAGGTGCCGCGTCAGGGTGGCGACCTTGAGCCCGGCCTCCTGCCGTCGCGCGTCCATCTTGAGCACCGCGACCTGCCGGTGGATCTCGGCCTTCACCCGCTCCAGCCCGATGAGCTCGTCGAGCTCGGCGAGCAGCTCCTCCACCGAGCGCTCCGGCTCGGCCTCGGCCTCCGGCTCCTCCGGTGGCGTCTCGGCTACGGCCTGCTCGGTCTCGCCCGCCGGCACCCCACCGGGCGTCGTGGATGGTTGCCCCTGGTCCCCACCGGGCGTCGTGGATGGTTGCCCTTGGTCCCCACCGGGCGTCGTGGATGGTTGCCCCTGGTCCCCACCGGGCGTCGTGGATGGTTGCCCCTGGTCCCCACCGGGCGTCGCGGATGGTTGCCCCAGCAGCTCGCCCAACCGGGCGGACTGCTCCTGCGCGCGCCGCAGCAGCGCGCTGGACCAGGTATGCAGCTGACCCGGGTCGAGCGCGCCCGCGCCGGTGACGGGGCCGGGGCCGACGGCCGGTGCCGCGTCGGGCGGGGTGAGCCCCTCGGTCGCCGTCCCGGCCCCGTGGGCCGGCGCCACGCCGGCGGCCGCCAGCTGGGTGCGCCCCACCGAGGTGGCCTTCCCGATGCTGAGCTGGCCCGCCCCGGGCAGGGTGCAGGCCGCCGTGGCGACGTCGGCGAGCGCCCGGGCATACCCCGACGCGCGTGGGCTCCGCTCGGCGACGAGCGTCGAGAGCAGCGGGGTGGGGATCGAGGCATACCTGCGGCCCCGGGGCACCGCGCCGAAGAAGTCGCTCGCCGGCCGGTCGAACGCGCCGGCCCACAGCGTGTGCGCGCTGCTCGGCCCGGGCTGCTCGAGCACCGCGGCGGCGATGACCTGCCCCTCCGCGCGCGCCGCGCGCTCGTCCAGCCCGGCCTCCCTGCCCACCCGGGCGAGCAGCTCGACCGCGTCCCTGACCGCGCCCGTCCCCGTGCTCGTGCTCATCGTGCCCCTCCCTGCGGTGGCGTCAGCGGGCTCACCCCGTCCGCCCCGTCGTCCGTGCTGCCGGGCGCCTCGGCCGACCCGCCGGGCGCGGGCGCCGGGACGTGCTCCTCCTCGGTGATGCGCAACGAGCCGCCGGCGCCGGAGGAGCCGAACTTCTCGGCGATGAACCGACCCTGCGCGACCAGCTCCTGGGCGTCCTGGCGGTAGACCGCGTCGAAGACCCGGTCCATCGTCAGCCCGAGCAGGTCGAGCTGGTCGACGAGCACCATGAGGGAGGTCTTGGCGCCGTCGACCGGCCGGGTGTCGGCATACCGCCGGGGGAGGCGCTGGTAGGCCCCGATGGCCTCCGGCAGGTAGTCGGTCGCGGTGGCGACGACGGTGTAGCCGAGGTCGCTGCCGCTGAGCTTCTCCAGCCGCGGCAGGGTGTCGCGCACGGTGTCGATGACGCGGGCGCCGCGGGCGACGACGACCGAGGGGAGGGCGCTGGAGCCCAGGAGCTCCTCGGTCGAGCCGAGCGCCTCGTGCACGTCCTGGGCGGTCGGGGGAGCGGGCAGCTCCAGCCGGTCGTCACCGGGTGCCGGGCGCCCCAGCATCCGGTCCAGGAGGTCGGAGAAGCCCACCTCAGCGCGGCCCCGACGACAGCGACCCGCCCGGCCGGCCCCCGTCCAGGTCCAGCTGTCCGCCGGCCAGCCGGCCGTCCGTGCGACGGGCCCGGTCCAGGTAGGTGCGGGACTTCTCGACCTCGCCCTCGAGAACCCCGATGGTCTGCGACATGCCGTCCAGGGCCTGGACCCGGAACTCGTCGATCGCGTCCATGGTGGCGTAGATGTTGGTGAAGGCCGCCTGCAGCTGCTCCAGCCCCAGCGTGGAGGAGGCCGCCTGCTCCTGGATCGCCACCGAGTTGTCCCGCAGCAGCTCGCTGGTGCTCTGGATCATCTGGGAGGTGGTCTGGTTGAGCGCCGTGATCTGGTCGAGCACGAGCTTCTGGTTGTTGAGCGCCTGGGCCACCAGGACCGCGGTGCGCAGGGCCGACACCGTGGTGGTCGAGGCCCGGTCGACGCCCTTGATGAGCTCGATGTTGTTCTTCATGACGATGTCGATCGCCAGGTAGTTCTGGATCGAGACCGCGAGCTGGGTGAGCAGGTCCTGGTGCTTCTGCCGGACGTAGAAGAGCACGTCCTCGCGCATCGCCTTGGCGCGGTCCGGGTCGCTGGTGTCCAGCTCGGCGATGGTCGCCGCGACCTTGGCGTCCAGCTGCTCGGCGATGTAGACGTACTGGTTGAGCCGGCCCATCGACTCCCACAACTGCTGCTTCTCCATGTTCAGCGCCGCGTTGTCCTTGGCCAGCTCGTCCTGGCCGCTGCGCAGGGCGTGCAGGATCGCGTCGAGATGCTTCTCCGCCGACTCGTACTTCTGGAAGTACTTCGTGAGGCGGTCCGAGAAGGGCAACCGCTCGAACCACTTCTTCACCCCGGTCGCCTGCGCCGGGTCGAGGTCCTCGACGGTGTGCCGCAGCTCGGTGAGGGTCTGCGCGACCTTCGACTCCTTCGACACCCCGCCCTGCTGGATGGCCCGGACCGGGGACTTGAGCAGGCGGTTCGAGGTCTCGGCGGCGGCGCGGATGTCGGCGTCGCCCATGGTGCGCACGTCCGCGGCACGCTGGGCGAACTCCGGCGAGCGGGTCTCGGTCTCGGTCAGACCGGCGAGGTATGCCTCGACCTTGGCGTCCAGGGCCGGCATCGCCTCCGGGTCCACCTGGGGCGCCATGCGCGGGGCCGCGGTCTGGGCGACCGGCTCGGACGCGGAGGGGGCGGTGAGCACCAGGGGGTCCGCCTGGGGCTCCGGCGCGGCGAGCGGCTGCGGCTGGTCGGTCATCGTCTCTCCTCGAGGTGCCTGGTGCGGGGGCGCCCGCCCCCGCCGGGGCATGTGCAGGTCGCGCGTGCGACGTCCCCATTGTGTCCCGGGTTCCACCTTTTCACACGGGGGCCACCCTTCTCAGGAACGGAGGGTCAGCCCCACCGTGACGACGTCGCCGAGCTCGATCCCCTCCGCACGGCGCACGGCGTCCTTGAGCGGTACCCAGAAGGACCCCTGCCGGGGCCAGAGCGAGGTCGTGAACGTGGTGCCGCCCACGCGGCCCTCGACCGGCACCATCCCCCACCCGTAGGTGACCTCGCGCATCACCCGGGTGAGCCACGCGCTCTCCTCCGGCGGGGTGACGAGGAAGTGGAAGGGGGCCGGCCCACGCCACTCGACCACCTCCCCGGTGAACTCCAGGTCCGGGTCCTCGGTCATGCGGCCACGCTAGTGCGCCCGACGGACGGGGGATGTCCGCGACGAGGCTGACCGCGGTGCGCCACGATATACGACAGGGCGTAGTATGTGGTCTTGAACAGGCTCCTGATCCTGGGGGCGGGCACCGCGGGCACCATGGCCGCCAACCACCTCGCCAAGGTCCTCGACCACGACTGGTCGATCACCGTGGTCGACCGGGACGTCGACCACCACTACCAGCCCGGCTACCTCTTCGTGCCGTTCTGGATGGACCCGGACCGGGTCCTCAAGGACCGTCGGGACTTCCTGCCCGGCCGGGCGACCTTCCGGCAGGAGGCCGTCCGCCTCGTCCACCCCGGGCGGCGGCAGGTCGAGCTGGCGGGCGGTGACCTGCTGGACTACGACTGGCTCGTCATCGCCAGCGGCTCCGTGCCCCGGCCCGACCTCGTGCCCGGGATGGCCGACGGGGCGCTGTGGCGCGACACGGTGCACGAGTTCTACACCCACGAGGGCGCCGTCGCGCTGAGGGATGCGCTGCCCGCTTCGACTCCGGCCGGCTGCTCGTGCACGTGCGCAGCATCCGCCTCGCCGCCGACTTCGCCGTGGAGCGGATCGACGACGAGCGCCGGCGGCTGGTCGCCTACGACGGCCGCGAGCTGCCCTTCGACCTGCTGGTGACGGTGCCGCCGCACACCGGCCAGCAGTTCGTCGTCGACTCCGGGCTCGGCGACGACGCCGGGTTCGTCCCGGTCGACCCGCACACGCTGCGCAGCCGGGAGCACGAGCGGATCTTCGTCCTCGGCGACGCGAGCGACATACCGACCTCCAAGGCCGGCTCGGTGGCGCACTTCGCCACCGAGCTGTTCGTCGACAACTTCCTCGCCGCCGTCGCGGGACAGCCGCTGCCGAACTCCTTCGACGGGCACGCCAACTGCTTCGTCGAGTCCGGCCGCGGCCAGGCGCTGCTGCTCGACTTCAACTACGACACCCAACCCCTCAAGGGCGCCTTCCCGCTGCCCGTCGCCGGACCGATGCGGCTGCTGACCCCCTCGCGCGTCAACCACCTGGGCAAGCTGGCCTTCGAGCAGGTCTACTGGCGGGTCCTGCTGCCCGGTCACCGGCTGCCCGTCACCGCCCACCTGTCGATGGCCGGCAAGAAGCCGGCGGAGGAGCACTGACCCATGCCCACCAACACCCTGAACGGACGGTCCTTCGCCGTCGACGAGGAAGGCTTCCTCACCGACCGCGACCAGTGGAGCGAGGAGCTGGCGACCGAGCTCGCGACCCTCATCGGGATCGAGCTCGACGAGGAGCACCTGGCTCCGCTGCGCTTCATGCGCGAGGACTCGGCCCGGACCGGGGTCACGCCGACGCTGCGGCGGATGCAGACCGTCGGTGGCTTCGACATCAAGGTCCTCTTCGGGCTCTACCCCGGCAAACCGGCCAAGAAGATGGCGTGGCTGGCCGGTCTGCGCAAACCCGTCGGCTGCGTCTAGAGAGGCGATCCCGTGACCACGACCACCAGCACCCTGCCGGAGGGCTTCATCCTCCCCGACTTCGGCGACGCGCCCCGGACGACCCGGACGGTGCAGACCGGCGAGGACACCGCGGTGACCACGACGACGAGCTACGAGGGCCCGCGCAAGATGGCGTTCATCTGCTCCAAGGGCAACCTCGACATGGCCTACCCCGCGCTCATCATGGGCAACGCCGCCCTGGGCGAGGGGGTGGAGGTCCATCTCTTCTTCACCTTCTGGGGCCTGGACATCGTCAACACGAAGACCAACGACAAGCTGCGCTTCACCCTGGCCGGCAACACCGCCATGCACCTCGACGACCTCGGCCGGGTCCGGCCCGGGCTGGAGCACGCGTCGGTGCCGCAGGTCCTCGGCAACCTGCCCGGGATGACCGGCATGGCGACCCGGATGCTCAAGCGGCAGATGGCCGAGCAGGACATCCCGACGGTTCCGGAGTTCCTCGACCTCCTGCAGGCGTCAGGTGCGCACCTGTATGCCTGCAGGCTCAGCTTCGACATGGCCAAGATGCTCGAGGCCGACCTGCACCCCGGTGTCGAGGGCGTCATCAGCGCCGGCGACTTCGTCGAGATCGCCCAGGGCGCCCAGATCGTCTTCGTGTGAGCCAGCCCGGCCGGTCAGGCCAGCCCGGCCAGCCCGGCCAGCCCGGCCAGCCCGGCCGGTCGGGCCGCTCGGTGGTCGGTCCACGAGGGTCCTCCGGCACCTGCGCCACAGACGTCACAGGCTCACCACCGTGCGGGGACGATGCCGTAGGCCGGTCTTATATCCCCGGCAGATCGCCACATCTCCGCACCGTGATGCCAGTGATACCGACGTGACCCGTGGGGCTGCTCCGCCCGGCGTTGGCCCGGGGGGGCGAGCGCGGCCCGTGAGCCGGCGCGGCCCCGCAGCCCGGTTGCCGCGCGCCGACGACCGACAGACACCACCGATCCGTTCGCGGGGAGTCAGCGCAGGCATACCTCGGGCAGGTCGAACCACCGCAGCTCCGGGGCACCGCCCGCCTGGTCGTCGGCGGCCTCGGGCAACGGGTCCCCAGCGGCGCCGGCCAGGATGCGGCGCGCGTCCTCGAGGTGCTCGGCGAGCAGTTCCTCGCCGGCGGTCGGCCCGGGCCGGGGGAGGGTGACCGCGCCGTCGGCCCCGAAGGTGATGTCGGCGAGCCGCACCGGAGGCTCGACGACCCCTTCCCGGTGCCGCCACAGACCGGTCATGACGTCGAAGCGGTAGTCGCCCAGCAGGCGCCAGCCGTCGCGGGCGACCAGGCGCACCGCCTCGACGACGTAGTCCGCCGCGGTGTCGGAGATGAAGTAGTTGAAGTTGACCCGCACCCAGCCCGGCTTGATGCCCTCGCAGCCGCTGGTGATGCGCTCCTGGAAGGCGTGCGAGCGGTCGGTGTCGATGCCCAGCAGGGTGTGCCCGTAGGGCCCGGCGCAGGAGCAGCCGCCCCGCGCCTGGATCCCGAAGAGGTCGTTGAGCAGGGCGACCGCGTAGTTGTGGTGCAGGTAGGCGCGCTGCCGGCCCCGGACCACGAAGGACAGGATCGACAGCCGCTCGGCGTCGAGGTTGCCGAGCAGCTGCAGGTCGGGCTCGGCCGACCACGCGCGCACCGCCCGGGCGAGGAACTCCTCCTCCCGGGCCCGGATCGTGTCGACGCCCACCGCCTCCTTGAGCCGGAAGACGAGCCCGGCGCGGATCGCCTCGACGATGGCCGGCGTGCCTCCCTCCTCCCGGTGCTCGGGGTCGGCGAGGTAGGAGTGCTCGGCGGTGTTGACGTAGGCCACCGTGCCGCCGCCCGGCACGTCGGGCACCCGGTTGGCGAAGAGCTCGCGGCGGGCGGCCAGCACCCCCGGGGTGGACGGGCCGCCGATGAACTTGTGCGGGGAGAGGAAGACGGCGTCCTTGTAGGCGTGCGGCCGGCCGGCCGGCGCGCTCATCTCGATGTCGACGTAGGGCCCGGCTGCGGCGAAGTCCCAGAACGCCAGCGCGCCGTGCTCGTGCAGCAGCTCGGTGACCGCGTGGGTGTCGGTGATGATGCCGGTGACGTTCGACGCGGCCGAGAAGGAGCCGATGACGAGGGGCCGGTCGGCATACCGCTGCAGCGTCGCCCGCAGGTCACCGGTGTCGATGTGCCCGTCGGCGTCCATCGCCACCTGCACGACGTCGGCGATGCTCTCGCGCCACGGGATCTCGTTGCTGTGGTGCTCGAAGGGCCCGATGAGGACGACCGGGCGCTGGTCGGCGGGGATGTGCGCGGAGAGGTGGTGGGTGTCCTCGAGGACGGACGGGATCCGCAGCCCGAGGACCCCGACCATCTTGGCGATCGCCCCGGTGCAGCCCGATCCGGTGAAGAGCACCACGGTGTCCTCGTCGCCGCCGACCGCCGCGTGGATCGCGGCCCGGGCGTCCTCGCGCAGCCGGGTGGTCTGCAGCCCGGTCCCGCTGGACTCCGTGTGGGTGTTGGCGTAGCCGGGCAGCACGACGTCGCGGATGGCGTCCTCGATGAAGGTGAGCGCCCGGCCCGAGGCCGTGTAGTCGGCGTAGGTGACCCGGCGCCGGCCGTACGGCGTGCTCATGACGTGGTCCTCGCCGATGACCGACTCCCGGATGCGCCGCAGCAGCGGGTGGTCGCCGGGGCCGGCCGGCGTGGGCGGCGGTGCCGGGGTCTGCGTGGTCATGGCGACCAGGGTGCCGAACCACCCCGCCCCGCACAACGCCCCTGGACGCAGGAGAGGCATAACGGCGCGGTATGCCTGCAGGTCAGGGCCGCGGAGGCCGTCTCCCGGGCGGTCCGGTCCCGCCGCTGCCGGAAGGGTCGTGGCACCCACGGCTTAGGCTGGAGCGTCAGCAGGTCGGCCGGACGGGCGACCACCGGGCGAGGCGGCAGGAGGACGGGTGGAGAGCAGCGGCATACGCCTCGACGACGCAGCCCGTCGCGCCGGGCTGCGGCAGATGCGGATGGTGGCGACCGGGCTCCTCGTCCTCATGGCGGTGATCTACGTCCTCACCCACGACCGGACGGGCGTGTGGGCCTACGTCAACGCCGGTGCCGAGGCGGGCATGATCGGGGCGATCGCCGACTGGTTCGCCGTGGTGGCGCTCTTCCGTCACCCGCTGGGGCTGCCGATCCCGCACACCGCGCTGGTGCGTCGCCGCAAGGACGACCTGGGGGACAGCCTGGAGCAGTTCGTCAGCGACAACTTCCTCACCGCGCCGGTGCTGCGCGAGAAGATCCTGGACGCGCAGGTCGTCCGGCGGCTGGGCGAGTGGGTGCGCGAGCCCGAGCACGCGGAACGGGTCGTCACCGAGGCGGTCCCCTTCCTCGTCCGTGCCGTCGAACGGGTCGACGAGGAGGAGATCCGCATCCTCGTCGACGACGTCATCCTGCCGCGGGTCCGCCGGGAGCCGCTTTCACCGGTGGCCGGGCACCTGCTGGAGCGGGTCATCGAGGACGGCTCGCACCGTGGTCTCGTCGACCTGCTCGCCCGTGAGCTGCACGCCTGGCTGGCCCTGCACCAGGACCGGGTCGAGTCGATCGTGCGCTCGCGCGCGCCGTCCTGGGCCCCGACGTGGGTCAACGACCAGGTCACCCGGCGCGTCTACACCGAGGTGCTGCGCTGGGCCAAGGACATCAAGGACGACCCGGAGCACAACGTGCGGCACGCGCTGGACGCCTACCTCGTCGACCTCGGCCGGGACCTGCAGCAGGACCCGCGCACCCAGGAGCGCTTCGAGTCGCTCAAGGACCGGGTGCTGGAGCACCCCCAGGTGAGCGCCACCGGCGTCGCGCTCGGCGAGACGCTGCTCAGCTCGGTCCTGGTCGCGCTGGAGGACCCGGACAGCGCGCTGCGCTCGCGGATGTCCTCCGCCCTGGAGTCGCTCGGCCGCCAGCTGGTCGAGGACGGGCGGCTGCAGGCCCGGCTCGACGCCTGGACGGCCGACACCGTCGTGGACCTGGTCCAGCGCTACGGCCCCGAGATCACGTCGGTCATCTCGGGGACGATCCGTCGCTGGGACGCCCGGGAGGCCTCCGACAAGATCGAGCTGCACGTGGGCCGGGACCTGCAGTTCATCCGGCTCAACGGCACGGTCGTCGGCGCGCTCGTCGGGGTGACGATCCACGCGCTGTCCCAGCTGCTCTGAGCCCTCGCGACGGTGGGGCAGGGGCGGGCCGGTGGGCGGCGTGCGCGGGAGGCGCCGGCGTGGCCGGCCGGGGTGAGCAGGCGACGGGGCGGACCCTGTGGACAACTTCTGCGCGCGGTCCCGGGTTCGCGGCAGGCTCTGCGGCATGAGCTTCGAGGATCTTCCCCGCAACTGGCCCGCCCGGGTGCTGGACGACCCGGTGCTGACCGCCGACGTCGTCGACCTGGTCGTCAACGACGCCGACCGCAGCGCCGGTGCGATTGGCTTCCTCCTCTGCCGCGGCGGCGGCACCCTGGCCCAACCCGTGGTGGTGGGGGACCTGCACGGCGAGGACCCCGTCCGGGTCCTGGACCGGATGGTCGAGGTCGTCGCTCACCTCCCGGACACCCCGGGGTTCGTGCTTGCGATCGCCCGGGCCCGAGGTCTGGTGGGTGATGCCGACCGGCGGCTGCACCAGCACGCCCTGGACGCCTGCGCCAGGGCGGGTCTCACCCTGTGGGGCACCTACCTCGCCACGCACGCCGGGGTGACCCCGCTGCCCGTGGCCCTCGGCCTGAGCCCGCGGACCGGCGCCGCCTGAGGCCGGGCACCGGCGCCGGCCGGGCAGCACGCGCCGACGACGACGCCTGGTGCCCGCTGGTTACAGTGGGAGACGTGCCCGAGCCCGACCGACGCCCGCGACCCGACCGGTCCGGTGCCACCCAGGACGGGCGTCTCGACGGCCCCGGACAGGGGGCCCGGAGGCGGGACAGGGGAGGAGCCGGCCAGGCCGGAGCCAGGGGCGGGGACGCCGCCCGGGCGGGTGGCCGCCCGCGCGGCCGCGGCCGTGGCCGTGGCCGTGGCCGTGGCCGGAACGAGGCGGGCGGACGGGAGGCACGGCATACCCGGTCCTCGGCCGTCGTCGAGGCCCGCCGGGCGGCCGCGCCGGCACCCGGGGCCCTGCACTACCCGCCCGAGCTGCCCGTCAGCGAGCGCCGCGAGGACCTGCTGACGGCGGTCCGCGACCACCAGGTCGTCATCGTCGCCGGCGAGACCGGCTCCGGCAAGACCACCCAGCTGCCCAAGATCTGCCTCGAGCTGGGGCGCGGCGTCGAGGGGATGATCGGGCACACCCAGCCCCGGCGCATCGCCGCCCGCTCGGTCGCCGAGCGGGTGAGCGAGGAGCTCGGGGTCGATCTCGGCACCGTGGTCGGCTACCAGGTGCGCTTCACCGACGTCTCCCGCGACGACACCCTCGTCAAGGTCATGACCGACGGTATCCTGCTGTCCGAGCTGCAGCGCGACCGTGACCTGCGGCGCTACGACACGATCATCATCGACGAGGCGCACGAGCGCAGCCTCAACATCGACTTCGTCCTGGGCTACCTCAAGCAGCTGCTGCCGCGCCGCCCGGACCTCAAGGTCGTCATCACCTCGGCCACGATCGACGTCGAGCGCTTCGCCGCGTTCTTCGCCGACGCGCAGGGGGATCCGGCCCCGGTCATCGAGGTCTCCGGACGCACCTACCCCGTCGAGGTGCGCTACCGGCCCCTGGTCCGCGAGGGCCCGCCCCGCAAGGACGGGTCGGCGACCGAGGTCGAGGTCGACCAGGTCACCGGGGTGGTCGAGGCCGTCGAGGAGCTGTGGACCGAGGCCACCGGACGCGACGGGCGGGGCGAGGACGTCCTCGTCTTCTGCTCCGGCGAGCGCGAGATCCGTGACGTCTGCGACGCGCTCACCGGGCTGGACCTGCCCGGCACGGAGGTGCTGCCGCTCTACGGCCGTCTCTCCGCCGCCGAGCAGCACCGGGTGTTCTCCCGCCACGCCGGCCGCCGCATCGTCGTGTCGACCAACGTCGCCGAGACCTCGCTCACCGTCCCCGGCATCCGGTATGTCGTGGACACCGGCACCGCGCGCATCAGCCGCTACAGCCAGCGGCTCAAGGTCCAGCGCCTGCCCATCGAGCCGATCAGCCAGGCCTCGGCGAACCAGCGAGCCGGTCGCTGCGGCCGGCTCGCCGACGGCATCGCCATCCGGCTCTACGGCGAGGACGACTTCGCGGCCCGCCCGGAGTTCACCGACCCGGAGATCCTGCGCACCAACCTGGCCAGCGTCATCCTGCAGATGACCAGCCTCGGCCTGGGCGACATCGAGAAGTTCGGCTTCCTCGAGCCTCCGGACTCCCGGCAGGTCGCCGACGGCGTCCGCCTGCTCACCGAGCTGCAGGCCATCGACCCCACCGCGCCCGCGCACCTGCCCCGGCAGCGCCTCACGGCCTACGGCCGGGCGATCGTCAGGCTGCCGGTCGACCCGCGCCTGGCCCGCATGCTCATCGAGGCCGAGCGGCAGGGGTCCCTCAAGGAGGTGCTCGTCATCGTGGCGGCGCTGTCCATCCAGGACGTCCGGGAGCGGCCCGCCGACCACCAGCAGCAGGCCGACCAGGCGCACGCCCGGTTCCGGCGGGTCGGCGGGGTCACCGGCCAGGCTCGACGCGGCGGTCACCGGCAGGAGGGCGAGGCGTCGGCCAAGGACGTCGTGGACAGCGACTTCCTCGTCGTCCTGCACCTCTGGCGCTACCTGCAGCAGCAGCAGAAGGACCTCTCCGGCAGCGCCTTCCGCCGGCTGTGCAAGGCCGAGTTCCTGCACTACCTGCGGGTGCGCGAGTGGCAGGACCTGCACACGCAGCTCAACCGGGCCGCCAAGCAGCTCGGGCTCGAGGTCAACCAGCACCCGGCGGACGCCGACCAGGTGCACACCGCGCTGCTGACCGGGCTGCTGTCCAACGTCGGCATGTGGGAGCGGGAGGCCCGGGCCTACCTGGGCGCCCGCAACGCGCGCTTCGTCCTCCAGCCCGGCTCGGTGCTGCACCGCCGCAACCCGGACTGGGTGATGAGCGCCGAGCTCGTCGAGACGACCCGGCTGTGGGCGCGCACCAACGCGGTCGTCGACCCCGCCTGGGTCGAGCGCGCCGCGGCGCACCTGGTCAAGCGGTCCTACAGCGAGCCGCGCTGGTCGCGCTCGGCCGGGTCGGCGGTCGCCGACGAGCGGGTGACCCTCTACGGCATACCGCTCGTGGCCGGGCGCACCGTGCCGCTCGGCCGGATCGACCCGGAGACCGCCCGGGATCTCTTCATCCGTCAGGGTCTCGTCGAGGAGGACTGGGAGACGCGACACGAGTTCTTCCACGCCAACCGGCGGCTGGTCAAGGAGCTCGGCCAGCTCGAGGCGCGGGCCCGGCGGCGCGACATCCTCGTCGACGACGAGACGCTCGTGGAGTTTTACGATGCCCGGATCCCGGCCGAGGTCGTGTCCGGCGCCCACTTCGACACGTGGTGGAAGACCGCCCGGAAGCAGGACCCCGGGCTGCTCACCTTCACCGAGGAGCTGCTCGTCGGTGACGCGGGCGACCAGGTGAGCGCCCAGGACTTCCCGACCGGGTGGCGCCAGGGGGAGCTCACGCTGGGGCTGACCTACCAGTTCGAGCCCGGCGCGGACGCCGACGGCGTCACCGCGCACGTGCCCGTCGAGGTGCTCAACCAGGTCACCGAGGAGGGCTTCGACTGGCTCGTCCCCGGCATGCACGAGGAGCTGGTGACGGCGCTGGTCAAGGCGCTGCCCAAGGACGTGCGCCGCAACTTCGTCCCGGCGCCGGACCACGCGCGGGCCGCGCTGCGGGGTATGCGGGAGGCCGGCACGGTCGGCGTCGCGCCGGTGCGGGAGGCGCTGGCCGACGAGCTGACCCGGCGCGGTCTCGTGCGGGTGTCGCCGCAGGACATGGACTGGGACCGGGTGCCCGACCACCTGCGGATGACCTTCCGGGTGGAGCGGGCGGTTCGGCCGGCAGACGGCGGCGGCCGGTCCCGGGCAGGCGGCGGGGGGAAGAGCGGCGGCCAGGAGAAGGGCGGCGGCGCGGAGCAGGGACGGCGCGGCGGCAAGGGCAGGCGGGGCCGGGGCCGGGTCGAGGTGCTGGGGGAGGGCAAGGACCTCGCGGACCTGCAGGAGCGGCTCGCCGGGCAGGTGCGCAGCACGATGGCCGCCGCCGCCTCGGGCGTCGAGCGCACCGGGCTCACGAGCTGGCCGGCCGACCTCGACCCGTTGCCGGAGAGCTTCAGCCGCTCGGTGGGTCCGCGCATCGTGCAGGGTTTCCCGGCGCTGGTGGACACCGGAGAAGCGGTGGACGTGCGGGTGCTGGCGACCCGCTCCGAGGCCGACCGGGAGACGCTGCGGGGGGTGCGCCGCCTGCTGCTGCTGGGCACGACCCCGCCGTGGAAGCGGCTGCTGTCGCTGCTGTCCAACCAGCAGAAGCTCTCGCTGGGGCACAACCCGCACGGGTCGGTCCCGGCGCTGCTCGAGGACGCGCTGGCCGCGGCGGTCGACTCCGTGGTGGCCGAGCAACCGGGGGCGACCGTCCGCGACCCCGCGCAGTTCGAGGCCGCACTCACCGGGGTGCGGCAGCAGAGCGTGCCCCGGGTGCTGGAGATCGTGGAGTCGCTCGTGCCCATCCTCGACACCGCTCGCGAGGTGTCGTTGCGGCTGCAGCGGCTGGACGCCCCGGCCGCCGCCGACCTCGCGACCGACCTGCGCCGTCAGCTCGATGCCCTGGTGCGGCCCGGCTTCGTGACCGAGGTGGGCCGTGCTCGGCTGCCGCGGATGGTCGTGTGGCTGCGGGCGATGGCCGAGCGGCTGGACAAGGGGGTCCAGGACCTGCCCCGCGACCGCCGCCGCACGGAAGAGGTGCACGTCGTCGAGCGCGACCTCGCCGACTTCCTCGAGGCGCTGCCCCCGCACCGACGGCTGGACCCCGACGTCATGGACGTCGTCTGGTCCGTCCAGGAGCTGCGGGTCTCGCTCTTCGCCCAGCGCCTCGGCACCCCCGCCCCGGTCTCGGCCAAGCGGATCTACGCCGCGATGGACCGTGCCGAGGCCGCGACCTGACCTGACCTGTCCTGCACCGGGCGTCGCGAATGGTTGCCCTGTCCTGCACCGGGCGTCGCGAATGGTTGCCGGGTCCTGCACCGGGCGTCGCGAATGGTTGCCGGGTGCTGCACCGGGCGCCGCGAATGGTTGCCGGGTGCTGCACCGGGCGTCGCGAATGGTTGCGGGTGTCCACCGGTCCGACCCTCTGGCACAGTCGGGGTATGGCTTCTCCCCACCCGACCGACCACGACCTGTCCACCGACCCCGAGCTCGGCGACTGGCGGGTCATGCTCGACCGGTTGCACACCCGGCTGCTCACCGGTGACTTCACGACCGGGGCGCGCCTGGTCGCCCGGATCGCCGAGGTCGCGGACGAGCTGGACCACCACCCGGACGTCGACCTGCGCTACGGGCACGTCACGGTGACGACCATCAGCCACGACGTCGGCCGGCTGACCGCCCGGGACCGCAGGCTGGCGGCGGCGATCAGCCGGCTCGCGCGTGAGGAGGGGGTCGAAGCCGCCCCGCACCAGGTCAGCGCGGTGGAGATCGCGCTCGACGTCCTCGACGTGACCGCCGTCGAGCCGTTCTGGGCGGCCGTCCTCGGCTACGAGACCGACGGAGAGCACCAGCTGCGGGACGCGGCCGGACGGTTGGCTCCCATGTGGTTCCAGCAGATAGACGAGGCGCGCCCCGGGCGGGGCCGCTTCCACCTCGACGTCGACGTGCCGCACGACCTCGCCCGGCAACGGGTCGACGCAGCCCTGGCCGCGGGGGGCCGCCTCGTCACCGACGAGTTCGCCCCCTCCTGGTGGGTGCTGGCCGACGCCGAGGACAACGAGGTCTGCGTGTGCACGTGGCAGGGCCGCGAGGGCAGCGGAGAGCGGCCGGTATGACGTTGCGCGTCGGTCTCTCCGGCGGCATCGGCTCGGGCAAGTCGACGGTGTCGGCGCAGCTGGCGTCGCTCGGTGCCGTCGTGGTGGACGCGGACGCGGTCGCGCGCGAGGTCGTCGGTCCTGGCACGCCGGGGCTGGCGCAGATCGCCGAACGCTTCGGCCCGGACGTCATCGCCGCGGACGGCAGCCTCGACCGGCCCGCGCTGGGACAGGTCGTGTTCGGCGACGCGCAGGCCCGCCGTGACCTGGAGGCGATCACCCACCCCCTGATCCGTCGCCGGTCGCAGCAGCTGTTCGAGGCCGCGCCCGATGACGCGGTCGTCGCCCACGACGTGCCGCTCCTGGTCGAGCTGGGGATGGGCGCCGACTACGCCCTCACCGTGATCGTCGACGTGGCCGAGGAGGAGCGGCTGCGCCGGCTGGTCGAGCTGCGCGGCATGGACGAGCAGGCGGCCCGCTCACGGATACGGGCGCAGGCGGACGACGGGCAGCGGCGGGCCGCGGCCGACGTGCTCGTCGACAACTCCGGCACCCTCGACGACCTGCGCCGACGCGTCGACGACCTGTGGTCCGGCCGGATCGTGCCGTTCCGCGAGCACCTGGCGGACGGCATACCGGGATCGGCGCCCGGGGCGGGCAGCGCCGGTGAGGACGAGCGCCTCCGCGCCCGGGTCGAGGCCGCGCTCGGACGGCCGCTCGGCGAGGACGTCGACCCGGGCGCGCTCGACGAACCAGGGGTGCGCCACGGTCTGCGCCGCCGCGGCCTGCTCGTGCTGACCGGTGACGGGCAGGCCGCCGCCGAGGGGAGAGCCTCAGGCGCGTCCGACGAGGTCGTCATCGCCTCGGCGGACCCGGCGTCGGCGGCGCGGCTGCGCCTCGGCGTGGGCTGACGGTCCTGCCACCGGCTCGCGTCTGGTGTGTCCTGGCCGCGCGTCCGGTGTGTTCTGACCGCGCGTCTGGTGTGTCCTGACCGCGCGTCTGGTGTGTCCTGGCCGCGCGTCTGGTGTGTCCTGACCGCGCGTCTGGTGTGTCCTGGCCGCGCGTCCGGTGTGTCCTGGCCGCGCGTCCGGTGTGTCCTGACTACGCGTCTGGTGTGTTCTGGCCGCGCGTCCGGTGCAGGCCTACCGCGCGTCCGGTGCGTCCGGTGCGGGAGGGGCAGGAGGGGCGGTGAGGCCGAGGTGCCGGCCGACGGCGGCGTCGGTGTCCGTGGTGGGCGGCTCCTCACCGAGCACGTGCTCGGCCAGGAACCCGCTGACGACGGAGTACCAGACCGTGGCGTGCTGCGGGCTCATGATCCAGTGGTTCTCCTGCGGGAAGTAGAGGAACCGGTGCGGCGTCGTGCCGTCCTCGGCCTGGGGCAGCCCCGAGCGGGAGAGCAGCTCGTACCAGAGCCGCAGGCCCTCGCCGATCGGCACGCGGTAGTCCTTGTCGCCGTGGATGACGAGCATCGGGGTGACGATCTGCTCGACGAAGCGGTGCGGGCTGTGGTCCGCGCTCATCTGCGGCGTCATCTCGCGCTGCCAGTAGAACGCGGCGTCCGTCGTCGGGCCGAAGCCGTCCAGCGCCCACAACGAGGCGTGCGTGACGATCGCCCGGAACCGGTCGGTGTGCCCGGCGACCCAGTTGGCCATGTAGCCGCCGAACGAGCCGCCCATCGCCGCGGTGCGGTCGGCGTCGATGTCGCTGCGCGCCACCGTCGCGTCGGTGACCGCCATGAGGTCGGTGTAGGGCGCGTCGCCCCAGGTGCCCCAGCCGCGACGCACGAACTCCTGGCCGTAGCCGGTGGACAGCGCCGGGTCGGGCAGGAGCACGGCATACCCCTGCGCCGTCATGAGCCAGGGGTTCCACCGCCACGTCCAGGCGTTCCACGACCCGAGCGGTCCGCCGTGGATCCACAGCAGCAGCGGGTGGCCGGACGCGGACGACGGCTCGCCCTCGGGGAGCGCCAGCCAGGCGCGGACCCGGCTGCCGTCCGCCGCGGTCGTCTCGACCTCCTCGAGCCGGCCGGGGACCTGCGGACGCTCCGCCGGGCCGGGCAGCGGGGTCACCTCTCCGGTGGCGAGGTCGAGCCGGACGACCTCCGGGGGGAAGAGGTAGGAGGAGCGCACGCCGTAGGCCGTGGCACCGTCCGGGGAGACCACCAGGTCGCTCCACGCGGCGTCGTCGTGGGTGACCTGCTCCACCCGCCCGTCGGCGACGTCGATCCGGAAGACCGGACGCCGTCCCTCGCTGTCGGCCAGCACCAGCACCGAGGACCCGTCCGGGGTCCAGGCGACCGGCTGGGCCCAGCGGTCCCAGTCGTGGGCCAGCGGGGTCAGCTCCCCGGTCCCCGTGTCCATCACGTGCAGACGCGGGTGCGGCGGCCGGTCCGGGGTGGTCATCTCGCCGACCACGACGACCGCCCGGGTGCCGTCCGGGCTCACCGGCCCGGCGTGCGCCTCGGAACCCTCGAGGTCCACGAGCGTGCGCAGGCCGCCGTCCGCGACGTCGACCCGGGCGATCGTGGAGCGCAGGTCGGCGCGCCCCAGGGGCACGGTGACGTCGACGAGCGCGAAGGTCCCGTCCGGCGCCAGCCGGGGGCTGGGCTCGTGCAGCGGGGGGTGCTGGCCACCGGTGAGCAGCCGCAGGTGGCGCTCGGGGGCCCGGTCGGTCGTGCCTGGCGTCCCGGCGTCCTCCTCGGTCTCCCGCGAGGGGTCCGGGCCGTCCTCGAGGGCGAAGACCTGCGGGACCTGCGGGCCCAGGTCGTGGTCCCAGTAGCGGACGGGGTAGGAGGAGTGCAGGATCGCGTCGACCTTGGCCTTGGCGCGCCCCTCGTGCAGGCTCCGGTGCCCGGCCTCGTCAGAGGCGCCGGGCAGCAGGCCGGCGACGACGAGGGTGCGGTCGGCGTCGCGGGCGCACACCACGCCCGACACCCCGCCGGGGCGCCGCAGGACGACCCGCGCCTCACCGCCGGTCGCCGGGACCCGCCACAGCGCTGGGGAGGGCTCGCCGTCCTCGTCGTCCGGGTCGGGACGCGCCGAGGTGAAGTAGAGGTCGCCGCCGACGCCGAACGCGGCCCCGGTCTCGCCCTTGGCGCTGCGCGTGAGGCGGTATGCCGCCCGCTCACCGGCGGGGTCCAGCTCCCAGAGCGCGGAGACGAAGCCGGTGCCCGAGGAGTTGGGCGTCGACACCGTGGTCACCAGCCGGGTCCCGTCCGCGCTGAGCGCCAGCCCGGACACGCGGGGGAGGGCCACGTAGTGGGACAGGTCGTGGAAGGGGGTCGCCGGTGACGTCATACCCCGTTCCTATCATTGGCCCCTGACGTGCGCCGTCGCTCCCCCGGCGAGGGGCGGTCCGGAATCCCGCGACGGGTCGGCGCGTTGAGAGGGCAGACCTGAGAGGAGACACCGTGACGACGCACTCGCCACTGTTCCGGCTGGAGGCGGACGCCGCCCGCCAGCCCCAGCCAGCCCCGCTGCTGCTGGTGTCGCTGGAGGGCTTCCTCGACGCCGGGCAGGTGCGGTCCACGCTGGCCGAGCACCTGCTCGACACCCTCGAGCACGAGGTGGTCGCCACCTTCGACGTCGACGAGCTGGTGGACTACCGCTCGCGCCGGCCGCTCATGACCTTCGACTCCGACCACTACACCGACTACGACGACCCCTCCCTGGTGCTGTACCGGCTGGTCGACGCCGCCGGGGAGCCCTTCCTGCTGCTGCACGGCATCGAGCCGGACTACCGCTGGGAGGCCTTCGTCGACGCGGTCCGCCAGCTCGGGCTCGCCTTCGGCGTGCGCCGCATGGTCAGCGCCCACGGCATCCCCATGGCGGTCCCGCACACGCGCCCGGTGGGCACCACGCGGTTCGCGAGCGACAGCTCGGTGCTCGGGGACTACACCCCCCTCTTCGGGCAGGTGCGCATCCCCTCCAGCGCCGACTCCCTCCTGCACCTGCGGCTCGCCGAGTCCGGGCTGCTGACCATGGGCGTGGCCGTGCACGTGCCCCACTACCTCGCCGAGACGCAGTTCGGTGACGCGGTCGTGGCGGCCGCGGACGCCCTCATGGACCTCAGCGGGCTCGTGCTCCCGACGACCGACCTCGTCGCGATGGCGGGGCTGACCCGCGGGCGGATCGAGGAGGAGCTCGCCACCAACGACGAGGCCCGCGAGGTGGTCGAGGGCCTGGAGAAGCGCTACGACCACTTCATCGAGGGGCAGCGGCGCAAGAGCCTGCTGGCCGCCGAGGTGGCCAACCTGCCCAGCGCGGAGGAGATCGGGGCGCAGTTCGAAGCCTTCCTGCGCGACCCGGAGTCGGTCGACGAGGACGGCGCCGACGAGGGCGAGGGGCCCACGCCGCCGGCCGAGGGTCAGGACGGTGGCGGCGGCAGGTCGTAACGCGGACCGGTCGGGGCGTCGGTCGGCGACGTCCGCCGGCTCCCACGGTCGGCCTCCGGGCCCGCAGGCCGCTGGGCCAGGGTGTAGGCCGCGGGGTCGGGGCCGGTCTCGGTGACCTCACCGCGCCGCCGGGCCAGCACGGCCAGGGCGGCGCACGCCAGGCCCAGGGGGAGCAGCAGCAGACCCAGGGTCAGGCCCGCGCCGCCGCGCAGCCCGGTGGGGGCGGTCGCCGGCCCGTAGGGGCCCGCGTAGACCGCGTCGTCGGTGTCGCAGACCAGCGTGGCCGGGCCCGCGCCCTGGCCGGGGCCGGTGCGCGCGACCTCGTGGAAGTCCTGACCCTCCACCCGGGTGGTGAAGTCCTCGTCCGGCCTCAGCATCAGCGTGTCGTCCAGGGTGCAGGCGGTGGCCGCACGGGTCTGCGGGGAGCGCGACCAGACGGACATCCCCTCCTGCGGCACGACCACCTCCTGCCCCGGCACCACCCCCGCGAGGTCGGTGGTGGACCGGTCGGTCGAGCCGGCCACCCCCAGGCCCAGCAGCACCAGCCCGGTCAGGCCCAGCAGCACCGCCAGCGGCCAGAGCAGCCGGACGCCCCTCGCCCGCCCTCCTGACGTCATACCGCGCAACCTAACGCACCCCGTGTCAGGATGAGCGCGACCCCGTGCCCCGAGAAGAGGAGAGACGACGTGGCTGGACCTGAGTCCGACGTGGCCGTGAAGCCCGACCCCGAGCTGGAGGAGGGCGGCCCGCTGGACGCCCTGGCGAACGCGTTCATCGGCAAGCTGCTCGACTTCGGCGTCGACGGCATCGGTCCGCTGCAGTCCTCCAGCGAGGTCCTGGCCCGGGTGCGGCGCAAGCACGGCGACGACCGGGAGCGGGTGGTCGACGCCATCGTCGCCGAGCACATCCGCAAGGGCGCGGTCGGGGGTTTCGTCACCGGCGTGGGCGGCATCTTCACCATGCCGGTGGCCATCCCGGTCAACGTGCTCGAGTTCTACACCTTCGCGACCCGCATGGTCGCCGCCATCGCCGAGGAGCGCGGCTACGACGTGAGCAGCCGGTCCACCCGGGCGGCCGTCCTGCTGTCCCTGGTCGGCGCGGACGCCGACGAGCTCATGCGCAAGGCCGGGGTCACGACGGCCATGGGCATGACCGGGTCCGGCCGGCTGGCCAGGCTGGCGACCTCCCGGCTGCCCAAGGCCGCGGCCATGATGGTCAACAAGGCCGTCGGGTTCCGGCTCCTGACGGCCGTCGGCGGGCGCGCCCTGGGCCGGTTCGTCCGCTTCGTCCCGGTGGCCGGTGGCGTCATCGGCGCCGGGCTGGACGGCTACCTCATGAAGCGCATCGCCGACCACGCCCGCCGCGAGTTCGGCGACCGGGAGGCGGGCGCCCCCACCGGCTGAGAGTTATCCACAGATCGCGAGCGGGTCCGCCACGGCGGGCCCGCTCGCGGCACGCTGGAGGTATGACGAACCACGAGCCCGGGGGGCGCTCGCCGGAGCCCGACCTCCCCGCACCCGACACCACCTCGGCCTTCTCGCCCGCCCCGGGCCCTCCGATGCGGCTCAGCGGCGCCGGGCAGCTGCTGGCGGTGCTCCCGCACCTCCTCGGCTACCGGCCCGAGCGCAGCATCGTCGTCGTGGCGCTCGCGCTCGACCCTCGGGGCACGCTGGGCCAGCTGGTCTTCGCCGGCCGCCTCGACCTGCCGGAGACACCGGACCTGCGCGTCGGGCTGCAGCAGCTGCATCACGCCGTGCAGCAGGCGGCGGACGGGTCGAGGGGCCCGATCCTGCTGGCCGTGTTCGGCCACGACCTGCCCACCGGACCGGGCGGCGACGTCGACGCGGCGGCCGTGGAGGGGTTGCTGGCGGCGTCTCGGGGGCTCGCCCACGACGCCGGCTGCCACGTGCACGACCTCGTGCTCGTGCGGGACACGCCCTCCGGGGGGCAGATGTGCGCCGTCGTCGCCGACGGCGAGATCGTCCCGGAGCAGGAGCGTGCGTGGGGGCCGGCGCCGTCCGCGCCGGACGTCCCCGCCGTGGCCGACCTCGTGCTGAGCGGTCGGGGCGTGCTGCCCAGCCGGGCGGCCGTCGCCGCGTCCGTGCGCCGCCGGGACGAGGAGGCGTCCCGGGCGACGGCCATCGAGATCCGCCTCCTGCACCTCGCGCCCGGACCGGTGGACGAGGGTCGTGCGCTGCGGGACCTGGACGCCTGCCTCCACGAGGGCCGGACCCTGGACGCCCGACGACGGGCGCAGGTGGCGGTGCTGCTGCACGACCGGTGGGTGCGCGACGCCGTGCTGGCCCGGTGGCTGCCGGACCTGCCCTGGAGCGAGGACGACGCCTCCGTGCCCCGCGAGCTGGTCGAGGCGACCCGGGCCTTGCGTCCGTGGCCCACGACGTCCCACCACCTCGGTCTGGAGCGGCTGCTCACCCTGGTGTCGGAGGTGCCCCGCGACCTCGGAGGGCCGCTGCTCACCCTGGGCGCCATGGCCGCCTGGACCCGCGGTGACGGGACCGTCGCCAACGAGCTGTGCGACCTGGCGCTCGAGGTGGACCCCGGCTCGCAGCTGGCCGCGCTGCTCCGCCGGGCGCTGGAGGTCGGACTGCGTCCGCCACGTCGGGCACCGGGCCGGCAGGGCGGCCCTCGCGCCGGCGGACCCACCGGGCGACGCCCCCGGGGACGCGCCCGGGGACGCGCCCGGGGCCGCTCAGGAGGGCGCCCGGCGGCCTGAGGTGTAACCTCGCGGCACATCTCGTCACGTAGGAGGGCGTCGTTCATGTCGATCATCGTTGGCTACATCCCGACCCGCGAGGGCAGGGCGGCGCTGGTCGCCGCCCGCACCGAGGCGCTCCTGCGCAAGGTGAAGCTCGTCGTCGTCAACTCCCACCGGGGCGGCCGCGACTTCGACGCGGGGGAGGCGCGGCGCTTCGAGGAGGAGCTGGCCGCGGTCGGTCAGGAGCTGGACGGTGCCGGGATCGAGCACGAGGTCCGCGCCCTCGCGCGGGGCAACGAGCCGGCGGAGGACCTCATCGAGGTGGCGGGTGAGAGCGACGCCGACCTCATCGTCATCGGACTGCGACGGCGCACCCCCATCGGCAAGCTCATCCTGGGCTCCAACGCCCAGCGCATCCTCCTGGAGGCGCAGTGCCCGGTGCTCGCGGTGAAGGCCGGAGAGACCGACTGAGCCGGGCGGCGCGCCTGCTCGCCACCCCCCGGTCGGGCCGCCACCACCGGTGCGGCGCACACCCCGGGGAATGTGCGCCGGGGCTCCCAGGTTTTATAATGGTATGAGTCGCGTGCCGCACCCGGCACGACTCACCATTCTCGAGCCGCGTCGGGTTCCTCATGCCCGTCTGCGCTACACCTGCTGCCCCACAGAGAGTTGGTCCATCCCGTGACAGCCAGGACGACCCGCACGAGCACCCCCGAGCTGCCGCCCGCCTTCGAGCACGAGGCCCTCCGTGCCCTGCTCATGACCGGGAACGAGCAGGGCTACGTCGAGGCCGAGCAGGTGAAGACGGCCCTGGAGGCCGCCGACGTCACCTCCGCCGCGACGCAGAAGAAGGTGCTCCGGGTCTTCAGCGACCAGGCGATCGAGGTGCGCGCCGAGCCGGCACCGGCCCGCAAGCGGGCCAGCCGTTCCACCAAGGGCCGCACCACGTCCTCGACGGCTGCCGCGAAGAGCTCGGCCACGTCCACCGAGGAGTCGGCTCCCGCCACGGGCAGCACCACCACGTCCGCCAAGACCACGTCCGCCAAGACCACGACCGCCCGCAAGGCGTCCACCACCAAGACGACCGGCACCAAGACCGCGGCCACCAAGACCGCGGCCGCCAAGGCGCCGGCGGCGAAGACCACGGCGGCGAAGACCACGACCGCCCGCAAGGCCGCCTCGGCGGCCGCGGGGTCCACCGACGAGCCGGCCGCCCCGGCCAAGGGACGCGGCCGGAAGAAGAAGGACGTCGTCGACGAGATCGTCGAGGCCCCCTCGCCGGAGGACGTCGAGGCCGAGGACGCCGAGGAGGTCGAGGAGGCCCCCGAGACCCCCGAGGTCGCCAAGACCAAGACTCCGGCGACCAAGGGTGACGAGGACAGCTTCACCCTCTCGACCGCCGACGACGACGACGCCCCGGCCCAGCAGGTGGTCACCGCCGGAGCCACCGCCGACCCGGTCAAGGACTACCTCAAGCAGATCGGCAAGGTGGCGCTGCTCAACGCCGAGCAGGAGGTCGAGCTCGCCAAGCGCATCGAGGCCGGCCTGTTCGCCGAGGAGAAGCTCAACTCCGGGGAGAAGATCGAGGCCAAGCTCAAGCGCGAGCTGTGGTGGATCTCCAACGACGGCAAGAACGCCAAGAACCACCTGCTCGAGGCCAACCTGCGCCTCGTCGTCTCGCTGGCCAAGCGCTACACCGGCCGCGGCATGCTCTTCCTCGACCTCATCCAGGAGGGCAACCTGGGCCTCATCCGGGCGGTCGAGAAGTTCGACTACACCAAGGGCTACAAGTTCTCGACCTACGCGACCTGGTGGATCCGGCAGGCCATCACCCGCGCCATGGCCGACCAGGCCCGCACGATCCGCATCCCCGTGCACATGGTCGAGGTCATCAACAAGCTGGCGCGCGTCCAGCGGCAGATGCTGCAGGACCTCGGGCGCGAGCCCACCCCCGAGGAGCTGGCTGCCGAGCTGGACATGACGCCGGAGAAGGTCGTCGAGGTCCAGAAGTACGGCCGCGAGCCGATCTCCCTGCACACCCCCCTGGGCGAGGACGGCGACAGCGAGTTCGGGGACCTCATCGAGGACTCCGAGGCCGTCGTCCCCGCCGACGCGGTCTCGTTCACGCTGCTGCAGGAGCAGCTGCACTCCGTCCTCGACACGCTCTCCGAGCGCGAGGCGGGCGTGGTGTCCATGCGCTTCGGCCTCTCCGACGGCCAGCCCAAGACGCTGGACGAGAT
Source organism: Serinicoccus chungangensis (assembly GCF_001483745.1). Classification (GTDB taxonomy): domain Bacteria; phylum Actinomycetota; class Actinomycetes; order Actinomycetales; family Dermatophilaceae; genus Ornithinicoccus; species Ornithinicoccus chungangensis_A. Next base: position 458,246 of record NZ_LQBL01000028.1, on the reverse strand, counting down.
CGGCAAGGTCTACGGGGTCACCCGGGAGCGGATCCGCCAGATCGAGTCCAAGACGATGTCCAAGCTGCGTCACCCCTCGCGCTCGCAGGTGCTGCGCGACTACCTGGACTGAGCGGCCCCCGCCCCGACCACCTCGAGCCCGACCCCCGGCGACCCGCCGGGCGGTCGGGCTCGTCGCGTCAGCGCTGCCCGGACTCGCGCCACTGCCGCTCGAAGGGCAGCCGCCAGGTGAACGGGGTGATGAGCTGGTGGATCTGGTTCGGGCCCCAGGACCCCTTCTGGTAGGGCCGGACCACGGGCGGGTTGTCGATCAGCGGCTGGCTGATCTCCCAGAGCCGCTCGATGCCCGACGCCGACACGAAGAGCGTGCGGTCCCCCCGGGCGGCGTCGTAGATGAGCCGTTCGTAGGCCTCCAGCACGCCGCCGGCCCAGTCGGTGTCCTGCATGGAGAACTGCATGGACAGCTTGTCCAGCTTCATCCCCGGGCCGGGCCGCTTGCCGTAGAAGCTCAACGACATCCGGGCCCGGTCGGCGAGGTCGAAGGTCAGGTGGTCCGGTCCGTGGTCGCCGACGCCCGACCCCGGGGGGAACATCGACTGCGGCGGCTCCCGGAACGCGATCGAGATGATGCGGGCACCCTCGGCCAGCTGCTTGCCCGTCCGCAGGTAGAACGGCACGCCCGCCCAGCGCCAGTTGTCGACGAAGCACTTGAGCGCCACGAAGGTCTCGGTCTGGCTGTCCTCGCCCACCCCGAGCTCGTCCCGGTAGCCGACGTACTGGCCCCGCACGACGTCGCTGGGCTCCAGCGGCAGCATGGACCGGAAGACCTTGTTCTTCTCCCGGCTGATCGCCAGCGGCTCGAGGGAGGTCGGCGGCTCCATCGCGGTGAAGGCCAGGATCTGGAACAGGTGGGTGACGACCATGTCGCGGAAGGCGCCGGTCTGCTCGTAGAAGTCCCCGCGCTGGGACAGCCCCAGGGTCTCCGGCACGTCGATCTGGATGTGGTCGATGTGGTTGCGGTGCCAGATCGGCTCGAACAGGCCGTTGGCGAAACGGAAGGCCAGGATGTTCTGGGCCGGCTCCTTGCCGAGGAAGTGGTCGATGCGGAAGATCTGGTCCTCGTCGAAGACCTCGTGCAGCTGGGCGTTGAGCTCGACGGCCGAGGCGTGGTCGGTGCCGAAGGGCTTCTCCATGATGATCCGGCTGCGTTCCACCAGACCGGCCGACGCGATGGTGCCCACCGCCTTGAGCGCAGCCCTCGGGGGGACCGAGAGGTAGTGCAGGCGCAGCGGCTGGTCTCCCTCGAGCTGCTCCTCGGAGCGGTCGACCGCGGCGCGCAGCGCCTCGGGCCCCTGCGAACCCGGCACGTAGTCCAGGTGCTGGACGAAGTCGCGCAGGGCCGAGTCCTCGCACTCCCGCACGCTGAACTCCTGCACCGCCTCCATCGCCAGATCGCGGAAGTCGTCGACGGACAGGTCGTCGAGCGAGGTCCCCACCACCCGCAGGTCGTCGACGAGGCCGGACAGGAAGAGGTGCAGCACCCCCGGGATGAGCTTGCGACGGGCGAGGTCGCCGGTGGCTCCGAACAGGACGACGGTCAGCGGTGCGGTCATGGGTCACCACTCTCTCGTCTCCGGCTGCCGGGCGCCACCCCGCGGCCCCGGTCACCCCGGCCGGCGGGTCAGCGACGCAGGAGGCGCCGCACGCCCGCGCGCATCCCCGCCACCCCGCTGCCCGGGAGCAGGGCGGCGTTGACCCGCTGGTTCCAGGGGGAGGTATGCCGTACCTCGTCCACCACGGTCCGCACGTCCTCGCTCATCTGGTGCGCTTCGTCCTCGCCGAGGGAGCCGGGAGCGGCATACCGGGAGCGTTCGAGGGTGGCGACCGCCCGTCCCAGCGCGCGGTCGCCGGTCTCCTCCATCGTGGTGCCGCCGAGGTAGTGCCGGCGCATGCTCCGCGGGCTGCGCTCCGGCGGCGTGGCGACGCCGAGGTCGCTCAGCGACCGGGTCAGCAGCTGCCACTCGCCCTCGATGCGCTCGGACGCGGTGGTGGCCGAGCGCACCCCGGCCTCGCGGTGCCGGCGCCCAGCCCACGGCAGCACCGTCGCGAGGGCCCCGAGCAGCAGCAGCGCCAGCAGGGTGCGCAGCAGGGTCGGCAGGAGGTCGCCCAGCCGGTCGAGCAGGGTGGGGTCGCCGGGGGCGGGGGCCGCCGTGGGCTCGGGGGTGGGGGTGATCTCCTGGGGCACCTCGGAGGTGCTGGGGGCGGCGTCGCCCTCGTCGGTGGACCGGGCGTAGGCCGGCGGGGTGCCGGCGCGCACGCCCGGGGTCGGCTCGAAGCGGGTCCACCCCAGCCCGTCGATCCACAGCTCGGGCCAGGTGTGGGCGTCGGCGGCGATGATCTGCCGGGACCCGTCCTGCTGCGGGGTGCCGGGGAGGAAGCCGACGGCCATGCGCGCGGGGATGCCCTCGTGCCGCGCCATCATGACCATCGCCGTGGCGAACTGCACGCAGTAGCCCTGCCGCGTCTCGAGGAAGCCGCCGATCGGGTCGTCGGCCCCGGCCTCGGCGGCGGGCTCCAGCTCCAGGGAGTACTGGTAGTCGCCCTCGCTGCGCAGGTGCCCCTGGATGAGGACGGCCGCCTGGAGCGCGTTGTCCTCCTCGCCGACCACCTCGTCGGCGAGCGCGGAGACGGCGTCCTGCGAGACCTCGTCCACGGCCAGCAGGTCCTCGTCGAAGTCGTCCGCCGACGCCGGCTGGTCGCCGACACCGTCCGGGAGCTGGCCCCCGACGTCGATGGTGAGGTAGTCGGCGTCGTAGCGCGGGCTCTGGCCCTGCAGGACGACGGTGGCGTCCTCGGGGTCGTAGCGGTAGCCGGCGTCCTGCAGCTCCAGGGCGGTGAGCAGGGGAGGCACGGCCAGGTGGGGCGGCTCCAGCACGTTGTCGAGGACCTGGAACTCGGACTCGCCGACGGGGACGCCCTCGCCGAGCCCCGGAGGGTCGGGGATGGGTGCGCCCTGGGGGAGGAGGGCCGAGGTGAGCCGTTCGGGAGCGACCCACCGGCCGTCCTCGAAGCGCTCGGTGGCGGTGACGCGCAGCGGTTGCAGACTGATGGCGTCGGTGCGGTAGCTGAGGACCGGTGCCTGCGACTGGTTGCGCAGGTCCTGGCCCGGGTCCATGGTCTCGGTGAAGGAGACGTCCCCGGCGTCGGCGTCGATGTCGCGGGCGTCCGGGTTGCGGGCCAGCCCGTCCCCGAGGAAGGTCGGCGGCAGGTGCGGCAGGAAGGCGGCGCCCAGCACGGCCGCCACGACGGTGAGGGCGCCGACCAGCTGAGCCAGGCCGCGGTAGGTGCGTGGACCCTCGGACACGTCACCGGCGCCGCGGGACTCGCGCCGGCCCGCGGAGGGCCAGGACAGGGACAGCCGCCGCCCCTGCTGGGCGAGCATGAGGAGCCACATGACGAGCACCGCGGCGAAGTACCACGGCTCCATGGCCTGCCCGGTGTTGGAGACCGAGACCAGGAACCCCGCGACGAGGGGTATGCCGGCGCTCGCCGGGGCGCGTCCGGTCACCCCCATCGAGTCGACCGAGACCGCGGTCAGGGTGAGGACCGCGACGACGAGGAACGAGACGCCCTGGGTGGTCGGGGCGGGGGCGGCATACGTCTGCAGCACGGTGCCGGCCTGGGCCAGCAGGGCGCCGACCATCTCCAGCGTCTCGCGGGTGGGCAGCACCCCGCGCCACAGCGTGTCCCGCAGGTAGATGACGGCCAGCCCGCCCAGGCCGAGCACGAGCTGGCCCAGCGCGACCAGCGTCGGCGGCGTGTCGAGGGAGCGGAGCACCGCGCCGCCGAGGGCGACGAGGAGCACCATGGTCACACCGGGGGCGAGCCAGCTGCCCTCCCGGAGCAGGTCGGTCAGCGGCCACGCGACGGTCAGCGTGGCGAGGGCTGCGACGAACCCTTCGGCCCACAGCCCCCGGGACACCCAGTCGCGGTCGTCGTTCACGCCGACCTCCCGACCGCGGTGGCGCGCAGCGAGGTCCACGCCTCGGGTATGCCGGTGTGCGGGCCCACGGTCACCGTGCGCCACCCGGCCTCGGCGAGGACCCCGGTGGGGGCGTCCTCGGTCGACGGCCCGCCGAAGCGGGCCGGGTCCAGGACGAAGGCCAGGGCCCGCGAGCCGGGCTGGCGGATGGAGGCGAGGGTGCGCAGCTCCCGGTCGTCGTGCGCGACGACCGCGGCGACCAGGAGCACCCCGCCGGAGCTGAACGAGGAGGCGGCGGCGGAGAGGCGGTCGAGCCGCGCGTCGGGCTCGGGCTGGACCCGGGCGAGGGCGTCCATCGCCGGGCCGAGCTCGACGGGGTGCTGGGCCGTGCCGTCCCGGAGGGCGACATCGGTGAGCAGGTGGACGACGAACCCGTCGGCCACGAGGTGGCGCGCGACGGACGCCAGGGCGCTCACCGACCACTCGTAGGACGGGCGCATCCCCGAGCCGGGATGGGCCTGCGCCCGGGAGTCCAGCAGCAGCACGGCCCGGCGACGGGCCGGACGGTCCTCCTGGCGGACCATGAGCTCGCCCCGGTGCGCCGTCGCCGGCCAGTGGACGCGCCGCAGCTCGTCGCCGTCGCGGTAGGTGCGGATGCTGACGTCGTCCTCGCCGTGCAGCGCGATCATCTGGGGCTGCTCGCCCTCGCTGCCCCGCGAGCTGCCGCGCATCCGGTCCTCGCCCAGGCCGACGACCCGCGGCAGGACCAGCAGCTCGGTGCGCGAGGCCAGCTGCAGGGTGCGGAAGGTCAGCCCGAAGGGGTCGCGCTGCCGGAGCACGATGGGCCCCAGCGCGTAGGCGCCGCGGTGCCGCGAACGGACTGAGTAGTGCAGCCGGCGCTCCTCCCCGGTGACCATGCGGGGCAGGATGTAGCGCGGGCGGTCGCCCAGCTGGTAGTCGAGGTGCTCCTCGGCGAGGTAGACCGCGGAGCGGGGACCGAGGTTGCGGAAGCGCACCTCGACCTCTCCGCGCTCCTCGGGGACGAGCCGCGGCGGGTCGACCTCGCGGGTCACGGTCATGCGGGGGGCACGCCGGGGCATGAGGACCAGCACGAGGACGGGCAGGGCCACCAGGGCCAGTCCGATCCGGGTGACGTCCTCGTAGCCCAGGACGACGCCGGCGCCGACCATGAGCAGGCCGAGCACGAGGAACGCCTTGCCCCTCGTCGTCAGCGCTCCCCACGGGCCGGTGGAGTGCGTCATCGGTGGCGGCCCAGCCTCATCGGCCGGAGGGGACGGTGGTGCGCTCGACGAGGTCGCGCACGATGTCGGCGGTGCTGCGGTGGGCCAGCGAGGCCTCGCCGGTCGGGAGCACCCGGTGGGCGAGCACCGGCACCGCCATCGCCTGCACGTCCTCGGGCAGGACGTGGTCGCGGCCGGCCAGCGCGGCGTGGGCGCGGGCGGCGCGCAGGAGCTGCAGCCCCGCCCGGGGCGAGGCCCCCAGCCGGAGCATGCGGTGCGCGCGGGAGGCCGACATGAGCTCCACGACATACTGCCGCAGCGCCGTGGAGATGTGCAGCCCGCGCACGTTGTCGATCTGCTGCTCCACGTCGGCCGCCGTCGTGACGGGGTGCAGGCCCTCCAGGGGACTGACCGACCCGTGCGTCTCGAGCATCGCCATCTCCGAGCTCGCCGACGGGTAGCCCATGGAGATGCGCGCCATGAAGCGGTCCCGCTGGGCCTCGGGCAGGGGGTAGGTGCCCTCCATCTCGATGGGGTTCTGGGTGGCCATGACGAGGAAGGGCCGCGGGAGCGGGTAGGTCTGCCCGTCGACCGTGACCTGCCGCTCCTCCATCGACTCCAGCAGCGCCGACTGCGTCTTGGGCGAGGCGCGGTTGATCTCGTCCCCCACGACGACGTTGGCGAAGATGGCCCCGCGGCGGAACTCGAACTCGCGGGTGTCCTGGTTGAAGACGCTGACCCCGGTGATGTCGCTGGGCAGCAGGTCGGGGGTGAACTGCACCCGGCTCACCCGGCAGTCGATGGCCCGCGCCAACGCCTTGGCCAGCATGGTCTTGCCCACGCCCGGGACGTCCTCGACCAGGAGGTGCCCCTCGGCCAGCAGGGCGGTCACCGCGGTGGCGACCGCCTCGTCCTTGCCCTCGATGACGGTCGCGATGGCCCGGTGCACGGCCCCGGCGACGGACCGCACGGCCTCCAGGTCGACGGTGTCGGGCGCGGGCGAGATGGCAGACATGACCCCGATCTTGCCAAACGTCGTGTCGGGCCGCGCCGCCGTCCCGCACCAGGAGGCCGGCGGACCCCGTCCCTCCACTTCCCCCCACCGGCGGCGCGGGAGCGAGCCCCGGGCGGCCCCTCCCGCTGCGCGATGGGTGGCTGCACCCCCCTGACCTGCACCGATGTCACCGACCGGCGTGACGTCGGCGGGGCATCACACCGCGACGCCCGAGTCCGGCCCGTTCGGCCCCCCACCGCGCACCACCGCCTCTGACCTGCGACGTTGGCGAAAGATGTGGCACGATGAGGCCGGTTTGCTGGCCTGAGTGGGGCGAAGTGGAGTAGAGTGGGGACACTTGGAGACGCCGGCCGATCGACCGAAGGGGTGGTGACGTGCTCTTCCTCGGCACCTACACGCCCCGCCTCGACGACAAGGGCCGGATGATCCTGCCGGCGAAGTTCCGTGAGCGGCTGGCCGGAGGGCTCGTCATCACGCGGGGGCAGGAGCACTGCCTCTACGTCTTCACCCAGGCCGACTTCGAGCGCCTCGTCCAGCAGTGGCAGGACAGCCCCACCTCCTCCAAGACGGTCCGCGACTACCAGCGCTTCTTCCTGTCCGGCGCCTCGGACGAGATCCCCGACAAGCAGGGTCGCGTCACCGTGCCGCCGCTGCTGCGCTCCTACGCCGGCCTGACGGGGGAGTGCACCGTCATCGGGGCGGGCAACCGGCTGGAGGTCTGGGACTCCCGGGCCTGGGCGGCCTACACCGAGGAGCACGAGGACTCCTTCGCTGACCTGTCCGAGGAGGTGGTCCCCGGACTCATGTGACCGCGCGCGACCGCACCCTGGCCTCCCCCCGTCCGACGTCGCCCCGGCTCCTCTTCCCCGGAGCCGGGACCACACCCTCGACCCGACCCGACTTCCCCCGGGCCGGGAGGGGCGGACGGTGGGGGACCAGGGACCGGCCACCGCCGTCACCGCGACCAGGGACCGACCGTCATGGCAGCAGAGACCCCGCGTGAGACGCAGGACAGGCACGTGCCGGTCCTGCTGCAGCGGTGCGTCGAGCTGCTCGCCCCGGCCCTGCAGCACGAGGGCGCGGTCTACGTCGACGGCACCCTGGGCCTGGGTGGGCACACCGAGGCGCTGCTGCGGGCGTGCCCGGGAGCCCGGGCCGTCGGCATCGACCGCGACCCGCAGGCCCTGGCCCTCGCGAGCGAGCGGCTGGCGGGCTTCGGCGACCGCTTCCTGCCCGTCCACGCCGTGAGCGACGACCTCCCGTCCATCCTGGCCGAGGTCGGGGTCGACGGGGCCGACGCCGTCCTCTTCGACCTGGGGGTCTCCTCGCTGCAGCTGGACGAGCTGGAGCGCGGCTTCGCCTACCGCGCCGACGCCCCGCTGGACATGCGGATGGACCAGTCGGTCCCCGGCACCGCCGCCGACGTGCTCAACACCTACGACGTCCGCGACCTCACCCGGATCCTGCGCGACTACGGCGAGGAGCGCTTCGCCCGGCCGATCGCCCGCGCCGTCGTGCGCCGTCGGGAGGAGGAGCCGTTCACGACGTCCGGCCCGCTGGTGCAGCTGCTGCACGACGTCGTCCCGGCCGCGTCGCAGCGCAGCGGGGGCCACCCCGCCAAGCGCACCTTCCAGGCGCTGCGGATCGAGGTCAACGCCGAGCTGTCGACCTGGCGCGAGGGGCTCGCCGCGGCGCTGCGCGCGCTGGTGACCGGCGGCCGGATCGCGGTCCTGTCCTACCACTCCCTCGAGGACCGCATCACTAAGCAGGGGCTGGCCGCGGGGGCGACCAGCTCGGCCCCGCCCGACCTCCCGTTCGAGCTGCCCGAGCACCAGCCCTGGCTGCGCCTGCTGACCCGGGGGGCCGAGCGCGCCGACGCCCAGGAGCAGGAGTCCAACCCCCGGTCCGCCTCGGTGCGCCTGCGCGCCGCCGAACGCCTCCGCGCCACCACCGACCAGCCCGCCCGCACCCGCGAGGAGCCCTCGACGCCATGAGCCAGATGACCATCTCCAGCCGCATCGGTCGGATCACCCCGGCCCGTCCCGGAGGCAGCGTCCGTGCCCGCGCCGTGGACGCCGCACCCGTGTCCACCAGCAACGGGTTCCGGCTGCTGTGCGTCCTCCTCGTCGCGCTGACCTTCACCGCCGTGCTGCTGCTCAACACGGTCCGCGCCGAGGGGTCCTACGTCCTCAGCTCCCTGGAGGTCGAGGCCACGGCCCTGCACGACGAGAAGGTCACCCTGGCCGACGAGCTCGAGAGCAAGGGGTCCTCGGAGAGCCTGGCGCGCGCCGCGACCAAGCTCAAGATGGTCCCCTCGACCTCCACCGCCACCCTGCGCCTGTCCGACGGGTCCATCACCGGCGTGGCGTCCAAGGTGGACGGTTCGCGCACGCTTACCGTTGATCTGCCCTCGACGGGCACGGCTCTGGCGAAGGACGACTGACAAGGGGTGAGCACCGTGGCACGACCGCGCACCGGCCATCGCTCCCCGTCCGCCCCAGCCGTCGCAGCCGGCGTCGCCCACCCGGCCCGGCGCGCCCGCGCCCTCATGCTGGGGGTGCTCATCGTCCTCAGCCTCTTCGCCGCCCAGCTGGTGCGGCTGCAGGGGCTCGACGCGGCGAGCGTCTCCGCGGCCGCCCTGGGGGAGCGGCTGCAGTCCCGCACGATCCCCGCCGCCCGCGGGAGCATCACCGACGTCGACGGCGACGTCCTCGCCGTCAGCGTCGAGCGGCGCCGCATCGTGGCCGACCCCACCCTCGTCGTGGACTACACGCGCACGGAGCAGGCCCCGGACGGCTCCCGCCAGGTCGTGGGGACCGGGTATGCCGCGGCCGCCCAGGTCGTGTCCGAGATCACCGGGGCCGACCAGGCCGACGTGCTCCGCCGGCTGGTCGACCCGCTGGGCGAGCAGTACGCCGTCCTCGTCCCCGACGCCTCCCCGCAGGAGTGGCAGGAGATCAAGGCCGCCAACGTCCGCGGGGTCTCCAGCGAGGAGCTGATGCGCCGCGAGTACCCCCTGGGCGAGGCCGCCGCGCCCCTCCTGGGCTGGATCGGCTCCGGGGAGATGGCCGCCGGCGGGATCGAGCTGGTCAAGGACGAGGAGCTGACCGGCGAGCCGGGGGAGGCGCTCTTCGAGATCGGTCAGGACGGCCAGCGGATCAGCACCGGGGTCTACGAGGAGGACCCGGCCCGACCGGGCCAGGACCTCCGCCTGACCATCGACGCCGACCTGCAGTGGCGCGCCTACGACGCGGTCCGCACGCGGGTGAAGGAGGCCGGGGCGCTCTCCGGCTACGCCGCGGTCATGGACGTCGAGACCGGGCAGCTGCGAGCCCTGACGAGCTACCCCGGCTTCGACCCCTCGCAGAGCACGCAGGACGCCGCGGACATGCGCAACGCCGCCGTGGAGGACGTCTACGAGCCCGGGTCGACCTCCAAGCTCATCACCGCCGCCGCCGCCCTCGAGGAGGGCATCGTGGAGCCGGACACCCCGATCGAGGTGCCGGTGACCATGAGCCGGGCCGGGACCCGCTTCAAGGACGCCGAGCCGCACCCGATCGAGTACCTCACCTTCGGGGGTGTGCTGGCCAAGTCCTCGAACATGGGCACGATCCTCTACGGCGAGAAGCTCAGCGACCAGCAGATCTACGACTGGATGCGCCGCTTCGGCATCGGCGACCGGACCGGCCTGGGCCTGCCCGGGGAGTCCGCCGGCCTGGTGCCCGAGCCCTCGACGTGGAGCGCGACCACGCGCTACACCTTCATGTTCGGCCAGGGCCTCTCCGGCACGCTGCTGCAGCAGATGGGGGTCTTCCAGACCATCGCCAACGACGGCCTCCGGGTGCACCCGAGCATCATCGCCGGCACGGTGGACGAGGAGGGGCGCTACACCGAGGAGGAGCCGGTGGCGGCGCAGGAGGACGAGCGCGTCATCAGCGAGGAGACGGCCCAGAGCCTGACCGAGATCATGCAGCAGGTCCCGTCCACCGGGGGCACCGCACCGCTCGCGGCGGTCCCCGGCTACCACGTCGCCGGCAAGACCAGCACGGCGTCCCGGATCGACCCGGAGACCGGTCGCTACGACGGCAGCGTGACCTCCTCCTTCATGGGCTTCGCGCCGGCCGACGACCCGAAGTACGTCGTGGCCGTCGTCATCCAGCGCCCCACCCGGATCAGCGAGTTCGGTGGGGTCGTCGCCGGTCCGGTGTTCGCCGACCTCATGCGCTACGCGCTGCAGCAGGAGGGCATCGCCCCGGCGAGCACGCCACCCGCGGAGTTCGACATCGAGTTCGACCCCGAGGAGCCGGTGCCCGGCCAGAAGGGTGTCACACTGGGAGACCTCGCCATCAAGGACGAAAGGACCGATGGGTGATCCCCCTGAGCCTCGGTGAGGTCGCTCGCCTGACCGGTGGCCGGGTGCACCCAGGGTCCCCCGAGGACGCCTCCGTGCGGATCACCGGCCCGGTGGTCACCGACTCCCGCGAGGTGCTCCCCGGCGGCCTCTACGTCGCCCGGCGCGGGGAGAGCGCCGACGGGCACGACTTCGTCGCCGGTGCCGCGGAGCGCGGCGCGGTGGGGGCGCTCACCAACCGTCCGGTAGACGGCCTGCCGTGCGTGGTCGTGCAGGAGGACCCGGCTCGCCTCTCCGAGCGCCCCGACCGGCCGCCCTACGACGCCGTCACCCGGGCCTTCGCCGCCCTCGCCCGCGAGGTGCACGACCGCTGCGCCGCGCACGGCGGGCTGCGCACCGTGGCCATCACCGGTTCCTCGGGCAAGACGTCCACCAAGGACCTCATGGCCCAGGTGCTGCAGGGGCTGGGGCCGACGCTGGCTCCCGAGGCGTCCTACAACTCCGAGGTCGGGCTGCCCCTGACCGTGTGCCGGCTGACCGAGGAGACGGCCTACCTCGTGGCGGAGATGGGCGCCTCGGGTGCTGGCCACATCGCCCACCTCACCCAGGTGGCCCCGCCGCTGGTCTCGGTGGTCCTCAACGTCGGCAGCGCCCACCTCGGCGAGTTCGGGTCGCGCGAGGCCATCGGGCGGGCCAAGTCCGAGATCGTGGCCGCCCTGCCCGAGGGTGGCCTGGCCGTGCTCAACGCCGACGACGACGTCGTCCGCGCGATGGCGGACGTCGCGGCGCGGGCCGGCGCGCGCACCCTGCTCGTCGGGCTCGCCCCTGACGCCGAGGTCCGTGCCGAGCAGGTCACCCTGGACCCCCTCGGCCGCGCCTCGTTCCTGCTCAAAGCCCCCGGCGGGGTGGCCGAGCCGGTGACGCTGCAGCTCGCGGGCGAGCACCAGGTGGGCAACGCCCTCGCCGTCGCCGCGGTCGCCGCCGAGTGGGGTATGCCGTGGCGCGAGGTCGCGGCCGCCCTGGGCGCCGCCACGGCGCGCTCCCGGTGGCGGATGGAGGTCACCGAGCGCCCCGACGGCGTCACCGTCGTCAACGACGCCTACAACGCCAACCCCGAGTCGATGCGGGCCGCGCTGCGCGCCCTGGCGGCGATGCGCCGCCCCGGGGGTCGCGCCGTGGCCGCCGTCGGCGGCATGCTGGAGCTCGGCGCCGACAGCGACCTCGAGCACGAGCGCGTCGGCGCGCTGGCGGCCGACCTCGGGGTGGACGAGCTGGTCGTCGTGGGACCGGTCGCCGGACCGGCGGCGACGGCATACCTCGCCGCCGGGGGGAGCAGGGCGACCACCCTGACCGACCGGCACGAGGCGCTGGGGCACCTGCGCGGGACGCTGCGCCCCGGGGACGTCGTGCTCCTCAAGAGCAGCCGCGACTCCGGGCTCCGCCTGCTCGGCGACGAGCTGGTGGTCGGCTGATGGTCAACGTCCTGCTCGCCGGCGCGGTCGCCATGGTCTTCTCGCTCTTCGGCACCCCGCTGTTCATCCGCTTCCTCGTGCGCCGCGGCTACGGCCAGTTCATCCGCGACGACGGCCCCACCTCCCACCACACCAAGCGCGGGACACCCACCATGGGCGGCGCCGTCATCATCGGCGCCACCGTGGCCGGGTACGTCGTCTCGCACCTGCTCCTCATCCTGCTCGACGTCACCGGCATCCTCGAGGTCACCCACTCGCGGTTCAGCCTCAGCGCCCTGCTCGTGCTCTTCCTCATCACCGGTCTGGGCTTCATCGGATTCCTGGACGACTACACCAAGATCTCCAAGCAGCGCAGCCTCGGGCTCACCTCGGCGGAGAAGCTCACCGGCCAGACCGTGGTCGCCATCGTGTTCGCCCTGGCCGCGCTGCTGCTCGAGGGCGACAGCACCCGTGCCCCGGCGTCCACCGCGATCTCCTTCGTCCGGGACACCGCGGTCGACCTGGCCTTCGCCGGCCCCGTCCTCGGCGTGATCCTCTTCATCCTGTGGGCCAACGTGCTCATCGCGGGCGCGTCCAACGGCGTCAACCTCACCGACGGGCTGGACGGGCTGGCGACGGGTGCCTCGGTCATGGTGTTCGCCGCCTACTCGGTCATCGGCATCTGGCAGTACAACCAGAACTGCCAGCTGGCCCCGGGGCCCAACTGCTACGACGTCCGGGACGCGCTCGACCTGGCCGTCGTCGCCTGCTCCGTCGCCGGCGCCTGCTTCGGCTTCCTGTGGTGGAACGCCTCGCCCGCCAAGATCTTCATGGGCGACACCGGCTCGCTCGCCCTCGGGGGCGGGCTCGCCGGGCTGGCCATCACCACCCGCACGGAGCTGCTGCTGGCGGTGCTCGGCGGGCTGTTCGTCATGATCACGCTCTCGGTCATCATCCAGGTGGCCAGCTTCAAGCTCACCCGCAAACGGGTCTTCCGGATGGCGCCGCTGCAGCACCACTTCGAGCTGCTCGGCTGGGCCGAGGTGACCATCGTCATCCGCTTCTGGATCATCGCGGGCATCTGCGTCGCGGTGGGCCTGGGACTGTTCTACGGCGAGTGGGTGGCGAACCTGTGAGCACCGACCTCGACGAGCTCACCCACCGGGATGCCGACTGGAGCGGGCTGCGCGCCCTCGTCACCGGCCTGGGCGTGACCGGCTTCGCGGCGGCGGACGCGCTGCTGCAGCACGGCGCGCGGGTGACCGTGCTCGACGCCGGCAACGACACCGAGAAGCAGGACACCCAGGCCGGGATCCTCGGGATCCTCGGTGCGGACGTCCGCCGCGGCGCGGAGCACGTGACCGGCTGGCCGCAGGACGGTCAGGACGGGCCCCACGGCCAGGGGAAGGTAGTGCCGCTCGACGTCGACGTGGTGGTGACCTCACCGGGCTGGCCCCCGCACCACCCGGTCCTGGCGGCGGCGCTGGAGCGCGGCATACCCGTCTGGAGCGAGATCGAGCTGGCGTGGCGCCTGCGCCCGCGGGTGGGGGCCGCGCCCTGGCTCGTGGTGACCGGCACCAACGGCAAGACGTCCACCGTCCAGCTGCTCACCTCGATGCTGCAGGCGGCCGGCCTGCGGGCCATCGCGACCGGCAACGTCGGCACCCCGGTGCTCGACGCGGTCCAGCACCCCGACCCCTACGACATCGTGGCCGTCGAGCTGTCCAGCTTCCAGCTGCACTTCACCCACAGCATGAGCCCGCTCGCCTCCTGCGTGCTCAACCTCGCGCCGGACCACGTCGACTGGCACGGGTCGCTGGAGGCGTACGCCGCGGACAAGGCGAGGATCTACGAGCGCACCCAGGTGGCGTGCGTCTACAACGTCCAGGACCCCCGGACCGAGGAGATGGTCGAGCAGGCCGAGGTCGTGGACGGGTGCCGGGCCATCGGGTTCACCCTCGGCACGCCGGGGCTGTCGATGCTGGGGCTCGTTGACGACGTCCTCGCGGACCGGGCCTTCGTCGAGGAGCGGCGCACCTCGGCCGCCGAGCTCGGGACCCTGGCCGACCTGGCGCGGGCCTCCGGCGGCGACGGCTCGGCCGCGCCCCCGCCGCACCTCGTGGCCAACGCCCTCGCGGCGGCCGCCCTGGCGCGCGCCGCCGGCGTCACGCCGGCCGCGGTCCGCGAGGGCCTGCGCAGGTTCCGCTCGGACGCCCACCGGATGAGCGTCGTCGCCGAGCACGAGGGGGTGACCTGGGTCGACGACTCCAAGGCCACCAACCCGCACGCCGCCCTCGCCGCGCTGCGCTCCTACCCCCACCTCGTCTGGGTGGCCGGTGGCCAGCTCAAGGGCGCCGAGGTCGACGAGCTGGTCGCGGAGGTGGCCCCCCGGCTGCGGGCGGTGGTGCTGCTCGGGAGCGACCGGGAGCTCATCGCGCAGGCGCTGGCCCGACACGCGCCCGAGGTCCCGGTCCACGACGCCGGCGTCACCGACCATGGGGACATGGCTGCGCTGGACCGGGTGATGGACGACGTCGTGGCCCGGTGCGCCGCCCTGGCCCGCCCGGGCGACGTGGTCCTGCTCTCGCCCGCCGCGGCCTCGCTCGACATGTTCCCCAGCTACGGCAGCCGGGGCGACACCTTCGCCGGTGCCGTCCGCCGGCACCTGGGAGGGCCGACGTCGTGACGACGACCCTGGACCGGCCCCGCGGCTCGTCCTCCCGCGGGGGGAGCGAGGAGACCGGCTGGAGCCTGCAGTCGGTGGGTGCCTGGCTGCGCTCACCGGTCGCGCCCTACTACCTGGCCCTGGTGTCGGCCTCGGTGCTCACCGGGCTGGGCCTGGTCATGGTGCTCTCCGCCTCCAGCGTCGGGTCCTACCGCGAGAGCGGCAGCTCCTACACCGTCTTCCTCAACCAGCTGGTCTTCGGCTCGGTCGGCATCGTGCTCGCGGTCATCGGCTCACGGGTCCCGGTGGGCCTGTGGAAGAGGCTCGCGTGGCCCGGCGTGTTCCTCGCCCTGGCGCTGCAGGTCGCGGTCTTCACCCCCCTCGGGATGGACTTCCAGGGCAACCGCAACTGGATCTCCTTCGGAGGGTTCTCGCTGCAGCCCTCCGAGTTCGGCAAGGTCGCCCTCGTCGTCTTCGGCGCCGCCGTGCTCGCCGCCAAGCGGCGGGTCATCCACAAGCCCGTCCACGCCGCGGTCCCGCTCGTCTTCCCCTTCGGCATGCTGCTCGTGGGTCTGGTGCTGCAGGGTCACGACCTCGGCACGGGCATGATCATGCTCGCCATCGTCGCGGGCCTGCTCTGGGCGGCGGGGCTGCCGGCGCGGTGGTTCGTCGGGCTCGGTGCCGTGGCCTCGGTCGGCGTGGCGGTCCTCGCGGCCGGCAGCGCCAACCGGATGCAGCGCATCCAGACGTGGATCGGTGGCATCTGCGACAGCCCGCACGTCGCAGGCTGCTACCAGAAGGTCCACGCCGAGTACGCCCTCGCCGACGGCGGCTGGTGGGGTCTGGGGCTCGGGGAGTCCCGGGAGAAGTGGGGCATCCTGCCCGAGCCGCACAACGACTTCATCCTGGCCATCATCGGCGAGGAGCTCGGCCTGCCCGGCAGCCTGGCGGTGCTCGCGCTCTTCGCGGTCCTGGCCTACTCCTGCTTCCGGGTGATCACCCAGGCCGAGGACGGCTTCACCCGCCTGGCGGCAGCCGGGATCATGGTGTGGTTCCTCAGCCAGGCGCTCATCAACATCGGCTCGGTCATCGGGATGCTGCCCATCATCGGGGTCCCGCTGCCCCTGGTCTCCAGCGGCGGGTCCGCCCTCATCGCCGCGCTCATCGGCATCGGTCTGCTGCTCTCCCTCGCCCGCTCGCTCCCGGGGGCCGAGGAGACGCTGCGCGGGCGCACCGGGACGCTGCGGCGCACCCTGGCCGCCGTCCCCGGTGCCCGCGGCTCGCGGCGTCGGCCGGCCACCCCGGCAGCCCGGGGCAGGCGCGCCCGGGCGCAGGGCGGGCGGCGGTGAAGACGCCGGACCGCAGCGGGGTGCGCGTCGTGCTGGCCGGTGGGGGGACCGCCGGTCACGTCCTCCCGCTGCTGGCGACCGGTGACGCGCTGCGCCGGCGGGTGCCCGACGCGGACATCCGGGTGCTGGGGACCGCGGAGGGTCTGGAGGCACGCCTGGTGCCCGAGCGG
This sequence comes from Serinicoccus chungangensis, assembly GCF_001483745.1. Lineage (GTDB taxonomy): Bacteria > Actinomycetota > Actinomycetes > Actinomycetales > Dermatophilaceae > Ornithinicoccus > Ornithinicoccus chungangensis_A. Next base: position 442,022 of record NZ_LQBL01000028.1, on the reverse strand, counting down.
GGCTACCCGCTCGTCGTCGTGCCCAAGGTGCCCTTCCCCCGCCGTCCCGACGCCCGCGCCCTGCGCTTCCCCGGGGCCCTGCGCCGAGCGGTCGCGACGGCGGCGGGGGCGATCCGGGACAGCGACGCCCAGGTCGTCGTGGGCTTCGGCGGCTACGTCGCCACCCCGGCCTACCTCGCGGCCCGCCGGGCCGGGGTGCCGATCGTCCTGCACGAGCAGAACGCCCGGCCCGGGCTGGCGAACCGGCTGGGGGCCCGCTTCACCGCGCGGGTGGCCACGACCTTCGCCTCCACAGAGCTCCCGCACGCGGTGCGGGTGGGGTTGCCGCTGCGCGAGGAGATCCGCACCCTGGACCGGGAGGTGCTCGCCGGGGCGGCACGTGCCGAGTTCGGTCTGGACGAGGGTCGTCCCACGCTCCTCGTCTTCGGCGGCTCGCTGGGGGCACAGCGGCTCAACGAGGCGGTGGCCGGGGCGGGCCAGGACCTGCTGGCCGCCGGGGTCCAGGTGCTGCACCTCACCGGCGCGGGCAAGGAGGTGGCGGTCCCTGCTCAGGACCCCCGCACCGGCGCCCGCTACCTCGCCCTGCCCTACACCGACCGGATGGACCTCGCCTACGCCGTCGCCGACCTCGCGCTCTGCCGGGCCGGTGCGGGCACCGTCTGCGAGCTGGCCGCCGTCGGGCTCCCGGCCGTCTACGTCCCGCTGCCCATCGGCAACGGCGAGCAGCGCCTCAACGCCCGCGAGGTCGTCGAGGCCGGCGGTGGGCTGCTCGTCGAGGACGCGCAGGTCGACCCTGGCTGGATCCGCACCGTCGCGCTCCCGCTGCTCCAGGACGGACGGCGGCTGGAGGCCATGGCCGCGGCGGCGGCCGAGCACGGGGACCGGGACGCCGCCGACCGGCTGGTCGACCTCGTCCTCGAGGCGGCAGGTGGTCAGCGGTGAGCGCGGCGCGCTTCGACTTCACCGCCCCCGTCCCGAGAGCCGAGGAGCTCGGGCCGGTGCACGTCATCGCCATCGGCGGCTCCGGCGTCTCCGGGGTGGCCCGCCTGTTCCTCTCCCTCGGGGTCCGGGTGTCCGGCTCGGACCAGCGCGACAGCCCGACGCTGCGCTCGCTGGAGGAGGCCGGGGCCCGGGTCCACGTCGGCCACGACCCGGCGCACCTCGGTGACGCCCGCACGGTGGTCGTCTCTGGGGCGGTCCGCGAGGACAACCCCGAGCTCGCCGCCGCGCGCGCCGCCGGGCTGACCGTCCTCCACCGCGCCCAGGGGATCGCCGCGTTCCTGCACGGGCGCCCCGCGGTGGCGGTCGCCGGCGCCAACGGCAAGACCACGACGAGCGCACTGACCTCGGCGGCCCTCCAGGCCGCGGGCGCGGACCCGGGTTACGTCCTGGGGGCGCCGCTGGCCAGCACCGGCGTCAGCGCCGCCCCGGGGGCGCCGGGCGCCCCGGTCGTCGTCGAGGCGGACGAGAGCGACGGCAGCTTCCTCACCTACCGACCCCAGGTCGCGGTGGTGACCAACGTCCAGCCCGACCACCTCGACCACTACGGCGACGTGGCCGCCGTCGAGGCGGCATACCGTGACTTCGTCGGCACCGTCCCCCGCGACGGCCTGCTGGTCACCACGCTGGACGACCCGGGTGCCGCGCGGCTGGCCGCGCACGCCCGTGCGTCCGGGCTGCGGGTCGTGACGTGGGGCACCGAGGGCGCCGACGTGCTCGTCGACGACGTGCGCTCGGAGGGCACGAGCGCCTCGGGCACCGTGGTGGTCGGCCCGGGCGTGCCCGGGCTCGAGGAGGGCACCACGGTGCGGCTGCACCTGCCGGCGCCGGGGGAGCACACCGTGCACAACGCGGTCGCGGCGCTGCTCGCGGCCACCGTCGGTCTGGGCCTGCCGCTGGGCGCGGTCGTCGACGGGCTGGAGCGCTTCGCCGGGGTCCACCGCCGCTTCGAGCGGGTCGGGGCCGTGGACGGGGTCGAGGTCGTCGACGACTACGCGCACAACGCCCCCAAGGTCGCGGCCCTCGTCCGGGCCGCCCGCAGCGCGGCCGCCGGGCGTCGCCTGGTCGTCGCCTTCCAGCCGCACCTGTTCTCCCGGACGCGCGACTTCGCACCCGGCTTCGTCGAGGGGCTCGCCGGGGCCGATGTCGTGGTCCTGCTGCCGGTGTATGCCGCCCGCGAACGACAGGAGGACCACCCCGGGGTGACCTCCGGCCTGCTCGCGAGCGGCCTGCGGGCGCACGCCGCTGCGCCCCGGGTGATCGAGGTGGGGTCGGTCCGGGCGGCCGCCCCCGCGCTGGTCGAGGTGGTCGGCGACGGCGTCGAGTCGTTGGTCGTCACCGTCGGGGCCGGTGACGTGACCGGCGTGGGCGGCGAGCTGCTCGACCTGCTGGGGCGCCGGGGCGCCGTGACGGCGCCGCGCACGGTCGAGGAGGCAGGATCATGAGCGCGCGCCGGCCACGACGCCGACCGGCCGCCCGCCGGGCAGGAGGCTCGGTCCGGGCGCGCCGCGTCGGCCTCGGTCGTCGGGCGATGCTGCTGTGGAGCGGCGGGGTGCTCGCCGCCGCAGCCGCGATGGTCTTCCTCTTCTACTTCTCGGTCGCCTTCGTCGTCGAGGACGTGCAGGTCGAGGGGGGCCGCGAGGACGTGGCGGCCAGCGCGCTGGAGAAGGCCCAGATCCCGCAGGGTCGCCCCCTGGCCCGGGTGTCGGAGGGACGCGTCAGCGAGCGGGTGCTCGCCGACCCCCGCATCGCCTCAGTGGAGGTGGAGCGCGACTGGCCCTCCTCGATCACCCTCGTGGTGACCGAGCGCGACCCGGCGCTGGCGCTGCGCGGGGCCGGGACCACCTGGCTCGCCGACGCCTCCGGGGTGCTCTACGAGCAGGTGGACCGGCCGAGCAAGAAGCTCCCGCTCATCGCGCTGCGCACCGACCCGACCGAGCTGGACCGGCGGACCGTGACCGGGCTGGCCGAGCTGTGGCGCACGCGCCCGGACCCGGACACCCTCGAGGGGGAGCTCGGCGCGCCCTCGGTGGACCGGGACGGCTCGGTCGAGATGGACCTGGGCCAGCTCACGCTGCGGTGGGGCACCCCGACGGACAACGAGAAGAAGTGGCACGTCGTCACCGCCCTGGTCGGTCAGGAGACCATCGACCCGCAGGGCGCGCTGGCGATGACCATCGACGTGCGGGTCCCCGGCACGCCGGTGGTCACCGGGCTTCCCGAGGCCACGGGCTGATGGACCCTCGACCTTCGACCTGAGGTCGAGGTTCATGCTGGGGGACGGGCTCTCCTCGCCCGCGTATGCTCGCGGCACGCACCGCAATCGATGCATCGCACCCGCACCCGTTCCGAAAGGTCCATCGTGTCCGCAGCGCAGAACTACCTGGCCGTCATCAAGGTCGTCGGCATCGGCGGAGGTGGCGTCAACGCCATCAACCGGATGATCGAGGTCGGCCTCAAGGGTGTCGAGTTCATCGCCATCAACACCGACGCCCAGGCCCTGCTCATGAGCGACGCGGACGTCAAGCTCGACGTGGGCCGGGAGCTCACCCGGGGGCTCGGTGCGGGCGCCGACCCGGAGGTCGGTCGCCGCGCGGCGGAGGACCACACCGAGGAGATCGAGGAGGCCCTGCGCGGGGCCGACATGGTCTTCGTCACCGCCGGGGAGGGCGGTGGCACGGGCACCGGGGGCGCCCCCGTGGTCGCCAAGATCGCCAAGAGCCTGGGTGCCCTCACCATCGGTGTGGTGACCCGGCCGTTCACCTTCGAGGGGCGGCGCCGCGCCAACCAGGCCGAGTCCGGCATCGCCACGCTGCGTGACGAGGTCGACACCCTCATCGTCATCCCCAACGACCGGCTGCTGTCGATCTCCGACCGCACGGTCTCGATGCTGGACGCCTTCCGCAGCGCCGACCAGGTGCTGCTCTCCGGTGTCCAGGGCATCACCGACCTCATCACCACGCCGGGCCTCATCAACCTCGACTTCGCCGACGTGAAGTCGGTCATGCAGGGGGCGGGGTCCGCCCTCATGGGCATCGGCTCGGCCAGGGGGGAGGACCGCGCGGTGCAGGCGGCCGAGCTGGCGATCTCCTCGCCGCTGCTCGAGGCGAGCATCGAGGGCGCCCACGGCGTCCTGCTGTCGGTCCAGGGCGGGTCGGACCTCGGCCTGTTCGAGATCAACGAGGCGGCCCGGCTGGTGCAGGAGGCCGCCCACCCGGAGGCCAACATCATCTTCGGCGCGGTCATCGACGACTCCCTCGGCGACGAGGTGCGGGTCACCGTCATCGCGGCCGGTTTCGACGGCGGTGCCCCGCAGGCCCGGGGCGAGGGCAACGACCGCGCGCTCGGCCAGGTGCACGCCGGCGGCACCAACCGCCAGCAGGCCCCGCAGGGGCAGCAGCGCCCCGCCGGAGGCCAGCAGCAGCCCCAGCAGCAGCGTCCGGCTCCCGAGCAGGGCGGTCAGCGTCCCGCGGGGCAGGGTGCCCCCGCCGACGCCGGCTCCCAGGGTGGGGGCCAGCAGGGCGGCCAGGGCGCGCCGCAGGGCGAGCCGGGAGGCGAGGACGACGACGTCGCGCAGCCGGTCCAGCGACCCGTGCAGCAGCCCCCGCGCCAGGTGACCTTCGAGGACTCCGACGACCTGGACGTGCCGGACTTCCTCAAGTGAGCTGACCGGCCCCTGCGGCGGGGCGCGCCCGGTACGGCCCGGACGCGCCCGATACCCTGCTGGGCGTGTTCACCTGGCGAGAGCGGCTCGACCCGACCGGCGACGGCTACGGGGTGGAGTGGGCCGTCACGGACCGGCACGGCGGGGCGAGCCAGGACGCCTACGCCTCCTTCAACCTCGGGGGTCACGTCGGTGACCTGCCGGAGGCGGTCGAGACCAACCGGCACCGGCTCGCCCACGAGCTGGGCCTGCGGGGGGCCGACCTGCGGCTCATGGACCAGCAGCACGGGTGCTCCGTCGCCCTGACCCCCTCCACCGGTGTCGCGGTCGGAGCAGGCGCGTCCAGGCCGCCGGCGACGGACCGCGGCGGCGAGACCCCCGCGCCGGCCGCCGACGCCCTGGTCTCCGACCGCACCGACGAGGCGCTCGTCGTCCTCGTCGCCGACTGCGTGCCGCTCCTGCTCGTCGACCGGACCGAGGGGCTCGCCGCCGCCGTCCACGCCGGCCGACCCGGGCTGCTCGCGGGCGTCGTCCCGGCCGCGCTGCGGGTGCTGGGCGAGCTGGGTGCGCGCCGGCTCGAGGCCGTGGTCGGACCGTCGGTGTGCCCGCGCTGCTACGAGGTGCCCCGGGAGCTGCGCGACGAGGCGGCCGCCCTGACGCCGTCCGCGGCCGCCGTCTCCTGGACCGGGACCCCCGCCATCGACGTCGCGTCGGGGGTGGTCCAGCAGCTCGCCGACAGCGACCTCGAGGTGAGCCTGCGGTGGCTGCCCGGCTGCACCCGCGAGCGGTCGGACCTCTACTCCTACCGCCGCGACGGCGCCACCGGCCGCTTCGCCGGGGTCGTGCGGCTGCTGCCGCCGGAGCAGGTGGCATGAGCACGAGCGGGGACCGCGCGGCCGAGCTGGCCTCCGCGCTCGAGGGGGTCCGCGGGCGCGTCGACGCCGCCTGCGCGGACGCCGGCCGGGAGGCGCGGCGACCGACCCTCGTCGTCGTGACGAAGTTCTTCCCCGGCAGCGACGTCGAGCTGCTGGCCGGCATGGGGGTCACCGACATCGGCGAGAGCCGCGAGCCGGAGGCGGGGGACAAGGTCGCCGGCCTGCCCGAGCAGGTGCGGGCCGACCTGCGCGTCCACTTCGTCGGCCAGCTCCAGACCAACAAGGCACGGCGCGTGGCCCGGTATGCCGACGTCGTCCAGTCGGTCGACCGGGCGCGGCTGGTCCGCGCGCTCGACCGCGGCCGGGCCGAGGCCGTCGACGACGGGGCCCGGGAGGGCCCGCTGGAGGTCCTCGTCCAGGTCGACCTCGGGCAGGGCGAGCAGGCGGGACGCGGCGGCGCGGCACCGGACGAGGTGGCGGCGCTGGCCGAGGACGTGGCCGCCGCGCGATGGCTGGAGCTGCGGGGCGTCATGGCGATCGCGCCGCGGGATCTCACCCCCGACGAGACCCGGCGGGCCTTCGACCGGCTCGTCGGGACGGGGGAGCAGCTGCGGCATACCCATCCGGGCGCCACCTGGGTCTCCGCCGGCATGAGCGGCGACCTCGAGGTCGCCGTCGCGGCGGGTGCGACACACCTGCGTGTCGGGAGCGCAATCCTCGGTTCGCGACCACCGCAGCGGTAGCGTCGTGCACGACCGATCCACCCACGGGAGCTACGTCCCGTCACGCACCTAGGAGCTCGCACACATGGCCGGGGCACTGCGCAAGACCATGGAGTACCTCGGACTCGCCGAGTCCGACGAGCGCTTCGACGACTACGACACCTACGCCGACGAGACGCCCGACCAGCGCTCCTCCGGTGCCAGCGTGCGTCAGCTGCGGGAGGACGACCACGGGACCGGTCAGCACGCCACGGTCGCCACGCTGCCCTCGAGCACCCCTGTGTCCCAGGTCGTCCGCGAGCCGGAGGTCGGCGAGTTGAACCGCATCACCACCATCCACCCGCGCACCTACAACGAGGCCAAGACGATCGGCGAGGCCTTCCGCGGCGGGGTGCCGGTCATCATGAACCTGTCCGACATGGACGACTCCGACGCCAAGCGGCTCGTCGACTTCGCCGCCGGCCTGGCCTTCGGTCTGCACGGGTCCATCGAGCGCGTGACGAGCAAGGTCTTCCTGCTGAGCCCGTCCTTCGTCGAGGTCGACGGAGGCGCGAGCGCCGAGCAGACGCGCGGCGTCCAGGGGCCCTTCAACCAGAGCTGACGTCCGACCGTGCCGCGGGCGGCCCGCAGCAGCCGACGCCCAGGTCGCCCACGTAGGCTGGCTCCATGATCGGCCAGATCCTCGCGCTCGTGCTCAACCTGTACTTCTTCGTGCTCATCGCCCGCCTGGTGTTCGACTGGGTGCAGGTCTTCGCCCGGGAGTGGCGACCCAAGGGCCCCGTCCTCGTCCTGGCCAACGGCGTCTACAGCCTCACCGACCCGCCCCTGCGGGCGCTGCGGCGGGTCATCCCGCCCCTGCGCCTCGGCGGGGTGGCCTTGGACCTCGGTTTCCTCGTGCTCATCATCGCGGTCGGCATCGGCCGTTCGCTGGCGCTCTCGCTGCCCTTCTGACCTGGGGCGATGCCCTGCGGCACGGCTGGTGGACTACCGGGCGACACGCCGACCGGGGCTGGTCGGTGCGTTAGAGTGCTCGCTGCAGTGCATGCCCGCACGCCATCGCCGCCGCCGTGACGCGGTGCCAGGGTGATGGCCCCTTGGACCAAGAGGTGAACCATGGCTCTGTCCCCCGAGGACGTCATCAAGAAGAGCTTCAGCGCGACGCACCTGCGGCGCGGCTACGACGAGACCCAGGTGGACGACTTCCTCGACGAGGTCGTCGTCGAGCTGCGCCGGCTCGTGTCGGAGAACGACGGCCTGCGCACCGACCTGGAGGACTGCCGCGCCAGCCGCGGTGTCGCCTCCGGCCAGGGTGCGGCGGCGCCTGCCGCCCAGGGCGAGCGCCACGAGGACGCGGAGGACACCCAGGAGCTGGAGGCGCTGCGTCGCCAGCTGGCCGAGTGCCAGGAGGCGCGGGCGGCCGCCGAGCGACGTGCCGAGGAGGCGCAGGAGCGGGTCGGCGCCGCCGAGCGTGAGCGTGACGAGGCCCGCTCGTCCCTGGAGGCGGCCTCGGCCGGGGCCGCCGTCGGCGCGTCCGCCGCGGGCGGGGACGGCGAGGACCCGAGCTCCATCATCTCCCTGGCGCAGCGGCTGCACGACCAGCACGTCGCCGAGGGGGAGAGCACCCGGGCGAGGCTCATCGAGGAGGGCGACACCTACCGGACCACGGTGGTGGCCGAGGCCGACGAGCGCAGCGCCGAGCTGCAGCGCACCGGGCAGGAGACCCACGACCGGCTGGTGGCCGAGGGGCAGGCCACGCACGACGAGCTGGTCCAGACCGGGCAGAGCCGCCACGACGAGCTCGTCCAGACCGGGCAGAGCCGCCACGACGAGCTCGTCAGCACCGGGGAGCAGACGCGTGACCGGCTGGTGGCCGAGGGCCAGGCGAGCCACGACCAGATGATCAGCGAGGCCGAGCAGCAGCGCAGCACGGTGCTCGAGGACCTGCACGGCCAGGAGAGCGCGCTGTCCGCCACCATCGGTGGGCTGCAGTCGCAGGAGCGCGACCTGCGCGAGCGGCTGCGGGCCTTCCTCTCCGACCAGATGGAGCGGTTGGACGGGTCCCGACCCACCTCCTGAGGGCCTGACGCCACCGAGCACGACGACGCCCCGACCACGACCGGTCGGGGCGTCGTCCTGCCCCGGCCGGGGGCGAGGTCGTTTCCCGTTGTCATCGCCAGGTTGCTGATCTATTCTCCCAGCACCATCGCTCGCCTGGCAGGGGGAGCGCAGCCCACGAACGAAGGACAGCCGTGGCGACGAGTGTGAAGAAGGGGGGTCCGAGCGGTGCGAGCCGCTCGGACCGCGGCACGAGCGGGTCGGGAGCGCACCTGGCGCTCAGCGTGCGGGACGACGAGAGCCCGTGGACCGCCGCCGAGCTGGACGAGCTGCGCGGTGAGCTCGTCGCGGAGATCGACCGCCTGCGCAGGGAGGTCGAGGAGGCCGAGCACGACCTGCTGGACCGCGGTCGCTCCTTCGGGGACGGTGCCGGCGACGACCAGGCGGACGCGGGTGCCGCGACCTGGGAGCGCGAGCACGAGCTGTCCGTCACCAACAACGCCCGCGACCTCATCGACCAGAACGCGCACGCGCTGGACCGGGTCGAGGCGGGCACCTACGGCGACTGCGAGTCGTGCGGGACCCCCATCGGCAAGATGAGGCTGCAGGCCTTCCCTCGTGCGACGCTATGCATGACATGCAAGCAGAAGCAGGAACGCCGCTGACCACCCGTCCCCCGAGACGCACCGCCGTGGTGCTCCTCGTCGCCCTGCTCTGGGCGGGCCTGGACCAGGCCACCAAGGCGTGGGCCGAGGCGACGCTCACCCGGGGGGAGTCGGTGCCGGTGCTGGGCGAGGTCCTGCAGCTGCACCTCACCTACAACTCCGGGGCGGCCTTCTCCCTGGGTACCGGCTGGACCGGCGTCGTCACGACGGTGGCGACCGTCGTGTCGGTGGTCATCGTCTGGCAGGCCTTCCGCACGCGCAGCCTGGTGTGGGGGATCACCCTCGGTCTGCTGCTGGGCGGTGCCGTCGGCAACCTCGTCGACCGCTACCTGCGCCCGCCCTCGGTCGGGCTGGGCCATGTCGTGGACTTCATCGCGCTGCCCAACTTCCCGGTCTTCAACATCGCCGACATGGGCGTGACCACCGCTGCCGTCCTCATCGTCCTGCTGTCCCTGCGCGGCTACCACCCCGACGGCACCCGCGAGGGTGACGAGCAGGCCGACCTCGAGGACGCGCGGTGAGCGACTTCCGGATGTTCACCGTGCCCGAGGGGCTGGAGGGGGAGCGCGTCGACGCCGCCCTCCCGCGGCTGCTGGGGCTGTCCCGGTCCAGGGCCGCGGCCCTGGCGGGTGAGGGCCACGTGGTCGTGGACGGCCGCCCGGTCGGCAAGTCCGAGCGGCTCACCGCCGGCGCCTCGCTCGAGGTCCGGATGCCCGCGGCGGTCGAGCCGGCCGAGCTGGCCGTGGTCGCCGAGCCGGTCGAGGGCATGAGCATCGTGCACGACGACCCGGAGATCGTCGTGGTCGACAAGCCCGCCTTCGTGGCGGCCCACCCCAGCGTCGGCTGGACCGGTCCGACCGTGGTGGGAGGGCTGGCGGCCGCGGGGTACCGCATCTCCACATCGGGCGCCCCGGAGCGGCAGGGAATCGTGCAGCGGCTCGACGTCGGCACGAGCGGCCTCATGGTCGTGGCCAAGTCCGAGCGGGCCTACACCGTGCTCAAGCAGGCCTTCAGGGACCGGGTGGTCGACAAGACGTACCACGCCCTGGTGCAGGGACTGCCGGACCCGCACGAGGGGACCATCGACGCCCCCATCGGGCGGCACCCGGGGCACGACTACCGGTTCGCGGTGATGACCAGCGGCCGGCCCAGCATCACCCACTACGAGCTGCTCGAGGCGCACCGGCGGGCCAGCCTGCTGCAGATCCACCTCGAGACCGGTCGGACCCACCAGATCCGGGTGCACTTCTCCGCGCTCCGGCACCCCTGCTGCGGCGACCTCACCTACGGCGCCGACCCCACGCTGGCGCGCGACCTGGGCCTGGACCGCCAGTGGCTGCACGCCACCGAGCTCGCCTTCGACCACCCCGGCAGCGGCGAGCGCGTGAGCTTCGCCTCGGCATACCCGCAGGACCTGGAGCAGGCGCTGGAGCGCATCCGCGGGTGACCCGGGACGGGGCGGCAGGAGTGTCAGCGACGCGAACTAGGATCTCGTCCTGATGTCAGCACCCACCAGCAGCAGCCCCCCGCGCGAGCAGAACTTCGTCCACCTGCACAACCACACCGAGTACTCCATGCTCGACGGTGCGGCGCGGATCACGGACATGTTCGCCAAGGCCGCCGAGCTGGGGATGCCGGCGATCGCCACGACCGACCACGGGTTCATCTTCGGTGCCTACGAGTTCTGGAAGACCGCCCAGCGCTACGACGTCAAGCCGATCATCGGGCTCGAGGCCTACGTCACCCCGGGCACGCACCGGACCGACAAGACGCGGGTGAAGTACGGCGACGGGGGGCGTGACGACGTCTCCGGAGGCGGCGCCTACACCCACATGACGCTGCTGGCGCGCAACAACAACGGCATGCACAACCTCTTCCGGATGGCTTCCCTCGCCTCAATCGAGGGCTACTACTTCAAGCCCCGCATGGACCGCGAGCTGCTGGAGACCTACGGCCAGGGCCTCATCGCGACCACCGGCTGCCCGTCGGGGGAGATCCAGACGCGGCTGCGGCTGGGGCAGTGGGACCAGGCGGTCCAGTACGCCTCGGACATGAAGGACATCTTCGGGGCGGACAACTACTTCCTCGAGCTCATGGACCACGGCATCCAGATCGAGCGGGTGGTCCGGCAGGACCTGCTCCGGCTGGCCCGGGAGCTGTCCCTGCCCCTGCTGGCGACCAACGACCTGCACTACACCCACCAGGAGGACGCCAAGGCGCACTCGGCGCTGCTGTGCGTGCAGTCCGGGTCGACCATGCAGGACCCCAACCGGTTCCAGTTCAACGGCGACGGCTACTACCTCAAGACGGCCGCCGAGATGCGCGAGGTATGGCGCGAGCTGCCCGAGGCCTGCGACAACACGCTGTTGGTCGCCGACCGGTGCGACATCTCCTTCACCGAGGGCGAGGGGCGCTACATGCCGCGCTTCCCGGTGCCCGAGGGCGAGGACGAGACCAGCTGGTTCATCAAGGAGGTCGAGACCGGGCTGCAGCGCCGCTTCCCCGAGGGCGTTCCCGACTACGCGCGCAAGCAGGCGGAGTACGAGTCCGAGGTCATCATCGGCAAGGGCTACCCGGGCTACTTCCTCGTCGTCGCGGACTTCATCAACTGGGCCAAGACGAACGGCATCAAGGTGGGCCCGGGGCGTGGCTCGGGGGCAGGGTCCATGTGCGCCTACGCCATGGGCATCACCGACCTCGACCCCATCCCGCACGGCCTGATCTTCGAGCGTTTCCTCAACCCCGAGCGCAAGTCCATGCCCGACTTCGACGTCGACTTCGACGACCGGCGCCGCTCCGAGGTCATCCGCTACGTCACCGAGAAGTACGGCGACGAGCGGGTGGCGATGATCGTCACCTACGGCACGATCAAGGCCAAGCAGGCTCTCAAGGACTCCTCCCGGGTGATGGGCTACCCCTTCGCCATGGGGGAGAGGCTCACCAAGGCGATGCCGCCGACCGTCATGGGCAAGGACATCTCGCTGGCCGGGATCCAGGACCCGCAGGACAAGAGGTATGCCGAGGCGGGCGAGTTCCGCGAGCTGCTCGCCGAGGACGACCACGCCGCCGAGGTCTTCGACACGGCGACCGGGCTGGAGGGGCTGAAGCGCCAGTGGGGCGTGCACGCCGCCGGCGTCATCATGTCCAGCGAGCCGCTGATCGACGTCATCCCGATCATGCGCCGCGACCAGGACGGCCAGATCATCACCCAGTTCGACTACCCGACGTGCGAGTCGCTCGGGCTGGTCAAGATGGACTTCCTCGGGCTGCGCAACCTCACGGTGCTGGACGACGCGATCCACAACATCCGGGACAACCGCGGGCAGGACATCGACCTGGACGCGCTGTCCAAGGACATGACCGACCGCAGGACCTACGAGCTGCTCGGCCGCGGCGACACGCTCGGTGTCTTCCAGCTCGACGGCAACGGGATGCGCCAGCTGCTGCGGCTCATGCAGCCGGACAACTTCGAGGACATCTCCGCGGCGCTCGCGCTCTACCGCCCCGGCCCGATGGGCGTCAACGCCCACACCAACTTCGCGCTGCGCAAGAACGGCAAGCAGGAGATCACCCCGCTCGACCCCGAGCTCAAGGGCAAGCTGCAGCCGGAGATGGAGGCTGCCCTCGAGCCGATCCTCGGCACGACGTACGGCCTCTGCGTCGCGGGCGACACGCCGATCATCGATGCCGACACGGGCGAGAAGGTTCGAGTCGACGACCTGGAGCGCCGTGTGCAGGAGGGCTTCTTCACCTTCGGCGTGGACGAGCGTGGCAAGGTCGTGCGGCGACGCGTGACCCACTGGTGGCAGATGCCGGACAAGCCGGTGCTCACCGTGAGCACGAACTCAGGGCAGCAGTTGCGGCTGTCCTCGGATCACCCCGTGCTGACGACGCGAGGTTGGATCCAGGCAGGTGAGCTGCGGGCGGGAGAGGACCGGATCGCTCGTCCCCGTGACGGCATGGGGTACAGCTCCCCATCCTGCGTTCGACCGGAGGAGGCCGCCCTGCTGGGATACCTGCTCTCTGACGGCTACATCACGTTGTACGAGAACAGTTTCATCAGTGCGAGTGCAGAGCTGCGCACCGAGGTGTCCCGCCTCTGCTCCACGTTGTTCGATGACGTCTTCCCCGTCGAGGAGTGCCAGGACCGCAGTGCCGCGCGCGTGAGGTTCGCCGCGTCCCCGGCCGGCACCGGGTCGGGCCGCAACCCGCGACGTGGCCACTTCACGAACATCGGCATCAACGCGTGGTTACGCAGCCTCGGATTCGCCGACAAGACGATTTCGGCTGACAAGTTCATCCCCGAGGCGATGAAGCGCAGTCAGCCTCTCGTGCGGCAGCGACTGATGGCAGCTCTCTGGGACGGTGATGGTCACGTCGGTGCCAAGTTGGCCTACTACAAGACCATCAGCGAGCGGCTGGCGCACGACGTCCTTGATGTGCTATCCAGTCTCGGCATTCCAGCACGACTGCACGAGGCCGGCGAATACACCTCGGTCCGCCGTGGTCGCCAGCGGGCGTGGACCGTCCACGTGTACGACCAGCGCTTCTGGCAGCTCGTCACGCCGCACATGGTCGAACAGCGCAAGATCGCGGCGCGGACCGACAGGAAGATCGCCTCGCGTAGCCGCGGCCTGAACCGTCAGCGCATGCTCGAACACGCCAGCGATGTGCTGCGGGACGCTCCCGACGTGTCCGCGAGGACGAAGAACGCCATGGGGTGGGGCCCCGCCTCGCCCGCTGGGCTGCACCGCCACCTCTGGCGGCAGGGTCGGGTGCCGGAGCCGAAGACCAGCCACCCGGCGGAGGGCGAGGGCGGCTTCTATCCGCTCAACGCCACCGCCCAGGCTTACCTGGACGTCATGGGTACCGACGAGGACCGATTCTACGCCTCGATGGACTGGAACAGGGTGACTGATGTCTCGGTGGGTCCGGCGGAGCCGGTCTACGACATCACCGTCGACGACGTGCACAACTTCATCGCTCACGGGATGGTGCTCTCCAACTGCATCTACCAGGAACAAGTCATGGAGATCGCGCAGAAGCTGGCGGGCTACACGCTGGGTAACGCCGACCTCCTGCGGCGCGCGATGGGCAAGAAGAAGAAGGAGGTGCTCGACGCCGAGTACATCCCCTTCTCGGACGGGATGAAGGCCAACGGCTACAGCGAGGCCTCCGTCGCCGCCCTCTGGGGTGTGCTCGTGCCGTTCTCCGACTACGCCTTCAACAAGGCGCACACCGCGGCCTACGGCGTCATCTCCTACTGGACCGGCTACCTCAAGGCCAACTACCCGGCCGAGTACATGGCCGCCCTGCTCACCAGCGTGGGCGACGACAAGGACAAGACCGCGCTCTACCTCGCCGAGTGCCGCCGGCTAGGGATCCCCGTGCTGCCGCCGGACGTCAACGAGTCGATCGGCACCTTCGCCGCGGTCGGCGACGACATCCGCTTCGGCCTGCAGGCGATCCGCAACGTCGGCGCCAACGTGGTCCAGGCCATCGTCGCCACCCGGGAGGCGAAGGGCGCCTTCACCTCCTTCGAGGACTTCCTGCGCAAGTGCCCGGCCGTCGTCTGCAACAAGCGCACCATCGAGTCGCTGTGCAAGGCCGGAGCCTTCGACGGGCTCGGTCACACCCGGCAGGGGCTGGTCACCGTCCACGAGCGGTATGTCGAGGCCCTCGCCGACGAGAAGAAGCAGGAGGCCATCGGTCAGGACAGCCTCTTCTCCGGGCTCTCCTTCGGCGGTGACGACGACGGCGAGGGGGAGCCGCTGCAGATCGTCACCCTCCCGCCCATCCCCGGCATCGAGTGGGACAAGACCGCCCGGCTGGCCTTCGAGCGGGAGATGCTGGGGCTCTACGTGTCCGACCACCCGCTCAACGGCATCGAGCACATCCTGTCCCAGCACGCCAGCGCCTCCATCCTGCAGCTCATCGGCGAGGACGGTGCCAAGGACGGTGACTTCGTCACGGTCGCCGGGCTCATCACCAACCTTCAGCTCAAGCGGACCAAGAACGGCGACCCCTACGCGCGGGCCACCGTCGAGGACATGGCCGGCTCGCTCGACGTCGTCTTCTGGCCGAAGACCTACATGACGATCTCGACCATGTTGGCCGAGGACACCGTCGTGGTGGTCAAGGGCCGGCTGAAGAAGGACGACTCCACCGAGCTCATGGCCAACGAGATGATGCTCCCGGACATCAAGACCGGGCCGCGGGGGCCGGTCGTGCTGACCATGACCCCGACCCGCATCAACGACGTGCTGGCGCACCAGCTCAAGGGGGTGCTGGCCAACCACCCGGGTGCCACCGAGGTGCACGTCCGGCTGACCCAGCCCGGTCGCACCGTCCTCATCAAGCTCGACGAGGGGCTGCGGGTCACCGCGACCCCGGAGCTCTTCGGCGACCTCAAGGCCCTCCTCGGTCCGGCCAGCGTCGGGAGCTAAGCACCCGGCCTCCCCAGAGCCCCGCCCTCCTGAGAGCCCCCGCCCCCCTGAGAGCCCCCGCCTGCGAGGCCGGGGCCCCTCAGGTGCAACCCCACCCGCCCGAGGGTCCCGGCCCTCAGGAGCAGCCCCACCCGCCCGAGGGTCCCGGCCCTCAGGAGCAGCCCCACCCGCCCCGATGTCCCCACGTGCCACAACCTGCGGAGAAGAGTCCATCTGCGGGGGGTATATTTGCGGCTGACGCGATCATCTCCGCATCCTGGGGCTCCTGGTGCATATGTGACTCGTGTGCTTGCGGCGGAGCCCGGCTGACCCCCGACGGCCGGCCGCCGCTGCTCCAGCCAGGGCCTGACCGCGATCACGGGACAGCCGGCCGCTGCACCCGCTGCCCCGGCGAGGGCCTGGCCGCGATCACGGGACAGCCGGCCGCTGCACCCGCTGCCCCCGCGAGGGTCTGGCGGCGATCACGCAGAAGCCGGCCGGTGCCGGGGATCCCGTGGCCGCGGCGCCTCAACCCGGTCCGGGGCCGGGCACGACCACCGGTGGTGAGGTCGCCCGCAGCACGACCTCCGGGCGGTCCAGGCGGCGGGCCGCCAGCTGTGCCCGCCAGCGCCCCGGCCCGGACTCGGCGTCGAAGGTCACCCGGGTCTCGCGCGTCGTCACCTCGGCCACCTGCTCACCACCGCAGGTGAGCGTGAACGTGTGCTCCAGGGGCCAACCGGCCCGCTCCGCCCCCACCCGGCGGGCCACGAACGCGCCGTCCCCGATCTCCAGGTGGCAGAAGACCCCGGGCTCGGTGCGGGGGTCGACCTCGACGGTCTCCAGGCCCGCGGTGGCGGCGTTCGCGGCATACCCGCGCAGGCTCCGCACGGACCCCGGCGCCCCGGTGCGCACCGGCTCGACCTCCACACGGTCCCGCCGCCGCCAGGGCACCCGGCGCCCGGCGCCGACCGTCACCTCCAGGCAGGCCGGAGGGTCGTCGGCGGGGGCGTCGATCGCCCGCAGCAGCGAGGCCACCCGGACCACGGTGGTCGCCGGGTTGAGCGTCGAGGTGCTGACCAGCTCGGCGACGGAGGCCACGAAGGTGCTGGTGGCCTCCTGCGGTGCCAGCTCGTGCAGCCGCCAGAGGTCGTGGACCGCCCTCGTCTGCGCGGCCGTGCGGATGTCGAAGCGCAGCGGACCGCTGGTCCAGCCGCGCCGGAAGTGGTTGGGGTCCTCGGCGGCGAAGTAGTCCGGGACGCGCTCGCGGCCGAAGGGTCCCCGCGGGGCCCGTGGCGGCGGGGAGGGTGCCCCGCCGCGCTGCTGCCACACCTCGGCCGGCCAGGTGCCGGAGGCGAACCGGTGGCGGTTGAGGTCCGGGCGCAGCCGCTCGACGACGTCGAAGGCGGCCAGACCCAGGTCACGCCCGGAGAAGGGGAGCAGGTGCGCCGCCCGGAGGAACTCCGGGGTCGCCAGCGGGTGCAGGGCCAGGCTGCGTCGGTGCGTGGAGTGGAGCACGTGGCCGAAATGGGCGCGGTTGCGGTGCAGCCGGTAGTGCGCGTCGACCTGCTGGCCGACCGGCGCGTCCGGGACCAGCGAGAAGGCCTCGACGACCGCATCCTCGCCCCCCTCGCGGGCTCCCGGCGGGAGCTCGACCCCCCGGTGGAGCACCAGCTCGTGCAGGCGCCGCAGGTCCGCCTCCAGGGACGCGGTGGTCTGCCCCATCGCCGCGAACGGTGCCCCGGTGCGGATGGCGCGGTATGCCGTCCGCATCAGCTCGCCGGCGCCGCCCCGGATCGCGACGTAGGGGACGGTCGGCCAGCGCAGCTGGCGCTCGGCCGAGGCCGCCCACTGGCTGCCGGCGTAGAAGCTCTGGTGGTGCTCGATGCTCTCGGCGAAGGACAGCATGCGGTCCTCGTAGTCGGGCTCGACGTACCACGGCCGCCCCGCGGCCCGCCGCAGCTCGTCGGAGACGACGAGGTCGCGCCACAGCCCCGCGCGGCCCGCCGCGTCCGCCCACCGGCTCGGGTCCGCCGCCACGAAGCTCGTCCGTCCCAGCACGCCCGCGTGGTCCAGCAGCGCCAGGACGACGCGGCTGTCCTTGCCGCCGGAGGCGAAGACCCGCAGGTCCGGCACGGCGTCACCGACCTGCGCCAGCAGCCCGCCCGCACGCTCGATGCCGGCGTCCAGCAGCTCGTCGTAGCCGCGCCCGCGCGGGTCGGTCGTCATCGGTCTCGGCACCGTCCCCACCCCGCGGGCGGACATGACCAACATCTCGTCCGGGCGCAGGCACCGGACCCCCTGGACCAGCGTGCGCCGGGACCACTGGTTGCGCAGCAGCACGTGGTTCGAGGCGAGGGTGGTGTGCGCGACCGGCCAGTCGACCTCGAGCGCCACGCCGTCACTGCGCAGCCGGTCCACGACGGCGTCCAGCGTGGTGCCGAGGTAGACGTCCTGCCCGGTGGCACCGGGCTGCACGCACCAGAAGAGGTGCCCGAAGCCGTGGAAGTCGCTCATCGCCACCCAGGTGCGCTCCGCGTCGTCGCTGAGCAGGCCGACCCACTCCCCGGTGACGTCCGTGAGCGCCCCGAGAGGGTGCGCCCGCGGTGCGGGTCCGTAGACCTCGCACACCTCGTCCGGCCCCAGGAGCAGCCCCTCGGCCTCGCGCAGCCGCACCCGCGCATACCGGGAGACGGGCAGCGCCGGGGCGCTCCCGCGGCCCGCCCCCCGCACGACCCAGCAGGCCCGGCGGTGGCGGACGGGGCGGGAGATCATGATGTGCCGATGGTATGCCGCCCCCGCCCGGGCGGCGGTGGACGCCCACCGTCGGCGACCCCGGCTCCGGGGTAGCGTGGGGTGGGTGACCCATCAGCCCTCCCCGCCCCGCGCCGCCCGTCTCGACGTCGTCCGTTCGCACCACGGTGAGGACGTCGTCGATCCCTACGAGTGGCTGCGGGACAAGTCCGACCCGGACGTCATCGCCCACCTCGAGGCGGAGAACGCCTACACCGAGGCGCGCACCGCCCACCTGGGCGAGCTGCAGCAGAGCATCTTCGAGGAGATCAAGGGCCGGGTGCAGCAGACCGACCTGTCGGTCCCGGTCCGGCACCGCGACTGGTGGTACTACACCCGCACCATCGAGGGCGAGCAGTACGCCGTCCACGGTCGGGTCGCGGTCGGCGAGTCGCCGGAGCGGCCCGAGCTGGACCCCGGTGCGGCGCCCGAGGGGGAGGAGGTGCTCCTCGACGGCAACGCCGAGGCGCAGGGGGAGGAGTTCTTCAGCCTGGGCGCCTTCGACGTGACCCCGGCCGGGGACCGGCTCGCCTACGCGGTGGACACCACCGGCGACGAGCGCTTCGACCTGAGGGTCAAGGACCTCACCACCGGCGAGGTGGTCGACGACGCCGTGCGGGGCATCGGCTACGGCACCGCCTGGAGCGCCGACGGGGGGCACCTGTTCTACGTCCGGGTCGACGACGCGTGGCGCCCGCACCAGGTCTGGCGCCACCGGGTCGGTGCCCCGGCGGAGGAGGACGTGCTGGTCCACCAGGAGGACGACGAGCGGTTCTGGATGGGGGTCGGCACCTCGCGCGACGACCGGCACGTCATCGTCTGGCTGGGCAGCAAGAACACCTCCGAGGTCCGGCTGGTCGACGCCGAGGACCCCACCGGCGAGCTGCGGGTGGTCGCCCCGCGGGAGGAGGGCGTGGAGTATGACGTGGAGCCGGCCGGCGAGCGCCTGTGGATCGTGCACAACCGGGACCACCGCGATTTCGAGCTCGCGGTCGCGCCGGCGACGACCACCTCGGCCCGGGACTGGTCGACGGTGGTGCCCGGCGAGGACGGCGTGCGCCTGGCCGGGGTGGAGGCCTTCGCCGGCCACCTCGTGCTGTCCCTGCGCCGGGACGGACTGACCCAGCTGCAGGTCCTGCCCCTCTCCGGGCAGGGACGCCCGGTGGGGGAGGGCTACCAGGTCCCGGTCGAGGAGCCCGTCTACACCATCGAGACCGGCACCAACCCGACCTACGAGACCGACACCCTGCAGGTGCTCGTCGAGTCCTTGGTCACCCCGCGCAGCGTGCTCGACCTGGATCTCGGCAGCGGTGAGCTCACCCTCGTCAAGCAGCAGCCCGTGCTGGGCGGCTACGACCCGGCCGACTACCAGCAGCAGCGGCTCTGGGCGACCGCCCAGGACGGCACGCAGATCCCCATCTCGCTGGTCGCCCGCCGTGACGCCGAGCCGGACGGCACCCACCCGGGCCTGCTCTACGGCTACGGCTCCTACGAGATCTCGGTGGACCCGCACTTCTCGATCTCCCGGCTGTCCTACCTCGACCGCGGCGTCGTGCACGCCGTCGCGCACGTCCGCGGCGGCGGGGAGATGGGCCGCGGGTGGTACGAGGAGGGGCGCATGGAGCACAAGGCCAACACCTTCACCGACTTCGTCGCCTGCGCCGACCACCTGGTCGAGACCGGCTGGGTGGCGCCCGACCGGCTGGCGGCGGAGGGCCGCTCGGCCGGCGGGCTGCTCATGGGTGCTGTCCTCAACCTGGCCCCCGAGCGCTTCCGCGTGGTCCACGCCGGGGTCGCCTTCGTCGACGCGCTCACCACCATCCTCGACCCCTCCCTGCCGCTGACCGTCAGCGAGTGGGAGGAGTGGGGCAACCCGGTCGACTCCGCGCAGATATACCAGCTCATGCGCTCCTACACCCCCTACGAGAACATCCGGCGGGTGGACTACCCGGCCATCCTGGCCACCACGGGGCTCAACGACACCCGGGTGTTCTACGTCGAGCCGGCCAAGTGGGTGGCGAGGCTCCGGGAGACCGTCACCAGCGACCCCCAGGAGCGCCCCATCCTGCTCAAGACCGAGATGGTCGCCGGGCACGGCGGCAAGACGGGGCGGTACGACGCCTGGCGCGAGACCGCCTTCGAGATCGCCTTCGTCCTCGACCAGCTCGGCGCGCGGGAGCTCGTGACCGGGTAGCGGCTCGGAGGATTTCCGGCATATCGCGCATATGGCCGTCAATCGTCCTGTAGATCTGGCAAGATGGCGGATGAACTCGGCAATCTGCGAGATATGAGGAGACGACGGTGTCCGAGCCCTACAAGGTGACCTACGCGACCCTGACCGCTGACAACGAGGACCTGCACACGGCCTACGAGGCCGGAGTGGAGGTCGCCCGTGGCTGGCTCGGGGCGGAGATCTCCGCCCCCGGCGACCCGGCGCCCGGTGACCCCGTCGACGTCACCAGCCCCGCCGACCCCTCCGTGCTCGTCGCGCGGGTGCGGGCCGCCTCGCCGGGTGCCGTCGACGCCGCCGTGGACGCGGCGCGAGCAGCCGGTCGCGCCTGGGCGGCCACGCCCTGGCAGGAGCGGCTCCCGGTGCTGCGCGAGGTGGCCGACCTCATCAGCGAGCGGGCCAACGAGCTGGCCGCCCTCATGACCATGGAGGTCGGCAAGAACCGTCTCGAGGCGCTGGGCGACGTGGAGGAGTCGGCCGTCTTCTTCCGCTACTACTGCGACCAGGTGGAGAGGAACGGCGGCTTCGAGGCGGCGATGGAGCAGCTCTCCGCCACCGAGACCACCCGTTCGGTCCTGCGCCCGCACGGTGTCTGGGGCGTCATCAGCCCCTTCAACTTCCCCATGGCGCTCGCCGCCGGTCCCGCGGCCGCCGCGCTCGTCGCCGGCAACGCGGTCGTCCTCAAGCCCTCGGTCCAGGGCACCCACGTCGCGTGGAAGCTCTACGAGACGATGCTCGAGGCCGGGCTGCCCGAGGGGCTCATGCAGATCCTCCCGGGCGGGGACGACGTCGGCAAGGCCGTCGTGGCGCACCCGGGCCTCGACGGGCTGACCTTCACCGGGTCCTACGCGGGCGGGATGTCCGTCATGGACGCCTTCCGGGGCGACTACCCGCGCCCGGTCATCACCGAGATGGGCGGCAAGAACCCGACCATCGTCACCGCGTCGGCCGACCTCGACGCGGCGGCCAAGGGGATCACCCGGTCCATCGCCGGGGCGTCGGGCCAGAAGTGCTCCGCCTGCTCCCGGGTGTATGTCGACGCCTCGGTCCACGACGAGCTGGTCCAGACCCTGGGCAAGGCGGTGAGCGAGGTCGTCGTCGGGGACCCGCTGGAGCGAGCCACCTTCTGCGGCCCGGTCATCGACGCCGAGGCGGTCGAGCGCTTCCGCGCCGCGGTGGAGCACGCCCGCGAGGCCGGAGGCACGGTCGTCGCCGGGGGCGAGGTGCTGCAGGGGGCCGAGGGTCACCCGGGCTACTTCGTCCAGCCCACCCTCATCTCCGGCCTGCCCGCCGACGACGAGCTGTTCACCAGCGAGCTCTTCGTGCCGCTGGCCGTCGTGGCGCCCGTGGACGGCCTGGACGAGGCGCTGGAGCGCGCCAACGACACGGTCTTCGGGCTGACCGCCGGGCTGTTCGCCGGCGAGCAGGACGAGATCGACCGCTTCCTCGCCGGCATCGAGGCGGGCGTCGTCTACGTCAACCGGCCCGCCGGGGCCACGACCGGCGCGTGGCCGGGCGTGCAGCCGTTCGGCGGCTGGAAGGGCTCGGGCAGCTCGGGCAAGGCCGGTGGCGGCCTGCACTACGTCCAGCTCTTCATGCGCGAGCAGTCCCAGACCGTCGTCACCGGCTGAGCCGGCCGCCCCCGGGCCCCGACGGCCCGGCATACCCCGACCTCACCCCGACCTGCAGGAGAGCCCCATGACCGACACCACCCTGGCCGAGCCGACCACCGACTGGGCCGACCCCTCCCGCCCCGTGCCCGACCTGCGCACCGAGCTCCCCGGCCCGCTGACCCGGGAGGTCGTCGCCGGCGACCAGGCCATCACCAGCCCCTCGCTGCCGCGCGCCTACCCCTTCGCCCCGCGGCGTGCGCGCGGCTGTCGCATCGAGGACGTCGACGGCAACCTCTTCCTCGACTTCAACGCCGGCATCGCGGTGAACTCCACCGGCCACGCCCACCCCGAGGTGGTGCGCGCGGTCCAGGAGCAGGCGGCTGACCTGCTGCACTACTCGGCCAGCGACTTCTTCCTGCCGGTCTACTCGCAGATGTGCCACGCGCTCGCCCGGACCGCGCCGATGAGCGAGCCGGTGCGGGTCTTCCTCACCAACTCCGGCGCCGAGGCCGTCGAGGGCGCCCTCAAGCTCGCCCGCTACGCGACGAAGCGGCCCTACGTCATCAGCTTCTTCGGCGCCTTCCACGGCCGCACCATGGGGGCCGTCTCGCTCACCAGCTCCAAGCCGAAGTACCACCAGGGCTTCGGTCCGCTGCTGCCCGGCGTGCTGCACGTGCCCTACGCGGACCCGGCCAAGGTGGCCGCCGGCGAGGACGCCTCCGACACCGCCACCTTCGACGCCCTGGAGACGATCTTCCGTCACGACGTGGCGCCCAGCGAGGTCGCGGCGATCTTCGTCGAGCCGATCCAGGGCGAGGGCGGCTACATCGTCCCCGGCGAGGGCTGGATGCGGCGGCTGCGCGAGCTGTGCGACGAGCACGGCATCCTGCTCGTCGCCGACGAGGTGCAGTGCGGCATGGGGCGCACCGGGACCATGTGGGCCATCGAGCAGACCGGTGTCGAGCCCGACGTCCTGCTCTCCGCCAAGGGCATCGCCTCGGGCCTGCCCCTGGGCGCGTTCATCGCCAAGGCCTCGCTCATGGAGAGCTGGGGCACCGGCACCCACGGGTCCACCTACGGCGGCAGCCCCGTCCCGTGCGCGGCCGGGCTGGCCACGCTGCGGGTCATCGAGTCCGAGGGTCTGCTGGAGCATGCCCGCACCGTTGGCGACCAGGTCCTGGCCGGGCTGCGCGAGATCCAGGCCGCCCACCCGGAGGCCGTCGTCGACGTGCGCGGCGTCGGTCTGATGATCGGCGTCGAGCTCGCCGACCCCGCCCTGTCGGCCGCCGTCCAGCAGGCCGCCTTCGAGCGCGGCCTGCTCGTGCTCGAGGCGGGCGAGAGCGTCGTGCGGATGTCGCCCCCGCTGGTGGTGACGCCGGAGGAGGCCCAGACCGGTCTGCGCATCTTCGGGGAGGCCGTCGCGGCCGCCGCGGGCGCGGCGTCGCACGGCGGCTGACCCGGTGGGCTCGCGGCACGTCTTCTCCCGGGGTGGCGGCGACCGGGTCCGGATCGACCACGGCGAGGGCGCGGTCCTCGTCGACGTCGAGGGCCGCCGCTACCTCGACGCGGCCGGCGGCGCGGTCGTCGTGGGCGTCGGCCACGGGGTGGACGAGGTCGTGCAGGCCGCCGCGGCCCAGGCGTCCCGGGTCGCCTACGTGCACGGGTCGGCGTTCTCCAGCGAGGTGCTGGAGGAGTATGCCGATGCCCTCGCCCCGCTGCTGCCGCTGGAGGACCCGCGCATCTACCCCGTCTCGGGGGGCAGCGAGGCGGTGGAGTCGGCCCTGAAGATGGTGCGCGCCTACCACCTGGCCCGCGGGGAGGACCGGGACGTCGTCATCGGCCGCCGCGGGTCCTACCACGGCAACAGCAGGGGCGCCCTGAGCGTGTCCGGGCGCGCCGGGCTGCGGGCCCCCTACCTGCCGTGGCTCACCGGTGCCGAGCACACCACCACCCCCTACGAGTACCGCTGCGCGTTCCCGGACACCCACCCGCACGGGTGCGGCGTCCGGCACGCGGAGGCGCTGGAGGAGACCATCGAGCGGGTCGGCCCCGGGCGCGTGGCGGCGTTCGTCGCCGAACCCGTCGCGGGCGCGGGGCTGGGGGCCTGCGTCCCGCCGGACGACTACTGGCCCGCGGTGACCGAGGTATGCCGTCGGCACGGCGTGCTCGTCGTCGCCGACGAGGTCATGACCGGCTTCGGGCGCACCGGCCGGTGGTTCGCCAGCGAGCACTTCGGCCTGCGCCCGGACGTGCTCACGGCCGGGAAGGGCACCGCCTCGGGCTACTGGCCGCTGGGGCTCGCGGTCGTCAGCGGGCCGGTGCACGAGGTGCTGGCCCGCGCCGGCTTCGTCCACGGCTTCACCTACTCCCACCACGTCGTCGGGGCCGCCACCGGCCTGGCCGTCCTGCGCATCCTGCAGCGGGACGGCCTGGTCGAGGCGTCGGCCCGGCAGGGGGCCCGGCTGCACGACGCCCTCCACCGCCACCTCGCCCGGGTCCCCGGCATCGGCGACGTGCGCGGGCGCGGGCTGCTGCAGGCCGTCGAGCTGGTCGCGGACGAGGGGACCCGTGCGCCGCACCCGCGCGCGCAGCGGCTGGTCGAGCGGGTCACCGAGGCCTGCCGGGAGCAAGGGGTCATCGTCTACCCCAGCACCGGCTGCGCGGACGGCACGAACGGCGACCTGCTGCTGCTCGGCCCGCCGCTCGTGGTGAGCGACGACGAGGTCGACCAGATCGCCGCCGGGGCGGCCCGCGGCATACACCAGGTGCTCGGGTCCGCCGGCGGCTAGCGTGGGCGCCATGGCCTGCCTCTTCTGCCGCATCGTTGCCGGCGAGGAGCCGGCGCAGACCGTGCTCGAGCGGGAGGAGGTCGTCGGCTTCCTCGACACCCGGCCGGTCTTCAAGGGGCACGTGCTCCTCGTGCCCCGGCGTCACGTCGACACCCTCACCGAGCTGCCCGACGACCTCGTCGTGCCGCTCTTCGGCGCCGCCCGTGACGTCGCGGGGGCGGTGCGGACCGCCCTGGGGGCCCAGGGCAGCTTCGTGGCGATGAACAACGTGGTCAGCCAGTCGGTGCCGCACCTGCACGTCCACGTGGTGCCTCGGACGAAGGGCGACGGTCTGCGCGGGTTCTTCTGGCCGCGGACGCGGTACGCCGGCCCCGAGGCGGCCGACTACGCCGCCCGGCTGCGCGCGGTGCTGGACCCTGGCAGCTAGCCCTGGTCGGGCCCGCGCAGCCCGGCCAGCTCGGCCCGGAGCGCGCGGACCTCCTCGGCGAGCTCGGCGACGTCGGCCGCCGTGGCCGGTTGGCGGTGGGGGTCCGGCTCGGAGATCCGCTCGAGGAGCCACGAGGCCAGGCTGGCCGTGACGATGCCGAGCAGCGCGATGCCGCACAGCATGAGACCGACGGCGAAGAGGCGCCCCTCGCCGGTGACGGGGGCGTAGTCGCCGTACCCCACCGTCGTCACGGTCACGAAGGACCACCACAGCGACTCCTGCCACGTCTGGATCGTCGCGTCCGGGTGGCCCCGCTCGGCGTTGAGGACCGCCAGGGAGGAGATGGTGACGACGAGGAGGGTGGCGGTGGTGACGTAGAGCGCCACGTGCCCGCGCAGCTTCTCCCCGGCCACCTGGTGCGCGAAGGAGAGCGCGGCGACGAGCCGCAGGGGTCGCAGGGCGGGCAGCGCCACCGCCGCGAGGTCCACGGGGTGCTTGCGGACGAACTGCCACCGACGGGGTGCCACGACGAGCCGGTAGGCGTAGTCCACGAGGAAGACGCCCCAGATCACGTCCTGGACCACCGTGCAGGTGCGCAGGACGCTCGAGGGCAGCCCCGGATTGACGATGGGGATGGCGAAGGCGACGAGGAAGACGAGCGCGGCGATCATCAACGGGGTCTGGGTGCGCGACTCCCAACGCTCCAGGCGGTTCATGCCCGACATGATCCCAGGCCCGGTGCCGGGGCCCGGGACGTCGACGGGGTTGTCGGTGCCGTGTGCGAGGCTGGACGCGCCGGAGGAGGTGGAGCGGATGATCGTGCTGGGACCGCAGCGGGTGGTGTGGAGCCCGTCGGACCTGCGCGCGGCGCTGGGGTGCGAGTATGCCTTCCTACGGCACGTCGACGCGGCGCTGGGGCGCCTCCCGGAGCCGGAACGACGGCACGACCCCGTGCGCGACCTGCTCTCCCGGCTGGGGGACCGGCACGAGGCCGAGCTGCTGACGGCATACCGCGACCGCGGCGGCCTCCTCGAGCTCGCGCGGCCGGTCCCGCCGCTGTCGGTGGAGTCGCTGCGGGAGGCCGCCCGGGAGACCCGTGCCGCGCTCGCCGGTGACGCGCGGGCGGTCTCCCAGGCGTGCCTCTTCGACGGGCGGATGCTCGGCTACGCCGACGTGCTCGAGCGCGCGGACGACGGCTGGCGGGTGTGCGACGCCAAGCTCGCCCGCTCGGAGTCGGCGCTCGCGCTGGTCCAGCTCGGGGCCTACGCCGACCAGCTGCGGCGCGCGGGGGTCCCGGTCTCCGCCACCGCGAGCCTGCTGCTCGGCTCAGGCGAGCGGCGCGACCTGCCGACGCACGACCTCGTGTCGGTCTTCGCCGAGGTGCGCGGACGGTTCGAACGGTTCCTGCGCGCGTACCTGGAGGGGGGTGAGGCGGTGCGCTGGGGCGAGGACCGGTATGCCGTGTGCGGGCGGTGCGAGGAGTGCCTGGCCGCCGCCGGGGCCGCGGACGACGTGCTGCTCGTCGCCGGGGTGGACGCGCGGCGACGCGCGCGCCTGCGGGAGGAGGGCATCGAGACCGTCGCCGACCTCGCCGTCGCCGCGAGCGCACCGGAGGGGATCCCGGCCGCCACCTTCGACCGGCTGCGCGACCAGGCGGGGCTGCAGGCGGGGGCTGGTGTCGTCGGCGGCGCCACCCACCGGCTGACCGCCTCGGCCGCGCGGACCCTGGCGCTGCTGCCGGCCCCGAGCGAGGGCGACCTCTTCTTCGACTTCGAGGGCGACCCGCACCACGACGAGGGCGACCGGGCCCACGCGGGACTGCAGTACCTCTGGGGCGTGCTCGACGCGTCCGGCTGCTACACCCCGACCTGGGCGCACTCCTTCGCCGCCGAGCGCGCTGCCTTCGTCGCCTTCGTCGACGACCTGCAGGAGCGCCGCCGCCGGTGGCCCGACCTGCACGTCTACCACTACGCCCCCTACGAGACCAGCGCCCTCAAGGCGATGGCGATGCGCTACCGGGTGCGCGAGGAGGAGCTCGACGACCTCCTGCGGGCCGAGGTCTTCGTCGACCTCTACGCCGTGGTGCGCGGCTCGGTCCTGGTCGCCGCGCCGTCCTACAGCATCAAGAAGCTCGAGCCGCTCTACATGGGCTCCGAGCTGCGTCCGGAGGACGGCGTGAGCTCCGGCGACGCCTCGATCCTGGCCTACCACGAGTTCCGCGTCCTGGAGGAGGACGACCCCGCGGGGGCGACCCGTCGGCTGGACGACCTGGCCGACTACAACCGCTACGACTGCGTCTCCACCCGGCGGCTGCGCGACTGGTTGCTGGAGCGGGCCGAGGAGGCCGAGGTGCGCGACCAGGTCCGGCCCCGGGTGATCGAGCCGCAGGCCCGGGAGAGCGCCGAGCAGGAGAGCGCCCTGGAGGAGGCGCTGCAGGCGCGTGCCGGAGCCGGTCCACCACCGGAGCGCTCGGCGCAGGAGCGGGCCTGGGCCATGCTGGCCACCGCGATCGGCTACCACCGGCGCGAGGCCAAGCAGTTCTGGTGGGGCCACTTCGACCGGCTCCAGCACCCCCTGGAGAGCTGGGCGCGCACCCGCGACGTCTTCGCGGTCGAGTCCGTCGAGGTGGTGGCCGACTGGACCCCGCCGGAGGGCAAGGCCCGCAGCTGGCGGCGCACCCTGCGGCTGGTGGGGGACTGGGCGCCGGGGAGCACGGCCCGGCGGGCGCAGGTGGTCTACGCCGCGCCGGGTCCGCCGCGGACCGCAGGTCCGGACGGGGCGCCCTGGGCCGCGGCGCGGGCCGACGCGATCGAGCCCGACGCCGACGACCCGCGGGTGGTCCTGCTGGTCGAGGCCCGCGCACCGGACGACGTCTTCGACGACCTGCCGGTGGCGCTGGTCCCGGAGGCGCCGCCACGCCCCGACCCCATCCCCGCCGCCATCGCCGCCGTCGCCGGCGACGCGCTGGCCCACCCGGAGCTGCCCGGGGGAGCGGCGCTCGACCTGCTGGCCCGACGTCCGCCGAGGCTGCGCGAGGGCGGACGGCTGCCGCACGGGACCGGCGCGGGCGCCCCCGGTGACATCGTCACGGCGCTCCTGGCGATGGACGACTCCTACGTCGCCGTGCAGGGGCCGCCGGGGACCGGCAAGACCTGGACCGGGTCCCGGGTCGTCCGCCGGCTCGTGGAGGAGCACGGCTGGCGGGTCGGAGTGGTGGCGCAGTCGCACCTCGTCGTCGAGAACGTCCTCGGTGCCGTCGTGCGGGCGGGCCTCGACCCGTCCCTGGTCGCGAAGTCGGCACCCAAGAGCGCCGACCCGACGTGGACCACCCTGACCGACACGGCGGCGGCGCGGGCGGCATACCTCGAGGAGCACCGGGGGACCGGGTGCGTCCTCGGTGGCACCGCCTGGACCTTCTCCCACCCCGACCTGGTCGAGCCCGGCGGCCTGGACCTGCTCGTCGTCGACGAGGCGGGGCAGTTCGCGCTCGCCCCGACCGTCGGCGCCTCGCGGGCCGCCCGCCGGCTCCTGCTGCTGGGCGACCCGCAGCAGCTGCCGCAGGTCAGCCAGGGCACGCACGCCGAGCCGGTGGACGAGTCGGCCCTGGGCTGGGTCATGGGAGAGGACGCCACGCTCCCGCCGGAGCGGGGGTACTTCCTGGAGCGCACCTACCGCATGCACCCGGCGGTCACGGCCCCGGTCTCGGCCCTGGCGTACGCCGGTCAGCTGGGCTCCGCGGACCCGCCGGCCCGGCGGCTGCTCGAGGGACTCGCTCCGGGTCTGGAGGTGGTGCGGCTCGAGCACCGGGGCAACCGCACCGAGTCGCCGGAGGAGGCGGCCGAGGTGGTGCGCCAGGTGCGGGCGCACCTCGGGGCGACCTGGACCGACCCCGGGGACGCCCGCGGGCCGCGACCGCTCCGGCAGCGTGACGTGCTCGTCGTCGCGCCGTACAACGCGCAGGTCGCGCTCGTCCGGGAGCATCTCGCCGAGGCCGGGCTGGGGCAGGTCCGGGTCGGGACGGTCGACGCGTTCCAGGGGCAGGAGGCCGTCGTCTCGATCCTGTCGATGACCGCCTCGTCCGCCGCCGACGTGCCCCGCGGCATGGGCTTCCTCCTGAGCCGCAACCGGCTCAACGTCGCGATCTCCCGGGCGCAGTGGCGAGCCGTGCTCATCCGCTCCGAGGCGCTCACCGCCCACCTGCCCTCCAGCCCGCACGCCGTGCTCCAGCTGGGGGCCTTCATCGGCCTGTGCGACGCGGGTGCCGGCCTCACCGACGTCGCGGACGAGCTGGCGGGGTGAGGGTGGAGCGCTACGGCGCCCTCACGGCCCGCACCTACGACGTGCTCTCCGGCGAGCCGGTGTATGGCGTGGGCCGCCACCTCGCGCTCCCGGCGCTCGGGCTGCGACCCGGTCAGCGGGTGCTGGACCTCGGGTGCGGGACGGGGCTCAACCTCCCCGCGCTCCTGGACGCGGTCGGCCCGACGGGCACCGTCGTGGGCCTGGACCGCAGCCCCGCGATGCTGGAGGTGGCCGGGCGTCGGCGCGCCCCGTCGCCGGGTCGGGGGCGGCTGCGGCTGGCGCAGGGGGACATGGCCGACCCGGAGGCGCTGCGGGAGGCGGCCGCCGGCGAGCCCTTCGACGCCGTCGTGGCGACCTACGCGCTGTCGCTCACCCCCGACCCAGCCCGGGTGTGGCGGGCGGTGACGGGCGTGCTCCGGCCGGGCGCAGGGGTCGCCGTCGTCGACATGGCGCGGCCCACCGGTGCCGCGGCCTGGTCCGCGCCGCTGGCCCGGCTGGCCTGCCGGCTCGGCGGCGCCGACATCGACGCCCATCCCTGGGTGGTCGTCGAGCCGGAGCTGACCCGGACCCGCTCCTGGATCCGGCGGGGCGGCCACGTCCGGGTGCTCGTCGGCACGTGGCGCTGAGCGGTGGCGGACCCGGCGGACCGGGCGGACCGGGCGGACCGGGCGGACCGGGCGGACCGGGCGGACCGGGCGGACCGGCGTCGGTGCGTCTGCGCGCGGCCGTCCGGATGAGCCGCCCCGATCAGGTCCTGCTCATCCTCGCGGTCTACGCCGTGGGCTGGGTCGCGGGGACGACCGGGGTGGGCGCGGGTGGGACGGCGCTGCGCCCAGCCGGTGCGGTCCTCACGGCTCTGGTGGTCGTCGCGGTCGCGACCAGCGTGCACGTGGTGAACGAGTTCGCCGATGTCGAGACCGACGCCCGCACCGTCCGCACCCGGTTCTCTGGCGGCAGCGGGGCCCTGGGCGAGCACGGGCTGCCGGCCGCGTTCGCGCTGCGCGTCGCCGTCGTGGCGGCGGCACTCGCTGCGGTGCTGACGGCTGTCGGCCTGGCCACCGGGATCGTGAGCGTGCTGGTGGCCGCCTTGCTCGTGCTCGGTCTGGCGGGCGGGTGGGCCTACTCCGTCGGGCCCTGGCCCTTCTCACGGCACGGGTGGGGAGAGGTGGCCAACGCGCTCCTGGGCGGCCTGCTGCTGCCGGCCACCGGGGCCGTGGCCGCCGGGGCCGCCCTCGGGCCCGCGGCGCTCACCTTCTTCCCCTTCTGCCTCCTGGTCCTCGTGAACCTGCTCGAGACGCAGTGGGCGGACCGCGACGCCGACCGAGCGGCCGGCAAGCACACGCTGGCCACCCGGCTCCCGGCCCTGACGCTGCGGCGGCTCGGGGCGGTGGCCGGCGTGACGGCATACGGGCTGAGCCTGGTCGTCCTCCCGTGGACGGTCGCGCTCGCCGGCCTCCTCGCCGCCCCGCTGTCCGTCCTCGGGGTCCGTCGCCTCGGCCGGGGCTCACCGGGCCCGTCCGTGGCCGCGATGGTCGCGTTCCTGCTCCTGCAGGGCGCCGCCTGGTGGTTCCTCCGCTGAGCCGGCGCCGCTGTGCCGGCCTGCAGGCCGTCTGACAGCCGCCACGTCATCTGCGAGCCCCTGAGGTCGACTGACAGCCTGTTCGAGGAGGCTGCCAGATGACGAACCGGCACAGGGACGACATACCGGCTGGCAGACAGGACCCACCGGACGCAACGGAGGGCAGACAGCTCGTTCCTCGCTGCCTGCCCTCCGTCGACGCGCTTCGTCAGATGTCGACCCTGATGCGACACCTTCCTCGCGCTACGGAGGGCACACAGCTCGTTCCTCGCTGCCTGCCCTCCGTCGACGCGCTTCGTCAGATGTCGACCCTGATGCGACACCTTCCTCGCGCTACGGAGGGCAGACAGCTCGTTCCTCGCTGCCTGCCCTCCGTCGACGCGCTTCGTCAGATGTCGAAGTACATCTCGAACTCGTGCGGGTGCGGCCGCAGACGGGTCGGCTGGATCTCGTTGGCGCGCTTGTAGTCCACCCAGGCCCCGAGCAGGTCCTCGGTGAAGACCTCGCCCTCGGTGAGGAAGGCGTGGTCGTCCTCCAGCGCGTTGAGCACGTCCGGCAGGTTCGTCGGGAGCTGGTCGATGTCGGCCATCTCCTCCGGCGGGAGCTCGTAGAGGTCCTTGTCCACCGGCTCCGGCGGCTCGATGCGGTTCTTGATCCCGTCCAGGCCGGCCATGAGCTGGGCGGAGAAGGCGAGGTAGGGGTTCGCCGAGGGGTCAGGCACGCGGTACTCCACCCGCTTGGCCTTGGCCGACGCCCCGGTGATGGGGATCCGGACGCAGGCCGAGCGGTTGCGCGCCGAGTAGACGAGGTTGATGGGCGCCTCGAAGCCCGGCACCAGGCGGTGGTAGGAGTTGAGCGAGGGGTTGGTGAAGGCCAGCAGCGCCGGGCCGTGGGCGAGCAGGCCGCCGATGTACCAGCGGGCGATGTCGGACAGCCCGCCGTAGCCGTTCTCGTCGTAGAACAGCGGCTCGCCGTCCTTCCACAGGCTCTGGTGCGTGTGCATCCCCGAGCCGTTGTCGCCGAAGACCGGCTTCGGCATGAAGGTCGCCGTCTTGCCCGCCGCCCAGGCGGTGTTCTTGATGACGTACTTGAACTTCATGATGTCGTCGCCGGAGTGGAGCAGGGTGTTGAACTTGTAGTTGATCTCCTGCTGCCCGGCGGTGCCGACCTCGTGGTGGGCGCGCTCGACGTCCAGGCCGACCGTCGCCAGGTTGAGCACCATGCGGTCGCGGATGTCGGCGAAGTGGTCCACCGGCGGGACCGGGAAGTAGCCGCCCTTGAACCGGGGCTTGTAGCCGCGGTTGCCGCCGTCCTCGGCGCGGCCGGTGTTCCAGGCCGCCTCCACCGAGTCGATGTGGTAGTACCCCCCGCTGGGGCCGGTCGAGAAGCGCACGTCGTCGAAGACGTAGAACTCGGCCTCGGCACCGAAGTATGCGGTGTCCGCGATCCCCGTCGAGCGCAGGTGCTCCTCGGCGCGGCGCGCGATCTGCCGCGGGTCGCGCTCGTAGGGCTCGTCGGTGAACGGGTCGACGATCGAGAAGTTCATGATGAGCGTCTTCTCGGTGCGGAACGGGTCGACGTAGGCCGTCTGCGGGTCCGGGATGAGCTTCATGTCCGACTCGTGGATGGACTTGAAGCCGCGGATCGACGAGCCGTCGAACATCTGGCCGGTGTCGAAGGCGTCCTGGTCGAAGGTCGCGGCCGGCACGTTGAAGTGCTGCATGACGCCGGGCAGGTCGCAGAACCTGATGTCGATGAACTTGACGTCCTCGTCCTTGATGTAGGCGAGCACCTCGTCGGCATTGCTGAACATGGAGTTCCTCCTGTCGCGGACCGGGCGACGACTCGGGGTTACGGGTCCGGTGACCCTTAACCTACGTGGAGGTGGTTTCCGCCGGGTCACTCGGGTGTTACGCCGGTGTTACGCACCGCGTGCTCCCTGCGACGCCGGTGGGAGCGGGCGCTCGTGCGTCAGCGGCCGCGGAGGGCGCGGCGGCTGGCCCGCGGCGGACGCGTCGGGTCCATGCCCGCCGGGATCGCCGGCTTGTTGCGGCTGCCCAGGGCCTTCATGCGCTGCTGGACGACGAGCGCCTCGTCGTTGGTCAGCGACTTCGGGTACTTCTTGATGGTCTTGACGACCTCGCGCAGCGGGGTCTGGCCCTCGGCCTTGCCGACGGAGATCGTGTGCACCGGCACCTCGTGCCCGACGACGCGCGACACCTTGCGCTCCTCGGCCTTGGCCAGGCGCTGCGCGGAGCCGCGCGGACCCTCGGAGATGAGCACGACGCCCGGGCGACCGACGGCTCGGAAGACCATGGCCGCGTTGTTGAGGTCACGCATACCGCGGACCTGGCCACCGGCCTCGGCGGCCACCGGCTCCTGGTCGTAGTACCAGCCGCGCCGCAGCTGCTGCAGCACCGCGGAAGCGGCCCCGGGCTGGCCCTCGATCTGCGCGAAGGCGGCGCGTTCGGCCTTGCGGCCCAGGACGATGACCGCGGCCAGGAGGGCCATGGGCACGCCGAGGATGAGGACGTAGACCACCTGGTCGAGCCACAGCCCGACGAGCAGGGCCACCACGAGCACCGCCAGCGCCGCGAGGGCCATCCACCACAGGGCGGCAGGGTCCGCCTTGCGGGTCATCGTGAAGACCTGGCGGATCTGGGCGATGCGCCCCGGGTTGTTCGGGTCCTTGGGCTTGCGGGTGCGTCCGAAGCGGCGCTTCTTCGGCTCGGGCGCGGCGGTGGCGGAGGACGAGGACATGGAGATCAGGATACGCGGGCGCGGGGCGTCTCCCGACGCTCCTGCGCCGCCACCAGCGAGGCCGCCTCCTGGCGGGCGGGGATGTCCGCCTCGGCCTGCTGGGCCAGGTGGGACAGGTGCTCGGGCACCTCGCGCCCCCACCGGCGCATGGCCTGCGCGTAGAGCTTGCCGGCCCGGTAGGAGCTGCGCACCAGCGGCCCGGCCATGACGCCCTTGAAGCCGATCTCCTCGGCGCGCTCGGACCAGTGGACGAACTCCTGGGGCTTGACCCACCGGTCGATGGGGTGGTGCAGCTTGGAGGGCCGGAGGTACTGCGTGATGGTGAGGATGTCGCACCCGGCGTCGTGCAGGTCCTGCATCGCCTGGTCGATCTCCTCCTCCGTCTCGCCCATCCCGAGGATGAGGTTGGACTTGGTCACCAGCTCGTCGTCCCGCGCCATCGACAGCACCCGCAGCGACTTGTCGTAGGTGAACGCGGGGCGGATCTTCTTGAAGATGCGCGGCACGGTCTCCAGGTTGTGCGCGAAGACCTCCGGACGCGCGTCGAACACCTGCTGGACCAGCTCCGGGACGGCGCCGAAGTCGGGGGGCAGGATCTCCACGCCGGTGGTGGGGTTGAGCTCGTGCACCTTGCGGATGACCTCGGCGTAGAGCCAGGCCGCGCCGTCCTTCTGGTCGTCTCGCGCGACCCCGGTGATGGTGGCGTAGCGCAGCTCCATGGTCCGGATGGACTCGGCGACCTTGCGCGGCTCCTCCCGGTCCAGCGGCAGCGGGCGCCCGGTCGAGATGTCGCAGAAGTCGCAGCGACGGGTGCAGATGTCACCGCCGATGAGGAAGGTCGCCTCGCGGTCCTCCCAGCACTCGAAGATGTTGGGGCACCCCGCCTCCTGGCAGACGGTGTGCAGCCCGCCGCTCTTCACCATGGAGTGCAGCTCCTGGTACTCCGGCCCCATCTTGGCCGTGGTCCGGATCCAGTCGGGCTTGCGCTCGATCGGCGTCTCGGCGTTGCGCGCCTCGACGCGCAGCAGTCGACGGCCCTCCGGTGCGACGGTCACAGGTGCTCCCTACGGTTCGGTTCGTTGTCACAGGTGACAACGCGTGCACCCCTCCAGGGTATGCCCCGTGCGCGCCGGTCGGTCCGGGCGGTCCACCCGCCCGAGCA
This sequence comes from Serinicoccus chungangensis, assembly GCF_001483745.1. Taxonomy (GTDB): domain Bacteria; phylum Actinomycetota; class Actinomycetes; order Actinomycetales; family Dermatophilaceae; genus Ornithinicoccus; species Ornithinicoccus chungangensis_A. The sequence goes on along the minus strand of NZ_LQBL01000028.1, from coordinate 406,968 downwards.
GCTCAGTCGACGTCCGTGCGCAGGAACCGCCAGAGCGCGAGCCCGACGACGAGCAGCACGACGAGGATGAGCGTGGTGGCGGACTGGGCGAAGCTGAGCCGTTCCACCACCTCGCGGCACTCACCGGTCGGCCCCCAGCAGTCGGCATACACGGTCCACCGGGTGCCGTTCTCGACGAAGCCCTGGATGTTGCGGCCGAGGAGGTAGCGGGAGGCCTGCGGCAGCGAGGCCCCGAGGATCCCCTCCACCACGGCCAGGTAGCCCAGCAGCACCCCCACGACCACGGCGCTGTGCCGGACGAGGAAACCGGCGGCCGCGCCCAGCGCCCCGGCCAGGGCACCCAGCACCATGATCCGCACGACGGCCCAGGCGAGCACGACCCACTGGTCCGCGGTGCCCCCGCCGTCGATGCCGTGCCACCGGAAGACGGCGGGCACCCCGAGCAGGACGAGGCTCACGCCGACACCCGTCACGGGGAGGGCGACGATGGCGGCAGCCACCACCTTGGCGGCGAAGACGACGCCGCGGCGGGGCACGAAGGTGAGCCAGGACCCCATCGTGCGATGGGTGAACTCCGCGGCGACGTGGGTGGAGCCGACCAGCAGGGCCAGCAGGAGGAACGGGTAGGCGAGGGCGAGCAGGAGCTCGTCGTACTGACCGGCCAGGGAGGGCATCGCGCCGTACATCTGCTCCGGGGTCGGGGCCTGCATCTGGTCGCACCCGAAGTCGACCGAGGCGTCACCGCTGAGGCGGCGTTCCTCCTCCTGCGACTGCAGGCAGCTGGCCCGCTCCCGCTCGCCGTTCTCCTCCCACCACCGCAGCTGCTCCTGGAACGCCGCGTCGGCGCCGCTGCGGGCGCGCTCGAGCTGGACCGCCTGCTGGTTGACGGTGAACAGGGCGAAACCCGCGATGAGGGCGCTGGCCACCAGGGCCAGCACGACGATGCGCCGGGCCCGGAGCCGGTGCAGCTCGACCCCGACCAGCCGGATCATGCGGCCCCCTCCGCGCGCTCGGAGGTGCGCGCGGGCAGCGCGTCGTCCTCGGTGAGCTCGAGGAAGATCTGCTCCAGTCCCCTCCGGCTCGGCACCAGGCGCTCCACCCAGAGCCCCTGCCCCGCCAGCAGCCGGGTGATCTCGGCCGGGTGCGCGCCGGTGACGGTGAGCAGCCCGGCGACCTCCTCGTCCTCGGCCTGCCGGAGGGCCTCCGCCGCGTCCTGGCCACGGGGGCGGGCGAGCCACTCGGCGGCGAACCCGGCCTCGCGCAGCACGCGCACGGCGGCCCCGGGGTGGCGCACCCCGACCTCGACCGTCTCCCCGCCGGCGCCGATGAGCCCGGCCACCGAGCCCTGCGCCAGCACCCGGCCCCGTCCGATGATCGAGACCGTGTCGGCGATCTGCTCGACCTCGGAGAGGATGTGGCTGCTCACCAGGACCGTGCGCCCCTGGTCGGCGAGCCGCCGCATGGTGGTGCGGATCTCGTGGATGCCGGCCGGGTCGAGCCCGTTGGTGGGCTCGTCGAAGATGAGCAGGTCCGGCGCCTTGAGCAGGGTGGCGGCGATCGCCAGGCGCTGCTTCATCCCCAGGGAGTAGCTGCGGAAGGTGTCCTCGCCCCGGCCGCCCAGGCCGACCTCGTCCAGCACCTCGCCGACCCGGGAGGTCGGCGTGCCGATGGCCTCGGCGAGCAGGGTGAGGCTGCGGCGGCCGGTGAAGCCGGGGAAGAACTTCGGGGACTCCACGATGGCACCCACCCGGTCGACGACCGCCGGCAGCTCCCGGGGGACGGGGGTGCCGAAGATGCGCATCTCACCGGCGTCCGGCCGCACCAGGCCGAGCAGCATCCGGATGGTCGTCGTCTTGCCCGAGCCGTTCGGGCCCAGGAAGCCGTGCACGCCGCCCGTGGGGACGTCCATGTCCAGGCCGTGGACCGCGACCCTGCGCCCCCGCACGGTGCGGTAGGTCTTGCGCAGCCCGCGGATCGTCAGGGCCGGTCCCTCGTCGGTCGGGTGGGCCACGCTCACCTGCTCTCCTCGCGTCGGTGGGTGCCCGCACCGGGCACCCGCACGTGGCCAGTCAACCCTGGCTGTGTCGCGAGGTCGGCGTCTGTTGCAGGCGTGTCCCCGACCTCGGGTCGCCGGTCAGGCCCTCGGCGCGGTCTCCCGCCCGCCCAGGCCCGACGTGGCGGTCGGGGAGAGCACCCGGTCCAGGTGCCGCTCGACGACCGGCAGCACCTCCGGCACCCCCACCGGGCGGCCCAGCTCGGCCGACAGCGAGGTGACCCCGGCGTCGGCGATGCCGCACGGGATGATGGTGTCCGCCCAGCCCAGGTCGCAGTCGCAGTTGAGGGCGAAGCCGTGCATCGTCACGTCCTGGCTCACCCGGATGCCGATGGCTCCGATCTTGCGCTCGGGACGGTCCGCGTCCGCGGGCAGCCAGACGCCGGAGCGGCCCTCCACCCGGGTCGCCTCGACCCCCAGCTCGGCGCACACCCCGATCATCATGTCCTCCAGCCGGCGCACGTGCGCCACCACGTCGACGGGGGAGGGCAGCCGGACGATGGGGTAGCCCACGAGCTGCCCCGGCCCGTGCCAGGTGATCTTGCCGCCCCGGTCGACGTCGACGACGGGCGTCCCGTCCAGGGGGCGCTCGTGGGCCTCGGTGCGCCGGCCGGCCGTGTAGACCGCGGCGTGCTCGAGCAGCAGGACCGTGTCCGGCAGGTCACCGCTCACCACCCGGGCGTGGACCTCGCGCTGGTGCTCCCACGCCTGGACGTAGTCCACGAGGTCGGGGGCCAGACCGAGGTGCTCGAGACGCATACCAGCACTGTAGCCCCCGGTGGTCGCAGGCCTGTGGACAACTCCTGCACACCGACCCGGCGAGCGGGCAGGCTGTCGGTATGACGCCCCCCACGGTCCCCGGATACGACCTGCTCGACCCGCTGGGGGTCGGCGGGAGCGGGCAGGTGTGGCGGGCACGCCGCCGGGCGGACGGTCTGCCGGTGGCGGTCAAGCTCGTGCGTGCCGGCGCCGGCGACGGGGCCGCCCTGACCGGCGTCCTCGCCGAGGCGGGCCTGCTCGCGGGCCTGCGTCACCAGCACGTGCTGCACCTCTACGACGTGCTCCCGCTCGGTGACCCCGGGGACCCGACGGTGGCCGTCGTGACCCAGCTCGCGGCGGGCGGCTCCCTCGCCCAGGTGCTGCGCCGCCGCCGGCTGCTCTCGCCCGGCGAGCTGGTGACCGTGCTGCACCCGATCTCGGGCGCCCTGGGCGACCTGCACCGCGCAGGCGTCGTGCACGGCGACGTCTCACCGGGCAACCTGCTCTTCCGCAGCGACGGCATGCCGCTCCTCGGCGACCTGGGCGCGGCGCGGGTGGCGGGGGAGCAGGGGCTGCGCGGGTGGGGCACCGCCGCCCAGGAGGGGATGGTGGCCCCCGAGGTGCTGGAGGGCTTCGTGGCCACGGCCGAGTCCGACGTCTACCAGGTGGGCGCGGTGGCGTGGCTCTGCCTGGTGGGGGAGCGCCCGGGGCCGGGCTTCGACCGGCCGGCCCTCGGCGACCTCGCGCCCGCCCTGCCCCCTGCGCTGGTCGAGCTGGTGCAGGCCTGCATGGCGCCGCAGCCCGAGGACCGGCCCGCGGCCGACGACCTCCCGACCGCCCTGCTGGCGGTCGCCGACCCCGAGCCGGTGGAGGTGGCTCCCGGTGCCGACGCCGCGACCGGCCTGACCGAGCGCCTGCGGCAGGTGGCCCTCGCGGACGCCGAGGACCGGGCGGGGAGGCCGGGCACGGTCCGGCGGTGGTGGCGGCGACCCCTCGGACGCGCCCCCGTCCGGACGCCGGCCCGTCCGCGTCCGGAGGGCGGGGTCGGTCGGTCCGCGGGCCGGAGCCGCGGCGGCGGCGCGCACCGGGTGCCCGACGGCACCGGACCCGCCAGCGCGACCCGGGTGGGGATGGTGCTGGGGCTCGGGCTCGTGCTGGCCGTGGTCGGCGCCACGCTGTGGGCCGTGCTGCAGGCCGGGCCGGCGCCCTCGGGGGTGGCCGGGGCCGTGCCGACCCCACCGGCACCGGTCGCCCGGACCGCCGGTCCCCCCTCGTCGGGACCGGGGTCGGCGACGCCCTCCCCGGCCGAGGTGGTCACGGGCACCGACCCGGCGCCCGCGACGGGCGCGACGGGCGACGACGGAGCGGTCCGGGACGTCGTGCAGGGCCTCCTCGACCACCGGTCCGCCGCCTGGGAGGAGGGGGACCTCGAGCGGCTGCGCCGGGTCACCGCGCCCGGGTCCGTGGCGGACGAGCACGAGCGCGCGCTGCTCGGGGAGGCCGCCGAGCAGGGCCTGCGCTACCCCTCGGTGGACTTCGAGGTGACCCAGGCGGTGGTGGAGGAGCGCGACACCGGTCGGCTGGTCGTCGACGCCACCGTGCGCAGCCCGGACCTCGAGGTATGGCGTGGGGCCGAGCGGGTGCACGCCGCGGCGGGCGGTGTCGAGCGGGTCCGGATGGTGCTGACGGTGCACGACCGGGCCTGGCTGGTGGAGCGGTGGGAACCGCTCAGGCCCTCAGCTCCTCGACCACCCACCGGGTAGCCCGCCCCCGGTCCGGGTGCGTGAACTCGAACCCGGACCGCTCCAGCACCCGGGGCAGGGCGCGGGTCGAGGCCAGGATCTCCTGGGACATCTCGCCGAGCACCAGCCGCAGGGCCCACCCGGGGGCGGGCAGGATGGCCGGGCGGTGCAGCTCGCCGGCCAGCTCGCGGGTCACCTGCTGCTGGGTGGCCGGCGACGGGGCGCTGAGGTTGACGGGCCCGGTGACGTCGGCACGGTCCAGGAGGTGGACGAGGGCGCGCACCTCGTCGTGCAGGGTGATCCAGGGCCACCAGGCGTCGCCTCCGGCGAGCGGGCCGGCCAGCCCGAGCCGGACCAGCGGCAGCAGCCGACCGAGCGCGCCGCCGTCGGGGGACAGGACGATCCCGGTGCGCGCGTGCGCCACCGGCACCCCGGCCTCCTCCGCGGCCCCGGTCGCGGCCTCCCAGTCCTGGACCAGCCGGGCCAGGAACCCCTCTCCCGCCGGGCTGTCCTCGGTGAGCACCTCGTCGCCGCGGTCGCCGTAGAAGCCGACGGCGGAGCCGGAGACCAGGCGCGGCCGGTGCCCGTCGGCCGAGGCGACCTCCGCGAGGGCGCGGGCGATCGTCCGGGTGCCGTCGAGGCGCGAGGAGACGAGGACGGCCTTGCGCTCCTCGGTCCACCGCCGGTCACCGATGCCTGCCCCGGCGAGGTGCACGACGCCGGCGACGCCCTCGAGGGTCCCGGGGTCCAGCCGGTCCCCGGGGGACCACCGCGCCTCCCGGACCCCGTCCGGGAGGCGGGCCGCGGGTGCCGGGTCGCGGCGCACCAGGTGAAGCACCTGGTCGCCGCGACCGCGCAGCACCTCGCTCAGCCGCGACCCGATGAGCCCGCTGGCGCCGGTGATGGCGACCAGCCGCGGGCCGGACGGGGTGTCAGGGAGGCTCACGTCGGTCAGACCTCGAACTTGCCGTCCTGCAGCCGCTCCTTCATCGTCGCGAGGAAGCGCGCGGCGTCGGCCCCGTCCACGACGCGGTGGTCGTAGCTGATCGCGAGGTAGACCATGTCGCGGATGGCGATGGTCTCCATCCCGTCCTCGTCCACGACCACGACCGGGCGCTTGACGACCGCCCCGGTCCCGAGGATGCCGACGTTGGGCTGGTTGATGATCGGCGTGTCGAACAGCGCGCCGCGGGACCCGGTGTTGGTCAGCGTGAAGGTGCCGCCGGACAGCTCGTCCGGTCCGACCTTGTTGTCCCGCGTCCGCTCGGCCAGGTCCGCGATCTTGCGGGCCAGCCCGGCGATGTTGAGGTCGCCGGCGTCCTTGATCACCGGGACCAGCAGCCCGCGCGGGGTGTCCACGGCGACACCCAGGTGCTCGGCCGCGTGGTAGACGATGGAGTCGTCCTCGACGCTGGCGTTGACGATCGGGTGCTCCTTGAGCGCCTCGATCGCCGCCATGGCGAAGAACGGCATGTAGGACAGCTTGGTGCCCTCACGCTTGAGGAACTCGTCCTTGGCCCGCTTGCGCAGCCGGGAGATCTTGGTGACGTCGACCTCGACGACCGTCGTGAGCTGGGCGCTGGTCTGCAGCGACTCGACCATGCGGGTGGCGATGACCTTGCGCAGCCGCGACATCTTCTCGGTGGTGCCCCGCTTGGCGTCCCCGCCGCCGGAGGCTCCGCCACCGGTGGGCGCGGCACCCGAGGTGCTCTCGGCGGGAGCCTGCTCGGCCGGGGCCTGCTCGGACGCCGCCTGCTCGGAGGCGGCCTTCTCGCTCTGCTCCTTCTGGGCCTGGGCGGCGTCCAGCACGTCCTGCTTGCGGACGCGGCCGCCCACCCCGGTGCCGCTCAGCGAGGCCAGGTCCACGCCGTGCTGCGCGGCCAGCTTGCGCACCAGCGGGGTGACGTAGGCACTCACGTCCTGGGACGGCGCCTCGGCGGAGCCCGAGCGCTGCTGGGAGTCCGGGGTGCCGTCGCCGTCGGCGTCCTTGTGCGAGGTGGTGCCGTTCTCGGTGGAGGTGGTCCCCACGCCGGTGGCGACGCCGGAGTCGTCGGCCTCGGACGTGCCGGACTTCTCGGCCGACTCCTCGGCGGCCTGCTCGTGCTTCTCCGACTCCTCGGCGAGGTCGTCGGAGGACCCGCCCTGGTCGTCGCCGGACGCCTCGTCCTGCTCCTCGGCGTCGGTCTCCTCCTGCTCGTCCCCGGAGCCCGGGTCCGCGTCGTCGGCACCGGCGCTGTCGTCCTGCTGCTCCTGCCCGTCGTCGGAGGACCCGGAGGACTCGCCCCCGATCACGGCGAGCTCGCCGCCCACCTCGACCGTCTCGTCCTCGGCCGCGAGGATGGAGGTGAGGACACCCGCCACGGGGGAGGGGATCTCGGTGTCGACCTTGTCGGTCGAGACCTCGAGCAGCGGCTCGTCGACCTCGACCGTGTCGCCCTCGGACTTCAGCCAGCGGGTGACCGTGCCCTCGGTCACCGACTCGCCCAGCGCCGGCATGGTGACCGTCTCGCCGCCCGAGGAGCCACCACCGGAGGAGTCGCCGCCCGAGGAGTCGCTCCCGGAGGAGTCGCCCCCGGAGGAGGCCTCGGCCGACGTGTCGTCGGAGGACCCGTCGCCGTCGGAGGTCTGGTCGTCCGCCTGCTCCTGCTCGTCCGCCTCGGAGGAGTCGTCCTGCTGGGCGTCGGCGTCGGAGGAGCCGCCGTCGTCCCCGGAACCGCCGTCGTCGTCACCCACCACGCACAGGTCCGCCCCCACCTCGACGGTGTCGTCCTCCTCGGCGAGGATCTCCTGCAGCACGCCGGCGACCGGGGAGGGGATCTCGGTGTCGACCTTGTCGGTCGAGACCTCGAGCAGCGGCTCGTCGACCTCGACGGCGTCGCCGACGCTCTTCAGCCAGCGGGTGATGGTCCCCTCGGTGACGGACTCACCGAGGGCGGGCATCGATACACGTTCCGACATGTGTTGACTCTCTCCTCGTCCGGGGCCTGCAGTCTACGGGTGATGCTGCCGCTGGGTCAGGCGTGGTGCCACCCAGGAAGGCCGGTCCGTGCGCCATCCTGCCACCTGCCGGAAATGCGGTGGCGGCCGATCCTCGCGCGTGTCAGGGTGAGCCCGTCATGTCCGGCGAGAGTGAGGAGGTGGCCCGATGAGCAACGATCCGGTCACGGAGGACGTCAAGGCCAAGTTCCGCGAGGCCCTGGCCCGCAAGCAGGCTCACGGAGGCACGGACGTCTCGGACCACTCCGAGCACGGCAAGGTCGCGCAGGAGCGCGGCGCCAAGACCTCGGGTGCCCAGCAGATGTTCCGCCGCAAGAGCGGCTGACGTCCCGGAGACGGACGCGAGGGGCACCACCGCGACGCGGTGGTGCCCCTCGTGCGTGTGCGCCCGGGGTGGGGGTCAGCCCGCCAGGGAGCGGGCCAGCGCCACCAGGGGTCGGACCCCGGCACCGGTCCCGCCCTTGGGGTGGTACCCCCACGCGGACTTCTCGTTGAAGGCCGGCCCGGCGATGTCCAGGTGCGCCCACGGGATCTGCCGGGCCTCCTCGCCCTCGCCCCGGGTCCCGACGAACTCCTGCAGGAAGGTGGCGGCCACCATGGCCCCGGCCGAGCGCTCCCCGGTGTGCTTGAGGTCGGCGACCGGGCTGTCGAGGGTGGGCCGGATCTCCTCGGGCATCGGCAGCGCCCAGGCGGTGTCGCCGGACTCCGTCCCGAGCCGCACGAGGGTGTCCCGCAGCTCGTCGTCGTTGCCCATGACCCCCATGGTGCGCTCGCCGAGGGCGACGATGCAGGCACCGGTGAGGGTGGCGACGTCGACGATGGCGTCGGGCTGCTGCTCGGTGGCCAGGGCCAGCCCGTCGGCCATGACGAGGCGGCCCTCGGCGTCGGTGTTGATGATCTCGACGGTGCGACCGCCACGCATCGTCACGACGTCGCCCGGACGCTGCGCCAGGTCGCCGGTCATGTTCTCGGCGAGGCAGAGGTATGCCGTCACCTGCACCGGGAGGCCGAGCTCGGCGATCGCGAGGGTCGCCGCCGCGCAGGCCGCGGCCCCGCCCATGTCCATCTTCATCGTCACCATCGAGGCGCCCGGCTTGAGGCAGAGCCCACCGGAGTCGAAGGTGATGCCCTTGCCGACCAGGGCCAGGTGCTTCGACGCGCCCGCCGGGGTGTAGCGCAGGGTGACGAGCCGAGGCCCGCGTGCCGAGCCCTGCCCGACCCCGATGATGCCGCCGCAGCCCTCCGCGTCCAGGCGATCGTGGTCCCAGACCTCCACCTCCACGCCGGCCTCGCCGGCACGGCGCACGACGTCGTCCGCGAAGCTCTCGGGGTAGAGCAGGTTGGGGGGCGTGTTGACCAGGTCGCGGGCGTAGCAGACCCCCGCGACCAGGGCCTCGACCTCCGCCTGCGCGGCCGCCGCCTCCTCACCGCTCACCCCGGTCACCGAGGCCCGGGCCAGCCCGCGCTTCGCGGTGCCGGACTTGCCCACGCCGTGCTGCTCGGCATACGTGTAGGCGCCCAGCGCGACCCCCTCGGCGACGGCGACCGCCTCCTGCCGGTCCTGCTGACCGAGGGCGAAGACGGCCGACCCGCGGCCGGCCAGCGCCCGGGCGGCCGCCCCGGCGGCCCGCCGCAGCTGCTCGGTGCGGGGGGCGGGGCCGCGGCCGGCGACGCCGACGACCACGACGAGCGGTGCCGCGATCCCCGCCACCCCGGTCAGGCGGGTGACCTCCTCGGCGCCACCCTCGGCCCCGACGGCCACCAGGGCCTCCTGCAGCGCGGTGGCCGCCTCGTCGGACAGTCCGGATCCGGGCAGCAGGCTCACCGAGCCGTCCTGCTTGGCGGCCCCCACCACGAGGGCGTCGGCGCCGGTGGTGGTGGGGTCGTCGTCGGTGAAGGTCACGGGCGTGCGGGCAGCCATGGAGCGTCCTTGTCGTCGGTGGTGCGGGGTGGTCCGGCTCCGAGACTAGGACACCGGGCAGCCACTAGGGTGGCTGCCCATGAGCGACTCCGCGACGAAGACGTCCCCCCTGCACGAGAGGCATGTCGCGCTCGGCGCGAAGATGGCCGACTTCGGAGGATGGTCGATGCCGATCGAGTACCAGGGGGGCGGCGTCGTCGCCGAGCACACCGCGGTGCGCGAGCGCGTGGGTCTGTTCGACGTCTCGCACCTCGGCAACGCCTCGGTCTCGGGCCCGGGCGCGAAGGACTTCCTCAACCGCTGCCTCACCAACGACCTGGACCGCATCCAGCCGGGGCAGGCGCAGTACACGACGTGCTGCGCCGAGGACGGGGGCGTGGTCGACGACATGATCGCCTACTTGCGCTCGGAGGAGGAGGTCCTCCTCATCCCCAACGCCGCCAACACCGCCACCGTGGTGCGCCTGCTGCAGGAGGCGCCGGACCGGCCGGAGGAGGTCGTGGTCGAGGACCAGCACGAGGACTACGCCATCCTGGCGCTCCAGGGCCCTCGGGTGGACGAGGTCATGGAGGCGGTGGGCCTGCCGACCGGGCACGGCTACATGAGCTTCGTCGAGGCGCGCCGGGACGGGGTCCCGGTGACGGTGTGCCGCACGGGCTACACCGGAGAGCGGGGCTACGAGCTGGTGTGCGCGGTGGCCGACGCCCCCGCGCTGTGGGACGCGCTCATGGCGGCCATGGGGCCGGTGGACGGGTTGGCCTGCGGTCTGGGGGCCCGGGACACGCTGCGCACGGAGATGGGCTACGCCCTCCACGGCAACGAGCTGTCCCCGCAGATCACGCCGGTCATGGCGCGCACCGGCTGGGCGGTGGGGTGGGGCAAGCCCGCGTTCTGGGGCCGGGAGAGGCTGGTCGCGCAGAAGGAGGCCAAGGAGTCGCGGCTGTCCGGCGGGCTGGTGGTCACCGGCCGAGGGATCCCCCGGGCCGGCTGCCGGGTGCTGGACCAGGACGGCCGCGAGGTCGGGACGGTCACCTCCGGCACCTTCAGCCCGACCCGCCGGCAGGGTGTCGCGCTGGCCCTCCTGGACCGCGGGGTGCAGCAGGGCGACGCGCTGGTGGTCGACGTCCGGGGCCGGGAGGTCCCGGTCGAGGTGGCCAAGCCGCCGTTCGTCTCGGGGGGAGCCGCGGGCTGAGCCGGCCGCGACGGGGGTGGCGGCCCGGCGGGATCAGCGTCGGCGCAGCTCGGACCCCCGGTCGACGGCCGGCCGGGGGATCCGGCTGCGGCGCATCTGGAAGGCCCGGAGCACGACGTACCAGGCCGAGCCCCGCCCGGGCGCGTGCCCGAAGGTGGCCGTGAAGCGCGTGCGCGTGCGGCGCCACAGCAGCCAGCAGTCGACGATGCCGCCGAGCATGAGGGCGTAGGCGACGAGGAAGGTGCCTCCCCGGGCCCAGTCGAAGGGCAGCAGGGAGATGGCCAGCACGAGGATCATCGCCGGGAGCAGGATCTCGCCGACGTTCCACCGGGTGTCCACCGCGTCACGCAGGTAGCGCCGCTCGGGACCCTTGTCCCGGGCGGGCAGGTACTTCTCCTCGCCGTCCAGCATGGCCTCGCGGACCCGGGCGCGCTCGGCGCGGACCTTGGCCTTCTGCTCGGCGGTCTGCGCCTTGCGGTCGACCACGAGGGGTCGGCGGTTGGCGGCCTCCGCGTCGCGTCGCCGCGGGGTGGGGCGGCCCTTGCCACCCGGCCGTGCCGGGTCGGTCGGCGGAGCGGTGGTCACCGGTTCCGGGGCCACCTCGGTCGACTTCTTCCCGAACAGCACAGGACGCAGTCTACTGGTCGCCCGTGGCGCGCCGGCCCGCGTCGCTACCCTGGGCCGCGTGACTTCCCCCACCGACGACCGACCGACGACGACGCAGCAGCGGACCGGAGAGCTCGCCGCGCGGATGGCCGAGCTCATGCCCGGCGTGCGCTCGGACCTCGAGGCCCTCACCCGCATCCCCTCGGTCTCCCTCGACTCCTTCGACCAGCGCTACGTCGAGGACAGCGCAGCGGCCACGGCCGACCTGCTGCGGGCCGAGGGGCTGGAGGTGCGGGTGGTGCGCGAGGGCGGGCGACCGGCCGTCATCGGTCACCTCCCCGCGCCGCAGGGTGCCCCGACGGTCCTGCTCTACGCGCACCACGACGTGCAGCCCCCCGGCGACGACGCCGACTGGGACACCCCGGTCTTCTCGCCCACCCAGGTGGGGGACCGCTTGTACGCCCGGGGGGTCGCCGACGACAAGGCGGGGATCATGGCCCACGTCGCGGCGCTGCGGGCGCACGCGGGCCGGCCCCCCGTGGGCGTGACGGTGTTCGTCGAGGGTGAGGAGGAGGTGGGCTCGGACTCGCTGCCCCGCATCCTGGAGGCGCACGGTGCGGACCTGGAGTGCGACGCGATCGTGCTGGCCGACTCGCACAACTGGAAGGTCGGGGTTCCCGCGCTGACGACGACCCTGCGCGGCATGGTGCGGGTGGTGGTGGAGGTGCGCGCCCTCGAGCACGGTCTGCACAGCGGCCTCTACGGCGGCGTCGTGCCTGACGGCCTCACCGCGCTGTGCCGCCTGCTGGCCACGCTGCACACGGAGGACGGCGACGTGGCCGTGCCGGGTCTGCGCACCTCCGAGGCGGCCGACCTCGACTTCTCCGAGGACGACCTGCGGGCCGACGCGGGCCTGCCGGAGGGGGTCCGCACCATCGGTACCGGCTCCCTGCTGTCCCGGATGTGGACCCGACCCTCGATGACCGTCATCGGGATCGACGCGCCCGCGGTGGACGCCGCCGCGAACCTGCTCACCCCGGTCGGGCGGGCCAAGCTGTCCATGCGGCTGCACCCCGAGGAGGACCCGGCGCGGGCCGCGGAGGCGCTCACCCGCCACCTGCAGGAGCACGCGCCCTGGGGCTGCCAGGTGGACGTCACCGTGGTCGACGACGGCCGGGGGTTCGCCGCGGACGCGCAGGGGCCGGTCTACGACGCCGCCCGTGCCGCCTTCCGGGACGCCTGGGACGGGGTCGACCCGGTGGACATCGGGGTGGGGGGCTCGATCCCGTTCGTGGCGGCCTTCGCCGAGCGCTTCCCCGACGCGGCCATCCTCGTCACCGGGGTGGAGGACCCGGACACCCGGGCGCACGCGGCCAACGAGAGCCTGCACCTGGGCGAGTTCGAGCGGGTATGCCTGGCCGAGGCGCTCCTGCTGGACCGGCTGGCGGGTGCAGGGCATGATGGGGACCATGATGAGTGACGATTCAACTACCCGCTCCGAAGGTTCCTCCGGCTACGTCAGCTCCGAGGGCAGCTTCGAGCGCAAGAGCCACTACATCCCCGAGCGGATCACGCGCGACGGACGCGACGGCTTCCCGGTGGAGCCGGGCCGCTACCGCCTCGCCGTCTCGCGGGCCTGCCCGTGGGCCCACCGCACGATCCTCACCCGTCACCTGCTGGGACTCGAGGACGCCATCAGCATGGCCGTCGCCGGACCGGTGCACGACGAGGACTCCTGGACCTTCGACCTGGACCCCGGCGGCGTGGACCCGGTGCTGGGCATACCCCGCCTCAAGGACGCCTACGACGCCCGCCCCGAGGGCTACCCGGACTCGGGCATCACCGTGCCCGCCTTCGTCGACACCACGACCGGCCGGGTGGTGACCAACGACTTCCACCAGATGGTCAAGGACCTCGTCACCGAGTGGGGCGACCACCACGCCCCGGACGCCCCGGACCTGTGGCCCGAGCACCTGCGGGACGAGATCGAGGAGGTATCCGACCTGGTCTACGCGGACGTCAACAACGGTGTCTACCGCTGCGGCTTCGCGGGCAGCCAGGAGGCCTACAACGAGGCCTTCGAGCAGCTGTTCTCCCGGCTCGACTGGCTCTCCGAGCGGTTGGCCGACCAGCGCTACCTCGTCGGTGACCAGCTCACCCTCGCCGACGTGCGCCTCTGGCCCACGCTCGTGCGCTTCGACGCGGCCTACCACGGCCACTTCAAGTGCAACCGGCACAAGCTGACCGAGATGCCCGTGCTGTGGGCCTACGCCCGGGACCTGTGGCAGACGTGGGACTTCGGGTCCACCGTCGACCTGGAGCACGTCAAGGCGCACTACTACGCGACGCACCGCGACATCAACCCGACCGGTGTCGTCCCGCTCGGTCCCGACACCAGCGGCTGGACCACGCCGCACGGGCGGGAGTCGCTGCGCTGACGGTGGACCACCCGCGCCGCACCGGCGGCGCGGGTGGCTACCATCACTCGTCGTGACCACCGAGCCCCAGACGACCCGACCGCAGGACGACCCCGGCAGCGAGGCGCTCTCGGACTCCACGTCCGAGGCCTCCCTGCGCCGCAGCACGGCCCGCAGCGAGCAGATCTGGGCGGACCTGGAGCACCACCCCTCCCGCTACCGGATGCTCACGGGGGACCGCCCCACCGGCCACCTGCATCTGGGCCACTACTTCGGCAGCCTGCGCAACCGGGTGGCCCTCCAGGACCAGGGCGTGGACACCTGGGTGCTCATCGCCGACTACCAGGTCATCACCGACCGGGACACCGTCGACTCGATCCAGGAGCGGGTGTTCTCGCTGCTCGCCGACTACCTGGCGGTGGGGGTCGACCCGGCACGCACCACGATCTTCGCGCACTCCCAGGTGCCCGCGCTCAACCAGCTGCTGCTGCCCTTCCTGTCGCTCGTGACCGACGCCGAGCTGCGCCGGAACCCCACGGTGAAGGCCGAGCAGGAGGCGACCGGCGGCCGGCCCATGACCGGTCTCATGCTCACCTACCCCGTCCACCAGGCCGCCGACATCCTCTTCTGCAAGGCCAACGTCGTCCCGGTCGGCAAGGACCAGCTGCCGCACGTGGAGCAGACCCGGGTGGTGGCCCGGCGCTTCGACGAGCGCTACGGCCGGGCCGGGGACGGCTCGGCGCCGGTCTTCCCCGCCCCCGACGCGCTGCTCTCCGAGGTCCCGAACCTGCTGGGCACCGACGGGCAGAAGATGAGCAAGTCCCGCGGCAACGTCATCGAGCTGCGGATGAGTGCCGACGACACCGCGCGTGCCGTCAAGAAGGCCGTCACCGACCCCCACCGGCACATCACCTACGACCCGGTCGGGCGCCCGGAGGTCTCCAACCTCGTGCTGCTGGCCTCCCTGACGACCGGTCGCGACCCGCACGCCGTCGCCGACGAGATCGGGGACGGCGGGTCCGGCGCCCTCAAGCGGGTGGTCACCGAGGCGGTGAACGAGCACCTCGCCCCGCTCCGGGCACGCAGGGCCGAGCTGGAGGCGGACCCGGCCGAGCTGCGGCGGGTGCTCGCCGCCGGCAACGCGCACGCGAACGACGTGGCCGAGGCCACGTTGTCCGAGGTGCGCGAGGCCATGCAGATGGTCTACGCCTGAGTCCCGGCGCGGTCGAGAGGCGCTGAGGGTGCGCACGCCACGCGTGGTCGTCGTCGTCGACCGTTCCGGTGACCGGCTCCCGCCGGGCACCGAGGAGGTCGTGGCGCGGGGATGGCGCCGGGCAGCCCCGCACGCGCAGGTCGAGGCGCACCCGCTGCACGACGGGGGAGCCGGCTTCGCCGCGGTCGTGGGCGAGCGCGCCGCCTCCACCGGCGTCCCCACCGCGACCCACCCCGTCCTCGTGCCCGACCCGGCCGGGCGCGAGGTGCCCGCGGCGGTCACCGTCGTCGGCGAGGGGGAGGGGGCCACGGCATACCTCGACACCGCGCAGGTCGTCGGACGCCACCTCGTGGACGCGGCCCGGCTCGCAGACCCGGTCGGTCTCACCAGTGCCGGGGTCGGCGTGCTGCTGCGCCGCGCCCGGGACCTGGGCGTCGGCCGCGTCGTCGTGGGCGCCGGCCCGGCGGCCGCGCACGACGGCGGCCGCGGGCTGCTCGTCGAGCTCGGTGCCGGTGCCGACCTCGAGCACCTGGCCGCGGTCCGCGAGCGCTGGTCCGACGTCGCGCTGGTGCTCGCGACGACCACCGAGGCGTCGCTGCTCGGCTTCCACGGGGCCAGCGCCTCGCTCGGCGAGCTGGGGGTGGCGCCCGCGGTGACCCAGCGGCTGGAGACCGAGCTCGGGATGCTCACCGACCGCGTCAACGCGCTGCTGCCACCGCCCCGGGACCTGCTGACCGGGCTGCCCCGCCGCCCCGAGCGGTCGCCGGGGTCGGGGGTGGCCGGGGGGATCGGGTACGCCCTGCAGCTGCTCGGGGCGCGCACCGACACCGGCCCCCGCCTGCTGCTCGACGACCTGGGCGTCGGCGGTCGGCTGGCCGGGGCGCTGGTCGTGCTCGTCACCGAGACCTACGACTGGACGACCGTCCACGCGGGGGTGGTCCCCGACACGGCCCGCGCGGCCTCCGAGGTGGCCGCCCCCACGGTCGTGCTCGCCCGGCAGGTCGCGGTCGGTCGCCGGGAGGGCATGTCGCTCGGGGTGAGCGGTTCCTACGGCCTGCGCGCGGGGGAGGACCTGGGCGAGCTGGCGGGGCGGGTCGCCCGCACCTGGACGCCGCCCGGACCCCGGTGACGTACCCTGGCGGGGACGGGAACAGGATCGCCCCAGGGTGACGTTCCACGTGCACGACTTCCCCTCACGAGAGGACCCCAGCGCATGACCGAGACCCAGACCACCCAGAGCCACGGCGTCACCCTCAGCGACCTCGCGGCGGGCAAGGTCAAGAGCCTGCTCGAGCAGGAGGGTCGTGACGACCTGCGCCTGCGGATCGGGGTGCAGCCGGGCGGCTGCTCAGGGCTCATCTACCAGCTCTACTTCGACGAGCGCACCCTCGACGGCGACCTGGTCGCCGACTTCGACGGTGTCGAGGTCGTCGTGGACCGGATGAGCGCGCCGTACCTCGACGGTGCGTCGATCGACTTCGCCGACACGATCGAGAAGCAGGGCTTCACCATCGACAACCCCAACGCCGGCAGCTCCTGCGCCTGCGGAGACAGCTTCAGCTGACCGCGGAACGCGAGCGGAGCGAGCCTGTTCCGCGGAACAGACAGCATGGGCGAGCGGAGCGAGCACGCAGCAGTTCCCGGCGCAGCAGTTCCCGGCGCAGCCGGGCGCGGCGCAGCCCGAGCTCCGGCGGAGCCTGAGCCGACCCCGTGGGAGCTGACCACGGACGGTGCGCTCCCGGGGGAGGACCTGGTCGGGATCGGCGCCGACCTCGCGCCGGGCACCATCCTCGCCGCCTACCGGGCGGGCCTGTTCCCCATGGGTCTGGGTGAGGGCGGCGCCCCTCCGATCGGATGGTGGTCGCCGGACCCGCGGGGGATCCTCCTGCCCGGCGACCTGCACCTGAGCCGCTCCGCCCGTCGCGCCGGCCGGGGGTGGCGGACGACGGTCGACGAGGCCTTCGAGGCCGTCGTCGAAGGGTGCGCCGACCCCCGGCGGGACGGCGGCTGGATCACCCGGGACGTCGCCGAGGCCTACGGGACCCTGCACCGGCTGGGGTGGGCGCACTCGGTCGAGGTGTGGTCCGGGGACGACCTCGTCGGCGGCGTCTACGGGCTGGCGGTCGGCCGCCTCTTCGCCGGTGAGTCGATGTTTCACCGGGTCCCGGACGCCTCCAAGGTGGCCCTGCACGCCCTCGTCGGCGTCCTCTCCGAGGACGGGGAGCCGTGGCTGCTGGACGTGCAGTGGCAGACCCCCCACCTGCGCTCCCTCGGGGTCACGGCGGTCGGCCGGAGCAGCTACCTGGACCTGCTCCGCGAACGGGTGGCGCAGGACCTGCCCCGCCGGTGGCGCGGCATACCCCCCGGTGGGAGAGCCGCAGCCACCCGGTGAGGGTAGAGTGTCTGGCGTGAAGCCGACCGTCCCAGCATCAAGAGGTGGATCTGTGCCACGGACCGAACGACGAGTGGCCCTGGCCGGGTCCGTGAGGCGCCGGGCGGCGGTCCTCGTGGCCGCCGGAACGGGTGCTGCGGTGCTCTCCGGGTGCGGTGACGTCACCCGCGGATACCTCCCCGAGCCCGCGACCGAGGTCGGTCCGGACGTCATCGGTTTCTGGAACGCCACCTGGATCGCGGCGCTCGCGGTCGGGGCGCTGGTCTGCTTCCTCGTCCTGTGGGCGGTCTTCGCCTACCGGCGCCGCAGCGAGGACGAGGTCCCCGTCCAGTTCCGCTACCACGTGCCCTTCGAGATCCTCTACACCGTCGTGCCCGTGCTCATGGTCGCGGCGATGTTCGGGCAGACGGTCACCCTGCAGAACGCCATGCTCGACACCGACCAGGAACCCGACGTCGTCGTCAACGTGGCCGCCAAGAAGTGGAGCTGGGACTTCAACTACGTGGAGGAGCAGGTCTACGTGACGGGCCAGCAGGCCCGCGACCTCAACGAGGGCCAGCCGGGGGTCCCGGAGACCCTGCCCAGGCTGGTGCTCCCGGTCGACAGCCGCGTCGAGTTCGTGCTGACCTCGCGCGACGTCATCCACTCCTTCTGGGTCGTCAACTTCCTGCAGAAGCTGGACATGGTGCCGGGGCGGGTCAACATCTTCCAGGTGACCACCACCGAGGAGGGGACCTTCGCCGGCAAGTGCGCCGAGCTCTGCGGGGCCTACCACTCCGAGATGCTCTTCGAGGTCGACGTGGTCTCGCAGGAGGAGTACGACGCCTTCATCGCCGGTCTCGAGGAGTCGGGCAACACCGGTCAGCTGGGGCCTGACCTCGACCAGTACGAGCTGCAGCCCGACCAGCAGGACAAGCTGCCCGAGGGAGTGAGGAACTGATGGCCATCACCACCGAGCGCCCCGAGGTCGGCGCCCCCCCGCGGCCGCCGCAGGTGTCCGAGCGCAGCTCGTTCGTGCGCAACGCCGTGCGGGTCCTCACCACGACGGACCACAAGGTCATCGGCAACCTCTACTTCGTCACCACGATGGCCTGGTTCATCCTGGGCGGGCTCATGGCGCTGCTCATCCGCGCGGAGCTGTTCGTCCCGGGGCTGCAGGTCGTCGACAACCCGGAGATCTACAATCAGCTGTTCACCATGCACGGCACGGTGATGCTGCTGATGTTCGCGACGCCGTTGTTCGCCGGCTTCGCCAACGCCCTCGTGCCGCTGCAGATCGGCTCGCCGGACGTGGCCTTCCCCCGGCTCAACATGTTGGCCTTCTGGATGTTCCTCTTCGGCAGCCTCATCGCGGTCGGCGGCTTCCTCACCCCCAGCGGGGCCGCCAGCTTCGGCTGGTTCGCCTACCAGCCGCTGGCCGGGCCCACGCACAGCCCCGGGTTGGGCGGGGACCTGTGGGTGGTCGGGCTGGCCGTCAGCGGGTTCGCGACGATCTTCGGCGCGGTGAACTTCATCACCACCATCCTGTGCATGCGCGCCCCCGGCATGACGATGTTCCGGATGCCGATCTTCACCTGGACCATCCTCGTCACCTCGATCCTCGTGCTGGTCGCCTTCCCGGTGCTGGCCGCCGCCTTCTTCGGGATGGCCACCGACCGCATCTTCGGCTGGCACATCTTCGACCCCGAGCACGGCGGCGCCATGCTGTGGCAGCACCTGTTCTGGTTCTTCGGCCACCCCGAGGTCTACATCATCGCGCTGCCGTTCTTCGGCATCATCTCCGAGGTCATCCCGGTCTTCTCGCGCAAGCCGCTCTTCGGCTACAAGACCCTGGTCATGGCGACGATGGCGATCGCCGCCCTGTCGGTCGCGGTGTGGGCGCACCACATGTACGCCACGGGCGCCATCCTGCTGGAGTTCTTCACCATCATGACCATGCTCATCGCGGTCCCGACCGGGGTGAAGTTCTTCAACTGGATCGGCACCATGTGGAAGGGCTCCATCAAGATGGACACGCCCATGCTGTGGGCCGTGGGCTTCCTCATCACCTTCCTCTTCGGCGGGCTGACCGGTGTCATCCTCGCCAGCCCCGCCCTCGACTGGCACGTGTCGGACACCTACTTCGTGGTGGCGCACTTCCACTACGTCGTCTTCGGCACCGTGGTGTTCGCGATGTTCGCCGGCTACTACTTCTGGTGGCCCAAGTTCACCGGCCACATGCTGGACGAGCGGCTCGGCAAGATCCACTTCTGGATGCTGTTCCTGGGCTTCCACGGTACCTTCCTCATCCAGCACTGGCTGGGGGTGCAGGGCATGCCCCGGCGCTACGCCGACTACCTGCCCGAGGACGGCTTCACCTGGATGAACCAGCTGTCGACCGTCTCCTCCTTCCTGCTCGCCGCCTCCATGCTCCCCTTCTTCTACGCGGTGTGGAAGAGCTTCCGCACCCCGAAGGTCGAGGTGGACGACCCGTGGGGCTGGGGTATGTCGCTGGAGTGGGCGACGTCATGCCCGCCGCCGCGGCACAACTTCGAGTCGCTGCCGCGGATCCGCTCCGAGCGCGCCGCCTTCGACCTGCACCACCCGCAGATCGGCACCCTGGAGTCGCCCGAGCCCGACAAGGGGGTCGCCGAGCAGCTGCTCGGTGGGCCTGACACGGACCCGGACGGCCAGAACGGCACGGACCATGGTGGCTACACCGGCAAGGAGCGCGGCTGATGCGGGCAGAGGTCAAGGTCTTCGGTGCCCTGGTGCCGTTCTTCGCGCTGGCCACGGCGCTCTACGCGTGGTTCACCGACCCCCTGGAGTGGGTGGGCGTCATCGGCCTGCTCCTCACCATGCTCTTCACGGCGTTCATCGCCTTCTACCTCTGGGTGACCGGCCGCAAGACGGACGCCCGCCCCGAGGACGACCTGCAGGGCGAGATCGCCGACCTGTCCGGCGACTACGGCCACTTCGCGCCCTACAGCTGGTGGCCGCTGTGGCTGGGCCTGTCGGTCGCGGTGGTCGCCCTGGGGCTCGCGGTGGGCTGGTGGCTGCTCATCTGCGCGGTGCCCTTCCTGCTCATCTCCATCCTCGGCTGGACCTTCGAGTTCTTCCGGGGCGCCAAGGCGGTCTGAGGCCCCGGCCGCGGGTCCTGGCGGCCGGTCCTCGTCAGGGCAGGAGGAGCAGCTTGCCGGTGGTGCCCCCGGCCTCCAGGTCCGTGTGGGCCTGATGGGCGTCGGCTAGGGCGTAACGACCGGACACCCGCACCTGTAGCTCCCCGGCCGCCACCAGGTGCATCAGGTCGTCGGCGCGGGCGAGCAGCTCGGCCCGGTCGGCGACGTAGTGCGCCAGGCTGGGCCGGGTGAGGAAGAGCGAGCCCTGCTGGTTGAGGACCTGCGGGTCGACCGGGGGCACCGGTCCGCTGGCCGCACCGAAGAGCACCATGGTGCCGCGCGGGCGCAGGAGCTCCAGCCCCGCGTCGAAGGTGTCCCGACCCACCCCGTCGTAGACGACGTGGACCCCCTGGCCGCCGGTGATCTCCCGGACCCGGTCGACCAGGTCCTCCTCGCGGTAGAGCACGACGTCGTGGGCGCCGGCGGCACGCGCCAGCTCGGCCTTGGCCGGCGAGCCCACCGTGCCGATCACGTGGGTCCCCGCCCGGGCGAGCAGCTGGGTGAGCAGCAGGCCCACACCGCCGGCGGCCGCGGTCACCAGGGCGGTGTGACCGGGTGCGGCCTCGAAGGTGGTCCGGGCCAGGTAGTGGGCCGTCAGTCCCTGCAGCATCACGGCGGCGGCCGTCTCGAGGTCGACCTCCGACGGCACGAGCACGAGGCGGTCGGCGGCCACGACGGCCTCGTCGGTGTACCCCGTCCCCGGCGACATGGCCCACGCCACGCGGTCTCCCTCGGCGACCCCGGAGACGTCCGGGCCCACCGTGCGGACGGTCCCGGCCCCCTCGCTGCCGACGACGAACGGGGTCGGCAGGGGGTAGGCGCCGGAGCGGTGGTAGACGTCGATGAAGTTCACGCCGGCGGCGGCCACGTCGACCAGCACCTCGCCGGGGCCGGGCTCCGGGGTGGGGCGGTCGACGAGGGTCAGGGCCTCCGGCCCTCCGGGCTGGTCCACGATGATGGCGCGCATGCCGCGACGCTATCGCGGGCCGGTCAGCCGGTCGCGGCGACCCACCGCTGGACGACCTGGGCGGCGGCGCCGCTGTCGAGCGCCTCGGCGGCCCGGCGTATGCCGTCGCGCACCGCCCCGTCCAGCTCCTCGGCGCTGCCGGGGTGCGTGGAGGACTCACCCGCCTCGACGAGGGCCAGGGCCGTGCCCGCGTTGAGCAGGACCGCGTCGCGCACGGCACCCGTCCCGCCGTCGAAGAGACGGCGGGCCACCCGGGCGTTGTGCTCGGCGTCCTCCCCGCGCAGCTCCTCCAGGGGGTGCAGGGGCAGGCCGAGGCGTCGGGGGTCGAGCACGTGCTGCGCCACCCGGCCCTCGTCGTCCGCCCACCACAGCGAGGTCGTGGTGGCCGTGGTGATCTCGTCCAGGCCGTCGTCACCGCGGAACACCACCGCCCGGGTGCCGCGGTCGGCGAAGACCTGCGCCATGAGCGGGGCCATGCGGGCGTCGGCGCAGCCCACCGCGGCGTAGCGGGGTTGCGCCGGGTTGGTGAGCGGCCCGAGGAAGTTGAAGGCGGTGCCGATCCCCAGCTCGCGGCGCACGGCCCCGGCATACCTCATCGACGGGTGGAAGGTGAGGGCGAAGCAGAACGTGATGCCCGCCTCGTGCGCGACCTGCCGGACCCGCTCGGGGGAGAGGTCGAGGCGGACGCCGAGGGCCTCGAGCATGTCGGCGGACCCGGACCGGCTGGAGGCGGCGCGGTTGCCGTGCTTGACCACCGTCGCGCCGGCCGCCGCCATGACGACGGCCGACATCGTCGAGATGTTGACCGTCATGGCCCGGTCGCCGCCGGTCCCGACGATGTCGACGGTCGGCCCCGGGACCTCGAGCCGGTGCGCGTGCTGCAGCATCGTGCTCGACAGCCCGGACATCTCCTGCGCCGTCTCGCCCTTGGTGCGCAGCGCGGTGAGGAAGCCGCCGAGCTGGGCGTCGCTGGCCGCGCCCGTCATGACCTGGTCCATGACCCAGGACGTCGTGCTGCTGGAGAGGTCCTCGCCGCGGGTGAGCGCGCTGAGGACGTCCGCCCAGCCGGTGACGAGGGTTCCGGCGCCGGCCCCTCCCGTCCGGTCGGCGCCGCCGTCGGTCACCGGCGGGCCAGGTCGGCGACGGCCGCCGTCAGCCGTGCCTCGTCGAGGGGGCGGGAGAGGACCGCGTCGGCCTGCGACCAGGTCGCGAGCCACCCGTCGCCGGGACGACCCGTGAGCACGAGGACCGGGGGGCAGTCGAACAGCTCGTTCTTCAGCTGCCGGCAGACGCCCATGCCGCCGTAGGGCTGCGACTCGCCGTCCAGGATGAGCAGGTCGTAGTCGCCGTCCCGGGCCTCGATGAGGGCCACCTCGGGGGTGGCGCACTCCTTCCACCGCTCGATGACCACGTCGTCCGCGGGCCGCTCACCGACGCCGACGCGGACGGCGTCCCGCACCGAGCGGTCGTTGCTGTAGAGCAGGACCGAGACGGAGGTGGTGGTAAGGCCGCCGGAGGCGGAGGGGACCGCGGGAGTGCTCATGCCGGCGATCCTACCGAGCCGCCCGACCCGGAGGAAGCACGGGAGCGCCTGCGGCGGGGTGGCCGCGCGTGCTGTGCCGCGATGGGCCTAAGATGGGCCTGTGGCGACATCTCCTGCAGCAACCCTGAGCGACGCCGACCGGTTCCACGCGACCGCGCACGGACCGGCGACCCGGCCCAACATGGTCGCGGTCGGCACCATGGTCTGGCTGGGCAGCGAGATCATGTTCTTCGCCGGGCTGTTCGCGATGTACTTCACCATCCGCTCGGTCTCTCCCGACCTGTGGGCCGAGCGCACCGAGTACCTCGACGTCACCTTCGCCACCATCAACACGATGATCCTCGTCATCTCCTCCGTGTGGTGCCAGTTCGGGGTGTGGAAGGCCGAGCGGGGCATCCCGCACCGGACCGGGAGCCTGTTCCACATCGGCAACCCCCTGGGCGACACCGGCTGGGGCATGCGGGAGTGGTACACCCTCACCTACCTCTTCGGCGCGACCTTCATCGCCGGGCAGGTGTGGGAGTACGCCACGCTGACCATGGAGGGTCTCACCCCCACCGCCGACCCCTACGGCTCGGTCTTCTACATCACCACCGGCTTCCACGGCCTCCACGTGACCGGCGGGCTCATCGCCTTCCTCCTCATCATCGGCCGCAGCTTCACCGCCAAGCGCTACACCCACGCGCAGGCCACCGGTGCGGTGGTCACCTCCTACTACTGGCACTTCGTCGACGTGGTGTGGATCGCGTTGTTCGCGGTCATCTACCTGCTGCAATGAGACGTCCGCGCCTCCGTCCCCGTCCCGCCGTCCCCGAACCCCGGAAGGACCGCCGAGTGAACTTCCTCGCCGCCCGCCGTCGCAGCCCGCTGGCGCTGCTCGTGCTCCTGTTCCTGGGCCTGACCTTCACGGGCACGGCCTACGCCGCCCTGCAGACCAACGTCCCGCCCGGGACCTCGGCCGAGGGCGCCTCCCAGGAGCAGCTCGACGAGGGCCGCGAGCTCTTCCTCGGCAACTGCGCCTCCTGCCACGGTGCGAACGCCGAGGGCAACGGCGAGGCAGGCCCCTCCCTCTACGGCGTGGGTGCCGCCGCGGTGGACTTCCAGGTGGCCACCGGCCGGATGCCGCTGCCGGCGCCGGGCGTCCAGGCCGAGCGCAACATCTCGCAGGTGCACTTCAGCGACGAGGAGATCACCGCCCTCGCCGTCTACGTCGACTCCCTCGCCCCCGGCCCGGACGTGCCGGAGGAGCAGTGGCTCGACGCCTCCCAGGGTGATGCTGCCAACGGCGGCGCGGTCTACCGCACGAACTGCGCCATGTGCCACAACTCCTCGGGCACGGGTGGTGCCCTGACCCGGGGCAAGTACGCCCCCACCCTCATGGGTGTGGACGAGCAGCACATCTACGAGGCCATGCTCACCGGCCCGCAGTCCATGCCGGTGTTCAACGACCAGAACATCACCCCCGAGGAGAAGCGCGACGTCATCGCCTTCCTCAAGAGCATCGAGGACGGCGCCAACGACCAGGGCGGCCACACGCTGGGCAGCCTGGGTCCGGCCGGCGACGCCCTCTTCGCGTGGACGATCGGCATCCTCGCCTTCATCGGCGCTGCCGTGTGGCTCGGACGAAAGGCGGCCTGAACCATGACGAACCCCCACCACGA
Source organism: Serinicoccus chungangensis (assembly GCF_001483745.1). Lineage (GTDB taxonomy): Bacteria > Actinomycetota > Actinomycetes > Actinomycetales > Dermatophilaceae > Ornithinicoccus > Ornithinicoccus chungangensis_A. Next base: position 382,347 of record NZ_LQBL01000028.1, on the reverse strand, counting down.
CGACACCACCCCGGCCAGGCGCCAGGCCACCGACGCCCCGGCCCGGACCGAGCGTTTCGAGAACCCGGGGCTGCCGCCGCACGTGCCGCGTCGCGCCGACGAGGACCCCAAGGCCGCCAAGCGTGCCGAGATCCAGGTCGTCGTGCTGTTCACCCTGTCGGCGCTGGCGTCCATCGCGTTCGTCATCGCCTACTTCGCCATCGACCCCGACCTCAAGGGCTACCTGCTGGGCATCGGGGAGATCAACCTCTTCCACCTCGCGATCGGCATCACCACGGCCGTCTCGCTCCTCGGCATCGGCCTGGGTGCCATCCACTGGGCCAAGACGCTCATGCCGGACGAGGAGGTGGTGGAGCAGCGCCACCCCCAGGTCTCCGGTGACGACGACCGCGAGGCGGTGGCGCAGACCCTGTCGCACGGCTGGCGCAGTTCCCAGCTCAACCGCCGCTCGGCCATCCTCGGGTCGGCCGGCGGGGCCCTGGGGCTCTTCGCTCTCCCGATCGCCCTGCCGGTCGTCGCCGGGCTGGGCCCGCGTCCGCAGGGGCTCTACACCACCAACTGGACGGAGGGCACGCTGCTGCGGATCGACCCCTCCAACGCGGCGATCCGGGCCGGTGACGTCACCCAGGGCTCGGTCTTCCACGTCATGCCGGACGGCTGGGTGGGCCACGAGGCGGTCGAGGAGCACGGTGCCGAGGAGGCGATGATCGCCAAGGCCAAGGACCAGGTCATCCTGGTCCGCCTGGACCCCTCCCTCATCAAGAGCCAGAAGCAACGCGAGTGGGGCTACGAGGGCATCGTGGCCTACTCCAAGGTGTGCACCCACGTGGGGTGCCCGGTGGCGCTGTACGAGCAGCAGACGCACCACCTGCTGTGCCCGTGCCACCAGTCGACGTTCGACATGACCGACGACTGCAACGTCATCTTCGGGCCGGCCAGGCGGCCCCTTCCCCAGCTGCCGATCACGGTCGACGGCGATGGATACATCGTGGCCGCGGGCCCGTTCCGCGAGCCCGTCGGACCCAGCTTCTGGGAGCGCGAGCGCCCAGGCTTGATGGGAGTTGAGTAGTCGTGACGACGCACGTCCCCCAGGGCGCGGACCACCTGCGCTCCGATGAGACCCCGCCGGAGCGTCCGGCCAGCCAGACCGATCAGTCCTCGCCGGACGCCAAGTTCCCCGGGGCGCTGGTGTGGGCCGACGAACGCGTCGGCGCGGCCAAGGGCCTGCGTTTCGCCCTGAAGAAGGTCTTCCCCGACCACTGGAGCTTCCTGCTCGGCGAGATCGCGATGTACTCGATGATCATCGCGCTCATCACGGGGACGTTCCTCACCCTCTGGTACGTCCCCAGCATGGGCCACGTCGTCTACGACGGCGACTACGTCCCGCTCAAGGGTGTCGGCATGTCCGAGGCCTACGCCTCCACCCTCGACATCAGCTTCGAGGTCAAGGGCGGTCTGCTCATCCGGCAGCTGCACCACTGGTCGGCGCTGTTCTTCATCGTCGGCATCGCGCTGCACGCCGCGCGCGTGTTCTTCACCGGTGCCTTCCGCAAGCCGCGTGAGATCAACTGGCTCATCGGTGTCGTCCTGTCGCTGCTGGCGATCATCGAGGGCTTCGCCGGCTACTCGCTCCCGGACGACCTGCTCTCCGGCACGGGTATCCGGGCCATGAACGGCTTCATGATGTCGGCGCCGGTCATCGGCACCTGGATGACCTTCTTCGTCTTCGGCGGCGAGTTCCCGGGCGAGGCCATCATCCCGCGGCTCTACATCGCCCACGTGCTGCTCATCCCGGCGATCCTCGTCGGGCTCTTCGTGCTGCACCTGGCCCTCGTCGTGGTCCACAAGCACACCCAGTACCCCGGGCCGGGACGGACCAACGACAACGTGGTCGGCTTCCCGATCATGCCGGTCTACGCCGCCAAGGCCGGCGGGTTCTTCTTCGTCGTCTTCGGCATCACCGCCCTGGTCTCCGCCCTGGTGCAGATCAACGGGGTGTGGGTCTACGGGCCCTACGACCCGACCCAAGTGACGGCGGGCAGCCAGCCGGACTTCTACATGTGGTTCTCCGACGGTGCGCTGCGCCTGCTCCCGGGATGGCTGGAGTTCACCCTCTTCGGGACCGTCTGGAGCTTCAACATCTTCCTCGGGTCGCTCGTCCTGCTGCCCCTCGTGTGGGTGGTCCTGGGCGCCTACCCGTTCCTCGAGGCCTGGGTCACCGGCGACAAGCGCGAGCACCACATCCTGCAGCGTCCGCGCAACGCGCCGACCCGGACGGCAATCGGCGCCGCGGCCATCTCGATGTACCTCGTGCTGGCCCTGGCGTGCGTCAACGACATCCTGGCCATCAAGCTGGGGCTGTCGATCAACGACCTGACCATCCTCTTCCGGACGATGTTCTTCGTGCTCCCGGTCCTGGTGTTCTTCGTGACCAAGCGGTTGTGCCTGTCGTTGCAGCGCCACGACCGTGAGCGGGTCCTGCACGGCAACGAGACCGGGCGCATCGTCCGCACCCCGGAGGGTCGGTTCTTCGAGGCGCACGAGCCTCTGGACGAGTTCGAGCGCTGGGCGCTCGTGGACTACGACACCCCGACCCCGCTGGGTCTCACCCAGGGCCCGGACGTCGACAGCCGTGGGGTCGCCCGCCGCCGCAGCCCGCTGGCGGGTGCGCAGGCCGCCCTGTCGTCGTTCTTCTACAAGGACGCCGTCACCGCGGTCACGCCGGAGGAGCTCGCGGCGGCCCACCACCACGGAGAGCACGACGCGCTCGAGGCGCCGGGTGTCCCCCAGCTGGGTGCGCCCGTCAACGACAGCACCGGTGACGACGACTTCTCCGACGGGCACGGGTCCGCGGTCCAGGCACCCACGCACCATCGCTGAGGTCCAGCCCGACGGACCGCGCCCTGCCCCGGAGACGGATGGCGGGGCGCGGTCGCGTCCGGGGCCCGAGGATGCCGTGCCCCAGGACGGGCCGCTGACCATGTCGGTGGAGGAGTTCGAGGAGGCCGTCGGGGACTCCCTCGACCTCGTCCCCGCACCGCTCATGGCCCGGCTCGACAACGTCGTCTTCCTCGTCGAGGACGAGCCCCCGCCCGAGGATCCGGACCTGCTGGGTCTCTACGACGGCATCCCGCTCACCGAGCGCGACTGGGGGGCCCAGCTCCCGGACCGGATCTTCGTCTACCGGGGTCCGCTGCTGCGCATGTGCGCCGACCGCGAGGAGCTGCTGGACGAGATCGCGGTGACGGTGGTGCACGAGATCGCCCACCACTTCGGGATCGACGACGACCGTCTGCACGAGCTGGGGTGGGGCTGAGCGTCGGGGGCTAGAGTGAGCGGGTGATTTCTGCCATCGTCATGATCAAGGCCGAGGTCGGTCGCATCCCCGAGGTCGCCCAGGAGATCGCCGAGATCGAGGGGATCCGGGAGGTCTACTCCGTGACCGGGGACGTCGACCTCATCGCGATCGCGCGGGTGCAGCGGCACGAGGACTTCGCCGACGTCATCGCCGACCGCCTCAACAAGGTGGGCGGGGTGCTGGAGACGACCACCCACATCTCCTTCCGCGCCTACTCCTCCTCCGACCTCGAGGCGGGGTTCTCCCTGGGTCTGGAGCACTGAGGCCGACCGCTCACCCGGGAAGGGCGCCGACCGGTCTGTCGAACGGCCGGACCTCGCGCCCCGCCGCGGGCTCGGTGGTCGACCAGGACGCCGCTCCGGGCTCGAGCAGGGCGCGGCTCGCGCCCGCACCTCCCACGGGGCAGGTCCACTCGCCCTGGAGGTCGACCAGCCGCACCCCCGGTGCCTCCAGCCAGCGCAGCACGAGCTCGGTCTCCTCCACCAGAGCGACGGGCGCGTCCGAGCCCTCGGGCGGGGAGACCACCTCCGCGGTCTCGCGCAGCGCCTCGACGTAGGGCATCGGGTCTGCGCCACGTGGGCTGAGGCAGGCGCCGGCGAGCCGGCCGTAGCGCACGCAGACCAGCTCCCAGCCTCCTTCCTCGCGCCGGCGGGCGGCGACCACCTCGGGGGAGCGCGTCAGGGGGCGCAGCCGCTGGCCCCGTGCCGTGGCCCGCACCAGGGCCATCATCCGGTCCCGCAGCGTGCGAGCCTCCTCGAAGCGCTCCTGCCCGGCCAGCTCGTCCAGCCGGACCCGCAGGGCGGCCACGACGTCCGTGGTGCTGCCGACCAGCGCGCGTCCCGCCTGCTGGGCCACCTGCGCGTAGTCCTCCCTGCTCTGCGCCCCGACGCACGGCCCCCCGCACCGCCCGATCTCCAGCAGCACGCAGGCGCTCGAGCCGGGTGAGCGCTCGGAGAGGCGGCGGGTGCACTGCCGCAGGGGGACGACCTCGTGCAGCGCCGTGACGGCGGCCTCGGCGCTGCGCCGCGAGCCGAACGGCCCGGCATACTGGGCGCGGTCGTCGCGGACCGACCGGACGACGGACAACCGGGGGAACGGCTCGTCGGTCAGGCGCACCCAGACGGCCTTCTCGGGGTGCCGAGACCGGCGGTTGTAGCGCGGCTTGTGCTCGGCGATGAGCCGCAGCTCGCGGACCGAGGCCTCCAGGGCGGTGGCGCACACGATGGGGGTGAGGGAGTCGGCGAGACCGACCATCTCCGTCATCCGCCGTCGGCCCTCCGAGGCCGTGAAGTAGCTGAGCGTGCGGCGCCGCAGGTCGCTGGCGGTGCCGACGTAGAGCGGGACGCCGGCGCGGTCGCGGAAGACGTAGACCCCGGGGGCCGAGGGCATGGCCTCCGCCAGGACGCGCTTGCGCCGCTGTGCCGGGCTGACCCGTGAGCTGTAGGACTGCAGCTCCTCCAGGGTGTGCACCCCGAGGTTGCCCACCCGCTCGACCAGCCCGTGCAGGACGTCGACGGTGGCCCGGGCGTCGTGCAGCGCCCGGTGGTCGGGGGTCGTGGCGGAGCCGAACAACCGGGCCAGGCTGGCGAGCTTGTGGTTGGGGGCCTCGTCCTTGTGTACGAGCTGGCGGGCGAGCCGCACCGTGTCCAGGACGGGGAAGCCGGGCCAGGCGTGCCCGGTCTCGGCGGCGGCGGCCTTGAGGAAAGACACGTCGAAGCCGGCGTTGTGGGCGACCAGGACGCTGCCCCGCGCGAACTCCAGGAACTGGGGCAGCACCACGGAGATGGGCGGTGCCTCGACGACCATCGCGTTGGTGATGCCCGTCAGGACGGTGATGAAGCCGGGGATCGGCGTGGCCGGACGGACCAGCGTCTGGAGCTCACCCAGGACCTGGCCGCCCCGCACCTTGACGGCCCCGACCTCGGTGATCTGCGAGCCCGAGGGCGACCCACCGGTGGTCTCGAGGTCGACGACGACGAAGGGGACCTCGGACAACGGGGTGCCGAGGTCCCCGAAGGTCGGCTGCGTGTAGGTCACCGGTCGGTCTCGGCCGGGAGGAGGGCCTGAGGCCCGCCGTCGCGTGTCCAGCGTCTGCATACCGCCGAGGCTAGGTGGGCGCACCGACAGACCGGGCCGGGCGCGCCGTCCGCACGACGGGCGCACGACGGGGCACGGGGTATGTCGGTGGCCCCTCCTAGCGTCGTCGTCATGAAGGAGGTGGACCCCATGCCCTCGTACTCGACCCCACCACCCACCCCGGACGACCGGGCCGTCACGGTGATCGACTGTCACACGTGCCCGGTCCGTGGCCACCACTGCGGGGACTGCTTCGTGCCCGTCCTCGGTCGTGTCTGGCTCGAGGACCCGGCGCCGGCGCCGTCGTCGGCCTCGGAACCCCGGGCCGCCCCAGGGGCGCCGGAGCCGCCGGGCGGGCAGGACCCGGCCCCGCAGCACCGGAGCGGGCGACTGGACAGCCACGAGCTGGCTGCCGTCGGTGCCTTCGTGCGGGCCGGGCTGGTCACTCCTGGCGAGGCCCGGGGAGCCCGGGCCGTCCTCAGCCCGTCCCGGCGCGCCGCGGCGGGCTGAGGTCCGGACGGTCCGTCCGGGCCGCCGTCATCGCGACCGGTAGATCGCCTCGATCTGCTCGGCGTGCGACGCGGCCACGACGTGTCGGCGCAGCTTGAGCGACGGGGTGAGCGTCCCGGCCTCGACGGTGAAGTCCTCGGCCAGCACGGTGAAGGCGCGGATCGACTCCGCGCGGCTGACCGTGGCGTTGGCCTCGTCCACCACGGCCTGGATCTCCTGCCGCAGGAGGGGATGCACGACGACCTCCTCGGGGGGCAGTCCGCCGAGACCTCGGCGCTCCAGCCAGCCGGGCAGCACGTCGGCGTCCAGCGTCACCAGGGCCGCGACGAAGGGCCGGGCGTCCCCGACGACCATGCCGTGCGAGACGAGCGGATGACGGCGCAGCCGGTCCTCCAGGGGACCCGGGACGACATTCTTGCCGCCGGCGGTGACGATGACCTCCTTGCTGCGGCCGGTGATGCGCAGGAACCCGTCGGCGTCCAGCTCGCCCAGGTCCCCGGTCCGGAGCCACCCGTCCCGCAGCACCGCCTCGGTGCCCGCCGGGTCGTGGCGGTAGCCGCGGAACACCCCCACGCCCCGGACGAGGATCTCGCCCTGGTCGTCGACCCGCACCGCGACCCCGGGCAGGGGGCGTCCGACGGTCCCGATGCGCAGCTGGTCCGGGGTGTTGACGGTGGCCGGTGCCGTGGTCTCGGTCAGGCCGTAGCCCTCGAGGACGACGATGCCCGCGCCCCGGAAGAAGTGCCCCAGCCGTGCCCCCAGCGCGGCCCCGCCGGAGATGGCGTAGCGCACCCGTCCCCCCAGGGACGCGCGCAGGCGACGCAGGACCAGGCGGTCGGCGACGGCGTGCTGCAGCGTCAGGCCGGGTCCGACCGACCCGGTGTCCACCGCCCGGCTGTGGGCCTCGGCGACCCGGGCCGCCCACCGGAAGACGGCGCCCCGCCCGGAGGCCTGCGCCCGCTGCTCGGCGGCGGCGTAGATCTTCTCGAAGACGCGGGGCACCGCCAGCACGAAGGTCGGGCCGAAGCCGGCCAGGTCCTCCAGCAGCGTGCGGGCGTCCGGGCTGTGGCCCAGCCGCACCCCCGCCCGCAGGCAGACGACCTGGATGAACCGGGCGAAGACGTGCGCCAGCGGGAGGAAGAGGAGGTTCGCGGCGCCCGGGGCCTCGACGACGACGCCGAGCCGCTCGCAGGCGTTGTCGGCCAGGGCCATGAAGTTGCCGTGGGTCAGCTCGCAGCCGCGGGGCGCCCCGGTCGTGCCGGAGGTGTAGATGACCGTGGCGAGGTCGTCGCGCCCGACGCCGCGGCGGCGCGACTCCAGCTCGGCGTCCGCGACCTCCAGCCCCGCGGCCGCCAGCTCCTCCAGCGACCCCGACCCGATCTGCCACACGTCGCGCAGATCGGGCAGGTCGTCCCGGCACCGGGTGACGACCGCTCGCATCGCGGCGTCCTCGACGATGATGGCGACCGCCCCCGAGTCCTGGCAGATCCACCTCACCTGCTCGGCGGAGCTCGTCTCGTAGACGGGTACCGGCACCGCCCCGGCGCTCCACAGCGCCAGGTCCGTCACGGTCCACTCTAGGCGCGTCCGGCTCATCAGCGCCACCCGGTCACCCGGGCGGATGCCGGCGGCGAGGAAGCCCTTGGCCAGGCGGTCGACCCGCCGCTGCAGCTCGACCGCGGTGACGTCGTGCCAGGTGTCCCCGTCCCGGGTGGAGGCCAGGACGCGCGAGGGCTCCCGGTGCGCCCACCCGAGCAGGTAGTCCACGAGGTTGCCGGTCCCGGACCCGGTCGCCAGGGGAGGGACGGACACCTCGGACACGACAGCAGCTCCCCTTCGCGGATCGGCTTCACTCGGGCGGGCTCACCCTACCCTCGCCCGGTAGGGTGCTCGGGTGAGGACCTGCGTCGGCGTGGACATCGGAGGCACCAAGATCGCGGCCAGCGCGGTCCAGGACGGCACCATCCTGGAGCAGGCGTTGCGCGAGACCCCTGCACAGGCGCCGGACGACATCGTGACCGCCGTCGCCGACCTCCTGCGTGAGCTGGCGGAGCGGCTCGGCCCGGACCGCCCGGTCGAGGCGGTCGGGGTGGCGTGCGCCGGCTTCATCGACCGCACCGGCGACCTCGTGGTCTTCGCCCCCAACCTCGCCTGGCGCGACGAGCCGCTGCGGGAGCGGCTGGAGCAGGCCACCGGGCTGCCGGTCGTGCTGGAGAACGACGCCAACGCGGCCGCGTGGGGGGAGTTCCGCTTCGGCGCCGCCCGGGACGCCGAGGAGATGGTGCTCATCACCCTGGGCACCGGCGTCGGCGGGGGCATCGTCGTGGACGGGGAGCTCGTCCGGGGCACGCACGGGATGGCCGCCGAGGTCGGTCACATGCGGATGGTCCCGGACGGCCACCGGTGCGGGTGCGGCAACAAGGGCTGCTGGGAGGTGTACGCCTCGGGCAGCGCCCTGGTGCGGGAGGCGCGCGACCTCCTGGCCGGCGGCAGCCCGCACGCGGGCGCGCTGTCGGACGCCTGCGGAGGGGACCCGGGCGCCCTCACCGGGGTCATGGTGACGCAGGTCGCCCAGGACGGGGACCCGGCGGCCCAGGAGCTCCTCGAGGACGTCGGTCGCTGGGCCGGGGAGGGCCTGGCGTCCCTCGCCGCCATCCTCGACCCCGGGCTGCTCGTCATCGGTGGCGGGGTCTCGGCGGCCGGAGACCTCGTCCTGCAGCCGGCCCGGCGCGCGTTCGCCCGCCACCTCACCGGACGGGGACACCGCGACATCACGCCGGTGGTGCTGGCCGAGCTCGGCAACGAGGCAGGGATGATCGGGGCGGCCGACCTCGCCTCGCGCCGGGTGTGAGCGTCCCGGCCGAGGCCCCCGCGGGCCCGGCCGTCGGTGTCGACGTCGGGGGGACCCACGTCAAGGCAGGGCTGGTCGACGCGCACGGCCGGGTGACCTCGGAGGCCCACCGCCGGACCCCTGCGCGCACCGCCGCGGCTGCCGTCGTGGAGGGGCTCGTGGTCGAGGTGGTGCGCGAGCTCCTGAAGCAGGTGCCGCCCGGGGTCCGTGCCCGCGTGCCGGTCGGGGTGGGGGCGGCCGGCTTCGTCGACGCCGACCGGGGCCGCGTGGTCTTCGCGCCGCACCTGTCCTGGCGCGACGAGCCGCTGCGGGACACCCTGGAAGCACGGCTCGGGCGCCCGGTGGTGCTCGACAACGACGCGCACGCCGCGGCCTGGGCCGAGCACCGGTTCGGGGCCGGTCAGGGGGAGAGCCACCTGGTCGTGCTGACGCTGGGGACCGGCATCGGCGGTGCCATCCTCACCCACGGCCGGCTGCAGCGCGGGCGCCACGGGCTGGCCGGGGAGTTCGGGCACCAGCAGCTGGTCCCCGGGGGGCTGCCGTGCGAATGCGGCAACCAGGGGTGCTGGGAGCAGTACGCCTCGGGGCGGGCGCTCACCCGGCTGGCCCGGGAGGCGCTGCGGGTCGGGGGTCCGGCCGGGGCGGGGCTGCGGGCCGCCGGTCCGGGTGACGACCTGTCCGGGGTCACCGGCGAGCACGTCTGGCGGGCCGCGCGCGACGGGGACCCCACGAGCCGGAGGATCCTGGCCGAGGTCGGGCGGTGGCTGGGGACGGGCCTGGCCGGTGTCGTGGGCTCCCTCGACCCGGGCACGGTCGTCGTCGGGGGTGGCGTCAGCGGGGCCGGGGACCTCCTGCTCGACCCGGCGCGCGAGACCCTCGCCGGCACGCTCGTCGGCCGTGGCCACCGCCCGGTCCCTCCTGTGCTGGCGGCACGGCTGGGGCCGCGGGCCGGTGTCGTCGGGGCCGCCGACCTCGCCCGCCGCCGGGACCCGGCGTCCTCCCCGAGCACGGCGGGGGACCGGTGACCCCGCATACCGGACCCTCCGGTGGGGTGGGGGAGGATGAGCCCATGCCCACCCTGCGCGTCGCCAGCTACAACCTGCGCGGACTCAAGGACAGCGCGGACGCGGCCGCCGCCGTCGTCCGCGCGATCCGCCCCGACGTCCTGCTGCTGCAGGAGCTGCCCCGCCACCCCGGCTCGGAGTACGTCGTCAGCTCCTTCGCCCGCAGCTGTGACCTGCTCTGGTCCGGCCGCACCCGCCTGCTCAGCGGCACCGGTCTCATGACCGCCCTGCGGGTGACGGCGGCCGACTCGGTGGACCGTCGGCTCCGCGTCGGGCTGCGGGAGAACCCGCGCAGCTACACCACGACCCGGGTCCGGCTCCCGGAGGGACCGCAGCTGGACGTCGTGTCGGTCCACCTGTCGCTGCGGGCCGAGCAGCGCGAGCAGCACGCCGGCACCGTCCTGGCCGAGCTCGCCAGGGCGCGGGCCGGCTCCGAGGACGTGCCCCTGGTGCTGGGCGGCGACCTCAACGAGGAGCGTGACGGGGCGGCGTGGCAGATGCTGGCGGACGCCGTGCAGGAGGTCAGCGCCGACCGGCCGACCTTCCCCGCCCACCAGCCGCACCGCCACATCGACGCGGTGTTCGCCCGGGGCCACCGGGGGGCCCGGCCCGGGGACCCCGCCCTGCTGGAGGGTATGCCGGTGCGCGAGGCCAGCGACCACCTGCCGGTCTGGGTGGACCTCGAGGTCTGAGGGTCCGAGGCCGGTCGGCCGGGCGCGAGACGCGCCGCGGCGCGGCTCAGACCCGGGCGCCGTCGTCCCCGTCGAAGGGCGGTCGGCGCCGCGGCTGGCGCAGCACCAGCAGGACGAACCCGCCGATGGCGAGAACCGCCCCGACCACCGCGAAGACGGGGTGCAGCAGGGGCACGACCGCCGCGAGCACCACGAGCAGGGGGCCGACGACCAGACCGACGACGATGCCCCAGAAGTGCAGGTCACCGGCCGGCAGGGGCTCCGGCGGCGGAGGGACGAAGTGGTCGTCGTCCTCCACCTCCGGTGGCTCGTAGGACCGGTGGTCGGTGGCCATCCCCTCCGGGGTCCGCGGACCGAGGTGCGAGGGGCGCCCGGACGTCGGCTCGGGGTCCGGGGCGGAGGGCCAGGGCGGGTTGACCGCCCCCCGGTGCTGGGTGTCGGCCTCACCGCGCAGGCCCGCCACGATCTCGCGGAAGGCCCGGTCCACGTCAGGGTCGGCGGGGCCGTCCTCGGGGCTGCGGTGGCTCACCGCCCCAGTCTCGCACGCTGCCGGGTCGGTCCCACGCGGCGAGCGGCTCCCGGGGGTAGAGTCAGCGCGCACACCGGCGCCCGCAGCGCGGCGGACGACACGGCCGAAGGAGGACCCCGATGATCTACTGGATCCTCAAGCACCTGGTGGTCGGTCCGCCGTTGAAGGCCGTCTTCCGACCCTGGATCGAGGGCAGGCACCACCTCCCCGAGACGGGCGCGGCGATCCTGGCGAGCAACCACCTGTCGTTCTCCGACTCGATCTTCCTGCCGCTGCTCGTGGACCGCCGGATCACCTTCCCCGCCAAGATGGAGTACTTCACCGGCACCGGCGTCAAGGGCTGGCTCACCCGGCTGTTCTTCACCTCCACGGGCCAGATCCCGATCGACCGTTCCGGGGGCACGGCGTCCCTGGCCGCGCTGGAGCAGGGCCTGCACGTGCTGCGCCGCGGCGAGCTGTTCGGCATCTACCCCGAGGGCACCCGCAGCCCCGACGGCCGGCTCTACCGCGGCAAGACCGGCATGGCCAGGCTGGCGCTGGAGGCCGGCGTCCCGATCATCCCGTGCGCCATGATCGACACCGACAAGGCGCAGCCGACCGGCCAAAGGATCCCCAACGTGGTCCAGGTGGGGGTGCGCGTCGGGCGCCCGCTGTCCTGGCCCGAGCACGCCGGGCACAGCGAGGACCACGCGGTGCTGCGGCAGATCACCGACGAGGTCATGGCCGAGCTGCAGCGGCTCTCCGGCCAGGTCTACGTCGACGAGTACGCCGCCAGCGTCAAGGAGCGGCTCGCCGCCCGCGCCCGGTCCGGGGTCGAGCAGGCCCGAGCCGGCCTGGAGCAGGCCACGGAACGGGCCAGGGAGGGTCTGGAGCACGCGGGCGAGAAGGCCCGTGAGGGCCTGGGCCACGCCCGTGAGGACATCGCCGGGGCCACCGGGAAGGCGAAGGAGGGCCTCGCCGAGCGACGGGCGCGACGGCATACCGAGCACGAGGACGCCCCCGAGGCATGACGCGGCGTCAGAACCACCACGTGCCGTCTCCTACCATGGAGCGGTGAGCACCGACCTGACCGGCCTGGCCACCTCCGGGGGCCCCGACATCGACTGGCCCGACCTGCCCGCGCGGCAGCAGCCGACCTGGCACGACCCCGCGGCCCTCGCCCAGACCCTCTCGGTGCTCGGGACCTATCCGCCGCTCGTCTTCGCCGGCGAGTGCGACCAGCTGCGCTCGCGGATGGCCGACGTCGCGGCCGGGCGGGCCTTCACGCTGCAGGGCGGTGACTGCGCCGAGACGCTGGCCGACGTGACCGGGCCCAACATCCGGGACCGCATCAAGACGATCCTGCAGATGGCCGTCGTCCTCACCTACGGCGCGGGGACCCCGATCGTCAAGGTCGGGCGGATGGCCGGGCAGTTCGCCAAGCCGCGCAGCTCGGACACCGAGACGCGCGACGGCGTCACCCTGCCGGCCTACCGCGGGGACATGGTCAACGGGTTCGAGTTCACCCCGCAGGCGCGACGCCCCGACCCCGAGCGGCTGCTGCGCTGCTACCACGCGAGCTCGGCCACCCTCAACCTCGTCCGGGGGTTCACCAGCGGCGGCTTCGCCGACCTGCGCAGCGTGCACGCGTGGAACAAGGGCTTCCTCACCGGGCCGGCGCAGGCGCGCTACGAGGTCATGGCCGGGCAGATCGACCGGGCGGTCCGCTTCCTCGAGGCCTCGGGTGTCGCCGACGCCGAGGAGATGCGCCGCGTCGAGTTCTACTCCGCGCACGAGGCCCTGGTCCTCGACTACGAGCGGCCCATGGTGCGCCGCGACCACCGCACCGGGCTGCTCTACGACACCTCCAGCCACCTCGTGTGGGTGGGCGAGCGCACCCGGGACCTGGACGGTGCGCACATCGACTTCGTCTCCCGGATCCAGAACCCGGTCGCGGTCAAGCTCGGCCCGACCGCCGACCGCGACACCGTGCTCGCCCTCATGGACCGGATCGACCCCGAGCGCACCCCGGGACGGCTCACCTTCATCACCCGCATGGGGGCGGGGACGATCCGGGACGTGCTCCCGTCCCTGCTCACCTCCCTCGGCGAGGACGCCCGACGGGTCGCGTGGGTGTGCGACCCCATGCACGGCAACACCTTCACCTCGCCCAGCGGCTTCAAGACCCGGCGCTTCGAGGACGTCGTCGACGAGGTGCGCGGGTTCTTCGCCGCGCACGCGGAGGCGGGCACCCACCCCGGCGGCATCCACGTGGAGCTGACCGGCAACGACGTCACCGAGTGCGTCGGTGGCACCACCCCCGTCGACCTCGACGACCTGGGGCTGCGCTACGAGACCCTGTGCGACCCCCGGCTCAACCACCAGCAGAGCCTGGAGCTGGCCTTCCTCGTCGCCGAGATGCTGGAGCGGGGCGGTCGCTGAGATGGGTGGCCCCGCCGTCGGCCAGACCGCCGACCTGCGCTCGGACACGCTGACCCGGCCCACGACGGGGATGCGGGCGGCCATGGTCGAGGCCGAGGTCGGGGACGACGTCTACGCCGAGGACCCGACCGTCGCCGCCCTGGAGGAGCAGGTGGCCACGCTGCTGGGGCACGAGGCGGCGCTCTTCATGCCGACGGGGTCGATGGCCAACCAGATCGGGCTGCGCCTGCACGCCGGTCCGGGGTCGGAGGTCATCAGCGACCACCTCGCCCACGTCCTGCGGGCCGAGCTCGGGGCGGCGGCGGCGTTCTCGGGCATCACGACGCGCAGCTGGGTCGCCGAGCGGGGGCGGCTGGACGTCGACACCGCGCTCGCGGTCATGGTGCCCGACGGGGGCGCCTACCAGGTGAGCACGGCCTGCGTCGTCGTCGAGAACACCCACAACTTCGGTGGGGGGACCGTGCAGCCGCTGGAGGACCTGCGCCGCCTGCGGGAGGGGACCCTGGCGGCCGGGGTGGGGGTGCACCTCGACGGGGCGCGCCTCTGGAACGCCCACGTGGCCACCGGGGTGGCCCTCGCGGACTACGGCGCCTGCGCCGACACGGTCTCGGTATGCCTGTCCAAGGGGCTTGGCGCGCCGGTCGGCTCGGTGCTCGTCGCGTCGGCGGAACGCATCGCGCAGGCGCGGATCCTGCGCAAGCGGATGGGCGGCGGCATGCGCCAGGTCGGCCTCCTGGCCGCGGCCGGACGCTACGCCCTGGACCACCAGCTCGACCGGCTGGCGGAGGACCACCGCCGCACCGCGACCGTGGCCCGGGCGCTGGGGGAGGCCGGTCCCGACGTCGTCGACCCGGAGCAGGTGCACACCAACATCCTCGTGCTCGACGTGGGGGCGGCCGGATGGGCCGCCGCCGACTTCGTCGCGGCCGCCGGGGAGCGCGGCGTGCTCGGCTACCCCACCGACGCCCGGCACGCCCGCTACGTCTGGCACCTCGACGTCGACGACCCGATGACCCGGCATGCCCAGGACGTCCTGCTCGAGCTGCTGGACCGGGGCGGCGTCGCTCCGTGACCGACGCCGGGGGCGAGCCAGGCAGCCCGCTGCCCCCCGGGCAGCGGGCGACGCGGGCCTGGCGGCCCTCGCACTACGGCCGGGTGCCACGCCTGGACCCCGAGGCCTGGACCCTGCGGATCGCCGGCGACACCCTCGACGGCGGGGTGACCGTGCTGACGTGGGAGGACCTCGCGGCGCTGGCCTTCGTCGAGGTGTCGGCGAGCCTGCACTGCGTCGATCGGCACACCGTCCCGGGCCTGCGGTGGGGCGGCGTGCGCATGCGGGACGTCCTCGCGCTGGCCCCGCCGCACCCGGACGCCGGTCACGTGCTCCTCGCCGCGGCCCGGGGGTATGCCGCCGGCGTCCTCCTCGAGGACCTGCACCACCCCGACGCCCTCGTCGCGCACAGCGTGCAGGGCGACCCGCTCATGCCCGAGCACGGCTGGCCCGCCCGCGCGGTGCTGCCGCACCTCTACGGGTTCAAGGGCCCGAAGTGGCTCGTCGAGGTGACCTACCATCGGCAGCCGCAACAGGGGTGGTGGGAGTCGCACGGCTACCACCAGCGGGCCCGGGTGGACCGGGAGGAGCGCTGGGCGCACCAGGGCTGAGCGACGGGTCCGTCCGCGGACGGACCCGCCCGCCCGTCCGAGGCGTGCCAGGGGGCTAGACGACGGCCAGCACGACCACCGTGCCCAGGGGCACCTGCTCGCCGGGTTCGACCGACTGCTCGCGGACCGTCCCGAAGAAACCGCCCCGGACGTCGTCGCGCTCCACGACCAGCCCCAGCTCGACGAGCTCCTCCTCCGCCGCGGTGAACTGGCGCCCCACGACCTGCGGGACGCTCACCAGCTCGGGACCCCTCGACACGACGACGGTGACCGTGCTGCCGCGCTCGACCGTGCCCGAGGTGGGGGCCTGGCTCACCACCGAGCCCTCGGGCACCTCGTCGTCGAAGACCCGCTCCGGGGCCACGGTCACGGTCAGCCCGGCGTCGACGAGGGCTGCCGTAGCCTCCTGCTCGGTGCGCCCGGCGACCTGCGGCACCGACACGGGGGCGGGCCCGTCACTGACGACGACCGCCACCTCGCCCCCGGGCGGCAGCGGCTCGCCGGCCGCCGGGGTGCTGCGCAGGATGCGCCCCTCCGGCTCGCTCTCGTCGTGCTGGCGGGTCTGCTCCCCGAGCACGAGGTTCGCGCCGCCGAGCGCCTCCCGCGCGGACTCGACGCTCAGCCCGGTCAGCGGCGGGACGGCATACCGCTCCGGTCCCTGGGAGACGACCACCGGCACGTCGGTGCCGTGGCGCAGCTGCTGACCGGCCTCCTGCTCGGCGGAGACGACGACCCCGGAGGGGACCTGCTCGGAGTAGGCGTAGCTGATGACGGGGTCGAGCTGCTCGGCGTCGAGCAGGGCGCGGGCCTGCGCCTCGGGCAGGTCCACGACGACGGGCATGGGGGAGTGGACCCCGGGCCCGTCCAGCAGCCACCACGCGGCGTACCCGGCCCCGCCGAGCAGCGCGACCAGGAGCAGCGACAGCACGACCCCGCCGCGGCGGCGGGAGGGACGCGGCTGCGCCGCGGCGCGGGTCGGCGTGGTGGGACGCGGCGCCCGGTTGCCGGTGGTGCGGGCGTAGTGCCCCTCGGTGGGGCCCGGCCGGGTGACCGGCAGGTGCCGCGTGGAGTCTCCGGCCCCCGCCACGACCTGCGTGAGGTCCGCGTCGGCGGCCTCGCCGGCGGCCGCCGCGAGCGGGCCGGGCGCGGCGTCCAGCTGCGCGTCGTCCAGCTCGCGCAGGCACTCTCGCATCTGCGCCAGGAGGTCGGCGGCGTCGCGGGGGCGGGCGGCGCGGTCGGTCGCGGCCGCCCGGCGCACCAGCGCGTCGACCGGCTCGGGGACGGTCCCGGTGAGCTCGCGGGGGGAGGGGATGCTGCCGTGGACGTGCTCGTAGGCGACCCGCAGCGGGTCGCCGCCGGGGAAGGCCTTGCGCCCGGTGAGCAGCTCGAAGAGCAGCAGACCGACGGCATACACGTCGGTCCGGGCGTCGACGGCGTCCTGCTCGACCTGCTCCGGGGCGAGGTAGGCGGCCGTCCCCCACAGCAGCTCCGAGCTGGCCTGCCGGCCCGCGGCGGAGACCGCCCGGGCGAGCCCGAAGTCGGCGACCTTGACCCCGCTCTCGCGGCCCCCGGCGAGCAGGACGTTCTCCGGCTTGATGTCGCGGTGCACCAGGCCGCGCCGGTGCGCCTCGGCCAGGGCCTCGGCGACGGGGAGCAGGAGGGCCATGGACCGGCGGGTGGACATCGGCGCGTGGGCGGTGACGACGTCCCGCAGCGTAGGGCCCTCCACGAGCTCCATCGCCAGGAAGACGACCTCCTCGTCCTCGCCCTGGTCGTAGACCCCCACGACGTGCGGGTGGGACAGCCGGGCCGCGGCCCGGGCCTCGGCGACGAAGCGGCGCACGAAGGCGTCGTCCGCGGCGAGCTCGGGGCGCATGACCTTGAGCGCGACCGGACGGTCCAGGCGCAGGTCCCGGGCGCGGTAGACGGTCGCCATGCCGCCCCGGGCGAGCTCGCCCTCCACCTGGTACCGACCGTCGATGACGCGGTCGAGGAGGGTGGAGGGCGGGGCGGTCACGCCGTCGATTCTACGGAGCGCGCCCCTCCGACCGTGGGACGTGCGTCGTCGGTATGCCCGCGGCCGGGCTCAGAGGGTCCGCTGGAAGTGCTTGATGTTGCGGACGTACTGCCGGGTGTCGGCGAAGAGACCGTGCTGGCGCACGCTCGCCAGACCCTGGTAGTAGCCCCCGATGGCCTCGTCGGTGCTGTCGGCCGAGCGCAGCAGGGTGCGCATGATGACCACTCCGGCGGTGACGTTGTCCTCGGGGTCCAGCAGGTTGAGCTCGCGCCCCACCAGGCCGGACGCCCACTGGCCCGAGCTCGGGATGACCTGCATGGCGCCGATGGCGTTGGCGGGCGACACGGCCCGGTGGTTCCAGCCCGACTCCTGGTAGGACATCGCCATCATGAGGGTGGGGTCGACCCCGTGACGTTCGCTGGTCCGGACGATGAGGTCCCGCACCGCCGACCGGCTCGGGACGTCGACCTCGGCGAGGTAGTCCCGGTTGGCGGCGGCCGACCGGGCGATGCCGTCGCTGTAGCGGTAGTGCAGGAAGGTGTCCGGCACCTTCTCGCCGGCTCGGTGGTCCCCGATGGTCGACTCGTCGTAGGGGCGGTCCAGGGTCTTCGGCGGGGTGGTCCCGACGCGGGCGGCCGGGCTGGACCCGCCCAGACGCAGCGTCTGGCCCGGGTAGATGAGCCGGGTGTCGTCCAGGTCGTTGGCCCGCGCGATGTCGGCGACGGTGACCCCGTGCCGTGCGGCGATCCCGGTGAGGGTGTCACCGGGGCGCACCGTGACGCTGCGGGCCCCGGGCGTCGAGGTCTTCCCGGACGTCGAGGTCTCCGCGGCCGTCGGGGCCTTCGCGGCGGTGCCGCCGGAGGAGGGCCGCTCCGTGGCCGTCCCGGGCAGGCGCAGGACCTGGCCCGGGTAGATGAGCCTGCTGTTGGCGATGGAGTTGGCCGCGACCAGGTCCTTGATGCTCACGCCGTGACGCACCGCGAGGTGGGACAGGGTGTCGCCCGGCCGCACCGTGACGGTGCCCCGGGACGTGGACCTCGTCGCCGGCGCCGGGGACGAGGAGGGGGCGGGCGCCGCCGCGGACGCACCTGCGCCGGCGGGGATCCGCAGCGTGGTCCCGGGCATGATCCACCGGCCGCCGTCGGGCAGGTCGTTGGCGTGGACGATGGCTCGTGCGCTGACGTCGTAGCGCGCCGCGAGGTCGTAGACGGTGTCACCGGGGGCGACGGTGTGCCTCGTGTCCTTCTGGGTGCGCACCACCGCCTCCAGGGGTGCGGTGGCGTGCACGCCGGTGGGCGCGACGTAGGCCAGGGACGGCAGGTCGCCCGGGGGCAGGGCGGCGAAGAGGGGGCTCACGTCGTTCCTCCAGTGACGGCTGTGAAGCAAGGTGTGCGGGACGCTCCCGGGACGTAGGGGGACAAGGTGACCCGTGAGGCATGAGGGACAGTACCGTGCGAATCGGACCACCGCCACCCTTTCGGCGTGTCACACCATGTGATTGACTAGGAGATGTGGTAAGTGACAGCGATGTAATTTCTGAGTGGTGGACCATCCCCGAGGTGATGGAGCGCACCGGCGTCAGCCTGCAGCAGGCCCGGCGCTGGGTGCAGGAGCGTGATGTCGTCGGGCTGCGACGCGGCCCCGACGCGGTGCTCATGGTCCCGGCCGGCTTCTTCGTCGACGACGGCCCCCTCCCGGCCCTGCGCGGCACCATCACCGTGCTCGCCGACGGGGGCCAGAGCGATGAGGAGATCGTCTCCTGGCTTCACGCGCCGGACGACTCCCTGCCGGGCGGCAGCGCGCTCGCCTCCCTCCACGCCGGGGCGAAGACGGAGGTGCGGCGGCGCGCGCAGGAGCAGGCGTTCTGACCTCGCCGAGGGGCTCCGGCCGGCTCAGGTGGAGCGCTGGGTGCAGACCGCCACGAGCTCGGTCAGCGCTTCCCGTCCCTCCTGGGTCAGGTCCGGCGCCCCGCTGATCTCCGCCAGGGCGCGTTCCGCGCCCCGGTCGACCATCTGCTCGGTGCGCTCCAGGGCGCCGGAGCCCACGAGGACCTCCCGCACCCGGTCCACGGCGTCCTCGTCGAGGTCAGGGTCGCCCAGCGCACCCTCGACGAGCTGCGCCCCGGCGGCGTCGGCGAGGGCGAGGGCGTGGGCCACGAGCACCGTGTGCTTGCCCTCCCGCAGGTCGTCGCCGGCCGGTTTGCCGGTCTGCTCCGGGTCGCCGAAGACGCCCAGGACGTCGTCGCGCAGCTGGAAGGCCTCTCCGAGGTCGGCGCCGTAGCGCCCGAGGGACCGCCGCGTCCGCGCGTCGACCTGCGCGGCGTCCGCGCCGATGAGCAGCGGCTGCTGGACGGAGTAGCGCGCGCTCTTGTAGCGGATCACCGTGAGGCACCGCTCCAGGCGTTGCTCGAGGTCGAGGTCGCGCCAGCCGCGGGCGCCCTCCAGCATGTCGAGGAACTGGCCGCCCATGAGCTGGGTGCGCATGCGGTCGAACTCGGGTCGCGCCCGGTTCAGGGCGGCCTGGGGGAGCCCGCTGGTGGTGAAGACCTCGTCGGTCCAGTTGAGGCACAGGTCGCCGGCCAGGATCGCGGCGGCGTGGCCGAAGGAGTCCGGGTCGCCGGACCACCGGTGCTCCCGGTGGTGGCTCGCGAACCGGCGGTGGGCGGTCGGGTGCCCGCGCCGGAGGTCGCTGTGGTCCATGACGTCGTCGTGCAGCAGGGCCGCGGCCTGGAAGATCTCCATGGCGCTCGCGGCCCGTACGGCCGCCTCGTCGTCCGGCCCGCCGAGGGCGCGCCAGCCCCAGTAGAGGAAGGTGGCGCGCAGGCGCTTGCCACCGCTCAACAGCTCGGTGATCGCCTCCAGCAGCGGGGTCATCGGGGGTCCCAGCTCGTCGAGGACGGCGCGCTGCCGCGCGAGCTGCTCGTCCAGAGCCTGCTGCACGCGGGGGCGCAGGTCCACGCGGTCCAGGGCCTGCATCACGGATCCTCTCGTCCCTCGGCGGGTCTCTCGGCGGGCGCCGGGAGGGCGGTGCGTCCCGGCTGCGCGGGCCGACTCCGAGCCTATCCGCTGCAGGGCACGGCCCGGGCCGCCCCCTCCTGCGGCCCGGGCCCGCCCTCATGGTCGTGCGCGGCCCGCCGGCCGCGCAGAAGTTGTCCACAGGGCATCGCGACCGGTCGTGAGGGTGAGGGGTTGAGTCCGTCGGTGGCGAGTCGTACATTTGTTCCACAACGGTGATCGAACACGAGTTCGATACGAGGGTCGTCCTCGGACGCCCATACGCACGGAGGAGGTGCCGGCCATGAGCAGGAGCTACCACGAGCCGGTCGAGGTCAGGCTGGGCAGGGCGCGGGAGCACGGCGTGCGGATCGAGACGGCGCTCCCGGCCGGCGTGGCCGACGACCTGGAGACGCCCGGCGAGCCCGACCCGCAGGTCCCTGCCGTGTTCCTGTGGCGCGGTCGGCTCCATCTCGTCCGGGCGGTGCTGGGGCAGTGGAGCCTGCGGGTGGCGTGGTGGCGGGCGGAGGACCGGGACGGCCCCCCCGCCGCCGGTCCCGGGCGGCCCGGCCCGGGTGGCGGTCCGGGCGGGGAGCAGCTGGAGCGGGTCGTCTGGCGGGTCGAGGCCGGCGCGGGCCGCTCGGCGGGGACGGGGGTCTACGACCTCGTCCAGGGCGAGCGGTGGTGGCTGGAGCGGGTCGCCGACTGACCCGCGGCACCACGCGGGGCGGCCGACGCGCACCAGGAGCAGGAGCAGGGCCGCGGAAGGCCACGGGGACCAGAGGACCGGAGGACCACGATGACCACGAGAGGACACGACAGGATGACGACCATCGAGACCGGGGCCAGCGCAGGGGCCGTGCTGGATCTGCTGGAGCGCTCGCGCGGGGTGCTGCTGCAGGCCTGCCACAGCGGGACGGCGGCGGAGCGCTACACGCAGGCCCACCTGTCCGCGCTGCGCGCCGGGGCCGCGTTGCTGGCCGCCCGCACGACGCCTGCGCCCGGCCGGCGCGGCCGCCCCCGCAGCGTCTGGGAGATGCTTCCTCCCGTCGCCCCGGAGCTGACCGAGTGGGCCGCGTTCTTCGCCGCCTCCGGACGCCGCCGGGTGGCGTTGGAGCGGGGCGCGGCCAGCGCCGCGGTGACGACCCGGGAGGCCGACGACATGGTGCGGGCGGGGGAGCGGTTCCTCGAGCTGGTGCGGGCCTCGCTCCACCTGCCGTGCGAGACCTCGCTGCACTCCGAGCTGACTCCGCTGGGTCACGGGTGAGACCGGCCGTGCCGACGGGACCGCCGTCGACGGGACCGGCGCCGTCGACGGGAGGTGACGACTTCGTCCACCTGCACGTCGCGTCCAGCGCCTCCATGCGCTACGGCGCCTCCCACCCGGTCGACCTGGTGCGCCGGGCGGCCGAGCTGGGCCAGTCCGCGCTGGCCCTGACCGATCGCGACGGGCTCTACGGCGCGATCCGCTTCGTCCGGGCCTGCACCGAGGCGGGGATCGCCCCGGTGCTGGGGGTCGACCTCGCCCTGGCTGGATCGCCCTCGGCGCCGGGTGCCGGACGGGACGCCACCGCTCCCGCCCCCACCCCGTTCGTCACCGGGCTGCGCCCGACGGCTCCGTGGGCGCAGGACCGGGTGGCGCCCGGCCGGGGCTGGGGGGAGGGTCTGGACGTGCGACCGGACCGGCGTGGTCCGCGGACCCCGGTCAAGGGGGGCTCGCTCGTCGACGACCAGCAGCCCCGGGTGGTGCTGCTGGCGCGCGGTCAGCGCGGGGGCGCCGAGGCCGGGGTGGGCTGGGCCAGGTTGTGCCGGCTGGTGACGCACACCCACCTGTCCGGCGAGCGCTCGGTGCCGCGGGTCACCCCCGAGCTCATCGCCCGGGCGGCGGCCGGGACCGCCGGGGCCTGCCCGGTCGTCCTGCTGCTGGGGCCGGACTCCGACGTGGGGAGGGCGTTGCTGGCTCGCCGGCACGACCTGGCCCGACGGTTGCTCCAGGGCTGGACGAGCCTGCTCCCGGCGGGGGCGGTCAGGGTCGAGGTGGTCTGCCACGGGGGGCCTGCGGGCACGCCGGGGAGCCT
The DNA here is from genome assembly GCF_001483745.1 of Serinicoccus chungangensis. Taxonomy (GTDB): domain Bacteria; phylum Actinomycetota; class Actinomycetes; order Actinomycetales; family Dermatophilaceae; genus Ornithinicoccus; species Ornithinicoccus chungangensis_A. Next base: position 360,096 of record NZ_LQBL01000028.1, on the reverse strand, counting down.
GGCCCACGCGACGTCGGCGTGGATGCTGGCGCGGGAGGTCGGGGTGCCCGCCGTGCTCACCGCGGCCGTCCGGCACGTCGATCCCGAGCAGGCGCGGGTCGTGGACGTGCTCGACGCCGCCCGACGGCGGGTCGCGCTCGACGAGCGCCACCTCGACCGGGTGAGCAGCGCCGGCCACCTCGCGGGGACGGCCGTCATGCACAGGCTGGCCCGTCAGCTGGAGCGCGCCGCGGGCCCCGGTGCCCGGGCCGAGGAGCTCGTGCGGAACACCCTGCAGCTGGCCGCCGACTGCCACCAGGACGCCCGCTCCGACCTCGGGATCGGGCGGGTGCACCTGCCGGAGCCCGAGGTGCTCGGCGTGCGGGGGGTGGGGCAGGCGCACGAGGTCCTCACCGAACGCTGCACCCAGGCCGTCGGTGGTCGTTATCCCGGCGCGGGGCGGCGGTTCGAGCAGGACGTCCGCGACCGCCTCGAGCAGGAGCTGGGGGTGATCGCCGGGTTGGGCTACCCGACCTACTTCCTCACCGTCGCCCAGGTCTGCGACCTGATCCGGGAGCAGGGCGTGCGCGTCGCGGCGCGCGGTTCCGGGGCCGGGAGCCTGGTGGCCTACCTGCTCGGCATCAGCGGCGTGGACCCGATGGAGCACGGCCTGCTCATGGAGCGGTTCTGCTCCCCGTTGCGGGCCCAGCTGCCGGACATCGACATCGACGTCGAGTCGGCCCGGCGTACCGAGATCTACGAGCGCATCCTCGAGCGGTTCGGGTCCGAACGGGTGACCTGCGTGTCGATGACCGAGACCTACCGGGTCCGGCACGCCGTGCGCGACGTCGCGGCGACGCTGGGTCTCCCGCCCGGGGAGATCGACGTGATCGCCAAGGCCTTCCCCCACATCCGGGCACGCGACGCCCGGGCGGCGATCCGGGACCTCCCCGAGCTGCGGCGCCAGGGCTTGGACGCCCCCCGGATGCGGGTCCTCATGGAGCTGGTGGAGGCGCTCGACGGGTTGCCGCGGCACCTCGCGATGCACCCGTGCGGGGTCGTGCTGTCCGACACCGGGCTGCTCGACCGGACGCCGGTCGAGGCGAGCTGGCTGGGGTTCCCCATGAGCCAGTTCGACAAGGACGACGTGGAGGAGCTGGGGCTGCTCAAGCTGGACGTGCTGGGGATCCGGATGCAGTCGGCGATGGCGCACGCCGTCGACGAGGTCGCGCGGGTGGACGGGACCCGCCTCGACCTGGACGACCGGGCCCAGGTGCCGCTGGACGACCCGGACACCTTCGCCCTGGTCCAGTCCACCCGGACCCTCGGATGCTTCCAGATCGAGTCACCCGGTCAGCGCGAGCTGGTGGGCAAGTTCGCCCCGGAGACGTTCTCCGACATCATCATCGACATCTCCCTCTTCCGGCCCGGTCCGGTGAAGTCCGACATGATCCGGCCCTTCCTCCACGCCCGCCAGGGCTGGGGGGAGCCGGAGTACCTCCACCCCAGCCTGATCCCCTACCTCGAGCAGACCTGCGGGGTCGTGGTCTTCCACGAGCAGGTGCTGCAGATCGTCGCCGAGACGACGGGGGTGTCGCTGGCCCAGGCCGATGAGGTGCGCCGGGCGATGGGCAGCCCGGCCGGGCAGGAGGAGGTGAAGGTGTGGTGGTGCGCCGCGGCGGCGGACCGGGGTTACCGCGCCGAGGAGGTGGACCGGATCTGGGCGGTCCTGGCCGCCTTCGCCTCGTTCGGCTTCTGCAAGGCGCACGCGGCCGCCTTCGCCCTCCCGACCTACCAGTCCGCCTGGCTCAAGACGCACCACACGGCCGCCTTCCTCTCCGGGGTCCTGACCCACGACCCGGGGATGTACCCCAAGCGGCTCATCCTGGACGAGGCCAGGAGCATGGGGGTCCACGTGCTCGGGCTCGACGTCAACACCTCGGGCGCGACCTACCGGGTCGAGCGCGTGACGACATCCGCGGCCGCGGCCGGAAGGGCCGGCTGGGGCGGGGATGCCTCGCATGACGGCTCGGCGGCCGGTGGGGCGCGGGGCACGGTGCGCCGTCCGCCGGACCGGGTCGACGCGGTCATGGCCGAGGTCGAGCAGCGGGCCGCGGGGTACGGCATCAGGCTGTCCCTGGCGGACGTCAAGGGCATCACCGAGGACGAGGTCGGCAGGATCGTCGCGGGACAGCCCTACGACTCCTTGTCCGACCTGTGGCACCGGGCCCGTCCCAGCCGACCCACGGCCGAGCGGCTGGTGCTGGCCGGGGGGTTGGACGAGCTGCACCGGGTCGGCCGGTGCAGCCCGCGGACCCGCGGCGCGGGACACCGGGCCGCCCCGGGCGCCGGGGGCACCCCGCGCACGAGCCTGACCCGCCGCGACCTGATGCTCCACGTCCGCGACCTCGAGCGGTGGTCCCGGCACGCGGCGGGGGCGCAGGGGACCTCCCGCGCCGGACGTCGGCGCCCGGCGCCGGTGGTCGAGGCGGGGGAGGTCGCCGCCCGGGCGCAGAGCCAGGCGGTGGGCCGACGCCCGTGGCACGAGACCGGTGGCGCCGCGCCGACCCAGCTGACCCTCGAGCTCGGCGACGACCCCGCACCGCTCGTCGGCAGCGGGCTGCCGGAGATGAGCCGGTCCGAGCAGCTGCGGGCCGAGCTGGAGGTGCTCGGCCTGGACGTCAGCAGCCACGTGGTGGAGGGTTACGCCCCGATGCTGACCGAGCTGGGGGTGACCCGGGCGCGCGACCTGCTCTCCTACCGGGGTGGTGCCGAGGTGCTGGTCGCCGGCGCCAAGGTCGCCACCCAGACCCCTCCGGTGCGGTCCGGGAGGAGGGTCGTCTTCCTCACCCTGGACGACGGCAGCGGACCGGCCGACGCGACGTTCTTCGAGGACGTCCAGGGCCCGTTCGCCACCACGGTGTTCCACTCCTGGCTGCTCCTGGTGCGCGGCGTCGTGCGCCGCACCGGGCCCCGGGGGGTGTCGATCAGGGCCACCGCCGCCTGGGAGCTGGGCGAGGTGGCGCAGGCCTGGGAGCACGGCGGTCCGACGGCGGCCCACGCGCTCATGGAGCGGTCCGTGCAGCAGGCGACGCTGCTCGCGCAGGAGGCCGAGGCCGTGTCCCGGGAGGCGGCCTCGGCCGACACCCCGCCCGGGCGGCGCGTGCTGGTGCACGCCTCGGGCTTCGTGCAGTCGCCCTACGCCGACATCGCCCCGGCCGGCGAGACGACCCGGCAGCCGGGCGGCAAGCTGTGGCACTCCAGCCCCGGGAGCTCGGGATGGTGAGCGTCATGGCCACGGCTCCGGCAGCCCCTCCGGCGGGCTCCTCCGGACGGGAGGGCGCACTGGCCACGGGGGAGGTGTCGGGCGGCGCGACCGGCGACGCCGGTCGTGGCTGGGTGCTCCACGTCGACATGGACGCCTTCTACGCCGCGGTCTCGCTGCTGGACCAGCCGGACCTGCACGGTCGACCGGTCGCGGTGGGGGGTGGCTGGCGCAGCGTCGTGCTGTCGGCGAGCTACGAGGCCCGGGCCTACGGCGTCCGCTCCGGCATGCCGATGGCCACGGCGCGCCGCAGGTGCCCCCCGCTCGTGGTGGTCCGGCCCGAGCCCGAGCGCTACGCCCGGGTCTCCGAGGCGGTCATGGCGATCTTCGCCGAGGTCACGCCCCTGGTCGAGCCGGTCTCGATGGAGGAGGCCTTCCTCGACATCTCCGCCACCGGTCGCCGCTGGGGCGGCCCGGAGCGCATCGGCAGCTGGATCAGGGACACCGTCGCCGACGAGCAGGGGATCACCTGCTCGGTCGGTGGCGCCCCGTCCAAGGCCGTCGCCAAGATGGCCTCCCGGGCGGCCAAGCCGGACGGCATGCGGCTGGTCACCCGGGACGAGGTCGTCCCCTTCCTGCACCCGATGCCGGTGGGTGCGCTGTGGGGGGTGGGGGAGTCGACCGAGGCCGAGCTGCACCGGCTCGGGCTGCACACGGTCGCCGAGCTGGCGCACGTGCCGCTGACCACGTTGCGGCGCGCGCTGGGGGACCAGCACGCCACCCGGTTGCACACCCTGGCGTGGGGCACCGACGACGACCCGGTCGTGGCCCACCGACGGGAGCGCAGCGTCGGGTCGTCCGAGACCTTCGCCCAGGACGTCGACGACCCCCAGGTCGTCCGCCGCCAGCTGCTGCACCTCGCCGAGCGCACGGCGAGCCGGATGCGGCACGCCGGGGTGCTCGGACGCACCGTGGTGCTGACCGTGCGGTTCTCCGACTTCACCACGATCACCCGCTCACGCACCGTGGCCAGCCCGACCGACGTGACCCGCGAGGTGCACGCGGTCTCCTGCTCGCTGTATGCCGCGCTGGGGCTGCAACGGGCTCGGATCCGCATGCTGGGGGTCCGGGTCGAGGGCATCACCGAGGCGGACCGGACCCTCGTGCAGGGTCGGCTCGACGAACCGGAGAGGGGCTGGCGCGAGGCGGAGCGGGCGATGGACCGAGCCGTGGCCAGGTTCGGGCTGCAGGCGGTGCGACCAGCCAGTCTGCTGGCCCGGCAGCCCTGACGGAACTCCGGGTAGTGCTCCGTCCGTTGACGTCTTATCCTGGAAGTCAGCAACGTGGTGTCGGTCCCGTGCCGCAGGTCCCCGACCCACCATTCGCACCACCGGAGGTGAACGTGCCGCTCTCAGACCACGAGCAGCGTGTGCTCGAGCAGATGGAGCAGGCCCTCTACGCCGAGGACCCGCGGCTCGCGAGCCAGCTCAAGCGGTCCGCCAACGCCGGAGGTGCCGCCGGACTCGACCGGCGCCGTCTGGTGCTCGGTGTCCTCGTCGCCCTGGGCGGTCTCGCCCTGGTGGTCGTGGGCGTCATGTCCTCGATGATCTGGATCGGCGTGATCGGCTTCCTCGCCATGGTCCTGGGCGGTGCCTGGGCGGCGTCGCCGAGCCGGTCCGCGTCCGGGCGATCCGGGCAGCTGGGGGTCGTCGGCAAGGACGGCGCGGTCCGCAAGCCGGCCGCAGGATCCCGCCGGACCCCCCGGCAGGGCACCTTCATGCAGCGGATGGAGCAGCAGTGGGACCGGCGGCGGGAGCAGGGTTCCTGAGTCCCGACGCCGCAGGTCACGACCCGGGTCCTGCCCGGGTCGTCGACATTCCTGACACCGCGCGCCACGAGCTCTTCCCGGTCATCCGCCGGATCGCCGACGGCGACCAGCAGGCTCTGGCCGAGCTCTACGACCTGGTCTCCCCGCGCATCTTCGGTCTCGCCCTGCGCATCGTCCGCGACCGCTCGCTCGCCGAGGAGGTCACCCAGGACGTCTTCGTCCAGATCTGGCGTCAGGCCGCCGAGGTCGACCCCGCCCGCGGCTCGGTCATCGGCTGGATCATGACCCTGACCCACCGCCGGGCGGTCGACCGGGTCAGATCGGAACAGGCGCAATCCGATCGGCTGCACCGCTACGAATCCCGGCAGACGACGAGGCCCTACGACGTCACCGCCGAGGCGGTGACCGACCGGGCCGAGGCGGAGCGGGTCCACGCAGCGCTGGACCGGATCGGTGAGCCGCACCGCACGACGGTGGCACTGGCGTACTTCTCCGGGCTGACGCAGAGCGAGGTCGCGCACCGGCTCGGTATCCCGCTCGGCACCGCCAAGACGCGGATCAGGGACGGACTGAAGAAACTGCGCGGGCAGCTGGAGGAGGTGACCTGAGTGAGCGAGGACGACGTGCGTGACCACGACGTCTGGGACGACGACGTGCACGCCCATGCCCTGGCGTACGCCATCCACGCGCTCGACGAGGAGGAGCAGCAGGAGTTCGAGGCTCACCTCGCCGGGTGCCCGTCCTGCCAGGACGAGGTCGCCGCGCTGCGGGAGACCGTGGGGGTGCTCAGCGACGACCTGGCCGTCGACCCACCTCCGGGTCTGCGTGCGCGGGTGCTGCAGCAGGTGGCGGACGAGGCTGCGGGACCCGCGCGCCCTGAGGTCGACGGGGCCGCTGGGCAGCCGGACGCCGACGTGACCCCGCTGGCCCCGCGACGCTCGAGGGCGCAGTCCGCACGGACACCCTCCGTCGGACGGTGGCTCGCCGCCGCGGCGGCGGCTGTGGTGCTGGCCGGTGGCGTGTGGGGCATCTCGCAGACGCTGGACACCGACCCGACCCGTGAGGTCCTGCAGGCCGACGACGCGTCGGAGCACACCGCGGACACCGCGGACGGGCCGGTGGCGGTGACCGTCTCCGACGCCGCCGGGCAGGCGGTGGTCCAACTGCCCGGGGACTTCGCGGCACCCCAGGCGGGGCAGGTCTACCAGGCCTGGTTCGTCGGGCCGGACGGCTCGGCCCGGTCCGCGGGCCTGCTGACGGCGCAGACCGTCTCCGAGGGGCGCAGCCTGCTCGAGGGCGCCCCCGAGGACGCGGTGGCCGTCGGCCTGACGGTCGAGCCGGAGGGTGGCTCCAGCCAGCCCACCAGCGAGCCCTTCGTGGTCGTCCCCCTCACCTGACCCACCCCGTCCCGACGTGACCTGGGTCACAGACGCAATCCGCGTGCGGGGCGGTTCCGAATCCTCGGTGTTCCACGGCGTCGCGGCACCCGGCTGCGGCGCTGGACAGCGAAGGAGTGACACCGATGAAGCGCACGACCGCACTGGCCGCCCTGGCCGCGCCCGCGTTGCTGGCGCTGAGCGCCGCCCCGGCGAACGCCCATGACATCGACGACGCGACCGTCGAGCTGATGGCCCCGCTCGGGGAGCTGAACGACTCCGGGGGCAGCGGTGAGGCCTGGGCCAAGGTCACCGGCAACGAGGTCTGGATCAAGGTGGAGGTCCAGGGGCTGCTGGACGGCGCCCCGCACGCCCAGCACATCCACCTGGGTGGCGCCGGCGAGTGCCCCGACCCGGCCATGGAGGGCAGCGGCTTCGAGGGTGCCATCCGCACCACCGACGCCATCGACAGCTACGGCGAGGTCCGGGTCTCCCTGACCGGGAACGACGCCGACACCTCCGAGGCGGCCGCGCTCGACGTGGCCAACTTCCCGGCCGACGACACCTACACCTACGAGCGGACCTTCGAGGTCCCCGACGACGTGGCCGAGGGTCTGCACCACGGTGATGGCGTCGTCGTCATCCACGGCGTGGACCACAACGGGTCCGGGCAGTACGACGGCGAGCAGATGTCCGACCTGGACGACAGCCTCCCGTCCGAGGCCACCGACCCCGCCCTCTGCGGGGCCTTCCAGGAGACCCAGATGAGCGCTCCTGGTGGTGGCGTCGAGACCGGTGGCGGCAGCACCAGCGGGATGGAGAACTCCGGGCTGATCGCCGGCGGAGCCCTCCTGGTGGCCGCGGGCGCAGGTGCCTTCGCCCTCAACCAGCGTCGCCGCACCGACAGCTGACATGGGGATCGAGCAGCCGGGCCAGGGCCGACGAGGAGCCATCCTCACGGCCCTGGCCGTGCTGGCCGTCGTCGTGGGCGTGGTGGTGCTCGTCGTCGGGATCAGCACCCAGCGACCCGACCCCCCCTCGCCGCCCGCCGCCACCGCGGATGCGCAGCCCACGCAGGCCGACGAGGAGCCGGAGCCCACGACGGACGCCGACGACGCGTCGTCGACCACGGGTGCCCCGGACGCCGGACCGACGTCGTCCGAGCCCCAGGAGTCCTCCGCCCCTGAGGTCGCCGCGCTCGCCCCGTCGGAGCCGGTCGAGGTGCGCCTGCCCTCCATCGACGTGACGAGCCCGCTGCACCCGCTCGGGCTGGCTGACGACGGCACCCTGGAGGTGCCCAGCGGAGACCGCTACCACGAGGCCGCGTGGTACGACGGCTCGCCCACGCCCGGAGAGCTGGGCCCGACGGTCATCGAGGGTCACGTCACCGGCGCGGGCGGCGTCGAGTCCGTCTTCTTCGAGCTCGGCGCGATGCGTCCCGGGGACACCGCCGAGGTGGAGCGCGAGGACGGGCAGACGGTCACCTACGAGGTGTACCGCGTGGACCAGTTCGCCAAGGACGCCTTCCCGACCGTCGACGTCTACGGGCCGACCGACGTCCCGGAGCTGAGGCTCATCACCTGCGGGGGAGAGTTCGACGAGCAGGAGCAGAGCCACGAGGACAACACCGTGGTGTACGCCCGCATGGTCGAGGGTTGAGCCGACCGGACCCGCCCCTGGTGCCGTCCGCAGGGAGACCGGCACCGGGGGCGTCGCACGCTCAGGCCGGCGTCAGCACCACCGCACCCACGACGAACATCGCGATGAGGGTGAACGCCGTCGCCAGCTCGATGAGGATGTTGAGGCCCACGGCGTGCAGGGCGTGCCGGGTGGCCCGCAGGGCCTCGACGCGGTCCCGGGTCCGGGCCAGGGAGACCAGGAAGATGCCCAGCGGGAAGCCCAGGAAGAGTCCGACGACAGGGATGAGCACCCCGAGCACCAGGGCGCAGACCACCCCGATGACGAGGGTCGAGGTCCGGACGCCGGCGCGCCGCATGCGCTGGCCCGGCACCGCCCACTGCAGCCCCACACCGAGCAGGTAGACCAGCGCGGAGAGGCCGAAGACCACCCAGCCGAGCGTGGTCTGCTCCTTGAGCGCCCAGGCCAGGGACCCCGCCAGCACCACCAGGAGGCCGGGGAGGACCGGGATGACGATCCCGACCACGCCGATGAGCATGAGCACCAGGATGAGGACCTCGGCGACGGACATGGGCCAGATTCTGCCCGATCCAGCACGACGCCCGCCCACGGCCAGGGCCGTGGGCGGGCGTCGTCGGCGTCGCAGGAGCGGGAGATCAGACCGCGGGGGTCTCCTCCTGCTCGAGCTTGTGGGTCTCGTCCAGGATGGCGACGTCGTCCTGGGCGCGCAGCTTGTCGAGGTGCTCGCGTCCGTGGTGGGCGCAGAACAGCAGGTGCAGACCGTCACCGAGGCTGGCCCGGATGTAGGCCTGGGCCCCACAACGGTCGCACCGGTCGGAGGTGGTCAGTTCGGGGGTCAGAGTGGCGTTCACGGCGGTCTCCTCTCCATCGGGCCAACCAGCGGTTGGTCGACCCAGTCAAGCATGCCAACGCCGCAGGAGCCGGCCTTTGTGCCCGCGCGGGGCGGTGTTCCGCTCTGCGCGTAAGCCCCGGCCGGCGGACCCGGCCGGGCCCAGCCGCGCCTGACCGGGCCTGTCGGTCCCACGCGCTAGCCTGCCGGACGTGACCACTCAGGACTACTCCGCCCGGCACCTCCAGGTTCTCGAAGGCCTCGAGGCCGTGCGCAAGCGCCCGGGGATGTACGTCGGGTCCACGGACTCGCGCGGTCTCATGCACTGCCTGTGGGAGATCATCGACAACGCCGTCGACGAGGCGCTCGGCGGCCACGGGGACCGCATCGAGGTCATCCTGCACCGGGACGGGTCGGTCGAGGTGCGCGACCGGGCCCGCGGCATACCGGTGGACATCGAGCCGCGGACCGGGCTGCCGGGTGTCGAGGTCGTCTTCACCAAGCTGCACGCCGGCGGCAAGTTCGGTGGCGGGTCCTACGCCGCCTCCGGCGGCCTGCACGGCGTGGGCGCCTCGGTCGTCAACGCGCTGTCCTCCCGGCTGGACGTCGAGGTCGACCGTGCCGGGAAGACCTACGGCATGAGCTTCCGTCGGGGAGAGCCGGGCACCTTCGACGACGGCGGCTCCGCGCCGGGTCCGGAGGCGGCCTTCAGCCCGTTCGAGCGCAGCAGCGAGCTGGCGGTGGTGGGCAAGGCCCGCCGCGGGGTGACCGGTACGCGGGTGCGCTACTGGGCCGATCCGCAGATCTTCCTCACCACGGCGCAGTTCGCCTACGACGAGCTCATCGCCCGCGCGCGGCAGACCGCCTTCCTCGTCCCGGGCCTGACCATGGTCGTGCGTGACGAGCGCGGCCTGCCCGGCACCCCCGGCGCGGACGGGCCGACGGAGGAGGCCTTCGCCTACTCAGGAGGCATCGCCGAGTATGCCGAGTACCTCGCCCCCGACGCCGCGGTGACCGACGTGTGGCGGCTGCAGGGGTCGGGCACCTTCACCGAGACCGTGCCCATGCTGGACGAGCTCGGCCACATGGTGTCCAGGGAGATCGAGCGCGAGTGCGAGGTGGACGTCGCGCTGCGCTGGGGCACCGGCTACGACACCACGGTGCGCAGCTTCGTCAACATCATCACCACGCCGCACGGTGGCACCCACGTGGCGGGGTTCGAGCAGGCGCTCATGAAGGTCTTCCGCAAGCAGCTCGAGCTCAACGCGCGCAAGCTCAAGGTCGGCGGGGACAAGGTCGAGAAGGACGACATCCTGGCGGGCCTCACGGCCGTGGTGACGGTGCGGCTGCCCGAACCGCAGTTCGAGGGCCAGACCAAGGAGGTCCTCGGCACCAGCGCGGTCCGCGCCATCGTCTCGCGCACCGTCGAGCAGGCGCTGACCGAACGGCTGACCAGCAAGCACCGCGGCGACAAGGCGCAGGCGGCGCTGCTGCTCGAGAAGGTCGTCGCGGAGATGAAGTCCCGCATCTCCGCCCGCCTGCACAAGGAGACGCAGCGCCGCAAGAACGCCCTCGAGTCCTCCTCGCTGCCGGCCAAGCTGGCCGACTGCCGCAGCAACGACACCGAGCGCTCCGAGCTGTTCATCGTCGAGGGGGACAGCGCCCTGGGGACGGCCAAGCTCGCGCGCAGCAGCGACCACCAGGCGCTGCTGCCGATCCGCGGCAAGATCCTCAACGTGCAGAAGGCCTCGGTCCAGGACATGCTCTCCAACGCCGAGTGCGCGGCCATCATCCAGGTCATCGGCGCGGGCTCCGGGCGGTCCTTCGACCCGGACATGGTCCGCTACGGCAAGGTCATCATCATGACCGACGCCGACGTCGACGGCGCCCACATCCGCACCCTGCTCCTGACCCTCTTCTTCCGCTACATGCGTCCCCTGGTCGAGGCGGGCCGGGTCTACGCGGCGATGCCGCCCCTGCACCGGATCGAGGTCAGCGGGGGTCGCGGGCGCAGCACCGGGCGCGAGTTCCTCTACACCTACACCGAGGCGGAGATGCGGCGGACGGTGGCCGCGCTGGAGAAGAAGGGCCGGGTCGTCAAGCAGCCGATGCAGCGCTACAAGGGCTTGGGCGAGATGGACGCCGACCAGCTCGCGGAGACCACGATGGACCCGCGGCACCGGACCCTGCGCAAGATCACCCTCAAGGACGCCGAGCGCGCCGACCAGGTCTTCGACCTGCTCATGGGGTCCTCCGTGGCGCCGCGCAAGGACTTCATCGTGGAGTCCGCGCACGAGCTGGACCGCCAGCGGATCGACGCCTGAGCCCCGGCCGGCCGGGTGCTCCGCGCGAGGGTGGCGTCCGGAGGTCCGGGTCCGCGATAGACTGGTCGTTCTCCCCGTGGCGCTGCTCGCCCGGGTGACCCCTCAGGACGATCCGCTCCTGGGGGACGATCGGGCGCCACGTCGAGCGCCTGGAGGTAGGTCCGGTCACGCCGCAGGCGTCGAGGCGAGAACCCACCTCGACCCCCTGTGAAGAGGTAGCCGATCATGGCCAAGCCCAGTAGCGCCGGTGCGTCCGGCAAGAAGCCCCGCCACACCACGGCGCAGAAGAAGGCCGCCCGCCAGGCGCGGGAGAAGCAGGCCCGAGCCCAGCTCAAGGGCGGGCGCGGCGACCGGCGCGGCGCCTCCCGGGGGGCCGAGGAGCGCGGCGCCGACAAGCAGCGCTGGCGGGACCGGGACCAGCGCGACCCCCGTGGTCGTGGTGACCGGGCCGACCGCCGGGACCGTCCGGAGGACCGGCGGGAGGGCGGCCAGGAGCGTCGCCGCCGAGACTGGGAGCCGAGCGGGGCGCGGCCCGTCCGCCGGGAGGACCACCGCCGCTCCTGGGACGACGACCGCCCGCGGCGGGACCGCGACGACCGCGGGTCGGCCCGCAGCACGTCGTCGGGGCGCCGCGAGGACCGTGAGTACCACCGTCGCCCGGACCGCGACGGGGAGCGCCGCGGCTACCAGGAGCGCACCTGGCGCTCGCACCGCGAGGAGCGCGAGGGTCGACCGGAGCGCGGCCACCACGGCGGGCGCAGCTGGGACTCCGGCCGGCGCCACGAGGACCGGGGTGGCGACCGCCGGGAGGACCGTCCCGCCCGCCCGGGCCGTGTCGACCAGGGCGGTGAGCGTCGCGCCGACCGTGGCGGACGGCTGGCCAGCTACGACGACCGCGGCGACCGCGGCCGGGGCGGGCGTCAGGACCGCTGGGAGGATCGCGGCGACCGTGGCCGGGGCGGACGTCAGGGCCGCTGGGAGGACCGCGGCGCACGCGACAGCCGTCAGGGCCGCTGGGACGACCGGCGCTCGCAGGACCCCTTCGCCGAGGCGGAGGCCGAGCGGGACGCGGCGGACGCGGCATACCAGGAGCGCCGGTCCGCGATGCAGGCCGAGGACGTCGACGCCGCGGTCGAGGCGGACAACGGTTTCGCCGCCCTGGGGCTGCACGAGCAGCTCGTGGCCACGCTCGCGCGGATCGGCATCACGACGCCCTTCCCCATCCAGGCCGCGACCATCCCCGACGCCATGGCGGGTCGCGACCTGCTGGGGCGCGGTCAGACCGGGTCGGGCAAGACCATGGCCTTCGGGCTGCCGCTCCTGGACCGCCTGTCCCGGCGGCCCCGCGCCGTCCCCCACCGCCCCCGCGCCGTCATCCTGACACCGACCCGCGAGCTCGCAATGCAGATCGTCGACGCGCTGGCCCCGCTCATGCGCTCCGTCGACCGCCGGTTCGTCCTCGTGGCCGGGGGGATGTCCTACACCCCGCAGCTGCGCGCGCTGGAGAAGGGGGTGGACGTCCTCGTGGCGACCCCCGGCCGCCTCATCGACCTCGTGGACCGGAGCGCCGCCGACCTGTCCGAGGTCGAGGTCATGGTCCTCGACGAGGCCGACCACATGGCCGAGATGGGCTTCGTCGAGGCGATCCGCCAGATCCTGGACCTCACCCCGCGCGAGGGGCAGCGGCTGCTCTTCTCGGCCACCCTGGACCACGGGGTGGACCAGGTGGCCAGGACCTACCTCAAGGACCCGGTGACCCACTCCACCGACGACGTGCGCGCCAGCGTCACGACGATGGCGCACCACGTCTTCCTGGTGCACCCGCACCACAAGAAGCCGATCACGGCGGCCATCGCCAACCGTCCCGGCCGCACGGTCGTCTTCTGCCGCACCAAGCTGGGCGCGGACCGGGTCGCCCTGCAGCTGCGCGAGTCCGGAGTCTTCGCGGCGGCCCTGCACGGCGGTCTCAACCAGGCGCAGCGGACCAGGGTCCTGGACGCTTTCAAGTCGGGCACCCTCCCGGTGCTGGTGGCCACCGACGTGGCGGCCCGGGGCATCCACGTGGACGACGTGTCGCTGGTGCTGCAGGTCGACCCGCCGGCCGACCACAAGGACTACCTGCACCGCTCGGGCCGCACCGCCCGGGCCGGCGAGGACGGCGTGGTCGTGACGCTGGCGCTGCCGCACCAGAAGCGCCAGGTCTCCCGGATGCTGGACGCGGCCGGTGTCGAGACCGACCCGCAGGCGGTGGCGCCCGAGGACCACGCCGTCATCGAGACCGCGGGCGGGTCGGAGCCCGTCGGCGAGCCGGTGCCGCAGAGCCGGCTGGACGAGGTCATGCGCCCCCAGCGCCCCGCCCGGCGTCCCGGCGGCGGGGGTCGCCGCCAGGGTCCCGGGGCCTCCGGTGGCCGTCGCGGCCCCCAGGGTGACCGGCGCCCCCGCCAGGGTGGGGACCGACGTCCGGACCGCCGGTCGCGGTCGGAGGACCGTCGCTCCGACTGGCGCCCGCGGGACTGACCCCGACCACGCCCAGGCCGCCCGGCCCGACCACGCCGGGCGGCCGCGGGGCACTACCATCGGGCCATGAGCTCCAGCCACGACGCCGTGGTGGTCGGCGGCGGTCACAACGGCCTCACCGCCGCGGCCTACCTCGCCCGGACGGGCCGCTCGGTCCTGCTGCTCGAGCGCTCCCCGGCCCTGGGCGGGGCGACGGTGTCCGCCGAGGCCTTCCCCGGGACGGGCGCCCGGCTCTCGCGCTACTCCTACCTCGTGAGCCTGCTGCCCCGGCGGATCGCTACGGACCTGTCGCTGTCGTTGTCGCTGGCCCGGCGCCGCTACTCCTCCTACACCCCGTCGGCCGGGTCGACGGCTGGTCTGCTCATCGACCACGGCGACCCGTCGGCGACCGCCGCCTCCTTCGCCGCCGTGGGCGCCGCCGCTGACGCCCCGCGCTGGGAGGCGTTCTACGCGCGGGTCGAGGAGCTGGCGCGGGCCGTGTGGCCGACGGTCACCGAGCCGCTGCTGCGCCGTCGCGAGATGGCGCACCGGATCGGGGACCCGGGCCTGGTCCGCGACTTCCTGGAGCGACCCCTCGGTGAGGTGGTGGAGGCCGCGGTCGCCGACGACCTCGTGCGCGGCGTCATCCTCACCGACGGCCTCATCAGCACCTTCGCGGACCCGCACTCGGCGCACCTGCGGCACAACATCTGCTTCCTCTACCACGTCATCGGCGGGGGGACGGGGGACTGGGACGTGCCGGTCGGGGGAATGGGCGAGGTGTCCGGCCAGCTGGAGCGTGCCGCGCGGACGGCGGGGGCGGACCTGCGGACCGGGGCCACGGTCACCTCGCTCGAGGAGGGCGCGGTGACCTGGCAGGACGCGGAGGGTATGACGCACCGCGCCACGGCGCGGCACGTCCTGTGGGCGGCGGCACCGTCGGTGCTCGACGAGGTCGCCGGGAAGCGCGGGGCCGCGCAGGAGCGGGTGGAGGGGTCGCAGGTCAAGGTCAACCTGCTGCTGTCACGCCTGCCCCGGCTGCGGGACACCGGGGTGGCGCCGGAGGCCGCCTTCGGCGGCACCTTCCACGTGCACGAGACCTACACCCAGCTGCGGCAGGCCTACGCCGCCGCCGAGGCCGGTGTCGTCCCGGACCCCCTGCCCGCCGAGATCTACTGCCACACCCTGACCGACCCCACCATCCTGTCGCCGCGGCTGCGGGCCGAGCACCCGCAGGCGCAGACCATGACGGTCTTCACCCTGCAGACACCCGACCGGCTGCTCGACGGGCGCGGCGCGGACGCCCGGGACGACCTGCAGCGCCGGGTCCTCGACTCGCTGTCCTCGGTGCTGGCCGAGCCGCTCGAGGACGTCGTCCTCTCCGGGCCGGACGGGCGGCCGTGCATCGAGACCAGGACCACGCGCGACCTGCAGGACAGCCTGGCCATGCCCGGCGGCAACATCTTCCACGCCCCGCTGGACTGGCCGTGGGCCGACGACGACGACCCGCTCGACACGCCGGCCCGCCGCTGGGGCGTCGACACGGCATACCCCGGTGTGCTGCTGGCCGGTGCGGGGTCGCGGCGCGGGGGAGGGGTGAGCGCGCTGGGCGGGTACCACGCCGCCCGGGCGCTGCTCGAGACCGAGGGCTGACCCCCCGGGGCTCAGCGCGGCTCGGCGGGGGGAGCGTCAGGGTCGGGCAGCTCGGCGTCGTCCACCTCGGGTCGGGCGCGCAGGAAGAGCACGCTGGCGACCAGCCCGCCCCACACGACGAGCATGGCCACGATCATCATGAGCACGGCCGACGTGGTCATCGCTGCTCCTCCTCGAGCTCGGGCCAGGCGCGGAAGCCGGCGTCGTCACGGCCCCGCCACGGGATGAGGGTCAGCACGAGCGCACCCACCGCGACGAGGCCGATGGTGCCCCAGCCGAAGACGAGGAGGTACCACGCCGGGTAGCCCTCGTACCCCTCGGTGACCAGCGTGCGGACCCGCTGGACGAGCATGGTGGTGAGCACCACCGGCGCCAGGCCGCCGACGAGGACGACCCAGACACGCCCCACGCGGAAGGTCGAGACGCGGTTGAGGTGGGCCCGCAGGACCGGGGCCGTCCGGAAGACCCAGACGATGAGGACGGTCATGGCGATGGCGGAGACGACGATGCCGACGTTGTTCGCCCACTGGTCGACGGTGTCCAGCGCGATGAGGCCGGAGGTGGTGGAGAACAGCCCGATCGAGATGACCGAGCACACCACGCAGACCGTGACGGCGGCCGTGCGGTGGGTCAGCCCGAACTTCTCCTGGACCGAGGCGGCCACGCCGAGCAGGATCGAGATGATCGAGGTGAACCCGGCCAGGACGAGCGCCCCGAAGAAGACGGCGCCGAAGACGGCGCCGCCCGGCATCTCGCTGATGACCGCGGGGAAGGTGACGAAGGACAGGATCGGCCCGGACAGCCCCTCCAGCTGGTCGATGGTCGTGGCCTGCTGGTGGGCCAGGAAGCCCAGGGTCGCGAAGACGCCGATGCCGGCCAGGATCTCGAAGCTGGAGTTGGCGAAGGCGACGACGAGGCCCGAGCTCGTCATGTTGGCCCGGCGCCGCTGGTAGGACGCGTAGGTGACCATGATGCCGAAGGCGATCGAGAGGCTGAAGAAGATCTGGCTGTAGGCGGCGATCCACACGGCCGGGTCGGCCAGCGCCGCCCAGTCGGGGGTGAAGAGGGCGTTGAGACCGTCGGCGGCGCCCGGGAGGGTGAGCGCCCGCACGACGAGTCCCCCGAAGGCGAGGACGAGCAGCGGGATGAAGATGATGTTGACCCGCTGGACCCCCTTGGTGACCCCGAGGGCGATGATGACCAGGACCGCGGCCCAGACGAGCACGAGCGGGACGGCCACCCCGGAGACCAGCGTCGTCGAGATCCCCGGCTCTCCGACCTGGAGGTACTCGCCGACGAAGAAGGCGGCCGTGTCCTCCCCCCAGCGCAGGTCGAAGGCGAAGACGAAGTAGCTGAGCGACCAGGCGATGACCGCCGCGTAGTAGACCGCGATGACGAAGCTCAGCACGATCTGGAACCAGCCGAGCGCCTCGGCGGGCCGGGCCATCCGGCGGTAGGACAGCGGCGCCGCCCCGCGGTAGCGGTGCCCGACGGCGTAGTCGAGGAAGAGGATGGGGATGCCCGCGGTCAGCAGCGCCACGAGGTAGGGGATGAGGAAGGCGCCGCCGCCGCTCTCGTAGGCGACGCCGGGGAAGCGCCAGATGTTGCCGAGGCCCACCGCCGAGCCGACGGCGGCCAGGATGAAGCCGGTCGAGCTGGTCCACGTCTCACGTTCCGGTGCCGCCGCGGCGGATCCTCCGGCCATGCCGTCTCCTCGTCGTCGGTGTCGTGGGTGTCGTCGGTGTCGTGGTGCGGGCGGGGCGTCAGCCGTCGGTCGAGGCCAGGTGGTCCACGGCGTAGCCGTAACCGCGCACCCCTGCACCGGCGATGACGGCCTCGGCCACGGGGGAGATGTAGGAGGTGTGCCGGAACGGCTCGCGGGCGTGCGGGTTCGACAGGTGGACCTCGACGACACGCACCCCGGTGGCCTTGACGGCGTCCAGCAGCGCGACCGAGGTATGCGTGTAGGCGGCGGCGTTGAGGACCACCCCGACGACCTCCGGGTCGGCGCCGGCCTCCTGCAGGGCGTCCACCAGCGCGCCCTCGTGGTTGCTCTGCCGGCAGGAGACCTCCAGGCCGTGGGCGGCGGCCCGCTGCGCGCACCAGGCCTCGACGTCGGCGAGGGTGTCGGTGCCGTAGACGTCCGGCTCGCGGGTGCCGAGCAGGTTGAGGTTGGGTCCGTTGAGGACGACGATGCGCCGCGCCATGGGGCCTACGCTCTCACACCACGACGCCGGCACCGAGGAACTAGTCTGCCGTCATGGTCCCGGCAGAACCCAGCAGCCCTGACGTGCCTGCGGGACGTCCGCACGCACCCGGGCCGGGACGAGGGGTCCTCGGCGTGGACGCCTGCCGGGCCGGCTGGGTCGGGGCGTTCCTGCCGCCGCAGGGCCGGGGCCTGGTGGGGGTGGCCGTGGCACCGACCGTCGCCGCGCTGCTGCGCCTCGGTGGGGACGTCGCGGTGGTGGGGGTCGACATCCCCATCGGGCTGCCGGACCGCACCCGGCGGCAGGCCGACGTGCGGACCCGCGTGCTCCTGGGAGGCGCCAAGGCCTCCTCGGTCTTCACCACCCCGACCCGAGCCGCGCTGGAGGAGCCCGACTACGCCGTGGCCAACGTCCGCAACCGGGAGCGGGCCGGGATGGGCCTGTCCCGACAGGCGCACGCCCTGCGCACCAGCGTCCTGGAGGTGGACGCCTGGGTCCGGGCCGGACCTCCCTGCCCGGTCCACGAGGTTCATCCGGAGGCGAGCTTCGCCCTCATGACCGGGGCGACCCTCACGACGCGCAAGCGCACCCCCGAGGGTGCCCGGGAGCGGCGCGCCGCGCTCGCCTCGGTCGGCATCGAGGCGCCGGACGTGCCGCCGCGGGGTGCGGGCCTGGACGACCTCCTCGACGCCTGCGCCGCGGCCTGGAGCGCCCACCGGGTACGGCACGGCCGGGCGCTCACCCTCCCCGAGGAGCCCGAGGTGTTCGCCGACGGCATCCCCGCGGCCATCCACGTCTGACGCCCCACCCGACCACCGCCCGAGCACCGACCGAGCACGACCCACGGCAGACCGACCCAGCGCCGACCACCACCGAGGAGCCGAGATGAGCAGCCACACCGTCCCCACCGTCGAGGCGAGCGAGCCCACGGCCTACCGCATGCTCATCGGAGGGGAGTGGGTCGAGGCCGCCGACGGACGGACCCTGGAGGTCATCACCCCGATCGACCGCCACCGGGTCATCGCGACCACGCCCCGGGCCGGGGCGGAGGACGTCGACCGGGCCGTGGCCGCGGCCCGGCGGGCGCAGCGGGGCTGGGCGGCGCTGCCGTTCACCGAGCGGCAGGGCGCCCTGCTGCGGATCGCCGACGACCTGGAGGACGCGGCCGAGGACCTCGCCGCGCTGACCGCCCTGGACACCGGCAACGCGCTGCGCACCCAGGCGCGTCCCGAGGCGCTGCTGCTGGCCTCCGCCTTCCGCTACTTCGCCGGGCTCGCCGGCGAGCTCAAGGGGGTCACCCTGCCGAGCGGCACCGACGCCCTCTCGCTGACCCGCCGGGTGCCGGTCGGGGTCGTCGCCGGCATCCTGCCGTGGAACAGCCCGCTCATGATCGCCGCCTTCAAGCTGCCGGCGGCCCTGGTCAGCGGCAACGCGATGATCCTCAAGGCCGCCGAGGACGCGCCCACGACGATCCTGGAGCTGGCGCGCGTCTGCGAGCGGCACCTGCCCCCGGGGGTCCTGGGGGTGCTCACCGGCTACGGCCCGGAGGTCGGCCAGGCGCTCGTGGAGCACCGCGGGGTGGACAAGGTGTCCTTCACCGGGTCGACCGCGACGGGGTCCGGGGTGGCGGCCGCCGCGGGGGAGCGGCTGGCGCACGTCAGCCTCGAGCTGGGTGGCAAGAGCCCCTGCATCGTCTTCCCCGACTCCGACACCGACGAGGTGGTCGAGCAGGTGCTGCTGGCGACCCGCTTCGCCCGCCAGGGGCAGAGCTGCACGTCCGGGTCCCGGCTGTTCCTGCACGAGTCCGTCCACGACAGCTTCCTCGACCGGCTGGTGGACCGGGTGTCGCAGCTGGTGGTGGGCGACCCGCGGGAGGAGGCCACCGACATCGGCTGCATCATCAACCAGCGCCAGTGGGACCGCGTGCAGGGCTACGTCGACGACGCGCTGGCCACCGACGGCATCCGCGTGGCCTACGACGGGCGGCCGGCGCTCACCGTGGGGGAGCCCGGCTTCTACCACGCGCCGATGATCCTCAGCCAGGTCGACAACGGGTGGCGGATCGCCCGGGAGGAGATCTTCGGCCCGGTCCTGTCGGTCATCCCCTGGCGGGAGGAGGACGAGGTGGTGGCCATGGCCAACGACAGCCACTACGGGCTGGCCGCGTTCGTCTTCGCCCGTGACCTCGGTATGGCGTTGCGCACCGCCCAGCGGGTCGAGTCCGGGTGGGTGCAGGTCAACCAGGGGGGCGGTCAGCAGGTCGGTCAGTCCTACGGCGGGATGAAGGCGAGCGGCCAGGGCCGGGAGTTCTCCCTGGAGGGCATGCTCGAGGGCTTCACCCAGATCCAGCAGATCAACGTGCGGCTCACCTGAGCCTCCCTCCCGCGGGGCAGGTCACGGAGCGGTCTCGACGGCGAGCAGAACCTTGACAGCCGCCCCGTCGGCATGCACAGTACGTGAGAGCGCTCTCATAACGCGGATGCAGAGCGCCCCACCAACGGAGTTGGCATGCACAGCACGCGACGCAGGATGCTTCTCGCCACCACCGCCGCCGCCACCCTGGCGCTCGGCGCGTGCGGCGGAGGCAGCGACGAGAACGGCGACGGCGAGGCCGGTGGCGAGGGCGGGGACATCACCCTCTCGGTCGCCACCTTCAACGAGTTCGGCTACGAGGACCTCCTCACCGAGTACGAGGAGCAGAACCCCGGGGTCACCGTCGAGCACATCAAGGCCGACACGGCCGACAACGCCCGGGCGGCCCTGCGCAACAGCCTCGGTGCCGACTCCGGCGCCGCGGACGTCGAGGCCATCGAGGTCGACTGGGTCACCGAGTTCCAGCAGTACCCCGACAAGTTCGTCGACCTGTCCTCGGAGGAGGTCGAGGGCCGGTGGCTGGACTGGAAGACGGAGGCCGTCACCCTCGAGGACGGGATGCTCCTCGGCTACGGCACCGACATCGGCCCCGAGGCGGTCTGCTACCGCGCCGACCTCTTCGAGCAGGCCGGGATGCCCACCGACCGCGAGGAGGTGGCCGAGCTGCTCGAGGGCGACTGGGACACCTACTTCGAGGTCGGCCAGCAGTTCGTCGACGAGACGGGCATCCCGTGGTACGACTCCGCGGGGGCGCTCTGGCAGGGGATGATCAACCAGGTCGAGCAGCCGTACGAGACCCCCGAGGGCGAGATCATCGCGCTCGACAACCCGGAGGTGCGCGAGCTCTACGACCAGGTCCTCGCCGCCTCGGTGGACGACGGCCTGTCCGCCGGGCTGGGCCAGTGGAGCGCCGACTGGGCCTCGGCCTTCCAGGGCGAGGAGTTCGCGACGATGCTCTGCCCCGCCTGGATGATGGGCGTCATCGAGGGCAACGCCGAGGGGGTCGAGGGCTGGGACGTCGCCAACGTCTTCCCCGGCGGTGGCGGCAACTGGGGCGGGTCATACCTCACCGTCCCCGCCCAGGGCGACCACGTCGAGGAGGCCACCGAGCTCGCCGCCTGGCTCACCGCGCCGGAGCAGCAGATCAAGGCCTTCGAGGCCAAGGGCACCTTCCCCAGCCAGCAGGAGGCGCTGGACTCGGACACCCTGGCGGAGTCGAGCAACGCGTTCTTCAACGACGCGCCGACCGGGCAGATCTTCGCCGAGCGCGCCGAGGCGGTCACCGTGACGCCGTTCAAGGGGCCGAAGTACTTCGAGATCAACACCGCCATGGCCGACGCCATCACCCGCGTCGACGTGGACAAGACGGACGACCCGGGCAGCAGCTGGGACAAGTTCGCGGCCGCCGTCGAGGAGCTCCGCTGACATGACGGTCACCACTCCCACGCCGGCCCCGGCGCCGGCCCCCGTCGCCGACCGCCCGGGCCGGCGCGGGGGCGGCACCGGCCGGTGGGGGCGGTGGGACCACCGGGTCTCGCCCTACCTCTACATCGCCCCGTTCTTCCTCCTGTTCTTCGTCACCGGCCTCTTCCCGCTGGTCTACACCGGCTGGGTGGCGGTCCACGACTGGGACCAGATCATGGGCCAGGGCGAGTTCGTCGGGGCGGAGAACTTCGTCAGCGTCCTCACCAGCGAAGACTTCCGGCGGGCCCTGGTCAACACGGTGAGCATCTTCGTGCTCTCCTCGGTCCCCCAGGTCCTCGCCGCGCTGGCCATCGCCGGCCTGCTCGACCACCATCTCCGGGCCGCGACCTTCTGGCGGATGGGCGTGCTGCTGCCCTACGTCGTCGCGCCGGTCGCGGTCGCGCTCATCTTCTCCAACCTCTTCGCCGACCGGTTCGGGCTCATCAACGCCCTGCTGGACACGGTGGGCCTGGAGCCGGTCCGCTGGCACTCCGACCGGCTGGCCAGCCACGTGGCCATCGCGACCATGGTCAACTTCCGCTGGACCGGCTACAACGCCCTCATCCTGCTGGCGGCCATGCAGGCCATCCCGCGGGACCTCTACGAGGCGGCCGCGATCGACGGGGCCAGCGGCCTGCGCCGCTTCGTCTCGATCACCGTGCCGCTGCTGCGGCCGACGATGATCTTCGTCATCATCACGTCCACCATCGGGGGTCTGCAGATCTTCGACGAGCCGAAGATGTACGACCAGTTCGGCCGCGGCGGCGCCGACGGCCAGTGGCAGACCCTGACCCTCTACCTCTACGAGCTGGGGTGGACCCGCGCCGACTTCGGCCGGGCCTCGGCCGTGGCGGTGCTGCTGTTCCTGCTCATCGTTGTGATCGGGGTCGTCAACTTCGTCATCAGCCGCCGCATCGCGAGCGAGGAGAGTCGATGAGCACCACCCCCGTCCCGGCACCACCCGACACCACGTCCCCGGGCCCGGCCGTCCGGTCCTCCGGTCGGCGTCGCCGCTCCGGCGACCGCCCCTCCTGGGTGGTGTACGGACTGCTCGCCGCCGTCGTGGCCGGGAGCATGTTTCCGCTGTGGTGGTCCTTCGTCATCGCCAGCCACGACTCGACGGTGCTCACCCGGACCCCCTTCCCGCTGCTGCCGGGAGGCAACTTCCTGCGCAACGCGGCCAGCGTCTTCGACACCGTCGAGTTCTGGCGGGCGACGGTCAACTCGATCATCGTCTCGACCACGGTGTCCGCCTCGGTCGTCTTCTTCTCGACCCTGGCGGGGTATGCCTTCGCCAAGCTGCGGTTCCGCGGCGCCGGGCCGCTGCTCGTCTTCGTGATCGCCACCATGGCGGTCCCGACCCAGCTCGGTGTCGTGCCGCTCTACCAGGTGATGGCCGAGCTGGGCTGGACCGGTGAGCTCACCGCGGTCATCGTGCCCGGCCTGGTCACCGCGTTCGGCGTGTTCTGGATGACGCAGTACCTCCGCCAGGCCGTGCCGACCGAGCTCATCGAGGCGGCCCGGGTGGACGGCGCCAGCATGTTCCGCACCTTCTGGCACGTCGGCGTGCCGGCGGCCCGCCCGGCCGCGGCCATGCTGGGCCTGTTCACCTTCGTGGCGACCTGGACCAACTTCTTCTGGCCCTTCATCGTGCTGGGCCCCTCGAACCCGACCCTCCCGGTTGCGCTGCAGCAGCTGCAGGCCGCGCACTACGTGGACTACTCGCTGGTCCTCGCGGGAGCGGTGCTCGCTACGGTGCCCCTGCTCATCCTCTTCGTCCTCGCCGGGCGCCAGCTGGTCTCCGGCATCATGCAAGGAGCCGTCAAGCAATGACCACACCGATCACCTTCCCGTCCGGCTTCCTCCTCGGGTCGGCCACGGCCGCCTACCAGGTCGAGGGGGCCGCCCACGAGGACGGCCGGGGCGACTGCATCTGGGACACGTTCTCGGCGACGCCGGGCGCGGTGGTCCACGGGCACACCGGCGCGGTGGCGTGCGACCACTACCACCGGATGCCGCAGGACGTGGCGCTCATGCGGTCCCTCAACCTCGGCGCCTACCGCTTCTCGGTGTCCTGGGCACGGGTCTGCCCGGACGGCCGCACGGTGAACGAGAAGGGGCTGGACTTCTACTCCCGCCTGGTCGACGAGCTACTTGCCGCCGACATCGTCCCGTGGGTGACGCTCTACCACTGGGACCTCCCGCAGGCCCTCGAGGAGGCCGGGGGCTGGCCCGCGCGGGGCGTCGTCGACCGGTTCGTCGACTACGCGCTCGCCGTGTACGAGCGGCTGGGTGACCGGGTGCGCCAGCTGACCACCCTGAACGAGCCGTGGTGCTCGGCCTTCCTCGGGTATGCCGCGGGCGTGCACGCCCCGGGCCGGACCGACCCTCAGGACGGCCTGCGCGCCGCGCACCACCTGCTGCTCGCGCACGGCCGTGCGGTGCAGGCGCTGCGCGAGCGGGACCCCGGCCTGGAGCTCGGGCTGACGCTCAACTTCACCGAGATGCAGCCGCAGGACCCCGCCTCGGCCGGTGACCGGGACGCCGCGCGGCGGCTCGACGGTCTGGCGAACCGCTTCTTCGTGGAGCCGCTGACCCGCGGCGCCTACCCCGAGGACGTGCTCGAGGACCTGGGCGAGCTCTGGCCGCAGGACCTGGTGCACGACGGCGACCTGGCCGACATCTCGACCCCGATCGACGTCCTGGGCGTCAACTTCTACACCGGGTCCATGGTCACCGGCCCGCACCCGGAGTCGGCGCCGGAGGCCGCCCGGCAGGCCCGCGCCTACGACGCGCCCTCGCCCAACGTGGGGTCCGAGCACGTGGTCGTGGTGCGTCGCGGCACCCCCGTCACCGACATGGGGTGGGAGATCCGGCCGCAGGCCCTGCGTGACCTGCTGCTGTGGCTGCAGCGTGACCACACCGGCCCGGCCGGCACCCGGCTCTACGTGACCGAGAACGGCGCCGCGATGCCGGACGACCCGGACGGGACCGGGTTCGTCGACGACCAGGACCGCGTCGCCTACCTGGACGGCCACCTGCGCGCCGTCCACGAGGCCATCCAGTGCGGCGCCGACGTCCGGGGCTACTTCGTGTGGTCGCTCATGGACAACTACGAGTGGGCCTACGGCTACACCAGGCGCTTCGGGATCGTCCGGGTGGACTACGACACCCAGGAGCGCACGCCGAAGGCCAGTGCCCGCTGGTTCGCCGACGTGGCAGGATCTGGGGCCATCGGCTAGTCAGGGAGGAACCCATGCCAGCAGCGGCGTCAGCGCGAGGACCACGCCGGTGAGCACCCGTCGGGCGCCCACCCTGGAGGACGTCGCGGCACGGGCCGGGGTGTCCCGGGCCACGGTGTCGCGGGTGGTGAACGCCGACCCCCGGGTGCGGGCCACCGCCCGGGAGGCGGTGTCCAGGGCGGTGACCGAGCTGGGCTACCGGCCCAACCGGGCGGCCCGGGCCCTGGTGAAGAGGGCACCGGACTCGGTGGCGGTCGTCGTCCCGGAGACCGACCAGCGGGTGTTCTCCGACCCGGTCATCATGGAGATGCTGCGCGGCATCAGCGAGGGGTTGGAGGAGACCCCGCTGCAGATGGTGCTCGTGCTCGGGCGGGCCGGCCGGGACACCGACCGCCTCGAGCGGTGGCTGCGGGGCGGCCACACCGACGGCGCGATCGTCCTGAGCGCGCACCTGGACGACGGGGTGACCTCGGCGCTGAGCGAGATCGGTCTGCCGACGGTCATGATCGGTCGGCCTCCCGGGCCGGGGCAGGGGCTGCCCTTCGTCGACCTCGACAACGTCGACGGGGGCCGGCAGGCCACCGACCGGCTGGTCGCCCGTGGCTGCCGCCGGATCGGCACGGTCGCAGGCCCCGTGGACATGGCGGCGAGCCGGGACCGGCTGGCGGGGTGGCGGGAGTCGTTGGACGCCGCGGGGCTGGCCGGCGACGCGGTCGAGCACGGCGACTTCTCCTCCGAGGGGGGCCGCCTGGCCATGCGCCGGCTCCTGGCGACGCACCGCGACCTGGACGGCGTCTTCGTCGCCTCCGACCTCATGGCGGCCGCGGCCGTCAGCGAGCTGCAGGCGGCCGGTCGCGCCGTGCCGGGCGACGTGGCCGTGGTCGGCTACGACGACTCCCCGGCCGCGCAGCTCACCGTGCCCCGGCTCACCACCGTCGCCAACCCGGGGGACCGGATGGCGCGGGAGGCCACCGTCATGCTGCGCGAGCTGCTGGCGGGCCGTCCGGTGTCCTCCCGGGTCCTGCCGACGCACCTCGTGGAGGGCGGCACCGCCTAGCGCCGGCCCGGGGCCGGCCCGAGGCCCCGGGCCAGGACCCGGCTAGGACCCGGCCGGCTCGCCCGACCCGGCCACGGCCTGGGCGCGGACCTCGTCGAGCAGGGTGCCGGCCGCCAGCATCGAGGGGCCGTACCAGGTCAGCAGCCGCCCGCTCACCAGCCGGGTCGGGGTCCGGGCGAAGGCCTCGGGGCCGTCCTCGTCGGTGAAGACGTAGGGCTCGTCGGGCAGCAGCGCCACGTCGGCGCCGGCGGCGTCCAGGTCGGCCAACTCCACCCGCGGGTAGCGCTCGCCCCCGGAGGCGTAGACGTTGTCCAGGCCCGCACGGTCGAGGAGGTCGCTGGTGAAGGTGCGCGGACCGACGACCATCCACGGGTCACGCCAGACCGGCACCGCGACCCGGGGGCGTGCCGGGGCCGGACCGGCGCCGGGGGACGCCGGGGACGGTCCGCGCCAGTGGCGCTCGACCTGGACCAGCCACTCCGGCGCGCCCCAGCCCAGCACCTCCACGAGCAGCCGGCGGAGCACCCGCAGCGCGTCGTCGACCGACTCCACCACCCCGACCCAGACCGGGGTGCCCGCGGCGCGCAGCCGCTGCACGTCCAGCTCGCGGTTCTCCTCCTGGACGCACACGACCAGGTCGGGCTGCAGGGCGGCGACGGCGCGGCGGTCGGGGTTCTTCGTGCCCCGGACCCGCGCGACGTCCAGGTCGGCGGGATGGGTGCACCAGTCGGTGGCGCCGACCAGGGCGGCGGGTCGGGTGGCCGCCAGGGCCTCGGTGAGCGAGGGGACCAGCGAGACGACCCGCTCCACCGGGCCCTCCGGGAGCTCGGCGACCCCGCCCAGGTCGTCGCGGACGGTCCTCACGAGCGCCCCAGCGTGGCCCCGTCCTCGACCTCGCCGCCCTCGGGGCCGAGGTGGGCGACGCCCTGGACCCGGACCCCGGCACCGAAGCGCCAGTCGCCCTCCACCTCCAGGCGCTCGGCGTCGACCAGCGAGGGGACCCCGTGGGGGAAGCGCTCGTCGAAGTCGCCGATCATGCCGTAGCAGTCCTTGGTGAGGTCCACCACCGGCGCCGGGTCGACGGTCCGGCTCAACCGGTAGGACGTGCCGTCCACGGCATACGCGTCCGAGCGCAGCAGCGCGAGCTCGTTGGTCGTCTTGACCGGGACGAAGCGGTCCCGGGTGACCGCGATGGCGGCGGCGTCGTCGAAGAGCTCGACCGCGCTGCCCATCGCCGACTCGATCTGGATGACGGGGGTGGAGCTCTTGTCGGTCGGGTCCACGGTCTTGGCGTTGCGGATGAGCGGCAGCTCCATGACCCCGTCGCGCTCGGTGAGCATGTCCCGCAGCCGGGCGAGGTCGAACCACAGGTTGTTGGTGTTGACGAAGGGGTGCCTGTCGCCGTCCATGAAGTGGACCATCTCGTCCTCGGCGGTCTGCGCGGTGTCGCGCAGCACGAGCCGGCCGTCGGCGCGGCGACGCACGAGGTGCCCGCCCTTCTTGTCCATCTCGGTGCGCCGGCACACCTCGGCGGCGAACCCCGCGCCGCTGGCCGCGAACCACGCCGCGACCCGCCCGTCGGCCACCGCCCCGAGGTTGTCCACGTTGGAGACGAAGGCGTACCGGAAGCCCCCGTCGAGCAGCTGGTCCAGCAGGCCGCTGGCGAGCAGCGAGGGGTAGAGGTCCCCGTGCCCGGGCGGGCACCACTCGAGGCGTGGGTCGGCCTCCCACGTGACGGGGGTCAGGTCGTCGGCACGCAGCTTGGGCTCCTGGCTCTGCACGAAGTCCAGGGGGAGGTCGCTCGCGGGCAGCTCGGGGTAGCGCTCCAGCACCTCCAGGGTCGCCTCGCGGGTGGAGAAGCTGTTCATGAGCACGAGGGGGAGGGCGACGTCGAAGCGCTCGCGCAGGGCGAGGACCTGCCGGACGGTGATGTCGAGGAAGGTGAGCCCGTCGCGCACCGGCAGCAGGGACTTCGGACCGGCCAGCCCCATGGACGTGCCCAGGCCCCCGTTGAGGGTGATGACCGCGGTGGCGGCGAGGGCCTCGCGGGCCTCCGGCTCCTCCACCTCGACGTCCTCGAGGTGCGCCGACGGCAGCGCCGGCTCGACGTCCGCCTCCGCGATGAGGCCGGTCTCCCCGGCCGCCAGGTGGTCGTAGTGCCGGGCGAAGGTGTCGCGGGCCGGCTGGCTGACGCCGGCCTCCGCCATCCGGTCCAGGGCCTGCTGACGTCCGGGTGCGCTCGCGCTGGTGCTCATGGGACCAACCTACCGACGGTGCTCCTCCCGGGCGGCCCGACCCGACCGGACGGGGAAGAAGACCGGGGTCCGCGCCTTCCAGGCCTCGTAGTCGTCGCGCCCGCCCCACCGCTCGTCGGCGCGCCGCTCCAGGGCGGGCACCCCGCTGCCGAAGCGCAGCAGCAGGTAGACGAGCACGGGGGAGACGAGGGTGACGTGCTGCCACCCGACGAGTGGCGCCGCCGCGACCAGGGCCACCCCGGTCCACACCAGGACCTCCCCGACGTAGTTCGGATGGCGCGACCACGACCACAGACCGCCCCGGACGAACTCGCCCTCGTGTCGCGGGTCGGCCCGGAAGGCCGCCTTCTGGGCGTCCGCGAGGGCCTCGACGGCGAGGCCGCCCACCCAGACCACGACCCCGGCACACGCCAGGACACCCAGCGGGGCACGGTCGCCGGAGGTGATCGCCGCCAGGGCCGCACCGGCCGTGAAGGTCACCCACAGCGCCTGCACCGTCCACGCCATGAGGAAGCCGGACCAGCTCTGCTTGAGCTCGTCGAAACGGCCGTCCTTGCCGGCCCGGGTGACCCGCCGGAACAGGAAGGTCCCCAGCCGCGCGGCCCACACCAGCACCACGCCGGCGAGCACCCAGGTGCGCGCGTCCCGCTCGGCGGTGAGGACCAGCGCGAGCACCGTCACCAGCCCGAAGGTGAGCGACCCGGTGAGGTCGAAGAAGCGCTCGGTCCGGCGCAGGAAGGACGGGACGTAGACCATCCAGTTGAGGGCGTAGGCCACCACGACGAGAGCCAGGACGACGGGGAGCCCGCCCGGGAGCCGCTGCCCGCCGTCCGCGGCGGCGAGGGCGAGCAGCAGCCCCGCGACGGTGGCCAGTCCGGCCAGCGACACCTGTCTCACGGTGACCTCGGCCGGTGCCGGCGCGGGCCGCCTCCCGCGCCGGGCTGGTGGTCGGGCAACCCTCAGCCCTTGACGCCTCCGGCCAGCAGACCGCGCACGAAGTACCGCTGCAGCAGGAGGAAGACCGTCACCGGCACGACCATGGCCACGAACGCGCCCGCCGAGAGCAGGTGCCACGCCGTGCCCCGCGTGCCCGTGAGGTCGGCCAGCCGGACGGTGAGGGGAGCGACCTCCTGGGCGGAGCCGAAGACCAGACCCACCAGGAGGTCGTTCCAGACCCAGAGGAACTGGAAGATGCCGAAGGCCGCGATGGCCGGGACGAGGAGCGGCAGCAGCACCTGGAAGAAGATCTTGACGTGGCCGGCCCCGTCGACC
Organism: Serinicoccus chungangensis; assembly: GCF_001483745.1. Classification (GTDB taxonomy): domain Bacteria; phylum Actinomycetota; class Actinomycetes; order Actinomycetales; family Dermatophilaceae; genus Ornithinicoccus; species Ornithinicoccus chungangensis_A. The sequence continues at coordinate 330,817 of NZ_LQBL01000028.1, read as the reverse complement.
CGTGCCGCCTCGATGAGGGACCGGGGGATGTCCATCATGAAGTTGTGCAGCAGGAAGATGGCCAGCGGCAGGGCGAAGATCGTGTGCGACAGCCAGATCGGCCAGAAGGACCCGACGATGCCCCAGTTGTTGTACTGCGTCAGCAGCGGGATCATGGTGATCTGGATCGGCACGATCTGCAGCGCGAAGACCGCCACGAACAGCATGTTGCGCCCGGGGAAGTCCAGCCAGGCGAAGGCGTATGCGGCCAGCAGGGCCAGCGTGATCGGGATGATCACGGCGGGCAGGGTGATGACGATCGTGTTGACGAAGACGTCGATGAAGTTCGTCGCGCCTCCGTAGAGGACGGCGTCGTAGTTGGCCCACGTGACGGCCGGGTCGCCGAAGAAGGTCCACCAGCCGGAGGTCCGGATGTCGATCTCGGGCCGGAACGAGGTCACGAACAGACCGAGGGTCGGGACCGACCAGAGGATCGCGATGACGATCGCGATGACGCTGGCCCACGGCGAGGACAGCCGCGTCTTGGCGTCCACCGCCCGCTGCTCGGCCTTGGTGAGCTTGCGCGGTCCGGTGCTCTTCGTCGGTGCCGGCCCGGGGACGTCCGGGACGGTGGTCGCCTGGCTCATCGCTGCTCCTCTGCAAGCTTCATCTGGCGGACGTTGTAGACGACGATCGGGATGACCATGACGAACAGCAGCACGGCCAGGGTGGCGCCGATCCCGCCCTCGCCCCGCACGAAGCTGCGGGTGTAGAACTCGTTGGCCACGATCGAGGTGTCGAAGTTGCCCCCGGTCATGGTGAAGACGATGTCGAAGACCTTCAGGGTGGCCATGGCGATGGTGGTGATGACCACGACCACGGCCGGCCGGATGGAGGGGACGGTGACCGAGCGGAACATCTGCCAGTTCGTCACCCCGTCCAGCTTGGCGGCCTCGATGATGTCGTCCGGGATGGCCTTGATGGACGCGGACAGGATCGTCATCGCGAAGCCGGACTGGATCCAGACCATGACCGCGATGAGGAAGAAGGTGTTCCAGGGCCAGGTCAGCAGGAACTGCTGGCTGTCGAAGCCGAGCCAGACGAGCAGCTGGTTGGCCAGGCCCGTCTGGGGGCGCTCGGTGGGCTTGAAGTCGTAGACGAACTTCCAGATGATGCTCGCCCCGACCATCGAGATGGCCATGGGGAGGAACACCAGCGTCTTGGCGAGCTTCTCGAAACGGGTCCGGTCCACGAGGACGGCGTAGACCAGGCCCACGGCGGTAGAGACCAGCGGGACGAGGATGACCCAGAGCACGGTGTTCAGCAGGACCAGGCGCAGGGCCGAGTTGCCGAAGACGTCACCGTAGTTGGCGAGGGCGACCCACTCCTGGCCGTTGTCGCTGCGGAACGAGTTGATGATGGTGCGGATGGCCGGGTAGACGAGGCCGAAGACGACCAGCACGGCGGCGGGCCCGAGGAAGGCCAGCACGGTGATCCACTGCGGCATCCGCGGCCGGTCGGTGAGGAACAGGACGATGGCCATGACTGCCACGAAGAGCAGGATGGCGATGCCCATGACGATGAACTTCTCGACCGGCGTGCCGGTGTTGAGCAGGAACTCCATGGCGTACGTACCTCCTGGTGGGGACCAGGACGGCGCGGGGGCGGGCGATGAGATCTGCCGCCCGCCCCCGACACCGTCGACCGGTCAGTCCCAGCTGTTCTCGATCGAGTCGAGCACGGACTGGGTGTCCTCACCCGTGATCCAGTTGGTCATCCCGGTCCAGAAGCTCCCGGTGCCGACGGCGGCCGGCATGAGGTCGGATCCGTCGAACCGGAACGTCGTCGCCTCGTCGGTCAGCAGCTCGTAGGCCAGCTGGTCGATGGGGGACTTCAGGTTGGCCGGGTCGAGCCCGGAGTTCGCCGACACCCACCCGGGAGGGGAGACCTTCGCCTTGGCGTTGGACCACTCCGGGCTGGCGAGGTAGGCCTGCAGCGCCTGCACCTCGGGGCGGTCGGCGAACATCAGGGTGAACTCGCCACCGCCGAGCAGCGGCTGGGACTCGGTGTCGTTGCCCGGCAGGTAGAAGGCGAAGACGTCGCCGTCCTCGGCCACGTTCGTCCCCTCCGGCCAGTTGGCCTGGTAGAACGACGCCTGGCGGTGCAGGAAGCAGGACCCGTCGAGGATCGGCAGGCCCGCCTCGCCGAACGGCGTCGTGGCGATGGACTCGACACCGCCCAGCCCGCCGTTGACCATGTTCTCGTCCTTGAGGACCTGGCCGGCCATGTCCAGCGCCTCCGCGACCTGGGGGTCGTTGAAGGGGATCTCGTGCTCGACCCACTGGTCGTAGACGTCGGGGCCGGCGGTCCGCAGCATCATGTCCTCGAGCCAGTCCGTGGCGGGCCACCCCGTCGCGTTGCCGGACTCGATGCCGGCGCACCACGGCTTGGCGTCCGGGTGGTCGGAGGCGATCTGCTCGGACAGGGCCATGAGGTCGTCCCACGTCTCGGGCACCTCGTAGCCGTTCTCCTCGAAGGCGCCGGGCGAGTACCACACGAAGGACTTCGCGTTGGCGCCCAGCGGGGCGGCGTAGTAGGTGCCGTCGACGCTGCCGTAGCCCTTCCAGGACTCGTTGTAGTACTCGTCGACGTTCGCCTCGGCCTGCTCACCGACCGGGAAGACCGAGTCGGGGAAGTCGGTGACGAGGCGCTCCACGAGGCCCGGCTGCGGGACGTAGGCCATGTCCGGGGCGTTCCCGGACTCCAGCCGCACCGGCAGCTGGGTCTCGAACTGCCGGGACCCCTCGTACTCCACCGTCACACCGGTGCAGTCCTCGAAGGGGGTGAAGGCGTCGATGTGGGCCTGGTCCTCGGGGGAGACGATCGAGGTGTAGACACTCACGGAGGTGCCCTCCAGGTCGCCGTACTCCTCGTACGGCTCGCAGGCCACGTCCACCGAGGAGAGCGCCTCGTCGACGTCCTCCCCGCCGCCGGAACCGCCGCCGGAGCCGCACGCCGCCAGCGTCACGCCGGCCAGGCCGAGTGAGGTGGCCATCGCCAACCTCCGGGTCGTCTTACTGCGCATCGTCGCGCCGTCCTTTCTCACAGGGAACAGGCCACGGCCCAGGGGTGACCCCGGCCCTGTGGTCATCCCAACATCCCCGGACCGGCCGATCAAGGCTCTGACGTCACGTCTGCGTAACGATGCGGCGCGCGGAGGGGAGCCTGACCTTGACGGGCGCGTCAATCACGCGTGCGTCCTCCACTACCATCGAGGAGCACGGCACCCGCTCGACGAGGAGATGCACGGTGAAGAACGACCACGGCGCGGCCAGCGCCGCCGACGCGACCAGCGGGCCCCCGGCGCTCCGGAGCCCGGAGCACCCGGTCCGGATCGTCACCGCGGCGAGCCTCTTCGACGGCCACGACGCCTCGATCAACATCATGCGCCGGATCATGCAGAGCCAGGGCGCCGAGGTCGTCCACCTCGGGCACAACCGGTCGGTCGCCGAGGTGGTCGAGGCCGTCCTCGACGAGGACGCCAACGCGGTCGCGGTCTCCTCCTACCAGGGCGGGCACGTCGAGTACTTCGAGTACCTCGTCGAGCAGCTGCGCGAGGCCGGGGCCGGGCACGTCAAGGTCGTGGGCGGCGGCGGGGGCGTCATCGTCGCGGAGGAGATCACCCGGCTGCGGGAGGCCGGCGTGACGATCTTCTCCCCGGAGGACGGCCAGCGCCTCGGCCTGCCGGGGATGATCAACCAGGTCATCACCGACGCGGACTACGACATGTGGCAGGTCGGCCCGGCGGCGGTCGACGACGTGCTCGCCGGGAGCCGCACCGCCGTGGCCCGGGCCATCACCGGTGCCGAGCTGGGCTCCCTCCCGGCCGACGACCGGGAGCGGTATGCCGCCGCCGCCCGGGAGAGCAGCGCGCCCGTCCTCGGGATCACGGGCACCGGCGGCTCGGGCAAGAGCTCGCTGACCGACGAGCTGGTGCGGCGCTTCCGGATCGACCAGGGCGACCGGCTGCGGATCGGGATCATCGCCATCGACCCGACCCGCCGCAAGGGCGGCGGCGCGCTGCTGGGCGACCGCATCCGGATGGGCGCCATCGGCGGTCGCCAGGCGATGTTCCGGTCCATGGCCACGCGCGGGGAGTCCGAGGTGCCCGAGGCGCTGCCCGCCGCCATCGACGTGCTCAAGGCGGCCGGCTTCGACCTCGTCGTCGTGGAGACGCCCGGGATCGGCCAGGGGGACGCCGGCATCGTGCCGTTCGTCGACACCTCCCTCTACGTCATGACGCCGGAGTTCGGCGCCGCCAGCCAGCTGGAGAAGATCGACATGCTCGACTTCGCCGACGTCGTGGCCATCAACAAGTTCGAGCGGCGCGGGGCGATGGACGCGCTGCGCGACGTCGGCCGCCAGCTGGTGCGCAACCGGGAGGCCTTCGGCGCCCGGCCCGAGGACATGCCGGTCTTCGGGACCTCGGCGGCCACCTTCAACGACGACGGGGTCACCGCGCTGTACCAGGCCCTGCGGGACCGTCTGGCCGAGGACGGCCTGCCGGTGGGCGAGGGCGCGCTGCCGCCGGTCGACGTCCGGCACTCCTCGATGATCCGTCAGGTGGTCCCGCCCCGACGGGTCCGCTACCTCGCGGACATCGCCGAGACCCTGCGCGGCTACCACGCCGACACCGAGCGCTACGCCCTCGCGGCCCGCCGGGTGGAGCGGCTCGAGCAGACCGCGGACGAGCTCGCGGCGGCCGGTGGCACCGGCGGCGACCACGGCCTCGACGAGCTGCTGGACGCCGCGCGCAGGGACGTCCCCACCGAGGTGCGGGAGATGCTCGAGGGCTGGCCCGCGCGGGTCGAGGCCTACTCCGGCGACGAGCAGGTCGTCACGGTCCGGGACCGGGAGATCCACACCCGGCTGACCAAGGAGTCGCTGAGCGGCAACCGCATACCGCGGGTGGCGCTGCCGTCCTACGACGAGGCGGGGGCCCTGGTCCGCTTCTGGCGCCGGGAGAACCTCCCCGGGTCCTTCCCCTACACCGCCGGCGTCTTCGCCTTCAAGCGGGACAACGAGGACCCGGCCCGGATGTTCGCCGGCGAGGGCGACCCCTTCCGCACCAACCGACGCTTCAAGCTGCTCTCGGAGGGGCAGCCGGCGACCCGGCTGTCGACCGCCTTCGACTCGGTCACGCTCTACGGGCACGACCCCGAGCAGCGGCCCGACATCTACGGCAAGGTCGGCACCTCCGGGGTGTCCATCGCGACCCTCGACGACATGAAGGCGCTCTACGACGGGTTCGACCTGGTCGACCCCACCACCTCGGTGTCGATGACGATCAACGGCCCGGCGCCCACGGTGCTCGCGTTCTTCCTCAACACCGCCATCGACCAGCAGACCGACGCGTTCCGCGAGCGGGAGGGCCGCGAGCCCTCCGGCGCGGAGGCCGAGGAGCTGCGCGCTTACGCGCTGCAGAACGTCCGGGGCACGGTCCAGGCGGACATCCTCAAGGAGGACCAGGGGCAGAACACCTGCCTGTTCACCACCGAGTTCTCGCTGCGGATGATGGGCGACGTCCAGGAGTGGTTCATCGAGCAGGGGGTGCGCAACTTCTACTCGGTGTCGATCTCGGGCTACCACATCGCCGAGGCCGGGGCGAACCCCATCAGCCAGCTCGCCTTCACCCTGGCCAACGGGTTCACCTACGTCGAGTCCTACCTCGCCCGGGGGATGGACATCGACGCCTTCGCGCCCAACCTGTCCTTCTTCTTCTCCAACGGCATGGACATCGAGTACTCCGTCATCGGACGGGTCGCGCGCCGGATCTGGGCGGTCGCGATGCGCGAGCGGTACGGCGCCAACGAGCGCAGCCAGAAGCTGAAGTACCACGTGCAGACCTCGGGCCGGTCCCTGCACGCGCAGGAGATGGACTTCAACGACATCCGCACCACGCTGCAGGCGCTCATCGCGATCTACGACAACGCCAACAGCCTGCACACCAACGCCTACGACGAGGCGGTCACCACGCCGAGCGGGGAGTCCGTGCGGCGGGCGCTCGCGATCCAGCTCATCATCAACAAGGAGTGGGGCCTGGCGATGAACGAGAACCCCAACCAGGGCTCGTTCGTCATCGACCACCTCACCGACCTCGTCGAGGAGGCCGTGCTCGCCGAGTTCGACCGGATCAGCGAGCGGGGCGGGGTGCTGGGCGCCATGGAGACGGGGTACCAGCGCGGCAAGATCCAGGACGAGTCGCTGCTCTACGAGCACCGCAAGCACGACGGCTCGCTGCCGATCATCGGCGTCAACACCTTCCGCCGGCCCGAGGCCGAGCGGGAGGAGGTCGAGGTGGAGCTGGCCCGGGCCACCGAGGCGGAGAAGCAGTCCCAGCTGGAGCGGGTGCAGGCCTACCAGGAGGCGCACGCCGACGAGGCGGCCGAGGCGCTGGCGCGGCTCAAGGAGGCGGCCATGGCCGGGGACAACGTCTTCGCGGTGCTCATGGACGCGGCGCGGGTCTGCACCCTCGGTCAGATCACCGAGGCCTTCTTCGAGGTGGGCGGGGAGTACCGCCGCAACGTCTGAGCGGTCTCCCACCGGCTCAGGTGGGCTGGTTTGGAGCAGCTGGCCGGACAGCCGACCCACTTCTGTGCAGAAGGTGTTCCTCCGCGGTGACGCATCACGTCAGAGGAACACCTTCTGGGTATGGGTGGTGCCGGGTCCGCTCAGCGGCGCCGGCCGCCCCCGCTGGAGGTCGAGAAGGCCACCACCGACCCGCCCGAGGAGCTGCCCTGGCGTCCGCGGCCCTGGCCGCCGGAACGCCCGCCGCCGGAACGACCGCCGCCCTGACCGCTGGAACGACCGCCGCCCTGGCCACCGGAACGACCGCCGCCGGAGCGCCCGCCGCCCTGACCGCCGGAGCCGGAGCCGCCGCCCTGGCCGCGACCGCCGCCCGAACGGCCCTGGCCGCCGGAGCGCCCGCCGCCCTGGCCGCGACCGCCCTGGCCGGAGCCGGACTGACCGCCGCCGCCCTGGCGCCGGCCGGAGCGACCGCCGCCGCCCTGCCCCCGCGCGCCCTGGCCACCCTGGGCCGGGACCTCGACGACCAGCCCGCCGGGCGTCAGCACCCGCTCACCCGGGGCCAGCTCGCGCAGGATCGGGTGGCTGGAGTGGGCCTTGGTGGTGGTGGCCTTGATCCCCGCAGCGCGGGTGAGGGAGCGCACGTCGCGCACCTGGTCGTCGGTCATGAGGGTGACCACGGTGCCGGCGTTGCCGGCCCTGGCGGTGCGTCCCGAGCGGTGGAGGTAGGCCTTGTGCTCCACGGGCGGGTCGGCGTGCACCACCAGCGCGACGTCGTCCACGTGGATGCCGCGGGCCGCGATGTCCGTCGCGACCAGCGTGCTGGCGCGGCCGGAGTGGAAGGCGTCGAGGTTGCGGGTGCGGGCGTTCTGGGCGAGGTTGCCGTGCAGCTCCACGGCCGGGACGCCGGCGCCGTTGAGCTGCTTGGCCAGCTTCTTGGCGCCGTGCTTGGTCCGGGTGAAGACCACCTTGCGGCCGGGCGCGGCACCGAGGTCGGTGAGCACCGCCAGGCGATCCCCGGCGTCGATGTGCAGGACGTGGTGGTCCATCGCCTCGACCGGCGACTGCGCCGAGTCGGCGTGGTGGGTCACCGGGCTGCTGAGGTAACGCCGGGCGATGACGTCGACGCCGGCGTCCAGGGTGGCCGAGAAGAGCATCTTCTGGCCCTGCCGCGGCGTGCGGTCGAGCAGCCGCCGGACGACCGGCAGGAAGCCGAGGTCGGCCATGTGGTCCGCCTCGTCCAGCACGGTCACCTCGACCCCGGACAGGTCGGCATACCCCTGTCCGATGAGGTCCTCGAGGCGGCCGGGGCACGCGACGAGGACGTCGATGCCGGCCTGCAGCGCCCGCACCTGCGGGTTCTGCCCGACCCCGCCGAAGACGGTGAGGTGGGTCAGCCCGGCGGCAGCCGCCAGCGGCTCCAGCGAGGCGGCGATCTGCCCGGCCAGCTCGCGGGTCGGGGCGAGGACGAGCGCGCGGGGCGCGCGACCCCGGCGGCGGCCGGCGCCCGGGTCGGCCATGAGGCGGGTGACGAGGGGCAGCAGGAAGGCGTAGGTCTTGCCGGAGCCGGTGCGGCCGCGGCCCAGGACGTCGCGGCCGGCCATCGAGTCGGGCAGCGTGGCGGCCTGGATGGGGGTGGGGGTGGTGATGCCGCGCTCCGCGAGGAGGGAAGCGAGGGTCGTGGGCACGCCGAGGTCGGCGAAGGAAGAGGTCACAGGGTGCTTTCGAGACGTGTGCGGAGTCCCACCCGGCGCCAGGCCCGGAGGCGGCGCGAACGTGGCAGCCGGTCGGCCGCGAGATCGGGCAGTCCGGGGCGAGACGGTCCGGGCTGCTGGATCCAGTCTACCGCAGACGGGGCTGCCCACCCGCCATCATGGACCCATGAGCGGTGAGGAGACCCTGCGGTACACCCGGGACGGGCTGACCCACGAGGCGCTGGTCGGCGGCCCGCCGGGCGGGCCGGTGGTCCTGCTGCTGCACGGCTTCCCCCAGGACGGCACGGCCTGGGACCGGGTGTCCCCGGCGCTGCACGCGGCGGGGCTGCGCACCCTGGCTCCGCACCAGCGGGGGTATGCCGAGGGCGCGCGTCCGCGGCGCGTCGCGGCATACCGCATGGAACGGCTGGTCGAGGACGCGCTCGGGCTGCTGGACCACGTCGGGGCGGACCGCGCCCACGTCGCCGGGCACGACTGGGGCGGCGCCGTCGCCTGGGCGTTGGCCGCGTGGCATCCCGAGCGCGTGGCCACGCTCACCGTCGCCTCCACGCCCCACCCCCGGGCGCTGGCCTGGGCCGTGCGGCACGCCGACCAGGCCCGGCGCAGCTGGTACATCGCCGGTTTCCAGGTCCCGGTCCTGCCCGAGCTCGTCATGGCGCGCGCCCTGCGCCGCGGTGCCCTGGTCCGGACCGGCCTCCCGGCTGCCGACGCGCGTCGCTACGCCGCACGGCTGGGCACCCGGGCCGCCCTGCGCGGCCCGGTGGGCTGGTACCGCGCGGCCGCCCGCCCCGGCGGCCGGCCGGTCGGCCGGGTCCCGGTGCCGACCACCCTGGTCTGGGGATCCGGCGACCCCTTCCTGGGCCGGGCTGCCGCCGAGCGCACCGCCCGCGCCGTGACCGGCCCCTACCGGTTCGTCGAGCTGGACGCCGGCCACTGGCTGCCCGAGCGCCGACCCACCGAGCTCGCCCAGGAGGTCCTGCTGCGGTGCGGCGCGGCGCCAGACCCGGCCGCGGGAGCCGGCTGAGGACGGGACGCTCCCGGGCCGACCGGTGCTCCGCCCGCCTGTGGACGAGCCCGTCGACCTGTCGGTCCCCGGCCCTAGGCTCGGTCCATGTCGCCCAACCTGTCCGCCGCGGGGTGGGTGCTGCGCGTCGGCGACGCCGACCTGAGGGCCGAGGTCGGCGAGCTGACCCTGGCCCGCGGCCGGGGGTATGCCGACGCCGGCCACGTCCGCACCCTGGTCACCGGTCCCGACGGGGGCGCCCTGGTCGGCACCGTGGTGGGCTCCGGGGGGCGGGTCTACCAGACGGTGGTGCGCGTGCACGACCGCGACATCGTCGTGTGGAGCGGGCAGTGCAGCTGCCCCGTGGTCCAGGACTGCAAGCACGCGGTCGCCGTCCTGCTGACCGCCCGCGCCCGGCTGCGCTCGGACCCGCCCGCGGCACCGGGGTGGGAGGCCGCGCTGGCCCCGCTGGTCCGCCCCGCGCCGGACACCGGCGCGACCCGGCACCGGCTGGGGCTGCAGGTGTCGCTCACCCGGGGGCCCGGTGGCCGGGAGGAGTCCGCCCGGGTGACCCTGGCCCCGGTGCGGCCCGGCCGCAGCAAGCCGTGGGTGGGGCAGGGCGTGGGCTGGGACGACCTGACGAACCGCTGGTCCGGGGCCGAGGTGGACCCGGAGCACCGGGCGCTGCTGGGCCAGCTGGCCGCGCTGGGCAGGAGCTCGGGGTTCGGCTACTTCTACGCCTCCGCCAAGGAGCTGCCCCTCGGGGCGATCGGCGCCGTCGCCTGGCCGGTGCTGAGGCAGGTGCAGGAGGCGGGGATCCCCCTCGTCGCCGGGCAGGGGGTCGCCGGGGTCGAGCTGGGGGAGGGGTCGGCCGCGGTCGGTCTGGACCTCGTCCGCGGCGACGACGGGGCCCTCACCCTCGCGCCGGAGGTGGACCTCGACGGCGCACCGCCGACCGGGGGCAGGCGCTTCCTCGTGGGCCGCCCGGCCCACGGGCTGGGCTGGGTCGACGCCGAGGACCGGCTCACCCTGTGGCCCCTGCGGGGGTCGGTGCCCGAGCCGGTGGCCGGCCTGCTCGAGGGCGCCACCTCGCTGGAGGTCCCCCCCGACCAGGTGGGGCGCTTCCTCGCCCGCTACTACCCCGCCCTCGCGCGCCACGTCGGGCTCACCTCCAGCGACGGCAGCGTCGTGACCGCGGCCGACCGTCCGCCGCGGCTGCGGCTCGAGGTCACCCCCGAGCCCGGCCACGTCCTGCACCTGCGGTGGACCTTCGGGTATGCCGTCCCGACCGTCGAGGGGGAGCCGGACACCGTCGTGGTCGGCCTGGACGGGGGGCCCGAGGAGCTCGCCCGGGACGAGGAGGCCGAGCAGGCCGCGGTGGCGGCGGTGCTGCCGCTCCTCGAGACGTCCCCGGCGGTGTTCGCCAACGGCCCGGCCGGGTCGGTGCGGCTGCGCCCGAGGTCGGTCCTCACCGGGCTCGCGACCGCGCGCTTCGCGGGCGAGGTGCTGCCCGCGCTGCAGCAGCACGAGGGCCTCGACGTCCTGGTGCACGGTGAGCTGGCGACCTACGAGGAGGCCGCGGAGGACCCGGTGGTGCACCTCACCACCACCGAGGCGGGGGAGGGCGACTGGTTCGACCTCCACGTCAGCGTCACCGTCGACGGGCAGGAGGTCCCCTTCGAGCAGCTCTTCGCCGCGCTGGCGGCCGGTCAGGACGTCCTGCTGCTCGACAGCGGCCTGTGGCTGCGCCTGGACCAGCCCGAGCTGCGCACCCTGCGCCGGCTCATCGAGGAGGCGCGTGAGCTGGTGGAGGACGAGGACGACGCCTCCCTGCTGCGGCTGACCCCCTACCAGGCGGGGCTGTGGGAGGAGCTGGTCGAGCTGGGGGTGGTGCAGGAGCAGGGCGGACGGTGGGCCGAGCGGGTCGACGCGCTGCTCGCGATCGGCGACGGCGACCGGGGGCACGTCGTGGCGCCGCCGGACCTGCGGGCCACGCTGCGGCCCTACCAGCTCGAGGGCTACCGCTGGCTGTGCGCCCTGTGGGACGCCGGCCTCGGCGGGATCCTCGCCGACGACATGGGGCTCGGCAAGACCCTGCAGGCGCTGGCGATGGTGGTCCGGGCCGAGCACCGCGCCGACCTCGCGGAGGGGCCAGTGCTGGTCGTCGCCCCCACGAGCGTGGTGACCGCCTGGGCCGAGCAGGCCGAGCGCTTCGCCCCGCACCTGCGCACCGCCACCATCACGGCCACCCGCAGGCGTCGCGGCACGGACCTCGCGAGCGCCGTCGGGGCGGCGGACCTCGTCATCACCTCCTACACCCTCCTGCGGCTGGAGGCCGAGGACTACCGCGCGATGCCGTGGAGCGCCGCGGTGCTCGACGAGGCCCAGGTGGTGAAGAACCGGCGCTCGGCGACCTACCAGGCGGTGCGGCGGCTGGGGGCGTCCCGCACCTTCGCGATGACGGGCACCCCCCTGGAGAACACCCTCATGGACCTCTGGTCGATGACGTCGCTGGCGGCCCCCGGGCTCTTCCCGCGGCCGGAGGCCTTCACGCAGCGCTACCGCACCCCGATCGAGTCCGGCTCCGCGCCCGAGGAGCTGGCCCGGCTGCGACGACGGATCCGTCCCTTCCTGCTGCGCCGCACCAAGGCCCAGGTGGCCGCCGACCTGCCTGACAAGATCGAGCAGACGCTGGCGGTCGACCTTCATCCCGCGCACCGTCGCATCTACGACCAGCACCTGCAGCGGGAGCGGCAGCGCGTGCTGGGGCTGCTGGCTGACCTCGACAAGAACCGCGTCAAGATCCTGCGGGCCCTGACCATGCTGCGCCAGCTCTCGCTCGACCCGGCGCTGCTCGACGAGGCGCACGCCGGCCTGGCGACCTCGGCCAAGGTGACCGCGGTGGTCGAGCGGCTCACCGCGCTCGCCGCCGAGGGGCACCGCGCCCTGGTCTTCTCCAGCTTCACGAGCTACCTCGCGCTCGTGCGGGACGCCCTGGACGCGTCCGGTATCGGCTACGTCTACCTCGACGGCCGCACCCGGGACCGCGCGGCGCGCATCGCCTCCTTCCGCGAGGGTGAGCAGCCGGCCTTCCTCATCAGTCTCAAGGCGGGCGGGGTCGGGCTGACGCTGACGGAGGCGGACTACGTCTTCGTGCTCGACCCGTGGTGGAACCCCGCCGCGGAGGCGCAGGCCGTCGACCGGACCCACCGCATCGGCCAGCACCGGACGGTGCACGTCTACCGGCTGGTCTCGACCGGCACCATCGAGGAGAAGGTCGTGGCCCTGCAGGAGCGCAAGCGGCGGCTGTTCACCAGCGTCGTGGACGCCGGCGAGTTCGGTTCGGCCGTGGTCACGGCCGAGGACATCCGTGGGCTCCTCGAGGGGTGATCCGCCAGCGTGGCCCGGGGTGGCCTCACAGGCTATGGGTCGGGGCCAGGGAGGGGCGGGGCGCGGGCCTCAGTCGCTGATGCCGGTGCGCTCGACGCCCTGGACGATCCACCGCTGCAGGAGCAGGAACATCAGCAGCAGCGGCAGGATCGCCACCAGCGCCGCCATGAACAGCAGGCTGACCTGCGAGGTCTGGGCGGTGAGATACGTCGACAGCGCGACCTGCACGGTCCACGACTCGGGGGTGCGCCCGATGACCAGCGGCCACAGGAAGGCGTTCCAGGAGCCGATGAAGGTGATCGTCCCGATCGCCGCGGCGAAGCCGCCGGAGTTGGGCACGACCACCCGCCAGAAGGTGCCCCACCAGGACAGCCCGTCCAGCGCGGCCGCCTCCTCGATCTCGCGGGGGAAGGAGAGGAAGAACTGGCGGAAGAGGAAGGTCGCCAGCGCCTGGAACAGCCCCGGCACGATGAGCCCGCGCAGGGTCGAGATCCACCCGAGGGAGGAGACGAGCACGAAGCTCGGCACGAAGGTCACGGCGGCAGGGATGAGCAGGGTCACCGTGATGAGCCAGAAGACGGCGTTCGACCAGCGGTAGGGGATCCGGGCCAGCCCGTAGCCGGCCATCCCGGAGAGCACCAGGACCCCGAGCGTCTGGCTGACCGCGATGACGGTGCTGTTGAGCAGGGCCCGGCCCAGCGGGACGGTGCTGTTGTCGAAGACGGCCGCCAGGTTGCCCCACTCCCAGGTGGGAGGGAGCCAGTGCCAGGTGGCCGAGGTGAGGTCCGCCTCGGTGCTGAACGCGCCGCGCAGCAGCAGGTAGAACGGCACGAGGAAGAGCGCTGTGCCGACGAGGAGCAGGCTGCGGCGGAGCACGGCGTGGCGTCGACGTTCGTGCAGCATCTCAGTCCCTCCCGCCGAGACGCAGGAGCCGGGTCTGGGCCAGCGCGACCGCCGCGATGAGGACGGTGAGGATGACCGCGCCCGCGCTGCCGTCGCCGAAGTTCTGCCCGCTGCCGAGCGCGGTGTAGTAGAGGTACACCAGCGGTGGGCGGGCGTAGGGCGGGTAGCCGCCGAAGCCGGCCAGGATGTTGTAGAACTCGTCGAAGGCCTGGAAGGCGTTGATGAGCAGCAGCAGGAGCACCGCCGTGGAGGCCGGCAGCAGCTGGGGCCAGGTGATGTGCCGGAAGACCTGCCACCCCTCGGCACCGTCGATGGCCGCCGCCTCGTAGAGGGTCGCCGGGACCCGTTGCAGGGCGGCCAGGAAGAGGATCATGTAGAAACCGACCTGCAACCAGAGCCGCGCGGACACGATGACGAGCCAGTACCACGGCGGGTCGGTGATCGAGAGCCACGGGACGGGGCTGACCCCGGCCAGGCCGAGCAGGGCGTTGACCGCCCCGGAGCTCATGCCGGAGAAGATCGACATCTTCCAGACCAGCGCCGCCACGACGTAGGAGCAGGCGACCGGCAGGAAGAAGACCGACCGGAAGAACGCCTGCATCACCCGGGTGCGTGCCACGAGAAGGGCCGTGAGCAGCGACAGGGCGAAGGTGGTGGGCACGATGAACGCGGCGAAGACGACGAAGGTCAGCAGCGAGTCCCGGAACGCCTGGTCGGTGAGCATGTCGCGGTAGTTCGCCAGCCCGACGAACTCGGTCGGGGTGACGGTGTTGTAGGCCTCGAAGAAGGAGAGGTAGACGCTCCAGCCGATGGGGACGTAGATGAACAGCACCAGGCCGGCGAAGAACGGGCCGACGAAGACCCAGAACCACACATTGACGTCCTGGCGACCGCGAAGCCGCGCGAGCATCAGCCGGTGACCCGCTCCAGCTCGGCCTCGACGACGGGCACGAGGGCGTCCAGCTCGGCCTGCGGGTCCGCGCCGTCGCGCACGATGCGGTTCATCATGTCGCTCCAGGCGGTCGCGCTCTGGGGGGTCCACAGCAACGGGGTCTGCGCGTGCCCGTGCTCGGCGACGTAGCCCGCCGCGTCCGCGGCCGGACCGGAGGACAGCACGTCGGCCTCCGGCACCAGGCTGGTGCGCGAGGGCAGGTGGAACCCGTAGGCGGTGGCGAAGTCCAGCTGCTTGTCGGTCTGCTCGATCCACAGCCACCGCACGAAGTCCTGGGCCGCCTGCACGTCGCGCGCGCGGGTCGAGACGCAGGACCCGTAGGCCCCCACGGGGACCGAGGGGGCGCCGCCCTCCATGGCAGGCCACGGGATGACGCCGAAGTCGTCACCGAGCGCCTCGGCGATCATCGGGAAGGTCCAGAGTCCGGTCCACTGCATCGCCGCGCGCCCGGAGGTGAGGGCGTCGGGGTCGAACCAGTCCTTGGCCTGCCCCAGCAGCACGGTCTCGTCGGTCCACAGCGTCCGCAGCACCGAGAGGGCCTCGGGCGCCCCCGCACTGTCGAAACCGACCTGCTCGCCGTCGAGGTAGTCCAGCCCCGCCGCCCACAGCATCGGGCCACCGAGCAGCCCCGCGCCGCCGTCGTTGCCGAGGAACAGTCCCTTGACGTCGTCGCGGGTCAGCTCCCGGGCCGCCTCCACCAGCTCGGAGATCTGCTGCGGCGGCTCGATCCCGGCCTGCTCGAGGAGGCTGCGGCGGTAGACGAGCACCTGCGTGTCGACGACCTGGGGGACGGCCCACACCTTGCCGTCATAGGTCATCCGCTCGATGAGGGAGGGGGTGAAGTCGTCGAGGGTGTCGCCGAAGAGGTCGGTGAGGTCGGCCACCTGGTCACCGCGGATCATGTCGATCGTCGGGCCGTTGCCGTACTCGAAGACGTCGGGACCGGAGTCGGTGAGCAGCGAGGCCGCCGTGGACTGGTCGTAGTCACCGGGCTTCCACGAGACGGTGACGTCGGCGGGCTCGTAGTCCGCGGCATACCGCTCGACGGCCTCCTGCGTGCCCGCCTCGCCGTACTGGTGGTACCACTGGGCGATCCGGGGTCGCCCCCCGCCGCTGGATCCGGCGCCGTCCGGGCCCGTGGAGCCACCGCGACCGGTGTTGTCCCCGCAGGCGGCGAGCGAGGCACCGAGCGCGCCGACGCCGCCCAGGGCGAGCACCCTCCGGCGGGAGAGGGAGGGCAGCGGTCGGTGCGGGCGGGCCATGGTGGTCCTCCTTGGGCGCGGTGTGTGACAACCTGGGGTGTGGTGCAGCATATGCGCGCCCCGGGGCTGGGGCGCGCGCGAGCGTCCACATCACGATTCGGCAACATCGGGAGCGGCGGGCCACCTCCCGGGGGTGCCGCCGCGTCTACTGACCAGGAAGCAGACGAAGGGGACACACATGCGCAGGCAGAGGTATGCGTCGTGGGCCGGGCGGCTCCGGACCGCACCGCTGCCCCGACGGACGCTCGTGCAGGGTGGCGCGGGCCTCATGGCGGGGGCTGTGGTCGGGGGTCTGGAGGACTCCGGCGACGTGTTCGCCCTCCCGCCCGAGCCGGAGCCCGAACCCGAGCCGGAGCCCGAGCCGGAGCCGGAGCCCGAGCCGGTCGAGCCGCCCCCTCCGCCGGTCCTGCAGCGGGGCAGCGGGGGAGAGGCCGTCTGGGTGCTCCAGGAGCAGCTGGGCGCGGCCGGGTACTGGTGCGGGGAGCCGGACGGCGGCTTCGGTCACCTCACCCAGCAGGCCGTGTGGGCGGTGCAGAAGGCGCACGGCCTCTGGCGTGACGGGGTCGTCGGCCCCGGAACCCGCGGGGCGCTGGCGACCGGCTACCGTCCGGCGCCGGCCTACGGCGGGGACCACGTCGAGGTCCACCTGGCCTCCCAGCTGCTGCTCGTCGTCCGGGGCGGCGCGACGCTGATGACCCTCAACACCTCGACCGGCAACGGCGAGCCCTACGAGTTCGAGGACCGCGAGTACGACGCGCGGACCCCGACCGGGGACTTCACCGTGTGGCTGACGCACAGCGAGGGCTGGCAGGACGGCGAGCTGGGCAAGATGTACCGGCCCATGTACTACCACGGCAACTACGCGGTGCACGGCTCGCAGTCCATCCCGCCGGTCCCGGCCTCGCACGGCTGCGCCCGGATCTCGGTCGACGCCATGGAGATGTTCTGGTCGCAGGGACTGCTGGGCCCGGGTGACCGGGTCGTCGTGCTCTGACGGACGACCCGGTACCACCCGGCCGCGAGGGTCCGGCTCAGTTCCCGGCGCGCCGCTTGTTGTAGACGTCGAAGGCGACCGCGAGCAGCAGCACCAGGCCCTTGACGAGCTGCTGGGTCGACTGCTCGGCGCCCATGAGCTGCATGCCGTTGGACATCACCGCCATGATGAGTCCGCCGATCATCGCCCCGGTGACCCGGCCGACACCGCCGGTCACCGCGGCCCCGCCGATGAAGCATGCGGCGATCGCGTCCAGCTCGAACATGTTGCCCGCACCGGGCTGGGCGCCGTTCATCCGCGAGGAGAACACCACACCGGCGATGCCCGAGAGCAGCCCCATGTTGACGAAGATGAGGAAGTTGACCTTCTTCACCTTGACACCGGAGAGCTTGGCGGCGGTGAGGTTGCCACCGATGGCGTAGACGTTGCGGCCGAAGACGGTCTTCTGCGTGACCAGCCCGTAGATGAGGATGAGCACCGCCAGCAGGATGAGCACGTTGGGCAGACCCCGGCTCTGGGCCAGCTGGTAGCCGAACCACATGACGACCGCCCCGACCGCGACGATCTTCAGCACGAAGAGCGGCAGCGCGCCGACCTCCTGCTCGTAGGCGAGCGCGGCGCGGCGCTGGCGCCACGCGTTGACGGCATACCCGAGCACCGCGATCGCGAAGATCACCAGGGTGAAGACGTCCACGCCGTAGCCGCCCAGGATGCCGTTCTGGAAGCCGTTGGCGATCTGGTAGTAGGTGCCGCCGAAGGGGGAGAGCGAGACGTTGTCGAGCACCTGGAAGGTCAGGCCGCGGAAGATGAGCATGCCGGCGAGGGTGACGATGAAGGCGGGGATCCCGACGTAGGCCACCCAGAACCCCTGCCAGCACCCGGCCAGGACGCCCACCGCCAGGGCCGCCAGGACCCCGACCCACCAGGGCATCCCGCTGCGGATCGAGACCACCGCCGCGGTCGCGCCGGTGAGGGCCACGAGCGAGCCCACGGACAGGTCGATGTGCCCGCCGATGATGACGATGATCATCCCGATGGCGAGGATGAGGATGTAGGAGTACTGCAGCACGATGTTGGTGAGGTTGCCGGGGGTGAGGAAGGTCGGCTGCAGGACGGAGAAGAACGCGACGATCACCACCAGCGCCAGCAGGATGCCGCTCTGGCGGATGTTGCTGGTGAGCAGTTCCTTGAGGTTGAGCGTCCCGGTCATCGGGCGGCACCTTCCTTGTCCATGGTCATGAGGGACATGAGGCGTTCCTGGGTCGCCTCGGCGACGGGCAGCTCACCGGTGATCCGGCCGAAGGCCAGGGTGTAGATGCGGTCGCTGATGCCGAGCAGCTCGGGCAGCTCGGAGGAGATGACGACGACCGCCTTGCCGGCCGCGACCATCCGGTTGATGATCGTGTAGATCTCGTACTTCGCCCCCACGTCGATGCCGCGGGTGGGCTCGTCGAGGATGAGCACGTCGGGATCGGTGAAGAGCCACTTGGCGAGCACGACCTTCTGCTGGTTGCCGCCGGAGAGCTTGCCCACGCTGTTGAGCACGCTGGGGGTGCGGGTGTTGAGGTCGCGCCGGTAGTCCTGGGCGACCTTGAGCTCCTCCAGGCCGTTGACCCAGCCCAGCCGGGACAGCTTGTCCAGACCGGCGGCCGAGGTGTTGTGCCGCACGTCGTCGATGAGGTTCAGCCCGTAGGCCTTGCGGTCCTCCGTCGCGTAGGCGATGCCGTGGCCGATGGCCCGGGAGACCGTCGACACGTCGATCTCCCGGCCCTGCTTGAGGACCCGGCCGGAGATCCCGCGGCCGTAGCTGCGCCCGAAGATGCTCATCATCAGCTCGGTGCGCCCCGCGCCCATGAGGCCGGCGATGCCGACGACCTCACCGGCGCGGACCGAGAAGCTGGCGTCCTCGATGACCACCCGGTCGGCCTGCGTGGGGTGGTGGACCCGCCACTCCTCCACCCGGAGCATCTCCTCGCCCACGTGCGGCTCCCGCTCGGGGTAGCGGTGCTCCATATCGCGCCCGACCATCCCGCGGATGATCCGGTCCTGGGTGGCGTCGGGCTCGCTCATGTCGAGGGTCTCGATGGTGCGACCGTCCCGGATGATCGTCGTCCGGTCGGCGATGTCGGCGATCTCGCCCAGCTTGTGCGAGATCATGATGCAGGTGACCCCCTGGTCGCGCAGCTGCCGCAGCAGCCCGAGCAGGTGCTCGGAGTCGTTGTCGTTGAGGGCGGCCGTGGGCTCGTCCAGGATGAGCAGGCGCACGTCCTTGGACAGCGCCTTGGCGATCTCGACCAGCTGCTGCTTGCCGACGCCGACGTGGCCGATCTTGGTCACCGGCAGCTCGTGCAGGCCGACCCGGTCCATGAGCTCGGTGGCGTCCCGGTTGGTCCGGTGCCAGTCGATGAGCCCGCCGCGTCCGCGCCGCTCGTTGCCGAGGTACATGTTCTCGGCGATCGACAGGTGCGGGACCAGGGCGAGCTCCTGGTGGATGATGACGACGCCGCTGGCCTCGCTGTCGTTGATCGAGGAGAAGCGGACGGACTCGCCCTCGAGCAGGATGTCGCCGTCGTAGGTGCCGTGCGGGTAGACGCCGGACAGCACCTTCATCAGGGTCGACTTGCCGGCGCCGTTCTCGCCGCAGATGGCGTGGATCTCGCCGCGCCGGACCTCCAGGGTCACGTCCTCCAGCGCCTTCACGCCGGGGAACGTCTTGGTGATCCCGCGCATCTCCAGGATGGTGTCGCTCATGGAGCTCCTCACGGAGGGCCACCGCCGCGGTGTGCGGTGGTGGGGGAGTGGTCGCTCCTGACCCGTCGTCGCGACGGGTCAGGAGCGGTCGGGCAGAGGGGTCACTCGGCGACGCCGGACTCGACCTCCTCCTGGGTCCAGTACTCGGAGTCGATGAGCAGCTCGGTGATGTTGTCCTGGTAGACGATGTCGGACTCCAGCAGGAACGAGGGCACGACCTTGACGCCGTTGTCGTAGCTCTCGGTGTCGTTGGCCTCGGCCTCCTCGTCGGCCATGTAGGCCTCGACCGTGACCACGGCCTGGTCGGCGAGCTTGCGGGTGTCCTTGAAGATCGTCGAGTGCTGGACGCCGTCGTTGATGAGCTTGACCGAGGCGATCTCCGCGTCCTGGCCGGAGACGATGGGCAGGCCGTCCTCGATCGTGTCGCCCATGCCGTCGCTGCGCAGCGCGGTGATGATGCCGCGAGACAGGCCGTCGTAGGGCGAGAGCACGCCGTGCAGCTCGGTGCCGTCGCTGTAGGTGCTGGTCAGCAGGTCCTCCATGCGCCGCTGGGCGGTCTCCTGCTGCCACCTCAGGGTGGCCGCCTGCTCGATGTCGGTCTGGCCGGAGGGCACCTCGAGGGTGCCGTCGTCCATGTACGGCTGGAGGGTGTCCATCGCCCCGTCCCAGAAGAAGTGGGCGTTGTTGTCGTCCAGGGACCCGGCGAACAGCTCGATGTTGAACGGCCCCTCGGCGTCACCCTCCGAGCCGTCCTCGTTGAGGATGCCGAGGCCGACCAGCAGCGCGGTGGCCTGCTGCACGCCCACGTTGTAGTTGTCGAAGGTGACGTAGAAGTCGACGTTCTCGCTGTCCCGGATGAGGCGGTCGTAGGAGATGACCGGGATGCCCGCGGCGGCGGCGGCGTCGAGCTGGCTGGAGAGCGCGGTGCCGTCGATCGCGGCGATGACCAGGGCGTCCGCCCCGTTGGTGATCATCTGGTCGATCTGCTGGCTCTGGGTGGGGATGTCGTCGTTGGCGAACTGCAGGTCGACGTCGTAGCCGGCCTCGGTCAGCCCGGCCTCGACGGCGTTGCCGTCGGCGATCCAGCGCTCGGAGGTCTGGGTGGGCATGGCGACACCGACGGTGCCGCCCTCGCCCCCTCCGCCGCCGGACTCGCTGCCCTCGTCGGCGCTGCCGCTGCCCGCACCCTCGCCGCCGCAGGCCGCGAGGCTGAGGGCGAGCGTGGCACCGGCGGCGATGGCGGTGTACCTACGGATCATCATGGGTGTCTCCTTGTGGTGTCGCCCCGCGGGTGCGGGTGCGGGTGGTGGTGGTGGTCCATGGGGTATGTCGTGCTCTCGCCTCAGACGCCCTGCGCGAGGCGGTGGTAGGCCTGGTTCCAGCGCACCTCGCGGGCGAAGCCGCGGGTGGTGGTGTCCTGGTCGATGACCAGCAGCTCGGTGCCCGACATCGCGGCCCACTCCTCGATGACCGGCACGCCCACCTGGGTGGTGAGGACGGTGTGGTGGGCGGCCCCAGCGGTGAGCCAGGCCTCCGCCGACGTGGCGAGGTCCGGCTGCGGGCGCCAGACGGCGTGGGCGACGGGCAGGTGGGGGAGCGGGGCGTCCGGGGCGACGACGTCGACCGCGTTGGCGGTGAGCCGGAACCGGTCCCGCATGTCGGCCATGGCCACGACCACGCCGGGTCCGGGGTCGGCGTGGAAGACCAGGCGGACCGGGTCCTCCCGGCCGCCGATGGCCAGCGGGTGCACCTCGAGGCGCGGTCGGGCGGTCGTCAGCGACGGGCAGATCTCCAGCATGTGGGCCCCGAGGACCTTCTCCGCGCCCGGCGTGAGGTCGTAGGTGTAGTCCTCCATGAGGGAGGCCCCGCCCGGCAGGCCGGCCCCCATGACCTTGGCCGCGCGGACGAGGACGGCGGTCTTCCAGTCGCCCTCCGCCCCGAAGCCGTAGCCCGCGGCCATGAGGCGCTGGACGGCCAGGCCCGGCAGCTGCGTGAGACCACCCAGGTCCTCGAAGGTGGTGGTGAAGGCGGTGGCACCCAGGGACTCCAGCAGGGTGCGCAGCGCGACCTCCTGGCGGGCGCCGTCGCGCAGCGACCCGGCCCGCTCGCCGCCCGGGCGCAGCTCGGGGGCGACGTCGTAGAGGTCGAGGTACTCCTCCACGAGGGCGTCGACCTCGTGGTCACCCACCTCGGCGACCGCGGCCACCAGGTCGTTCACCCCCCAGGTGTTGACCGAGACCCCCAGCCGGATCTCGGCCTCCGTCTTGTCACCCTCGGTCACCGCGACGTTGCGCATGTTGTCCCCGAAGCGGGCGAGGCGCAGGGACCGGGTCGCTGCCCAGCCGGCGGCGGCCCGCGCCCAGTCGCCGACCCGGCGCTGGACGGGGGCGTGCGAGACGTGCCCGACCACGGTGCTGCGCCGCACCCCCATACGGGTCTGCAGGTAGCCGAACTCGCGGTCCCCGTGGGCGGCCTGGTTGAGGTTCATGAAGTCGAAGTCGATGGTCGACCAGGGCAGCTCGACGTTCGCCTGCGTGTGCAGGTGCAGCAGCGGCCGGTCGAGGGCGGTCAGGCCGGCGATCCACATCTTGGCGGGAGAGAAGGTGTGCATCCAGGCGATCACCCCGAGGCAGCCCTCGTGCGCGTTGGCCTCCAGGGCCATCCGGTGGATCGCCTCCCGGTCGGTGAGCACGGGCTTCCAGACGATGCGGACGGGCACCGCGTCGGCGTCGTCGAGGGCGCGGGCGATGGCCTGGCTCTGCTCGGCGACCTGTCGCAGGGTCTCCTCGCCGTAGAGGTGCTGGCTGCCGGTGCAGAACCAGATCTCGGCGTCCTCGGTGCGGGGCTGGGCGCTCATGCTGGTTCCTGTTCCTGGTGCGGCTGGGGGGCCGGCGCGGCGGGTGCCTGGCCGTAGACGTGCTGGTAGCGCTCGTAGAGGGCGTCGACGTCGCGCGGGTCGAGAGGGGTCAGGGGCCCGAGCTGCCGGGCGAGGTGCAGGGTGCGGGCGACCTCCTCGACCATGACGGCCGCCTTGACCGCCGCGCGGGCGTCGGCACCGACGGTGAAGGGCCCGTGGCTGCGCATGAGGACGGCCGGGCTGCGCGACCCGCGCAGGGTCTCGACGATGCCGCGACCGATGGAGTCGTCCCCGATGAGCGCGAACGGGCCGATGGGCACGGGCCCGCCGAACTCGTCGGCCATCATCGTCAGGGCGCACGGGATCTCCTCGCCGAGGGCCGCCCAGGCGGTGGCGTAGGGGGAGTGGGTGTGCACGACGCCGCCGATATCGGGACGGTGCCGGTAGACGTAGGCGTGGGCCGCGGTGTCCGAGCTGGGCCGGTGGGCGCCGTCGACGAGCTCGCCGTCGAGGTCGCAGACCACCATCCGCTCCGGGGAGAGCTCGTCGTAGCCGACGCCGGAGGGCTTGATGACGAAGAGCTCGGTGCCGGGGACCCGCTGGGAGACGTTGCCGGCGGTCCACACGACGAGCTCCCACCGGGGCAGCTCGGCGTGCAGCCGGGCCACGACCTCCCTGACCTGGTCGACGCGGTCCCGGACCTCCGGGGGGAGGGGCTGCCGGCTCATGCCGCCGACCCCGACCCGCTGCGGGCGGCCCGGCGCAGGCCGCGCAACCGGTGCATCACCTCGGTGCCCCCACGGCCGAAGTGGTCGTGCAGCGCGCGGTACTCCGCGAACAGCGCGTCGTAGGCGCTCGCCGACTCCTCGTCGGGCGTGTAGACGGCGCGGTCCACCCGACCCATGGCGGAGGCCGCGGCGCGGATGTCGGGGTACGCGCCGGCCGCGACGGCCGCGTGCAGGGCCGACCCCAGCGCCGGACCCTGGTCGGTCGCGATGGTGGAGAGGGGCAACCGGGTGACGTCGGCGTAGATCTGCATGAGCAGACGGTTCTGGAGCAGGCCCCCGGCGACGATGAACTCGGTCACGGGCACGCCGGCCTCCTCGAACGCCTCCACGATGACCCGCGTGCCGAAGGCGGTGGCCTCGAGCAGCGCCCGGTAGGTGTCCTCGGGCCGGGTCGCGAGGGTCTGGCCGACGACCAGCCCGGACAGCTCGTGGTCCACGAGGACCGACCGGTTGCCGCTGTGCCAGTCCAGCGCGACGAGGCCGTGCTCGCCCACCCGCTGCCGGGACGCGAGGTCGGTGAGCAGCTCGTGGACCGACACGCCCTGCCGGGCCGCCTCCTCGTGGTAGGCGGGGGGGACGCCGTGCTCGACGAACCAGCCGAAGATGTCGCCGACGCCGGACTGGCCGGCCTCGTAGCCCCACAGCCCGGGGACGATGCCGCCCTCGACGACACCGCACATCCCGGGGACCTCGCGCAGGGACTCCCCGTTCATGACGTGGCAGGTCGAGGTGCCCATGATGGCCACCATCTGCCCGGGCCCGACGGCGCCGGCGGCGGGGGCGGTGACGTGGGCGTCCACGTTGCCGACGGCGACGGTGATCCCCTCGGGGAGGCCGGTCCAGGCCGCCGCCCGCGCGGTGAGCCGGCCCGCGGCGGCACCCAGCTCGCCGATCGGCTGGTCGAGCTTCTCCGCGACGAAGTCGGCGAAGCCCGGGTGGAGCGCGGCCAGGAAGTCGCGGTCGGGGTAACGGCCGTCCTGCCGGATCCCCTTGTAGCCCGCGGTGCACGCGTTGCGCACGTAGGTGCCGCACAGCTGCCAGACGATCCAGTCGGCCGCCTCGACCCAGCGCTCGGTGGCGGCGTAGACCTCGGGGTCATCCTCGAGGAGCTCCAGCCCCTTGGCGAACTCCCACTCCGAGGAGATGAGCCCGCCGTAGCGCGCGATCCACGGCTCACCCCGCTCGTGGGCCAGCGCGTTGATGCGGTCGGCGTGCGGCTGCGCCGCGTGGTGCTTCCACAGCTTGACGTAGGCGTGCGGACGGTCCTCGAGCCCCGGGAGCTCGCTCAACGGGGTGCCGTCGGAGGTGGTGGGCACCATGGTGCAGGCGGTGAAGTCGGTCGCGATGCCGACGACGTCCTCGGCCCGGACCCCGTGCTCCTCGCGGGCCGCCGCGAGGGCGGCGGGCACGGCGTGCGCGAGGACCTCGACGTAGTCGCCCGGGACCTGCAGCGCCCAGTCGGGGGGCAGCGGGGTCGCGCGGCCCGCGGTGGCGGCGGGGCCGGCGGACAGCTCGGCCTCCATCACCCCGTGGGGGTAGGGGTGCGCGGCACTGCCGACCACACTCCCGTCCTGGACCCGCACGACCACGGCGCGACCGGACAGGGTGCCGAAGTCGACGCCGACGACGTAGGTGTTGTTACCGCTCACAACCGAGGAGGTTACCGCTAACATCCGTTTTGTCCAAGCCCCCTCGTCGCGGTTGCGACGAACGGTGCAGGATGGTCGCCGAGCGGACGGAGAGCTGATGGACGGGCGAGGTCGACGCACGACCATGTATGACGTGGCGGCCGCCGCCGGCGTGTCCCACCAGACGGTCTCCCGGGTCGTCAACGGCAGCCCGCAGGTGCGCCCGGAGACGGTGGACCGGGTGCGTCGCGCCATGACGCGGCTGGGCTACCGGCCCAGCGGGACCGCCCGCAACCTCGCGGTGCGCCGCACCCGTTCCCTGGGGGTCGTCAGCTTCATGGGTCCGCTCTTCGGGCCCATGTCCATGCTGCTCAGCATCGAGGCCGCCGCTCGGCGCAGCGGCTACGCGGCGCAGATCGTGTCGGCGCACGGGCTGGACGCCGGTCAGGTGGGCGCCGTCCTCGAGGAGGTGCTGCGCCGGGACGTCGAGGGGGTGGCCGTCATCGCGCCCACGGACGGGCAGGCGCGGATGGTGGACGGGCTGCGCGCCCAGCTGCCCGTCGTGGCCGTCGAGGGCCGGCTGGGCGAGGACGTCCCGTTCGTGGCGAGCGACAACGAGGCCGGCGGCCGGCTGGTGGCCGAGCACCTGCTGGAGTGCGGGCACCGGACGGTCGCCCACGTCAGCGGGCCGACGGACTGGGGGGAGGCCCGTCAGCGCACGGCCGGGTGGGCCGACCGGTTGATCGCGGCCGGGGTGCAGCCCGGTCCGGTCTGGGTCGGTGACTGGAGCCCCGAGGCGGGCTACCGGGCCGGTCTGGAGCTGCTGGAGCACCCGCGCTGGGAGGAGGTCGGTGCGGTGTTCGCCGCGAACGACTCGATGGCGCTGGGCCTCATGGCGGCGCTGCACCGCTCGGGCGTCGAGGTGCCTGCCCGGGTGAGCGTCATCGGCTACGACAACACGCCGGAGAGCGGGTGGCTGCAACCGGCGCTGAGCACGGTCGAGCAGCAGTTCGACGCCGTCGGTGCCGCCGCGGTGGAGCGGCTGGTGTCGCTGCTCGAGGGGGGAGACGGCGCGGCGGAGCTGCTCATCCCTCCCCGGCTGGTCTCCCGGTCGAGCGTGTCCCGGCACGGGAGGGGCTGACTACACTTCCCGGGGTGAGCAGGCTCGGTGGTCGTACGGTCCCGCCGGGCTACCGGGCCGACATCCAGGGGCTGCGGGCGCTGGCCGTGCTCCTCGTCCTGCTCTACCACGCCGGGGTGCCCTGGCTCCCCGGCGGTTTCGCCGGGGTCGACGTCTTCTTCGTCATCTCCGGCTACGTCATCACCGGGCTGCTCGTGTCCGAGGTGCTGCGCACCGGGACGGTGGACCTCGGGAGGTTCTGGTCCCGCCGCGCGCGGCGGCTGCTCCCGGCCTCGGCCCTCGTCCTGGTGGCGACCGCGCTGCTCACCCTCACCCTGCTGCCGCAGGTGCGCTGGCGCGAGACGGGCTGGGACATCGTCACCTCCGGTCTCTACGTGGTGAACTGGCGGCTGGCGGACCGTTCGGTGGACTACCTGGCCGAGGACTCGGTCGACTCCCCGGTGCAGCAGTACTGGTCGCTGGCCGTCGAGGAGCAGTTCTACGTCCTCTGGCCGCTGCTGCTGCTCCTCGCGGCCTGGGTCGCGCGACGGCGCGGTGTGCGGCTGGTCCCGCTCACCGCCGGGCTCCTGGCCGCGGTCGTCGTCCTGCCGTCCTTCGCCTGGGCGGTGCACCTGACCTCCGCGAGCCCTCCGGAGGCCTACTTCGTCACCTCGACCCGGCTGTGGCAGCTCGGGGTCGGTGCGCTGGTGGCGCTGGGGAGCGCCTGGTGGTCCCGCGTCCCCGTCCCCCTCGCCACGGCGCTGGCGTGGGGCGGCCCGGCCCTGGTCGTGGCCGGGGCGGTGCTGACCGGCCCGCAGACCCCCTGGCCCGGGTGGGCGGCGCTGGTGCCGACCCTGGGGACGGCGGCGGCGATCGTCGGCGGGGTCCGGGCCTCGGAGACGTCCGGACCGGTGCGCGTGCACCGCCTCGCGCCGCTGCAGTGGACGGGGGCCCTGTCCTACTCGCTCTACCTCTGGCACTGGCCGCTGCTGGTCGTGGCGGAGGCGAGGTGGGGGGAGCCCTCGGTCTGGGTGGGCCTCGGGGTGGTGCTGCTGAGCGCGCTGCCGGCCACCGCGGGCTACCTGCTGGTGGAGCAGCCGGTGCGCCACGCGCGCGGCCGTGGGGCGCGCCCGGCGGCCGGGTTGGCCGTGGGTGCGCTGTGCACGGTGCTGGCGACGGCCTCGGGCTGGCAGCTGGTGCGCGAGGTGGACCGTCAGGTCCGCGCCAACGAGGCCGCCGCCGACGCCGACGGTGCGGCGGCCCTGGAGGGGGACCGCTCTGCCGGCACGGACGGCGCCGCCGGGGACGGTGCGGACCAGGACGACGAGGGTGCGGACGGCGAGGGTGCGGACGGCGAGGGTGGGAACGGTGCGCGCGGGGAGGGTGCCGGAGAGGACGGGGCGGGCGCCGACGGGTCGGGGGAGCGTGCGCTCGCGTCCGGCACCGAGGGGGCACCCCCGCCGGACCTCGAGGGTCTCGACCTCGATCCCGCCTCCATCACCCCGGACCCGCTCGAGGCCACCCGGGACCTGCCGGCGCTCTACCGGCAGGACTGCGACGCCACCGGCGAGGAGGTGCTGCGCTGCGCCTTCGGCGACCCGGAGGGCGACCTGCACGTCGCCGTGGTCGGCGACTCCAAGATCGCCCAGTGGACGGGGGCGCTGGACGAGCTCGGCGAGCAGCGGGGGTGGCGGGTCGACGTCTACTACCGGTCGGCGTGCCCGTGGAGCGCCGCCCTGGCCGAGTTCGAGGACGAGGCCCAGGCGCAGGCCTGCCGCTCCTGGGGGGCCGAGGTGACGCGCCGCCTGGTGGCCGAGCCCCCGGACGTCGTGCTGACCTCGTCGGTGAAGTCCCAGGGCCTCGACGCGGACGGGGAGCCGTCCGGGGCCGCGCTCGCCGAGGGGATGGCGCAGCACTGGCGCGAGGTCGGTGCCGCCGGCGTCCCGGTGGTCGCCGTGGCGGACACCCCGCAGCCCGGTGACCTGCAGGTCTACGCCTGCGTCGCGGACCACCGCGACGATCTCGACCGCTGCAGCTTCGACAGCAACGACGGCAGCGGCACCGGGCCGCTGCTCCGGGCCGTGGAGGCGGTCCCCGGGTCGACCTTCGTCACGATGAACGACTGGGTCTGCCCCGGCGAGGACCGGTGCCCACCGGTCGTGGGAGGGGTGCTGGTGTACCGCCAGGGCAGCCACATCACCGACACCTACGCCCGCTCGCTCGCTGACGTGCTGGGGGACCGGCTGGAGGCGGCCTTCGACCGGCTCGGCGTCACCGCCGGAGCGGACGCGGCCCCCACGGGCCGCTAGCCGGACCCGGCCATCAGGTGGGTGACAGCCAGCCGGACGGCTACCGGTAGGCCTGCTCCCCGGTGAGGGCCTGCCCGACGACGAGGGTGTGCATCTCCTCGGTGCCCTCGTAGGTGAGCACCGACTCGAGGTTGGCCATGTGGCGCATGACCGGGTAGTCCCCGGAGATGCCGTTGGCCCCGAGGATGGTGCGCGCCGTGCGGCAGATCTCCAGCGCCGCGCCGACGTTGTTGAGCTTGCCGACGCTGACCTGCTCGGGACGCAGGCCGCGACGG
Source organism: Serinicoccus chungangensis (assembly GCF_001483745.1). Taxonomy (GTDB): domain Bacteria; phylum Actinomycetota; class Actinomycetes; order Actinomycetales; family Dermatophilaceae; genus Ornithinicoccus; species Ornithinicoccus chungangensis_A. The sequence continues at coordinate 302,306 of NZ_LQBL01000028.1, read as the reverse complement.
TCCTTGAGCCGGCCCAGGTGCAGCGCCAGCAGCGTGCCGGTGGCCCAGGACTGGTGCATGCGGGCCAGCTTCGCCTGGGTGAGCTGGAAGGCGCTGATGGGACGGTCGAACTGCTCGCGGGTCGCGGCATACCCCAGCGCCGTCGACAGCGCTGAGCGGGCGGCGCCCATCGACCCCCAGACGATGCCGTAGCGCGCCTCCGACAGGCACGACAGCGGCCCCTTGAGCCCGCGGACGCCGGGCAGCACCGCGTCCTGCGGCAGCCGCACGCCCTCCAGCACGACCTCACCGGTCACCGAGGCCCGCAGCGACATCTTGCGCCCGATGGTCGGGGTGGAGACGCCCGGGGTGGAGGTGGGGACGACGAAGCCGCGGATGCCGTCCTCGGTGCGGGCCCAGACCACGGCCACGTCGGCGAGGGGGGCGTTGGTGATCCAGGTCTTCGCCCCGTCGAGGACCCAGTCGGCGCCCTCGCGCCGTGCCCGGGTGGTCATCGAGCCCGGGTCCGAGCCGTGGTCGGGCTCGGTGAGCCCGAAGCAGCCGATGGTCTCGCCGGAGGCCATGCCCGGCAGCCAGCCCTGCCGCTGCTCCTCGCTGCCGTAGGCGTGGATGGCGTGCATGGCCAGGGACCCCTGCACGGACACGAGGGAGCGGATGCCGGAGTCGACGGCCTCCAGCTCGGTGCAGGCCAGGCCGTAGTCGACCGCGCTCATGCCCGCGCACCCGTAGCCCTCCAGGTGCATCCCCAGCAGCCCCAGCCGGCCGAACTCACCGGCCAGCTCGCGCACGACCCCGTGCTCCACGTGGCCGGCCTCGTACCACCCGGCGACGTGCGGGACCACGTGCTCGGCGCACGCCGCGGCGACCGAGTCGCGCACGGCGCGTTCGTCGTCGTCGAGCAGGGAGTCCAGGTCGAGCAGGTCCGGCTGGGGGTCGGGCATACCCCCATCATGCCGCTCGCCGACCCCTCGGGGAGGAGGCAGGATGGGGGTATGACGGATCTTCAGCGTGGGACGTCCATCCTCGGCACCGAGGTGCGCCGGGTGGAGGACCCCGACCTGCTGCGCGGCCGGGGCACCTTCGTCGGCGACCTCGACCTGGACGACCCCGAGGTCCTCCACGCCGTGTTCGTGCGCAGCCCCGTGGCCCACGCCCGCCTCGCCGGGATCGACACCACCGAGGCCGCTGCGGCGCCCGGGGTGGTGGGGGTCTTCACCGCCGAGGACCTCGGCACCGACCCTGTGCCGCCGTTCGCCCAGATCCACGACCAGGTGGCGCGGACCGCCCTCGCCACGGGCCGGGTGCGCTTCGTGGGGGACCCGGTCGCCCTCGTCGTGGCGAGCAGCCGGGTGGCGGCCGTCGACGCGGCCGACCTCGTCGACGTGGACTACGAGGAGCTGGACGCGGTGGTCGACCTCGAGGAGGCCCTGGCCGAGCAGGCGCCCCGGCAGTTCCCCGAGCTCGGGACCAACCTCGTGCTCGCGGTCAAGGACCCGGACGGCGAGCAGGACGTCCTCGCCGGCGCCCACCGGGTGGCGCGGCTGCGGATGGAGAACAACCGGATGGCGACCAGCCCCATCGAGGGGCACGGCATCCTCGTCCGGCCCACCGTCGCCGAGGGGTCGGCGGGCTCGCCCTCGCCGGAGGTCACGGGTCTGGACGTCGCCCTGGGCACGCAGCACCCGCACCTGGCGCGACGCCTGCTCGTCCGGTGGACCGGGCTGCCCCAGGACGCCGTGCGGGTGCGGGCACCGCACGTCGGCGGCGCCTTCGGCGGCAAGGCCGGCATCATCCCCGAGCACGCGGCCGTGGTGCGCGCCAGCTGCCGGCTCGGGCGTGCGGTGCGCTGGGTGGAGACGCGCAGCGAGACGATGCTGTCGATGACCAGCCGCGGGCAGCGGCAGTACGTCGAGGTCGGGCTGGACGAGGACGGCAGGATCACCGGGATGCGGGCGCGGCTCGTGGGGGACTGCGGCGCCTACGCCGGCTTCGGCGGGTCCTTCGCCAGCGGCTCGACCCGGACGATGTCCGAGGGCTCCTACGTCATCCCCCGGTTGCGCTACGACGCGGTCTCGGTCATGACCAACACCGCGCCGACCGGGGCCTTCCGCGGCGCCGGGCGGCCGGAGGCCGCGGCCATGGTGGAGCGGGCGATGGACCACGCGGCGCGGGAGAGCGGGCTCGCCCCGGAGGAGTTCCGCCGCCGCAACTTCGTCGCGGCCGCCGACTTCCCGCACACCACCAAGTTCGGCGCGCGCTACGACACCGGTGACTACGTCACGGCCCTCGAGAGGGCCCTCGAGGTGGCCGGCGTCGAGGAGCTGCGGCGCGAGCAGCGACGGCGGCGCGAGACGGGCAGCCCGTGGCAGCTGGGGGTGGGGATCGCGAGCTACGTCGAGATCACCGGGTTCGGCGGCACCGAGTATGCCGGCATCCGGGTGGACCGGGACGGCTCGCTCACCGTCATGGCCGGCACCTCGGCCCACGGTCAGGGTCACGCCACGGCCTTCTCCATGCTGGTGGCCGACCAGCTCGGCCTGCCGCTGGAGCGCGTGAGCTACGTGCAGTCCGACACCGCCCGGGTCCGCTCCGGCGGCGGCACCGGCGGGGCGCGGTCCCTGCAGCTGGGCGGGAGCGCGGTGCTGGAGGCGACCGTGGAGCTGCGCGAGCAGGCGACCCGCCTGGCCGCCGAGCTCCTGGAGGTCGCCGAGGCCGACGTCGAGCTCGTCGACGGCAGCTTCGGGGTGCGCGGGGTCCCCGGCGCCACGCTCACCTGGAACGCCGTCGCGGAGCAGGCGCACGAGCGCGGTGAGGGGCTGGGCGTCGACCACGACTTCTCGCAGGACGGGGCGACCTTCCCGTTCGGCACCCACGTCTGCGTCGTGGAGGTGGACGTGGAGACCGGTGCGGTGCGGCTGCTGCGCCACGTCGCGGTGGACGACTGCGGCACCGTCGTCAACCCGCTGCTCGTGCGCGGCCAGCAGCACGGCGGGTGCGTCCAGGGGATTGCGCAGGCGCTCTTCGAGGAGTTCCGCTACGACGAGCTCGGCAACCCGGTCACCGGCACCTTCGCCGACTACACGCTGCCCACGGCCGCCGACCTCGTGCAGCTCGAGGCGAGCCTCACCCAGACCCCCACCGACCGCAACCCGCTGGGGGCCAAGGGGATCGGCGAGGCGGCCACCGTGGGGTCGACCCCCGCGGTGCAGAACGCCGTCGTCGACGCGCTCGCCCACCTCGGGGTGCGGCACGTCGACCTGCCGTGCACCCCGGAGCGGGTCTACCGGGCGGTCCAGGACGCCGCCCGTGGCGAGCACGACCCCTGGCGCGAGCCGCCGGCCCTCTTCGACGACCTTCCCGACCTCGACGCCGTGGACGACGTCGAGGTCTGAGCCCACGGGGCTACAGGGTCGCTGAGACGACGTCCAGCTCGTCCCGGTCCTGCTGGGTCAGCTCGAGCCGGGTGGCCGCCAGCAGCGGCTCCAGCTGCTCGGGGCGGGAGGCGGAGGCGATGGGGGCGGTGACGCCCCGGTCCAGGAGCCAGGCCAGAGCCACCGACGCCGGGGCGACCCCGTGCCGGTCGGCGACCGCCACCAGGGCGTCCACGACCGCGAGACCGCCGGCCTCGGCATACCGTCGGGCGGCGCCACCGCGGGCGTTGCCGGCGAAGTCCTCCTCGGTGCGGTACTTGCCGGTGAGGAAGCCCGAGGCCAGCGCCGGGTAGCAGAACACGGCGAGGTCGAACTCGTCGACGAGCGGCGCGAGGTCGTTCTCGTAGCCCGAGCGGGAGACCAGGCTGTAGCGGGGCTGGATCGCGGTCGGGAGCACCGCGTCCTGCGCCGCGGCGGTCTCCATGAACTCGCGCAGCCGGGCGGGGGAGTAGTTCGACAGGCCGACGGCCCCCACCCTGCCGCTGCGCACGGCCTCGTCGAAGGTCGCCACCTGGTCCTCGATGGCCACCGACTCGTCGTCGGCGTGTGCGTAGTAGAGGTCGATCCGGTCGGTCTGCAGCCGATCCAGGGACTCCTCCAGGGCGGCCAGGACCGAGTCGTGCGCCAGGCCCTCCCGGCCCGGCTTCTTGCCGACCTTGGTCGCCACCAGCACCTCGTCCCGGTTGCCGCGCTCGGCCATCCAGCGGCCCAGGATGCGCTCGGACTCGCCGCCCTCGTGTCCCTCGGCCCAGGAGGAGTAGGCGTCGGCGGTGTCGACGAAGGACCCGCCCGCCTCGAGGAAGGCGTCCAGGACCGCCTCGCTGGCCCCGGCGGAGGAGGTCCAGCCGAAGGGGTTGCCGCCGAGGTTGATCGGCAGGAAGGTACGGTCGGTGCCGGGGAAGGTGGGGGTGCGCATGACGCCCGACACTACAAGTCGGTGGCGGGGGCCGCCGGGTGGGGCGACGGTCGGCCCGGGTCGGTCCTTCGGGTGGGGTGGCGGTCGGCCTGGGGAAGCCTCCGGGTGGGGCGACGGTCGGTGTGGGGTCGCTCACCCGGGTGGGGGTGTGGCGCGCAGGGGGTGGTCGGACCGGACCGCGTGGACGGGCGGCAGCAGCCGTGCGATAGTGCTGATGTCACGTCTTTGTCCAGCCTCTGTCCTATGTCGGTGAAGGTGAGGTCCTCGATGATCGGTCGGCTGCAGAGCGCCCTCGGGTCGGCCCTGCGCTCCCGCGTGGCCGGGGACGACGCGCAGCAGCGGGCGTCGGTGATCTGGGACACCCCGGGGGAGCGGTGGTTCACCCCGCAGGACCCGGTTTGGCGGGTGCACGCCGACGCCTCCATGTTCCCGGGGGGTGTCGCCGCGCTCCTCCTGCAGATGCTGCACCCCATGGCCATGGCGGGGGTCGCGGGACACTCCGGCTACAAGGGGGACCCGTGGGGACGGCTGCAGCGCACGAGCACCTACCTCGCGGCGACGACCTTCGGCACCGTCGAGCACGCGCTGGCCACGATCGGCCACGTCCGGGGGATCCACGAGCGGGTGCGCGGCAAGGACGCCTTCGGGCGGCCCTACCGTGCCTCCGACCCGCACCTGCTCACCTGGGTGCACGTCGCCGAGGCGGTCTCCTTCCTCGACGGCTTCCAGGCCTTCTCGGGATCCCCGTTGACCGAGGAGGAGGCCGACCGCTACGTCGCCCAGGCGGGCGTCTCCGCCCGGCACCTCGGGGTCCCGGCCCCGCCGTCGACGGTGCACGAGCTGCGCGAGGCCCTCGCGGCATACCGTCCCGAGCTGGAGGCGACCGAGGCGGCGCGGGAGGCGGCACGCTTCCTCCTCGCCGAGCCGCCGCTGCCGCTCGCCTCGCGCCCCGGCTACTGGGCCATCGCGGCGGGGGGCGTCGCCCTGCTGCCGCCGTGGGCGCGCTCCGAGCTGGGACTGCCGACCTCACCCGTCCTGTCCCGCGCCGTGCTCTCGCCCCTGGGTCGGGCCAGCACCTCCACCGTGCGCTGGGCCATGGCCGGGGTCGGTCGGGCCCAGCAGAAGGCGGCCGCGTGAGCCGGGCGCACGCCCTGGAGCTGGTGCTCGGCGCGGAGGACGACGCCTGGGTCCGTGCCCGGTGGGCGGCGCTGGAGGACGCCGGGATCGCGTCGTTGGCGCGGCACCGGGGAGCCACGCACCGCCCGCACCTCACCGTCGCGTCCTCCCCCCGGCCGCCGGAGCAGCAGCTGCTGGCGCTGGCGGCAGGGCAGTGGGGGCCCTTGCTGCCGCTGCAGCTGGACGTGACCGGCCTCGTCCTGCTCGGAGGGCGTCGGCTGACCATCGCCGACCTGGTGTCCGCGCCCCTGAGTGCACGGCGGGCGCAGGCCGAGCTGACGTGGCAGTGGGAGGGCGCTGACGAGCGTCCGTGGGTGCCGCACGTGAGCCTGGCGACCCGGTTGACCACGGAGAGCGCCGGCATGGCTCTCGCCGCGCTGAGCGCCGGGTCGCGCGAGCACGAGGAGTGTCCGGGCGGACGCGAGGACTGGGTCTGGGGGAGAGGAGCCGGGTCCGGCGCCGGGCGCAGCCTCACGGTCGAGGCGCTGCGCCGGTGGGACCCGGAGGCCGAGACCGTGTCCTCCGTCGCAGGGGTCGCGGCGTGACCCTCGGGCCGGAGAGCAGGGACGTGTCCGGCGTGACGGGGGTCGTCGCATGACCCACGGACCGGACGTGCGGCTGGTCTACCCGCACCAGCTGCACGCCGAGCAGCTCGACGTGGACGACGGGACGGTGCTCGTGGTCGTCGAGGACGACCTGCTCTACCGCCAGTTCCCGTTCCACGCGCACAAGCTGGTCCTGCATCGCGCCGCCGTGAGCAGATTCGTCGACCGGGCCCGCGAGGCGTCCTTCGACGTCGAGGTCGTCGAGTCCTCGCCCGAGCGCAGCAGCGGCGCCGGGCTGGTGGAGCTCGTCGAGCGGTTGCGGCCGGAGCGCGTGAGCGTGCTGGACGTCGCCGACGACTGGCTGGGGAGGCACTGTCGCGACCAGCTGCGCGAGGGCGGCTACGAGCTGCGGCGGGAGGACGTGCTGGACACCCCGGCCTTCCTCACCACCCGCGAGCAGGTCGCGGACCACTTCGCCTCGGGCGGGGCCCGGATGCAGCACTTCTACGCCTGGCAGCGGCGCCGGCTGGATGTGCTCATGGACGGCGACCAGCCGGTCGGCGGCCGGTGGTCCTTCGACACCGAGAACCGCAAGAAGCTGCCCCGGGGGCACGAGGTGCCGGATCCGTCGCTGGGACCGTCGCGACGGCATACCCGGGTCGACGAGGCGGTCGACTGGGTCGCCGAGCACTTCCCGGACGCCCCCGGTGACCCGTCGACGTTCTGCTGGGCGACCTCGCCGGGTGAGGCGGATGCCGCCCTGCGGCGCTTCCTCGACGAGCGGTTCGCGCAGTTCGGCCCCTACGAGGACGCCATCAGCAGCGAGCACCCGGTGATCTTCCACGCCGCGCTCACCCCAGCGCTGAACTGCGGTCTCATCAACCCCGACCAGGTGCTGGAGCGCGCCCTGGTGGCGGCCGACGAGCAGGACGTCGACCTGCCGAGTCTGGAGGGCTTCGTCCGTCAGCTCATCGGGTGGCGGGAGTACATGCGGGCGACCTACCGGATCTGGGGCCGGCGGATGCGCACCAGCAACGTCCTCGAGCACGGTCGCTCGATGCCGGAGTCGTGGTGGACCGGGGAGACCGGCCTGGAGCCGGTCGACCTCGTCATCCGCCGGGTCCTGGAGCGGGGCTACGCGCACCACATCGAGCGGCTCATGGTGCTGGGCAACGCCCTGTGCCTGCTGCGCGTGCACCCCGACGAGGTGTACCGCTGGTTCATGTCGCTCTTCGTCGACGCCTACGACTGGGTCATGGTGCCCAACGTGTACGCCATGAGCCAGTTCGCCGCAGGCGATGCCATCACGACCAAGCCTTACGTCTCCGGCAGCAACTATCTGAAGAAGATGTCGGACCTGCCCCCGGGGGACTGGCGGCAGGCGTGGGACGGTTTGTACTGGACCTTCGTGGAGGACCACCGCGAGGTGTTCGAGGCCAACAGCCGTGCGAACTTCGCGGTCCGCACCTGGGACGGCATGGCGCAGGAGAAGAAGCAGGAGCACCGCGACTCCGCCGCGCCGTGGCTCGGGCGCTGACCCCGCTCGGCCGGGAGCGGGGCGGCGCCGACGAGCCCGGGCGGGGGTCGACGGCCGCGGGCGAGAAGGGGCTCAGTCCTCGTCGGGTGCGGCGAGCCGGGCGGGGAAGCCACCCGTGGCGACGGGCGACCACCGCGTCGGGGTGACCCGGATGAGCGACTTGCCCTGGTCGCGCATGGCCTGGCGGTACTCGTCCCAGTCCGGGTGCTCGCCGGAGATGCACCGGAAGTAGTCGACGAGGGGCTCGATGGCGTCCTCGCCGTCGAGGACCTCACAGGTGCCGTCGACCTGGACCCACGCGCCGTCGAAGTCGTCCGACAGCACGAGGACGCTGACCTCGGGGTGGCGCCGGGCGTTGGCGGTCTTGGCGCGTTCCGGGTAGGTCGAGATGACCAGTCGGCCCTCGTCGTCCACCCCGCCGGTGACGGGGGAGGCCTGCGGCCGGCCGTCCTGGCGCTGCGTGATGAGGACGAGGTGGTGCCGGTCGCTGGCGAACTCGAGGAGTCGTTCACGGTCGACGTCGGTGGTCGTGGCGATGGAGCGAGGCATGGGACCCACTGTGCCACCCGGGCCCCTGAGCCGCGCCGCGTGCGTCGCCGACGCCGGGTGCCAGAGGCGCCGGGTGTCAGAAGGGGGGCGGGTCGTCACGGGAGGTCTCCCACCACGGCGATGGGTTCCCCGACCCCTCGTCCGGCGTCGCCTGGGACGGGTCGTGCGATCCGCGACCCCGCTGGTCGACATGCGGCTCGGCCGCCGGCTCGTCGTCGACCTGCGGCTCGGCCACCGGCTCCTCGTCGACCTGCGGCCCGACCGCCGGCTCGTCGTCGGGCTGTGCGTGGCCGGTCATGCCGAGCAGGCTCGCCACGGTGGCGCAATCCTCGGGTGGCCCGCCGAGCCGCCGGCCGTCGCGGCCCCGGTGGGCCAGGGTGATCCACCCGCTGAGCCGGGGGTCGTGGTCGGTGGCCCCCTCGGCGTCGTCCGGGTCGGCGAGCAGGGCGGCCACCCCGCGGTGCGCGAGCGCGGCATACAGGGCGCGGCAGGCCAGGTCGAGGTCGTCGTCCTGGGTGATGGTCACGTCGGCGTCGGCGCTGTGCTCGCCCTCCGGAGCAGCAGGACCCCGCAGGACCGAGGTCTCCGAGGTGTCGCTCGGTCCGTCCGGTGGAGCCGCGTCGGCGACGGCCCGACGGGACGGGAGGTACTGGCGGTAGTCGTGGCCGCGCGTCTGCTCGACCTGGCCGAGCAGGGTCTCCCACCGGACGTCGCGCCGAGGGCCCAGGGCGCTGGACCACCATCCCTCGGTCTTGAGCTGGTGGCTGCGGACGTCCTTCAGCACGAGGTTGGCCTCGCTGGTGGCACCGCCGTCGGGGCCCCAGGCCTGTTCGTGGTCGAGCTCGCAGGCCAGCGCCGGGCTACGGCTGCCGGGTGCCCGGGAGTAGACGTCTGCCGCGACGACCTGCCGGCGCATGGCGGCGTCCGGCCGGTAGGAGCTGATGCTGCGCTCGATCAGGCGCCCGTCGGCGGGATCGACCAGCAGCCGGGTCAGGGTCGTGCCCGGTGCGAGCGCGAGCTCCCGCGCGTGGCCAGCGGTGATGAAGGCGGGGTGCCGGCCGAGGACCTCGCCGACGGGGGAGCGTGGGCGTGCGGGAGCCGCGGCCGGGGGTGACAGCGCCCGGCTCGCCGCTGCCGGATCGGGAGGCGCCTGGCGTGCCGTCGGCGGGGGGTCGTCGCCACCCGGGCAGCCCGCACACGCCGGATGGCCGGAGAGCGCGTCCCAGGGCACGACCACCTCGAGGCAGATGGAGGGCTGAGCGGTGACGATCTGCGCGACCGTCTCGCCGTGGGTCGGTGAGACGAGAGCATCCTGCGGGTCGGGAAGATCGAGGTGTCCGTGGAGCAGCAGGGTCTGGGCGACGTCGGAGCGCAGCTGGGCCAGGGTGCGTTCGTCGCCGCCCTTGCGCAGCGCCTTCGCGCAGAGGTCCAGGCGTCGGGAGATCGCACAGAGGCTCGTCAGGGGACCGGTGACGGCCAGGGTGGCCGTGGAGTCGTCGTCCACCCTCATCCAGACGCGCCGCTCCGCTCGTGCCCGGCGCCGGCGCTCGCGCTCCGCGACGACGTCCTGCCCCTCCACGCGGACCGCCTCCCGCTCGAGAGCCGCCCAGAACTCCGCCTGGTGCCACGGCCGGTCGAGCACCGTGCCGTCCGGGCCCAGCCGCTCGGCCACCACGGTGTCGGCGTCGGACCCGAAGAGGGACTCGCAGACGAGGGCCGCCTCGTCCGCGTCGAGGGACCCGCACCGGTCCCAGAACGCACGCACGTGACCCCAGGAGGCGAGGCCGGTCTCCAGGGCCGCGCCGACCACGGTCCGCACGGTGGTGGGGGCGCAGGCGACGCCGACCATCTGCCGTGCCTCCTTGACGCCCAGCCCCAGGGCGACCTGCAGCTCCGCGCAGGCCAGCCGTTTGGTCTCGGCCCGCCACCTGCGGCGCTGCGCCGACGTCAGCTCCTCGACATCGGCGAAGCCCTTGTCGGACAGCAAGGCCCGTCCCACCTGCGCCGAGAGGTCGCGGGCTGCTCCGAGAAGCTGGGCCTCCAGGGCCGACCTCTGCCGCGCCAGGTCCCGGACCCGGGCGACCGGGTCTGCGATCGTCGCCCCGGAGGGGTCTGAGGCTGCGACGGGGTCTGTCGGGGCGGAGGGGCCCGGGGGTTCGACCGGGTCTGTCCCGGCGGAGGGGCTTGAGAGTTCGACGGGGTCTGTCGGGGCGGAGGGACCTGGGGGCTCGACAGGCTCTGTCGGGGCGGTGCAATGCGTGGGTGCAGGCTCGGTCCCCGGGCCAGCCTCGTCCTGACCACCGTCGCCGCCGTCCTGCGCGGTGCTGGCGGAGGCGTCCTCGGAGCCGGCCTCACGGGCGGTGATGCCGATGCGCAGGGCCAGCCGGGCCTCGTGCAGGTCGAACCTCACGAAGGGTGGCTCGAGACTCCACGACGATCGGTCGTAGAGCTCTGCCAGCCCGCACTCGATCGGTGAGTCGACGTATGGGTGATCCACGGTGTCCAGCCCCCCTTCTCGCTCCAGTATAGAACACATGTTCGAACACTGCAAGAGGTGGCGCATCGCGATCTTGTGATGTGTCAGGACATCGGTGACGGTTCTGCATCAGGACGTGGGTGACGGTTGGTGTGTCAGGACATCGGTGACGGTCAGGTGTTCTTGGGTCGTGTGCCGTTGTCCCGTGTCAAGTTCTTGGCAGGTTTTCCGGCTCTGGAAAGTTGGGTGTTCCGGGGTCGGCCTGGCGCAGGTGCACCTCGCGCGGCCGGTTCCAGGACAGGGCCTCGTGCGGGCGGACGGTGTTGAACTCGGCCCGGAAGTCCTCGCCGTGGGTGACCAGGTCGTGCATGTCGTCGATCTGCTCGCGGTAGAGCCGCTCGTACTTCAGCGACTGGAACGCGCGCTCCCGGACGCCGTTCTGGCCCGGAGTGCGGACCCGGGTGCGGACGTGGTCCAGCTGCGGGGTGGCCTCGATGAAGGCAGCGAACCGTGCCGAGCGGAACGGGCCGCCGTTGTCGGTGACCAGGGTGATCGGCACGACCTCGCCGGTGTCGGGGTCGGCGAGGTAATCCAGCAGGTCCAAGCCCTCGGGCAGCAGCTCGCCCGCCTCGGCCAGGGCCAGCTGCACCGCGGCGATTGCGTCGTGCTGGTTCGCGGTCGGCGACCAGTGCCAGCCGAACTCGTACTTGGACCAGTAGTCCGCGATCCCGGCCACGCGCCAGGTCCCGCCAGCGGCGGTCTCGTACTCGGAGAAGTCGAACTGCCACACCATGTTCGGTCCGGTCGGGGACCTGGCGAACGCGGCCTTGCGCTGCTGGGCGAGCTGGCGTCGTTCCCGCTGGTAGTCGGCCTTGAGCAGCAGCCCGGCGTCGTCGAGGATCCGCGCCGTGGTCGACATCGACACCCGGTGGCCCGAGTGACGAGCCATCGCCCAGACCTTGCGGTGGCCCCACGCGGCGTGCTTGGCCGCCAGTCCGGTCACCACCTCCCAGGACGCCTGGCGCGCCGGCCGGGGCCAGGGACCCCTCGCGGGGCGCCCGGCACGGGCGTGCGCCTGCCAGCGGCGGTAGGTCCGCTCGGGGACGCCGATCAGCTGGCAGAACCTCGTGGTCGGCATCCCCGCCTCGGTGCGGATTACCTCGAGGTCCTCGAAGGGCCCAGCCGGCCCTCCGCGCTCTTCTTCCACACCCGCGCCTGCAGGTGCGCCTCTCCCAGCGCGGTGGTCAGCTCGGTGACCTCCGCCTCCAGCTGCTCCTCCCGGGTCGAGGGCCCGGTCCNNATGCCCTCATAACCGGTCTGCCAAGAAGTCTGGAACGGGACATCACCACCAGAGGACCCTGAACTGTCACTGATGTCCTGATGCGAAACCGTCACCGATGTCCTGACACATCACAGGCGCATCCCGATCTGGGGCCGCCGGCACCGCCCTGACGAGGTCCCGGACGGCGCTCGCGGGCGCGTGCGGCATACCCTCGCCGTATGTCGCCGACGACCACGATCCTGGACGAGCCCGAGCACGCCGACCTGCGCGCGTCGCTGCACGACCTCTACCGCCACCTGCACTCCCACCCGGAGCTGTCCATGCAGGAGGAGGCGACCGCGGCCCTCGTCGAGGAGCGGATGAGCGGCCTCGGCTACGACGTCTTCCGGTGCGGCGGGACCGGCGTCGTGGCGACGCTGAGCAACGGGGACGGCCCCGTGGTGGGGTTCCGTGCGGACACCGACGGGTTGCCGGTCGAGGAGGACACCGGTCTGGACTACGCCTCCACCGCCCGGGGCACCCTGCCGGACGGCACCGACGTCCCCGTCATGCACGCCTGCGGCCACGACATGCACGTCACCGCCGCCATCGGGGCGGCCACGCTGCTCGCCCAGGACCGCGCGTCCTGGACCGGCACCGTCGTCTTCCTCTTCCAGCCGGGCGAGGAGACGGCGCAGGGAGCCGCGGCGATGCTCGAGGACGGCCTATGGGACCGCGCGCCGCGACCCGAGGTGATCTACGGCCAGCACGTCTGGCCCGGCGTCGCCGGGACCGTCGACCTGACTCCTGGGCCGGCCATGACCTTCTCCGACGCGTGGCGGGTGACGGTCAGGGGGCGCGGCGGCCACGGGTCGCAGCCGGAGTCGACGATCGACCCGGTGGTGCTGGCCGCCCACATGATCGTGCGGATCCAGAGCCTCAAGAGTCGTGAGGTCCCGGCCCAGAAGGCCGCGGTCATCACCATCGCCACGATCCACGCCGGGCTGAAGGAGAACATCATCCCGGCGACCGCCGAGTTCACGGTCAACATGCGCAACCTCGACGCCGACGTGCGCGACCACCTGCTCGGTGCCCTGCGCCGGGTCATCCTCGCCGAGGCCATGGCCTCGGACGCGCCGGAACCGGAGATCGAGGAGATCTACACCTTCCCCCTGCTCGTCAACGACGAGGAGGAGACGGCGCGGGTCACGGGCGTGCTGCGCGGTGCCCTCGGCGAGGAGCAGGTCAGCGAGATCCCCGCGGTGATGGGCAGCGAGGACTTCGGCGCGCTGCCGGACGCGATCGAGGTGCCGGGCGTCTACTGGTTCTTCGGCGGCCTGACCCGTGAGGAGGTCGAGGGGGAGGAGCCGACCGTCACCAACCACTCGCCGCACTTCGGCCCGCAGTTGGAGCCGACCCTGGGCGTCGGCGTGTCGGCGGCGCATGCGGTGCTCACCGCCCGCCTGGTCCGGGGCGGCGCCGCCTGAGGTGAGGCGTAGCGTGTCCGTGTCCTGACCCGAGGCGAGGAGACGCCGTGCCCACCGACGAACCGACGCACACCACCGAGCGCACCGACGGGCCCGGGCCCGGGTCCGCCGACCGCCGGGTGCTCGTGCTCTCCAACTCCTCTGCCGGTTCCTCCGAGGAGGAGATCGTCGAGCGGGTGTGCCGGGAGCTCGAGTCGTGCTCCCCCGCAGGGACGGAGGTCGTGACCCCGGCCGACGACGAGGAGTATGCCGCTGCCGTCGCCTCCGCGGTCGGCCGCGTCGTCGTCGTCATGGGTGGCGACGGCTCGCTCCACCGCCTCCTGCAGTCGGTGCACGACCAGGATCTGCTGGGCCGGGTCGGGGCGGTGGGGGTGGTGCCGCTCGGCACCGGGAACGACCTCGCCCGGGGCGCGGGGATCCCGCTGGACCCGCAGGCCGCCGCCCGCGTCGCGGTGGCCGGCGCCCGCACGGAGCGCGGGCTGCTCGTAGACGACGAGGGCTCGGTCGTGGTCAACGTCGTGCACGCCGGGGTGGCGGCGGAGGCGACGGCGCACGCCGGTGACGTCAAGGGGGTGCTGGGCAAGGCGGCCTACGGCTGGGGCGCCCTGCGGGCGGGGCTGACCTCGAAGGGCTGGCACCTCCGGGTGAGCGTCGACGGGGAGAACATCGCCGACGACGGTCGCCCCGAGCTCATGGTGACGCTGGCCCTCGGCAGCTCGGTCGGGGGCGGCACGCCCGTCGCCCCGCACGCCCGCGCCGACGACGGGCAGGTCGAGGTGGTCGTGGCGCACGGGGTGTCCCCCCTGGCCCGGGTGCGCTTCGCGCTCGACCTGCGCAAGGGCCGACACACCCAGCGCGAGGACGTCACGCTCACGTCCGGGCGGGAGGTCGTGGTGACCGCCGAGCGGGACATCGACGCGTTCCGGGTCAACACCGACGGGGAGGTCGAGGAGCAGCGGGTCGCGCGCCGCTCCTGGCGGCTGCTGGACCAGGGCTGGACCCTGCGCGTGCCGGAGGGGTCGACCGGGGACGTCGGCTGACCTCCTCGGCGCCGGCGCCCCACCCCCGGGGCGCGGGCCGGCGTCGGCCGGCGGGCCTCAGCCCTCCGGGACCGCCTCGGGCTCGGCATACCCGAAGAGCTCGCCGTCGGCGAGCGCGTTGCGGTCGTTGCCGTAGGTCGGGAGCCCGCCCGCCTGGCGGAGCAGGTGCGCGGTGTGCATGAGGTTCCAGCTCATGATCGTGGCGTTGCGCCGGGTGAAGTCGTTGTCGAAGCCGACCGGTCGGCCGCCGTCCTGCGGGTCGCCGTAGGAGGGCCCCGGCCCGATCTCGCCGAGCCAGCCGCAGTCGGCCTGGGGTGGGATGACGAGGCCGAGGTGCTGCAGGGCGAAGAGCAGCGACATCGAGGTGTGCTTGACGCCGTCCTCGTTGCCGGTGATGACGGCTCCGCCGGTCTTGCCGTAGAAGACGGACTGACCCCGGTCGTTCAGCATCCCCGACATGGCGTAGAGCCGCTCGATGACCCTGCGGCACACCGAGGACTCCTCGCCCAGCCAGAGCGGGGTGCCGATGACGAGGATGTCCGCGGCCTCCACCCGCGGCCACAGCCCGGGCCAGGCGTCCTGGTCGAAGCCGTGCTCGCGCATGTCCGGCTGCACGCCGGGGGCGATGTCGTGGTCGACCGCGTGCAGGCGGTCCACCTGCACGCCCGCACCCGCCATGAGGTGGTCCACCACGTCGAGCAGCCGGCCGGTGTGCGACGCCGCGGCGTCCGGGGTGAGCGAGCAGTTGACGAGCAGGGCGCGCAGCCCCTGGTAGTCCGGTGCCTCCATGGTGGTCCTCCTGGTCGGGCGGGGCGGGGTCCGACCAGCCTGCCACGGCCCGGTCGCCGATGCCTCGCCGCACGGACCCCTGGCCGGGATGGCATCATCCCCGCATGAGGATCGCCTTCGTCGGACTCGGCGTCATGGGTGCGCCCATGGCCGCCCACCTGCAGCGCGCCGGCCACGAGGTGCGGGGTCACAACCGCAGCCCGGGCAAGGGCGCCGAGCTCGAGGCGGCGGGCGGCACGACGGTGGACACGCTGCCCGAGGCCCTGGAGGGTGCCGAGGCGGTCTGCCTCATGCTGCCGGACGGGCCCGACGTCGAGGCGGTCATGGGCGGCGACGAGGGTGTGCTCGCGCGCGCGGCGGCCGGGACGCTGGTCGTGGACTTCTCCACGATCTCCCCGGCCGTCGCCCGGCGCGTCGCCGGGCAGGCTGCCGACCGAGGTATGCCGATGGTCGACGCCCCCGTCTCCGGCGGTCAGGCGGGCGCCCAGGAGGCCCGGCTGTCGGTCATGGTCGGCGGGGAGGAGGACGCGGTCCGGACCGCCCGTCCGCTGCTGGAGGCCGTCGGGGCCACGGTCGTGCACGTCGGGCCGCCGGGCGCCGGCCAGGTGGTCAAGGCCGCCAACCAGGTGGTCGTCGCCGGCAACATCCAGGTCCTCTCCGAGGCCGTCGTGCTCCTGGAGAGCCAGGGCATCGCGCTGGAGGAGGCCCTGGACGTGCTGGCCGGGGGCCTCGCCGGCTCCGCGGTCCTGACGCAGAAGCGTGACAACCTCGTGGGACGCAGCTTCGAGCCCGGGTTCCGGATGGAGCTGCACGACAAGGACCTGCGCATCGCCGGCGGTCTCGCGGCGGACTCCGGGCTCGACCTGCCGGTCGCCCGGGCGGTCGCCGCCCTCGTCGCGCAGGCGCTGGAGGACGGCGACGCCGCCCTGGACCACTCGGCCCTCATCCGTGGGCTGGACCGACGCACCTCTGGAGGCACCCGATGACCCACCCCGCCACGTCCGACCGCCCGGTGCGGGTGGCCGTGATCCCCGGCGACGGCATCGGGACGGAGGTGATGGAGCCGACCCTCGGGGTCCTCGAGGCCGTGGGGGAGCGGCACGGGCTGACCTTCGAGTGGCGTCACCACGACTGGAGCTGCGAGTACTACACCCGGACCGGCCGGATGATGCCGCAGGACGGGCTGGACCGGCTCGCCGAGGTCGACCAGATCCTGCTGGGTGCCGTGGGCTACCCCGGGGTCCCGGACCACGTGTCGCTCTGGGGTCTGCTCATCCCCATCCGCCGCGCCTTCGAGCAGTACGTCAACCTGCGCCCGGTCCGGCTTCTGCCGGGGATCGAGTCGCCGCTGCGGCTGCGCGAGGGCAGCTCGATCGACTTCGTCGTCGTGCGGGAGAACAACGAGGGGGAGTACTCCGAGGTCGGCGGGCGGATGTACCGCGGCAGCCCGCACGAGCTGGCCGTCCAGGAGTCGGTCTTCACCCGTCGCGGGATCGAGCGGGTGGCGAGGTATGCCCTCACCCTCGCCGCGGAGCGCGGCGGGACGCTCGCCTCGGCCACCAAGTCCAACGGCATCATCCACACCATGCCCTTCTGGGACGAGGTCGTCCGGGAGACGGCGGCGGACTTCCCGCAAGTGGAGGTCCGGGACTACCACATCGACGCGCTGTCGGCGATGTTCGTCCTGGACCCGGGGCGCTTCGACGTCGTGGTCGCCTCCAACCTCTTCGGCGACATCCTCACCGACCTCGGGGCGGCCATCATCGGCAGCATCGGCATCGCTCCCTCGGCGAACCTCAACCCCGAGGGCGTGCACCCCTCGATGTTCGAGCCGGTGCACGGGTCCGCGCCGGACATCGCCGGCCAGGGGGTGGCCAACCCGCTGGGTCAGCTCTGGGCCGCCTCGATGATGTTGGACCACCTCGGCCACCCGGACGCCGCGGCGGAGGTCGTCGCCGGCATCGAGGCCAGCCTGACCTCCGGCATGCGGACCCCCGACCTGGGCGGCACGGCCTCGACGACGGAGGTGGCGCAGGTCGTCCGCGACCACGTCACCGGGCAGGGCGCCGCAGGCTGACCGGCCTCCTCACCCACGCGGGCCGGCCGGCCCGACGGCCGCGGTCGGCGGGCCACCGGTGGACTCGCGGTGGTGCAGGGTCCACGGGACGACGGGGTGCTCCGGCGGGGCGGCCCACCCCTCGATGCGCCGGACCAGCAGGTCGAGGACGCTGCGGGTGAGCACCTCGAGGTCGGGGGAGATCGTCGTGAGCGAGGGGGCGTGGAATCGGCCCTCGGCGATGTCGTCGAAGCCGGCGACCGCGATGTCGTCGGGGACGCGCACGTCCGCCTCGTGGCACGCGCGCAGGGCCCCCACGGCCAGCAGGTCGTTGAAGGCGAAGACCGCGTCCGGGCGACGGTCCGCGGGAAGGTCGAGCAGCTGACGCATGCCGTGGTAGCCCTCCTCCCGGCCGAACCCGTCGACGGTGACCGTGCGGTCGTCGGGGAGCTCGAGACCCTGGTCGTGCAGGGCCTCGACGAAGCCCTCCAGCCGCACCGACGCCGTCCCCTCGCGGGTCTGCCGACCGATGGCCGCGGGCCGGCGCCGCCCGAGCGCGAGCAGGTGCTCGCCCACGGCGCGGGAGGCGGCCACGGAGTCGACGGCGACGTGGTCGAACTGCGTCGGTGTCCGTCGCTCGCCCAGCAGGACCAGCGGGATGTCGTCGGTCCGCGCGGCGATCTCCTCGGCCGACAGCGCCAGCGGGCTGAAGATGACCCCGTCGACCATGTGGGCGCGCATGCCGGACAGCACGAGCCGCTCCTCGTCGGGGTCCGCGCCGGTGACGTCGAGCAGCAGCAGGAAGCCGCGGCGGGTCGCCTCGTCGGACAACCGGGCGGCGAGCTCGGAGAAGTAGGGCGAGTCGAGCTGGGGGACCGCGAGCGTGATGAACCCGCCGCGACCGTGCTTGAGCTGCCGGGCGGCGAGGTTGGGGCGGTAGCCGAGCTCGGTCAGCGACGCCTGCACGCGCTCGCGCATGTCACTGCTGACGTGGGGGTGGTCGTTGACGACGTTGGAGACGGTCTTCACCGAGACCCCGGCGTGCTGCGCGACGTCCTTGAGTCTGACCGGCATGCAGCCATGGTAGGGGTAGGGCTGCCGTCGACACGCCGCACGAGAGTCCTCTTTACAACGTTGCACACGCACGGCATACTCCTGGGTGAACCACGATGGTTATCCGTTGTAAACGAGGACAAGGACGTCTCATGACCCAGCCGACCCGCTCTCCGTTCAGCCGTCGATCCTTCCTCTCGCTGGCTGCGGCCGGAGGCATGACCGCCTCGCTCGCGGCCTGTGGGGGGGAGCTCGCCGCGCGACAGCGCCGACCAGGAGGTGGCCACCGGTGACGGTGGTGCCGGCGGCTACGACGGCCCGCAGGTCGACCTGGCGTTCTGGAACGGCTTCACCGGCGGCGACGGCCCGACCATGAAGGCCCTGGTCGACACCTTCAACTCCGAGCACGCGAACATCGCGGTCACCATGACGACGATGCAGTGGGCGGACTACTACTCCCGGCTCCCCTCCGCCGTCACCTCCGGCAACGGCCCGGACATCGGCATCATGCACGTCGACTCGGTCGCCACCAACGCCGCCCGCAACGTCATCCAGCCGCTGGACGACGTGGCCGCCGCACTGGAGCTGGCCGAGTCCGACTTCGCGGCGGTCCCCTGGCAGGCCGGGATCTACGACGGCCAGCGCTTCGCCATCCCGCTCGACGTGCACCCCCTGGGCTTCTACTACAACAAGGACGTCATGGAGCAGGCCGGTCTCGACCCGGAGGCCCCGCCGACCGACCGCGACAGCTACATGGCGGCCCTGGAGGACCTCAAGGCGGCCGGCATCGAGGGGCACTGGGCCAGCCCGTTCCCGTTCACCGGCGGGCTGACGCTGCAGGCGCTCATCTACCAGTTCGGCGGGAGCCTCTTCAACGAGGACGGCACCCAGGTCACCTGGGGCGAGGCACCGGCGGTCGAGGCCCTCACCTGGTGGGTCGACCTGGCCAAGAACGGCCACTCGCCAGCCAACGTGGACCAAGACTCCGACTACGTCGCGCTGAAGAACGGCACCACGGCGTTCAACTGGAACGGCATCTGGCAGATCAACGACCTCAAGCAGACCGACATCAGCTGGGGTGTCGCGCCGCTGCCCGACATCGGGGGTTCCGGCGGGGTCTGGGCGGGCTCGCACCAGTTCGTGCTGCCCCGCCAGCGCAACGCCGACGCCGACAAGGCGCAGGCCTCGCGGGTCTTCGTCAGCTGGATCTCCGAGCAGTCGCAGGCCTGGGCGGAGGCCGGTCAGGTGCCGGCCCGCAACTCGGCCCGCGAGACCCCCGAGTTCGAGGCGCTGACCGAGCAGGCGACCCTGGCCGAGCAGCTCGACGACCTCCGCTTCATCCCCACGGTCCCGGGCATCAGCGACTGCATGGCCGAGTTCGACCGCGCGCTCAACGAGGCCGTCCTCAGCGGCGCCGAGCCGGAGGCCATCCTCGCCGACACCGCGTCCCGGGCCCAGGCGATCCTCGACGAGAACGCCTCGCGCTACAGCGGCTGATGGCCACGCCCCGCACCCCGGTCAGGGGTGGGCGCACCGGCTCGCCCCTCACGCCCTACCTCTTCCTGGCGCCCTACCTGGCCCTGTTCGTCGCGTTCGTGGCCTTCCCGGCCGTCTACGGGCTGTGGATCAGCCTGCACGACTGGGACTACATGATGAGCTCGCAGCGCTTCCTCGGGCTGCAGAACTACACCGACCTCGTGGACCCCGCCTCGGTGGTCTTCCGGGACTTCTGGAACGGCATGGGCAACACCCTGCTCTTCACGGTGGTCAGCGTGCCCTTCCTGCTGGTCCTGCCGCTGCTGCTGGCCCTGCTGCTGCAGCAGAAGTTCCCGGGCCGGACCTTCTTCCGGGCCATGTTCTTCGCCCCCTACGTGCTGGGGGTCGCGGTGATCGGCCTCATGTGGCGCTACCTGCTGGACGGCAACTTCGGGCTGGTCAACGCCTACCTCGGCACCGACATCTCGTGGACCACCTCCCAGCCCTGGGCCTGGGTCAGCCTCGTCGGGGTCACGGTCTGGTGGACCCTGGGCTTCAACGCCGTCATCTTCCTGGCCGGGCTGGGCGACATCCCCGCCGAGCACTACGAGGCGGCCGCGCGGACCTGGCCCGGGCGTCCCGACGCCTACCACGCCTACCAGGCGTCGCTGGGCGCCGACGTCCCCGGGGCGGCCTCGTTCGTCGCCGGGGTGGCGGGGTGGGCGCGGTGACCGGTCCCTCCACGGGCCGACGGGTGCTGACCGAGGAGCGCTTCGCGGCCGTCCTGCTCGACAGCGACAGCACCCTCGTGGACTCGGCGGCGGCCGTGCGGCGCAGCTGGGCGGCCTGGGCCGACCGCTTCGGCGTCCCCGCCGAGCGGCTCGGGCAGACGCACGGGATGCCGAGGCGGCAGACGATCGCCCGCCTGGACCGGGAGCTCGACCTGGGGCTCGACCTCGAGAGGGCCGGTGCGGTCTTCGACGAGATCGAGCTCGACGACCTGCACGACGTGGTGGCGCTGCCGGGTGCCCTCGACGCGCTGGCCGCGCTCGGGGACCGGGCCGCGGTGGTGACCTCGGCCGACCGGACCCTCGCGTCGGCGCGGCTGCGGGCCGCCGGGCTGCTCGAGCCTGCGGTGCTGGTGTGCGCCGACGACGTCGAGCGCGGCAAGCCCGACCCGGCCCCCTACCGGGAGGCGGCCGCCAGGATGGGAGCGGACCCGGCCGCCTGCCTCGTGGTGGAGGACTCGCCGGCCGGCGTGCGCTCCGGCCGGGCGGCCGGCGCCTCGACCCTGGCGCTGCTCACCACCACCCCGCGGGAGCAGCTCGGGGAGGCGGACCTCGTTGTGCCCGACCTCTCCTGGGTGCGCTTCGGCGTCGACGCGCGCGGGGTGTGGGTGTCCGCCCGCGACTGAGCCGAGCCGCGGGTCGCGCGCGGACGGCCCTCACGGGCCGACAAGGGCGGCGCCCACCGCCTGGCCCACCGAGAGCGCGAGGAACAACCACGCGGTGGCCTGCCCGGCGTCCTGCGGTCGCAGCACACGGCCCCAGAGGATGAGGGTCCCGGTCAGCGCCATGTAGGCGGCGCCGAAGAGGGCCAGACCCAGCACCGCCACCCACGGCTGCGTGGCCGTCGAGACGAGGCCGGTGGCCAGCAGGACCCCCGCCGCGCAGGCGAGGAAGGCCCGGGACGGGCTGGTGAGGTCCACCAGCCGACCCGCGAGGACCCCCACCAGCCCCCCGGCGCCGACAGCCACCCAGAGCCAGCCGACCTGGTCGGTACCGAGGCCGGTGTCCCGCACCACCGCGGAGGGGCCGTAGGTCCAGACGTAGGCCGAGACGCCCCCCGCCGCGGCGGCCAGCAGTCAGGGGAGGGAGAGCCTGCGGACGGCGGCGGCCGTCCCCGAGACCCCGCCCGTCGGGGCGAGCCCGGGCCCGACGTCGGGCACGTCGGGGACGTCCGGCACGTCCGGCACGTCCGGCGCGAGTCGGCGCACGGCCCACCCGGCCCCCACGCACACGACGGCGACCATGAGCCACGGGGTGAGGACGGCGCTGGTCACGAGGACCACGGTGCCGACGACGACGAGACCCACGGCGGTCCCGGAGTTCACCGCGGCCTGCGTCAGCCCGGAGTGCTCGGCGGGCACCGCGCGGTCCAGGAGCGGGACCAGGGCCGGGGAGGCCAGGCCGGCCCCGGCCCCGGCGACGAAGGCGGCGGCGGTGAAGGCGACGACGTCCGGGGCGAGCATGAGGCCCACGGCGCCGGCACCGGAGACCAGGCCGGCGTCGAGCGCGAGCTGCCGCGCCCGCCTCCTGGCCAGCCGGCCACCCACGAGGACGGCCAGGCAGTAGGAGGTGAACTGAGCCGTGCCCGCCGGGCGCAGGGCCCCCTCCAGGTCCGGACGGGCGGCGACCATCTGGGGGTGCAGGAGGCCGACCCCGAACCGGGCCATGCCGTAGGTGCCGGCGATGAGCACCACCCCGGCGAGCACCAGGGCCAGCGGGGCGCGGACGGCGGGCGGGGACGGAGGGTGTAACGATCGTTTCAGCATGAAACGCACGTTACACTAGGGCGATGACGAAGGAGCAGACCCGCACCCGGATCCTCGACGCGGCCGAGTCGCTCTTCTTCACCGAGGGCATCGCCGCCACCGGTGTCGACCGGGTGGCGTCCGTCGCCGGGGTCTCGGTCGTCACGCTGTACGCCCACGCCGGCAGCAAGGACGGTCTGCTGGCCGACGTCCTGCAGCGTCGGCTCGACGGCTGGCGTGCCGTGTGGGACGAGCAGGTCGCGGCCGCCCCGGTGCCGCAGGAGCGCGTGCTCGCCGTCTTCGACGCGCTCGTGGCCTTCCGGGCCCGCTCGTCGTCGGCCCAGTGGTGCTCCTTCCTCGCGACGGCCTCCGAGCGCCCCGCGTCCTCGGGTGGGGCGGAGGGTGAGGACCGCGCCGGGGAGCTGGTCGACGCGGACACCGCCGGTCTCGTCGGTCGGCTGCGCGAGCTGGCCGCGGAGGTGGACCCGGAGCAGGCCGAGGTGATCGCCGACACCGTCCTGCTCCTCTACAACGGCGCCCTGGCCAGCCTCCTGCGGGGTGTCCCGCAGGACCCGGCCGAGCGGGCCGCGCAGGCGGCGCGGGCCGCGCTGGGCTGGCAGCGGCCGGGCTGACCGCAGGACGGGCGGGACGAGCGAGACGGGCGGCACGGGCGGCACGGGCGGCACGGGCGGACGGGTGACGGTGGGCGACCATGGTGGACATGGCACGCGACCTCGACATCGCCCTCTTCGGCGCCACCGGTTTCGTCGGCCGGCTGGTCGCCGAGCACCTCGCGCGGACCGCACCCGACGGGGTGGTCGTCGGGCTGGCCGGACGCTCGCGGGAGCGGCTCGCGCAGGTGCGGTCGGGTCTGGAGGCCCGCGCCGCGGACTGGCCGCTGCTCGTCGCCGACTCCGGCGACGCCGCCACCCTCCGGGCGCTGGCCGCGCGGTCCCGTGTCGTCGTCAGCACGGTCGGGCCCTACCAGCGGCACGGCATACCCCTGGTCGAGGCCTGTGCCGACGCCGGCACGGACTACGCCGACCTGACCGGCGAGGTGCTCTTCGTCCGCGAGGTGGTCGACCGCTTCCACGAGAGGGCCCGGGAGAGCGGCGCGCGGGTCGTCGTCTCCTGCGGCTTCGACTCGGTGCCCTCCGACCTGGGGGTGCACCTGCTCCACCACGCCGCGCGGACCGACGGTGCGGGCGGCCTCACCGACACCACCCTGTGGGTGCAGGAGGGCAGGGGCGGGGTCAGCGGCGGCACCGTCGACTCGCTGCGGGTCCAGCTGCAGCGGACCCGCGAGGACCCCGCGCTGCGCCGGGTCGTCCAGGACCCCTTCGCCCTCAGCGGCGGCCACCGCGGCGCACCCGGACAGCGCGAGCACTGGCGCCCGTTCGTGGAGGAGCGCACCGGCCGGTGGGCGGTGCCCTTCGTCATGGCGCCCTACAACACCCGGGTCGTGCGGCGCTCCGACGCGCTGCTCGGCGGCGCCTACGGACCCCGCTTCCGCTACCGCGAGCTGGTGGGCACCGGGCGGGGGGTGCGCGGTGCCCTGCAGGCCCGGGCCCTGCTCGCCGCGATGGGCGTGGTCCTGGGGGCGACGGCGGTGCCGGGGCTGCGCGCGGTGGTGGACCGCCTCCTCCCGTCCCCGGGGGAGGGCCCCGGCCCGGAGCGGCGCGCGGCCGGGTCCTTCCGCACCGAGACGACGACCACGACCGAGGACGGCTCGCGGTATGCCGCGACCGTCGGCGCCCAGGGCGACCCCGGGTATGCCGCCACGTCCGTGATGCTGGGCCGGTCGGCGCTCGTGCTGCTCGCGACCCGCGACGAGCCCGGGCGCGGGGGCGGGGTGCTGACCCCCGCCGTGGCGCTGGGGGACGACCTCGTGCAGGGGCTGCGCAGCGAGGGCTTCACGCTGGACGTGCGGCGCCTGGACGGCCCCACGACGTCCGGGGCCCGGGGTGGGCGCGGCGGTCTCCGGTAGTCTCCCACTCGTGCGCCGCGCGGCGCGGGACGTGGGACGTGGAGGCACGATGAGGATCTCTGGGGTGGTCGCGGTGGCGCTCGCCGGGGCGCTGCTGCTGGCCGGGTGCGAGGGGAGCGCCGGACCGCAGGAGAGCGACCCGGCGCAGGCCGAGGCGGGCGAGGTCACGAGCCCGCCCCCCGGCCCGGACGACGCGGTCGCCAGCACCGCGCCGTCCACCTCCTCGGGGGTGCCCGAGCTGGTGCCGGTCGCCTGGCCGGACGCCCCGCGCGAGCTGACCGAGGTCGAGCAGGAGTTCATGTACGCCCCCGGGCCCTACGCCGGCGAGGCCTACGACGAGGACGCGGCCTACCAGGCGGTGCTGGCGATGGAGCCGGGCAGCGCCGCGGAGTGGCAGCGGGCCATCCAGTCCCAGGTGCAGGGTGACTACGCCGAGGACGTCCAGGCCGCGATCCTCTTCGACCCGAGCCTGTCGGAGGTCTCGGCCGGACCGACGGAGGGGGACGCGCCGGAGGTCGAGGCCGTCGGCAGCAACCACTTCGCCGTCGTGCTGGACGCCAGCGGCTCGATGTCGGCGCAGGCCCGGGGTGGGACGCGGATGGCGGAGGCCACGTCCGCGATCGCCGACTTCGCCGACAGCCTGCCCGAGGGGTCGACCCTGAGCCTGCGGATCTTCGGCCACGAGGGCGACAACACCGACGCCGGCAAGGCCGACTCCTGCGCCTCCAGCGAGGTCGTGTTCGAGGGCGAGGCCGCCGGCCAGGGCCTCCAGCAGGCGCTGGGGCAGGTGCAGCCGGTCGGGTGGACCCCGCTCGCCCGCGCCGTCACCGACGCGGCCGAGGACATCCCCGAGGACGCCAGCGACGGGATCGTGTATGTCGTGACGGACGGTCTGGAGTCGTGCGGCGGCGACCCGGTCGAGGCGGCCGAGGACCTGGCCGACTCCGGCATCGAGCCGGTCGTCAACGTCATCGGCTTCGAGGTCGGCGACGCCGACCAGGAGGCGCTGCGGGCGATGGCCCGGGCGGGGGGCGGTGAGTTCACCGACGTCGGCTCGGGTGCCGACCTCGAGGAGTACTGGGCGCAGGAGTACTCCCGGATGATGGACGCCTGGAGCGAGTGGCGGCAGGCCGAGCTCGAGCGGGTCCAGGACGAGGGGCGGGCGTCGATGGCGGAGGCCAGCGAGGTCGGGCAGCGGCTCATGGACGGCGCGCAGGACGAGGGGGAGCGGGCGATGGACCTCGCCTCCCGTCTGCAGGACGAGGAGGCGGTCGACCGCGCCACGGGCAACGAGGTCTGGCGCTGGGCGCTGGACCGCAAGAACGAGATGTGGCGCTGGGCGCTGGACCGCAAGAACTCCAACTGGCGGGCGGCCTACCGCGAGCAGACCAGCAGCTGGCGGGAGGTCTACGACGAGGGCAGCGCCCGGTGGTCGGAGTACTACCGGCAGCAGCGCGGCGGCTGAGCGCGGACCGGTGGCGGACGGATGACGGAGGGCGGCGCGCCGGTCGACGACGAGCGCTGGCTCGTCGTGCGCGGCCGACGGTGGCGACGTCAGGATCCCGCGCTGCCCGAGGACGTGGCGCAGCGTCTGCTCTCGCACCTGGGTCGTGGCCGGTCGGGCGTGCGCGCGCTCCGGGGCGCCGGCGAGGACCCGGCCCCCGCGCGGCGGCGGGTCGACCTGGCCAAGCACGGGCTGGGGGAGCGCGGCGAGCCGTGGTGGGACCAGGGCGAGCAGGAGCGCCGCGAACGCTGGGAGACCGCGCTGCGCGAGCTGGACGCGCTGGACGAGGCCGGCTCCGGTGGCCGCGGGGAGGACCCCGCCTGAGGCCCGACGCGCCCGTCAGTGCCGGCCGCAGAGCCAGGCGAGGAAGCCGGGCCGTGGAGGCGCGGCCGACGCGACCGAGCCGTGCTGGGCGACCGCCATCGCGGCCTGCTCGGCCTCGCGCGCCGAGGTCGCGGCATGCTCCGCCTGGGCCCCGGCGACGTAGCCCTCCGGCGTCGCGAAGGGGATCTCGGCGGCGCTGACGTCCCCGCTGCGCAGGTCGACCTGCTCGCTGAGGTAGCGCAGGCCCACGACGAAGGTCGCCGCGAAGGGCACCGCCAGGAAGGCGCCGATGATGCCGAAGAGCGTGCTGCCGCCGGCGACGGCGAGCAGGACGATCCCGGGGTGCATCTGCATGCTGCGGCCCTGGAGCATCGGCTGCAGCACGTTGCCCTCGATCTGCTGCACGCCGATGACGATGGCGAGGACGATGAGGGCGCTCGTGAACCCCTGGGTGACGAGCGCGACGAGCACCGCGATGCCGCCGGCGACCACGGCCCCCACGATGGGGATGAACCCGCCGAGGAAGGTCAGGACCGCGAGGGTGAGGGCGAGGGGCACCTGCAGGATGAGCAGCCCGGCACCGATGAGGACCGCGTCGACCGCGCTGACGATGGCCTGGGTGCGGATGAACCCGCCCAGCGTCGTCCACATCCGCGTCAGCGCCTCGGTGAGGTGGCGGCCCACCGTGCGCCCGGTGACCCGTCGGACCCACGGGAGGAACTTGGGTCCGTCCTTGAGGAAGAAGAAGAGCAGCACGACCATGAGGCCCAGCGTCACGAGGGCCGACCCGACGGCACCGAGCCCCGAGGCGACGGCCCCCGCGGCCTCGCTGCTGCGCTCCTGGATCCAGCTGATGGCGCTGGTGAGGTACTCGTCGATCTGCGCGTCGTCGAGGTTGAGCGGAGGTCCGCTGATCCAGCGGCGGACCTGGTCGACCCCCTCACCGGCCTGGCCGAAGATCTCCCGGGACTGCGTGACGATGGAGGGGACGAGCCCGGCGAGGACGCCGACGAGCAGCGCGAACGACAGCACCAGCGTGAGGATGGTGGCGAGGCTGGCGGGCAGCCCGATGCGACGGCCCAGGGCCACGACCGGCGCCAGCAGCGTCGCGACGATGAGGGCGAGCAGGATGGGCAGGACCCCGAACCAGACCCTGCTGAGGACCCACCACACGAGCCAGAGCGCCGCCGCGATGATGACGGCCCGCAGGCACCAGGCCGTGACGAACCGGAGTCCGTCGCCGACCACCCGCATCCGGTCGATGCCCACGTTGGTGGTCGGGGCCGGTGGCCCCTCCGGCCGGGGCCTGCTCCCGGGCACGGGGGGCGGCCGGTGACCCGGCTCGTCGGCCGGCTCCTCGGCCCTGACGTCGAGCGAGGCGGCGGCGCGGGCCTCGTGGGGCAGGTCGTGGGTCGGCATGGCACGCAGCATAGGCGCCCCGCGCACCCCGGTCTCAGCGACGGGGCGCCAGCATGTTCGCGTCGAAGTAGGCGCCCAGCTCCTGCGTCGCGGTCAGCGGGAGGATCGCCGAGACGTACTGGTCCGGCCGCACGACGACGACCACCCCGTCCCGGGACAGCCCGCGCTCGACGAAGATGTCCGTGTCCGTCCAGGCGTTGGGCGCGGCGGCGAAGACCTTCTCCCAGTCGGTGAGGCCCAGCGGCCCGCTCCGGGGGAGGAACACCTCTGGGACCTGACCGAGGTCGACGTCCTCGTAGGCCTGCTGGTAGACGACCTTGACGTCGAAGACGGCGTCCGGGTCGGCCCCCTCCGGCGTGAACCGGGAGACCGGGGACTCCGGCGACGCCACCCATGCGGCCCAGTCGGAGAGCGCCGAGGCCTCGCCGGCGACGGGCGCGTCCGCGAAGGCGTAGATGCGCCACCGTCCGTCCGCCCGTGCGTGGTGCCCCAGGTGCACGGCGTTGCCGTCACAGACCCGGACCACCTCGGCGGACTTGAGGCGCTTGCCCAGCGGGAACCCCTCGGCCAGGTCCTGGTGGCCGGTGTCGGCCACGAGGGTGGAGGGGGCGTACTGGGTCATGAAGCCGGAGGGGAACTCGGCGGTGCCCAGGTAGAAGGTCGCCAGCTCGGAGGGGTCGGAGATGTCCTGCGGCTTGCGCGCCATGAGGGATGACCACTCACGGTCGAAGTCGATGAGCTCCTGGGCGACCGGCTGACGCTCGGCCGAGTAGGTCGAGAGCAACGAGGCGGGGCTGAGCCCGGTGAGCACGTGACCGAGCTTCCACCCGAGGTTGAAGCCGTCCTGCATCGAGACGTTCATGCCCTGGCCCGCCTTGGCGCTGTGCGTGTGGCAGGCGTCGCCGGTGAGGAAGACCCGCGGTGCCCGGTCCGAGCCCTCCGGGACGTCGTCGAACTTGTCGGTCACCCGGTGACCGACCTCGTAGACGCTGTGCCAGGCGACCTCCTTCACGTCGATGGAGTAGGGGTGCAGGATCTCGTTGGCCCGCCGGATGATGTCCGCGATGGGGGTGCGCCGGATCGCGTGGTCAGGGTCCTCCGGCGACTCGCCCAGGTCGATGTACATTCGGCTGAGGTAGCCCCCCTCGCGGGGGATGTGCAGGATGTTGCCGGCCGCGGCGTTGATCGCGCACTTCGTGCGCCAGTCGGGGAAGTCGGTGTTGACGAGCACGTCCATGACGCCCCAGGCGTGCGCGGCGGACTGCCCCGTGTGCCGCCGCCCGATGGCCTGGCGCACCCCGCTGCGCGCGCCGTCGCACCCCACGACATACCTCGCCCGGACCGTGCGCTCCTCGCCCTCCTGGTCGCCGGCGACGTGGCGGAGGCGGACCTCGACGGGGTGGTCGCCCTCCTCGTGGACGGTGAGCCCGACGAACTCCACGCCGTAGTCCGGGACGATCCGGCCGGGTCCGTGGCGCGCGGCCTCGGCGAAGTAGTCGAGCACCCGCGCCTGGTTGACGATGAGGTGGGGGAACTCGCTGATCTTCAGCCCGTAGTCCTCGGTCCGGGCGGTGCGGACGATGTTCTCCGGGTGCTCGGGGTCGGGGCCCCAGAAGTTCATGTAGGCGATGTTGTAGGCCTCCGCGACGATGCGCTCGGCGAACCCGAAGGCCTGGAACGTCTCGACGCTGCGCGGCTGGATGCCGTCCGCCTGACCCAGCGGCAGCCGGCCCTCCCGCCGCTCGATGATCCGGGTGGACACCTGGGGGAACTGCGACAGCTGCGCCGCCAGCAGCATGCCCGCCGGGCCCGACCCGACGAGCAGCACGTCGGTGGTGTCCGGGAGCTCGGTGGGGCGGTCCACCCCCGTGCCGGCGGCCTCCTGCACGCGCGGGTCGCCCGACACGTAGCCGTGGTGGTGGAACTGCATGGGTGGTGACTCCTTCGTCGACCGGGGACGGCGGGCTGCGCTGCACGGACCGGCTCAGCATCGCACGGCGGGCGGGGACGGGTCCGGACCCGTCGGACGAGCGGGCTGTGGTCCCCTTCGGCGCGACCACGGACTCCGGCTACGGTCTAGCCATGACGATGAGCGAGGGAGCTCCGATGCCGACCGGCCGCACCACCGACGGCGCCGCCGACACCGCACCGGAGGAGGAGGGCCCGGACCCGCGGTTCGCCGCGCTGCCGGGCCGGCCCGGCAAGATCATCGCCGTGCACCTCAGCTACCGCTCGCGGGCCGACCAGCGCGGGCGGCGGCCGGAGGCGCCGTCCTACTTCCTCAAGCCGTCGAGCTCGGTGGCGGCGTCCCCGAGCACGGTCGAGCGCCCCCCCGGGACCGAGCTGCTGGCCTTCGAGGGAGAGGTGGCCCTGGTCATCGGCAGACCGGCACGCCACGTCACCGAGCAGGACGCGTGGTCGCACGTCGGGTGGGTGACGGCTGCCGACGACCTCGGGCTCTACGACCTGCGCGCCAACGACAAGGGGTCCAACACCCGGTCCAAGGGGCGCGACGGGTACACCCCGGTCGGACCGGGGCTCGTGGACGCGAGCACCGTCGACCCGGCCGGGCTGCGGGTCCGCACCTGGGTGAACGGCGACCTCGTGCAGGAGGACACCACCGCGGACCTGCTCTTCACGCTCCCGCAGATCGTCGCCGACCTCGCGCAGCACCTCACCCTGGAGACCGGGGACGTCATCCTCACCGGCACCCCCGCCGGCTCCTCGGTCGTCGTCCCCGGTGACGTCGTCGAGGTCGAGGTGGACGCCCCCACGGCCGCGGGCACGCCCAGCAGCGGTCGGCTCGTCACCACCGTGGTCGAGGGGGAGGGCGGCTTCGACCCCGGCCTGGGGTCGCTGCCCTCGGTCGACGACACGCAACGGGCCGAGGCGTGGGGCTCCCGGGAGGCGGCCGGTCTGCCGGCCGAGGACCCCGGTGCCGAGGAGGCCCAGGGGGAGACCGCGGCTGGACCCGGCCTCGACCCGGACCTGCGGGAGCTGCTCCTGCAGGTGCCCGTCGCCGGGCTGTCGCAGCAGCTGCGCCAGCGCGGGCTCGACAACGTCACCATCGACGGGGTGCGCCCGCTGCACCCCGGGGCCAAGCTCGTGGGCGTGGCCCGCACCCTGCGCTTCGTGCCCAACCGCGAGGACCTCTTCCGCAGCCACGGCGGGGGCTACAACGCCCAGAAGCGGGTCTTCGACGCCGTGCGCGAGGGCGAGGTCGTCGTCATCGAGGCGCGCGGCGAGGCCGGCTCGGGGACCCTCGGCGACATCCTCGCGATCCGCGCCCACGCCAACGGCGCCGCCGGCATCGTCACCGACGGCGGGGTGCGGGACCACGACGCGGTCGCCGCCGTCGGCATCCCCGTCTACAGCGCGGGCGCCCACCCCGCGGTCCTGGGGCGCCGACACGTGCCGTGGGACCACGACCTCACCATCGCCTGCGGCGGCACGACGGTCCAGCCCGGCGACATCCTCGTCGGCGACGCGGACGGGGTCGTCGTCATCCCGCCCGGCCTGGCCCGCGAGGTCGCCGACGCCGCCCTCGCCAAGGAGTCCGAGGACGCCTGGATCGCCGAGCGGGTCGCCGAGGGCCACCCCGTCGACGGGCTCTTCCCCATGGACGCCGGGTGGCGGGCGAGGTACGACTCCTGGCGCCACGAGCAGGCCTGAGCCGATGACGCCGATCCCGACCACCCCAGGAGGAGCACGATGACCGACCCCACCGGACCCACGGGCGCGGGGCACCGCCCCGCGGACCTGCCCGAGCGCATCCAGCACTACATCGACGGCGAGCTCGTCGACTCCCTCGACGGGGCGACCTTCGAGGTGCTCGACCCCGTCTCGAACGAGACCTACCTGCACGCGGCGGCCGGCACGCAGGCCGACGTCGACCGAGCCGTCGCCGCCGCCCGTCGCGCCTTCACCGAGGGGCCCTGGCCGGGGATGCTGCCGCGCGAGCGCAGCCGCATCCTGCACCGGGTCGCCGACATCGTGGAGTCCCGGGACGCCCGGCTGGCCGAGCTGGAGTCCTTCGACTCCGGGCTGCCGATCACCCAGGCCCTCGGCCAGGCCCGCCGGGCCGCGGAGAACTTCCGGTTCTTCGCCGACCTGGTGGTGGCGCAGGCGGACGACACCTACAAGGTGCCCGGGCGCCAGGTGAACTACGTCAACCGCAAGCCCATCGGGGTGGCGGGGCTCATCACCCCCTGGAACACGCCGTTCATGCTGGAGTCCTGGAAGCTGGGCCCGGCGCTGGCCACCGGCAACACGGTGGTGCTCAAGCCGGCCGAGTTCACCCCGCTGTCGGCCTCGCTGTGGGCAGGGATCTTCGAGGAGGCGGGGGTGCCGCCGGGGGTCTTCAACCTGGTCAACGGGCTGGGGGAGGAGGCCGGTGACGCGCTGGTCAAGCACCCCGACGTCCCGCTCATCTCCTTCACGGGGGAGAGCAGCACCGGGCAGCTCATCTTCGCCAACGCCGCGCCCCACCTCAAGGGCCTCTCCATGGAGCTGGGCGGCAAGTCGCCGGCCGTCGTCTTCGCCGACGCCGACCTGGACGCGGCCATCGACGCGACGATCTTCGGGGTCTTCTCCCTCAACGGGGAGCGGTGCACCGCGGGCAGCCGCATCCTCGTGCAGCGCGAGGTCTACGACGAGTTCGTCGAGCGGTATGCCGCGCAGGCGCAGCGCGTCGTCGTGGGGCACCCGCACGACGAGCGGACCGAGGTCGGTGCCCTGGTCCACCCCGAGCACTTCGACAAGGTCATGGGCTACATCGAGCTGGGCAGGAGCGAGGGCCGTCTGGTCGCCGGCGGCGGCCGGCCCGAGGGCTTCGAGACGGGCAACTTCGTCGCGCCGACGGTCTTCGCGGACGTCCCCCGGGACGCCCGGATCTTCCAGGAGGAGATCTTCGGGCCGGTCGTCGCGATCACCCCCTTCGACACCGAGGCGGAGGCCCTCGAGCTGGCCAACGGGGTGAGGTACGGGCTCGCCGCCTACATCTGGACCAACGACCTCCGGCGGGCGCACACCTTCGCCCAGAGCGTGGAGGCGGGCATGGTGTGGCTCAACTCCAACAACGTCCGCGACCTGCGCACGCCCTTCGGGGGCGTCAAGGCCTCGGGCCTGGGCCACGAGGGCGGCTACCGGTCCATCGACTTCTACACCGACCAGCAGGCCGTGCACATCACCCTGGGCGCCGCCCACCACCCCACCTTCGGCAAGCAGGACCCGGCGGGCCGTTGACCGCCCGCCCCGGGCAGCCGCCCCGACCACCCCGACCTCGCAAGGACGCGACATGAGCGACAGGCATACCGACAAGACCCTCACCTCCTCGGGCTACTACGTGTCCCAGGAGGCGCCCATCCACACCGACGACCCGGTCCCGACCCCGTCGGTACCGGCGCCCGACATCCTGCGCTGCGCCTCCATGGAGATCGTCGTCACCGACCTGGCCGCCTCGCGGGCGTTCTACGTGGACGTCCTCGGGCTGACCGTGACCGAGGAGGACGAGTCGACCGTCTACCTGCGCTCGATCGAGGAGTTCATCCACCACAACCTCGTCCTGCGCCAGGGGCCGGTCGCCGCGGTGGCGGCCTTCTCCTACCGGGTCCGCACCCCGGAGGACCTGGACAGGGCGGTCGCGTTCTACACCGAGCTGGGGTGCCGCGTCGAGCGGCGGCCCGAGGGCTGGGTCCGGGGCGTCGGCGACTCGGTCCGCGTCACCGACCCGCTCGGCTTCCCCTACGAGTTCTTCCACGACGTCGAGCACGTGGAGCGCCTGGCCTGGCGCTACGACCTCTACACCCCCGGTGCGCTGGTGCGCCTGGACCACTTCAACCAGGTGACCCCCGACGTGCCCCGCGCCACGCGGTTCATGCAGGACCTCGGGTTCCGGGTCACCGAGGACATCCAGGACGACGCGGGCACGGTGTATGCCGCGTGGATGCGCCGCAAGCCGACCGTGCACGACACCGCCATGACCGGCGGTGACGGCCCGCGCATGCACCACGTCGCCTTCTCGACGCACGAGAAGCACAACATCCTGGCGATCTGCGACAAGCTCGGGGCGCTGCGCCGGTCGGACGCCATCGAGCGCGGCCCGGGCCGGCACGGCGTGTCCAACGCCTTCTACCTCTACCTGCGCGACCCGGACGGGCACCGCGTGGAGATCTACACCCAGGACTACTACACCGGCGACCCCGACAACCCGGTCATCACCTGGGACGTCCACGACAACCAGCGCCGCGACTGGTGGGGCAACCCGGTGGTGCCGTCGTGGTACACCGAGGCCTCGCTCGTGCTCGACCTCGACGGCGACCCGCAGCCGGTCGTGGCGAGGACGGACGACTCCGAGATGCAGGTGACCATCGGCGCGGACGGCTTCTCCTACACCCGGCGCGACGAGGACGAGGAGATGCCCGACTGGAAGAAGGGCGAGTACAAGCTGGGGCACCAGCTGTGACCGGGGAGGACCAGGGATGCTGACGCCCGAGCAGATCGCGACGATCGCCGAGGAGCTGGCCGAGGCCGACCGGACGCACTCGGTCGTCCCGCGCATCACGGCGCGCCACCCCGAGGCCACCATCGAGGACTCCTACGCCATCCAGGGCGTGTGGCGGGACCGGAACCTCGCCGCCGGCCGCCGGCTGGTGGGCCGCAAGATCGGGCTGACCTCCAAGGCCATGCAGCAGGCCACGGGGATCACCGAGCCGGACTACGGCGTCATGTTCGACGACACCGTCCACGCCTCCGGGGCCGAGATCCCGGTCGACGACTTCTCCAACGTGCGGGTCGAGGTCGAGCTGGCGTTCGTCCTCGCCGAGCCGCTGACCGGGCCGGACTGCACCCTGGAGGACGCGCTGGCGGCGATCGACCACGCCGTCCCGGCGCTGGAGGTCCTCAACTCCCACATCGAGCTCGAGGGCCGCACCATCGTCGACACCATCAGCGACAACGCGGCCTACGGGGCCATGGTGCTCGGCGACGTCCGCCGGCGCCCGGACGAGGTCGACCTGCGCTGGGTCCCCGGGGTGCTGTCCCGCAACGGGGAGGTCGAGGAGACCGGCGTCGCCGCCGGCGTCCTGGGCCACCCCGCCACCGGCGTGGCCTGGTTGGCCAACAAGGTCCACCAGCACGGGGACCGGCTCGAGGCCGGGGAGATCATCCTCGCGGGGTCCTTCACCCGCCCGGTCTGGGTCTCGAGGGGCGACACCATCCACTGCGACTACGCCGACATGGGGACCATCACGTGCCACTTCGTCTGACCTCCACCCTCCGCGAGGCGCTCGCCCGCGCCGACCGGCCGCTGGTCGGCATGTGGGTCTGCTCGGGCTCGCCGCTCGTGGCCGAGATCGCCGCGGGCTCGGGCCTGGACTGGCTGCTCATCGACATGGAGCACGCCCCCAACGGGCTGGAGTCGGTCCTCGCGCAGCTGCAGGCGGTGGCTGCATACCCCGTCGTCGCCGTCGTCCGCGTCCCCTCCGCCGACCCCGTGGTCATCAAGCAGGTCCTGGACCTGGGGGCGCAGACCATCCTCGTCCCCATGGTCGAGAGCGTGCAGGAGGCCGTCGCGGCGGTGTCGGCCGTGCGCTACCCGCCGCGGGGACGCCGCGGTGTCGGGTCGGCCCTCGGGCGCTCGGCCCGGTGGAACCGGGTCGAGGGCTATCTGGGCGACGCCGACGACCACGTGTCGCTGCTCGTGCAGGTCGAGTCCGACGCCGCGGTCGCGGCGGCCGGCGAGATCGCGGCCGTCGACGGCGTCGACGGGGTCTTCGTGGGGCCGAGCGACCTCGCGGCGTCGATGGGCCTGCTGGGGCAGCAGACCCATCCGGACGTGCGGGCGGCCGTGCGGCGGACCTTCGAGGCCACGCGGGCGGCCGGCACCCCCGTCGGGGTGAACGCCTTCGACCCGGCCGTGGCGGACGACTACCTCGGGCAGGGTGCCGCCTTCGTCCTCGTGGGTGCCGACGTCGCGCTGCTCGCCCGCGGCTCGGAGGCGCTGGCCGGCCGGTTCCTCCCGGACGGTGCCGGGCAGCAGGAGCGCTCCTGAGGCGGTCCGCGAGGGACGCGTATGATCGGGGCCGTCCGGCGCTTCGCCGTCGGTGCTCGAAAAAGGAGCACACAGCGGCGTGCCGCACCCGCGAGACACATACGGCCTGACCCCCCGTCCGTCTCTCGCGAAGGAGCACCTGCGTGCCCACCGTCTCCGCCCACGTCGCCCTCACCCTGGCCCGCCACGTCGACCACGTCTTCGGGGTCATGGGCAACGGCAACGCCCACGTCCTGGACGCCCTCGAGCGCTCGAGGGACGTGCAGTTCACCGCGGTCCGCCACGAGGCCGGGGGAGTGGTGGCGGCGGACGCCCACCACCGGGCCTGCGGGCGGATCGCCGCTGCCACCTCCACCTACGGCGCCGGCTTCACCAACACGCTCACCGCGCTGGCCGAGGCGGTGCAGGCCAAGGTGCCGCTCGTCCTCGTCGTCGGCGACGGCCCGACCTCCGGCCCGCGGCCCTGGGACGTCGACCAGATCGCCCTGGCGTCCGCGGTCGGCGCCCGCACCTACACCGTCGGGCGGACCGATGCCGCCGCCACGACCGTCATCGCCATCGAGCACGCCCTGACCTACCGGGTGCCGACCGTCCTGGCGGTGCCCTACGACGTGGCCCGGCTCGAGGTCGGGCCGGTGCCGGAGGTGCCCGCCCCGCTCACCCCGGCGCCCCGGGCGCCGGTCGGCGACTTCGCCGCCGGCGCCGTCGCGGACATCGCCACCGCGCTGGCCGGGGCGCAGCGGCCGCTGCTGCTCGCCGGTCGCGGTGCGTGGCTGGCCGGCGCGGGGGAGGCGTTGGGGGAGCTCGCGGACGCCACCGGTGCGGTCACCGCCACCACCTCGCTGGGGCGCAGCATCTTCCCGCGGGCGGAGTACGACCTGGGGGTGGTCGGCGGCTGGGGCGCCGAGGGCGCGATGGACCTCGTCCGCGAGGCCGACGTCGCGGTCGTCTTCGGCGCCTCGCTCAACCAGTTCACGATGCGCTTCGGCGAGCTGTTCGCGCCCGGCACCCGGATCCTCCAGGTCGACGTCGCGCCGGCCGCCACGCATCCCCACGTCGGGGGCTACGTCCAGGGGGACGCGGCCCTCGTGGCGCGTGCGGTCACCGAGCGGCTCACCGGGCTCGGCCACGCCCCCGGCGGGTGGCGCGAGAGCGTGCCCGTCGGCGACCTGCGCGCCTACCACCCGGGGCAGGACCTGGCGCCGGACGGTCGGCTGGACCCGCGGTCCGTGGCGGTCCGGATCGGGGAGCTGCTCCCGCAGGACCGGGTGGTGGTCTCCGACGGCGGGCACTTCATCGGGTGGGCGAACATGTACTGGCCGGTGGCCTCCCCGGACCGGATGATCATGGTGGGGACGGCCTTCCAGTCCATCGGGCTGGGGTGGCCCTCGGTGCTCGGGGCCGCGCTCGCGCGGCCGGAGGCGACCGTCGTGCTCACCACCGGGGACGGCGGTGGGCTCATGGCCCTGGCCGACCTGGAGTCGGCGGTCCGCGTCGCCGGCGGGTCGGGCCTGGCCGTGGTCTGGAACGACGGCGCCTACGGCGCCGAGGTCAACCTCTACGGGCTGCAGGGGCTGGCGCTCGAGCCGATGCTCATCCCGCAGGTCGACTTCGCCGCCCTGGCCGCCGGGGTCGGCGCCGAGGGGGTCGTGGTGCAGACCCTGGCCGACCTCGACCGGCTCGCCGACTGGGCGGCGCAGCCGGTCGACGATCGCCCGTTCCTCGTCCTCGACTGCCGGGTGTCCCGCGACGTCGTCGCGCCCTACCAGGAGGAGATCATCCGGGTGAACAACTGAGATGCCCGCGGCCGGCCCACCACGGCGGGCGGCCACCCCGGGCGGGCGGTAGCCCCCGGACAGCTCGAAGGGCCCGGTGCTTCGTGGCGCCGGGCCCTTCGTCGCGCCGTCAGCCGACCAGGCGCTGCATCTGGTCGATCTGCACGGCCTGGGTGACCATCATGTCGGTCGCCAGCTGCTGCACGGTGACGTCCGAGCCGTGGATGATCTCGTCCACGGCCATGTCGATGGCCCCCTCGTGGTGGGGCACCATGAGCTCGACGAAGAGGGTGTCGAAGGCCGCGCCCTCCGCCTCGGCGAGCTGCTGCATCTGCTCCGGCGACGCCATACCCATCTGCTCACGCATGGCGGGGTCGGCGACCATCTGCTCGTAGGCCGCCACCTCGTCGGTGACCGGGTGGCCGTGGGCGCCCTGCCAGCCCTGCATGACGTCGATCTCGAGCTCCTGCTCCAGGAGCATCCGGTCGGCCAGCGCCGCGAGCTGCGGGTCGGCCATCCGGTCCTCGGCGAGCTGCGACATGAGGATCGCCTGGTAGTGGTGCGGCACCATCATCGACATGAACATCGTGTCGGCCTCGCCGGACTGGTGCGCCAGGTCGTGACGGCTCTGCGCGACCAGGCGCTCGGCCTGCGGCGCCGGGACGACCTGAGCGCTGGCGCCCGGGGCGGCGGGGACGACCGCGGAGGTGACGTCCTTGCCGTCGAGACCGGGGGCGTTCCCCGGGCGGGAGCCGGAGCGTCCCGGGGTCGACTCGTACTGCGTCTGGGCGTTGAGGAAGTCCATCTTCACCCGGTTGTCACCCTTGGTGCCACGCACCTTGAGCACGTCCAGCCCCTGCGTGATGTCGCTGGAGTAGATGTGCCCGTTGTAGTAGTACGCCGACCAGGAGCCACCGAGGACGAGGTTGTCGTCGTCGATCGGACCGCGGTCGAAGTAGGCGATCTCCTCGGGGTTGTCGGAGTCGGTGAAGTCGAACACCGAGACGCCGCCCTGGTACCACGCCTGCACCATGACGTCACCCTTGACGACCGGGATGATCGAGCCGTTGTGCGCGACGCAGTTCTCCGTGTCCTCCTGGTAGCGGGGGATCTTGTAGTAGCTGCGGAAATCCAGCGACGCGGTGTCGTCGTAGGCGATGTCGAAGATCGCGTTGGCGCCGCGGTTCGGCCCGACCGCCTCGTTGCAGGTGGCCGCACCGCCGCCGCCCAGCTCGTCGGTGAAGACCACCTTGGAGCCGTCGTCGTTGAAGGTGGCCGAGTGCCAGAAGGCGAAGTTGGAGTCCTGCACCTGCTCGGTGACGACCGGGTTCACCGGGTCGGAGATGTCCATGAGGATGCCGTCGCCCATGCAGGCGCCGGCTGCCAGGTCACGCTCGGGGTATGCGGTGATGTCGTG
This sequence comes from Serinicoccus chungangensis, assembly GCF_001483745.1. GTDB lineage: Bacteria > Actinomycetota > Actinomycetes > Actinomycetales > Dermatophilaceae > Ornithinicoccus > Ornithinicoccus chungangensis_A. Next base: position 263,505 of record NZ_LQBL01000028.1, on the reverse strand, counting down.
GCAGCCGCTCGTGCCCGGTCCGCCGCCCTCGGGGAAGAGGACCGGCTCGGAGACCACCGCGGCCGACGCCGGGTCCTCCGTGGGCACCTCGACGACCGAGATGCCGTCGTGCGGCGGCTGGCAGTTGGGGAAGCGTGAGTTGGGACCGTAGGAGGAGACGTAGAGGTAGTTCGTGCCCTCGTCCTCACCCGGGACCAGGGTGTGGGTGTGCGAGCCGCAGTCGGTGCGCACGGCCTTGACGTAGTCCGGGCTCTCGAGGTCGGAGATGTCGAAGATCCGCATACCCTCCCAGGAGGTCGGGCTGAGGATGCTGCCGGACGTGCTGGAGCAGGTGTCGTCGGAGCGGGGGGAGTCCACCGACATGAAGAGCAGCGAGCCGTCCTCGGAGACGGACACGTCGCCCTGGCCGCCGGGGCACAGCACCTGGGTGACGAGCTCGGGGTCCCGGGGCTTGGAGATGTCCCAGATCCGGAATCCGTCGTAGTTGCCCTGGAAGGCGTAGTCGCCCCAGAAGGCGATGTCGGAGTTGAAGCCCTCCAGCGGCGCCTGCTTCGGGGTGTTGCTCAGCAGCGTCATGTTGTCGCTGGTCTCGATGTCGTCCGGGTCGGCCTGGACCGCTCCCGGGAGGTACGCGACGCTCAAGGTCGTCGCGAGGACCGCCGTCGCCGCCGTACGCAGCAGACGTCTGGTCCGGTTCGTGGTGTCGCCCATGACAGCCAACCTCCAGTGGTTCTCGGGGATCCTTCGACCCTAGGTAGGTGACCCGCGTCACCGGGCGGACTTGACCAAATCATGGGCCAAACTTTGCCCGCCCCTGGGGTTGGTCGGTGGTCCCAGGCGCGGCCGGCCGTGGCGGGGGAGATCGCCCGTCCGGCCCCCGGCCTTCTCTACCCACCGAGCGTCGTGAATGGTTGTCTCTGAACCGACCGGGCGTCGCGAATGGCTGCACCGGGTCGGCTCCGGCAACCATTCGCGACGCTCGGTGGGCGGTGGCGCAACCATTCGCGACGCTCGGTGGGGTGGTTGTCGCGGGTCATGCCCGGGTCGCCTGCGCGAGCAGCTCCAGCACGTGCCGGTACGGCTGGCCGGTGGCCCGGGTCATCCCGATCTCGCAGGTGCGGTTGGAGGAGACGAAGCCGAGCGCGCCGGCAGGGGTGGGGGCGCTGCTCGGGGAGGCGTGCTCGGCACGGGGAGGCATCACCCGCGCGACGATACCCGCGACCTCGGCGGCCTCGTCGGCGGTGGCCGAGGCGGTGAGCTCGGGGTGCAGCAGGCCGCGGTCCCCGGCGAAGGCGCAGCAGCCCCAGGACACGGGCACCACGACGTCGGTCGAGACCGCCTCGGCCAGCGCCACGAGCGCCTCGGTGCTCCCCGCCCGCTCGGAGGAGCACGTCGGGTGCACCACGAGGGTGCGGTCGGTGCGGCGGACGTCGAGGCGGGGGAGCACGGTGTCCCGGACGAAGTCGACGGCGTCCACCACCCGCACCTCGGGCGCGCGCTCGGCGAGCATGACCAGCAGCCCCTCCACGCAGGAGGACGCCTCGACCACCACGGGGAGCCGGCCACCCTCGGTGGCCTCCCGCAGGGCCGGGACCACGCGGTCGGCCATGACGGCATACCCGCTGGTCAGACCCTTGGACTTCCACGGCGTGCCGCAGCACAGGCCGCCGATCCCGGAGGGGGTGCGCAGCGGGACGCCGGCGCGCACGCACAGCTCGACGAGCGCCCCGCCCGCCCCGGGGCCGAGGTCGCCGGTGTGGCCGCCGGGCTCGGTCCCGAACATCTCGCCGATGCAGGTGCTGAAGAGCACGGCCACCGGGGAGGCGGTCGTCAGCTCGCGTCTCCGGCTGCCCCCACCGGGCAGCCGCGCGTCGTAGAGCGGCACGGTGTCGGCTCCCGCGACGGCGCGCACGACGCGGGTGGCGGCCACCGGCACCCCGGAGGGCACCAGCCGGGCCGCGCCGAGCGCGAGCCCGCCCAGGGGCGCCACCGCCCCCCAGGCGCGGGCGGCCCCCGCCCAGGCCGCCTCGGTCAGGCGGCCGGCCGACTCCCGGCGCAGCCGCCGGGTGAGGTCGCCGGTGTCGATGCGGACCGGGCACGCGCTCTGGCACATCCCGTCGACGGCGCAGGTCTGGGTGCCGTCGTAGTCGTAGTCGCGCTCGAGGGAGTCGGCGAGCGCGTGGTCACCGGCGGCGCGGGCGGTCTGGATGTCGCGGCGCACCACGATCCGCTGACGCGGGGTCAGGGTGAGGTCCTTGGACGGGCAGACCGGCTCGCAGTAGCCGCACTCGACGCACCGGTCGACCTCCTCCTCCACCGGCGGGGAGGGCTTGAGGTCCCGCAGGTATGACGTGGGCTCGTCGGAGAGCACGGCCGCCGGGTTGAGCAGCCCCCGGGGGTCGAGGAGCCGCTTGATCTCCCACATCACCGCGTAGAGCTCGTCGCCGTACTGCCGACGGACGAAGGGTGCCATGATGCGGCCGGTCCCGTGCTCGGCCTTGAGCGAGCCGCCCTGGCCCAGCACCAGGTCGACCATGTCCTCGGTGAAGGCGGCGTAGCGGCGCATCGCGTCCGGGTCGTCGAAGCGTTCGTTGAGCAGGAAGTGGACGTTGCCGTCGCGGGCGTGCCCGAAGATCACCGAGTCCTCGTAGCGGTGCGTGTCGAACAGCTCAGTCAGCGCGACGCAGGTCTCCCCGAGCACGTCGACGCCGACGACGACATCCTCGAGCAGCGCGTTGGTGCCGGCGGGGCGGGCCTCGGCGACGGCGGAGAACAGACCCTTGCGGACCCTCCACAGCGCGGCCCGCTCGCGGGCGTCCCGGGTGAGCCGGGCGGGCCTGGTCAGCGCCAGCCCCTCGAGGGTCGCGGCGGCCGACCCCAGCGTCGCGTCCAGCTCGGCGGGGCTGTCCCCCTGCCACTCGACCAGCAGCGCCGCGTGCTCGTCGACCTCCAGCTCGGCGATCTGCGACGGGCAGCGGGGGTCCTGCTGCGCCACCCGCAGCGACGCGGCGTCGAGCAGCTCGGCCGTGGCGACACCGGTCGCGGCGAGGTCGGGCACGGACCCGGTGGCCGCGCCGACGGTGTCGAGGACGAGCAGCCCGGTCGCGACCTCCGGGTGGACGGGCACGGTTGCCAGGACGGCCGAGGCGACGAAGCCGAGCGTGCCCTCGCTGCCCACCATGAGGTGCACGAGCATGTCCAGCGGTCGCTCGTAGTCGAGCAGGGCGTTGACGCCGTAGCCCATGGTGTTCTTCATCGCGAACAGCCTGCGGATCGTCGCCACCGACTCCGGGTCGGCGAGCACCCGTCGGCGCAGGGCCAGCAGGCCGGCGACCAGCTCAGGCTCGCGGGCCGCCAGCTCGGCCTCGGCATCCGGGGCGGCCGAGTCGATGACGGTGCCCGAGGGCAGCACGAAGGTCAGGGACTCGAGGGTGGCGTAGGTGTTGAGCTCGGTGCCACAGTGCATGCCGCTGGAGTTGTTGGCGATGACGCCGCCGAGCGTGCACGCTCCCTCGCTGGCCGGGTCGGGCCCGAGCTTGCGGTGGTACGGCGCGAGCCGGGCGTTGACCGCCCGGACCGTCACGCCGGGCTGGACGCGGACGCGGGCGCCCCCGTCCAGCACCTCGATGTCGGTGAAGTGCCGGCGGGTGTCGACCAGCACCGCGTCGGTGATCGCCTGCCCGGACAGGCTGGTGCCGCCGGAGCGGAAGGTGATCGGCGCGCCGGCCCGGTCGCAGGCCGCCATGACGGCGGCCACCTGCGCGGTGGAGGTCGGACGGACCAGCAGCTCGGGCGTCAGCAGGTAGTGCGACGCGTCGTGCGCCAGCGCGTGCAGGTCCAGCGGCCGCCGGCTGACCGCGCCGTCTCCCAGCTGCTCGCCGAGCGAGCTCGCGAGCCGGCTCCAGGGGATCTCCAGATTCGTCGACGGCACACCGGTCAGCCTAGTCCGGCAGCGTCTCGCCGCCTCACACGGTGCGCAGGAAGTCCAGGTGCGCCTCGTAGGCGTCGAGGCAGTCGTGGATGACCTGCGCGCGGGTGAACCCCATGACGTCGTAGTCCTGACCGCCATCCGCCAGGTGCACCTCGAGCCGGGCGTACCGGTCGCGGTTCCCGATCATCCGCCCGCCGTAGGTCGGGACGGGGTGCTGGGAGATCTTGACCCGGTAGAGGAAGGGGTGCTCGTCCTCGCCGGTCCGCAGCTCGACGAACCGGCCGCCCTCGTTGTCCTGGTCGTCGGGCGGGGCGGTGCCGCTGCTCGTCTCGGCCCTCACCCCGCGGCTGCGCAGCTCCTCGGCGACCTCGGTGAGCGCCGGGTCCACGACGCTCTCCAGGTATGCCTCGGCGTCCTCGGTGTCGACGAAGTTGGTCGCCCGGGCCACCCGCGCCTTCCACGTCTCCCGGTCCGCCGTCCCGTCACCCACGGCATACAGCACGGCGTGGGTGCCGTTGCCCGCGTCGACGCGGCGCAGCTCGGTGCGCAGGGCCGTGAAGAGCCCCCACATGACCAGCACCAGCACGACGGCGAAGGGGAGGCCCATGATGACCGTGGCGTACTGCAGCGCGTAGATGCCGCCGACGGCCAGCACCGCGATGGTCAGCAGGCCGGTGGCCGCCGCCCAGACGATGCGCAGCCAGGGCGCGCAGTCCTCCTGCACCTCCCGCAGCTGCGAGCACAGGTTGCCCATGACCAGGGCGCCGGAGTCGGCCGAGGTGACGTAGAACAGCAGCCCCACGGCGGTGGCCAGGAGCACGAGCAGCCCGGCTGCCGGGTAGTCCTGCAGCAGCATGAAGAAGCCCCGGCCGTCGTACTCCTGCGCCGCGGCCGCGAAGTCGGCGTCGCCGTCCCGCACCCGGGCCAGCGCCGCGTTGCCGAAGATCGAGACCCACATGACGATGTAGGCGAACGGGATGACCATGGTGCCGGCGACGAACTGCCGGATGGTGCGGCCGCGGGAGATGCGGGCCAGGAACATGCCGACGAAGGAGGCCCAGGCCACCCACCAGGCCCAGAAGAAGAGGGTCCAGAGGTTCATCCACTCGTTGGCCCCGTCGTAGGCCATGGTGTCCATCGTCATGGAGGGGAAACGGGCGACGAAGTCGCCGACGTTCATCACGACGCCCTCGATGAGCAGCTGGGTGCGGCCGGTGACGAGCACCCACGCCGCGAGGCCGAGGGCGAGCAGCACGTTGAGCTGGGAGAGGAACCGGATGCCCTTGTCGACACCGGTCGTGGCCGAGATCGCGGCCATGGTGATGGCCAGGACGATGAGGCCGATCTGGGCGGCCAGACCCTGCTGTATGCCGAACAGCTCGCCGAGGCCGAAGTTGAGGAAGACGACGCCGATCCCGAGGCTGGTGGCCACCCCGAAGATGGTGCCGAGCACCGCCGCGGTGTCCACGGCGTGGCCGAGCGGGCCGTCGATGCGGCGGCCGAAGACGGGCGCGAGGGCCGAGCGGACCGCGAGCGGCAGGTTGAGCCGGTAGGCGAAGAAGGCCAGCGCCATCCCCATGAGCGCGTACATGCCCCAGCCGGTGATGCCGTAGTGGAACAGCGTCCACACCGTGGCCTCCCGGGCCGCCTGCACCGTCTCGCCCTCGATGAGCGGGGGAGAGATGTACTGGGTCACCGGCTCCACGACGGAAAAGAACATGACGTCGGTGCCGATGCCGGCGGCGAAGAGCATCGAGGCCCAGGCGAAGGTGGAGAACTCGGGCCGGGAGTGCGCCGGGCCGAGGCGCAGCGTGCCGTAGCGGGAGAACCCCAGGAAGAGCACGAAGACGAGGATCGCCGTGCCGAGCAGGATGTAGAACCAGCCGAACGTGGCTCCGACCCACTCCGTCCAGGAGAAGATGGTCTCGTAGACGCGGTCGGGCATGAGGATGGCCCAGGTCGCGAAGACGACGACGCCCACGAGGGAGGCGACGAAGACGGGCAGGCGGACCGGGGGCGACCCGGGCGGCTTCTCGGCGGGGGAGGGGGCAGGGGCGGCTTGCTCGGTCTTGGCGGTCATCACGGGTTCCTCTCGCTGGTGGACCCAGCCTCCCGTCGGAGCCGCTCGGCCGATGGCGGGTCCTGCATCGCGTCCCACGCGTCGTTGCGCGGGTCGCCCGGCGGGTACAGGGGCTGCCCGGTCCCGTGGCGGTACCACGGGACGTCGGAGGCGGGCAGCGGGGTGTTGCCGGTGATGAGGTCGGCGGCCTTCTCGGCCACCATCATCACGGGGGCGTAGATGTTGCCGTTGGTGACGAAGGGGAAGACCGAGGCGTCCACGACCGACAGGCCCTCGGTGCCGTGCACCCGCATCGAGGTGGGGTCGACGACCGCCCGGTCGTCCTCGGCGCCGCCCATCTTGGCCGTGCACGAGGGGTGCAGCGCGGTCTCGGCGTCCCCGCGCACCCACTCCAGGATCTCCTCGTCGGTCTCGACCTCGGGTCCGGGGGAGATCTCGCCGCCGCTGAACGGGGCGAACGCGGGCTGGCCGAGGATGTCGCGCGCGGCCCGGACCACCTCGACCCACTCGCGCCGGTCGGTGTCCGTGGAGAGGTAGTTGAACAGGATCGAGGGGCGCTGGGCCGGGTCGGCGGAGCGGATGTGCACGTGGCCGCGGGTGTCGGCATACATCGGGCCGATGTGCACCTGGTAGCCGTGGATCCCGTGCTCGGTCTCGGCCGGCTTGCTGCCGTCGTAGCGGATGGCGATCGGCAGGAAGTGGAACATGAGGTTGGGCCACTCGACCTGGTCGTTGGAGCGGATGAAGCCGCCGGCCTCGAAGTGGTTGCTGGCGCCGACGCCGCGGCGCGCGAAGAGCCACTCGGCGCCGATCCGGGGCTTGTGGTGGTGCGCCAGCCAGGGCGCGATGGAGACCGGCTGGGTGGAGGAGTGCTGGAGGTAGACCTCGAGGTGGTCCTGCAGGTTGGACCCGACGCCGGGCAGGTCGACCCGCGTCTGCACCCCGGCCGCGCCCAGCACCTCGGGGTCGCCGATGCCGGCCAGCTGCAGCAGCTGCGGGGTGGCGAAGGCCCCGCCGCAGAGGATGACCTCGCCGGCCTCGACGCTGCGGCGCAGCCGCCCGCCGCGCACGTAGTCCACGCCGGTGCACCGGGTCCCCTGCATGCGCAGACCGGTGACCGTCGCGAGCGTCTCGATGCGCAGGTTGCGCCGGTGCTCCACCGGGTGCAGGTAGGCCCGGGCCGCCGACAGCCGGCGGCCGCGGTGGACGTTGCGGTCGAACTTGGCGAAGCCCTCCTGGCGGTAGCCGTTGACGTCGTCGGTGAGCGGGTAGCCCGCCTCCTGCGTCGCCTCGAAGAACGCGCCGAAGAGTGGTGAGCTGGCCGGTCCACGCTCCAGCACGAGGGGGCCCGAGCCGCCGCGCCAGGCGTCGGCGCCGGTGCGCCCGTCCTCGAGCAGCACCGTCTCCATCCGCTTGAAGTAGGGCAGGCAGTGCGCGTAGTCCCAGTCCTGCATCCCGGGTTCGGCGGCCCAGCGCTCGAAGTCCATGGGGTTTCCGCGCTGGAAGATCATCCCGTTGATCGAGCTGGACCCGCCGAGGACCTTGCCGCGGGCGTGGTAGATGCGGCGCCCGCCCATCGCGGGCTCGGGGTCGGACTCGTACTTCCAGTCGTAGAAGCGGCTGCCGATGGGGAAGGGCAGGGCGGCCGGCATGTGGATGAAGGGGTCGAAGCGGAAGTCGTTGCGGCCCGCCTCGAGCACGAGGACCCGCGTCGAGGGGTCGCTGCTGAGCCGGTTGCCCAGGGCCGACCCGGCGGAGCCGCCGCCGACGATGACGTAGTCGTAGCGTTCAGGCATCGGGGGCCTCCGTGGGGGTGTCGGTGCTGGTGCGGTCGGCGAACCACCCGGCCGGTGCCGGGCGGGTGTTGTGCCAGATGTGCTTGGTCTCGCGGTACTCCTCCAGCCCCGCCCGCCCCAGCTCGCGCCCGATGCCGGACTGCTTGTAGCCGCCCCACTCCGCCCCGGGGACGTAGGGGTGGTAGTCGTTGATCCAGATGGTGCCGTGCCGCAGCCGGCCGGCCACCCGCTCCGCGCGCCCGGCGTTCTGCGTCCACACCGCCCCGGCGAGGCCGTAGATGGTGTCGTTGGCGATGGCCACCGCGGCGTCCTCGGCGGAGTCGGGGTCCGGGCCGGAGAAGGTCTCGACGGTGAGGACCGGGCCGAAGGACTCGTCGTGCACGCAGCGCATGTCCTGCGCGCAGCCGTCCAGAACGGTGGGGGAGTAGAACCAGCCGTCGGCGAGGTCGGCGTCCTCCGGCGGACCGCCCCCGCAGCGCAGCACGGCGCCGTCCTCGAGCGCCTCGGCGACGTAGCGGGCGACCTTGTCGCGGTGTGCCTCGCTGATGAGCGGCCCGGTCTCCGCGTCCTCGTCGAAGGGGCCGCCGAGGCGGATCCGCCGGGCGCGCTCGACGAGGGTGTCGACGACCTCGTCGTGCACGGACTCCTCGACGATGAGCCGGGCGCCGGCGCTGCAGACCTGCCCGGAGTCGAGGAAGACGGCGGTGAGCGCGTTGTCGATGGCGGCGGGGAGGTCGGCGTCGGCGAAGACGACGTTGGGGTTCTTGCCGCCCAGCTCGAGGGCGACCCGCTTCACGGTCGGCGCGGCGGCGGCCATGATGGTCCGGCCGGTCTCGACACCGCCGGTGAAGGACACGAGGTCGACCGCGTCGTGCGTGGTCATGGTCGGACCGACGGTGGCGCCGGAGCCGAGGACGAGGTTGGCGACGCCGTCCGGCAGGCCGGCGTCGGTGAGCGCGTGCATGAGCCAGACCGAGGTGTGCGGGGTCAGCTCGCTGGGCTTGAGGACGAAGGTGTTGCCGGCCGCCAGCGCGGGGGCGACCTTCCAGCTGGTCTGCAGCAGCGGGAAGTTCCACGGGGTGATGAGGCTGCAGACCCCGACCGGCTCGTGGACCACCTTGCTGGCGACGTCCGGCATACCGGTGTCGACGACCCGGCCCGCCTCGCTCGCGGCGAGGTCGGCGAAGTGCCGGAACACGGCCTCGATGTCGTCGACGTCGATCTGGGACTCGACGAAGCGCTTGCCGGTGTCCAGCGACTCCAGCCGGGCGACCTCGTCGCGGTCGGCGGCGAGCCGGTCGGCGACCCGGCGCAGCAGCGCCGCCCGCTCGGGTGCCGGGGTATGCGGCCACTCGCCTTCGTCGAAGGCGCGACGGGCGGCCAGGACGGCCGCCTCGGCGTCGTCCGCGGTCGCCTCGGCGACCACACCGACCTCGGTCTGGTCGGCCGGGCAGAGGATCGTCCGCGTCCCCCCGTCCGAGGCGTCGCGCCAGGTGCCGTCGATCAGGAGTTGGCTCATCGCCCATGGATACCAGGAAACCGGCCCCCCGTCGACATCCCGTCCGGACGGGGGTGCGGGTTGGCCGTGCGGGCGGGACCGATCTGGTGTTCCGTGGGTCCGATCCCCTTTCCCCGATCAGGAGGTATGCATGAGCAACGTCACGGAGTCCGTGGACGTCGAGGTCCCGATCAAGGTCGCCTACGACCAGTGGACGCAGTTCGAGTCCTTCCCCCACTTCATGGAGGGCGTGGAGTCGGTCACCCAGGTCACCGACACCCGCAACCACTGGGTCGTCGAGGTCGGCGGCGCCACCCGCGAGTTCGACACCGAGATCAGCGAGCAGCACCCCGAGGAGCGGGTGGCCTGGGCCACCGTCGAGGGTGACACCAAGCACGCCGGCGTCGTGACCTTCCACAAGCTGAGCGACACCACCACCCGGGTGACCATCCAGATGGACTGGGACCCCGAGGGTCTGCTGGAGAAGGCCGGCGCCCTCGTGGGCGTCGACGACCGCCGGGTCAAGGGCGACGCCCAGCGCTTCAAGGAGTTCATCGAGGCGCGCGAGGTGCCGACCGGCGGCTGGGAGGGCGACGTCCCCCGCGACTGAGCCCCCTACCACGGCAGCGACCGGCGCCCGTCCCAGATCCCGTGGGGCGGGCGCCGGTCCGCGTGCTGCGTCCGCCGCCCGGTGGGGCTGTCGTCTCAGGCTGTCGCGAGCTCGGCGCTGCGGCGACGGGACAACGTCAGGTGCAGGGACAGGGCCGCGTAGTAGACGACGTAGGCCGCCGAGAGCGCGACCGCCCACCAGCTGGGCGAGGGGTACTGCGCCAGCACCACGGCATACAGGACGAACCACAGCGTCGTCAGCGTCATCGTGGGCCACCAGGCGGTCTCCGTGCGCGAGGGGTAGACGTAGCGGACGGGGACGAAGACGAGGACCGTGAGCACGAGCAGCGTGATGGTGGTGGCCGTCGGCCCGGCCCCGAGCACGACGAGGTAGAACGCCGCGATGTTCCAGTAGCTGGGGAAGCCGAGGAAGAAGTGATCGTCGGTCTTGGCGTCGCTGCGGCAGAACTGGAAGCACGAGGCCAGCAGCGGGACGGAGGCGACGACGCCGCCGAGCCAGCCGGCGGGCAGGAAGCCCGCGCTCCACAGCAGGATCATCGGCGCGAAGGCGTAGGTGATGTAGTCGACGATGTTGTCCAGCAGCGCGCCGTCGAAGCCGGGCACGAGCTCCTTGACCCGCCAGCGCCGGGCCGCGAAGCCGTCGGTGCCGTCGACGACCATGGCGGCGAGGAACAGCCAGAGCACCAGCTCCACCTCGCCGGCGTAGGAGAAGTGGACCATGAGCAGGGCCAGCACGACGCCGAGGGCGGTATACGCGTGGACGGCTGCTGCCGCCAGACGTGCGGTGGCGCTGGCGGCAGGTGAGGTCATGCCGAGACCCTAGTGGTCAGGTCGGCGGGGTGAGGGCGAGCAGCACCGAGGCGAGCTCACGCCACACCTCGGTGGGGGTGACCGGGACCAGGCGCAGGTCGGGGTCGGCCCCGACGATCCAGAGGCCGCTGTCGCGACCGTCGACGGCGGCGAGCATGAGGGGGGCGTCGTCCGAGCCCACGGCGGCCGCGACGAGGCGCCAGGCGCGGTCCGCGCCGAGATCGGCGCCCGCCCGTCCGACCGACGGCGTCCCGTGGGACTCGGCACCCTGCCCGACGTCCGCGGGACGCCGTGGCACACCTGCATCGGCGGGGGCCTCCTCACCCTGGGCGAACCACGCCTCCAGGTCGGCCTCGGAGACGGCCCGGGGCTCGCGGTCGGCGGGGGCGTGCGACCGGGGGGCCAGTCCGACCATCCGGGCCAGCGAGGCGGCCAGGTGGTCCGGCGGCAGGACGAGCAGCCGGCGGTCCTCACCGAGCCCCAGGTCGAGGAGCACGGCCAGGGCGTCCTCGCCCACCCACGCCTCGTGGGTGAAGACCCCGCCGGGGGTGGCGGTCTGCACCTGGACGACGGCTCGCGGGTCGCGCCCGGCCTCGAGGGCCTGCTCACCACCGGGGACGGTGGAGGCCACCTGGGCCAGCTCCGGGTCGACCTCCTCCGCTCCCGCCAGCCGTGCCCACGTGCCGGTGTCGACCAGCAGCGCGTCGCCCTCCACCCGCAGCGTCATCGGCTCGCTCCCCGGGGCAGGCGCAGGCTGGCGCAGCACGCCGACAGCTCCTCGGCCATCAGCGGGTAGCGCAGCACGTCGACGGTGGCGGTGAGGGTGAGGCCGAGGCCGTCGGCCTCGGTGAAGCGCTGCTCCAGGACCAGCGCCCGCCCCTCGGCGTCGACGTGGTGGGCCAGCCGGCTGCCGGCCGGTCGACCGTCGACCTCGTCGGCGTGCAGGTCGAGGACGAGGTAGTCGGACAGCTCCTGGGGCAGCAGGGCCTCGGTGCCGTTCTGCCAGTCGCGGAAGGAACGCCCGCCGGTGTCCACGGCGGTGAGCACCAGGTTGGCGCGCACGGTGCCGTCGGCCGGCTCGGGCTCGAGCACGACGAGCACCTCGGGACGCCCCGTGTCCTCGACCTGCCAGCCGTCGGGCGCCTCGAAGACCGCTCCCGACCCCTCGTGGGTCACCTTCACCTCGACCACCTCTTCTTGTCGAACCGCCGGGCGATGCGGCCGCGGGCCCAGGCGGGCACCGACCAGCGCGGGTAGGGGAGGGCCAGCGCCCCCCAGCCGAAGACCAGCCAGAGCCCCAGGGGCGCCAGGACCAGGGCCAGGAAGCCCAGGGCGGGCACGTCGGCGATCCAGGGGGACAGGCCCACGAGCAGGCTGAGCAGGCCCAGTCCGGGGAGGACGAACAGCGAGCCGCGGATGCTCGCCTCGCTCGGGCCGCGCAGCCAGGCGCGCGCCTGCTCGCCGCGGCCCAGGCGCTCCCAGACGGCGAGCCCGAGCAGCAGGACGCCCAGGGCCAGGCCGACGACGGACACCACGGTGGACACCACGGGGGTCACCAGGGCGTGATGTCGTCGATGAAGTCCCCGGCGCTGTCCAGGGCGTCCCCCACGCCGTCGGCGATGTCGCCACCGATGTCCTTGAGCTGGTCGCCGACCCAGGCGCCGGCCTGGGAGCCCACGAAACCGCCGATGAGCGCCCCCAGCCCGGCCCCGATGACGGTCCCCACCCCGGGCATGATCGCGGTCCCGATGGCCCCGCCCGCCCAGGCGCCCGCCTTCGCCCCGACGAGGGCGCCACCGGTCGTGGCCGCCGACACCGTGACGGTGCGGCCGACGCGCTCGTCGGTGGGGTAGTTCGCGCTCTCGTTCCACTCGTTCCACCCCGAGGTGGCGGCCGTGAGGACGGTGCCGCCGCGACCCAGCCAGCGACCGGCGGTGCTCCAGCGCGAGGCGTTCCCGCCGTGCCAGGGGCGTGCGCTGAAGTGCCCCCGCGGGTCGAAGCCGCGCACCCGCTGCCACGGGGAGAGTCCGCGGGCGGTGGGGAAGCGGCCGGCCCCGTGCCGCAGCCGCTGCCAGAAGCCCATGCGGGGGGAGACGACCCGGCCGGCGGCGTCGATGGGGCGGAAGTGGGAGTAGCGCTGGTCGGCCATCCAGCTGGCCACCGTCGAGGCACCGAACTGGACCTGCCCGAGGGTGAACAGCGTCATGCTCACCGAGCCCTCGCCGACCGGGGGCCGGAACCCCAACCAGGAGTCGAGGGCGGTCTCGCCGACGCTCGTCGCCGGCTGCGACACCGACTCCAGGGCCTCCCAGGCGCTCTGCGTGGTCAGGGTGCCGGTGGCCAGCGGGGCCCCGGTGCCGGAGACCCCCGTGGTGCCGTGCACGCGCAGCGCGACCTGGTCGGGGGTCAGCCGGGCGGCCCCGGGCACGAGGATCTCGGTGCCGGCGTCCAGGGCCGCGGCGGTCGCGGTGGCGTCCCGCTCCACCTCGTCGCGGATCTCCTGGGCCTGCTGGCGCAGCCGGGCGACCTCGCCGTCGACCTGGCCCTGCAGGGTGTCGTGCCCCTCGTCGTCGGTGCCCACCCCGTCCATCCGGTCCAGCTGCTGCTGCGCCCGCCGCTCGAGGTCCTCGATGTCCTCGATGGCGTTGCGCAGCCGGCGGGCATACCCGCTGACCTGCTCCTGGGCGGCGTCGACGACGCCCGAGGCGCCCCCGAGGGTGCCCGCGATGCCCCGACCGGCGTCCTCGAAGTCGCGGGAGCGGGTCGCGCGCCAGGTGCTCAGGGTCTGCTCGACCCCGCTCTCGACGTGGCCCTGCTCGGTGGTCAGGTCGCCGGACACCGTGGCCAGGGTGGTGGCGAGGGTGTCCAGGAGCGCGGGGTCGCCCTGGGGCGGCCCGAACCCGGCGACCATCAGCTCCCCCCGGCGGTGTCGATGTCCTGCGCGGCGGCGTCGGCGAGCGCGGCGGCGATCGTGGTCTGCGTGCCGGTGTCCTCGACCGCCGTGCCGACCGCCGACCCGAGGCGTCGTACGGCGGTGGAGAGGTCGGCATACCCGGCGCCGGAGCCCTGCACCTGCGCGAGCCCCCGCCCGATCTCCTCGACCCGTCCCCCGGTGCGGTGCAGCGCCCGCGCACCGGCGCCCATCTGCGCCGGATCTCCTCCTACGAAGCCACCCACGGTCTCCACGCCCTCCCTCCGTCATGAACCGACGTCGAGGATAGTGGCCGCTGCGACGGATCCCAAGCCGTGGCACCCTGGCGCCATGAGCGCCTCCACCCGCTGGGACGACGTCCGCACCCGCCTGGTCGACGAGCTCGCCACGCTCGACGACGGGGAGTCGCTGGTGCTGTCCGAGCCGGACCGGGCGGCCCCGCCGACCCGCCGCCGCTGGTTCGGCCTGGGTCGTCGCTCAGGGCCCGCCGCGACGGCGGGACGCTACGTGCAGGCATCGCGCCTCGGTGCCGACCTGCTCTGCGAGAGCGTCTCCGCCGCGTATGCCGACCTCACCCCCGAGCAGACCGCCGCGCTGCAGACGCAGGGGTGGTCGGACCCGGAGGAGCAGCCACGGGGGGTCACCTCGGAGAACCACGTCTACGTCGGCCGGGTCGAGGCCCCCGCCGAGAGCGCGGACATGCTCGTCGGTGCCCTGCGGGTCCTGGGGACCGGCGTGCCCGACGCGCGCTGGCGCTGGGACCGCGTCGCGTAGGGGAGATGCTGACCAAACCTTGACCTGAGACCGGCTGTGCGGTCGACGGGGCGCTGCTAGGTTGCTGCTGTAAGCGCTTTCGAAAGGACTCAGCGATGAAGCTGGCAACCGGCGCGGCCACCCTGGCTGCTCTCGCTATCACGGGCACGCAGGCGGCAGCCGCACCCCCCGACCCCAAGCCCTCCGGTCTGGAGGTGAGCACCGTCTCGAGCGCCCCCGACCTCGTCACCGCGGGGGACGCGCTGGTCGAGGTGTCGGTCCCTCGCACCGTCCCGCAGCACCGGGTGCGCGTCGACCTCGACGGCACCGACGTGACCGACGCCTTCGAGTGGGACGCGCAGCGGCGCGTGCTCGTCGGGGTGGTCGACGGGATGGAGCTCGGGGAGAACGTCATCACCGCCCGGCCACCGGGCCAGGGGCGTGCCGGTGACGCGCTCACCGTGGTGAACCACCCGGACGAGGGGCCGCTCTTCTCCGGGCCGCACGAGGAGCCGTTCGTCTGCGAGACCGACCTCTTCACGCTCCCGGTCGTCGGTGGCACCCTGGGCGAGCCGCTCGACGGCGACTGCTCGGTGCAGGACCGGGTCGACTACTTCTACCGGACCACCGCGGACGCCTACGAGGCGTGGCCGGCGGGCGCGACGGCATACCCGGCGGACCTCGCGACGACCACCACCACCGAGGGGGTCGAGGTGCCCTTCATCGTGCGGATGGAGACCGGCACCGCCAACCGCGGCATCTTCCAGCACACCACGCTGCACGACCCGCTGACCGAGGCCGAGCCGTCGCCGGTCGAGCGTGGCGAGGGGTGGAACGGCAAGGTCGTCTACACCCTGGGCGGTGGGTGCGCCGGCGGGTGGTTCCGCCAGGGCAACAGCACTGGCGGCGTCACCGATACGTGGATGCTCAGCCAGGGGTATGCGCTGGTCTCCTCCAGCCTCAACGTGTTCGGGCAGAACTGCTCGGACCTGCTGACCTCGGAGACCGCGCAGATGACCAAGGAGGAGTTCCTCCAGCGCTACGGCCGCGACGAGTTCACCATCGGCTTCGGCTGCTCCGGCGGCAGCTACCAGGCGCACCAGGCGGCCGACAACTACCCCGGGATCTTCGACGGCATCGTCGTCGGCTGCTCCTTCCCCGAGGTCGGCTTCGGCACGGTGAACTTCATCACCGACGCGCGGCTGCTGGACCACTACTTCGGGCAGACCGACCTCGCCTGGACCGACGAGGAGAAGCGGCAGGTCACCGGCTTCCAGACGCTGGCCACGATGAGCAACGTCGCGGGCGGCGCGCAGCGCATCGACCCGCGGGTGTTCTGCCCCTCGGTCCTGCCGGAGGAGCTGCGCTACGACCCGGAGACCAACCCCGACGGCGCCCGGTGCGACGTCTACGACCACACGGTCAACGTCTACGGCACCGACCCGGAGACCGGCTTCGCGCTGCGGCCGCTGGACAACGGCGGCATCCAGTACGGGCTCGCGGCCCTGCAGGACGGCACCATCACCGTCGACCAGTTCCTCGACCTCAACGAGCAGGTCGGCGGCTACGACCAGGACGGCGGCTTCCAGGACGCGCGGACCCAGGCCGACCTGCCCGCGGTCGCGGCGGCATACCGCACCGGGCGGCTGACGAACGGCGGCGGCGGGCTGGCGAGCACGCCGATCGTGGACTACCGCGCCTACTTCGACGAGCAGCCGAACGGCGACATCCACGTGCGCTACCACACGAACTCCATGCGGGAGCGGCTGCGCGCGGCCAACGGGTCGGTCGTCAACCACGTCAGCCTGCTCGAGGACGACCGCTATGGGCTGTTCAGCACCGGCAGCCCGCTGCTGCAGCACGGCCTCACGCAGATGGACGCGTGGCTGAGCGGGCTGGACCTCGAGGGCGAGCGGCCCACGCTGGCGGAGATCGGCGCGGCCCGGCCGGAGGCGCTCGTCGAGGGCTGCCAGACGCGGGACGAGGACCCGACCTTCGTCGCCGAGACGCTGGACCGGGACCCGGAGGGCACCTGCGAGCAGCTCTACCCCTCGGCGAGCTTCCCGCGCGAGGTCGCGGGGGAGTCGGTCAAGGCTGATGTCATCGACTGCCGGACGACCGAGCCGGCGCGTGGTGACTACCCGGAGATGAGCGACGAGCAGTGGGCGCGCCTGGGCGAGGTCTTCGCCGACGGCGTGTGCGACTACTCGGTGCCGGGTGTCGAGCAGCAGGGCCTGGCCGGGACCTGGCTGCGCTTCTGAGAGGTATGCGGTCTCGTGGCCGGTCGGAGACGTCTGCTCAGGATGTCTCCGGCCGGCCACGGTTGTGTCGATGAGGCAGGCCGGTGGACGCTCGCGACGTGCGGCCGGCCCTCAGGACCGGCTCAGGAGTTGCCAGGTCGGCCGCCGGCCTCGGCGATCTCCTTGATCCGACCCAGGGTCACCGGGATGCCCGCGTGCGCGGCGCGGGTGCGGACCTCGATCTCGTGCTCGGCCTGGTCGCCGTACTTCTCCCGGAACAGCTCGAGCCCGGCGGGCAGGAACTCCCACGACTCGGTGAGCCGGGTGCCGTCCTCGGACGGCTCCAGGGTGAAGCCCCAGCGGACGTAGGCCCCGCCGACGAGCCACGCGAACTCGCGGCCGCGCTCCGCGGCGACCACCTCGCTGCGGGTCTCCCAGGTGCGCTCGGCCGTCTCGTTGCGGCCGGTGAACCAGTCGCCGACCTCGCCGGTGGCGCCCTCGTCCCACCAGCAGCCGGTGCAGATCGGGCTCCACTCGCCGGTCCGGGTGACGTCGGAGACCAGGTCGTAGAGGTCCTCCGGGGTGGCGTGGACGGTGACCGACTCGGCGTGGGTGAGGGAGCTCATACCGCGATCGTCGCAGACCGGGGGCACCGGCCCGGGGCCGGCGGGCCCACCACGCCCAGCGCCTCCACCCCGTGTCGCCTCACCGCGCGAGCCTCCGGCCACGCTCCTAGCGTGGAGGGATGCGAGCACTCACATGGCAAGGACTCCAGGACGTCTCCGTCCAGGAGGTCCCCGACCCCGTCCTGCAGGACCCGACCGACGCGATCGTGCGCGTCACCTCGACCGCGATCTGCGGCTCCGACCTGCACCTCTACAACGTGCTGGCGGCCTACCTCCACCCCGGTGACATCCTCGGGCACGAGTTCATGGGCGTCGTCGAGCAGGTGGGCAGCGCCGTCGACACTCTGGAGGTCGGCGACAAGGTCATCGTCCCGTTCAACGTCAGCTGCGGGACGTGCTGGATGTGCGAGCGCGGCCTCTTCGCCCAGTGCGAGACCACGCAGAACGTCGACCAGGGCAAGGGCGCGAGCCTCTTCGGCTACACCGACCTCTACGGTGCGGTGCCCGGCGGGCAGGCCGAGCTGGTCCGCGTGCCGCACGCGGACTTCGGCCCGGTGCGCGTCGACCCCCAGCTCGCGGACGAGCGCGTGCTCTACCTCACCGACATCCTCCCCACGGCGTGGCAGGGGATCGAGTATGCCGACGTGCCCGAGGGCGGCACCCTCGCCGTCATGGGTCTCGGCCCGGTCGGGCAGCTGGCCGTCCGCGCGGCCCGGCACCGGGGCCTGCGGGTCATCGGCGTGGACCGGGTCCCGGAGCGCAACGCGCTGGCGGCCCAGTGGGGCGCCGAGGTCGTGGACCTGGACTCGACGAAGAACGTCGGCGACGCGATCCGGGACCTGACCGACGGGCGGGGCGCCGACGGCGTCCTCGAGGCGGTCGGCATGGAGGCGCACGGCAGCCCTGTGCTCGGCGCCGCGGTGTCGGCGGCCAAGCGGCTGCCCAAGCCCCTCGCCCGGGCCGCGATCGAGACGGCCGGGGTCGACCGGCTGGCGGCGCTGCACGCCTCCATCGACGCGGTGCGCCGCGGCGGGACGGTGTCGATCAGCGGCGTCTACGGCGGCATGGCCGACCCGATGCCGATGATGGAGCTCTTCGACAAGGGTGTGCAGATGCGCATGGGCCAGTGCCACGTGCGCCGGTGGACCGACGAGCTCTACGAGCTGGTCAGCGGCGCCGAGGACGTGCTCGGGCTGGAGGACCTGGCGACCCACCGGGTGCCGCTGGAGCAGGCGCCGGAGATGTACCAGACGTTCAACGACAAGCAGGACAACTGCCTGAAGGTCGTGCTCACGCCGTAGGGGCCGAGCCCGGGCCGCGCTGGTTGAAGCGCTTCGCGGCCCGGCGGCCCAGGGTGGTGAGCCGGCTCACCACGCCGGACCCCAGCTGCTGCGCCGCGGTCCGCCCGGTCACCGGGCGGGCCGCGTCGCGGTCTGCGGGGGTGCTCGGCAGCAACCGAGAGGTCAGGCCCATGACGCGGACGGTGGTGGCGGGCATGAGGCCGTGCACGCGCATGCCGATCTTGGCCAGCGGGGTGAGGACGACCATCGGGCGGCCGGCGAGGACGCCGTCGACCATCCGGCGCGCGGCACGCTCGGCGTCCATCGACAGCAGGGGGAGCGAGGCAGCGGGGGCGAACCAGGCATACTCCGCGGCGCGGTCGCCGGTGAACTGCGCGTTCTCGTGGGATCCGGTGCGCATGAGGCCGGGCACGATCGTCGTGGCGGTGACGCCGGTGCCGGCCAGCTCGCTCGCCAGGCCCTGGGTGAGGCCGGTGGCGCCGAACTTGGCGGTGGAGTAGGGGAGCAGGTGCGGCGGGGCGACGACGCCGCCGATGCTGGAGACCACGCCGAGCCGGCCGTGGCCGCGCTCGCGCATGCCGGGCAGCACCGACCAGAGGGTGTTGAGCGGGCCCATGAGCATCGTGCCGAGGGCCTGGTCGAAGTGGTGGAAGGTCATCGTCTCGGCTGGGCCGACCTGGATGATGCCGGCGACGTGGATGGCGACCTCGACCGGTCCGAGGTCGCTCTCGACCTGAGCGACCCACGCCTGCACGGCCTCCCGGTCGGCGACGTCGCACTCGTAGGCGTGGACGCGGCCGGCGTCCGCCCCGGCGTGCTCACGTGCCCGGGTCTCGGCGATCTCGGCGCCGCGCCGGGTCTCCTCGAGGTGGCGGGCGCAGACCGCGACGTCGTAGCCGCGCTCTGCGAGCTCCTCGGCGACCAGGAGCCCGAGGCCGCGGGAGCCTCCCGCGACCAGGGAGACGGGGCGGGGGGTGAGAGGGGTGCTCATGCCTCCACGCTAGGAGGCGGTGGGGTATGCCGCTTGCTGAGTCGGCGGGCTGCTCCTAGCGTGGGCGCACGATGTCCTGCCTGGGGACCGGGGAGGGAGATCACGTGCCCATCGAGCGCGCGGATGTTGGCTGCTGGGTGGTGCGCGGCAATGCCGGTGCACCCGATGCAGAGGTTCCGGTGACCGCCGGGTCGACCCCGACCCCCGGGACTGCGACCCAGGCCGTGCCTGAGCCCGCGCCCCAGGAGTGGTGCCTAGCGCGCACCTATCGAAGCCGCCTGGTCGAGCCGGGCGACCTCGTCGTGCGCTACCTCGGCGGCCAGAAGACGCCTGGCATCGTCGAGATCGGCCGGGTCACGCACGCGGTCGAGCCCCCGGCGGGTGACGAGAAACCGGTGGTGCACTACGCCGCTGTGACCCTGCGAGCGCCGGTCGCCCGGCAGGTGCTCAAGGACGACCCGGTCTTGGCTGGCTGCGAACTCATCAGACTCGGCCGGGCCGCCAACCCGCTGCACCTGACACCGGAGGAGACGCTGGCGCTCGCGACGCACGTGACGCCAGAGGATCTGGACCGCGCCGGGTGGCCCCAGGGTTGAACGACGACCCTCGCGCCCCTGATCAGCGCCCCCAGTCCGTCGACCCACTCAGCGCGTGGCCTCCCGGCGCGCGTCGAACGCTGCGCGCACCTCGCGCGGGATGCGCCCGCGGTCGGACACGGCATACCCGTGCTCGCGTGCCCACTGGCGCACCTCGCCGGGGCTTGCGGCGCGCGCGGAGGTGAGCGGGGTGGCCTCGGCCTCGACGTGGGTCTCCTCGCCGGCGTGGGCGAGCGCGGCGGCGAGGAAGCGGTAGGTCCACTCCTGGGCGAGCGCGCGGGTCTCGCAGAAGACGATGGGGACGGTGGGGAACCGGGCCTGGCACTCGCCGAGCGCGTCGGCGACGACCGCGGGGCGGACGCGGTCGAGCTTGAAGACGGCGGAGTAGCGGTCCTCGACGACGACGGCCGCGGTGGGGAGCGAGGAGAGGTCGGCGAGCAGGTAGCGCATCCGGCCGCTGGTCAGCGTCGAGACGAGGTCGACCAGGCTCTTGCGCTCGACCGAGGCGAGCACCCGACCGGCGACCTCGACCGCGTAGTCGCCGGCCGGGAGCCCCTCGCGGCGGGTGGTGACCTGCTGGTGGTCGAAGGACCAGGCATACCGCTCGTGGCTGTCGACGACGATCTCCAGGGTGGGGATGCCCGAACCCCGCGCCGTGGGGAGGCTCACCGCCGGCCGCGCCTGCCTGGCGGTGCGCGCGGTCTGCCAGAAGACCGCCTCCCGGCCGCGGGCGCGGGTCAGGACGAACTGTGAGCGGTTCTCCCGGCTGCGGTCGAGCACGAGGTCGATGCTCGCGCCGCGGCGCACGCACGAGCGGGTCGGCACGCGCTCCACGAGTTCGGGCTCGCTCGGCCAGCCGCTCGCGCGGTGGCAGTAGACCTTGCCGGTGCGCGGCCACGTCTCCTTGGCCTTGAGCACGATGCCGTCCGGCCCGAGCGGGATACGGAGCAGGTACGGCAGTCGCGAGCCGTCCTCGGGGTTGTGGGCGATGAGGAAGTCGTCCGGCACGAGGTCAGGGTATGCGGTCGCGCACCACATGGCGCGGCATCTGGACCGGCCCTTCGCCCGGCTCACGTCGCGGCTCCGGACCTGAGCCGGGCTCTCACCGCGGCTCACGCCATGTCCTTGGCCGGGCTCCCACAGCGGCTCACGCCGCCGCCTCGTCGGCGTCCCGCGTCATCGACCGGGCGCAGGCCGGTGGCCCGGCCCGCGTGGGGCCGGGTGTGGGGCGGGGTCATCGCAGTCTCCACCGGACACCGGTCTCGCTGACGTCGGCGGTGGTGTCGTGCTGGTGGACCCAGGTGTGGTGCCGGGGGCAGAGGAGGGCGTAGTTGCCCAGGTCTGATCGGCCGCCGAGGGCCCAGTGGACGACGTGGTGGGCGTCGCACCAGGTCGCGGGCACGTGGCACCCGGGGAAGGTGCACCCGCCGTCCCGGTGGGCCAGGGCCCGCCGCTGGCCCGGGGTGACCAACCGTTTGGCGCGTCCGAGGTCCAGGATCTGCCCGGTCTCGCCGAGCACGGCGGGGATGATGTCGGCCTCGCACGCCAGCTGGCGCACCTGGTGGGCCGGGATCGCCCCGTCGTGCATCGTGTGCCCGGCACCGCCCAGGGCACCACGCAGCTCCTGCAGCCCGATCGTCACCATGACCTGCGCCTTGGGTGTCGTGGGCTGCCCCTGCGTGCCGGCGACACCGCGCCGGAAGACCGTCATGAACGCGTCGTAGCGCCGCTGACCCGCCGTGCGGGTGTCCAGCTCAGCCAGTGTCAGCCCCTCACCCGGCGCGTCCTCGCGCCGCACCGGCGCGGCCAGAGGTGACATCAGCACGGCCCGGATGGCTTCGTAGTCGGCGTCGTTGCCCACGGTCACCACGAACCGGCGCAGCGACCCGTCCGCCAACGACGACTCGTGCACGTCCCGCAACTCATGCCTGGCCTGGGCGCGGGCGACCTGCTCCTTCTCAGACAGGCAGGTCGCGACCAGCTTGGACGTGATCCTGCCCAGGTCCTTCTCGTCGAACTCCTCCCGGCCCGCNNGCGGTCCGCGACGCCAGCCCCGGGCATACGCCCCGGACCCAGTCGACGTCGGAGAACCCGGCCTCCTGGTGCAGCCCCCGCCCCAGACCCTCCCGGGCCACCGCCACCAGCAGCGCGTGCGTCCGAGCCGCCACCCCGTCGAGGGCCCCCAGCACCTCACCCAGCTCACGCTCCTGCAACAACGCAGGCGACGCCAACGCCGACGCAGACCGCTCGACCGCGTCGACCAGACCACCCATGACGGCTACCGCGCCGTCGGCCTGACCGCCGGTCGCCTCGCTACCCCAGCTACCCCTCATGCGAACAAGTGTACGAGTGGGGTCTGACAGACCCTCTCCCTGCGACAGTGCACTTCGCTGAGAACCTGGAGCGGCCCGACCGCGTCATCCCCGCGCCGTCGAGTCGGCGGCGAGGACGTCGGACCGACCCCCCGAGGCCACGCTCGTCAGCTTCTACGCCGCGTCCCGACCCTGCCACGCGATGCGTTCCGACCCCGCAAAGCGCCGGGCCGGCAGCCTGGTCAGGACCTGAGCCCGGCCGGGACGTCCAGCAGCCCGCGGATGTCCTCGGCGCTCAGGGGCGCGCCCAGGGCGCCGCCGGCGTCGACGACCTTGTCGAAGAGCTCGCGCTTGTGCTCCTGCAGCTCGACGACCTTCTCCTCGATGGTGCCCTCGGCGACCAACCGGTAGACCATGACGGTCTTGTCCTGACCGATGCGGTGGGTGCGATCGACGGCCTGAGCCTCGACGGCAGGGTTCCACCACGGGTCGAGCACGAAGACGTAGTCGGCCTCGGTGAGCGTCAAGCCCGAACCCCCGGCCTTGAGGCTGATGAGGAAGACGGGGGCGTCCCCGTCGGTGAACTGCGCGATGCGCCGCGGCCGGTCCCGGGTGCGCCCGTCGAGGTAGACGTGCTCGATGCCCTCGGCCTGCAGGCGGTCCCGGACCACCCGCAGGAAGCGGGTGAACTGGCTGAAGACCAGGCACCGGTGCCCCTCGGCGGCGAGCTCGACCACCTGCTCCAGCAGGGCGTCGACCTTGCTGGGTCGGGCGGAGGCCGGGGCGTCGGGCACCACGAGGTGGACGTCGAGGCTGAGCTGGCGCAGCTTCGTGAGCGCGGCGAGGATCGCGATCCGGTGCCGGTCGACGTCGTCCAGCAGGCCGAGGATGCGCTGCCGCTCGCGCTGCAGGTGGGTGTCGTAGATGCGCCGGTGGGCGGGGTTCAGCGGCACCGAGACGACCTGCTCGATCTTCGGGGGCAGGTCGGCCGCCACCGACTCCTTGGTCCGGCGCAGCACGAGGGGGCGGATGCGGCGGCGCAGCGTGTCCAGCAGCTCGGGGGCGGCCCCCGACTCGATGGGTCGGCGGAAGACGGTGCCGAAGCGCTCCGGTGAGCTGAACAGCCCTGGAGCCACGATGGACAGCAGCGCCCACAGGTCCATGAGCGAGTTCTCGAGCGGCGTGCCGGTGACCGCGATCTTCACCGGCGCGCGCAGCCGACGCGCCACCTGGTAGGTCCGGGACCGGTGGTTCTTGACCGCCTGGGCTTCGTCGAGCACGACCCCGGCCCAGGCGCGCCCCACCAGCTGCTTCTCCTCGATCCGCAGCAGGGTGTATGACGTCACCACCACGTGCGCGCCCGCCATCACGTCGGTCAGCGGCTGGCCCGTGCGGCGCGTGGTCTGGGTGAGCGCCATCACGTCCAGGTGCGGGGTGAACCGCGCCGCCTCGCGCTGCCACGTGGCGAGGACGCTTGTCGGCGCGACGACGAGCAGCGGCTTCTCCGGGCTCAGCCGGCCCTCGGCCCGCAGCCGCTCGGCGGCGGTGAGGACCTGCAGGGTCTTGCCGAGCCCCATGTCGTCGGCGAGGATCCCGCCCAGGTCGTGGTCGAGCAGGAAGGACAGCCACCGGTAGCCGTCGAGCTGGTAGTCGCGCAGGGTCGCCTCGACGGTGCCAGGCGGGTCCGGGTGCGGCAGCTCCTCGAGGGCCAGCAGGGCTCCCACGGTGCGCTGCCAGCCCTCGCTCTGCTCGGTGACCACGCCGAGGGCGACGAGCTCCTCCCAGAGCCCGGCCTGGTAGCGGTTGATCCGCAGGTCGTCACCGTCGCCGTCGCCGTCGTCCAGGGCCAGGGCCTCCTGGACCAGCCGGTGCAGGGCGCGCAGCTCGTCGGTGTCCAGCCGGAACCACGACCCGTCCGGGAGCAGCAGCACCTCCTCGTCGCGGGTCAGGGCGGTGAGCAGGTCGCGCAGCGGCACCTCCTGGTCACCTGCCCGGACGCTGACACCCAGACCGAACCAGTCGCGGTCAGTGTTGTCGCCGGCCTCTCCCGTCCCGGCGGCGTCCGCGCCGTCCGCCGGCCCGAGGTCCCGGGTGGACACCTGCACGACCGGGCCGTCCTCGACCTCGGCGTAGGGCAGGGGCTCTCCGACGAGGGTGACGTCGATGTCGTCCCGCTCCTGCAGCGCCGGGAGGACGTCGCGGGCGAACTGCACGGTGGCCCAGCCGGTGAGCTCGGGCTCCAGGACCACCCCGAGGCGCGCCTTGCCGGGCAGGGGGATGCGCAGCCCGGGCGCCCTGTCCAGCACGTCGAGGCTGGAGAGCAGCGCCTCCTCGCGGTCGGTGTCGCGGACCACGGGCTGCTGGGTGGTGGGACGGGCGTCCTGCGGGTTGCGCGACGGACGCAGGGGGACGTCGTGGGTGACCTGGCCGACGGCATACCTGAACGTCCAGCGGAGCCGGGTGACGTGCCCGGGCTCGAAGGTGACCGTCAGCCCGAGGTGCGGCGGGCGTACCTCGGGGATGAGGACGCTGCCGTCGCTGGAGGTGAGGGTGGTGTGGCGGCGCAGGGCGGGGGAGTATGCCGTGAGGAAGCGCTCGGTGTCCGTCGCCGGCACCCGTAGCCGCCCGGCCTGGCCGAGCAGGGTGGTGACCGCCTTGCTGAGCGGACGGGTCAGCGGTGCGAGCACCATCCCGTGCTCGTCCCCGGCGGCCAGCCCGTGGCCGGGGTCACCGACCAGCTGCGGTGGCGCGGTGGCGCCGGGCAGGTCCACGACCGGGGCCAGGGTGATGGCCGCGTCGGAGTCCCTCGTGAGGTCGAGCGAGAGCTCGACCGGGTCGGCCAGCCGGACGGACCGTCGACCACGCCCGGTCACCAGGGCGACGCCGGCGTGGGCCGCGTCGCGCAGCAGCGGCCAGACGGCCGGCCCCAGAGCGGTGGCCTCGACCCACTCCCCGGGGTGGTACCAGTGCGGCGAGCGGGCCGCCTGTGCCTGCACGACGGCGGCCAGCGCGGCCCGGTGCCGGTCGTCGGTGCGGGCAGAGGCGTAGCCCCGGTGCAGGTCGGCCCAGGAGATCCCGGTCTGGATCCAGGCGCCCGAGGCTCCCCGGACCAACGGCTTCAGGCGTAGCCGGGTGGGGTGCGCGGTGGTGGCCTGGGCCAGCTCGACCTGCAGGGCGAGCGGCGTGCCACTGCGGTCCTCGGAGGCGGAGTCGAGCTCGGCCAGGACGGGCGCGAGCAGGTTCTCCCAGGCCGCGGAGGCTGGGGTATGCGGTGTGCCCGAGGCGGGGGTCGCGGCCCCTGCGGTGCGCTGCGCGTGCAGGATCACCGCCGCCGCGTGCTTGCACAGCGTGCCGACGGGGCAGGAACACGAGGTGGCCAGCCCCGCGGGCCGGCGGGCTCCGGCCTGCGACCAGACCGTGGTGGAGTATCGGCGGTTGCCGTAGACCGTGGCCCTCAGCACCCCGTCTCGGTCCTCCCGCAGATCGTGGACCGCACCCCGCCGCTGGTAGGTGACGGCCCGTTTCACCGTGGTCGTGCCGAAGACCCTGCTGAGGTCGTCGCGGCCCAGCTGCCGGATCCAGTCCGGTGCGACGAAGGCGGGCGGCGGGCCAGCCATGTGTGACTCCTCGAAGGTGTGCGGGTGGGACGCCGGGCACGAGAATATGGTGCCTGCCCAGGACGCCGAAGCCGCCCGCATTCCGCCACGTCGTCCGGCGGCTGCTGCCGAGCCCGCGCCAGAGCCGTCGTGCTGGCGGCATGTCCCGACGCTGTCAGGGGATTGGGCCACCCCACCAGGTGGGCGCCTCGTAGGCGTCCAGGGTCCGGTCGGCGGTGACGAGTGTGCAGGCCTCGACCAGGGACTGGGCGAGGAGGATCCGGTCGAAGGGGTCCCGGTGGTGCCAGGGGAGGTCTTGCACACCGTGGGCGTGTTCGGCGGAGACGGGAAGATGCTCGAGATCGAGGCCCATCAGTGCGCGGTACCAGTCGCCGTCGATGCGCAGCTTGCCCAGCGAGCGCTTGATGGCGATCTCCCACACGGACGCGGCGCTCACGATCACCGAAGACGAGGGTGAAGCCAGGGTGTCCGCGACGTCCTGGGGCACGGACCGCCGTTCGCCGAGCAAGAGCCAGATGACGACGTTGGTGTCGAGGAGCAGCCTCATGGCGTGTATGGCGCGAGGTCGTCCAGGGGCTCGTCGAACATCGGCGTCAGCTCACCGGGCAGGTCGCCCCAGATCTTCCGCTGCTTCGTCGTCATCGGCGCGGGGCTGAGCACGGCGACGCGAGTGCGGCCACGACGGATCACGACGGTCTCACCGGCCTCCACCTTGCGGAGCAGCCGAGAGAGGTGGGTCTTCGCCTCCTGGACCGTGACCTCCATTCGTGCAGGATAAGTCGACCAACCTGACCTGGTCAACCGCGGACCCTGCTGTCGTCTAGGCCGCGACGGATCGCCGTCGACCGGGGATGACCTCGGCGACACGTCAGCGGGACGCCGGGTCCGCGGTACCGCGCCCTCCCTGTCCCTCGCGGGGGTGCGGCGCGGTGGCGTGCCGGGCGGACAGGATGTGGGCGCGCATGACCGCCTCGGCCCACTCGCCGTCGCGGGCGCCGGCCGCCTCGACGAGCTCGGCATGGTGCTGCAGGCTGCGCTCCAGCGCCCTCCGGTCGTAGGTCCGGAAGGTCCGGGTGACGACGGCCGGGCGGAAGAGCGCCTGCAGCGCGATCGACAGGTGCCGGTTGCCCGCGCCGTCGACGAAGACGGCGTGGAAGGCGTTGTTGAGCGCGGTCAGCCCACCGGCGTCGTCGCCGTCGGCGACGATCTGCTCCATCTGACCGGCGAGGTCGCCCAGGTGCGCCACGTCGTCATCGGTCATGGTGGGGACGGCGAGGCGGGCGGCCACCGGCTCGAACTCCGCGCGCATCGCGTACAGCGCGGCGACGTCCTCGGGGGTCAGGGAGACGACCTGGGCGCCTCGGTGCGGCTCGATGTCGACGAGCCCCTCGGCCGCCAGGCGCTTGAGGGCGTCCCGCACCGGCGTGCGGCTCACGCCCAGGTCCTGTGCCAGGGACTGCTCGAAGAGCCGGTCGCCGGCCCGGATCTGCCCGTCGGAGATGCGGGCGAAGAGGGCGGCGTAGGCGCGCTCGGAGGAGTCGGCCCGGGAGGGCCGGCCGGCATCGGGCTCAGCGGTCACGACTCGCGACCCTACGCCCCACCCCAGCGACGCCTCGTCCAGCCACCACGCCCGCGCCAGGTCGTCCGGTCCCCGGCCCTGTCACGACTCGTCCGGCCACGATGCCCGCGCCAGGTCGTCCCGGGTGCCGCCGCGCGTGACGAACGAGGTGGACGGTATGCCGGTGAGGGCCTCCGCGCGGCGCACCACCTCGAGGTAGGCCGGGAGGTCGATCCCGGTGCGCACCCCGAGCCCGTCGCACAGGTGGACCAGGTCCTCCATAGGCGCGTTGCCGAGCACGGTGGGGTCACCGGGGAACCACATGTCACCGCCGAGCCCGGCGAAGGACGCCTCCAGCCAGGCGGCGCCCGCCTGGAGCGCGGCCAGGGCGTTGGCCGGGGCGAAGCCGTTGCGGTTGTGCAGGTGGACCCCCACGGGCAGGTCCGGGTGGCGGCGCCGCGTGGCGATGAGGCCCTCGTGCATCTCCCGCGGCGTCTCCTCGCCGGAGGTCGCGGCCAGGTAGACGCCGGAGGCACCGACGTCGACGGCCGCGTCGACGACCAGGTCGCGCTCCGCGGCGGGGACCGGCCCGCGGGCGGGGGCGAAAAAGGCGCAGGCCACCGCCACGACCAGGCGCGACCCGGCCGCCTCGGCCACCCTGGCGATCTCGGGCAGCTCGGCGAGGACCTCCTCGGTGGTGCGGCGCTGGTTCTTCAGGCTGACGGTGTCGTCGGCGGAGACCACCACGACCATCTCGTCCAGCCCGCAGTCGGCCGCCCGCTGGGCGCCGCGCAGGTTGGGCACCAGGCCCCGGTAGGTGACGTCGGCCCGGCGGGGGACGGCCGCCATGACCTCGGCGGCGTCGGCGAGCTGGGGGAGCACCCTGGGGTGGGCGAAGGAGACCGCCTCGATCTCGCGTACCCCGGCCTCGAGCAGCAGGTGGACGAGCTCGACCTTGTCCTGCGTCCGCAGCACCCGGCTCACCGCCTGCAGCCCGTCGCGCAGCCCGACCTCGACGAGCCGGACCGACGTGGGGAGGGTGAGCGCGCCGGCCCCGGGCGGGAGCGACGTCATGCCAGCCCCCGCTCGCGCAGGGCGGCCACCTCCTCCGGCGCCATCCCGAGCTCGGCGAGCACCTCCTCGGTGTGCTCGCCCAGGGCGGGCCCGGGCCAGCGGATCATGCCGGAGGTGCGGGACAGGCGGGGAAAGACGTTCTGCATCTGGACGCCGCCCAGGACCGGGTGCTCGACCTCGGTGATCGTCCGCCGCGCCCGGAAGTGCGGGTCGGCGAGCATCTCCACGGGGCGGAAGATCTTCCCGACCGGCACGGCGTGCTCGACGAGCAGGGCCTCGAGGTCGTCGGCGTCCAGGGTGCTCGTCCACGCGGCGATGAGGTCGTCGAGCTCCTTCTGACGCTCGCCCCGGGCGACGTGCGTGGCATACCGCTCGTCGGTGGCCAGCTCCGGGCGGCCCATGGCCGCGGCCAGCCGGGCGAAGACCGTGTCCTGGTTGGCGGCGATGAGCATCCAGATGCCGTCGCGGGTGGGGTAGACGTTGCTCGGCGCGATGTTGGGCAGCACGGCCCCGGTCCGCTCCCGCTGGTAGCCGGTCAGCTGCCACTCCGGCACCAGCGACTCCATGACGCCGAGCACGGCCTCGTAGATCGCCGAGTCGACGACCTGGCCGCGGCCGCTGGCGTCCCGCTCGCGCAGCGCCGCCAGCGCGCCGATGGTCGCGAACATCGCGGCCAGCGTGTCGCCGATCGAGATGCCCATCCGAGACGGCGGGGTCGAGGGGTCGCCGACGACGTAGCGCA
Source organism: Serinicoccus chungangensis (assembly GCF_001483745.1). GTDB lineage: Bacteria > Actinomycetota > Actinomycetes > Actinomycetales > Dermatophilaceae > Ornithinicoccus > Ornithinicoccus chungangensis_A. Next base: position 234,018 of record NZ_LQBL01000028.1, on the reverse strand, counting down.
GCCCGCCCATCGCCTCCCCGATCGCCCCGTAGCCGGGGCGCTGGGCGTAGGGGCCGTCCTGCCCGAAGCCGGAGACCCGCACCATGACCAGCCCCGGGTTGAGCTCGCGCAGGGCCTCGTAGCCCAACCCCCATCGCTCCATCGTGCCGGGGCGGAAGTTCTCGACCACGATGTCCGCGTCCGCGATGAGGCGACGGGCGATGTCCTGCCCCTCGGGGGAGCGGAGGTTGACGGTGACCGACCGCTTGTTGCGCCCGACGATCGACCACCACACCGACTGCCCCTGCGGCCGCTCGCGTCCCCACTGCCGCAGCGGGTCGCCCCGGCCGGGGTCCTCGAGCTTGACGATGTCGGCGCCCAGGTCGCCGAGCAGCTGCCCGCAGAACGGGCCGGCGAGCAGCTGGCCGACCTCGACGACCCGCAGGCCGTGCAGCGGGCCGGTGCGGTCGGTGGTGGTCTCGTCGTCCGAGGTGCTCACGGGTGGCCTCCGGTGCGCGGATAGGGAAGGAGTTGTATGCAATCTTGCAGATCTCCCGCCCCGAGACAAGCCCTGACGAACTATAGTCGACCAATTGCATGCAAACCCTTGACGTGCCGCACTCTCCCTCCCTAGCGTGACCGTCAGCGCGCGGGTCGAGGACGACCGCGCTTCCCGTGAGGAGAAGACATGACCTATCGGCTCGGCGTGGATGTCGGTGGCACGTTCACCGACATCCTGCTCATCAACGAGGACACCGGGGAGACCTACCGGGGGAAAACCTCCTCCACGCCCCAGGACCAGTCCGTGGGTGTGCTGCGCGGCATCGAGCAGGTATGCCGTGCCGCCGGGGTGAGCCTGGCCGAGGTGGAGGAGGTCCTGCACGGGACGACCGTGGCGACCAACGCGATCCTGGAGAAGAAAGGCGCGCGGGTCGGGCTGGTCACCACCCGGGGCTTCCGCCAGGTGCTGCAGATCGCGCGCTCCTTCGTGCCCGGCGGTCTGGCCGGGTGGATCATCTGGCCCAAGCCGGAGCCGCTGGCCGCGCTGGAGGACACCGTCGAGGTGACCGAGCGGATGGCCGCCGACGGCTCCGTGGTCACCGAGCTCGACGAGGACGACGTCCGCGCCCAGCTCCGCACCCTCAAGGACCAGGGGGTCGAGGCGCTGAGCATCAGCTTCATCAACGCCTACGCCAACGACGCCCACGAGCGCCGGGTCGAGGAGATCGCCGCGGAGGAGCTGCCGGGCCTGCCGATCTCGCGCTCCTCGGCCGTGCTCCCCGAGCTGCGGGAGTACGAGCGCACCCTCACGACCGTCGCCAACGCCTACGTCCAAGGTCAGGTGTCGCGCTACGTCAACAACCTGCAGAGCCAGCTGGGCTCCTCCGGTCTGGACTCGACGCTGTCGATCCTGCGCAGCGACGGCGGGCTGGTCTCGGCGCAGGTCGCGGCGGAGAACCCGGTCTCCCTGCTGCTGTCCGGCCCCGCCGGCGGCGTGACCGGGGCCGTCTGGGTCGCCGAGCAGGCGGGCTTCTCCGACCTGCTCACCTTCGACATGGGAGGCACCTCCACCGACGTCGCGCTCGTCCAGGGGCTGAGTCCGCGGGTCGGCCGGGAGACGACGGTCGGGGACCTGACCGTCCGCGCCACCTCGGTCGACGTCCGCACGGTCGGTGCGGGCGGCGGCTCGATCGCCCACGTCCCGCCGCTGACCCAGGCGCTGCGCGTCGGCCCGCAGTCGGCCGGGGCGGTCCCCGGCCCGGCGGCCTACGGTGCCGGTGGTGCCGAGCCGACCGTCACCGACGCCGACGTCGTCCTTGGCTACCTTCCCACCCAGCTCGCCGGTGGTGAGATCACCCTCGACGAGGAGGCCGCGCGCGCCGCGGTGCAGACCATTGCCGACGCGACCGGGCTGCCGTCCGCGGAGGCCGCGGCGGCCGGCATCTACGACATCGTCAACGAGAACATCTTCGGCGCCCTCAAACTGGTCTCCACCCAGCAGGGCTTCGACCCCCGCGACTTCGCGCTCATCGCCTTCGGCGGGGCCGGGCCGCTGCACGCCAACGCCCTGGGCGTCCTGACCGGCGCCTGGCCGGTCATCATCCCGCCCTCGCCCGGTGTGCTCTGCGCCTACGGCGACGCCACCACGAGCCACCGCGACGAGTCGGTGCGCACCCTGATCCGCCGCTTCAGCGAGATCACCGACGCCGAGCTGAGCGGCATGCTCGAGGAGCTCGCGAGCTCGGCGAAGCGCTCGCTGCTGGAGTCCGGGCTCGCCGAGGAGGACCTGACCCTCACGTATGCCGTGGACCTGCGCTACCACGGCCAGGGCTTCGAGATCCCGGTCGCCGTGGAGGCCGGCTCGCTGGGGGAGGGGGTGCTGGGCACGCTCCGCTCCGCCTTCAACGCCGAGCACGAGCGGCTCTTCAGCTTCCTCCTCGACAACGAGCACGAGCTGGTCACCGCCCGGGCCACCGCCAGCGGGCCCCGGCCCAACCTCGCCGCGACGACCCTCGAGGAGGGCGGCCCCGACCCCTCGGGCGCCGCCCGGGAGGAGGCCCACCGGTTGTGGGTGGGCGGCTCGCAGGTGGAGGCGGTGGTCTACGACCGCGACAAGCTCAAGGCCGGCAACGTCATACCCGGTCCGGCGGTCATCGCCGAGATGGACTCGACCACGCTCGTCCTGCCCGACCACGCCGCCACGGTGCACCCGAGCGGCAGCCTCCTCATCCGTCCCCTCGAGCACACCGACACCCCGGAGGCCTGAGCCATGGCACAGCTGATCCAGACCACCACCGAGCCGCTGCAGCGGGTCGACGTGGACGTCGTCACCCTGGACCTCATCGAGAACGGCCTGCGCAGCGCCCGCTACGAGATGGACGAGGTGCTCTTCCGGACGGCGCTGTCGCCGGGCATCCGCGAGCAGCACGACGAGTTCCCGCTCATCGGCGACCCCGAGGGCAAGATGGTCGTCGGCCAGTTCGGCCTGTCGATCCCGGACTTCCTCGACAACTTCGACGGCACCATCGAGGAGGGCGACGTCCTCATGACGTCCGACCCCTACTCGTGCGGCGCCGCGATCAGTCACGCCAACGACTGGCTCGTAGTCATGCCGATCTTCTACGAGGGCCGGATCGTGGGCTGGGCCTCGCAGTTCGGCCACATGTCGGACGTCGGCGGCAAGACCCCGGCCTCGATGCCGACCGACGCCCGGACGATCTTCGAGGAGGGCGTGGTCATCCCGCCCTTCAAGCTCTACAAGAAGGGCGTGCTCGACGACGACGCGCTGCGGATCATCCTCAACCAGGTCCGCAAGCCGGACTGGAACCGCGCCGACCTCAACGGCATCGTCGCCGCGTGCCGGACCGCTTCGCGCCGGGTGCAGGAGATGTGCGCCCGCTTCGGCGTCGACACCTACACCTCGGCGCTGGAGGCCCTGCTCGACCGCAACTACCGGGCGATGAAGACGCTGCTGGCCCTGGTCTTCGAGGAGGGCAAGCCGCTGTCGTTCACCGACTACATCGACGACGACGGGCGCGGCCACGGCCCCTACGAGCTGAAGATGACGATCACCCGCACCGGCGACAAGGTGCTCATCGACCTCACCGGGTCCAGCCCGCAGGCCGAGGGGCCGATCAACTACTACATCAACGAGAACCTCATCCGGATGTTCTTCGGGATCTACATGATCACCGTGGCCGACCCGCAGATCCTCTGGAACGACGGCTACTACCCGCTGGTCGACGTGGAGATCCCGGAGGACTCGTTCTGGAAGCCGCGCTACCCGGCCGCCCTCAACGGCCGCAACCACGGCATCGGCCGGCTCTTCGACCTCTTCGGCGGGCTGCTCGGCCAGTCCAACCCGGACCTGCTCAACGGGGCCGGCTTCTCCTCCTCGCCGCACTTCATGTACTCCGGCAACTACAGCGGGGGAGACCGCAAGGGCGAGTGGTTCCAGCTCTACTCCATCGGCTTCGGCGGCATCCCGGGCCGGCCGGTCGGCGACGGCCCCGACGGCCACTCGCTGTGGCCCTCCTTCGTCAACATCCCCTGCGAGTACCTCGAGTCCTACTACCCGCTGCGGATCGACCGGTGGGAGACGGTCACCGACACCGGCGGCGCCGGGCTGCACCGGGGCGGCAACGGGGTCGACGTGTCCTACCGGTTCCTCGAGCCGGGCACCATCGCGATCCACGACGACCGCTGGCTCACCTACCCGTGGGGCGTGCGCGGCGGCGAGCCCGGCGCGCGCGGCCGCAAGTGGGTGGACCGGGCCGACGGCACCATCGAGGTGCTGCCGAGCAAGGTCCACGACGTCGAGGTCGGCAAGGACGACGTGCTCCACTTCGTCACCTGGGGCGGCGGCGGGTGGGGCGACCCGCTCGAGCGCGACCCCGAGCTGGTGGCCCTGGAGGTGCGCCGCGGCCTGGTCAGCGCCGAGGGCGCCCGCCGGTATGGCGTCGTCTGCAGCGAGGCGGGCGAGCTCGACCCGGGTGCCACCGAGCAGCTGCGCACCGAGCTGCGCGGCGCCCGCGGTGAGGGCGACCTGCCCCTCTTCGACAAGGGCCCTGACCTGGAGACCATCCTGGACCGTGCCGAGGAGGAGACCGGCCTACGACCCCCGACCCCGCCGCGAGCACTGTGACCAGTCCCGAGCGCGCCTTCGACGACGGCTTCGCGGGGACCCTGACCCCGGGGCCTCGTCCGGCGCTGCTCGTGGTCGACCTCATGCGGGCCTACTTCGACCAGGCGTCCCCCCTGTGCCTGCCGTCGGACGACGGCCTCGCCGAGGCGGCCGCAGTGCTCGCGGCGGCCCGCGCCGCCGGCATCCCGGTGGTGCACACCCGCGTCAGCTACGGCGAGGACGGGCTCGACGGCGGGATCTTCCTGCAGAAGGTGCCGGCGCTGCGGCAGCTGATCGGCGACGCCCCGATGGGCGAGCTGATGCCTCAGGTGGCGCCGCGGCCGCACGAGGTGGTGGTCGTCAAGCAGTATGCGAGCAGCTTCTTCGGCACCTCGCTCGCCTCGATGCTGCAGGCCCGGCGGGTCGACACGGTGGTCATCGTCGGGGCCAGCACGAGCGGGTGCGTGCGGGCCACCGCCGTGGACGCCCTGCAGCACGGCTTCGTCCCGCTCGTCGTGCGGGAGGCGTCGCTGGACCGGGACGAGACCGCCCACCGGGCCGCGCTCTACGACCTGCAGGCGAAGTATGCCGAGGTGGGCAGTGTGCAGGAGGCGCTCGACTACCTCGCGGGTGTGGATCGCCTCGGGGCAACGCAGGCCTGAACGCAGGATGCGTCAGCGGGACGAGCCCCACTCCTGCGCCTGACGCTGCCGCCTGGCCCGGTCCCGCGCCAAGGCCCCGGATGCCTGCGCGAGCAGGAGACTCTCCTCGAGCCACTCGAGTCGTTGCGCCGGCGTCGTCGCCGCGCGCGCCCGGATGGCAGGCCCCGCGTCCGAGGTGCCGCACCAGAGGTCCTCAGCCTTGGTCGTGCTCATCCCTCACCACCCTAGGTGCGCTCGTCAGCTGCGACAACGCCTCGATGTCAGCCAGGTCCTGCGCGCGCCCGGAATGGCGTTTCATGGTCACCAGGTGCTCGACCGACGCCACGCGCACGGGGACACCGTCGACGTCGACGAGGTCCGAGGATGTGCGGAGGGCGGCGAAGGGCAGGGGGATGTCCGCCAGCAGATCCACCTCGCGCAGCGCGTCGGAGGGGTCGTGCAGCGTGAAGGCCACCAGGTTGCGCTCCTCCACCCAGGCGCGTCGGGTGTCCGGGTCGGCGAACTGTTCGGGTGCGACCGGGAGCCTGGGCACGAGCCCCTGCGCCTTGAGGACGTCGAGGGCGGCGGTGAGGTTGTCGGTCGTGAGGTCGAGCGCAAGGTCCAGGTCGACCGTCATGCGAGCGTGACCGCGCAGCACGACCGCGACGCCGCCGACGACCACGTAGTCGACGCCCGCGTCGTTGAGAGCGTCCAGGAGATCCAGGATGCGGCGCACGTCAGCACCCTATCGGCGACACGTCGCGGTATGAGGTCGTCCGAGCGGTCGGCGGACGTGGGTCAGGCCGGAGGGAAGGCGGCGGCCAGTCGCTGGTGGATGGCGGTGATGCGCTCCTCGGACAACGGACCCGGCCGCGTGATGATCGTCGCCAGCTTCTTCGGCCAGGTCACCGTGACGTCGCGGATGACGAAGTCACCGCCGAAGAGAGGCCAGTCGGCCTCGACGAAGCAGAGCATGCTGCGCACCTCGACGGTGTCGTCGTCCAGTGCTCTGCGCACGAGGTCCGCCTGCTTCAGGCCGGCGTCCACGAGCCGGGTGCAGTCGCGCCGGCCGACGACCAGCTTGTCGACGCGGGGCGTGAAGAAGCCGCCCTCGACGACGTGATGCGGTCGACCCTGGTAGCGCTTCGCATCCACGACGAAGACCCCGCCGGCGCACACCACCAGGTGGTCGAGGTTGGCGCGACTCCTCGGGATGCCGCGGTCGTGCAGCACGCGCACCAGGGGACCGGCGGTGGCGTCGAGCCGTCGACCCAGCCGTTCCTCGCCCACCGCGCCGGTCGCCCACGCCTTGGTGCTCTGCGGCTCGTCAGAGAGGGCGAGCAGGAGCCCGCCCAGCCTGGGATGCCTGCTCCGGACCCGTTCCTCGCGCTGGGCGACGCGACGCTCGTGCTCTCGGCGGGCCGACGAGCCCGCAACGCCCGGCGAGGTGTCGGCTGCAACCGGCGCCTCTACTGGTGGGGGTGTCGGTGCGGGCGCCCGTGGGGGTGTCGCTGCGGGCGGCTGCCAGGTCTCCCCGTGCCCCGTGTCACCGACTATGGTCTCCTCGCCCGGTGACCCTGCGTCGTCGGTGGCCGGGACCTGGCAGGTCAGGCAGCAGACCGTCTTCGTCCCCGGGTCGTAGACCGCACGCGTCCCGCGGGGAAGCTCGGTGGCGCACCCGCGGCACCGACCGGCATACCTCAGTCGCATCTCGCGAGGGGCGACACTGGGGGAGTCTGTCGCTGTCATGGTGCTCCGCCTCTCAGAAGGCTTGCCGACGGGTGGTGGACATGGACCTGCTCGGCCGCGCCCGGCACGGGCAGGGTGTTGCACGTGTACGTGCAGGCCGGGAAAGTGCTGCGGCCCCAAAAGTGGCCGGTGCGGCCGGACCGTGGGCGGAGCACGCTGACCCTGCACCCGGGGCAGGGGGTGGCGACCGGGCGGGGGCCGACGTCTCGCACGAGTCCGTCCTGGATGAGCTCGGTCACGAAGGGGGAGGGGTGGTACTCCGGGCTGATGAGCAGCACTCCGCGGCGTGCCCGGGTAAGCGCCACGTAGAAGAGCCGGCGCTCCTCGGCGTGCGGGTAGGTGTCACCACCGGTCATGGCCAGCGCCAGGACCGGGTCGTCCGCGATCCGGCTCGGGAAGGCGTAGGAGCCTGCCGACAGGTTCGGGATGACGACGTAGTCGGCCTCAAGCCCCTTGGCGGAGTGGATGGTGCGGAACGCCAGCCGAATCTCCGGCGGGGCTGCGTGCGGCATGAGGCCGCGGTCCTGCTGATAGCGCCCGAGGACGTCGACGCTCACCGAGTCCGCCCCGAGGGCGCCCCCGTGTATGGCGTCACGCAGCCGGGTGAGGAAGTCGCCGATTGCGCCGGGGACCTCGGCGGCGCTCGCCACCGTGCGCAGCTGCACCCCCTCGTGCGCGGCACGGTCGACCGGCCGGTCGTGGACCGACACGACGGTCTTGCGCACCTGGGCGGGGTTCTTCATGACGAAGCGGGCAGCGGTGTGGCTGATGGACTGGTGGCAGCGGAAGGTCGTCGTCAGGTGCACCGTGGGGCCTGGGCCGAACTGGTCGTGAAATCCCGTCACCACGCTCAGGTCGGCCCCGGCGAAGCGGTTGATGGACTGCCAGTCGTCCCCGACGGCGAGCAGGTGCCGGCCGGGCTGTGCGACCAGGGCTCGGGTGAGCCGGGCCCGCGCCTGGCTGGCGTCCTGGAGCTCGTCGACCATGACCAGCCGGTGGGGGCTGACGTACCTGCCCGACTCGAGGTGGTCGGCGGCCTGCACGAGCACGTCCTCGAAGTCCACGTAGCCGCCGTCGGCGAGCCGGGCCTGCCAGGCGTCGTGGATCGGCCAGTAGAAGTCCAGGAAGATACTGGCGCGTCGCCGGTTGCGCAGGAGGCCGGCGCCGAGGCGTCGTTCGACCTCCTGCTGGTCCAGCGAGTTCGCCTTGACGTGCAGCATGAAGGTCCGCACGAGGCGGAGCATATCGGCGTCGGTGACAACTTCGACGCCTCGCGCGGGCGGTCGGTCGGGGTCCCAGTCGAGGCGTATGCCGTGCCCCACCAGCTCTTTCTCAAGGCGGGACAGGCCGTCACCGTGCATGACCTCGGCCCACGTGGTCTCCACCAGCGTCGTGCCGTGCTGCTGATGCAGCTGGCGCTTCCACTCCATACCGTCGAGGTAGTCGGTCCAGCCGGGGCGCGGGTTGCCGTCGGCGTCGAGACTCCAGTGCTCGTGCCAGACGTCGATGTCGGGGTAGTAGAAGTCGGGGTGGTACTGGCGGTGCTCGGCGTCCGCGGTGTCGTAGGTGTAGGGGCGTTCGTACTCGTAGGTGACGCCGTGGAGGTAGAGGAAGTTCGCGACCCAGCGCTCTCCCTCGCTCTTGACCGTGGTGCCGTCCATCGCGCGGTAGCCCGTCGCGCGTCGGGCATGGTCCCACGCGTCTGGAGCAGCCGGCTCGGTGAAGTCTTCGTCCGGCCGGGTGAAGAGCAGCAGCCGGAACCAGTCCCAGGCATACCGGAAGTGGGAATCGCTGTCCTTGAGCTCGGCCACGATCTCGGAGAGGACGCCGAGATCGTCGTCGTTGTTCGTCAGCCACGGCGCCACCGTCGGTTTGCGACCGGTGGCCCGGCCGATGACCTTGAGCCCGAAGGCGTGGAAGGTCGTGGCCTCGACCCCCTCGGCGGGCAGGCCGGCTGCCGCGAACCGGCGTCGTATGCGCGTCTGCAGCTCGGTGGCGGCGTCCCTGTTGAAGGCGAGGAGCACGATCTCCTCAGGCTTTGTCAGCCCGCGGGACACGGCATACGCGGCCCGGGCCACCATGACCGACGTCTTGCCGGACCCGGCTGCGGCGATGACGTTGACCCGGTTGTCGTAGGTCACGACCGCGCGCGCCTGCTCGTCGGTCAGCGGGCTGCTCTCGATCGTGTCGAAGAACTGGCGCTGCTGCTGGGTGATCGCAGTCGCGATCTCCTCGTTGACCGCCTGCGCCCACCGGCGCGTACCTTCCTCGGTCAGCCAGAGGGGACCGGCTCCCGATGCGTGGTTGGCGACGGCTGGCTCTCCCTCCGCGATGCTTGGACGGGTCGAGAGCAGCGTGGTGACCTCCTCCTCGGTGATCCACCGGAGGTCACGCCTAGACGTCTCGATCGTGGTCGAGAGCCTCGCGGTCCAGACGGGGAGCGACCTGGAGAGTGCCTCCTGCACGGCGTTCTCGAGGCGCCGGCCCTCCTCGCCGGACAGACCGTTGAGGACACGGGCTCGCTCCGGCACCCCGGCCACGGTCACGGTCGTCCGCCACCATCGGCGGGTCACCGAGATGCGGTCGGCCCCGGAGGCGGGGATGTCGATCTCGTCCGTGCCGTGACGGAGGGTGAACCTGTCGTCGCGCCGGGCGAGGACCCAGTCCTCGCCGCGCGGCGTGGTGCCGCGCCAGATGACGGCAACCGCCATGGTCACACCCCTTCGTCGTTCAGGGTGGGTGCCCACGGCCCTAACCCCCTCTTGCCTGGGCCGAGTCTGCATTTACGCATCGTCGCGGCTCGTGGCGGCACGGCCCAGAAAGCGGGACCTTAGCAGGGTTTGTCGCTGACAGTGGCCGCCGTGACGGTTGGTCAGCTCCCTAGGTGTACCTGTTTCCACTCGCTCGTCCCGCCGCGGCGCGGACATCGCATCGCCATTTGCTCGCTGCTGCGGCCGGTATTCGCAAGGGGCGGTCTGAAGACACGCGCGGGCGTTCTGCTGGACCGACACCAGCGTTGTGTACTTGCCGACAGGGACGACAAACTCGCCGATGACCACGTGCACGGAAGCGCCAGCTGGCTGAAAGCCAGCAGATCGCGGTTCGGCCCAGAAGCCCCCGGCCGCAGGTGCGCGGCGACCGGCTCGCGGGGCGTCGCTTACCGCCGTTCGAGTTGACGGCAGTCGCCGCCTCAGCCACCCCGCGGTGAACTGTTCAAGCGATACCCGGCAGGTGCGTGCTCCGTTCATCGGGGCGTAGTCCATGATGTGGCTGATGAAGTCGCTTGGGGAATCATGAGGAATGCTGTGCCACCTGTCACCTGCCGAGCTCGAATGGCGCAGGTCTTGACCTTCGTTGATGAAGAAGGTCCTGTCGTTGGTGGTGCAATGCATCGCCTTGTCGAGGAGAGCTCCTGCCCGCAGGACCATGCCCTCGCGGTGGCCGCACTGCTGCCCCTAGTCCGGGCAAACGGAGACGGCCAATACGACCTCAACAGTGACGGCGAGGAGTGGTTGCTCGAGGTTGGCAGGCCGGCAAGTGATTGGCTGGACCTGAGCCCTGAGACCTTGCCGCAGATGCGTAAGTGGCAGGTCGAGGCGCTGGACGCCTGGGCGGAGCACGGTCGACACGGTGTAGTCGAAGCGGTGACCGGGACCGGCAAGTCCCGGGTGGGCATCGAAGCCATTCGCGAAGGCATCCGGCATGACTACTCGTGCATCGTCGTGGTGCCCACGGTCGAACTGGTCGGGCAGTGGCGAGATGCCCTTCGCAGGCACGGGGTACAGCGCGTAGCGACCTCCGCCGACGCACCTCGGACGCCCCTTGACCACTGCGACGTCCTTGTCGCCACAGTCCAGTCGCTGTATCTGTCGCCGCCGTCGCGTGATGACGGCAAAGTGCTTCTCGTCGCAGATGAGTGTCACCGATACGGTGCCGAGCAGTGGAGCAAGGTGCTTCACCCCTCATATCGCCGGCGCCTTGGGCTGACCGCCACCTTTGAGCGCGCCGACGACGGGATAGACATTCTTCGGGACTACTTCGGAGGTGAATGTGTCTACCGGATCGGCTTCGGTCGAGCCATGGCGGACGACGTCATCGCGCGGTACTCCCTGGATCTTGTGCCCGTACAGCTGTCGGTCACAGAGAGAGCCCGGTACGACGAGGCACATGAAGCTGTTGTGGACAGTCGGGCGGAGCTGCTGGATCGGGGTCTCCCCGAGAGTCCGTTCGGTGAATTCCTGGCTGCAGTGCAGATCGCAGCTGCAGACGACGAGCCCGACTACGAGCTCCGCGACCTGGCACGCCGCTATCTCTCTGCCTTTTCCCAACGCCTGAGCGTGATGTCGAACGCCCGGTCCAAGATGGAGGCGGCTCGACGGGTCGCTCCGCTCATCAAGTCCTCACGGGGCGCACTGCTGTTCACTCGCCGCGTGAGCGCTGCCGAGGAGATCACCCAGATTCTTGTCCGTGAAGGCGTGCCCGCTGCCGCGGTGCACAGCGACCTCTCTGGGGCCGAACGCAGGGATCGCCTCGCGGACCTGCGCGCCGGCAGGCTGCGCGCCGTTGTAGCGCCCACTGTTCTCGATGAGGGGATCGACGTCCCGGACGTCGACCTGGGTGTGGTGCTGGGAGGTTCCCAGTCGCGTCGACAGATGATCCAACGAATGGGGCGCGTCCTCCGACGCAAGAATGACGGACGCCCCGCGCGGTTCGTGCTCGTCTACGCCGCCGGAACGGTTGAGGACGTGTCTGCCCACTCGGGCGAGGAGGGGTGTCTCGACCTTCTGGTTCGCCATGCCGACTCCGTGCGGGAGGACGGCGTGCTGGCGCCGATCGCGCATCTGCCGGTCGCGGGACATGGGGCCGCCCCGGGCGTTACCCGTGAGGAGCCAAAGCCTTTGGCGAGCTTCGATTCCGTGGCGCGCGTCGAGGCGGTGGACAAAAGGACAACGTGCTCAGTGGTCGCTCACGACGGATCTGACGTGGAAGGCACCCGCGGCGGTGCGGGTTCCCGAGCGCCCGGGGACGCAGGGGCATCGCGCGGTGATGGACACAGGAGCCTCCTTGAGGCGGTCGAGGCGGATAGTACGTCTAGTGCAGCGGTCACACGAACGCGTGTCGTGACCCCCACGGCCGCTGGGGAAGAAGGGCCCGAGCCCGTGGTCGTGCAACTCGAGAGACTTGCGGCCCTGCGCTCGTCCGGGATGCTCACTGAAGAGGAGTTCTCAGCGGCGAAAAAACGCGTTCTTCAGCTCTAGGTGCACCCGGCAAGGCCGGGGGATCTGCCAGGACGACGTGGTGTCGATCAAGCGGGCGACCTGGCTCCGTAAGTCTGAGGCCCCTTCAGCGCGAGGAAGTACTTTCGCGTGCTGGAGACGGTTGCGCGGACCGTGCGGTGCGCCAGATCTGGTGGTCAAGTCGCGTGAGCAGGGCACGGGGGGAGTTGGTTTCGCCATCCGACAACTGGGTCGCTACCTCTCCTAGGAGGCTGCGAGCCTCCTTCGAGGAGACGTCCCGGTTCAGTTGCTGAGAAACCCACCTGACGACCCACGTGTCCGCCTTGGCACCGGGCTGGCCGAGCAACATCGTGAAGTACTCCCAGGTGATCCATCCCAGTCCGTGAACTCGCGTGTAGGCACGCTTGTGCGTCTCGAGGTCAAGATCAACCGCCGAACGCAGACCAGCATCGACGAGGCTGCGCGCAGCCTCGACAATCGCCTGCGCCTTGGGCCGGCCGCTGGCGCGTTGCTCGTTGCGCAGAACCTCTGCAAGCCGGTCCGCGTCGAAGCTGGCGAGGCGAGGCAGATCATCGAGGCGCCCGCCATTGACCTCTTGCCGGTACCGCTCGACGGCGCCGCGGACGCCCGTCTCCTCGCGTCCGTATCGCGCACGGATCGACAGGACGGCGTCCAGGAGCGCTGCCTCGACCTCATCCGGCCACCCTCCTGGCCATTCAGTCCATGGTCGCGGCAACTCGGTGTCGATCGCACGCTGCAGCGTCATGACATCGTCCGTCGTGATCATGTCTTCTCTCTTCGTGGGTTGGCGGTGTTCACTCTCAGGTCATCAGGCACAGGCTGGACCCGTCACTTCGATCGGTCTCAGATCGGCTATTCGCTCGGGAACACCCGGCAAGCCACACGTCCGATGGTGCCGGTCATGGTGGCGTCGACGGCGCCCCCCGCTAGCCCTCCGACGATCGGAACGCTCTTGGCGAGGGTGACGGCCGCTCTCTTAGTTCCGTATTTGGCGACCAGCATGAAGCCGACGCGCTTATTGATCTGGCGGATGACCGAGATCGGCACCTGCCGGATGAGCGCCTTGGTCACGTTGGCCCCCACCTTGATGCCGACGAGAGAGGCGGCCCGCTGGGCGCTCGTCCCTGCGACCACGAGCATGGCCATCGCCTGCGTGTGCGGATCGGTCAGCCTATAGCCGCGAAGGTAGGCGATCGCCCCCACCAGTCGTGCGTTGATGATCAGTACGCCGGCCACGTTGGCCGGGATGGCCACGGGCAGCGTCACGAATCCGCCGAGCCCGGTGAGGAAACCATTCGTGCCGGCGGCAGCCGCGGCTTCCCGTCGGATGCGCTGGATGGCGCGCTCCGCCGCTGGCGAGCCAGCGTCTTCGTAGACCGCGTTAAGCGGATCTTCCGGCACGGGGATGGATCCGCCGTTCTCGTCCCGAAGCCTCGCATGCGCGTAGTCCACAGAACCGGTCACAGGGCCGACGCCCTTGCTGATGACCGAGAGCACCATCCGCTGAAGCGTGTTCGGCTCCTCGGGATCGCCGTCGCTTTGCTCGTCCAGCTCGGGGGTGTCGAGATCCGTCACGTCGTACCTTTCGTCGGGGGAGGGGGTGAGTGGTGCTGGTGCCAGTGCAGGTGCAGATCCGAAAGGCTGGCGGTCACGGGGCGAGGTCCAGTGCGAGATCTGCGTCGTTGCCGACGTAGGCCAACAGGTCGGACTGGCGGGGGTGCCCGAGCGTGAGCCGGTATGCCCCCATGGTCCGGAGAAGGCGCCGATAGTGCTGACGCTCCCGACTCATGGGGAGCGCTGGGACGTAGCGCTCGATGGTGGCACCGCTTGCTAACGGGAAGACCCAGTCGGGCACGATGCCGCCCGCCCCGTCCGTCGACGACTTCGCCAACTCGAACAGCGCCTCCCATGGGTTGCGCTTGGCCAGGACCTCTTCGCGCTGGCCGAAAGCCGCGGCCACGTTCTTGCGGACGGCGTGCCCCCGGAACCGGTGGACGCGGCCCTCGCGCTGTTCCATGTCCACGGGGTTGCCCGGCAGGTTCCAGTGCACGACGGCGTGCGAGTAGTGGTGGAAGTCGAGCCCCTCCTGACCCACGGACGTCGAGGCCAGGACGAACGGCCAGAACGGTGAGTTGAAGGCGTCCCTGACCTGCGTCTCCCGCTGGACAGTCTTGTCGTCCTCGGCGGCGTGCCGGCCGTAACGCACCGCAAAATGGCTGCGCAGGCGGTCGCGGCGCACATGGCCCTCGTACTCGGCGCCGAAGTGGTCGACGGCCTGGGTCGCCGCACGCAGCCCGGACCCCTCGGCGAACGCGGACACAAGGTCTGACAGCTGCACGTCGACGGGCTCGTGCCGCAGGGACCGCGAGGAGACGAGCACCTCGGCATACTCATCGAGCACCGCCTGGAGGTTGCCGTCGATGGAGTGCTCCAGCACCTGACGCCAGTAGGTGCCCTCGCCGCCCTGGAGCATCGCCATGATCTCCGGCGTGTTGAAGAGTGCACGCAACGACCAGGCCCAGCTGGATGCTGCTCGGACCGTCGCTGCGTCGTTGACCGCTTCCTCGTTCACCACACGGTTCAGCCCCCGCAGCGCCGCGACGCCGAGTCCGGCCAGAGCCACTGACGTCAAGACATCGGCCAGGTCGTCGGGCCTCGCCGGAAGATCAGCCGGATCCAGCGTGTCCGCCTGGTCCAGGTGAGCCTGGAAGACAGTCCCGTGGTCCTCGCCGTCACCGTCGGTCACGGCGCCGAAGGGGAGGTCGCTGAGTGCCACCTGTTGCCCGGCAAACCTGTCGAGCAGCATCGGTGCGGCCCAGTACCAGGCGCCCGCCGGCAGCGAGCCATCGGGTGACCCCAGCGGCAGCTGCTTGAGCGCTGCCTCAACCCGGCGACGAACCACGTCGTGAAGAGCGTCGCGATCGAGCGGCAGAGTCGCTCCTGCCTCGCGTGCCACGGTCAGTGGGTCGCCGAGCTCCGCCAGCGCCCGGCTCGGATAGAGCAGGCCGAGGACCGGCATGCCCGACAGTCGGCCATCTGAACGGTTGAACGTCAGCAGTCCGGTCCGGCGGGTGCCGAAGTAGTCCCGTGCGGCGCTGCTTGTGCTGCGGCTCTGCAGCAGCCGCTCGACCTCATAGCTCAGCAGCGCAGCGATGCCCTTCGGTGCGACGGTCCAGGCGGAGAAGACCAGCCGCTTCGTGAACCCCTGCAGGCGCGGGTCGGCATACGCGCCCGCGGGTGTGTAGTAGGGCAGCGCAGGAGGGAGCCACGCCACCTGCCAGGCGCCGGACCTGACGACGTCATCCGCGAGCCAACGCAGCTTGGGGTTGGCCAGGTCGATCTGCCCGTACTGCCGTATCTCGTCATGCCGGAGTCGGCTGCTCAGCACCTGCCGCAGCGCGGCATCACCGGCGTCGAGCTGCGTCTTCAGCTTCTTCTTCACCTGGTACTGGTCCATCAGCTCGAGGGCGTAAGGAGAACTGCGCCAGTACTCGAGCATGTCGCCTGCGCCGAGCAGGCGCGCGACCTCGGATTGCGAGACGTAGTCCCGGACGTCGTCGGGCGTGAGCTCGATCTGCAGGTCGTCGTGCGAGCTGAGCATGCCGTCGCGGCTCGAGGACACGGCGAGGCGCTCGGTCCGAGACATGACCTGGCGCAGCTCCCCTTGTGCAAGGTCCTTGGCCGCGATCGCACGCTCCGTGTCGCCCACCAGCAGGGCGGTACGCATGTCCTTCAACGTGCGCCGCACAGCGTCCGCTCGTTCCGCGCCGCCGAGGAACGCCACCGTCCGGATGAAGTCCCGGTAGTGGTCGTCACCCTCAGGCTCGTCGGGGAGCGTGTACATCTTGAAAGGTGTCGCCGAGAGCAGCAGGACACGCGTCTGGGTGTGCCGATTGTCGGGGTCGATGGCCTCGTCACCCAGCAGGTGCCGGGCGAGCAGCGCCGCCTCGTTGTCTCCGTGCAGGAGAGAGCCGAACCGCTGGAACTCGTCGAGGATCACCAGGTCAGGGTCGAGGTGACCCACGCACGCCTCTGCGAGGGCGCGGCGCAGCTGGCTGAGCACGGCATACCGCTCGGAGGATGCTCGGGATGTGAGCCGGCGCCGGCCGTCGAAGAGGTCGACCGTGTCGTGCAGGGCGTCGACGAGAGAAGTACCGCCGTCTCCGAACGTCGCGGCGGCCAGGCACCCGTCGAAGGAGCTGAGCACGTCGTCGGTCAGCGTGGAACGGTCCACTCCCCACCGACGCTCCCATGCCATGCGCCTCTGGCTGGCCCCGCCGCGGAAGAAGCGCTCCCACTTGCCGGATGACACCGCTCTGCGGCCCCACAGCTCCTCGAGCAGCACGTGGAGAAGCGCTCGCTCCCCGGCGACGCCCCCGCTGCTGCGCAGGTCGAAGGAGGTGCCTGGGGTCAGGGACACGATGTTGATGGCCGGCCCGTCGCCCTTGGGGCGGTTCATCTCGTGCAGCACCTTGGGCAGGAGAGTGAGGCGGTCGGCGTGCGGGATGTTCACGTTGACGCCGTCGTGCAGGCGCCGCAGGTTCTGCTGCGCGATCTGGCGGTTGGAGCAGATGTAGACGATGTCGATCCGCTTCTCGCCCTTTCGGCGTAGGTGCTCGACCGTCCGCGCGACCACTCCTCTGGCGACGAGTGTCTTGCCAAGGCCGACCTCGTCGGCGACCAGGAAGCGCGACACGGGGTTCGTGCCCCACAGACGCTCGAAGGCGTTGTCCACCGAACGTCGTTGGAAGTCCTTCAACCCCCGGAGAGCCTCACTCGTCCGCACCTTCTCGGTCATCGTGCTCCACCCCTCTTCGGCCCGACCGCGGCCCAGACCGCCTCCCACACCTGGAGGAACTGTTCGGACACCACGGGGGAGTCGCCGTTGTGGTCCCTGAGATCGCTCATGAGGCTGTGCACCCTGGTCAATGACTCGTCTCCCCGGCCGGCGGCGCGGACCAACGTCTCGAGCAGGGCAAGGTCCTCGTAGGTCGGCCGAGGCAGAGCCGATCCCTCGGCACGTTCGCCGTCCGCTTGACCATCGAGGTGCCACCCGGGGCCACCCGCCTCGTCGAGCAGGAACGAGAGGTAGCGCAGGACGCTGTCCTCCGAGTCGAGCAGCGTGCGCAGGATGAAGGCGGGCCGGTCGTGCTCGACGCCGACCAGCTCGGTCTTGAGCACGCACTCCAGACGCACGGGCGTGTCCGCGCCATCGACCGCCACCTCCGTCATGACCGCGATGAAGGGGGTCAGGTCGGCCAGTCCTATATCGACCCAACGTGCCTCCGCACCCAAGGCTCGAGCGTCGTTCCGTGCCCGGCTCAGGGGGCGCACCGTCGTCACTCCCGGATCGTCGGGAGTGGGCGAGCTGAAGGCGAGGCGCACGTCATACCGCCCGTCAGGCCCCTCGTCCGCGACTAGCTGAGGACCAGCCGTCGCCAGAGCGGCGTGGAAGGCAGCCACGTCCATCTCAACCCGTCGACCCGGGTCGGGACGGGGATCTGCTTCCTCGATGGCGTATGGCGTCAGGATCCTGGAGAGCGTCAGCTCACCCCTGCGGTCCTCCTCCGGGAAGAGCGACTGCGGACCGCAGCTGCGTTGCGGCCCGCGCAGCAGCACGTTGAACTCCACGTTGCCGTCGAAGGCCGCACCCGTCGCGTTGGCCGAGCCGACGAACCACCAGCCGCTGCCGTCGTAGTTCCACACGAGGACCTTCGCGTGCAGGCCGGACCGCACCTCCCAAGGGGCGGTGACCTGAGCGGTGTCGCCGTCGTCGGACTCGCCATCGACGCCGCCCTGACTCTCCGACTCCTCGTTCTCGGTGAAGTGCGTCGTCTCCGCCAAGGGGTCGAGGACGAGGGTGCGACGGCCAGTGAAGGCCGCCGACCCGAGCTCGTCGAAGGTGTCGGGCCGTGAGACGTAGGTCGAGTCCCGGGCCGGGACGCGGTCGAGCGTCTTCTGGTCGAGGAAAGGCGAGATCACCACCGGTCGCCCGACGTTGTCAGGCATCGGCCAGTCGTGGTCCGTCCCCACGCCGAGCGGCCAGAGCTCCCCGCGAGTGAAAGGGGCAGGCGTCGCGAAGCGCGCACGCTGCAACGTGTCGGCGAGGTCCTCCACTTGGGCCGAGCGAGCTGCGGTCACGTCTTTGACAGCCATCTCCGGTAGCCGGCGCAGGAAGGTAGCAGCGGGAGCACCGTCGATCGCACCAGCGGGGTCCTCCTCCAGCTGGACTACCGTGTCCCACGACCTGTCCCCCGTGAGGTTGCGGCTCAGGACCAGTAGACGATGACGGACAGACTGTCCATCGCTGAACCGCAGTGCCCACAGCTTGGGGTGGAAGGTGCGCCCGGGGCGGGTCGGAAGCACCTCGACGACGCAGTCCTCGGCAAAGGCCAGCAGTCGTCGGTAGGTCCCAGGCACGTGGATCGCCCCGGCGTGGCAGAAGACGGTCGTCCGGTCCGCGAGCCGGCGCACCGCCTCGAGCAGGGCGATGTCGTCGTCCCGAACGTCCCCGTCGTCGACGTTCACCCGGTCGTGCGCCGCCATCGCGAGGGGTGGAAGTAGGAGACTGACCAGGCCGAGCGTGTAGGTGGTCCCGACTGCCACGTCCATCCGGAAGCCCGGCGGCGGGCGGAGGCCGTCGACGAACAAGTGTCGTCCGGTGGGCTCCAGCATCAGCGCTCCAGCCCGTCGCGGATGTCGTTGACCATCGTGCTTGCGCTGGCCCACCGGTAGTGCAGGCCCGCCACCCCTGCCTCGCCCTCCCACGCCGCCAGGGCGTCGCGGTTGTCGAACCGTGATCGGGAGCGCTTCAGGCGGCGCTCGCGCTGGCGGACGAGGTCGGCCGCCTCAACGCTGCGCCACCCCTGACCGGGGTCGGTACGGACGAGATCTACCCAGGCGTCGATGAAGCCGCGCGTCCCGATGTTGACCCGGCGTTCGTCCAACACCACCCGCCAAAACGCCTTGGTGTCCCACTCCTGGACGGAGGTCCGCAGCTCCTCCGAGGAGGACCAGGTATCCAGCCTCTCCTCGTAGTCCTCAACCCCCTCGGCCCACCCTTTCGACCTCGCCAGGAGGAGGTTGTAGAGCAGGGGCGCCCCCTGGTACAGATGCCGCAGCCGGCGGGCGTGGGCGACCACGACCGCCGGCTCACCGTCGAGGTCCTCGGTCAGGGCCGGGTCCCACGGATATGCCGCGTCATCCGGTGTGCGGTGCCGGACAAGCCAGGCGAGGTAGGACCCCGGGCAGGTCGCCTGGATCCGCTCGTCCAGGAACTCGGCCTCTTCCCGGGTCAGGTCGAAGTCGACAAGAGTGTCCAGACCGTCCGGGACCGGTGGGAGCTGGGCGAAGTGCGGGTCGTGCAGATGCCGAGGGGCGTCGTCCTCCTCCTCGGGCGGAGGGACGGGCATGGCCGTGACCGTCCGGAAGTGCTGCTGCGGCCCTTCGTCGCAGCGGCGGATCCGGTAGCGGCCCAGAGCGCCCCAGTAGACCTCGCTGGGCATGCGCTTGAGCCGAGCTCGCGAAACCCTGCCGATCACGCCGCCGTCAGGGTCCCCCGCGACGAGCGCTTCGATGAGCTGAGTCTCGCGACGCCGCAGCTCGCCCGTGGCTCGCTCGAGCGGCAGGCGCTGTGCGGCGACAGACGTGGCGAGCCAGGAGACGAACAGCAGGTAACGCGCACGCGTGTGCAGAGTGGACGTCCCCGGGAACATCATGTCGGCAAAGGCGTCACGCACCGTCCCGATGCCGAGCTCGTCGACCGTGGACTCGTCGCGGAACGCGTCCAGCAGACGGTCCATGCCCTCCCGGTGCTCCTGGCCGAAGTCCACCCACGCCATGACCGACATGCCGATCCCCTCACTCACAGTCGGCGGTGACTGCTGTCGATCGTGACTCTAGCCGCAGCGGATGACAAGCCCGACGGTGGTCCGCGGGATTCGATAGGCTCGCGCAACCGCAAGCGTTGCATGACAGACAGGGGCTCAACGATGAGCGGCATTGACACAAGCGTGAACTTCCTTTCCGACACACCGGCCGGCAAGGACGCGGACTCCTTCAGCCCGACGCTCAAGCGCTACCACCGTGTGATCTGGACCAAGCCGTTGCCGTCCGGCCAGGTCTTCGAACTTCAAGAGCGCCCTCGCGCCTACCTCGCGTACGAGGCCCAGGACAGGACGTTCTTCCTGGCCAGCGACGCCATCACGACGCCGTTGGGTGGCAAGGCCGCTCGGATCATCGAGCAGATCCCGGAGGGACAGAGGCCGCCGCACCTCGGGTACACGATCGGCAGCTCCATCCTCTTCCCGGGGGACAGGATCGGCACGAAGATGACGATCAACGGCGCCCGGGGCACGCATCCGCGGATTGCGGACCGCTTCGACCTCACTCTCGAGTGCATCCGAAGGCACTACCGCAGCGAGGGCAGCCCGCTCGGCGAGGTCCTGGACCGCTACCGCGATTTCTTTGAGCTTTTCGTGGACTTCGACGGGTATGTGGAGTTCTGGCTCCTGCATGACCTCCTCGACGCCGCCGGCGAGATCCGCTTCTTCCACCACTTCGACGACTTCCGAGGCGCGGCTGTCCCGAAGACGGTCGAGGACTATCTCGATTACGCCAACGCCAGCAACGACTTCATCGTCGCCCGGAACGGCCGCATCGAGGACTACGTCGCTCGCCTCGTTTAAGCGCGACAGAGCGCCGCGCGTGGTGCACTCACTCGATGCGCTCGAAGATGTGAGCCTCCAGGTCGATCATCTGTCTCTCGACTCCCTGAGCCAGGCGCTGATCGGCGACGACGAGCCCGAGTTCAACGTTCACCTGCTCGGCGCTCTTGGAGAAATTGGCGCTGGTGACGACCAGGAACTGGTGGTCGATGGCGACGAACTTGGCGTGGTTGCGGACCGGGCTCCCGTGGAACTGCCTGGTCCGGAAGACTCGCGCCGCTCGGAGCTGTTGTGCCACTTCCTGGGTCGTGGGCTTCCACGGAGCCGGGTTCTCGTCCGCTGCGGCGGCGTCCACGTAGACCCGTACGGCGACCTCGGGCCGCTCGGCTGCTGCGGTCAACGCTGACCACAGTGCCGAGCTGCGCTGGAAATTGAAGGTCGAGCAGACGACGGACTCCCGGGCGTGCTCGATGTAGTGATGGATCGAAGCCGTGAGCTGCCCGTGCTGCGCAAGATGTGCAGGGGTCGTCCAGACGGGGGTGATGCTGGTGGGACCTGCTCTGGCTCCGGCGATCCCCTGAAGGACCTGGACGAGCGTCGCGCGGTCGTCGAGCAGCGCAGCTCTCTCCAGCAGCATCCGGATCCTGTGCGACCGTTGGTTGTCCAGCTGGGCGAGAGCCATGGCCAGTGGCTGGCCTCCGCCGAGGCGCGCAGCGAGGGACTCTGCCTCGGCCCCGGTGATCAGCTCACCCAGCTCCCGGACCGCGGTCGGCTCACCAGACATGCGCCTCACCGAAGAAGCCCAGGCTCTCCCCACCCACGTTGAGCAGGAACCGGCGGTCGAGGAACCGGTTGGCCCGCTCGCACGAGGTCTCCGACGCCATCACGCAGCAGTGGCACGCCGCCCCGTGCAGGAAGTCCTCCGGGTCCACGGGCGTACGTCGTGCGCACACGGGGTCGCTGGAGCAGCGGGAGGCCTGGTGAAGCGCATCTCGCACGATGCCAGCCAGGAGCTCCGGCTTGCTCAGCCGCACCAGACCCCCCAGGGTTCCGTCACTGTCGGAGGCGGTGGTGCAGATGAGCAGCCCGGCCGCCGGAGGCCGCCCGTCACCCCCGTCCGGCCAGGCATAGATCCGTTCGCTCAGACTGGCGGCGCCGTAGCCGCTGTGCATGGCCATCTGACGGATCAGGATGTGGGCAAGGGTATGGAGCAGCCAGTAGCGCGGCGGCTTGAGGCGGGACTCGGGATCAGCCACCTCGGCTGTCTCAGAGAACCGTCGCTCGAAGTTGCGCAGGTGCGATGTCCTGTGGGCCTCCCACAGGGCGCTGTGCGACACCCGGTCTTCCCAGGCGGCGACCGCAATCTCGTCCAGCTGCAGGAAGATGCCTTCGCCGCGGTCCTCGGTGGCCAGGGCCCATGCCGGCCTGACCGAGGTCAGCGGCACCAAGCGCGAGCTCACGTCGTTGATCCGGTCGAGCTCGTCGATCCGGGTGAAGCCGATAATCGAGTTCACCTTGCGCAACCGGTCCACGGCGAGCACGCGGCTCACGCCGTCCGGCATCGACTCGTCCACCGCCCGGGGGCTCAGCGTCAGGCCGCTACGAAGGTCCTGGTGACGCTCCCGCGCAGGGTCCCTCAGCAGATACCTCCACTCGGGCACTAGGAGGTCGATCGGCTCCCAGTCAGCTCGCCGCTGCTCGCGATCCTCGTCCGACTCCTCGGGAGCCAGGGCCACGGCGACGGTCCTGGCCAGGTCGTCGTCGTCGATCTCCGTGACGTCGACCTTGCCCCTCAGCAGCGCTCGGAGAAACTTGGGCTGGTCTGCAAACTCCGAGAGATCATCCCCCAGGGCCGCCTTGATCAGATCAGCCCGATCCCGCACCTGCTCCGCTGGATCGAAGCGAGGCATGTCGATGATCGACTGGAGCGCCGGGAACCACAGGTTCGACGCACCGACCAGCATGAGGCGTGCCTCCCGGACGCATCCGCCGTTGGCGAAGCCGTCCAGGTGCGGCAGCCGGCCCCGGCACCGCGGCAGCTTGGCACGCCCGGCCTGCCCCTGGGCCTCGTTCATCGGTCGTCGGGCGTCGCACGACGAGCAGCCGATGATCGCGCTTGCCCCCCGGCCGCTCGTCCTGTCGTCCATCGTCAGGACGGGCGCGTCGGGTGCCGCCGAGCAGCTGCCGCCTCCGTGCACCCACCAGTCGTAGGGGAACTCGTCCAGATGCCCGTCAGCGCACGCGAGCAGATAGCGTGCCGTGACCACCGGCTGCTTCCTCTTCCCCTTGTTCCGTCCCCGACGGCCCCGGCAGTCCTGATGGAAGAACTGTGCCTCGTCCGGTCGGTAGGGGTTCGTGTTGTGGTACGAGAAGATGCTGATCGGCCCGAGCCGGTCGCAGCCCGTGCACCGCATCCACTGCGGGAAGACCCGCGCAGGGACGCCGAGGTCGCTCCCCTCCCGCGAGAAGGAGGTGAGGTTGGGCTGGTGAGGGAACGGCCGCAGCTCGGCGACCTGGTGCCCGAGCATCATCCTGACCACCTCGAGCAGGCGGGGCGCGTTGATCGTCGGTATGCCGTCCCGCCGCCGCCAGATCGGGTCCCACGAGTCCAGGCCCAGGGGCATGACGGTGAAGTGCGGCAGGTCCATGATCGCGCCGGGCCCGTAGGTGTAGAGCAGCGAGGACGGCCGGGCGCCCCCGACCTTGGCGTAGTTCTTCTTCACCCCGGACTCGGCGAGGCGCTCGCCGTCCGCCAAGGGGTCGTAGGGGATCTCGGGCTGGTGGGCGACCGTGCTCATGAGGTGCTCCCGGGTTGCGGCGTCCAGGTCGGCGCAGTCACGGGCGGCACGTAGTGCAGCCGCGACGGGTCCGGGCTGACCAGCAGGTTGATCTCAGGCTGGACCTCGCGCATCGAGTTGGCGACCACAAAGGGTGCGTCGGTGAGCGCCGCATCCCGGGAGGCGGTGTTCTCCGCGCTGCGCAGCAACGGAGCCAGCTGGCTGGTGTCCTTGATCCGCTCGTAGGCCAGCGACTTTCCCTCGGCGATCACGGTGGTCCGTCGCTTCTCCCACGTGTCCAGCCGGTTGAGCAGGCGCTGCCGTGCGAAGTCGGCTGACGTCTCGTCCGAGGCGTCCGTGATGCGGTCCACCATCGCGTCGATGAGGGCGGTCAGCACGGGGCGTCGATCGGACACCCGTCCTGCGGAACGCTCGGGCGAGAGTCCGTCGGTCGTCCGAGTGGCGTCGACCACCCGGGCAGCGCTGACGAGGACACCGTCGAGGCCCCTCTCCATCGACGTCTCCGAGAACGGCGTGACGGAGAGTGCTTCGACCCGGGCGTAGAACGTCTCGTGGTAGTGCCGGAACTGCTCGAAGTGCGCCAGGTCTCGTGGTCTGGCCCAGTTGCCGAGGGTCACGACCAGCCCCGGACGTCCGGGCACCGCCGGCTGGTCGCCCCGGGCCGCGCGACCGGTGTCCCGACCGACGCGGGAGGACGCCTGGATGTACTCGGCGGTGTTCTTCGGCTGACCGACCATCAGCATCAGCCCCAGCCGGGTGACGTCGACACCCACCTGGAGCATCGACGTCGCCAGGACCGTGTCGTAGGGGTCTACCGGACGGTTGGCGACCTTCTCGCCCCGCTGGCGGGCGTCACGGCGTTGCATGAGGGCCTGGGTGCTGTCGAAGTCGGGGTCGAAGCGCACCGCCATCTGGTTCAGCGTGGTCGTGATGTCCGCGCCAGAGACCCGAGCCGTCAGCTCCGTGGCGTTGAGGTCCCCGTAGGCCGTCCCGAACCGCCGTGGGAGCCCGCTGCCCGGTCGGCCCTTCGCGAGCGCGGTGCGGACGTCATCACCGAGGTAACGCGTCATACCGGCCAGCTCGCGCGTGGAGCTGAAGTACCCGACGAGAGTCATGTACGGATCGGCGGCCGAGCCACAGCGGTCGAGCATCAACTGCGCTCCGGCCATCATGACTTCGGCGAGCCGGATCTCTGCGTTGGTCATGCGGACGCCGGTGGTGCTCACGCCGATGTAGCGACGTCCCGGCGTCTCGGCGGACACGGGCACCTCTGCGGAGAAAAAGGTGTCACCCGCGTCCAGCACCTGGGGCGGAAAGATGGAGGTCGCCCTGCCGTAAAGGTTGCGCACCTGGTCGGCGGCGTTCCGGACGGTGGCGCTGGACGCGACCACGAGCGGCCGGCACGGTCGACCGTGCGCGTCCCGCCACCGGGTGAGCGCGTCGATCGCCACCTCGAAGAGCCCCACCGTGGTGCCGAGCGCGCCGGTGATCAGGTGGAGCTCGTCCTGGATGATCAGGTCCGGGGGGCGCAGCCGGACGTGGGGGGACACGGGCGCTGCCGGGTGTCCGGCCTTTGCCGGATGCTTGCCGCCGTCCTTGATCTCGCACGCCTGGTAGTCGGGGTGCACGAAGCCGTGCCTGGCACAGCGCCGGGAGACGTAACCGAAGAGCGAGGCCGCCTCGCCCTCACGCGCCAGGCGGGCGAACTTGTCGACCGTCGCGATGACGAAGGCCGGCGCGAGGCGGTAGATCTCCTCGTCGACGGTCAGGACGGGGACCCCACCCTCGACGGTGCCGCCCTCCGCGAACGGGCACTGGGCGAGCGGGTCCGAGCAGTAGACGTGCACCCGTCGGGTCGTCTCGTCCACGCGCACCTGGGCGGCCGTGATGGCCGAGCCGCACCACGGGCACCGCTGGATCTGCAGGGCCGTCAGCTTGTAGGCCGTCCCCTCGTTGACCCGCTTCAGCTCCTTGGCAGCGTCGTCGACCCGTTTCGGCGAGACGCCGCTACCGACCCACAGCCCGATCCGGAACGGCTCGGTGCCCCATGTGTCCTCGTCCTCGCGGCGAGCCATCTCGGCCGCGCACACGAGCGTCGTCGCCCGCTGGAACTGCTGGGCGGTCAGCAACCGCAGCGTGTAGCGCATCAGCACCGTGACGCCGGACCGCCCGTCCAGCGGGCCATCCGGCGAGCCGACCACCCCCTGGCGCCGACGGATGGCGAACGCGAACGCGGCAAGCCCGAGGTAGGCCTCCGTCTTCCCACCACCGGTCGGGAAGAACAGGAGCTCGACCTGGGCGAGGTCGCCGCTGCGGACGGAGGTCTCGGGCTCGCACAGGGCCCGGATCTGCATGAGGACGAAGGCGATCTGGAAGGTGCGCCAGGAGTGCGCGCCGGGTCCGCGGTCCAACACCTTCTGACGTGCTGCCGAGCGGGAGAGGTGAGGCTGCTCGGCGCGCAGCTCGGCGATCTGGGTGTGGATGCGCTGGTCGGCCATCACCCGGTTCATGAAGGCGAAGCACCGGAGCGCCTCGTCGTCCCCGAGCAGGAAGTCGAGGCCATCCGCGAGCTGGCGCTGCACGTACTCGGCCATCTCGACGGCGTCGGTCGCGTCCTGGCGAAGGTGCGCGGGCAGGGCTCCGATCCGGTCGCGACGACCGGCGAGCCACTCGGCGTACCCAGCCACGATGGGTCGCAGGCCGGCGTCGATCTCTGGCGGCGTGGCGCGGGAGAGGGCGACCATGTCCAAGACGACGCCGTCAGGGTCGGCGGCCAGGGTCTGCGGGGTCTCGGCCTCCGGCAGCCACGTGGTGGACACGCGGGTCGCCCGGCGGGAGCCTTCGGCCACCAGCCAGGTCGCGGAGCAGGTCCTGCCGATCGCGAACTCGAGGCGGTCGCGATACTGCAGGTCCAGGAGTCGCTGCTCCGGGTCGCGACCGAGGGAGTCAGGGTCCTCGACCACGTCGCGCACGGGGAGGAAGACCTCGGCCCCGCCCCCCTCGACGACCAGCCCGGTCTGGAAGAGCCACGCGTTGACGGGGATCTGCCGTGGAGTCTCACGGTCGTTGCACAGGGCCAGCTCCACCAGGCGGCAGTGCCGCTTGGGGTCGGTGTAAGAGTCCACCCGCAACGTGACATCGTCCTTGAGCGGCACCTCCTCGGTGACCCCGTCGCGGAGACGGGCAAGGTCGAGCACTGTCGGTATGTCGTGCTGCGTCCGGGCGAACTTGCGGATCGACCGCCCGGTTGCGGTGACCTCACCCGTGGGCTTGGGGTCGTAGGTCCCCCACGACGCCCTCACCGTCACGGTCGGGAGGTCGAGCGGCACCTGGAACCGTAGTCCCATCGAGGCCGGGATCATCAGCCCCCGTCTGAGTGCCTGGTCCTCGGCAGAGTCCTCGTCGGCAGCGGTCGCGGTGTCGTCCACGTCGAGAGCCGGGACGCCGCGTGACTCGGCGGCCGCGAGGTCGTCACCGACGTCGAGCAGTGAGTCGTCGTCGACATCGGCCACGGCTGGGCTGTCCGGTGAGTCGCTCAGGCGGACCGGCGCGATCCGCCCCACGAGGTAGCGGCTGTCCGGCGGCGCCTCGATCACCTCGTCGTCACCGTCGGCCGGTCCGAGCAGCTCGCGCCGCAGCACGTCGGCCAGGTTCTCCCGCGCCACCCAGGAGGTCCCGTCGGGCTCGTGGCGCAGTTCGTAGGCGGTGGAGTCAGCCGGCATCCGAGCCCACCTCATCCTTCTCGTCCTCGTACAGGGCGGGTTTTACGTCGCCCTGGAGAGCGGCGCGCCGGTGGTTCTCCTCCAGCAGCCGGTCGAGGATCTCGACCCGCGCCGCGGGGCTGACCGTCCAGCGGGTCATCTGGCGATAGGTGTGGAAGCCGTGGGCGAGCGTCACGTCGCCCCAGCCGTAGGCGTGCATGACCGCATGGTCGAGCTCCACGTGGATCTCCCGCAGCCGTGCTACGTCGGCGTCTGCTGCCACACTTATGTCGGGGTCGTTGACCAGGTTGTAGAGCTTCGTTAACCCCAGATCGCGGCGGAGCATCACCTCTCGTCGCTCTTCATCCAGGGTTCGTCCGATCTGGCGCAGGACATCCTTGTCCGCTGGGCGAGGGAAGGTCTCGAAGGCATCCGAAGGGGCGTAGCGAATCCCGGCTCCCATCGTGGATGTGTTCTGAACGGTCCATAATTGATGCATCGAACACGACTGAACTGAGAGAAACGCGTCGCTCGCTGTCGCGAAGACAACGACCTGCTCACTGAACACCATTTCAGTGGAAACTTTGGACGGCATCTGGGTGCTGCTCACTCGCGGCAATGCGATGACTGAACTCAGACCAGCGATCGTCCGCCGCATTCCAGGGCGGGCGTTCCAGAACTTCCACCACTCGTTGACCATGCGGGGGTACTTCTTGGCGTTCTGCTTTAGTCGCTCCGGTCTGACGTACCGGGTGACGTGATTCCATGGCTTTTCGAACTGGCGCGCTTCCTCCTCGGTGCGCTCACCGAAGTCTATGACCCAACGCGAGGCCGAGCCGTCGGGGCGAGAGTTCAGATCGTCGCCATTGAGGTAGGGAAACAGCACCTCGGCGTTCCGGGGATCGTCGTCGAGCCACGCGAGCGCCAGGGGCGGATCAATCACGAACCCCTTGCCGAGGACAATGCATCCCTGGAACGCAATACCCAAGTTCTCCGCGAGGCGTAGCGGGTTTCCGGTCACCCGACCGGACGGTTCCAGCAACGTCGAGATCCGCCGGACCGGCACGTCGTCGGAGACCCGCGGCACGCCGTCCGCCACCGGTCCATTGGTGGCCCACACGGCCGCATACTCAAGGTTGGCGGACTTGGCCGGCCACGGCCGGCTCTGGATCGCTCGCGTGATGGTCATTCCGTCGTTGACCATCCGGTCCAAGCCGACCTCGCGAGTGTCGCCCTGGGCGATCGTGTTGGTAGCGATGAGGCCCATCGTGCCGCGCGGGGTCAGGAGGCACTGGGCGCGGAGGAAGAAGTACGCGACTAAGTCGGCGTTACCCTTCGTGCCGCCTGCGAGTTGGTTGACGAACCACTCGCGGAGGTTCTGTCCCATGGCCGGTGACAGCTTCTTGCCGCCGAGGAACGGGGGATTGCCCACGATGGCGTCGAAACCGCCGCGGCGCATCACGTCCGGCACCTCGAGGGCCCAGTGCAACGGCTGCCAGCGCGCGTAGTCCGTCTCGACTTCCGGAGTCAGCCCGACGTCCGCCATCGCCTTAAGTGCCGTGCGGTCGCCCGTTCCGGAGGCGGGGAACGCGCGGGCGACGGCGGCGCGGAGGTTCTCGTACGCCTCGTCCAGCGCTCGACCAGGTTTGCCGCCGACCCGCAGCCCGGCGGCGATCACAGCGTCGGCGATGAGCCGCAGGTCGGCGGTGACCTCGTGCAGCCGCCGCAGCTGGGCGCGCTTGGCCTGCCCGGAGCGCTGCGGGTCGTGCTCCACGATCTGGTCGGACAGCTGCCGCCGCAGGCGGACCGCCTGCTCGATCCGGTGGTCGAGGTCGAGGCGGTCGACAAGCCTGTCTCCGACCAGCTCGAGGGCGCTCTGCTGCGGGCCGCGCCGGGGCCGGACGTGCAGGTCCTCAAGCTGGCGCAGGTCGGTGACGCCCAGCAGGGAGTTGCCGTGCAGGACCTTGTCGTCGACGAACGAGAACGGCAGCTTGGGGTCGAGCGAGACGAGCCAGAGCGACAGCTTGCACATCTCGACCGCCATCGCGTTGATGTCGGCGCCGTAGAGGCAGTTCGCGACCACCTCGCGCACGGCACGCGTCTCCAGCTCCGCGGGGGAGTAGCCCTCGGCCACACCTTCGCGGCGCCACGCTTCGACGAGCCGGGCGGCCAGGTATCGGCCCGCTGCCACCAGGAAGGCCCCAGACCCGCACGCGATGTCGGCGACCCTCAGTCCGAGCAGGTCGGTCGAACCGAGCGGCACCCACCGCTCAGGGTCGTTGCCCTGGTGCGGGCCAGGAGAGTAGACGAGCGGCTCCAGAGCGTGCTGGACGATCTCCTCCGCCAGCTCGCGGGGGGTGTAGTGCGCGCCGGCGTTGCGGCGCGACGGCGTCTCCCGCACCAGCAGGCCGCCGGGCAGCACGACCACCGGCCAGCCCCGCAGGTCTCGCCGAATCGCTCCGAGCCACGGTCGCAGCTCCTCGCGGAGGTCCTCGTCGCTCGTGACCGCGCGAAGCGCCCGCTCGGCGTCCTCGAGACCGTCGCTCGCGGCGAACGCCCTCGTCAAGGCAGCCTTTGTCGGGGGGACGCTGCCCGGCTGGTCCTCCTTGACCTGTGCAATCACTGCGTCAGCGGTGCGCGCATCGGTGCCATGCTCGTCATACAGGTTGTTGAGGGACTCCAGGGTGATCTCAGGCTCGCTGCCCTGCTTGCCGATCAGCCCGAGCACCACCTCGTCGGCGACCACGCAGGTGTAGCCGAGCAGCCCCTCGTAGATGTAGCCGATCTGCTCGACGTCAATGTCCCGGAAGGACAGGCGTCGCTCCTGCCGGTTGACGGTCGCAAACTGGAGCGCGCGCAGCACCTGAAGCATGACCCGGTCGCTGACCGGCAGCGCAAGTGAGCCCCGGGAGGTGACCGCGGTCAGGAACGGGAAGCGTGCCGGGTCAAAGAGAGATCCACCGTAGGCCGGCAGGCGGAGGTCTTCGAACGTCGCGCCCTGGTGCAGTGCCTGAGACGTGGCAAGCAGCCGGTGCCAGGTGCCGAACGACCGGTCCAGGGCGTCGTCGCCCTGGTGGCGGGCGCGCTGCTCCAGTCGGTCGAGCTGACCCGTGAGGCCATAGCCCTTCTCGAACAGCTCGCCCTGGGGCAGCAGCCCACGCTCTTCGGCAAAGAGTAGAAAGACGACTCGCATCATCGTGGTGACGACGGCCTCGTAGACCTGGTCGCCGTCCACCTGGCCGTCGCGGACGGGCAGGGAGGAGTCTTCCCCACGTTGCCGGGCAGCCTCGGCGGACTCGGAGAAGGCCTGCACGACCAGCTCGACCGCCTGCCGGACCTGGACGCCCAGGGCCTCGGTGATCTCTTCGGCAGCCAGCACGGAGCTAGCGAACAGGGCCGTCAGCCGGTTCTCTGCCTCGCCACCGACGAGCCGGACTGGGGCGAGCAGTGCGACGAGTGCGTCGCGCGCGGTGGGCTCCTCGATCCACGTCTGCGCGTCGAAGATCCCTGACGCGGCGAGCGTGTCAGGTGCGTCACTGACCAGACCCCACCAGCGTCCGTCGGTGACGACCCCGATCGGTATGCCACTTGCCTTGAGCATCAGCTCCATCCGGTCGACCGGGCTGGTCGCCCAGTCGTCCTCGGAGACCGCCCGCAGGTCCGAGACGGGATCGATCACCCAGACGAGGACAGCGACCTGGTCCTCGTGCCGCATCACGCCGGTGGGTTGGAGGCTGACCGAGTGGTCGGGGGAGTGGATGAGGGCGTTGCTCGTAGCAGCGTCGCCCCGTGACCACATCTCGCCCCATCCGAGGACCTCGCTCAGGATGACGTCCACCCACGCATCCCGCTCCGTCCGGTAGGCCTCGGTGGCTGCCTCGGTCCGCTGCGCGTCCCAGGTGTCCCAGGCGCGGTCGAACCGGCGCTTGCGGTCGGACAGTGTGACTCGGACGCCGTCGTTGAGGCGCGGCATGCCCTGGGGCCAGACCTGTAGCAGTGGTGGGAGGGCGAGGAAGGGACCCTCGGTGTCGATGAGCTCCAGCCACGCGGTGTGCAAGTCGCGGCCTGTCGGCGTGCTGCGGCGTTGTATCGCCATCACTGTCCTCCTCCCAGAGCTGCGGCGTCCGCAGGGGTCAGGGCGAAAATCACGGCTGCCGCTGTGACGTGCGCCCGCACCTCGGCATACCGCTCGCGAATCGCCGCGATCTCGCGGCCTTCCTCTTCATCCAGGGTGGCCAGGCGGGTCTCCATCGCCACGATGTCTCGAGTGCGCTGCTGCTGCTGGTCGTCGGGCAGCAGCATCGCGTCCTGCTCCTCCTGTTCGGACCGAAGGGTCCGGATGCTCTCGGTGAGGTTTGTCCGGAAGGCGGTATAGATCTGCCGAGCCCGGTCGACGTCGTCGGTCTGGCGCTGGGCCAGGGCGTCCGCCACGGCCTGCTGTCGACGCTCGGCGCGGGTCTGCATGGCCTGCTCCAGCCGCGACCGCATCCGGGATCCCTCGGCCGACCATTGATCGGCGACGGCTTCACGGACTCTGCCCGGGGCCAGGGATAGGTCCGGCGAGTCGAGCACGCGCTCCAGGAGGTCGTTTACCCGTTCTTCCGCCATGTCGTTCCCGCGCAACCGGATGCCGGAGAGGAAGACCTCCTCGTGGAGCCGCAGGCCGCCACGACCGACCAGGACCAGTCGAGAGACAGCAGCCACGCAGGACATGGGGAGCGTGTCGTCGACGACGGCGGTGACCCGCCGGACCTGGGCGTCGGCCCCGACCAGGCTGTTGCGCAGGATGCGCGCCGACGTCTGGAGCAGGGGATGGCCGAGGTGGACGTGCACCAGGTCGGTGCGTCCGGCGGCGGCGGTGTCGTCGAACGTGATGGGCCGCAGCATGCCACGGTTGAGTCGGGTGTCCAGGCCGACCGTGGCCTCACCCCAGCGTGGACCCAGATTGGGTACCGCGAAGACTGGGGCGTCGGTGTCCTGGTCACCCACCTCGATCAGACCCGGCTGGTTGGTGAGGGCCAGTGCCGTGTCGACGACCCGCTGGGCACTGTAGGGGGTGAGGTGCATGGCCTGCTTGCGCTGACCGTAGGTCCGGGCAAGCTCGGTCAAGGAGGCGTTGAGCTCCAACTCGCCGGCGCGCGCCCGGTTGGTGGTCTCGACGCCCACGTTCGTGGCTGCCTTGCGTCGGGCGGACCGCGCGCCGGTGAAGTGCTCCTGGATCTCGTCGTCGATGATCGGGTTGATGGACCCGAGATCGGCGTCGATCCTGGAGACCTTCTCTGCGATCCGCCGCATGAACGACAGGTCCGCAGCCAGTCGGGTGTCCGCGTCGGTGGGAGTCAGGTAGTAGATCTCCGGCGGGTACTCCTGACCGTAGCGGTCGATCCGTCCGATACGTTGCTCCAGCCGGGACGGGTTGAACGGCACATCGAAGTTGACGAGCCGGTGGCAGTGGGTCTGAAGGTCGATGCCCTCGCCGGCGGCGTCGGTGGCAAGGAGGACCCGAAGCGGGTGTGCTGCCGGGCTGGCCGTGAACTGGGCCCGGATGTCCTCCCGGGTCTCCGGGTCGGTGCTGCCCTGGATGACAGCAAGCCGGTCGCCGAACCCACGCTGGGTGAGGATGCTCTCGAGCCACCGCAACGTCGCGGCATACTCGGTGAAAACGACCACCCGCTCGTTGGTCCAGGTGCCACCCGGGCGGCAGACCGCCTCGAGGAAGCGGACCAACGCCACGGCCCGGGAGTCGGGCTTGTGCTCGTATCCAGCACCCCAGCTCACCAGCTGCTCGATCTGCGCGGTGGTGGCTGCGCTGAGCGGGTCGTGCCGCTTCTCCTGGCGGATCGCGGACGCCTCCGGGTGCTCCCAGAGACCCTCCTCTTCATCGGTCTGCTCGCTCCCGAGCAGCTCGGCATAGGGGTCGTCGTCCCACAGGTCCGCGGAGTCACTGGCCGCGCTGGAGTCGTAGTGCGCGAGGGTCTGGGAGAACGCGTAGGGGCTGGAGAGGAAGCGCTTCTTGAGCAGCAGCGCCACGATGTCACCGGCCGATCGACGGCCCTCGGCCCGGCTGCTCTCGCGCAGGAGGGTGTCCAGCAGCTCGAAGGCCGACGACTCGTCGGGAGTGGGGGTGAACAGGATCGGCTTGATCTGTCGGGTCTTGAAGTCTTTGCTGGGGATGTCGGTCTTGAGCCGCCGGACGGTGACCGCCTTGAGCGCCTCCGGGTCTAGGGCTGCCCCACGACTGAAGCGACGGTTGTCCACCATCTCCATCAGGGCTGTGAAGGACTCGGTGTGCCCGTTGTGCGGCGTCGCGCTGAGGAAGAGGCGGTGCTCGCAGCGCTCCGCAAGGGCGCGCGTCGCGCGGGTGCGTTTGCTGTCGAGCGCATACCCTCTCCCGCCTCCGAGCTGGCTCGGGCTGGCGGGCGCGACGTGGTGGGCCTCGTCGACGACCAGGATGTCGAAGGCATAGCGCCGGGCAGATCCGGGCCGGCCGACGTTCGCGAGCACGTCGCGCAGCAGCCGCTGCGCGCGGGGCATGGGGAGCCAGGCCATGCTGACGATGACCCGTGGGAAGAGACGGAACGGGTTGGCGCCCGGTCCGTGGCTGCGTCGGACCTGAGCCATCAGCTCGCTGTTGATGATGACGAAGTCCAGACCGAACTTCTCCCGCATTTCCTCCTGCCACTTCAACGCAAGGCTCGGCGGGCAGACGATAATGGCGGTCTGGGCCCGGTGCCGCAGCAGTAGCTCCTGGATGACGAGGCCGGCCTCGATCGTCTTGCCGAGTCCCACGTCGTCGGCCAGCAGGAGGTTGGCGCGCGGAGCGGCCAGCGCACGACGCAACGGCTCCAGCTGGTAGGCCTCGACGTTGGCGCCGCTGCGGAACGGTGCCTGGAAGGCGCTCGCGTCGGCGGAGGTCACCGCACCCCACCGGACGGCGTCCACGAAGGCCCCGAGCGTGTTGGGGTCGTCGAAGTCGTTCCGGTGCAGCTTCTCGGGAAGGCCTTGGTCCGGGATGACCGTGTGACCGACTTCGAGCTCCCACACGACGGTGAGCTCGTCACCGAGGCGGTCCTCGTCGAGGGACTGGAGGGCCACGACGTGCTGGACGCGGGCATTCGTCTCGTCGGCCGGGCTGCGGGGCAGCCCCTGGGCGCGGACGTCGGCCACGGCCCAGGCGCTTCCGCGGACCTCGACAACCTGACCGGGCTCAGGGACGTCCGGCAGAGTCTGCGCGGTGCGATCTTGGGTGACAGTCATGGCGGCCTCTCTGCGCTTGCCGTGGTTGGCTCGTGGTCGTCAGCCACGTGGCGCCGCCACTCTTTCACGCTGTTGCGAAAATCGCAACCGCCTGCCACGCTGTGTGCATGAGCGACACGACACAACGGGTCCGCGACCTGATCGCGGATCTCGGTACAAGCCAGGCGGACTTCGCTCAGGCTGTCGGTCTAGACCCCTCAAAACTGTCCAAGTCACTTGGCGGAGCTCGACGATTCTCATCGCTCGATCTCGCTCGGATCGCAGAGCACGCCAACGTCACGGTTGACTGGCTGCTGACCGGCAACGAGTCCACGCTCGCGCTGGCAGCTCGGGCACACGCGGGTAGCAGCACCGGCATCGCGTCGACCACGGCGCGGCGCATGGCTGATGTCCGTACCTCAGCTACGCGGCTGGGCTATCCGCAAGGGTGGAACTTCCCCGAGTTCACAGTGTGCTCGGGTAGGGCTTACGAGCAGGGTGAAGAGCTCGCCAAACAGGTGCAGAGACACTTCGGTTGCGATCGAAGCATGGGGGCTTTGCACGATCTTCCCGGGGTCATCGAAGAGGTGTTTGGCTTCGACGTATGCCGAACGGACCTAGGCGATGGGTTCGACGGCCTGGCGGTTGCGACGCGGGACGCCAGGATGATCCTCGTGTCCGTCACGCCGAACGCCTATCGGCAGCGGTTCACGATTGCTCACGAGCTCGCCCATCTCCTAGTCGAGGACAGCCAGGAACTGCACCTCGACGAGGACGTCTATGGCGCGAGGACCAAGCGGGAACCCTCGGAGATCCGGGCCAACGCCTTCGCGGCCGCCCTGCTCATGCCACAGGGCGTGCTCCTTGACGCGGTGAAACCGGGATTCGCCCGCTCAGACTTCCTCCTCCTCTCGACTCGTCTGCAGGTAACCCCACGCGCACTGGGCTTCCGCCTCCAAAATCTTCGGTTGATCGACGAGATGGCCGCCAGGCAGTGGGGACAGGTTTCCGCCCTAGGCGCAGCCAAGGAGTGCGACGAAGTCTCCGCCCTGTCCACAGCGGTGCAAGGTAGCTCGGCACCGCGACCACCGGGGCTCCTTGCGCGCGACCTTATGCAAGCCTATCTGGATGGGAAAACCACTGTCCGGTTGTATGCTGAACTGCTCGGCGTAAACCCGGAGGAGATGAGGGTAATCTTGGAGCAGGCTGGCTCGGAGGAGACCTGAAGTGGTCAGTGCGCTGTTCCCCGACAATACCGTGCTCTGCAACTTTGCCGCAGTTCATCGCCTTGCACTTCTTGAAGGCTTTTTTCGGGGGCGCGGGCGATGGGTTGAAGCGATCGCGGCGGAGGCGCAGCGATCTTCCCAACAATTGCCTGATTTGGCGGACGTGGCGGCATGGATGGGTGAAGCCATCGAGATCAGCGATGAGCGGGACAGCGCTCGAGTCGAGATCATTCGCCGGGATGTCTTCGGCGGAGCTTCGACCGACCCGCTCAAGCACCTGGGCGAAGCCCAGACTTGCTTTCTCCTTAAGGAGAAATCGGAATGGCGCGACTCTTGGTGGGTAAGCGACGACGTGGATGCCCTGATCTTCGCCCGACAGCAAGGTCTGGTCGTGCGGGAGACCATTGACGTTGTGATGGCCGTGATCCAGGACGGTGACCTCAGCCCCCAGCAGGGCTGGGATCTGATGCAGGACATGGTGGACCACGATCGGCGTCTCAGGATGCCTCGACGTCCGGAGGACTTGCGCTAGTCCTAGTGTCCGCGTCGAGGAGTGCTCACGCGGTGTCACCCTGAGCGATGACGCACGTCGGCACGTGCGCCGGTTGCGCTGCCCAGTCCCGACGCTTGGATTTTGGCGTACGCGGCCCAGCGGCTAGTCGGCGGGAGTGTATGCCGCTCGACATCGGAGAGTTCCTTGAGAGCGACCTGCCCGGAGGGCCTTCACGGAGATGACGCCGCGTGTACGGGAATCCCGTCCACCGGGTTGACCATCAGGTGCTCTAGCGCCCAGGGGCTGACGGCGCGTCAGGTCATCCGCAAACGTGGTCACCCCAGAGCGCAGACCGGAGGAGCGTCGTGATGCGCTCCTGACTCACCGGCGCCGGGTTGGAGTCCGGGATCGCCGCTGTCGCCAGCTCAGCAGCGAGCTCCACGTCGTCCTCGGTGAAGCCGATCCCGCCCAGCGAACCGGGCGCCCCCACCTCTCGCGCCAGGTCCCACAGCCCGGCGGCGCCCTGCGGCGTCCCGAGGGTCTCCGCGATGCGCGCGTCGGAGTCCGGGTCCGCCTCGGCGTTGAAGGCGGCGACATAGGGCAGCACCACCGCATGGGTCGGGGCATGCGGCAGGTTGAACGTCCCGCCCAGGACGTGGCAGATCTTGTGGTGCATCCCGGCCCCCGCCGAGGCCAGGGCGACTCCCGAGAGGTAGGTGCCGTAGAGCACCTGCTCATGGGCGCGCACATCCGCCGGGTCCGCCCGGAGGCCGCGCAGTCCTGGCACTAGCGCGCGCATCCCCTCACCGGCCATGGCCCGGTTGATGGGGTCGGCGCGCGAGGCCCACAGGCTGTCCACGGCGTGGGCCAGGGCGTTCAGGCCGGAGTGGACCGCGAGGTCGGGCGGCAGGCCCAGGGTCAGCGTCGCGTCGTAGACCACGACCCTCGGCAGCACCCTGAGGTCGGTCCCGGTGGTCTTGCGCTCGTCCTCGGTCATCCCCCAGATGTCGGTCGCCTCCGACCCCGAGAACGTGGTGGGCACCGCGACCACCGGCAGCCCGGTGTCCCGGGCAACGATCTTGGCGAGCCCCGTGGCCGAGCCGCCGCCGATGGCGACGACCAAGTCCGCACCCACCTGCTGGGCCAGCGCGACCGCCTCGCGGGCCCGCTCCGCCGGCACATGCTGGACGACCTCGCGGATGTGACCCGCGACGATGAACTCCTCAGACACCTGGTCCACGACCCCGGCCGCATGACCACCTCCCACGAGCAGCGGTCGGGAGGTCCCGAGGTCCCGCAGGGCCGCGGCGATATTCGCCCCGGCCTCCCCGGCGCCGAAGAGCACACGCTGACCCAGGGTGGTGTGGTCGAACCTGATCTCCATACGATCCTCTCCCTCGTCCCGCACCGGTGGCGCGGTCATCCTCGTCCGGTCGCGCTCACGGTATGCCGCAGCAACCGGGCGGTGAGCTCGCTCGCCGTCGCGCTGACCTCGTGCTCGGTGCCCGGCTCGACGAGCGAGGTGAGGTGGGCGCCCATACCTCGGAGCCGGTCCTCGGTCTGCGCCATCCGGTTGCGGGGCACCCAGGGGTCGGCCTCGCACCCGGCAAGCAGGGCAGGCGTCCCGTTGAAGTCACCCGCGAACGACACCTCCTCGCGCTCGGTCCCGACGTAACCACCGGTGAGGACGACGAGGCCGGCATACCTCCTGGGGTGCAGGAGCGCCCAGTGCGCGAGCAGGCAGGCCCCCTGGGAGAACCCGAGCAGCACTACCCTCTCCGGCGGCCACCCCGCCTCCGCGAGGCGACCCACATGCTCGTCGACCGCATCGAGCGACCAGGCGAGCCACGGGTCGTCGTCCGGTCGCTCCTCCATGAAGCCGTAGGGATACCAGCTCTGTCCGGCGGCGGCCGGCGCGAGCCACCGCAGACCCTCGACGTCCAGGCGCTCGGCGAGAGCGCGCATGTCGGCGGGGGACTGGGTGCGTCCGTGCACGGCAAGCACCGCGACCGGCGCGTCCTCCTCGCCCCAGCACTCCGCGCCCGCGGCCAGGTGCGGGTTCTCGCCGCCTTGCGGTCGTGCCGGGGCTGCGGAGCTGGTCACACCTCGATCGGTTCGAGCTGGGCCATGATGTGGCTGCGCTCGGACTCGAACTGGGGCGGCAGCATGAAGGCCTGGCCGAGCTCCTCGGGGGACTCGTCGCAGTCCCAGCCGCCCTCGTTGTGCGTGACGGCCAGCTCGAAGAGGGCGCCACCGGGCATCCGGACGTAGTGGGACTTGAAGTAGGTGCGGTCCTTCAGCTCGGAGATGTCGGTGTAGCCGGCACCCTCGATGTCGAACTTGACCTGCTCCTGGTTCTCCAGGTCGCCGAGGTTCCAGGCGAAGTGGTGGTAGGTGCCCGCGCCGAACCGCCAGGTGCCCTGGTCGTCGGTGCGGTTGCCGCGCAGCTCGACCCAGTTGCCGTGCTTGGCGTCGCCGACCCGGAACCGGGCCAGGTCGCCCTCCTCCTCGACGTCGCCGGCGAGGAAGAACGCCTCCTGGCCGAAGTCGACCGAGCGGTCCTGGTCGTAGACGTGGATGCCGATGCCGTGGATGCCGTGGACCGCGTGCTCGCGGGTCACCCCGTGGGCCTGGTGGCCGACGCGGGGGTCGTCGTCGCTCTCGACGAGCTGGTACTCGATGCCGGACGGGTGCGCGAAGGCGAGCCGGCGGGCGCCGAAGACCTCGACCGAGGTGCTGTCCACCTCGTGATCGGCGAGCCGCTTGGACCACCAGTCGAGCGAGCCGTGGGGCACCGCGAGCAGCACCTCACGGGCCTGGTTGGTGCCGCGGCTGCCGTAGAGGTTCGCCTGGGCCCACGGGAACGTCGTGATCACCGAGGACGGGTCGCCGTTCGCGTTGGAGTAGTAGAGGTGGTAGACGGGCTTGGACCCGTCGTAGAGCACGGTCTTCTTGATGAAGCGCAGGCCGAGGATCCTGGTGTGGAAGTCGACGTCCTCCTGGGCGCCGGCGACCGAGAGCGTGACGTGGTGAGAGCCGTTGATGTACGTCATGGGCGAGATCTCCTTTGATGTGCACCCAGCGCGGTGACCGACCCGATCGTCGGTTCTCGGACGCTAGCACGCCTCGTCTTGTCCGACAATAGATGCGAGGTATGACGTTCTTGTCCGGTCTGTGACCACGTCGCCGGGTGTTGAGCGCTAGGCTTCGGTCCCATGACTGCAGCGACGACATACCGGGAGGTCACGACCGGAGCGGCTCCGACGTCCCGCTCGGAGCGGGTCCACCAGGAGCTGAGCCGGCAGATCCTCGACCACCAGCTGGCGCCCGGGCAGCGCCTCATCGAGCGCGAGCTCATCGACCGGTTCGAGGTGTCCCGGGCGACCGTGCGCGAGACGCTCCGCCAGCTGGCCGCCGAGGGGCTCGTCCAGATCCAGCCGCGGCGCGGGGCCGTGGTGCGGGCCATCGACAGTGACGAGGCGAGGGACCTCTACCGGCTGCGCGCCGCGATCGAGGGGCTGCTCGTCGAGACCTTCGTCGAGCGTGCCGGGGTCGCCGAAGTCCAGCGGCTGCAGGAGGCCCTCGACGCGCTCGACGGGGCGGTCGAGGACGGGCTCGCCGCCTCCGAGGTGATGCGGGTCCGGGACGACTTCTACGAGGCGCTCTTCGCCGGTGCGGGGAGCTCCGTGCTGCGCGAGGAGCTGGGAGTAGTCCAGGCGCGGGTGCGCGTCCTGTGCGTCTCCAGTTTGTCCGAGTCCGGTCGCGGCGCCACGGCGGTCCGCGAGCTACGGGCGGTGACCCAGGCGATCATCGAGTGCGACGGTCCGCGCGCAGCCGCCCTGATGCGGGAGCACCTCGCCTTCGCCGCGGCCGCCACGCTGCGGACGCTGCCGCGGGCCGACTGAGGCCGGGGGCCTGCCCTCCTCATCACGACATTCGCCGCCCACCGCCGCACCGGATGGTGGCCATGCGATCTGCGTCCTCGCGGCCACCACCGGTCGCGGAGCGGTCAGGTGGTCAGGCGACCCAAGGGTCGACGAGCTGGACGCCGGTCAGCTCGAAGTCCTTGGTGTGGCGCGTCGCGCAGGTCGCGGCGTGCGCTCGGCAGATTGCCGCGATCTGCGCATCAGCCGTGCTGATCGGCAACCCCGCCTGTTCTCGTGCCACGAGCACGGCTGCGTAGTGATCCGCAGCGACGTCATCGAAGGCCAGGACGGCGCTGGTCCCGCGGTAGGGCCGCAGCGCATGCTCGAGCTGGCTGCCCAGCATGGTCTTGCGCCGGCCAT
This sequence comes from Serinicoccus chungangensis, assembly GCF_001483745.1. GTDB lineage: Bacteria > Actinomycetota > Actinomycetes > Actinomycetales > Dermatophilaceae > Ornithinicoccus > Ornithinicoccus chungangensis_A. Next base: position 193,361 of record NZ_LQBL01000028.1, on the reverse strand, counting down.
CCGGCAGACGGCGCACGCCAGCGAGCAGCTCAGCGAGAGTGATCGACGTGATAGCGACCTCACCTGTGATCGTCTGCAACCACGTCAGGACACGCCCGTCAGGCTGCGGCCGTAGCGCCTCGGACAGGACGTTGGTGTCGAGGACGATCACCCGAGATCCGCTGCTCGGGCATGATCGGTGCGCTCGGGGACGGGGAGGTCCTCGATGCCGCCGATCTCCTGCGCTGCCCAGAACAGTGCGAGCCCGACGTTGGGTTGCTGCGTGCCTCTCTCGAGGATGTGACGGGCTTCGGCCTCCATCGACCGGCCGTGCTCCCTCGCCTGAGCTGCCAGCCGCTCCTTCACGGACTGGTCGAGCCCACGGATGACGATCGATGCCATCGTGTTCACCTCCCCGAACTGATAGCGCAGATGATAGCACTTGTGCAGCGCGTAGGGCCGGGTTCCGGGGCGACCAGCTTCACTAGCGCCGAGGTGTCGAGATACCAGGCCATCAGTAGCGCTGGTCCTCACGATCCTGGCCGAGAGCCTCCGAGACCGTGTTGCTCGACGCGCCCTGCGGTCGAGGAAGGTCCGCCAGCGCCGCCCGAGGCGCGCGGGCGAGCCCGGCGGTGAGGAGCTCGGAGGTGCGGCTCGCGCCGAGGGGCACCAGGCGGGCGACCGGCCTCCCGTGGTCAGTGATCAGCAACGCCTCCCCGGCGGCTGCCCGGGAGACCACCGCCGAGGCGTTCTGCTGGAGCTCGCGGATGCCGATCGACCGTTCAGACACGACGCCCTCGCCTTCGGTTGCTTGTGCGACAACCTAGCGCTTTCACCCCGCCGACCTTCAGGTCCGACGGTAGGTAGCGCCGATGCCCGGCGGCGGGCGAGCAGGACCGGGCTCGGCCGCACCCTGCGCGGCCGAGCCCGATCGTCATACCCCCCCGTCAGCCGTCGAGCGAGACCCGCACCGGCGAGCTGAAGAAGCCGCCCTGCAGGTCGATCGCGGTCGGCACCGCGTCCGCGGGGATGTCGTAGAGCAGGACGCCCTCGACCCGGTTGCCGGGGTTGATCTCGGTGAGGAAGAGGCTTTCCTCGTCGAGCATCCAGGAGGCGGACGAGGTCGAGTGCTGCCGGTCGGAGTCGTCGATGAGCTTCTGCTCGCTGTCGAGGAAGTACTCCGCGGCGTCACCGGTGTTCTCCACCGTCACCATGACCTTGACGAACTGGCCCTGCGCCTCCTCGCCGAGCATGTCGTCGCCGATCTGGGCGAGGCCGCCCTCGACACCGGTGACGCTCACCTCGAAGTCACCGATCTGTACGACGTCACCCTGCTGCGGGTCACCGCCCGCCTGCTCGGCAGGCGCCTCAGCCTCCTCGGCCGGCGCCTCCGCCGCGTCCTCCGTCGTCCCCTCCTCGACGGAGGTCTCGGCCGGCGCCTCCTCGGCAGCGGACTCGTCGGCCGTCGATCCCGGCGAGCCGGCCGACGAGTCCGCGCCTTCCTCGGCCGAGCTGGTGCTCGTGGCCGAAGGCTGTGCGGCGCTGTCGGCGGGGTCCTCGTCCCCGCCCCACGCGCCGATGATGATGAAGAGGCCGAGCACCACGAGGCTGCCGGTGATGATCTTGTGCCGGGCGAACCAGCTGCGCCTCGGGGGCTCGTCGTGGCCCCACGTCGTCTGGGGGCCGGGGGAACCGGGCTGGTGGTGCGGGGTGTGGTCGGGGGTGCTCATGGGAGCCTCCTTGGTGCTCGCGGGATGGACGTCGTCAGTCCACCCGCGGACGGTGGAACTCTCATCGGCCGTCCGGGCAGATCGCACTGACCGATCGGTCAGGTATGCCGCGGCGAGGCTGCCCGAGTGGCTGACGGGTCTGTCGGCGCTCGCCTCTAGCCTTCGCGACATGGAGGACAGGACGAGGGGGCGGGCACCCAGGGACCGCGGCGTGAGGTACTGGGCGCGCACGGCGGCAATGGTGTTCGCCGCCCTGATGATCACCGTGCTCTCGGTCAGCTCGGCGGAGGAGCGCAACCGGGTCTGGGCGTGGACCGGGCCGGTGGGAGGTGCCGCTGACGCGGTGCAGGGGCTGTCCACGCTGGTCGCGCTCGGCGCGCCGTTCCTGCTCCTCCTGCGCCGCAAAGACCTCGCGAACACGGCGTGGGGCCTGGGCTTCCTGCAGCTCATCTTCCCCATCGGCCCGGTCATGGCGCTCGTCCTGCCGCAGGTGCTGGTGCGGGAGAAGCGCAACGAGGCCGAGACGCTCGCTTTCCTGCACGTGCTGGGCGGGACGGTGTGGTTCGTGCGCGACGCGCTCGGGCCCACGCCGGCCTCGTCGCTGGTCCGCTTCTTCTCCTCGACCGAGACCGTCCAGACCGACCCGGTCGACTTCAACGTGTATGCCGCGAGCGTCGTCTACCTCGTCGTCATCGTGGTCCCCGTCGTCGTCGGCTTCTGGCTGCGGGCCCGGCACGAGATCGACGACACGCGGCACGAGGTCGCGGTCGAGCGGGCCACCGCCGGGGCGCTGTCCGCCGAGCTGTCCCGCCAGGGGGAGCGCGAGCTCATCGCCCGGGAGGTCCACGACGTCATCGGTCATCGGCTGTCGCTGCTCGTGCTGCACGCTGGCGGCATCGAGGTCGCGGCGGGTGACGACCCTGAGCTGCGGGAGAGCGCCCGCGCCGTCCGCGACAACGCCCAGCGCGCCATGGACGACCTGCGCTCCCTCGTCGGGGTGCTCCGCGACCCGGCGGCCGGTGCGAGCGATGCACCGCTGTCGCCGGTGTCGGTGCGATCGCTCTCCCAGCTGTCCTCGGTCATCGACGACATGGCCGACGCCGGGGTGCCGGTGGCGTCGACGGTCTTCCTCCACTCCGCGGACCAGGCGGACCCCGTCCTGGCTCACTCGGTCTACCGCATCGTCCAGGAGCTGCTCACCAACGCCCGCAAGCACGCGCCGAGCGAGCTGGTCCGGCTGCAGGTGTCGGGAGGCCCGGGCGAGGGCATCCGCATCGAGTCGTCGAACCCGACCTCCGTCCGAGTGCCCGTCCCGGCGGGTGTCGAGGGTGCGGGGTCCGGACTCCGCGGCATCGACGAGCGCGTCGAGATCCTCGGCGGCACGAGCGAGGTGAGCACCGACGGCGGGCGCTTCCGCGTCGCCGTGACCTTGCCCTGGTCGGGGGACGCGGCATGAGCACGCCGGAGGGGTGGGAAGAGCGAGAGGGGCCGGCGGGGCAGCGGCCGGTGGTGGATCGGCCGGTGCGGGTGCTTCTCGTGGACGACGACCCGATGGTCTGCTCAGGGCTGCGGATGATCCTGCAGCGCGGCAGCCAGGGGCGGATCGAGGTGGTCAGCTCGGTCGCGGACGGCGACGAGGCGGTCCCGGCGGTCGAGCGCCACCGGCCCGACGTGGTGCTCATGGACGTGCGGATGCAGCGTCTCGACGGGTTGACCGCGACGGCGCGGGTCCGGGCGCTGGCGCGACCGCCGGAGGTCATCGTGCTGACGACCTTCGACAGCGACGACGAGCCGTTCCGGGCGGCGGCTGCCGGGGCCAGCGGCTTCCTGCTCAAGACGGAGTCGCCGGACGACCTGGTCGCCCATGTGCTCGCCGTCGCCGCGGAGGAGGGAGCGGTGTCCAAGCGCACGGCGCGGCAGTTCATGCAGCACCTGCACACCGTCTCCTCGGCCCCGGAGTGCGTGGAGGCCCGCCAGGCGCTGGCCCGGCTGACGGACCGCGAGCGGGACGTGGCGACCCTCGTCTCGCAGGGCCTGTCGAACGTCGAGCTGGCCCAGCGCCTCTACGTCAGCGAGAGCACGGTGAAGACCCAGCTGTCCTCGATCCAGACCAAGCTGGGGGTGGGCAACCGCATCCAGGTCGCCGTCCTCGTCGCGCTCGCCTCGGTGTGAGGCGAGGCCCCACTCGTCGCGTTCCCTCGGGGTGAGCTGAGGCCCCCGCGTCGCGTTCCCTCGGGGTGAGTCGATGGCTCCTCGGCCGGGGGCCGGGGTGATCAGCGGGAGGCAGCTCCGGCCGCTCTCAGGTCAGCAGCGTGAGGGCGCGGCGCAGGACGTGGGGCCGCGGTGTCGCGGACGCCATCGCGGCGATCTGCTCCAGCACGCCCGCTCCCACCTCGTCGACCAGACGCTGCCGGATCGCGGCATGCCGAGCGATGTCCTCACCCATCAGGGGAGGAGCAGAGGGATCCTGCTCGGCCGCACCGAGCAGGAAGGCGGCGCCCGAGGCCTCGCCCTCCTCGAGGAGCAGCTCGGCCAGCACCCGGAGCATGGTCCAGATCTGGGCCCAGGACCCGGTGCGCTGCAGGTCACGGAGCAACGCCCCGCCCAGCGTGCGTGCCTCCCCGCGGTGACCGTCGCGCACCAGCCGGGCGAAGAGCGCCAGCCGCGCCACCTTGCTCACCTGGGCCGCGCTGATCTGGGCGGCCAAGGCCGCCGCCTCCCGGAAGCGGTCGGTCGCCGCCTGGGTGTCGGTGACTCCCATGACCTCCCCCTCGGCATACAGCGCGAACGCCCGCGAGGCGTCCGCGCCGGAGCCCGCGGCTGCGCGCGCCACGGCGAGGTGGTCTTGCGCTGCCGCCAGGTCACCGGCATACAGCGCCATCAGCGCCCGGGAGGTGTGGCTCTCACCGGCGAGTCCGGGGAGGCGGCCGAGGCGGGTGAACCACTCGGTGCAGGTGGCGGCGTCCCCGCGGTACATCGCCTCCACGCCCAGCACCAGACAGACCATGGCTTCGTCGGTCCCGCCGACGAGCTGGTGCCCGGCCAGCGCCAGTCGGCGCGCCCGGTCGAGCTCGCCCCGCTCGACCGCGACCATCGCGCCCGCCCCCACACCGTTCGCGACGACCGGTGCGTCACCGACCGCGAGGTCGCGGGGCCCCAGCCGGGAGACCGCCAGCTCGGCGACCGCCAGGTGGAGGTCGCCGAGGTCCGGCGGGGGCACCCAGTGCAGGCACCGTCCCACCGCGCCGGCGGTCCGCAGCGCGACGAGCAGGACCGGGGCGGAGCGGGCGGTCCTTGTGCTGGCCACCGTGCGGCGCAGCGCCGCCACCACGTCCGGCACCAGCTCCTCGAGCCGGCCGGCGAGGAGCGCCCCGTCCTGAGTGGCCCACACCTCGGCCACCTGCTCGCACTCGGTGGCTGCCCAGGTCGCATGCGCCCGCTGCACCGCGACCTCCTCGGTCCCGCGTCCGCGCAGCCGACGAGCGGCATACTCCCGCACCACGCCCAGCAAGCGGTGCCGCGCGCGCGGACCCTCCACCCGCGCTGAGACGAGCGAGGCCTCCACGAGTCCGGCCAGGGCCGCGCCCGGGTCCGGGGCGACCTCGAGACCGGCGTAGAGCGCCCGGACCGCCTCGACGTCGAAGTCACCGGCGAAGACGGACAGCCGCGCCAGCAGGACCTGCTGCTCGGCGTCGAGGAGCCGGCAGGACCAGTCGACCGTCCGGTCGAGCCCGAGCCCGTCGGGAGCCGGGGGTGGCGGGCCGTCCTGCGGAGTCACGCGCCCAGTGCCGGCCCGGCCGGGTGCCAGGCTGTCCCCCGGAGTGAGGTGCCCGTCATCGGCGCGGTCGGGTGTCGGCAGGAGGGCCAGGACCTCCTCCAGCCCCAGCGTCACCGTGCGCGCGGCTGCCAGCTCCAGCGCCAACGGCAGCCCGTCGAGACGGCGGCAGAGCTCGCCCACCGCCACCGCGTTGTCCGCGGTGACGCCGAACCCGGGGCTCAGCCGCCGCACCCGGTCGGTGAAGAGGCGGACCGCCGCCGAGGTGCCCAGCCCGTCGCCGTCGTCCGGGCCGGGCACCGCCAGCGGTTCGAGCGGCAGCACCACCTCAGAGCCCAGACCGAGGCGTTGGCGGCTGGTGACGAGCACGTGCGTGCCGCTGCACCGCCGCGCCACCTGGGCGAGCAGCTCGGCGACCTCCCCGAGGAGGTGCTCCGCGTCGTCGACGACCAGCACGTGCGGAGCGATCGTCAGCAGGTCGACGACCGCCTCGGCCGGGTCCGCGATCCGGCGCCCCAGCCGCAGCGCGCCGGCGAGGGTGGTCGCGACCTCGCCGGGCCCGGCGCCGGCGAGCTCGGTCACCACGACCGGCAGCGCCGACTGGCGCGCGATGAGGCGAACAGCCTCCCCGGCGAGTCTGGTCTTGCCGACACCGCCCGGGCCCGTCACCGTCGTGAGCGGACCAGCCCGCACCGCCTCCAGGACGCGGGCGAGGTCGTCCTCCCGCCCCACCAGGGGGGCCGCTCCCCGGAGCCAGTCCGGCGGCGAGGGCCTGGGCGCTGGCCCTGGTGCGGGCCCCGGTGCTCGTCCTGCCACCGCTGGGCCGTCGACCGGCTCGGCGGTGTCCGAGAGGTCGGGGTCGTCCCGTCGGCGGGGTCGCCCGGCCGGGGATGCGACGGGGGCCTCCAGCTCGTGCCCCAGCACCCGTGCCTGCAGGTCGACCAGCTCCGGGGACGGGTCGAGCGCCAGCTCGTCGGCCATGCGGCGGCGGTGCCGGTCGAGCAGGTCGAGCGCCTCGGTCTGCCGTCCCAGACGGTAGAGGGCCCGCGCCAGCACGCCGACGGCGCGCTCGCGGTAGGGCTCCTCGGCCAGCAGCTCGCCCAGGAGCGGCACCGCGGCGGCCTCCTCACCCAGGTCGAGCAGGGCCGCGGCCTGCAGCTCGGTGGCGTCGTGCCGCATACCCTCCAGTCGTGCGGCTGCGGCCACCACCGGCTCCCGGTCGGTGAGCGCACCGAAGGGCGGCCCTCGCCACAGCGCCCGGGCCTGCTCCAGGAGAACCGACGCGCTGGCAGGCTCGGCGGCCCGAGCCCGGGCGAGAAGGTCCTCCAGCTCGAGGGCGTCCACCTGCGCCGGGGGAGCCGGTAGGCGGTAGCCGTGCTCCACGGTCTGCACCGCGTCCGGTCCGAGGAGCACCCGCAGGCGGGAGACCACGGTCTGCAGCGCGCCGCGTGGGTCGGCCGGTGGCTCGTCGCCCCACGCCGCCTCGACCAGGGCGTCCGTGGAGACCGGGGTGTCCGCGTGCACGAGCAGGCAGGTCAGCACCGCCCGACGACGTCCGGCGGGGACGTGGACCGGTCGGCCGTCGACGAGCACCTCCAGCGTGCCGAGCACGCCGAACCGCAGCTGGGGCACGTCGACCAGTCTGCCTGACAGTGGGGTGACAGCGCCGTGCAAGCGCGGCGGTCCACGGTGGGACGGTCAGCACGACGAGAGAGAGGCGACATGACCACGCACACAGCACCCCACCACGCCGACCAGGCCGACCACGGCGGTCCGGCCGGCACCCCGGCCGACACCCCGGGCGCCACTGAGGCGGCCTCGTCCGAGCTCGATCTCGAGCAGGTCGGCGCCTTCGCGCAGCAGATCGCGATGATGCTCGCCGGGGGCGCGACCGCCGCGATGATGGCCGTCGGCGACCGCGTCGGACTGTATGCCGCGCTCGCCGGCTCCGGCCCGGTGACCCCGGCCGAGCTGGCAGCGTCGACCGGCACCGCAGAACGGTACGTCCGCGAGTGGCTCGCGCAGCAGGCCTCCGTCGGCATCCTGCTCCACGACCCGGACGCCGGCACCTTCACCCTCCCGGCGGAGCACGCCGCCGTCCTGGCCTCGGACGACTCGCCGGCCGCGATGATCGGGGCAGCCCCGCTCATCAGCGGTCTGCACCGACGGACCGAGCGGCTCAGCGAGGCGTTCCGCACCGGGCACGGCATCCCGTGGTCGGAGCAGGACCCGGCGATCTTCGAGGCGATCGAGCGATTCTTCCGCGTCGGCTACCGCAACAGTCTGCTCTCCGAGTGGGTGCCCGCCGTCGAGGGCCTGTCGCAGCGGCTGGAGGCCGGGGCCACGGTCGTCGATGTCGGTTGCGGTCGCGGGGCGCCGCTGGTGCTGTTGGCCCAGGCGTTCCCCGCCTCGCGCTTCGTCGGCTACGACGCGCACGAGCCCTCCGTCGAGGTCGCCCGACGCCGTGCGCAGGAGCACGGGGTGAGCGACCGGGTGCGCTTCGAGGTCGACGACGCGCAGAGCTACCCGGACCGGGAGGTGGACCTCATCACCTACTTCGACACCTTGCACGACCTGGGCGATCCGGTCGGGGCAGCGGCGCACGCCCGTCGGGCACTCGCTGCCGACGGTCGGCTGCTGCTCGTCGAGCCGCTCGCCGCGGACGACCTGTCGACGACCCTGGCGACGGTGCCGATGGCACCGGTCAGCTTCGCCGCCTCCACGTTCCTGTGCACCGCCAACTCGCTGTCCCAGCCGGTCGGTCTCGCGCTCGGGTCGCAGGCGGGCGAGAGGAAGCTGACCCAGGTGCTCACCGAGGCCGGCTTCGGCACGGTGCGCCGGGCCGCGGAGAACGACTTCAACATGGTGCTGGAGGCCCGCGCCTGACGACGTGGTACCTCTTCCCGGCGGCGGGCCCTTGCGGCTAGGCTCACGACCACCGTGACCGCGCTCGACGAGGAGTCCGCCATGCCGATCGACAACCCCTTCTACACACCCGAGGTGCAGGGCGCCTACGAGCTCCACAGCCTCGGGAGGTTCGAGCTCGAGGAGGGTGGCGTCATACCGGACCTCCAGCTCGCGGTTGCCACCTACGGGGAGCTGAACGAGGCGAAGGACAACGCGATCCTCATCCCCACCTGGTTCTCCGGCACTCACCAGACCTGGGACCTGACCTACATCGGGGAGGGGCGGGCGTTGGACCCGTCGCGCTACTTCATCGTCGTCGTCAACCAGATCGGCAACGGGCTGTCGACCTCCCCGCACACCGCCGAGGGCGAGATCGCGATGGCGGGCTTCCCGCACGTGCGCATCGGTGACGACGTCCGCGCGCAGGAGCAGCTGCTGCGCGAGACGTTCGGCATCGAGCGGCTCGCGCTCGTCGTCGGCGGCTCGATGGGGGCCCAGCAGACGTGGGAGTGGGCGGTCCGCTTCCCGGACAAGGTGCAGCGCGCCGCGATGATCGCGGGCACCGCGCAGAACACCCCGCACGACTTCCTCTTCACCCAGACGCTCATGGACGCCATCACCTCGGACCCGGGGTGGAACGGCGGCGACTACGCCTCCCCGGCCGACGTGGGCGAGGGGTTGCGCCGGCACGCCGACATCTGGGCGGTGGTCGGTCTGTCCACCGAGTTCTGGCGCTCGGAGTTCTGGCGCGGGATCGAGCTGCCGGACGTCACCTGGGACACCTTCGAGGAGTTCCGCGACCGGTTCCTGCGGCCGACGTTCGCCGCGATGGACCCGAACGCCTTGTTGAGTATGGCGTGGAAGTGGCAGCGCGGGGACGTCGCGCGGCATACCGGCGGGGACCTGGCGGCGGCGCTCGGGCGGATCACCGCCACGACCTTCGTGCTGCCCATCGACGAGGACATGTTCTTCCCGCCGCGCGACTGCGCCCGGGAGCAGGAGCTGGTCCCCGGCAGCGAGCTGCGCGTCCTGCACTCGGTGGCCGGGCACTTCGGGCTCTTCGGGTTCGAGGAGTCCTACCTCGCCGAGCTCGACGGCCACCTCTCGGAGCTGCTCGGCACCGAGGTCTGACACGCTCGGTGATCTACTCCTCTTCCTCCTCGGACCAGACACAGGAGCCACCCTCGCCGGGGTAGCGGCCGCCGCAGTCCTCCGCGATCGCCTCCGCCTCGCTGCCCGACGGTGACTGCCAGTAGAGGTCGTCGCAGGCCTGCATGTCGCCCGCCCCGCACGACCCGACCAGCGTCGCGATCTCACCGGCCTCGGCCTCGCGGTCGACGCAGGAGCCCCAGTAGTCCGCGAAGTGTCCGCCGCAGTCCGCGGCCGTGGCCTCGGCCTCGCTGCCCGACGCGGACTGCCAGTAGAGGTCGTCGCAGGCCTGCATGTCGCCCGCCTCGCAGACGGAGAGCAGGGCCGCGACGGCGGCCTCCTCCTCCGCCTGGGCCTGCTCCTCGGCGGCCTGTTCTGCCGCCTCGTCGGCGGCCCGGTCGGCCTCGTCCTGGACCCGCTCCGCCTCCCACGCAGCCTCCTGGGCAGCCCACTCGGCGTCCGAGACGCAGCTCCCGTGCGAGGCCTCGCTGGTGCCCCCGCACGTGGCGGCGAACGCCTCATACCCCGAGCCGATCGGCGAGTCCCACCACAGCGAGTCGCACGCCTCCAGGTCCCCGGCGGCGCACGAGTCCCACAGGGCGTCCAGCGTGGCGTCGTCCCCGTAGGCGTCCGGGCCGCTCGCGGACCAGTCCTCGAAGTCGTCACCCCACTCGTCCGGGAGCTCGGCGACCTCCTCGTCGCAGGACTCCTCCACGGTCTGCGGGTCGTCGATGAAGTCCTGCACCGTGGACCGCAGCGCGTCCGTGGTGAAGAGTAGCGGCACCATCTGCAGCTGGTTGGCCTCGCGCACCATGACGGTGGCGACCCCCGCGACCTCGCCGTCGGCGGTCAGCGCCGGACCGCCGGAGTTGCCGTGGTCCAGGGCACCGTCGCCCCGGATGGCCTCGCGGGTGGACCCGTCCATCTGGAAGCTGAGGATGGTGGACGGGGTGACCGAGAAGTCGCCGGCGGGAGCGGGGTAGCCCAGGGAGACGATCTCCTCGCCCTCCCGCAGGTCGTCGGTGTCGGCCCAGTCGAGGGCAGCCCCGCGGATGGGCTCGTCGACCTCGATGACGGCGATGTCGGGCTCGGTCCGGCCGCCGATGACGGTGCCGGTCATCGTGGTCCTGCCGTCCCGGCTCACCAGCTCGGGCGTCGGGTCGATGCTGACGACGTGCCAGTTCGTGACCAGGTGGTGCTCGTCGAGGACCCAGGCCGAGCCGGAGCCGCTCATGTTGCACCCCTCGACCTCGACCTTGAACACCCCCGAGGCGTAGCGGTCAGCGAGCTCGTCGGTGCTGAGGGAGTCGGAGGCCGGTTCCGCCGTGGCGACCACAGGGTCGGGCGTGGCGGCGGCGACCGGCTCGGTCTCGGGTGGGGCCGCGGTGCTGTCGCCGCGCAGCGTCATGCCGAGATAGACCCCGCCCAGCCCGATGACGACGGCGAGAACCGCCCCCAGGGTGACGAGGAGGAGAGGATTTACGCGAGCCCGTGCTGCAGGGGTCGCGGACAAGGGTGGTTGAACGTTCACGGGTCCCTGCTCACGGATACAGACGAAACCTCCTCACATTCCCCAGGAGGCGAGGAGAAGCATAGGACGGAATGCGTGATCGCGGAAGAGTCACAGACTCACGACTCGAATGTCGAGAAGGCGGTGGCTGTGAAAAGGAGCCGGGGGGGCGGAGGATGCGACATCCGTCGACACGACGCCCGACGAGGGAGGGTGTGTCGGAGGTGGTTCGTACACTTGTTCGTATGAGGGGTAGCTGGGGCAGTGAGGCCACCGGCGGCCGTGACGGCGGCGCCGGGGGTGGTGCGGTCGCGGTCGTGGCGCAGTTGGCTGAGGCGGTCGAGCGGTCCGCGGCGGCGCTCGCCTCGCCGGCGTTGTTGCAGGAGCGTGAGCTGGGTGAGGTGCTGGGGGTCCTGGACGGGGTGGCGGCGCGGACGCAGGCGTTGGTGGTGGCGGTGGTGCGGGAGGGTCTGGGGCGGGGGTTGCACCAGGAGGCCGGGTTCTCCGACGTGGACTGGGTCCGGGGCGTATGCCCGGGGCTGGCGTCGCGGACCGCNNGCGGGCCGGGAGGAGTTCGACGAGAAGGACCTGGGCAGGATCACCTCCAAGCTCGTCGCGACCTGCCTGTCCGAGAAGGAGCAGGTGTCACGCGCCGTGGTGAAGCATGAGTTGCGGGACGTGCACGAGTCGTCGTTGGCGGACGGGTCGCTGCGCCGGTTCGTGGTGACCGTGGGCAGCGACGCCGACTACGAAGCGATCCGGGCCGTGCTGATGTCACCCCTGGCTGCGCCGGTGCGGCGGGAGGACGGCGCGCAGGGTGGCGACGCCGGGCGAGGTGGCGTCCCGGGGCGCGGCATCGGGAGCGGCGCCATGCAGGCCGACGCTGTTCAGGGAGGCGACATCGGCGATGGTGGCCTTTCGGTGGCCGAGTTGGACCTGCGGACGGCGGGTCAGCGGCGCTACGACGCGTTCATGACGGTGTTCCGCCGCGGTGTCGCCGGTGCCCAGGGGCAGCCGACGACACCCAAGGCGCAGGTCATGGTGACGATCGGGCTGCAGGAGCTGCGTGGTGCCCTGGGCGGTGATGGACGCACGGTGCACGACGGGGCGATCCCGGCCCACCAGGTGCGGCAGCTGGCGTGCGAGGCCGACATCATCCCCGCCGTGCTCGGCGAGACCGGGCAGATCCTGGACCTCGGCCGCGCCAAACGGTTGGTCACCCCGGGCCAGCGGCGGGCGTTGGCCCACCGGGACGGCGGGTGCACCTTCCCCGGGTGCCACGTGCCCGCGACCTGGTGCGACGCCCACCACGTCGTCCACTGGGCCCAAGGTGGCCGATCAGACCTGGGCAACTACGCCCTCCTCTGCCCCCGGCACCACACCTGGGTCCACCAGCACGACACCACCGCCGACGTAGACGCGACCGGAGTCCGCTGGAGACTGCGATGACCCCGCCCCACACCCGGCCCCACGCGGGCCGGGCCACCGGCCTGCGTGCTGCTCGTCCGCGTGAGGCCGGTCCACCCGCCTGCGCACCTCTCACCAGCGGACAGGGCCGCGGCCACCGCCAGACCCACATCGCTGGTCACCGGTCGCCACGACCATCGGCTCGCCAGCGCGTAGATTGAGGAGCATGACCCATGACTCCGACCAGGGCCGCACCGTCTCCGAGGGTGGCTCCGGCTCCCTCAACGAGGAGACCATCCGCGGGGGCGCCGATGCCGTTCCCGAGACCCCGGACACCAACGACACCGGCCCGGACGACGCCACGGCCGAGGACAAGCACCGTGACGAGCCGAAGGGCGATGCCACTGCCAGTCACGGTCGCCAGAGCACCGTCGAGGACTCCGGCCGCTGACCCGGGCCTGACAGCCACGACGACCCACTCATCGACACCCGCACCCGAGGGCCAGGATCTGACATGAGCCGCATCTTCACCGTCAGCGTCGCCTCGGTGTACCCGCACTACGTCACCAAGGCCGAGCGCAAGGGGCGTACCGAGGCCGAGGTGCGTGAGGTGTTCGAGTGGTTGACCGGGTTCGACGACGCCGAGCTGAGCCGACACCTTGCCGAGGGGACGACCTTCGAGGACTTCTTCGCGGCCGCGGACCTCAACCCGCGCGTCGACCAGATCACCGGATCGGTATGCGGCGTCAAGGTCCAGGAGGTCGAGGACCCGCTGATGCGGCAGATCCGCTACCTCGACAAGCTCGTCGACGAGCTGGCCAAGGGCCGGCCGATGGAGAAGGTGCTGCGCTCCTGACGGCGCTGCGATCCGACGGCGCTGCGCTCCTGAGGGTTCTGCGTCGCCGAGGGCGCTGGGCTCCTGAGGGTCGTGCGTTCCTGAGGGCGCTGCGCTCCTGACCTGGACGTCCGCACCCCATGCGGCCGGTCCCGCGCACACGTCCCTACGACGGTCCGGTCCTGGCCAGCCGCCCCACCGTCCTGGCCTGGACCTGCCAGGGCGACGAGGCGGCATACCTGTGGCACTCAGGCGACCGTGAGGGTGACCTCGATGTTGCCGCGCGTCGCGTTGGAGTAGGGGCACACCTGGTGGGCCTGCTCCACCAGCTTCTCGGCCTCGGCGCGCTCGACCTGGGGGAGCGTCACCTCGAGGCCGACGGCCAGGCCGAAGCCTCCCTCGCCGTTCGGGCCGATGGACACGTCCGCCACGACCTCGGAGTCCGTGACGTCGGCGCCGGAGCGCTTGGCGACGCTGCGCAGGGCGGAGTGGAAGCACGCGGCGTAGCCGGCGGCGAAGAGCTGCTCGGGGTTGGTGGCGCCGCCCTGGCCGCCCATCTCCTTCGGGGCGCGCACGTCGGCGGCGAGGATCCCGTCGCTGGACTCGACGCGGCCGTTGCGGCCGTCCCCGGTGGCAAGAGCGGTAGCGGTGTAGAGAGTATCCATGCCCACAACTGTATTGCGCGCAATCGAATCGTGCAAACGCTACGATGACGGCATGCACGACGGCCACCCCACGAGCCGGCGGGCGGAGGACCACCCGCAGCTCGCGCTCGACGAGCAGATCTGCCTACCGCTCTACGCCGCCTCCCGCGCGGTCACCCGGCGCTACGCCGAGCTGCTCGACGAGGTCGGGCTGACCTACCCGCAGTACCTCACCCTCCTCGCGCTCTGGGACTCCGCCGAGCCGCTGAGCGTGCGCGACCTGGGTGCTCGCCTGCACCTGGACTCCGGCACCCTCACGCCGCTGCTCAAGCGGATGGAGGCCGTCGGTCTGGTCACGCGGGTGCGTGACGCTCGCGACGAGCGGCGCGTGCTGGTCTCGGTGACCGACGACGGGTGGCAGCTGCGCGAGCGCGTGGCCGACGTGCCGCAGCGGCTGGCCGGCGGCATGGGCATGACCGAGGAGCAGGGGCGCGCCCTGCGTTCCCTGCTCGACACCGTCATCGACGCCCTGGAGGACGACCGGACCCGGACCCGCTGACCGTCCGCCAGATCGGCTCGTCCGATGTATCTCAGCGGCCGTCGACGGCTCCTACCGGTATGCCCCCTCCCGCACCCGGCGGCGCCCTCGCCCCCGTCGAGGCGCTCCCCACGTCCGTGACCGGCTTCGTCGGTGTCGCGGACGAGGGCCCGCTCGACTCCCCGGTCACCGTGAGCAGCGCAGCGGAGTACCACGCCGTCTTCGGTCCCGGTCTCGATGCGGGTCGTCCCCTCGGTCACGCCGTCGACCTCTTCTTCGCGAACGGTGGCGCCCAGGCCGTCGTCGTCCGGGCGCCCGGCCCTGCCCCGGAGCAGCTCGTGCCTCCGGACGGCCCTGGGGGCCTGCACGCGCTGGACGACTCCGGGATCACCGTGCTGGTCGTGCCGGGTCTCACCGCCGACCACCCCGAGCAGGTGCGGGTCGCGCTCGGGTGGTGTGCGGCATACCGGGCGGTGCTGCTGCTCGACCTCCCGCCGGGGCCCTGGACCTCCGGGGTGCGCGCGAGCCTGGACGAGGTGGGCGAGCACCGGGAGCGCGCCGCGGCCTACCACCCCTGGGTGGTCGTCGACGGGCTGGCCGTGCCGCCGAGCGGGGCGGTGGCCGGGGTGATCGCCCGCACCGACGCGCAGCGCGGGGTGTGGAAGGCCCCGGCCGGTGTCGAGCTGCGGGGGATCGAGGGGTTCACCGAGGCGCTCGACCGCGCCCGGACCGAGGAGCTGACCGGCGCCGGGGTGAACGCGCTGCGCGAGCTCCCCGGGCGGGGGCGGCTGGTGTGGGGTGCTCGGACGCTCGCCGGGGCGCAGACCGGTGACCCGGCGACCCGCTACCTGTCGGTCCGGCGGCTCACCGACCACGTCCTGGCGTCGCTCACCGCGGGGCTGGACGTCGTAGCGGACCGGCCGGGTGACGCGGCGCTGTGGGCGGACGTCCGGCGGCTGTCGGAGGACTTCCTGCACGCCCTCTGGCGGCAGGGCGCGTTCGCCGGGTCGAGGGTCGACGAGGCCTGCGGGGTGCGCTGCGGGCCGGGCCAGAGCATGACCGAGGCCGACGTCCGCGCAGGTCGTGTGGTGGTGTCGTTCTGGATGGCACCGGTGCGTCCTGCCGAGTTCGACGTGCACACGCTGACCCTCCAGGCGGTGCCGCCGGCCGGTCGGGGTCGGGCGAGCAGCGGTCCGGTGGATCCGGTTCGCGTCGGTCTCGACCGGGTGGACCTGGGCCGGGTGGTCTCGCGCTACCTCGAGGAGACCGAGAAGAACGTCGGTCGGATCCTCGACCATGCGCAGAGGTCCGATCCGGTGCTGGTCGTCGACGAGGTGGACGCGCTCTTCGACCGGCGGACCGAGGGGCGTGCGTCGACGGGCGACTCGGGCGCGGGGGGCACGTCCGAGGAACCGGGGCCTAGGTGACGATCTGGGCCGGGTCGTCGAAGACCGGGTGCTTGCTCCCGACGCCGCGGGCCACGGCCAGGTGACCGCCGAGGTATGCCGCAGCGCCCGACGCCCCGGCCCCGCCGATCGCGAGCACCGCACCGAGGCGGTGGTTGCCGCTGCGGCGGGCGATCCAGGACGCGGCGTAGGCGGTGGCGGCGAGCGCGTTGCCCGCGGCGTGCACGAGACCGACCCGCTTGTCGCGGGTGCCGGTCTCGGACCACTCCGCCCAGCCCGACCACGCGGTCGGGGCGGCTGTGAGGAGCCCGAGGCCGACCAGCCGCTGCGCCGCCGGCGCCGACGCGGGACCGCCGACGAGGTCGAGCACCGTCGCCGAGGTCCACGACCCCATGGTGATGTCGGTGAGCAGCGGGTGCAGCGCGTGGCCGAGCCATTCGCCGCGCAGGGCCCAGCCGGTCGTGCCGGACCCGAAGACCGAGGTGATGGTGGGCTCGATGGCCTGCACCGGGCCGTCCAGCGCCTCGGTCTGCTCGAGGCGCTCGGTCCATCGCACGATCGCGGGCACGGGCTGGGACTGAATCTGCTCCATGACGCCATCGTCCGCCTGCTCGCGGCCGACCGCACCTCGAGACGGAGCGCGGCATACCTCGGGACCAGGGCGCAGCACTCGGGACGGAGGGCGCGGCATACCCCGCTCAGGGGATGAGCCGCCCCCGCAGCAGCGCGCGGAAGTAGATGACCGGCTCGACGTACCGGTCGAAGAGCCAGAGCGCACGGCGGGGGACGGTGAGGTCCACCAGGCTCGTGGTCGGCGCCGGGGCGCCCGTGCGGTCGAACTCGACGAGCATGAGTCGGCGCCGGTCCACCGTGACAGGGATGATGGTGTAGCCGTCGTAGCGGCGCAGCGGCCTGCCCAGCCTGCTGCAGGCGATGTTGTCGGCGAGCACCTCGACCTGCTGGCGCAGTCCGCCCCCGGAGGACCGGGTGTCGAGCGCGGCGGCGTCGCCCAGGCTCCAGACCCGTGGCGCGCGGCGGTGGGCCAGGGTCTCGGGGTCGATGTCGACCAGACCCGCGGAGCCCTCCCGGCCGAGCGGGGCGAGCCAGTCCGGCCCGCGGTAGGGCGGCACGACGAACGCCCGCTCGACGTCCTCGAGCACCCGCCCCGCGGGGCCGTCCACGGTCACCGTGCGCTCCACGTGGTCCACCGCCCCCACCGTCGAGCCGTGGTGGACGCTGACCCCGAGCTCACGCAGGTGGTCGGCGAGCCGGCCGTCCACGAAGGGCACGCCCAGGACCCCGTCGAACGGTGTGATCAGCTGCACGTCGAGGTCGTCCAGCACCCCGCACCGACGCCAGTGGTCGCACGCCAGGAAGAGCGGCTTCAGCGCGGTGCCGCCGCACGGTGAGGGCTCCGGCGGGACCGTGAAGACGACACGTCCGCGCCGCAGACCCTCGACCGCGCGCCACACGGCACTCGCCTGGGACTCCAGGTGGGCGGTCAGCGACCAGCCCGCCGTCATGGCCGCGGCGAGTCCCGGCACGGCGTCGAGGTCCTCCTCCATGCCGGGCGCGAGGACGAGGTCCTGGTACCCCAGCCGGTCGCCCCCGGCCAGCTCGACCTCGCGCTCGTCGGTGTGCACCGCCACCGCCCGGTCGCGGACCCACGTGCACCCCGTCGGCAGGACCGCCGCGGTGCTGCGCGTCAGCTCGGTCATCGTCGCCTGACCACCGGCGACGTAGTTGAGCAGCGGGCGGAACAGGTGCGGGCGGTCCGGCGACACCACGGCGACGTCCTTCGCGCCGACCCTCAGCAGCCGCGCGGCCAGCGAGACACCGGCATTGCCGGCACCGATGATGACCACGTCGTGCCGTGCCATGGTGCTCCGTCCCTCGCGACTGCGTCTCGTCAGCCTAGCCGGGGCACCGGGGTATGCCGTCGCTCCGCTGCCCGGCGGGCCCGCCTGTCGTCGAGGACCTCCACCTGCGCTCGCGGACCCTGCCGTCGGACCACCCCGCTACGCTCGCCGGTGATGGACAGGGACGAGCGGGCGCGCCTGGAGGTGGTGGTCGCGCAGGGGGAGCGGCTGGCCCCGGTCGCCGAGCGCGTGCACGCACACCGCCAGGAGGTGACCCGGGCGGCCGACGAGGCAGGCGCCCGGCTGACCTCCCGTATGACGCGACTCCGGCCCTCGGGCACGCGCGGGTGGCGGGTGCTCGCCCTCGGCAGGGGGGACGACGTCCTGCTCGGGCAGCTCGTGGCCAGGGCCGCGCTGACCGGCCTCGACGCGTCGGAGCAGGAGGTGCTGGACGACCTGGCCCTACGGGTGCCGCGGGCGGTCGACGCCGCCCGCGCGCTCGTGGGGCTGCGCCGCCTCGTGACCTTCGGCGCCCGCCGCACCCGGGCCGAGACGCAGGCACGCTGGCTGCTGCTGCACCAGCGTGACTGGGGCGCCGACCCCGAGGCGTGGCTGGCCCGGATGGACGCGCAGACCCGCGAGCCCACCCTGCCCCTCGCCCCCGACGCCGCCCTGCACCCGCACGTCGGCCTGGTCGACCTGCTGGGCGGCCCCACCGACCACCAGCAGGTCGTCGCGCTCGGCGACGCGGCGACGGTGGTCGACGCACCCGACGCACCCGACGCGCCCGGCGCGCCCGACGCACCCGACGCACCCGACGCACCCGGCGCGCCCGTCGCGCCCCACGCCCTCGACCTGCGGGACCTGCCCGCCGTGCTCCCACCCCTCGCCACGGTCATCACCCGTGCCGACGAGGCCCGCCAGCAGGCGCTCACCGCCGGAGAGGCCGTGCGCGCGGTCGCCGCCGACCGACTGCTGGCGCAGATGCCGGTCGACCGGCTCCGCGAGGCCACCGGTGAGCGGCTGCGCATCGGCCCCCTGACCGACGCGGGCATCACCACCGTCGCGCAGGTCCTGGCGCGAGACCACGACGCCCCCGACCTCGAGGCGGTGCCTGGCGTGGGCCCGGTCACCGCCCGGCGCATACGCGGTGCCGCCCAGACCCTGCGCACCCTGGCCCTCGACGACGCGCCCGTGCGCCTCGACCCCGACGACCGCACCCCGCAGACGACCCGCCTGCTGGAGCGGCTGCGTACCTGGGACCTGCTGCGCCAGACCGCCAAGGCGACCGACCTCGTCGCCCTCGCCCAGACGCTGCTGCCGCTCGCCGACCACGTCACCGACCGCACCACCCATCTCGCCGTCCTCGGCGACGCCCCGGTCGAGGACCTGCTCGACCTCCTCCTCCCCGTGCTCGAGCGCGCCCGCGAGCTGCGCGACGCCCTCGCCCGGGCCCAGCAGGACGACCCCTGGGTCGACTTCGCCGACCGCCCGGCGCACTACCTGGCGCTGCTCTCCGAGCTCGGCCTCGTGGAGGAGACCGGCACCCACGGCGATCTGCCGGAGGACGTCGTCGAGGCGGTCCGCGCGCAGGAGCTGGACACGGCATACCTGACGGTCCCGCTGCGCGGCTACCAGAGCTTCGCCGCCCGCTTCGCCCTCGTCCAGGAGAAGGTGCTCATCGGCGACGAGATGGGCCTGGGCAAGACCGTCGAGGCGCTCGCCGTGCTCGCGCACCGCGCCACCGAGGGTGCCCGCTGGTTCCTCGTGGTCTGCCCTGCCGCCGTCCTCAGCAGCTGGGTGCGCGAGGTCGACGCCAAGACCGGGCTCGAGCCGCGCCGTCTCCACGGCACCGACCGGCAGGCCGAGCTGGCGCGGTGGCGCGCCGACGGGGGAGTCGCGGTCACCACCTACTCCACGCTCGCGTCCCTCGGCGAGGACCTGGGCGGCTTCGAGGTCGACGCGCTGGTGGTCGACGAGGCGCACTACGTGAAGAACCCGACCGCCCAGCGCTCCCGACGGGTGGCCGCGCTCGTCGCGCGCACCCAGCACGTCCTGCTGCTCACCGGCACCCCGCTGGAGAACAGGGTGGGGGAGTTCGCGACGCTCGTCGGCTACCTGCGCCCCGACCTGCTGGACGGTCTCGGCGACTCCCCGGTCGACTTCCGCCGCCGCATCGCGCCCGTCTACCTGCGCCGCAACACCGAGGACGTCCTCGTCGAGCTGCCCGAGCTGGTCGAGGTGGAGGAGTGGCTGGAGCTGTCCGCCGCCGACGAGGTGGCCTACCGCGATGCCGTCGCGGCGGGCAGCTTCATGGCGATGCGGCGCGCCGCCTTCGCCTCGGGTCGGCGGTCGGCCAAGCTCGCGCACCTGCTCGAGGTCGTGGCCGAGGCGGAGGAGAACGGCCGCCGCGTCATCGTCTTCTCCTACTTCCGCGACGTGCTCGACCGGGTCGCCGCGAGCCTGCCGGGGCCGGTCTTCGGACCGCTCACCGGCTCGGTGCCCCCGGCCCGACGCCAGCAGGTCGTCGACGACTTCTCCCGGGCCGCGGGTGGAGCCGCGCTGGTCGCGCAGATCCAGGCCGTGGGCGTCGGGCTCAACATCCAGGCGGCCTCCGTCGTCGTGCTGTGCGAGCCGCAGCTCAAGCCCACCACCGAGTGGCAGGCGGTCGCGCGGGCCCGGCGGATGGGCCAGCTGCAGACCGTCCAGGTGCACCGCCTGCTCACCGAGGACAGCGTCGACGAGCGGCTGGTCGAGCTGCTGTCGGCCAAGGCGGGCACCTTCGACCGGTACGCGCGGATCAGCGAGACCGCCCAGAGCGCCCCCGAGGCCTTCGACCTCAGCGAGGCCGACCTCGCCCGCCGAGTCGTCGCGGCGGAACGCGCACGGCTCTTCCCCGACGAGGACGGCACGGTGATGATGGGGCGATGACCACCGCGCCGGCCGTCCTCGTCTTCGACGTCAACGAGACCCTGTCCGACATGAGCCCGATGGCCGACCGGTTCGTCGAGGTGGGCGCCCCGGGGGCGATGGCCACGACGTGGTTCGCCTCGTTGCTGCGCGACGGTTTCGCCCTCACCGCGGCCGGCGACAACCCGCGCTTCGCCGACGTCGGGCGCGCCGTGCTGCGGCCGATGCTCGCGCGGGAGCTGCGGCATACCGAGGTGGAGGGGGCGGTCGAGCACGTGCTCGGTGGCTTCGGCCGGCTGGCGCTGCACCCGGACGTCGAGGCGGGCGTGCGGCGGCTGCACGACGCCGGCGTCCGCCTGGTGACCCTGAGCAACGGGTCGACGGCGGTGGCGCAGGGGCTGCTCGAGCGGGCGGGGCTGCTCGACCGGTTCGAGCGGCTGCTGACCGTCGAGGACGCGCCGCGGTGGAAGCCCGCGCCCGAGTCCTACGCCTACGCCCTCGAGGTATGCGGTGTCGCCCCCGCCGACGCCATGCTCGTCGCCGTGCACCCCTGGGACCTGCACGGCGCCCGGGCGGCCGGGCTGCGGACGGCGTGGGTCGAGCGCGGCACGGCCCGGTACCCCGGGCACATGGCCGCCCCCGAGCTCACCGTCAGCGGGATCGACGACCTGGCCCGCCGGCTGGGCGCCTCCGAGGGCTGACGCAGGAGGCGCCGCGAGCGGCCGCCCGTCGACTCGTGGGCAGAAACTGCACCTCTGCGGGGATGCATCCCGGCACAGGTGGAGCTTCTGCGCAGGAGTCAGCGCACGCGGCCGCGCAGGGCCGCGTGCAGCACGATCGACCCGGCGACGGCGGCGTTGAGCGAGCTGGCCGAGCCCACCATGGGGATGCTGAGGACGCCGTCGCAGGCCTCGCGCCACGCCTTCGCCATGCCGCGGGTCTCGTTGCCCAGGACCAGCACCGTCGGCAGCTCCCACGGCACGGCCGAGAGGTCGGTCTCGCCGTCCTCGTCGGTGCCCCAGACCTGCATCGGCATCCCGCCCCGCCGCTGCGCCTGCACCCAGTCGAGCACCGTCTGCGCCGAGTCGACGCGCACGGTCGGCACGGCGAAGCAGGAGCCGGTCGAGGCGCGGACGGCTCGCGGGTCGTAGGGGTCGGCGGCGTGCCCGGTCACCACGAGGCCGGTGCCCCCGAAGGCGTCGATGGAGCGCTGCAGGGTCCCGATGTTGCCGGGCTGACCCGGGCGGTCGAACACCGTCACGAGCGGCACCCCCGCCCGCGCACCCGCCCGCGCCGCCCCGGCGTCCCCCGCGCCGAGCACCCGCCCCAGGTCGTCGGCGGGCATGCCGACCACGGCGACGAGCTCGGTCCGCTCGTCCTCCCGCTGGGCCAGCTCGGCGAGGAGCCCGGGCGCGACCTCGAAGCGCTCGCCACCGGCGTCCGCCCACACCCGGGCGGCCCACGCCGAGGGCCGCCCGCCGAGCGGGCGCAGCAGCGCGTGCACCGGCCAGCCGTGGGCCAGCGCCTGGTCGATCGGGCGGACGCCCTGCACGAGGAGCTCACCCGCCCGGTGCCGGGCCCGGCGGTTGCCCAGCAGCGACTCCCACCGCTGGAAGGTCGCGTTGCGGGTGGTGACGCTCAGCGTCCGGCGAAGGGCGGGCATACCCCGCATCGAACCAGACACTTCGTGGCGCCGTGGTCACCCGGCTCCTCCCGTGCCGGGTATGACGTCGCCCGGGTCGCCGACGGGTCGGCGCTGCACGAGGGCTCGAGCGGGAGGAGAGGCCCGTCGAACTAGCTCACCAGCCGCCGTAGCGCCCACCGCGCCACCGGCCGGTAGGCGAGCACGACGGGCGCCGGCCCGCGCAGCACCAGGCCGGCCACGGTGCTGGTCCCGGTGTCGTCCGGGACCTCCACGAGGGTGTGGTGCAGGTCGAGGCGGAACGGGCCCGGTACCGGGCGCACGAGGCGCACCGTCCACGACCACGTCCGAGCAGGCTCGTCGACCGCGTCGACGACGAAGTCCACCGCGAGCCCGAGCCTCCCGTGCACCCGACCCGACATCCCTGCGTGCAGCCGGCTCGACCCTCCGGCGGGCACCCCGTCCAGCTCGACGCGGCGCAGGTGCGGCGCCCAGTCCGCCCAGCGGGAGGGGTCGGCATACCGCTCCCAGGCCTCGGCGACCGGCACCGGCCCGAGCGCCGAGGTCGAGACCTCGCTGCGCCTCACCCCTGGCCCGGGATCGCGCACTGGGCGGTGCCGCCCGGCAGCCGACCCCGGTTGGCGGCCACCAGACGGTAGACCGCGGCGCCCGGCCGCTCCATGACCCGCGACCCCAGGACCAGCCCGAGGGCCCGCAGCGGCTGGGGGCAGTGGGCGAGGATCTGCGCCCACGCCCGGTGGCCGTAGGCGACCCGGCCGTCGGGCAGCACGACGGGCATCTCCAGCTCGGTGCGGCCGGCGTCGACGCCCAGCGCGGCGAGGTCGTGCTCCTGCAGCGACGAGACGTCGACCCGGGCGCCCAGCCGCGGGATCCAGCCCGCCGCCCGCGTGCAGAAGCCGCAGTCGCCGTCGTAGAGCGCGAGCGGCCGGCGTCGGGATGCGGTGGTCATGGCCTCATGCTCGCGCACCGCCCCGCCATCGGCGAGTCGACCGGGCGTCCTGACCGACGGGCGGCCCAGCGGCGGCCCCCCGGCGGGCCCTCGGCGGGCCGGGGGAGACCTGCGGGTCGGCGCCGGCTGCGCCCGCCGCTCAGGCCCCGGGCGGCTGCTCGGCCTCGCGGCCGGTGCTCGTCGGCCGGGGCTCCTCCACCTGGCCGTCCGCGCTGACCGGGGCCTCGTCGATGGCCTCGGCGGTCGCGGTCGGCTCGGGCGCCCCGGTGCGACGCGGGTCCAGGTGGACCCCGGCGATCATGCACCGCACCGAGCCGCCGGCCAGCTCGATGGTCGGGATGTCCACGGACACGATCTGGCAGGAGCGCTCGATCGCGGTGATCTGCGGCCCGGTGAGGCTGCGCCGGGCCCGCCCGGACATGGCCATGACGTGCTGCCGGCGACCCTCGGGGGTCCGCCCCAGCAGCTCGACCGCGTTGCCCGCGAACTCGCGCACCTGGTGCTCGCTCAGCTCGATGATCTCGCGCCCGGTGACCTCCAGCCGCTCGCGCACCTCGCGGCGGCGCTGCTCGTCGGGGATCATGTCGAGCGCGATGAGCGCCACGTCCGTGCCGATGCAGGCGATGACGTTGGTGTGGTAGACCGGCACGCCGCCCGCGTCGACCGCCCGGAACGGCATCGGCTCGTAGTTGAAGTCGCTGCAGAATCGCTCCAGCACGTGCGTGTCGGCCCGGTGGCTGACGGCCGTGTAGGCGACCCGGGAGACGTGGTCCAGCACCATGGCGCCGGTCCCCTCCAGGAAGATGCCGTCCGGCTCGAGCCCGGAGTAGTCGACGATCGTCTGCAGCCGGTAGTCCGCCTTGAGCATCTCCAGGATGTCGCCGCGGCGCTCGTGCCGGCGGTTCGAGGCGTACATCGGGTAGACCGCGACGTAGCCGCCCGGGTGCGTGGACAGCCAGTTGTTGGGGAAGACGCTGTCCGGCCGGGTGTGGTCGGCGTCGCTGAAGACGTGGACCCGCACCCCGACGTCGCGCAGCGCCTGCGCCACCGCGTCCATCTCGGCCAGCGCCGCCGCCGAGGTCGCCTCGACCGACTGCCCGACGGGCACGTCGTGCTGGAAGGCGTTGTCCGTGGCCGTGGCCGGGTTGGGCACGAACTTCTCGGCGCGGATGAGGATCACGGAGGAGGGGGCTTGGGCACTCACGCCCGGCAATCTAGGGC
Source organism: Serinicoccus chungangensis (assembly GCF_001483745.1). Lineage (GTDB taxonomy): Bacteria > Actinomycetota > Actinomycetes > Actinomycetales > Dermatophilaceae > Ornithinicoccus > Ornithinicoccus chungangensis_A. The sequence continues at coordinate 168,879 of NZ_LQBL01000028.1, read as the reverse complement.
ATCGCGGCGGCGCCCCCGAAAATGGTGCGCGTGAGCTGTCGATCTCGCGCCTGCCCGTCCGACATGCTGGTGAGGTCGCGCCCGGCGGCCCGCGCAGATGACGAGGAGAGACGTATGAGGCGACGCACCGTCCGCAGGACCAGTACCCCGGGGTGCCCCCCGGGTCGGGGGAGGGGGCAGCGATGAAGTACCTCGTGCTGCTCATGGCCGACGGGGAGCTACCCGCCTGGTCGACGATGAGCCAGGCGGACCAGGAGGCGATGATGGAGCAGTTCGGGGCCTTCGACGCGGCCTGCCGTGACCGCGACGGCGTGGAGATCCTGGCCGGCGAGGCGCTGGGTGAGGCCGACACCGCGACGGTCGTCCGCACCCGCGGCGGCCGGCGCACGGTCACCGACGGCCCCTACGCGGAGGCGGTCGAGCAGCTCGGCGGCTTCTACCTGCTGCAGGCCCCCGACCTCGACGTCGTGCTCGACCTGCTCACCGTCCTGCCGCCCTACGACATCCAGGTCAGCCCGGTGGTCGACCCCTACTGACGTCCATGCCCACCGAGCTCGACCGGGTCGTGCGCGAGGAGTGGGGCCGCCTGGTCGCTCCTCGCGCGCTTCCGGCGCCTCGACCTCGTCGAGGACGCCCTGGGTGACGCCGTAGAGGCCGCGGCCCGGCAGTGGCCGCGGGAGGGTGCCCCGGCGAACCCGGCCGCATGGCTGCGGACGGTGGCCCGGCGCCGCGTCGTCGACCGGCTGCGGGCCGAGGCGATGGCCGGCCGGCGGCACGCGCTGCTGGCGACCGACCTCGACCGCCGCCCCCCGCGGGCCATGGCCGACCCCGGCCACCTCGTCGAGGACGACCTGCTGCGGCTCGTGCTCATGTGCACCCACCCGGCCCTGGCCCCGGAGGCCGCGAGCGCGCTCGCCCTGCGGCTCGTGCTGGGGGTCAGCACCCACGACGTCGCCGCGCTCTTCCTCGTGCCCGAGCCCACCATGGCCGCCCGCCTGACCCGGTCGAAGAAGAAGATCGTCACGGCCGGCATCCCCTTCGCCGTCCCCGACCTCGCCGCCCTGCCCGGGCGTCTCGAGACCGTCGCGCAGACGGCCTACCTCGCGTTCACCGCCGGGTACGCCCCGGCCAGCGGTCCCGACCTGCTGCGCCCCGACCTCGCGGGGGAGGCGGTGCGCCTGGTCCGCACGGTGCGCGACCTGAGACCCGAGGACCCCACGCTGACCGCGCTGCTGGCCCTCGTGCTGCTGCAGCACTCCCGCCGGGACGCCCGGGTGGACGACGAGGGCCGGCTGGTGCTGCTGGGCGACCAGGACCGGGGTCGGTGGCACCGTGACGAGATCGAGGAGGCGCGGCGGCTGCTCGCCTCGCCCGTGCTCGTGGGGACCCCGCTGCCGGAGCTGGCAGGGAGCTACCTGCTGCAGGCGCTCGTCGCCGCCGAGCACGCCGCCGCGCCCAGCAGCGCGCGGACGCGGTGGGACCGCGTCGTCGCGCTCTACGACCAGCTGCTCGCGCTCTCCCCGTCGCCCCCCGCGCGCCTGGCCCGGACGGTCGCGGTCGCGGAGGCGGACGGTCCGCGTGCCGGGCTGGCCGCCCTCGACGGCGTCGAGATCCCCGGCAGCCACCGGGTCGCCGCGGTCCGCGCCGAGCTGCTGGCCCGCGCGGGGGACCGGACCGCGGCGCTCGCGCAGCTCGACGCCGCCCTGGCCGCCTGCGACAACGACAGCGAGCGCGCGCACCTGCAGCGGCGCCGCGCCGAGATCTCCGGCGCCGAGACCGTCCACCCCGGAGGCTGATGCCGGCGCTACCCTCGAGGGGTGCGATCGCGCGCCAGCCTGACGTCATCTCCGGACGGGTCCTCGACGTGGCCCTGAGCGTCCTCGACCTGTTCACCGTGGGGATCGGGCCGTCCTCGTCCCACACCGTCGGCCCGATGCGCGCCGCCCGGATCTTCGCCGAGGGCCTGGACACCGACGGCGTGCTGCCCGGCGTGGCGCGGGTGCGCGCCGAGCTCTTCGGCTCCCTGGGGGCCACCGGCCACGGGCACGGCTCGGACCGCGCCGTCGTCCTGGGGCTCGAGGGCGAGGACCCGGAGACCGTCGACACCGCGACGGTCGCCCAGCGCGTCGCCGACGTCCGGGAGCGCGGCCGGGTCAGCCTGCTGGGGCGGGTCGAGGTGGGCCTCGCCGAGGACGACCTGGTGCTGCACCGCCGGCTCACCCTGCCCGGCCACCCCAACGGTATGACGTTCCGCGCCTGCGCGGCGGACGGCACCGTGCTCCGTGAGCGCACGTACTACAGCGTGGGCGGCGGCTTCGTCGTGGACGAGGCCGCCCTGGGCGCCGACCGGGTCGTCCCGGACGACACCCCGCTGCCGCACCCCTTCGGCACCGGCGCCGAGCTGCTGGCCCGCTGCCGGGAGCAGGGCGTGGACGTCGCCGGACTGGTGCGGCGCAACGAGGAGGCCTTCCGGCCGTGGGAGCAGACCCGCACCCAGCTGCTGCACCTCTGGTCGGTGAAGCAGGAGTGCGTGGCGGCCGGGCTGGCGCACGAGGGGACCCTCCCCGGCGGGCTGAGGGTGCGGCGGCGGGCGCCGCTGCTGCACACCCGGCTGCAGGAGCAGGGGCTGCCCGACGACCCGTGGCGGGCGATGGACTGGATCGACCTGTGGGCCATGGCGGTCAACGAGGAGAACGCCTCCGGCGGACGTGTCGTCACCGCCCCCACCAACGGCGCGGCCGGCAGCATCCCCGCCGTCCTGCACTACTACCGCCGTCTCGTCCCCGGCGCCGACGACGACGGTGTCGTCGACTTCCTGCTGGCGGCCGGGGCGATCGGGATCATCATCAAGGAGAACGCCTCCATCTCCGGGGCCGAGGTCGGCTGCCAGGGGGAGGTCGGCTCCGCGAGCGCGATGGCCGCGGCCGGCCTCACCCAGGTGCTGGGGGGCACGCCGGAGCAGGTGGAGGCCGCCGCCGAGATCGGTGTCGAGCACCACCTGGGTCTCACCTGCGACCCCGTCGGGGGTCTGGTGCAGATCCCCTGCATCGAGCGCAACGCGGTGGGCGCGATGAAGGCGGTGCACGCGGCGCGCCTGGCGCGCCACGGCGACGGCACGCACACGGTCTCCCTCGACCAGGCGGTCCGGACCATGCGGCAGACCGGCCGGGACATGAAACGGAAGTACAAGGAGACCTCGCGCGGCGGGCTGGCCGTCAACGTCGTCGAGTGCTGAGGCCTACGCCACGGCGCCGTCAAGGTCTCACTTCGGCAAAGGTTTGTCACAGGACCTTTCCCCGCGAGCCCGGGGGCCGTACCGTCAGCAGTGTGAGAGCAGTTGTCTCTTCCCCGGCGCACGACGCGGCGACGCGTCGGTGCGCCATCCGGTGACCGACGTGGAGACCACAGCACAGGCGGTCACCGACAGGTCCATGGAGCTGGCGGACACGGAGTCCGGCGGTCCATCCTGCACGCAGGAGTGGTGCCACCCGGACGCGTGAGCTCGTGAACCAGGGACTGAGCCGGTCTGCAGCGCTGCTGCAGGTCGGCTCAGTCGTCGCCGCCAGGACCGGCCGCCGCGTCGTCCCGGAGGACCTCGCCGTGGCGCAGGACGAGACGCACCTCCAGGTCGCGGTCCAGACCCACGACGTCCGCCCGGTGCCCGGGGGCCAGCTGGCCGGCGTCCAGCCCGAGGGTGCGGGCCGGGCCCCAGGTCGCCGACAGCAGGGCCGCGCACCGGGCCACCCCGGCCGCGACGCCGGTGCGCACCGCCCGGTCCAGGGTGAGGGTGCTGCCCGCGATGCTCCCGTTGTCCAGGGTCCGTGCCACCCCGTCGACCACCTCGACGTCCATGGGGCCGAGGCGGTAGCGGCCGTCCGCCGCCGCCGCGCCGGCCATGGCATCGCTGACCAGCACGATCCGCGACAGGGTGCTGCGCACGGTGAGCTCCACGACGTCGGGGTGGACGTGCACGCCGTCGACGATGAGCTCGACCGCGAGCCGGGGGTCGGCGAGGGCGGCGACCACGGGGCCGGGGTCGCGGTGGTGCAGGGGGCGCATGGCGTTGAAGAGGTGGGTGACGACGGTGGCCCCCGCGTCGACCGCCTCGCGCAGCTGGTCGGCGTCGGCGTCGGTGTGCCCCACGGCGACGACCACGCCCGCCGCGACGAACCGGCGGACCGCCTCCATCCCGCCCGGCAGCTCGGGCGCCAGCGTCACCATGCAGATGGTGCCGGCGCCCGCCTCCAGCAGCGCGTCGATCTCCGCCGGGTCCGGGTGGCGCAGGTCCTCCAGCCGGTGCGCACCGCGGTGCAGCGGGCTCAGCCAGGGACCCTCCAGGTGGATGCCGGCGATCATGGTGCCGCGCACCAGCGGCGCCAGCGCGCGGACCTGCTCCAGGAGCGTCTGCGGGTCGGCCGAGACCAGCGAGGCGACGACCGTCGTCGTGCCCGCCGCGTGGTGGGTCGCGGCGGCGGCGTGGACCTCCTCGGGGTCCGTCGTGGCGAAGGTATGCCCTCCGCCGCCGTGGCAGTGCATGTCGACGAAGCCTGGGGCCAGGAACGGGGTGTGCCGGTCGGCGGGGTAGAGGGGGGCGCCCCGCCCGACCTGGGTGATCCGGTCGCCCTCGACGGCGACCCAGCCCCCGGCGAGGGTGCCGTCGGGCCACAGGACCTGCTCGCCGGAGAGCACCATCCGTTCCCTCATCGGGCCCCCCGCAGGACGTCCGCGGCGGCGGCCGCGCTCGCGGCGCCCCCGCCGTGGGTCCGCACCACGCAGGCCGGGGCGACCGCTCCCGGCAGGTCCCGGATCCCCGTGTGCACGAGCACGTCGCACCGGGCTAGCAGGCTGCGGGTGAGGTCGGCGTCGTCGCGGAGGTCGGTGTGGTCGTCGCTCACGAGGACCAGTCCACCACGGTCGGTGGTGTCGGCGACAGCCCTGGACGGCTCGACGACCCGGCCTCCCAGCTCCCGGGCCAGGACCTGGGTGAGGACCTCCTGGCGTGCGCCGCTGGCGATGTTGGCGCCACCCCCCAGGGCGGCCACGTCCGGGCCCTGCAACCGGGGGACCTGCCCGACCACCCGGACGGCATGCGCGGCGGCGGCCCTCCCCGCCCGGGCCGCCGCCGCGTCGTCGGTGTCGTCCCCGCCGGGCGTGCCGGCGCCGGGCTCACCCTCGGCCACCACCGGGGCATTGCCTGCCGGCGCCGCCCGCCGCTGCGCCTGCTGCGACCCCAGCTCGGCCACCCGCCGGGCCGCCTCGAGGAGTCGCTCGCGGGGCAGGTCCCCGCGACGCACGGCGTCGACGACCGCGTCGGCGAGCGCGAGGGTGTCCTCGTGCGCGTCGTAGTCCCCCGGGTGGACGGGGTTGCCGATGCACAGCAGGTCGGCGCCGGCGGCGAGGGCCAGCACGGCCGCCCCCGCCCGGCCCCAGCCCTGGGCCACCGCGGCCATGTCGAGGGCGTCGGTGCAGATGACGCCCGCGAAACCCAGGTCCTCCCGCAGCAGGCGCAGCACGGAGGGGTTGAGCGTGGCCGGCAGGTCGCCGTGCCCGGGCACGACGAGGTGGCCGGTCATGACCAGGGGCACACCCGCGCCGACCGCGGCGGCGAAGGGCACGAGCTCGCGCTGCCTCAGGACGTCGTCGTCGACGTCCAGCACCGGCAGGTCCAGGTGGGAGTCGACGCGCGTGGAGCCGTGGCCGGGGAAGTGCTTGGCGCAGGCGAGGACGCCCGCCTCGCCCAGTCCCTCCACGGCCGCCGCGACGTGCCCGGCGACCCGCTCGGCGTCCGGGCCGAAGGAGCGCACCCCGATGACCGGGTTGGCCGGCTCGGTGTTGACGTCCGCGTCGGGTGCGGCGGTGACGTCGATGCCGACCGCGCGCAGCTGACGGCCCAGACCGGCCATGACGTCCCGGGTGAGCGCGACGTCGTCGGCCACCCCGAGCGCCCAGGCCCCCGGCCACGGTGAGCCCTCGCGGTGGTGCAGCCGGGTGACCGTGCCACCCTCCTCGTCCGCGGCCACCAGGGCCTCCGGACGTCGCGCGTGCACCTGCGCGGTGAGCGCCCGCACCTGCTCGTCGTCCTCGACGTTGTGCCCGAAGAGCCAGACGCCGGCCATACCCTCCTCGAGCAGCTCGCCCAGCCAGCCCGGCAGGGTCGTCCCCACGAAGCCGGGGACGAGCACGCCGAGCGTCGCCCGGCGCAGCAGCTGGTCGTCGGGTGCGTCGGTCCTGGTCATCCCTTGGTCGCTCCTGACATGAGTCCGCTGGAGAGCCGCGACTGGACGGCGACGAAGAAGATCATGACCGGGACGGTGATGATCGAGCTGGCCGCCATGACCGCACCCCAGTCGGTGCCGCCGCGGGTGAAGAAGGTCCGCAGGCCGACGGCGGCGGTGTACATGTCGTCGTCGGCCATGAAGGTGAGCGCGAAGATGAACTCGTTCCACGCCAGGATGAAGCTGAAGACGCTGACCGCGACCAGCCCGGGGGCGACGAGCGGGAAGAGCACCTTCCAGAACATCTGCCACCAGCTCGCCCCGTCCAGGTAGGCCGCCTCCTCCAGCTCGACCGGCACCGCCGCCACGAAGCCGCGCAGCGTCCAGATCGCGAAGGACAGGCTGAAGGCGATGTAGACCACCGACAGCCCCAGCAGGCTGTTGAGCAGACCGAGGGTCTTGGCCTGCAGGAACAGCGGGATGACCAGCGCCTCCATCGGCACCATCTGCACGATGAGGATCATCATGAGGATCTTGGTGCGCCCGGAGAAGCGGAAGCGGGCCACCGCCACGGCGGCGAAGAGCGCCAGCAGGCCGCTGGCCACGACGGTGACGACGGCGACGATGAGCGAGTTGAGCAGGTAGTCCGGGAACCGGGTCTCGGACAGCACCCGCCCGAAGTGCTCGAAGGAGATGCCGGAGGGGATGACGCCCCGCCCGCCCGCGTTGGCGGCGGGGTCGAGCGCGGTGCCGACCATGACGAACACCGGGAAGATGCTGAACACCACGACGACGACGCTGGCCACGACCAGCCCGCCGCGCCCGAGCAGCCGCCTCACAGCTCCTCCTCCTTGAACAACGTCCGCAGGTAGGCCGCGGTGATGACCAGGAGCAGGACCGTGAGCAGCACGGCGATCGCCGCGCCGAGGCCGAACTGGTTCTGCGACATGGCGGTGATGTAGCTCCACGTGCCCAGGTTCAGCACCTCACGGTTGGAGCCGTCGCCGCCGGGCATGAGGTAGATCTGGGTGAACACCTTGAAATCCCAGATGGTGGACAGGATGGTGACGATCGCGAAGACCGGCTTGAGCATGGGCAGGGTGACGTGCCGGAACCGTTGCCAGGCGTTGGCGCCGTCGATCATCGCTGCCTCGGGCAGCTCGGAGGGGATCGTCACGAGCCCGGCGAGCACGGTCACCGCCACGAAGGGGAAGCCGTGGTGGACGACGTTGAGGGTGGCGATCGCGTAGAACCAGCCCCGCTCGGTGAAGAGGTTCTGGGTGGCGACGTCGACGAGGCCCAGCTGGCCGAGGACGCCGGTGAGGAAGCCGGCGCGGGCGTCGAAGAGGTAGACCCAGACGTAGGTGCCGGTCACGGCCGGGACCGCCCAGGCGGCCATGACCGCCATCATCACCACCGTCCGCCAGCCGGGGGAGAGGCGGTGCAGCAGCAGCGCCACGAGGGTGCCGACGACCACGGTCAGGGCCACGCAGACCAGGGCGAAGACGACGGTGTTGGGCAGCGCCACCCGCCAGAGCCGCTCGTCGGTGAGGATGTCGCGGTAGTTCTGCAGGCCGACCAGCTCGGCCCCGCCGCGGACCAGCTCGCGCAGGCCGAAGTCCTGGAAGGACAGGACGACGACCCGCACCATGGGCCACAGCAGCAGGATGCCGATGACGGCCAGGGTCGGCGCGAGCAGCAGCCACGGCCGCCGCGCCGACCCCAGGGCGGGCGAGCTCACGAGCCGAAGATCTCGTTCATCTCGTCCGCGGCGGTGGTGGCGGCCTCCTGCGCGTCGGCCCCACCCCCGAGGATGGACTCCATCATCGCGGGGATGGTCTGGGCGCCCTCGACCTGGCCCCACAGCGGCGTGACCGGCAGCGTGGCGCTGCCGTCCTTCATCTGCAGCGCGAACGGCGCCACCAGCGGGTCCTCGGCCTCCTCGAGCTGGGTCAGCAGGTCGTCCGTCGCGGGGAAGAAGCCGGTCTGCTCGCCCCACATCTCGGCATACTCGCCGGTCGTCATCATCTCGACGAAGGTCCAGGCGAGCTCCTGGTTCTCGGCCGTCTCGAAGACGGACAGGTGCGAGCCGCCGGCGAAGGAGGGCGACATGCCGCCGTCCGGGCCGGGGATCGGCACGACGCCCAGCTTGCCCTCCATGTCGGCGTTGGCCTCGACGATGGACTTCGGGGTCCAGGAGCCGCTGATGATCATGCCGGCCTCGCCACGCGCGAAGGCGTCGCGGGTGTCGGCCTCGTTCCACGTGCTCGCGGCCGGGGTGGACAGCTCGTGCTCCTCGACCAGGGACTCCAGGTAGGCCAGGCCCTCGACCGCCTCGGGGGAGTCCAGGCCGGAGGCCCAGGTGTCGCCCTCCTGCACGGCGATCTCACCGCCGGCACCCCAGATGAACGGGGTGGTGGTGTGCGTCGAGTTGGGGATCGGGAAGGGGATGAGGTCCGGGTCGGCCTCCTTGAGGGCGTCACCGGCCTCCGCCAGCTCATCCCAGGTGGTGGGCGGCTCGATGCCGTTCTCCTCGAAGAGGTCGGCGCGGTAGATGATCGAGCGGACGCCGGCATACCACGGGGCGCCGTAGACGGCGCCGTCGTAGGTGCCGGACTCCAGCACGCTGTCCACGTAGGCGTCGCCCAGGCCGGACTCCTCGATCTGCGGGCCGAGGTCCATCAGCGCGCCGGCGTCCCCGAACTCGGGGGTCCAGGTGGTGCCCACCTCCGCGACGTCCGGGCCGGTGCCGCCGGCGATCGAGTTGACGAACTGGTCGTGCGCCGAGGCCCAGGGGATGAACTGGATGTCGAGGGTGGCGCCGGTCTCCTCCTCGAAGGCCGTGCTCACCTCCTCGAAGAAGGGCGTGGCATCGGGGTTCGTGCCCTCCATGATCCAGACGCTCAGGGTCTCACCTGAGGCATCCATGGCGTCTCCGGATCCGTCGTCGCCGCTGGAACCGGTGTCCTCACCGCCCCCGCCGCAGGCGGTGAGCGTGAGGGTGGTGGCGGTCGCCAGCGCGAGCAGGCGGGTGGTGCGCTTCATGATGGTGTCCTTCCGGTGGTGGTGGCGGGTCTGCCGGTATGCCGTGGTCAGGGTCGTCCGCCGGAGGCGGCGGGGAAGAGGTCGACGAGGATGCGGTAGCGGTCGCCGCGGTAGACCGAGCGGACGAACTCCGCGACCTGACCGTCGGCGACCCGGGAGGTGCGCTCGAAGAGGAAGGCGGGCGAGCCCGCCGTGGTGTGCAGCTGCTCGGCCTCGTCCGCGGTGACGAGGTGCGGCTCGATGGTCTGGGTGCCGGCGCTGATGGTGAGCCCGTAGCGCGCCTCGAGCAGCTGGTAGAACGAGGCGTCCTCGAGGTCGGCGCCGGTCAGCCCGGGGACGAGGTCGGCCGGGACGTGCAGGTCCTCCAGCGCCATCGGCTCGCCGTCGGCGGTGCGGACGCGGCGGACGTGGATGACGGCGGAGGTGGGGTCGACGCCCAGCACCGAGGCGAGCATCATCCCGGCCGGCTGCTGGCGGGCCCAGACCGTGTGGGCGCCCGGGGTCATGCCGCGCGAGCGCATGTCGGTGGAGAACGACGTGGCGGACAGCTGCTGGTCGACCCGCTCGGGGGCGACGAACGTGCCGGCGCCCGGTCGGCGGATGAGCCGGTGGTCGGCCACGAGGGACTCCACTACGCGGCGCAGCGTCATGCGCGCCACCCCGAGGTGGGCCGCGAGGTCGCGCTCGGCGGGCAGCGGCTCGCCGGGGCGCATGGGGGCGATGAGGTCCTCCAGCCGCTGGCGCACCAGCTCGGCCTTGGCGCCCCGGGAGCCGTGCGCGGGCACCGGCTCGCGCGCCGGGTCCCGCCCGGGTCCCCCCGCCGGTTCGGCGGTCATCGTCCGCGGACCGGCCGGGACGCGGTGGACTGGGTGTTGTCGGCCGAGAGCGCGGTGACGACGTAGACGTCGTGCTTGTCGCCCTCGGGGTCGACCCAGTCGGTGTCGCCGGTGCCCAGCACGGCGACGAGGTTGTCCGCGTCCAGGTCGTCGCAGTCGACGCGGCCCGGGCCGCGGGCGTCGTCCACGCGGTAGACGGCGAACCCGGCGTCGTCGCCCGCGTGCCTCCACGACAGCGCGGTGCCCTCGGCCGTGCGCCGGGTACGGACCGTCGTCGGGGCGTCCACCTCGGGCGTGGTGCCGGGGTTGAGCGCGGGCGGCAGGGCCGGGCTGTCGTAGTGCTCGCTCTGCAGGAGCGACCAGTGGTCGAGCCGGTCGGCCCGCACGTCCTTGGCGGAGAAGTAGACGTCGCCGGTGACCTGGGGGTACTGCTCGTTGAGGTCGAGGTGGCGCACCATCTCCGCGGGGTCCGACCACTCCGGCGACTGGGTCGAGGTGCCGACCTTGTAGGTCGCCTGCCCGATCCACAGCGCCACGTCGGTGCCCTCCACCTGCTCGCTCCACCACGGGACGAGCACGTCGTAGGCGGCCGGCTCGAAGCCGATGGCCCAGTAGACCTGGGGCAGGACGTAGTCCATCCACTCCTCGCGCACCCACCGGCGGGTGTCGGCGTAGAGGTCGTCGTAGGTCTGGGCGCCGGCCGTGGTGTCCGAGCCCTCGGGGTCGGTGCCCGCGTTGCGCCACACGGCGAACGGGCTGACCCCGAAGGCGACGTGCGGCTTGGCGGCCTCGATCTGCTCGTGCAGGCCCTCGATGAGCCGGTCGACGTTGTCGCGCCGCCAGTCGCCGCGGTCCTCGAAGCCCGCGCCGTAGGCGGCGTAGCTGGCGTCGTCGGGGAACTCCTCGCCGGCCACCGGGTAGGGGTAGAAGTAGTCGTCGAAGTGGACGCCGTCGATGTCGTAGCGCTCGACCGCCTCCATGATGACGGCGGTGGTGTGCTCACGGACGGCCGGGACGCCCGGGTCGTAGTAGAGCTTGCCGCCGTAGGCGACCGTCCAGTCGGGGTAGACCCGGGCCGGGTGGTCCTCGGCGAGCACGGAGGGGTCGGTGCCGGTGAGGGTGACGCGGTAGGGGTTGAACCAGGCGTGGAAGTCCAGGCCGCGCGCGTGGGCCTCCTCGACGGCGAAGGCCATGGGGTCCCAGCCGCCGAAGTCGGCGCCCTGCTCCCCGGTGAGCCACGCGCTGCTCGGCTCCAGCTCGGAGGGCCAGAAGGTGTCGGCCGTGGGACGGACCTGCACGACGACGCTGTTGAGACCGGAGGCCAGCGCCTCGTCGTACCACGCCTCCAGCTCGGCCTGCGCCTCCTGCGGGCTCAGCCCGGGCCGGGAGGGCCAGTCGATGTTGGCGACGCTGGCGATCCACACCCCGCGCATCTCGTGCAGCGGCGCCTCGGGAGCCGGGCTGCAGGTCGTCCACGGTGCTCCCGCCGGTGCGGGGGTCGCCTGCGAGGTCGCGGCACCCCCGAGGGCGAGCGCGGCCCCGAGGGGGACGACGGCGCCGGCGAGGAGGGCGCGGCGGTGGCGAGGGTGCGGTGCGGGCATCTGCTCTCACGTCCTTGTCAGAGTCATCTAGACCAACGGTGCTAGACCAATGGTCCAGAGATTGGCATACTGCCTCCCGTGATGTCAACGACGAACGAGCACGACGGCGTGGCGGTCGACCTCCTGGCGGTGGACCTCGGCAAGACGGGGGCCCGGGGCCGCCGGCGCCACGGCGAGCAGGTGCGCGAGGCCGACGGCCCGGGGGTCGTGGGCCTGGCCGCCGCCGACGGGGTGGAGCAGGTCGTGGGGGCGGTGCGGTCGCTGACCGGCGCGCTGGGGCTCGCCGGGGCGCGGGTCGACGTCCTGGCCGTCGGGCTCGTCGGCTACCACGCGGCCAGCGCCCGACGGGACGACCTGGCCGCGGCCCTGTTGGACGAGGTCGCCGACACCGTGGTGCTCACCGGGGACGTGACGACCACCTACGTCGGGGCGGTCGGGGACCGGCCCGGGGTCGTGGTCGCGGCCGGCACCGGCGCCGTCGCCCTCGCGGCCGGCGGGGCCGGGCGCACCGCGGTCCGCGACGGGTGGGGCTTCCTCCTCGGTGACGACGGCAGCGGGTATGCCGTGGGTCGCGCCGGCCTGCGCGCCGCCCTCGAGCACCGGGACGGCAGGGGTGGCTCGGCCGCTCTGGAGCAGGCGGCGACGCGGCGCTTCGGCGACCTCACCGGTCTGCCGTCGGCGGTCCACTCGGCCGAGCACCCCTCCCGGCTCGTCGCCTCCTTCGCCCGGGACGTCGCCGAGGCCGCCCGCGCCGGTGACCCCGTCGCCGTCCGGATCTGGGCCGAGGCCGGCGCGGCGCTGGCCCGCACGGCCGTGGCGGCCCGCGACGCGGTCGACCCCGCCCTGCCGGTCTGCCTGGCCGGTGGCCTGGCCGAGGTGGGGCCGCTGCTCACCGAGCCCTTCGCGGCCGCGGTCGAGGGTGAGGCGTTGCCCGCGGCCGGGACGTCGCTGGACGGCGCCGAGACCCTCGCCCGCCAGGCGTGGGCGGGTGACCTGGGCCCGGTCCTCGCCGACCAGGTCACCGTCACCTCCCGCACCGGACGCGTGGCCGGGACACTCCGAACCACCCCGGAGCCCGCGGACGACATCCCTTCCCGCACAGGACGCGCGGTCGGGACACTCCGAACCACCCCGGAGCCCGCGGACGACACCCCCGTCGAGGTCATCGGCGCCCTCGCGACCGAGGGGGTGCGCGACGACCTGCTCGACCTCGACGAGCGCGACACCGGCTCGGTGCTGCGCGAGCTCTGGGAGGCCGAGGCCACGGTCGCGCCCGCCCTACTGCAGGTCGTCCCCACCGTCGCGGCCGCCGTGGACGACATCGCCGACCGGTTGCGCGGCGGCGGCCGGATGTTCTACCTCGGCGCCGGGACGCCGGGACGGCTCGCCTTCGTCGACGCCTCGGAGCTGCCGCCGACCTACGGCACCCCTGCCGACCTCGTGCGGGCGCTGCCCGCCGGGGGCGTCGAGGCGATGGTCGAGGCGCGCGAGGGCGCCGAGGACGACGGCGCGGCCGGGGCGGCCATGGTGCGCGAGGTCGGCGTCGGACCGCAGGACGTCGTGGTGGGCATCAGCGCGTCGGGCCGCACGCCCTACGTCCTCGGGGGTCTGGCGGCGGCCGCCGAGGTCGGCGCGCTCACGGTCGCGGTGTCCAACAACGCGGGCGCCCGGGCCTCGACCGGGGTCGACCACGCGATCGAGATCCCCACCGGGCCGGAGGTCATCAGCGGCTCGACCCGCCTCAAGGCCGGCTCGGCGCAGAAGATGCTGCTGGGCGCCCTGTCGACCGCGGTGATGGTGCGGCTGGGCAAGACCCACGGGCCGTTCATGGTCGACATGCAGGCCTCCAACGTCAAGCTCCGCGACCGCGCCGTCCGGATGGTGCAGCGGGTCGCCGGGTGCGACGCCGGGGCGGCGACGGCCGCCCTGGAGGAGGCCGGCTGGAGCACGAAGGTGGCGGTCGTCCAGCTCCTCGGAGGTATGCCGTCGCACCAGGCCCGCACCGCCCTCGCCGAGGGCGACGGGTCGGTGCGCGGGGCGCTCGCCCGGGCCGGCGGGGAGCACCGGTGATCGTCGTCGGCGTCGGCTCGGGCACGAGCGTGGACGGGATCGACGTGGCCGCCCTCGACCTCGACCTCGACGGCGAGGTCGTGCGCGCCCTGCTGCTCGGCGCGGGGACGGTGCCCTTCGACCCCGACCTGCGGGCCGACGTGCTCGCCGCCTTCCCGCCGGGCCGCCTCGGGATGCAGGACGTCTGCCGCCTGGACACCCGGCTCGGGCAGGCGTTCGCCGACGCGGTGGCCACGCTCGGGGCCGAGCTCGCCGGAGGCACCCCGGACCTGGTCTCCTCGCACGGGCAGACGCTCTTCCACGACGTCGTCGACGGCCAGGTCCGGGGCACCCTCCAGCTGGGCCAGCCCGCCTGGATCGCCGAGCGCACCGGCGCGCCCGTCGTGGCCGACCTGCGCGTCGCCGACGTCGCGGCCGGTGGCCAGGGGGCGCCGCTGGCCAGCACCTGGGACGCGCTCTGGCTGGGCGGACGCGGGCACACCTGCGCCGCGCTCAACCTCGGCGGCATAGCCAACGTCACCGTCGTGCCCGGCGCCGGTGCCCCGACCACAGCGGTGCGGGCCTTCGACACCGGCCCGGCGAACGCCCTGGTCGACGCCGTCGTGGCCCGGGAGTCCGGCGGCCGCCTGACCTACGACCAGGACGGGGCGGGGGCCGCCGCCGGTCGGGTGGACGACGAGCTGCTCGCGCTGCTGCTGGCCGACGACTACTACGCCCAGGCCCCGCCGAAGACGACCGGCAAGGAGCGCTTCCACCTCGGCCACGTCGACGCGGCGCTCACCACGCTGGCCCGCGAGGTGCCCCACGTCGACCTCCTCGCGACCCTCACCGCACTGACCGTCCGCACCGTCGCCGACGCGCTCGCGCCGTTCGCGCCCGGCGAGGTCGTCGTCAGCGGCGGCGGCGCGCGCAACGGCACCCTGCTCCGCGGCCTGACCGGGGCGCTCCCGGACGCGCGCGTGAGCACGAGCGAGGCGCACGGCATACCCGTCGACGCCAAGGAGGCGTGCCTCTTCGCGCTCCTCGGCTTCCTCACCTGGCACGGGCTGCCCGGCACCGTCGCCGGCGTGACCGGCGCCCGGCACGCCCGGCTGGCCGGCCGCATCACCCCGGGTCACGGCGCGCTGCGGCTGCCCGAGCCCGCCCCGACCGCCCCGACCCGCCTGGAGGTGGTGGCCTGATGGAGGTCGTCATCTGCGCCGACGCGCAGCAGCAGGGCCGGCTCGCGGGCGAGGTGGTCGCCCGGCTGGTGGGCTCCCGGCCCGACGCCGTGCTCGGCCTCGCGACCGGCTCCAGCCCCCGCCCGGTGTATGCCGACCTCCTGGCCCGGGTGCGGGCCGGCGCCCTCGACCTGGGCGGGGTGAGCACGTTCTCGCTGGACGAGTACGTCGGCCTGCCCGAGGGCCACCCGGCCGGCTACCGCACCGAGATCCGCGAGCAGCTCACCGACCCTGCCGGCATCCCCGTCGAGCGGGTGCACACCCCGCCCGGCGACGCCGAGGACCTGCCGGCGGCGGCCGCCGACTACGAGCGACGGATGGAGCGGGCCGGCGGCGTCGACGTGCAGCTCCTCGGGCTGGGCACCGACGGGCACATCGCCTTCAACGAGCCGGGCTCCTCGCTGGCCAGCCGCACCCGCGTCAAGACGCTGATGCGACGCACCCGGGAGGACAACGCCCGCTTCTTCGGCGGCGACGTCGACGCGGTGCCCACGCACTGCCTGACCCAGGGCCTGGGCACGATCCTGCAGGCACGCCACGTGGTGCTCCTGGCCACGGGGGAGCACAAGGCCCGCGCGGCCGCCGAGCTCGTCGAGGGGGCGGTGTCGGCGCGCTGGCCGGCGACCGTCCTGCAGTGGCACCCGCACGTCAGCGTGCTGCTGGACGAGGCGGCGGCCAGCCGGCTGGAGCTCGCGGACTACTACCGGGAGACGTGGGCGGCCAAGCCCGCCTGGCAGGGGCTCTAGCCCACCCCGGACCCGAGGACGAGCAGCGCCGCGGCGAAGAGCACGCCCGTCGTGAGCAGGATGACCGTGGTGTAGCCGAGGATGTCGCGGATCTTGAGCCCGGCAATGGCCAGCAGCGGCAGCGCCCAGAACGGCTGGATCATGTTGGTCCACTGGTCGCCGTAGGCGATCGCCATGACGGCCACCTCGGGGTCGACGCCCAGGCTGCTCGCGGCCTCGAGGAGCACCGGGCCCTGCACGGCGATCTGGCCGCCGCCGGAGGGCACGAAGAAGTTGACGATCCCGGCGGACAGGAAGGCCAGCAGGCCGAACGTGGCGGGCGTGGAGACCGAGACGAGCGCCTCCGAGAGCACCGTGATGAGCCCGGTGCCGGCCATGATGCCCATGATCCCGGCATACAGCGGGAACTGCAGGAGGATCTCGCCGACGTTGGACGCGGCGCGCTGGGTGAGCTCGATGATCTCGAAGGGGTTGCGGACCAGGAGCAGGCACAGCGTCAGGAAGCTCCAGTTGACGATGTCGAGGGTGATCGTGCCGCCGCCGCTGAAGTAGATGACGAGGTAGGCCAGCAGCAGCAGACCGGGGACGAGCGTCAGGACGCGGGAGGCGTCGAGGCGGTCCGCGGGGGTGGTGACGTCGTAGGTCACCTCGTCGTCGCTCATCCGGTGCTCGGGCATCTCGATGATCCCGGCGCCGTGGCGCGGGGCCATGAGGGCGACGGTGCCGGCGACCACGGCGACCGCGAGGACGGTCGTGATGATGTTCCACGTCGAGAAGGTCGTCTCGGTGATCGGCAGCGGCTGGCCGAGCTGCTCGCTGACGAAGCTGTCGGGGGTGGCCGCTACCAGCGGCGCCGAGCCCGAGTAGCCCATGTGCCACACGACCATCCCGGTGTAGCCGGCGGCGACCAGCAGCGGGAAGTGCCGGGGCTCACCGCGGCGGCGGCCCTCGGCGGCGACCTCCTTGGCCAGCAGCGCGCCGACGACCAGGCCGAGGCCCCAGGTGAACAGCCCGGCCACGCAGGTCACCAGGGCGACGAAGACGTAGGGCATGACCCGGCCGCGGGGCACCGCCGCGAGCCGGCGCAGCCCGGCCCGGACCGGACCGGTGTTCGCGAGGATGTAGCCGAGCAGCAGGATGAGCGCCATCTGCGTCATGAACGGCAGCAGCCCGGACAGCCCGTCGCCCCAGGCGCGGACCACGTCCACCGGTCCGGCGTCGGTGAGACCGAGGGCGGCGACCATGACGAGGACGGTCAGGACGATCGCGAAGACCAGCGCGGAGGGGATGAAGCGCTCGACGACGGAGTTCAGCGGGCCCATGGCGCGCTGGACCCCGGTGCGGGTCCGGGGCTGGGTCTGGCTCATGCGGGTGACCTCGATGTCTGGGGGGCGGGGCTCCGCAGACGCTAGCGGACGACCGCTGTCACCCAGGAGACCTACGCTGGCGACATGCGGTTGGAGAACATCGTCCTGCAGGCGCGAGACCCGCACGCCACGGGCCGGTTCTGGTCGGCGGCGCTGGGTCTGGTCGATCTGGAGCCGGGCAGTCCGGAGGACTACGAGGGCCGGCTGTGGGTCGACGACGAGCTGTGGCTGGACCTCTGCGTCGAGCCGGCCACCGAGCCCCCGCCGCTGGGGTGGCGGCTGCACCTCGACCTGCGGGGCGGGGAGCAGCAGGCGGAGGTCGTGCAGCGGCTCACCGGCCTCGGCGGCACCCGCGTCGACATCGGCCAGGGGGAGGTGCCGTGGGTCGTGCTGGCCGACCCCGACGGCAACGCCTTCTGCGTGATGGAGGAGCGCGCCGCCTACTCCGACACCGGGCCGATCGCCGCGCTCCCGCTCGACAGCGTCGACCCGCAGCGGGACGCCGAGCTGTATGCCGCGCTCACCGGCTGGGTGCCCGCGCCGGGGGTGGGGCCGGTCACGCTGCGCCACCCGAGCCTGCGCGGCCCGCTGCTCGAGCTCTGCCCGGAGCCCGAGCCCAAGGCCCGGCAGAACCGCACCCACCTCGACGTCCGGCCGACCCCGGACGGGCCGGACCAGCGGGGTCTCGTGGAGCTGGCCCGCTCGCTCGGGGCGACCCTGGCCACCGACGACTGGGCGCACGGTCATCCCTGGGTGGTGATGCGCGACCTGTCCGGCAACGAGTTCTGCGTCCTCGCGGACGCGGAGGACTGAGGGCGGTCCTGGACGGTCACGGCTCCGGCTGCTGCCGCGGAGCCGGCCAGGCCAGCGGCACCGCGGCGGCCGCCGCGATGCCGAGTGCCCCGGCCACCACCACGTCCAGACCGGCCAGCGCGGCCAGCGCGGTGACGGCAGCGGCGAGGAAGACCTGCAGCACCGTGCGCCAGCCCGCCTGCTCGACGCTGACCCGGCCGGGCCCCCGAGCGGGAGGGATGAGGGTCGCGGCGGCGACGACGACGACCGCCACGACCAGCGCCACGGGCCGGTCCTCGGGTTCCACCAGACGGCGCAGCGCCCGCAGGAGGGCGAAGAGTGCGACGAGCGCGGCCACCCACGCCGGGGACGAGCGGGTCCAGAGCATGACCCCACGCTAGGTCGCCCATGTCGTGCCCTGGTGCCCGGCGTGCACCAGCGGCACACTGACCGCATGGACATCAAGGCGCACATCCTCGTGCTCGACGCGGCCGACCCGGAGCCAGAGGCCGCGTTCTGGGCCGGGATGCTGGGCGGCACGGCCCACCAGGAGGACGCCGACTGGTGGTCGGTGCGGGTGGGCGAGAACGAGGCCCTGTGTGTGCAGCTGGCCCCGGGCCAGCGCGCCCCCGAGTGGCCCGACGGGCTGCCGCAGCAGATGCACCTGGACCTGGTGGTGGCCGAGATCGCCGCGGCCCACCAGGAGGCCATGGGGTGGGGCGCCACCCTACTCCAAGAGGCCGAGGACCTCACCGTCGAGCACGGCTTCCAGGTGTATGCCGACCCGGCCGGCCACCCCTTCTGCCTGTGCTGGTGAGGTCGGGACGTCCGCCGGGGCGAGACCGCTCCGGTCATACCTCGCGGGCGAAGACGATGATGTTGTCGTCGTAGTGGCCGGTNNGGCCGGCGGCGCCGCTGACGTGGCCGAGGATGACGGCGGGGCCGGGCTGGCCGGGTCGGGGGGAGTCGTCGTACCAGGCGGCGGAGTCGTAGTCCTCGCCCTCGGGGACCTCGAGCGCGCCCTCGGTGTCGAGACCGAGGTGGAGCAGGTCGGAGGTGACGCCGATGGCGGGGATCGAGACCGAGGCGGGCTCGGCGACTGGGGCCACCTCGGCCGGCCCGGCGGCGTCGGCGTCCGAGACGGGGGAGGACTCCTGGGATACCGAGGATGACGCCGCCGGTACCGGGGCCGGTACCGGCGAGGTGGACACCGACCCACGGTCGGGGTGGTGGGCCAGGGTCGGAGGGGTCGGGGTGGATGTGCCGGAGACGCCGACCGCGACGGCGGTGCCGCCCCCGAGCAGGAGCGCGAGGGCGGCCACCGTCGGGAGGACGCGACGACGTCGGGCAGCGGGCGATGAGCCCACCTGCCCGACGTCCTCGGTCATCCGTGCAGCCTGGTCAGCTCTGGTCGGCGCCGCGGCGACGGGCCAGGATCAACGCGCCGCCGAGGAGGGCGGCGCCACCGGCAGCGGCGAGCGCGATGTTCTGGCCGCCGACGGCGACCTCACCGGTGCCGACGCCGCCATCGGGCATCTCACCCATCTGCGCCGCCTGCACCACGCCGCAGAGGGCGGGGTCGGTGGCCTCACCGGGCAGCGCGGGGTCGAGGTCGGACATGCCGCGGTCACCCTCGTCGTAGGCGCCGCTGCCGTCGTGGTCCACACCGTGGACGACGACGACGGCCTCGCCGTCGGCGAGCGCGTCCGCGGTCTCCTGGTCGACCTCGACCCCACCGCGGGAGTAGCTCACGTTGTCACCGACACCGAAGCGGTCGACGGCCAGGCCCGAGTCCGGGCTGGTGTCACCCTCGGTGGTCAGCGACACCTTGATGCCGCCGTAGGCGGGGGCGCCCTCGGTGGTGGTGAGGAAGCCGTCGCCGTCCGCGTCGTCCTCAGCCGTCGGGCAGGCGTGGCGCGCGTCCGGACCGAAGTGGATGTGCGCGGCGTGCGGCGCCTCCGCCAGCAGGCCCTCGTAGGCGAGGCCGAAGTTGATCGTGGTGCCGTCGATCTCGAACACCGCGGCACCCAGGCCCGGCGCGTCGTTCAGCGGGACGGGCTGCAGCTCGGCGGCAGCCGCCCCGGTCTCGGAGGAGGAGGCCAGGGCCGGGGCCCCGGCCAGGAGCAGCGCGACGCCAGCGACCGGGACGGCCAACAGCTTGCGGGAGAGATTCATGGGGACATCCTTGTTCTCGAGCTCCAGCTTTCTCGTCCGAGAAACCATGGAACGGTGTCGGCCCTACCGATCAGCAGGGCCCCACCCACGGCTGTGCCCCCTTGAATGCCCATTCCTGGGCACGCCTGGAGAAGATCGGCGAATCCCTGTGATGATTCACGCGTCGACACTGACCATGGCCGAGCCCTCAGAACACAGAAATGGTAATCATGCGGTGAATCGCGGACGAATTCGCCGTCGTTATCAGATCGAGACATCACCATCCCTGGGTCTCGCGCAGAATCTCGACCGGAGATTCGGCTGCCGTCCAGCGAGAGACGGCCGCGCGAGACGGCATACCGCCCGCGGATCGGGGTCAGAGCAGCTCGACGCGGTCCGCCTGAGGTCCGCGGTCGCTCTGGCGCACCTGGTAGCGCACCCGGTCACCGGGGTAGAGGATGTCGCCGTCGCGCAGGACCGAGACGTGCACGAAGAGGTCCGCACCTCCCGCGTCCGGGGTGATGAAGCCGAATCCGCGGTCCGCGTCGTAGCGCGCCACCACGCCCTGGCCCCCACGGGCCGGGCCGTCGGACCCCCGCCGCGGTCCGGACCGGGACGGGGTCGACCGCGTGGGGGCGCCCCGCCGTGCCGAGCCGCCGACGAGGCGCACGTCGCGGGCCTGGGGGCCTCGGTCGCCCTCGACGGTGTCGAAGGTCACCCGGTCGCCCTCGTCCAGCGCGGGGAGGCCGTCGGCGAGCGCCCGGGCGTGGACGAAGACGTCGGGACCCCCGGCCTCGGGCGCGATGAACCCGAAGCCCTTGTCCTCGTCGTACCAGGACACGGTGCCGTCCGCCCCGTCGGCGGCCTCGGCCTGCAGGCCGGCCTGATCCGACAGGGGGAGCAGGTGGTCCGCCTGCGGACCCTTCTCCCCGTCGACGACGAGGAAGGCGACCCGCTGGCCCTCGGAGACCACGCCCCCCGGCACGATGGCCGAGCTGTGCAGGAAGATCTCGTCACCGCCGTCGTCGGGGGTGATGAAGCCGTACCCCTTGGCCGGCTCGAACCACGAGACGGTGCCGAGCAGGCCCAGCGGGGCGTCGGCCGGCTGGTCGGCGGTGACCCGGACGCGCCGCGCGAGCGGGCCGCGGTCACCCTCCCCGATCTCGAACTCGACCACCTGCCCCTCCCGGAGCAGCTTGCTCGTGTCGCTGCCGAGGATGTCGGACGCGTGCACGTAGAGGTCCTCGGCGTCCTCTCCGAGGGCGATGAAGCCGAACCCCCGGTCGGCGTCGAACCACCGCACGGTTCCTTCGGTCACGGCTGACTCCTTGTCGACGGGCCGATCGATTCCCCCCAGTGTCCCCGACGACCGGCCCCGTGGCGATGGCACCCCGAGCATCCGCGCCGACACGTCCACCTCTCAGGACTCGGGCGGTGCCTGCGCCACGACGAGCCACCCGCGTCCGGGGGCGTAGGGGAGGTCCCGGACCTCGCTGCCTGCGAAGCCTGCGCGGGCGAGGGAGGAGAGCAGATCGTCCCGGCCGCGGAAGCGCAAGGTGGTGGTGGAGTCGATGCGTTCCCCGTCGGCCCGGAAGATCGTGGGGGAGTCGAACGTCACGAGCTCTCCGTCCACCGCCGTGACCTGCACCCAGTCCTCGACGGCCCCTCGCCCTCGACGTCGACGACCTGATGGCTGGCCTCCTTCGTCCACCGTTCCCAGGCGCGGTCGGCGGGCACCCGCGTCTCGAACGCCAGGCGGCCACTGGGTCGCAGGCAGGTCCGGATCGAGCCCAGGGTGGCCAGCCACTCCTCGTCGCCGAGGAAGACCTGCGCGACGTTCGCGCTCATCGTGGCGAGGTCGTAGCGCCCACGCTGGTCCGGGCGCGCGGCCACGTCCTCCACGGTGCCGACGACCCACTCGACCCGCTCCGCGCCCGTCTTGGCCCGTGCGACCGTCACGGAGGCTCCAGCGGGGTCGACCCCCAGGACCTCGACGCCCTGCGCCGCGAGCCGACAGGCCAAGGTCCCGGTCCCGCAGCCCACGTCCAGGACGGCGTCGACGCCGAACTCCCGGACGAGGTCGACGTAGGTGTCCAGGTCGCTGCGGTCAGGGTCGAGAGGGTCGTAGACCCGGGCCACGCGGGGGTGGGAGAAGAGAGCGTCCGGCACAGGGCGCAGGCTAGACGGCGCGCGACGCGGGAGCGACCGGTTTCCCGGTCGAGCGGTCGGCTGGCTCAGCCGGCCGTCGCCCTGGCGCTCGCGCTGATGAGGCGGTGCAGGACGTCCCGCAGGCCCTCGAGCTCTCCCTGGCTCATGCCGAGCCTGGCGACGACGCCCTCGGGGATCCGCTCGGCGTCGGCGCGGATCTCTCGACCGCGTGCTGTGAGGGAGATGTCCAGCGTCCGCTCGTCGCCGTGGCGCCGCTCGCGGGTGATGAGACCGTGCGCCTCGAGCCGACGGAGCAGGGGGGACAAGGTGGCGGGCTCCAGGCTCAGCCGGCGGCTGAGCTGGACCACGCTGAGCGGTGTCTCCTCCCACAGCGCGAGCATGACGAGGTACTGCGGGTGGGTGATGCCGAGGGGGTCGAGGAAGGGTCGGTAGAGCGCGATGACGTTGCGTGAGGCGACGGCCAGGGCGAAGCAGACCTGCTGGTCCAGGGCGAGCGGGTCCTCGCCCGTCCGCTCGGGTGGCGGCTCGTGAGCTGACGTCATGGATGACACGGTAACCGACCTGAACAGGTACAGTGTGCACGAACTGTTCGCCTACTAATGATACGGGGTCTGCGTGAGCACGAGGTTCGAGACCGAGGGCCTGTCCCTGTGGTACCGCTTCACCTGGCGGGTGAAGTACACGTTGCTCATCTTCTTCGGACCGCCCCGACTGGACCCTCGCCAGGACCCTCAGACCCGGATGGAGCAGGCCCGGGCCGCGAAGGTCGCGGAGGCGCGGGCGGCACGGCGGGCCGAGGGGGACAGCGGCACGGCATAGCGACGGCTCCTGCACCCGTGGGAGCGTGCCCGAGCTGCGGCATCCGGCGG
Organism: Serinicoccus chungangensis; assembly: GCF_001483745.1. GTDB lineage: Bacteria > Actinomycetota > Actinomycetes > Actinomycetales > Dermatophilaceae > Ornithinicoccus > Ornithinicoccus chungangensis_A. Next base: position 145,795 of record NZ_LQBL01000028.1, on the reverse strand, counting down.
CGGAGATGAGGCCGCCCTGGGTGGTGGCACGATCCTCGTCATGGGGATGACCGAGGTGCTGGACCTGAGCCCGGCCCGCTGGCTGCTGGAGGACCTCGCGCCGTGGGACCGGCTGGTCGGCTTCGGGCCCAGCGGGTTCGAGGCCTACGCGCGGCTTCGTCTGATCCCCGACCCCGAGCACCCGGATCAGTCCGAGAGCGCGCGCGGCGCGTCGAAGGAGGGGTCCGACCTTTCAGCCCTGCGCAAGCTTTTGAACCAGCTGGTGCCTCATACCACCACCCCGGGGCATGGGTACTTCTGCTTCTGGGATGGCTACACGGGGGCTGTCGAGGACATGGACGTCGACTGCCCTCCGGTGCGCAGGAGTGTGATGGTGGGAGCGCCCTTGGTCCGCGTGCCGCACCGGGAGTACTACCTGTTCGAAGGACCGCTGGAGGCGATTCACGAATGGGGAGCGGGAGAGCTGCTGCCTGCTTTCGTCTGGCCCGAAGACCGGGCCTGGTGCACCGCGGCGGACGTCGATCAGCACTGGGTGGGCGTCGGTGCCAGCGAGCCCGCTCTGCAAGGCCTGCTCGCCTCACTCGATCTCGACGTCGTGCGGGCCGACCCGACCGAGCCGCAACCGTTCTACCTGCGGTGAACGTCGGGCGCGGCCGGCGACGCGACCGGCGCGGCGGCTTGGTGAACCCCGGATGGCAGGGGACGGTCTGTCCGGCAGGGAGCGCCGGGTGGGTGGTGTGATCGAGGTATGCGCATCTTCTTCACGGGGGGGTAGCGGCAAGGCCGGCAGGCACGTCGCTCCCTACCTGGCCGAGCAGGGTCATCAGGTCACCAACGCCGACCTCGTCCCCCTGAATCATCCAGCCGTCGCCGACCTGAGGGTCGACCTCACCGACACCGGCGAGACCTACTCGGCGTTGGCGGGACTGGCCGGGATGGAGGAGCTGGAGCTGGCGACGAAGCCTGCCTACGACGCCGTGGTGCACTTCGCGGCGGTGCCGGCGATCCTGATCGCCTCCGACGCACGCACCTACGCGACCAACGTGCTGAGCACGTACAACGTGATCGAGGCCGCGACCCGGTTGGGGATCCGCAAGATCGTGTTCGCCTCCTCGGAGACGACCTACGGCATCTGCTTCGCCCAGGGTGAGCGACGACCGCAGTACGTGCCGGTCGACGAGGACCACCCGACGGTGCCGGAAGACTCCTACGCCATGTCGAAGGTGGCCAACGAGGTGACGGCACGCTCCTTCCAGGCTCGCACCGGTGCGGACGTGTACGGCCTGCGGATCAACAACGTCATCGAGCCGGACGAGTACGCCGACATGTTCCCCGCCTTCCTGGCCGACCCGTCGCTGAGGCGTCGCAACATCTTCGCCTACATCGACACCCGAGACCTCGGCCAGATGGTCCAGCGGTGCCTGGAGGTCGACGGGCTCGGCTACGAGGTCTTCAACGTCGCCAACGCGGACATGTCCGTCGCCCTGACGGCCCAGGAGGTCCAGGAGCGCTTCTACGACGGGGTGACGCTGAACCGTCAGATGGGGCGTGACGAGACGTTCTACTCCATCGACAAGGCCCGCGAGCTCCTCGGATACGCGCCGCAGCACTCGTGGCGCGACGTCCTGCCGGATCCTCGGCCAGAGGCCTGACCTGACACCCCGACCGCGACCCGGCCGGCAGCATACGACCGGGGCTGGACAGCAGCGGTACGGTGAGTGACATGACGGAGCAGGGCCCGGGCACCGGGGACGAGGATGCCACCATCCTGAGCTTCCCGACCGAGCACGAAGGCCCCCGCAGCAGCGAGGTCGACCTCGAGGGGGAACGCGTCACCGTCATCTACCTCCCGTGGCCGCACGTGGTGGACGGTGCCCACCGGCCTGCGGGCCTCTACTACCGGGCCCGGGACACCTCCGGGTTCTACCCCGACCCGGCGGTGCGCGGCCTGGACGCGGCCCTCGAGGAGGCCCGACCCGCGCTGACGCGCCACCTGCGGCTCGTCCGTCAGCCGGGGGAGGGGCCCGCGGACGGGTGACGGTCCGCGGGGGAGCCGGGGATCACTCCCAGGGCATGTCCCGCAGGATGTCCTGGGGCCGCGCCAGCACGGTGTAGAAGAACCACGATGCGGCGGCGCAGACGACCATGATGGCCGCCATCGGCACGGCCGAGTCGACCCCGAACAGCCCCGTGACCGGGGAGATGAGCGCGCCGAAGACGAAGTTCGTGGCCCCGAGCAGGGCGGCAGCCGCTCCGGCCCGCTCGCCGTGGTCGGCCAGCGCGATGCTCGGGCTGTTCGGCATGACGAAGCCCACCGAGCCCATCAGCAGGACGATGCCGCCGACGATGGCCCACACGCTGAGGTCCACCAGCGCGGCGGTGAGCAGGGCCAGGGCGATGGCCAGCATGGAGGGCAGCGCCACCCGCAGCACCGAGGCCGGGTGCACCGTGCGCACGAGGGACCCGTTGATCTGGCTGGTGACGGTGAGCGCCCCCGCGCCCGCGGCGAAGACGAAGGCATACTGCTGGGTGCTCATCCCGTACAGCCCCTGGAAGACGAAGGTCGCGCTGGAGATGTAGGCGAACAGGCATCCCATCGCGGTGCACGCGGTCAGGACGAGGCCGATGTAGCGTCGGTCCGAGAGCAGCACCCGGTAGCTGGCCCACAGGGTCCGAGGGCCGAAGTGGCGCCGCCGCTCCGGGGGCAGGGTCTCCTTGACGAGGACCAGCGCCAGCACCGCCAGCAGCAGCCCGAAGGCTCCCAGCGCCCAGAAGATGGTCCGCCAGCTGCCGAAGATCAGGAACTGGGCGCCCAGCGTCGGCGCCAGGATCGGGGCCACGCCGACCACGAGGAACAGCCGGGAGATGAAGGTGGCCAGCCGGGAGCCGCTGTAGAGGTCGCGGACCATGGCCTGGGACAGCACCATCCCGGCCGCGCCGGTCAGACCCTGCACGAAGCGCAGCACCAGCAGCACCTCGATCGAGGAGGAGACCGCGATCGCCACCGAGACCACGACGTAGAGGGTCAGCGACGCGATCAACGGTCGGCGTCGGCCGAAGGAGTCCGACAACGCCCCGATGAGCAGCTGGCCGGTGGCGAGCCCGACCAGGGTCGCGGTCAGGGTCAGCTGCACCGTGGCCTCGGTCGTGGAGAGGTCTTCCACGACGGCCGGGAAGGCCGCGAGGTACATGTCGATCGTCAGTGGGCCGATCGCGACGAGTGCCCCGAAGAGCAGCAGTCGGCCCACCGAGGAGGGTGGGGTGCTGGGCGGGGACGATGCTGGGGCTGTCGCGACGGGGGCCGATCTCACCACGGGTGAAGAGTGGATGCCCTGGTTGATATTCCCGGCTGCGGTGCGGACGAACCGTGGCGGCCCGGGACACCCTTCCGGGATCAGGTCGGTGGGGAGCCTCGGGGGGTGCCACCACACCCGGGCCGCTGCCCAGGTCTACCAGGGCGTCTCGCTCTACCCGGCGTGCGGGAATGAGGTGCTCGACCTCGATGGCACCACGTGGTACCAGCTGCTCCCGGACGAGCAGCACGTCCTCCTCGAGACGCATGACGATGAGAACTCGGTGGGCACGACGCACCCGGCTCGGCGATGGTCGCTCGTGCTGTGGTGCCGCAGGAGGACGATCGTCTGGATCCCACCTACCCGGCGACTCCGCCGGTGCCACCTTTGCCCCCTGCCGGGTGGTGCCCCGACCCGTTCCATGGCGCTGGGAAGAGGTTCTGGAACGGCGCCGGCTGGACCGAGCTCGCCTGGGGGTAGCGCCAACCTGATGTGTTCACCGCCGACGCGATGACTGCGGCATGTCCGGATGATCGTTTTAAGGCGCGTCGCCAAGCTTGCGGACAACGTACTGGTTGAGGCTGAGGTGCTCTTCAGCTGCCTTGATGGCGAGCTGGCGGTGGAGTCGTTCACCGACACGGAGATTGAACTTGCCCGAATAGGTGCGAGAGGACAGTGGGTCTGGAATCGGCTCACCGTTGCGGTGCAGGTCTTCAACGACCTCATCCACCAGATCGCGAAGGCCTTGCAGGGACTCGTCCTGAGTAGGGGCGAGCCAGGACAGGGAGGGCAGTTCGAGGCAGGTGGCGACGAACTCTTGGTCCTCGGGCGACCAGCTGACGCGGTAGGTGTAGTGGGTGATGTCGGGGATCGTGGTGCTCACTGGGCTGCCTCCTTCTTGTCGATGGCTGCCAGGACCTGGCGGACCTGGTACGGCTTGGCCTTGCCGTGGTCGTTCTGGATATTCACTCGCGGGTCCCCGGGCCACGGGGTCTTGTACACGGCGTGGGAGCCACCGCTTGTCCTGGGCGGTCCGAAGTAGTGCTCGCACACCTTCGCGAGGTCCTCATACCGGATGTTGGCCGGATTGGCTCTTATCTGGGCCAGGATCTTCGCAACTGACGGCACAACTCGATGGTACTGCCCGCAGTACCGCATAACAAGGGGATCCGCGCCCGAGAGCTGGTCTGGTCGAACAAGGACCGGCCGTTGGTCAGGTGCCGGAGGCCATGTAGGCGGCGAGGATGTAGTTGGGGTGACGATCGAGGTTCTTGCGCGCTCGGTCGTAACGCATGGTGGTGCGGGGGTCGGCATGGCGCGCGGCAATCTGGACGTCGCGCAGGTCTACGCCGGCATCGAGCATGGTGGTGACGAACGTGTGCCGCAGCATGTGCGGATGCATCCGCGGCAAGTTGATGCCGGCGCCGTCGGCCAGGTGGTGCAAACGACGGGTGGCGGCGTGACGGTCCATCCGTCCGCCCTGCCTGTTGCGCAGGATCGGCCCATCCTCACGGTGGTCGACGGCGCGTTCGATCGCGCGCTGCACCGCTGGCGGCAGGGGTGTCAGGACGACCTTGCCTCCCTTGCCGCTGACCTTCAGCACGCGGTGGCCGTGCTCCTCCCGCAGATCCCAGATGTCGGCGCCGCACGCTTCGAAGATGCGCAGTCCGAGCAGGCCCAGCATGGCGACCAGGGCGAAGTCGTTGATGTTGCTGCTGACGCGCGCCGCCTGCAGCATCGCTTCGAACTGCAGGTGAGACAGGCCGAGGGTGGGGGATTCGGGCGGTACATGTGGGCGGCGGACATGGTCGGCCGGGGAGGCGGTGAGGACACCGTCGATGACGGCCGTGCGATAGAAACCGATCACCACGGACAGCCGCCGTGAGATCGTGGACGGCTTGTACCGGCGGGTCTCCTGCATCCACCGCACGTACAGCTCGACGTGCACCCGGTGGGCGGTCAAGGGGTCCAGGTGTCGTTCGGCGCACCAGGTAAGGAAGGCGCGCAGGTCCGACTCGGTGTGCGTGCGCGTCTGCCCGCTGTAACGGGCAAGGTGCGCGGCCACCGCCTGGCGCAGCGCGGCAACGGAGGGGTCGTCGGTCAATATTGGAACGAGGGCGGAGGTGATCTGGAAGTTGTTCATGAACCATCGTGACCGCACATGGTCGACGCGAACTCGAGCCGACCGACGTGCGGCAGTTCCGTATGTTCAGTGACGCCGTTCGTTCAGTCGCAGAGCGGTCGTGAGCTGAGACCAGGCCATTGCGCCGAGGACGCGATCAGACTTGGGGTTGCCGCCGCGTGCCATGGCATGTCCGCCGTCCGGTGCCCTTTCTCCGGGGAGGATGGTGCGGTGCCCGCCTTCGGGCAGGTGCACGTGGCGGGTGTCGAGGCGGTGCGCCGCCCGCCGGTTAGCGATGGCGCGGGCGGAGTCGGTAGAAGGCCAGACCTGGTCGTCGCCGCCGCTGACCAGGAGCACTTCCGGGATGTTCTCGACGCGGATGGTGGCCTGCTCCAACGTTGTGGTGCTGGCAGCCTCCAGCGACGCCTGGTACACCGGCAGGTACCTCGACAACCCGTCAATAGATGCGGGGTTGGGTGGTCGCTGGATGGGCACGAAGGGCAACGGTCGTCCCTGCCAGGTCCAGTGTGCGGCCCACCGTCGCTGGTCCGGGTCATATCCCGGCCAGGTCACATGCGAGGGCGCGAAGGCGGCGACAGTTCGCACGCGCGGGTCCAGGGACGCGGTGACCAAGGCGGCCTCGGCCCCGAAAGAGACCCCGACGATCGACAGGAAATTAGCTTCTTTGGCCAGGTGGTCTAAGACTGAGGTGAAGGTCTCGAGAGGGATCTCCCAGGGGCCGGGTGGTTGGCCAGGTCCCCCGAACCACTGAAGAGGTAACGCGTGGGCTCCGTGGGCCGCGAGGAGCCTGGCGCGGTCGGTGTCCACGCGGCCGCTCGAGCCGGCCAGCACGAGCACGCCAGTGCCGGTCGGACGCACCGGACGGAGAGCCTCCACGTCGACACCGTAGCCACATCCCGAACCCGACGACCGCAGCCCTTCTACCCGCACGCGGCAGTAGCGCGCACTGGATGAAGGCCCGCCGCGCCAGACTCGGGCATGCCTGACCAGCGCCTGCACACCCTTGTCGCCGTTAACGAAGCTCTGAAGGACCCCATCCGAGTTCTGCAGACGGTGACGGCATCGGCTGACTTCGAGGACGCCCTGCACGCGCTGCAGGATTCCTTCGGCTGGGATGAAGTTCAGGCGCGGCTGGTGATGCAGTTGCCCATAGGCAATACGCACAAGGACTTCAGGGATCGAGTCGCACAGGACCTGCAGCAGCACGACCACTGACTCCGCGCTCCACGCGGCAGTTGTGTGCGTAGTCGTCTGTAATACACTCGACTTGTGAGCGAACTATTCGACCTGGAAGCGCTCGATGACATCGAGCCCTTCGAGATCGACCAGCAAGCCGCNNTCTCGCCCCGCCTGACCCGTGAGCCCACCGCGCGGCCAGCGGCAGTACAGGGCGCCGCAGGGCGCACCCGGCGCCTCGGCCGGACCGCGTGTTAGCGGTTCGTTCTGGTGCCTCCAGAGGCTTGGTACGAACCCTCGGTTCTGTTATGAGGCGTCCGTGCTCAGTGCTTTTCTGACGCGCACTTGCCGTCGGAAGGAGACTGCAGAAAGAATTAACCAGAGGCTGCCGAGGACGTACCCGAGCCAGGCGAGTGACTCGTCGAGGCCGTGAAGAGCATGGTTGCCTATGCCCATGGCGAGCCACAGCAAGCCCAAGGCTAGGTTTCCCCACGTGGGTAGCCAGGACGCCGGCGCAGCCGGCTCATCTGCGAGCCCCTGTGGGCGCCAGCCCTCATCGTCCCCTGTTGTCATTTCGGAAGACTATCGGGAGCCGGAACGCCCAGAAGCACGCTTCTGATCGGTGCCGGGCACCGGCTAGGGCGGGACTGTCCCTAATGAGGAGCTTCCCGAGCGCTGACAGCGGCATGAGCGGACGTGTCGTGGACATCTGCTAGCGGCCGTGGTTTGCCAGCCATGGGTCGACGATGGCGTGGTACGTGGTCGGGTCGTCTCGACGGATGCAGTGGCTGACACCGTCGAGGTATCGGACGTCAACGCTGGGGTTGCTGGTGGGGACCGAGTGCTTGGCGAACGGACCGTCGGCGTCGTAAAGGACGAGCGTGGGGCACCTCAATTCTGTAAACACGTCGCTGGCATTGACCTGGCCGAGCTCGAGCTGGTCGATCATGTGTCGGTCAACGTGCGGTTTGCACTCGGCCCACCGGTCGATCTCGTCGTCCGTCCAGGTCGTGTTGCGTCGCATGAGCACCTTCTCCCTCCCTGCGTCAGCCGGGTTGTCGAACCGGTCGAGGAAGGTGTGTTGCTCGTCTGCGAAGCCGGGCGGGGTGACGGTGCCCTGCGTGAGGGCGGGATCTTCAAGGACGAGTGCGCGGACGAAGTCCGGCGCTCTGGTCGCCGCGATGGCGGCGACGCGTCCTCCGAGAGAGTGGCCGATCACGGTCGCCGGTCCGAGTGCGCGCAGGGTCTCGACGAGGTCGTTGACGAAGGTGTCGAGCATGCGCGATGCGGCGGCGGTGTCGAAGCGGGGTGATCCTCCGTGGCCTCGCAGGTCGACGGCGTGGACGTGCCAGGTCGGCGACCACCGTTCGACCGCGTGAGGCCAGGCGGTTCCGGCCTCGGTGAGGCCATGGACCAGGAGCAGGGCTGGCCGGTCCGGGTCACCCCAATTATGGGTCCGCAGGGAGGTCACAGTGCTCCTTAGGTTAGATCGATGGCTTCTTGCCTGCAGAAGAGCAGAATTTTGATCGGCCTGTCAACGACTCATGCGGTGAGCTACGTCGAGCGGGCAGGGCTGAGCGAGACCGCCGTCGCCGCCAACCTGCACGGGCGTAGCCGTCCCCTGTCCTCCGCGCGGCATGTCCGGATGCGCCTCGCCTGCCACATTGGGGCCGTGTACGAACTGTCCGATCCGAGTCGCAAACGAGAGTGCTGAGTGGCCTCCGGGCGGAGTTGAACACGGCGAATCTACTGAATTCCCAGCCTCAAACCGACGCCGAATGGCTAGCGGGACATGGATCTGTGGATCGCCGAGGTGATGAGCAACCGCAGCCAACTACCCGCGCGTCCTTCGACTGTCTGGTGATCCAAATCAACGAGCCAGGCTCCTCGGAGGACGCTCAGTCCATCGCGGACCGACTCCTAGCGTTGATCCGTTCCGCCGTCGAGGCCGTCGAGTAACCTCGAGCCCCGAGCGGGCCGTGCGGGCACGACCACAGTGACCGAAACGCACCGCTCAGGTTGCCCTAGGTCGTGGAATCCCAGATATCGGCTTCTCTCGCCAGGCCCTCAACGCCGTCGTCGCCTTCGACGGACGACTCGTCTATAGCTTCGAGATCTTCTAGTGCCTCCATCACACACTCGTGGAAGGCTTCGGGGTCTCCACCCCTCGCCTCGCGCATTGCCTGCCACAACTTTGTTAAGTCGTCATCTACTACGTTAAGCGAGCCAGCCAATGACTCGAAGGGGGACAGTAGAGTGAGCGCCTCCTGCAACCCGTCCTCATCCCTTACGTCTATGCCCTTTATCCGCATAAACGTCAGCACAAACTCCGTATAGAACAGCTCCTCGCCATGACGCTCTCGCCACGACGCAAAGGCCTGCTGTCGCTCTGCCGCCAACTTGTCGGACGTGGTCTTATCACGAACGATCACGAGGGGTCGGAACGAGTTGGCCAGAGATTCTAAAGTGGTCAACTCGTCCGCAACTAGTTTGCCGATATCACCTGTTCCGGAAAAGTATGACATGATAAGCAAATAATCAGAAACGTCTCCTTCAATTGCGGTTGCGACTGCTCGTATCTCAACTTGACTGCTGGTCGACCCCTCGATCTTGACGTTCGCCAAGTGTTGCCGAAACACCGCAGAGTGAAAAGTTCGACCCCCGCCTGTCGTTCCGCTGTTCACGGCCAGAAGTGTGGTAGCGGCCAGGAAGTCCCGCAAGTACAGAAGGAAACGTTGCTCAAGGGGCCAGGCGGTGAATCGGGGTGGGAGGACACGCGGAAGGGGGTGGACGACAAGGCGCACCTTGGCCGTTAAGGGGATTGCTGTAAGGGCAGGGCTGTCGTCCATCAAGGACTTGGCGGGGTCGACCGAGATTTGTACGGATAGCGGAGATTCGAGAATGAGCACTTCAGGATTCGTGCCACTAAGTGCATCGGCGAAGCTACGCGCATCGTGCTCGTCTACGCGATAGGTTTCCGCGAATAGCCCCGCCAGAGTGATTTTTCGCACTGTCCACGAGTTCGGTGGTTTATGAATGACATAGTCCCCTGAAGGGCTAGCTAGGTCGTCACTTCTTGGCTTGTCGACCTCTTGTATCGATGCGTCCGACGAGGCCGGGGAGATCTCACCAGACGGAAGTCTCGGTGCAGGTACGGCCGTGAGTCGTTCGGTGGTGATGACCCCGCGTCGAACCATATACAGTGCGACGAGCAAAAAAATCACGAAGATAATGGTCATGCACAGGCCAACCAAGCTGCGCTCACGAGAATCGTCGGCACGGAAGAGCCAGGCAATTAGAACGCCTTCCGAAACCACGAGGAAGAGCGCCAAAAGGGCAAAAAGTGTTCCGATTTTGGTGGGATCGACATTGGTCGTCCTAGTGATACCTTCGATCGACACTGGACAGGCCCCCTGTCGTGACTGCGCGGCACAGACTGCATGCCTCAAGGACTCTCAAGGTACCAGTGACCAGGTGCAGTGGTAAAGGCTTCATTCGGTCGCTTCGCGGACTAGAACCGAGTTGGCGGTGGGGTCCCGCGCGACGATACGCATCTCAATCCCGGTGCCTCGTTTGGCTCTCGTCGTGCAGTTCCTGAGCAGGTCAACCTCAGTACGTGCGACGCGCTCACCGGTCCAAGGTCAGAACGTCCGCACATCTCGGTGGCTCGGGCGACTAGGGCGCCAGCGTGTCGACATCCGGACATCGGCATGAGGGTGATGTACCGACCTTCCACGCCTGCTTTCTGCGACACCGCCTGACGAGGGTGGGGTCCGTCGAGGACGCCCGTCCGACCGACCGTGAGGACTGACTCAGCCGACCGCCGCGATGGGGGCGGCGGCGGGCACTCCTGAGCCGTCGCGCTTGTCGTTCATCTCCGGCAGCTCCACGGCGACACCGTTGGCGGACGCGGCGCGCGGGGGAGCGGCGCCGGCCCAGCCCAGCACGAGCGCGTCCTCGCCGCGCAGCAGGCGGTGGCAGCGGACGCCCCCGGTGGCGCGCCCCTTGGTGGGGTAGGCCCACAGGTCGGTGACCTTGACGGACCCCGTCTGGGTGCCCGGTGCGGCGTCGGCGGCTCCCGCGACGGTGACGACGACGTTCTCCAGCGTGGCGTCGACCGCGGCGAAGCCGATGACGCTCGCACCGGCGCCGAGCTTGACGCCGGCGATGCCGCCGCCGGAGCGGCCCTGCGCCCTCACCAGCGAGGAGGCGAAGCGCAGCAGCTGGGCCTCCGAGGTGACGAAGACCAGCTCCTCCTCGCCGGTGGCCAGCTCGACCGCGCCGACGACGCTGTCCCCGTCCTTGAGCGAGATGACCTCGAAGGAGTCGCGGTTGCCGGGGTAGTCGGGGTTGACCCGCTTGACCACGCCCTGCTTCGTGCCGAGGGCCAGTCCGGGTCCCTCGCCGGTCAGCGTGCAGAGCCCGAGCACCTGCTCACCCGGCGGCAGGTCCACGAAGGCGGACAGCGGCGCGCCGCCCGAGAGGTTCGGGGCCTCTGCCGACGGCGGCAGCGCCGGCAGCTCGACCACCGACAGCGTCACCACGCGCCCGGCGCTGGTGAGCAGACCCACGGTTCCGCGCGCCGTGGTCCGCACCCGGGACCGGATGACGTCGTGCTTGGCCCGGCGCCCGCTGGTGCTCAGCGGTTCGTCGTCCGAGGCACCGGCCCGCGCCAGCAGGCCGGTGGAGGAGAGCAGCACCCAGCACGGGTCGTCGGCGACCTCGAGGTCCATCCCGGTGGCCTTGCCCCCGGTCGTCGGTCCGCCAGCCGCGGCAGCGGCGCCCGTGCCGTCGCTCTCCAGGAGCACCGTGCGGCGGGGCGTCCCGTGCTGGGCCGCCACCGCGGCGAGCTCGTCGCTGACGACCGTGAGCAGCAGCTGCTGGTCGGCGAGGATCGCCTCCAGGGCCTCGATCTCGCGCTTCAGGTCGTCCCGCTCGCTCTCCAGCTCGATCCGGGAGAACTTCGTCAGCCGACGCAGCTGCAGGTCCAGGATGTGGTTGGCCTGGATCTCGGACAGGTCGAAGACCTGCATGAGCCGGGTCCGCGCCGTGGCGACGTCCTCGGCGGCCCGGATGAGCTGGATGACCTCGTCGATGTCGAGGATGGCGATGAGCAGACCCTCGACCAGGTGCAGGCGGTCCTTCTTCTTGCCCAGCCGGTGCTCGGTCCGGCGCCGGACCACGTCGGTGCGGAAGTCGACATACACCTGCAGCAGGTCCCTGAGGCCCAAGGTGCGGGGCTGTCCCTCGACGAGCGCCACGTTGTTGATCCCGAAGGACTCCTCCATGGGCGTGAGCTTGTAGAGCTGCTCCAGGACGGCGTCGGGGTTGAAGCCGGTCTTGATCTCGATGACCAGGTGCAGCCCCTTGGTGCGGTCGGTGAGGTCGATGATGTCCGAGATGCCCTGCAGCTTCTTGGCCTGCGCCAGCTGCTTGACCTTCTCGATGACCTTCTCCGGCCCCACGAGGTAGGGCAGATCGGTGACGACGATGCCCTTCTTGCGCGGCGTGACGTTCTCGATCCGCGCCGTCGCGCGAGTCTTGAACGACCCGCGCCCGGTCTCGTAGGCCTCGCGGACCCCGTCCAGCCCGACGATGCGCCCGCCCAGCGGCAGGTCCGGCCCGGGCACGAAGCGCATGAGCGCCTCCAGGTCGGCCTCGGGGTTGGCGATGAGGTGCCGGGCGGCGCCGATGACCTCGCCGAGGTTGTGCGGCGGCATGTTGGTCGCCATGCCGACGGCGATGCCGGTGGCGCCGTTGACCAGCAGGTTGGGGTATGCCGCGGGCAGCACCTCGGGCTGGAACAGCTGGTCGTCGTAGTTGGGGACGTAGTCGACGGTGCTCTCGTCGAGGCTGCCGGTCATGAGCAGCGCCGCCGGGGCCATCCGGGCCTCGGTGTAGCGGCTGGCCGCGGGGCCGTCGTCGAGCGAGCCGAAGTTGCCGTGCCCGTCGACGAGCGGCAGCCGCATGGTGAACGGCTGCGCCATCCGCACCATCGCGTCGTAGATCGCGGTGTCCCCGTGCGGGTGGTACTTACCCATGACCTCACCGACGACCCGCGAGCACTTCACGTGCGGCCGGTCCGGCCGCAGGGAGAGCTCGTTCATCGCGTAGAGGATGCGCCGCTGCACCGGCTTCAGGCCGTCCCGGGCGTCCGGCAGCGCCCGGGAGTAGATCACCGAGTAGGCGTACTCCAGGAAGGCCCCCTCCATCTCCTCCTGGACGTCGACCTCGAGGATCTTCTCCTCGACGTCGAAGAGGTCTTCGCTCTGCGGGCGCTTGCGACGAGCCATGAGGGGGTGGGGCGACCTTTCGTGCTCACGGTGGCCCGGACGGGCGTGTCAGGGTCGCCCCAGGGTATGCCGTGCGCCCGGGATCACCGAGGAGGCGCGGCGGTCACGGGGCAGGCGCGGTGGGTCCGGGCCGGCCGAGGCCCAGCCAGTTGGCCCGGGTCGCGTCGGCCGCACGGACCGTGTCGCCCTCGCGCAGCCGACGCACGATGAGGTCGTGCTCGGCGGGGGAGTCGCCGCCGGTGAGCGAGCCGAAGTGCAGGAACTCGGCCCGCCGCAGCATCGCCGTCACCGCGTCCAGCTGCTCGGCCAGGATGGGGTTGCCGGCGACCCTGACGGGCACCGCGTGGAAGTCGTCGTCGGCCTGCAGGGCTGCGGCAGGGTCGGGGACGGCCAGCGCTGCGCGGAGCCGGGCGGTGGCCTCGTCCATGGCCACCAGGTCGTCCGTGCCGAGTCGCGCCGCGGCGCTGCGCACCGCGAGGGCGTGCAGCTCGGCCACCACCTCGCGGGCGTGCGCGAGCACCGCCTCGTCCTCGGGGGCGACCGCCGTCACCCGTCCGGGCCGGGCCAGCACCAGGCCGTCGCGGGCCAGCCGGAGCAGGGCCTCGCGGACCGGGGTCCGTGACACCCCGAGCCAGGCGCCCAGCTCGGCGTCGTTGATCTTCTCGCCGGGGGCCAGGCGGCCGCGCACGATCTCGTCCCGGATCCGGCCGTAGACGTCGTCCCGCAGCAGACGTCGGGCCGTGGAGGCGGGGGTGGTGGGTACCGGCATACCCCCAGCCTAGAGCGGCCCGGACGGCGATATGCAATATATTGCGGGAGGTGGTCCGGCCGGCGGACCGGGAAGCGAGCGCACCGATGGCACTGTCCGACCACCCCCGACACCCCCTTACCTTCGGGCCCAGCCCCGTCCACCCCCTGGAGCGGCTCAGCGCCCACCTGGGGGGACCCCGCATCTGGGCCAAGCGCGAGGACGTCAGCTCCGGGCTGGCCTTCGGCGGCAACAAGACCCGCAAGCTGGAGTACATCGTCCCCGACATCCTCGCCTCGGGCGCGGACACCCTCGTCTCCATCGGCGGCTACCAGTCCAACCACACCAGGCAGGTGGCGGCCGTCGCCGCGCACCTGGGGCTCAGGGCGGTCCTCGTGCAGGAGCGCTGGGTGGACTGGGAGGACCCGGGCAACGACCGGGTCGGCAACATCGAGCTCTCGCGCATCATGGGCGCCGACGTCCGGCTCGACGACGCCGGCTTCGACATCGGCATCCGCCCCAGCTGGGAGGCGGCGCTCGCGGACGTCGAGGCGGCGGGTGGCACGGCATACCCCATCCCGGCGGGTGCCTCCGAGCACCCCCTGGGCGGCCTCGGCTTCGCGAGCTGGGCGCACGAGGTGGTGGCCCAGGAGGCCGAGCTGGGGGTGTTCTTCGACACCGTCGTCGTCTGCACGGTGACCGGGTCCACGCACGCGGGGATGATCGCCGGGTTCGCCGAGATCGAGGACGCGGGCGGGCGCCCGCGCCGGATCATCGGCATCGACGCCTCGGCGACCCTGGACAAGACCCGGGACCAGGTGCGCCGCATCGCCGACCACACCGCCGGTCTGCTGGAGCTCGGGCGCGACCTGCGCGACGACGAGATCACGGTGCTGCCCGGGTGGGAGGGTCCGGCCTACGGCATCCCCGACGCGTCGACGGTCGAGGCGATCCGGACGGTCGGGCGGCTCGAGGGGGTCATCCTGGACCCGGTCTACGAGGGCAAGTCCATGGCCGGGCTCATCGACCTCGTCGGCGACGGCACCATCGGCCCCGACTCGACGGTGCTCTACGCCCACCTCGGCGGGCAGCTCGCGCTCAACGCCTACAGCGCGATCTTCGACTGATCCCCACGGAGGTAGTGCTCGACCACCTCGGCCATGAGCCGCGCCGACCCGGTGAGGAAGGCCGGGAAGTCCTGCGCGGCGCCGTGGTCCGCGGTGTCGGACAGCGCCCGCAGCACGGCGAACGGGAGACCGAGCGAGGTGGCGGCCTGGGCCACCGCCGCCCCCTCCATCTCGACGCAGACCGCGCCGAACTCGGCATGGACGTCCGCGGCCCGCGCCGCGGACGCGACGAACTGGTCACCCGAGGCGACGCGACCCTCGTGGAGCGTCCTGCCGTCACTGGCTGCCCGGGCGCCGGCGGCGGCCGTGAGGCGCCGGCTCATCGCCGGGTCGGCAGCCCAGGAGAGGGGCTCGCCGAGCAGCTGGCCGGGCGGCCGACCCAGCGGCGTCACGTCCACGTCGTGCTGGACCAGGTCGGTCGCCACGACGAGGTCACCCACCCGCTGGCCGGGCGCGACGCCACCCGCGACGCCGGTGAAGAGCAGGGAGGTGGCACCGGCGGAGTGCAGGACGGTGGTCGCCATCGCGGCGTTGACCTTGCCCACGCCGCACCGGGCCAGCAGCACCTCGACCCCGTGCAGGCGGCCCCGGTGGACGGTCAGACGACCCGCTCGCAGCGCGACCGGGTCCTCCAGCAGCCGCCGGTTGTCGGCGACCTCCGTCTCGATGGCCCCGAGGATGGCGAGCATGGCGCCGATCATCGCAGACCGGTCACGGTTAGCCTCGGGAGCATGACGAGCACACTCTTCACCGGCGGCACGGTCGTCGACGGCACCCTCTCCGAGCCCCGCGTCGCGGACGTCCACGTGGTCGACGGCCGCGTCACCGAGGTCGGGCCCGGTCTCGGCGTCGAGGCGGACACCGTGGTCGACTGCACCGGGCAGACCGTCCTGCCAGGGCTCTTCGACTGCCACGTGCACTTCATGTTCGAGCAGCCGAGCATCAGCCGCATCCTGCAGACGCCGTTCAGCCTGGCCTTCTTCCAGGCCGCCCAGCGCATGCGCACGACGCTCGCGACCGGCATCACCTGGGTGCGCGACGCTGGCGGTTCCGACCTCGGGGTCGCCGAGGCGGTGCGCCGCGGTGTCACGCCCGGCCCGCGGATGCAGATCGCGCTGACGATGATCAGCCAGACCGGCGGGCACGGCGACGGGTGGCAGCTGTGCGGCGCCCACGTCGACCTCATGCCCGAGCACCCGGGGTGCCCCTCGGGCGTCGTCGACGGCCCCGTCGAGATGCGTCGCAAGGTGCGGGAGCTGGTCCGCGGCGGCGCCGACGTCATCAAGGTCGCCACCAGCGGCGGCGTGCTGTCGCCGCGCAGCAACCCCCTGCACGGCCACCTGCGCGACGACGAGATCGCCGCCCTGGTGACCGAGGCCAGCGCCGCCGGCCTGCACGTCATGGCGCACGCGCAGGCGACCGACGGGATCAAGACCGCTATCCGCGGGGGGATCCGCTCCATCGAGCACGGGATCTACCTCGACGACGAGGCGATCGAGATGATGCTCGAGCGCGGCACCTGGCTCGTGCCGACCCTGCTGGCGCCGCGCGCCGTCCTCAGCCAGGCCGACGCGGGCGTCCCGCTGCCGGACGCCGTCGTCGCCAAGGCCCGCATGGTCTCCGAGGCGCACGACGAGTCCGTCCGCCGCGCCATCGCCGCCGGCGTCAAGGTGGCCATGGGCACCGACTCCGGGGTGGGCGTGCACGGCACCAACCTCGACGAGCTGGCGATCATGCGCGACCTGGGGATGAGCGAGCTGGGGGCGTGGCACGCCACCACCCAGGTCGCGGCCGAGCTGCTCGGCGTCGAGGAGGACCACGGCACCCTCGAACCGGGCAAGGTCGGCGACGTCGTCGTCCTCGACGGGGCGTGGGACGACCTGGCCGGCCTCGGGGAGCGGGTGTCGTCGGTGTGGCTGGCGGGGGAGCGGGCGCCGGTCTGATGGAGGTCCTGGACGCGGCCGCCGTCCGGGCGGGTCTGGACCCGGCCGCGCTGGTCGAGGCGTTGCGGGAGGTCTTCGCCGGAGCCGGACCGACCGTGCCGGAGCGCACGCTCGAGCCGCTCGGCGGGGATCCGGCCGCCACGCTGCTGCTCAAGCCGGCCTGGGGCCTGCAGGGGTGGCTCGGCGTCAAGGTCGCCACCCACCACCCGGCCAACGGCGACCGGGGTCTGCCCGCGATCCAGGCGACCTACCTGCTCCTCGAGGAGGCCACCGGCTCTCCGGTCGCCGTCCTGGACGGGACCGAGCTGACCCGGTGGCGCACCGCCGCGGCCAGCGCGCTCGCCGCCGACCACCTCGCACCCGAGCGGGTCGAGGAGCACCTCCTCGTCGGGGCCGGCAACGTCGCGGCCGCCGTGCCGCCCTGCTACGCCGCGGTCCGCGACGTCGGGATCACCCGGGTCTGGGCCCGCGACCGCGACCGCGCGGCCGCCCTCGTGGAGCAGCTGCACGCCCAGGGGTATGCCGCGTCCGTCGCCGACGACCTGCGGGCCGCCGTCCGCACCGCGGACGTCGTCACCACGGCCACCTCGGCGACGAGCCCGCTGGTGCTCGGGCGGGACGTGCGGCCCGGCACCCACGTCGACCTCGTGGGCTCCTTCCTGCCGACGATGACCGAGGCCGACGAGGAGCTCATGACGGCCGCCCGGGTGGTCGTCGACGTCGCCGAGGCGGCGCAGACCGCCGGCGAGCTGGTCGGGCCGCTGCAGCGCGGCACGCTGACCGAGCAGGACGTCGCCACCACCCTGGCCGACGTCGTCTCCGGCCGCGCGCCCGGCCGGACGTCACCGGAGCAGGTGACCGCCTTCGTGTCGGTCGGCACGGCGTCCGAAGACCTGACGGCCGCTGCGCTCGTCTGGCGCGCCACGCCCTCGTCCTGAGCGAGCGACCGCCCCGGCCGACGCGGCCGCGGAGCACAGGCCTAGGGTCACGAGATGACTCTTCATCACGTACGGCGCGGCAGCGGTAGCCCCCTGCTGCTGGTCCACGGTCTCGGCGCAGGCTCGCAGTCCTGGGCGCCCATCCTCGACCGGTTGGCCGCCGAGCGGGAGGTCATCGCCGTCGACCTGCCCGGGTTCGGGCAGTCCCCGCCCCTGGCCGGGGAGGTCTCCATCGCGACCCTGACCGATGCCGTCGCCGACTTCATCGACGAGCAGGGGCTGGGGTCCGTGTCCACCGCCGGCCAGTCCATGGGCGCGCGCATCGTGCTCGAGCTCGCGCGCCGCGGGCTCGGCGGCGACACGGTGGCCCTCGACCCGGGCGGCTTCTGGACCGATCGCGAGGTCGCCGTCTTCAGCGGCACGCTGCGCCCGTCCATCCGTCTCGTCGGGGTGCTCGAGGCGGCGCTGCCCGCCCTGGTGGGCAACCCGGTCTCCCGGTCGGCCCTGCTGGCGCAGTTCTCGGCCCGGCCCTGGGCGCTGTCGGCGCAGACCGTGCTGCCGGACCTGCGCGGGCTGGCGACGGCCCCCTCGACCGGCGCAGCCATGGACGCGCTGACCAAGGGGCCCAAGCAGGCGGGGGCCCCCGCCGGCACTCTGCCAGGCCGGGCCACCATCGGCTGGGGCCGCCGGGACCTGGTGACGCTGCCCCGGCAGGCGCAGCGCGCCGTGGCGGCGTTCCCGGACGCGCAGCTGCACTGGTTCGAGCGGTGCGGGCACTTCCCCCAGTGGGACGCCCCGGCGGAGGCGGCGCGGCTCATCCTCGACCGGACCAGCTGAGCAGCCCACCGCAGCCCCAGCTCACCGCAGCCTTAGCTCACCGCAGTCCACAGACGCCGCAGCCCACCGGATCCCCGCTCTTCACGCGCCCGCCCACCTCAGCCGCCGCCCACCTCGCCGCGGCCATCGCCCGGGGCTCGTAGGGCGGCAGCCCGTGCCCCTCAGCGCGAGGAGGCCTGCCGGAAGCGGTTGACCGCGAGCGGCACGAAGACCGCCAGCATGAGCAGCGACATGGCGACGGTGGTGAGGATCGGGTTTTGCATGGGGAAGGTGTCCGGGGTCGCTGCTGCCCCGGTGTTGCCGAAGAGCTCGCGCACCGCCTGGACCAGGGCCGAGATGGGGTTCCAGTTGGCGAACGCCTCCAGCACCGCGGGCAGCCTGTCGGTCTGCACGAAGGCGTTGGAGATGAAGGTGAGCGGGAAGAGGATCATGAACGAGGCGTTGTTGATGACCTCCGGGGTCCGGACCACGATCCCGAGCAGCGCCATGACCCAGCTGAAGGCATAGCTGAACAGCAGCAGGATCCCGACGCCGGCGAGGAAGCTGAGCCAGCCCTCGTGGAAGCGCCAGCCCACGACGGCACCGCTGATCATCATGATGACCACCGACACGGCGTTGAGCACGAGGTCGGCGTTGGTGCGGCCGAAGAGGACGGCCGAGTCGTGCATCGGCAGCGTCCGGAAGCGGTCGATCATGCCCTCCTTGAGGTCCTGCGCCATCTGGTAGCCGGAGAAGGTCGACCCGAAGAGCACGGTCTGGCCGAAGATCCCGGCCATGAGGTAGTCGGTGTAGTTGCCGCCCTCGATCTCGATGGAGCCGCCGTAGACCTGGGAGAACAGCAGGACGAACATGATCGGCTGCAGGACCGCGAAGAGCAGGATCTCGGGGTTGCGGCGGAACTTGATGAGGTTGCGCCACGTCACGGTGGCGACGTCACCGGCCCACAGCGAGAGCGCGCTCGCGGGGACGGGACCGGGGTTGCCGGCGGCCTCGGTCGACCGGGGCGGTGCGGTGTCGGTGCTCATGCGCTCTCCTCGAGCTCGCTCGCGGTGTCGTCGGCCTGCTCCCGGCCGGTGAGCCGGAGGAAGACGTCGTCCAGGGTGGGGCGCCGCATACCGGCGTCGTGCAGCCGGACGTCGGCGGAGGCGAGGTCGGCGAGGACGTGCTGCAGCGCCCCCGGGCCCTCGGTGACCGGCACCGACAGGGTGCGTCCACCGGTGTCCTGCTGGACGTCGTCGGTCCCGTGCCGCTGCAGGACCGCCCGGGCGGCGTCCGCGTCCGCCGAGTCCACGAGCGTGACGACCACCCGGTGCCCGCCGACCTGGGCCTTGAGCTCGTCGGCGGTGCCCTCGGCGATGACCGTGCCGTGGTCGATGACGCTGATGTCGTCGGCGAGGTAGTCGGCCTCCTCGAGGTACTGAGTCGTGAGCAGGACGGTGGTGCCCTGGGCCACGAGGTCCTTGATGACCTCCCACAGGCCGAGCCGGCTGCGCGGGTCGAGCCCGGTGGTGGGCTCGTCGAGGAAGAGGATCTGCGGGTTGTTGACCAGGGCGCAGGCCAGGTCGATGCGCCGCCGCATACCCCCGGAGAAGCCCTTGACCGGCCGGTCGCCCGCGCCGGTGAGGTCGAACTGCTCGAGCAGCTGCTTGGCGCGCTCCCGGGAGCGCGACCCGCCGAGATGGTAGAGGCGGCCCACCATCTCGAGGTTCTCCCGGCCGGTGAGGTGCTCGTCGACCGCGGCGTACTGACCGCTGGCGCCGATCACCCGGCGCACCCCCTCGGGGTCGTGCAGCACGTCGACCCCGGCGACGCTGGCCGTGCCGGAGTCGGGTCGGAGGAGGGTGTTGAGCACCTTGACGGTGGTGGTCTTGCCGGCCCCGTTGGGACCGAGCAGACCCTTGACGGTGCCCTCGGGGACGGTCAGTGACAGCCCGGCCAGGGCGTGCACGTCTCCGGAGCGCGAATGATAGGTCTTGCGCAGGTCGTGCGCCTCGATGATGGCCACGCGGAGATGCTACTGCGGTCCACCGAC
The DNA here is from genome assembly GCF_001483745.1 of Serinicoccus chungangensis. Classification (GTDB taxonomy): domain Bacteria; phylum Actinomycetota; class Actinomycetes; order Actinomycetales; family Dermatophilaceae; genus Ornithinicoccus; species Ornithinicoccus chungangensis_A. The sequence continues at coordinate 125,265 of NZ_LQBL01000028.1, read as the reverse complement.
ACACCCCACCCGTTGAGGTGAGGCCGCCGTCCGGGCGAGGGTCATCGGCTCTGCCCGGGCGGGCGGCACGGCGCAACCATGCGCGGCGCTCGGTGGGGGTGGGCGCAACCATTCGCGGCGTTCGGTGGGGGTGGGCGCAACCATTCGCGGCGTTCGGTGGGGGTGAGGGCAACCACTCGCGGCGCTCGGTGGGGGTGAGGGCAACCACTCGCGGCGCTCGGTGGTGGACTCCGCGACGGACCGCTCAGCGCGCCAGCCACTCCATCGCCGCGGCGACCATCGCCCGCACGCCGGTGTCCAGCATCGGCTGCAGCACCGGGGCGAAGTGCGGCGAGTGGTTGTCCGGGAAGTCGGCGCGCTCGCTCCCGCGCTCCTCGGCGGCGGCCCACGCCTGGGCGTCGAAGGCCCCGAACCCCCAGTAGCACCCGGGCACCCCCCACGCGGCCGGCAGCTCGCCGAAGTCCTCCGAGCCCATCTCGGGGGTGAAGTCGCGCACCTGTCCCTCGCCCAGCTCGGCGACCAGGGCGGCGCGCACCCGCTCGGTGGCCCCCGGGTCGTTGTCGGTGACCGGCAGGTGGTCGTAGGTCTCGAAACCCGGCTCCGGCGCGCCCCAGGCCAGCGCCTCGGCGCGGGCGGTGCGCTCGATGACCTCCAGGCAGTGCGCCGCCACCGCGCCGTCGTAGGTGCGCACCGTCCCCTCGAGCACGGCGTGCGCCGGGATGATGTTGGTCTTGGTGCCCGCGGCGATCCGGCCGACGCTCACCACGGCCGTCGCCTGCGGCGACACCTGCCGGGACACCACCGTCTGCAGCCTCATCACCAGCGAGGCGGCCATGACGACCGGGTCGATCGCGGTGTGCGGCGCCGAGCCGTGGCCGCCCTTGCCGTGCAGGGTGATCCGGAAGTCGTCGCAGCTGGCCATGATCGGCCCCGGTGCGACCTGCACCGACCCGGCGGGCCCGGGCAGCACGTGCTGACCGAGCGCGACGTCCGGCCGCGGCAGCAGGTCCACCAGACCGTCGGCGACCATCGCCTCGGCACCGTTGAACTGCTCCTCGGCCGGCTGGAAGACCGCGACGACGGTCCCTGCCCAGTGCTCCCGACCCTCGAGCAGCAGGCGCAGGGACGCCAGCAGCGTCGCCACGTGGGTGTCGTGGCCGCAGGCGTGCATGACCGGCACCTGCTCACCCGCGTCGTTGGTGACGCGCACCGTCGAGGCATAGTCCAGCCCGGTGTCCTCGGCGACCGGGAGGGCGTCCATGTCGGCGCGCAGCAGCACGGTCGGACCCTCGCCGTTGCGGGCGACCACCGCCACCCCGGTGCCGCCGACCCCGGTGTGCACCTCCAGCTCGTCGCCGCCGGGCATGCCCGTCACCTCCTGCACGACCCGGGCGGCCGTCGCGTGCTCGGCCATGGACAGCTCGGGGTGGGCGTGCAGGTGGCGGTAGACGTCCTCCAGCCAGGGTCGGATGCTCGGCAGCGGCTGCAGGACGGCGGCGGTCGCGGTGCTCATGGGGCGAGGGTATGCCGTGGGCCGGCGTGGCAGGGTACGTCCCATGACGTCGCCCGCCCGCAGGGTCATCCACACCGGCCAGGCCATGGTCGACCTCGTGCTCGAGGTCGGCACGCTGCCCGAGCGCGGCGGCAACGTCATGGCCGACAGCGCCACCAGGTATGCCGGTGGTGCCGTCACCATCGTCGTCGCCGCCGCGCGCTCCGGCGGTCAGGCCGTGCTCGCCGGCGCGGTCGGGACCGGGCCGAACGGCGACCTCGTGCGGGACGTGCTCGCCGCCGAGGGGGTCGAGGCCAGCGCGCCGCCGGTGGCCGACCTCGACACGGGGGAGTGCGTCGTGCTCGTCGAGCCCAGCGCCGAGCGGACCTTCGTCACGACCCGGGCGGCCGAGCGCCGCATCACGCGCGACTCGCTCGCCACGAGCGGTCCCGCGGACGGTGACCTCGTCTGCGTGTCCGGCTACACGCTGCTGCCGCCCACCCGCGACCCACTGCTGGGCTGGCTCGAGGACCTGCCCCGGGGCGTGCAGGTCGTGCTGGACCCCGGGGCGCCCTTCACCACCTTCGAGCCGGCCGTCGTGGAGCGGGTGCTCGCCCGGACGACGGTGTGGACCTCCAACGCGGCCGAGGCGCGCGACCTCACGGGCGGGCCCGCGACGGGGCCCGACCGGTCCGGGGCCGCCGAGGGAGACGACGACGGGGCCGACCTCGTGGCGCTCGCCGAGGACGTCGCCGCCCGGCTGGCACCCGGGGCGGTCGTCGTCGTCCGGGACGGGCCCCGGGGCTGCGTCGTCCGGGCCGAGCAGACCTCGACCCTCGTCCCCGGCTTCCCGCAGACCCCGGTGGACACCAACGGCGCGGGTGACACGCATACCGGCGTGCTGTGCGCCGGGGCCGCGGACGGTATGCCGTGGGTCGAGGCAGCCCGGCGGGCCAACGCCGCCGCGGCGGTCAAGGTCACCCGGCGCGGCCCCGCGACCGCGCCCACCGCGGCCGAGGTCGACGCCTTCCTCGCGGCGCGCGACCGGGAGCTCGTGGCAGGCGGCTGACCCCCGCCGCTCACGGGCCGTCCACCCCCTCCTCCCACGGGGTGCCGAACCGCCCGCGGTGCGCCACCTCCGCCACCGGCCGTCGACCGCGGCGCAGCGAGGGCGAGCGGCGGTCGCGGTCCGGGGCGGCATACCCCATCGCCACCACCCCCACGACGCGGCGGTCCGCCGGGGCCCCGAGCGCCGTCAGCGTCTGCGTCACCCGCTCCGCGGGCACCCCGAAGAAGAGCCCACCGAGCCCCTCGTCCACCGCGGTGAGCAGCATGAGCAGGGCCGCCATCCCGGTGTCGACGTCCCAGTAGGGGACCGGCCAGCGGGCCTCGTCCCGGTCCGTGCGGCCCTTGTCCGGCTCGGCGTAGCGCTCGAGGTAGGCCTGCCGGTCGGACAGGCAGACGACGAGGCACGGGGCGCTCATCACCCCGCGCAGCCACGGGTCCATCCGCTCCCGGGCGGCCGGGTCGGTCGCCGCCGACCAGAACCGCCCGCGCTCCTCCTCCGAGGAGAGCACGACGAAGTCCCAGCCCTGGGAGAAGCCGGCGCTGGGGGCGCGGGTCGCGTGCTCCAGCGCGCGGGTGACCACGCGCTGGGGTACCGGACGGTCGGGGTCGTAGGCCCGGACCATCCGCCGCCGTCGCACCACGTCGCCGAGCTCCATCCCTCGATCGTGGCACGGACCGCCGACAGGTCCGGGCCCGGTGCCGCCGCCGATGGGATAGTGGAGCCATGAGCGAGGCCGAGGAGCTGCCCCCGGGCTATCCGCACGAGTGGGAGGCCGACGTCGTCCTGTCCGACGGCCGGGTGGCCCACGTCCGGCCGATCCGGCCGGACGACACCGAGGCCATCCACCGCTTCCACGAGGCGCAGTCCGAGCAGTCCATCTACCTGCGCTTCTTCGCGCCGATCAAGCGGCTCTCCGACAAGGACGTGCACCGGTTCACCCACGTCGACTACGCCGACCGGGTGGCGCTCGTCATGTACGTGCGCGACGACCTGGTGGGCATCGGCCGGTTCGACCGGCTCACCCCCGGTGGCCCGGTGGCCGAGGTCGCCTTCAACGTCTCCGACCACCACCAGGGCCGCGGGATCGGCTCGGTCCTGCTCGAGCACCTCGCCGACATCGGCCGCGAGGGCGGCGTGACCCGGTTCGTCGCCGACGTCCTGCCGCAGAACCGCAAGATGATCGGCGTCTTCCGGGACGCCGGCTTCGAGGTCTCCCACGAGTTCGACGACGGCGTCATCGCCGTGTCCTTCGACATCGAGCCCACCGAGGCGTCCCGGGCCGTCCGCACCTCCCGCGAGCACCGCTCCGAGGTCCGCTCCATGCGGGCGGTGCTGCACCCCGAGTCGGTCGCGGTGGTGGGGGTCAGCCGCAGGCCCTCGACCATCGGGCGCGCCTTCTTCGACGACATCGTCGCCGGGGGCTTCACCGGCCGCGTCTACCCGGTCAACAACGCCGCCGACCCCGGCACCCTCATCAACGGCCACCCCGCCGTCGCGTCGGTCCGCGACATCGAGGGCGGGGTCGACCTGGCCGTGGTCGCGGTGGTCGCCGACGAGGTCCTCGGCATCGTCGACGAGTGCGCCGACGCCGGGGTCAAGGCGCTCGTCGTGGCCTCCGAGGGCTTCGCCGAGACCGGCACCGAGGGTCGGGCCCTGCAGCACGAGCTGCTGGTCCGGGCCCGGCACTACGGCATGCGGGTGCTCGGGCCGACCAGCTTCGGGCTCATCAACAACGACCCGCAGACCCGGCTCAACGCCTCCATCGCCTCCGCGGAGCACCTGCCCGAGTTCGGCAGCCTGGGGCTGTTCAGCCAGTCCGGCGGCCTCGGCATCGCGCTGCTCGCCTCCGCCCGGCGCCGGGGGCTGGGCATCTCGACCTTCGCCTCGGCCGGCAACCGGGTGGACATCTCGGGCAACGACCTCATGCAGTACTGGACCGAGGACGAGAACACCACCGTCGTCGGGCTCTACCTCGAGACCATGGGCAACCCCCGCAAGTTCACCCGGATCGCCCGCAAGCTCGCGCTCAGCAAGCCGGTCATCGTGGTGAAGTCGGGCACCGGCCAACACGCCATCCCGCAGGGGCACCGGGTGCGGCTCACCCACGAGCGTCCCGAGACCTTCGGCCAGATGCTGCGCCAGTCCGGGGTCATCCGGGTCGACAACGCCCATCAGCTCTTCGACGTCGCCCAGCTGCTCGTCTCCCAGCCGCTGCCGCGGGGGGACCGGGTGGCGGTCGTCACCAACAACAACGCGCTCGGGTCGCTGGCGGCGGACGCCGTGACCGCCCGGGGGCTGCGGGTCGTCCACGGGCCGGTGACGGTCTCGGCGGAGGCGCTGACCGAGGAGTTCCGGGAGGTCGTCGAGCACGCGCTCGCGCAGGAGGACGTCGACGCCCTCGTCGCCTGCTTCATCCCCCCGGTCGCCGACATCGACCCCGAGGTGGTGGACGCCGTGGGTGCGGCGGTGGCGGGGCACGAGAAGCCCTGCGTCGCGACCTTCCTCGGTATGCGTGGTGTCACCCCCGGCGCGGGCGTTCCGTCCTACCCCATGCCGGAGGACGCCGTGCGCGCCCTCGCGGCGGCGGTGCGCTACGCCCAGTGGCGCCGCCGGGACCAGGGGGAGCGGGTGCGGCTGGACGGGCTGGACCGCACCCGGGCGGCTGCGGTGGTCGAGGCCGCCCTGGCCCGGGAGCCCCGCGGGGCCGACCTCACCCGGGAGCAGGTGGAGGAGGTGCTCGGCGCCTACGGCATCGAGGTCTGGCCGGTCGTCCCCGTGCACTCCGACGCGGAGGCGGTCAAGGCCTACCAGAAGCTGCGCGGCAGCGTCGTGCTCAAGGCGACCTCGCCGCTCCTGCAGCACCAGCCCGGGCGGGGCTGGGTGCGCACGGGACTGCGCCACCCCAAGGCGGTCGGCGCGGCCTACCGCGACCTCGAGGCGCTCATCGACCCGCTCGGGGCGGACGGGATCGCGCTGCAGCGGATGGCGCCGGACGGCGTGCCGGTCGAGGTCAACTCGGTCGAGGACCCGCTCTTCGGGCCCGTGGTCGGCTTCGGGGTGGCCGGGCTGCCGATCGACCTGCTGGGTGACGAGGCGCACCGCTTCCCGCCGTTGACCGACGTCGACATCGCCGAGCTCACGACCTCCATCAAGGCGGCCCCGCTGCTCGACGGCTACCGCGGCGCCATGCCGGTCAACCAGCGCGCGCTGCACGACCTCGTCGCCCGCGTCTCGATGCTCGCCGACGACCACCCCGAGCTCGCCCACGTGCGGCTCAACCCGGTCATGGCCCACCAGGACGGCATCGAGGTGCTCGGCGCCAGCATCCGGGTCGCGCCCGCACCGACCCGGGCCGACGCCGAGCGGCGGACGCTGCTCGCCGACGTCTGAGACGATGGGCCCATGGTCCGTCGTGTGAGGTCGCCGCTGCCCGATTCGCTCGTCGCCGACATCGACGCGGCGGGATACCTCCCCGCCGTGGTGCACGACGTCGTCGTCACGGCCGTGGGCAAGGACCACGTCGTCACCCACCTCGTGCACGACGAGACGACCTTCGACGAGATGGCGGTCCGCAACCACCTCACGGTCCTCGTGCTGACCGAGCGCCGCCTCGTCATCGCGCACGCCGACGACCACGAGGGCCCGGAGGGGCAGCGGATGGCCACCGCCACCAGCGAGACGGTGCCGCTGCGCTCGGTGCGCGGCGTCATGCTCACGCACACCCTCCCCGACCCGGAGCACTACGACGGCAGCCTCGCCGGCCGGGGCATCACCCTCACCCTGGGCTGGGGCGCCGTCGCCCGCCTCGACCTGCTGCCGGCGGTCTGCGAGGACCCGCAGTGCGAGGGGGACCACGGCTACGAGGGCACCGTCTCCAGCGACGACCTCTCGCTGCGCATCGCCGCCGAGACACACGGCGTCGAGCGGCTCGAGCAGGCACTGATCTTCTCCAGCGAGCTCTCCGGCCGCCTGGGCCGATGAGCGCGGCCGAGGGCCCCGCCGACGACGCGGTCGCCGCCGCGGCCGCGGCATACCGGCCACCCGCACCCGGCACCGGGCTGGCCTCCGTGCTGCCGGCCGCGCTGCACGCCCTGGGGGTGCGCGACCTGCCCGACGGCGTGGAGCCGGCCGGCTGGGCGCTGCCCGAGACCCGGCGCGTCGTCGTCGTGCTCGCCGACGGGCTCGGGTCCCACCAGCTGCGGCGCGGGAGCGGGCACGCGCGCACGCTGAGCGGTCTGCCGACCCCCGACCTGCCCGGGCCGGCGGAGTTCGCCTGCGGCTTCCCGTCGACGACGGCCACCAGCCTGACCTCGCTCGGCACCGGCCGCGCGCCGGGCGGGCACGGCATCGTCGGGTGGCAGACCAACCACCGTGGCCGGCTCTTCAACCACCTGGCGTGGAAGGACGGGCCCGACCCGCACGAGTACCAGCCCTCACCCACCCTGCTGCAGCACGCCGGCCGCCGGGACGTGTCGATGAGCACCGTCTCCCAGCCCGCCTACGCGAGCTCCGGGCTGACGCGCGCGGCGCTGCGTGGAGGTGCCTTCCTCGGGGCCGAGGACCACGCCGGCCGGACGGAGGGCGTCCTGCACGCGATGCTCCAGGCGGGCCGGCGCGGCAGGGCCCTGGTATATGCCTACTGGGACGAGATCGACAAGGCCGGTCACGTCCACGGCCCGGACTCCCTGGAGTGGGGCGAGGCGGTCGAGACCTTCGACGCCTGGGTCGCGGACCTGCTCGGCCGGCTCCCGGCGGACACCGTCGTGGTCGTCACCGCCGACCACGGCATGGTCGAGGCGCCCCACGAGCACCGCCGCGACCTGGCGCTGGAGCCCGAGCTGGCCGACGGGGTGGAGCTGCTGGCCGGTGAGCCGCGGGCGCCGCAGGCCTGGTGCCGCCCGGGTGCGGTCGACGAGGTCGTGGCCACGTGGCGGGAGGAGCTGGGGGAGTCGGCCCTGGTCCTCACGCGGGAGGAGGCGATCGCGGCGGGATGGTTCGGCACGGTCCGGGAGGGCTACGACACCCGCATCGGCGAGGTGGTCGCGGCCATGCTCGGGCCGGCCACGATGCTGGACTCCCGCGCGCTGCGCCCCGAGGTCCTGCGGCTGCGCGGCCACCACGGCTCCATCACGCCGGCGGAGACCGGCATCCCCCTGCTCGTCGCCACGACCTGAGCACGCCGGCCGCCGCGGCCACCGGCATACCTCTGCTCGTCGCCACGACCTGAGCACGCCGGCGGGCGCGGCCACCGGCATACCTCTGCTCGTCGGGGCCGTCTCGCGGGCACCGGAAGGGAGCAGCCGCGGCGTTCCGTAGACTGCCGGGGTGGCCGAGCTCGTCTTCTTCACCGGAACGATGGACTGCGGCAAGTCGACCCTGGCGCTGCAGATGGACCACACGCACCACCAGCGGGGCCGCGGCGGGCTGCTCTTCACCCAGCACGACCGGTCGGGGGCGGCGGTGCTCTCCTCACGGCTCGGGCTGACGAAGGATGCGCTGGAGGTCAACGACGACCTGGACTTCTGGGAGCTCGTCGTCCAGCAGCGCACCAACGGGCGGGCCGTCGACTACCTCGTCTGCGACGAGGCCCAGTTCTACCGTCCCGTGCAGATCGAGCAGCTGGCGCGGCTGGTCGACGAGATGGGCATCGACGTGTATGCCTTCGGCATCACCGCGGACTTCCGCACCGAGCTGTTCCCGGGCTCCCGCCGGCTCATCGAGCTGGCCGACCGCACCGAGCAGCTGCAGGTGCGCGCGCTGTGCTGGTGCGGCAAGCCGGCGACCGTCAACGCGCGGGTCGTCGACGGGCACATGGTGGTCGAGGGCGAGCAGGTGGTCGTCGGCGACGTCGGCGGGGGAGAGGACGGGGCGGTGGCCAGCGTCGTCGAGTACGAGGTGCTCTGCCGGCGCCACTACATGCGCCGCATGAACTCCGCGGCAGCGCGCTCGGCCTCGCTGTCCCCCGAGCTGCTGCCCTTCGACCTCGACCTGTGCCCGCTTCCGGTGAACGAGGCGGCCCGGCCGCCGTCCTGACCGTGGTTGTGTGGCCGGGGCGGTGATTCCCCAGTCGGGGGTATGCGGGTGGCTGGGTGACCGTGGTTGTGCGGCCGGGGCGGTGTTTCCCCGGTCGGGGTCAGCTGCGGGGCGGGCGGGAGCCGAACATGATGTCGTCCCAGCTCGGCACGCTCGTGCGGCCCTTGCGGCCGGACGTCTTCTGCGGCTGCTCCTCCGTGGCCGCGGACGGGGTGTCGCCGTCCGTCCCGTCGGCCTGGGAGGCGTCTGTCTCGGCCGAGGTGTCAGGCTCTGCGGCATCTGACTCGGCCGCGGTGTCCGTGTCGTCCGCCGTGTCGGCATCGGTGGCGTCGGCCTCGCGCATGGGGTCGGACCCATCGGAGCGGTCGGCTTCGTCAGAGGGGTCCGATTCCGGTGGGCCGGGCGCCTCGGTGTCGCCCTCGGGTGAGCCAGGCTCCTCGGTGTCGCCCTCGGGTGAGCCGGGCTCCTCGGTGACGGGCTCGGGGGCCAGGGCGTCCTCGGACCGTGCGGGCGCCGCGTCGTCCTCGTCATCCGCCTCCTGGAGGTCGACGTCCTCGGTGCTGACGTCCTCGACGACCGGTGCCTCGGCCGGCGCCGCGGGCCGCGTGTAGGTGGGCCCGGCGTCGTCCTCCTCGTCCTCCATCCCGAAGAACTCGTCGAAGGTGACCTCGCGCGGGTCGTGCCGGGTCCGGGCATAGGTGACCTCGGGCTCGTGCTGCTGCTCCTCCTGCTGCTCGGCGCTCAACGAGGGCAGCCGCAGCCGCCGGCGCCGTCGACCGGGAGAACGTCCGACCGCCCGCTGCGCTTCCTCCGGCGACACCGGCTCCGGCGCCACCTCGGGCTCGGTCGGTGCCGCAGCGGCCGCAGGCTCGTGCGTCTCCTCGGTCGCCCCCTCCGCACCGACGTCCAGGAGCACCTCGTCCTGCGCGTCCGCGTCCTGCGCGTCCTCGGGCGCACCGTCCAGGAGCAGCTCGTCCTCGTCCGGCCCGACGGGCGCCGCGGCCTCGGGCGCCGACCCGCGGGGGTGCGCGGCCGGGGGGTCGCCCATGGTGTCCGGGTCGTAGGGGAGGTCCTCCAGCGGCAGCACCTCGTCGGGCATCTCCTGCTGACCGGGCACGTGGCTCGGGTCCTCCGCGGTCTGCCGGGACGCTCCCCGCCGCCCCTTGGCCCGCCGCTGGCGGCGCTCGCGCATCGTCGCCATGAGGTCGGCGGCCGCCTCGTCCTCGCCGTGGTGGCCCGCGAGGAGGGGGTGACCGGCCAGCCCACCGGGCAGCGACTGCTCGTCCTCACTCAGCCAGCGGGCCTCGTCGTCCAGCGCCTCGACCCAGCGCGAGCGCACGTCGTAGTGCCAGGCGCCCCGACGCTCGCGACCCCCCGCCATGAAGGCGACGATGACGGTCCACGGCTCGTGCGCCTCGCCCCGTGCGGCGTCCCAGCTGACGGCGGTGAGGTCCACGCCGCGGCTCTGCAGGCGCTCGCGCACCCGGCGCTCCAGGGTATGCGACCCGTCGGTGCGGCCGCTGGCCCGCACGGGGGCGCGCTGGGCCAGGCCCACCACGTGCTCGCGCTCGGCCACGACCGGACCCTCGAAGCGGCGCACCCGCTCCAGCTCCCACCCGGTGGAGGCGGCGACGTCCTCGGCCGGCTGGCCGGCGCGGATCATCGCCTGGACGTCGCGCGGGGTGACCGAGCGGGACGCGCCGGAGCCCTCCGGCTGCCGCGGGCGCGGACGCAGGGCGGCGCGCAGGCGGTCGTCGACCCGGACGGCATACTGCCTCCCGTCGTCGTCGGTGAGGACCAGACGACCACCCTCGTCGAGCTCGACGAACTGGAGCTGCTGCATGGTCGACCACTCTGCCACCCCGCCAGGACCGCACGAGGGAGGGCACGCCGCGCGGGATACCCTGGGCAGGTCATGATCGCCGCCTCCGCCGATGTGCGTCTCGCCCTCGACCTCGTCGGCATCTTCGTGTTCGCGCTGTCCGGCGGGCTGGTGGCCGTGCGCGCCCGCCTCGACCTCTTCGGCGTCGCGGTCCTCGCGTGGGTGAGTGGCCTGGGCGGCGGCATCATCCGCGACGTCTTCCTCGGCGACGTGCCGCCGGACGGCATCAGCAACCCCTGGTACGTCGTCACCGTCCTCGCGGCCGGACTGGTCGTCTTCGCCTTCCACGGCGCCTTCGTCGACCTCTCCCGCCACCGCCCCAAGCTGCGGCTGCACCGCATCAGCCAGTCGGTGAAGTACCTCGACGCCGTCGGCCTGGCCACTTTCGCCGTCGCCGGCGCGCTCAAGGCCGTCATGCTCGGCGCACCCCCGCTCGCGGCGGTCTTCGTCGGCGGCATCACCGCCGTCGGCGGCGGCATGATCCGCGACGTCCTCGTCGGCCAGGTGCCCGAGGTCCTGCGCCGCGACCTGTATGCCGTGCCCGCCCTGCTCGGTGCCGCCGTGGTCGTGGTGGCGGCCGAGCTCGGCGGGTTGTCCTACCTCGTCATCTGGGCCACGGTGCTGCTGGTGCTCGGCATCCGCGTGGCCGCGATCGTCTTCGACCTGCAGGCCCCGACCCCTGTCCCCTCCCGAGGAGAAGCCGCATGAGCAACCCGCTCGCCGACCCCACCGACCCCACCGACCCGGCCGCCGCGCCGCCCCCCGGCACCGCCGACGCCGGCCCGGACCAGGACGCCACCGACGAGGTCGTGGCCGAGCTCGAGGAGACGCTGGAGGAGACCGAGGAGCACGACCTCTTCCCCTACCAGGCCATCGTCCTCACCTCCTTCGGCGGACCCGAGGCCCCCGAGGAGGTCATGCCCTTCCTGCGCCGGGTGACCGGAGGCCGCGGCATCCCCGACGAGCGGCTGGAGGAGGTGGCCGAGCACTACCTGCACTTCGGCGGCCGCAGCCCTATCAACGACCAGAACCGCGCCCTCATCGAGGCGATCCGCGCCGAGCTGGCCCGACGCGAGCTGACGATCCCCGTGCTCTTCGGCAACCGCAACTCACGGCCGTTCCTGGCCGACGCCTTCCGGGAGGCCCACGCCGAGGGCATGACGCGGCTGCTGTCGGTGACGACCAGCGCCTACTCGTGCTACTCCTCGTGCCGGCAGTACCGCGAGGACATCGCGAGCGCCCAGATCGAGCTGCGCGAGGAGGGCAAGGAGGTGCACGTCGACAAGATCCGGCAGTACTGGAACCACCCGGGCTTCTCCCGGGCCAACGCCCGGATCGTCGGCGAGGCCGCCCGGCAGCGCTACGAGGCCACCGGCGTCGTGCCGCACCTCGTCTTCGTCACGCACTCGCTGCCGAACTCCATGGACGACACGTCCGGCCCCGGGGACGACGAGGGCAACCTCTACTCCCGCCAGCACCTCGAGCTGTCCGCCGCCATCGCCGCGGAGACCGCCGCCACCCTCGGCACCGAGGTCGAGCACGACCTCACCTACTGCTCGCGCTCCGGCCCGCCCAGCCAGCCCTGGCTCGAGCCGGACGTCAACGACCATCTCCGGGTCCTCAAGGAACGCGGCGTCGAGAGCGTCGTCCTGGCACCGATCGGCTTCGTCTCCGACCACATGGAGGTCGTCTTCGACCTCGACACCGAGGCGGCCGAGACCGCCGAGGAGCTGGGGATGGACCTGCTGCGGGTGCCCACGGTCGGCACCGACACCGAGTTCGTCATGGGGCTGGTCGACCTCGCCCTGGAGCGCGCCGCGCAGGCGCGCGGCGAGGACGTCGCCACCCCGACGTGGCCCGGTGGCGAGGTGCGCCCCGCCATCTGCCGGCCGGGCTGCTGCCCCAACCTCAGGGTCGCCAAGCCCGCCGCCTGCGGGAGCGACTGATGGCGGCGGCCCCGGACGCGTCGGCGGTCGACGCGGACGCCCGGGCAGCCCTGGAGGACCTCGCGGTGACCCTGGTCGGCGAGGTCGGTGCGCTCATCCGGGACGAGCGGCCGGACGGGCTCGGGGTGGCGCACACCAAGAGCACCGACCTCGACGTCGTCACCGAGATGGACACCCGCGCCGAGGCGCTGCTGCGCGAGCGGCTGGCGCAGGCGCGCCCCGACGACGGCATCCTCGGCGAGGAGGACGGGATGACCGGGGGCACGTCCGGGCTCAGCTGGGTCGTCGACCCCATCGACGGCACCGTCAACTACCTCTACGACCTGCCCGCGTATGCCGTGTCCGTCGCCGTGGTCGTGGGCGACCCCACCACGCCCGGGGCCTGGGCGCCGGTCGCCGGGGCGGTCGTCAACCCGCGCACCGACGAGGTCTTCCACGCCCACCTCGGCGGGGGCGCACGGCTCACCTCGCGCGGCCGCACCCGGTCGCTCGCGGTCGCCGCGCAGCCGACGCTGGACGGCGCGCTGCTGGCGACCGGCTTCTCCTACGACCGGCAGGTGCGCCGCAGGCAGTCGGCCGTGGTCGCCGACCTGCTCCCGCGGGTGCGGGACATCCGCCGCATGGGCGCGGCCGCGCTCGACCTGTGCCACGTGGCGGCCGGGCGGGTGGACGGCTACTTCGAGCGCGGCACCCACCCCTGGGACGTCGCTGCCGGCCTGGTCATCCTCGGCGAGGCGGGCGGCATCGCCTCCGGCGCCGACCCGGGCAGCCCGGCGTCCACCGACCTCGTGGTCGCCGCCAACCCCGTGCTGCACCCGCTCCTGCGGGCCGAGATCGCCCGTCTGACCAGCGCCGACCCGCGCTGAGGGCATACCCGTTGACGGGCGCGCGCGCCGATAGGGCAGAATCCGCGCGACACGTGCGAGCGCGGCACGGCCTCGGGCACAAAATCGTAGGCCTCGGCGTTCACGCACGACGAGAGAGACTTCAGAGGTGAAAGAGGCGAGATGGCGACTGATTACGACGCCCCACGCAAGAACGACGACGAGCTCAACGAGGACTCGCTCGAGGAGCTGAAGGCCCGGCGCAACGACAAGTCCTCGGGCAGCGTCGACGTCGACGAGACCGAGCAGGCCGAGGGCTTCGAGCTCCCGGGGGCGGACCTGTCCAACGAGGAGCTGTCGGTGCACGTGCTGCCCCGGCAGCAGGACGAGTTCACCTGCTCCCGGTGCTTCCTGGTGCACCACCGCAGCCAGCTGGCCAAGGAGGTCGGGGGGCTGCCGGTCTGCACCGAGTGCGCGGCCTGAGGCCCGTGCGCCCGCCATGGTCGGTGCGGGACCGGACCGGGGACTACCCTCGGTGACGATGCAGCCCGAGCCCCAGACCGTCGCCGTCGCCCTGCGGCGCCTGGACCCCGACCTCCCCGTCCCGGTCCAGGCCCGCCCCGGCGACGCCGGCGTCGACCTGCACCTCCGGGAGGACGTGCGGGTCGACCCGGGTGAGCGGGTCCTCGTGGGCACCGGTGTGGCCGTCGCGGTCCCGGAGGGGTATGCCGCGTTCGTGCACCCCCGCTCCGGGCTGGCCGCGCGGCACGGCCTGACCATCGTCAACGCCCCGGGGACGGTGGACTCCGGCTACCGCGGGGAGATCCTCGTCAACCTGCTCAACACCGACCGTCAGGAGCCGGTGCACCTGCGCCGGGGAGACCGCGTCGCCCAGCTCGTGGTCCAGCAGGTCGCCCGGCCCGTGTTCACGGTGGTCGACGACCTCGCGGACTCCCCGCGCGGTGCCGGCGGGCACGGGCACACCGGCACCTCCACCACCCTCCCGGCCACGGCCGGGCCGACCCAGAAGGACTGAGCCACCAGTGGCACTCTTTGGCCGACGCAAGACCAACCGCCTCAGCGACGAGGAGCTGCTCGACCTCGAGGACGGCGACGAGGTCGTCGTGCGGCCCGAGCCGGCCGAGGGCGAGCCCGGGGTGGACCGCGACTGGGTCCGGCACGAGGACGGCCCCTACGACATCACCGAGTGGCGCGAGCTGGACGGCCGCATCGACCTGGGGGCGCTGCGCATCCCGTCCGTCAAGGGCATGCAGATGCGTTTGGACATCGAGCAGGGCTCGGGCCGGGTCATCGGCGCCACCCTGGGCTTCGGCGCCTCGCAGGCGCAGGTCCAGGTGTTCGCCGCGCCGCGCACCGAGGGCATCTGGGACGAGCTGCGCGCCGAGATCGCCCGGGGTCTGGTCGACTCCGGCGGGGCGGCCGAGACCGTCGAGGGACGCATGGGCAAGGAGCTGCGGGCCCGCATGCCCGGGCGCGCCCCGGACGGCCGCGTCGCCTACCAGCCCGCCCGCTTCCTCGGGATCGACGGTCCCCGATGGTTCCTGCGCGTCGTCGTCGGGGGGCCCGCGGCCTCGGACGACAACCAGGCCCGCGGCATCCTCGCCTTCGTGCGCCGGATCGTCGTCGACCGCGGCGACGAGCCCCGTCCGCCGCGTGAGGTCCTGACGCTGACACCCCCGAAGGGCTTCGCCGAGGCGGTCGCCAAGGAGGCCGAGGCCCGCCGTGAGCAGCAGGCCCAGGCCCGCCGTGCCGCAGCGGCCGACGCCCTGCACAAGGCGCCCACCGCCGGAGGGTCCACGGACGCGACCTCGGTCGCCGGCGTGGGCCTGGGCGGGGGAGCAGCGGCCACCGACGCCGCCGAGCCGCCCCGCCACCGGGCGCCGGAGCCGGCCCCCACGGACGCGCCGCAGGCCCCCCGCAACCCCGACTTCACCTGATGGCCCCGCCCACCGCGCCCGAGGGCCCCCAGCGCCGCCCGGCACCGGAGACCGCGGCGGGGGCCACCCTCGAGGAGACCGTCGAGCAGGTCATCCGCCGCCGGATCGGGGAGGCCCTCGGCGGGTGGTACGGCTCGCTGGAGACGGCGCTGCCGACGGTGGCCTTCGTCACGACCTGGCTCATCACCGACGCCGTGCGGCCGGCGGTGGTCGCCGCGGCCGCCCTGCTCGTCGTGCTCACGGTGATCCGGGGCTTCGCCGGCGGGTCGTGGCGCTTCCTCGGCTCGGCGATCTTCGCGACCGCCATCGCCGCCTTCTTCGCGCTCCGCTCCGGCGAGGCGCAGGACGCCTTCCTGCCCGGGATTCTCGCCAGCGCCCTCTACGGTGTCGGGGCCCTGCTGAGCATCGTGCTGCGCTGGCCGCTGGTCGGCTTCCTCGTGGCCGTGGGCGACCCGCAGTTCGCCGAGCGTCCGGGAGCCTGGCGCCGCGACCCCGGGCTGGTGGCCGTGTGCGCCCGGCTCACGTGGGTCCTCGTGGCGCTGTTCGCGGTGCGCGTGGCGGTCATGCTCCCGCTCTACCTCGCCGGCGAGGTGGCGTGGCTGGGCATCAGCAAGATCGTGCTCAGCTGGCCGGCCTACCTGCTGGCCGTGGTCGTCATGGGGTGGATCCTCGCGACCGGTCGCACCGCCGCGCAGCCGCAGGACGAGGCGAGCGGGACCGCGGCGATCGACCCGGGCCAGGGTCGCTAGGGTGCCCGCGTCCGTCGCGGGCGCGGCCCCCGGGGTGGGGGACCTGCTCGACCTGCGCGTCGGCCCCGTCGCGCACGGGGGCCACTGCGTCGCCCGGGTGGGCGACACCCCGCACGGGCAGGTCGTCTTCGTCCGGCACGCGCTGCCGGGGGAGCGGGTGAGCGCCGTCGTCACCGGCAGCGGGGGCGGGGGGCGCTTCCTGCGCGCCGACGCCGTCGAGGTCCACGAGGCCTCCCCCGACCGGGTGCCGCCGCCCTGCCCCTTCGCAGGACCCGGCCGCTGCGGCGGGTGCGACTGGCAGCACGCCGACCTGGCCGCCCAGCGCCGGCTCAAGGCCGAGGTCGTCCGCGAGCAGCTCGTCCGCGTCGGCGGGTGCACCGAGCAGGAGCTGGCCCGCGCCACCGGCCCGGCAGGTCTGGTGTGCGAGGCGCTGCCCGGCGACCAGGAGGGCCTGCGCTGGCGCACCCGGGTCGAGGTGGCCCTCACCCCGCGCCACGACGGGGACGGGGTGGCTGCCGGGCTCAGGGCGCACCGCTCGCACCGGGTGGTCCCGGTCGACGACTGCCTCATCGCGGCCCCGGGCGTGGTGGGGACGGGCGTGTTCTCGGACCCGCAGGCGCTCGTGGACGCGGCCCGCGTGCCGGTCCGCCAGGGGCGACCGGCCCCGCGGGTGAGCGCGCTCGACGCCGTGGCGCCCGGCGCCGGCGACCCGGTCGTCGTGCCGCTGGTCCTGCCGGGCGACCCGCCCCGCCGGCGGGGCCGCCGCCCCGCCTCCCGCCGCGGGTCGCGCCAGGCCCCGGAGCCGCTCGGCCCGGTGCCCGAGGTGGTCGAGACCGTGCGGGGCCACGACTTCCGCCTGTCCGCGCGCGGCTTCTGGCAGGTGCACCCCGGCGCCGCCGCGGAGTTCACCGCGCAGGTGCTGGACTGGCTCGACCCGCAGCCGGGGGAGCGCGCGCTGGACCTGTATGCCGGGGTGGGCCTCTTCGCCGTCCCGCTCGCCGAGGCGGTGGGGGACTCGGGCGAGGTGCTGGCCGTCGAGGCCGACGTCGCCGCGGCGGACGCCGCCGGACGGCACCTCGACCCCTACCCGTGGGCGCAGGCCCACGCCGGCGCGACCGAGGAGGCGCTGGCCGGGCTCGTCACGTCCGGCGGGTCGGCCGACGTCGTCGTCCTCGACCCGCCCCGCAGCGGCGCGGGCGCCGACGTGGTGCGTGCGCTGGCGGCACTGCGGCCGCGGGCCGTGGTCTACGTCGCGTGCGACCCCGCCGCGCTCGCCCGTGACCTCGCGACCGCGCGGGAGGCGGGCCTGGAGCTGGCTGCGCTCCGGGTGCTCGACGCCTTCCCCATGACCCACCACGTCGAGTCCCTGGCGCTGCTGCGCCCGGCGCCGACGACGACCTGACGCGACGACGACCCGACGCGACGACCTGACGGAGGACCTCGTGCCCGACCTGGACCAGCAGCTGGAGTTCGGGGTGTTCCCCACCCCGGCGGCCGACCGCATACCGGAGCTCCTGGCGCTCGTGCAGGTCGCCGAGGTGGAGGGTCTCGACCTCGTGTCCGTCCAGGACCACCCCTACCAGGACGGCTTCCTGGACACCTGGACCCTGCTGTCGGTCCTCGAGGCCCGCACGACCACCATCCGGCTGGCCCCGAACGTCGCCAGCCTGCCGCTGCGACCGCCCGTCCTGCTGGCCAAGGCCGCGGCCTCGCTCGACCTGCTCACCGACGGGCGGGTCGAGCTGGGCCTGGGCGCCGGTGCCTTCTGGGACGGCATCGTGGCCGCCGGCGGCCCGCGCCGCTCGCCGGGGGAGGCGGTCGACGCGCTCGCCGAGGCGGTCGAGCTCATCCGGGCCTTCTGGGCCGGTGGCACCCTGCGGTTCCGCGGCGAGCACTACCGGGCGCAGGGGCTGCACGCCGGCCCTCCGCCCGCGCACGACATCCCCATCTGGCTGGGGGCCTACAAGCCGCGCATGCTGTTGCTCACCGGCCGCCTGGCCGACGCGTGGGTCCCGAGCATGGGGTATGCCGACCCGCCCGACCTCCCCGCGCTCGCGGCCGTGGTGGACGAGGCAGCGCTGGCGGCCGGGCGGCCGCCGGGTTCGGTGCGGCGGATCTACAACATCACCGGGCGCTTCGGCACCGGCGGCGGGTTCCTGCGCGGCACCCCGGCCCAGTGGGCCGAGCAGCTGGCCGAGCTCACCGTGACCGTGGGGATGAGCAGCTACGTCCTCGGCACCGACGACGCCGACGTGGTGCGCCGGTTCGCCGCCGAGGTGGCCCCGGCGACCCGGGAGCTGGTGGAGGCCGAGCGGGCGCGGAGGGCGACGACGTCGCAGGAGACGCCGACGGGGGCTGCGACGACGTCCCAGGAGACGCCGACGGGGGCTGCGACGACGTCCCAGGAGGCGCCGACGGGGGTGGTGCTGCCCGGGCGCGCCGACGAGGGCCGGGGGAGCGGACGGCATACCGTCGAGCCGACGCCGGACGACGGGCGCCGGCTCTCGCCGACGATGCCCTGGGACGAGCCGAGCCGGCCGGTCGCCCCGGACGGTGCGCCGGGCCCGCACCCGGAGCAGGCCCAGCACCTCAAGGACATCCACGACGGGCTGCGCGGAGAGCTCGCGCAGGTGCGCGACGTCCTCGACCAGGTGCGCCGCGGCCACCTCACCGTCGGGGCGGCCCGCTCGGTGGTCAACACCATGACGATGCGGCAGAACAACTGGACCCTGGGCGCCTACTGCGAGTCCTACTGCCGGATCGTCACCGGGCACCACACCCTCGAGGACCGCAGCGTCTTCCCGCACCTGCGCCGGGCCGAGCCCGGCCTGGAGGCGGTGCTCGACCGGCTGGAGGAGGAGCACGTCGTCATCCACGACGTGCTCGAGCAGTTCGACCGGGCGCTGGTGCGGCTGGTGGCCGAGGACGGCACCGGACGGGCCGGCGAGGAGGTCCTCCAGGGCGTGCAGTCCTCCCTCGACCTGCTCACCGACACCCTGCTGTCGCACCTGGCCTACGAGGAGCGTGAGCTCGTCGGACCGCTGAGCCGGCACGGGCTGTCCTGAGCCCGCCCGCCCCACCTGACGCGGCGGCGGGTGGTGGGGCAGGATGGGAGCACCGGGTGCGGCGCGCCTCGTTGCGTCCCCCACCCACGGTGAGATATCTTGATGTCAAGATAAATAGCCAGCCAGCGAAGGAGCGATCACGTTGAGCCCCAATCCGAACAGCTTCGAGGCCAAGGGCACGCTGGAGGTGGGCGAGGCCAGCTACGAGATCTACCGGATCGGCGGGCTGGAGGGCGCCGACACCCTGCCCTACTCCCTCAAGGTGCTCCTGGAGAACCTCCTGCGCACCGAGGACGGCGCCAACATCACCACCGAGCACATCAACGCGCTCGCCGGCTGGGACGCCGACGCCGAGCCGGACACCGAGATCCAGTTCACCCCCGCGCGCGTCATCATGCAGGACTTCACCGGGGTGCCGTGCATCGTCGACCTGGCCACCATGCGCGAGGCCATGGGCGACCTCGGCGGTGACCCGACCAAGATCAACCCGCTCGCCCCGGCCGAGCTCGTCATCGACCACTCGGTCATCATCGACGTCTTCGGCCGCCCCGACGCCTTCGAGCGCAACGTGGAGATCGAGTACGAGCGCAACGAGGAGCGCTACCAGTTCCTGCGCTGGGGGCAGACGGCGTTCGAGGACTTCAAGGTCGTCCCCCCGGGCACCGGCATCGTCCACCAGGTCAACATCGAGCACCTGGCGCGGACGGTCATGACCCGCGAGTCCGGCACCGACGGCGCCCTGCAGGCCTACCCCGACACCTGCGTCGGGACCGACTCCCACACGACCATGGTCAACGGGCTGGGTGTGCTGGGCTGGGGCGTCGGCGGCATCGAGGCCGAGGCCGCCATGCTCGGCCAGCCCGTGTCCATGCTCATCCCGCGGGTCCTCGGCTTCAAGCTCACCGGTGCGGTGCCCCCCGGCGCGACGGCCACCGACGTCGTGCTCACCATCACCGAGATGCTCCGCGAGCACGGCGTGGTCGGCAAGTTCGTCGAGTTCTACGGCGACGGCGTCACGCAGGTGCCGCTCGCCAACCGCGCGACCATCGGCAACATGAGCCCGGAGTTCGGCTCGACCTGCGCGATCTTCCCCATCGACGACGTGACGCTGGACTACCTGCGGCTCACCGGCCGCCCGGACGACCAGGTCGCCCTGGTCGAGGCCTACGCCAAGGAGCAGGGCATGTGGGCCGACCCGCAGAAGGAGGCCCGCTACAGCGAGTACCTCGAGCTCGACCTGTCGACGGTGGTCCCCTCCATCGCCGGGCCCAAGCGCCCGCAGGACCGCATCGAGGTCTCCCGGGCCAAGGAGCAGTTCTGCTCCGACCTGGAGAACTACGCCGAGCCGACGCAGCTCACCGGGGTGGACCACGAGCTCGAGGACACCTTCCCGGCCTCGGACGCCCCCTCGCACGACGCCAGCGACGCCGGGGTGGAGGCGGACCGGCCGGTGCGCTCGGGCCGGCCCAAGGACGGCGACACCCGCCGCGCTTCGAAGCCGGTCACGGTGACGATGGGTGAGGAGACCTTCGAGATCGACCACGGCATCGTCGCGATCGCCTCGATCACCTCCTGCACCAACACCTCCAACCCCTCGGTGATGATGGCGGCGGCCATGCTGGCCAAGAACGCCGTGGACAAGGGCCTGACCGTGGCCCCTTGGGTCAAGACGTCCATGGCTCCCGGCTCCAAGGTCGTGACCGGCTACTTCGACAAGGCCGGCATGTGGCCCTACCTCGAGCAGCTCGGCTTCCATCTCGTCGGCTACGGCTGCACCACGTGCATCGGCAACTCCGGACCGCTGGTGGAGGAGATCAGCCAGGCGATCAACGACAACGACCTCGCGGTCACCTCGGTGCTCTCGGGAAACCGCAACTTCGAGGGTCGGATCAACCCGGACGTGAAGATGAACTACCTCGCGTCCCCGCCGCTGGTCATCGCCTACGCCCTCGCGGGGACGATGGACTTCGACTTCGCCACCGAGCCGCTCGGGCAGGACGCCGACGGCGACGACGTCTTCCTCGAGGACATCTGGCCCGCGCCGGAGGACGTCGAGCGGACCATCTCGGAGTCCATCAGCCGCGACATGTTCACCGAGGACTACAGCGACGTCTTCGCCGGCGACGAGCGTTGGCGGGGTCTGGACACCCCGGACGGCGACACCTTCGAGTGGGCCGACGAGTCGACCTACGTGCGCAAGCCGCCGTACTTCGAGGGCATGGGCGCCGAGCCCGAGCCCGTGGAGGACATCGCGGGTGCGCGGGTGCTGGCGCTGCTCGGTGACTCGGTCACCACGGACCACATCAGCCCGGCCGGGTCGATCAAGGCCGACAGCCCGGCGGGGAAGTACCTCTCCGAGCACGGCATCGACCGCAAGGACTTCAACTCCTACGGTTCGCGCCGCGGCAACCACGAGGTCATGATCCGCGGCACCTTCGCCAACATCCGGCTGCGCAACCAGCTGCTCGACGGCGTCGAGGGCGGCTTCACCCGCGACTTCACCAGCGGCGGCGAGCAGACGACGATCTACGACGCCGCGCGGGCCTACGCCGAGCAGGACATCCCGCTCGTCGTCCTCGCCGGCAAGGAGTACGGCTCCGGCTCCTCCCGCGACTGGGCCGCCAAGGGCACGCGTCTGCTCGGCGTCAAGGCGGTCATCGCCGAGTCCTACGAGCGCATCCACCGGTCCAACCTCATCGGGATGGGCGTGCTGCCGCTGCAGTTCCCGCAGGGCGAGACCGCGGAGAGCCTGGGCCTGGACGGCACCGAGACCTTCGACATCTCCGGCGTCACCGCGCTCAACGACGGTTCCACGCCGAAGTCGGTCAAGGTCGTCGCGACCAAGGACGGCGGCGAGACCGTCGAGTTCGACGCCGTGGTCCGCATCGACACCCCGGGCGAGGCCGACTACTACCGTAACGACGGCATCCTGCAGTACGTCCTGCGCTCGCTGGTGAGCGCCTGAGGCGAGCACCGGCATACCGCACCTCGGCGCCCCGTCAGCCCTCGGGCCGACGGGGCGCCGCTGTCGTCACGGGCCGATGAGCGTCCTCAGAGCTCCCCGGTGCGGAGCAGCTCGCGGAGGTGGTCCGCCTGCCGCATCGCGAGCGCCACGATGGTCAGCGTCGGGTTGGCCGCGCCGCCGGTGGTCATCACAGAGCCGTCGGAGACGAAGAGGTTGGGCACGTCGTGCGCCTGACCCCAGCCGTTGAGCGGTCCGTCCGCCGGGTCGGCGGCCATGCGGCAGCTGCCCAGGTTGTGCGTCGCCGGGTAGGGCGGCGTGTGGTGCACCCCGAGGGCGCCGGCGGCCCGGTAGATCGTGTCGGCGGCGCGGTAGGCGTGCCGCCGCATCGCGATGTCGTTCGGATGGTCGTCGAAGTGGACGTGCGGTGCGGGGAGGCCCCACTGGTCCTTGACGTCGGGGTCCAGCGTGATGCGGTTGGACTCCTGCGGCATGTCCTCGCCGACCAGCCACATACCCGCCGTGTGGGCGTAGGCATCCATGAGCCGGGTGAACTCGCGTCCCCAGCTGCCGGGCTCGACGAAACTGGCCAGGAAGGCCGGGCCGAGCGACAGGGTCTCCATGTAGTAGCCGCCGACGAACCCGCGGGACGGGTCGTGGACCGCCTCGTCGGCGATGATGCCGGCCATCGTCTCGCCGCGGTACATCCGCACCGGCTGCTCGAAGCGTGCGTAGGCGGACCCGGTCAGGTGCCGCATGTAGTTGCGGCCGACCTGACCGGAGGAGTTGGCCAGCCCGTCCGGGTGCGAGGGCGAGTCGCTCATGAGCAGCAGTCTCGGCGTCTCGATGGAGTTGCCGGCGACGCACACGGCGCGCGCCGCCTGCCGGTGCAGGTTGCCGTCGGCGTCGAGATACTCCACCGCGTCGGCCCGTCCGTCGGAGCCGTGGGTGATCCGCACCGCCTGGCAGAGCGGGCGCAGCTCGGCGTTCCCGGACTCCAGGGCCCGCGGGATCTCCCGGACGAGCGTGGACCACTTGGCGCCGGACTTGTCCCCCTGGAAGTTGAACCCGTCCTGCACGGTGGCGGGGCGGCCGTCGTAGGGCTCGGCGTTGGTGGCGTAGGGACCGGTGGCGTAGTACTTGTAGCCGGCGCGCTCGGCACCGTTCGCGAAGACCTTGTAGTTGTTGTTCGCCGGCATCGGCGGCCGCCCGTGCCGGTGCGAGGAGCCCATCGCCTTCTCGGCCCGGTCGTACCACGGCTCTATCTCCTCGAGCGTGACCGGCCAGTCCAGCAGGTTCGCGCCCTCCACCTCGCCGTAGGTGCTGCGGGCGGCGAACTCGTGCGCCATGAACCGCGGCGTCGCCCCGGCCCAGTGCGTGGTGGTCCCGCCGACGGCCTTGACGATCCACGCCGGAAGGTTGGGGAAGTCCCGCGCGACGCGGTAGGAGCCGGAGGTCGTGCGCATGTCCAGCCACGCCATCTGGTTGAAGGCGGGCCACTCGTCGTTGGTGTAGTCGTCGGCGGTCAGGTAGGGACCGGCCTCGAGGACGACGACCTTGACCCCCTCGGTCGCCAGGTCGTGGGCGACGGTGCCACCGCCGGCCCCCGAGCCGATGACGACGACGACCGGCTCGTTGAGCGGGATGGGGTTTCCGTGCGTGCTCATCGCTGCTCCTCCACGTCGCGCAGTTCGGTTCGGGGCTCACCGTCGTACTCGGTGATCCGCGGCTCGGGCAGCCAGTCCAGGTCGTCGAAACCCCGGTTCAGGTAGCCGCCCTGGTCGAAGCTCGGCCCCTCGTAGCCGAGCAGCTCCCACACCTCGCGGTCGTCGTACAGCGCGACCACCGCCACCCCGCGGATCTGTCGGAAGTAGGGCTCGTCGGCGTACTCCCGCAGCAGCAGCGTCGCCGTCTCGTCGGAGGCCCCGAGGAAGTCGCCGTCGCTGATCGTGTCGAGCATGTCCAGGTCGGGACCCAGGGTGGCGGCCAGGCGCCGGTCGTCGGCGGTCGCCTCGACGACGGCGTCCGCGGTGCGCTCGTAGGGGCCGTCGGGGAAGCTGTCGTGCGGGTAGGCCAGCCGGAGCACGCGCACCAGGATCTGGCGTTGACGTGAGGTGAGCGTGGCCGGGCCGCCCCTGAGCGCGGAGCTGGTGTCCCGCCTGATCGTCGCCGAGTCCTTGTCCGCCATGTCGTGGTCCTCCTCGTGCCCGCCGCACCGCGTCGTGCGACGGCACCACGCTAGGTCCGCCCCGGCGGCGACGGCTACCGGCGTTCTCAGTCGGTGAGAACGTCGGTGTCGACCCGGCGGAAGTACGCGGCGATGTCGCCCGAGGCCACCCGCAGCCGGTGCTCGACCCGCAGGTCGGGGCCGTCGAAACGACGGGCGTCGGCGGAGACGGCGACGCACCCGATCAGGCCGCCGTCCGGTCGTCGGACCGCCACCGCGGCGCAGCTGCTGCCCGGGATGAACTCCTCGAACTCCCACGCGACTCCGCGCCGGGTGACCTTGGCCAGGTGCGCGTCGAGCACGCCCGGGTCGGTGATCGTCCGGGACGTCAGCCCGGGCAGCCCGTAGCGCGCCAGCTCGACCTGGCGCTCGGTCTCGTCCAGGTCGGCCAGCAGGATCTTGCCGAAGGCGGTCGCGTGCGGCGCCTGGTGGAAGCCGAAGGTCATCGGTTCCAGCCGAGGGCACTCGGGCGAGTCGGCGACGAAGATGAGCGCCAGGGTGGCGCCCCGCCGCACGGTGAGGTATGCCGCGCACCCGGTGGCGTGGTGCAGGTCGACGATCCGCTGCCGCACCTGGGCGGACAGGCCGATCTGCCGGTGCAGGGCCAGGCCCAGACGGTGCGGCTTGTAGCCGAGCTCGTAGCGCCCCTCGCCGCGCAGGTGGACCAGGTAGTCCCGCGCCACCAGGTCACCGGCCAGCCGGTACACCGTGGACAGCGGCAGGTCGAGGTCGTCCGCGAGCTCACGGGCCGAGGCACCGCCGCGGTCGGCCACCGACTCCAACAGGTCGAAGGTGCGCTCCACGGTGCGCGCACCGGTGTGCGACGTGCTCACCGTCCCATCATCGGCAGCGGCGGGGCTTGACGTCCACCCGGGAGCCCCCCACCATCGGGCCATGTACTTCATCGTGGTCAAGTTCCCCGTCAAGCCCGAGTCCGCCGAGCGCTGGTCCGAGATCGTCGCCGACTACACCGCCGGCTGCCGCAGCGAGGAGGGCAACATCTCCTTCGAGTGGTCCCGGAGCCTGGAGGACCCGCTGCAGTACGTCCTCGTCGAGGCGTTCACCGACGAGGGCGCGGCCAAGCACGTCGAGAGCCCGCACTTCACCGAGGGCATCGAGGCGATGCGCCCGCATCTCACCGGCACTCCGCAGATCATCTCCCGGCAGGTCGAGGGTGAGGGCTGGGAGCCGATGGGCGAGCTGCAGATCGACTGAGAGTGCCGGCTAGCTGAGGTCCTGCTGGGAGCGGCGCTCCACGGGCTTGCCGGCCGCCTCCCCGACGGCGGCGGCGTGGTCGGGGACCGGCAGCTGCAGGCGTCGGTCGGTGCGCTGGTAGCCGGTCGAGTCCGGACGCTCCGGCATGGTCAGCTCGGCCTGCTCGACCTGCTCGTAGGGGATCGTCGAGAGCAGGTGGGCGATCATGTTGATGCGTGCCGAGCGCTTGTCGTCCGACGGCACGACGTTCCACCGGGCCTCGGGGATGTCGGTGTGGACGAACATCTCGTCCTTGGCCCGGCTGTAGTCCTCCCACCGGGTCAGCGACTCCAGGTCGGTGGGGGAGAGCTTCCAGCGCCGCATGGGGTCCTCCATCCGGGACCGGAAGCGGCGCTCCTGCTCGTCGTCGGAGACCGAGAACCAGTACTTGCGCAGCAGGATCCCGTCGTCCATGAGCATCCGCTCGAAGATCGGGGTCTGCTGCAGCCACCGCCGGTGCTCCTCCGGGGTGCAGTAGCCCATGACCCGCTCCACCCCGCCGCGGTTGTACCACGAGCGGTCGAAGAGCCGGATCTCCCCGGCGGCGGGCAGGTGCTCGACGTAGCGCTGGAAATACCACTGCGTCTTCTGCCGCTCGGTCGGGGTCGGCAGGGCCACGATCTGGGCATCGCGGGGGGAGAGGTACTCGGTGACCCGTTTGATCGCCCCGCCCTTGCCGGCGGCGTCGCGTCCCTCGAAGACGATGACGAGGCGGTGGCCTGTCTCCTTGATCCAGGTCTGCATCTCGACGAGCTGCTCCTGGAGCCGGAGCAGCTCGGCCTCGTAGACCTTCTTGTTCAACCGGGGCACGGTGTCCTTCCCGCGCCCGCCGGTGGAACCACCGGTCTTCGTGGCACTTGTGCGCTGGGACATCTGCTCATCGTGCCAGCACGAGCGCCCGGCGGGAAGGGGTCAGCTCTCCAGCGGCTCGTGGTGGTCGCGACCGGGGACGCCGCGCCGCCAGTAGCCGTCCACCTGCAGCGCGCTGGGCTTCAGTGCCTCGCCGCCGACGCCGAGCTCGGCCGCCGCACGGCGCACCTGGACCATCGTGCCGGCCTCGCCCGCGGCCCACACGTAGTCGCCCGGCTCCGGGGGCAGGGACCGCAGCGACTCGGCGAGCGTGCCCTCCTCCTCGTCCATGAGCCAGGTGACGCGGGCGTCCGCGCGCTGGGGCAGGGGCACCAGGCAGGTCGCGTCCGGGACCTGGACCACGACCTCCAGGGGTATGCCCGCGGGCGCCTCCTCGAGCCAGCGGCCGACGGCGGGCAGCGCGGTCTCGTCCGCCAGGCAGACGTAGCGCCGGGCGTCGGCCGGCTCGGTCATCGACCCGCGCGGGCCGAGCAGGCCGACGACGTCGCCCTTCCGGGCGCCGCTCGCCCAGGTGCTCGCCGGGCCGGTGCCGTGCACGACGAAGTCGATCGTCACCTGCTGGGTCTGGTCCGCGTCGTGGACCCCGCGCACGGTGTAGTCCCGGGTCACCGGGCGCTGCGCGCCCTCGGGGAGGCTGGGCCGGTCGTCGACGACGGTCGGGAGCGTGAGCTCGCCGGTGGTCGGGTGCGGGAAGGCGACCTTGACGTGGTCGCCGACGGCCAGCCTCACCCAGGGGATCGGCGGCGTGCCGGCCTCGAGCCCGAGGGTGATGCGCCGCATCCGGCCGCCGAGCTGCTCGACGTGGCTGACGGCGGCGCGGCGGACGTGGAGCGGGTGGAGCTGACGGCTCCGCTGCAGGGCGGCGGTGGCGGCGCTGGTCATGGTGTCCCGTTCGTCGAAATAGCGAAGATCTGCGTGCTCATAATAAGGGAGGCGTGCTGTGGATGGCGAGCAGCGGGGCGTGGGCGGGTCGTCGTACACTTGTTCGCATGAGCAGCGGACCGCCCGGATGGCCCGACCGGGTCCCCCCGGCCGGGGTCGCCGGCTGGGAGCAGGCCGCGGTCTCCTGGCTGCTCGACCAGTGCCCGGCCGACTACCGGGCGTATGCCGCGTGGCGGCGCCACCCGGCGGCGCTCGCCTGGGTGGCGACCCGGCACCTGGAGGCGCAGCTGGAGGCGATGCGCGGGGCGTGGCGCGACGTACGCCCGGAGCTGGGGCCGGCGCTGCCGCCGGGCACCCTCGGCGACGTGCTGGAGTCGCTGGCCCGCGAGGGCCTGCGGCTGCGGGCCAACCACCGCGCCGCCGGCCTGCTGCTGGAGGCGCTGCGCCTGCGGGCGCCGATCCGGTGAGTCGTCTAGCCTGACCCGATGCCCCACCGGTTCAGCCAGTACGACGTCTTCTCGACCCGCACCGGGGACGGCAACCCGCTGGCGGTGGTCCACGACGCCGACGACCTCGACGCCGCGACCATGCAGCGCTTCGCCGCCTGGACCAACCTGTCGGAGACGACCTTCGTGCTGCGTCCCGACGACCCGGGTGCGGACTACCGCGTGCGGATCTTCACCCCGACGACCGAGCTGCCCTTCGCCGGGCACCCGACGCTGGGCAGCTGCCGGGCCTGGCTCGACGCCGGAGGCGAGTCGCAGCAGGCCGGCACCGTCGTCCAGGAGTGCGGCATCGGGCTGGTCACCGTGCGAGCACAGGACGGCGCCCTCTCCTTCGCGGCCCCGCCGCTGCTGCGCTCCGGGCCCGTGGACGACGACCTCGCCACCCGCGTCGAGCAGATCGTCGGCCGGCCGCCGCTCAGCCTCCAGTGGGGCGACAACGGGCCCGGTTGGGTCGTCGCCGAGCTCCCCGATGCGCAGGCGGTGCGGGACCTGCGGCCGCAGTTCGCCCCGGGCGAGCAGATCTACCTCGGCGTCTTCGGGTGCCAGGGACAGCACGTCGACGACGGCTACGAGGTGCGGGCGTTCTTCCCCGGCGAGCACGGCATCTGCGAGGACCCCGCCACCGGCAGTCTGAACGCCTCGGTGGCGATGATCCTGGCGCAGCGTGACCAGGGATGGACCCGCTACACCGCACGCCAGGGCACCGCACTGGGTCGCGATGCCCGCATCGACGTGCGGCGCGAGGGCGACCGGCTGTGGGTCGGTGGCCGGGTCGTGGCGGCCGTCACCGGGTCCGTGCACCTCTGAGGCCATGCCGCACCTCGCTCAGCGTGCGGCCAGCCGCTCCCGCAGCAGGTCACCGAAGGCCGTGACGTCGCCGCCCGTGCCCTCCAGGTCGTCGGCGTCGAGGAGGACGTCGTAGCCCTGCCGCTCGAGGTCGGCGACCAGCACCACCGGCAGCCCGGCCTGCAGCGCCGCCGCGCTCTGCGCCGCCGTCAGCTCGTTGCGGTGCCGCAGCTCGACGGTCGCGTCGAGCCGCGCCACGAGGGCGTCCCACTCCTTCTTCCGGCGCACCGGGGAGTGGGTGATGTCGCACAGGGAGCAGTGGGCGGTGCCGCGCACCTTCCCCCAGAGGTAGGCCGCCTCACCCAGCACCCCTCCGTCCGCGTCGTAGACGCCGATGACGACCGGGGCGGCACGCTGGCTCATCCCCGCAGCGTAGCCGCCCCACCGCCCGACCCAGCGGCGTCCCAGCCCCGGCTGCGTAGACTTGACCCTCGACCGCACCGTCGCCGACCCCGGAGGAGTCCTGTGGCCCTCATGCGCACGATCACCGGACCGTCCGACCTCAAGGGGCTGACGCAAGGTCAGGTGGTGTCGCTCGCGGAGGAGATCCGCGCATACCTCATCTCCTCGGTCTCCCAGACCGGCGGTCACCTCGGGCCCAACCTCGGGGTGGTCGAGCTGTCGCTCGCGCTGCACCGGGTGTTCGACTCCCCGCGCGACACGTTGCTGTTCGACACCGGGCACATCTCCTACGTCCACAAGCTGCTCACCGGGCGGCACGACTTCTCGACGCTGCGCAAGCAGGGGGGCCTCTCGGGCTACCCCAGCCGCGCCGAGTCCGACCACGACGTCGTGGAGAACAGCCACGCCAGCTCCTCGCTGTCCTGGGCTATCGGCATCGCCACCGGCCGCAAGCTGCGCGGCGAGACCGACCGGCACACGGTGGCCGTCATCGGCGACGGCGCGCTGACCGGGGGCATGGTCTGGGAGGCGCTCAACAACATCGCCGACCAGCCCGACCTGCCGCTCATCATCGTCATCAACGACAACGAGCGGTCCTACGCGCCGACCCGCGGGGGGATGGCCGACTACCTCGCCTCGTTGCGGGCGACCCAGGAGTACGAGCACGTCCTGTCCTGGGGCAAGCGTCAGCTGTCCCGCACGCCCATGGTCGGCCGCCAGGTCTACGACACGCTGCACGGCATGAAGAAGGGCCTCAAGGACATCGTCAGCCCGCAGGGGATGTTCGAGGACCTGGGCCTGAAGTACCTCGGCCCGGTCGACGGCCACGACGTCGAGGCGATGGAGACCGCGCTGCGCCGGGCGCACGACTTCGGCGGTGTCGTCCTCGTGCACGTGCTCACCGAGAAGGGCCACGGCTATGACCCGGCCACCGCCGACGAGGCCGACCGCTTCCACGCCGTGGGCAAGATCAACCCCGAGACGGGGCTGCCGCTGGAGGTCTCGGGGCGGTCCTGGACCGACGAGTTCAGCGACGAGCTGGTGCGGCTGGGCCGGGAGCGTGACGACATCGTGGCGCTCACCGCCGCGATGCTCATCCCGGTCGGGCTGCAGCCCTTCGCCGAGCGTTTCCCCGACCGGGTCTTCGACGTGGGCATCGCCGAGCAGCACGCGGTGGCGATGGCCTCCGGGCTCTCGTTCACGGGGATGCATCCCGTCGTCTGCATCTACGCGACCTTCCTCAACCGGGCCTTCGACCAGCTGCTCATGGACTGCGCGCTGCACCGCCAGGGGGTCACCTTCGTCCTCGACCGGGCGGGGATCACCGGATCCGACGGCGCCAGCCACAACGGTATGTGGGACCTCACCCTCGTGGGGATCGTCCCCGGGGTGCGGGTGGCCGCGCCCCGCGACGGCCAGCAGGTCGCGCTCGCGCTGCGCGAGTCGGTCGACATCGACGACGGCCCGTCGGTGGTGCGCTTCCCCAAGGGCAGCGTGGGGCCCCCGATCGAGGCGGTCCGCCGGGTCGGCACCCTCGACGTCCTGCGCGACGTCCCGGCCGAGGGGTCGACGGCCGACGAGGCGCCCGAGCTGCTGCTCGTCGGGGTCGGGTCGATGGCCGCCACCGCCCTTCAGGTCGCCGACAAGCTGCACGCCGAGGGTCGCCGCGTCATGGTGGTCGACCCGCGCTGGGTGCTGCCGGTCAGCCCGGACCTGCTGGAGCTGGCCCGGGGGGCGGGCCGGGTCGCGGTCATCGAGGACAACATCGTCGGTGGCGGCATCGCCAGCGCCGTCTCGCGGGCCTTCGACGACGCCGGTGTCGACGTCCCGGTGCACGGGTACGGCATACCCCAGGAGTTCCTGGACCACGGCTCGCGCGACCAGGTGCTGGAGCGGATCGGCCTGACGCCCGACGCCGTGGCGACGTCGCTGTCGGCCCGGCTGGTCTGAGAGGCCCCCGGGCCGTGGGCTCGGTCGCGCTGGTCCTCAACCCGGCCGCGCGCGCCGCCGACGCCGCGCGCCGGGCGGTCGAGGAGGCGTGCCGCGAGGCGGGCGCCCCGCCACCCCTGGTGCTGCTCACCACCCCGGAGGAGCCCGGCGCGGCGCAGGCCCGCGAGGCCGTGGACGCCGGGTGCTCCCGCGTCGTCGTGGCCGGGGGGGACGGCACCGTCCGCGAGGTCGCCGGCGTCGTCGGGACGCGCGCGACCCTGGGCATCGTGCCGATCGGCACCGCCGACCTGGCCGCCCGCAACCTCGGCCTGCCGCTCCGCAGCCCGCGGGCGGCGGCGCGGCTCGCGGTGTCCGGGCGCGGGCGCGAGGTCGACCTCGGTCGGGTGGAGCTCCGGCGCGCGGACGGCTCGGTGCGCACCCTGTCCTTCCTCGTCGTGGTCGGGGTCGGCCACGACGCCGAGATCCTCGCCGGCCTGTCGCCCACGGCCAAGGCCCGGACGGGGTGGTGGGCCTACGTCACCCCGGGCCTGCGGCGACTGGGCAGTCCGGGGATGCCGGTGCGGGTCCGGCTCGACGACACCGAGGAGCGGGCCGAGACCGCCTGGAGCGTGCTCGCCGTCAACGGTGGCCGGCTCCCGCTCGGCGCGCGCCTGGTGCCGGGCCGGGGGGCGCTCCTGGACGACGGCCTGCTGCACCTCGCCGTGGTGAGCCCGCGGCGGGTGCGGGACTGGACGTCGATCGGGGCCACCGGGCTGGGGCTCCGACGGCGGGCGCACCCCGCGCTGAGCTACCGCACCGGCACGTCCGTGGTGGTCGAGCTGCCGACGCCCGGCCCGGTGCAGGTCGACGGGGACGTGCTCCCGGATATGGTGCGGGTATGGATCGAGCTCCTGCCGGCGGCCGTGAGGGTGGCGACGCCGGGAGGGAACCGGTGAGCGCCAGCGTGCCGACCGAGCTGCTGGCCCGGCTCATCGGACCGTTGCACCGGGGACGGGTGACGCGCGAGGACCAGGAGGCCATCGTCGACACGATGACGGCCCTGGAGGGGGCCGCCTTCCACGACCTGAAGTACCGACTCAACGCCACCGGGGACCACCACGACCTGGAGCACCTGGTCTTCGACCACCTCGACGAGGACCTGCAGGACACCCTGCTGGAGCACATCGCCGCGCAGGCGAGCGACCAGCCCGCCTCCGACCTGCGGGTGCTGTGCGACATCGACGACACCGTCAAGAGCGCCATCCACGACGAGCGCTTCCCGCGCGGCACCGTCTACCCCGGCGTGGTCGCGCTGCTCACCGAGCTGGACAGGGGCGCGACCGCCGACCCGGGACGGGTGGGCGACCTCACCTTCGTCACCGCTCGCCCGGGTGGTCCGCTCGGGCTCGTCGAGCAGTACACCCGGGACGACCTCTCCGAGCTCGGCATGCCGACCCACACGGTGCTCGGGGGGTCGCTGCTCAACCTGCACACCAAGAACGCCATCGCCGAGCGCAAGCTCCAGAACATGGAGCGCGACCACCTGCTCTTCCCCGAGTGCCGCATGGTGTTCATCGGTGACAGCGGTCAGGCCGACGGCGACGTGGGCGCCGAGATGGCCGTCCGACCCCACGACCACGTCGTCGGGACGCTGCTGCACGACGTCACCGGCCTCGACGCGGCGGCACGCGACGCCTGGGCGCAGCGGCGGGTCCACGTCTTCGACACCTATGCCGGGGCCGCGGCGCACGCGGTGCGGCTGGGACTGCTGAGCCCCGAGCAGGGCCGCACCGTCGCGCAGGCGGTGCAGACCGAGCTCGGGGCCCTGGAGCTCGCGCAGGAGCAGTCCGTCCGGGTCGCCGCCCTGCTGGAGGCGGACCTGGCGACCCTGGAGTCCGTCAGTCGGGGATGACGTCCATCTCGTCGGGGTGCGGGCCGCGGCGGCCGTCCTCGCCCTTGTCCAGCCCGTCGACGGCGCTCATCTGGTCCTCGGTCAGCTCGAAGTCGAAGATCTCAAAATTCTGCTGCATCCGGCCCGGCGTCACGGACTTGGGGAAGATGATGTCGCCGCGCTGGAGGTGCCACCGGAGCGCGACCTGGGCCGGGGTGCGCCCGTGGGCCTCGGCGATCCCGAGCAGGACCGCGTCGTCCAGGACGGCGCCCTGGGCGATGGGCGACCAGGCCTCGACCAGCCCGCCGTGCTCGTGCGTGGCCTTCCGGGCCGCCTCGTTGGCGAAGTAGGGGTGCACCTCGATCTGGTTCACCACCGGAGCGCTGCCGGTGGCCTCGACGATGCGCTCGAGGTGGTCGGGCTCGAAGTTGGAGACGCCGGCCGAGCGGGTCTTGCCGGCCCGCTGCAGCTCGAGCATGGTCTCCCACGTGGAGACGTAGTCACCGTCGTAGCGCGTGGGCAGCGGCCAGTGGATGAGGAACAGGTCGACCTGGTCCAGGCCGAGGCGGTCCAGCGACTCGTCCAGCGAGCGACGGGCGTCCTCGGGACGGTGGAACCCGTTGTTGAGCTTGGTGGTGACGTAGATCTCGTCGCGCGACAGCCCGGACTCGGCGATCGCCTCTCCGACACCCGCCTCGTTCTGGTACATCTGCGCGGTGTCGATGTGGCGGTAGCCGAACTCGAACGCCTGCAGCACCGCCTGCTTGGTGTCCTTCGGCGGGATCTGGAAGACCCCGAAACCGAGCTGGGGGATGGTCGTGCCGTCGTGAAGCTTGAGTGTCGGAACAGTCATACCCGCTCCAGCGACGGACCCTGGCACAGAATTCCCGGTGGCGTGCCCGCCAGGTGGCCGCGCCCACCGCCCTCCGGAGCAGGACGGCCGAACAGGACGGGGCGCGCACCTCGAGGTTAGGCTCAGCGCAGCCGATCCCCGCACGGCGACCCGTCACCGTTCCTCCTCACCCACGGAGTCACCATGCGACTGTCCCGACGCTCGTTCCTCGCTGCCCTGGGCGCGGCGGCGACCCCCGCGGCCCTCGGTGGCTGTGCCGGCTTCTCGACCGGGTCCGGCTCGGCCTCGACCGAGGGCTCGCTCACCTTCACCACCTGGGGCACCGACGCCGAGCTCGCGGCCCTGCGGTCGGCCATCTCGGCCTTCGAGGCCGCCAACGACGGGGCCAGCGTCGAGCTCAACGCCGTGCCCTACGAGCAGATGTTCACCAACATCGACGCCCAGCTGCAGGCCGGGAACCCGCCGGACGTGTTCCGGGTGCCCTACTACACCTTCGGCAGCTATGCCGGGCGCGACCAGCTCCTGGACCTCACCCCGCACCTGAGCGACGGGTTCGCCGACCGGTTCACCCCCCAGGCCTGGGCCGCGGTGCAGAACGGCGGCTCGCCCTACGGCGTGCCCCACCACACCGACACCTCGGTCATCCTCTACGACGTGCAGGCGCTCGCCGACGCCGGCATCGACTCGGTGCCGCAGACGCTGGAGGAGGCCTGGACCTGGGAGGAGTTCGCCGACGTCGCGCGCCGGCTCCAGGAGTCCCTGCCCTCGGACCAGTCGCCCTTCGCCTACAACTGGCAGGGCAACGGGGTGACCCGGTGGCTGAGCTGGCTCTTCGAGGCCGACGGACGCTTCCTCGAGGAGGACCTCGTGACGCCGGCGATCAACTCCGACGCCGGGGCCGCGGCCGTGGAGTTCACCACCAGCTTCTTCCGGGACAACCTGGTGCCGCGCAACAACTCCATCAGCTCCTCGACGTATGCCGCGGACAGCTGGTTCGCCGGTACCGTCCCCATGGTCTTCGCCGGGGCCTTCCTCGTCCCCGACGCGGAGGCGACCTACGAGCGGGAGTGGGCGGCCACCTTCCCGCCCCGCAACGAGCGCTCGGCCGGCGACTTCGGCGGCAACGCCCTCGTGGCCACGGCGCAGACCGAGCAGCCGGAGCTGGTCGCCCGGTTCCTGGAGTTCGTCACCGAGGCCGAGCAGATGCGCGAGTTCTGCGCCGGTTCCTCCCTGCTGCCCACCCGGGCCGACCTCGTGGAGGAGGGCATCGAGTTCGAGGTGCGTCCCGAGCTGTCGCAGGTCTTCCTGCAGCAGTCCAGCGCGGTGCTGCCGCAGGACTCGGGGCAGGTCGCCTCCCCGGACATGTCCTCGATCATCACCGTGCTGCAGGACGGTCTGGAGGCGAGCTTCCTCGGCGACGCCGACGTGGAGACGACCCTCGCCACGCTCTCCGACGGCATCGAGGCTGCGACGCAGTGACGGCGCGCGTCCGCGAGGCGTGGGCGGGCTACGCCTTCGCCGCGCCCACGCTGCTGCTGCTCGGGGTCTTCGTGCTGCTGCCGCTGGGTGGCGCGATGGTCATCAGCCTGCAGGAGACCAACGGCTTCGGCGAGGGGACCTTCGTCGGCCTGGACAACTACCGGCGCCTCGCGCAGGACCCCGTCTTCTGGCGGGCCACCCTCAACACCGCGCTCTACACCGTGCTCGTGACCCCGGCCGCGATGGCGATCGGCCTCGGGCTGGCCCTGCTGCTGGACTCCGCGCTCCCGGCGCGCGGCGCCCTGCGCTCGGTGCTCATCCTGCCGATGGCGATCTCCGGGGTCGCGACCGCGCTCATGGGCGTGCTCATCTTCGACGAGAACAGCGGCTTCCTCACCGAGGTGGCCCGGGCCCTGGGCCTCCCGCAGGTGGACTGGCAGACGCACGGGCCGGCCGCGTTCGCCTCCGTGGTCATCATGACCCTGTGGTGGCGGGTGGGCTTCAACATGCTCATCTACCTGGCGGGGCTGCAGGGGGTGGCGACCGAGCTCTACGAGGCGGCGCGGCTGGACGGCGCCAACGCCTGGCAGCGGCTGCGCCACGTCACCGTGCCCCAGCTGAGCAACCAGTCGTTCTTCCTGGTCATCCTCAACATCATCTACTCCTTCCAGGTCTTCGACATCGTCTTCGTCATGACCGGTGGAGGACCGGAGCGGGCCACGACCGTGCTGGTCACCTACGCCTACGACACCGGGTTCGTCACCCGGGACCAGGGGTATGCCGCGGCCATCGGCGTCGTGCTGCTCGCCGTCACCCTCGCGGTGACCGCGCTGCGGTGGCGCGCGCAGCGCCGGCGGGAGGAGACCGAGTGAGCACCCCTGTCACCCGTCGCCGGACAGCTGCAGGGCTGCGCCTGCTGGGCGCCCTGCTGGCCGCGGCGGTCATCCTCTTCCCGCTCTACTGGATGGTGGTCGTCGCCTTCTCCACCCGGTCCTCGCTGTCCGGGGGAGGGCTGCGGCTGTGGCCGGAGCAGGCCACGCTGGACAACTTCCGGCGGGTCCTCGACTCCTTCCCGGTGCTCACCTGGTTCGGCAACTCGGTGGCGATCGCCCTGGTGACCTCGGTCATCATCGTGCTCGTCAACCTGCTCGCCGGGTATGCCTTCGCCCACCTGCGCTTCCCCGGCTCGGGGGTGCTGCTGCTGGTCGCGCTGTCCACGCTCATGCTGCCGGTGCAGGTCATCATGGTCGGGCTGTTCCGGCTCGTCACCGACCTCGGCCTCTACGGCAGCTACTGGGCGGTGATCCTGCCGACGGCGGCCTCGGCCTTCGGGGTCTTCCTCGCCCGGCAGTTCATCCTCACCATCCCGCGCGAGCTCATCGAGGCGGCCCGGATCGACGGCGCGACGCACCTGCAGATCTTCTGGCGCATCGTGCTGCCGCTGTCGCGGCCGCTCATCGCGGTGCTCTTCTTCATGAGCATGCTGCAGGTGTGGAACGACTTCGCCTGGCCGCTCATCGCGCTGCGGGAGAACGCGCTCTACACCCTGCCGGTGGGGCTGCTCTTCCTGCAGGGCCAGTTCGGCCCGGACTACGGCGCGACCATGGCCTTCGCCCTCATCACCGTCGCGCCGATGGTGCTGGTCTTCCTCCTGGCCCAGCGCTGGTTCGTCCAGGGCTTCTCCCGCAGCGGGCTGCGATGAGCGGGGGCGCCCACCCGGTGGACAAGACCTGCGTGTCCTGCGGCCGGACGATCACCTGGCGCAAGAAGTGGGAGCGGGACTGGGACCAGGTGCGCTACTGCTCCGCCGCCTGCCGGCGCCGGGGGGTGGGTGAGGTCGACCACGAGCTCGAGGACGCCATCGGCGCGCTGCTCGACCAGCGGGCACGGGACGCCACCATCTGCCCCTCGGAGGCGGCGCGTCAGGTGGCCCGGGACCGTGGGCTCGAGGAGTGGCGCGACCTCATGGAGCCGGCCCGCCGTGCTGCCCGCCGGCTCGTGGCCGCCGGGGAGATCGAGATGGTCCAGCAGGGTCGGGTCGTGGACCCGTCGGCGGCTCGCGGGCCCATCCGCATCCGTCGCGCCTCGCGCGGTGGTTACCGGCTAGTCTGACACCGCATCGTCGGGAACGCGGAAAGGACAGGTCAGCGCGTGGATGCGGAGGGATCGACTCTGGTGACCGAGGACGACCGGGTGGGGGCGTTGCAGCGCCTGGACGTCCTCGACGCACCCACGGAGGGGCGTTTCGACCGGGTGATCCGGCTGGCCCAGCAGCTCTTCGACGTCCCGGTCGTGGCCGTCAACATGGTCGACGCCCAGGCCCAGCACACCATCGCCGCGCTGGGCATGGACTGCGGCTCGGTGCCCCTCGCCGACTCGTTCTGCGCGCACACCATCCGGCAGGCGGAGACCCTCGTGGTCCCCGACGTCATGCTGGACGCGAGGTTCCGGCACACCGCCCTCGTGGCCGGTGACCCGCACGTGCGCTTCTACGCCGGCCACCCGCTGCGCGCTCCCGGCGGCCAGGCGGTCGGCTCCCTGTGCCTCGCCGGGCCGCAGGCCCGCCAGTTCGACGCCACCCAGCAGCGGCTGCTGGCCGACCTGGCGAGCTGGGTCGAGGAGGAGCTCGTCCGCTCCGACGACCGGCTCGAGGCCGAGCAGGGTCCAGCGTCGGCTGGTGCCGCGTCGTCCGCTCGGGCTGGAGGGCTATGACGTCGCGGGCGGCGGCGCCCCCGCACGCTCGGTGAGCGGTGACTTCTACGACTGGCACGAGCTGCCCGATGGTTTCCAGGTGGTGCTGGCCGATGTCATGGGCAAGGGGTTGACCGCCGCCATCCTCGCGGCCGGGCTGCGAGCGGTCCTCCGGGGTGCCTCGCGCTACAACACGCTGGCCCAGGCCCTGCGACGGGTGGCCGCGAGCATGGCCGACGACCTGAACGAGACCGGCGCCTTCGTCACGATATTCGCCGCCCGGTTGACCCCGGAGACCGGGGCGCTGGAGTACGTCGACGCCGGGCACGGGCTGGCGGTCATCATCGACGCGACCGCCTCGAGCGCGCGCCTGCTCACCTCCGAGGACCTGCCCATCGGGGCCGTGGACGACGACACCTGGGAGAGCCACGAGGACGTCCTGGCCCCCGGGGAGACGCTCGCCGTGGTCAGCGACGGGATCCTCGACCTGTTCGACGAGCCCTGGGACGCCGTCGAGACGGGTCGTGAGCTGTCGGGGGTCAGCGCCACCGCGCAGGACCTGGTGGACGAGATCCTGGCGCGAGCGGCCCACCACGTGGTGACCGACGACGTGACGGCCCTCGTCGTCCGGAGGGACCGCTGATGGGCCGCCAGCTCCTCGTGCGCGTGCTCGTCGTGCTGACGCTGGTGCTCGGCACGTCCTACGTCGGGTGGCGCTGGCTCTACTCGGTCCGGTGGGAGAACTGGTGGATCGCGGTGCCGCTCGTCCTGGCGGAGACCTACGCCCTCGTGGACTCCTACCTGTTCGGCCTCACCGTGTGGCGGCTCAAGCGGCGGGGCGAAGCCCCCGAGCCGCCCGAGGACGCCACCGTCGACGTGCTCATCACCACCTACAACGAGCCGGTCGAGATGGTGGTCGCCACCGCGCGGGCCGCCGTGGGCATCCGTCACCCGCACCAGACCTGGATCCTCGACGACGGCGACCGACCCGACATGCGGGAGGCGGCCGACCGCCTGGGCGTGGGCTACCTCACCCGTACCGAGGACTGGTCCGACCGGCCCCGGCACGCCAAGGCCGGGAACCTCAACAACGCGCTCTTCCTCACCGAGGGCGAGTTCCTCCTCATCCTGGACGCCGACCAGATCCCCGCGCCGGAGATCCTGGACAGCACCCTCGGCTGGTTCCGTGACCCCGAGGTCGCCCTCGTGCAGACCCCCCAGTGGTTCACGAACGTCACCGACTCCGACCCCCTGGGCAGCCAAGCCCCGTTGTTCTACGGGCCCATCCAGCAGGGCAAGGACGGCTGGAACGCCGCCTTCTTCTGCGGCTCCAACGCCGTCCTGCGTCGCGAGGCCCTCATGCAGCTGGGCATCGTGGGGTATGTGCGAGAGGTCGAGGAGGGCGTGCGCGACGCCCTCGGCGCCTCACGCCGGATCCTCGCCAGAGCCGCGCGATCGGCGCGCCAGCACGGTCCGGCCGCGGTCGCCGCGGTGGACGAGCTGCGGACCGCCGCCCAGCAGGCCTCCGTCGCCCTGCGGCGCGGCGAACCGGTGGGCGAGGTCACCTACGCCTTCCAGAGCGCCGCGGACCGGGCGGCCCGCGGGCTGGTGGAGAGCGACCTGGAGCAGACCCGGGCCGACCTGGCCGAGCTGCCCCCCGCCATCGACGTGGACGAGGAGACAGGGGTGCTGCTCGTCGACGACGAGGCACTGACCCTGCTCAGCGAGCGCGAGCTCTCGCCGTTGGCCGCGATCGAGTCGGTGCGCCAGCTCCTGCGCGCCGTCGACGTGGACCGCGCCGACGAGGCGCAGCCCTTGATGCCGATGGCCACCGTCTCGGTGACCGAGGACATGGCGACGTGCATGCGGCTGCACAGCCAGGGGTGGCGCTCGGTCTACCACCACGAGATCCTCGCCACCGGTCTCGCGCCCGAGGACCTCGGCACGATGCTGCAGCAGCGGTTGCGCTGGGCCCAGGGCACCCTGCAGGTGCTGCTGCGGGAGAACCCGCTCGTCCAGAAGGGGCTCTCCGCCGGCCAGCGGCTCATGTACTTCGCCACCATGTGGAGCTACCTCTCCGGCTTCGCCGCCGTCGTCTTCATGGCGGCCCCGGTGTTCTACCTGTGCTTCGGCGTCCTGCCCGTCGAGGCGTTCGGGCTCGACTTCCTCATCCGCTTCGTGCCCTACTTCCTGGCCAACCAGATCCTCTTCATGGTGGTCGGGTACGGCGTGAAGACCTGGCGCGGCCACCAGTACAGCCTGGCGCTCTTCCCGTTGTGGATCCGTGCCTGCCTCACGGCCGCGGCCAACGTGTTCGGCAAGCGCCCGCTCGGGTTCGTCGTGACGCCCAAGACCCGGCAGCAGGGGCTCAGCCGCTTCCCGATCCGGTTGGTGTGGCCCCAGCTGCTCGCCTGCACGGTGCTGGCCGTGGCGGTCGTCGCCGGGCTGGTGCGCCTGTGGACCGGTGCGGCGAGCAGTGAGATCGGCACCGGGGTCAACGTCCTCTGGGTGGCCTACGACCTCCTCATCCTCAGCGTCATCTTCGAGGCCGCCCTCTACCGTCCCGCCGACGGCGCGGACGAGGACAGCCTGGACCCGTCCCCCGACAGCAAGGAGCAGATCACGTGAGCACCATCGAGGTCCGGACCGAGGGTCGCCGCGCCGTGGTGACCGGCCCGCCCCGGCTGAACATGACCGCCGCCCCCCAGCTGCGCGAGGTGCTCGCGCGGGCCGTCGCCGAGGGGTCGCCGCAGATCGTC
Organism: Serinicoccus chungangensis; assembly: GCF_001483745.1. Classification (GTDB taxonomy): domain Bacteria; phylum Actinomycetota; class Actinomycetes; order Actinomycetales; family Dermatophilaceae; genus Ornithinicoccus; species Ornithinicoccus chungangensis_A. Next base: position 84,696 of record NZ_LQBL01000028.1, on the reverse strand, counting down.
GTCGACCTGGGGGAGACCACCTTCGTCGACTCCTCCGGCCTGGGCGCCCTGGTCGGTGGTCTGAAGACGGCGCGTCAGGCCGGGGGAGACCTCCGGCTGGCTGCGGTCTCCGAGCAGGTCATGACCGTGCTGACGCTGACCAGCCTGCACCGGGTGCTGCGTCCGTTCCCCACGGTCGAGGACGCCAGTCGTGAGTGGTGACTACGCCCTCGAGGGGCTCTCGGTCCCGGAGAGCCTGGACCAGCTGCACGACCTGCTGCAGCAGGTCGCCGAGGAGCACCACGGTGTCTCCTCCACCGACCTCATGCTCTTCGAGACCGCGGTCATCGAGATCGCCGGCAACGTCGTCGAGCACGGACGTCCGCAGGGCACCGTCGCCTGGTCCTTCACCCTCGCGGTGCTGCCGGACCGGCTGGCCGCGGTCCTCTCCGACGACGGGCAGGAGTACGCCGTCGCGGAGGACCAGCTGGCCGACGGCCGGTGGGCGATGCCCGAGGACGCCCTCGCCGAGGGTGGCCGGGGCCTGGCGCTGGCATCGGTGGCCCTCGACGAGCTCGACTACCAGCGCACCGGGGGCATCAACTCCTGGACGATGGTGCGGCACCGCCGCGAGGACCCGGCTCAGTAGTACACGGCCAGCGGCCCGTCCGGGCCCTCGATGACCTTGACCGGGGTGTGGAAGACCCGGGTGAGGGTCTCGTCCGTGAGGATCTGCGAGGGGGGTCCGAACTCGGTGATCCGGCCCTCGTTCATCGCCATGATCTGGTCGGCATAGCGGGCCGCGAAGTTGATGTCGTGCAGCACGATGACGATCGTCCTGCCCAGCTCGTCGGCCGCTGCGCGCAGCTGGCGCATCATCTGCACCGAGTGCTGCATGTCGAGGTTGTTGAGGGGCTCGTCCAGCAGCACGTAGTCGGTGTCCTGGGCGAGCACCATGGCCACGTAGGCCCGCTGCCGCTGCCCGCCGGAGAGCTCGTCGAGGTAGCGGTGCTCGAGCCCGGTGAGGTTGAGGAAGTCGATCGCCTCGCTGATGTGCCGCTCGCACTCCGGCGTCAGCCGCCCGTGGCTGTGCGGGAACCGCCCGAACCCGACGAGCTGGCGCACCGTGAGCCGGGTGATGAAGTGGTTCTCCTGCCGCAGGATCGACAGGATCTTCGCGATCGCCTTGGAGGGGGTGTGGACCACGTCGTGGCCGGCGACGGTGATCCGGCCCTCGTCCAGCCCGAGCAGCCGGCCGATCATCGTCAGCACCGTCGACTTGCCGGCACCGTTGGGGCCGATGAGCGCGGTGATCCCGCCGGTGGGGATCTGCGTCGTCACCGGCCCGATCCGGGTCTCGGTGCCGTAGGTCTTGGCGACGTCGACGAGCTCGATCACAGGCGGCCCTTTCGCATGATGTAGACGAGGAAGGTCAGCCCACCGATGAGCTCGATGATGATGGTGACCATGCCCTGCGCGTAGAAGACGTGCCGCAGCACGAAGTAGGCACCGGACAGCACGACATACCCCAGGAGGAAGGCCATGGGCAGCAGCAGCCGGTGGCTGTAGGTGTCGGCGAGCTGGTAGGTGAGCATGGCGACGAGGAAGCCGAGGAAGGTCATCGGCCCGACCAGGGAGGTGGTCATCGCCATGAGCAGGGAGACGAGGACGAGGACGACGATGACCTCGCGCTTGTGGTCGAGCCCGAGGTTGGTCGTCGCGTCCCGGCCGAGGGCGAGCACGTCGAGGCGCCGGGCCCGCCAGAACAGCGTGCCCCCGGCGGCCAGCGCGATCGGGATGGCGTAGGGCAGGTAGTCCGCGTCGGCGTTGCCGATGTTGCCGAAGAGCCGCGCGGTGAGGATGTCGAACTCGCTCGGCGTGAGCAGCCGCTGCATGAAGGTCGACAGGGCGCCCAGGCCGCCGCCGAGGATGACCCCGACGAGCAGCATGACGTGGATGTTGCCGAAGCGCCCCGAGAGGAGCCAGCCGTAGAGGATCGTGGCCACGATGACCATGAGCGCCGCCTGCAGGAGGAACTGCGTGGTGCCGGTGACCATGGCCACGCCGGAGGCGCCGAAGACGAAGACGGCACCGGTCTGCACCACGACGTAGAGCGCCTCGAAACCCATGATCGAGGGGGTGATGATCCGGTTGCTCGTCGCGGTCTGGAAGCTCACCGTGGCGAAGGCGTGGCAGAAGGCGACGACGAGGATGACCGCGATGCTCGTGACGCGCAGCTCGGCGATGCGCCAGAAACCGTCGCTGCCCACCGGCATCGGGTTGTCGTAGGCGAGGATCCCGGCCGTGGACCCCACGGCGAGCACGGCCAGCACGACCATGATGACCGCATACCGCAGCCGGTCGCGGCCGCGCACGAAGGGGCCGGTGCGTCGCGGCGCCCGACCCGGGGTCGGTGGCGGCGTGGTCGCCGAGGGACGGGGTGCGGCGGTGCGGGTCTCAGCCACGGCGCTGCCTGATGACGAGCAGGGCGATGAAGAAGAAGGCGCCGAGGACGCCGAGGATGAGCGAGACCGGCACCTCGAAGGGCATGATGATCGTGCGCCCGATGATGTCGCAGATCGTCACCACCCAGACGCCGAGAAGACAGACCCAGGGCAGGTTGCTGCGCAGGTCGTCACCGCGGATGAGGGAGACGACGTTGGGGACGATGAGACCGAGGAAGGGCAGCGAGCCGATGACCACGGTGACGACGCCCGTCGCCACCGAGACCATCGCGACCCCCATGAGGATGATCCGGTCGTAGTCGAGCCCGACGTTGGTCGCGATGTCCTTGCCCAGGCCCGCGACCGTCAGCCGGTCGGCGAGCAGGAAGACCAGCACCGTGACGGCCAGGACGATCCACAGCATCTCGTAGCGTCCTCGCACCACCGAGGTGAAGCTGCCGGCGAACCAGATGCCCATCTGCTGCAGCATGTCGGTGGACATGGCCAGGTAGGTCGAGACGGCACCCACGACGGCACCGATCATGATGCCGACGACGGGGACGATGAGCGAGGACTTCAGGGAGACCCGGCGCAGGAAGAGGAAGAACACCATGGTGCCGATGAAGGCCATGAGCACCGCGCCGCCCATCCGGGCGAGCAGGCTGGCCCCCGGCACGAGGATGAGCACGAGCAGCAGGCCGAGCCCGGCCCACTCGGTCGTGCCCGTCGTGGTCGGCTCGACGAAGCGGTTCTGGGTCAGGAGCTGCATGACGAGCCCGCACATCGACATGGCGGCGCCGGCCAGCACGAGCGAGATGGTGCGGGGGACGCGCGTGATGCCGAACATCGCCCAGCCGTCCTCACCGCCGGTGATGTCGTAGACCCCCACCGACAGCGACAGGAGCAGCAGCCCGGCCGTCAGCAGCACCGCGACCGGGAGCGTCCACGGCGAGGACCTCCGGCCCGCGCCCCGACCTCCCGGTGTGGCGGGGCCGGTGGGCAGGGCGGGGCCGGAGGTCGGCCTCGAGGAGGTGTCCGAGGTCACGTGGGGGGAGGGCTCAGCGCGCCGACCCCATGGCGTCGGCCATGGAGGTGAACAGCTCGGTGTAGGCCTGCATGTCCTCGGTGAGGTAGAAGTCGGCGGGGAGGTAGACGATCTGGCCCTCCTGGACCGCGGTGACGTTCTGCAGGGCCTCGGACTCCTCGATGAGCTCCTCGGCGCTGGAGTACTCATCACCCTCCGCGGCGATGGCGGCGTCGCGGTCCATGACGACGAGCCAGTCGGGGTCGGCCTCGGCGATCGCCTCGACCGAGATGTCGTCCCCGTGGCCGCTGTCGCCACCCTCCTGCTCCAGGGCGGGGGTCAGCCCGAGCACCTCGAAGACCGGGCCGATCGACCGGCCGGTCACCGGGGCGACGTAGGAGATGTCACCGCCGGAGGTCAGCAGCCCCATGACGGTCTGCTCGGGGTCGTAGGCCCGGGCAGCCTCGTCGATGGCGCCCTGGAACTCCTCGACCATGGCCTGCGCGTCCTCCTCGTGCCCCAGCGCCTGCCCGACCAGCTCCAGCTGGCGGATGAGCTCCTCGTCCAGCGGCTGCGCCTCGTCGGTGGTGGTGTCGACGACGGCGGCGTCCGGGACGAGGTCCTGGATGTCGCCGTAGTAGTCCTGGAAGCGGTAGCCGGTGAGGACGAGGTCGGGGTCGGCGGCGACGACGGCCTCCAGGTCGGGCTCGCCGTGGTTGCCGAGGTTCACCACCGAGTCGTCCTGCGCGTAGGACAGGTCGCCGGGGAAGATGTCGAGGGGGGCGGCCACGATCTCCACCCCCCACTCGTCCATGGCCCGGACCACGCGGTTGTCGGTGACCATGACGCGCTCGGCGGGCATCGGGACCTCGACGGTGCCCTGGACGTCCGTCACCTCCACGGTCCCGGACTGCTCCGAGCCCTCCTCGGCGCCGGTCGCGTCGGCGTCTCCGGACGACCCACCGCCAGCGGCCGTCTCCTCGGAGCCCTCGTCGCTGCCGCAGGCGGCCAGGATGAGGGCGGCGGCGGTGGCGACGGCCACGAGGCCGGCGCGGGGACGAGCGATGCGCATGGGGTTCTCCTCCAGGGTTCGACAGGCGCCGGATCGGCAAGGTAACCCTAACCTCACTTCTATTGAGGACTGGGTCCATGCGCATAATTGTGGTCAAGGTCACGGGAGGATGGCGACCGGGCGGACCGCGCGCGGTGCGTCAGAGGGCGAGCGCCAGGGCCTCGGCGAAGAGCGCCTCGCCGTCGGCGTCCATCCCGCGACCCGCGAACCACGCCGCGACGTTGCTGCAGTCGCGGTGCAGGAGCGAGGGGCCCTGGGGGTTGGTGACGACATCGACGACCTGGGGGAGGTCGATGACGGTCACCGTCTCGTGGTGCACGAGGAGGTTGTAGGCCGACAGGTCGCCGTGGGCCCAGCCGTGCTCGGCGAGCTGCAGCACGACCGTGCGGACCTGCTCCCACAGGTGCCCGAGCAGGGGACCGTCGGCCTGCGCCTGGGCCAGCCGGGGAGCGGCCAGACCCGTCGGCTCACCGACGAACTCCATGAGCAGCTCGGTCCCCGCCAGCGAGACGGGATAGGGCACCGGTATGCCGTGCTCCCAGGCCCGGCGCATCGCCTGCCACTCGGCCTCCGCCCAGCGGACCGCCGCGACCTGCCGGCCGTAGCGGCTGCCCCGGGCGAGGGCGCGCTGGTCGCGCGACCGGCGCACGCCGCGGCCCTCGGCATACACCGCGCTGCGGTGGAAGGTGCGGTGGTCGGTGTCGCGGTACCGCTTGGCGGCCAGGAGGCACGCCACGTCGGTGGTGTCGAGCGCGCTGGTCTCGACCTCGGTGGTGGTGGTGGTGGTGGTGGCGCGCTCGAGCAGGAAGACGTCGGCCTCCTTGCCGGTCTTGAGGACGCCGAGCTCGGTGTCGACGGCGCCGGAGTCCTGGACGAGCCAGGCCGGGACCGGGGCGGGCCCGCGGTGGCCCGCCTCGACGTCCCAGTAGGTGGTCAGCCGCTGGCCGTCGGCGAGGTGCTCGAGACCCTCGAGCGGGGTGTAGTCGAAGGTGAAGAACGGGTCGAGGTCACCCGTGGGGGAGGAAGGCTGCACTGGTGCTCCTGATGCGAGGGGTGGGGCGGGCCGTGGCGGTGCTCGAGCAGGCCATGTCGTCCCTCCTTCCTCGTCCGGGAGCACGACGGCTGTCGTGCGCGTGAGGGGAAGCATCGCGCCCCGCGCGCCCGACGGCAACGGGTTTTCCCGACTTGACCTCGCCGGGCCGCAGGGCGAGCCTGGGCGGATGTACCTCATCGTGGTGAAGTTCCCCGTCAAGGCCGAGTCCGCGTCCCAGTGGCCCCAGATCGTCTCCGACTACACCGCCGCCGTGCGGTCCGAGGAGGGCAACCTCTTCTTCGAGTGGTCCCGCAGCCTGGAGGACCCGCTGGAGTTCGTCCTCGTCGAGGGGTTCACCGACGACGGGGCCGCCGCCCACGTCGAGAGCCCGCACTTCACCGAGGGCATCGAGGCGATGCGCCCGCACCTCACGGCCACCCCGCAGATCCTCTCGCGCCAGGTCGAGGGCGAGGGCTGGGACGCGATGGGCGAGCTGCAGATCGACTGAGCGGGTCGCCACTCCCGGCTCAGGTGCCGGCCCGGCTCGCCTGCTCCTCGTCGGGGATCTCGTCCTCGAGCCGCTGCAGCACCGTCTTGCCGAGGAGGGCGAAGGCGACCACGCCCACGAGCAGGACGCCGAAGCCGAGCCAGCCGTTGCCCGTCGCGGCGAAGGTGACGTACCCGAGCAAGGCGATGACGGCCCCGGAGATGGCGTACGGCAGCTGGGTGGTCACGTGGGTGATGACGTTGCAGCTGGCGCCGGTGCTGGACAGGATCGTCGTGTCGCTGATCGGCGAGCAGTGGTCGCCCCAGACGGCCCCGGCGAGCACCGCTCCGAAGGCCGCGAGCAGCAGCTCGTCGCCGCCGCTGACGTTGTTCATGATGTCGCCGGCGATCGGCAGCAGGATGCCGAAGGAGCCCCACGAGGTGCCGGTCGAGAAGGCCATGGCCCCGGCCAGCACGAACATGACCGGGACCAGCCACTGCGGGGCCATGTCGGCGCTCTCGACGAGGCCACCGAGGTACTCCCCGGTGCCCAGCTCGCTGATGAGGCCCCCGAGGACCCACGCCAGGAGCAGGATGTAGACCGCCGGGAGCATGGACTGCAGCCCGCTGACGACTCCGCGCCCCAGCGTGCCGGCGGAGAACTTGGGGTTGGACGTGGTGTAGCGCACGTAGTAGTAGAACGCCGAGGCCAGGCCCAGCACGGCGCCGTAGATGAGGGCCTGGGTGACGTCGGTCGAGGCCATGATCTCCAGGACGCCGACCCCGCTGCCCGCCTCGTAGTCCTCGGCCGTGACGGTGCCTCGGTAGCCGGTCCAGACGATGCCGCCCAGCACCCCGACGACGAGCAGCAGGAACGGGATGACGAGGGCCCGCTTGTGACCGGGGGAGTGCACGGGCAGGTCCTCGGCGATCTCGCCGGGGATCTCCTCGCTGGCGTCGTAGGTCTCGCCCTCGGTGATGGCCCGGCGCTCCTGGCCGCGCATCGGGCCGACGTCGATGCCGAACACGACGACGACCCAGACCAGCAGCACGGCCGTGATGGCGTAGTAGTTCATGCCGGCCGCCCCCACGAAGGCGCCGACGTCGCTCACCGTCAGCGCCGAGGCGGCGACGAGGGGGGCCATGATGCCGATGATGCTCGCGCCCCAGCTGGAGAAGGGCACGAGCACCGCCACGGGAGCCGAGGTGGAGTCGATGAGGTAGGCCAGCTTGGCGCGCGCGACGTGGTGCCGGTCGGTGACCGGTCGGGCCACCTGCCCGACGGCCAGGGCGTTGAAGTAGTCGTCGATGAAGATGGCGATGCCCAGCCCGGCGGCCAGGCCCTGGGCGCCCCGGCGGGTGCGGATCCGTTGGATGGCCCAGTCGGAGAAGGCCTGGCTGCCGCCGGACATGAGGATGAGCGAGGCGATGACGCCCAGCGCCAGCGTGAAGAGCAGGATGTAGACGTAGTAGGTGTTGACCGCCCCCTCCTCCCAGAAGATGGCGGCGAAGCCGGTCCCCACGAGGCGCAGGGTCTCCAGGGGGTTGAAGTTCGCGACGAGCAGGGCGCTGGCCAGGACGCCGGCGCCCAGGCTGAGCAGGACCTTCTTGGTCGCGATGACCAGCGCGATCGCGATGATCGGCGGCAGGAGGGTCAGGATCGGCAGGTCCTCGGTCATGGTTCCTCCTCAGCGGCGGTGGTGCTCAGGGTAGACCCGCTCAGACGTCGGCGCCCCGACGTGCGCGGAGTTTCGCCCGCACGGTGACGACGAGGACGACGGCGAGGATGCCGTAGAGCAGCCAGGTGATCCAGCTGCTGACCAGCACCGCGTAGTCGCCGTCCGAGGACAGCAGCGCCTCGCGCAGCGAGCTCTCGGCGAGCGGACCGAGCACGATGCCGATCATGAGCGGAGCCAGCGGCACGTCGTAGCGCCGCATGACGAAGCCGACGACCCCGATGAGCAGCAGCAGGTAGAGGTCGAACTGCGCGGCGGACAGGGCATACACCCCGAGACCGCAGAACATCGTGATGCCGCCGTAGAGGTACGGAGCGGGGATGAGCAGCAACTTGGCCCACAGCTGGGCGAACGGCAGGTTGATGATGAGCAGCACGACGAGCGCGACGAAGAAGCTCGCCAGCAACGACCACACCAGGTCCGGTGCCCGGTCGAAGAGCAGCGGGCCGGGCTGCAGGCCGTACTGCTGGAACGCAGCGAGCATGATGGCCGCCGTGGCCGAGACGGGGAGGCCGAGGGCCAGCAGCGCGCCCATGGCGGTGCCGGTGGTGGCGTTGCCCGCCGCCTCGGGGGCCGCCAGGCCGCGGATCGCTCCCTTGCCGAACATCGGCCGGGGGCGCTTGCGGTCGATGCGGCGCTCCAGGTCGTAGGCCATGAAGGTGGGCACCTCCGAGCCGCCCACCGGGATGATGCCGAAGGGCAGGCCGATCGCCGTGCCCCGGGCCCACGCCGGCCCCGCCTCGCGGAACTCGGCGCGGGAGAGCCAGGCCCGGCCGCCGGCCTTCATCGCCACCGTCTTGGGGTCCCGACGGACCCGGGAGGCGATGTGGAAGACCTCGCCGAGCGCCAGCACGGCGACCGTCACGGTGACGAGGGAGACGCCGTCGAAGAGCTCGGGCACCCCGAGGGTCGCGCGCTCGGTGGCCGAGATCGGGTCCATGCCGATGGTGGCGATCCCGAGACCGACCACGAGCGCGGCGACCCCCTTGACGACGGAGTCGCCCACGATGGAGGAGGTCGCCACGAAGGCGAAGACGGCGAGCGCGAAGTACTCCGCGAACCCGAAGGTCGCCGCGAAGTCGGCGAGCGAGGGAGCGAGGAAGACCACCACGACCGCGGCGCTGAACCCGCCGAGGAAGGCGCCCAGGGCGGCCGTCGCGAGGGCCTGAGGGGCGCGCCCGTCCTTGGCCATGCGGTGCCCCTCGAAGGTGGACGCGATGGCCGAGGCCTGGCCGGGGGTGTTCATGAGGATGGCCATGGTGGAGTCGCCGAAGAGGCCACCGAAGTAGACGCCGGCGAACATGATGAAGGCCGCGGTCGGCTCCAGGGCGAAGGTCATCGGCAGGAGCAGGGCGACGGCCATGGAGCTGCCCAGACCGGGCATGACGCCGACCGCCGTCCCGAGCAGGCAGCCGACGACGACCCAGAGCAGGTTCATCGGGGTCAGGGCGCCGGCGAAGCCCTCCATGAGCAGCGACAGGGACTCCACGTCAGAACCTCCCGAGGATGCCGGCCGGCAGGTTGAGGCCCAGCCCCTGCGCGAACCCTAGGTAGACCAGTGAGGAGACGAAGAGGGCCAGCGAGGCGTCGAAGAGCGGCCGCGTCGAGCCGATCCCGCGGGCCACGCACCAGAAGAGGACGGCGGCCGCCAGGATCCAGCCCAGCAGCTCGATGGTCAGGGCGAAGACGAGGAAGCCCCCGACGCACCAGGCGACCGCCCGCCAGTCGGTGAAGGTGCGCCACCGGCCGCCGTCCTGGTCCCCGGTGTCGACCGGCTCCGGGTGGCGCAGGTAGTGCAGGACGAGCAGCGCCGAGAGGAGGTAGCCCAGGACGATGAGGATGAGGGGGAAGAAGCGCGGCCCGGGGAAGTCGGTCCCCTCGGGCACGTCCATCGTCAGGACCCCGACGAGCAGGTAGGTCGTGAAGGCGGCCAGGAGCCCCGGCACGACGAGCCCGGAGCGCCCGCGCCAGAAGGCCGCGTCGATCACAGCCCCAGCTCCTCGACCAGCGCCTCGTTCTGGCGCGTGTCCTCCTCGATGAAGTCGATGAGGTCGGGTCCGGTGAGGAAGACGTCGGACCACCGGTTGCGCTCCATGGCCTCCTGCCACTCCTCGCTCTGGGCCGTCTCGGTGACGATCGCCTCCAGCTCGGCGAACTCCTCGTCGGTGATGCCGGCGGGGGCGAGGAAGCCGCGCCAGTTGGTCATCGAGACGTCGTAGCCCTGCTCGATGAGGGTGGGCAGGTCGATCCCCTCGACCCGCTCCGGGGAGACGATCGCGAGGCCGCGCATCCGGCCCGCCTCGATCTGGTCGGCGAACTCGTTGTAGCCCGAGACCGCCGCCCGGGCGTCGCCCGAGGAGATGACCTGGATGGCCTCGCCTCCCCCCGACTGGGGGATGTAGGTGATCTCCGTGGGGTCGATCCCGGCCCGGATGGCCAGGTCCGCGACGATGAGGTGGTCCAGCCCCCCGGCCGACCCGCCGGTGAAGGGGAAGGCACCCGGGTCCTGCTCCCAGTCGGCGATGAGGTCGTCGATGTCCTGGTAGGGCGAGTCCGCGGGGACGACGATGATGTCGTACTCTTCGCTGACCCGGGCGAGCGGCCGCACGTCGGTCATGGCGACGGGGGAGTCGTTGAGCGCGATGGCGCCGCTCATGACGGTGCCGGTGGTGAGCAGGTTGGTGGCCTCGCCCTCCAGCGTCGAGAACGTCCCGAGCCCGATGGTCCCGCCGGCGCCGGGGATGTTGAGGACGGTGGCGTTGTTGACGATCCCGTTGGCCCGCATCGCGGCCTGCTGCTCCCGGGTGAAGGTGTCCCACCCCCCGCCGGCTCCCGCCGGGGCGATGAGGGTGAGCGTGGAGCGCAGGTCCGAGCCCTGCTGCGCCGACCGGGCCGAGAGCGTGAACGCCCACCCGATCACCAGGACCGCGACGACGGCATACACGACCATCGCCCATCGTGGCCGGCCCGTGCGCGCCGCGTCCTCGCTCATCCTGCTCCTTCGCTGGTGGTCAGCGACTACTATCACTGACGCAACGTCACCTGACAAGCAACCAGGACGGGAACCGCCATGACCGTAGTGCTCGCGTGGACGACCACGCCGGAGGGACGGGCCGCCGAGGAGACCGCGGTGGCCGAGGCGCGGCGCCGCTCCCTGGACCTCGTCGTCGTGCCGATGCAGGAGGGGACGCCGCAGGTCGCGGCCGACGGGGTGCAGGTCCGGGTGCACGAGCCGGACGAGCGCGACCGGGACCTCGCCGGTGACTTCCTCGACATCGCCGCCGAGGAGGACGCCACGCTCATCGTCATCGGCGTCCGGCACCGCTCCGCGATCGGCAAGCTCATCCTGGGCTCCACCGCCCAGCAGGTGCTCCTCGAGGCGGCCGCCCCGGTGCTCGCCGTCAAGGCGGCCCGCTGAGCGACCGCGCCGCACGGGCGCGCCACGGGTCATGACAGGCTGGTGACGTGACGAGCACCCTGGGCACCGACCACGTCCTGCGCCTCCTGCAGGAGGTGGCCGACGCGGTGATCACCCCGCGGTTCCGGTCCCTGGACGAGGACGAGATCTCCTCCAAGACCCACCCCGGTGACCTGGTCACCGTCGCCGACCGGGAGGCCGAGGTGATCATCACCCGGGAGCTGTCCGCGGCATACCCGGACGCGGTGATCCTCGGCGAGGAGGCCTTCGCCGACGACGCCAGCAGCATGGCCGGCTTCCGGCGCGCCGAGCACGCGTTCACCGTCGACCCGGTCGACGGCACCCGCAACTTCGTCCACGGCTCCCCGGACCACGCCGTCATGGTCGCCGAGACCCGGGGCGGGCGCACCGTGCGCGCCTGGATCTGGCAGCCGCAGCACGAGCTCGCCTACGTCGCCGAGGTCGGCGCAGGCGCCACCCGCAACGGGGAGGCCCTGCCGCGGCTCGAGCCGGGCACCGACCCCGCGCGCTGGCGGGTGCGGACCTCCGCCCGTCGCCGGGTGGGGGAGCAGGTCGGTCCGCTGGCCCCGCTGGAGCTCAGCTGGGTGAGCTGCGGGATCGACTACCCCAAGCTCGCCGAGGGGGAGTGCGAGGGCCTGCTCTATCACGGCACCCGCCCGTGGGACCACGTCCCCGGCGCCCTGCTCGTCAGCGAGCTCGGCGGGGTCGTGGGGTCGGACGAGGGCGAGGCCTACGGCCCCCGCAGCGAGCCGGGGCGCATCCTCGCGACGGCGGGCCGCGGCGTCTACGACGGGCTGCGTCGCGAGCTCTGACCCCGTGGGCCGTCCGGGTCGCCGTGCTCCGCGGGGCTGTGCCCGCTCGCGCCGTGCTGGGTGGTGTCGTGCCCGGGGGTGTCGTGCTCGGTGGTGTCGTGCTCCGTGGTGTCGTGCACCGCGGCCCGCAGGGCGAGCTCCCGGGCCAACGTCGTGACCTGCTGCTCGAGCTCGCGCATCCGGCGGTAGGAGGCCGCGACGTAGCCGAGGAAGACCACGGTGAGGCCGTAGAGCAGCAGGTCGGCGCCCCGGCCCACGCCCAGCAGCTGCGCGACCTGGGTGAGGACGCGCGGGAAGAGGATGGCGATCGCCGCCAGCACGACGAAACCGACCAGCAGCAGCCGGCGCACCGCCTGGTGCCGGACCCCGGCCGTGGAGCGGGTGAGCATCGAGGTGACCACGACGACGCTCAGCAGGAGGACGAGCTTGATGAGGGGTTGGTCGAGCACGTCAGCGCCTCCGCTCGGTGGTGGTCGGGGTGGTCGTGGTGGTGGTCGTCGTCTCGGGCATCGGCACCGGACCTACTTGAGGATGGTGTCGACGAGGATGTTGACCGAGTTCATGAGGGACTGCCCCTTGGCCCGGCTGTAGTCGGTGTAGAGCACGTGCACCGGGTGCTCGGCCCACGGCAGCCCGGTGCGGCCGAGCTGCAGGACGATCTCGGTGGCGTGCGCCATGCGGTTCTGCCGCAGGTCCAGACGGACCGCCGCGTCGCGCCGGATGACCCGCAGGCCGTTGTGCGCGTCGGTGAGCTTCATCCCGGTCTGCTGGTTGGTCAGCCAGACGGCCGCCTTGAGCACGAGCTTCTTCAGCAGCCCGGGACGGGTGCGGCGGTCGAGGAAGCGGGAGCCGAAGACGATCGCGAGGCGCTCGTCCCGGGCCCGCTGCACCATCTCGGCGGCGTCCTGCGGCCGGTGCTGGCCGTCGGCGTCGAAGGTGACGAGGTATGCCGCGTCCGTCGCCTCGAGCACGTAGCGCATCCCCGTCTGCAGCGCCGCCCCCTGCCCGAGGTTGAACGGGTGCTGCACGACGACCGCCCCGGCCGCCCGCGCCCGCTCGGCGGAGTGGTCTCGCGAGGCGTCGTCGACGCAGACGACGTGCGGGAAGACCGCGCGCGCCTCGCGCAGGACGTCCTCGACGACCCGGGCCTCCTCGTAGAGGGGGATCACCAGCCAGGCGTCCTCCTGCACGGGCGTTAGAGTCATGGGTGCATTGTCCCTCACCACCCCTGATGGGAGTCCCGTGACGACACGCATCGTCGACAGTGCCGACGTCGCGCCGAGCGCGAGCATCGGCGAGGGCACCTCGGTCTGGCACCTCGCCCAGGTGCGCGAGGACGCCGTGCTGGGCGCCGGCTGCGTCATCGGACGCGGCGCCTACGTCGGCACCGGGGTGCGCATGGGCGACCACTGCAAGGTGCAGAACTACGCGCTGGTCTACGAGCCTGCCGAGCTCGGGCGCGGCGTCTTCGTCGGCCCCGCCGCCGTCCTCACCAACGACACCTTCCCCCGCGCGGTCAATCCCGACGGGTCCCTCAAGGCGGCCGACGACTGGGAGCAGGTGGGGGTGAGTATCGGCGAGGGGGCCTCCGTGGGGGCCCGCGCCGTGTGCGTGGCGCCGGTGCGCGTCGGCGCCTGGGCCACCGTGGCCGCCGGGGCCGTGGTCACCAAGGACGTCCCGGACCACGCCCTCGTCGTCGGGGTGCCGGCCCGCCAGGTCGGCTGGGTCGGGCACGCCGGCCGTCCGCTGGAGCCGACCGGCGTCCCGGGTGAGTGGCGCTGCCCGCAGACGAGTGCGACATACCGAGAGAGCGACGGCGGACTGCGCCGCGCCGAGCCCGACGGAGGACAGTCATGACCGAGCAGCCGATGATCCCCGCGGCCAAGCCGCTCATCGGGGAGGACGAGCGGGTGGCGGTGGACCGGGTGCTGCGCTCGGGGATGGTGGCGCAGGGGCCGGAGGTGGCGGCGTTCGAGGGGGAGTTCGGGGCCCAGCTGGTGGGTGGGCGCACGTGCGTGGCGGTGAACTCGGGGACCTCGGGGCTGCACCTGGGGTTGCTGGCGTGCGGGATCGGGGAGGGGGACGAGGTGGTGGTGCCCTCGTTCACCTTCGCGGCGACGGCGAACGCGGTGGCGTTGACGGGGGCGCGGCCGGTGTTCGCGGACATCAGCGCGGACACGTTCACCCTGGACCCGGACTCGGTGCGGGAGGTGCTGAGCGACCGGACGGCGGCGGTGATGCCGGTGCACCTGTACGGTCATCCCGCGGACCTGGAGGGGTTGCGGGCGGTGACCGCGCAGGCGGGGGTGCAGCTGTTCGAGGACGCGGCGCAGGCGCACGGGGCGACGTTCCGGGGGGAGCCGGTGGGCGGCTTCGGGTCGTTCGGGATGTTCAGCCTGTACCCGACGAAGAACATGACCTCGGGTGAGGGCGGGATGGTGGCGTGCGCGGACGAGGAGATCGCGCGGGGGGTGCGGTTGCTGCGCAACCAGGGGATGGAGAAGCAGTACGCGAACGAGGTGATCGGGTTGAACAACCGGATGACCGACATCCACGCGGCGATCGGGCGGGTGCAGCTGACGAAGGTGGGGGCGTGGACGCAGGCGCGGCAGGCGAACGCGGCGTGGTTGGACGAGCACCTGGCCGGGGTGGCCGGGGTGGTGGTGCCGACGGTGCGGGCGGGGTGCACGCACGTGTACCACCAGTACACGGTGCGGATCGACGGTGCGAGCGGCGCCCAGCGGGACGAGGTGGTGGCCGCGCTGCGGGAGGAGCACGGGGTGGGGTCGGGCGTGTACTACCCGACGCCGAACCACGAGCTGGTGTCGTTGTCGCGGTTCGCGCCGGCGTGGGAGCTGCCGGAGACGGCGCGGGCGGCGGCCGAGGTCATCAGCCTGCCGGTGCACCCGTCGCTGACGCCGGGCGACCTGGAGCGGGTCGCGGGTGCGGTGGCGGCCGTGGTGGGGGCGGGCGCATGAGCGCGCGGCTGCTGCCGGAGGGCCGGACGGTCCGGATGGGTCTGATCGGGCTGGGCTCGATGGGGCGTCACCACGCCCGGGTGATCCGTGAGGTGGAGGGGATGGAGCTGGTGGCGGTCGCCGACCCGGTGGGCGACAGGCACGGGGTGGCGGGGGCGTTGTCGGTGCTGCCGGACGTGGAGGGGTTGATCGCTGCCGGGATCGACGCGGCGATGGTGGCGGTGCCGACGTACCTGCACGAGGAGGTCGCGCTGGCGCTGGCCGAGGCCGGGGTGCACACGATGGTGGAGAAGCCGATCGCGGCGACCGCGGAGTCGGGTCGTCGGGTGGCGCAGGCGTTCGAGTCGGCGGGGCTGGTCGGCGCGGTGGGGTACGTCGAGCGGTGCAACCCGGCGTTGCTGGAGATGCGACGGCGGATCGCGGCGGGGGAGCTGGGCGAGCTCTACCAGATCACGACCTCGCGGCAGGGGCCGTTCCCGGCGCGGATCGCGGACGTGGGGGTGGTCAAGGACCTCGCGACGCACGACATCGACCTGACGGCGTGGATCGCGCGCTCGGAGTACGCGAGCGTGTCCGGGCAGGTGACGCACCGCTCGGGTCGTGAGCACGAGGACATGGTGGTGGCGACCGGGCGGCTGCGCGACGGGACGATCGTCTCGCACACGGTCAACTGGTTGAGTCCGCTCAAGGTGCGCGAGACGGTCGCGACGGGAGAGCTGGGCGCGTTCGTGGCGGACACGCTGCAGGGTGACCTGACTTTCGTGGCCAACGGTGACGTGCGCAGCGAGTGGGAGCGGGCGGCGACCTTCCGCGGGGTCTCCGAGGGCGACTCCATCCGGTATGCCATCGCCCGCCGGGAGCCGCTGCGCGTGGAGCAGGAGAACTTCCGGGACGCCCTGTGGGGCCGGCCGGCCGACGTCGTGTCCATGGCCGAGGGCGTGCACACCCTCGAGGTCGTCGAGGCCATCCTCGACTCCGCCGCCACCGGGCACACCCGGACCCTGTGACCCACCGGGCGCCGCGGGTGGTTGCCCAGGCTCCCACCGAGCGTCGCGGGTGGTTGCCCAGCCGCGCACCGAGCGCCGTGGATGGTTGCTCAGGCTCCCACCGAGCGTCGTGGATGGTTGCTCAGGCTCCCACCGAGCGCCGTGGATGGTTGCTCTGGGGCCGACCGAGCGTCGTGGATGGTTGCTCAGGCTCCCACCGAGCGCCGCGGGTGGTTGCTCTGGGGCCGACCGAGCGCCGTGGATGGTTGCCCGGTGACTGAGCAGGCACCGCTGGTGGTCCTGGCCACCCGGATCTACGCACCCGAGGCCGCGGCCGCGACCTTCCGCCTCGGTGCCCTCGTGCGCTCCCTGGCGGGACGGGCCCGCGTGCGGGTGCTCACGACGACGCCGCCGCCGGCGCTGCGCCCACCACAGGCGACGCCCGGTGGGACCCAGAGCAACCACATACGGCGCTCGGTGGGGGTGGAGGGCAACCACACGCGGCGCTCGGTGGAGATGGGGGGCGACGGGCGGGAGGCGCCGGGCGGAGCGCCTGCGGCGACGGGCGACACCCGGGTGGACGTGCGCCGGTGGCCGGTGCTGCGGGACGCGAGCGGCTACGTCCGGGGGTACCTGCCCTACCTCTCCTTCGACCTGCCGCTGGCCGCGCGCCTGCTCACCGGGCCGCGGCCCGACGTCGTCGTGGTCGAGCCGCCGCCGACGACAGGAGCCGTGACGAGGGTCTCCCTCGCGCTCCGGTCGACCCTCGGCGCGCCCATCCCCTACGTCTACTACGCCGCGGACGTCTGGTCGGACGCCACCGCGTCGATGGGCGCACCCGCCGTCGTGACCGGCCTCATGCGCACCCTCGAGCGGTTCGCGCTGCGCGGCGCGCGCGGGGTCGTCGCGGTCAGCGACGGCGTGGCCGAGCGGGTCCGCGTGCTGGCCGGGGAGGACGCCCCGGTCACCGTCGTGCCCAACGGGATCGACACCGACGTCTTCACCCCCGACGGCGAGCCCGCGCAGGACGCGCCGGGCACGCCATACCTCGTGTATGCCGGGACCGCCTCGGAGTGGCAGGGCGCCGAGGTCTTCGCCGAGGCGATGCGGCGGGTCGTGCGGGGGGTGCCCGAGGCGCGGCTGATCTTCCTCGGGCAGGGCTCGTCCTGGCCCGAGCTGCGGCGCATCGCGGGCGAGCTGCCCGAGGGCGCGCTCGAGCTGCGGCCCCTGGTCCCCGCGCAGGAGGCGGCGGCCTGGCTGCGGGGCGCGGCCGCAGCCCTGGTGGGCGTGCGGCCGGGGGTGGGGTACGACTTCGCCTACCCCACCAAGGTCGTCGCCGCCCTCGCCTGCGGGACGCCGGTGGTGTTCGCCGGGCCCGGGCCGGCCGCGGCGGACGTCCGGGCGCACCGGCTGGGCGCGGCCGTCGAGCACGACGTCGACGCGGTGGCCGAGGCGATGGTCCGGGCGCTAGGGGCCGGGCCGGACGAGCCGGAGCGGGCGCGCCGCGTGGCCTGGGTGCGCGAGCACCGCAGCCTGAGGTCCACCGGTGACGGCGCGGCGGCCGTGGTGCTCGGTGTGCGAGGCTGAGGACCAGCAGCGACGAAGGAGGCAGGGCCATGAGCAGGTGGGGACGGCCGGGGGAGCGGCCGGGTGCGCCGCGGGCGGAGGAGGAGCTGCGCGAGCAGGTCGCCGACCACGAGGAGCAGGCGGCGCAGGAGGGTGCGGCGCAGGGTGAGCCGGGCCGGCAGGCCCGACGGGACCGCCGCCCCTCTGCCGCGACCACCGCCCGCGCCGTGCAGTCCTGGGTGGACCAGACCATCGACCAGGCGCAGCGACAGGGCGCCTTCGACAACCTCCCGGGAGCCGGCAAGCCGCTGCGCGACGTCGACACTCGCGCCGACCCGGACTGGTGGGTCAAGGACCTCGTCCGCCGCGAGCAGCTCGACCTCTCCGGGGCCATGCCCGGGGTCATGCAGCTGCGCCGCGAGAAGGCGACCTACCCCGAGGCCCTGCTCGGCCTCCCGGACGAGGCGGCGGTACGCGCCCGGGTGGAGGACTTCAACGAACGGGTGCTGGCCGACCGCCGACGCCCGCACGTCGGCCCGACCTCGCCGCCGGTCGTGGGGCGGCTCGACGTCGAGGAGATGGTGCAGCTCTGGCGGGACGCCCGCCGGGGCTGAGCAGACACGGGACCGTGAGGTGCCGCCGGGTGCGACCCCGCCGGTGCCGGCCGTCGTCGCTCAGGACCACGACGGTGGTCGGTGCCGCCCCTCGACCGGCCACCACCGCCAGAAGTGGTGCACCGGTCCGGGGCCCTGACCGACGCCGAGGTCGGAGCCGTGGGCCAGCGCCCCGGTCAGCCACTGCTTGGCCTCGCCCACCGCGGCCAGCCACCCAGGACGCTGCGGCACGAGCGCCGCGACCGCGGAGGACAGCGTGCACCCGGTCCCGTGGGTGTCACGCGTCCGGACCCAGGCGGCACGCACCGGTGTCACACCGTGCTCGTCCGCCCACAGGTCGACGCACGTGGCCGGCCCGGTGCCGGGCCCGACATCGAGGTGCCCACCCTTGAGCAGCACCCGGCGCGCCCCGAGCTCCCGGAGGCGGCGCGCGTGCTCGTGCATCGTCTCCAGGTCCCGAGCCTGGTCGGTCGGGTCCAACCCCAGCAGCACGGCGGCCTCCGGGAGGTTCGGGGTGACCACGTCGACGTGCGGCAGCATCGTGCGCACCGCGTCGACGGCGTCGTCGTCCAGGAGCCGCGAGCCGGCCGTGGACACCATGACCGGGTCCAGCACGGCCCGGGGGAGCGCTCCCTCCCGGCACAGGTCCGCCACCTCGCGGGCGACCTCGGCGGTGCCGAGCATGCCGACCTTGGTCGCGGCCAGGTCGACATCGGCGACCAGCGTCTCCACCTGCTCGCGCACGAACGACGCGGGGACCGGGTGCACCCCGGTGACGCCCTGCGTGCTCTGGGCCGTGAGCGCGGTCAGCACGGCGCACCCGTAGGCGCCCAGAGCACTGAAGGTCTTGAGGTCGGCCTGGATGCCGGCCCCGCCGGAGGGGTCGGACCCGGCGACGGTGCAGACGACCGTGGTCACCGGTACCTCCCGGCTGCGTGCGCCGGGCCGGCAGGGCTGGCCGGCGCGGCATCGCCGGGCGGGGACGACCCAGGGCACCCGCGCGCGGCCGCCCACGTCGTGCGCAGGCCGGTCGCGGCGGCCTGCGGGTCCGCAGCCGCGCAGATGGCGCTCACCACCGCGAGCCCGTCCACCGGCGTCTCCGCCACCCCCGCGGCCCGCTCCCGCGTGATGCCGCCGATGGCCACGGTCGGCACACCACCCGCGGCCTCGGCCAGCTCGCGCAACCCGTCCAGCCCCAGCGGGGCGGCGTGGTCGGGTTTGCTCGCGGTGGGCCAGACGGGCCCCAGCCCCAGGTAGTCGACGGTGCCCGGTCCGAGCGCGGTCGCGGCCCGCACCTGCTCCACCGTGGTGCACGACAGGCCGAGGTATGCCTCCGGCCCGAGCCGGCGCCGCGCCTCCTCGACCGGCAGGTCGCCCTGGCCGATGTGGGCACCAGCGGCGCCGATCTCGCGGACCAGGTCGACGCGGTCGTTGACGATCAGCGGGACGCCGCTGCCCAGCAGGGCCTCACGCAGCACGACGCCCAGCGCGACGAGCTCGTGGTCCGTGGCGTGCGGGTCGCGCAGCTGCACCGTCGTGACCCCACCGTCCACGGCGGCCCGGACCGACGACGCGAGGCGGCGCCGGCCGAGCAGGGCGGTGTCGGTCACGAGGTAGAGCGCCAGGCCCGGGCAGGACGGTCTCATCGCAGCTCCGCCCTGGCCGCGAGGGTGTCGGGTTCCAGGGCGGCGAGCTCGTCGAGGAGAGCCACCGCGAAGCTGCCGGGCCCCCCGGACCGCTCGGCGGCCCCCTCGGCAGCGAGGGTGAGGGCGAGGGTGGCGGTCGTCGCGGCGACCAGGGAGTCGTCGGTGACGGCGCGGCAGGCGGCCATCAGGGCCCCCAGCGCGCACCCGACACCGGTCACCCGGGTCATCCAGGGGTGACCGTGCCCGACCCGGACGACCCGTCGGCCGTCGGTCAGGTGGTCGACCGGGCCGCTCACCGCGACCACGCACCCGTGCCGCGTGGCGAGACGTGCGGCCTCCTCCGCTGCTGCTTCGGGCCCTGCCGTGCTGTCCACCCCGCGACCGCCGGCACCACCGGCGAGCCCCAGGATCTCCGAGGCGTTCCCCCGGATCAGCGCGGGCGTCGCGACGGAGAGCAGGTCGTGGGCGACGTCGGTCCTCCAGCCCAGCGCGCCCGCGGCCACGGGGTCGAGGACCCACGGCGTCCCCGCCGCGGCTGCCGCCCGGACGGCCGCGTGCATACCGGCCACGGAGCCGTCGGACAGGGTGCCGAGGTTGACCAGGACACCCCCGGCGACGGCCGCGAAGTCGCCCGCCTCGTGCGGGTTGTCGACCATCGCCGGTGCTGCCCCGGCGGCCAGCAGCAGGTTGGCCGTCGACGGTGCGGCCACGATGTTCGTGAGGCACTGGACCAGAGGGGCCTCTTCGCGGACCCGCGCCCAGCACGAGCCGTGGTCGGTGGTGGGTGGTGACGTCGTCGACATCTGACGTTCCCTTCGCTAGTACGAGCTAGATCAGGTTCGACGGGTGTGATCTCAGCCGCACAGCGGCACCCCGCGTCCACCGTCAGGCTAACGCGAGGTGTGCGGGGTCGCAGAGCGGGGCGCGGTGGTCCCCGGCGCCCTCAGGTCGAGAGGAGGACGCGGTCGAGGACCTCGGCGGCGCGGGTGCCGTCGTGGTGACGGCGCGCCCAGGCGGGTCCCCGCGCCGCCAGCTCGGTATGCCGTCCCCGCTCGTCGAGCACGCCCCGCAGCACCTCCTCGAGGGTGTCGGGGTCGGCGTCGAGCACCGGCACGACCCCGTCGCCGCCGCGGTCGCGGTCGGACCGCGCCATGCGCTCACGCACGCCCGGCGCGAGGTGCGCCACCGCCAGCCGCCCGGCCGCGAGGGTCTCGGCCAGCAGCACCCCGGGGTTGCCGAGGACCACCTGGTCGACGACGACGTCCGCGTCGCCCACGAACGCCGCCATCCGCGCGTGCGGCACCCCGGTGAGGCGGCGGTACTCCACCAGGCCGGCGGCCTGCATACCCTCCAGCACCCGTTCCACCGCCTCGGTGCCCTTGAGCCGCGGGTTGGACGGCGCGTGCAGCACCACAGGGCGCGGACGCTCCAGGACCGGCGCCCCGGCCGCCCCCGCGAACCGCTCGACCTCGACGACCAGCGGCAGCCACGTGGCACCGGGCAGCACGTCGAGCAGGTCCGGGGTCGAGACGAGCACCGGCCCCGCGTAGTCCGCGAGGTCGCGCCTGTTGCGCTCGACGACGCCCTGCAGCGTGCGCAGGTAGTCGTCCCAGGGGCCGTGGAACGGGCTGTGCGCGTAGGCCTCGGCGTGCGCCCGCAGGTCCCGGATCTCGCTGCCGTGGAAGAGCACCGCGTGCCGGATGCCGGCCGCCTCGAGCTCGGGCACGTCGGCCAGCATCGACCCGGCGTGGAGGTCGGCGAGCACCGGGCGGCCGGACTCGAAGACCACGTGCGTGGCCTCGCGGAGCACCCGCGCCCCGTGGATCTCGCGCACGTGACCGCGCTGGGCGAGCGCGGAGAGCGCCTGGTCGGCGGGGTAGCGGAAGGTCCCGGCCGCCGCCGAGCGGTGGGCCGCGAGGTTCTGCGCCGCCACCCCCGGCAGGTGACGCTCGACGGCGCGCGCCCAGGCATACGCCTGTCCGGCGGTGTTCCACGGCCCGAGGTAGAGCCGGCGCTCGGCCGCCGGCATCGGGGCGAGGGCCCGCAGCTCGGCGTCGGCGCGCCGACGCACCGGCAGGGTCGCCACCTCGCGCACCGGCGCGGGCAGCGCCGCCAGGCCGCGCCAGGCGAGGCGCCGCAGGCGGTTGACGGGGGAGACCACGCCCGCAGCCTACGATGGGGCGCATGAGGAGGCCGCCCGCGTGATCCGCCTGCTGCGGGCGCTGCGGCGCCTCCTTCCCCTCCTGCCGCCGAGCACCCGGTGGTTCCTCATCGGGTATGCCGTGGCCTCCAGCATCCTGGCCGTCGTCGACATCCTCGCGCTGTCGCTGCTGGCCTTCACCCTCGCCCCGATGATCCAGGGCGACCCGGTGCAGCTGCCGGTCCTCGGCGCCGTCGCCCCGGACCGCTACGCCTGGCTGCTGGGGGCCATCTGCGCCCTCGTCGTCGTCAAGGGGCTGGCCACGGTCGCCCTGCAGTGGGCGGTGGCGAAGCGGCTCGCGGCCTACGACCTCGTCATCGGCGACCGCCTCTTCGGCGCCTACATCCGCGCCCCGTGGACCGAGCGCCTCAAGCGCAACACCTCCCAGCTGGTGCGCCTGGCCGACGTCGGCATCGCCAACACCACCACCGGGCTGCTGCTGCCCGCCGCGTCGCTGCCGGCCGAGCTCGCGACCTTCGCCGCGGTGCTCGTCGTGCTGCTCGTGGCCCAGCCCGTCACCGCGGTCGTGACCTTCGCCTACCTCGGCGGCCTGGCGCTCCTCATGTATGTCGTCATCTCCCCCCGCGCGGTCGTCGCCGGACGGGTGGGTCGCGACTACTCCTTCGTCGTGGCGGGGCTGATGACGGAGATGATGGGCGCGCTCAAGGAGGTGACCCTGCGCGGCAAGGCGCAGGAGGTCGCCGACGAGGTCCACGCCAACCGGGTGCACGCGACCCGGGCCCGCTCGCACCTCATGTTCCTCAACACCGTGCCCAAGTTCGTCACCGACACCGGGCTGGTGCTGGGCTTCGCCATCGTCGGGGGCGTGGCCTACCTGCTCGGCGGGGCGCAGCAGGCCTTCGAGGCGATCGCGCTCTTCGCGGTGGCCGGGATGCGGATGATCCCGAGCGTCAACCGCTTCCAGTCGATCATCACGCAGACCGCCTCGACGCTGCCGCACGCGGAGGCGGTCATCACCGACATCCGGGACGCCCAGGGCTACGTCGACGCGG
The DNA here is from genome assembly GCF_001483745.1 of Serinicoccus chungangensis. GTDB lineage: Bacteria > Actinomycetota > Actinomycetes > Actinomycetales > Dermatophilaceae > Ornithinicoccus > Ornithinicoccus chungangensis_A. The sequence goes on along the minus strand of NZ_LQBL01000028.1, from coordinate 61,668 downwards.
CGGAGCAGCTGGGCCGCGAGCCGCTGCCGGACCACCCGCGGCTGCTGGCGCTGCGCGAGGTGTCCTTCTCGTACCCCGGGTCGGCCGAGCCGGCCCTGCGCGGTGTCGACCTCGACGTGCCGCTGGGCTCCTCGGTCGCCCTGGTGGGGGCCTCGGGCGCGGGCAAGTCGACGCTCGTCGACGTGCTGCTGGGCCTGCTCACGCCGTCAGCCGGCGAGATCAGGGTGGACGACCGGCCGCTGCCGGAGGTGCTCGGCGCCTGGCGGGCCCGGGTCGGCTACGTCCCGCAGGAGGTCAACCTCTTCGACGGCACCATCGCCCAGAACGTCGCGCTGACCTGGGGCGACGACATCGACGAGGCAGCGGTCACCCGCGCGCTGGAGCGAGCGCAGCTGCTCGACCTGGTGGGGGAGCGGGGCGGGCTCTCCACCCGGGTCGCCGAGCGCGGGCTCGCGCTCTCCGGCGGGCAGCGGCAGCGCCTCGGCATCGCCCGCGCCCTGTATGCCGACCCCCTCGTCCTCGTCCTCGACGAGGCGACCTCGGCGCTGGACACCGCCACCGAGGACGCCGTCGCCCGGGCCATCCGCGACCTGCACGGGCAGGTGACCGTGGTGGCGGTGGCGCACCGGCTCTCGACCGTCCGCCACAGCGACCAGGTGTGCTTCATGAAGGACGGGACCATCGTGGCCCGGGGCAGCTTCGAGCAGGTCGTGGCGGCGCACCCGGAGTTCGCGACCCAGGCCCGGCTGTCGGGGTTGGCATGAGCGGGGCCCTGCCGGGCGTGGATCTGGACGTCGTCGTCGCCGTGCACGACCCGTCCCGGCCCGTCGAGCGGGCCGTCGCGTCGGCGCTGCGGGGGGCGGACCTGACCGGCGTGGTCCCGGGCGGGCACCGGGTGCGGGTGAGCGTCGTGTGCCACGAGCTCGACGCCAACGAGGTGCGTCGCGCCGTGGCCGAGCGCCTCGAGGAGGACGTCGCCGACACGGTCGGGGCCCACACCCGCTTCCTCGAGGTCCGGGACGGGCTGGGCAGCCCGTCCGGCCCGTTCAACGCCGGCCTCGCCGCGGCGACCGGACGCTACGTGTGCATCATCGGCAGCGACGACTGGTTCGCCGACGGGGCGCTCGGCAGCTGGGTCTCCCGGGCCGACCGGCTGGGCTCGGACTGGCTGATGGCCCGGCTGGAGACCCAGGACGGCGAGCACGTCGCGACGCCGCGGGTCCGGCCGGGGCGCACCACCCGGCTCGACTTCGTGCGCGACCGGCTGGCCTACCGCACGGCGCCGCTCGGGCTCCTGCGGCGGGAGGCGCTGGACCGTCTCGGGCTGCTGCCCGGTGACGGGACCGGTCCGCTCACCCCGGGCATGCGCACCGGCGGTGACGTCGCGCTGTCGCTGCGGCTCAGCACCTCGGGGCTGCGGATCGACTACGCCTCCGACCTGCCCGCCTACGTCATCGGCACCTCCGGGACCGACCGGATCACCGAGGCGGTCCGTCCGATCACCACGGAGCTGACGGCGTTGGCCCACCTGCTGGACGAGCCCTGGGTGGCCGAACTCCCCGAGGACGTCCGCCGGGCGCTGGCGGTCAAGACCTTGCGCATCCACGTCCTCGGAGCCGTCCGCCGCCGCACCTCACCGGTGCTCTGGGAACCGGGCGAGGCGGCCACCGTGCAGGGCCTCGTCCGCCGCTGCCTCGACCTCGCGCCCGGCGTGGGGCGGGCGCTGCACCGGGCCGACGAGGCGCTGGTGAGCGACATCGCGGCGGCCCGCGACGTCGACGACCTGGCGGCTGCCGCCGTGCGGCGCGGGGAGGCCGGCCGCCTCGACATCCTCCTGACCTCCGACCCGCTCGCCAACCTCGACCGGGAGTCGACCGTGCGGGCGCACGCCGCGGCCGCCGTGGCCGGAGCGCTCCCGGCCATCGCTCGTCCCGGCCGGGGCGGGCCGTCCGCCACCCGGCGGAGCACCGTCGGGGCCACGACCGGCCGCCCGCTGGAGGGCCTCCGGGTGCTGGTGCTGGCCTTCAGCCCGCTCGCCGGCGACGCCCGCGTGCTCAAGCAGGTCCGGCACCTCGTCGCAGCCGGCGCCGAGGTCGTGACCTGCGGCTACGGCCCGGCGCCGGACGGGGTCAGGGCGCACGTCGAGGTGCCCCCCGGGACGACGAACGAGCTGGATGGCCGGCTCATCACCGCCCACGCCTACCGCGCCGCCTACTGGGCGCAGGCGGCGACGCGCTGGGTGCGTCGCCGGATCGAGCCGGGCTCCGCCGACGTCGTCGTGGCCAACGACACCGACACCCTGCCGCTGGCGCACGCGCTGCGGCCGCGGCTCGGCGTGCACGCCGACCTCCACGAGTTCTGGCCGCTGTGGCGCGAGGAGTACCCGGGGTGGAAGGCGCGCATCGGCCCCTATCAGGAGTGGATCTGCCGCACCCAGCTGCCGAGGGCGCGCTCGGTGACGACGGTCAGCGACCGCATCGCGCAGGAGTACACCCGACGTTTCGGGGTGCCGGTCGAGGTGGTCACCAACGCCACGCCGTATGCCGTGCTGGCACCGGGCCCGGTCGGTGCGCCGCTGCGACTGGTGCACACCGGCGCGGGGCTGCGCAGCCGGGCGATCCACGTCATGGTGGAGGGCGTCCGGGTCGCCGCACGCGCCGGCGCGGACGTCACCCTCGACCTCTACCTCACCCTCAACGACCCGCCGTACCTGGCCGAGCTGCGCAGGTCCGCCGAGGAGTCCGGGGGCGTGGTCCGGGTGCACGACCCGGTGCCCTACGCCGACCTCATGCCGACGCTCAACGGCTACGACGTCGGCATCTTCGTCCTGCCGCCGGTGAACTTCAACTACGCCAACGCCCTGCCCAACAAGGTCTTCGACTTCGTCCAGGCCCGGCTCGGCGTCATCGTGGGTCCCACCCCCGACATGGCGGAGCTCGTGCGCGAGCACCGTCTGGGGGTCGTGGCCGAGGGGTTCGACACCGCCGCGGTGCGGGCCGCCGTGCTGGCCGCGGTCGGCTCGGACGTGGCCGCGTGGAAGCAGGCCTCGCACGCCGCCGCCGCGGAGCTGTCCGACGCCCGCCAGTCCCGCCGGTGGGTGGACGCGGTCGGCCGCTGGGCCGTGGACGGTGGCTGAGGTGCGCGACCCCCGTCCCCGGCTGCTCATCATGGCGTGGAGCCGGTTGCGCTCCGACGCCCGCGTGCTGCGCCAGATCTCGCTGTTCTCCCGTCGTTACGCGGTGACGACCCTCGGCTACGGCGAGGCCCCCGACGGGGTCGTGGAGCACCTGCGCCTGCCCGACGACGTCGTCTCCTGGCACAAGGACCGCCGGCTGCTCGTGCAGCGGCGGTTCGAGACGGCATACCGTCGGGCCCCGGTGACGCGGGCCGCGGCCGAGCTGCTGGCCGGGCAGCGGCGCTTCACCGTCGTCCTCGCCGACGACGTCGACACCCTGCCGCTCGCGCTCGACCTGTCGCCGACCGGCGGCGTGCACGCCGACCTGCACGAGTACCACCCTCGCCAGAACGAGGAGTCGTGGCGGTGGCGGGCCTTCGTCGCGCCCTACTACCGCTGGCTCGTGCGCCGCTACGGCCCGCTGGCCGACTCGGTCACCACCGTCGGCGAGGGGATCGCCCGGGAGTACCGCCTGCGCTTCGGGCTGCGCGCCGGCGTCGTCGTCAACGCCCCGCAGCACGTCGACCTCGAGCCCGGGCCGGTCGGCGACCCGCTGCGTCTGGTGCACTCGGGCAACGCGCAGCGGCACCGGCTCGACGTCATCCTCGAGGCGATGGAGCTCGTCCGAGGGCCGATGACCCTCGACCTCTACCTCATGCCGAACGACGAGGCCTACCTCGCGCAGCTGCGGGAGCGGTATGCCGCCTCGGACCGGGTGCGGATCCACCCGCCGGTCGCGCCGCACGAGCTGCCGGCGACGCTCAACGCGCACGACGTGGGCGTCTACGTGCTGCCGCCGGTGTCCTTCAACCACCTGTGGGCGCTGCCCAACAAGGTCTTCGACTTCGTGCAGGGGCGGCTCGCGCTGGTGGTGGGGCCGAGCCCGGAGATGGCCGCGCTGGTGCGGCGGCACGGGCTGGGGGTGGTGAGCCCGGACTTCACCGCGCAGGCGCTGGCGGAGACCCTCGACGGCCTCGACGCCGAGAAGGTGACGCGCTTCAAGGCGGCGTCCCACGCGGCCGCGGGGGAGCTGTCCGCGGAGCAGCAGGTGCGCGGCTGGGAGCGCGCCGTCGACACCCTCGCCGCCAGGGTGGGTGGCTGACCGAGGCTGCGAGGGAGTGACGTAGGCGTACGGGCGGTGTGGGGAGCTCAGCCAGGTGGGGCCAGGTCCGGTGAGGCTGCGGTCAGCAGAGCGGCGGCAGCGGCCCGGGACGACACCCCGAGCGTGGCGTAGACGTGCATCAGGTGGGTGCGCACCGTTCCCTCGGCGATCCCCAGCTCGCGTCCGATGGCGTGGTTCGTCCGACCCTGCACCGCCAGGGCGAGCACCGCCCGCTGCCGGGGCGTCAGGGCGGCCACGCCGGTCCCGTGCTGCCGATCACGGGCCGACTCGGCCCGGTGGAAGGCCATGAGCAGGTGCGGGCGCAGCAGCTCCAGCAGGAAGCGGTCGTCGTCGCCGAAGTCCGGTCCGTCGAACCGGACGCACAGCAGGCGCAGGGTGCGGTCGGGGGACCCGCGGCCCCAGACCGTGGACATCTCGAACTCGGGAGGAGGACCCTCCCCGGACTCGCGGTAGTAAGGCGTCTCGTGCCACTGCCGACGCGAGTAGAAGTCCGACGTGAGGCGCACCCCCGACAGGTCCCCGGTGCGTTCCGGCAGGGAGCAGGCCGACTGCCAGTAGTGCTCCCAGAAGGCCAGCTCCTCCGGGTCGTCGGGGTCAGGTGCCACGACCTCGTCGGCGTCCTCGTGGTCGACACCTTGCAGGAAGTGGTGGCGGCGGCGCCGGCTGTCGACGTCGTTGAACGCCACGATGTCGCACTGCAGCACGCGTCGCACCCCCTGCAGCAGGCCGAGCGGCAAGCCCACCCCCGGCCCGTCCTGCTGCAGCACCTCCTGCAGCTGCCACAGCTCGTCGAGCCTCCGCACCCTCCTGGTGGCTGAGATCGACATGACGTCCTCCTTGTCGCTCGTCATCCACTCTGCCAGGCATCGCGCACCCCCCGCCAGGGTCGCGGGGTACGACGAACGTCGTATACCGCTACCGACCCGGCCGCGGCAGCGTGGAGGAGGTCAGGACACCACCGCGACAAAGGACACGATCATGACGACGAACCGCTCACGACACACGATCCTGGCTGCCGGCTCGGCGGTCGCGACCAGCTGGGCCCTGCTCGCCCCCACCGGGGCCGCAGCCAAGGACACCACCGGTGACGCACCGCCCGGGCCGGACGTCACGGTGCTGGCCCGCCACGCGGACTTCACCGACGACATCACCATGTCGATCCGGCGCTCGCTGGACGGGGGGCCCACCCAGGTGCTCAACCTGCGCGACCCTGGCCACATCGTGGTCGCCCGCGTCGAGCTGGCACCCGGCGCGGCGTTCCCGTGGCACACCCACCCCGGCCCGGTCGTCATCTCGGTGGCCGAGGGCGACCTGGTCTACCAGCAGAGCACGGACTGCCGGAAGCGTGACTACGGCCCGCAGGACGCGCTGGTCGACCCGGGAGACATCGTCCACACGGCAGGGAACGACGGGGACGTCCCGACCGTCCTCTACGCCACCTTCTACGACGTGCCGGCCGACGGCGCGCCGACCATCCCGGCGGACCGCCAGGACGGATGGTGCGAGGCCAACGTCGTGACCGGGCGGACGGCGCTCTGACCGGCGGATGCACCCGCCGGCGCGACAGAGCACCGGCGGGTGCTACCGGCTCAGGGGTGCAGCCGGGCGCCCTTGAGCACCTTGTCCACCCCGTTCTTCGGCCCGTGGACGGCCAGGCCGACCAGGTCGAGGTCGGCGCCGGGTACGGCCCGCGCGTCCGCGTAGGGGGCGCCGACCAGCTCGGGCAGGGCCGCGGCGATCCCCGAGGTGAGGAAGGCCGTGACGTTGAGCCGCTGCCAGGTCGCGAGGTCGTCGCGGACGGCCACGGCGATCTTGGTGTCGAAGGGCGGGGTGAGCAGGTCCGGGTCGGTCATGCACCCATCGTGGTGACCGGGCGCGCCGACGGTCTTGTACGGACATGATCCGGGGCGGCGCGCGACCAGGAGCGCTGGAAGCGGGCCGGGGTCGTGCCCAGGAAGGTCCGGAAGTGCCGGGTCAGGTGGGCCTGGTCGTAGAAACCGGTCTCGACCGCGACCTGCCCCGCGGGCACGCCGTCCAGCAGCAGCCGGCGGGCATGGTCGAGACGACGGCCCAGGACGTAGCGGTGCGGAGGGATGCCGTAGCAGGCCGAGAACGAGCGCACCAGGTGCGGGACGCTCACCTGGAGGTCGGCGGCGACGGCGGCGAGCGTGGTGCCGTCGGTGGGGTCGGCGTCGAGGCGCTCGCGGGCCCGGACCGCGACGAGCGGCTGCGGGCTCCGGGGCTGCGGCGTCCGACGCCGCAGGAGGTCGGCGAGCCGCTCGCGGGCGAGCGCCAGCCGCGCCTCGGCCTCTAGGAGGTCGTGGCCGACCAGGGCCCGGTGCAGCCGGTCGACGCCGGCGCGCAGGGTGGCGTCGCGCAGGAGCGGAGCGTCCACCGCTCGCCCGACTAGGTCGGGCCCCAGCTGGTCGGGGGAGAGGTAGAGCACGCGCTTGGTGAAGCCGGCGCCGCCCATGCCGCGGCCGTCGTGCGGGACGTGCGGCGGCAGCACGGTCAGCCCCGAGCGCGACGGCGCAGCCCCCGCGCGGCCGTCCAGGTCGTAGGCGACCGCGCCGTCGTCCACGAGCAGCACGGTCCAGGTGTCGTGGGTGTGCGCGGGGTAGGCGTGCTCCCGCCAGGACGCGTGCAGCACCTCCTCGACCCCGGCGAGCGGAGGCCGGAAGGCGACCACGCGGTCGGGCCGCGCCGCGGCCGTGGGGACGGGGGTCACGGCCCAGGGCGGGGGGCGAGGAGCGCGTCCAGCACCGCGGCGGCCGCATGGCCGTCGCCGTAGGGTGCGGCGTCGGTCGGCTCGGGCGTCGGCCGCGAGGCGGCCTGAGCCACGGCGGGGCCGGGCTCGACGAGGACGTTCCAGCCCAGCTCCACGGTCTCCACCCACTCGGTCTCGGTGCGGACCGTGGTGCAGGGCGTCCGCAGGGCGAAGGCCTCCTTCTGCAGGCCGCCGGAGTCGGTGATGACGCCGCGCGCCCGGCTCACCGCACCCACCAGCCGGGGGTAGGCCAGCGGCTCCCGCGTGGTGAGCGACCCGCCGTCCAGGTCCAGTCCGTGCTCGGCCGCCCGGGCCCGCAGCCGGGGGTGTGCGAGCAGCACGACCGGGTGGTCCACCTCCTGCAGGGCGGTGACGACCGCGGCCAGCCGGGCGGGGTCGTCGGTGTTCTCCGCGCGGTGGATCGTGGCGAGGGAGAAGCCGCCGGACGGCATACCGAGCTCGTCGAGGACGGCGTCGGCGTCCACCAGCTCGTCACGGACCCGGTGCAGGACGTCGATCATGACGTCGCCGACGACCACCGTGCGGGACCCGAGGCCCTCGGCCGCCAGGTGCTCCCGGGCGGCCTGCGTCGGGGCGAGCAGCAGGTCGGCGGCGTGGTCGGTGAGCACCCGGTTGTGCTCCTCGGGCATGCGCCGGTTGAACGAGCGCAGCCCGGCCTCGAGGTGGGCGACGGGCACGTGCAGCTTCACCGCCGACAGCGCCCCGGCCAGGGTGGAGTTGGTGTCGCCGTAGACGAGCACCCAGTCCGGGCGGTGCTCCTCGAGCACCGCGTCCATCGCGCCGAGGATCGCCCCGGTCTGCACCCCGTGGCTGCCGGAGCCGGCCCCCAGGTGGACATCGGGGTGGGGGATGCCGAGGTCGGTGAAGAAGACGTCGGAGAGCATCGGGTCGTAGTGCTGGCCGGTGTGCACGATGACGTGCTCGATCCCGCGGGTGGCGCACTCCTGCGCGATCGGCGCGAGCTTGACGAACTGCGGGCGGGCCCCGACGACGGAGAGGATGGTCACCCGGTCGACTCTAGCCAGCGGTCCTGCGGGGTGGAGGACGGCGCTCGTGGCGGTCGGTGGCAGGCGCGGCGGAGCGGCGGTCGCCCCGCGGGATAGCGTGAGGGTATGCGTGTCCTGGTCGTGACCACGTGGTTCCCGACCGCGGCGTCCCCGTCGACGGGGGTCTTCGTCGCGCGCGACGTCGCCGCCCTCGCCGACCGGCACGAGGTCGTCGTCCTGCACCTCGTCGCCCCCCACCTGGCCGACCCGCCCCACCTGGCCGACCCGGCCGACCCGGCCGACCCGGCCCCGGTGCCACGCGGCGGTGCGGACGGCGCGGGGCCGGCGGACGGCATACCCGTCGAGCAGCTGGTGATGGACCCGCGTCGGCCCGACCACGTGGCTCGCGCGGCCCGCCGCGTCGCCGAGCTGGAGCGGGGGGCCGACCTGGTCCACACCATGGCGGTCTCGGCCCTCCTGCCGTTCGCGAGGCGGCGACCCGACCGTCCCTGGGTGCACACCGAGCACTGGTCAGGGCTGGGGGCGCCGGAGACCCTCCCCGCACCGTTGCGGCTGGCCCGGCACGTGGTACGCCCGCTGCTGGCGCGCCCCGACGTGGTGGCGGTCGTCGGCCCGGACCTCGCGCGGGAGGTGCGCCGGCTGCGCCGGGGCCCGGTGCGGGTCGTGCCCAACATCGTCACCGCCCCGCCCGCGCTGCACCCGCGCCGGGAGCCGGGTGCCGGCCTGCGCGACCGGGGTCCGCTGCGGCTCGTGGCCGTGGGCGGGCTCATCCCGCGCAAGGACCCGGTCACCGCCGTGCGGGCGACCGCCGAGCTGCGGGCGCGGGGGGTCGACGCCCGGCTCACGTGGGTGGGGGAGGGGGTCCTGCGGGACGAGGTCGAGCGGGAGGCGGTAGCCCACGACACACCGGTCGAGCTCTCGGGGGCGCTGCCTCCGGGCGAGGTGCAGCAGGTGGTGGGGGAGGGCGACGTCTTCCTCCTGCCGACCCGGGCCGAGACGTTCTGCCTCGCCGCGGCGGAGGCCCTGGCCGCCGGGCGGCCCGTCGTCGTCGGCGACGTCAGTGGGCCGCGGGAGTTCGTCGGGCCGCCGAGCGGCGAGCTCGTGCCCCCCGGGGCCCCGGCGTCGGCATGGGCGGACACCGTGGAGACGGTCTGGGCTGCGAGCAGCGGGCTCGGGGCGGAGGACGTCGCGGCGCCGGTGGTCGAGAGGTTCGGCCGGGAGGCGTATGCCGACCGGGTCGGGCGCGTCTACGCCGAGGCGGTGGGGCACCGGAGCGGGCAGATCGGTGACCACGACCGGCGCCGGGGGACCGGTGCGGACGCAGGAGCGGCGCGGGGCGAGGGTGGCGGGGCGGCAGGGTACCGGCGTGCGGACGACCCCGGCCCCGTCGTCGACGTGGTGGTCGCCGTGCACTCCGTGCGCCGCCAGGTCGCCCGCGCGGTGCGGTCGGTCCTCGACGGCTCGGGCGACCTCCCGGTGCGGGTCAGCGTGGTCGCGCACAACCTGACCGCCGCCGACATCACGGACCTGCTGCCGGCCGACCTGCGTGAGGACCCGCGGGTGCGGGTGATGGTGGTGAGCGACGGCATACCGAGCCCCAGCGGGCCGTTCAACGCCGGGATCGAGGCGGCCAGCGCGCCGTGGGTGTCGATCATGGGCTCCGACGACGCACTCGCCCCGGGCGCGCTGCCCGGCTGGCTGGAGGCGGCGCAGGGGCGGGACCCCGACGAGCCGGTGGTCGTGCTGCCGCCGGTGCGCCTGGCCGGCCGACCCCTGCCCACCCCGCCGGCGCGGCCGGTCCGTGGTCGCGGGCGGGTCGAGCTGGTGCGCGACCGGCTGAGCTACCGCTCGGCGCCGCTGGGGCTCATCTCCCGCGGCGCCCTGCGCCTGCCCGGGACGCGGCTGCACCCCGGCGCCCGGGTCGGCGAGGACCTGCCGATGATGACCGCGCTGTATGCCGGTGCCGAGGTCCTCCTCGCGACCCGGGCCCCGGCATACCTCGTGCACGACGACGCCCCCGACCGGATCACTTCCGACCCCCGGCCCCTGCGTGACCAGCTGCTCACCGCGGACGCCCTGTGGGGCCTGCCGTGGATGGCGCGGCTCACCGCCGCGCAACGGCGCGCGGTCGGCACCAAGGTGCTGCGGATCCAGGTCTTCGGGGCGATCCTCACCCGGCCGGACCCGGGGTGGTGGACGGAGGCCGAACGGGTGGAGCTGGCCCGGGTGACGCGGCGGGTGCTGGACGCCGCCCCGGGGTGCGCCGACCCGCTGAGCCTGGCCGACCACGACCTGCTCGCCGCCGCGCTCGACCCGCAGGTGCCGGCGCCCCGGCTGCTCGGGCTCGCCCGGAGCCGGCGACGCCACGGCACCCCGCGCACGCTGCTGCCCGGCGACTGGCGGCACGCGCTGGACCCCGAGGCGCCGCTGAGGCTCATGGCGGCCTCGCTGTGGGCCTCCCGGCCCACGCGCCACGGCTGATCGTCCGCGCGGCTGGTAGGGGCTGTGCGCGGTGGTGGCCCTCTGGGGGCCGCGAGTGCGCACGGTGGGCCCGTGAGGGGCCTGCCGGAGCGTGCCGCGGCTGTCGGGGGACAGGACTGTGCGCGGTGGTGGCCCTCTGGGGGCCACGAGCGCACACGGTGGGCCTCGGAAGTGCCGCCGGTAGCGGCTGGTCCTACCGCGCGTCCGGTGTGGTCGGACCGCGCGTCCGGTGTGGTCGGACTGCGCGTCCGGTGTGGTCGGACTGCGTGTCCGGTGTGGTCGGACGGCGCGTCCGGAGTGGTCCTACGACGCGTCGGGCGCGGTGAAGCGGGCGTCGAGCCAGCCCACGAGGTCGGCCTCGACCTCGTCGCGGTTGGTCTCGTTGAGCACCTCGTGCCGGGCGCCGGGCCAGATCCGGACACTGACGTCGCGCACCCCGACGTCGCGGAACATCGCGGCCACCTCCTCGGTCCCGACCGCGCCGCCGACGGGGTCGACCTCGCCGGCCACCAGGTGCACCGGCAGGTCCTTCGGCATCTGCGCGGCGACCGAGGGCTGGCTCACCCACCGCAGCCCGGTCAGCAGGTCGCGGTAGAAGCCGGCCGACGCGACCGCGCCGGACAGCTCGTCGGCCTCGTAGGCGTCGACCTGCGCGGTGTCGCGCGTGAGCCAGTCCGAGCGGGTCCGGGTCGGTCGGAAGCGCGCGTTGTACGGCCCCATCGTCAACGCCGTCATGAGGTGGCTCGGCGCGCGAGGACCCCGCAGCCGCGCCTCCAGCGAGGCCACCTGCAGCCCGAGCCACGCCATCAACCCCGGGGGACCCGCGGTGCCGGAGAGCACCAGCGCGGCGAGGTGCTCGCCGTAGCGCGCCGCGTAGGCCCGGGCCAGGAAGGAGCCCATGCTGTGCCCCAGCAGTACCAGCGGCACCCCCGGCAGCTCCCGCCGGATCTGCTCGCCGAGCGCGTGCAGGTCGTCGACGACGGCCGCGAAGCCCCCCTCGTCGCCCAGGTGGCCGAGCAGCCCGTCGGTGACGGTATGCCCGTGCCCCCGGTGGTCGGGGGCGTAGACGGCGTACCCGTGCTCGGTGAGGAGGCGGGCGAGGTGGTCGTAGCGCGCGGCGTGCTCGACCATGCCGTGCGCGACGAGGACGGCGGCCCGGGGAGGGCCCTCCGGCGTCCATCGGCTCACGTGCACGGCGGTGCCGTCCGGGGCGGTCAGGCTGAAGGTGGAGTCGGCCATGGACCGATGATGGCCCACGACCCCGGGGTCCCGCGCGGGGAGCCGGTCGCCCGGGGCAGCCCCGGGCCACACGTATCCTGATCCCGCACGTCCCCACCCCGACGGAAGAGGCACGGATGAGGATCGCGGTCGTCGCGATGGGCAAGATCGGGCTGCCGCTGGCGGTGCAGTTCGCGGACGCGGACCCCGCGCACGAGGTGGTCGGGGTGGACGTCAACCCGGCGACGGTCGAGGCGGTCAACGCGGGCACCGAGCCATTCCCGGGCGAGGCGGACCTGGCCGACAAGCTCGCCGAGCTCGTCCCCGCCGGCCGGCTGCGCGCGACCACGGACTACGCGGACGCCATACCGGGCGCGGACGCCGTCGTCGTCGTGGTGCCGCTGTTCGTCGACGAGCGGACCGGCGCCCCCGACTTCGCCTGGATGGACGCCGCGACCGCGAGCCTGGCCGCGCACCTGACCCCCGGCACGCTGGTGTCCTACGAGACGACCCTGCCGGTGGGCACCACCCGCGGGCGGTGGAAGCCGATGATCGAGGAGCTCTCCGGCCTGACCGAGGGCGAGGAGGAAGGCTTCCACCTGGTGTTCTCCCCCGAGCGGGTCCTCACCGGGCGGGTCTTCGCCGACCTGCGCCGCTACCCCAAGCTCGTCGGCGGGCTCACCGAGGCCGGCGCGGCACGCGGCACCGCCTTCTACGAGTCCGTGCTCACCTTCGACGACCGCCCTGACCTGACCCGCCCCAACGGGGTGTGGGACCTGGGCAGCGCGGAGGCCGCCGAGATGGCCAAGCTCGCCGAGACGACCTACCGGGACGTCAACATCGGCCTCGCCAACCAGTTCGCCCGGTTCGCCGACACCGTCGGCATCGACGTCCACCAGGTCATCGAGGCGTGCAACTCCCAGCCCTACAGCCACCTGCACCAGCCCGGCATCGCGGTCGGTGGCCACTGCATCCCGGTCTACCCGCGGCTCTACCTGTCCACCGACGCCGACGCGACCGTGGTCCGGGCGGCCCGCGAGGCCAACGCCGCGATGCCGGACTACGCCGTCTCCCGGGCCGAGACGCTCCTGGGCTCGCTGGAGGGCCTGCGGGTCCTCGTGCTCGGCGCGTCCTACCGGGGCAAGGTCAAGGAGACCGCCTTCTCCGGCGTCTTCGCGACCGTCGAGGCGCTGCGCTCCCGCGGCGCGCAGGTGCTCGTGCACGACCCGATGTATACCGACGAGGAGCTCGCCGCCTACGGCTGGACCCCCTACGCCTGGGTCGACGGGCAGCCGGGCGAGCCGGTCGACGTCGCCATCGTGCAGGCCGACCACCCCGAGTACGCCCGGCTCGGCGCCACCGACCTGCCCGGGCTGCGCCTGCTGCTGGACGGCCGCCGCGTCACCGACCCCGCGCGCTTCACCGGCGTCCCCCGCCTCACCATCGGCGGAGGGGAGCAGCCCGCGTCATGACCGGCGGCGTGGGCTGGGGGGAGGTCGTCCCGGGCATCCTCCTGCTGACGGTCCTCTGGGTGCTGCCGGGGCATGCCGTGCTCCGCGGCCTCGGTGCGCGCGGTTTGCTCGCGCTCGGCGCGGGTCCGGCGGTGACGACGGGGCTGGCCGGGGTGCTCGCGATCGGCTACGCCCTGGTGGGGCTGCCGTGGACCCTGCTGACCTTCGCCCTCGGCGCCCTGGTCGCGGTCGTGGTGGCCGTGCTGCTCGGCACCGTGCTGGGCACGACCGGGCACCCGTCCGGGGTGACGGTCGCGGGGGAGCGAGCGCTGCGGCATACCGAGCGGGGGTGGTTGGCGCTCACCTGGGCCCTGGGCGGTGGTGTCCTCGCGGCCGCGATGACGACCGGGATGGGCCGCGCGGACCAGCCGCCCCAGGCCTGGGACGCGGTCTTCCACCTCAACGCGCTGTGGTTCGTCCGCGAGACGGGCGACGCCAGCTCGCTCGGCGGGCTGGCCCCGATGTACGCCGACAACGCCGCCCCGTTCTACCCCGCCGTCTGGCACTCCCTGGTCGCGGTCGCCCCCGGCTTCGAGGGCGTCACCGAGGCCGCGAACGCCTCCTCGCTCGTCCTCGGGTCGGTCGTCTGGATCGCGGGGCTGGTCGCGCTGGCCCGGGTCGTGTGGCCGGCGCGGGCGCTGCCCGCGATCCTCGTGCCCGTCCTGGCGGCGACCTTCGTCACCTTCCCCGCCGTCGCCGTGTCGATGCTGGCCGTGTGGCCCTTCGCCCTGTCCACCGCGTGCCTGCCGGGGACGATCGCGCTGCTGGTCGCGACCTTCCGCGGGGTGCTGTCCTGGCGGATGCACCTGGCGCTGGGGATCGGGCTGGCCTGGGCCGTCGTCGGTGTCGTGCTCGCGCACCCCTCGGGGCTCTTCAGCCTCGCGCTGCTCGCGCTGCCGCTGCTCACCGTGCTGCTCCTGCGGCAGCTGCGCCGGCAGTTCCGCCTGGGGCGCCGGGTCGGTGCGGTGACGGTCGGCGTGGCGTGGGTCGCCCTGGTGGGGGGAGCGGCGGCCTTCCTGCTGACCTTCCCGCCGGTGCTCGCGATCATGGACTACCGCCGCGGCGGGCAGGAGTCCTACCTGCCGGGGCTCGCCTCGCTGGCCATCGACCACCCGCTGATCTACGTCTACGCCATCACCTCGGTCAACCTCGTGACCACGCTGCTCGTGTGGCTGGGGATCGCCCTGGCGCTGCGGTGGCGGCACGCCCGGTGGCTCGTGGTCGCGCTGGTCGCCGCGGTCGTGCTCACCCTCCTCGCCGCGGGCCCGCCGGAGCAGCCGCTGCGGGTGCTGGCCGGGTTCTGGTACACCCAGGCCTCCCGCATCAACCAGCTCGTCCTCGTCCCGGCGATCCTCCTGGCCGCCGGGGCCGGGGGCTGGCTGGCCGGCCGGCTGGCGCGGGTGCTGCGGGTGCGGGTGGAGTGGGTCGCGGGCGGGCTCGTCGTCGCGCTCGTCGTCCTGACCTCGGGGCTGCGCTGGACGAGCCAGGTGCAGGTCATGGCCTCGACCTACACCGCGAGCCCGATCGCCTGGGGGACGATCCTGGAGCCGGAGGAGGTCGCCATGGTCGACCGGGCCGCGCAGACCCTGCCCGAGGACGCCGTGGTGCTCGGTGAGCCGGTCGCCGGCTCGCCCTACCTCCTGCACCGTGCGGGGGTCGAGGTCGTCTTCCCCCAGCTCAGCCCGATCCCGGACAGCCCGCAGCGCGACATCCTCCTCGACCGCTTCGACCAGTGGGCGGTCGACCCCGAGGTCTGCGAGGCGGTGCGCACGTTGGGCGTCACCCACGTGTATGCCGACTCCCTCACCTTCGACGACCCCGCCAACGCCAAGTGGGAGGAGACCTCGCCGGGGCTGCGCAACCTCGACCCGGACGGCGGCTTCGGCAGCGGCGCCGACCCGCTCGGCCGGGTGGACACGCCGGCCACCGAGCGGGCCGAGGAGGCGTGGACCCTCGTGGACGAGGGCGGCCACGCCTCCCTGTGGGAGTTCACCGGCTGCGCCTGACCGCCCGGGTGTGACCTGTGCAGGCGAGCGCGACCTGTGCACGCTGCTGCAGCCTGAGCATGTGTTCTACGGCATGCACAGGCTGGGTTCGCGTGCACAGACACCGATCCGGTGCACAGGCGGCGGTCCCGTGCACAGGCCGCGCCCAGCCCTCAGGAGTCGGCGCGGGTGTTGACCTCGTAGGAGGTGTTGATGGACTCGAAGAAGTTCACCAGCTGCAGCGTGTCGTTGGCGGTGGCCATCCACTTCGCCGGGTTGGCGACGCCGTAGGCCGGCTCGAAGCCGAGCTCCTCCAGCCGCCGGTCCGCCAGGTAGCGCACGTACTGGTTGATGTAGTCCGCGTTGAGGCCGAGGATGCCGTTCGGCAGCATGTCCCGGTTGTAGGCCTCCTCCATCTCCACCGCCTGCAGGATCATGCCGCGGATCTCGTCCGCGAACTCCGGCGTCGCGACGTCCGGGTTCTCCTCCAGGACGGTGAGGATGAGGTTGATCCCGAACTTCAGGTGCAGGCTCTCGTCCCGGACGATCCAGTCGATGAGCGAGCCGAAGTTGCGCAGCAGGTTCCGCTGCCGGAAGCTCAGCGCCACCATGAACCCGGAGTAGAACCAGATGCCCTCGAGGATGACGTTGTAGGCCACGAGGTTGCGGACGAAGTCCTGCTTGCCCTCGGTCGTGGAGATGTCGAGGGTCTGCTCGGTCATCCGCCGGATGAACCGGACCTCGAACTCCTCCTTGGCGGCCATCGACGGCACCTGCACGTGCGAGCTGTAGGCGGCCTCCCGGTCGATGGGGAAGGTCTCCAGGACGTACTCGAAGCTCATGCAGTGGTTGGCCTCCTCCCACATCTGCTTGGCGAGGTAGAGGTGGCACTCGGCCGCGTTGACGTAGGGATAGACACCGAAGGCCAGGGCCTTGTTGACGAGCAGCTCGTTGGGGTTGAAGTAGGACATGAGGAAGGTGAGGGCGTGCCGCTCGTCCGCGCTCATCCGCTCGAAGTCGCCGAGGTCCTCGCCGAGCTGGATCTCGTTGGGGAACCACGTGTTGGCGACGGCCTGGTCGTAGAGCTCCATGGCCCAGGGGTAGGTGACGGGCTTGAGCAGCAGGCCCTCGCGGATCCCGGTGCCGAGGATGCCGCTGCTGATGGTCGTGTCGAGGGTGTCGGTCATGAGGGGGTCTCCTCCAGGAGGTGAGGTATGCGGGTGGTCACTGGCAGGAGTCGCACTGCAGGCGCTCCATGGGGTCGGTCGGGCACTGCTGGCCGTCGACCTCGTCGACGACGGGCAGCTGCTCGACCTGGGGCGGCGCCTGGACGGGCGTCGGGGCCACCGCCGTCGCGGCGGGGGCCGTGCCGAACCCGCGTCGCGGCGGGGTGCTGGAGGCGCCACCGAAGCCGCGCCGGCCGCCGGAGGACCCCGCCGCGGACGGCTCGGCCGCCTTGTTGACCTTGACCGTCGACTGCTCGGCGGTGTGCCGCGGCATCATGTGCAGGTAGTAGGTGGTCTTGACGCCCATCCGCCATGCCGCGGAGTAGAGCTCGGCCATCGAGCCGATGTCGCGGCTGGCGAGGTAGATGTTGCGGCTGATGGCCTGGTCGATCCACTTCTGGGCGCGGGCGGCCACGTGCAGGAAGGCGTAGGGCGAGAGCTGGAAGCTGGTGCGGTAGATCTCCTGCAGCTCGGCCGGCACCCCCTCCACCTTGGACAGGTCGCCCTGGTGGCGCAGCAGGTCCTCGCGCACCTGCTCCCACAGGCCGTGCTGGCGCAGGTCCTCGACGAGGTTGCGGTTGACCTCCAGGAACTTGCCGGCGCTGGTGGCGCGGCTGAAGATCTGGCTGAACTGCGGGTCCAGACCCGGGGTGGTGCCGGCGACGAGACCGATCGAGGCCGTGGGGGCGATGGCCATGAGGGTCGAGTTGCGCATCCCGCCGCGGACCTTCTCGCGCAGGACGTCCCAGTCCATGGTGGCGCGGCGGTCGACCTCGACGGTGAGGCCGCGGTCGGCCTCGAGCAGGTCAATGGTGTCGACGGGCACCATGCCCTGGCTCCACCGGGAGCCCTCGAAGGTCGGGTATGCCCCGCGCTCGCGGGCCAGGTCGGCGCTGGCGTCGACGGCGTGCCAGGAGACGAACTCCACCAGCCGGTCGATGAGGTCGTAGGCCTCGGCCGACTCGTACGACAGGCCCATCCGCTCCACGACGTCGGTGAACCCCATGACCCCCAGGCCGAGGGCACGGTTCTGCTCGTTGGAGTGCTCGGACTCCGGGACCGAGCTGATGGTGATGTCGATGAGGTTGTCGAGCTGGCGCACGGCCAGCCGGGCCGACCGGGCCAGGCGGTCCCAGTCGATGGTGACCTCGCCCGTGCTGTGCCGCCCGTGCACGTGGCGGGACAGGTTGATCGAGGCGAGGTTGCAGACCGAGACGTTGTCGCGGTCCTGCGGGAGGGTGATCTCGGTGCACAGGTTGGAGGAGTGGATGGTCCCGGTGTTGTCGTTGAGCGCCCGGGTGTTGACGGAGTCCTTCCAGGTCAGCCACGGGTGGCTGGTCGTCTGCAGGGAGACGAGGATGGCCTTCCACTGCTCCCGCGCGCGCAGCCTTTTGTGCCGCAGCTCGCCAGCCTTCGCGCGGGCGACGTAGCCGGCATACCGCGCGGAGAAGTCGGCCCCCGTGGCCTCGGTGAGGTCGGGGGTGTCCAGCGGGTCGAAGAGGAACCACTCGTCGTCCGCGGCGACCCGCTTCATGAACTCGTCGCTCAGCCAGACGGCGGTGTTGGCGGTGCGGGTGCGGCGGTAGGGGTCGCCCGAGTTCTGCCGCAGGTCCAGGAAGGCCGGGAAGTCGAGGTGCCAGTTCTCCAGGTAGAAGCACAGGGCGCCGAACTTCTTGCCGCCCCGGCTCACGGCGCGCAGCGTGGAGTCGATGGTGTGCATGAAGGGGATCGGTCCGGTCGAGGTGGTGTTGTTGGACCGGATCGGGCTGCCCTCGCAGCGCAGCTTGGAGACCGACAGGCCGATGCCACCGGTGCCCTTGGTGAGCCACATGACGTCGCGCACGCTCTTGGCGATGTGCTCGATGTCGTCCTCCATCTGCATGACGAAGCAGTTGGAGAGCTGGCTGTAGGCGGTGCCGGCGTTGACGAGGGTGGACCCGGCGGCGAGGTACTCCAGGCGGGACATCGCCTCGTAGAACTGCAGCGCCGCGGCCGTGGGGTCGGCCTCGTTCAATGCCAGCCCCATCGACACGCGCATCCAGAAGAACTGCGGCGTCTCCATCACGGTCCTGGAGCGGTCGACGTCGCTCAGGGCGTAGCGGGTGCGCAGCGTCTGCGCACCGGTGTAGCGCAGCAGGTCGTCGCGCGCGGGGTCGAGCGCGGCGGCCAGGGCCTCCAGGTCGAAGAGCTCGGTCAGCCGCGGGTCCAGCAGGCCCAGGCGGACACCCTTGGCGACGACCCCGGGGAAGTACTGCCGGTGCTTGGCGGCGACGACCTCGGGGTCGTCCTCGCCGAGCAGGTCGCGGGTGTCGCCGAAGACGGCCTTGTACATCGTCTTGACGAGCAGGCGGGAGGCGATGGTGTCGAAGGCCGGGTCGTCCTTGACGTTCTGCAGGGCGACCTGGACGACCGCCTCGTCCAGCTGCTCGCTGGTGATCCCGTCGAAGAGGGTGATCTCCAGCTCGGACTGCAGCTGGGTGGCGCGCACGACCGCGTCGTCCAGCCCGGCGGCGGCCGCCTCGATGGAACGGGCGATCTCGTGCCCGTCGTAGGGCACTCGCGTGCCGTCGCGCTTGATGACAGTGATGGTGGCCATCGGTTCACCCCTCGTGAACTCGGTCCTGCTGCGGACGCGCCCGGGACGGACGAGGGGAGAGGGGTATGCCGCGGTGCCCCGCCGACGTCGCGGGTCGCCACTGCCAGCCCCAGACCGTCCCTCGCGGTCACGAGCCACGGACGGCGTCGGGCCGTCCGTGCACTGGCAGGTCTTCGGACTCACGGGCGAGGTCCGGAGAGTTCTCCGGACGGACCTACTGGTCGCGGCTTCCCACGCCCGGGGGCGCAGTGCCATGAGTGCGACGGTCGTTCCCGTTCACCGCTGCGGGGCAGTCCCGGGTTCTCACCGGGTTCCCTCTTGCGACGACCACGACCCACGGGAGTCCCACGGACCGCAGCCGAACCAGCTGCGTGCGCCACTATATACAGACGAATGACACCGATGTAACCCCCACATCTTGTGAACCCCACCGAGCGCCGCCCGTGGTTGCCCTCCGCCCCACCGAGCGCCGTGAGTGGTTCCTTGCACCCCACCGAGCGCCGTGAGTGGTGGGCCCTGCGCCACCGGGCGTCCCCGACCGGCACCTCCTGACACACTGGCCCCGTGGAGTTCTACAGCGCCTACGACCAGGGCTTCGCCCGCATCGCCTCGTGCACCCTGCCGGTCGCCATCGCCGACCCGGCGACCAACGCCGAGCGCACCGCCGAGGTGGTGCGCGGGTGCGACGCCGAGGGTGTGGCGGTCGCGATCTTCCCCGAGCTCGGGCTGACCGGGTATGCCATCGACGACCTGCTCCTGCAGGACGCCGTGCTCGACGCGACCGTCGAGGCGATCTGGTCGGTCGCGGAGGCGACCCGCGAGCTGCTGCCGGTCGTCGTGGTCGGGGCCCCGCTGCGCCACCGCAACCGGCTCTACAACTGCGCGGTCGTCCTCCACCGCGGCGAGGTGCTGGGCGTGGCACCCAAGTCGTACCTGCCGAACTACCGCGAGTTCTACGAGAAGCGCCACTTCGCCGCCGGGGTCGGCACCGACGGCCAGACCCTCCGGATCCCTCGCCCGGGGACCACGGGGGACGTGGTGGAGGTGCCCTTCGGCCCTGACCTGCTCTTCCGCGCCACGGACGTGCCGGGCCTGGTGCTGCACGTCGAGGTGTGCGAGGACGTGTGGGTGCCGGTGCCCCCCTCTGCGGAGGCGACGCTGGCCGGAGCGACGGTCGTCGCGAACCTCTCGGGCAGCCCGATCACCGTCGGCCGCTCCGCGGAGCGGCACGCCCTGTGCGCCGACGCGAGCTCGCGCATGCTGTGCGCCTACGCCTACGCGGCGGCCGGGGAGGGCGAGTCCTCGACCGACCTGTCCTGGGACGGGCAGACCATGGTCCACGAGCTCGGGCGGCTGCTCGTGGAGTCCGAGCGCTTCGCGCGGGGCCCGCACCGCAGCGTCGCCGACGTCGACCTGCTGCGCATCCGCGCCGACCGAGCCCGGCAGGGCAGCTTCGACGACAACGCGCTCGCCCTCGCCGACCGGGTCACCCGCTTCCGGACGGTCGACCTCGTGCTGGACCCGCCGCGGACCGACATCGGCCTGCGCCGCACCGTGGACCGCTTCCCCTTCGTCCCGGACGACCCCGCCGACCTGGCGCAGGACTGCTACGAGACGTTCAGCATCCAGGTCACCGCGCTGGCCCAGCGGCTGGCCGCGATCGGCGACCCCAAGGTCGTCATCGGGGTGTCCGGGGGCCTGGACTCCACGCACGCCCTCATCGTCGCGGCCCGCGCCATGGACCGCGCCGGGCGACCGCGCAGCGACATCCTCGCCTTCACCCTGCCCGGCTTCGCGACCAGCGACCACACCAAGGACAACGCCACCGAGCTCGCCACCTCGCTCGGGGTGACCTTCGAGGAGATCGACATCCGGCCCCTGGCCCGGCAGATGCTCGAGGACCTCGGGCACCCCTTCTCCGAGGGCGAGCCGGTCTACGACGTGACCTTCGAGAACGTCCAGGCCGGCCTGCGCACGGACGTCCTCTTCCGCGCCGCCAACCAGCGCGGCGGCATCGTCCTGGGCACCGGTGACCTCTCGGAGCTGGCGCTGGGCTGGTGCACCTACGGCGTGGGCGACCAGATGTCGCACTACACCGTCAACTCGGGCCTGGCCAAGACCCTGATCCAGCACGTCATCCGCTGGGTGGTGGGCGAGGGGCTCTTCGAGGCCCGCACCGGCGAGGTCCTCACCTCGATCCTGGACACCGAGATCACCCCCGAGCTGGTCCCGGCCGGCGAGGACGGGCAGGTGCAGTCGACGCAGGAGAAGATCGGGCCGTACGAGCTGCAGGACTTCACGCTGCACCACGTCCTGCGCTTCGGTATGCCGCCCAGCCGGGTCGCCTTCCTCGCCTGGCACGCGTGGCGGGACGTCGAGCGCGGCCCGTGGCCGCCCGGCTTCCCGGAGGAGGGGCGCAACGCCTACGACCTGGCGCAGATCCGCCGCTGGCTCGTGCTCTTCGTCGAGCGGTTCTTCGCCTTCAGCCAGTTCAAGCGCTCGGCGCTGCCCAACGGGCCCAAGGTGTCCTCCGCCGGGGCCCTGTCGCCGCGCGGGGACTGGCGCGCCCCCTCCGACGCCAACGCCCGGGTGTGGCTGGCCGAGCTGGACGCGCACGTCCCGCCCGCCTGAGCCGGGCCCCGCCGCTGCGGACAGGATCCCTGCGCCAGCCCCGGTCGTGACCGCATACCGTGCGGTCGGCCAGCGTGATCCCCGCAGTCGCACCGGTCCGCGTCACCGGTTTGACGCATCATCCATGCCGTGGAATAAGGTTAGGCATAATCCTTGCTTACCTCTGGGCAGGCACACCGACGTGGGTGCCTGCTCACCCTTGTGACCGGACGGAAAGCCGCACCAGATGCCGAAGAGCCAGCAGGACGCCCCGCTGATCGTCGAGGGCCCGCTGTCCGACAACGAGCGCCTCAAGCGGGAGAGCAACTACCTGCGCGGGACGATCGCCGAGGACCTGCAGGACCAGATCACCGGCGGCTTCAGCCCCGACAACTTCCAGCTCATCCGCTTCCACGGGATGTACCAGCAGGACGACCGGGACATCCGGGCCGAGCGCGCCCAGCAGAAGCTCGAGCCGCTCATCAACGTCATGCTCCGGGCCCGCGTGCCCGGCGGCGTCATGACGCCCGAGCAGTGGCTGGCCGTCGAGGACTGGGCCGAGCAGCACACCCTCTACGGCTCGGTGCGGCTGACCACCCGCCAGACCTTCCAGTTCCACGGCGTCTTCAAGCCGGACATCAAGGACGCCCACCGGGCCATCCACGCGGTGGGCCTGGACTCCATCGCCACGGCCGGTGACGTCAACCGCAACGTCCTCTGCTCCAGCAACCCCCTGGAGTCCGCGCTGCATGCCGAGGTGCACGACTGGTCCCGGCGCATCTCCGAGCACCTGCTGCCGCGGACCACGGCGTACTACGAGATCTTCCTCGACGGCGAGAAGGCGCTGAGCACGCAGGAGCCGGTGCTGGGCGAGACCTACCTGCCGCGCAAGTTCAAGACCACCGTGTCGCTGCCGCCGGACAACGAGGTCGACCTGCACGCCAACGACCTCAACTTCGTCGGGATCGTCGAGGACGGCACCCTCGTCGGCTGGAACGTCCTCGTCGGCGGCGGGCTCGCGATGACCCACGGCGACACCAACACCTACCCGCGCACCGCGGACGACCTCGGCTTCGTCCCGCTCGAGCACACCCTCGCGGTGGCCGAGCACGTCGTCACGGTGCAGCGCGACTGGGGCAACCGGGTCGACCGCAAGAACGCCAAGACGAAGTACACCCTCGACCGGGTCGGCACCGACGTCTTCAAGGCCGAGGTCGAGCGACGCGCCGGCATCACCTTCGAGCCCTCCCGGCCCTACACCTTCACCTCCCGCGGTGACCGCTTCGGCTGGGTCAAGGGCACCGACGGCACCTGGCACCTCACCGTCTTCATCCTCAACGGCCGCGTCCGCGACGAGGAGGGCAGGCCGATCAAGACGGGCCTGCGCAAGATCGCCCAGGTGCACCGCGGCCACTTCCGGCTCACCGCCAACCAGAACCTCGTCATCGCCGGGGTCCCCACGGCGCAGAAGCGGACGATCGAGCGGATCGCCCGCCAGCACGGCCTCGTCGACGACACCGTCACCCCGCAGCTGCGCAACTCCATGGCCTGCGTGTCCTTCCCGACCTGCCCCCTGGCCATGGCCGAGTCCGAGCGCTTCCTGCCCGGCTTCGTCACCCAGGTCGAGCAGCTGCTGGTCAAGCACGGCATCCCGGACGACCACATCGTCCTGCGGGTCTCCGGCTGCCCCAACGGCTGCTCGCGCGCCATGCTCGCCGAGGTGGGCCTGGTGGGCAAGGGCCCGGGGAAGTACAACCTGCACCTCGGCGGGGACCGCATCGGCACCCGGGTGCCCAAGCTCTACCGGGAGAACATCAGCCCCGAGGTCATCCTCGAGGAGCTGGACCACCTCGTCGGCGCCTGGGTCTCCGGGCGCGAGGAGGGCGAGGGGTTCGGCGACTTCCTCATCCGCACCGGGGTCGTGGCGAAGGTCACCGTCTCCCGTACCGACTTCCACGCCTGACCAGCCGAGAGGACCACCCATGAGCGCTCTCGCCACCCACGACGGCTGCAGCACCCTGCCGTTCTCGCCGCACGACCTGGGGTCGGCGGCGGCCGGCCTGGAGGGGTGCAGCGCCCAGCAGCGCATCGACTGGGCCCTGCAGCACCTGCCCGGCGGGTATGCCGTGACCTCCAGCTTCGGGGTCCAGTCCGCCGTCATGCTGCACCTGGTGACCCGGGCGGTGCCCGACGTGCCGGTCCTGCTCTTCGACACCGGCTACCTCTTCCCGGAGACCTACCGCTTCGTCGACGAGCTCACCGACCGGCTCGGCCTCAACCTGCACGTCTACCGCTCGCCGATGTCCCCGGCCTGGCAGGAGGCGCGCTTCGGGCGGCTCTGGGAGCAGGGCGTCGAGGGCATCACCGAGTACAACCGGATCAACAAGGTCGAGCCCATGCAGCGGGCCATGACCGAGCTCGGGATCGGCACGTGGTTCAGCGGGCTGCGCCGTGAGCAGTCCACCGGCCGCGCCGGGCGTCAGCCGGTGGAGCAGCAGAACGGCCGGGTCAAGGTCCACCCCGTCGTCGACTGGACCGACCGCGACGTGCACCGCTACCTCACCGAGCACGACCTGCCCTACCACCCGCTCTTCCACGAGGGCTACCTCAGCATCGGCGACACCCACACCACGCGCCGGGCCGCCGACGAGCTGGACGCGGAGGGATCGCGCTTCTTCGGTCTGGTCCGCGAGTGCGGGCTGCACGTGGAGCAGGAGGGCGCATGACGACGACGCCCCAGCTCCTCCAGGGCGCGAGCCCTCTGACGCCGGACCAGCACCAGCGCTTCGCCGAGCTGGCCGCCACGCTCACGCCGCTGCAGCGGATGTGGGTCAGCGGCTACCTCGCCGGCAGCGCCGAGGGCGCCGACCCGGCCGGCCCCGCCGCCGCGGCCTCCGCCGAGGCGGCCACCCTGACCGTCCTCTACGGCTCCCAGACCGGCAACGCCCGGCACGTGGCGGGCGACCTGGCCCAGGCCGCCCGGGCCCGGGGGCTCACCGTGTCGCTGGTCGACATGGCCGACTACAAGCCCACCCAGCTGAAGTCCGAGCGCTTCCTCACCGTCGTCGTCTCGACCCACGGCGAGGGCGACCCCCCGGAGAGCGCGGAGAAGCTGCATACCTTCCTCACCTCCCGCAAGGCCCCCGACCTCTCCGGCGCCCAGGTCACCGTCCTCGGGCTGGGCGACTCCAGCTACGAGTTCTACTGCCAGGCCGCCGTGGACTTCGAGGACCGGCTGCGCGCGCTCGGCGCGACCGTGGTCGCCGAGCGGCTGCTGCTCGACGTGGACTACGAGGACCAGGTGGACGGCTGGGTCGAGTCCACGCTCGACGTCTTCGAGCCCGAGCTCACCGCCGTCACCCCCGCGGGCGGGACCGTCGTCCAGATGCCGGGACTCGCGGCGGCGGCACCGACGGCATACTCGCGCCGCAGCCCCTTCCTCGCCGAGATCGGGGAGGTCCAGAAGATCACCGGACGGACGAGCACCAAGGACGTGCGGCACGTCGAGATCTCGCTGGAGGGGTCCGGGCTGACCTACCAGCCGGGGGACTCCCTCGGGGTGTTCTTCCGCAACGACCCCGAGGCCGTCGACGGGGTCCTGGCGGTCCTGGAGCTGGACGGGGCGCAGGAGGTGACCCTCGGCGGGTCCACGACCACGCTGCGCGACGCCCTGCTCGACGACCTCGAGCTCACCCAGTCCTACCCCGGTTTCGTGCAGAGGTATGCCGAGGCGGCCGGTCTGGAGACGCTGGCCGAGTTGGCGCAGGACACAACGGCGCTGCGCTCGTTCCTGGAGGAGCGGCAGATCTACGACATCCTCCACGAGCACCCGGCACCGGTCGGTGCGCAGCAGCTGGTCGACGCGCTGCGCAAGATGCAGCCGCGCCTGTACTCCATCGCCTCCAGCCAGCGCGAGGTCGAGGACGAGGTGCACCTCACCGTCGGCGTGCTCGAGTGGGACGGCTTCGGCCGCCCGCACCTGGGCGGCTGCTCGGGCCACGTGCGCCGCTCCGAGGAGGGCGACCGGGTCAAGGTCTACGTCGAGTCCGGCGAGCACTTCCGGCTGCCGCAGGACCCGGCCGTGCCGACGATCATGGTCGGCCCGGGCACCGGGATCGCCCCCTTCCGCGCCTTCCTGCAGGAGCGGGACGCCGCCGGGGCCGAGGGCGAGAACTGGCTGTTCTTCGGCAACCCGCACTTCACCCAGGACTTCCTCTACCAGGTGGAGATGCAGGGCTACCTCAGGTCCGGGCTGCTGACCCGGATGGACGTCGCCTTCAGCCGGGACCAGGCCGACAAGGTCTACGTCCAGGACCGGCTGCGGCAGCACGGGGCCGAGGTCTACGACTGGCTGGAGCGGGGGGCGCACCTCTACGTCTGCGGCGACGCCGACCGGATGGCCAAGGACGTGCACGCCGCCCTCGTCGACATCGTCGCCGAGCACCGTGGCGTGGGCAGCGAGGCCGCCGAGGACTACCTGGTCGGGCTGCGCGACGCCCGGCGCTACCAGCGCGACGTCTACTGAGGCCGCGCCCGGGTCAGAGGACCCCACGGTCTGCGCGGCTCGGGTGGGGCGGCCGGGTCAGGCGACCCACTGGCCGCGACGGGTCAGCACGTCCTTGAGCACGTCGGCGCGGTCGGTCATGATGCCGTCGACCCCGAGGTCCAGCAGACGCTCCATCTCGGCCGCCTCGTTGATGGTCCACACGTGCACGAGCTTGCCGATCTCGTGGGCCGCGTCCAGCGTCGTCGGGGTGACGACCTCGAGGCCGTGGTGGTGCGGCGGCACCTGCAGGGCGTCCACGGCGCGCAGGGCCCGGGCCGCGACGGTGGCCCGGATGAGCGGTGGCAGCGTCGCCGCCGCCCGGAACGACGCCGTGCTGCGCTGCCCGGCCGAGGTCGCGACCGGTCGGGTCAGACGCATGACGGCGGCGTCGCGCCGCTGGTCGGAGAAGCTGGTCACGCAGACCCGACTGTGCGCCTGCGTGCGCTCGATGACCTGCACGAGCGGCACGATCGCGCCCGGGGTCTTGATGTCGATGTTGACCCGCACCTCGGGGAAGGACCCGAGCAGGTCCTCGAGCCGGGGGACCGGCTCGCTGCCGGCGATGCGCGCGCGGGAGACCTCCCGCCAGGACAGCTCGGGGATGGCACCGCGCCGGTCGGTGACGCGGTCGAGCGTCTCGTCGTGGAAGGCCACGACGACCCCGTCCCGGGTGGCGTGCACGTCGGTCTCGACGTAGCGGTAGCCCAGGTCCACGGCCGCCTGGAAGGCCGGCATGGAGTTCTCCAGCCCGGTGTCACCGGCGTCGAACCCGCGGTGGGCCATCGCGATGGGGCCGGGGTGGTCCAGGTATGCCGTGCGCACCCTCGAAGGGTATCGGCTGGGCGGCGCCGGTCACACGTCGCTGCGCGGTGCCTCGATCTCGGAGGTCACCGGCTCGTCCGGCACCAGCTCGCCGACCCCGTCGAGGACCTCGTCCGGCCGGAACGGGTAGGACGAGAGGGTGTCCGCGGTGCTGATCCCGGTCATGACGAGCACGGTGTGCAGGCCCGCCTCCATGCCGGCGATGATGTCGGTGTCCATGCGGTCGCCGATCATGCCGGTGCTCTCGCTGTGCGCGCCGATGGTGCGCAGCGCGGACCGGAACATCATCGGGTTGGGCTTGCCCACGACATACGGCTCCCGTCCCGTCGCCTTGGTCACCAGGGCGCTGATCGCCCCGGTCGCCGGCAGGATGCCGTCGGCGCTGGGCCCGGTCGCGTCCGGGTTGGTGACGATGAAGCGGGCGCCGTCGGCGACGAGCCGCACCGCCGTCGTGATGGCCTCGAAGGAGTACTGCCGGGTCTCGCCGATGACGACGAAGTCGGGGTCCTTCTCGGTCATGGTGAAGCCGACCTCGTGCAGGGCGGTGATGATGCCGGCCTGGCCCACGACGTAGGCCGACCCCCCGGGCTTCTGCGTGGCGACGAAGTCGGCGGTCGCCAGGGCGCTGGTCCAGATGCGCTCCTCCGGCACCGGCAGCCCGGCGTGGCGCAGGCGGGCCGAGAGGTCGCGCGCGGTGTAGATCGAGTTGTTGGTGAGCACGAGATAGGGGGTGTGGGTCACCTCCCAGTGGTCGATGAGCGCCCGGGCGCCCGGCAGCGCGTGGTTCTCGTGCACCAGGACGCCGTCCATGTCGGTCAGCCAGGCGTCGATGTCCTCACGGGTCCGCATGGTCCCAGCGTAGGGCCGCCAGATGACGGCGAGGTTTCCCCGACCGGTAGGGACCGCGCTCCGGGCTGCCCGTGAGGGCCGGCTCAGCGCAGCCGCAGCGGGCCGGAGTCCGGCGGCGGGGGAGAGGGCTCACCCACCTCGTCGAAGGGGCGGACCCCGCGCTCGGCCGCCGCGACCTCGGTGCTGGGCCGCCAGCGGGTGGGAAAGGGCGCCCGCGCGGCGGCGCGCGTGAGGGTCACGTCGTCCACGGGCCGACGGGAGGCCACCAGCACGACGTTGCCGTAGCGCTTGCCGGAGGCCACCTCGCGCAGCACGAGCTGGCCGACGTGCGGGAGCGCGGTGCGCAGGGTGGCTCCGAGCCGGGCCACCCAGCGCAGGCCCGGCAGGTCGGCGGCGTTGACGAGCAGCAGGCCGTCAGGGGCGAGCACCCGGGCCAGCTCCCGGGCGAAGGCCTGCCCGGCCAGCGCACCAGGGACCCGGCCCTCGTCGTAGGCGTCGACCACGACGACGTCGGCCGAGCCGTCGCGCAGGCCCGGGAGGCCCTCCTGGCCGGTCTGCGGACGCACCCGGATCCGGTGGCCCCGGGGCAGCGGCAGCTCGCGGCGCACCAGCTCGGTGAGCGCGGTGTCCGGCTCCAGGACGATCTGCGGCGACCCCGGGTGGGTGCGGTGCACCCAGCGGGCCAGCGTCATCCCGGCCCCGCCGACGTGCGTCACCGCCAGGGGAGCGGGGTCCGGCCGCAGCGACTCGAGCACCAGGGCGAGGTGCTGGACGTACTCGAAGACGAGCAGCAGCGGGTCGTCGGTGTCGACGTAGGACTGCGGGTGGCCGTCCCGCAGGACGGTCACCCCGCCGCGCTCGTCCCGGACGAGCTCCACCTCAGATGTCGCGGAAGGTCTGGATCCGCGCGCCGAGCGCGTTGAGGCGGGTGGCCAGGTCCTCGTAGCCGCGGTTGATGACGTAGACGTTGCGCAGCACCGAGGTGCCGGGAGCGGCCAGCATGGCCAGCAGGATCACCACGCCCGGGCGCAGGGCCGGCGGGCACATGATCTCGCCGGCGCGCCACCGGGTCGGACCCTCGATCATCACCCGGTGCGGGTCCATGAGGTGGACCTTGGCCCCCAGCGTGGTGAGCTCGGTGAGATAGATGGCGCGGTTCTCGTAGACCCAGTCGTGGATGAGGGTCGAACCCTGCGCGCAGGCCGCGATGATCGCGAAGAACGGCAGGTTGTCGATGTTCAGGCCCGGGAAGGGCAGCGGGTGGATCTTGTCCAGCGGCGCCCGCAGCGGACCCGGCACGGTGGTGAGGTCGACCAGCCGGGTATGCCCGTTCGCGCTGGCGTACTCCTCCGACAGGTCGCACTCGAAGCCCATCGTGCCCAGGACGGCCAGCTCGATCTCCATGAACTCGATCGGCACCCGTCGGATGGTGATGGCGCTGCCGGTGACGACCGCCGCCGCCAGCAGGCTCATGGCCTCGATCGGGTCCTCGGAGGGGGCGTACTCGATGTCGGTGTCGATCTCGCCGACGCCTGTCACGGTGAGGGTGGTCGTGCCCAGCCCCTCGATCTGCACCCCGAGCTGCTGCAGGAAGACGCAGAGGTCCTGGACCATGTAGTTGGAGCTGGCGTTGCGGATGACCGTCGTGCCGGTGTGCCGGGCGGCGGCCAGGAGGACGTTCTCGGTGACCGTGTCGCCGCGCTCGGTGAGCACGATCGGTCGCCCCGGGGAGGCCGCCCGGTCGACGGTGGCGTGGTAGCTGCCGGTGGTGGCGGTGACGTCGAGACCGAAGTGACGCAGCGCGATCATGTGCGGCTCGACGGTGCGGGTGCCGAGGTCGCAGCCCCCGGCATACGGCAGCTCGAAGGTGTCGAACTCGTGCATGAGCGGCCCGAGGAACATGATGATGGTGCGGGTGCGGCGCGCCGCGGCCTCGTCCATCGCGTCGAGGTCGATGCGCTCCGGCGGGACGATCTCGAGGTCGGAGGAGTCCGGGAGCCAGCGGATCTTAAAGCCGATGCTGCTCAGCACCTCGGTGATGCGGTTGACCTCCTCGATCCGGGCGAGGTTGCGCAGCGTGGTGCGCCCCTTGTTGAGCAGCGAGGCGCACAGCAGCGCGACGGCGGCGTTCTTGGAGGTGCGGACGTCGATGTCCCCGGACAGCTTGACGCCCCCCTCGATGCGCAGGTTCTGCGGGATGCCCGAGGAGACCTGGACGATCTCGGAGTCCAGCTTCTCGCCGATCCGGGCGATCATCTCCAGGGAGAGGTTCTGCTTGCCCTGCTCGATGCGGGCGACGGCGCTCTGGCTGGTGCTCAGCAGCTCGGCCAGCTCGGCCTGGGTGAGGTCCTTGTGCCGACGGGCGTCGCGGATGAGCCCGCCGATGCGGGAGAGGTAGCTCTCGGTCATGGAATCAACCTTAGATCACATATATGAGATATGGCTGGGTGGATGCGGTGGTGGTGCGCCGGGATCGTTCGGCGTTGCGCTCCGGGCAGCGGCGGCACCCGAGGCCTACGCTGGGGACGTGGTGAGCCGGATCTCCGACCAGCGGCCGCGGCGCCGAGCCGCGGCGGACCCTGTGACGCCCGACGCCGGCGTCTTCCAACGCGCTCTCGACGGTATCAGGAGCGTCGCCCTGCGACCGGAGATGGTCATCGAGGAGGTGCCCGCCCCCAGCCGGCTGGCCCCGCACGCCGTCGCGCTCTCCGGGGAGGTCGTCCCCTCCCGGCTGGAGGACGAGGACCCCATCGCCACCGGCCGTTTCGTGGTGCTGCACGACCCGGAGGGCCCCGAGCCGTGGGAGGGGACGTGGCGGGCCGTCACCTACGCCAAGGCGCAGATGGAGCCGGAGGTCGGGCACGACCCGCTCGCCGGGCAGGCCGGCTGGTCCTGGCTCACCGACGCCCTGGAGCAGGCCGGGCTCGGCTGGACGGCCGCTGCCGGGACCGTGACCTGCGTGACCTCCGAGAGCTTCGGGGCGCTCGCGGACCGTGAGCCCTCGGTCGAGCTGGAGATCCGCGCCTCGTGGACCCCGGTCCTCACCGACGGCGACGAGGCCCGTGAGATGGCCGCCCACCTCGGCGCGTGGGGAGACCTGCTCTGCACGCTGGCGGGGCTCCCGCCGCTGCCCGAGGGCGTGGTCGCGCTGTCCGGGGTCCGCCGCTGAGATGAGCTCCGACCTCCCCGACGACGACCCCGGCTCGGACTTCCATCGGCTGGAGGCACCGCCCGAGGGGGTGCCGACGGTCGTGGACACCCCCGAGGGCATGGACGACGCGCTCGCCGCCCTGGCCGCCGGCGAGGGACCGGTCGCCGTCGACGCCGAGCGTGCCTCCGGCTACCGCTACGGCCAGAAGGCCTACCTCGTCCAGCTGCGGCGCGAGGGCGCGGGCACCTGGCTCATCGACCCGGTCCCCTTCCCGGACCTGCGGGGGTTGGACGAGGCCCTGGCCCCGGCCCAGTGGGTGCTGCACGCCGCCACCCAGGACATCCCGTGCCTGGCCGAGCTGGGCCTGCGCCCGCGCTCGCTCTTCGACACCGAGCTGGGGGCCCGGCTGGCCGGCCTGCCGCGGGTGGGGCTGTCCGCGGTCCTCGAGTACTACCTCGGCTACACCCTGGCCAAGGAGCACTCGGCCGTCGACTGGTCCACCCGGCCGCTGCCCGAGCCGTGGCTGCGCTACGCCGCCCTGGACGTCGAGCTGCTCGTCACGCTGCGCGCCCGGATGGAGCGCGACCTGCGCGAGCAGGGCAAGCTGGAGTGGGCCGAGCAGGAGTTCGCCGCGCTCTGCGACTTCACCGGTCCGCCCGGGGCCGACGAGCCGGACGCGTGGCGGCGGACCACCGGGATCCACCGGTTGCGGAAGCGACGCTCCCTGGCCGCGCTGCGCGAGCTGTGGCTGACCCGCGACGCCATCGCCCGGGAGCGCGACGTGCCCCCGGGCCGCGTCCTGCCCGACGGCACCCTCCTCGACCTCGCCCAGCGCATGCCCGGCCAGGCCTCGGCGCTGGCCTCGGAGCGCAAGGAGAGCTCACGGACCCGGCAGCGGCGGGCCGAGCAGGGCCTGCTGCGCCACCAGCGGGCGTGGCTGTCGGCCATCCGCACGGCCGCAGAGCTCGCCGACGAGGACCTGCCCGAGCCCGCCCGCCGCAGCGACGCCCCGCCGCCGCCCCGCGCCTGGGCGGACCGCGACCCGGCCGCGGCGGACCGCCTCACCGAGGTGCGCGCCGCGCTGGCCGAGCTGTCCGAGCGGCTGGAGATCCCGGTCGAGAACCTCATGACCCCCGACGTCGTCCGGAGGGTGCTCTGGACGCCGCCCGAGGACCCGACGACCGAGGTGGTGGAGCAGCGCCTCGCCGAGCTCGGTGCGCGCCCGTGGCAGCGCGAGCTGGTGGTACCGGTGCTTGTGCAGGCGCTCCAGGCGCACCGCTGACGGGACGCGCACCGCAGACTTCGCTGCGCGGGGATCCCCACCGAGCGTCGCGGATGGTTGCCCCAGCCCCCACCGAGCGCCGCGGATGGTTGCCTCAGTCCCCACCGAGCGCCGCGAATGGTTGCCTCAGCGGGCGGAGATCTCGTGCACGAGCTCCACGACCCGGGTCAGCACGGTGGGGTCGGTGTCGGGCAGCACCCCGTGCCCGAGGTTGAAGATGTGCCCGGGGGCGTTCCGGCCCTCCTCGACGATCTCCCGGACCCGCGCCTCCAGCGCCGACCAGGGGGCGAAGAGCAGCGCGGGGTCGAGGTTGCCCTGGACGGCGTACCGGCCGCCGGTCCGCTCCACCGCGTCGGTGAGGCTGACGCGGTAGTCGACCCCGATGACGTCGGCGCCGGCGTCCGCCATGGCCGGCAGCAGCTCCCCGGTGCCGACGCCGAAGTGGATGCGCGGGATGCCGAGGTCCGCGACCCCCTCGAGCACGGAGCGGCTGTGCGGCTCGACGTGGCGCAGGTAGTCGGCCCGCGAGAGGTGCCCGGCCCAGGAGTCGAAGAGCTGCACGGCGCTCGCGCCCGCCTGCGCCTGCACCCGGAGGAAGGCCCCGGAGATCTGCGCCAGCCGGGCGCACAGGTCGCTCCACAGCTGCGGGTCGCCGTGCATGAGCGCCTTGGTGCGCTCGTGGTTCTTGGAGGGACCGCCCTCGACGAGGTAGGACGCCAGCGTGAAGGGCGCACCCGCGAAGCCGATGAGGGGGGTGCCGCCCAGCTCGGCGGTCAGCAGCCGGACCGACTCGGTGATGTCGGGCACGTGCTCGGGGGTCAGCTCGGGCAGCCGGTCGAGGTCGGCGCGGGTGCGGATCGGCTCGGCGATGACCGGGCCGGTGCCCGCGACGATGTCGACGTCCACCCCCACGGCCTGCAGCGGGACGACGATGTCGCTGAAGAAGATCGCGGCGTCGACCCCGTGCCGGCGCACCGGCTGCAGGGTGATCTCGGTGACCAGCTCGGGGGTGCGGCAGGAGGTCAGCATGGCGACGTCCTTGCGGACCTCGCGGTACTCCGGCAGCGAGCGTCCGGCCTGCCGCATGAACCACACCGGGGTATGCGGCACGGGCTGGCGTCGGGCCGCGCGCACCAGGGTGCTGTCGGCCAGGTCGGGGGTGGGGTCGAGCGTCGGCGAGGCGGCGGAGGTCACCCCTGCAGTGTCCCACGCCCGGCCGGGCCCGCCGGGGTGCGCCGGCGCCGCAGCCACCACAGGGCCGGCACGGCCACCAGGGAGGCGACGAGGGCGAACGGCAGCAGTGCGCCGACCAGGGTGAGGACCATCGTCACCGACGTGGTGAAGGCCTGCCACCCCTGGCCCAGCCCGCCGACGAAGCCCGTGCGGGGTGCCACCTCCTCGAGGTCCTCGGTCCTCTCTGCCAGGTGCAGGGTGATGGTCGAGAGCGCCACGTCGTCCTCGAGCACCTGCATCCGGGCCTTGAGCGCGTCGAGCTCGGCCTCCCGGGTGGTCAGCTCACTCTCCAGGTCGGCGATGTCCTGGAGCGAGGAGGCTTCCGCCACGAGCTCGCGCAGCCGCTCCGCCCCTGCCTCCATGGTGGCGATCCTGGCCTCCACGTCGCGGTACTCGGTCGTGACGTCCTCGGCGTTGCTGCGGCTGGCCCGGACCTCGCCGAGCTCGCCCAGGCTGGTGACGACCGTGTCGAGGTCGGCGGAGGGGACCCGCAGGACGAGCGAGCCGTAGCCGTCCCCGGACTCCCGGGCCGGGACGACGTCCTCGGAGGAGACGTAGCCGCTCGCGGCGGTCGTGGTCGCGCGCGCCCGGGTCACCGCCGCGCCCACGTCGTCGACGACCAGCTCGAGCTCGACGCTGCGCACCATGAGGGGGGCCTGCGCGTCCGCGGCGGACGTGCCGAGCTCGGCGGCGGTGCCGAGCTCGGCCTCGTCGTCCACCGACACGTCATCCACCGACCCGTCGTCCGCACCGGCCGCGTCGCCGGCCTCCGCCCCGGCGTCGGAGACGTCCACCGCCTGATCGGAGGTGCTGGTGCCTCCCGAGCCGGTGCACCCGGTCAGCAGGAGCAGGAGGGCGAGCAACCCCGCCGTCAGTCGTGCGGTCATGGGGTCCTCCTGGGGTCGGGCGCATCGTGTCCTGCGGTCGTGACCTGCGACGGGGCAGCCGTGGGGGCCGTTCCGGGCGCGGCGTCACGATCCGGTCACGGTGCGGTCACGGCCCCGCACCCGGGGCCGGTGCCCCGGGTGAGACGCTGGAGGTATGACGTCCACCCTGGTCATCGGCGGCGGCATCAGCGGTCTCGCGGCGGCGCTGGCGCTGCTCACCGAGGACGGGCGCCTGGCGGCCGGGGACGAGGTCACCCTGCTCGAGGGGGCCGACCGGGTGGGCGGCAAGCTGCGCGGCGAGCAGGTCGCGGGGCAGCTGGTCGACACCGGGGCCGAGGCCATGCTCGCGCGGCGGCCGGAGGGGACCGACCTGGTGGCCCGCGCCGGCCTCGCCGACGACCTGGTCCACCCCACCGGGGCCCGCGCGCAGGTGTGGAGCCGCGGACGGATCCACCTGCTCCCGCCCCGCACCCTCATGGGGGTGCCGGCGGACCCCACCCTGCTGGACGGGGTGCTGACCGACCAGGAAGTGGACCGCGCCCTCGCGGAGGAGGTCAGGCCGCTGGAGGAGGACGACGTCTCCGTGGGGGACCTGGTGGGCTCTCGCCTCGGCCCGGCCGTCGCCGAGCGGCTGGTCGAGCCGTTGCTGGGCGGGGTCTACGCCGGGCACGCCCGGCTGCTCTCGGCCCGGGCCGCGCTGCCGGCCCTGCTGCGCGCGGCCCAGGACGGGCAGCGGCTGCAGGACGCCGCCGGCCGGCTGCTGCCCACCCCGACCGACGGCACCCAGTCGGCCGCCGCCGCCCCCGTCTTCGCCGGGGTCCGTGGTGGGCTGCACCGCTGGCCGCAGGCCCTGGCCGGCCTGCTGTCCGACGCCGGCGTCCGGCTCGAGACCGGGGTGGTCGCGCGCGAGCTCCGACGAAAGCCCGAGGGGGGCTTCGAGGTGGTGACGGGGCCGCGGCCGAGCCCCACGGCATACCGGGCCGACCGGGTGGTGCTCGCCCTGCCCCCCGCCCCCGCGGCCCGGTTGCTCGACCCGGTGGCGCCCGGCGCCGCCCGCGCGCTGGGCACGGTCGAGACGGCCTCCATGGCCGTGCTGACCTTCGCCCTGGACACCGCGGAGCTGGGCGGGCTCGACGGCTCCGGCATCCTCGTGCCGCCCGTGGACGGGCGCACGATCAAGGCGGCGACGTTCAGCGCCACCAAGTGGGCCTGGGTGCACGAGCTCGGCCGGGACGCCGGCGGGCCGGGCCGCCACCTCACCTTCCTGCGGGCCTCGATCGGCCGGCACCGGGAGGAGGTCACGCTGCAGCGCCCCGACGGTGAGCTGCTCGACGCGGCGCTCACCGACCTGGGTGACGCCCTGGGCCGCGCGCTGCCGGCGCCGGTCGACGCGCACGTGCAGCGCTGGGGCGGCGCGCTGCCGCAGTACGCCGTCGGTCACCTCGACCTCGTCGAGCGGGTGCGCGCGGACGTGGCCCGCGTCCCCGGCCTGGCGGTCTGCGGGGCGACCTACGACGGGGTCGGCATCCCGGCCTGCATCGCCTCGGCCCGCCGTGCCGTGGCCGACCTGCGCCAGGGACAATGAGAGATATGGCCGACTACTCCCACCCCACCGCCGAGCAGGCCGAGGAGATCAACGCCTCGATCCGCTACGCCGCCTACTCCGTCTTCCGGGCCGTCACCCCGCTGCCCCAGGGCAAGGCCCGCGCCGCCCTGGCCACCGAGGTCGCCGAGCTGTTCGCCACGCTGGAGGCCGAGGGTCTGGTCGTGCGCGGCGTCTACGACGTCTCGGCCCTGCGCGCCGACGCCGACCTCATGATCTGGTGGCACGCCGAGCGGGTCGAGACCGTGCAGCGGGCCTACCAGCAGTTCCGGCAGAGCGCCCTGGGTCAGCACCTGGAGCCGGTCTGGAGCAACGTCGCGATCCACCGGCCGGCGGAGTTCAACCGCGGCCACGTGCCGGCCTTCCTCTCCGGTCAGGACGCCAAGGACTACCTGTGCGTCTACCCCTTCGTCCGGTCCTACGACTGGTACGTGATGGACGCGGGGGACCGGTCGCGGATGCTGCGCGAGCACGGGGAGGCGGCGCGCGACTACAAGGACGTGCTGGCCAACACCCTCGCGAGCTTCGCGCTGGGGGACTACGAGTTCCTGCTGGCGTTCGAGGCCGACGAGCTGCACCGCATCGTCGACCTCATGCGCGAGCTGCGCAACACCGAGGCGCGCCTGCACGTGCGCGAGGAGGTCCCGTTCTTCACCGGGCCGCGGGTGGAGCTGCCGGCGCTCGTCGCCGGCCTGCCCTGAGCCGACGACCGGGAGCAGGTATGCCGCCGCCCGCGGCGGGTGCGCCGCGGGCGGTCCGACGTGGGGCTGCTCAGGCCTTGGGCTGCAGCGTCATCGCGATGCTGTTCATGCAGAAGCGCTGGTCGGTGGGGGTGTCGTAGCCCTCGCCCTCGAAGACGTGACCCAGGTGGGAGCCGCAGGAGGCGCACCGCACCTCGGTGCGGGTGCGGCCTAAGGAGTCGTCCTGCAGGTACTCCACCCGGTCCTCGGCGAGCGGGGAGTAGAAGCTCGGCCAGCCGCAGTGGCTCTCGAACTTGGTCTCGCTGCGGAACAGCTCGGCGCCGCAGGCACGGCAGGCGTAGACCCCCTCGGTGGTGGTGTTGGTGTACTCACCGACGAACGGGCGCTCGGTGCCGGCCTCGCGGAGCACGGCGTACTCCTCCGGCGAGAGCTGCTCGCGCCACTCCTGCTCCGAGCGGGTGGTGCGGTAGCCCTTCGCGTCGGGCTTGCTGGCGTCGGTGGCGGGCGTGCTGTGGTGGTTCATGCCGGTGACAACGACGTGAGGGGTCGATTGCTTCCGGGCAGGTCGGTGGGTGCCGCTAGGTTGTCATCATGCCCGCCGACGCGCAGACCCTCACCGCCCCGGGGCCCGACGGCCGGGTCCGTGACGTCCGGCTGTCCAGCCCGGACAAGGTCGTCTGGCCGGCCACCGCGCACGGCGCGACCGTCACCAAGGCCGGCCTCGCGGCATACCTGGAGGCCGTCGCCGAGCCGATGCTCCGCGCGCTGGGCGACCGGCCGGTCACCCTGCAACGGGTGCGCGGGGGCATCGAGGGGGAGGAGTTCTACTCCAAGAACCCGCCGAAGGGGGTGCCCGACTGGTCGCGGACCACGGTCTGCACCTATCCCTCGGGGCGCAGCCACCCCCAGCTCGTCATCGACGGGGGCGACCTCGCGACGCTGCTGTGGACCGCGCAGATGGGCACCGTCACCTGGCACCCGTGGCCGGTGCGCTCCGGCGACAACGACCACCCGGACGAGCTGCGGATCGACCTGGACCCCCAGCCCGGGCGCGCCTTCGCCGACGTCGTCGAGGCCGCCACCGCGCTGCGGGAGGTCATGACGGAGGCGGGGCTCACGCCCTTCGTCAAGACGACCGGCAACCGCGGGGTGCACGTCTTCGCCGCGATCGAGCCGCGGCTGGAGTTCCTCGAGGTCCGGCACGCCGTCATCGGTCTCGCCCGCGAGCTCGAACGGCGCCGGCCCGACCTGGTGACCACGGCGTGGTGGAAGGAGGAGCGGGGGGAGCGGATCTTCGTCGACTTCAACCAGGCCACGCGCGACCGCACCCTGGCCGCCGCGTGGAGCACCCGCATCCTGCCCGGTGCCCCCGTCTCGGTCCCGGTGACCTGGGACCAGCTCGCCGAGGTCGACCCCACGGCCCTCACCCTGCACACCGTCCCCGACTTCCTCGCCGAGCACGGGGACGCCTGGGCGGACCTGCACGCGTCCCCGGGGGTGGTCGACGGAGCCTACGCGCTGTGGGAGGCCGACCTCGAGCGCGGGCTGGGGGAGCTGAACTTCCCGCCGGACCACCCCAAGATGCCGGGGGAGCCGCCGCGGGTCCAGCCCTCCAAGAAGGTCGCCGAGCACTGGGACGAGCACGGTAACCGGGTCGAGAAGGCCTGAGCGCGCCGCGCCCACCGCGCCCTGGTCGAGAGGGTCCTGTGGACGGCGTCGGGCCCGTGTACGAGTCCCCCGGGACCGTCTGCGTAGGGGTCGGTCAGCCCAGGGTCGGTCAGACCACGGTCGTCGCGAGGTAGAGGGCGCCCGAGCCCTCGAGCGTGATGCGGCCGGGGCGGTCGACGAAACCCGCCTCGCCGCGGGCCAGGGTCAGCCCGCCGCCCGGGTCGCCGTGGCGCCCGCTGCGCAGCGTGAACTCCCCCTCCAGCACGAGCGCGACCGCGGCGCTGCCGGCAGCCACCTCGGCCGGGCCGGTCACCTCCACCAGCTGCCAGGGCACGGTCGCGCCGGTCTCCTGCGTGCTCGGACGGTAGGCCCGCACCCCCGGGCCGAGGTCGACGGGCGCCAGCAGCGGGGGCGGCCCCGGGGTGACGTCCAGCACGTCCAGCAGCTCGGGGACGTCCACGTGCTTGCCCGTCAGGCCTCCGCGCAGGACGTTGTCGCTGGGGCCCATCACCTCGACGCCCAGCCCGCAGAGGTAGGCATGGATGTTGCCCGCCGGCAGCCACAGCGCCTCACCGGCGGCCAGGGTGACCCGGTTCAGCATGAGCGCGACGGCGATCCCCGGGTCGCCGGGGTGGTGGCGCGCCAGCAGCCGGACGAGGTCGTCCTCGGCCTCCGGCAGG
Source organism: Serinicoccus chungangensis (assembly GCF_001483745.1). Lineage (GTDB taxonomy): Bacteria > Actinomycetota > Actinomycetes > Actinomycetales > Dermatophilaceae > Ornithinicoccus > Ornithinicoccus chungangensis_A. Next base: position 22,526 of record NZ_LQBL01000028.1, on the reverse strand, counting down.
CCGGTGGGACCCGCCCCGCTCAGCGCATCGACCATCCGGTCCACCGCCTCGTCCCCGGAGAGCAGCCACCGCAGCGCCGCACCAGCCCCGGCCGCGGGGCTGCCGGCGGCGACGAGCAGCGAGCGCCATCGCGACCAGCCGTCGGTCGGGACCCCGGCCGCCAGGCGGTCGAGCAGATCGACGACCTCGGCCACCGGCCGGAAGCCGCACAGCGCGTCGAAGCCGTCCTCCACGGCGAGCAGCACCTCGGGCTTGGCGTGCGGGTCCCGGAAGCTGCGCGCGGGTGCGTCCCGGGGGATCCCGGCGGCCTCCTCCCGCGCGAAGCCGGCGCGGGCCTGCTCGGGGCCGGGGTGGGCCTGCAGCGACAGCGGCGCACCGGCGGCGAGCAGCTTCATGAGGAAGGGCAGGGTGTCGCCGGTGGCGTGCTCCCAGGCCGCGAGGTCGGGCCAGGGCGCGCCCCCGGGGTGGCCGGTCAGCACCCGGCTGGGCGCGGCCGGGTGGGCGCCCAGCCACAGCTCGGCCTCGGGCCGCCCGGTCGGCTCCTGGCCGCGGACCGCCGAGATGCCCCCCGGCCGCCCCCAGGCGTAGTCCCGGACCACGCCGTCGATCCTGACGATGCCGCTCATCCGGCCACCCTACTGAGCCGCACCGCCGCCGAGCCGGGCCGCCACCGAGCCGCGCCCCCGCCGGCGGGTGCGCACGGGCATACCCGTCCTCTGTCGGTGCCATCGGGCACACTGGCGCTTGTGGACCTGCCCGTCATGCCCCCGGTCACGCCGATGCTCGCCAAGCCAGCCGCGGCGCTGCCGCCCGGGTGGCTCTACGACCCGAAGTGGGACGGCTTCCGCTCCGTCGTCTTCCGCGACGGCGACGAGGTCGAGCTGGGGTCGCGCAACGAGAAGCCGATGACCCGCTACTTCCCCGAGCTCGTCGAGGCCGTGCGCGCCGAGCTGCCCGAGCGCTGCGTCGTGGACGGCGAGATCGTGCTCGCCTCGCCGAGCGGGCAGCGGCTCGACTTCGATGCCCTCGGGCAGCGCATCCACCCGGCCGAGTCCCGGGTGCGCATGCTCAGCGAGTCCACGCCCGCGGCCTTCGTCGCCTTCGACCTGCTCGCGCTGGGCGACGACGACCTCACCGGTATGCCGTTCCGCGAGCGCCGCGCCCGGCTCGAGTCGGTGCTCCCCGCCGTCAGCGCCGGCTCGGTCCACCTGTCGCCGCTCACCGACGACCTCGACCTCGCGATGCGCTGGTTCGTCGACTTCGAGGGGGCCGGCCTGGACGGGATCATCGGCAAGGACCCGGACGCGCCCTACCAGCAGAACAAGCGGGTGCTCACCAAGCTCAAGCACACCCGCACCGCGGACTGCGTGGTCGCCGGCTACCGCACCCACAAGAGCAGCGAGGAGGCGATCGGCTCCCTGCTCCTGGGGATCTACACCGACGAGGGCCGGCTGGCCCACGTCGGCGTCAGCTCCTCCTTCCCCATGGCGCGGCGGCGCGAGCTCTTCGCCGAGCTGCAGCCGTGGGTGACCGACTTCGAGGGTCACCCCTGGGACTGGGCGGGCCAGCTGCAGGCCGACACCCCGCGCAAGAGCGAGGGGTCGCGCTGGGCCGCGGGCAAGGACCTGTCGTTCACCCCGCTGCGCCCCGAGCGGGTGGTCGAGGTCCGCTACGACTACCTCGAGGGGGGCCGTTTCCGGCACACCGCGCAGTTCCTGCGCTGGCGCGAGGACCGCGACCCCCGGTCGTGCACCTTCGACCAGCTGGAGCAGCCGGTCGACTTCCCCCTCGACGACGTGCTCGGCGCCCCGGTGACCCCACCCGGTGGGCAGGGCAGGTCGTGAGCGGGCGGATGACCGCGGCGGGCCGGGCCGCCGCCGTAGGCACCGCCGTCGCCGGGGGAGCGGCGCTCGGCGGCGCCGTCTCGATGGGCACCGCGACCTACTTCGCGCACCGCGTCATCACCCCGGAGCACGAGAAGAAGGATGACGTCACGGTCGTCGCGGTGGACCCGGACGCCGGGACAGTCACGCTGCGGGCGGACCCGCAGACCACCTCCTCGGGCCGCTACGGCCTCTGGCTGGACGGCGGCGCCGGCCACGCCCGCGTGGGCGAGGTGGTGGAGCCGGCCCACGAGGAGGAGGGGGCCAGGGGGTCCCGCCGGCAGATGGTGGTGACCCGGGAGCTGCTGGGCGTGGACGCCGGCGACCTCGGGCCGGGGCCGGCCCGCTGGAACAAGTACTTCTACTGCGGCGACCCCGGGAGCGCCCTGGGCCTGGAGCACGAGGACGTGCTCGTCACCTCCGACGTCGGCGACCTGCCGGCCTGGCGGGTGCCCGGTGCGTCGGCCGCGACGGCCCACCAGGACGACTGGGCCGTCCTGGTGCACGGCCGCAGCGCGCAGCGCGGGGAGACGCTGCGCGCCGTCCCGGTCCTGCACCGGCTGGGCTACACCTGCCTCATCCCGATGTACCGCAACGACGTCGGCGCCCCGCCCTCCTCCGACGGCCGCTACAGCCTGGGGCTGTCGGAGTGGCGCGACATCGACGCCGCCCTGCGCTACGCCCTGGCCCACGGCGCCCGCCGGATCGTGCTCGTGGGCTGGTCGATGGGCGGGGCGCTCGTCCTGCAGGCGCTCAACCGCTCCGACGTCGCCCACCGGGTGCACCGGGTGCTGCTCAACGGGCCGGTCATCGACTGGGGGTCGGTGCTGGCCCACCAGGCCGACCTGCACCTCATCCCCCGCCCGGTGGAGCAGCTGGCCCGCAGCCTGCTGCGCAGCAAGGCCTCGCGGCACCTGCTCCGGGTGGCCGAGCCGGTCGACGTGGCGGCCACCAACTGGGTGGACCGGGCCGAGGAGGTCACCCACCGCATGTTCATCATCCACTCCGCGACCGACGACACGGTGCCCTTCGGCCCGTCCCAGGACCTCGCGCGCCGGCGACCCGGTCTCGTGCAGACCTTCGTGTGGCCGCAGGCGCGCCACTGCCAGGAGTGGAACACCAACCCCTCGCTGTGGGAGGACCTCGTGGCCTCCTTCCTGCGGTGAGGGGGCGAGGAGGATCGTGAGCCGAGCAGACGTGTCGACCGGTCAGGGTCCGCTGGGCGAGGCCGAGCTCGACGACTGGTATGCCGTGCCGTCCGACCGCGCGGCCGGCCGGTGGGTGCGGGGCGGGTTCATCACCACCCTCGACGGGCGCGCCACCGGACCCGACGGACGCAGCGGCAGCCTCAACGAGGGCTCGGACGGCGACGCGGCCGCCTTCGCCACCCTGCGGCGCTGGGCCCAGGCCGTGGTCGTGGGCGCCGGCACCGCGCGGGAGGAGGGCTACGGCCCCCTGGAGGGGAAGGCGCTGGTCGTCGTCACCCGCAGCGGCGAGGTGCCGGTCGAGCTCGCCGACCATCCTGGGGTGCACGTGGTGAGCGGCGGCGGGGAGGACGTCACTCCGGAGCAGGTGCTGGACGTCTGCGCCGGTCACGGCTGGGACCGGGTCGTCGTGGAGGGCGGCCCGGCGCTCTTCGGTGCCTGGGTGCGTGCCGGGGCGGTCGACGAGCTGTGCGTGACCGTGCGGCCGGTGCTGGCGGGGGGCGACGGCCAGCTTCTGCTGCCGGGCAGCGCGACCCTGTCCGGGCCGACCGGGCGGCTGACCCACCTGCTGGAGTGGGAGGGTGATCTGCTGCTCCGCACCCGTCTGCGCTGACGCGCGGGGTCGGTTCTGCCAGACTGCCCCGATGGCGAAGAAGAAGGACACGAAGGCGGCGAAGAAGAAGAAGGACTCCGCGAAGGTCACGAAGGCGGCGAGGAAGAAGGACTCCGCGAACGCCGCGAAGGCATCGAAGGCCCCCGAGGCCGCGGCGCCGACCTGGGCCGACGCCCTGCGGGTGGGGGAGGGCTTCACCCTCGCGGACGTCGACCCGCGCTCCACCCCCGCCTTCGCGGGCGACAAGCAGGCCGGCAAGGACGCCCTGGCCGCCGCCGACGCCGAGCTCGACACCCTGCAGGAGCAGCTCTACGCCGAGTCCCGGGCGGGTGGGCGCCGGCGGGTCCTGCTCGTCGTGCAGGGCATGGACACCTCCGGCAAGGGCGGCATCATGCGCCACGTCGTCGGGTCGGTCGACCCCCAGGGCGTCGAGCTCACGGCGTTCAAGGCGCCGAGCGCCGAGGAGAAGAAGCACCCGTTCCTGTGGCGGATCCGTCGCGCGCTGCCCGGGCCCGGCATGATCGGCGTCTTCGACCGGTCGCACTACGAGGACGTGCTCGTCGTGCGCGTCCACGACCTGGTGCCCCCGGCCCAGTGGAAGCGTCGTTACGCCACCATCAACCGCTTCGAGGAGTCGCTCGTCGACGACGACGTCACCATCATCAAGGTCATGCTGCACATCAGCCCGCAGGAGCAGAAGGCGCGGCTCGGCGAGCGCCTCGAGCGGCCGGACAAGCACTGGAAGTTCAACCCGCGCGACCTCGACGAGCGCGAGCACTGGGCGGACTACCAGGAGGCCTACCAGGTCCTGCTCGAGCGGTGCAGCACCGAGCGGGCCCCGTGGTTCGTCGTGCCGGCGGACCGCAAGTGGTACGCCCGGCTCGCGGTCCAGCAGCTGCTCCTGGAGCACCTGCGCGGACTGGACCTGACCTGGCCGGTGGCCGACTTCGACGTCGAGGAGCAGCAGGCGCGCCTGGCCGCCTCGGAGGTCTGACCCCCGGTTCTGGACCTCGGGTTCTGGGGCCCGTCCCCCAGAACCGGAGGTCCAGAACCGGCAGGTATGCCGTCTACTCGGGCGCGAGCTCGGGCTGCGGCGTGGCCTGGAGCACGACGACGGCGCGCGGCGGCACCTCGTGCGTCCCGCCGGTCTCCCAGGGCACGTCGTCGTCGAGCTCGTCGCCGCTGGTGTCGACGACGACCTGCCAGGTGGGCGTGTTCATCCCGTCCGGCACGGTGAAGTCGACGGCCTCGTGGTGGCCGTTGAAGAGCAGCAGGAAGTGGTCGTCGGTCACCTCGCGGCCCCGCTCGTCCCGCTCGCTGATGGCCTCCCCGTTGAGGAAGACCATGACCGCCTGCTCGCGGCTGTGCCAGCGCTCGTCGGTCATCACCTCGCCGTCGGGGGAGTACCAGTGGATGTCGCCGAGGTCGCTCTGGCCGCCGTGCTCGGCGTCGCCGAGGTAGAACCGACGCCGGCGGAACGCCGGGTGCTCCTTGCGCAGCGCGATGAGCCGGGAGGTGAAGTCGAGCAGGTCGGCCTGGTCGGGGTCGAGGTCCCAGTCCATCCAGGCCAGCTCGTTGTCCTGGGCGTAGACGTTGTTGTTGCCGTGCTGGGTGCGTCCCATCTCGTCGCCGTGGGCCAGCATGGGCACCCCCTGGCTGAGCATGAGGGTGGCCAGGAAGTTCTTCTGCTGGCGCAGCCGGAGCGCGCGCACCTGCGGGTCGTCGGTCGGGCCCTCGACGCCGCAGTTCCACGACCGGTTGTGGTCCTCGCCGTCGGCCCCGCCCTCGCCGTTGGCCTCGTTGTGCTTCTCGTTGTAGGACACGAGGTCGGCCAGGGTGAAGCCGTCGTGGGCGACGACGAAGTTGATCGAGGCGTAGGGGCGACGGCCGCTGTGCTCGTAGAGGTCGCTGGAGCCGGTGATCCGGGAGGCGAACTCGCCCATGGTCGCCGGCGCCCCGCGCCAGTAGTCGCGGACGGTGTCGCGGTACTTGCCGTTCCACTCGGTCCACAGCGGGGGGAAGTTGCCGACCTGGTAGCCGCCGTCCCCCAGGTCCCACGGCTCGGCGATGAGCTTGACCTGGGAGATGACCGGGTCCTGCTGCACGATGTCGAAGAAGGCCGACAGCTTGTCGACCTCGTGGAACTGCCGCGCGAGGGTGGCCGCGAGGTCGAAGCGGAAGCCGTCGACGTGCATCTCGGTGACCCAGTAGCGCAGGCTGTCCATGATGAGCTGCAGGACGTGCGGGGAGCGCATGAGCAGGCTGTTGCCGGTGCCCGTGGTGTCGTAGTAGTGGGCCTTGTCGTAGTCGACGAGCCGGTAGTAGCTGGCGTTGTCGATGCCACGGAAGGAAAGCGTCGGCCCGAGGTGGTTGCCCTCGGCGGTGTGGTTGTAGACGACGTCGAGGATGACCTCGATGCCCGCCTCATGCAGGGTCTTGACCATCGACTTGAACTCGGTCACCTGCTGGCCACGGTGCCCGTAGGCCGAGTAGCCGTTGTGCGGTGCGAGGAAGCCGATGGTGTTGTAGCCCCAGTAGTTCGACAGCCCCTGGTCCTGCAGGTGCGGGTCGTCGACGAACTGGTGCACGGGCAGCAGCTCGAGCGCCGTCACGCCCAGGCTGGTGAGGTGGTCGACGACGGCCGGGTGCGCCACCCCGGCGTAGGTGCCGCGGAGCTCTGGCGGCACCTCAGGGTGGTTCATCGTCAGGCCCTTGACATGGGCCTCGTAGATGACGCTGTCGTGGTAGGCGTGCTGCGGCGGCCGGTCGTGGCCCCAGTCGAAGAAGGGGTTGACCACGACGGAGGTCATGGTGTGCAGCGCCGAGTCGTCGGTGTTGTAGGACGAGGGGTCGCCGAAGTCGTAGGCGAACAGCCCCTGGTGACCGCGGATCTGGCCGGCGATCGCCTTGGCGTAGGGGTCCAGGAGCAGCTTGTGCGGGTTGAAGCGGTGGCCCTCGGAGGGCTCGTACGGGCCGTGGACCCGGAAGCCGTAGCGCTGTCCCGGCTGGCAGTTGGGCACGTAGCCGTGCCAGACGTGCGCGTCGACCTCGGTCAGCGGGACCGTGGTCTCGATCGAGCGGTCGTTGACCAGGCACAGGTCCACCGCGGTGGCGTGCTCGGAGAAGAGGGCGAAGTTGGTGCCGCGTCCGTCGAAGGTCGCGCCCAGGGGGTATGCCGTTCCGGGCCAGAGGTCCATCGGGTGGTGGGGCCTTTCTTGGTTGTGGGAGTCGCGGTAGGAGGACCGCGTCGTCACCAAGAAACCACTCTACGGGCCGGAACGCCCCCGGCCCGACGGCGGGCTACCGGCACGCCTCCGGCCCGTCTGTGCCAGATGGGGCTAGCGTGACGCCTGTGACTGTGGTGGACGTGACGTTCCGCCGTCGTCTGCGTCGGGTCATCGCACCCGTCCCGGGGGCGGTCCCCCTGGTGCGTCTGAGCGCCGAGACCGCCGTCGTGGCCTTCCGCTACCGGGCCACCGGGCTCGCGGCCGAGGCGGCGTTCTTCACCCTGCTGTCCCTGCCGCCCCTGCTGGTGGCCCTGGTCGCGGGTGCCGGCTTCGCCTCGGAGTGGCTGGGGCCGCAGACCCTGGAGCGGATGAGCAGCGCCCTCGAGCAGTGGACGTTGACCTTCCTCACCCCGCAGGCCGTGGAGCAGGTCATCATGCCGACCTTCCAGCAGACCCTCACGGCCCGCCGCGGCGACTACCTGTCCATCGGGTTCCTCGTCGCGCTGTGGTCCGGGTCGCGGGCGCTGCACATCTTCCTCGACGCCATCTCGATCATGTACGGGCAGGGCGGGCACCGCGGACCGGTCGGCGCCCGGGTGCTGTCGCTCACGGCATACCTCGCCTCGACGGTCGTCATGGGCCTCACCCTCCCGCTGCTGCTGATCGGGCCGGGGTATCTCCTGCGCTGGCTGCCGCAGCGTCTCGACCTGCTCGTCGAGCTGTACTGGCCCCTGGTCGGTCTGCTGGGCATCGTCAGCCTCACCGGTCTCTTCCACGTGGCGACCCCGGCCCGGTCGCCCTTCTGGCGGGACCTGCCGGGTGCGCTGCTGACGGTGCTCCTCTGGGTGGTGAGCTCGGTCCTCATCCGGCGCTGGGCCGAGCTCGCCGCCGGCGGCTTCTCGGTCTTCGGCCCGCTCACCGCGCCGATCATCCTCATGGTCTACCTCTACTTCCTCGCCTTCGCCGTGCTCGTGGGCGCCTCGCTCAACGCCGCCATCCGCCGGCTCTGGCCCCCGCCGGAGTACCGCGGGCCGAGGGCACGGGTCAACGAGTGGTGGGAGGAGCGGCGAGCCACCCGCGAGGCGCGCCTGCTGGCCCGTCGGGCGGAGCTCGCCGCCGACGCCGCGACCGACGACGAGGAGGGTCGCCGGATCGCCGCCATGGACGGCATACCGGGGCCGCGCTGAGCGCCGGGCGGCGCGCCGGCAGAGGTGATTTGGAATCGCCCGCGCCCGTCGGATAGTGTTTCTTCTCGCGCCGCTGGTGACAGCGGAGCAGGCGGATGTAGCTCAGTTGGTAGAGCGCAACCTTGCCAAGGTTGAGGTCGCCGGTTCGAGCCCGGTCATCCGCTCTGAGGCAGCACCACCAGATGCCTCACGGTGGAGTGGCCGAGAGGCGAGGCAGCGGCCTGCAAAGCCGTATACACGGGTTCGAATCCCGTCTCCACCTCGCACTCGCGGGTCCACCGCGCAGGGACGATTGGCGCAGCGGTAGCGCGCTTCCTTGACACGGAAGAGGTCACTGGTTCGATCCCAGTATCGTCCACCAGCACAGCAGGCCCCTGACCAGCGAAAACGCCAGTCAGGGGCCCGTTCCTTTTTAGAGCGTGCAGGATACGTGCAGGACTGGTGGCGTGTCGTTCCCGCTCCGGGTGCGGGCTACCCAGTCCCGGATCGTGACCGGCCGGTCGTTGTGAGGCTCTTGCCGTGATGGTTCACCGGAGGGCGGTTGCATACTGGGGTGGTGGTGATCGTGCGGGCGACGCGTGAGCTGCTTCCGCGGCTGGGTGGGGCACAGGCTGCGCCGGGTGAGGTGTCGGACACGCTGCTGGGGGACTGGTACGTGAAGAAGCTGGCGTGGCGTCGCCAGGTGGCGCTCCTGGTGAGTGAGTCGACGTTGCTACCGGTGCTGGTGCCGTTGGCGCCGGCGGTGACCTTGTTGGACCGGTTCCCGTCGGTGCTCGCCGGGCTGCTGCGTCTGCACGGTCTGCGGGAGACCGTGGTGGAACGCGAGGTGCGGGGAACCGCTGACTATCGCCTCGCCCCCACGGCGAGTCGCAGCGTGATCGGGTCCATGAACGAGTTCGCGTTCCTGGCCGACGTCTACCGCGAGCAGGACGCGGAGCCGGACCTGATGGGGTGGTCACTGCGTCTGGCTACCGTTCCGTGCGGGCCGCTGCTCTCGAGGCACGTAAGCCCGGACCGGGAGCTGGCCGCGCTTGTCGACCCGTAACTGGCGCGCCTAGCGTCTCTTGCAACGGGATACGCCGGTGATAGCGCTGATCGAGATAGCTCTTTATAGTTGGTGCGAGTTATAAAGACCTATCGGGGAAGGGCGGTGAGGTGCCGTGGTCGCGAGTCCGTTCACGCCGGGGGAGACCGCGTGGGAGATCCCGGGCCGGGAGGCTCAGGTGACGCAGATCATGGGTGTGCTGGGCCGGGTCGCGGTCGAGGGCCGCTTCGCCGGCCGGGTGCGGGTCGATATCGGCCCACGGGGTGTGGGGAAGACGAGTCTGTTGCGTCGGGCGGAGCGCGCGGCCAGGGACCTGGGGTTGGCCACGGTGTTCGTGACGGCGGGCAACGGCACGCTGACCTCGGTGGTGGCGGATGAGGTGGCCGTGTTGACCCGTGGCTGGGGCCACGGTGATGTCCTGGGAGGGCGCGTGGACCAGGTGAAGGTCTCGGCGGGTGTGCCCGGGGTCGCGGCGGTGGAGGTGTCCGGTGGGGCCCGGCCCGGGCCGGAGGTGACGAGGGCGTTCCGGGACCTGGTCACGGCTGTTGCCCGGGCTGCGGTCGAGGACGCCGACCGCAGGGGGCTGGTGCTGCTGGTCGATGAGTTCCAGTCCGCGGACGCCGAGTCGTTGCGGACGGTCGCGTACGCGTGGCAGGAGCTGCAGGCCGCGGAGTCCCCGGTGCCCGCGGCGCTGTTGGGGGCTGGCTTATCGCACACTCCGGATGTGGTGACCCGCGCGGTGACTCACGCGGAGCGGTTTCAGTACCGGCCGATGCGTGATCTCGAAGCGCACGACGCCAGACAGGCGTTGACAGCGCCGACCGCGGCCCTGGGGGTGTCCTGGGCCACGGACGCGCTAGAGACAGTGGTCGAACGTGCTCAGGGGTACCCGTACTTCATCCAGCTGTATGGGGACGAGGTGTGGCGTGCCGCGGGCGACCCAGGCCTTGGGGGCCGTCTGAGCATGGACCATGTCCTGGCCGCGCAGGACCAGGTCGACATCGATGTGAACGAGCTGTACCGATCCAGGTGGGCCAAGGCCACGGCTCGGGAACGTGACCTACTCACCGCGATGGCCGCCCAGCAGGACGGTCCGGTCGCCCGCCGAGACATCGCCGAGGCGCTCGGGGTCGAGACCACGGCCCTGTCCATGGCCCGCCAGTCACTCATGGACAAGGGCATCGTGGACGCACCCGCCCACGGGATGATGCAGTTCACCGTCCCCGGCTTCGGGACCTACGTCCGCACACTCACCCAGCACTGAGCGTCAAATCTGTCGTTGGACTGCGACAGGTCCCGCCCTGCAATCACGGCGGTCGGGTCAGGGAGCGAATTCGGCCGGCCCCACGACCGCGTAGCGGCACAGCGCCGCGCTCCAAAATGTTGCGCACCGCCCCGTGGCTGCGGCCCGTGACCTCGGCAAGCTCGTAGTGACCGGCCCACGAGGTACTCGCGGACAACGTAGTCCTTCAAGTCAACCGGTAGCCGGTACAGGTCATGCCCAGCGTGCGAGATCAGGATCTGGCATGAGGCTAGATGGACGGCCAGGGTAGGGCAGGACGTACGCACTCCTCTCTGCGCTGAGACTTCCCTCGGAAAGTGGCGTCGAGGATCGACCTGCGATGGGTCAGCAGCGGCGCCCAGACGATCCCTGCGAATGGCTGGCTAGACCCGGGCCGGATGGCCCTCCATCAGGGGATAGGCGGGTCTGAGCCTCGGCCTGGGTGACCATCCGTGGGAGTACGTCAGTAGCGGCGGAATGACGTGCAAGCTGCCACTGAGGAAATATCAACAGTGTCGTTTTCGCGCGGTTCTCGAGCGCCGCAAACGCTCAGCTTCTGAGTGCCGCCGGCAGCATGACGTGCCGGTCAGCGAATCGTGTCAGCGTCGAGGCCACGGACCGCGAAGCCATGTTCCGGGAGCCTTTTGGTCTGCCGACCCCCATGCCTGGCGAGCAGCACCGCAGCCAGGAGCCACAGCACCCAGCCCAGCGCCTCGACGCGCCAGTCGACACCGCCTGAGTCGGCTACCGACTGCAGCTGGAAGACGCGGACGCTGTTGATCGCCCCGTGGACGAGTACGGGTGGCCACACTGATCCAGAGACGAGTCGCAGGGCCACGAGGAAGGGCGCCCATGAGGCGATCCCCAGCAGGTAGGCGGCAGACTCGGCCGAGATTGGGTCGGGCAGGAACGTGAGCGCTGGAAGGTGCCAAAGCGTCCAGGCCCCTGCCGAGATGGCTGCAGCTGCCGGGAACCCGAGGTGTCGGGTCCGGCTGAGCAGCCATCCGCGCCAACCGGTCTCCTCGCCGACGGCGAATGTTGCCTGCAGCACTAGGAGGGGTAGGACGACGGATGCGGCAGTCAGGATCTCGGCGGTTGGTCGTGGGCGCCACCCGAGGAGCAGCCCCGAGACCAGTTGAGCTGCCCCGATCAGCATCAGGATGCCCACTCCCATGGCCGCCCAGCGGCCGGAACGGTTCCAACGAAGCGCCAGCAAGTCACGTGCCCGCCCGGGGCGCAGCACCCGAACGAACACCAGCGCGGCGAGTAGGGGTGTGAGCTGGGCAACCGGAACCAGTGCGGGGGCTAGTTCAGCGTCGATGAACCCCAGCATGGCCGGGGCGATCACGAGCCAGCACAGCCCGCTGGCCAGGGCGACGTAGCCGGCGATCTCACGCCAGGACGGATGGGGGGCGGCCGGTCGGTCGCGCTCACTGTGGGTGTTGGAGGACTGGTTGCCGTGTGTCTGCATGGTGCATCTCCTCGGTGCAGCGAAAGCGGGAAGGTCGTGCGAGGATCTCGGATGCCTTGGGATGTGGTGGCTCACTGGCCGTCAACGTCAGTAGTGCTGAGCCTGAACCCCCGGACGGGGACTTGGGAGGGCTAGGGAGCCAGGAAGAGCATCAGGACGAGAGTGAAGAGGAACAAGCTCTGCGCGCTGTGGGTGATGATCCCGACGAGGGCGCTTTGGTACCGGCGAGACGGTAGTGACAAGAGGAACGTGTCGATGAGGGCGATCGGGATCACCCAGGGGACGTGCAGGTGATAGACGGCGAAGAGGACACCGTTGGCGATCCAGTCCCACGATCCAAAGACGCCCCTCATCCGGGGCAAGAGGTAGCCCCGGAAGAGCAGCTCCTCACCCAGGACTGTGTTGAAGACGAAGAAGGCCAGTAGAACCCCCAGCCAGAGCCAAGAGCCGGAGACCGTTGCCTGTCCGTCAGGGGACCCGAGAAAGTCGCCGAAGTCGCGCCCTGTGGCAGGGGCGAGCTCGAACGGAAGAAATTCCATGAGAGCGAACGCGATGACGCAGATCGGGACGACGAGCCATGTTCGTCCGCCGCGTCGGCCCGTACGCGGGTCACGGGGAGCACGCAGCCAGAGCACGTCCCGGACGACGGACCACCTCAAGGTCCGCTGCTCCTTGTGGACGAGAAGTAGGACCAGGATGAACTGCCAGACCATGCCCGCAGTGAGCACCACGATGAGGGACTGCGCGAGGGCGAGGGGTGACTCCCATCCGGATGCGAGCAGGGGTGCGAGCACCCACGCTAACCCGGCCATGGGTACAGCGGCTGCTGCCCAGACTCCTATCACCCCGGGGAGGGTGAGTTGCGGGATCGGGTTCTCGGCTGCGATGTCACGCTCCGCGCTGCCTTCGGCTGACGCGGGCGGAGGAAGGGATGTCATGATCTGCTGCTCTCCGGCGGCAGGACAGCGAGGCGGGTAGCAGTCATGCCTGCTGCGGCGCGGGTCGCCCTTCGGAGACCGAGGTCGAGGGTGATGCGGTGCGGCGTGGCCAGGCCCAGGCGGAGCGAAGGATGAAGGCGAGAACGACCACTTCCAGTGCGACGCCCAGGACGTAGAAGTACATCCAGGGCTCGCCCAATTCCCCCACCGCGTTGAACGCCGCGAAGGGGACCTGTAGCGAGGCCACGACCAGGTTCGTGATGCGGTTTGCCCGGGCGGGAAGGGTCATCGAGAGCACGACCATGAGGATGGGTATGGCCAGGAGAGTCAAGGCCGAGATGGCCCAGGTGGGGGTGATGTCGAGCTCCCAGACGACCCCGGCCAGGATGCCGTCGACGACGCCGGGCTTGTAGAGGGCCAGGATGTCCACGTAGACGTAGAGGAACATGAAGCTGGTCCAGGCTGCGGCGAGTTTGGCCTGCACGGGGATCGGTGGGGTATCGAGCTGGTCCGGGGTGTTCGTTCGGTTGGTCATCGGTTCTTCTCCAGGGCAGAGCGGTCCTTCAGCCGCAGTGACGTCAGGTCCGAGGGTGAAAAGGGCACGAGGTGCCGTTCTGGTCGTCGTGGTCCTCAGATGGTGACCACGACCTTCCCCCGGGTGTGGCCGGCCTCGACGTAGCGGAGGGCGTCGGCCGCTTCGTCGAGGGGACAAATGCGGTCGATCACGGGTGTGACCTGTCCAGTGGTGAGAAGGTCGGCCAGGGTGAGCAGGTCTCTAGGCTTCTCGACCGATGCGAAAGGCTTCAGATGCTGACGGGTGAACCCGGACAGCACGCGCGCTCTGACGATCCGAGCGAGGGGCCCGAGCCAGCGGCCGCCGCGTCCACTGTTGGGAATGAGCGTGCCGGCAGGCGTCAGCGCTCTGCGGACAGCTGCCAGGGGCTGGGCCTCCACGTTGTCGAGGATGACGTCGTAGCGACTCTCGGCGCGGGTGAAGTCGGTCCTGGTGTAGTCCACGACGTGGTCGGCACCCAGCGAACGGACCAGGTCGACGTTGCGGCTACTGCATACACCGGTCACCTCGGCGCCCAACGCCTTGGCGATCTGGACGGCGAAGGAGCCCACCCCGCCCGACGCTCCCGTGATCAGCACGGTCTGGCCAGGTCCAACCTTCGCGACGTCGCGCATGGCCTGTAACGCTGTCAAGGCCGAGGTGGGGACTGCCGCCGCCTCCACGAGCGATGTGCCGACGGGCACGGGCGCGACGTGGTCTGCCGGGACGCAGGCGTATTCGGCGAGCGTTCCCGCCGTGCTCCAGCCGAACACCTCGTCCCCGGGACGCACAGCGGTGACGTGCTTGCCGACCGCCGCCACGACGCCCGCGAAGTCCCGGCCGGGGATCCCATGGCGCGGCCGGCGGAGCCCGAACACCAGGCGCAGCACGTACGGCTTCCCGGTCATGACGAAGTAGTCACCAAGATGTACCGAGGCCGCGCCCACCTTGACGAGCACATCGCCCGGACCGGGCAGCGGCAGGTCGACCTCAGTCGTCCGCAGCACCGACGGCGGGCCGTAGCGCTGCTGGACGACGGCCCGCATCGATGCCGGCCTGTCCTCCGCCGCCTGGCGCGCTGGACCATCCGATGACTGCGTGGCTTTCACCGAAGTCTCCTTACGTCATAGGGTCAACAGCCGACAGCGTCGTACGGTGTACGCACCAGTCGTACGACGTACTATCGACGTACGCTGTACGATTGTCAAGAGGGTTGAGGAAGGGAGGTCACCCGTGCCTGTGGGGAACGAACGTCAGCCCGCGTCGGAGACGGGTCTGAGCAGGCATCGGGTCGTGGTCGAGGCCGTCCGGCTCGCCGACCAAGACGGGGTGCACGCGCTGAGCATGCGCCGGCTGGCAGGCGTGCTCGACGTTGGTGCGATGTCGCTCTACCACTACGTGGCGAGCAAGGAAGAACTGCTGGACGCCATGATCGACGTGGTGTTCGAGGAGATCGAACTTCCTCCCCAGGAGAGTGACTGGCAGACGGCGATGCGACGGCGGGCAGTGTCGGCCCGGCAGGTTCTCACCCGCCACCCGTGGGCGACCGGATTGATGGAGTCGCGGACGACGCCGGGGCCCGCGAACCTCCGTCACCGCGAAGCGGTCACCGCCTGCCTGCGCAGGTCCGGCTTCACGGTCCCGATGGCGACGCACGCCAACTGGTTGCTCGACAGCTACGTCTACGGGCACGCCTTGCAGGAAACGACCCTCCCGTTCGACACCGCCGACGAGCTCGCGGACATGGTCGAGGACGTCTACCTGCCCCAGCTCCCTCCCGACCAGTTTCCCTACCTCCACGAGTCCGCCGCGACGCTCGCCGCCACCGGTTACGACCCGGCAGAGGAGTTCATCTTCGGCCTCGACCTCATCCTGTCCGCGCTCGAGCCCCTGAGAGCCTCCGCATAGTCGGACAGGCCGAGGGGCGGTCCTGCTCGGTGACTCAGGAATGTCTGTGAGACAGGCCACGGCCCGCAACCCCATCAGGACGACGAAGCCTCCCCATACCGTCTCGGGCGGCCCTGCCGCAGGCGCAGCCAGCGCTGCTCACAGCAGCGCTGCTGTGAGCAGCGCCCTGACGTCTGGGCCGAATCCTGACTGAGAGTGGTCACATGAGCACCGAATCAGCACCGGCGGGTCGATCTCTAGACGAGGAGATGTACCGGCGCCTGTTTGAGCGTCGAACGCTGCTCCTGGGCGAACCGCTGGAGGACTGGAACGCCAACCGCTTGTGCAACGGCCTGCTCCTGCTGGCCGTCGAGAACCCGGCCGCGGACATCAGGCTACTCATCAACTCACCCGGCGGCTCGGTGCCGGGCATGCTCGCGATCCGCGACTGCATGCGAGCGATCGGGAATGACGTGGTCACAGTCAACGTCGGCATGGCCTACAGTGCCGGTCAGTTCCTGCTGTCCTCCGGCACCCCGGGAAAGCGGTTCGCGATGCCACGCTCCAAGGTGCTGCTGCACCAGGGGTCGGCCGGCATCGGCGGCACGGCAATGGACATCGCCATCCAGGCCGACGACCTGCGGCATACCCGGGACACCGTCCTGAGCCTGATTGCCGAGGACACCGGTCAGGACGTGACCACCGTGGAGCGCGACTCGCGGCGGGACCGATGGTTCGATGCGCACGAGGCGATCGACTACGGGTTCGTGGACCACGTCATCGACAACATCGACCAGGTCATGCCGGTCGCCAGCCGGCCGGTCGGCCTCGGAGGACGTCCATGAGCAGCCACCCCATCCCCTACGTCACCACCCGCACCCACCAGGGAGAGCGCACGGTCGACATCTACTCCCGCCTGCTCGCCGACCGGATCGTCTACCTCGGCACCCCGATAGACGACGGGGTCGCCAACGCGATCATCGCCCAGCTCATTCACCTGGAGTCCGAGAATCCAGACCAGCCGGTCCAGCTCTACATCAACTCCCCGGGCGGCTCGATCCCCGCGATGCTGGCGGTCTACGACGCGATGCAGTTCGTGCGGGCGGAGGTTCACACCACCTGCGTGGGACAAGCTGCCTCCACGGCGGCTGTGCTGCTCGCCGGTGGCGAGGCCGGGCGTCGGGCGATCCTGCCGCACGGCAGGGTCGTCATCCACGCGCCTGCCGCCGAGGGACGAGGCGCGATCCCCGACCTGATCCTGGAGGCCGACGAGGTCGAACGGGTCCGCACCATGCTCGAGGAGGTCCTTGCCACTCATACCGGCAAGCCACGAGAGCAGATCCGGGAGGACACCGAGCGCGACTTGATCCTCACTGCAGAGGGGGCCGTGAACTACGGCGTCGTCGACGTCGTCTACACCAGCCGCGTCAGCAATGGCGAGTGAGCGTCAGGCCGCCAGGCAGACCGGGCCGCGACTCATCTGCGTGGCAGCCCGCCGCGTGACCTCACCAGCACCAAGGTCCAAAGCGCCGGCGACCGCGCTGAGCACTTCGGAGGAAGGGTCCTTGCGGCCACGCTCAATCTCCGAAAGATACTGCGGCGCAATGCCCGCGCGCTCGGCGACGTCAATGATCCGCTCGCCCCGGTCGAGTCGCTCCTGCCGGACGGTGTCACCCACCGCCTCACGCCACAACGGCTCGGCCAAGGTTGTGTGGCGGCTCGGGAAGCGGATCACCTCGGACACATTGCCCAGCCTACCCAACGGCAACCTGCCATCCGGTCCCACGGGACTGATGCTCCGTTCTGCCGCTTGGCAGCGCATAGGAATGCGGCCCGGACCGAGCAGCCTGAGCCTGAGCGATCCTGCCGGCAAGACCGCACGCGTACCCGTCTCAATGCGCGCGACTGGCGGCGGTATGACGCGCGCGCCGCGCGGCATGATCCCATGGGTGGCCGGATGACGGGCGCAGGTTAGTGCGCCAGTCTGTAGTGGGCTCACTTGGAGGGCTAGTTGTACCCGGCCAGGAGGTTGGTGACAGTGGGGGTGTTGACGTGAGGAGGACCTCCGGGTGGGGTGTGGCTTGTCGAGAGTCAAACCCTGAACTCGGAGGTCCTCATGCCCCACGCTAATGCCCGTCCGACTATCCATGGCCGCCTGCTGCTGGTGCAGCGGGTCCGCGAGCAAGGGTGGGCCGTTGCTCACGTCGCCAAGGCGATGGGTATCTCGCGCCAGTGCGCCCACCGGTGGCTGAACAGGTACGACCGTCACGGCGTCGCCGGGCTGGGTGAGCGCTCCAGCCGGCCGCACACCTGCCCGCATCGCACACCGGCGCAGGTCGAGCAGCAGATCCTGGACTGCCGCCACCGGCACCGGCGTGGGCAGGACTGGATCGCCGGCGAGCTCGCCCTGGCCCCGCGCACCGTGGGCCGGGTGCTGCGCCGCGCGGGCGTGGGCTACTTGAGGTGCCTGGACCCGATGACCGGTGAGGTGATCCGCTCCTCCAAGGCCACCGCGGTCCGCTACGAACGCGACAGGCCCGGGGAGCTGGTGCACGTCGACGTCAAGAAGCTGGGCAAGATCCCCGACGGCGGCGGATGGCGCGCCCACGGCCGGGCCGCATCCGGGCACCAACGGGACAAGAAGGTCAAGATCGGCTACGACTACGTGCACTCGATGGTCGATGACCACTCCCGCCTGGCCTACTCCGAGATCCACGACGACGAGACGTCAGCCACCTGCGCCGGCTTCCTGACCCGCGCGGCTGCCTACTTCACCGCCCACAGCATCACCAGGATCGAGCGGGTGATGACCGACAACGCCCTCGCCTACCGGCACGGGCGCGCGTTCATCGACGCCGTCGCCGCCATCGGGGCGGTGCGCAAGTTCATCAAACCGCACTGCCCCTGGCAGAACGGCAAGGTCGAACGGTTCAACCGTACCCTGCAGGCCGAGTGGGCCTACCGGTACGTCTTCACCAGCAACCAGGCCCGACGCGACGCCCTTGCACCCTGGCTGCAGTCCTACAACACTGAACGACGCCACAGCGCACTCGGCGGCCTGCCGCCCACGAGCCGACTGTCACCAACCTGATGGCCGAGTACAGCTAGTCGGGTACTTCGATCGGGGCGCTGCCACACCCCCTAGTCGTCGTTGGTGAGCGCATCCAACCCCCTAGACGCGGGGGCAGAATGCCCGTCAGGATTGCTGTCATGCGCTTCGTCTTACGCCCGACACCCCGCGAAGCGGCACGACGTCGGGAGGCCCCTCAGCGGCTTGCCATGGCGACCCTGGTCGCCGATTCGTTGGGACTCGGTACGGGCAAGCAGGAAGGCGATGTATCCGCTGATCTCTTTGCCGCCTTCGGTGTCGACCTGGCTGCTCTGGAAGCCGACCTTCCGCAGCACACCCCCGATCGCGCCGCCAAATTGCGCGCTGTAGCTGCAAAGGCACTGAGTCGAAACGCGCCAAACACCGGTTCCATCGTCGCCGAACTCGTACGGACCAACAGCCTGCTAGTAGCAATGATCGAGCAGATTTATCGCCTGCTGTGCGACTGCGAGGCAACCACGACAGGCACGAGCGAACAGTTCCGTATCCTGCCTAGCGACGTCGACGGTGTGGAGCTCACCCTCAGCCCGGCATTTTTCACGCAGGTTACACACCTCTTAAGGAAAACTGTCGCAGCAACCCTCAATACCCTCGACTCCAAGGCCCTCGAAACGTTCGTAGGCCTCGACATGGGTATCCCCTACGGGCAATGGCCACTACCTCGGAGCGAGAGCATATGGTCCCCGATCGGTGTTACGCAGGCCGAGGCACAGTACCCACTGGCAGCCGCCGTTCTGCAGGTTGGCGAGGCGGTGCATCGCTTGGGAGAGCGGGCGGTCGTCGATCCCTCATGGGTACAACCAGCTCGGGCGGCGGGTGAAGCGCTCGAGGCGGCCGAGCAGTTGGTACAGGAGGCCGAGAGGGTAGTCAACGGGTTCACTTCGTGGATAGACCATCTAGCCAACACTGCGCCAATTGGCGTTCCGGCGGGGACATACGTAGCGGAGCACGCGTACGGCGTCAGCCCCGACTCTCACGACGAGGGAATCACCGGCGAGATCGAACGTTACCTGCGCGATAGCTTTCTCGGTGCACAGGCATTGTTCCCTGCCAGCGGCAGCGAACGCGTCGCACACGAAGTCGGAATGTGCAAAGGGGAGCCGATCGTGAACATAGTAAATGGAGAATGGTACCCCTCCTCAGCCGTCGCCGCCTTGGCGGCTTGGTGTTCCATGTTCCGGGAGGGCCTGGACCCGGGACTGCCCAGCCACAAGTGGACAACACCGACTGAGTGGACCGCGTGGCTGGAACGCCTGAGTACCGCGTGCACGGAGGCGACAATCTGGATGAGAAAAACGCTTGTCTTGCTGCAGGAGGAAATCACGGGTGAACGGGTCTACGAGGAGGTTAAGCAACTGCTGGACTTACCACTGTGGCAACATCGCGACCTTCTCTACGAGGTGTGGCTTCTATGCACCACGCTGCGCGCCTGTGAGCAAGCTGGGTGGACTATGACGCTAACCGGGCTTGACCCCGACACTCGGGCATGGGTGTTGCCAGGGTCGCAGGCTGCTGAACCGGTCGCGTACCTCACTCGGCAGCTGGGAGGTGAGCGGCTCGAGGTCTGGCGAGAACCGCTGCGAACCTTTGGCGACGACCGGAAGCTCACGCCCGACGTAACTATTAGCGTCCCCGGAGAACACCCCCGCGACTTGGTAGTCGTGGAGGCTAAGGACCGGATCAAAATGTCGGAAGGCTCCGCGCTCGGTTACGCTCGGCGGTACGCTGACGCACTCTCACCGCGCCTTACCTGGCTGTGCAACCATTGTGACCTCCGTCCCCGGAAGACTGGCCGCTCCTCGTCGACTTGTGCCTACGAACGTGCTGAGCAGAATCACGGGGACCCATGGCACGCTATTCACATGGCTGGGATGTTCCGGCCAGGGTCGGTGCCAGCGGTGTTCGCCGAGACGATCGCGGCAGCGATTCGCCCACTCAATGCGGCAGATGCCGCACAGCCGTCATCAGCGGACCCCTGCTCTCACGTGGTGTCGGATGTCCCGCTCGCCGACTGTGGTCGGTTAACCCGTGATGCCGCCAGCTCCTCGTTAAACCAGCCGGCGGCGACCCGGTCAGTTGGCGGCTACCTCAGGCGCGCCTTTTCGAGTCGAATACCGAGTGCTGCGTCCAAGCGGCCCAAGGTGGAGTAAGTTTCATTCTTCTTGTCGACTTCGCACCAAGATACCATTTGACCGGCAGCTCGGCATAGGTCCTCGTGAGCGTGCTCAGGTGCATTCGGGGCTAACAATCACGGTTCACGGGGTTGAACGAGCGGCTGGTTGGCCGCTTAGTGCTCTATGGGCCCGTCCGGACATGGCCAGCCAGGGTCTTGTGAGGCTCGCGGAGCGCTGGCACAATCTCGCATATGGCGAATGAACGACAGGCCGTCGTCCTCATACACGGAATAGGCGAGCAGCGACCGATGGACACGCTGCGCTCGTTCGTCGTCAGCGGGCTAGGCATCACGGATTTCTGGAGCAAGCCAGACCGGCTCTCGGAGTCCTTCGAGTTGCGTCGCTTCACCCTGAAGGGGACGGCGAGCCGGCCACCCACCGACCTCTACGAGTTCTACTGGGCACACCACTTCGATGCCGGCGACCTACGCGAAACGCTGCGGTGGACGCTCACACTTCTATTGCGGCGGCCTTTCTGGCGTCTGGACAACACCTTACGCGCGTGGTTCTGCGTGCTGCAGATTCTGCTCATGGGTCTCCTCGCGCTAATCGTGTGGCAGGTCATTGACCAGCTCCACCGCGGCTCTGTCGGCGACATCTGGAACTCTTGGAAGACGTGGTTCGCCAGCGCGATCGTACTGGTGCAGCTCGTAGCGGGCGGGTTCATCACGAAGTCACTCGCCGACGCCGCGCGCTACCTGACCCCCCAGCCGCCAAACATCGCAGCCCGCAATGAAATCCGTGCTGAGGGTCTCGCCCTGATCCATAAGCTACACAACGAGGGCAAATATCAGCGGGTGGTGGTCGTCGGACACAGCCTCGGCGCTGTAATCGGGCTCGACCTGATCAGGCTCGCCTGGGATGAGCTGCGGCACCCAAACCCCGCGCAATGGGCCGACCAACCCGAGGCCAAACTGTTTGGCAAGAGCGTCGAGGCGCTCGGCGTGAACCCCAACGACCAGCGGCGATCAGAGTTTCAAAAGGCGCAGCTGAGGCTATGGCGGGAAAATCGCGCCGTCGGCGTACCGTGGCTGGTCACCGACTTCGTTACGCTCGGCGCACCGTTGGCCCACGCGTCACTGCTGCTAAGCACCAAGCGGGTTCCCCTATCACGTCGCCAGGACGAAAAGGAGTACCCCACCTGCCCACCGCTGGCCGACGGCAAGACCTCATTCGTCTCCGATGACGTCGACATCGGCGGCGGGCAGCTCCGCAACCTTTTGACCGGCCACCACGGCGCACCCTTCGGACCCACCCGGTGGCACAACCTATATTATCCCGTTCGATTCCCCCTGTTCGGCGACCCAGTTGGCGGACCCGTCGCTGGTGAGTTCGGTCCTGGCGTGTGGGACCGGCAGGTGCGGCCCTCGGCCGCCGGCTGGCGGGCAAGGCTCTACCGGACGACGCTGCTCTCTCACACCCGCTACTGGGCATGCGGGCCGGAGATCGACGACGACCAGACGCGGGTCGAGCGCGATCGGGCGACCGGCACACATGAGGCCGTGCGCGCACTGCAGAGCGCCGTGGGTCTCGGCATCAAGCGCGGGACTCCGTACCCCTCGCCCCCTCCACCGCGGTAGCCAGGATCGGGGATCGGCTCCAGAGGTTCCCGGACGAGCCGCGCCTCCACAACCGCGATCAGTGAGTCGAGGGCCCCTGACGTCGCGTCATCTGCGAGACATGGTGCGAGCGGGTCAGCGAACACATGAATGTCTTGAAGCAAGCGGGTTCTGATGGGCGGCGTAAGACCCGTCGAACGTCCAATTCTGGATGATGTTGGGCCGGTCCGCGCTCCGTAAATTGTCGCTAATCCGAGGCACGATCAGCCTCCAGTCCAGCCATAAGGCGACTGGTGTCAAGGGACAGTGGGACTTCCCTGTAGGCGGACAGTAGATCTCCTTGCTGGCGGACAGTTCATCTCCCTGTCCGTGGTCAGCTGATCTCCCTGGGGC
>NZ_LQBL01000027.1 GCF_001483745.1 Serinicoccus chungangensis | reverse complement strand
AACCACCCTCCCAGCGGCGTCTTGACACAGAGGGGTGCCAGATGCGTGCGCCCACGGACGACGTCCAGGCGAGAGCCCGAGGTCGGGGGTTCCTTGTCAGTGCTGGGTGATACACCGTGCCCATGACTGACGTGAGCGTCCTGCCGCCGTTTCAGGTGTCCCAGTCCGCTGTCCAGGCCATTCAAGATCTCGGCGGGGCCGTGCGAATCGACATAGAGGATGGCGGTTGCTGCGGAACCACCTATGTCTTCGAGCTGGTGGACCCCCAATCCGACGCTGTTGCCCAGGACGCCCAATACGGCTGTCCTGGTGCGTGGCTTTTCGTGTCGCCCACCGCCGCGCCGATTCTCAAGGAGGCCGTGCTCGACTATGGAGCGACCCTGAAACCGCCGCGTTTCCGGATTCCCCGCAACCCGAACGTCGACAATGTCTGCGCCTGCCGACGCTCGTTCGGCGACCCGTGGCCCGGACCCCGGCAACCGACATGCCGGTCGTACATGCCAATGCCCTGGGACACCGAGTACGAACCGCCCCGAGCCTGGCGTCGACAGACTGGCTGGACAGCGTCGAAGGAGACGCCCGCGGACGAGTAGTCGCCTCGACCCAGCGACACAGAGGCGATGAGCGTGACCGTGTACGCGGCAGATGAGCGTGTCCGACAGCCTGTCCGTGCTGGCCCCTATCGTCATCACGTGACGTGGGTTGAGCGGTATCCGGAAGAGCGCCTGGTGCCTCACGACCCTTCATGGGCAGCGAAGTTCCTGGAGGTGGCACGGTCGCTGCGCAAGGTGCTCGGGCCAGAGTGGGTCATCGAGCACGCCGGTTCTACCTCCGTGCCGGGGTTGTCTGCGAAACCGGTCATTGATCTGGTACTGCGTCTACCAGAGGGACGGAGCGTCAGTGATGCGATGCAGCCGCTCTTGCCGATGGACTGGACTGCGGCCGTGGAGGTCGGGGACCACTGGGCGATCTTCCATCCCGCCGTTGGACGACGCGATGCGATCGGGCATCTCTTCACGGCAGCCCAGTGGCCTGAGGCTCACATGCGTCTGTTCGCGAGCTGGCTGAGGTCCCATCCCGTCGACGTGCAGCGATACGAGGACCTCAAGCGGGACCTGGTCGCGGCCGGTGTTTGGGGGCCCGACTACACCCGAAGGAAGGCCGATTTCGTCCGGGAGATCGTTAACTCAGCCCGCCAGGAGATGGGACTGCCCCCGATCCACGGGGCGCTCTGACAGGCTGGGGCCGCGCAGCTCAGCCTCCGCACGGCTCGCGGCAATACAGGGCATCTCTATATCCAGCCGAGGGACCGGAACGTCGAGGTGGCGAAAGAGCCGAGTGCGGGTTCGCTGAGCAGCTGGGTGCGGGTGAACCACCGGAGTGCGTCGACCTCATCGTCGTCCGGCTGCGGCGGGCGACCGATGATGCGCGCCTCGAAGATGGTGCTCACGTAGGCGCACTGGTCGCCGTTGGGATACGTGATTCGGAAATCGGGTCCACCGACGGCTCCGAGGATAGCCGTCAGCTCCACGTCAGTGCCGATCTCCTCGGCGGTCTCCCGGTGGGCTGCATCGGCGGGGCTTTCGTCCACGTCCACCGCACCACCGATCGTGCCCCAGGCATGGAACTCCGCCTGATGTACCAACAGGACGCGGCCCTCTAGGTCCATCGGCAGCACGGTGACCGAAGGCAGCAGGAGCAGGTCGTGGCCCACCTTCGTTCGGAGACGGGCGATGTGTGGGGCGACGGGCATAGGAGAACGCTAGCCGTGGCCTCGCGGACCCACACTTTCGCGGCAGAGGACTTCCGCGGAACATCTACAGCGACTCCGGCCAGCGGCAGAACCGGATGGTTCGGGCTACCCGCTGAATCGGTCGGTACGCGTGTCGCTCGCCACCTCCGGGTCCAGGTCAGAACCTTCCACTCCCGGCAGTTGCACGCCCGATCGAAGCACGGCCGCGATCCGGTGAACCTGTGACTCGGCCTCCGCCTGCAAAGCGCGCTTCACCTTGCGGCCGATACCCGTTTAGACCAAGACGCCCACCTTGCAGGACAAGGTCACTTCGGTCCCCTCAGGATGTAGTTCATAGGTGGTGACGTACTTGGTCGGGGACGTCGGGAAGCGGACGACCATCCGGAACGGTCGTTCCAGTTCTATGAACTCCAGGAGTGTTACTGACCGGCGATCTTCTCCTGTGTCCTGGATGTAGCACTGTTGCTCGCCCACCTCGCCCACAGGAGTACCGGGCACGCGGAACGCGCTCACCACGGCAAGTTCCGTGAGATGCGCAAGCTCGGGAGCCATCAGGAACTCCCATACCCGATCCACGTTCACGGTGAGGCGAGCGGACGCGCTCGCAGTCACCGGTTCGAGTCCAAGCTTGCGCTCCGTCCATTGTCGCTCCATTTTCTCCATGAACGACACGCAGGTGGTCCCTTCCTCTGACACGCCACTCAAGTCGACGCTACCGCCTCTCACAGCGCGGCACGAGCCGGCGACCCAGGCGGGCAAAGCGCGGGCGCCTGGAGTCTCGCTGGTCAGGTCTACTTTACGAAGCGTGTCTGCTTGCCGAACCGTTAAGTTAACACTAGTCTCTCCTTATGGAGCGGCTACCAGACGCGCAAGACGGGGACGTGGAGACGCCATCTGAGACCGCCGGCCGCGGTCGACCGTATGGAGTCCCTGAGGCGGGGCTGGTGGCGGTGTGGGCGGTGCTGCTCGCCCTGTTCATCGTCGGGTACCTGCGCCTGGGTCTGCAGATGTGGACCGGGATCCGCGGGCCGCTCGTCACGGCGGGCCTGATCGTGCTGGCGCTGTCCTTCAACCTCGCCC
The DNA here is from genome assembly GCF_001483745.1 of Serinicoccus chungangensis. Classification (GTDB taxonomy): domain Bacteria; phylum Actinomycetota; class Actinomycetes; order Actinomycetales; family Dermatophilaceae; genus Ornithinicoccus; species Ornithinicoccus chungangensis_A. Next base: position 310,817 of record NZ_LQBL01000027.1, on the reverse strand, counting down.
GAGCTCGTTCCAGGACGACCCGTCCCCGGCACTACAACCTCCTCGAGGGGATCGCCGTGCTGGGTGCCGTGGTCGGGGCCGGTGTTGTCTCCTCCGTGCTGGGCGCGCCCGGAGGGGCCCAGGTCTCCTGGGGCCTGGCCGTGGCGGTGGCGTCAGTGCTCGTCGCGCCGTTGCTGGTTTGCGCGGCGTGGTTGGGGGTGCGTGCCCGGTGAGCCTGGGTGCGGCGATGGGACGACTGGACGACGTGGTGCACTCCCCGGTGCGGTTCACGATCATGGCAGCACTGTCCACGGTCGACGACGCGACCTACCAGGTCCTCAAGCAGGAACTCGGCATCAGTTACGCGCTGTTGTCCAAGCACGCCGCAATCCTGGAGGACCACGGCTACCTGAAAGCGCACAAGTCGTTCCTGGTCAAGAAGCCGCAGACGGTCTTCACCCTCACCCCCAGGGGTCGCAAGGCCTTCACCCGCCACGTCCAAGCCCTCGATGAGATCCGCCGCGGCCTCTGACCCCGCGGGTCGGACCACGGTTCACCGTTAGACCATCCCCAAGATCGACCAGCGGCAAAGTCGGACGAGCGTAGCCGTCCTCCACTCGGCAAAGTCGGATTTCGAAGAGATTCGCGGCGTAGCGCCAGCGCCTGACCGTCGCCCGAGGTCTCGCGAGCTAGGGTCGGAGTGAGATTGGTAAGTGAGACCGAGCCACACGCGGGGAGCAAGACATGTTGAAGCAGATGACTCTGACAAACTTTCGGGCCTTCGAAAAGTTCAGCGTCACATTCGGGGCAGGCGCATATCTTGTTGGCCCCAACAACGCCGGAAAATCGACGATCCTTACCGCCCTTAGGACCATCGACGTACTACTGCGGTACGCCCACGCTAGAAAACCTGAAGGCGCGCGACAATATGAGAACAGGACGGTGTTCACGTATCCTGTAAACTTGAGGGATTTCCCATCGCTTAGGGACAGCGTGCGCCATGAGTTCGGCGGGGCCGAGGCTCGCCTTGAAGTTTCTTGGAAAAGTACAGCGTCGATCACCGTGGTCTGGCCAGAAGAAAGACCAGGGAGCGACGATGCGCCATTCTTTTTCCTGCAAAGACTGCCAGGTATGCCAGTGACCACTGTGAAGCAAGCGCGAGACGCATTCCCGCCTCTAGGGATTATCCCCGTATTGGCACCTATCGAACACTCGGAAGAATTACTCGACGAGAAGTATGTCCGGCAGAACGTCACAGGCAGGCTAAGCAGCCGGCATTTCCGCAACCAGTTGCGACTCATGAAGGAGGATGGATCTCTTGGGGCCTTCTTGGACTGGGCGGCACCATGGATGACAGACGTGTCCATCGAGTCCTTAGAAGAGGGGATGAATGGGGGTAGATACGAGTTGCATCTTTTTTGTCGCGAAGAGGAAAGTCGCGTGCCAAAGGAGCTTGTTTGGGCGGGAGACGGAATTCAGATTTGGCTACAGTTGCTTTATCACATCTACCGCGTTCGGGAGTCGAGCACGATCGTCTTAGACGAGCCCGAGGTGTATCTGCATCCTGACCTGCAAAGACGCTTGGTAGGTCTTCTTGAGTCGACCGGTCGACAAGTGGTGTTGGCGACGCACTCGTCTGAAGTTGTAGCGGAAGCGGACGCCCGCCATATCTTCCTGGTCGATAAGTCGCGGAGGGCCGCTCGCCGCCCGAAGCGCGAGGCTGACCTCGAAATTCTGAGCCAAATGCTCGGAACGGCGTTTAATGTGCGGCTCGCGCGAGCTCTTCGCTCGAGGGGGGCAATATTTGTCGAAGGTCAAGATATGACTCTCCTGCGCCGATTCGCGCAGACACTTGGTCTTCTAAACATTGCTCACGAGCGCAATCTTACTGTCATTCCGCTCAAGGGATACACTCATTGGGGTCAAGTAGACGCGTTTTCATGGCTTGCACAGGAGATGCTGCCAGATGCCTTGAGGATTGGTGTGGTTCTTGACCGTGACTACCGCACTGACGAGACCGTTTCTGACGTGCTCGCATCCCTTGAGGATAAGGAAATCGTCGCGCATGTATGGCGGCGGAAAGAAATAGAAAGCTACGTTGTCACCCCTAGCGTCATTTCGCGGAAATCTGGCGCGCCGCTAGAGGATGTGGAAAGTTGGCTCGATGAAATCACTGATGGAATGCGCGAGGACGTTCACAGCAGACAGTTGGACGAACACATCCGTACTGAAAAGGGGCCCAAGAACCATCAAGTTTCCGTGATCGGCAAGTTCTTGCCGATCTTCGATGAGAAGTGGAAAGATCCAGCCTATCGCCGCGCTTTCGCGCCGCCGAAGCAAATCTTAAGTCAGCTTAACGCGAAGCTTCAAGAGGGGGAGTACAAGACTGTCTCTTCGGTCGGGCTGGCGCGAGCCCACAGGATTGGGGAGATTGATGCCGAGGTGCGAGATCTCCTCGGCGTCTTCGACGCATGGGCTTAGAGGAAGTCCGCGACACGTCCCTTGGGGACTGTCGGGAACGTCCTGTCATCGGCATGTGCGCGATGTACCGACCTTCGCGTGTGGCTGCCTCTCAACCCGCGCGGCTGCCCATCGGCGACGAGGGTGGTGGAGTTCGGCTGCGAACCCGCGTGGAAGGGGTGTCTTCAGGCCCGGGCGACAAGACGCGACCCTGTGTAGGCCACCGGCCACCGGCCACCCGACAGCCGACAGGGCACGGTGGGCAGCGGTGAAGCCGGGTTCTGGCGTACGGTCCCGCAATCTGGTGGCCGAGCACGGCGGCCACAAGGTGGTGCCGGCCGTCCCGGCGAAGGGGAGGAAATCTCATGGTCGCTACCCGCCGGACATTTCTGCAAGCGGCGTCTCTTGTCCCGCCGTTCATGGCCATCTCGGCCGCACCGGCTCTGGCCGCCAGCGTGCAGCCATACATCAGCCTCCGTCGCCACTGCACGGCCGCGCACTTCGAGCCCGCCTCCCGTTCCGGTGTCGTGCTGGAGAGCCGTTCCGGTCGGGCGCACCTTCGACTGGCGTCGAGCGGTCTGCCGTCGGGGCGGAACACCGAGCTCTACGGCATCGCCGCCACCTACTACTACGGGCGCCTGACCTCACCAGCGATCACTCCGCCCCAGCGGTTCGACAGGCTCATCCCGTCGTGGAACGCCTCCACCCCGACCGGGACGTGGGTGCAGGTAGAGGTGCGCGCCTATCGTGCCGACGCCTCACGGTGGACGAAGTACTACAACGTGGGCATCTGGGCGCGCGACAACTCGACGATCAAGCGGCGCAGTGTCGCAGGTCAGGGGAATGCGGACGGCACCGTCGAGACGGACCTGCTCAAGCTCACCGGCGGGGCGGTCTGGAGCCGGTTCCAGTACCGGTTGACGCTCTTCACGACGGACAGGACACGGACCCCGTCGGTGAGTTCCGTGGCCGTCATGGCGTCGAACTCGGCCAAGGAGGCAGCGGGTCTGCCCGTCTACTCGGACAGGCAGGCGTGGGGGCGCGACCTGAATGTCCCTAAACGGTCGCAGATGATCTACCCGGACGGCGGCGAGGTGTGGTGCTCGCCGACCTCCACGTCGATGGTGCTCACCTACTGGGGCAAGAGCGTGACGGTGCCCCGCGCCGCGGCCAGGACCTACGACCACACCTACCGAGGCCATGGCAACTGGCCCTTCAACACCGCCTGGGCCTCCACCCACGGTCTGGATGCCTACGTCACCCGGATGGGCTCGCTCGCCCAGCTGGAGGAGTGGATCAGCGCCGGGGTGCCCGTCGTCATCAGCATCGCCTGGAAGCGCGGAGAGCTCAGGGGCGCGCCCATCCCCTCCAGCAACGGTCACGTCGTCGTCGTCCGTGGGTTCGCGAGCAACGGCGACGTCATCGTCAACGACCCGGCGGCGTCGAGCGATGCGCGGGTGCGCCTGGTCTACCGACGCGCGGAGCTCTTCACCGTCTGGCTCAAGTCCTCCGGCGGCACGGCATACCTCATCCACCCCCGCAACCACCCGGTGCCGACCGACAAGCGTCACGGCAGCTGGTAGACGGGGTCGCGACAGGAGCGGGCCCGGTGCGCCGCCCCGACGTGACGTCCGGTCCGTCCGGGGCGCGGGCCGGCTCGGCAGTGACTACCGTGGCGCCATGACTGAGCAGCAGAGCAGCAACGGCGGGTCCGAGGAGTCCGAGGCGCGGCAGGAGGCTGCGGAGCACGTGGTCGAGCGCGTGGAGAGCTGGGACGAGGGCGCGCAGCCCGAGACGATCCGGGAGGACCTCGAGGAGGGTATGCAGCAGGCCCAGGTGGACGTCGCCGAGGGCGATCTGGAGCAGATGGCCGAGGAGATCCACGACGAGGGCAGCACCGACACCCCCGAGGTCGGGTGAGCGAGGGCCTGCGACTCCTCCTCCTGGCCGACACCCACGTACCGAAGCGCGCGAAGGTCCTGCCGGTCGAGGTGTGGGAGCAGGTGGACGCCGCCGACGTCGTGGTCCACGCCGGTGACTGGGTCACCCCTGACCTGCTGGACGAGCTCGAGCAGCGCGCGGCCCAGCTGGTTGCCGTATGGGGAAACAACGACGGACCGGAGCTGCGTCGCCGCCTCCCCGAGGTGGCCCGGGTGGAGCTGGACGGTATGCGATGGGGCGTGGTCCACGAGACCGGCGCCAAGCAGCGGCGCGAGGAGCGGATGCGCGCGGCATACCCCGACCTGGACGTCCTCGTGTTCGGGCACAGCCACATCCCCTGGGACACCGAGCACGAGGGGCTGCGCCTGCTCAACCCCGGCTCGCCCACGGACCGACGGCGTCAGCCGTATTGCACCTACCTGACCTGCACCGTCGCCGGCGGCGCTCTGAGCGAGGTCACGCTCCACCGGATCGGGGCCTAGCCGTGGAGCGACGGGTGGTCCTGGTGCGCGCGGTCGACGGCGCCGGCACCGCGCGCAACCTCCGGACGGTGCGCAGGCTCACCGAGTCGGCGGGGCCCGCAGCCACCTGATCCGGGCCGTCAGCCACCAGCGTCGACGAACGACAGCCCCGGTCGTCGACCGGGGCTGTCGTCGTGGGCGCCGTAGTGGTCAGCGCAGGGCCGCGGGGGCGGTCCGTGCCCACCAGTCGCCGAGCCCGAGGGTGCTCCACGCGGCCGGGATGGCGGCGACGGTGAGCAGCACCAGCGCGCCGGTGAGGTGGTCGTCCAGGAACGGGTTGTTCACGGTCGGGATCGCCGCGCCGTACATGAACAGGTACATCAGCGCTCCTGCCAGGGCGCCCACGCGGGCTCCGGCGCCGGTGATGAGGGTGACGCCGATGCCCAGCAGGCCGAGCATGAAGAGCCAGTCGATGACGACCATGCCGGCCATGCCGTTGTAGAAGCCGGCGAGCGGACCCTCGACACCGCTGAGGTAGCCGGTGGTGGGGCTGCCGCCGTTGATCCAGGCACGCTCGCCCGGGGTCGCGTAGCCCAGACCGAAGGTCTTGTCCAGGAACGCCCACAGGAAGTAGAAGCCGAAGGCGATGCGGGTGATGGCCAGCATCCAGGCACCGGCCACGGGCAGGACCGCGTGGTCCCGTGCCGTGAGGCGGGTGGCCGTGGTGGTGGCCGAAGCTGTGGCGGAGCTCATGATGCCTACTTTCGACGTGTCCGACTAGGTACTACACAGTGTAGCAGTCAGACTACGACGGCGTGTAGTGCTTTGGTCGCCCACGCCGACACCTCGGCGGTCAGGGGTGTGCCGGCCATCCCAGGGGCGTCCAGCCACGTCATGCTGTAGGTGTCGGACACCCGCGGCAGGCCGCCCGCGCCAGGCTCCCAGCCGGGCCGCGGGACGGCGAAGTAGATGAGGTCGATGTGCTGGTGCGGCGGGTCCTGCGAGATGTCCTCCACCTGGATGCCCTCCGGACGCACCAGCTGCCGGGGCGAGCCCGGCGCGTCGTGCGGTATGCCGGGGGAGCCGACGAGGTCCACGGCCAGGCCCGTCTCCTCGAGGGTCTCGCGCCGAGCTGCGTCGTCCGGCAGCTCGTGCGGCTCGATGTGTCCGCCGGGCGGCAGCCACAGACCGACCTTGGGGTGCGGGTGCAGCAGGACGTGCCCCGCGTGGACGACGAAGACCGCCACGGTGAAGTGCCTGGTGATGCCGTCCGGCGGCTCCCGGTCCTCGACTGCACCCACGACCAGCACCCTAGGCGCTCTGCCCCGAGCCGTGCACGACCCGATATCCGGTGCCGACGTCCGCGATCCGGCGGGTAGGGTTGGGCGACCGACGGGCGCGCGCGGCGCACGTCATACCCCATCTCCGAGGAGCACCAGCGTGTCCACCCAGATCACCGTCAGTGTCGCAGGCAGCGAGCGAGCGGTCGAGCAGGGAACGACCGCGGGCGACCTCGTCGGCGACGACCGCCAGGTGGTCGTCGCGCGGGTCGGCGGCGAGCTGCGCGACCTGCACCACGAGCTCGCCGACGGCGACGTCGTGGAGCCGGTGCTCGTCACCGAGCCGGACGGGCTGGACGTGCTGCGCCACTCGTGCGCCCACGTGCTCGCCCAGGCCGTGCAGCAGACGTGGCCCGAGGCCCGCCTGGGCATCGGGCCGCCGGTGCGCGACGGCTTCTACTACGACTTCGACGTCGCCGAGCCGTTCACCCCCGACGACCTGAAGCGCCTCGAGAAGACGATGCAGCGCATCATCAACTCCGGGCAGACCTTCGCCCGGCGCGAGGTCGACGACGACTCCGCCCGGGAGGAGCTGGCCGCCGAGCCCTACAAGCTCGAGCTCATCGGCCTCAAGGGGGGCGCCTCCGAGGACGCCGCCGAGGGCGCGAGCGTCGAGGTCGGCGGCAGCCAGCTCACCATCTACGACAACCTCGACCGGACCGGCGAGACGGTCTGGGGCGACCTGTGCCGCGGCCCGCACCTGCCGAGCACCAAGATCATCGGCAACGCCTTCAAGCTCATGCGCAGCGCCGCGGCCTACTGGCGGGGCAGCGAGAAGAACCCGCAGCTGCAGCGGATCTACGGCACCGCCTGGCCGTCCAAGGACGAGCTCAAGGCCTACCTCGACCGTCTCGCCGAGGCCGAGAAGCGCGACCACCGCCGCCTGGGCGCGGAGATGGACCTCTACTCTTTCCCCGAGGAGCTGGGCGCCGGCCTGCCCGTCTTCCACCCCAAGGGCGGCGTGCTCAAGCGGGTCATGGAGGACTACCTGCGGCAGCGGCACATCGACGAGGGGTTCGAGTACGTCGGGACCCCGCACGTGGCCAAGGAGGGCCTGTTCCACACCTCCGGCCACCTGCCGTACTACGAGGACACGATGTTCCCGCCGATGGAGGAGGACGGGCAGCGCTACTTCCTCAAGGCGATGAACTGCCCCATGCACAATCTCATCTACCGGAGCCAGCAGCGCTCCTACCGCGACCTGCCGCTGCGGCTGTTCGAGTTCGGGCACGTCTACCGCTACGAGAAGTCCGGGGTCGTGCACGGGCTGACCCGTGTGCGCGGCCTGGAGATGGACGACTCGCACTCCTACGTCACCCGCGAGCAGGCCCCGAGCGAGATCCGGCACCTGCTGACCTTCGTGCTCGGGGTGCTGCGCGACTTCGGCCTGGACGACTTCTACCTCGAGCTGTCCACCCGCGACGAGGTGGGGGAGAAGAAGGACAAGTTCATCGGCACCGACGAGCAGTGGGCCGAGGCGACGGCCGTGCTCGAGGAGGTCGCGCGGGACTCCGGGCTGGAGCTCGTGCCCGACCCCGGCGGTGCCGCCTTCTACGGACCCAAGATCTCGGTGCAGGCCCGCGACGCGATCGGCCGGACCTGGCAGATGTCGACGGTGCAGTACGACTTCAACCAGCCGGAGCGCTTCGGGCTGGAGTACTCCGCCGCGGACGGCACCCGGCAGCAGCCGGTCATGATCCACTCGGCCAAGCTGGGCTCGGTCGAGCGCTTCATGGGCGTGCTCATCGAGCACTACGCCGGGCAGCTGCCGCCGTGGCTGGCGCCCGTCCAGGTGGTCGGCGTGCCGGTGGCCGAGGAGTTCGAGGGCTACCTCGACGAGGTGGCCGCGCGGCTGCGCGAGCACGGCATCCGGGTCGAGGTCGACCGCGGGGACGACCGCTTCCCCAAGAAGATCCGCAACGCCAGCCGGTCCAAGGCGCCGTTCATCCTCATCGCCGGCGGCGAGGACCGGGACGCCGGTGCGGTGTCCTTCCGCTTTCGTGACGGCTCGCAGGAGAACTCCGTCCCGGTGGACCAGGCGGTCGAGCGCATCGCCGCCGCCGTCCGCGACCGCGTGCAGGTCTGACCCGGGCGCCCTCCCGCCCGACCCCACCCCGCCTGACCTGGGCCGGACGCCGACCGGCGGGGTCGGGGATGGCTAGGATCACGGCATACCCGAGGGATCAGGAGGACGGTATGCCGACGCTGGGCGAGCTGGCCGACGCCGTCCGGGTGCGCGTCGTGAACGACGACGAGGCGCTGCTCCTGGGCGCGCTGCACAAGCAGGCCCTGCTGCGCGGCGGGACCGACCCCGACCCCGACCGGCCGCGGCACGTGCGCGCCTTCGCCAGCGCCTGGCACCCGCGGGCGTCCGACCTGCCGGCCTGGGTCGCCGAGCACGACGGCGAGCACGTGGGGATGGCGCTCGTGCGCCGCACGATGCTGCCGCACCTGCCCGGGGCCGCCCCGCGGCTCCTCGTGCTCTCCGCGCTCGGTCCGGCCACCGGGGCGAGCGAGGAGGCGGTCTGCCTCGCGCTCGTCCGCCAGGTCGTCGGCTGGGCGCGGCAGCGGGGCGCGGACCGGGTCGAGGTCGCCGACGACGTCACCCTGCCCGCCCCCGTGCTGGACGCGGTGCGCGCGAGCGTCCGGCAGGTGCGCTCGGTCTCGCTGCCGACCCAGCCCTAGGAGAGCGGCTCGAGCACGAAGACCGGGATGAGCCGGTCCGTCTTCTCCTGGTAGTCGGCGTAGCTCGGGAACGCTGCCACGGCCCGCTCCCACCACGCGTCGCGCTCGGGGCCGTCCGCCAGCTCGCGCGCCCGCAGCGCCTGCTGGCTCGTGCCGTCCTGGACCAGGACGTCCGGGTTCTTGACGAGGTTGTGGTACCACGCCGGGTGCTCCGGTGCCCCGCCCTTGCTGGCCACCGCGAGATAGGCCCCCTCGTGCTCGACCCGCATGAGCGGCACGCGGCGCAGCAGGCCGCTGCGGGCCCCGCGCATGGTGATGACCATGACCGGCCGGTCCTGGATGGTGGCGGCCGCCGTGTCGCCCGCCGCGTCGATGTCGCGCAGCTGGCTGGCCACCCACTCGCTCTTCTCCGGCAGGTATGCCGTGGGGTCACCGATCGCGGCGTCGCGCAGGTCGTGCTGGGGCTCGTTGTCGTCCATGCTGGGGCAACTCACGGCGGTCACCGCCTTGTTCCCACCCGGTCGGCGACGAGGTCGGCCAGGGCCTGCGGGGCCCCGGGCACCCCGCGGTAGCCGGGGAAGGCGTTGACGTCGACGAGCACCGGCCCGTCGGGCCCGAGCACCACGTCAACACCCGCCAGGTCCAGGCGGCAGGTCCGGGCGGCGGCCAGGGCCAGCTCCTGCAGCGGGGCGGGCACGTCGAAGGGCCGCCCGGTCTCCACGTGCCCGCCCACCAGCGGGGACGGTTTGAGCAGGCCGGCGACGCGGTCCCCGACGACGTAGAGCTTGCGGTCCAGCCCGTCGTTCGGGACGAACGGCTGGGTGACGTAGGGCCCGGGGAAGGGCGGCTCGGGCGGGAGGTCGCCCGCCCGGCCGGCGACCACCTCGGCTCCGCGGCCCCGGCCCCGACGACGCCGCTTCACCACCCGCTGCTCCTCGCGGGCATCCACGAGGACGTCGGCCCAGGTCGGCACGGGGCGCGAGGGCGGCACCGGGAGCCCGGCGCGCGCCAGCCGCTCCTCCAGCCGTTGGTGCCGCCGCAGCAGCCGGACCGCCGGCACGGGGTCGACGGCGGGCACGCCGGCGGCTGCCAGCCGTTCGACGACCCCCAGGGCGTCCGGGCGGAGGCCCCGGTGCACCACCAACGACACCTGCTCGGGAGGAGGCGGCGCCTGGCCGTCGTGCGGCAGGCATACCTCCACCCGGACGCCGCGGTGCCCGAGCAGGGCGAAGACCTCGGGGAAGATGCTCGATGACGACGGGGGCTTGCCCAGCACGAAGAGGGCGAGCGGGCCGCGGTCGGTGCGGGGGTCGGCCATGCGTCCTCCTCGGGCGACGGTCGCGCCCAGCCTCGCGGACGCAGGTGAGGGGGCGATGAGAGCGGCCCTAGACTGCGTGCCATGACGGGGCAGCTGCAGCCGGAGGACGCGACCTCCTTCGCCGGGTCGCAGGACGGGTTCGAGCGGCTCTGGACGCCGCACCGGATGGCCTACGTGCGCGGCGAGCGCCCCAGCGCGGACGCCGGCGACGGGTGCCCCTTCTGCGCGGCGACGTCCGGCGCGGGCGGGGACGACCTCGTCGTGCACCGAGGGGAGCACTGCTACGTCATCCTCAACCTCTTCCCCTACAACCCCGGGCACCTGCTGGTCTGCCCCTACCGGCACGTCCCGCTCTACCTCGACCTCACCGACGAGGAGACGGCCGAGTTCACCGCGCTGACCAAGGCGGCCCTCCGGGCGATCCAGGCGGCGAGCAACCCGGCGGGCTTCAACCTGGGGATGAACCAGGGCGAGGTCGCCGGCGCCGGCGTCGCCGCCCATCTGCATCAGCACGTCGTGCCGCGCTGGATGGGCGACGCCAACTTCCTGCCGATCGTCGGGCAGACCAAGGCCTTGCCGCAGCTGCTCGCCGACGTCCGGGAGCAGCTCGCCGCCGCCTGGCCGGCCTGAGCAGAGAGACGCTCCCCGAGCAGGGGCCGGGCCTCGCCATCCGGACCTGAGCAGAGAAACGCTCCCAGAGCAGGGGTTGCAACCCCTGTCTCGGGACGTTTTCTCTGCTCAGGCTGGCGGGCGGGGGAAGCGGCACACGTGGTCCAGCAGCGAGCCGGCGGGTCCGTAGACTGGGGGGCGCGGCGCACGCCGACGCCACCGCGGGCCAACCCACCGCCCGCAGACCCCACCCGAACCCACCGCACAGCGACCGAGCACGAGAGGCCCCCAGGCATGTCCGAGCCCACCCAGCCCACCACCGGCACCACCCGCGTCAAGCGCGGCATGGCCGACATGCTCAAGGGCGGCGTCATCATGGACGTCGTCACCCCCGAGCAGGCCAAGATCGCCGAGGACGCGGGGGCCGTCGCCGTCATGGCGCTCGAGCGGGTGCCGGCCGACATCAGGGCGCAGGGCGGGGTGTCCCGGATGAGCGACCCCGACATGATCGACGGCATCATCGAGGCCGTCTCGATCCCCGTCATGGCCAAGGCCCGCATCGGCCACTTCGTCGAGGCGCAGGTGCTGCAGAGCCTCGGCGTGGACTACGTCGACGAGTCCGAGGTGCTCACCCCGGCCGACTACGCCCACCACATCGACAAGTGGGCCTTCACCGTGCCCTTCGTCTGCGGCGCGACCAACCTGGGCGAGGCGCTGCGCCGCATCACCGAGGGGGCGGCGATGATCCGGTCCAAGGGCGAGGCGGGCACCGGCGACGTGTCCAACGCCACCACGCACATGCGCTCGATCCGCGGCGAGATCAACCGGCTCTCGTCGCTGGCCGACGACGAGCTCTACGTCGCGGCCAAGGAGCTGCAGGCACCCTACGACCTCGTCAAGGAGGTCGCGCGCGCCGGGAAGCTGCCGGTGGTCCTCTTCACCGCGGGCGGCATCGCCACCCCCGCCGACGCGGCGATGATGATGCAGCTGGGGGCCGAGGGCGTCTTCGTCGGCTCGGGCATCTTCAAGGCGGGCAACCCCGCGCAGCGGGCCGCCGCCATCGTCAAGGCCACCACCTTCCACGACGACCCCGACACCCTCGCCGAGGTCTCCCGCGGCCTGGGCGAGGCCATGGTCGGGATCAACGTCGACGACATCCCGCAGCCGCACCGGCTCGCCGAGCGCGGCTGGTGAGCGAGGCCGACCAGCAGCCGGAGCCCCGGCGCCCCGTCGTCGGCGTCCTCTCCGTCCAGGGGGACGTGCGCGAGCACGTCGCCGCGCTGGACGCCGTCGGGGCCGACCCGCGGCTGGTCCGTCGGCCCCGCGAGCTGGAGGGCCTGGACGGCCTGGTCATCCCCGGCGGGGAGTCCACGACCATCGACCGGCTGTGCCGGATCTTCGGGCTGCACGAGCCGATCCGGCGCCTCGTCGCCGCGGGGCTGCCGGTCTACGGCTCGTGCGCCGGGATGATCCAGCTCGCCGACGAGATCCTCGACGGGCACCCCGAGCAGCAGACCTTCGGCGGCATCGACATGACCGTGCGGCGCAACGCCTTCGGGCGCCAGGTCGACAGCTTCGAGACCGACCTGCAGATCGCCGGGCTGCCCGATCCCGACCGCCCGTTCCCCGCGGTGTTCATCCGCGCGCCCTGGGTGGAGCGGCTGGGCGAGGAGGTCGAGGTCCTCGCCGCCGTGGAGGGCCACCCCGTCGCCGTCCGGCAGGGACACCTGCTCGCCACGAGCTTCCATCCCGAGGTGACCGGCGACCACCGGGTGCACGCGCTCTTCGTCGAGCTCTGCTCAGGCTGAGTCCGGCAGGACCATGAGGACGAGGTCGTCCGCGTGGTCGGGCACCCAGTCCGGCCGCAGCGTGGCGACGTCCCGCCAGCCCCGGCGCAGGTAGAGCGCCCGCGCGACCGCGTGGCCGGGGAACACGTCGAGCACCGGCGTCAGCCCCTGCTCGCGGGCCCAGCCGACGGCGGTGTCCAGCAGCCGCCCGCCCAGGCCGAGCCCCGCCCGGCCCGGCCCGACGAAGAGGGTGGAGACGGACCCGAGCCGAGCGAGCGGCATACCGGTCGCGGCGAGGAAGCCCCGGCCGATCTCCCCGTCCTCCACCCGGTCGACGGCGACGTGACCGGCGAGCGTGCCGTCCACCTCCACGACCCAGGCGGCCAGGTCGCGGGGCCGGGCGACGAACTGCTCGCCCGGCACCGGCAACGGGTTGCGCATCGGGTACCCGCTGGCCGGCTGCTGGGCGAGCGGCCGTGGCGTCGGCCGGCGGTGTGCCCGGCGCCGGCCGACGGCCTCAGCGCAGGTAGCGCCCCAGGGCGGTCATCGTGGTGTCGGTGATCCCCGAGTCGCCGCCGAGGACGTACATCGAGCCCGGCCGCAGGTGGGTGAGCGCCAGGTCGGCGCCACGCACCACCCGGTCCCCGCGGGTGAGCACCAGCGGCGCGTCGTTGCGCCCCGCGAGGGCGGCCGCGACGAGGGCGTCCGGGAAGTCGGTGCCGAGCGCGACGAACGAGGGCTCGGTGCTCCGGGGGAAGGTCGCGGCGATCTTGGCCGCGGTGCGGTAGCGGTCGGTGCCGGCCCAGCGCTGGGCGCCGGCGGAGGCGTAGCGACCCGCCTCGCGCAGGACCGATGCCGAGACTGCGCCGTCGCCGCCGAGGACGACCACCTCGCGCGGGCGCAGCCGCTCCAGGGCACGTCGCGTGCTCGGGTGCAGCTCGTCCCCCCGGGTGAGGAGCAGCGGCACCTGCTCGCCGTTGGCGACCGCGGCCCCGGCCAGCGCGTCGGGGAACGCCTGCCCGCTGGCGAGCAGCACCCGGTCGACGCGGGAGGGGTAGTAGTCGGAGAGCGCGGCGGCGGTGGCGTAGCGGTCGGTCCCCGCCACGCGGTCCACCCGCCCGGTGCGGGCGTAGGAGCGCAGCTCGGTGAGGACCGTGCCGCTCACCGCCTCGCTGCCCCCGAGCACGACGAGCCGGTCCGGCCGCAACCGGGTCAGCGCGCGCCGCGTGGCGCCGGGCAGGTCGTCCGCCCGGCTGAGCAGGATCGGGGCGTCGTAGACCCCGGCCCGGGCCGAGGCGGCCAGCGCGTCGGGGTAGTCCTGGCCGGACACGATGTAGACCACCTCGAGGCCGGGGGACCACTGCTCGGCCACGGTCGCCGCGGTGCCGTAGCGGTCGGTGCCGCCGAGCCGGACCGGTCCGGTGGGCGCCGGGGCGGGCGAGGCGAAGGTGAAGTAGTCCGAGGAGAGCCCGTCGGACCACGTCGGCCAGTAGCGGGCGAGCATGAGGCCGGTGCCGGTGGCGTGCGCCCAGGTGTACTGCCCGCCGGAGGTGAAGCCTTCGACCCGGGCGGTGAGGATCCGCCCGCCCCACGCGCCCACCCCGTCACGGGTCAGCACCTGGATGCGCTCCACCCGGTGGATGCCGTAGCGCTGCTGCAGCGAGGTCCGCGGCAGCGAGGCGCTCCAGCGGTGCCGGGGGTTGGCCGCCACGGCGTCGTACGGGTCGCGCTGGGCGGTGAGGTAGTCGTGGCCGTTGCCCGAGGCGATCGTCTGACCGCCGGTCGAGGCCGAGTACATCGTCGTCGCGAGCCGCCGCCCGTTCGGGAAGGCGAAGGTCAGCACCTGCCCGGCCGTCGCGTCGACCGCGCCGGTGTTGGCGGCGTACTCGTAGGAGCTGATGCTGCCGTCGCTGCGACGCACCCCACGGCCCCGGTATGCCTGGCACGCGGTGGTGTCGCAGATGTCGTAGTAGCTCGTGCTGGCGCTGCGCTCGGCGTAGGTCCGGGCGGCGACCGACTGGGCCTGCAGCGCCTCGGGGTGGAAGGACGGGCCCATCTCGGCGGCGACCACCGAGCGCAGGTAGTGCTCCCGCGGCAGGTGGTTGACGGTGGCCAGCGCGGTGCTGCCGTGGTGGGTGGCCGTCACCGCGCCGCGGTAGATGCGCCGCGAGCCGTCCGGCAGGACGAGGTCGACGCTCTTCTCCGAGGGGGAGCTGAAGGTCACCGGGCAGCGCCGGGACATGCCCGAGGGCCACCAGGTCGACCAGGAGGAGCCGTCATACCCCTGCAGGACGCAGGAGGAGGCCGAGCCGCTCGTCGCGCGGACGCGCCACTGGCTGCGCCCGGACGGCAGGGCGTAGGTGGTGCCGCCCGCCGCGGCGCCGACGCGCAGCCCGCTGCGGTGCGCCACCTGGGTCACCCCGTCGTGGTCGATGGTGATGCCGACGGAGATGTCGGCGGCCGACCAGGTCTCCAGGCGGGTGCCGGGGTAGTAGAAGGAGAGGATCCGCTCGTGCGACAGGCCCTGGAGGCCGGCACCGTGGGCCCCCCACTGCGACATGCCGATGCGGTGGCCGAAGCCGCCGCCGGTGATGTCGTAGCTGCCGTCGGCCGGCACCGGGTAGACCTCGGAGCCGGGCACCGGGGCCGGCAGCACCGAGCTGTCCGTGACCACCGTGGTCTCCCCGAGCTCCTCGGCGGTCTGCACGGGCTCGACCGAGTCGGCCTGCTGGGCGTAGGGGAGGGCGTCCTGCGCCGCGTCCTGCTCCTGCGGGGCGGCCGTCGCCGGTGCGCCGGTGAGGGAGAGGACGAGAGCGAGGGTGAGGCCGACGAGGGACGGTCGTCGCACGATGACTCCAGGAGGATGGGAGGGGTGGCCTGAGCAGGGACGTTGCTCCGGCGCTCATTACTATGCGGTACGCGATGTGCCTGGGGCAAGAGTGGCGGATGATCTGGTCCTCGGCGCGTGCGCACCCCCGGGGGCGCCCGGCGGTCGGTCGGGTCCGTCAGCCCGGCCCTGTCCGGCAGGTAACCTGAGGAGCTGGTGCCCGCGCCGCCGACCGGGACGGGCACGGCATACCTGACCCGCACGTCGACAGATCGAGGAGCAACGATGAGTGGCCACTCCAAGTGGGCGACGACCAAGCACAAGAAGGCCGCGATCGACGCCAAGCGGGCCAACCTCTTCGCCAAGCTCATCAAGAACATCGAGGTCGCGGCCCGCATGGGCGGGGGCGACCCGACCGGCAACCCGACCCTCTACGACGCCATCCAGAAGGCCAAGAAGAGCTCGGTGCCCAACGACAACATCGACCGCGCCGTCAAGCGCGGGTCGGGCGCCGAGGCCGGCGGCGCGAGCTACGAGGCGCTGGTCTACGAGGGGTACGCCCCGGGGGGCGTCGCCCTCTACATCGAGTGCCTCACCGACAACAAGAACCGCGCCGTGATGGAGGTGCGCACGGCACTCTCCCGCAACGGGGGCTCGATGGCCGACAGCGGTTCGGTGGCCTACCTCTTCGAGCGCAAGGGCCAGGTCGTCGTGCCCAAGGAGCAGGAGAGCGGGGAGGCCAGCGAGGACTCGCTGCTCGAGATCGTGCTCGAGTCGGGCGCCGAGGAGGTCGAGGACGTGGGCGAGTCCTTCGAGGTCATCTCCGAGGCCGGCGACGTCGTGGCGGTCCGGACCGCGCTGCAGGAGGCCGGGCTGGACTACGACTCGGCGGAGGTGACCTTCGTCCCCAGCATGCAGGTGCCGCTGGACGCCGACGGCGCCAAGAAGGTCATCCGGGTCATCGACGCCCTGGAGGACTGCGACGACGTCCAGAACGTCTACAGCAACGCCGACATCCCCGACGAGGTCCTCGCCGAGCTCGAGTAGTCGCGAGCGCAGCGAGCCTGACTGCTGGAAGCAGGAAGCCGGCCGAGCGCAGCGAGGTCCGAGCTGTTCCGGCGGCTCCCGCCCGGAGGGTGTGTCGTGCGCGGGCACGGCCGCCCGGGCTTGTAGCGTGGTGTCCGAACATCTGTCCACACCATCGAACGGGAGCGGTATGCGCGTGCTCGGCGTCGACCCCGGTCTCACCCGGTGCGGTCTCGGGGTCGTCGAGGGGCTCCCGGGGCGCTCGCTGCGGCTCGTGGAGGTGGGTGTGGTCCGGACCCCTCCGGGGGACGAGCCGGCCGAGCGCCTGCTCACCCTGCAGACGGAGATCGACGAGTGGCTCGCCCGCACGCGACCTGACGCGGTGGCCGTGGAGCGGGTCTTCGCCAGCACGCGCAACAGCAGCATCATGGGCGTGGCGCAGGCGTCGGCCGTGCCCATGCTGGCCGCCGCCCGGCTCGGGCTGCCCCTGGTGTTGCACACCCCCTCGGAGGTCAAGGCCGCCGTCACCGGCAACGGACGGGCGGACAAGGCCCAGGTCACCCACATGGTGACGCGCATCCTCACCCTGGAACAGGCGCCCCGCCCGGCGGACGCCGCCGACGCGCTCGCACTCGCAATCTGCCACCTGTGGCGAGGGGCGGCCCGGGTCCGCGCCGACGACGCCGCCGGCGACCGCAACCGGCTCCAGGACGCCGAGGACCAGGCGTCCCGGGCGGCGCCGAACCGGCTCGCCCAGCTGCACGCCGAGCACCGCACCGCCGCCCGCTCGGCCACCTCCCGCGCCTCGGCGCGCGCGGGCGGTCGAGCCGCCACCACCAGCAGCAGGAGGAACCCCCGGTGATCGCCTCGGTCCGCGGACCCGTCCGCCACGTCGGTCTCGACCACGTTGTCGTCGAGGTGGGCGGTGTCGGTCTGCTCGTGCACACCACGCCGGAGACCGCGTCCGGCTGCCGGACCGGCCAGGAGCTCACCCTGGAGACCACCCTCGTCGTCCGCGAGGAATCGCTCACGCTCTACGGCTTCGCGGGGGCCGACGCCAAGGCGCTCTTCGAGCAGGTCCAGACGGTGAGCGGTGTCGGGCCCCGGCTCGCGCTGGCCATGCTGTCCGTCCACTCGCCCGCCGACGTCCGGGCCGCGCTGGCCCAGGGCGACCTCGTGGCCCTCACCAAGGTGCCGGGCATCGGCCGCAAGTCGGCCGAGCGACTGGTCCTGGAGCTCAAGGACAAGATCCTGGCGATGGGTGTCGAGCCCGGTCTGGCCGGCGGGGCGGGTGCGGCACCGGGCGGCGGGGCCGGCGAGGACGCGGTGCACACCCAGGTGCGGGAGGCGCTGCAGGGGCTGGGGTGGACCACGCGGCAGGCGGACGGCGCCCTCGGCGCCGTGACCAAGGGTGCGGACGCGCCCACCGACGTGGCCGCCCTGCTGCGCGCGACCCTGCGGGAGCTCGGCCGGTGACCGGCGCCGGGGAGGGGACGACCGACGGGTCCTACGAGGTCGAGGTGCCCGAGGCATACCCCGACGGCGAGCGGGTCGTCGACCCCTCGGGCAGCGACGAGGAGCGCCGGATCGAGGCGGCCCTGCGGCCGCGCCGACTGGCCGACTTCCCCGGACAGGGGCGGGTGCGCGACCAGCTCGGCCTCGTCCTCGAGGCGGCCCGGCGGCGGGGCAGCCCGCCGGACCACGTCCTGCTCTCCGGCCCGCCCGGGCTGGGCAAGACCACGCTGGCCATGATCATCGCCGGCGAGCTGGAGCAGCCCATCCGCATCACCAGCGGACCGGCCATCCAGCACGCCGGCGACCTGGCGGCCGTCCTGTCCTCGCTGGTGGAGGGCGAGGTGCTCTTCCTCGACGAGATCCACCGGATGTCACGGCCGGCCGAGGAGATGCTCTACCTCGCGATGGAGGACTTCCGGGTCGACGTCATCGTCGGGAAGGGCCCGGGCGCCACGGCCATCCCCCTGGAGCTGCCGCCGTTCACCGTGGTCGGGGCCACCACCCGCGCGGGGCTGCTGCCCGCGCCGCTGCGCGACCGCTTCGGCTTCACCGGGCACCTCGACTACTACGCCACCGAGGACCTCGTGACCATCCTGCACCGCAACGCGGCGCTGCTGGAGATCGAGGCCGACGAGCCGGGGATCACGCAGATCGCCTCCCGGTCGCGGGGCACCCCGCGCATCGCGAACCGCCTGCTGCGTCGGGTCCGTGACTGGGCGCAGGTCCACGGCCAGCACGTCGTGGACGAGGCGGCCGCGCACCAGGCGCTGGCGCTCTTCGACGTCGACGCGCTGGGTCTCGACCGGCTCGACCGGGCGGTGCTGGAGGCGCTGTGCACGCGCTTCCGCGGCGGGCCGGTGGGGTTGTCGACGCTCGCGGTGGCCGTGGGCGAGGAGCCCGACACCGTGGAGACCGTGGCCGAGCCCTACCTCGTCCGCGAGGGCTTCATGATCCGCACCCC
Source organism: Serinicoccus chungangensis (assembly GCF_001483745.1). Taxonomy (GTDB): domain Bacteria; phylum Actinomycetota; class Actinomycetes; order Actinomycetales; family Dermatophilaceae; genus Ornithinicoccus; species Ornithinicoccus chungangensis_A. The sequence goes on along the minus strand of NZ_LQBL01000027.1, from coordinate 291,908 downwards.
CCGCGGTCGCGCGGCCAGCCCGTCCGCGTGGCAGCACCTCGGCCTCACCCCGCCGCCGGAGGCCGGGGGAGGGGTGCCCGGTCACGGCACGCCGGGCCGGTTCGGCGGCGGCGACCCCGACGCCGGCACGCTCCCGCTCGGCGGGTGACCGTGGTTCGGCCGCCCGGGCGGGGCTCTCGCGGTCGGGCGGACGGCGCCGACGGGAGCGGGGGAGGCCGACACGGCATACCGGCCTCTTTGGCCGCCTCAGAAGACTCACCTAGACTGCCCCGGGTGCCTGCCGCGCGCGTCAGCGTGCGCAGCGGGACGACGGCGTCGCACCGGCGCCCCACGAGACACGCTTTCTGAAGGGTCACTCCATGACACTGGCGACCGGCGCCGCTGCGGGCGCGGGAGGCTCCGGCCTCACGCTGCTCATCCTGGCACTGCCGATCCTCTTCCTGCTGTTCCTCATGTTCAGCCAGCGTCGGCGGGCCAGGGCGGTCACCGACGCGCAGGGGCAGCTGCAGCCGGGCCAGGAGGTCATGACGACCTCCGGGATGTACGGCGTCGTGCGTGCCATCGAGGGGGACGTGGTCCACCTCGAGGCCGGGGGCTCGGTGTTCCGCTTCCAGCGCCGGGCGATCCTGCCCATCTCCATGGTGGGCGGCGGGGGCGGCCCGGCCCGGGGCGGGGCGGCCGAGCCGGGGACCGAGGGGACCGACCCCGGCCCCGACGGCACCGACGGGGACGCGGAGCCCCGGCGATGACGACGTCCACCCCGGCCCCTCGCCGGGACGAGGACCTCGCCGGCGACGCCGCCGGGGGCGGAGGCCGGCAGCGGGGCGGACCTGGCGGCTCGGGCCGCGGGCGCACGCCCCGCCGGCGCAACGCCCGGATGCGCGGGCCGTTCCGCACGCTCATGAGCCTGCTCATGATCACGCTGCTGCTCTTCGCGAGCATCGGCGGCGCCCGCCTGTGGGCGGAGCCGGCCGCCTCGCTCACCCCCCAGCTGGGCCTGGACCTCGCCGGGGGCCGCCAGATCGTCATGGAGCCGCTGACCGAGGAGGGCGCGTCGGTCTCGTCCGACCAGCTCGAGCAGGCCATCGACATCATCCGCCGCCGCATCGACGGCGGGGGCGTCGCCGAGGCGGAGGTGACCCGCAGCGGGCAGAACGTCTCCGTGGCCATCCCCGGCAACCCCTCGGCCGCCCAGGTCGAGGCGCTCAGCCGGTCCTCCCAGCTGCAGTTCCGCCCGGTGCTGGTCGCCCAGCCGACCGGGCCGCAGGCCGAGGTGCCCCCGCAGCGCACCCTCCCGCTCCCGCCGAGCCTGCTCCAGGAGCAGCTCGAGGAGTCCGAGCAGGAGGCTCAGCAGTCCGAGGGCGGCGAGGACAGCGTCGACGACGGGTCCTCCGGGGACGGGTCGGGAGACGAGGCCGAGCAGACCGAGGGCAACCGTGGCGGCACCCGGCTCGACGGTGCCGCGGGGGTCAGCGCGGCCGACGACCCGCTCGCCGGCCAGCCGGTCTCCGCGGGGGACGCCGACGACGCGGCCACGCAGGCGCCCGGCGTGCCGGCCGGCGACGACGCCGACAGCACGGCCCCGCCGGCGGACGAGACGGCCCCGCCCGCCGACCCCTCCAGCCTGGAGCAGATCACGCCCGAGCTGTCGGAGGAGTTCACCGCGCTCGACTGCTCGGCCACCGGTGTCGCCGGCGAGGTCGCGGCGGCCCCGGCCGACGAGCCGACCGTCGCCTGCTCCGCCGAGGGTGACGAGAAGTTCATCCTCGGCCCGGTGGAGCTCACCGGCAGCGCCGTCACCACCGCCAACGCCAGCCCCGAGACCGTCCAGGGCGGCGCGGTGACCGGCCGCTGGCAGGTCAACCTCACCTTCGACGGCGAGGGCGGCCAGACCTTCGCGGAGATCACCTCCCGGCTCTACGGCTACCCGCAGGGTCAGGCCCAGAACCGCTTCGCCACGATCCTCGACGGCGAGGTCATCACCGCCCCGACCGTCAACGGCGTCATCTCCGGCGGAACCGCGACCATCTCGGGTGACTTCACCCCGGAGGAGGCGCAGGCGCTGGCCAACCAGCTCGAGTTCGGCGCCCTGCCGCTGAGCTTCGAGGTCCAGACCTCCGAGCAGATCAGCCCCACCCTGGGTGGCGAGCAGCTGCGCTGGGGCGTGGTCGCCGGGATCATCGGTCTGCTGCTGGTGTTCGCCTACATGCTGGTCCAGTACCACGCGCTGGGCCTGGTCGCCATCGGCTCGCTCATCATCGCCGCGCTGCTCGCCTACGGCTCGGTGACGCTGCTGGGGTGGGCCAACAACTTCCGGCTCACCATGGCCGGGGTCACCGGCCTCATCGTGGCCATCGGCATCACGGCGGACAGCTTCATCGTCTACTTCGAACGCATCCGTGACGAGGTCCGGGCCGGTCGTCCGCTGCGGTATGCCGTGGACACCGGGTGGGAGCGCGCCCGCCGGACGCTCATCATCTCCGACGTCGTCAACCTGCTGGCCGCGGCGGTCCTCTACCTGCTGTCCGAGTCCGGCGTGCGGGCGTTCGCCTTCGCGCTGGGGCTGACCACGGTCATCGACCTCCTGGTCGTGTTCATGTTCACCCACCCGCTGGTGAGCATCCTCGCCAACACCCGCTTCTTCGGCGAGGGCCGCAAGTGGTCCGGGATGGAGCCCGAGCGGCTCGGCGCCAAGCGCTCGGCCTACCTCGGACGCGGCCGGGTCCGTGAGCCGGACGTCATCGCCCCGGGGCGCCGACGGCATACCCGCGAAGAGCTGGAAGGTGGTGTGGTCTGATGTCGCGCTTCTCCCGGTTGGGCAACGACCTCTACTCGGGCGCCCGGTCCTTCGACATCGTCGGTCGTCGCCGCTTCTGGTACGCCCTGTCGGCCGTGCTCATGATCATCTCCCTCGTCGGCCTGGTCGGCCGCGGGCTGAACTTCGGCATCGAGTTCAGCGGCGGCTCCGAGCTGCGGGTGAGCGGGGTCAGCAGCAGCCAGATGGAGGGCTACGAGCAGACCGCCGACGACGCCCTCGAGGCCGTCGACCCCGGCGGCACGACCACGATCACCCGCATCGGGGACGACACCGTCCGGGTGCAGACCGGCGAGCTGGACAACACCGAGGCCGAGACGGCCCGGGCCGACCTCGCCGAGGCCTTCGGCGTCGAGACCTCCGCCGTCACGAGCTCCTTCGTCGGTCCGTCGTGGGGTGAGACGGTCACCCAGCGCGCCGCCATCGCGCTGGCGGTCTTCCTCGCCCTCGTCACGCTGATCCTGACGTTCTACTTCCACACCTGGAAGATGGCCGTGGCCGCGCTCGTCGCCCTCGTGCACGACGTGCTCTTCACCGTGGGGATCTACGCGCTGGTGGGCATCGAGGTGTCGCCGGCCTCGGTCATCGGCTTCCTCACCATCCTCGGATACTCGATCTACGACACCATCGTCGTCTTCGACAAGGTCCGGGAGAACACCGACCACACCTTCGACACCAAGCGGCAGACGTATGCCGAGGCCGCCAACCAGGCGGTCAACCAGACCCTCGTCCGCTCCATCAACACCTCCGTGGTGGCGCTGCTGCCGGTGGCGGTCATCCTGGTCGTCGGGGTCACCCTCATCGGGCCCGGGACGCTGGTCGACCTGTCGTGGGCGCTCTTCATCGGGATCACGGTCGGCACGTTCTCCTCGATCTTTATCGCCACCCCGCTGCTCGTGCAGCTGCGGGAGGGCGAGCTGGTGGTCCGCCGGCACGACGCGCAGGTGACCCGCCGGCGCGAGCGTCGCGAGGAGCGCTCCTCCACGCACGCCGACGACGAGCTGCTGGAGGGTGAGGACGCGGAGGGCGCGCTGGTCGGCGCCCCGGCGGGCGCACCCCAGGACCCGGCGCCCTCCGGCGCGGCCACCGCCGCGCGGGGGGAGCAGGCACCCGGGCGACAGCTGCACCCGTACGCCCAGCGCGGACCGCGCAACCAGCCGAAGCGCAAGCGCCGTGGACGCTGAGGCCGTGGCCGGTCAGGTGGCGACCCCGGACGCGCAGCTGGCGAGGGACGTCCTCGCGGGGATGCGGGACATCCCCGACTTCCCGGAGGAGGGCGTGGTCTTCAAGGACTTCACCCCCGTGCTGCTCGACCGCCGGCTGCGCGACCGGATCGTCACCGACACGGTCGACCGGCGACGCGGCCAGGTCGACGTCGTGGCCGGCATCGAGGCGCGGGGCTTCATCCTCGGCTCGATGGTGGCCCACGCCCTCGGCGTCGGCTTCGTCCCGGTGCGCAAGGGCGGCAAGCTGCCCGCGGCCGTGCACAGCCAGTCCTACACGCTGGAGTACGGCACGGCCACCCTCGAGATCCACCAGGACGCCGTCTCCCACCACGAGCGTGTGCTGGTCGTCGACGACGTGCTCGCCACCGGCGGCACCCTGGCCGCGACCTGCGAGCTCATCGAGCGGTGCGGGGCCAGCGTGGCGGCCATCGAGCTGGTGCTGGAGATCGAGGAGCTGGGCGGCCGGGGCCGCCTGGGCGGCTACGACCTGCACTGCCTCACCAGCGTCTGAGCGCGTCGCCCGCGCGCCTCACCGGGCTGCTGGTGCGCTCCGGCGAGCGCCTATGATCTGTGCATGAGCGAGCCCGCAGCCACCACACCGCCCGCCCGGGCGGGTGGCGGGCTGCGGCCCCGGTGGGCCCGGCTGGGCGGGACCCGCACCACGGCCAACCCGGCGCTGGAGCCGCTGCTGCGCTCGGTGCGGGCCACCCACCCCAAGGCCGACCTCGCGCTCATCGAGCGGGCCTACGCGGTCGCCGAGGAGATGCACAAGGGCCAGCAGCGCAAGAGCGGTGACGCCTACATCACCCACCCCCTGGCGGTGGCGACGATCCTCGCCGAGCTGGGGATGACGCCCTCGACCATCGCGGCGGCGCTGCTCCACGACACGGTGGAGGACACGCCATACTCGCTGCCGCAGCTGCGCCGCGACTTCGGTGACGAGATCGCGATGATGGTGGACGGGGTCACCAAGCTCGACAAGGTGACCTACGGCGACGCGGCGCAGGCGGAGACGGTCCGCAAGATGGTCGTCGCGATGGCGCGCGACATCCGGGTCCTCGTCATCAAGCTCGCCGACCGGCTGCACAACGCCCGGACCTGGCGCTACGTGTCGGCCGAGAGCGCCGCCCGCAAGGCCTCCGAGACCTTGGAGATCTACGCGCCGCTGGCGCACCGGCTGGGGATGAACACCATCAAGTGGGAGCTGGAGGACCTGTCCTTCGCCCAGCTCTACCCCAAGGTCTACGACGAGATCGTGCGGATGGTCGCGGACCGCGCCCCCGCCCGGGAGGAGATGCTGTCGCGGATCCGCGGGGAGATCTCCGAGGAGCTGCGCACCGCCAAGATCCGGGCCACGGTCACCGGCCGGCCCAAGCACTACTACTCCGTCTACCAGAAGATGATCGTGCGGGGGCACGACTTCGAGAAGATCTACGACCTCGTCGGGGTGCGGGTGCTCGTCGAGTCGATCCAGGACTGCTACGCGGTGCTCGGCGCGCTGCACAACCGGTGGAACCCGGTGCCGGGGCGGTTCAAGGACTACATCGCGATGCCGAAGTTCAACATGTACCAGTCGCTGCACACCACGGTCATCGGCCCCGGCGGCAAGCCGGTCGAGATCCAGATCCGCACCTTCCAGATGCACCGGCGCGCGGAGTACGGCGTGGCGGCGCACTGGAAGTACAAGGAGCAGGGGCCGGACGGCTCCCGGGCGAGCGCCGGCGCGGACGGCGGGCCGGGTGCCCTGGAGGGTATGCAGTGGCTGCGCCAGCTCATCGACTGGCAGCAGGAGACCTCCGACCCCGGTGAGTTCCTCGACTCGCTGCGCTTCGAGATGGGTGCTGCCGAGGTCTACGTCTTCACCCCGGACGGCGACGTCATGGCGCTGCCGGCCGGCGCGACGCCGGTCGACTTCGCCTACGCCGTCCACACCGAGGTCGGGCACCGCTGCGTCGGCGGCCGGGTCAACGGCAAGCTGGTCTCCCTGGACTCCGAGCTCAGCAACGGCGACGTGTGCGAGATCATCACGAGCAAGGCCCAGGACGCCGGGCCGAGCCGGGACTGGCTGAGCTTCGTCAAGAGCGCCCGCGCCCGCAACAAGATCCGGCAGTGGTTCACCCGCGAGCGGCGCGAGGAGATGGTCGACTCCGGCAAGGACGAGATCGCCAAGGTCCTGCGCAAGCAGAACGCCCCGCTGCAGCGGCTCATGAGCCACGACACGCTCACGGCGGTGGCGCAGGGGCTCAACTACAAGGACATCGACGGGCTCTTCGCGGCGGTGGGCGAGGGACACGTCTCGGCCCAGCACGTCGTCAAGCAGCTGACCTCCACGCTGGGCGGCGAGGACGGCACCGAGGAGGACCTCGCCGAGGCGACGCGCCCGCGGCGTGGCCGGGTGGCCCACGCCGACCCCGGGGTGACCGTCGTCGGGGCGGACGACGTCTGGGTCAAGATCGCCAAGTGCTGCACGCCGGTGCCGGGGGACCCCATCCTGGGCTTCGTCACCCACGGCAAGGGGGTCTCGGTCCACCGGACCGACTGCACCAACGCCGCCGACCTGCAGGAGAAGTCCGCCGAGCGGATCATCCGGGTCGCCTGGGCCCCGACCGCCAGCAGCCTGTTCCTCGTCAACATGCAGGTCGAGGCCCTGGACCGCTCGGCGCTGCTCTCCGACATCACCCGCGTGCTCTCCGAGCAGCACGTCAACATCCTGTCCGCGTCGGTGCAGACGAGCCGCGACCGGGTGGCCCTGTCGAAGTTCACCTTCGAGATGGCCGACCCGTCGCACCTGGAGTCCGTCCTGCGGGCGGTGCGGCGTATCCCGGCCGTGCTCGACGCCTACCGGGTCACCGGCACGACGAGCACCGACCCGCACCGCCGCAGCCACGCCTGAGCCCCCCGGCAACGTTCTGGACATACGCTTCTGGGGAACGGGTCCCACTTTTCTATGTCCAGAAACGGGGCGGCCCCCGCCGGGCTGCCGGTTCCGGACATAGCTTTCTGGGGAACGGGCCCCACTTTCCTATGTCCAGAACGGGGCGGCCCCCGGCCGGGTGCGCTCAGGCGGGGGTGAGGAAGGCGGCGAGCGCCGCGGCGTACCCGGCCTGGTCGAGGGTGCCGCAGATCTCGCGGGTGGAGTGCATCGACAGGACCGGGGCCCCGAAGTCGACCGTGGTCGCGCCAGTCAGCGCCGACGTCATCGGCCCGACGGTGGACCCGCACGGGAGGTCCGAGCGGGTGACGAAGGTCTGCATCGGCACCCCCGCCCGCTCGCAGGCGAGGGCGAAGGCGGCCGCACCGGGGGAGTCGGTGGCGTAGCGCAGGTTGGTGTTGACCTTGAGCACCGGCCCGCCGTTCATGAGGATCGGGTGCTCGGGCTCGTGCCGCTCCGGGTAGTTGGGGTGCGTGGCGTGCGCCATGTCGCCGGAGGCCACGACCGTGCCCGCGAGCGCCCGCCAGTAGTCCTCCCGGGTCCCGCCGGCGGCCAGGACGATCCGCTCGAGCCAGGACGGCAGGAAGGTGGACTGGGCGCCCCGCTCGGAGGTGCTGCCGACCTCCTCGTGGTCGAAGAGCACGATGACCGGCACCGTGGGCGTCGTGGCCTCGGCCGGCTCGGCGACCGCCTGCAGGAGCGCCCGGACGGCGGCGTAGGAGGTCGCCAGGTTGTCCAGGCGGGCCGAGGCGACGAGCTCCCCGTCGCCGCCGATGCGCCGGGCCGGGGTGAGGTCGTGGGTCATCGCGTCGAAGCCGAGCAGGTCCTCGCGGGGCACGTCGACCTGGGCAGCCAGCCAGTCGCTGAACCCGCCCTCGGCCCCGCCGCCGGGGCTCCAGTGCGGCGCCAGGTGCTGCTGGTCGTTGAGCCGCAGCCCCTCGGTGCGCACCGTGCGGTCGAGGTGGACGGCCAGCTGGGAGACGCGCAGCAGCGGCTCGTCGCAGCGCCAGAGGTGCTGGCGGACGCCACCGGGGGCGTCGGTGTCCCGTACGGCGACCCGCCCGGACAGCCCCAGGTCGCGGTCGAGCCAGGAGTTGGTCAGCGCCCCGCCGTAGACCTCGACGCCCAGCATCCGCCACCCGGCCCGGGTCCAGTCCGGGTGCGGTTTGACCCGCAGGTTGGGGGAGTCGGTGTGGGCGCCGACGACCCGGTATGCCGTGTGCGCCGGCCGGTCGGCCGGCAGGTGGGCCGTCGACCAGGCGAGCAGCGACCCGCCGCGGCGGACCACGTAGTGCCCCGGCGCCGTGGGGGTCTGGTCGACCTCGGCGACCTCGGTGAAGCCGGCGGCGGTCAGCAGCCCGGCCGCGGTCTGCACCGCGTGGAAGGGTGAGGGCGAGTCGTCGAGGTAGGCGCACAGGCCGTCGGCGACCTCGGCGACCTCCGTCGCCAGGCGGGTGAGGGAGCTCACCGGCTCAGACCCCCACGGGCCGAGTCCAGCCAGAGCTGCTTGGTCGCCAGCTCGGACTCCAGGGCGCTGACCTTGCGGTCGTCCCCGGCCGCCCGGGCCGCCTCGAGGTCGGACTCCAGACCCTGCACGGCCCGCTCGAGCTGGTCCACCATGGACCGCGCCCGGGCGTCGAGCTCGGGGTCGCTGCGCCGCCACTGCGAGTCCTCGATGTCGCGCACCTTCTGCTCGACCGCGCGCAGCCGGTTCTCCACCCGCTTGATGTCGCCGCGCGGCACCTTCCCGGCGGCGTCCCAGCGGTCCTGCACCCGGCGCAGCTCGGCCTTGGCCTGGTCGAGGTGGGCCTCGTCGACGGTGATGGCCTCGGCCTCGACCAGGAGTGCCTCCTTGACCTTGAGGTTCTCGGAGAACTCCGCCTCCTCGGCGGCCACCACCTCGTCCTTGGCGTCGAAGAAGGCGTCCTGCGCGGCCTTGAACCGCACCCACAGCGCGTCGTCGTCGGCGCGGGAGGCCCGGCCGGCCCGCTTCCAGTCCTGCATGAGCCGCTTGAAGGCCCCCGCGGTCGCGCCCCAGTCCTTGCTGGTCGACAGGGCCTCGGCCTCGCGGACCAGCCGCTCCTTGGTGGCCTTGGCCTGGCCGTGCTCCTCGTCCAGCTGGGCGAACCAGGTCTTGCGCATCTTGTCGAAGGCCGACCGGGCGTGGCTGAAGCGCTGCCAGAGGGCGTTCTCGGCCTCCTTGTCCAGACGGGGGCCGGAGCGTTGGTGGGCCTTCCACTCGTCCAGCAGCTCGCGGATGCGGGCGCTGCTCTGCTTCCACTGGATGCGCCCCGGGTCGGTCGCCGCGAGCTGCTCGGCCTCGGCCACGAGCTCCTCCCGCTCCTGAGCGGCCTGGGCCTTGGCCTTGAGCCGCTCCTCCTGCTCGGTGCGCGAGCGGGTCTTCACCTCGGCCTCGAGCTCCTTGACCACGGCCTCGAGGGCGGCGAGGTCCCCGACGACGTGCGCCTCGCCGATCTGCTCCTTGAGGTGGGCCAGGGACTGGCGAGCGTCGTGCGCCGACACCTCGGTGCCGGCGAGGCGCGCCTTGAGCAGGTCCGCGGAGGCGAGCATCTCGTCGTACTTGCGGGCGAAGTAGGCCAGCGCCTCCTGCGCGCCGGCACCGGGGTAGGAGCCGACCTCGCGCTCCGTGCCGTCGGCGAGGATGACGAAGACCGTGCCGTCCTCGGCCACCCGTCCGTGCTTCATGGACTCGGTGGGGTCCGGGTGGGGCTCCGGGGACGCGGCCGCGGTGCCGGCCGGGCGCGGGGCGGCCGGCCTCCGCGCGGCGAACATGGCGGGCGAGGGCGCCGCCGGGCGCGGGGGCGCGGGGGCGGGCACGGCCTCGGCGGCCGGCTCCGGCTCGGCGGGTGCGGCGGGCTCGGCAGGTGTCTCAGGCTCTGCGTGCTCGGCCTCGGCAGCCGGTTCGGCAGGTGTCTCAGGCTCGGCCGGTGCGGCCGGTGCGGCCGGTGCGGCCGGTTCGGCGGGCTCGGCAGGTGCTTCAGACTCGGCGGGTGCGGCCGGTGTCTCGGGCTCGGCGGCCGCGGGCTGCTCGGTGTCCGGAGCCTCGGGCTCGACGTCCTGGGTCGCCGCCACCTCGGGCTCGGCACCCTGGTCGTCGGGCTCGGTGGGGGAGGGCGTCTGCTCGGACACGGTGGTGGCCTCTCGGATAGGGACCGCGAGGGCGGCCATCGGGGCCGCCTCGACATGGCGTTGACGCCTCGACCCTACCCAACGCGCCCGGGTGCGGCCGGGACGAGGTCGGACGGCGACGGTGCGTAGGGTCGTTCCCATGTTCGTCCGCAGCATCGTCGCCGACGCCTTCGGCACCAACTGCTACGTCGTGGCCCCCGCCGAGGGGGAGGAGTGCGTCGTCGTCGACCCCGGGATCGGCGTCGAGCGACGGGTGCAGGACCTCCTCGCCGAGCACCGGCTGCGTCCGGCCGCGGTCCTGCTCACGCACGGTCACCTGGACCACGTGTATGCCGTGACCCCGGTCTGCGCGGGGACCACCGCGGTGAGCCCCTACATCCACGCGGACGACCGCTACCGCCTGCGCGACCCGCTGTCCTCCCTGGGCCCGGAGCTGGTCCTGGCCCTGGAGCAGCAGTTCGGCCGCCGCGCGACCTGGACCGAGCCCGAGGACGTGGTCGAGCTGGCCGACGCGCAGGACCTGGAGATCGCCGGTCTGCGGATCGGGGTGGTCCACGCCCCGGGCCACACCGAGGGCTCGGTGCTGTTCACCACCGCGGGGGTGCCGGACGGCATACCGGCGCAGGAGCTGGACCGGACGGTGATCTCCGGGGACGTCCTCTTCGCCGGCTCGATCGGTCGGACCGACCTGCCGGGCGGCGACGGGGCCGCGATGCGGCGCAGCCTGCGCGACGTCGTGCTCCCGCTGGCCGACTCCTCGCTCGTGCTCCCCGGCCACGGACCGGCCACGACGATGGCGCGGGAGCGGGCCACCAACCCCCACCTCGCCGGGCTCTCGCCCCGCGGCTGAGGACTACGCCCGCGCGTCGGGGCCGGCGCCGTGCAGCTCGCGGTGCAGCCGCTGCATCCGGGCGTCCAGCTCGGCGGCGCTGGTCGCGGCGTCCTTGAGCTCGGTCAGCAGCCCCTCGGGCACGTTGCCGTCGTACTTGTAGTGGATCTTGTGCTCGGTGCTGGCCCAGAAGTCCATGGCGATCGTGCGCAGCTGGACCTCGACGGGCACGTCGACCCGGCCGGTGGACAGGAAGACCGGGATCTCGACGATGGCGTGCAGGCTGGCGTAGCCGTTCTCCTTCGGCTCGGCGATGTAGTCCGACACCCGGCGGATGGTCAGGTCGTCCTGCTGGGTCAGCAGGTCGAAGATGCGGTAGGCGTCGGTGACGAAGCTGCACGAGACCCGGATGCCCGCGATGTCGGTGATCTCGCGCCGGATGGTTTCGAGGTCGAGGTTCAGCCCGCGCCGCAGCACCTTCTCGCGCAGGCTGTCCGGCGACTTCACCCGGCTGGAGACGTGCTCGATGGGGTTGTAGTCGTGCATGTGGGCGAACTCGTCGCGCAGGATCTCGATCTTGGTCTCGACCTCCCGCAGCCCGAACTCGTACTCCAGCAGGAAGCGCTGGAGCTGCCCGCCCACCTCGCGCAGCTGGGCGGGCGTGATGCCGCCCTCCGCGGCCAGGGCGAGGGAGGGCGACTCGGCGGCGGCAGCGGTGCTCATGGCCTCCACTATGCCTCGGGTCGGCCTCCCGTGCCCGTGCCCGTGTCGTGCCCGTGTCGTGCCACGGGGCGGCGGGGGCACGGCATACCGCTCGATAGACTCCTGCGGTGATCTCCCCGCGCACGCCCTCCGGTGTCCTCGAGCTGCTGCCGCCCGAGCAGGTCGCCTTCCAGAGGATGCTGGACGCGATCCGCTCCGGCTACGAGCGGTTCGGCTTCCTGCCGATCGAGACGCCGGTCTTCGAGCGCTCCGACGTGCTGCTCACCAAGACCGGCGGGGAGACCGAGCGGCAGGTCTACTTCGTGCAGTCCACCGGGGCGCTGGAGAAGGCCCGGGCCGACGGGGGCGACCAGACGCTGCCGGACCTGGCGCTGCGCTTCGACCTGACGGTGCCCCTCGCGCGCTACGTCGCGGAGCACGAGCACCAGCTGACCTTCCCGTTCCGGCGCTACCAGATGCAGCGCGTCTACCGTGGGGAGCGGCCACAGCGGGGACGGTTCCGCGAGTTCTACCAGTGCGACGTCGACATCATCGGCTCCGGCGAGCTGTCGGTCCGCCACGACGCCGAGGCACCCGCGATCATCAACGCGATCTTCACCGACCTCGCGATCGGCACCTTCACCATCCAGATCAACAACCGTCGGCTCCTGCGCGGCTTCTACGAGGACCTCGGCATCACCGACGCCGAGGTCCAGGCCGCCGTGCTGCGGGAGGTCGACAAGCTCGACAAGCGGGGCGCGGACTACCTGCGGACCACGCTGACCGGGGAGGGGTTCGGGCTGTCCGAGGAGGTCGTCGAGCGCATCCTGGCCTTCGTGCAGACCCGCTCGACGGGCCACGACGACGCGCTGGACCGGCTGGCGCAGGTCGAGGCGGCGTCGAGCGGCAGCAGCGCCCTGGCCGAGGGGGTGGCCGAGCTGCGCGAGGTCCTCGCCCTGGTTCGCGCGCTGGGTGTCCCGGAGGACAACTACTGCCTCAACTTCTCCATCGCGCGCGGCCTGGACTACTACACCGGGACCGTCTACGAGACGACCCTGGACGAGCACCCCGAGCTCGGCTCGATCTGCTCCGGCGGGCGCTACGACGACCTGGCCGGGCAGTACACGAGGTCGCGCCTGCCCGGGGTCGGCATCTCCATCGGGCTGTCCCGGCTGTTCTGGCAGCTGCGCGAGGCCGGTCTCATCGACGCCTCGGCCGGGGAGTCGACCGTGCAGGTCCTTGTGCCGCAGGTCGACCCCGAGCTGCTCGACGACCAGCTCGCGCTGGCCTCCCAGCTGCGGCACGGCGGCATCAACACCGAGGCGGTCCTCGACGGCGGCAAGCTCGGCAAGCAGCTGCGGTATGCCGACCGCGCCGGCATCCGCTTCGTCGCCCTGCTGGGGGCGCAGGAGGTCGCCGACGGCACGGTGACCCTCAAGGACCTGCGCCGCCAGGACCAGTTCACCGTCCCGCGGGACGAGGTCGTCAGCGCGCTGCGGGTCGAGCTGGCCCAGCCCCTGGTCTGAGGCGGGCCCGTCGCGCGTCCGGTGCCTACGGACGACGCGTCCGGTGTGTGCGGACTACGTGTCCGGTGTGTTCGGACTAGGTGTTCGGTGTAGGCGGACGACGCGTCCGGTGCGTACGGACGACGCGTCCGGTGTGTGCGGACGACGCGTCCGGTGCGGGGGAGGGTGCGGTCAGCCGTCGACGGTGACGGACAGGATGCTGATGGGCTGGGCGGGGGCACCGTCGCCGCCGCCGGTGTCGGTGCCCTCGGCGGCGATCGCCTCGACGATGTCCAGGCCGTCGGTGACCTGCCCGAAGATGCTGTAGCCGCCGCCCTCCACGGGCAGCTGGGTGTCGTCGTAGACGACGAAGAACTGGCCGCCGTTGCTGTCCGGGTCCTGGGTGCGGGCCATCGCGAGGGTCCCGGGCGGGTACATCCCGGTCTCCGGGGCGTTCTCGATGCCGTAGCCGTAGCCGGGGCTGCCCTGCCCGGTGCCCGTCGGGTCGCCGCACTGCAGCACGTAGATCCCGCTCGTGGTGAGCCGGTGGCACGGGCTGTCCTGCCAGTAGCCCTCCTCCGCGAGGAAGGCGAAGGACGCGACCGTCTGGGGCGCCTGCTCGGCATACAGCTCCAGCTGCACCTCCCCGCACGTGGTCTCCACGGTCGCGGTGAGCGGCTCCGTCCCGTTCACCGGCTCGGGAAGGTCCTGCGGGCCGTAGGTCGTGACGTCGGCCGGCGGCTCCGGAGCCTCGTCGCACGACAGGGGCGCCGGGGACTCCTCGGCCGCATCGCCCGGGTCGGCGGTCCCGCCTCCGCAGGCGGTGAGCAGGAGGAGGCTGGCAGCGAGGGGCGCGAGTCGGCGGTGCACCCGGGCATCCTCGCACGGCGCTTTGGGAGAGCCGGCAGGAGCGTGTTAGCGTGATAACACGTTGATACACCCGTGGCGGGTCGAGCCCGCCACGTCGAGACCGGGAGGACGCCAGTGAAGCAGCGGGACACCCACGGCTCCGCCGTCGCCACCCGCGCGCGCGTGCGGGCGGACCTCGCCGACGTCCTCGCGGCCCTGCGGGACCCTGCGTCCGTGGACGCCTTCCTCGACGACCTGTGCACCCCGGCCGAGATCGAGGCCCTGGCCGACCGCTGGTCGGTCGTGCCCCTGCTCGCCGAGGGTATGTCGTACCGCCAGATCCACGACGTCACCGGCGTGAGCGTGACGACGGTCGGGCGGATCGCCCGCTGCGTGGAGGGCGGCGCCGGCGGCTACCGTGCCGCCCTGGAGCATCGTCGACCGCATCCGGCGTCCGCCCCTCCCGCCTGAGGCGCCCGACGGCGTGCGCCGCCCCCGGCACCAGCCCCACCTCCCCAGCACCACGACGGTGCGGGAGCCCTGATCCTCCCGAAAGGCCCTGATGACCCCGCCTGCCCAGCCCCGCGAGCGCCTGCGCGTGGCGATCCAGAAGTCCGGCCGCCTGGGCGACCCGGCCCGCGAGCTGCTCGCCTCCTGCGGGCTGACCTGGCGGGAGAGCCGGGACCGGCTGTTCTGCTACGGCGAGAGCCTGCCGGTCGACCTGCTGCTGGTCCGCGACGACGACATCCCCGGGCTCATCGCCGACGGCGTGTGCGACCTCGGGATCGTGGGGCGCAACGTGCTCGTCGAGCACGGCCTGGCCCGGGAGGCCCAGGGGCGGGGCGTGGAGCTCACCGAGTGGCGCCAGCTGGGGTGGGGCACCTGCCGCCTCGACATCGCCATCGACGAGGAGCAGGAGTGGACCGGCCCGGAGCAGCTGGCCGGACTGCGGATCGCCACGTCCTACCCGCACACCCTGGGCCGCTGGCTGGCCGAGCAGGGCGTGCAGGCCGAGCCGGTCGTGCTCAACGGCTCGGTCGAGATCGCCCCGCGGCTGGGCCAGGCCGACGTCGTCTGCGACCTCGTCTCCACCGGCGGCACCCTGCGGGCCAACCAGCTCACCCCCGTCACGACGATCCTGCACAGCGAGGCCGTCATCGCCGGCCCTGGGCACCAGCTCGACGACGGGCGGCAGGAGATCGCCGACCTCCTGCTGCGGCGGCTCGACGGGGCGGTCCAGCTCAAGGAGTCGCGGCTGCTCCTGCTGCGCGTCGAGCGCGAGCTGCTCGACCGGGTCCTGCCGCTGCTGCCCGGCGGTCACGAGCCGACGGTCACGGCGGTCGAGGGCCGCGACGAGGTCGCGCTGCAGATGCTCGTGCACGGCCCGGTCTCGTGGGCCAAGCTCGAGGACCTCAAGCGCGAGGGCGCCCACAACCTCATGGTGCTGCCGGTCGAGGGGATGCTCGCATGAACGTTCTCACCTGGGACGAGCTCGACGACACCCAGCGCGCCGAGGCGCTGCGCCGGGGCACCGCGGCCGCGGGCCCCGAGGTCACCGCTGGCGTCACCGACATCCTCGCGCAGGTGCGCGAGCGTGGCGACGACGCGCTGCGCGAGCTCACCGCCCGCCTGGACGGCGCGACCGTGGCCGACCTGCGGGTCACGCCGCAGGAGCGGGACACCGCCGCCGCGGCGCTGGACGCCGACCTGCGCGCGGCGATCACCGAGGCCGCCGGACGCATCCGCACCTTCCACGAGGCCGGCATGCAGCAGGGGTATGCCGTCGAGACGGCTCCCGGGGTCGTGTGCGAGCGGGTGGTGCGCCCGATCCGCCGGGTCGGGCTCTACGTCCCCGCCGGGTCAGCGCCGCTGCCCTCGACCGCGCTGATGCTCGGTGTGCCCGCGCAGCTCGCCGGCTGCCCGGAGGTGGTGCTCTGCACGCCGCCGCGCCCGGACGGCACCGCCGACCCGGCCGTGCTCGCGGCCGCCGCCGAGTGCGGCATCGAGCAGATCTACCTCGTCGGCGGGGCCCAGGCGATCGCGGCGATGGCCTACGGCACCGAGACCGTCCCGGCGTGCGACAAGCTCTTCGGTCCCGGCAACGCCTGGGTCACCGAGGCCAAGCGGCAGGTCAGCACGGCCGAGGGCGGGCCGGGCATCGACCTGCCGGCCGGTCCCTCGGAGGTCCTGGTCATCGCGGACGCCGGGGCGGACGCCGAGTTCGTGGCCGCCGACCTGCTGTCCCAGGCCGAGCACGGCCCGGACAGCCAGGTCGTCCTACTCACCGACTCAAGGGCGCTGGCCGTGGCGGTCGCGACCCAGGTGGAGGAGCAGGTGGAGAGCCTGCCGCGCGCCGACATCGCCCGCAAGGCGCTCGCGTCCTCCCGCCTCGTCGTCACCCCCGACCTGGCCACAGCTGTCGAGGTGTCCAACGACTACGCCCCCGAGCACCTCATCCTCGCCCTGCGCGACGCGTCGGACTGGGTGCCGCGCATCGACCGGGCCGGGTCGGTCTTCCTCGGCGACCACACCCCGGAGACGCTCGGCGACTACTGCTCCGGCACCAACCACGTGCTGCCCACCGCGGGTGCCGCGCGCTTCACCGGCGGCGTCAACGTCGGCGCCTTCCAGATCGCCATGACCGTGCAGCGCGCCACGCCGCAGGGCCTGGCCGCCGTCGGCCCGTGCGCCGTGACGCTCTCCGAGGCCGAGTCGCTGCACGCCCACCAGCGCGCGGTCACGCGCCGTCTCGCCCGCACCCAGGGGCAGCCGTGACCACCCGCGGCGACACCACCTTCCCGGCGCACCTGGTGCGCCCGGACCTGCGCGACTTCGCGGGGTACTCCTCGGCCCGCACGAGCGCGCCCACGGGCATACCGGACCGCATCTGGCTCAACGCCAACGAGTCCGGGGTCGCCAGCCCCGCGGACAGCGGCGGCGTGTCCCGGCGCTACCCGGACCCGCAGCCGGCCGCGCTGGTCGAGGCCTTCGCCGACCTGTGGGCGACTACCCCGGACCGGGTCGTGGTCGGCCGCGGCAGCGACGAGGCGATCGAGCTGCTCGTGCGCAGCCTGTGCCGCCCCGGCGGTGACGGCGTCGTCGTGACCTCGCCGACGTTCGGGATGTATACCGTCTCCGCGCGGCTGCACGGCGTGCCGGTGACCGACGTGCCCCAGACCGACGACGGCCTGCGCTGGCGGGTCGACACCGCCGCCGTCGCGCGGGCGGCCCGGGAGCACGGCGCCCGCCTGGTCTTCGTGGCCTCGCCGGGCAACCCCACCGGCTCGGTCGTCCCGCTGCGCGAGATCGCCGCGCTCGCCGAGGAGCTGGCCGACCAGGCGGTCGTCGTCGTGGACGAGGCCTACGGCGAGTTCGCGCAGCAGCGCTCGGCGATCACCCTGCTCGAGGAGCACCCCACCCTCGTCGTGCTGCGCACCCTCTCCAAGGCGCACGCCCTCGCCGGGGCCCGGGTCGGCATCGCGCTGGCCCACCCGGACCTGGTGGTCGTCCTGCGGCGGGTGCAGGCGCCCTACCCGCTGCCCGCGCCGGTCACCGAGCTCGCGCTGCGGGCCCTGTCCGAGGACGTCCTGCACGCCACTGCGCAGCACGTCGGCGAAGTCCTGCGGCTGCGTGACCAGGTCGGCCGCTGGCTGCGCGACCTCGACGACGTGCGCACGGTCTACGCCAGCGAGGCCAACTTCTTCCTGGTGCGGTGCGACGACCCTGACGCCCTGCTGCATACCCTGGGCGCCGCCGGCATCGTGGTCCGCGACATGCGCCACCTGCCGGGCCTGCACGACGCCCTGCGCATCACCATCGGCACCGGCCCCGAGATGGCCGCCCTGCGCGAGGCGCTGACCGCGTCATCGAGCCCCACCACCAGCACGGACATCAGCACCGACACCAGCACCGAGGAGAGCCCCGCATGAGCCCCCGCCCGATCTGCTTCGTCGACCGCGACGGCACGATCATCGCCGAGCCGGAGGACCACCAGATCGACGCGCTGGACAAGCTGGCGCTCGTCGACGGCGTGATCCCGGCGCTGCTGCGCATCCAGGGGGCGGGCTTCGACCTCGTCATGGTGAGCAACCAGGACGGCCTGGGCACGGAGTCCTTCCCGACCGAGGACTTCGAGGGCCCGCAGCAGTTCCTGCTGCAGCTGCTCGCCAGCCAGGGCATCACCTTCCGGGACGTCTTCGTCGATCCGCACCACGGCGGTCCGGAGGCGCCGTGGACCCGCAAGCCGGGCATCGGGATGGTCGCGCACCTGCTCAAGGACCGGGGTGTCGACTGGGAGCGCTCGGTCATGGTCGGCGACCGGTCGACCGACCGCGAGTTCGGCGACAACCTCGGCATCCGCACCTACCTGCTGCCCGAGGTCGACTGGGCGCAGGTCGCGCACGAGCTCGCCGACGCCCCGCGCACCGCCCGGGTGGAGCGGGCCACCTCCGAGACCAGCATCGTCGTCGAGGTCGACCTCGACGCGACCGGCGGCAGCGAGATCTCCACCGGGATCGGCTTCTACGACCACATGCTCGACCAGCTCGCCAAGCACGGCGGCTTCCGGATGCGGGTCGACTGCCAGGGCGACCTGCACATCGACGACCACCACACGGTCGAGGACGTCGCCCTCGCGGTCGGCGAGGCGATCCGCACCGCCCTCGGCGACAAGCGCGGCATCGGCCGCTACGGCTTCACCCTGCCCATGGACGAGGCGCAGGCCACCGCGGCGCTCGACCTGTCCGGACGGCCCTACTTCGCCTACGACGGCACCTTCGAGCGGGAGAGCGTCGGCGACTTCTCCACCGAGATGGTCGAGCACTTCTGGCGCTCCTTCGCCGACGCCATGCGGTGCACCCTGCACCTGTCGGTGACCGGAAGCAACACCCACCACATGATCGAGGTCGGCTTCAAGGCGGTCGCGCGGGCGTTGCGGATGGGGATCTCCCGGCAGGGGGACTCCGCCGAGCTGCCCTCGACGAAGGGCGTCCTGTGAGGGTCGCGCTCGTCGACGGGGGCGGCACCAACATCGGCTCGGTGAGCTACGCCCTGGAGCGCCTCGGCGCGACCAGCCGGCTCACCGCCGACCCCGCCGACATCCTCGCCGCCGACCGCGTCATCCTGCCCGGGGTGGGCGCGGCCGGGGCGGGTATGCGCCGGCTGCGTGAGCTGGGGCTCGTCGACGTGCTCGGCCAGGTGCAGGCGCCGCTGCTCGGGGTCTGCCTCGGGATGCAGCTGCTCTTCGAGCGCTCCGCGGAGGACGGCGGGGTGGCGACCCTGGGCCTCGTCCCGGGCGAGGTGGTCGGCATACCGGCCTCTGCGCAGGTGCGGGTGCCGCACATGGGGTGGAACTCCCTCACCGGCATCGTCGACGACCCGTTGCTCACCGGGATCGAGGAGGGCGAGCGGGCCTACTTCGTGCACTCCTACGCCGCGCCCACCGGGCCGCACACCCTCGCCTCGACCGACCACGGCGGCAGCTGGAGCGCCGTGGTGCGCTCCGGTCTGCGGTGGGGTGCGCAGTTCCACCCGGAGAGGTCCTCGTCGCTCGGCGCGCGGCTTCTGCGAAACTTTCTCGTGGAGGTCGATCGATGACGCCTGACCTTCGCACCGACACCGGAGAGATCCCCGTGACCCAGAGCGGCCCGTTCACCGTCTATCCCGCCATCGACGTGCGTGGCGGCGCCGTCGTGCGCCTGCACAAGGGCGACTACGACCAGGAGACCCGCTACACCGACAACCCGGTGGCGGTCGCCGAGAACTACGCCCGCTCCGGCGCCGCCTGGCTGCACCTCGTCGACCTCGACGCGGCCCGCGCCGGCGGCTACACCCTCATCGACACGCTCACCACGGTCGTCGAGACCACCGGTCTGCGGGTGCAGACCGGGGGCGGCGTGCGCAGCAGCGACGACGTGCAGCAGCTGCTCGACGCCGGCGCGGAGCGGGTCGTCGTCGGGTCGCTCGCGGTCCGCGAGCCGCAGACGGTCCGCGGCTGGCTGGACCGCTTCGGGCCCGACCGCATCACCGTGGCGCTCGACACCCGCATCGGCGAGGACGGGCGGTGGGTGCTGCCCACCTCGGGCTGGACCTCGGTGGGGGAGCAGGACCTCACGACCACGCTCCACGACTACCACAGCTCCGGTCTGCGGCACGTGCTGTGCACCGACATCGGCCGGGACGGCACGCTGTCCGGCCCCAACTTCCACCTCTACACCATGCTCACCCGCTCCAACCCGGCCCTGCAGATCCAGGCCTCGGGCGGGGCCCGGTCGGTCGACGACGTCCGCGCCGCCAAGCGGCAGGGGTGCGCGGGGATCATCCTCGGCAAGGCGCTCCTCGAGGGCCGCCTCACCGTCGCCGACGCGATGCTGGAGGAGCAGGTATGACGCTCGCCCGCCGGATCCTCCCGTGCCTGGACGTGCGCGAGGGTCGGGTCGTCAAGGGCACCCGCTTCCGCGACCACCGGGACATGGGCGACATCGTCGAGCTCGCGCAGCGGTATGCCGCCTCGGGCGCCGACGAGCTCGTGTTCTACGACATCACCGCGAGCCCCGAGGGGCGCGGTGTCGACGTCGGCTGGGTCGAGCGGGTGGCGCGCGCCATCGACATCCCGTTCTGCGTCGCCGGTGGCATCCGCTCCGTGGAGACCGCCCGGGCCGTCCTGCACGCCGGGGCGGACAAGGTGTCGGTCAACACTCCCGCCACGCAGCGCCCGGAGCTCGTCGGGGAGCTCGCGGAGGCCTTCGGGGTGCAGTGCGTCGTCGTCGGGGTCGACAGCCTGCGCGACGAGGACGGCCACTGGCGGATTCGTCAGTTCACCGGCAACCCGGACGCCACCCGCGCCCTGGAGGTGACCACGCTGGACTGGGTGCGCCGCGTCGTCGACCTCGGCGCGGGCGAGGTCGTGCTCAACTGCATGGGCTCCGACGGCGTGCGGGAAGGCTACGACCTGGAACAGCTGGCCGCCGTTCGCGAGGTGTGCCCGGTGCCGCTGGTGGCCAGCGGCGGCGCCGGCGCCACCCAGCACTTCATCGACGTCTTCGCCGAGGCGGACGTCGACGGGGCCCTGGCCGCCACGGTCTTCCACGACGGCTCCATCCCCATCCCCTCCCTCAAGCAGAGCCTGGCCGCCGCCGGGATCGAGGTGCGCGCATGACCACCACCCCGCCCCCGTCCCCCGACCGGGCGTCGCAGATGGTTGCTCCTGACCCCGACCGGGCGTCGCAGATGGTCGCTCCCGATGCCCACCGAGCGCCGCAGATGGTCGACTTCGCCGTCGAGGACGTCGACTTCAGCAAGCTCGGCGAGCCCGGTCTCGTCCCCGGCGTCGTGCAGCACGCCCGCACCCGACAGGTCCTCATGGTCGGGTTCCTCGACGAGCAGGCCCTGCGCACGACGCTCGAGACCGGCCTGGCCACCTTCTGGAGCCGCAGCCGGGGTGCGCAGTGGACCAAGGGGGAGACGAGCGGCAACGTGCTCGCCGTCGAGCGTGTCGAGCTGGACTGCGACCGCGACACCCTGCTGCTGCACGCCATACCGACCGGCCCGACGTGCCACACCGGAGAGCCGACCTGCTTCGATCCCGGCGCGCAGCCGGGGTCCTTCGTGCACGAGCTCGACGAGGTCGTGGAGACCCGGGCGCAGGAGCGTCCCGAGGGGTCCTACACCACCAGCCTCTTCGAGTGCGGCGTGCGGCGAATCGCCCAGAAGGTCGGTGAGGAGGGCGTCGAGACGGCGCTGGCCGCTGTCGCCCAGGACGACGAGGCGCTGCTGGGGGAGTCGGCCGACCTCGTCTACCACCTCCTCGTACTCCTCCGCTCCCGCGACCTCGGCCTCGGCGACGTCGAGCGGGTGCTGCGCGAGCGCCACGGCTGAGCTCATCGTCAACCAGGGTTGACACTCGACCGCTGTCAACCTACGTTGACGGTATGACGTTTCCGCTCCTCGATCTCGGGCAGGCGGCCCGCGCTGCCTCCGAGACCGGTGAGCCGGCCGCAGCGCTGCGCGCCGCGGCCCGGCTGCGTCAGCTGACCGAGGCGGTCGAGCTCCGGCAGGTGGAGGCGGCCCTCGAGGCCGGCCTGTCGTGGGCCCAGATCGCCGACTGCCTGGGCGTCACGCGCCAGGCGGCGCACAAACGCTTCCGGTCGCGGGTGCGCCCGGACCTGGTGAAGGGGAGTCGATCTCGATGACCGCATGGCGCTCCACCCTCTGGCTCGCACAGACGTCCTGGCAGGAGTGCGCGCACCTCGGCCACCGGGAGATCGACGTCGAGCACGTCTTCCTCGCGACGCTGCAGGACGAGGGGGTGTCGAGGGTCCTGCTGCCCCACGGCGTCGACGCCGAGGGGACGCGGGCGGCGGTGGGCGAGGTGCTCCGGGCCCAGGTGGACGCGCTCGGCGTCGAGACGGCCGCGCTGACCTCGCCCCCGCGTCGCGCCCCGCAGGACCTGCACCACGGTGCCGTGGGCACCCTGCCGGTCACGCCGCGCGCCCGTGAGCTGATGCGGGTCACCACCTCGGTCGCCGGCCTCGCGGCCCGGCTCGTCGGGGAGCCCAGCGGCACCGTCCGGGGGCTCCTGCTGCACCAGGGCGCCGACCCCGACCAGGTCGCCGCCGACCTCGAAAACCATGGCGACGCGCCCGACCCGAGTCTCGACGTCAGCACCCTGCCGGGGATCGGTGAGCTGGACGGCATACCGGTCCTGGCCCGGCGGGCGACCCGGTTGCTCACCGGTGACCTGCAGTCGCTCTGGCCACGCGTCGGCACGGCCGCGGGGACGAAGCCCTGGCTGAGCCTGTCGCCGAGCGCCACCGCCCGCTCGGAGACGACGATCACCGACAGCCTCTCCCGCTCGCGGGTCATGCCGTGGCGGGGCCCGGGCACCCTGACCCGCGAGCGCGTCTTCGTCCACGCGCCGTCGGACGGGGCCGCTGGCATCGCGCTGTGGCAGTCCTCGTGGGACCTGCGCGTGTGGGGACGGCGACGGTCGGGCCCGGGGACGTTCCACCACGTCCGGCTGGTCCCCGAGGTCCGGGGCACCCGCGTGGAGCTCGTCTCCGGGGTGGTGCGTCAGCCTGACCAGCGGCGCAGCCTGCTCGCCGCCCCGCTGCGACCGGCGGTCGCTGCCGGCCTGGCGATCGCCAACCGCAACGCGCTCTACCAGCTCGGCCTGCTGTGCGACGCGTCGCCCGCGACAGGGGAGTGAGCCTCAGCGGCTGCGCAGGCCGACCCTGGCCAGCTCGAGGTCGGCGAGCGCGCGGACGGCCTCCGGGTCGCCGGAACGCCACGCCCCTACGGGGTCGGGGTGCAGCTCCTGCAGCCGACGCGGGTCCTGGTGCACCAGCGCCCGCAGCGCGAGCAGTTGCTGCGACTGCGGATCGGCGACCTCGCGGCCCAGGGCACGCGCCCGCCGCACCCAGGCGACCCGCAGCGCGGCCCAGACGAGGAGCACGAGCAGGATGGGGGTGCCGGCCGACAGCAGGCTCACCAGCCAGGCGACTGTCCGGACCCCGCTCTCCAGGCGGTCACCGGCGCTGACCAGGTCCGTCCCCACGCCGGCGGCGCCTGTGAAGGGCGCGTCCAGCTGGTCACCGACCAGCGGGATCTCGATCACCCGGCCCGCGACCTCGGTCATCCGCGACTCGAGCCCGGTGCCGGCCGAGCGCAAGGGGTCGGCCGGGGCGGCGAGCGTCATGACCAGACCGAAGACCCACCGCCCGACGAGGACCCAGAGGACGACCCAGCCGAGGACGAGCAGGTCGGCGACGACCTGGCGGGAGCGGCGGGCGGGAGCATCGGCATACCAGCGCATGGGGGCAGTCTCCTCCCACCTGCACCGGACGCGCGGGGGGAGCGCACCGGACGCGCGTCGGGCGACGTCCACGGGCCGCGACCTGAGAGGATCGAGTCCGTGACCACGCCCACCGCCCAGAGCACCCGGCGCAGCCCGTTGACGCGCGCGGCCGGTGACTGGCTGGACCACCTGAGGGTGGAGCGGGGCCGGTCGGAGCACACGCTGCGCGCCTACCGCCGCGACCTGGACCGCTACCTGCGCTACCTGGACGGGGTGGGCGTGCGGACGCCCGAGGAGGTGCGTGAGCACGACGTGGCCGGTTTCCTGGCCCACCTGCGCACCGGCGACGAGGAGCACCAGCCCCTCGCGGCGACGTCCGCGGCGCGGGCGGTCGTGGCGGTGCGTGGCCTGCACACCTTCCTCGCGGTGGAGGGGCAGGTGGCGGACGACCCCGCCCGGGAGGTCACCCCGCCCACGCCGCCCCGTCGGCTGCCCAAGGCGCTGACCGTGCACGACGTGGAGCGGCTGCTGCAGGCGGCCGCCGTGGGGGACACACCGGCCGCGCTGCGGGACCGGGCGCTGCTGGAGGTGCTCTACGGGTGCGGGGCTCGGGTGAGCGAGGCCATCGCCCTCGACGTGGACGACCTGGAGCTGGGGCGGGCGGACGAGGGGGGCGGGGTGGTGCGACTGTTCGGCAAGGGCCGCAAGGAACGGGTCGTGCCCCTCGGCCGCTACGCGCGGGACGCCCTCGACTCCTGGCTGGTCCGGGGCAGACCGGCCCTCGCTCGGGGTGGCACGGGGACGCCGGCGGTCTTCGTCAACGCCCGTGGCGGGCGGCTCTCCCGCCAGTCGGCGTGGACCGCGATCCGGGCCGCCGCCGAGCGGGCGGACCTGCGGGGCGAGATCTCTCCGCACACCCTCCGCCACTCCTTCGCCACCCACCTGCTGGACGGAGGCGCGGACGTGCGCGTCGTGCAGGAGCTCCTCGGGCACGCGTCGGTCGCGACGACCCAGATCTACACCCATGTGTCGACGCAGCACCTGCGCGAGGTGTATGCCCAGGCCCACCCCCGTGCTCGTCGCGCCCCGGGGGCTGGCTGACCGCCGCCGCCGTGCCGACCGCCCACCCCCCCCAGGCGCGAAGTCTGGACCTCAGGTCGAGGTGGAGGCAGATGGCCCTCATCTGGAGCGGTGGATTAGGGTCGGACCGATCGGCGGGACGCCGACCACGACCACCACGCACCTGGAGAGACCACGTGACCCACGACCGGCTGCCCGGTACCGAGACCTCGGGCGTGGGGCAGACGGGCCCCACCGGCCGCCCGTTGCCCGACTTCGCCGTCCCCCCGCCGCTGGCCAGCCACGGCCCGGCCCGCGTCATCGCGATGTGCAACCAGAAGGGCGGCGTCGGCAAGACCACCACGACGATCAACCTGGGTGCGGCGCTGGCGGAGTACGGCCGCAAGGTGCTCATGGTCGACTTCGACCCGCAGGGCGCGCTCTCCGTCGGCTTCGGGGTCCGGGCCCATGACCTCGACGTCACCATCTACAACCTGCTCGTCGAGCGCGGGCACGACGTGCGCGACGTCATCCAGCCGACCCGGGTCCCCGGCATCGACATCCTGCCGACCAACATCGACCTGTCGGCCGCCGAGGTGCAGCTCGTGGGCGAGGTCGCGCGCGAGCAGGTCCTGGCACGAGTCCTGCGCCCGGTGCTCGACGACTACGACGTGGTGTTCATCGACTGCCAGCCCTCGCTGGGCCTGCTGACCGTCAACGCCCTCACCGCCGCGCACGGGGTGATCATCCCGCTCGAGACCGAGTTCTTCGCCATGCGCGGGGTCGCCCTGCTCATCGAGACGATCGAGAAGATCACCGACCGGCTCAACCCGCGTCTGGAGGTCGACGGCATCCTCGCCACGATGTACGACGGCCGCACCCTGCACTCGCGCGAGGTCGTCCGCAGCGTGGTCGACCACTTCGGCGACACCGTCTTCCACACCGTCATCAGCCGCACGGTGAAGTTCCCGGACGCCACGCTCGCGGCTGAGCCGATCACGACCTACGCCAGCACGCACTCGGGCGCGGAGGCCTACCGCCAGCTCGCGCGCGAGCTCGTCTCCCGCGGCGGCGCACCCTGAGCGAGGTGGGTATGCCGCCCGCCACCAGCGCCAGGCCCGAGACGCCGGGCGGGGTGCTGGTGTCGGGGCGGGCCGGGTTCGAGGTCCACCTCGACGTCTTCTCCGGCCCCTTCGAGCTGTTGCTGGGCCTCATCGCCAAGCACCGGCTGGACGTCACCGAGATCGCCCTGGCCCGGGTCACCGACGAGTTCGTCGCCTACCTCCGGGCGGCCCAGGAGGGGGAGGGGGAGTGGGACCTGTCGCAGGCGAGCGAGTTCGTGCTCATCGCCGCGACCCTGCTCGACCTCAAGGCCGCCCGGCTGCTGCCCAGCGCGCGCGAGGACGACGAGGAGGACCTCGCCCTCATCGAGGCGCGGGACCTGCTCTTCGCCCGGTTGCTGCAGTACCGCGCCTTCAAGCAGGTCGCCGACGAGCTGCGGCTGCAGATGGAGGGCAAGGGCCGCATCTTCGCCCGGGACGTCGGGGTCGAGGAGCGCTTCGCCTCGCTGCTGCCCGAGCTCGTGCTGACGATCACCCCCGAGCAGCTGGCGATGATCGCGGGCCGCGCCATGATCCCGAAGCCGCCGCCCACGGTCGGCGTCGAGCACCTGCACGCCGCCCAGGTGTCGGTGCGCGAGCAGGCCTCGATCGTCGTGTCCCGGTTGCGCGCGCGCGGCAGCGCGAGCTTCCGGGAGCTGGTCGCCGACGCCGACTCGACGCTGGTCATCGTGGCCCGCTTCCTCTCCCTCCTGGAGCTCTTCCGCGACACCGTGGTCGCGCTGGAGCAGGACGAGGCGCTGGGGGAGCTGACCGTGCGCTGGACCGGCCCGGAGGGCGGCGACGTCGCCGCGGTGGGCGCGGAGTTCGACGAGCAGCCCGACGAGGAGGTGGCCGATGAGCCGACCCGATGAGGAGCAGGAGCAGCCCGGCGTCGACGTGCGCAGCCTGCCCGGAGGGGTGCGCTCGGCCGTCGAGGCCGTCCTCATGGTCATCGACGAGCCGGTCACCGAGGAGGCGCTGGCCGGCGCCCTGGAGCTGCCGCTGGACGAGGTCGGTGCGGCGCTCGACGCGCTCGCCCAGGAGTATGCCGAGGGTCAGCGAGGGTTCATGCTGCGCCGGCTGGGTGGGGGGTGGCGCATCTACAGCCGCCCGGAATACGCACCGGTGGTCGAGCGGTTCCTCCTGGGAGGCCAGCAGGCGCGGCTGACCCAGGCCGCCCTGGAGACCCTGGCGGTCATCGCCTACAGGCAGCCCATCAGCCGGGCCCGGATCGGCGCCATCCGCGGCGTGAACGTGGACGGTGTCGTGCGGACCCTGCTGGCCCGGGGCATGGTGACCGAGGTCGGGCAGGACCCGACCGGTGGTGCGGTGCTCTACGGCACGACCGACCTGTTCCTGCAGCGGATGGGCCTGGACAGCCTGGACGAGCTGCCGGCCCTGGCCCCCTATCTCCCCTCGGCCGAGGTGCTCGAGGAGCTCGCATCGGAAGGACTCGCATGAGCAACGGCAAGCAGCAGCGCCCCGGATCCCGTGGCGGTGGCACGGGCGCACCTCGTGGGGGCGGTCGATCCGGAGGCGGTCGCTCCGGCGGCGGTCGCTCCGGAGGCGGCCGCTCCGGCGGACGTGGCGCCGGCCCCGGCGTCCCCGCCCAGGGAGGTGGCGCCGGCCCCCGCCGGGCCGGGGGCAGCCGGCCCCCGCGCCGCCGCCGGCCCAGCACCCCGCCGGACCCGGCGTCCCGCGACGTCCACAGCCCGGAGGGCGTGCGCCTGCAGAAGCTGCTGGCCGGCGCCGGCTTCGGCAGCCGCCGGGCCTGCGAGAAGCTCATCGAGGAGGGCCGCGTCGAGGTCGACGGGCAGGTCGTGGTCGAGCTGGGCGTCCGCGTGGACCCCTCCAGGCAGACCGTCCACGTCGACGGCGACCGCGTCGTCGTGGACACCGACAAGGTCTACCTCGCCTTCAACAAGCCGGCCGGGGTCGTCTCCACCATGGAGGACGACGAGGGGCGCCCCTGCCTGACCGACTACGTCGGCCACCTGTCCCAGCGGCTCTTCCACGTCGGGCGCCTGGACGTCGACACCGAGGGCCTGCTGCTGCTCACCAATGACGGCGACCTCGCGCACAAGCTGCAGCACCCGGCCTACGGCGTCCCCAAGACCTACGTCGCCCAGGTGCACGGCGTCGTCGGACCCGGTGTCGGCAAGCAGCTGCGCGACGGCGTCCAGCTGGAGGACGGGCTGGCCAGGGCCGACAGCTTCCGCCTCGTCGACGACATCCCGGGCCACTCCATCATCGAGGTCGTGCTGCACGAGGGCCGCAAGCACATCGTGCGTCGGATGATGGAGGAGGTCGGCTACCCCGTCGAGGCCCTCTCCCGCGTCCAGATCGGGCCGATCCGGCTCGCCGAGCTGCGTCCGGGCAAGTACCGCGCGCTCTCCGCCGAGGAGGTCGCGCAGCTCTACCGCTCGGCGGGGGAGTAGGGCGGGGACGGCCGGGTGCGCCGAGCGACCGATGCGGGACATCCTGGTCCGGCCGTTAGGCTGGAGGCGTGCCGCACACCCCCCTCACCATCGCCATCGACGGACCCAGCGGGTCCGGTAAGTCCTCCGTGTCCAGGGCGGTGGCGAGGGAGCTGGGCCTGGCCTACCTGGACACCGGCGCGATGTACCGCGCGCTGGCGTGGCACTGCCTCGAGCAGGGCCTGGACCTGGACGACGGGGAGGCCGTGACCCAGGCCGCGCGCGACCTGCCCCTGGACGTGCCGACCGACCCCGACGGCCAGAGCGTCACGGTGGGCGGCACGGACGTCACCGGCGCGATCCGCGAGCAGCGGGTCACCGAGCAGGTGTCCGCCGTCGCGACCAACCTGGACGTGCGGGCCGAGCTGCGCCGCCGGCAGCGGGAGGTCATCGGCGCCCAGCGCGAGGAGCGTGGCGGCATCGTCGCCGAGGGCCGCGACATCACCACCGTCGTCGCACCGGACGCCGAGCACCGCGTGCTGCTGACGGCCTCGGAGGAGGCCCGTCTGGCGCGGCGGTCCACCGAGCTGCACGGGGGCGCCGACGCCGACCAGGTGGCCGCCACCCGCGACCAGATCGTCCGCCGCGACGAGCAGGACTCCACCGTCAGCGCCTTCATGGAAGCCGCGGACGGGGTCGTGACGTTGGACACCTCAGACCTGACCTTCGACGAGGTCGTCGCGGCCGTGCTCGCCCTGGTCCGGGGCGAGGTCGTGGCGCAGACCGAGCCGCAGGCACCGCACACTCCCGACCCCGACGCGTGAGGAGCACCCAGAACATGAGCACGAGCACGAGCACCAACGACAAGATCCAGGCCTACGCCCACCCCGAGCGGCTGGTCACCACCGCGTGGCTGGCCGAGCACCTGGACGACGAGGGCGTGGTCGTCCTGGAGTCCGACGAGGACGTCCTGCTCTACGACACCGGGCACGTCCCCGGCGCCCGGAAGCTGGACTGGCACACCGACCTCAACGACCCTCTGACGCGGGACTACGTCGACGGCGAGCGGTTCGCGCAGGTGATGTCCGAGCGGGGCATCGCCCGCGACACCACGGTCGTCATCTACGGTGACAAGTCCAACTGGTGGGCGGCCTACGCCCTGTGGGTGCTGACCCTGTTCGGCCACGAGGACGTGCGGCTGCTCGACGGGGGCCGGGCCAAGTGGGTCGAGGAGGGCCGCGAGCTCACCACCGACGTGCCCGAGGTCACCCCCGTCGACTACCCCGTCGTGGACCGCGACGACAGCGCCGTGCGGGCGTTCAAGGCCGACGTGCTCGACCACCTCGGCCAGCCCCTGGTCGACGTGCGTTCACCGGGGGAGTTCTCCGGCGAGCTGCTGCACATGCCGGACTACCCCCAGGAGGGCGCCATGCGGGGCGGGCACATCCCGGGCGCCAGGTCCGTGCCGTGGGCCCGCGCGGCCAACGAGGACGGCACCTTCCGCTCGCGGGAGGAGCTCGAGGCCCTCTACCTCGAGGAGCAGGGGCTGTCCGCGTCGGACGACGTCGTCGCCTACTGCCGGATCGGCGAGCGCTCCAGCCACACCTGGTTCGTCCTGACCCACCTGCTGGGCTTCGAGAAGGTGCGCAACTACGACGGCAGCTGGACCGAGTGGGGCAACTCCGTCGGCGTGCCCGTGGAGCGGTGAGGTATGCCTGAGGACACCGAGCGCACCGACCTGCCCGAGGCGATGGCCGAGCTCGCCGAGGACTTCCACGCGGTGAGCCAGCCCGAGCGGCTGCAGCTGCTGCTGGAGCTCTCGCGCGAGCTGCCGGCGCTGCCCGAGCGCTACGACGGCAGCCTGGACACCATGGAGCGGGTCGACGAGTGCCAGTCGCCGCTCTTCCTCGCGGTCGAGGTCGAGGGTGACCCGGAGCACACCGTCCGGCTGTTCTTCGACGCCCCGCCCGAGGCACCCACCACCCGCGGCTTCGCGGGGATCCTCCACGAGAGCCTGGACGGGCTGCCGGCCCGGCAGGTGCTCGACGTGCCCGACGACGCGCCCTACCGGTTCGGTCTCGCCGAGGCGGTCTCGCCGCTGCGCATGCGGGGCATGGTCGGCATGCTGGGCCGGATCAAGCGGCAGGTGCGGCTGCGCGACGACGCCCGTACCGCCGAGTCCGAGCAGGGGAGCGCATGAGCGGGCCGCAGGACGACGGGGACGTCGAGGTCGAGTGGACCGCCGGTGACCCCGACGGGCTGCCCGACCTGGAGCCCAGCGAGCAGGACGAGGCGCTGGAGCAGGCGCTGCGGGCGGGGCTCGTCGACTTCGAGCTCTCCGAGGAGGACCAGGCGCTGGTCGAGCGCGGCGAGCTCCCGGAGGACGAGGAGTCCGCTGCGGGCGGCCGCCCGGTCGTGGCGATCGTCGGCCGCCCCAACGTCGGCAAGTCCAGCCTGGTCAACCGGATCATCGGGCGCCGCGAGGCGGTCGTCGAGGACGTCCCCGGCGTCACCCGTGACCGGGTCGCCTACGACGCGGAGTGGTCCGGTCGGCGGTTCACCGTCGTGGACACCGGCGGCTGGGAGGTCGACGCGCGGGGCATCCACCTGCGGGTCGCCGAGCAGGCCGAGGTCGCCGTGGAGCTGGCCGACGCGGTGATGTTCGTCGTCGACGCCACGGTCGGCGCGACCGACACCGACGAGCAGGTGGTCCGGCTGCTGCGGCGCTCGGGCAAGCCGGTCGTGCTGGTCGCCAACAAGGTCGACGACCAGCGCTTCGAGGCGGACGCGGCGATGCTGTGGAGCCTGGGCCTGGGGCAGCCGTGGCCGGTGTCCGCCCTGCACGGGCGCGGGTCCGGTGACGTCCTCGACGCGCTGCTCGACGTGCTGCCGGAGACCTCGGCGGTGGCCGGGGTCGGCGAGCGCGGCGGACCGCGACGGGTCGCTCTCGTCGGGCGCCCCAACGTCGGCAAGTCCTCGTTGCTCAACAAGCTGGCCGGGACCGACCGGGTCGTCGTCGACGACGTGGCCGGGACCACCCGCGACCCGGTCGACGAGCTCATCGAGCTCGGTGACGACGGGAGGGTATGGCGCTTCGTCGACACCGCGGGCATCCGCCGGCGGGTGCACCAGACGCGGGGGGCCGACTTCTACGCCTCGCTGCGCACCCAGGCCGCGCTGGAGAAGGCCGAGGTGGCCGTCGTCCTGGTGGACGTCTCCGAGCCCATCGCCGAGCAGGACATCCGGGTCATCCAGCAGGTCGTGGATGCCGGGCGGGCGCTGGTGGTGGCCTACAACAAGTGGGACACCCTGGACGAGGAGCGGCGCTACTACCTCGAGCGGGAGATCGAGCGCGAGCTGGTCCAGATCACCTGGGCCCCACGGGTCAACATCTCCGCGGCCACCGGGCGCAACGTCGCCAAGCTCGTGCCCGCGCTCGACACGG
Source organism: Serinicoccus chungangensis (assembly GCF_001483745.1). Taxonomy (GTDB): domain Bacteria; phylum Actinomycetota; class Actinomycetes; order Actinomycetales; family Dermatophilaceae; genus Ornithinicoccus; species Ornithinicoccus chungangensis_A. The sequence goes on along the minus strand of NZ_LQBL01000027.1, from coordinate 260,086 downwards.
CGCTGGCCTCCTGGGACCGACGGATCCCCACGGCCCGGCTCAACGCCTTCCTCGGGGAGGTCGTGGCCGGGCACCCGCACCCGGTGCGCAGCGGCAAGCAGCCGAGGGTGCTGTTCGCGACCCAGGCCGACACCCGCCCACCGAAGTTCGTCATCTTCGCCTCGGGCTTCATCGAGGCGGGGTACCGGCGGTTCCTGGAGCGTCGGCTGCGGGAGCAGTTCGGCTTCGCCGGGACCCCGATCGAGATCTCGGTGCGGGTGCGGGAGAAGCGCCGCCGCTGACCCACCCGGGGATTGGGTCAGCCGGGCACCGATGGGCTAACCTGATCCTCGCCCAGCCGGGCGGACAACAGAACAACGGGATGTGGCGCAGCTTGGTAGCGCACTTGACTGGGGGTCAAGGGGTCGCAGGTTCAAATCCTGTCATCCCGACGAAAAGCCCTGGTGAGAGGTTCTCTCTCGCCAGGGCTTCGTCGTGTCCGGGGCCTGTCGGACGGGTGACAGCCTGGGTGGCCGCTGTTAACGTTCGCCCCACGCCGTCCCCCGGGCGGTGGACCTCCGCCCGGCGCGCCACCTGTGCGCCAGGGTCTCGACACCGCGACGAACCCAGAGAAGGCCACCGTCATGGCAGAGGACCGACCACCGCCCCGCACGACGATCGCCCAGGACGCCCGCCAGGCCGGACGACGGGCCGGGGCCTCCCTCGGCAAGCTCGACTACCAGCGCCCGAGGTACCCGCACGACATCCACCCTGCCCTCGTCCCCGGGATCTCGGTGGACGAGCAGCGGCGCCGCTACAGCCTGAGCATGACGGTCTTCGCGCTGGCCGGCGTGCTCACCGTCGCCTTCGTCATCTGGGGCGTGGCGGACTCCGAGGGCGTCGCCCGGGTCTCCGCAGCCGCCTTCTCGTGGGCGACGACGAACCTGGGCTGGCTGTTCAACAGCGTGGCGATCATCATCCTCGTGGCGCTGCTCATCATCGCGTTCTCGCCCTACGGCCGGATCCCGCTGGGCAAGGACGGCGAGACGCCGGAGTTCAGCACCTTCGCCTGGGTGGCGATGCTCTTCGCCGCCGGCATCGGGATCGGCGTGCTCTTCTTCGGCCCCTCCGAGCCGCTCACCTACTTCGTCACCCCGCCCCCGCTGACGAACGAGGCGGAGTCGACCGAGGCGCTGCACCGGGCGATGGCGCAGACCTACTTCCACTGGGGGTTCCACGCCTGGGCGATGTACGCCCTCGTCGGGGGAGCGGTGGCCTACGCCGCCTACCGGCGCGGGCGCAGCCTGCTCATGTCCTCGATCTTCCGCAGCCTCTTCGGTGCCCGACACGCGGAGGGCTTCGCCGGCAAGCTGGTGGACATCTTCGCGATCATCGCGACCCTGTTCGGCACCGCCGCCGCCCTGGGCATCGCCGCGATGCAGATCGGGGCAGGGGTGAGCATCGTGTCCGGCGTCGACGAGCTGACCAACACCGTCCTGGTCGTCATCATCCTGGTGCTCACCGTCGGCTTCATCGTCTCCGCGGTCTCCGGGGTCGCCCGGGGCATCCGCTACCTGTCCAGCATCAACATCGTGCTCACGGTCGGCATCGTCGGCCTCGTGCTCTTCCTCGGGCCGACGCTGTTCCTCATGAACCTGCTGCCCTCGGCGATGATGGAGTACCTCGGGTCGATGTTCGACATGATGGGCCGCTCGCTGTCGTGGGGTGAGGAGACCCAGACCTACCAGTCCGCCTGGACCGTGTACTACTGGGCGTGGTGGATCTCCTGGTCGCCCTTCGTCGGGATCTTCATCGCCCGCATCTCGCGCGGGCGGACGGTCCGCCAGTTCCTGCTGGGGACCATCCTCATCCCCTCGTCCCTGCTCTTCGTCGCCTACGGGATCATGGGCGGCACCTCGATCTGGATGTACCGCGAGGGGCTGCCGGGCATGAGCGCCGACCTGGCGCCCGCCGAGGTGTTCTTCGCCGTCCTGGACAACCTTCCCTACGTCGGGTGGCTGCCCTACGTCGTCATCGTGGTGCTGTCCATCTTCTTCATCACCTCGGCCGACTCGGCCTCGGTGGTCATGGGCATGCTCGCCAGCAACGGCGACCAGAACCCCCGCCGGTGGGTGGTGGTGTTCTGGGGTCTGGTCATGTCGGGGATCGCCGTGGTCATGCTCTCGCTCGGTGACGCGACCGCGCTGGAGGGGCTGCAGCAGCTGGTCATCGTCACCGCGGTGCCGTTCGCGCTGGTGATGCTGCTCATCATCGTGGCGTGGTTCCGGGACCTGCGGACCGACCCGCTCACGCTGCGCCACCTGTATGCCGAGAACGCCGTCCGCAACGCCGTCGTCGAGGGCGTGGACCAGTACGGCGACGACTTCGCCCTCGAGGTCGTGCACGCCCGCCCGGGGGGCGGCGCCGGGGCGGAGGTCGACTCCGAGCACGAGAACTACACGGAGTGGTACCGCCGCACCGACGAGAACGGCGACCCGGTGGACTACGACTACGAGACCGGCGAGTGGGGCGACGGGTGGACCGCCGACGACACGGAGGAGGGTGCCCCCGGGCCGGAGGAGGCCGCGGAGCCGGAGGAGGCCCCGCCTGCCGAGGGCTCACCCCGGGACGACGCCGCCAACCGGAACCCGGTGTGAGCCAGCGAGCTGTCCGCGGTCGCGCTGGTGCGGGCGGAGGTGCGGTAGCGGCGGCAGTAGGACGCGTGGCAGAGGTAGGAGCCACCCCGCAGGACGGGGTCGGCGCTGCCCGCGCCGAAGGCGCCGGAGGTCCACTCCCACACGTTCCCGGTCATCTGGTGCAGACCGAAGCCGTTCGCCGGGTAGGCGTCCACGGGCACCGTGCCCACAGGTGCGTCGGGGCCGTCCGGGAAGGTGCCCGAGAAGGTGTTCATCAGGGGCCGGCCGCCCGGCTCACGCTCCGCGCCCCAGGGGTAGGGCTGCTGGTCCAGGCCGCCACGCGCCGCGAGCTCCCACTCCGCCTCGGTCGGCAGCCGGGCGCCCACCCACCGGGCGTAGGCCAGCGCATCCGCCTGCGAGACGTGGGTGACGGGATGGTCGGGACGGTCCTCGGCGCTGGACCCGGGTCCCTCGGGGGCCCACCACGTCGCCCCGGCCACCTGGCGCCACCACGGGGCGGCCCGCACGGCGGGAGCGGACTCCCGGTGCTCCGGGGCGAGCAGACCGACGAACACGAAGGAGCTGCCGTGCCGCTCGGCGTCCGTGCGGTGCCCCGTCTCCTGCACGAAGGCGGCGAACGCCGCGACGGTGACGGTGGTGGGGGAGAGGGCGAACGGGTCGACGTGCACCGCCCGCACCGGACCCTCGCCGTCCCCGGGGTAGGCCAGGGCGTCCTCGCTGCCCATCCGGAAGGTCCCGCCGCGCAGCCCGACGAGGGTGAGCCGGGACGGGGCCTGGTGGGCCAGCCGGGCGACCACCCCGGGGTCGGTCCTCGGGGGCGGCGACGTCTCCGGCCGGGGGGACGGCATACCCGGGTCCGGGCGTGCGGGACCGCAGCAGGCGCCCACCGCACCACCTCCAGGACCGGACGACCGACGGGAACGACGCACCCATGACGGCACCGAACATCGTAGTCATCCAGGCCGACCAGCTCGCCCCGCAGGCGTTGGGCGCCTACGGCGACGAGGCGGCGCTGACCCCGCACATGGACGCGCTGGCGCAGGACGGTGCGGTCTTCGACCGCGCCTACTGCACGACCCCGCTCTGCGCGCCCTCCCGGGCGTCGATGATGACGGGGCTGCTGCCCTCCGAGCTCGGGTGCTTCGACAACGGCGACGACTTCGCGGCCTCGGTGCCGACCTTCGCCCACCTGCTGCGGTCGGCCGGGTACCACACCGCGCTGGTGGGGCGCATGCACTTCATCGGCCCGGACCAGCACCACGGTTTCGAGCAGCGCCTGACCACGGACGTCTACCCGGCCGACCTCGACATGGTCCCCGACTGGGGCCGGCCGCTGGACCAGCGGCTGCAGTGGTATCACGCCGCGGACCCGGTCTTCACCGCCGGCGCCGCCACGGCCACCGTGCAGCAGGACTTCGACGACGAGGTGCTCTTCCGCAGCCTGCGGCACCTCGACGACCGGGCCCGGGCCCACCAGGCGGCCCGCCGGGCCGGGGACCCGGCGCAGCCCTTCCTCATGGTCACCTCGTTCATCCACCCGCACGACCCCTACGAACCGCCGCGGGAGCACTGGGAGCGCTTCGCGGGGGTGGCGGTGCCCGACCCCGTCCACCCCCAGGTGCCGGACGCCGGTCAGGACCCGCACACGCACCGGTTGCGGACGATGAGCGGTCTCGACCGTCAGGACCCCGACCCGGGGTCGGTGGCCCGGGCCCGGCGGGCCTACTACGCGGCCGTGAGCTACGTCGACGACATGGTCGGTGCGCTGCTCGCGCGGCTAGACCTGCTCGGGCTGGCGGACAGCACCGTGGTCGTGCTCACCAGCGACCACGGGGACATGCTGGGCGAACGGGGCCTGTGGTACAAGATGTCGCCCTACGAGCGGTCGAGCCGGGTGCCGCTCGTCCTGAGCGGGCCGCCCGACCTCGTGCGGCCGGGGCGCTACGCCAACCCGGTGAGCCTGCTCGACGTCCTGCCGACGCTGGTCGAGCTCGCGGGTGCGGACCCCACCCCGGTCGGCGGCGCCCGGGCGGGTGTCTCGCTGCTGGAGAGCGCGCGGCGGGAGGTGGCCGGCGCCTCGCCGCAGGACCGGGACGTCGTCGTCGAGTACCTCGCGGAGGGGACCCACCACCCGCAGGTGACCCTCGTCCGCGGCCCGCTGAAGCTGGTGCTCTGCCCGGGGGACCCGGACCAGCTCTACGACCTCGCGGCCGACCCGCACGAGCTGCGCAACGTCGTGCTGGAGGACGGGTACGCCGAGGACGCGGCCGCGATGCGGGCCGAGCTCGAGGACCGCTACGACCTCGCCGCGCTGGAGGCGGAGGTCCTGGCCAGCCAGCGGCGGCGCAGCCTCGTGGCCCACGCCCTGTCCCAGGGACGGGCCCGGCCCTGGGACCTGGTCGTGCAGGAGGAGGAACGCTACGTGCGCGGCGACTTCTGGGCGGCGTTCCGCTACGCCAAGCTGGCCGACGGCGGGGAGTGAGAGGGCGGCCGCAGGCCGCACATCGTTGCCGATTCGTTGCCGTCCTGCCCGGCGCGGAGGTAGCCAGGGCGTGACCTTCTCGCTATGGTCGCGTTGTCGACAACTAGACAATCAGCATACTGCGCTGTCCCGTGCGCGACCCCAAGGAGACGACCGTGGACGACCTCGCACGCCGGTTGGGCCTGAAGACCAACCCTCAGATCTTCTTCACCTCGGCCGGGTTGATGGTCCTCATCCTGGCCCTGCTGCTCATCTTCCCCGCCAGCATCGGTGACGGCTTCGCCGCAGCCCGCACGTGGGTGACGACCAACCTCGGCTGGTTCTTCATCTTCGGCGTCACCGTGTGGCTCATCTTCCTCATCTGGATCGCCAGCAGCAAGTACGGCGACCTGAAGCTCGGCAAGGGCGACGAGGTCCCGGCCTACACCCGGGTCTCCTGGTTCACCATGCTCTTCGCCGGCGGCATCGGCACCATCCTCATGTTCTGGGGCGTCGCCGAGCCCATCTCGCACTTCACCACCCCGCCCTTCCCGGACGTGGAGCCCTACAGCGCCCAGGCGGCGGAGGACGCGATGAACGTCGCGCTCTACCACCTGGGTCTGCACACGTGGGCCATCTTCACCCTCCCCGGGCTGGCCTTCGGCTTCTTCATCTACCGCTACGACCTCCCGATGCGCGTGAGCTCGGTGTTCTACCCCTTCCTCAAGGAGCGCATCCACGGCCCGATCGGCAGGACCATCGACGTCTTCGCCGTCCTCGGCACCCTCTTCGGCCTCGCGGTCAGCCTGGGTCTGGGCACCTCGCAGATCAGCGCCGGCCTGTCCGAGCTGACCGGCGTCGGTGACAGCGTGCTCGTCCGGGTCCTCGTCATCACCGTGCTCACCGCCGTGGCGACCACGTCGGTGGCCGTCGGTCTGGACAAGGGCATCAAGCGGCTGTCCAACCTCAACATCGGGATGGCCGTCGGCATGATGCTCTTCGTCCTCTTCACCGGGGGCGCGACGGTCTTCCTGCTCCGCTCGCTCATCGAGAGCGCCGGCAACTACCTGGCCGCCCTGCCCTCGCTGGCCTTCTGGAACGACGCGCTGGCCAACGCCACCCAGGCCGACGGCTGGGGCTGGCAGGCCGGGTGGACCGTCTTCTACTGGGCCTGGACGGTCACCTGGGCACCCTTCATGGGAGTCTTCCTGGCCCGGATCTCCCGGGGCCGCACGGTCCGGGAGTTCGTCGGCGGCGTCCTCGTGGCCCCCACGCTGTTCACCCTCGTGTGGTTCGTCATCTTCGGCTGGTCGGCGATGGAGATCGACGGCATCGGCGGTGACGGCGGGCCGATCTCCGCGGCGGTCGCCGAGAGCGTGCCGCTCGCGATGTTCACCTTCTTCGAGAACTTCCCCCTGACGACGCTGCTGCAGGGCCTGGTCATCGTCATCGTGGCGCTCTTCTTCGCCACGTCGGCCGACTCCGCGGCCCTGGTCATCGACATGCTGTGCAGCGGCGAGAACGACGAGGGCCCGGTCGGACAGCGCGTGTTCTGGGCGGTCTGCCTCGGTGCGCTGGCCGCGCTGCTCATCGTCCTCGGCGGTGACGAGGCCCTCCCGGCGCTCCAGGAGGTCATCACCGTCGTGGGGCTCCCGATCTTCATCCTCGTCTTCGCGATGATCCCGGCCCTCTTCGCCGGCCTGCGGGCCGAGAAGAAGCGGGTCGAGCACGGCGACCCGACGGTCACGCCCCAGGAGCAGATCGAAATCGTCGAGCGGGAGGACGAGCGGCATCGCGAGGAGGCCGCCCGGCAGCGCGAGGAGGCCGAGAACGGCGTCCCGGCGGCGCAGCAGGACGACGCCGAGGACGAGAGCAGGCAGCCCACGGCCGGGTCCTGACCACGACCGGAGCCCGTGACCACCCTGAGGTGGTCACGGGCTCCGGTCGTGCGCCTCGACCTCTCGGCGCGCGACTGCACCGGACATGTCGTCCTCCAGGGCGATTCCACGACATACCCGGTGCAGTCGGCGTCGTCCCGGGGCGACCCGGGGCCACTCGGCGGTCGGAGCGCGTCCGGGTCAGAGCACGTCGGCGAGCGACTTCTGCCACAGGTCGCCGGCCTCGTCCACCTGCTCCTCGGTCACCACCAGGGCGGGGATGAAGCGCACCACCTGGCCCCAGGCGCCGCAGGTGAGCAGCAGCAGGCCGTGCTCGGCGGCGGCCTGCTGGGCGCGCGTCGCCGTGGCGCCGTCGGGCTCGCCGTCCGCGGTGCGGAACTCCGAGCCGAGCATGAGCCCCAGCCCGCGCACGTCGGTGATCTCGGCGTGCTCCCGGGCGGCGGCGGTGAGGCGCCCGCGCAGCTGCTCGCCGCGCGCCGCCGCGTTGCCCACGAGGTCCTCGCGGCGCATGACGTCAAGGGTCGCCAGCGCCGCGGCGCAGGCCACCGCGTTGGCGCCGTAGGTGCCGCCCTGGGAGCCGGGCCAGGCCCGCCCCATGAGCTCCTGCGACGCGGCGATCCCGGACAGCGGGAAGCCCGAGGCGATCCCCTTGGCGGTGATGAGCACGTCGGGCCGGACGCCGAAGTGGTCGTGGCCCCAGAAGCGGCCGGTGCGCCCCCAGCCGGTCTGCACCTCGTCGACGACGAGCAGGATGCCGTGCCGGTCGGCCCGCTCGCGCAGCCCGGCGAGGAACTCGGCCGAGGCGGGGACGTAGCCGCCCTCGCCCAGGACCGGCTCGACGAGGAAGGCCGCGGTGTCCTGCGGCGCGGTCACCGTCTGCAGGAGGTGGTCGAGCTCGCGCAGCGCGAAGTCGGTGGCCTGCTCCTGGCTCCAGCCGTAGTGCGTCGGGTTGGGGAAGGGGGAGACCGCGACGCCCGGCATGAGCGGGGCGAAGCCGGAGCGGAACTTGGTGCCCGAGGTCGTCAGCGAGGCGGCCGCCACGGTGCGCCCGTGGAAGCCCCCGTGGAAGGCGACGATGTTGGGCCGGCCGGTGGCCTGCCGGGCGAGGCGCAGCGCGGCCTCGACCGCCTCCGACCCGCTGTTGGCGAAGAACATCGAGTCCAGGCCCTCGGGGAGGACCTCGGACATGCGCTCGACCAGGTCGAGCAGCGGACGGTGCATGACCGTGGTGTACTGCGCGTGGATGATCTTGGCGACCTGCTCCTGCGCGGCCGCCACCACGTCGGGGTGGGCGTGACCCGTGCTGGTCACGCCGATGCCGGCGGTGAAGTCCAGGTACCGGCGGTCCTGCTCGTCGAAGATCACGGCGCCCTCGCCGCGGTCGGCGATGACGGGAGTGGCTTGCTTGAGCATCGGGCTGAGGTGCGCCACGGTCGACTCTCCTGGGATTGGTAGATTGTTGACAATCTGAACGTACCGCATCACCAGGAGGTCGTCGTGAGCGCCGAAGGACCCGTCGAGCAGACGTCGCAGGACCGGGGGAGCAGCCCGCGGGAGCAGCAGGACCGGGACCCCGCCCTGGACCGCGTCCCGACCGACCTCTTCATCGGCGGTCGGTGGGTGCCGGCCGCCTCGGGGGAGCGCTTCGACGTGCAGGACCCGGCGACCGGCCGCGTGCTCGCGAGCGTCGCCGACGCCGGACCCGAGGACGGTATGCGCGCGCTCGAGGCCGCCGCGCAGGCGCAGGCCGAGCTGGCCGCGAGCTCGCCCCGGCAGCGCGCCGACTGGCTGAACGCGGCATACCAGGCGGTGATGGACCGCGCCGACGAGCTGGCCCTGGTCATGACCCTGGAGATGGGCAAGCCGCTGGCCGAGGCCAAGGGCGAGGTGACCTACGCCGCGGAGTTCCTGCGCCACTTCGCGGGCGAGGCGCTGCGCATCGAGGGGGGCTACCAGAGGTCGCCGGCGGGCGACGGGCGCTTCCTGCTCCTGCGTCAGCCGGTCGGGCCCTCGCTGCTCATCACCCCGTGGAACTTCCCCATGGCGATGGGCACCCGCAAGATCGCCCCCGCCATCGCCGCGGGGTGCACCAGCGTCATCAAGCCGGCCCACCAGACCCCGCTGTCGATGCTGGCCCTCGTCGACGTCCTGGCCGAGGTGGGGGTGCCCGCCGGTGCCGTCAACGCGGTCACCACCACCCACGCCGGTGCGGTCATGGAACCGATGATCCGCTCCGGGCTGGCCCGCAAGCTGTCCTTCACCGGCTCCACGAAGGTCGGCAAGGTCCTGCTCGAGCAGGCGGCCGAGCGGGTCATGCGCACCTCGATGGAGCTGGGCGGCAACGCCCCCTTCATCGTCTTCGAGGACGCCGACCTCGACGACGCCGTCGCGGGCGCGATGGCGGCCAAGATGCGCAACATGGGCGAGGCGTGCACCGCCGCCAACCGGATCTACGTGCAGGAGTCGGTCGCGGAGGCCTTCGGGCAGCGGCTCGCCGAGGAGATGTCCCGGCGCCGGATGGGCCCCGGCACCGAGGAGGGCGTCACGGTCGGTCCGCTCATCGACGAGGCCGCCCTGGACAAGGTGCGCGAGCTGGTGCAGGACGCGGTCGAGCGCGGTGCGCAGGTGCTCACCGGGGGCGAGGCCCCCGGCGGGGACGGCTGGTTCTACCCGCCCACCGTGCTGACCGGGGTGTCCCCGGAGGCCCGGATGGGCAGCGAGGAGATCTTCGGCCCGGTCGCGCCGCTCACCCCGTTCACGACCGAGGCCGAGGTCGTGGGCCTGGCCAACGACACCCCGTTCGGGCTGGTGTCCTACGTCTACACGCGCGACCTGGACCGGGCGCTGCGCATGGCCGAGGCGCTGGAGTCCGGCATGGTCGGTCTCAACCAGGGCGTGGTGTCCAACCCCGCGGCGCCCTTCGGCGGGATCAAGGAGTCCGGACTGGGCCGCGAGGGCGGCGCCGTGGGCATCGAGGAGTTCCTCGAGCTCAAGTACGTCGGGATCGCCGGGCCGCGGCCCGCTCAGGACGGCTGAGCCCCCGCCACCGGCGGGCCGAGGCTGCCGCGCGGCGAGCCGGTGAGGCGGTGCATGGCGTCGCGCATGTGCCGGACGAGCAGGGCGTCGGTGCGGCGAGCCCCGCCCCGGGTGAAGGACCGGGCGATCTCCCGGTGCTCGCCGACGCGCTCCTCGTCCACCGCGTAGGTCGGCTCCAGCAGGTGGATGCACATCCGCGTCTCGGTGAGCAGGGTGGCGTGGAAGCGGGACAGCTGCGGGCTGCGGGCCCGGTCCACCAGCACCTGGTGGAAGCGGATGTCGACCGTGGACACCCGGCGCACGTCGCCGGTCGCCGCGGCGGCCGCCATGTCGTCCACGACGGCGAGCAGGGCCTGGCTCGCCTCCTGCGGGTCGGTCTCGTGGATCCGGTCCCCCGCGGCCCGCTCGACCGCCGCCCGGGCGAGGTAGAGGTCGCGGACCCGGTCGTCGGTCATCTCGACGACGAAGAGGCCGCGGTTGCGGTGGGCCACCAAGAGGCCCTCCTGAGAGAGCCGCTGCAGACCCTCGCGCAGGGGGCCGCGGCTCACGCCGAGACGCGCGGCGTACTCCACCTCGCCGAGCTGGCTGCCGGGGGCGATCTCCCCGCTGGCGATGGCCTCGCGGATGCGCGCCGCGACGATGCTCGGGGTCGACTCGCGCGGCACCGGTCGCAGCGCCGGGACGCCGACCTCGGTCCCGGGCTCGCTCATGCCGCCGCCCCGTCCGTCGGCGCGGGGCGGCGGGGCTCCGCGAAGAGCCGCCCCAGCCCCGGCACCGCCGGCACCTCGCCCAGCAGCGCCAGCCCGTCGTGCAGGCTCACCTGGTTGGCGGTGAGCACGACGGTCCCGAGGTGGGCCTCCAGGTCCGCTAGCCAGGGCAGGGTGTGCAGGGCGGTGTCCGGGACGAGTACCGCCTGCGCCCCGGTGCGGTCGACGCCGTCGGCGAGGGCCAGCACCTGCTCACGGCCCAGGGTGCCGACCTCGGCGGCGGTGAGGATGTCGTGGCTGCCCAGGGCGGTCACCTCGATGCCGGCGCGGCCCAGGAAGGTCACGAAGGCCGAGGCGACGTCGTGCGGGTAGGACGCTGCCACCGCGACCCGCGTCAGCCCCAGCCGGTGCGCGGCCCGGACGAACGCGAGCGAGGTCGAGGTGGTCGGCAGCCCGGTGCGGGCGGCCAGCCCGCCCACCTGCTCGTGCGCCCCCTCCCAGCCGAAGACGAAGCTGCCCGAGGTGCACGCCCACACGAGCGCGTCGCAGGGGGTGCTGCGCGTCAGCCGGTCGGCACCCTCGGCCAGCCGCGCCGCACCGCCCAGGTCGAGCAGCGCGTCGACCCGGTGCGCGTCCTCGCCGACGCTGGTGTGCGCGACCGGCAGGCGCACGGCATACCCCGCCTCGCGGAGCACCCCCTCCACCCACGGGTAGTCGTCCTCGGCGCTGTGGCCGGGGTAGAGGATCCCGATCGTGCTCACGCTCACCCCTGTCGACGGCGGCCGTCGTCCTCGGCCGGCTGGTGCGTAGATTGTAGACAATCATCGTCAGGAGGACAGATGGAGTACGACGTCGCCCGGCTCTCCCGGGCCCTCGAGGCGCAGGTGCGGGGGTCGGTCGGCGCGGACGCGCTCTCGCGGGCGCTCTACGCCACCGACGCGTCGAACTACCGCGTCGTGCCCGACGTCGTCGTGGTTCCGCGGGACGAGCAGGACCTCGTCACGGCGCTGGGGCTGGCGCGGGAGGCCGGCGCACCGGTGGCGCTGCGCGGGGGAGGGACCTCGATGGCCGGCAACGCGCTCGGCGGCGTGGTCGTCGACGTCTCGCGGCACCTCGACCGCGTCCTCGACCTCGACCCGGTCGCGCGGACGGCGACCGTCCAGCCGGGGGTCGTGCTCGGCCACCTCGTCGCGGCGGCGCAGCGCCACGGGCTGACCTTCGGCGCCGACCCGTCGTCGGCGAGCCGGTGCACGCTCGGCGGGATGATCGCCAACAATGCCTGCGGCGCCCACTCGGTCGCCTGGGGCACCACGGCCGACAACGTGCGGAGCCTGCGGGTGCTCACCGCGGCGGGGGAGCAGGCCCGCGTGGACTCCCTCGGCCCGGGCGGCGCCGGGCCCAGGGGGTCGACGCCGCCCGACCCCGTCCTGGCCGGCATCCACGCCGAGATGTCCCGCCTCGGCCGGGACCATGCGACCCTCATCGGCCGGCGCTTCGGGACCTTCTCCCGGCAGATCTCGGGGTACGCCCTCCAGCACCTGCACCCCGACCGCGGCGTCGACCTGGCACGGCTGCTGTGCGGCAGCGAGGGCACCCTCGCCACCACGCTGGAGGCGACCGTCGCGCTCGCCGAGCCGCCGCCCGCGGTGGTCCTGCTGACGCTGGGCTTCCCGGACGCGGTGTCGGCCGCGCGCAGCGTGCCGACCGTGCTGCCGCACGGTCCGCTGACGATGGAGTCGATCAACGCCACGCTCGTCGAGCGGCTGCCCGACGACACCCGCCGCGCCGCGCAGCAGGCCGGCCTGCCGGAGGGACGCATGTGGCTGCTCGTCGAGATCGGCGGTGCGGACGACGCCGAGGCCCGCACCCGCGCCGGTGACGTGGCCGCGGCGGTGCGTGACGGCATACCCGGGAGCACGGCGGCGGTCGTCACCGACCCAGGCGCCCAGGCGGTGCTGTGGCGCTGCCGGCGCGACGGCACCGGGCTGGCGACGCGCCGCGCCGACGGCGCCGAGGCGTGGGCGGGCTGGGAGGACGCCGCCGTCCCGCCGGAGCGGCTGGGTGACTACCTCACCTCGCTGGAAGAGCTCATGGGGCGCTACGGCTACTCGGGGGCGTCCTACGGCCACTTCGGCGAGGGCTGCATGCACCTGCGCATCGACTTCGACCTCGTCACCGATGCGGGGGTCCGGGCCTACCGCGGCTTCGTCGAGCAGGCCACCGACCTGGTCGTCTCCCTGGGCGGGTCGGTCTCGGGCGAGCACGGCGACGGCAGGGCGCGCGGGGGGCTGCTGGAGCGGATGTACGGCGCGGACGCGACGGCGCTGTTCGCGGAGGTCAAGCGCGTGTGGGACCCGGAGGGCCGGCTCAACCCCGGTGTCGTGGTGGACCCCCCGCCGGTCGACGCGGCGCTGCGCCAGCACGGCCACGCGCAGGGATTCCCGCAGCGCACCACCCTGGCCTTCACGGCCGACGGGGGGAGCTTCGCCCAGGCGCAGCGACGGTGCGTCGGGGTGGGCAAGTGCGTGCAGACCTCGGGCGGGGTGATGTGCCCGAGCTACCAGGTGACCCGGGAGGAGAAGGACTCCACCCGCGGCCGGGCGCGGGTGCTGTTCGAGATGATGGAGGGCGACGTCATCACCGACGGGTGGCGGGCGGAGGAGGTCCACGACGCGCTCGACCTGTGCCTGTCCTGCAAGGGATGCGTGGGCGACTGCCCGGTCAACGTCGACATGGCGAGCTACAAGGCCGAGTTCACCCACCAGTTCTACCGGGGCCGGCCCTGGGCGCGGCCGCGGTCGCACTGGTCGATGGGGTGGCTGCCGGTGCTCGCGCGCGGTGCCGCCCTCGCCCCGAGGACGGCGAACGCGCTGACCGGGTCGCGCCTGGCCGGTCTGGTGCGGCGGGCCGGTGGCGTCGCCCCGGACCGGGAGCTGCCGACCTTCGCCACGCAGAGCTTCACCTCGTGGTTCGCCCGGGAGCACACGCCGGCGCGAGGGGAGGGGCGGACCCCGGTCCTGCTCTGGCCGGACACCTTCACCACCCACCTCGCGCCCGAGGTGGGCCGGGCCGCGGTAGCCGTGCTCGAGGACGCCGGGATGGAGGTGCACCTGCCGCGCGGGCCGGTGTGCTGCGGGTTGACCTGGGTCTCGACCGGCCAGCTCGGGGTGGCCCGACGGGTCCTGCGGCGGTCCCTGGCGACCGTCGGGCCGGCGCTGCGGGCGGGGGCGACGGTCGTCGGGCTCGAGCCCAGCTGCACGGCGCTCTTCCGGCACGAGGCGGTCGACCTGCTCCCCGACGACGAGCTCGCCGCGCTCGCGAGGGGCCAGGTGCGGACGCTGGCCGAGACGCTCGCCGAGGTGGCGCCCGGGTGGGAGCCGCCGCAGGTCGGCCGGGAGGCCCTCGTCCAGGTCCACTGCCACCAGCACGCGGTGCTGGGCTTCGACGCCGACCGGGCGCTCATGGAGCGTGCCGGGATCCGGGCGCGGGTGCCCGACTCCGGGTGCTGCGGGCTGGCCGGCAACTTCGGCTTCGAGGACGGGCACGCGGACCTCTCACGGCAGATCGGCGAGCGGGTGCTGGCCCCGGAGGTCCGCGCGGCGGACGCCGCCACCGAGGTCCTCGCCGACGGCTTCTCCTGCCGCACCCAGATCGCCGACCTCACCGCCCGCCAGGGCCGCCACCTCGCCGAGCTGCTGGCCGACGGCATACCCCGCACCCAGGCGGCGGGCACCGCGTCCGCGCCGGGCCCGCGGTAGCCGCACAGGACGCGCCGTCGGTGCGCTCCGGACGCGTGTTCGTGATGCACAGGACGCGTCGTCGGTGCGCTCCGGACGCGTGTTCGTGATGCACAAGACGCGTCGTCGGTGCGCTCCGGACGCGTGTTCGTGATGCACAGGACGCGCCGTCGGTGCGCTCCGGACGCGTGTTCGTGATGCACAGGACGCGCCGTCGGGTCGCTCCGGACGCGTGTTGGCGACACACAGGACGCGTGTCTCGACCGACGAGTCGTGTCTGTGCCATTGCGCACGTCCTGGGGGTGCTGACGACGTGTTCGGTGCGCGCTGGTGACGTGTTCGGTGTGTGGCTAGCGCGCGTCCGGTGCGAGGAGGTGCAGGATCGTGCGGGCGTAGCCGCGGGCCGCGACGACGAGCTCCTCCACGGCCACCGACTCGTCCGGGCGGTGGGCCTGCTCGTTGACCGAGCCAGGGCCCTGCACCACGACCGGTATGCCCCACGCCTGCGCCACGAAGCCGCCGTCGCAGGCGGCCGTCCACCCCTGCAGGGGCACCGGCCCGCGCCCGGCCCCGCTCATGGCCGCGTCCACGGTCCGCACGAACGGCTCCTCCGGGGCGGTCTCGAAGCCGGGCATGTCCATGGGCGAAGTCACCGACCAGGTCAGCCCGCGCGCCCCGAGGTCCAGGGCCTCGAGCCGCCCGCGCACGGTCTCGACGACCGCCTCCATCGACTCCCCCGGCAGCAGCCGGCGGTCCACCTCGACCCGGCAGAGGTCGGGCACCGCCGACCCCGAGGTGCCCCCCTGGATGACGCCGACGTTGACGGTCGCCGGGCCCACCAGGGCGTGCGCGGTGCCCGCCAGCTCCTCGTGCCAGCGGTCCAGGTCGGCGACGACGAGCGCGGCGCCGCTGATGGCGTTGCGACCGTCCGCCGGCCGCCCCGCGTGCGCGGCGACCCCGCGCACCTCGATGTGCAGGTATGACGCACCCCGCGCGGCCACGACCGTCGCCAGGTCGGTCGGCTCGGCCACGACGCACCCCAACAGGTCGGGTGCCGTCTGCTCGACGTAGCGCCGGATGCCGATGCCGTTCTGCTCCTCGTCGCACAGCGCGTCCAGCAGGACCGGCCCGGTGAGCCGCACCCCGGCCTCGCGCACGGCGGCCATCGCCAGCAGCACCGCCGCGAGCCCGCCCTTCATGTCCGCGCTCCCGCGGCCCACGAGGCGCCCGTCGGCGAGGTCGGCGGCGTAGGGGTCGACGCCCCAGTCCTCCAGGGGGCCGGGCGGGACGACGTCCGTGTGCCCGAGGAAGAGCAGCCCGGGGCCGTCGCCGCCGTCGAGGCGCACGCCGACGTTGGGCCGGCCCGGCTCGACCTCCTCCAGCGCCGCCGAGAGCCCCAGGCCCTCGGCCAGCCCGGCCAGCGCCTCGGCGGTCGCGGCCTCCTCACCCGGAGGGTTGGCGCCTGGGGCCCGGACGAGCTGCTGCGCCAGCGGCACGAGACGCTCGGCGGTGATCCGGGCCAGCACCTCCTGCTCGGTGCCGGCCGGCCGGGCGTCCGTCATGGGCCGGCGGCGACGTCCACCGCGCGCGCCAGCCTCGCCACCCCCTCGTGGATGCGGTCCGTGGGGGTCGAGGCGAAGCACAGCCTCAGGTCGTGGGGGAAGCGCCGGGCGGGGGAGAAGGCGTTGCCCGGGATGTAGGCGACGCCCTCGGCGAGCGCGGTCTCGAAGAGCGCCTCGGTGTCCACCTGCTCGTCGAAGGACACCCAGAGGAAGAAGCCGCCCTCGGGGTCGGTCCACGTCGCCCGGCCCGAGAAGTGCTCGGCGAGCGCCTGCTGCATGGTGTCCTTGCGTCGGCGGTACTCCTCCCGCTGCTCGGCCAGGTGCACCTCCAGCCGCCCCGAGCGCAGGAAGCCGGCGACCAGCCGTTGCGCGGGCAGGTTGGTGCACGTGTCCATGGACTGCTTGGCGTGGATGAGCAGCTGGGCCAGCGAGGGGTCGGCGTCCACCCAGCCCACCCGCAGCCCGGGGGCGACGATCTTGGAGAAGGTGCGCACCGAGAAGACCAGGGGGTCGCCGTCGGCGAGCTCGTGCAGGCTCGGGACCGGGTCCCCGGCGAAGCGCAGCATGCCGTAGGGGTCGTCGTCGAGGACGACGCTGCCCCAGGAGCGGGCCAGCTCCAGCAGCTCGCGGCGACGGTCCAGCGACATCGAGGTGCCGGAGGGGTTCTGGAAGGTCGGCACGGTGTAGATGACCTTGGGCGGGCGGCCCGCGCGGTCCACGGCGGCCCGGAGGGCGTCGATGGACATCCCGTCCTCGTCGACCTCGATCTCGGCCAGCTCGGCCTGGTAGGCCAGGGCCGTCGCGCTGCCGTTGGTGTAGGTCGGCGACTCCACGGTGACGAGGTCGCCCGGGTCGATGAAGAGCTTGGCGGCGAGGTCGAGCCCCTGCATGCCGCCGGCGGTGATGGTGAGGCGCTCGTCCGTGGTGGCGTCGGTCGTCCCCGCGAGCATCTCCAGCAGGGCCGCGCGGAGCCCCGGGTCGCCCTCGGTGGCCGCGTAGTCGTAGGACGCGGGCGTGCCGAGCTCGGTCCGGGCGGCCTCGGCGAGCGCCTCGGTGGGGATCGCCTCGGCCGCCGGGCTGCCCATGGCGAAGCGGACGATGTCGTGGGTCTGCCGGGCCAGCAGCGAGGTGCTGGAGTCGATGACCGAGCCGACCAGCAGGTCGGTCCGGGAGGCCAGCGGGAGGCCGGTGGTGGCGGCGGAGGTCATGGGTGGGTCACCAGTCCTTGGTCGAGGGGGGCGAGCAGTTCGGGCGGTCCGTCGGTGATGAGCACCGACTCGGAGGTCTCGTAGCCCCAGCTGTCCATCCACATCCCGAGGATGACGTGGAAGCACATGCCGGGGGTCAGCACGGTGTGGTCCTCGGCGCGCAGGCTGACCGTGCGCTCGCCCCAGTCGGGCGGGTAGCCGATCCCGATGGAGTAGCCGATCCGCGACTCCTTCGACAGGCCGTACCGGGCGATCGTCCTGGTGAAGGCGGCGTGCACGTCGGCGGTGGTGCTGCCGGGCCGCATCGCCGCCAGCGCCTGCTCCAGCCCGAGGCCGGTGGCCTCGGCGGTCTGCGCCAGCCGGGCCGGGGGAGGTCCCAGGCTGACCGTGCGCGCCAGCGGCACGTGGTAGCGCCGGTGCACGCCGGCCAGCTCGACCGTCGTGGCCTCGCCCTGGCGCAGCGGCTCCTCCACCCAGGTCAGGTGCGGGGTGCCGGCGGTCTCGCCGGTCGGCAGCATCGGCACGATGGCGGGGTAGTCCCCGCCCAGCGCCTCGGTGCCGTGGGCCTGCGCCTGCTGGATCTGCGCGACCACGTCGCACTGGCGGGCTCCCGCCCGCAGGCTGTCGACGGCGACGGTCATGGCCCGCACCGTGACCTCACCGGCCGCCCGCATGAGCGCGATCTCGGTGTCCGACTTCACCACGCGCAGCCAGTTCACCAGCTCGAGGCTGTCGACCAGCTGCGCCTGGGGCAGGCAGGCGCCCAGCGCGAGGTAGGCGCGCGGGCTGAAGTAGTGGGCGTCCAGCTCCAGGGCGAGGACCGCCGGGCCGGTGGGCAGCGCGCCGACCTCGCGCCCGCGCCGGGCGATCCACTCCCAGGGGTGGATGTCGTGCCGGTGGACGTAGTGCTCGGGGTAGCCGTGGATGCGCTCGGGCGGCAGCGTGGCGGTGTGGTGCCCGCCCTTGGCGTCCATGGCCCGGAGCACCAGGTGGGCCTCCCCGCGCACCGGGACCAGCAGGGCCTGCGGCATGTAGAACGACCAGGCGTTGTAGCCGGTGAGGTAGTAGAGGTTGGCCGGGTCGGTCACGACGAGCGCGTCCTGCCCGCGGCTGGCCAGCACGTCCTGCACCCGGGCCAGGCGCTGCTCGTGCTCGGCCCGGAGCGTGTGCGGGTGGGCGGTCTGCTCGGCCGTGGTGATCTCGGTCAGCTCGGTCACGGTGCTCCCTGCTGGGTCTCGGTGGTGCTGAGGATGCTGCCGTCCCCGAGGTCGGGGCGGTGGTCGAGCAGCGCCTGACCGGGGCCGACGGCCGCGCGGCCCAGCACCGCGAGGGCGAGCCACAGGGTGACCTGGTTGGCGCTGAGGACGGGTATGCCGAGCTCGGCTCCCAGGTCGCCGAGCAGGTCGTAGGTCCGCAGGTTGGTGCAGGACACGAAGACGGCCCCCGCGTCCGGGGCCACCGTGCGCCGCACGAGGTCGGCGGTGACCTCCTCGGGGACCGTCCAGATCTCCCCGGACAGCCCGAGGTGCCCGGCGGAGACCACCCGGATGCCGGCGGCGGTGAGGAAGCGGCCCAGGCTCTCGGTGACCGCCTCGTCGTAGGGCGTCACGACGCTGACCCGGTCGACGCCGAGCGCGCGCAGGGCGCCGACCGCGGCACCGCTGGTGGTGACGGCCGCGGGGGCGCCGGCCTCCAGGACGGTCTCGCGCAGCGCCCGCTCGCCCTGGGCGCCGGCGACGAAGCTCCCGGACGTGCAGGCGTAGGCCACCACGCCCGGCAGCACCGCCGACAGGTCGTGGGTGGCCTGGTTGACCGCCCCGGGCGCCCGGACCGCGCGCGCCTGGGCCATGCTCACCGGCAGCGGCAGGTGGGGCGTGCGGGTCAGGTGCAGGGTGGCGCCCAGGGGGCACCACCGCCACAGCTCACGGTCCAGGGCGAAGTCGTAGGGCACGATCACGCCGATCCCGTCCTCGCGGATCTCACGCACCTGCCCCACCCTGCCTGACGACGAGGATTGTTGACAATCCGACACGGCCTTTCTACGGTCACCGTGTGACGGGATCTCGCGCACGAGCCGTGGTGCTGACGGCGCCGGGTCTGGACCCGCCGCCCCAGCTGGCCGACCTGGAGGACGACCTCGAGCTCGACGTCGTGGACGCCGACGGCCTCGCGTCGGCCCTCGGCGGGGCGCAGGTCCTCTTCCTCTGGGACTTCTTCTCCCCGGCCGTCCAGGACGCCTGGGACGCCGCCGACGCCCTGGAGTGGATCCATGTCGCCGCGGCCGGCGTCGACAGCCTGCTCTTCCCCGCGCTCGTGCGCTCGCCGGTCACCGTCACCAACGCCCAGGGGGTCTTCGACCGCCCCATCGCCGAGTTCGTCCTGGCCAGCGTGCTCGCGCACGCCAAACGGCTGCACGAGAGCCGGGAGCTGCAGCGCCAGCACGTGTGGCAGCACCGGGAGACGGCGCTGCTGGCCGGTCAGCGGGTCATGGTGATCGGCACCGGAGGGATCGGCCGGGCGACCGTCCACCTGCTGCGCGCGGTGGGGTGCGAGGTGCGCGCCGTGGGCCGACGGGCCGTCCCGGACGACCCGGAGCTCGGCGAGGTCGTGGCGAGCAGCTCGCTCGCCGAGCACGTCGGCTGGGCCGACCACGTCGTCAACGCCGCGCCGCTGACCCCCTCCACGACCGGTCTGCTCGACGCCGCGGTGTTCGCGGCCATGCGGCCGAGTGCGCACGTCGTCAACATCGGCCGCGGGGCGAGCGTCGTGCAGGAGGACCTCCTCGCCGCGCTGCGGGAGGGGCGGCTGGGCGGTGCCTCGCTGGACGTGCTGGAGGAGGAGCCCCCACCCCCCGGGTCACCGGTCTGGGACACGCCCGGGCTCGTGCTGTCGGCCCACCTGTCCGGTGACGTCGTCGGCTGGCGGGACACCCTCGCCGACCAGTTCGTCGCCAACGCGCGCCGCTTCCTGGCCGGGGCGCCCCTGAGCGGGGTCGTCGACAAGGACCTGGGCTACGTCCCCCGCTCACCCGCCGGTCAGGTCGCGGTATGACGTCCGGTCCCCTGGGCGGGTCCGGTCCCCGTCACCCGTCCCGCCCGACCGCCCTGGAGCTCTCGGCTGCCTACGCCGCGGGCACCACGACGCCCGAGCAGGCCACGGAGCGGGCCCTGGCGGCGATCGAGGCCCTCGACCCGCTCGTGCGGGCGATGGTGCTGGTCGACGCCGAGGGGGCCAGGCGCTCGGCCCGGGAGTCGACGCGCCGCTGGGAGCAGGGGCGGCCGCTCGGCCCGGCGGATGGCATACCGACGACGATCAAGGACATCCTGCTCACCCGGGGGTGGCCGACGCTGCGGGGCAGCCGGCTCATCGACCCCGGGACCGGGTCGGACTGGCCCGAGGACGCCCCCGCCGTGGCGCGCCTGCGGGCAGCCGGCTGCGTGCTCCTCGGCAAGAACGCCACGCCCGAGTTCGCCTGGAAGGGCACCACCGACTCGCTGCGGCACGGCGCGACGGGCAACCCCTGGGACCCGGCGCTCACCGCGGGCGGGTCCAGCGGGGGAGCGGCGGCCGCGGTGGGCCTGGGGATGGGCGCCTGGTCGGTCGGCACCGACGGCGGGGGCTCCGTGCGGATCCCGGCGGCCTTCACCGGGACCGTGGCGCTCAAGCCCACCTACGGGCGGGTGCCGCTGCACCCGGCCAGCCCCTACGGCACCCTCGCCCACGCCGGTCCGATGACGACCTCGGTCGCGGACGCCGCCCTGATGCTCGACCTCGTCGGGGTGCCCGACCCCCGCGACTGGTCGGCGCTGCCGGAGCCGCCGCGCTCCTTCCTCGACGGGCTCGACCACGGCGTCGAGGGACTGCGGGTCGCGGTCTCCCCGCGGCTGGGGCTGGGGGGCGACGTCGTCAACCACCCGGCCGTGGACCGGGCGGTGCTCGAGGCCGCGGAGGTGCTGGCCGCCGCCGGTGCCAGGGTCGAGGAGGTCGACCCGGACCTGGCCGGCACCGGCTGCCTGGAGGCCTTCCACACGCTGTGGTTCACCGGTGCCGACAAGGTCGTCCAGGCCTACGGGCAGGACGCCCTGGAGCAGGTCGACCCCGGACTGCGGCGGGCGATCCGTCGCTACGGGCAGGGGGTGAGCGCCGCCGACTACCTCGACGCCACCGCCGTGCGGATGGAGCTGGGCCGACGGATGGGCCTGTTCCACGAGGAGCACGACGTGCTCCTCACGCCGACCGTCCCCGGCCCCGCCTTCGACCTCACCCGCCAGGGACCCGACGACCCCGACCAGCTGTGGACGTCGTGGACGCCGTACACCTACCCCTTCAACATGACCCAGCAGCCGGCGCTGTCGGTGCCCGCCGGGCTCACCGACGACGGCCGGCCCGTCGGGGTGCAGCTGGTGAGCGCCCGGCACGCCGACGCCCTCGCCCTCCGGGTGGGGCGCACGCTGGAGGAGCGCACCCGCTGGCGCGACGTCATACCCCCTTTGCTGGACCGGACCGAGGAGCACCCATGAGCCGCTTCATCACCATCACCCTGGACACCCGCGGCGTCACCTGCCGGGCGCGGCTGCTGGAGGACGAGGCGCCCCGGACGTGCGCGGCGGTGTGGGACGCCCTGCCCCTCAGCGCACCGGTGTTCCACGGCAAGTACGCCCGCAACGAGATCTACACCCTGCTGCCCCGCTTCGGGGACGACCCCGGCAAGGAGAACACCACGGTCACCCCCATCCCCGGTGACGTGTGCTGGTTCACCTTCGACGGCGCCGACCTCGGCAACCCCGCCTACGGCTACGAGACCGAGCGTGAGCACCGCGCGGCGGGGGAGGGGGGCATCGTCGACCTCGCCGTGTTCTACGGGCGCAACAACCTGCTCATCAACGGGGACCAGGGGTGGGTGCCGGGCAACGTGTTCGGCGAGATCGTCGAGGGCCTGCCGGAGATGGCGCGCGCCTGCCAGGACGTCTGGATGGGCGGCGCCCGCGGCGAGACCCTGACGCTGGCCCGCGCCGAGGGCTGAGCGGCGCCGGCCAGGAGCCAGGCGCAGACGCGGGGCCGGCCGGACCTCACCCGCCGAGCGCGGCCTCCCGGATCGGGCCCATCTCGATCTTGCGCTGGGTGAGCATCACCTCGGTGGCCCGACGGGCAACCTCCGGGTCCTCGTGGGTGGTCAGCTCGTCCAGCTCGGTCGGGTAGACCTGCCAGGACACGCCGTAGCGGTCCTTGAGCCACCCACACCGGCTCTCCTGCCCGCCGCCCTCCAGCAGCGCCGCCCAGTAGTGGTCGGTCTCCTCCTGGGTGTCCGTCCGGAGCACGAGGGAGAAGGCCTCGTCAGGGGTGAAGTGCGGCCCCCCGTTGAGGCCGGTGTAGCGCACGCCGGCGAGCTCGAACTCGACCGTCAGCACCGAGCCGACCGGCTTGTCCGAGGGTGTCTCCGCGGCGTACCGGCTCACCTCCAGGACGCGTGAGCCGGGCACGACCGAGCAGTAGAACTCGGCCGCCTCCTGCGCCTGGTCGTCGAACCACAGGCAGTGCCCGAGGTGGATCATGGGGGTCTCCCTCCGCTCTGGCGCGCCGGTGCGACGCGCTGGTGGTGGTACGACCGTCCCCGCGACGCCGACTCATCGCCGCGCGTGGGGGCCGGCGGTGCGCGACTGCAGCGGATATGTCGCCCGCCCGAGTGGTTTCACGACCTACCCGCTGCAGTCGCGGACTTTTGGGCCGGAGGAGGCCGGTGTCAGACCAGTCACACCCCTCCTGACGGGCGGGTCGCGCCTCGGGCGGGTGGGCCCCCAGCGCCTACACTCGACGGCATGACCGACGTCCAGGGGGACAGCTCCGGAGGGGCTGGCCGGCAGCGGGTGCTGCCGGTCACCGACCGGCTGTGGACGGTGCCCAACCTCCTGTCGATGGTCCGCCTGGCGCTGGTGCCCGTCTTCGTCTGGGCGCTGGCGGAGCGCGAGCTGGGGTGGGCGGCGCTGGTGCTGGTGGTGGCCGGCGCCTCCGACTTCGCGGACGGCAAGATCGCCCGCCGCTACGGGCTGACCAGCCGGCTGGGACAGGTTCTCGACCCGATCGCCGACCGGCTCTACATCGCCGCCACCCTGCTGGGGCTGGCCGCCGTCGGGGTGATTCCCTGGTGGCTGGTCGCCGTGCTCTTCGCCCGCGAGCTGTTCATCGTGCTCATGTATCCCGTCGTCCGCCGCTACCACCTCCCGATCCCCGAGGTGACCTTCATCGGCAAGGCGGCGACCTTCAACCTCCTCGGTGGCTTCCCGCTGGTGCTGCTGGGCCACGTACCGGGCTGGTGGAGCGTGCTCAGCCTGGCCTCCGGGTGGGCCCTGGTGTGGTGGGGCACCGTGCTCTACTGGGTGACCGGTCTCGTCTACGGCTGGCAGGTCGCGGGTATGGCGCGCGAGCGCCGGCGCGCCGGGGTGGCCGGCTGATGGCCCGCCCCGGGCCCGGGACCCCGGGGGACCCGCCGCGCGAGCGCGACCCGGCGGCCTCGATGGCGCTCCTGGAGCAGGTCCTCGACCCGCCGGTGGGCCCCGGCTACTCCTCGGCGGCGCAGGACCGGCTCGCGCAGGGGCTGGCTCCCTCCTCGGGCACCCGGACGTGGCTGATGTTCGGGACGGCCGTGACGCTGGGTCTGCTGTTCACCGTGACGGCCGCCACCCTCCGCACGCCCGACCCGGCCGAGGCGGCCGGTCGGGACCAGCTCATCGAGCGGATCGACGCCGCGCAGGCCCTGGGTGACGAGCGCAGCGAGCAGGTCGCGAGCCTGCGCGCCGACATCCGGGGCATCGAGCAGCAGGCCCTGCAGACCACCGGCAGCGGGTCCCGGCTGGCGGCCGCGGAGCTGCGGGCCGGGGGCGTGGCCCTCCAGGGGCCCGGCGTCGAGGTCACCCTGCGCGACGCCGACCGGGCGACCGACGCGGCACCGGGGGACGAGGGCGACCTGGAGCGTGTCACCTCGCGCGACCTGCAGCTCGTCGTCAACGGCCTGTGGAGCGCGGGTGCCGAGGCCATCGCGATCAACGAGCACCGGTTGACCAGCACCTCCGCGATCCGGTTCGCCGGCCAGGCCATCATCGTCGACTTTCGGGGGCTCACGCCTCCCTACGTCGTCCGGGCGATCGGCGACCCGCAGGCCCTGCAGGAGGAGCTGACCTCCGGGATGACGGGGGCCTACCTGCGGGAGCTGGACCGGCAGTTCGGGCTGGGCTCCGAGGTCGTCCCCCAGGACCGGGTGGTGGTCGGGGCCGGAGCGCGGCTGAGCACGCGCGAGGGTCGCATCCCGACCGAGCTCGCCCCCCAGACCCCCGAGCAGGACGACCTGCCGGGCTCGACCCCGACCCGTGAGGAGCCCCGGTGATCCCCGTCCTCGGCCTGATGGTCGGCATCGTCCTGGGGCTGGTCGTCAGCCCCGAGGTCCCGTCCTGGCTGCAGCCCTACCTCCCCATCGCCGTCATCGCCGCGCTCGACGCGGTCTTCGGCGCGGCCCGGGCCTCCCTGGAGGGCATCTTCAACGACCGCATCTTCGTCATCTCCTTCCTCTCCAACGTCGTCGTGGCGGCGCTCATCGTCTTCCTCGGCAACCAGCTGGGGGTGGGGGCGCAGCTGTCCACCGGCGTGGTGGTCGTGCTGGGTCTGCGGATCTTCTCCAACGTCGCCGCCATCCGACGTCATCTGCTGGGGGCCTGAGTGGTCGACGACCCGGACCCCCCGCCCCCCGACCAGGACCCTCCGGCGGACCGGCCGGGGCGTCGGCCTCCCCGGCTTCGCCGACGCCCGCTGCCCAGCCGTGATGAGGCCCGGCGCCGGCTGCGCGCCTTCAGCCGGTTCCACCCCACGCCGGGCCAGCTGGTCGCGGCCCTGCTGACCGCCGCGCTCGGCGTCGCGCTCGTCGCCCAGGCCCGCGTCACCGAGGAGGCCGGTCTGCAGCAGCTGCGGGAGACCGAGCTGGTGGCGCTGCTCGACGACGTCACCACCCGGGCGCAGGAGCTCGGCGTGGAGGTGGCCCAGCTGGAGGACGACCGCTCCCGGCTGCTGGGCTCGGAGGGCGACGAGGCGGCCCGCGAGGCGGCGCGGCAGCGGCTGCAGTCCTACCAGATCCTGGCCGGCACCGTCCCGGTCGAGGGGCCCGGGATCACCGTCCTCGTCGAGGACGAGGGCGGGGTGATCACCCAGACGATGCTGCTGGACGGCATTCAGGAGCTGCGCGACGCGGGCGCCGAGGCCATCCAGGTCGGCACGGTACGGGTGGTCGCCTCCTCCTACGTCGGGACGGGCGACCAGGGCGAGGTGCTGCTGGACGGCCAGGCGCTCAGCACCCCGTACACCATCACCGCGGTGGGGGACGCGCATACCCTCGCCGGAGCCATGGCCATCCCCGGAGGGTTCTCCGACTCCCTGCGCGGCGCCGGCGCCGGCGTCACCGTGGTGGAGGCGGACACCGTGCTCATCGATGCGTTGCACGAGCCGAGCGAGCCTCGTTACGCTCAGCCTGTGCCGCCGACCCAGGCCCCCTAGGTCGCGGCAGGCCACTGCCGTCCGAGACACGCACGGCGACCCGCACGTCCGTCCGAGGAGAGCGATGAGCACCTTGCAGTACCCCGATGACCTGCGTTACACGACCGACCACGAGTGGGTCCGCGACGTGGGGGACGGGGTGGTGCGGGTCGGCATCACCGCCTACGCCCAGGACGCGCTCGGCGACGTCGTCTACGTCTCGCTGCCCTCCGTGGGCGACGACGTGGCCCCCGGGGACTCGTGCGGGGAGGTCGAGTCCACCAAGTCGGTCAGCGACATCTACGCCCCCCTCGCGGGTGAGGTCACGGCGGTCAACGAGCTGCTGGACGCCACCCCCGAGCTGGTCAACACCGACAGCTACGGCGACGGCTGGATGTACGAGCTGAAGCTCGCCGACGCCTCTGTCCTGGACGGGCTGATGGACGCCGAGTCCTACGAGAGCCAGCTCGACTGAGGTGTCCGAGGCCTGACGTAGAGTTGGGCCACCACCGTCGACCACCGCTCGACGGTCAGCACGCCCAGCCCAACGACGAGGAGGTCCGCACCATGAGTGGCGACGATCGTGACCGCGAGCACCACGACCTGGGTGCCGACCCGACGACCGCCCACCTGCCCGGTGGCGTGGACCTCCCTGCGGCCGAGTACTCCTTCGACGACGAGGCGCCCCGGCTCTCCGCCGACGACCAGCGCACGGTGGACGCGCTGCGGCCGGGCACGGCCCTGCTCATCGTGCTGCGCGGGCCCAACTCCGGTGCCCGCTTCCTGCTGGACGCCGACGAGGTGACCTCCGGGCGCCACCCGCACAGCGACATCTTCCTCGACGACGTCACCGTCTCCCGGCGGCACGCGACGTTCGTCAAGGAGCAGGAGGGGTATGCCGTGCGGGACGTGGGGTCGCTCAACGGCACCTACGTCAACCGGCAGCGGATCGAGCAGATGCCGCTCAACCAGGGCGACGAGGTGCAGATCGGCAAGTTCCGGCTGGTCTACTACCGCGGTCGGTCGTGAGCTCGGCGGCCCACGACGACGTTCCCGCCGGGCCGGCGAGGGGGGTCTCGATCGGTGCTGTGCTCAAGCAGCTGCACGGCGACTTCCCCGACCTCACCGACTCCAAGATCCGCTACCTCGAGCAGGAGGGGCTCATCAGCCCCGAGCGCCGCGCCTCCGGCTACCGCCACTTCACCGAGGCCGACGTGGCCCGGCTCCGTTTCGTCCTCACCGCCCAGCGGGACCGCTTCTGGCCGCTCAAGGTCATCAAGGACGCCCTCGACCGGCTGGACCGCGGGCTGGACGTGCCGGGCCTGACCACGCCCGCGGCCGCCGCGACCCCGGCCGCCCCCGCACCGGCGCCGCCCGCCGAGGTCTCGACCGGGGTCCCGGTGGCCGACCTGAGCGCCGGCGCGCTGCGCCGACGCCGGGCGGTCCGGCTCTCCCCGACCGAGCTGCGCGAGCGCACCGGCCTCGACACCGCGGCCTACGCCCAGCTCAAGGCCTTCGGCCTGCTGCGCACGGACGCGGGGGGCAAGCACCAGGCCGACGACGTCGACGTGGCCGAGGCCGCGGTGGCGCTGTCCCGCTACGGGCTGGAGGCCCGGCATCTGCGGCTGTTCCGGGTGGCGGCGGACCGGGAGATCGGCCTGACCCAGCAGCTCCTCGAGCCGCTGCGTCGTCGGCGCGCCCGGGGTGCCTCCGGCCCGGACCCGGCCGACCGGGAGGCCGAGCTGCTCGCGCACACGCTCTCGCTGCACGTCGCCCTCGTGCGCTCCGGGCTCGCCCAGCGCTGAGCCGCCGGACCCGCCGGGCACCGCCGGCCCGGCGCGCACGGGCCGGGAGCGGTACCGTGGCGGGGTGAGAGAGCTCGACGTGCTCGGTGTCCGGGTCGAGATGCCGAACAACAGCCCGATCGTCCTGCTGCGCGAACGCGACGGCCAGCGGTACGTCCCCATCTGGATCGGTGCCCCGGAGGCCACCGCGATCGCCTACGCCCAGCAGGGTGTCGAGCCACCGCGGCCCCTCACCCACGACCTCATGGTCACCATGATCGGGGCGCTGGGGCGGACGCTGGAGGAGGTGCGCATCACCGGCCTCCAGGACGGCATCTTCCACGCCGAGCTGCACTTCGACGGCGGGACCGTCCTGTCGGCCCGGCCCTCGGACGCCATCGCCCTCGCGCTGCGGTCGGCCACCCCGATCCGCACCACGGAGGAGCTGCTCGACGACGTCGGGGTGACGATGGCGGTCGAGGAGGAGGACGAGGTGGAGCGCTTCCGGGAGTTCCTCGACGAGGTCTCCGCGGAGGACTTCGAGTCGCCGGGCGAACCCGGCACGGACGAGGACCGCGGCTGATGTCCCGGCGTGGCGTCGTTGACCAGGGGTGCCCGTGCGCATACCGTCGACCCGTGCCCATGCGGCACCTCAGCCACACGAGTCACAACTGCGAGGAGGACCGGTGAACGCTGGAGCAGACGCGCCGGGCGGGTCGAGCGGACGCCCGGTGGAGCAGCCGGCCGCCTCGCAGGGGCTGCTCTTCACCGAGGACACCGCCGCGCTGGACGACGACATCGGCTACCGCGGCCCCACGGTCTGCGGCGCGGCCGGGGTCACCTACCGCCAGCTGGACTACTGGGCCCGCACCGGCCTGCTGGAGCCGTCGGTGCGCAACCCCTCCGGCTCGGGCACGCAGCGGCTCTACAGCTTCCGCGACATCCTCGTGCTCAAGATCATCAAGCGGCTGCTCGACACCGGGGTCTCGCTGCAGCAGATCCGGGTGGCGGTGACCGCGCTGCGCGAGCGCGGCGTGCAGGACCTGGCGCACATCACCCTCATGAGCGACGGGGCCAGCGTCTACGAGTGCACCAGCGACGACGAGGTCATCGACCTGGTGCGCGGGGGCCAGGGCGTCTTCGGCATCGCGGTCGGCAGCGTCTGGCGCGAGGTCGAGGGGCAGCTCGCCCAGCTGCCCAGCGAGCGCGCCGACGCCCCGGTCGGCGAGCACCCGGCGGACGAGCTGTCGGCCCGGCGCCGGGCCCGCAAGACCTCCTGACCCACCGCTCCGTCGGGGCGTCGACCCGGCGGCACCGGTGCTAGATTGGGCACGCCGACGACGTCGCGTGGGAGAGTCCTCTCCGCACAGCGGTGAGGCGCCGAAGGGGCATACTCCCCATCAAGCTCTCAGGCGCCCGGGACCACGCGAAGCAGGCAACTCTGGAACGTCCCGTGCGCGGGGCCGGCAGAGGGGGAGGTGCCAGCGCTGGCCCGAGCCTGAAGGAGCCCTCCGTCCATGAGCCACCACTCTCCCGACTTCGTCGCCCGTCACGTCGGCCCCCGTCCCGAGGACGTCGAGCGCATGCTCGAGGTCGTCGGCTACGACAGCCTCGAGGCCCTGGTCGAGGCGGCCACGCCCGAGGGGATCCGCGGCGCAGCGCCGCTGGCCATCGAGGCCGCGCCCAGCGAGCAGGCGGTCATCGCCGAGCTGCGCGAGCTCGCCGGCCGCAACACGGTCGTCACCCCCATGATCGGCCTGGGCTACTACGGGACCCAGACGCCGCCGGTCGTCCTGCGCAACATCCTCGAGAACCCGGCCTGGTACACCGCCTACACGCCCTACCAGCCGGAGATCTCGCAGGGTCGTCTGGAGGCGCTGCTCAACTTCCAGACGGTCGTCACCGACCTCACCGGCCTCGCCGTCGCCGGGGCGTCCATGCTCGACGAGGGCACCGCGGCCGCCGAGGCGATGGCGCTGATGCGCCGCTCCAGCAAGGTGGCCCAGGACGCGGTGCTGCTGCTGGACGAGCACGTCTTCCCGCAGACCGAGGCGGTCGTGCGGGCGCGGGCGCAGGCCATCGGCTGGCAGGTCGTGACGGCGGACGTCAGCGGGGTCGACGACGTGGACGCCCTGCGTGCCGCGGCGGGAGACCACGAGGTCTTCGGCGTGCTGGTGCAGTACCCCGGCGCCGACGGCCAGGTCCGCGACTTCGCCGACCTGAGCGCCGCGGCGCACGAGGCCGGCGCCCTCGTGACGGCGGCGGCGGACCTGCTCGCGCTGACCCTGCTCGCGCCGCCCTCGCGCTGGGGCGCCGACGTCGCCGTCGGCAGCACCCAACGCCTCGGGGTGCCGCTGGGCTTCGGGGGGCCGCACGCGGGCTACCTCGCGGTGCGCGACGGCCTGGAGCGCACCCTGCCGGGCCGCCTCGTCGGGGTCTCCAAGGACGTCGACGGCAAGCAGGCCTACCGCCTCGCGCTGCAGACCCGCGAGCAGCACATCCGGCGGGAGAAGGCGACGTCCAACATCTGCACCGCGCAGGTCCTGCTCGCCGTCATGGCCTCGATGTATGCCGTGTGGCACGGCCCCGAGGGGCTGCGCGGGATCGCGCGGCGGGTGCACGACCAGGCGTCCGCCCTCGCCGAGGTGCTCACCGGTGCCGGCCTCGAGCTCGCCGGCGACCGCTTCTTCGACACCCTGCAGGTGCGTGTCCCCGGCCGGGCCGACGAGGTCCTCGCCGCCGCGCTCGAGCGCGGCATCAACCTGTGGCGGGTCGACGACGACACGGTGCTGCTGTCCGTCGACGAGCTGACGACGACGGCGGACCTGCGGGCCGTCGCGGAGGCCTTCGGGGCCGACCCGGACGGGCTGGCCGCCGGCGACGGGACGGGGCAGCCGGCCACCGCCGAGGACGTCCCCGCGCTGTTCGGCGACCTCTCGCGCGCCGGGGACGAGGCATACCTCACCCACCCGGTCTTCTCCAGCCATCGCAGCGAGACCGCGATGCTGCGCTACCTGCGCACGCTCTCGGACAAGGACTACGCCCTGGACCGGGGCATGATCCCGCTGGGGTCGTGCACCATGAAGCTCAACCCGACCACGGCCATGGAGTCGGTCACCTGGCCGGAGTTCGGCTCGATCCACCCCTTCACCCCGGCCGACCAGAGCGCGGGCTACCGCGAGCTCATCGACCAGCTGTGCGGCTGGCTGGAGGAGATCACCGGCTACGACCGGGTGTCCCTGCAGCCCAACGCCGGCGCCCAGGGGGAGTTCGCGGGCCTCCTCGCCATCCGCCAGTACCACCTGGCCCGCGGCGACGAGCAGCGGACCGTCTGCCTCATCCCCGCCAGCGCGCACGGCACCAACGCCGCGAGCGCGGTGATGGCCGGCCTCAAGGTGGTCGTCGTCAAGAGCACCGGCACCGGGGAGGTCGACCTCGAGGACCTGCGCGCCAAGATCGACACCCACCGCGAGCAGCTCGCGGCGATCATGGTGACCTACCCCTCGACGCACGGCGTCTACGAGGACACCATCACCGAGCTCTGCGAGCTGGTGCACGAGGCGGGCGGCCAGGTCTACGTCGACGGCGCCAACCTCAACGCCCTGCTGGGGATCGCCAAGCCCGGCGAGTTCGGCGGGGACGTCAGCCACCTCAACCTGCACAAGACCTTCACCATCCCGCACGGCGGCGGGGGTCCCGGGGTCGGTCCGGTCGCGGTGCGCGAGCACCTGGCGCCCTACCTGCCCAACCACCCCTTCGACGCCCAGGCCGGCCCGGAGAGCGGACCCGGGCCGATCTCGGCGGCGCCCTTCGGCTCGGCCGGCATCCTGCAGATCCCGTGGGCCTACATCCGCCTCATGGGCGGGGAGGGGCTCACCCGCTCCGGGCAGGTCGCCGTGCTGTCGGCCAACTACGTCGCCCGCCGGCTGCACGAGCACTTCCCGGTGCTCTACACCGGGGACCACGGGCTCGTGGCGCACGAGTGCATCCTCGACCTGCGCGGCCTCACCAAGACCACCGGGGTGAGCGTCGACGACGTCGCCAAGCGGCTCATCGACTACGGCTTCCACGCCCCCACGATGTCCTTCCCCGTGGCGGGGACCCTCATGGTCGAGCCCACCGAGTCCGAGGACCTCGCCGAGATCGACCGGTTCATCGACGCGATGATCGCCATCCGGGGCGAGATGGACGAGGCGGCGCAGTCCGAGGGCGGCGTCGAGGCGAGCGCGCTGCGCGGGGCCCCGCACACGGCGCTCTCGCTGGCGGGGGAGTGGGAGGCGTCCTACGACCGGATGAGTGCGGCATACCCCCAGGGCGTCGACCCCGACCGCAAGTACTGGCCGCCGGTGCGTCGCATCGACGGGGTCTACGGCGACCGCAACCTCGTGTGCTCCTGCCCCCCGCCGGAGGACTTCGAGGACTGACCTGCGGGGGCTGCGCCCCCGCACACCCCCGCTGGGGCTGCGCCCCAGACCCCGCACCTGCGGGGGCTGCGCCCCCGCACACCCCCGCTGGGGCTGCGCCCCAGACCCCGCACCTGCGGGGCGGGGCCCCCGCGCACCCCCGCCGGGGCCCCGCCCCGGACCCCGGCCACCCGCGCGGTTGCCTGGCGCGGCCCGCCCGGCCGTCGCTGGTGGTGGTCATGCACGCCCCGGTGTGTGAGGATTCAGCGCATGGGCCAAGAGGTGAGTCACAGCGAGTTCACGCGGGAGCAGCGGCTGGCGTTCCGCGCCAAGGTCCGCGACGACCTCGACTGCTTCGAGCAGATGCTCGAGGGGAGCCGGTTCGACTTCACCCGACCGCAGATGGGGCTGGAGATCGAGCTCAACCTCGTCGACGAGGAGACGCTGGACCCGGCGCTGCGCAACCGTGAGGTGCTGGCCGACATCGGGGAGGGTGACTTCCAGACCGAGGTCGGGCGCTACAACATCGAGCTGAACGTGCCCCCGCGGCCGATGGCCGGCGACCAGGCCGTGCGGCTGGAGCGCTGGTTGTCCCAGTCGTTGCGGCGGGCCGGTGACGCGGCCCGCGGCCACGACTGCCGGGTCGCCGCGGTGGGGGTCGTGCCGACCCTGCAGGCCGAGCTGTTCGACCAGCCGTGGCTGTCCGACGGGGTGCGCTACACCGCGCTCAACGACTCCCTCATCCGGGAGCGCGGCGAGGGGCTGGAGCTGGAGATCGAGGGGCCGACGGGGGAGCGGGTCGAGAGCTATCACGACACCATCGGGCCGCTGTCGGGGTGCACCTCGGTCCAGCTGCACCAGCAGGTCACCCCGCTGGACTTCCCGGTCTACTGGAACGCCGCGACGGTCATCTCCAGCCTGCAGATCGCCGTCGGCGCCAACTCGCCCTACCTCTTCGGCAAGCGTCTGTGGGCCGAGACCCGCATCCCCCTCTTCACGCAGATGACCGACACCCGTTCGATCGAGCTCAAGCACCAGGGCGTGCGCCCCCGCGCCTACTTCGGCCGCACCTGGATCACCTCGATCTTCGACCTCTTCGAGGAGAACGTCCGGTCCTTCCCGGCGCTGCTGCCGGAGACCTCGGACGAGGACGCCAAGGCGGTGCTCGCGGCCGGCGGGGTGCCGCACCTGCTCGACCTCAAGCTGCACAACGGCACGGTATGGCGCTGGAACCGCCCGATCTACGACACCACCCAGGGCGTCCCGCACCTGCGGGTCGAGAACCGCGTGCTGCCCGCGGGGCCCACCGCCGTCGACACGGTCGCCAACGCCTGCTTCTACTACGGGCTGCTGGAGTCCTTCACGACCAGCGGTCGCCCGATCTGGACCAAGATGTCCTTCGCGGACGCGGACCGCAACTTCCGGGAGGCCGCCAAGCACGGCATCGCGGCGAC
Organism: Serinicoccus chungangensis; assembly: GCF_001483745.1. Taxonomy (GTDB): domain Bacteria; phylum Actinomycetota; class Actinomycetes; order Actinomycetales; family Dermatophilaceae; genus Ornithinicoccus; species Ornithinicoccus chungangensis_A. The sequence continues at coordinate 226,686 of NZ_LQBL01000027.1, read as the reverse complement.
CCAGGTCTGGCCGGGCGTGGGCACCCTGCCGGCCGTCGACCTCGTGGCGGACCACCTGCTGTCGGTCGCCGACGACGGTCTGGCCGCGCTCGGCCTGCGGCGCGAGGTCCGCAGCCACTACCTGTCCGTCATCGAGGGCCGCTGCCGGGCGCGCACCAACGGGGCGAGCTGGCAGGTGGCCGTCACCGAGGCCTACGAGGCGGCCGGCTGGTCGCGCGACGAGGCGCTGCGGGCCATGTTCGGGCACTACCTCGACCACTCCGAGGAGAACACCCCGGTGCACCTGTGGGAGGTGCCGGACGTCCAGGCCGTGGCGGAGGGGGACCGACCGGTCGCCGAGCGCTCGGCCTAGCGGTGGTTCCAGGCCTCCACCGTGGGCTGCTCCCGGTGGTGGCCCAGGATGGCCAGCGAGCCGACCTCGAAGGTCAGGTGCTGGCCGAACCGCGGCGCCTGCCGCAGGTAGACGCTGGTGAGGATGCGCAGCGCGTGCCCGTGGCCCACGAGCGCCACGTCGCCCTCGAAGAGATGGGGCCACACCCGCTCGAGCACGACGCTGGCGCGACCGGCGACCTGCTCGACGGTCTCGCCCGGGGTGTCGCCGGGCACCACCCCGTGGTGGAAGACGTTCCACCGGTAGCCGAGCTCGCGGCGGATGTCCGGGGTGCTGCGCCCCTCGTAGCCGCCGTAGTCCCACTCCTTGAGGTCCTCGTCGACCTCGTCGACCCGCAGGCCGGCGAGCTCGGCGGTGTTCCGGGCGCGCTGCAGCGGTGAGCAGCGCACGTGCGCGAAGGTCCGCCCCGCGAGCACCCTCTGCAACCCGCTGGCGGCCTCCTCGCCCTCGGGGAGCAGCGGCAGGTCGGTGAGCCCGGTGTGCTGTCCGGAGCGCGACCACTCGGTCTCGCCGTGCCGGATCAGGACGAGGCGGTGCGGGGGGATGGCGGGGCCGGGGATCTCGCTGGTGGGGTCATCCATTCCTGGCACACTACCCACATGGCTGACGACTCCTACCGCTCCGTCTCCCTCACCCGCACCGGACCCGGCCGGTTCGAGGCGGTGAACGCCCGGGGCGGGTCGATCCCGGTGGGGATGGGCGCGGGCGAGGACGGGACGGCCTTCTCCCCGGTCGAGCTCCTGCTCGTGGCGGTGGCCGGCTGCTCCGGCATCGACATCGACCTGCTCACCTCCCGCAAGGCCGAGCCGTCGTCCTTCGAGATCTCGGCCGGGGCGGAGAAGCTGCGGGACGCCGACGGCAACCACCTCGGCCCGGTGACGGTCACCGTGCAGGTCGCCTTCCCCGAGGGTGCGGGTGGTGACGAGGCGCGGGACCGGCTGCCCGACGCCGTCGCGAAGTCCCGGGACCGGCTGTGCACCGTCTCCCGGACGGTCGCCCTGCCCACACCGGTCGACTTCGAGATCCGCTGACCGAGGGCACCGGTATGCCGTCGGGTGGCCCGTCCGCGGGCGCCCCGGGTGGCGTGGGTGGGGAGCTGCTGCGCACCCTCACCCTGCGCGACGCCGTGGGGGTCGGGCTGGGGGCCATGCTGGGGGCCGGGGTGTTCGCGGTCTGGGGGCCGGCCACCCGGGCCGCGGGGCCGGCGGTCCTGGTCGCCGTGCTCCTCGCCGGGGCGGTCGCCACCTGCAACGCGCTGTCCTCGGCGGCGCTCGCGGCCCGCTACCCCGCCGCCGGCGGCGCCTACGTCTACGGGCGCGAGCGGCTGGGCCCGCTGTGGGGCTACCTCGCCGGCTGGACCTTCGTCGTCGGCAAGACCGCCTCGTGCGCCGCCATGGCGATGACCGCGGCCGCCTACCTGGCACCCGGTCGGGAGAAGGTCGCGGCCGTCGTCGCCGTGGTCGCGGTGACCGCGCTCAACCTCGCCGGGGTGCAGCGCTCCGCCGGTGTCACCAGGGTGGTGGTCGGGATCGTCCTCGCCACCCTCCTGGGGGTCCTCGTCGCGGCCGGCCTCCCCGGAGCGCCGACCGGGGGGACGGTCCCCCTGACCGTCGGTGACGACGTCCTCGGCCTGCTGCAGGGGGCGGGGCTGTTCTTCTTCGCGTTCGCCGGCTACGCCCGCATCGCCACCCTGGGCGAGGAGGTCCGGGACCCGGGGCGGACGATCCCGCGCGCGGTGGTCGTCTCGCTGACGGTGGTCCTCGCGGTCTACCTGCTCCTGGCCGTGGGCCTGCTGCGGGGGCTGGGGGTCGACGCCGTCGCGGGCTCCTCCGCCCCGGTGGCCGACCTGGCGGCAGCGAGCCTCCCCGGGCCGGGGGAGACGGTGGTCCGGGTGGTGGCCGGGCTCGCGGCGCTGGGTGCCCTGCTCAACCTGCTGCTCGGCATCTCCCGGACGACCGTCGCCATGGCCCGGGACGGCCACCTGCCGAGGGTGTGGGCGACCCTCTCCGGGCCGCGTCGGGTGCCGCGGACCGCCGAGCTGGTCGTGGGCGCGGTGCTGCTCGTGGTGGTCCTCCTCGCCGACCTGCGCGGCGCCATCGCCTTCTCCAGCTTCGGGGTGCTGCTCTACTACGCGGTCGCCAACGCCAGCGCCCTGACCCTGCGCTGGCAGTGGCGCGGTGCGCCGTGGGTGCCCGCGCTCGGCCTGGCCGGGTGCCTGACGCTGGCCCTCGCGCTACCGGGGCCCGCCGTCGCGGGAGGTCTGGCCGTCCTCGCCCTGGGGCTGGTCGGCTACGCCCTGACCCGGCGCCGGGACGCTGCGGGGTAGCGAGCCGGTCGTCGGCTCCGAAGGGTGCGCGGCACGCGGCTGCTCGGCGTGGCCGGTGTGCAGGTGACCGGCGCCGCGCAGGTGCTCCTGCACCCGGTGCGCCCCCTTGACCCCCAGCAGGGCCCGCGGGTGGATCGGCTGACCCGCCCGGACCACGGAGATCTGGCCGTTCGGCTCCAGGACGACGAGGGCCACCTGGGCGAGGTGGCTGACGCCGGCCTGGCGCAGGGCGCTCCACAGCATGGGCGTCGTGAGCCCGTAGGTCCGCATCGTGTCGGTCTGCACCTTGCCCGCCACCACGAGCACGGCGGCACGGGCACGTGACTGCTCGTCCAGCTGCGGCAACGGCAGCCGGCGCAGGTTGCGGAAGAGCACCTCCAGGGTGGCCAGGGTGCCCAGCGCGATGAGCCCGCCGGTCAGGGTCGGCACGTGGCCCATCGTGGACCGGCCGACGATGGCGCCGAGCACGGTGACGATGGCGAGGTCGAGGCTGCGCGGGCTGGAGTAGAGGCGCTGGCCCCACAGCCGTAGGACCGCGCCGAAGACGAAGTAGATGGTGACCGTGCTGAGGACCACGGCGATCGCCCCGGCGGGGGTGATCCCGATGTAGTGCCACAGGTCACGCATGGCCCCATGGTGGCAGACGGCACCCGACAAACCGGTGGAGGTCCGTCGGTGCCGTCGGGCAGGCTAGGACCATGGACGAGGACACGGCGCCGGGCACGGCATACCGCTGGAGCAGGCTGGCAGACGAGCACGTGGCGGCGTGGGCCGAGCTGGTGAACCACCTGGCCGTCGTCGACGGCACGGAGGAGTTCCTCTCCGCCGAGGACCTGGCGGAGGAGCTGCACACCCCCGGGCACGACCCGGCCCAGGACTCCTGGGCCGTCTGGTCGGGCGACACCATGGTCGGCTACGGCCTCGCCCTCGCCCCGCCGTCGACGGACCACGAGGGCCTGGCCCGGGGCTACCTCGGCGGCGGCGTGCACGCCGACCACCGGGGGCGCGGCCTGGGATCGGAGCTGCTGGACCGGCTCGAGCCGCGGGCCACCGAGCTCGTGGCGCAGCGCCACCCCGGGGTCCCGGGCTACCTGTCCGCGGGCGGCGGCCGGCAGGGCTCGTCAGCGCAGCAGCTGCTGGCCGACCGCGGGTACGACGTGGTGCGCTGGTTCAACCTGCTGACGCGCGCGGTGACCGACGCCCCCGTGGTCGGGCCGGTCGAGGGTGTCGAGCTGCGCTCACCCCGGCCGGAGGACGAGGAGGCCGTGCGCCTGGCCCACAACGCGGCCTTCCGCGACCACTGGGGCTCCGGTCAGCAGTCGCCGGAGCACTGGCACGAGCACTGGGCCTCGCGCAGCTCCCGGCCCGCCGTGTCCACCCTGGCGTGGGCCCGGGACGGGGAGCTGGCCGGCCAGGTGCTGGCCTACGTCATGGTCGGCCAGTGGGTCGACCGGGAGGCCTACGTCACCATCCTCGGCACGGTCCCAGGAGCGCGGGGACGCGGGATCGCGGCCGCCGCCCTGGCCCGGACCATCGACGAGGCGCGGCGCAGCGGCGACTTCGACGTCATCGAGCTGGACGTGGACTCCGCCAGCCTCACCGGGGCGACCCGGCTCTACGAGCGCCTCGGCTTCACGCACAAGCACGCCACGTCCGCCATGCGCCGGCCGCTGCCCCGGTCGTCCTAGGCTGGTCGGGTGACCTCCGCACCCGACACCACGACCGGCCCGCTCGCCCAGACCGTCATCGGTGACGACGGTCCCACGGTGGTCTTCTGCCACGGCCTGCTGGGTCGGGGCCGCAACTTCACCGGCATCGCCAAGGCGCTGCAGCCGGACGCCCGGTGCGTCCTGCTCGACATGCCCGACCACGGCGGGTCGCCGTGGACCGAGCGCATCGACTACTCCACCGCGGCCGGGCTGCTCGTGGAGCAGCTGCAGGTGCTCGCCGCCGACGGGCCGGTGCACCTCGTCGGTCACTCGATGGGTGGCAAGACCGCCATGACCGCTGCCCTCGCGGCACCGGAGCTGGTCGACCGGCTCGTCGTGGTCGACGTCAGCCCCACGGGGGCGGGGCAGGTGGGGGAGTTCGAGCACCTCATCTCCTCGCTGCTCGCGATCGACCTCGACGCCATCACCTCCCACGGCCAGGCCGACGCCGAGCTGGCCGGTGCCGTCGACTCGCGCATGCTGCGTGGCTTCCTCCTGCAGAACCTGCGGCGCGACCCCGAGACGCACACCTTCGCCTGGCAGCCCCACCTCGAGGTGCTGCTGCGCGACCTCGGCACCATCACCGGTGACGTCCCCCACGAGGGGCGGACCTTCGAGGGGCCGGTCCTGTGGGTCGGCGGGAGCGAGTCCGACTACATCACCCCGGAGCAGGAGGGCCCGATGCGGGCGCTCTTCCCGCGCACCGTCCAGGTCACCATCAAGGGTGCCGGGCACTGGGTGCACTCCGAGCAGCCCGAGGCGTTCACGGCCACGCTGCGCCACTTCCTGCGGGTCGGCTGACCCGACCGGGCGACCCACCGTCCTGCCCCCTGTTCCGGTCGGGGCCGGGTGGCTAGAGTCGGACGATGGCACGCTTCCTCGACATCCACCCGGTCGACCCCCAGCCCCGGCTCGTCCGGCAGGTGGCGCAGGTCCTCGGCGAGGGCGGGCTGGTGGCCTTCCCCACCGACGCCTGCTACAGCCTGGGTGCGCGGCTGGACGACCCGGACGCCAAGGCGCGGATCCTCAGCATCCGCCAGCTCGACGAACGCCACCACTTCACCCTCATGTGCGCCGACTTCTCCCAGCTCGGGCAGTTCGTGCAGCTCGACACGGCGGTCTTCCGGACGGTGAAGGCGGCGACCCCCGGTTGCTACACCTTCATCCTCCCGGCGACCAAGGAGGTGCCGCGCCGCCTCCTGCACCCCAAGAAGAAGACGGTGGGGGTCCGCATACCCCAGGCGCCCATCTGCCGCCAGCTGCTCTCCGAGATGGGTGAGCCGCTGCTGACCAGCACCTTGCTCATGCCCGGCGAGGACGAGCCGCTCGGCTACGGCTGGGAGGTCAAGGAGCGGCTGGACCACCTGGTGGACGTCGTCGTCGACGGGGACCAGACGGGCTGCGAGCCCACGACGGTGGTGGACCTCTCCCAGGGCTACGCCGAGGTGCTGCGCGAGGGCTCGGGCGATCCCACGCCCTTCCGGTGAGGGAGCTCAGGCGAGGGAGAGGAAGAGCTTCTCCATCTTCTTGGTGTCGACCTCGCCGTCCTCCTCCACCAGGCACTGACGCAGACCGCTGGCGATGATGGTGTAGCCGGCGCGGTCCAGCGCCTTGCTCACCGCGGCGAGCTGGGTGACGACGTCCTCGCAGTCCCGACCCTCCTCGAGCATGCGGATGACGGCCGCCAGCTGCCCGTGGGCGCGGCGCAGTCGGGTGATCGAGGGCTTGACGGTCTCCGGCGCGAGTTCCACCCCACCAGGGTACCCCCGGGGGCATCCGGTCGTCACCTGGTATACCCTGGGGGGTATCCGGAGACGCCGGAGCAGCGAAAGTGACCCGTCAGCAAGGAGCACCGATGACCACCCCCACGGTTCTGCCGATCGAGACCGCCTCCCTCGGTGACCGCAGCTATCTCGTGCACGACGGCGAGGTGGCCTTCGTCGTCGACCCGCAGCGCGACATCGACCGGGTCCTGGACCTCGCCGAGCAGGAGGGGGTCCGGATCACCCACGTCTTCGAGACGCACATCCACAACGACTACGTCACCGGCGGCTACCAGCTCGCCCGGCGCACGGGTGCCGACTACCACGTGAACGCGCAGGACCCGGTGGGCTTCGAGCGTGCGGCCATCAGCGACGGCGACGTGGTCGAGGTCTCCCCGTCGCTGCGGGTCCGGGCCATCCACACGCCCGGTCATACCTTCACCCACCTGTCCTACGCCCTCGAGGGCGAGCACCCCTACGTGTTCACCGGAGGCTCCCTGCTGTTCGGCTCCACCGGGCGGCCGGACCTGCTGGGGGAGGACCACGCGGAGACCCTCGCACGGCACCAGCACGCGTCCGCGCACCGCCTGGCCCGGGAGCTGCCCGAGCAGGCCCAGGTCATGCCCACGCACGGCTTCGGGTCCTTCTGCTCGGCCACCCAGACCGAGGGCGACGCGTCCACGATCGGCCAGGAGCTCACCCAGAACCCCGTGCTGCGCCAGGACGTGGAGGACTACGTGCGCGAGGTCCTCGACGGCCTCGACCTCTTCCCCGCCTACTACGCCCACATGGGACCCGCCAACGCCAAGGGTCCGGAGGAGGTCAGCCTCGAGCTGCCGGAGCGGGCCGACAAGGAGGTCCTCCGGCAGCGTCTGGAGGCGGGGGAGTGGGTCGTGGACCTGCGCCACCGCCGGGCCTTCTCCGCCGGCCACGTCCCCGGGACGCTCAACATCGGCCTGGACGGGCAGTTCTCCACCTGGCTGGGATGGATGATCCCCTGGGGCACCCCGCTCACGCTGCTCGGGGAGGACCCGGAGCAGGTGAGCCAGGCGCAGCGCGAGCTGGTGCGGATCGGCATCGACGAGCTGGCCGGGCAGAGCACGGGCACACCCGGCGACTGGACCGACGCCCCGCTCGCCACCCTGCGCCAGGCCACCTTCGCCGACCTCGCCCAGGTGCGCCACCACCGTCCCGTGTCCGTGCTCGACGTCCGCAACCCCCGGGAGTATGCCGCCGGGCACGTCGAGGGAGCCCTCAACATCCCGCTCGGCCAGCTCGCCCGGAGGCTCGCGGAGGTGCCGGAGGGCGAGGTCTGGGTGCACTGCGCCGGTGGGTACCGTGCCTCCGTGGGCGCCTCCGTGGTCTCCGCCTCCGGGCGGACCGCGGTGGCGGTCGACGACAGCTTCGACCAGGCCCGGCCCTGCGGGCTGCCGGTCGTCGCGGACGACGCCTGAGCCCACCCCGGCACCACCGGCGCGGCCCGCCCACCGTGACCTCTTCTGGCCCCCCCCTGCCCGTCCGACCCTGTCCACCGCACCCGTCCCACCCCACCACGAGGAGTCCCCGCAGCATGAGCACGACCACGAGCACGAACCCCGCACGCACCACCCACCCCGTCGAGGTCAGCGCGACCGAGCTGCGTACCTGGCTGGCCGGTGACGCCGCCCCCCGCGTCCTCGACGTCCGCACCCCGGGGGAGTACGCCGCCGGGCACGTGCCCGGCTCCTACAACATCCCCCTCTCCACGCTGACCGAGCACGCCCGCTCGGTCGCCGACCACCTCGATCAGGACGTCGTGCTCGTCTGCCGGTCCGGCGCGCGCGCGAGCGCCGCCGCCCAGGCCCTGGCACAGACCGGCGGAACCGGGATGCACGTGCTCACCGGAGGGATCCAGGGCTGGTCCGGCACCGGCGGCGAGGTCCGCGAGACCGCCGGGCCGTGGGAGCTGGAACGACAGGTCCGCCTGGTCGCCGGGGGCATCGTGCTCGGCTCGGTCCTGGCGAGCACCGTCGTGCCGGGCGCCAAGTGGGTGGCCGCCGGGATCGGCGGCGGTCTGACCTTCGCGGCGCTGAGCAACACCTGCGCCATGGGGCAGGCACTCATGCGGATGCCGTGGAACCGGGGTGGCCAGCGTCAGCTGAGGGATGCGCTGAGCGGGCTGGCCGGGCGGTGTCAGGGCTGAGCGGGCTGGCCGGGCGGCCCCAGGGCTGAGCGGGCTGGCCGGGCGGCCCCAGGGCTGAGCGGGTCGCGGCCGGCGGACGGGGAAGACCCCCGTGGCCCGGCAGGGTGCCGTGCCCAGGTCGACCGCGGGGACCTCACCGCCGCGCTCTCCCTGCAGGGGTACGCCGAGGACGTGTTCGACGGCCCCTCATACTTCTGGACATAGGTTTCTGGGGCCCGTTCCCCAGAAAGCTATGTCCAGAAGCTCAGGGCCGGGGCTGGTAGTGCCCCTTGAGGTCGAGGTGGTGCGGGCCGGCGCTGGCGTGGGCCCCGTCGCTGGCGCCGGGGGCGCCTCAGCCGCGCTCCCAGCTGAGGCTGTCGGCCCCGTCGCCGAGCTCGTTCTCGACCTCGCCCTCGATGTAGGTCCGCCGCTCCTCGGTGGGGGCGTCGACCTCGAACAGCAGCCCCGCCGCCTCGGTCCCCTCCTCGCGCACCGTGATGCGGACCTGCCCGCCGTCGCGGAACGGGACGGTGTAGCCGTCCTGCTCCCGCAGCGACCCTCGGTGCATCTGCGAGCGTTCCATGTAGTCCTCGAGCCGCTGCTCGGGCTGCTCGACCGCCAGGAAGGCCGTGCTGCGCTCGTGGCCGGCGGAGGGGACGGCCTCAAAGGTGTTCGGCATCGGTCTGGCACTTCCTCGTCGTCGGGGATGTCGCGGGGCCACCATCATGGCAGAGCGCGGCGGGGCCGCGACCGCGGCACCCTCAGGCGCGCCGGTCCAGCAGCAGCGCGACCTCGTGGTGCCCCGTCTGCGGGAACATGTCGAACAGCCGGGTGTGCCGGACCGCGTAGGCCGGCATCCGGGCCAGGTCGCGCGCGAGGCTGGTCGCGGAGCAGCTGGAGTACACCACGTGCGGCACGCCGGAGCTCTGCATCCAGTCGGCCAGCTCCTGGCCGAGCCCCCGACGAGGCGGGTTGACGACGAGCACGTCGGGTCGGTCGGCCGGGCGGGCGTCGCGGGCGTGGGCGGTGGCGTCGCCGGCCACGAAGGTGGTGTCGGCGGCGCGACCCCGCAGGGCGGGGTCCTCCCGGCTGAGCCGCGCGCTGCGGACCGCCTCCGCGGACAGCTCGACCCCGACGACCTCGCGGCCGGGCGCCGAGGTGTGCAGCGCGAACCCGCCGACCCCGCAGTAGAGGTCCCACAGCCGCCCGGGACCGAGCTCGTCCACCCAGGCGGCCACCTGCCGGTAGAGCGCGGCGGCCACGCCGGTGTTGGTCTGGAAGAAGCTGCGGGTGCCCAGGTGCAGGGTGAGACCGGCGACCTGCACCGGGAGCGTCCGGTCGGGGGTCAGCACCTCCTCGGCCTCGCCCTCGAGCACGGCCTTGTGCTCGGGCTGCAGGTTGAGGCTCGCCACCCGGAGCCGGGGACCGCCCGGGCCGCCGATCCCGGCGCGCAGGTCGTCGACGAGCTCGACGACGCGTCGGCGCTGGCCGGGGGAGCGCAGCACGAAGCGGGCCATGAGCTCGCCGGAGGGGGAGTGGGTGAGCAGGACGTGCTTGATCTCGCCCTGGCGGGTGGGCACGTCGTAGGGGGTCAGGCCGCTGGCGGGCAGCCGCTCGGCCAGGTCGAGGACGGCGGTGTGCAGCCCCGGCTCGTAGAGGCCGCACCCGCGCAGGTCCACCCCTCGGCCCGCCCGGTCCAGGATGCCGACGGTGGGGGCGCCCCGGCGACCCGCGACGACGAGCTTGGCCTTGTTGCGGAACGCGGACTCGCTGCTCGGTGCGGGTGCCGACCACGCGCCGGGGGAGACCCACGACGCCAGGATGGTGGCCACCGAGGACTGCTTCCCGGCCAGCTGGGCGGGGTAGGGCTCGCCCATGAGCGTGCAGGAACGGCAGGCCCCCGCGTCGAAGTAGTCGCACTGCACGACCGCCAGCCTACGGGCGGCCGTGGTCGCGACGGGCTGCGTTCAGGGACGCCCGGCGGTGCGCAGGCTGTCCACCGACAGCCGGCCCGCCCCGGTGAAGGCCAGCGGCAGGGTGATCCCCAGCAGCAGCAGGGCGCTCTGGGCGGTGAGGCCGCCGGCGCCCACGAGCAGCGTGCCGTCCTCGGGGAGGAACACGGCCACCGACCAGACGGACGCCATGAGGGCGGCCAGGAGGAAGCCGGCGGGCCGGGTGAACAGGCCGACCGCGACGAGGACCGGGAGCGCGACGAGGCCGACCATGACCCCCCAGGCGACCACGTCGGGCGCCGCCGAGCCGAGCGTCGTCCCCGACACCTGGGCGGTGAAGGCCGCCATGTCGGTGGCCGCGCGGGCCCCCTGGGCGACGAGCGGCAGGACCGCCAGCCGCAGGAGCAGCAGCCCGAAGTCGAGGCCGCGCCCGTGCGCCTCCACCGGGCCGGTGAAGGCATACCCCTCGTCCCAGGGGTCGTCCACCTCGCGGTGGAAGTCCCCGTCGTCCTCGGGGTCGGCGCGACCGGTCATCCCTGCGCCAGGGCACCGCGCAGGGCAGCGGCATCGGCGGCCAGGTCGTCCTGGTCCCGCGGCCCCTTGCGGCCCAGGTCGAAGTCCGCGGGGTCGGAGGTCGGGAAGACGTGGACGTGGGCGTGCGGGACCTCGAAGCCCTGCACGATGACCCCCACCCGGTCGGAGCCGAAGACCCTCAGCTGGGCCCGGCCGACGCGGGCCGCGACCTGCATGAGGTGGGCGGTGGTCTCCTCCGGCAGGTCGACCCAGTGGTCCACCTCCGCCCGGGGCACGACGAGCGCGTGCCCGGGCGTGAGCGGCTCGATGTCGAGGAAGACGGCGCAGACCTCGTCGGTCCAGACGACGTGCCCGGGGATCTCGCCCTCCATGATCCTGGTGAAGATCGTGCTCATGACCCCACCCTAGGGTCGCGGACGGCGTCTGTCCGGAGGGCGCGGCATACTCGGTGCCATGAGGACGCAGATCGTGCTGGTGCCGGGGTTCTGGCTGGGGGAGTGGGCGTGGGAGGAGGTGGCCCGCGCGCTCGCGCAGCGGGGGTATGCCGTGGACGCGCTCACCCTCCCGGGTCAGGGCCACGACGACCCGAACCGCGCCGTGGTGACGCCGCAGGACCAGGCCGACGCCATCGTCGCGGCGCTCGACCCGTCGGCGGACCGGCGGGTGCTCGCCGTGCACAGCGGCGCGGCCATCCCGGGGACCCTGGTCCTGGACCAGCGGCCCGACCTCGTCGACCACATGGTCTGGGTGGACACCGCGCCCTCGGCGGACGGCACGGCGATGGACCCCGACTTCGCCGCCGACGTGCTCGTCCTGGACGACCGGTGGGAGGACGAGCTCGCCGGTGGGTCGATGCGCGACCTCACCGAGGAGCAGCTGGCGACCTTCCGCGAGCGTGCGGTGCCCGAGCCGGGCCTCGTGGTCAGCACGCCGGTGCGGCTGACCGACGACGCCCGCCACGACGTGCCGTCCACGGTCGTCTGCACCTCGTTCCCGGCCAGCGACTTCCGGTCCTACGCCGAGCAGGGCGTCGACTTCCTCAAGGCGCTGCCCGACTACCGGGCGCTGACCTACGTCGACCTGCCCACCGGCCACTGGCCCATGTGGTCCCGGCCGGCCGAGCTCGCGGACCTGCTGGACGAGGCCGCTCGCGCCGACCGGTGACCCGGCGCGGGGGACCGGGTCGGGTCAGCGGCGCGGGTCGCCTGCCGGCCGTTCTCCTCCGGGCCCTCGCCGCGTGGTTCGTGCTCGTCCTGCTCCTCGGGGCCGCCGGGCTGGCGGTCGGGGCGGCACTGCCGTGCGAGGGCGGCCTGGAGTGCCTGGGCCCCCCGCTGGGCGGGGCCCTGCTGGGGGCGCTCGCCGGGGCCGTGGCGGCGGCCGTGCTCTGTCGGCGCACCATGCGCTGGTGGTGGCTGCCGACCACGCTGACCCTCACCGGGGTCGCCGCGCTGCTCGGCTCCCTGGCGTCGTGGCTCGGCCTCGCGCTGCTCGTCCTGGCCCCGGTCCTGGCCGGCCTGACGGCCGTGCGTCCGGAGCCTGCGTCGTCCGTGGCCCCGACGACAGGGCACCGGCCCCGGGGGCGGGGGGTGCTGGTCCTGGGGATCGCCCTGGCTCTGCTGGCCGGCTCCTGGTGGGTGGTGGAGCGACAGGACCGCGCCCAGGAGATCGCCGAGCTGGAGGCGGTGGACGTGGCGCTGGTCGCCCCGCCCGCCGCCGACGGCCTGCGCCTGACCACGCTCACGGTGCTCGACGGCACGGTCCGCTACACGCTGGCCCGCGGTGAGGTGCCCGAGGCGGGCTACCTGGACGTCTCCCTGCGACCCCGGGGCGGCGCCTGCTCGGCCCTCGACCTGCGGCCGTGCGCCGAGCTGGGCGACGGTGTCGGCGTCTACCGGCAGGCCGGTGGTGACCACTGGGTCGTCGTCCGGGACCTCGGCGAGAGCCACGTGCGGGTCAGCGACCAGACCCGGCCGGACGACGAGCCCTGGACCGAGGACGACGCGCTCACCGTCGTGCGTGCCCTGGTGCCGGTCGACGCCGCCACGCTGGTCGACCGGCACCGGCAGGACGGGGACTGACCCACGGCGACAGACCGGCGACGGACCCACGGGGGAGCGTCCCGGCACCGCACCCGCACCGCGTACTTGACATAATGTGCCTTATCGGCGTTGTCATCAGGGCTCGGCAGGGGCCGGCCCGTCGACGTTGACGGTGGGCGCACCGCTGCCGCAGCGCACGATCACCGCCCGGGAGCTCTCGTCCCCGGGGTTGGACTCCCGGTGCACGGCGCCGGCCGGCACCCGCACGAAATCTCCGGGTCCGGCCTCCACGACGTCGCCTCCACCAGGACCCGACTCCAGCCGGAACCTGCCCGAGACGATGTAGAGCGTCGTCTCGTGCTCGCCGTGGTGGTGCCAGCCGGTGACCGCCCCCGGCTCGGTGTCGACAGTCCCGGTCCACATACCGTCGGTGTGCTCGGCCATCCGCCGGCTCATCCCGGGCGTGTGGTCGGCCGCCCGCAGCGCACCGTCCACGATCTGCCGGCACGGCTCGGCCGCGCGCGGGTCGGTCCCTGCTGCGTCCATGCCCCTATTCGACCCCCGGGGACCCGCGCTGTCCACCACGGCGCGCCCGCCGTGCCCGCCGCGGGCCGGACGAGCGCGTCTCAGGCCATGGCCGGTATACCGTGTGGTGCCGCAGGTGCGGACGGTCAGCGAGAGAGGAAGACGGGTGGCGAAGGTCCAGGAGGACGGGGTCGAGCGCAACCTCTTCTGGCGCGCCATCCACCGGGTGGACACCTCGCGACCAGTGCGGGCCTTCGTGCGCTACCTGCTGGTGCGCGGCAACCTCTCCGCCGGCGGCGTGACCATCTCGGCCCTGGTGTCCCTCATCGCGCTCATGACGATCGGGGTCAACGGGTTCCGCGCGGTCCTGGGTCGCCAGCCCGAGCTCTTCGACCGAGTGGTCCGGGCGATCAACACCGCCTTCCCGGGGCTGGTGGACGACGGCAGCAACGGCGGCATCGTCGACCCCGACCTGCTCGTCCTCGAGCGCTCGCTTACCCTGGCCACGCTCGTCTCGATCCCGGTCCTGCTGTGGACGGCCACGAACGTCATGACCGGTCTGCGCAACAGCATCCGGTCGATGTTCGGGCTCACCGGGGCGCCGATGCGTCCCTTCCGGGGCAAGGGCTGGGACGCCGTCGGCATCCTGCTGCTCAGCCTCGCGGTGCTGCTCTCCTCGGCGCTGCTCAGCGGGTCCAACGTGCTGGCCCGGGCGGTGCTCGGCGAGCTCGAGGTGAGCCGGGGCACCAGCGGCCTGCTCATCCGGCTGGCGGCCGTCGTCGCCGCCTTCATCGTGGACGCGGTCGTCTTCTACCTGCTCTTCCGGGTCACGGCCAAGGTGCGGATGCCCTCCCCCGACTGGTGGAAGGGCGCGCTGCTCGGGGCTGCCGGGTGGGGGCTGCTGCGGCTGGCCGGCACGCAGGTCATCGGTGCCTGGGACAACCCGGTCTTCGCCTCCTTCGCGGTCCTGGTCACGCTCATCGTGTGGATCAACCTGGGCCTGCGGTGGGTGATGTTCACCGCGGCCTGGACCGCCAACCCCCCGCACACCAACCTGCCGGTCGTCCCCACCGAGGTGCACGCGCGAGAGACGCCGAACTACGTGACCCAGACCGTGCCGTACACCCTGGACTGGCCGCACCACGAGGTCACCGGCACCCTCATCCCGCACAACGGGGTCTCCGGCGACGTGACCGGGGCAGACTCCCCCGCCGACCGGCCGGGCACGCAGCAGCGCGAGGACCCCGCGTCACCCTAGACTCCGGCCATGGACGGGGTCAGTGCCACCGCATACACGATCTCCGGGGTCGTGCTCGCCGTCGAGTACGGCCTGAAGATCTGGGCCATCGGGACGGTCCCGGAGAACCGGCGACCGGGGGCGTCCTCGGCCTGGCTGCTGCTCATCCTCTTCGTGCCGGTGCTGGGGTTCCCGCTCTACTTCCTCATCGGCAGCAAGTTCGTCGCCGGGCGCCGGCACGACATCCAGCGCCGGGCCAACCAGCTGCTCGCCGACCACGCCGACTCGCTGCCCGACCTGCCGCAGATCCAGCCCGACGACGACCTGGCCTCGGTCCTGCGCATGAACCGGCGGCTCACGGGGCTGTCCTGCGTGAGCGGTTCGTGCGAGGGGGTCTACCCGGAGACCACGGAGTTCTTCACGGCCATGGCGGCCGCGGTCGACGAGGCCCGTGACTTCGTCTTCGTGGAGTTCTACATCGTCGCGTGGGACGAGAGCACCGACGTCCTCTTCTCCGCCCTGCAGCGCGCAGCCGGGCGCGGGGTCGAGGTACGCCTGCTGCTCGACCAGCTCGGCTCCCGCTCGTACCCGGGCCGTCGCCAGCTGGGCGCGCGGATGGAGGCGGCCGGGATCCGGTGGCACTACATGATGCCGCTGAACCTCTGGCGCGGGCAGTGGCAGCGCCCCGACCTGCGCAACCACCGCAAGCTGCTCGTCGTCGACGGCCGGGTCGGCTTCGCCGGCTCGCACAACCTCATCGACCCGGCCTACGGCAGTGAGAAGAACGCCCGCATCGGCCGGGCGTGGAGCGACGTGTCGGTCCAGGTGAGCGGGGACGTCGTGGCGCAGCTCTCCGCCGTCTTCATCACGGACTGGTTCACCGAGACCGGGGAGAACCTCAGCCTGGACCAGGCGCGCTACCTGCCCGACCAGCCCGACCTGGTGCCCGGCGGCGCCGCGCACGCCATGCAGCTGGTGCCGTCCGGGCCAGGGTTCCCGACCGAGCCCAACTGCGGCAGTTCGTGGCCCTCGTGCACATGGCGCGGGAGCGGGTCGCCATCACCAGCCCCTACTTCGTCCCCGACGAGGCCCTGCTGGCGGCGATCACCAGCGCCGTCTACCGGGGCGTGCACGTCGAGCTGTTCGTCGGTGAGGAGGCCGACCAGTTCCTCGTCGGCCACGCGCAGCGCTCCTACTACCAGGTGCTGCTCGAGGCCGGTGTCGTCATCCACCTCTACCCGGCCCCGACGGTCCTGCACGGCAAGTACCTCACGATCGACGACCGGGTGGCGGTCATCGGGTCCAGCAACATGGACTTCCGCTCGTTCGCGCTGACCTACGAGATCATGCTGCTCGCCTTCGGTGGCGACCTCGTGGCGCGGCTGCAGGAGAACGACGAGGCCTACCGGCAGGCGTCCCGGGTGCTGACCCTGCAGGAGTGGACCGGGCGGCCGTGGCACCAGCGCTACGTCGACAACGTCTGCCGGCTCACGTCCGCGCTCATGTGACCCGGGCCGGTGGTGGGCCCACACCGCAGGACTCGCCACCGGCTGCGGTAGGGCCGCCGGCGGCCTAGCGTGAGGGCATGCACACCCTTCCTGACGGCACCACGCTCCCCCACGTCGGCTTCGGCACCTACCCGCTGCGCGGCGAGGAGGGCATCACGGCGATGGTCTCCGCCCTCGAGGCGGGCTACCGCTACCTCGACACGGCGGTCAACTACGAGAACGAGCGTGAGGTCGGCGAGGCATTGCGTCGCAGCGGGCTGTCCCGCGACGAGGTGCTGGTGGCCACCAAGATCCCCGGCCGGGCGCACGCGCGAGGCCCCGCCATCGAGACCCTGGAGCAGTCGCTGGAGCGGCTCGGGCTGGAGCGGGTCGACGTCGCGCTGGTGCACTGGCCCAACCCCTCGCAGGGCCGCTACGTCGAGGCGGTCCAGGCCCTGCTGGAGTGCCGGGATCGAGGGCTGGTCCGGTGGGTCGGCACGAGCAACTACACCCGGACCCACCTGCAGGAGGTCGTGGAGGCGACCGGTGAGACGCCGGTGCTCAACCAGGTGGAGTGCCACCCCCTCTTCCCGCAGGAGGACCTGCTGGAGGTGCACCGGGGGCTCGGGGTCCTCACCCAGGCCTGGAGCCCCCTGGGCAAGCGGCAGGCGCAGTACGACGCGGAGGCGGTGGCCGGCCCCGCCGAGCGCCTCGGCGTCACCCCCGCCCAGGTCATCCTGCGCTGGCACCTCCAGCGGGGGGTGATGCCGCTGCCCAAGTCCGAGACGCCGGAGCGCCAGCGCGCCAACCTGGACGTGCTCGACCTCGAGCTCACCGACCAGGAGGTGGCCGCCATCACCGCCCTGGGTCGACCGGACGGCCGGCTCTTCGGCGGGGACCCGGAGACGCACGAGGAGATGTGACTCCCGGGCTCCGCCCGGCCGTCCACACCCTCCCCGCCAGGTGGCCGTCCGTCCACAGATGCGGCTCGCCCCCTCCCCCACGTCCCGCCCACCGGTCAGGGTGGACCCATGACGAGCACACCGGCGGCACCGGCCAACGAGGTGCACCTGCGCGGGCGGGTCAGCGGCGCCCCGACGCAGCGGGAGCTGCCCAGCGGCGACGTCGTGGTCCAGCTGCGGGTCGTCGTGGCCCGGACGCAGCGCCGCGGCCGAGGGTCGGCGTCCGCGTCGGCACAGCGCGTGGACACCATCGACGTGTCCTGCTGGAGCGCCCGGGCGAGGGCCGCCGCGCTGCGGCTCGAGGACGGCAGCGGCGTGGAGGTGACCGGCGCCCTGCGTCGGCGCTTCTTCCGGACTAGTGCCGGGGCTGCCTCCCGCTACGACGTCGAGGCGACCTCGCTGCGCGCGGTGCCGCTGCCGGTGCCGTGACTCACAGCACGCGCCGCACCCCTGGGACCCGCCGTCCCAGGAGCGCCAGGACCGTCGTCACCGCCGCGACCACGACGAAGCGCGCCAGCAGGACCGGCCACGGCGCCACCGGGGCGCCCAGCACGCCGGTGTCCGTCCCGACCAGCAGGACGAGGAAGTGCAGGGCGAAGATGCCGAGGGTGGCCCGCCCCACCGGGTCCACCACCACCATCACCCGGTCCGACGTCAGCACCGACAGGGCGCCTCCCGGCGCGAGCAGCGCCTGGGCCAGCAGGTAGACCGCGACGGACAGCGCCGCGACCGTGGGCGAGTAGTAGTGGGCACCTGCCCAGTCCTGCAGCCAGGTGGGCGCGGCCGGGTTGGACCACTGCCAGGTCAGCAGGACCGACAGCGCGGCGACGACGAGCACCAGGACGAGGAGCAGGCGGTCGGGCACCCGCACCCCGCGCAGCGCCCAGCCGGTCAGGTACGCGCCGAGGTAGGGCAGCCACCACGTCCATGCGGCGTGCGTCACGCCGACCGGTTCCCCGCCCGGCCCCAGCGGCCAGAGGGACAGGACCGGGACGGAATACGCCCCCGCGGCGGCCACCAGCCAGGCGCGACGTCCGGTCCGGGCCAGCCATGGCACGAGCAGCGGGGTCAGCAGGGACAGCCCCAGGACGATCCAGAGGAAGTACAGGTGCGGGGCGACCTCACCGACCAGGACGCGCTGCCCGGCCTCGCCCGGTCCCGCCCACCACCCGGGACGGGTCAGCGAGAGGTAGACCACGTAGACGAGGTTCCAGACCACCACGGCGGGCACCAGCCGCCGGACGCGTCGACGCAGGAACTCCCCCGCCCCGGGGTAGCGCGCCGGGTCGAGGGCCAACGCGCCCGAGACCATGACGAAGACGGGCACGACCCACAGCAGCGGGAGGTCCAGCGCCCGGGCCACCCACCCGTCCACCAGGTCGGTCTCGCCCTGCGCCCCCGCGGTCGCGGTTGCCCCGACCGTGTGGATGAGGACCACGCCGTAGACCGCGAGGCAGCGCAGCCAGCTGATCCACGCGGTGCCTCGCATGGGGGTCAGCCTCTCACCGGTCCGGTGACCCCGACGGATCCTGGGGCAGGGCCCGGCCGACGCGCCGTAGCCTGTGCCGTATGCCTTCCGCCACGCCGCCGACCCCGCGCACCGCCGTGCGCGGCACCTCACGTCTCGTCGCCTACGACTTCGGGGCCCACCTGAGCACCTGGGAGCTGGACGGCCGGCCCGTGGTCTGGTGCAGCGAGGCGGCCGTCCTCGACGGCAGCAAGGCCATCCGGGGCGGGGTGCCCGTCTGCTTCCCCTGGTTCGCGGCCGGCCCCGACGGCGACCTCTCGCCCAGCCACGGCGTGGCCCGTACGGCGACCTGGCGCCGTGCCGGGACCCGCGACCCGGAGCTGTGGGCCTGGACGCTCACCGACGAGGACGTCGCCGGCTCGGCCGGCGTGGAGCACCTGCCCGGCCCGTTCCGGCTGCGGTACGCCGTCTCGGTGCCGACCCCGGTCGAGCACCCGTCCCTGCGACTGGACCTGGAGGTCACGAACCCGGGTGCCGCGGTGCTGCCGGTCGAGGCCGCGCTGCACACCTACCTGGCGGTGCACGACGTGCGGCGGACCGAGGTCCTCGGCCTGGAGGGGGCGGGCTACCTCGACAAGACCACCGGCCGACGCGGCCACCTGCCGGGGCCGATGCGCATCGAGGGCCCGACCGACGCCGTGGTCGACTCCCCCGGCCTCCCCCACGTCGAGGTGGTCGACCGGGACCGTCGGCTCGTCCTGGAGGCCCACGGCAGCACGCAGACGGTCGTGTGGAACCCGGGAGCCGAGCAGGCCGCGGAGATGAGCGACCTGGAGGACGACGACTGGCGCGGGTTCCTCTGCGTGGAGACCGCGGCCACCGGTGACCACGGCCTGCGGGTCCCGCCCGGCGCGACGCATACCGTGGGGTGCACGATCACCGTGCACGACCGCAGCGCGGACCGGAGGAGACGATGAGCGCCCAGGACCAGCCCGGGCCGGACCAGGACGAGGACGCGCCCTCCCTCGACACGGACCCCGACCCCGGCCTGCAGCCGCCGCACGCCCAGCCCGCGGACCCCTCCCCGGAGCAGCCTGAAACGGAGCCGGGCGGGGACGCGCCCGCTCCGCCGACCGTGGACCGCGGCGACCTCATCCTGCAGGGGCTGCGCAGCGCGGCCGCCTGGTCGTGGCGCTTCCTGCTCGTCGTCGCCGCGGTCGCGGTCGTGCTCTACCTGCTCGGGCGGGTCTGGGTCGGGGTGCTGCCGATCATCCTCGCGCTCATCGTCAGCTCCGTGCTGTGGCCCTTCGTGCGCTGGCTCCGTCGGCACCGCTGGCCGGCCGGGCTTGCCGCGGCCACGGTGCTGGTGACGGCGCTCGGCATCTTCAGCGGCATCGTCGCCGCCATCGCCCCGGGGGTGGGTACCCAGCTGCGTCAGGTCGCCGACAACGTCACCGAGGGGGCCGACATCGTGCTGGAGTGGCTCTCCGGTCCCCCGGTGAACCTGCAGAGCGAGCAGCTCGACGACTACGTCGACCGGGCCACCGAGTGGCTGGAGTCCCGGGCCAGCGTCCTGGCCGAGGGTGCCCTGTCGACGCTGACCACCGTCGGCTCCATCCTGGTGACCACCGTCCTGGTGCTCGTGCTCACCTTCTTCTTCCTCAAGGACGGGCACCGGTTCCTGCCGTGGCTGCGCAAGTCCGTGGGGCGCACCGCCGGTCTGTACCTCACCGAGGCGCTGGCGCGGGTGTGGGTGACGCTCGGTGGCTTCCTCCGGGCCCAGGCCGTCGTCGCCGCCGTCGACTCGGTCTTCATCGGCCTCGGACTGGTCCTCCTCCAGGTGCCCCTGGCCTTCGCCCTCGCCGTCATCACCTTCTTCCTGGCCTTCATCCCCATCGTCGGTGCCTTCGTCGCCGGTGGCCTCGCGGTGCTCGTCGCCCTGGTGTCGCAGGGCTGGGTCACAGCCCTGTGGGTGCTGGTCATCGTCGTGGTGGTCCAGCAGGCGGAGAGCACCTTCGTCGCGCCCCTCATGCACAGCCGCGTCATGTCGATGCACCCGGTCGTGGTGATCCTGGGCGTCGCGGCCGGCGGCACCCTGTGGGGGGTCCTGGGCGCGTTCCTCGCCGTGCCCGTGCTCGCCTCGGCGCTGACCCTCATCAGGTTCGGCAGCGAGCACCTGGACCTGCGCACCGGAGAGCTGCACACCGACGACCTGCGCAACATCACCGACGAGGGACGCCGGGCCGCGCAGCGGGCCGAGAGCGCCGCCCCCATCTTCCAGCTGCGGGCGCGCCGGGCCTACCTGCAGGCCAAGGGGGAGCAGGGGGCCGCGCGGGTCGCGCTGCTCGACCGGACCAGCGAGATCGCCGCCTCGCTGCGCGACCGGCTGCTCCCGCCGATCCTGCGCCGGGACCGGGAGGACGGGGACCAGGACGGTCGACCTCAGGCATGACGGACGCCCCCGGCCGTCGGGCCGGGGGCGTCGTCTGGTCGGCGCGGCGCGCCGGACGCGGAGGACTAGCGGGTGGCGTCCTTCCAGGCGTCCTTGGCGTTCTCGCCGGCCTGCTTGACGTTGGCGCCGGTCTGGTCGGCCCGCCCCTCCGCCTGCATCTGCTCGTTGTCGGTGGCGTCTCCGACGCCCTCCTTGGCCTTGCCCTTGAGCTCTTCGGCCTTGTTCGAGACCTTGTCTCCGAGACCCATGGTCTGCTCCTTTCCTCGGCAACCCCTTCACCCTCACCCCCGCACGAGGTCGGCGCAACCCGAACCGCCCCCTCGAGCCTCCTCGCTGCGCGACGCGATGTCCCTACGATGGGCGCCATGACTGCTCCCCCGGTGCCCCGGGCCGACCCCGCGTCCGAGCGCACCCGCGCCCACCAGCGCGCCTTCGGGTGGTACGACTGGGCCAACTCCGCCTACGTCACGACCACCGGGACGGTGCTCATCGCGCCCTACCTCACTGCGCTGGCCCGGGCCGACGCCTGCCCGGACCTGGCCGAGGGCCAGAGCTGCGAGCGGATGCTGTCCGTGCTCGGGGTCCCGGTGGCCGTCGGGTCGGTCGCGCCCTACACCATCACCGTGGCCACGCTGGTGTCGGCGGTGGTGCTGCTCTTCGTCGGGGCCGTCGCGGACCGTCATCCCCGTCCGACGTGGCTCCTCGGCGGCCTGGCCTGGGTCGGCGCCGCCGCGGCCGCCTCGATGTTCTTCCTCGACGGCAGCAACTGGGAGCTCGGGGTGCTGCTCATCGTGGTGGCGAACCTGTGCCTGGGGGCCTCGACCGTGGTCTACGACGCCCTGCTCGTGCGGGTGGCCTCCCCCGACGACCGCGACCGGGTGTCGTCGAGAGCCTGGGCACTGGGCTACCTGGGCGGCGGCATCCTGCTGGCGCTCAACCTCGGCCTCATGACCGTCCACGAGTCCCTCGGCATCTCCTACACGATGGCCGTGCGCCTCAACCTGCTGTCGGCCGGACTGTGGTGGGCGGTGTTCACGCTCATCCCCGTCATCGGGCTGCGTCGCATCCGGGGCACCACGGCCACCCCGGTCGAGCGCTCGGCCGGGGTGCTCGGCGGCACGGTCACCCAGCTGCGGGACACCTTCGGCGACCTGCGCGGCTACCCGCACACCCTGCTCTTCCTGCTCGCCTACCTGTTCTTCAACGACGGCATCCAGACCGTCATCTCCTCGGCGAGCCTCTACGGCAGCGAGGCCCTCGGCTTCGACACCAGCCAGCTCATCATCACGATCCTGCTCGTGCAGTTCGTCGCCTTCGGCGGGGCCCTGGTCTTCGGGGTGATCGCCGGCCGGGTCGGGGCCAAGCGCACGGTGCTGGGCGGCCTGGTCATGTGGACGCTGGTGGTGGCCTTCGCCTACTTCGTGCCCACCGGCGCGTTCACGATCTGGCTGGTCTGCGCGGTCTTCATCGGCACCGTCATGGGTGGGACCCAGGCGCTGTCCCGCTCCCTCTACTCCCAGCTCGTCCCCACCGGCAAGGAGTCGGAGTACTTCAGCTTCTACCAGGCGATGGAGCGCGGCACGAGCTGGTTCGGGACCCTCGCCTTCGGCCTCACCTACCAGCTCACCGGGTCCTACCGCCCGGCGATCCTGGTCACCATCGCCTTCTTCGTCGTCGGGGGTCTGATCCTCACCCGGGTCGACATGCGCAAGGGCATCGCGATGGCCGGCAACGAGCAGCCGCGCAAGGTGTGAGCCCCAGGACGCGGTGAGGGCGTGACCCGCGTCCGCGGACCACGCCCTCACCGGCGGGTATGTCGTGCCTCAGGCGCTGCGCTTGCGCCGGGGCTTCTCGCCGCGCATCTCGCGCAGCAGGGCCAGGCGCTCCTCCAGGAGCTCCTCGAGCTCGGGCACGGAGCGCCGCTCGAGCAGCATGTCCCAGTGGGTGCGCTGGGGCTTGGTGGCCTTCAGCTCGGGCTCGGGGCCGTTCTCCAGCTTGGCGTCGAGACCGCAACGGCACTCCCAGATCGGCGGGATCTCCGCCTCGACCGAGAACGGCAGCTCGCTGACGTGCCCGTCCGGGCACACGTAGCGGCTGATCTCCCGGTCGCTGAAGGTGACGCCCTCGTCGCTCTCGAAGGAGAGCCAGCTGAGGTTGGTGCCGCGCAGGGACCTCTCTGCCATGTGTTCCACTCCCATCGTGTCATCGGACACGCGTGATCGTTCGCTGTCGCGTTCGGTGGACGGCCGCCAGACCTGGACCTGTGACCGTCCTGCTGACTGGTGTCAACGTCGACCGACCGCCCCGTGTTCCCCGTCCGTCCGCCGTCCCGGACGCAGCGTGGTGCAGTGGTCGGTGTGCGGGGGGAACATCTCATGATAGCGCTCCCGTCGAGCTGCTGACCAGTCAGCGGCTCAGGGGCCGAGCGGCGGACGTGACTCGCCGTCCCGCGGGGGCGGGTGCTCGTCCACGATCTCGCCGTCGATGACCGTGCCGGCCCCGGGTGGCCGGCCGGCACGGCGACCTCCGGGTCCGACCGGTCCCCCGACCACCGTCAGCGCCCGGCTGGCCACGAGGGCCTGCAGCAGGCGTCGTGCCGCGGGCCGGGTGAAGGGCAGCACGAGGAGGAGCGCCAGGACGTCGCTGACGAACCCGGGCAGGAGCAGCAGCAGCCCGCCGACCGTGAGGAGGATCGCGTCGGTGACCTCGTCGGCCGGCATCCGGCCCGAGCTCAGGGCCTGCTGCAGCGCACGGTAGGTGCGACTGCTCTCGCGCCGGGCCAGCCAGGTACCGAGGACCGCCACCGCGACGACGAGGAAGAGGGTCCACCACAGGCCGATGCTGCGCCCGACCGCGACCAGGACGGCGATCTCGATGAGCGGGAGCAGGACGAGGGCGAGCAGGACCCATCTCAGCACCGGACGGCGCCGGGCGGTGCTGCCGGATGGTGCGGTCGTGCTCACGTGGCCTCCTCGAGGTGGTGCCAACGAGAACGGTCCCGCCCGGCGAGGTGTTCCCTGAGCTGACGCGTCCTGCGCTGCCACGCCCACACGCCCACGAGCACCACGGCCTCCTGGACGATGTCGCCGGTCATCTTGGACGACCCCTCGACCCGTTCGACGAAGGCGATCGGCACCTCCACGACCCGGAGACCGGCCTCCACGGCGCGGCGGGTGAGGTCGACCTGGAAGCAGTAGCCCTGGGAGGCCACGGGACCGGCGACGAGTGCGGTCAGCTGCGGCAGCCGGTAGACCCGGAAGCCCGCCGTCGCGTCGTGGACGTGCAGTCCCAGCGCGAGCCGGGTGTAGGTGTTGGCGCCGACGGACAGCAGCCGGCGGTGCCAGGGCCACCGGTGCACCGAGCCCCCCTGGACCCACCGCGAGCCGATGACCACGTCGGCACCCGGGCCGTGGTCTGCCGCGGCGAGCAGGGCGGGCAGCTCCTCCGGCTGGTGGGAGCCGTCGGCGTCCATCTCCACCACCGCGTCGAAGCCCCGCTGCGCGGCCCAGTCGAAGGCGGCCAGGTAGGCCGGCCCCAGGCCCTCCTTGCCGGGTCGGTGCAGGACGTGGACCCGTGGGTCGACGGCGGCGACCCGGTCGGCCAGCTCCCCGGTGCCGTCCGGGCTCGCGTCGTCGACGACCAGCACGTCCGCCTCGGGGACGGCCTGCCGGACCCGGCGCAGCACGTCGGGGAGGGAGTCGCGCTCCTGGTAGGTCGGGATGCAGACGCAGACGCGGTGCACCGGGCCTCGGGAGGTCATCCGGTCAGCCTAATCGGCGCGGGGACGGCGCCTGACCAGCAGCCCGACCACCACGAGGGCGGCGGCGGCGGGTACCACCCAGGGGCCGGTGGCGAAGGCCGGGGTGAGATCGGTGCGCAGCGGCAGCTCGTCACGGAGCACCGCCTGGGTGAAGAGCTCGGTGGGCTCGTGGACCACCCCGTCCGGGCTGATGAGCCCGGAGATCCCGACGTTGCTGATGTGGACCACGGACCGGCCGTACTCGACCGCGCGGACACGGGAGGTGGCGATGTGCTGCGCGGACTGGTCGCCCTCGCCGAACCACGCGTTGCTGGTGGGGACCACGAGCAGCTCGGCCCCACCGGCGACCACGTCGCGCACGGCCGGGTCGACGACCACCTCGAAGCAGATGCCCAGGCCCAACCGGACCTCGCGGCCGTCGGCGAGCCGCACGTCCATGAGTCCGGGCTCGGTGCCCGCCTCCCAGTCCGGGATGCGGTCGACCCACTCGGACAGGTGGCGCACCAGCGGTCGCAGCGGCATCCGCTCCCCGAACGGGGCGAGGTAGACCTTCTGGTAGGTGTCGTCCACCCCCTCGCCCGGCTGCAGTTCGAGGACCATGTTGCGCGGCGCCTCCCCCGTGCCGTAGGACACCGCCCCGAGCACGACGGGCGCACCGAGCGCGTCGACGCCGGTCATCATCTGCTCCACCGTGGAGGGACCCTCGGACGGGGAGAACGGGTCGAGGTCGCTCGCGCCCTCGGGCCAGATGACGAGGTCCGGTGGTGCGGCCTGCCCGGACGAGACCTCGTCCGCCAGGTCCTCGGTCATCGACGTGTAGCGCTCGAGCATCGTGCCGCGCTCGGCGCTCAGCGTCCGGGTGAAGTCCGGCGGCAGGTCGCCCTGCACGGCCGCCACGTCCAGCGGGTCACCCCCGGTCGGCCGCGGCAGCGCGGCCGGCGCCAGGGTCACCACGGTGGCCACGGCGACGAGCATGGCGGCCCTCGGCAGGCTCCTGGCCGCTCCGCGACCCACCGCCAGCTGGACCGCGCGGGCGAGGAGGCCCCCGACGAGGGCCACGAGGAAGCCCAGGCCGGCGACCGCGACGAGACTCACTGCTCCCAGCAGGGGGCTGTCCGCCTGGCTGAACCCGAGCCGCGCCCAGGGGAACCCGCCGAACGGCGTGACGGAACGGGCATACTCCATGAGCACCCAGGCGGCCGCCCCCACGACCGGCCGGACGGCGCCGGCGCGCTGCAGCAGCGCGAGCAGGCCCCCCAGCGCAGCCGGGTAGAGCGCGGAGGCCATGCTCATCGCCACCCAGGGCATGACGCCCGCGTAGGTGCTGGCCCAGACGAACATCGGGGTGTACCACGTCAGGCCGAGCAGGAACCCCGCGGCCAGCCCGGTCCGGATCCGCGCCCCGGCCGTGGCGGACGCCAGCGCCCCGACGCCCACCACGGCCAGCGGCCAGAGGTCGTGGGCGGGGAAGGCGAGCCACAGGGCGACGCCGCCCAGGAGCGCGAGGAGGAGTCGGAGCGGCCAGGGCACGCCTCCAGCGTACGGACCCCTCCGGACATAGCCGGACCCCGGCACCTTTGGGGCCGGTCCGTACGCGGCTGGCGGCCGGCACGGTCCCGTTGTCTACTCGGTGCTCGGGGCCCTGGCTCCCCCGACGGGCGCGTCGACGCCCGAGGGACAGCACAAGAACGTAGGTGGCCGTGCGACGACTGTCAACATCGCTGTGACCTGCGACGATGCGCGAATTCGCAGGTCAGTCGGGCCGCGGTCCGCGACCTCCTTGGTGAGATCTTTACCGCTTTCCGGCGTGTCGCTCCCGACACGCCGCCGTCGTGTCTGGAAGGTCGGCGTGGCAGGAGCACGTCCCCTGCGCGGGTCGACCTGACTCACTTCATCCGGCCTATGCCGTGTTTGACGAGAAATCCTCCTGCGGGTACTCGCATACGCCGTAAATCATCCGTAGCATGGCGCCATGAGCGCACAGATCGAGCAGCCCTACATCTACCGTCGCCGCGAGCTGGTGGAGCCGGACTGGACCCGCTTCCCCGGCTGGGCCGACGTCACGCCGCAGCAGTGGGCCGACGTGCAGTGGCAGCGGGTCAACTGCGTCAAGAACATCGGTCAGCTGCGGACGGTCATGGGGCCGCTGCTCGCCGAGGAGTTCTACGCCGACCTGCAGCGCGACCAGGAGCAGCGCGCGACCATGTCGATGCTGCTCCCGCCGCAGATGCTCAACACCATGGTCAGCGAGCCGACGTGGGCCGACGGGCGGATGCCGGCCGCGGGAGCCGACTTCACCGCCGCGTTCCTGGCCGACCCCGTGCGCCGCTACATGCTGCCGGTCTTCTCCGACCGGCGCACCGACTGGTCCAGCCACCCCTACGCCACCCGGGACAGCCTGCACGAGCACGACATGTGGGTCGCGGAGGGGCTGACCCACCGCTACCCCACCAAGGTGCTCGCGGAGATGCTCCCCACCTGCCCGCAGTACTGCGGTCACTGCACCCGGATGGACCTCGTGGGCAACTCGACCCCGACCGTCACCAAGCTCAAGCTGGCCGGCAAACCGGTGGACCGGCACACCGCCATCCTGGACTACCTGCGCGCCACCCCGGGGGTGCGCGACGTCGTCGTCTCCGGTGGGGACGTCGCCAACATGCCGTGGAAGAACCTCGAGTCCTGGCTCGACCGGCTGCTCGACATCGACTCCATCCGCGACGTCCGGCTGGCGACCAAGGCGCTCATGGGGATGCCGCAGCACTGGCTGGCCCCGGACACCGTCGAGGGCGTCGGTCGGGTGGCCCGCAAGGCCCGCGAGCGTGGGGTGGGTCTGGCGATCCACACCCACGTCAACGCGGCCCAGTCGGTGACCCCGCTGGTGGCCGAGGCGAGCAAGGCCATGCTCGAGGCGGGGATCCGCGACGTCCGCAACCAGGGCGTGCTCATGCGCGGGGTCAACGACACCTCCGCGCAGCTGCTCGACCTGTGCTTCGCCATGTCCGACGAGGCCATGATCACGCCCTACTACTTCTACATGTGCGACATGATCCCCTTCAGCGAGCACTGGCGGGTCTCCCTGGCGCACGCGCAGCACCTGCAGCACTCCATGCTGGGCTACCTCCCGGGCTTCGCCACGCCGCGCATCGTCTGCGACGTGCCGTTCGTCGGCAAGCGCTGGGTCCACCAGGTCGACACCTACGACACCGAGCGCGGCATCTCCTACTGGCGCAAGAACTACCGCACCTCCATCGAGGGCGAGGACGTCGACGTCACCAGCGCCGAGTACGTCTACTACGACCCCATCGACACCCTGCCGGCCAGCGGCCAGGAGTGGTGGCGCCGGGAGGCTGCCGAGGTGCACGGCACCGACGAGGCCGGCCAGCAGGAGAAGGCGCAGGAGGCCGCCGCGGCCTCCCGCCGGGCCTCGGTGGACCAGCTCGCCTGACCCGACCGGGCGCCGCCCGTGGTTGTCTCCCGGGTAGCCGCGCGCCGTGAATGGTTGTCTCCCGTGTCACCGGGCGCCGTGAAGGGTTGTCTCGCGGGTGACCGGGCGTCGCGAGTGGTTGTCCTCCCGGCGGCGCGACCGCATACCCTCGGTGCGTGGCCAGGAAGAGACCGGGTGGCGGCACCCCGGCGACCCTCGCGCTCGACCGGTCCGGGGTGGCCTACGCGGTGCGGGCGTACGAGCACGACCCCGCGGCGGGGTCGTACGGGCTGGAGGCGGCCCAGGCGCTGGGCGTGGAGCCGGAGCGCGTCCTCAAGACGCTGCTGGTCGAGGGCGAGGCCGGGCTCGGCGTCGGCATCGTCCCGGTGGTGGCCCAGCTCGACCTCAAGGCGATGGCCACCGAGCTCGGGATGAAGAGGGTGTCGATGGCCGACCCCCGGGTCGCCGAGCGCACGACCGGCTACGTCGTCGGTGGGATCAGCCCGCTGGGTCAGAGGAAGCGGCTCCCGACGGTCCTCGACGCGTCGGCGCTGCGGTATGCCGCGGTGCTGGTGAGCGGCGGCAAGCGCGGCCTCGACCTGGAGCTCTCGCCGGCGGACCTCGTCGCGGCGACCGACGCGCGGGTCGCGGACATCGCGCGGGCGCACCGCTGAGGCGGGAGTGCCGCTGAAGGGGAGCCGGGCCCGGCCCGACCCGTGTCAGGGGGTCGTGGGCAGCTCGTGCGGCAGGGCGCCGAGGCGGTCCTCCCACGGCGTGGACAGCACGATCGTCGTGTTCGTGGAGCAGGAGCCCTCCTGCCGGATCCGGCCGAGCAGCTCCTCGAGGTCCTGGGGGCGGGGCACCCGGATGAGCAGGACGTAGTTCTCGTCGCCGGCGACCGACCAGCACGCCACGATCTCCTCGATGTGGGCCAGCCGCTCGGGGATGTCGTCGTCGTCGGAGGGGTCGAAAGGGGTGACCGACATGAGAGCCGTGAGGGGCAGCCCGACCGAGGCGTAGTCGACGACGGCGCGGTAGCCGGTGATGATGCCGCGCTCCTCGAGCCGCTTGACCCGCTGGTGCACCGCCGACGTGGACAGACCCACCTGGCGACCGAGGTCGGCGAAGCTGATGCGACCGTCCTGGGCCAGGACGGTGACGATGTGACGATCCAGCGGCTCCATGGGGGCAACCCTAGTGCTGCCCGCCCCGCCCCTGTCGGTCGCCGACCTCGCCACGCTCGCCGCGCGAGGTCACGAGCAGCGCCACGACCGTCGCGGCGAGCACCAGGGTGGGCAGGCTGAGCCGCAGCACCACCGCGTAGTCGGGTCCCGGCGGCCGGGTCAACGGGTTGTCGCCGGCCGCCGTCTCCCACCACGGCCCGAGGAGGAGGACCGCCGAGACGAGCAGCACCCCGGAGAGGAGCAGCAGAGGGCGTCGCCGAGGCATACCTCACGCTAACCCACCCGACTAGGGTGAGGCCCATGACGACCTCCTCCGAGGCGACCGCGGACGTCGACGTCGCCGCCCCGCAGCTGCTGCTGCTCGACACCGCCTCGCTGTACTTCCGGGCGTTCTACGGGATGAAGGACCTGCGCGAGGCGCCCGACGGGACACCGACCAACGCGGTGCGTGGACTGCTCGACATGATCGCCACGCTGGTGGGCCGCTTCTCCCCCACCCACCTCGCCTGCTGCTGGGACGACGACTGGCGCCCGGACTTCCGCGTGCAGGCCATCCCGTCCTACAAGTCTCATCGTCTGGTCGAGGGTTCCGGTGACAAGGAGGAGGCTCCACCTGAGCTCGAGGTCCAGGTGCCCATCCTGCGGCAGGTGCTGGAGGCGGTCGGCATCCCGGTGCTGGGCGCGCCGGGCTACGAGGCGGACGACGTCATCGGCACCCTCACCGCGCGGCACCACGGACGCCTGCCGGTGGGCGTCGTGACCGGGGACCGCGACCTCTTCCAGCTCGTGGACGACGGTGCGGGCGTCACGGTGGTCTACACCGCCAAGCAGGGCGTGCGCGACGCCGAGGAGATCCACCAGGCCGATCTGCAGCGGCGGTATGCCGTGCCCACCGGTCGCGCGTACGCCGAGATGTCGATGCTGCGCGGGGACACCTCCGACGGGCTCCCCGGGGTCAAGGGGATCGGAGAGAAGACCGCTGCCGCGCTCATCGAGCAGTACGGCAGCCTCGCCGCGCTGCGCGAGGCGGTCGACTCCGGCGACCCGGGCCTGAAGGGAGCGCGACGGACCAACCTCGAGGCGGGAGCGACCTATCTCGATGCGGCGCCGCGAGTGGTCCTCGTCGCCGACGACGCCCCCGTGGCCGACGTACCGCTCACCCTTCCCCGGGAGCTGGCCGACCCCGGGACCCTGCATCAGCTCGTCGAGACCTACGACCTGGGCAACCCGGTCGCACGCCTGCTGGCCGCCCTGGGCATCGCCCCCTGACACCGCCGCGACCCAGGGGCCGCCCAGGTGCCCGTCCTACCGTGGTCGGGTGACGACCCGCACGAGGCCCGACCCGGCGCCCCTGCCGCTCCTCGCCGACGACCCGCGCCCGGTCGGGTGGCCGGTGGGGCTCATGCTGCTCGGCGCCCTCGGCTTCGTGTCCGTCTACGTCGTCGCCGTGCTCAGCACCCGGGGTCAGAGCATCGACACCAGGGCCATGGAGGCCGTGACGGCGACCGGATCCCGGCACGACCTGCTCAGCAGTCTGCTGCCCAACCCCTACCTGCTGCTGGGGGCCGCCCTGGCGCTCGGCGGGCTGGCGCTGCTGCGCCACGTGCGGACCGGGCTCGCGGTGCTCGTCGCGGTGCCGCTGCTGGTGGCCTCCACCCAGGTGCTCAAGGACGTGCTGCCGCGGCCACAGCTCGCCGACCCGTGGGCCATGGCCAACTCCCTGCCCAGCGGCCACACCGGCGCGGCCCTCGCGCTGGCGCTGGCGCTGCTGCTCGTCAGCCCGCGACGCCTGCTGCCTGCGGCGGCGCTGGTCGGTGCCGCCGTCAGCCTCTGGATGGGCGCGCTGGTGGTGCTGCTGGGCTACCACCGGCCCAGCGACGTGCTGGCCTCGGCGCTGCTCGCCGTGGGGGCCGGTGGCCTCGGCCTGCTGGTCCGGGGCGGGCGCCCGGCGCGCTGACCCGCAGCGACCCAGGCTCGACGACGCTCCTGCTCAGCCGACCCGCTCGAAGACCGCAGCCAAGCCCTGGCCGCCGCCGATGCACATCGTCTCCAGGGCGTACCGACCCTCACGCCGCCCCAGCTCGTGCGCCAGGGTCGCGAGGATGCGGGCCCCGGTCGCGCCGACCGGGTGGCCGAGCGAGATGCCGGACCCGTTGACGTTGAGCCGGTCCCAGGTGGACGGGTCGCTCATGCCCCATGCCTCGAGCACGGCGAGGGCCTGCGCGGCGAACGCCTCGTTCAGCTCGACGAGGTCGAGGTCGTCGAGGGTGAGGCCGGCCCGCTCCAGCGCCGCGGCGCTGGCCGGTACCGGGCCGATGCCCATCGTCTCCGGGGCGACGCCGGCGACGGCCCAGGAGCGCAGCGCGAGCATCGGGGTGAGGCCGAGCTCGTCGGCCCGGTCGCGGGTGGTGACGACGCACAGGGCGGCGGCGTCGTTCTGGCCGCTGGCGTTGCCGGCGGTCACCGTGGCGTCCGGGTCCTGACGGCCCATGATCGGACGCAGCCCGGCGAGGGTGTCGAGGGTCGTGTCGGGGCGGATGTGCTCGTCGGTGTCGACCGTCGTGCTGCCCCTGCGGCCGGGGACCTTCACCGGCACGATCTCGTCGGCGAAGCGCCCCTCCCGCTGCGCCGCCGCTGCCACCTGGTGGGAGCGCTGCGCCAGCTCGTCCTGCGCCTCCCGGGAGATGCGGTGCTCGCGCCGGAGGTTCTCAGCCGTCTCGATCATCCCGCCCGGGATCGGGTGGTGCTCGCCGCCGGCCGTGGCCCGGGCGCGGGCGAGCCGGTCGGCGAGCTGGACGTCCGCGCGCACGCCCTGCCGCAGCAGCGCGTAGTGCTCCGCCTGGCTCATCGACTCCGCTCCCCCGGCCACGACGAGTCGGCTGCCGCCGGTGGCCACCTGCGCCGCCGCCGTCAGGACCGCCTGCAGGCCGGAGCCGCACCGCCGGTCGAGCTGCATACCCGGGGCGGAGTCGAGGCCGGTGTTGAGTGCGAGGATGCGCCCCAGCGCCGGGATCTCCCCGGAGGGGTTGGCGTTGCCGACGATCACGTCGTCGACCTGGCCGTCCTGCAGGCCGGTGCGCTCGAGCAGCGCCGTGAGGAGCTGGGTGCCGAGGTCGGCGGCGGACAGCGGTGACAGGCTCCCGAGGAACCCCCCGACCGGGGTGCGCAGGGGCGAGCAGATGACGATCTCGGGCATGGCCGCACTCTAGCCGCGCGTCCGGTGTGCTCGGAGCGCGCGTCCGGTGCGCTCCGACGGCGCGTCCGGTGTGCTCGGAGGGCGCGTCCGGTGTGGTCGGAGGGCGCGTCCGGTGTGGTCGGAGGGCGCGTCCGGTGTGGTCGGAGGGCGCGTCCGGTGCGTCCGGGTGTCGGGGGGCCCGGGGGTGGTGGTGTCGGCTCGCGGGTCAGTCGAGGCGGTCGGCGGCCACGACGCCGCGCAGCATCGCCGCCGAGGCGCGGCGGGCGGTGGCCGCGACGTCCTCGTCCGCGGCGTGGGTGATCTGACCGAGCAGGTCGACGACCTGCTTGGCGCGACGCACGAAGTCCCCGGCCGAGAGGTCGCCCGAGCGCAGCACCTCCTCGAGGCCGCGACCGGAGGCCCAGCGATGGACCATCCAGGTGATGCCGGGGTCCAGCTCGCGGTCGCCGGTGAGGTTGTGGGCGAGCTTGCCGGCCTGCACCTCGGTCCAGATCGAGCCCATCTCCCCCAGCGCCTCGGCCACCTCCACGCTCGGCGTCGGCGGGTCGCCCGGCTCGTCGCCGCGCGACTCGTGGACGAGCGCGGAGACCACCGACGCGAGGTCGGCCGGGCTGAGCCGGCGCCACGTCCCGCGACGCAACGCCTCGGCGGCGACGAGGTCGAGCTCGGTGTAGATCCGGCGCAGCCGCTGGCCCTCCGCGGTCACCTCCTGCCCGTCCTCGCTGAGGTAGCCCATGGCGGACAGCAGGTCGCAGATCCGCTCGAAGGTCGCCGCCAGGGTGTTGGTGCGGTGCGTCACCCGCCGCTGCAGGTCGTCGGTCTCCTTGCGCAGGGTCCACCACCGCGCCGCCCACCGGGCGTGGTCCTCGCGCTCGGGGCAGCTGTGGCAGGGGTGTGCCGCCAGCGCGGCCCGCAGCTCGTCGACCTGGGCCGCCGTCCCCTCGGGTATGCCGTCCCGCCCGCGCCCTGACGACGCCCGCCCGGGCACCGGCTCGTGGACGGTGGAGCGCAGGGCCGCGGCGAGGTCCTTGCGCGCCTTCGGGCTGCGCTCGTTGAACTGCTTGGGGACCGTGAGGGTGCCGATGACCTCGGGCACGTCCCGGAAGCCGGGGATGCTGAGCCGCTGGACCCGGCCGCTGGAGGTGATGACCGTCGGCTCCGGCCCGGTCGGACGCCCCCGCGCCCCCCGGATGACGACCGCCATGGTGCCGTGCCGTCCGCCGTCGAGCTGGATGACCTGGCCGCGCTCGAGGGTCTCCAGCGCCTGCCCGATGTCGCTGCGCCGCTGGGCCTGACGGGTCCGGGCGGCCTTCTTCTCCACCTCGGAGAGCTGGTGGCGCAGCCGGCCGTACTCCCGGAAGTCCCCGCGGTCGCAGACCATGGACTCGGCATACCCCTGCAGGGCCTCGGTGTTGTGCCGGATCTGGGTGGTGAGCCCGACGACGGAGCGGTCGGCCTGGAACTGCGCGAAGCTGGCCTGCAGCAGCTCGTGCGCCCGGTCGCGGCCGTACTGCGCCACGAGGTTGACCGCCATGTTGGAGCTGGGCCGGAAGGAGCTGCGCAGCGGGTAGGTGCGGGTCGAGGCCAGCCCGGCGACGTCCATCGGGTCGGTGCCGCGTCGCCACAGCACCACGGCGTGGCCCTCGACGTCGATGCCGCGTCGCCCGGCCCGGCCGGTGAGCTGGGTGTACTCCGCCGGGGTCACCGGCGCGTGCTCCTCGCCGTTGAACTTGACCAGCTTCTCCAGCACCACCGTGCGGGCCGGCATGTTGATGCCCAGCGCGAGGGTCTCGGTGGCGAAGACCGAGCGCACCTGCCCGGCGGTGAAGAGCTCCTCGACGATCTCCCGGAAGAGCGGCAGCATCCCGGCGTGGTGCGCGGCGTAGCCGCGCGAGAGCCCCTCCACGAAGTCGTGGTAGCCCAGCACGCCCAGGTCGGCGGGGTCGACCTCGGCGACCCGCTCGGCGACCAGCGCCCGGATCGTCTGTCCCTGCTCCTCGGGGATGAGCCGGGTGCCGCGGCCCAGCAGCTGCTGGACGGCGCCGTCGCACCCGGCCCGGCTGAAGATGAAGGTGATGGCGGGCAGCAGCCCGTCGCGGTCGAGCCGGTCGATGACCTGCGCCCGGCTCGCCACACCTCCGGGCAGCGACCCGCGGGAGAACCCGGCCTCTCCCCCGCCGCCGGTGCCGCGGGCGTCGTCGTAGCGACGGGACCGGCCGGTATGCCGCCCGCCCCGCTGGTCCCGCCGGTCGCCCCGGGGGCCCCCCGAGCGTCCCCGCCCGCGCGGCTCCCCCCGCCGGCCGCGGGGACCTCCGGCGTCGTCGCGCCGCCAGCCGCCGTCGGCCCGGGCGGATCGCTCGGCCGCGGAGATGCCCTGCAGCAGCTCGGGGTTGACCCGGGTGGTCCCGTCCACCCCGGGCGCGGCCCGCAGTCCGTCGGTGACGAAGAGGTCGTAGAGCCGCTGCCCGACCATCATGTGCTGCCACAGCGGCACCGGTCGGTGCTCGGACACGATGACCCGCAGCGAGTCGGCGTCACCCCTCCCCCGCACCTGGCGCAGCCAGTCGCCGAACTCCTCGGCGTTGCTCACCGTCGCCGACAGCGAGATGACCTGCACCGACTCGGGCAGGTGGATGATGACCTCCTCCCAGACCGCGCCGCGCCACCGGTCGGCGAGGTAGTGCACCTCGTCCATGATGACGAAGCCGAGCCCGGTCAGGGTGGGGGACGCGGCATACATCATGTTGCGCAGGACCTCGGTGGTCATGACGACCACCGGTGCCTCGCCGTTGATCGAGGCGTCCCCGGTGAGCAGCCCGACGTTGGCGGACCCGTGCCGGGCGACGAGGTCGTGGTACTTCTGGTTCGACAGGGCCTTGATCGGCGTGGTGTAGAACGCCTTGCGGCCGGTCTCCAGGGCGAGCGCGACCGCGAACTCGCCGACCACGGTCTTGCCGGCGCCGGTCGGCGCCGCGACGAGCACCCCGGCGCCGTCCTGGACGGCGTCGATGGCCTCACGCTGGAAGTCGTCGAGCTCCAGCCCGAGGGTCTCGGTGAACCGCCCCGCAGGGGTGGCGGCACGCGCGGCCCGGGCGCGCGAGGCGGCGTAGCGTTCGGCGGGGCTGGGCATGCCACCCAGGCTACGTCAGCCGGGGACGAGGACCCGCAGGCTGGCGGCGTCGACCCGGACGGTCAGGGGCAGCGGCCCCAGCGGTTCGCCGTCGCCGTGGGCGACCACGTCGGCCGGCCCCTCGATCCTCACCTCGTGGGCGCGGGTCACCTCCACCGCCGGGTGCCCGGTATGCCGTCCCGCCCGGAGCGCGCGCAGCACGCCCAGGGCCTGGGCCGGGGTGACGGGGCGGACGAGCACGAGGTCGAGCTCGCCGTCGGCCGGGTCCGCCGCGGGCGCGACGGGCAGGCCGCCGCCGAAGAACGGCATCGACGCGGCGACCACGACGAGGGCGTCCAGCTCGCGGGTGCGGCCGTCGACCGTGAGCCGGTAGTGCAGCGGCGGCTGGCGGCGCAGCAGCGCGATCTCGACCAGCGCCGAGAGCGTGTAGGACGCGGCGCCCAGCCGCCGGGGCATCCCGTTGGCGCGGGCGTTGATCCGGGCCTCCAGCGCCCCGCAGACCGACCCCAGCACCCGCCGCCCCCTCTCGGGCAGGAGCAGCGTGTCGACGGTGCGGGTCCGCCCGGTGAGGAGCACCTCGACGCACCGGCTCGGGTCCCGCGGCAGCCCCAGGCTGCGGGCGTTGTCGTTGCCGGTGCCCGCCGGCAGGATCCCGAGCGCCGTCGCCGTCCCCGCGCACACGTCCGCCCCCAGGCCGACGAGCCCGTCGCCGCCCGCGACGACCAGCACGTCGACCCCGTCGGCCACGAGGGCGGCGCACGCGGCCCGGGCCTGCTCGAGGGTGCCGGCGGTCACCTGGACGACGTCGTGACCGGCCGCGCGCAGGGCACCGGTCGCGGCCTCCCCCACCGTGGCCGCCCCGCCACGGCCGGACCGGCGGCCGTGCACGAGGGCGTACCTCATGTCAGCGGGGTCGCCTCGTCGGGCGAGAGACCGGCATACCGGCCGGGGTTCTTCTTCTCCCGCCGCCGCTCCATGAGGAAGGCGACGCCGACCGCGCACCAGTAGAGCGCGAAGACCGGGCTGGCCATGGCGAGCATCGTCCAGGCACTGGGGTCCGGCGTCATGAAGGCGGAGAAGACGAGGATGCCGAAGAGGACGACCCGCCAGCTGCGCAGCATGAGCCGCGCCGAAAGGATGCCGATCTGGTTGAGCGCGACGAGCACCACCGGCAGCAGGAAAGCCAGGCCGAAGGCGAGCATGAAGTAGAGCCAGAGGGTGAGGAACTCACTCGCCCCGGGGAGGTTGGCGATGCCGTCCGGGGTGAAGCCGAGCAGGATCGCGACGAGGCGCGGGAAGGTGAACGCCGCCAGCGCGGCCCCGGCGAAGAACAGCGGGATCGAGATGAAGAAGTAGGACAGCGCGATCTTCTTCTCGGACCGGGTGAGCCCGGGGAGCAGGAAGCCCCAGATGTTCCAGAGCCAGATCGGGCTGGCGAGCAGGATGCCGCTGAAGATCGCCACCCGCAGCTGCATGGCGAACGGCTCGGTGATGTTCTGGAAGCGCAGCGAGACGGCCTCGTCCCCCCGCTCGGCGGCGACCGCGTCGATGGGGGCGGTGACGACCGAGATGATCTCGTCGTACCAGTACCACCCGACGACCGAGAGCACGCCGATCGCCAGCACGCTGACGGTCAGCCGGTTGCGCAGCTCACGGAAGTGGTCCCCGAGGGACATCCTCCCCTCGGGGTCCTTCGCGCGCCGGGCGCGGGCCGCTCGGGTCACCGTCGGGTATGCCGTGTCGCGGGCGGTCGCTCAGGCGCCGGTGCTGCCGGTGGTGCCGGCGCCGCCCTCGCGGCGCTTCATCGCGTCGTACTCCTCGCGGGCGGTGTCGGCGTCGTGGTCCTTGCGGTCGTCCAGGGCGGGGCGCTCGGCGTCCTTCTCGGTCTTGCGCGCCTCGCCCTCATCCTTCATCTGGTCGACCTCGGACTTGAAGACGCGCATGGACTCGCCCATGGAGCGGGCCATGTTGGGCAGGTTCTTCCACCCGAAGAGCAGGAGGAAGGCGACGACGAGCACGACGATGTGCCAGGCCTGGAGACGCATGGTGGGCTCACTCGCTCTCGGTTGAGGTGGCGCCGCCGTCGCGGCGCACCGGGGTGCGTGGTCAGTCTAACGCCGGGCCCGGCGACAGGTTCCCGGACAGGGCCGTGCGCGCGGCCTCCTGGACGGCGTCCACGAGCGCGGCCGGCTCGACGACCCGCACTCCCCCGCCCTCGCGCAGCACGAGCCGCAGGAGCCAGCGGGGGTCGGCGACCCGCAGCACCATCCGCACCGAGCCGTCGTCGCGCGTCTCGACCTCCTCGGCTGGGACCTGCTCGGCGACCCACGCCGAGCCGGGGTCGAGGTCGAGGGTGACGGCGCGGTCCTCGGGGTCAGGCCGGTAGACCCCGGTGCCGACGGCGCGCTCGGGCAGGTCCTCCGGCGGGGTGGCCGGCACGTCCAGCACCCCGGCGGCCTCGATCCGGTCGAGCCGGAAGAGGCGCACGCCGCGGGCGCGGTGGCACCAGCCCTCGAGGTACCACCGGCCGTCCACGGACAGCCCCCGCAGCGGGTCGACGTCGCGCTCGGTGGTCTCGTCCCGGCTGCCGGAGGTGTAGCGCAGGTGGAGGCGGCGCCGCTGCGTCAGCCCGGAGCGGACGGCCGCCGCGATCCCGTCGTCGGCGGGCTGCTCGAGGTCGACGCGCACCGCGGCCGCCGCCCGCGCGGTCTCCCCGGCCGCGGCCTCCAGCTTGGCCAGGGCCCGGTCGATGGCGTCCCGCTCGGCCAGCCCTGGGGTGTCGGCGAGCGCCCGCAGGGCCACGATGAGCGCCAGCGCCTCGTCCCGGCCGAGGCGCAGCGGCCGGGCGATGGTGTCGGCGTTGCCGACGAAGACGCGGCCGCCCTCCCAGGAGGCCTCGATGAGGTCGTCGGGGTAGTGGCCGGGCAGCCCGCACAGGAAGAGGATCTGCAGGTCCTCGACGACCTGGCTCTCGCTGACCCCGAGCTCGGCCGCCGCCGTCGCGAGGTCGATGCCCTGCCGGTGCAGCAGCCACGGCACCATCGTCAGCATCCGGGCCACCCGCGAGGTGGCGCTCTCGTAGGTCGCCATCAGGCCGCTCCTCCCCCGTGCGCCGCCAGCACCGCGCGCAGCCGCCCGGTGACCTGCTCGGCAAGATCGGCCGGTGCCTCCACGCGCACGTCCGGACCGGCGGCGGTGACCTCCCGGGCCAGCGGTGTCAGCGACCCCACGTCCAGCTCCAGCCGTGACCAGCCCTCGGGGACGTCAGCGGCGTCGGTGCCCTCCCGCGCCCTCCTGCGCAGCGACGCGGCCGCCCCGTCGCGCACCAGCAGGCGGACGGTCGTCGACCGCTCGCCGTCCTCGCCCGCGCTGCGCCGGATCATGGCGAGCGCGTCGAGGTCCTCAGGCACGGCATACCCCCCGGGCCGGCCGGAGCGCTCGGGGACCCCGACGACGCGGTCCAGCCGGAACACCCGGGGCGCGTCGCGGTCGAGGTCGTGGGCGGTGAGGTACCACCGGCCGTGCCAGCTCGTCAGCCCCCACGGCTGCACCCGGCGGCGCACGAGGTCGCCCGAGCCGCCGCGGTAGTCGAAGCTGATCGCGCACCGCTCCAGGACCGCGTCGCGGACCGGCTCGAAGGCGGGGTCGGGGGTGTGCAGCAGCGGCTCGAGCCCGGCGACCGAGGACTCGTCGCGCACCACCCCGGCGGCGTCCAGCTTGCGCAGCGCCTGCGCGGCCGGGCCGGCGAGGCTGGCCTGTCCCCAGGCCCGCGCCGCGAGACCGAGCACCGCGAGCTCGTCAGGGGCGAAGTCGATCTCGGGCAGGGCGTACTCGCGCTGGTCGATGCGGTAGCCCGGCTCGTCGTCGAAGAAGGCGTCGATGGGCTCGGTGCGCAGCGGGATGCCCAGGGCGCGCAGCTCGTCCTTGTCCCGCTCGAACATCCGCTCGAACGCCTCGGGGCTGCTCCGCGCGTAGTCCGGGACCGCCTGGCGCAGCTTGGCCCGGGACAGCGGCTGCCGGGTGTGCAGCAGCGCGATGACGAGGTTGAGCAGCCGCTCGGTCTTCGCCGCGGCCGGGCTGGGGCCGGTGCTCGTGCTCTTCGCCATGTCTCGCAGGCTACCGTCCGACCTCCCGCGACCCGGTCATCGCTAGGCTCGGCTGTCGTGATCACGTGGCGCGAGGGTGAGGTGCGCGAGCTGCTGCCGGGGTGGGCCGGCGTGCAGGTGCTCGGCGTCGAGGTCCAGGGCGAGCGGGTGCGGGCCCTGGGCTACCCCGACCTCGTCGGCAGCGCCGTGGTGGGCGACCGGGTCCTGCTCAACGTCACCGCGCTGGAACGCGGGCTGGGCACGGGAGGGTATGCCCTCGTCGTCGCCCTCCCCGACCGCCCGGACGCCTGGCCCCGGCGCGCCGAGGGCGAGCCGGGCCACCTGGTGAAGGGCCGCTACGCCCCGCTGCAGCCCATGGTGCTGGGGGTCGACGACCCCGAGGGAGAGCACCACGCCACCCTCGCGCAGGCGGACGACCTGGGGGGTATGCCGGTGCTCGCCACCGACCTGCACTCGGCCCTCCCCGCCGTGCTCGCCGGGGTCCGGGCGGAGCGTCCCCGGGCCCGGGTCGCCTACGTCATGACCGACGGAGCCGCGCTGCCCCTGGCGTGGTCGCGGACGGTGGCCGGCCTGCGGGAGGCGGGCTGGCTGGCGAGCACGGTCACCGCCGGGCAGGCCTTCGGCGGCGACCTCGAGGCGGTGACGGTCCACACCGCGCTGCTCGCGGCCCGGCACGTGGTCGGGGCCGACCTGGCCGTCGTGATCCAGGGGCCCGGCAACCTCGGCACCGAGACGCGGTGGGGCTTCTCCGGGGTGGCCGCGGGCGAGGCGCTCAACGCGGCCGCGGTGCTCGGCGGGCGCCCGGTGGCCGGGCTGCGGGTGTCGCAGGCCGACGCGCGCGAGCGGCACCGCGGCCTGTCGCACCACAGCACGACCGCCTTCGGCCGGGTCCTCGCGCACCCCGCCGACCTGCCCGTGCCGGTCCTCCCCCCGGCACAGCGCACCGCGAGCGCAGCGGACGCGCCCTCCGGGCACACCGGACGCGCACCGGACGCGCGCTCCGGACACACCGAACCCGCACCGGACGCGCCCTCCGGACACACCGGACGCGCACCGGACGCGCGCTCCGGACACACCGAACCCGCACCGGACGCGCCCTCCGGACAGACCGGACACGCACCGGACGCGCCCTCCGGGCACACCGGACGC
Organism: Serinicoccus chungangensis; assembly: GCF_001483745.1. Lineage (GTDB taxonomy): Bacteria > Actinomycetota > Actinomycetes > Actinomycetales > Dermatophilaceae > Ornithinicoccus > Ornithinicoccus chungangensis_A. The sequence goes on along the minus strand of NZ_LQBL01000027.1, from coordinate 185,731 downwards.
GTGGGAGACAGCGTCGCGCTGCGCGAGTGCCTGGCCCTCGTCCACCGGCAGGCGCGCGACCTCGTCCGGGCCGCGCCGCACCTCGAGCTGGTCGAGGTGGCCACCGAGGACCTCCCGGAGGCGTTGGCACAGGTACCGGTCCCCCTGTCGACGATGGGCCGTGGACTCGGGGACGACCCGGCCGCCTTCCTGACCGCTGCGGCCGCCGGCCGCTACGCCGCCCGGCTCGTCGTCGACCCGTCGTAGGCCCGTCATGGGCCCGTCGTGGGCCCGCCCGCCACATCTGCACCACGGCTCCCACACTGCGGAGAAGGACCCGGCACGCACAGGTATATCCCCGGCACGGGTGCACGTCCCCGCAGCCGGTGACTCGTGTGACCAGAGAGAGCGCCGCCCGACCGCCGCCTGCCCGCCGGTCACCTAGGCTGACCGCATGACCCTGCCCGCGCCCACGGCATACCTCGACGTCGTGGCGCATCCCACCCGCTGCCGCGACCGCGGCCGGCGCGAGACACCCCGGCGACCGAGCGCCACCCACCCCGCGCCTCACCTCCTGGGCCACACCCCCGGCACCGCGCCCCGGACCGGCTGAGACCCCGGCATGACCTCCGACCTGGTCTTCCTCCTGGGCGGCGGGGTGCTGCTGCTCGCGGTCGCGCTGCCGAGCCTGCTCACCCGTGCCTGGCTGTCCGCGCCGGTCATCCTCATCCTCGTAGGCATGCTGGTGGGGCTGCTCCCCTTCGGCTCCAGCTTCGCCTTCGACCCCACCGACCAGCGCGACACCATCGAGCACGTCACCGAGATCACCGTCCTGGTGGCCCTCATGGGTGTCGGGCTGGCGCTGGACCGCCCGCTGTCCTTCCGCAACCGCGGGTCCTGGCGCACCTGGTCGCCGACCTGGAGGCTGCTCGGCATCGCCATGCCGCTGACCATCGCCGGCGTCTTTCTGCTCGGCTGGTGGGGGCTCGGGCTCGGCGCTGCGCCCGCTCTGCTGCTCGGCGCCGTGCTGGCACCGACCGACCCGGTGCTCGCCGGGGACGTCCAGGTCGGCGGCCCGGTCATCACGAAGCGGGAGGCGGACGGCGAGGCGTCGATGGCCGACCAGCTGCACGACGACGAGATCAGCGACGACGACGAGGTCCGCTTCGCCCTGACCTCCGAGGCCGGGCTCAACGACGCCCTGGCCTTCCCCTTCGCCTAGGCGGCGATCTTCCTCATGACCATGGGGTCGGCAGCGGGGTGGGGGCTGCGCTGGCTGGCGTGGGAGCTCGTCGGCAAGATCACCATCGGCCTGCTCGTCGGGGTGGCCGTGGGCTGGGTGATGGCCTACCTCGCGTTCCGCACCCGGCAGCAGGCGCTGCGGCTGGCCGAGCAGGGCGAGTCGCTCCTGGCGCTCGCCGCGATGCTGCTGGCCTACGGGTGGCCGAGGTCGCCCAGGGCTACGGCTTCCTCGCGGTCTTCGTCTGCGCGATGACCATGCGGGCGCAGGCGCGGCGACACGAGTTCCACGAGCACATGCACGGCGTCGTCGAGCGCCTGGAACGGCTGCTGACGCTGCTCGTGCTGCTCTTCGTGGGCATCGCGCTCACCGACGGCGCGCTGGAGTCCCTCGACTGGCGCGGCGTCCTCGTGGGGGTGTCCCTGGTGCTCGTCATCCGGCCGGTGGCCGGGTGGGTCGCGCTGCGCCCCGGCCGCTGGCGCATGGCCGACGAGAAGCTGCGCCCCCTGGCACGACGAGAGCGGCTCATCACCGCCTTCTTCGGCATCCGCGGCGTGGGCACGCTCTTCTACATCGCCTACGCCCTCTCCGAGACCACCTGGACCGGGGAGCGCTGGCTGTGGGCCACCTGCGTCTTCACGATCGTCTTCTCCGTCGTCCTGCACGGGGTGCTCGTGACGCCGATCATGACGAGGCTGGAACGGGACCGGGAGCGCCTCCTGCGCTCCACCTGAGGGGTGCGGCGCCGGTTCCTGAGCCGACGAGACGCCCGTCATGATCGGCTCAGCCGCGCACGTGAACGCCTGGGCCGACGACACGCCGACAGACCTCGGCCCAGGCGTTCACCAGAACGCCTGGGCCGAGGTCGATGCGCCGGGGCGGCGCGTGCGGGCTCGTGTCAGCGCACGTCCATGAGGTCGACGACGAAGATCAGCGTCTCGCCACCCTTGATGGCTGCGCCGGCGCCACGGTCGCCATACCCCAGGTGCGGCGGGATGACGATCTTGCGGCGACCGCCGACCTTCATCCCGAGCAGGCCCTGGTCCCAGCCCTGGATGACCTGACCGACGCCGGCGGTGAAGGTGAGCGGCTCGCCGCGGTTCCACGAGGCGTCGAACTCCTCGCCGGTCGACCAGGACACGCCCACGTAGTGCGCGGAGATGGTCGAGCCGGCCGTGGCCTCGGCGCCCTTGCCGACCTCGAGGTCCTCGACCTGCAGGTCGGCGGGCGGCTCGTCGCCGGGGAAGTCGATCTCGGGCTTGGCCTTCTGGACGCGGCCGAAAGCGGACTCGGTCATGATGTGCTCCTATTCGTTCGAGGTCAGGTATGCCGTGGGCCGGCAACCATGTGCGGCGCCGGGTCGGTCCTCAGCCAACCACTCGCGGCGCTCGGTCGGTCCTCCGGCAACCACTGGCGGCGCTCGGTCGGTCGTCAGCCAACCACTCGCGGCGCCCGGTCGGTCGTCAGCCAACCATTCGCGACGCTCGGTGGGTGAGGGGCTGGGCGGTGCGGGGTGCGCGGGTAGCGGTGCGGTCAGGAGGCGCCGAGGATGTCGACGACGAAGACGAGGTCCTCACCGGCCAGCTCGTTGCCGGGGGCCGCGGTCTCGCCCTCGGTCTCCTCCGGAGCCTCGCCGTAGGCCTCCTCGGCCGGGATGACGAGCAGCACGCGGGAGCCGACGGTCTGGCCGACCAGCCCCTCGTCCCAGCCGACGATGACCTGACCCACGCCGATGGGGAACTCGGTGGGCTCGCCGCGCTCCCAGGAGCTGTCGAAGACCTCGCCGTCGGAGAGCTTCACCCCGGTGTAGTGGACCCGGATGGACTGCCCGGCCACGACCTCGGGGCCCTCGCCGCGGATGAGCGGCTGGGTGATGAGCTGGTCGGGTGCCTCGACGCCCTCGACGTCGATCTCCGGCCCGGTGTCACCCATCGTGACGGTGGGCAGGCCCTCCTCGGGCTCGACCTCCTCGCCCTGCGCCTCGGTGAGCGGCTCGCCGGTGTCCTCGACGACCATGTAGAAGAGCATGGTGTCCGTCGGGCCCACGCCGAGCTGCTCGTTGCCGGCCTCGCCGAAGGCGTCGGCCGCCGGGATCGCCAGGAGCAGCTCGTCGCCGACCATGGTGCCGGGCAGCTGGTCGCGGAAGGCCGGGAAGAGCGTCTCGTCGGTGAGGTCGAGGGTCACCGCCTCGTCGTTCTCGAAGGTCGACACCAGCTGCTCGCCGGTGGTGCCGTTGACGGTGAGGTAGCGCACCCGCACCTCGTGGGTGTCGGCGACCTCCTCGCCGTCGCCCTCGGTGAGGGTGCGGGCCTCGGTGGACCCGGCCACGAACGGCAGGTCACCCTCGGCGAAGGGCTCGCCGTCCCAGGTCAGCGCGGGGGCCTCGCCCTCGGTGTCGACGCCGACGTCGGCCAGGTCGCCGTTCGGCGCGGCCGAGGTCGCGGCCGCGTCGTCACCCGGTGAGCTGGTCGCCGCGGCGTCGTCCGACCCCTCGTCGGCCGACTCGGGGCTGCAGCCGGCCAGGAAGATCAGGGGCGCGGCGGCGGCCGCGAGGTAGCGCAGGCGGGAAGAGCGCACAGGTGCGTCCTTTGCAGATCGGGGAAGCGTCCGGACCAGCCTAACCCGGTGACCCTGAACCTTTCGTGGGAGCACCGCTGGTGGCGCGGATGTGCTCGAGCAGCGCGTCCACCCGCTCGTCCTGCGCGGCGAACGGGTCCTTGCAGATGACCGTGCGCTGCGCGGCGTCGTTGAGCTTGAGGTGCACCCAGTCCACGGTGAAGTCGCGCCGGTGCTCGGCAGCGGTCCGGACGAAGTCGCCGCGCAACCGCGCCCGGGTGTCCGGGGGCACGGTCGTGGCGGCCCGGATACGTTCCTCGTCGACCACCGTCCGCGCGGCGCCCGAGCGCTCGAGGATGCGCGCGAGCCCACGCCGTGGGTGGATGTCGTGCCAGGCCAGGTCGAGCTGCTGCAGCCGTGGGTCCCACGGCTCGAGGTCGTGGCGCCGCGCGTAGGAGTCCAGCAGCTTCTTCTTCATGACCCACTCGATCTCGGTGTCGACGAGGTCCAGCCGGTCGGTCTCGATCGCCTCCAGCCCGCGCTCCCACAGCTCCAGGACGTCCCGGTATGCCGGGTGCTCGGTCAGCCCGGCGCCCCGGGCATACCCGGTGGTGAGGTCGAGCAGCTCGCGCTGCAGCTCCAGGGCGGTGATGGTGCCGCCACGGCGCAGCGCCAGCGGGGTGCGCCCGGTGCGGTCGCGGCTCACCTCGCGGATCGCCTGCATGGGGTTGGCGAGGACGAGGTCGGGCACGACGGTGCCGGCCTCCAGCATCTTGAGCACGAGGTCGGTGGTGCCCAGGCGCAGCATCGTCGTGGTCTGGCTCATCGTGGAGTCGCCGACGATGACGTGCAGGCGCCGGTGCTTCTCGGGGTCGGCGTGCGGCTCGTCGCGGGTGTTGATGATGGGCCGCGAGCGGGTCGTCGCCGACGACAGGTCCTCCCACATGTGGTCGGCGCGCTGCGAGACGAGGTAGGTCGCCCGCTGCTCCACCACGTGCAGCCGCCCGGCGCCGGTGACCAGCTGGCGGGTCACGAGGAACGGGACGAGCGTGTCGGTGAGGCGCTCCATCCGGGTGCGCCGCTCGATGAGGTAGTTCTCGTGCGAGCCGTAAGAGTTGCCGCGGGAGTCCACGTTGTTCTTGAGCACGTAGACGGTGGCGTCGAGGCCCTCGGCGGCGAGCCGCTGCTCCGCGTCCTCCGCGAGGTCCTGGACCACCAGCTCGCCCGCCCGGTCGTGGGCGACGAGGTCGAGCAGATCGGTGCACTCGGCGGTGGCGTACTCCGGGTGCGACCCGACGTCGAGGTAGAGCCGCGAGCCGTTGCCGAGGAAGACGTTCGACGAGCGCCCCCAGGCCACCACCTTGCGGAAGAGGTAGCGGGAGACCTCCTCGGGGGAGAGCCGGGAGGGGCCGGCGAAGGTCGCGTTGACGCCGAACTCGGTCTCGACGCCCATGATCCGGCTCAGCACGGCGGCACCGTCACTGGCCGCCCTTCTGCACGAAGCCGTGCACGAACTCGGTCGCGTTGGTCTCCAGCACCCCGTCGATCTCGTCGAGCAGGGAGTCCAGGGCCGCGTCCCGCTCGGCGCTCTGCGCCGACGGTGCCGCAGGGGGCGGGGTGGCGTCCGGCTCCGGGCCGTCCCCGGCGCCGCTGTCCCGTCGGCGGTCGAACTGCTGCTGCGACATACCCCGATCCTAGGGCAGAGCACCACCCCCCTCTCCTGCCCGCGCCGCGTCCCGGCGATACGCCCGCAGCCGTCGGCTCAGCCGCGCACGTGCGTGGCTGAGCCGGTCCGGACCGACGTGTCGGCGGCCCGGGGGCGGTCGCGGCTCAGACGTCCTCGCTGACGAGCTCGGAGAGCAGCCCGGCGGCGTCGGTATGCCGGTCCAGCAGGTCGGCGACCCGGTCCCGGCGCCCGCCGGTGGGCTCCTCGATGCGCACCCGGCGCAGCCGGCCGCGCTCGTCGGCGAGCACGACCGAGTCCCAGGAGGCGGCCCGCACTCCCCCGCCCGCGCCGTAGCGCCGCACCACCTCGCCGCGGAACCAGGCCCGGGTGTCCTCGGGCGGGTGGGTGACGGCGTGGGCGATGTCCTCGTCAGAGACGAGACGCTCCAGGCGCCCCGCGGCCCGCAGCTTGCGGGCCAGGCCGCGGTCGGGGTCCAGGTCGTGCCACTGGATGTCCATGGCCGCCAGCCGGGGGTCCTCCCAGCCCACCCCCGCGCGCTCGGCGAAGCGCTCGAGCAGCTGCCGCTTGGCGACCCACTCGACCTGCCCCGCGGCTCCGGACGGGTCGCGCCGCAGGGTGTCCAGGACCTCCCGCCACCGGCGCAGCAGCGGCGCGGTCTGCCCTTCCCCCGTCTCCGACCAGGCCTCGTGCCCGGACCCCGAAGCCTCCTCGGCGGCGTCGAGGTGCGCCTCGAGCAGGTCCAGCCCGGTGAGGCTGCGGCCGTCGGCCAGCTGCACCGTCGCCCGCAGCGTGGGGTCGTGGCTGACCTGCTGGGCCGCGGCGACGGGACGCGCCAGGGCCAGCCCGTCGAGCAGGTGCGGGTGGGTCTCGACCACGCGCAGCACCGCCGACAGCGACCCCAGGGCGAGGTAGGTCGTGACGTCGGCCATCGTCGCGTCCCCGACGATGACGTGCAGACGACGGTGCAGGTGCGGCGTGGCGTGCGGCTCGTCGCGGGTGTTGACGATGGGCCGGCGCAGCGTGGTCTCCAGGCCGATCTCGGCCTCGAGGTAGTCGGCGCGCTGGGAGAGCTGGAAGCCAGGGCGCTCGCTGGCCTGCCCGAGCCCCACCCGCCCGGCCCCGGCGATCACCGGCCGGGCGACGAGGAAGGGGATGAGGTGCGCGGCCAGCCGGTCGAAGGGGACCGACCGGGGCACGAGGTAGTTCTCGTGGGTGCCGTAGGAGGCGCCCTTGCCGTCCACGTTGTTCTTGTAGAGGCGCACGTCCAGGCCCTCCTGCGCGAGGGTGCGGACCGCCGCGAGGGCGACCTCCTCCCCCGCCCGGTCCCAGCACACCGCCGCGAGCGGGCCGGTCACCTCGGGGCTGGAGTACTCCGGGTGGGCGTGGTCGACGTAGAACCGGGCCCCGTTGGACAGCACCGAGGTGGCGATCGTCGGGTCCTCGACATCGGTGAGCTGCGAGCGGTGCGCCAGCGCGCGGGCCATCTCGAAGCCGCGCGCGTCCCGCAGCGGTGTCTCGTCGGCGTAGTCCCACCCCGCGGCAGCGGGCAGCGCCGCCCCGGCGGCCGCGCCCGCGGCATACGCCCGGACCACCTGCCCGGAGAGGACCATCGGGGTCACCGGCTGCCCGGCGGCGTCCCGCTGCGTGCTGGTGATGCCGAGCTCGGTCTCGACGCCCATGACCCTGCCCACGCCCATGCGGCCGCCCCCGCTCAGGCGTCGACCCGCGGCCGCGGGACGCCGGTGACCATGTCGAGGTCGAGGGTGGTGGAGGTGGCCAGGACCGTGAGCGCGCGGGAGCGGGTGCGGCCGGCGTCGTGGTCAACGGCGGTGAGGACGTAGCGGCCTGGGGGCGGCAGCCCGACCTCGTAGTAGCCGTCGGGGTCGGTGTGCGCCGTCGCGACGTACTCCCCGGAGTGCTTGATGAGCGAGACGAGCACGCCGCCCAGCGGCCGGCCGTCGTCGAGGACGTGCCCGGAGAGCAGCAGCCGTCGCGTCATCGTCACGTCCTCCTCGTGCCCGACGGCCAGGTCGACGAGGCACGACTGCGGCGCCCACCCGTCCGCGGACACGACGAGCAGGTAGGCCCCCGGCTCGGGCAGCGCGAGGGTGTAGCGCCCGTCGTTGTCCGTCCGGCCCCAGTCGATGTGGGTGCCGTCGGGGCGCAGCACCGTGGTGACCGCCTGCCGCAGCGGACCGCCGCGGGGCCCCACGACCCGCCCGCGCACGAGCAGCTCGGGCAGGTCGCCCATCCCCGCGTGCTTGACCTCGGTCCGCTCCCCCGTCGGGGCGGCCGCGGCGCCGGGCTCCTCGACGCTCACCCGTTGCGGGCGCCGGATGAACGCCGCGATGAGCCCGCCGCCGAGGGAGGCTGCGGCGCCGGCCCAGAAGATGAGCTGGTATGCCGCGAACGAGGGCGCCGGGAAGCCGCTGGCGGTGGCGGTCATGGTGGCGGCGAAGACGGCGGCGACGAGCGCCGAGGCCGAGGACGTGCCGATCGAGCGCAGGAGGGTGTTGAGCCCGTTGGCCGAGGCGGTCTCGGTGATGGGGACGGCGCGCATGATGAGCGTGGGCATGGCCGCGAAGGCCAGGGCGGTGCCGAGCGAGGCGATGCTCGAGGTGACGACCACCTCCAGGACGCTGCCGTGCAGCAGCGAGCGGCCGATGAAGCCCAGCGCGATCGTCACCGCGCCGGCGATGAGGACCGCCCGGGCGCCGTAGCGGCGGATGAGCCCGGCGGAGACCGGCGACATCGCGACCATGAGCAGGCCGCTGGGCAGCAGGACCAGGCCGGTGGACACCGCGGAGAGCCCGAAGCCGTAGCCGGTGTCCGCCGGCATCTGCACCTGCTGGGCCGAGGTGAGGAAGTTGGCGAACATCGCGAAGCCGATGAGGACCGAGGCGGCGTTGGTGAGCAGCACCGTGCGGCGCATCGAGGTGCGGATGTCGACCAGCGGCTGGCCGGTGCGCAGCTCCCAGGGGACCCACGCGGCCAGCACCAGACCAGCCGCCGCGAGGAGGCTGAGGGTGAGCGGGGAGGCCCACCCCCAGGTGCCGGCCTTGCTGACGGCCAGCAGGAAGCAGGTCAGCGCCACCGAGAGCAGCACCGCCCCCACGTAGTCGAAGCGGCCCCGGGTCTTGACCGTCGACTCCGGCACGACGAGGTAGACCGCGACGAGCATGACGACGGCGAACCCGCCGGAGACGTAGAACAGCGCGTGCCAGTCGAGGTTGTCGTAGATGACGCCGGCCAGCGGCATCCCGATCGCGCCACCGATGCCCAGCGTCGCCGACATGAGCGCCACGCCGGAGCCGACCCGGTCGGCCGGCAGGTGGTCGCGCATGATGCTGATCCCCACCGGCACCAGGCAGGCCCCGAGACCGCTGAGCCCGCGCCCCAGCACGACGAGCGCGAGCTCGGAGCTGAGGGCCGAGACGACCGACCCGGCGATGACCGCCCACATGCAGACGATGAGCAGCAGCCGCTTGCCGAACATGTCGGCGAGGCGGGACACGATCGGGGTACCGACCGCCGCGGTGAGCAGCGTCACCGTGACCAGCCAGGACGCGTTGTCGCTGGTGGTGCCGAGGATCTCCGGGAAGACCGGCAGCAGCGGCAGGACCAGCGTCTGCTGCAGCGAGACGAGGGTGCCGCAGAGGGACAGGACGACGATGATCGCCGTGGTGGGGGTGGTGGGTGCGGGGGCCGTCGTGGTCTTCTCGTCCGCACCCGCCGTCATGCCTCAGACCCTACGCCTGCGCACCGACAGCGCTTGCACGACCGCCCGCCAGCCCAGCGCGCCCCCCACGAGGACGACCGCGGCCACGACCACGAAGGCCGGGGCGGCGCCGGCGCCGGTGACGACGCGCAGCAGCATCCCGACGGCCAGGGCCATCCCGCCGACGGCGAGACCCTCCACCCACCAGCGTCGCGCCCGCCAGGTGAGCATCCACCCGACGGCCGTGCCGACCGCGAAGGGCCACGCGGTCTGCAGGACCCCGAGCGGCGTGAGGCCCAGCTCGTGGCTGGACCGCCCGGCGACGGCGAAGACGAGAAGCAGCAGCACGTCCCCGAGGCGGTGCACGGTGCTCAGCGCTCGCCGAGGTCGACCGAGCGGCCGGGCTGGGTGCCGGAGGCGTCACCGACGAGGGTGCGGATGTAGGTGATCCGCTCACCCTTCTTGCCCGACACGCGCGCCCAGTCGTCCGGGTTGGTGGTGTTGGGCAGGTCCTCGTTCTCCTTGAACTCGTCCAGGTAGGCCTGCTCCAGGTGCCGCTCGCGCAGCCCCCGCTCCCCGAGCGTGAGGGAGTCCTTGATCGCGAGCTTCTTGGCCCGGTCGACGATGTTGTGCACCATCGCGCCGGAGGCGAAGTCGCGGAAGTAGAGCACCTCCCGGTCACCCCCGGCGTAAGTCACCTCGAGGAAGGCGTTGGCCGGGGACACGGCATACATCCGCTCGACGACGCCGTCGATGAGCGCGGCGACCGTCGCCTCCCGGTCCCCGCCGTGCGCCTGCAGCGCGGTGTCGTGCAGCGGTATGCCGGGGGTGAGGTACTTGGAGAAGATGTCGCGGGCCCCCTGCGCGTCCGGGCGCTCGATCTTGATCTTCACGTCCAGGCGGCCGGGGCGCAGGATCGCCGGGTCGATCATGTCCTCGCGGTTGGAGGCGCCGATGACGATGACGTTGTCCAGCCGCTCCACCCCGTCGATCTCGGCGAGCAGCTGGGGCACGATCGTCGTCTCCACGTCGGAGGACACCCCGGAGCCGCGGGTGCGGAAGAGCGACTCCATCTCGTCGAAGAACACCACGACCGGGTCGCCCTCGGCCGACTTCTCGCGGGCCCGCTGGAAGATGAGCCGGATGTGCCGCTCGGTCTCCCCGACGTACTTGTTGAGCAGCTCGGGGCCCTTGATGTTGAGGAAGTAGCTGCGCGCGCTGCCCGGGGCCAGACCCCGCTGCTCGGCCGCCTGCCGGGCGAGCGAGGCCGCCACCGCCTTGGCGATGAGCGTCTTGCCGCACCCCGGCGGGCCGTAGAGCAGGACCCCCTTCGGTGGCCGCAGGTCGTGGGCGGCGTAGAGGTCGGCGTGCAGGAACGGCAGTTCGACGGCGTCCCGGATCTGCTCGATCTGCCCCGTGAGACCGCCGATGTCGGCGTAGGAGATGTCCGGCACCTCCTCGAGCATGAGCTCGGTGACCTCGGGCCGCTCGATCCGCTCGGTGACGAAGCCGCTGCGCGGGTCCAGCAGCAGCGCGTCACCCACCCGGACCGTCGCCTCGCCGAGCGAGCCCGCGCGCCGGGCGATCCGCTCGTCCTCGCCGCGGACGAGCACGCTGAGCCGCCCGTCCTCGAGCACCTCCTTGCAGGTGACGACGTCACCCGCCCGCTCGTAGTCGGCCACCCCCACGATGGCCTGCGCCTCGTTGAGCAGCACCTCCCGGCCGGGCCGCAGCTCGCCGGTGTCGACCTCGGAGGAGATCTGGGTGCGGATGCGCCGCCCGGACAGCGAGACGTCCGCGGTGCCGTCGCCGACGAGCCGCAGCACCTGGCCCATGGCGAGCGGCGGGGAGGCGAGGGCGTCCAGGTCCTCGCGCAGCCCGACGATCTGCTGCTTGGCGCTCTTGAGCGTGGTCGTGAGCGCGTCGTTCTGCCCCTTGAGCTCGCTGACCCGGGTGCTGAGCGACTGCACCTGCTGCTCGAGGTGCCGCTCGCGTGATGACGCCTCGGTCATCCCTCCTCCTCACCCTCGGTGGCCATGCCGGTCACCCGGTCGGCGGTGCCCTGCGCGTCGCGGCGGGTGCGCCGCAGCTTCTTGTCCGAGACCGGGCGCTCGCCGAGGTCGGCGGCGCTCCAGTCGCCGCTGGCGGGCACGTAGTCCTCCCCGTAGGCGCCGGGGGCGGGACGGCTGCGGCGCAGGTGGGCGTCGGTGTCCGGTGCGAGCCGGCGCAGCGTGACGAGGAAACCGGTATGCCCGTGCATCCGGTGCTCGGGGCGCACCGCCAGGCCCTCCAGGTGCCACCCGCGGTTCATCGACTCCCAGGCCTGCGGCGGGGTCCAGCCGCCGGCGGCCTTGGCCGCCTCGGCGACCCGCGACAGCTGGGTGGTGGTGGCCACGTAGCAGATGAGGACGCCCCCGGGGGCGAGCGCGTCGGCCACCACCCCGAGGCAGTCCCACGGCGCCAGCATGTCGAGGACGACCCGGTCGACGGTGCCCGGCTCGACCGCCTCCGGCAGCGCGTCGACGAGGTCGCCGACGGTGACCGTCCAGGCCGGGTGGTCCAGCCCGAAGAACGCCCGGGCGTTGGCACGGGCGATGTCGGCGAAGTCCTCGCGCCGCTCGAAGCTCAGCAGCCGGCCCTGCTCCCCCACCGCGCGGAGCAGCGACAGGGAGAGCGCCCCCGAGCCGACCCCGGCCTCGACGACGGTCGCGCCCGGGAAGATGTCGGCGTAGGTGACGATCTGGCCGGCGTCCTTGGGGTAGACGACCTGCGCGCCCCGGGGCATCGACAGGACGAAGTCGGACAGCAGCGGCCGCAGCGCGAGGTAGTCGGCGCCCGAGGTGTGCCGGACCACCGTGCCGTCGGGCGCACCGATGACGTCGTCGTGACGCAGGTGGCCCCGGTGGGTGTGGAACTCCTTGCCGGCCTCCAGGGTGATGGTGTGCAGGCGACCCTTGGGGTCGGTCAGCTGCACGCGGTCGCCCGCCCGGAAGGGTCCGCGCCGCATGTCGGCGCCCGTCGGCCTGGTCATCGGGTCAGTCTACGAGCGGCTGCCGGTGACGTCGTGGGTGCTCACCACGCCCCAGGGCCGCCCCTGGTCGTCGAGCAGCGCGACCACCCCCGAGCCGGAGCGGCGCATCACCGCGATGACGGCGTCCAGGCGGGTCTGCGGCGGCAGGGGCACCGCCCAGCCGGCCGGGAGCCGGACGGCCACCGCGGCGGTCGTGGTGCTCGGCCACGCCTCGCGGGGCACCTGCTGCAGCGCCGGCGGGTCGACCAGGCCGTCCGGGCGGCCCTGGTCGTCGACCACCACCCAGACCGGGTGCTCGCCCCACGGCACGGTGTGCAGCGGCGCGTCGGCCGCGACCACCCCCGGCCGGTGCGCGGCGTCGGCGAGGGTGAGCCGGGAGGCGCGCATCCCCTGACGGCCGAGCCGGATGGCCTGGCTCGCGCCCTGCCAGAGGAACACCCCGATGAGGGCCACCCAGGCGACCCGGGTCCAGGGCACCCGGTCGCCGGCCAGCAGCGGGGGCACCAGCAGCACGACCGCGACGAGCACCACGACGAGCCGGCCGGACCACCCGGCCACCAGGGTGCCCCGGTGCCGGTTGCCGGTCACGCCCCAGACGAGCGCCTCCAGCAGGAACCCGCCGTCCAGGGGCAGGCCGGGGACGAGGTTGAAGACCGCGACGAAGGAGTTGGCCCAGGTGAAGGCATACGCGAGCAGCAGCGGGACGCCGGTGCCGTCGAGGAGCCCCATGGCCCACCACCCGAGCAGGGCGAGCAGCCCGTTGGCCAGCGGCCCGACGACCGCGACCGCGGCGCTGCGGGCGGGGGTGCCGCCGGCGCCGTCGTGGGCGGTGTGCCCGCCCCAGAAGTCCGCCACGATGCGGGAGACCCCGAAGCCGACGCCCTGCGCGACCAGCGCGTGCGCGGCCTCGTGCACGAGCACCGACACCAGCAGCAGGACGACGAAGGCGAACGCCACCGCGTAGCTCCACACCCCCAGACCGGGCAGCGTGCGCTGCACCGTGGGGCCGAAGAGCGCGATCATGAGCACCGCCACGAGGACCCAGCTGCGGCCCAGGAAGATCGGGATGCCGCACAGGGTGCCGACGCGCCAGCCGGGTGCTCGCTCCATGCCCCGAGCGTAGAGTGCGGACCATGGAGGCGGTCACCGAGCACCACGCCCGGGCCCTGTCCCCCTCGCGGGCCGCCGACTTCATGCAGTGCCCTCTGCTCTACCGCTTCCGGATCGTCGACCGGCTCCCGGAACCGCCGAGCGCCGCCGCCGCCCGCGGCAGCTTGGTGCACGCCGTGCTGGACCGCCTCTTCGACCTGCCGCCCGGGAACCGCACCCTGGAGGCGGCCACCGACCTCGTGCCCGGCGAGTGGGAGCGGCTGCTGCTCGCCGACCCGGTGCTGGCCGAGCTGGCCGAGGACGCCAGCGGCGGGACGGAGGAGCTGCTGCGCAGCTGGTTCGCGCTCGAGGACCCCACCCGGTTGCAGCCGGCCGAGCGGGAGCTCTACGTCGAGGCTGACCTCGACGGCCTCGTCATCCGTGGCTACGTCGACCGGCTCGACGAGGCCCCGGACGGGCGGCTGCGGGTCGTGGACTACAAGACCGGGCGCTCCCCCTCCGAGACCTTCGAGGGCCGGGCGCTGTTCCAGCTGAAGTTCTACGCGCTGGCGCTGTGGCGCAGCCGCGGTGTCCTGCCGAGCCGGCTCCAGCTCGTCTACCTGCGCGACCGTACGGTCCTGTGGATCGACCCCAGCGAGGCCGACCTGCTCGCCACCGAGCGCAAGGTCCGGGCGCTCTGGGCCGCGATCGAGCAGGTGGCGAGGACCGGTGACTGGCGGGCCCGACCGGGACGGGCGTGCTCGTGGTGCGCCCACCGCGCGGTCTGCCCCGCCTGGGGCGGCACTCCCCCGCCGCTGCCCGAGGGCGCCACGGCGCTGGCGCTGGACCCGCGGTCAGCCGCGGGGTGAGCCGTCGTCGCGTCGCCGCAGGTAGCGCTCGAACTCCTTGGCGATCGCGTCGCCGGACGCCTCCGGCAGCTCGGCGGTGTCCTGGGCCTCCTCCAGCTGGCGCACGTAGTCGGCCACCTCCTCGTCGGTCGAGGCGAGGTCGTCCACCCCGCGCTCCCAGGCCCGGGCGGCCTCGGTGAGCGCGGTGTCGTCGATGACGCAGTCCAGCAGCTCCTCGAGCTGGCCCAGCAGCGCCAGGGAGGCCTTGGGCGAGGGCGGACCACCGGCGTAGTGGGGCACCGCCGCCCAGCAGGACAGCGCCGGCAGGTCCTGCTGCCGTCCCTCGTCGACCAGGACCCCCACGATGCCGGTGGGGCCCTCGTAGGTGCTGCGCTCGATCTCCTCGCTGCCCTCGAGCAGCTCGTCGTCCTCGGAGCTGATGCTCACCGGGATGGGCCGGGTGTGGGGCACGTCCGCGAGCAGCCCGCCCAGGACGACGAGCAGCTGCACGTCCCGGGCCAGGAGGTAGTCCAGCAGGTCCCCGGCGAAGGTGCGCCAGCGCACGGACGGCTCGATGCCCAGGACCAGCAGCACGTCGCGTCCCAACGGGGTGTTGCGGGCGAGCAGGACGCGGGTCGTGGGCCAGCGGATCATCCGCCGCCCGTCGACGCTGAGGACCTGGGGCCGGTTGACCTGGAAGTCGTAGTAGTCCTCCGGGTCGACGGCGGCCACCACCTCGGCCTCCCAGACCTGCGCGAGGTGCTCCACGACGCTCGAGGCGCTCTCGCCGGCGTCGTTCCAGCCCTCGAAGGCGGCGATGACGATCGGGTTGCGCAACTCTCCGGTGTCCTGCAGCTCGATCACGGGCCTCACCCTCTCGCTCGGAAGCATCGCGCCCTCGCTCGGCAGCGCCGTCTGGCCCACCCTAGTCCGCCTCGACTAGCGTGGTGCGGGTGACGCGCCACCCCTTCCTGCCGAGCCCACCCGAGGACCTGCCCGCCGCCGTGCTGTGGGACATGGACGGCACCATCGTCGACACCGAGCCCTCGTGGATCGCCGAGGAGTACGTCCTGGTCGAGGAGGCCGGCGGCACGTGGACCGACGCCGACGCCCACGACCTCGTCGGCCAGGACCTGCTCACCTCGGCCGGCATCATCCTCGACCGCACGCCGGTCAGCGGCGAGCCCGAGCAGGTGGTGCGCCGACTGCTCGACGGTGTCGTGCAGCGGACCCGCGCCCACGTGCCCTGGCGGCCCGGGGCGCGGGAGCTGCTGGCGTCCCTGCGGGAGCGGGGCGTGCCGTGCGCGCTGGTCACCATGTCCTGGACCGAGCTGGCGGACGTGCTGGTGGAGCAGCTGCCGGGCGGGACCTTCGACACCGTGGTCACCGGGGACCAGGTGAGCCGGGGCAAGCCGCACCCGGAGGCCTACCTCGAGGCGCTGGCCCGCCTGGGCGTGGCTCCGGAGCGCTCGCTCGCGGTCGAGGACTCCCCCACCGGTGCGACCGCGTCGACGGCCGCGGGCGTGCCCACCCTCGTGGTGCCGCACACCGTCGCGGTGCCGCCCCTGCCGGGGGCCGTGCAGATGGGCACCCTGGAGGGCCTCAGCCCGGCCGACCTCGGCGCGGTGGTGCGCTCGCTGCGCTCAGAGCTGCACCCCGAGCAGCGCGTCGACCGCGTCCACGACCAGGCGTGAGACGGGCTCTCCGGCGACCACGGTCGTGGCCCAGTCGTCGACGGCGTCCAGGGCTCCGGGCGTGTCGAGATCGTCGGCCAGCCGCTCGCGCAGGCGGCGCACGGTCGTGACCCCCAGCTCGGTGACCGACTCGTGGGCGGCCATGTCGCCGGCCCGGCGCCACAGGTCGAGGCGCTCGCCCGCCTCCCGCAGGATCTGGTCGGTCCACCCCCACTCCGTGCGGTAGTGCTGGCCCAGCAGCGCCAGCCGGATCGCCATCGGGTCGACCCCGGAGGCGCGCAGCGCCGAGACCAGGACGAGGTTGCCCCGGCTCTTGCTCATCTTCTCCCCGTCCAGGCCGACCATGGCCTGGTGCACGTAGGCGCGGGCGAAGCAGTCGTCGCCGCACAGGGCCGCCGCCTGCACGGCGCTCATCTCGTGGTGCGGGAAGACGAGGTCGGTGCCACCGCCCTGGACGTCGAAGCCCGGACCGAGGTAGCGCTGGGCGATGGTGGAGCACTCGATGTGCCAGCCCGGGCGCCCCCGCCCGAGCGAGGCGCCGTCCCAGTGCGGCTCGCCCTGCCGGCCCGAGCGCCACAGCAGGGGGTCGAGCGGGTCGCGCTTGCCCACCCGGTCCGGGTCACCCCCGCGGTCGGCGAAGACCTCCATCATCTGCTCCCGGGACCACCCGGAGACGGCGCCGAAGCTGGGCTGGGTGGACAGGTCGAGGTAGACGTCGGCCCCGCGGGCCCCCTCGGCCAGCGCCTGGTCCTGCGGCACCGGCACCTCGTAGGCGGTGCCCTCGCCGAGCAGCCGCTCGACGGCGCGCACGTCGTCCGGGATCCCCTCGACGGCCCCGACGTAGTGGTCCGGGGGCAGCACCCGCAGCGCCTCCATGTCGGTGAAGAAGAGGTCGATCTCGCGGCGCGCCAGCTCCTGCCACTCCACCCCGTCGCGCTCGGCCCGCTCCAGCAGCGGCTCGTCGACGTCGGTGACGTTCTGGACGTAGGTCACCTCCAGCCCGGCGTCCCGCCAGGCACGCTGCAGGACGTCGAAGGTCACGTAGGTCGCGGCGTGGCCGAGGTGGGTGGCGTCGTAGGGGGTGATGCCGCACACGTAGAGCCGCGCCCGCCCGTCGGAGCCGGCGACCTCGACGCGTCGGTCGCCCGCGGTGTCGTGCACGCGCACGGGGGTCCCGTCGTGCTCGATCGGCAGCCGGGGCAGGGCGGTGGTCGACCAGGTCTTCACCTGCGGGAGCCTAACCGTCGGCACCGACGTCGCCGCCACCGGCCGGGGTCGTGCGCGGTGGGCTACCAGAGGGGCCAGGGGAGCGGGTAGCGGTCGGTGGGTGCCGGGGGGAAGGTGGCCTCCTCGCGCACCCGGCTGACCCGGGCGGCCAGCGCCTCCCGCTCGACCTCGGACAGCAGGGTGGTGAGCCGGGTGGCGAGGGTGCCGTCCGCGTCGGCCAGCGCGTGGCTCAGCACGTCGAGCCGCTCGAGGTCCGGCGCCGGGAGCGGTTCCTCGGCGAAACCCCAGAGGACGGTGCGCAGCTTGTCCTCCTCGTGCAGGCTGACCCCGTGGTCGAAGCCGCGCAGCCGGCCCTGGGTGTCCCGCGTGAGGTGGGCGGCCTTGCGGTCGGCGTTGTTGAGCACGAGGTCCAGCACCGCCATCGACCGCAGCCCCGGGTCGTCGGCGTGCGCGACGACGAGGGCCCGTCCGTGCTCGTCCTCGGCCTGGACGACCGGGCACCATCCCTCCGGGAGGTCCTCGGGGACGACGACGTCGACGAGACCGGCCGCCGGGTCGGCGAGCCGCTGCGGGTCCTGCTCGACCCACCACTGCACCGAGCCCGGACCCAGCGGACCCTCCCGCAGCACGGTCGGCGGGACCAGGTCGAAGCCCCCCGCCCGGGAGATGAGGTAGGCCGCCACCTCGCGCCGCCCCAGCGACGCGGGCGGGAAGTCGTGCAGGGGCCGCTCACCCTTGACCGGCTTGTAGACGGCCCGGTGGCCGCTGGGCTCCCCTTGGGCGTCGGTGAGGTCGACCAGCAGGGTGAGGTTCGACGCCTGGGTGAGCACCCCGACCGGCTCGACGGTCAAGGTATGCAGCAGCTCCAGGGCCGCGTCGTCGTCCACGTCAGCGGCGGTAGCCGTTGGCGCGGGGGCAGATGTGGCCGGTGGGGTCCAGGGGCTGGCCGCAGAACGGGCAGGAGGGTCGCCCACCCTCGATGGAGGCCGTGCAGCGCATCGCGAAGGCCCGGGCGCGGCCGGGCTCGAGCACGACCTTGATGGACTGCGGGGGCAGCCCGGCCCAGGGCAGGTCCGCACCCTCCTCGTCGTCCTCGAGCTCGGCGACGTCCTCGGCGCTGGGCCGGTCGTAGGCCTCGAGGACCACCCTGCGCTGCCCCGCCTCCCAGGCGACCGAGAGCCGCTGGACGCGGAAGTCGTCCTCGATGGGGGTGTCCAGGGGGGCGTTGTCGACGAACGCCCGCCCGGCCTCCTCGGTGCCCTCCGGCCCGGCCACGTCGTCGAGCATCTCCGCCAGCGACTCCCCCAGCAGCCGGACCTGCTCCTTCTCGAGGGAGACGGTCATGACCCGCTGGGAGTCGCTGGCCTGCAGGAAGAAGGTGCGCCCTCCGGGCGGTCCGACGCTGCCGGCGACGCAGCGCTCAGGCGGGTCGAAGACGTGCTCAGCCATGGGGGTCAGCCTACGTCCTTGCTCCCGGCGCCCCCACCCACCTCGGCGTCACCGGTCGCGCCGTCCGTGGCCAGGCGTGCCACCAGACCGGACAGGTCCACCGGGTCGCTGCCGGTGTCGTTGGTGCGCAGGACGAACGGGCGTCCCGGCGTGCGGTGCACGAGGCTCAGCGAGGCCGGGTCGACGACGATGCGCTGGAAGTCGTCCAGCGCGGTCGCCAGCGCGTCGGCGAGGATCGCCTTGATGACGTCGCCGTGGCTCACGGCCACCCACACCGCGCCAGGGCCGTGGTCGGCCTCGACCCGGGCGTCCCACTCGGTGACGGCCTCGACGGCGCGCGCCGCCATCTGCGCCATGGACTCGTGGGCGAACGCCTCGTCTGCGGGGAAGGTCACGGTGGAGGGCTGGTCCTGCACCTTCCGCCACAGCGGCTCCTCGGCCAGCTCCGTCAACGGTCGGCCGGTCCACGCGCCGTACCGCGCCTCGCCCAGCCGGTCCTCGGTGTGCCGCTGCACCGGGCGGTCCGCGGGTTGCGCGGCCAGCACGGCCGCTGCCGTCTCCTGGCAGCGTTGCAGGGGGCTGGCGACGACCGCCGCCAGCGGGGTGGCGGCCAGCCGTGAACCGGCGCCCCGGGCCTGGCCGGCCCCGGTCTCGTCCAGCCCGAGGCCCGGCGTCCAGCCGGCGAGGATGCCGTCGGCGTTGGCCTGGGTGCGGCCGTGCCGGAGCAGGATGCAGATAGCCATCAGAGCTCGGCCTCCAGACGGGCGTGGGCCTCCACCGCAGCCTCGAGGCCGTCCATCCTGGCCCGCAGGTCGGCGCCCCAGGGGGCGACGGTCAGCGTCGTGATCCCGGCGCGCTGGTAGCGGCGCATGCGCTCGGTGATCCGGTCGACGTCCCCGAGCAGGCTGGTGTCGTCGACGAACCGGGCCGGCAGGGCTCGGGCGGCCTCGCCGTAGCGGCGCGCGAGGTAGAGCTCCTGCACCCGGTCGGCCTCGGCTTCGTAGCCCATACGGCAGGCGAGCTGGTGGTAGAAGTTCTGCTCCCGGCTGCCCATCCCCCCGACGTAGAGCGCCGGGTAGGGGCTGACGGTGCGGGCGCAGGCCTCGAGGTCGTCGCCGACGGCCAGCGCGACCGTGGCGTCGGTCTGGAAGGGGTGCTCGGGCGGGGTGTTCCGTCGGTCGAGGCCGGCCTGCAGCTGGGCCCGCTGCTCGGGGAAGAACTCCGGGGCGACGAACACGCCGAGCCATCCGTCGGCGATCTCGCCCGCCAGCTCGAGGTTCTTCGGCCCGACGGCCGCGAGGTAGAGGGGGATGCTCGGCCGGTGCAGGTGCGTCAGCCGCAGCGCCTTGCCCGGACCGTCCGGCAGCGGCAGGGTGAAGAACTCGCCGTCGTGGGTCACCGTGCGGTGCGCCAGCGCAGTCCGGACGATCTCGACGTACTCCCGCGTCCGAGCGAGCGGCTTGGCGAAGCGGACGCCGTGCCAGCCCTCCGAGACCTGCGGCCCGCTGACCCCCAGCCCGAGGCGGAAGCGCCCCCCGGAGAGGCTGTCCAGGCTCACCGCCGCCATGGCGGTGGCCGCAGGGGTGCGGGCAGGGATCTGCATCACCCCGGCGCCCAGCCCGATCCGTGAGGTGCGGGCGGCCAGGAAGGACAGGATGCTCACGGCGTCCGGTCCGTAGACCTCCGCCACCCAGGCGACGTCCACCCCCAGCTCGTCGGCCCGCTGCACCAGCGCGAGGTGGTCCTCGTCGCGACCCTGCCCCCAGAACCCGCAGCTCAGCCCGAGACGCACCCGTCAGCCCCGCGACGTCTCGTCGTCGTCCTCGTCGACGAGCCCGACGTACTCCTCGTCGTCGTCGTCCCCGGGCTCCTCGAGCTCGTCATCCTCGTCGTCATCATCCTCCTCGTCGTCGTCGAAGTCGCCGTCGTCTTCCTCGTCGTCGTCCTCGTCGTCGTCGCCGGCGAGGTCGTCGTCGTAGACCTCGAGCGGCGTGACCTCGCCGTAGGCGTCCATCAGGGCGTCGTCGTAGGCGGTGAACGCCTCGGCCACCCGCTCGTAGGCCTCGACCACCGCCGGGTCGTCGTCACCGCGGCTGACGGCCGCGGTCTCCAGGTGCGTCTCGAGGGCGGCGACGAGGGCGGTCAGGGCGGCGCGCGGGTCAGCGGTCATGGGGTGACCGTAGCGCGAAATGACCGGTGACGGGCGGGTATGCGGTCCGCCCCGGCCCGGGGTGCCTATGCTGGGGGGCGATGGTCGAGTACGAGTACCGAGAGCTCACCTTCCACCGTGACCAGGGCCGCGGTGAGGTGCGGCAGACGCTGACCGAGCACGCGGAGTACGGCGCGTGGGAGCTGGCGCGGGTACGCGTCTACCTCGGGGGTGCGCGGCGCGTGCTGCTGCGGCGCAAGATCATCCGCGTGCGCCGCACCGCCTGAACCCCAGCCGGTGCCTCCCGGCGGCTCAGCAGTCGGCGACGAGCTGGCCCAGCACCCGGGTGCCGAAGCGGAGCGCGTCCACGGGCACCCGCTCGTCGACACCGTGGAACATGCCGACGAAGTCCAGCTCCTCCGGCAGCCGCAGCGGCGCGAAGCCGTAGCCGGTGATCCCCAGGCGGGACAGGTGCTTGTTGTCGGTGCCTCCGGACAGGCAGTAGGGCAGGACGTGGGCCCCGGGGTCCTCCTTGAGCAGGGCCCGCTTCATCGAGTCGACGAGCTCACCGCTGCTGGGCGCCTCGAGGGCGACGTCCTTGTGCTCGATCTCCACCTCGACGTGCTCGCCCGCGAGCTCCCGGATGGTGTCGAGCAGCTCGTCCTCGTGCCCCGGCAGGAAGCGGCAGTCCAGCGAGGCCGAGGCGCTCTGGGGGATGACGTTCATCTTGTAGCCCGAGGCGAGCATGGAGAAGTTCGAGGTGTCCTGCAGGGTGCCCTCCACGAAGCGCCGCGCCCCGCCGAGCCGGGCCAGCATGTCCTCGACGCCCTCCTCGTCCCAGGACTCCCCCGTGACCCGGGAGACCCCGTCGAAGAGCTCGCGGACCGAGGCGATGTAGGTCCGCGGCCAGGGGTGGGCGTCGATCCGGGCGATGGCCTCGGCGAGCCGGACGATCGCGTTCTCCTCGTTCGGCACCGAGCCGTGCCCGGCCCGGCCACGGGCGTGCAGGCGCAGCCAGGCGATGCCCTTCTCCGCGGTCTGCAGCAGGTAGGCACGGGTGGGCGCCCCGGTCGCCTTGTCGGGGAGGGTGATGGAGAACCCGCCGACCTCGCTGATCGCCTCCGTGCAGCCCTCGAACCACTCGGGGTGCTCGGCCACGACGTGCCCGGCGCCCTGGGTGCCCCCGGCCTCCTCGTCGGCGAAGAACGCCCAGACGATGTCGCGCGGCGGCTTCTCGCCGGAGCGGGCGAGCTGGCGCAGCGTCGCCAGGAGCATGGCGTCCATGTCCTTCATGTCGACCGCACCGCGGCCCCAGATCATGCCGTCCTTCTCCTCGGCGGCGAACGGGTCGACGCTCCAGTCCGCGGCCTCGGCGGGGACGACGTCGAGGTGGCCGTGCAGCACCAGCCCCGGGCGCGAGCTGTCCCGGCCCGGGGTGCGGACCACCACGCTCGTCCGCTCCGGCTGGTCCGCCGGAGCCGTGACCTGCGGGTCGAGCCCGACCTCCCGGAGCAGCTCCACGACATACTCCGCGGCGGCCCGCTCCCCCGGCCCGCTGCCGTCACCGTAGTTGCTGGTGTCGATCCGGATGAGCTCCTTGCAGATCCGGACCGCCTCCTCCTCGGCGGTGCTGGACGGGGTCAGGTGGTCAGCGGTGGACGTCATACCGCCACCCTAGCCACGGGCCCGGCGTAGACGAACGCGTCCTCCGGCACGGGGGCGCGGTTCAGCCCGAGGTTGACCTCGACGCCGTCCATCGTGCCACCGACCCGCCGCGTGCCCTCCGCGTCGGCCTGCTCGGCCAGCGCGGCAGGCAGGCGGACGACGGTGTAGGTGGTGCCGCCCCACACGAGCTCCTCGGCCGCAGCCGTGAAGCGGTGCGGGGAGGAGGTCACTCGTGCTCCTCCGCGAAGAGCTCGAGGTGGCGGCACTCGCGGCACCGGAACGCGCGCACGAGGTAGCGGTCGGCGCCCCACGAGCTCAGACCGCCGAAGAGGCTGGTGTCGCGAGTCCCCATCACCCAGCGCACGAACCCCTTGGCGCCCTCCCCCGTGTCGGTCAGCCAGCCCTCGTCCAGCAGGCCCCGGCCGCCGCACGCGGTGCAGGTCGACCGGGCCTGGTGCCACCGGTCGCCGGGGGTGGACCCGCCGAGCCGGTGCATGCCGTCGGCACGCACCGGCTCCGACCCTGGCTCCGTGCTCACCGACAGCTCACCGACGGGTCACGAGGTGAGCTTGCCCTCGATGCACTCGACGAACTGGCCGAGCAGCTTGTCCGACACCGTCTGCATGACGCCGCGACCGAACTGCGCCGGCTTGCCGGTGATGTTGAGCGACGTCGCCACGTCCGCCTTGGTGCCGTCGCCGTCCGGCTCGAGCTGCAGGACGACCTTGGCCGAGGCGTTGCCGAGCCCGCGCAGGCCCTTGCCGAGCCCCTCGATGACGGCGCGGTGGGCCTCGTCGTCGCGCTCGACGAACCTGCCCTCGCCCTGGTAGGTCACCCCGATCGGGCCGAGCTTGACCTTGACGTTGCCGGTGAACTCCGCGTCGGTGGCCGAGGTGACGGTGGCGCCCGGGAAGCAGCCGCCGACCTGCTCGAGGTCGGTGAGCAGCGCCCACGTGGCCTCCGGCGGGGCGTCGACGGTGAAGGTGTGGTGCAGCTCCATCGCCATCGGGTCAGGCTCCCACCGCCGCGAGCACGGCGCGACGGGTGAGGACCCCGGCCACGTGCTTGCGGTAGTCCGCCTGCCCGTTGAGGTCCGAGGGCGGGTCGGTGCCCTCGGCGACCTGGGCGCACGCCTGCGCGACGGCCTCCTCGGTGGCCTCCTGGCCCACCAGCGCCTCCTCGACGGCACGCGCCCGCAGCGGGGTCGAGCCCATGTTGGTCAGGCCCACCCGGGCCTCGGCGATGGTGCCGCCCTCCGTACGCACCGCGGCAGCGATGCCGATGATCGCCCACTGGTGGGACACCCGCACGAACTTCTCGTAGTGCGCGCCCCAGCCGGTGTGCTTGGGGATCTCCACGGCGGTGAGCAGCTCGCCCTCGCCGACGGCGGTCTCGAAGAGGTCGACGAAGAAGTCCGCGCCGTCCACCGTCCGCTCGCCGTCCGGGCCCTGGATGACCATGCGGCCCTCCAGCGCCAGCACCGGGGCGCCCACGTCGCCGGCAGGGTCGGCGTGCGCCAGGGCCCCGCAGACGGTGCCCCGGTGCCGGATCTGCTCGTCGGCGACCTCCTTGAGCGCGGTGTGCAGCAGCGCCAGGTGCTCCCGGACGAGCGCCGAGTCGAGGACGTCCTGGTAGGTGGCGCCCGCGCCGATGCGGATCGCGTCACCGACCTCGGTGATGCCCTTGAGCTCCTCGATGCGGGAGATGTCGACGATGATGCCGGGCGCGTTGAGCCGCATCCGCAGGACCGGCAGCAGCGACTGCCCACCGGAGAGGACCTTGGCCTCGTCGCCGTGCTCGGCGAGCAGCTCCAGCGCCTCGGCCACCGTGGCCGGCGCGGCGTAGTCGAACTCCGGGGGGATCATGCCTGGCCGCCTTCCTGGGTCGTGCCGGCGGCGGGTGCCGACCCGGCTCCGGGTGGGTCCTGGTTGGGCTCACCCTCGGCGAAGTGGCCAGCGGCCGCCCCCGCCGTCTCGCTCATGGCTCCGGCCGTGCCGTCCTGGATGGCCCGCCACACCCGTTCCGGGGTGCAGGGCATGACGATGTCCTTGACGCCGAACTGCCGGATGGCGTCGAGGACCGCGTTGACGACGGCCGGGGTGGACGCGATGCAGCCGGCCTCACCGACCCCCTTGACCCCGAGATCGTTGGAGG
This sequence comes from Serinicoccus chungangensis, assembly GCF_001483745.1. GTDB lineage: Bacteria > Actinomycetota > Actinomycetes > Actinomycetales > Dermatophilaceae > Ornithinicoccus > Ornithinicoccus chungangensis_A. The sequence continues at coordinate 161,245 of NZ_LQBL01000027.1, read as the reverse complement.
TGGCCGGCGAGGTGGTCCGGTCGGTGACGAAGGTGATGGTGTCCGCGGTGGTCGGGAGCGTGTAGTCCACGAACGAGCCGGAGACCAGCGTGCCCTGGTCGTCGTAGACCGCCTCCTCCCACAGCGCCTGGGCGATGCCCTGGACCAGCCCGCCGTGCACCTGTCCCTCGACGATGAGCGGGTTGACGACGTTGCCGATGTCGTCGACGCAGACGTAGGAGCGCATCGTCGTGGCGCCCGTCTCGGTGTCGACCTCCATCGCGCACAGGTGGGTGCCGTGCGGGAAGGAGAAGTTCACCGGGTCGAAGGTCGCGTCGGCGTCCAGGCTCGGCTCCATCCCCTCCGGCAGGTCGTGGGCGGCGAAGACCGCGAGCGCCAGACCGGCGAGCCCGACACCCTCCTGGTCGGCACCGGCGCCCTTGACGGTGAACTTCCCGTCGCGGAACTCCAGGTCGTCCGGGTTGGCCTCGAGCTGGTAGGCCGCGAGCGGCCTGGCCTTCTCGATGACCTTCTTGGCGGCGTTGATGACCGCCTGGCCGCCGACGACCAGCGAGCGCGAGCCGTAGGTGTCCAGGCCCTTGTGGCTGATCTGGGTGTCGCCGTGGAGCACCTCGACGTCCTCGAAGGGCACGCCCAGCTGGTCGGCCACGATCTGGCTCCAGGCCGTCTCGTGGCCCTGGCCGTGCGCCGAGGAGCCGGTGATGACCTCGACCTTGCCGGTGGGCAGCATCCGGACCGAGGCGTGCTCCCAGCCGCCCGCGCCGTAGTTGAGCGAGCCCAGCACCCGCGAGGGCGCGAGCCCGCACATCTCGGTGAACGTGGAGATGCCCAGCCCCAGCTGCACCCGGTCGCCGCTCTCCCGGCGCCGTCGCTGCTCGGCCCGCAGCTCGTCATACCCGAAGAGCTCCTTGGCCCGCTCGGTGGCGGCCTCGTAGTTGCCCGAGTCGTACTCCAGCCCGCACACCGTGGTGAAGGGGAACTCCTCGTGGGTGATCCAGTTCTGCTCACGCACCTCCATCGGGTCGCGTCCCAGCTCGAGGGCGAGCTCGTCCATGATCCGCTCGATCGCGAAGGTCGCCTCGGGTCGTCCGGCGCCGCGGTAGGCGTCGGTCCACGTCTTGTTGGTGAAGACGTTGGTGCACGAGAAGTGGTAGGCCGGGAACTTGTAGATGGAGTTGAACATGAAGGCGCCCAGGATCGGCACGCCCGGCGTGACCAGCCCGAGATAGGCGCCCATGTCGGCGAGCAGCTCGACCTTGAGGCCGGTGACGGTGCCGTCGGCCTTGGCCGCCAGCGTGAGCTTCTGCCACTGGTCGCGGCCGTGGTGCGCCGAGAGCAGGGACTCGCTGCGGGTCTCGGTCCACTTGCACGGCTTGCCGGTGTGCCGCGCCACCAGGAAGGTGATGATCTCCTCGGGGGTGACCTGCAGCTTGCCGCCGAAGCCACCACCGACGTCCGGCGCGATGACGCGCACCTTGCCCTCGTCGACGCCCAGGGTCATGGCGAGCATCAGCCGCAGGATGTGCGGCACCTGGGTGGCCGACCACATGACGAACTGCTCGCCGGTCGGGTCCACCACGGTGGAGCGCGGCTCCATGAACGCCGGGATGAGGCGCTGCTGGCGGAACTCCCGCTCGACGACCACGTCGGCCTCGGCGATCGCGTCCTCGACGCTGGACCCGGTGCCCGCCTCGGCGGAGTCGAAGACCCACGTGGCCGAGCGGTTGGTGCCGAGGTCGGGGTGGGCGAGGGTGTCGTCCTGCGCGGCGGACCGCAGGTCGAGGGCGGCGGGCAGGTCCTCGTAGTCGACGTCGACCAGCTCGGCGGCGTCCCGGGCCGCGGCGGAGGAGCGCGCGGCGACGACCGCGACGACCTCGCCGGAGAAGGCGACGCGGTCGACGGCGATGGCCGGGTGCGGCGGCGCCTTCTGGTCCTCGGTGATGGGCCAGGCGCAGGGCAGCGAGCCCTGCAGGTCCTTGACGTCCTCGCCGGTGAGGACCGCGATGACCCCGGGCGCCTGCCGGGCGGCGGTGGTGTCGATGCCCGTGATGCGGGCGTGCGCCAGCGGGCTGCGCACCATGGCCAGGTGCAGCATGCCCGGCAGCACGAGGTTGTCGGTCCACCTGGTGCGGCCCGTGATGAGGCGCTGGTCCTCCTTGCGCCGCCGGTCACGGCCGACCTCGTGCGTGGACGCTGCCTGTGGCCGGTCGTCGACGGCGGTCACGCCTGCTCACCTCCGCTCGTGGCGGACTGGCCCGAGGCCTGCAGGACCGCCTTGACGATGTTGTGGTAGCCCGTGCACCGGCAGAGGTTGCCCTCCATGCCGTGGCGGACCTCGTCCTCGGTGGGACTCGGGTTGCTGCTGAGCAGGTCGGTGGCCTGCATGATCATGCCCGGGGTGCAGAAGCCGCACTGCAGGGCGTGGCAGTCGCGGAAGGCCTCCTGCACCGGGGTGAGGGTCTCGCCGTCGGCGAGGCCCTCGATGGTGGTCACCTCGTGACCGTCGGCCTGGACGGCCAGCACGTTGCAGGACTTCACGCTGCGCCCGTCCAGGAGCACCGTGCAGGCGCCGCAGTTGCTGGTGTCGCAGCCGACGACGGTGCCGGTCTTCCCGAGCGTCTCGCGCAGGTGGTAGACGAGCAGGGTGCGGGGCTCGACCTCGTCGGTGTACGTGGTGCCGTCCACGGTCACGGTGATCTTCATACGGCTCTCCCGTCCGGAGGATGAGGGGACATCGTTGTCCCTGCTGATCCTGCCCCTCCGGGGGGTGCCGCGCAACCGATACGGCGAGGTCAGACGGTCTGCCGTCGCCTCGCGCCTCAGCCCTGGTGCCGGTGGATCGCGCCCTCGGTCTCGCGCAACGGCTCGCCGCCGCCGCCCCAGCGCAGGGCGATGATCTCGCTGGCGATGCTCACCGCCGTCTCCTCCGGGGTGCGAGCGCCCAGGTCCAGGCCGATCGGGCTGCGCAGGCGGGCGAGCTGGTCCTCCCCGAGCCCGGCCTCCCGCAGCCGGGCCAGCCGGTCCTCGTGGGTGCGGCGCGACCCCATGGCACCGATGTAGGCGAGGTCCGGCGCGTCCTCGCCCAGCAGGACCTCGAGCAGGGGCACGTCGAACTTCGGGTCGTGGGTGAGGACGCAGGCGACCGTGCGCGCGTCGAGCGCGTCCTGCGCGACCTGTGCCTCGACATACCGGTGCGGCCACGACACGACCACCTCGTCGGCGTCCGGGAAGCGGCTGCGGGTCGCGAAGACCGGCCGGGCGTCGCAGACCGTCACCCGGTAGCCGAGGAAGCTGCCCATCCGGGCCACCGCGGAGGCGAAGTCGATGGCGCCGAAGACGAGCATCCGGGGCCGTGGGGCGTAGGAGGCGACGAAGACCCGCATGCCCTCGCCCCGGCGTTCCCCGTCGGGGCCGTACTCCAAGGTCGCCGTCCGGCCCTGCGCGAGCATGCCGCGGGCGTCGTCGACGACGGCGGCGTCGGCCCGCGGGCTGCCCAGGCTGCCCACGGCCGGCTGCGGCTCGGGGCGCACCACGATCCGCCGGCCGAGGTGCGCCGCGTCGGGGTGGGCGACGACGGTGGCCACCGCCACCGGACGGCCGGCCGTGATGTCGGCCGCGATGTCGCCCAGCTCGGGGAAGTCGACGCGGGAGACCCGCTCGACGTAGATGTCGAGGATCCCGCCGCAGGTGAGCCCGACCCCCATCGCCTCGTCGTCGGAGACGCCGTAGCGTTGCAGCACGGGCGCCCCGGTGGCGATGACCTCCTGGCCCAGCTCGTAGACCGCACCCTCGACGCACCCGCCGGACACGGAGCCGACGGCCTCCCCGTCCACCCCGACGAGCATGGCCGCACCCGGCTGGCGGGGCGCCGACTTCCAGGTGCCCACCACGGTCGCGAGCGCGACCTGGTGGTCGCCCTCCCACCACGGGAGCAGCCGGTCCAGGACGTCACGCATGTGCTGATCGTGCCACGAACCGGGCCACCGGAGGCGTGATAGAGCCGCGCGGGCCGTCCCGGTCCCGTGGGAGTCGGCACCCTTCCCGACTCCCACGGGACGTCGTCGCGGGCGCCGACTCGGTGGCCGTCAGGCCCTCGCCAGCAGGTCCAGCAGCTCCTGGAAGGTCGCGAGCGAGTGGCCGGCGACCAGGTCGTCGACGTGCGGCAGGGCGGCGACGATGCCCGCCTGCACCGGGGCATACCCCTCCTTGCCGCGGTGCGGGTTGACCCAGACCACCCGGTGCGCCAGGGAGCGCAGCCGGCGCAGCTGCTCGCCGAGGAGCTCGGGCGACTGCCGCTCCCACCCGTCGCTCAGGACGACGACGACGGCACCCCGGGCCATCCCGCGACGGCCCCACCGGCGCAGGAAGACGTCGACCGCCTCGCCGAGGCGGGTGCCACCCGACCAGTCCGGCACCGCCTCCCCCGCGGCGAGCAGGGCCCGGTCGGGGTCCCGCTCGCGCAGCGCCCGCGTCACGTGGGTGAGGCGCGTCCCGACGGTGAACACCTCGGTGGTGTGCGGGGAGGCCTGGACCACCCGGTGGGCGAGCCGCAGCAGGCTGTCGGCGTAGGAGGTCATCGACCCCGACACGTCGACGAGCAGGATGACCCGACGACGACGGATCGTCCTGTCGCGCAGGCGGATCCGGGTCGGCTCGCCGAGGTTGCGCAGGTGCGCCCGCACGGTCGCCCGCCCGTCGACCTCCCCCCGGCTCGACCGGGTGTGCCGCCGCGCCGGCCGGGTGGGCGGGCGCACCGTCAGCGTCGCGAACTGCCGGCGCACGGCGGCCCGGTCCGCCGGTGACAGCCCGGCGACGTCCCGGTGGCGCAGGACCTCCTGGGCCGAGGCGGTGACCCGCACGACGTCGTCCTGCGTCTCCCCCTCACCCTCGGCCGCCGGCTCCTCGAGCGAGGCCTGCACCGTGGTGGGTGCGGGCGGCTCGTCGCGGCTGACCGCGTGCATGGGCCGACCGCCGAACCAGCCGGTGAAGACCCGGTCGTAGGGCTCGAGGTCGGCCGGGGACGCGGTGAGGGTCGCCCGCCCGGCCCAGTAGACCCCCGCGCGGTCCCGCAGGCCGGTCGCGGCGCAGGCGCGCAGGAAGGTCCGCTCCCGGTCGGCGGTGACCGGGAGGCCGGCCGCCCGGCAGGCCCGGGCGAACCCGCCCAACGTCTGCCCGGCTCCCCACCCCTCGACCCGCGGCCCCGCGCCCCGACCCTCCACGTGCGTCACGGCATACCTCAGCGGGTGAGCATGCGGTCCAGGGCGACGCGGACCCGTTCGGCGTCCTCGCGGTACTTCACCGCGGCCCCCATCGTCGCGGCGGCCACCTCGGGGTCCAGTCGGCTCTGGCCGAGCGCGGTCAGGGCCCTCGCCCAGTCCAGCGTCTCGGCGACGCCGGGCGGCTTGACCATGGTGTCGTCGGCGCGCAGCTGCTGGACCAGCGTCACCACCTCGCGCGCCAGCGTCTGCTCCACCTCCGGGAGGCGGGCCCGGACGATCTCCAGCTCACGGTCCAGCCCGGGGTGCTCGATCCAGTGGTAGAGGCAGCGACGCTTGAGCGCGTCGTGCAGCTCGCGGGTGCGGTTGGACGTGAGGACGACGAAGGGCGGGGTGTCCGCCGCCACCACCCCCAGCTCGGGGATGCTCACCGACCAGGTCGAGAGCACCTCGAGCAGGAACGCCTCGAACTCGTCGTCCGCCCGGTCGATCTCGTCGACGAGGAGCACGCACGGGGCCGCCCGCAGCGCCTGCAGGACGGGCCGGGCCTGCAGGAAGCGCTCGTCGAACAGCTCGGCCTCCAGCTCGCCCACCCCGGACCCGTCCGAGGCGTCCCGCGCCAGGGCCTCGACCGCGCGCAGGTGCAGGATCTGCCGCGGGAAGTCCCAGTCGTAGAGCGCCTGGCTGGCCTCGATCCCCTCGTAGCACTGCAGCCGGATCAGGGGCACGCCCTGCAGCTGCGCCACCGCCTCGGCCAGTGCCGTCTTCCCGGTCCCGGGCTCCCCCTCGAGGAGCAGCGGCCGCTGCAGGGTGTGCGCGAGCCAGGTCACCGTCGCCAGCCCGTCGTCGGCGAGGTATGCCGTCTCCGCCAGGGCGGCGCGCAGGGTGTCCGGGCTGGCCAGGGCGGGGTTCGGCATACCGGCAGCATCGCCGACGGGCTCCGGGTTGTCCACGGCGGGGCCTCGCCGCGGCGTACCCTGCAGGCGTGAGCCTCAGCATCGCGGTCGACCCCGGCTCCCCCACCCCGGTCTTCGAGCAGGTCGTGGAGCGGGTCGTGGAGGCGGTCCGGGAGGGGGCCCTGGTGCCCGGGGACCGGCTGCCCCCGGTGCGGCGGCTGGCCGCCGATCTGGGCATCGCGACCAACACGGTGGCCAAGGCCTACCGGCAGCTCGAGGAGGAGGGGCACGTCGAGACCCGGGGACGCGGCGGCACCGTCGTGCGGGACGACCTGGCGCCCGTCCAGCCCGCCCGCGTGGCCGCCGAGGAGCTCGTCCGCGCCGCCCGCGCCTCCGGCCTCGACCTGTCCCAGACGGTCGGTCTGCTGCGCCGCAGCTGGTAGCGCCCTCAGCGGTCGGGCAGGTCCACCCTCGCGCGGTGGCGGAGGTCCGTCGGCAGCCACCCCTTCACGCCCGCTCCTCCTGCCGGTCCACGTCGCCGCCGCGGGCGAGGTCGCCGCACTCGACCAGCTCGGGCCGCGCGCGGCGCAGGTAGGCCCGGGCACCCTGGTCGCCGCGGGCCCCGGAGAGCACCCCCTGCCAGTGGTCCTGCCCGAGCAGCACCGGGTGACCGGCCACCCCGCGGTACGCCGCCCGGGCCAGGCCCGCGGGCCCCGCTGCCGACCGGTCCAGGAGGCGGGCGACGACGTCCGCCCCGACGTCCGGCAGGTCGACGAGGTGGGCGACCGCGACCAGCGGCACCGTGCGGCCCCGGGCCACCAGCGACATGAGGCCGGCGCGCAGCGACTCCCCCATGCCCTCCTCCCAGGTGCCGCAGAAGGTGGTCCCCACCCTCGGGTCCCCCGGGAACGCCTCCGCGAGCCGGTCCTCGACCTGCGGCGCCTGCGCGCCCGTCACCACGAGGACGTCGCCGCACCCGCCGTCGAGCAGCACGCGCGCCGAGCTCACCACCCACGGCACCCCCTCGGTGGTGGCCAGCGCCTTGGGGCCGCCGAACCTGCGCCCGGCGCCCGCCGCGAGCAGCAGACCGGTGATGCGGGCCGACGTCGTGCTCATGGGCCACAGTGTGTCAGGGGAGGCGGGCATGATGGGTCCATGAGCATCGTGGTCGACCTGGCCGAGCTGGAGCAGGCCCTGACGCGGCACCCGACGGCCTACCTGCTGCTGCCCGGCGACGAGCGGCCCCACGTCGGCGAGGTGGAGCTGTTCATGCGCGGAGGCGTGCTGGTCCTCGCCGCCCCGGGGCGCACGGCGCGGCGCGTGGTCCCCGAGCGCCCCGCCGTCACGCTGCTCCTGCCCCCCGCCGAGCCGGGAGGCTACGCGCTGGTCGTGGACGGCGAGGCCACGCTCGTCGGCGAGGAGCTGCACGTCGAGCCCGGCCACGCGGTGCTGCACCGGCGCCCGCGCGCAGACTCCCCGCCCTCGGCGACGGGGTGCGACAACGACTGCCAGCCGCTGTCGTGAGCACCGGGACCCCGGAGGTCGTGGGCGAGACCGTCCTCGACGAGGACTGGTATGCCGTCGAGCTCACCGGGCGGGCGTGGACGGACTGCCTCCTGCGCGAGGTCGACCTGACCGAGGCGGTGACCTCCGGCTGCCGCTTCGTCGGCTGCACCTTCGACCGGTGCCGGCTCAACGCCTCGGTCCATCGACGGACGGCGTTCACCGCCTGCACCTTCACCGACACCTCTTTCTTCGACGCCACGCTGGAGGGCTGCCGGTTCGACGGCAGCACCTTCTCCGGCTGCGACCTGCGTCCGATCACCGTCACCGGCGGGTCGTGGTGGGGCGTGTCCCTGCGGGGGGCCGACCTGCGTGACCAGGACCTCTCGGGACTGCGCCTGACCGAGGCCGACCTGGCCGGCGCCGACCTGCGCAAGGCCTCGCTGGAGGGCGCCGACCTCTCCGGCGCGGTCCTGCGGGGCGTGCGGGCCGAGGGTGCCGACCTGAGGGGCGCGAGCCTGGTCGGCGCCGACCTGGGGGACGCGGCCCTGCGCGGCACCCGCCTCGACCTGGCCGGCGCGCTCGCCGTGGCCGAGTCCCTCGGTGCCCTCGTCGAGAGCTGACCCGCGCCTCCCCTCGGACCTATCCCCTCGGCATACCTCAGACCCAGACCCCGACCCCGACCCTGGAGAGACCATGGCCCTCATCCGCTGCGACTTCTTCTCCGACGCCCTCGAGCTGTCGACCTCCATGACGGTGGTCCTGCCGCAGCGGGTGCAGACCCGGATCGGCACCGACGAGCCACCACCCTCGGACGACTCGCCGCCGGTGCTCTACCTCCTGCACGGGTTGAGCGACGACGACACGATCTGGTCGCGGCGGACCTCCATCGAGCGGTATGCCGAGGCGCTCGGCCTCGCGGTCGTCATGCCGGCGGTGCACCGCAGCTTCTACACCGACATGCGTCACGGCGGACGCTACTGGACCTTCGTCTCCGAGGAGCTGCCGACGGTCGCCTCCCAGCTGTTCCGGGTGTCGACCGAGCGGGAGCGGACCTTCGTGGCGGGGCTGTCCATGGGCGGCTACGGTGCGCTGCAGCTGGCGCTGCGCCAGCCGGAGCGGTTCGCCGCGGCGGCCTCCCTGTCGGGTGCGCTCGACCTGGGGGACCTCGTGCGGCGGGGAGACCGCGACGAGACCCTGCGCCTGGTCCTGGGCGACGACCCGGTCCAGGGCACCCCGGGCGACCTCCTCCACCTGCTCGACGAGGCCGACCCGCAGGCGCTGCCTCGGCTGTTCGTGGCCTGCGGCACCCAGGACGTCCTGCTGGGGCACTCCGAGCGGTTCGTCGCGCGGGCCCGTGACCGCGGCGTCGACGTCACCGAGAGCTACGCGCCCGCCGACCACACCTGGGACTACTGGGACGCGGTCGTCCAGGAGGTGCTCGCCTGGCTGCCGCTCGACAGCCGCGCCGGCGGCTGAGCCACCTCCGGAGCAGGGAGGGGGCCGGGCCCGGACGTCGTCGAGCGACGCATCGGGCCCGGGGAGCGCCGGGTCACGACAGCCCCTGACGTATGCCGCTGACGAACGACCAGGCGAGGGGCACGAGGGAGGCCGCCATGAGGAGCCGGCCGAGCACCTCGTCCGAGGAGTGCAGGACGGCCCCGGCGAGTAGCAGTGCGGTGAAGACCAGCACCATCGTCAGCCGCGACACCGACCGTTCCACGCGGGCCACCTGCGCGGTCAGGGCCGGGGTCCGGACCGCCAGCTCCCCGCGCTCGGCCTGGGTCAGGACCCGGTCCGCCCGGCCCGGGAGCACCAGCGCGAGCCGGCCCAGGGCCAGGGCCTCCTCGACCACGGTCCGGGGCAGCCCCTGCCGTTCCTCCTCCAGCAGCTGACGCGCGTAGGGGGTGATGGTGCCCCAGGCGTCGAACTCGGGGTCCAGGGCGGTGCAGATGCCGGACAGGATGCCCATCGACCTGCCCAGCAGCAGCAGGTTCTCCGGGACCTGGAACGGCAGCTCGCGCAGCAGCTCCCGGAACTGCAGGCCGAAGCGCACCAGGTCCTCGGGCGGGATCTGCTGGAGCTCGTCGATCCGGAGGCCGCCGAAGCGCTCGAACACCTGCTCGGCGGCGGACTCGACGAGGGAGAGGTCGGCCCCGGGGAGCAGCAGGTCCAGCCGGGTCAGCCCCCCGACGAAGCGGGTCGCGTCCCGCAGGCCCACCGCGACGAGGAGCTCGCGCAGTCCCGCGCGCAGCTCGTCGGGGATGTGACCGACCATGCCGAAGTCGATGAACGTCAGGGTCCAGTCGGGGGTGTCCGGCGCGCCGGGCGCGGTGCCGCGACGTGGCGTGACGAAGAGGTTGCCGGGGTGGGGGTCGGCATGGAAGAAGGCGTCGGTGAAGATCTGCTGCAGGAAGGTCTGCGCCAGCACCTGGGCCACCTCGCCACCGTCGATCCCCGCGGCGGAGATCGCGGCGGTGTCCGCCAGCTTGATGGCCGAGACGTCCTCCAGGGTGAGCACCCGGCGGCTGCTGAGCTCCCACACCACGACGGGCACGCCCACCCTCGGGTCGGAGGCGAAGTTGTCGGCGAAGGTCTCCGCGTTGACCGCCTCGGCGACGTAGTCGACCTCCTGCAGGGTGGTGGTGGCGAACTCCTCGACCAACGCCCGCACGTCGGCCCGCTGCCGGATGGGCCGGTAGCGCTCCATCCAGCCACCGACGCGGCGCAGCGCCGCCAGGTCGACCTCGATGACCTGCTGGATGTGCGGGCGCTGCACCTTCACCACGACGTCCTCGAAACCCAGCTCCTGTGCCTCGGCCGCCCGCAGCCGGGCGCGGTGCACCTGCCCCAGCGAGGCCGCAGCCAGCGGTGTCTCCTCGAACCACGCGAAGCGCTCGTCCACCGGACGGTTGAGCTCGGCCGCGGCCGCGGCCCGGATGACGGCCACGTCCTCGGCAGGGACCTCGTCCTGCAGCCCCGCCAGCTCCTGGGTCACCTCGGGGGGAAGCACGTCCAGCCTCGCCGAGAGGAACTGGCCGACCTTGATCATCAGGCCACCCATGGACACGGCCAGGGCCCGGAACCGCGCAGCCGTGCGTCGTGCCCGCTCGGTCCGGGTGCGATCGGTGAGCCGGCCCAGACCTGCACGACGCAGCACGATCTCCCACCAGATGACGCCCAGCGTCACCCGCCCGAAGAAGAGGACGATGCGCCAGTAGCGGGCACGTAGGTCTGCTGTCCTCATCGGGCCTCCGGGCGGGTCGGGGGACGGTGTGCGCCGGCGGCGACCGTCTCAGCCTGCCCCACCGCCGCGGCCCCCGCGCGCCGGGGTCCGCCGGCGGACGGGCAGCCCACCCTCGGACGCCGACAGCCCCGGGCCGAGGGCCCGGGGCTGCCTGCAGGTCCTGGTCCAGGACCATGGTGTCCGGAGGGGGACTTGAACCCCCACGCCCGTTAAGGGCACTAGCACCTCAAGCTAGCGCGTCTGCCATTCCGCCACCCGGACACGAGTGTCGTCGCGGCACCTGTGGGAAGTGCGCAACGACCGTCAAGGCTAGCACGCTCCGAGGGTGCCTCTCGCCAGTCCGGCGCGACGGCGCCGGCCTGGCCCCCACCACGGGTCATCCCCCCACGGCAGGTCGCCGTCAGACCTCCCCGGACGGGCCGTCCCGCCACTCCGGGGGGTCCGCCTGGTGCAGTGCCGGGTCGTCCTCGGCGAAGGTCCGGACCGGCCCCGGGGCGGTGCGGGGGCCCTCGAAACGCACCGTCACCACACCCCGCCCGCTCCCCCACACCCAGCCGGCGCCGTGTTCGTCGTGGCGCACGTCCTGCCCGGTGCGCCACCCCGGCGGAGGACGACCGGCGAGCGGTCGGTCCTGCGCCGCCGTCGTCGGCCCCGTCTCCTCCCCCGGGTCGTCGGGCCGTAGGTCCTCGCCGTCCGCACCGGCCACCTCGTCGAGGCCCGCACCCCCGACGGCATCGGGCAGCTCCACCCGTCCCGCCGCGGGATAGGCGGTCTCGAGCAGCAGCTCCTCCTGCGCGTGCGCGGTGAGGCCGGCCACGCCGAGCCCGAGCAGTCGCAGCCCGCTCGTGACGTCGACCGACCCGAGGAGCCGGCGCCCCTCGCGCAGGATGATCCCCGCGTCGCCGGTGGCGAAGGGCAGCGTCCCCGACCGCGTCTGGGTGGTGAAGTCGTGCTGGCGCGCCTTGACGGTGATCGTCCGCGCGAAGACGCCGGCGCTCTCCAGCCTGCGGGCGAGCCCCTGCGCCATGCGCCCCAGCTCGGACTCCAGGTGGCCCCGGTCCACCACGTCGGTCTCGAAGGTCTCCTCGTGGGAGATCGACTTCGCCTCCCGCTCGACGACGACCGGGCGGTCGTCCTCGGCCCGGGAGAGCCGGTGCAGGGCCCCGCCCTGGGCGGTGCCGAAGATCGAGACCAGGTCCGGCTCGGACATCCGCGCGAGGTCGGCGACGGTGTCGACGCCGAAGCCGTGCAACCGTGCCCCGGTCGCGGGACCGATGCCCGGGATCGCGCGCACCGACAGGGCGTGCAGCACCTCGAGCTCCTCCCCCGGCCGCACCACGGTCACCCCGGCCGGCTTGTCCATCTCGCTGGCCAGCTTGGCCATCATCTTGCTCGGCGCCAGCCCGACCGACGCGGTCAGGCCACCCGTCGCCTCGGTGATCTCGGCGAGCAGGTCCCGGCACCACCGCTCGAGGTCGGCGTCGTCCCAGCCGAGCGGGCCCTCGGGCGGCGTGAGGTCGACATACGCCTCGTCCACCGACACCTGCTCGACGAGGGTCGAGCGCTCGCGCAGGATGCCCATGACGACCGCCGACGACGCGCGGTACGCCGCGAAGCGCCCGGAGAGGAAGGCCGTCCCGGGCGGGCAGCGGCGCCGGGCCTCGATGGTGGGCATCGCGGAGCGCGCACCGAACCGGCGCGCCTCGTAGGACGCCGTGGACACCACGCCCCGGCCGCCGAGACCTCCGACGATGACCGGGCGGCCCCGCAGCGAGGGCTTGTCGCGCTGCTCGACCGCGGCGAAGAAGGCGTCGAGGTCGAGGTGCATGATGCACCGACGTCCCTCGCTCGCCATGGCGCCCACTGTGCCACGCACCCCCGACACCCCGACCACCACGTGCGACCCCACGGTGAGCGCGTTAGGTTCGGGGGCATGAGTCTGGAGCGCACCCTTGCCCCCCACCCCGTCGACACCCTCCCGGCCGCGCCGGCCAAGCTGCAGGTGACCAGCACGGACTTCACCGACGGGTCCCCGTTGCCGGAGTCCGCGGGCTACGCCCAGGGCAACACCTCGCCGCAGCTGTCCTGGTCCGGGGCGCCGGAGGGCACCCGGTCCTATCTGCTCGTCTGCCACGACCCGGACGCCCCGGTCGTGGGCGGCTTCTCGCACTGGGCCGTCTTGGGGATCCCCGCCGACGTCACCTCGCTGGACACCGGTGCCGGGCAGGAGGGCCACGACCTCGGGGAGGGGGTCATGACCCTCGCCAACGACTTCGGCACCCACGACTGGGCCGGCTGCGCCCCGCCCGAGGGTGACGTGCCGCACCGCTACGTCTTCACCGTCTGGGCGCTGGACACCGACGACACCGGTCTCGACGCCTCCAGCTCGCTGGCCAAGGCCCAGTTCATGACGCTGGGCAACGTGCTGGCCCGGGGCTCGATCACCGGCACCTACCAGCTGTGAGCCTGACCTGGGCCCCGGCCCTGGAGCGTCCCGACCTGCTCGCCGAGCCGGTCCGGCACGCCCTCGAGGCGATGGCGTCGGACGGTGCGGACGTGGCCGCCGTCGAGGTCACCGAGATCGACCCGGACCACGCCGACACGGCCGTCCTGGTGGAGGCCACGGGATGGGACCTGCGGGACATGGCCAACTGCATCGTCATCTCCGGGGCGCGCGCCGGCGAGGAGCGCGTGTGCGCCGCGCTGGTGCTCGGGCATACCCGGGCCGACGTCAACAAGGCCGTCCGCAAGCGCCTCGACGTGCGCAAGTGCTCGTTCATGCCGATGGACGAGGCGGTCGGGCGCAGCGGGATGGAGTACGGCGGCATCACCCCCGTGGGGGTGCCGTCCGGCTGGCCGGTGCTCGTCGACGCCCGGGTCGTGCAGCGCGAGCACATCGTCATCGGTTCGGGTCTGCGGCGCAGCAAGCTGCGCCTGCCCGGCGCGCTGGCCGCCCGGCTGCCGGGTGCCGAGGTCGTCGAGGACCTGGCCCTGGAACCCCCGACGTGACCTGATGAGCATCGTCGCCGGCGACCCGCCGGACAGCCGGGCCGAGGACCGCAGCGCCTACCGTGCGGTCACCCTCTTCCCCCTCCTCGTCCTCCTCGCCGGAGGGATCGGGTATGCCTTAGCCGGCCCGGTCTCCGGCGGCGCTGGGCTCATCACGCCGCTGCTCGGGGTCATCATGTTCGGGATGGGGCTGACCCTGACGCTCCCGGACTTCGCCCTGGTGGTCCGCCGGCCGCTGCCCGTCCTGCTCGGTGTGGCGGCGCAGTACGCCGTCATGCCCCTCGTGGGGCTGCTCGTCGTCACCCTGCTGAGGCTCCCGGACGAGATCGCCGCGGGGGTCATCCTCGTCGGCTGCGTCCCCGGAGGCACCGCCAGCAACGTCGTGGCCTACCTCGCCCGCGCCGACACGGCCCTGTCGGTCACCATGACCTCGGTGTCGACCCTGCTGTCCCCGCTGCTCACGCCCCTGCTGACGCTCTGGCTGGTCGGCGAGCGGCTGCCCGTGGACGGCTGGGGCATGGCCCGCACCATCGTCGTCATCGTGCTCGTGCCGGTCGTGCTGGGCCTGCTCGTCCGCCTCCTCCTGCCTGCCGTGGTGCGGCGGGTGCTGCCGCTGATGCCGTGGTTCTCCGTCCTCGTCATCTGTGTCGTCGTGGCCCTCGTGGTGTCGCTCTCGGCCGACCAGCTGCTCGAGGCCGGCCTGCTCGTCGCCGCGGCCGTGGTCCTGCACAACCTGCTCGGCCTGAGCATCGGGTATGCCGTCGGCCGCGTCACCGGGGTCGGCGAGCGGTCGGCCCGCACGATGGCGATCGAGGTGGGGATGCAGAACTCCGGGCTGGCCTCGGGCCTCGCCGCCACCTTCTTCACGCCGGTGGCGGCGCTGCCGGGCGCGGTGTTCTCGGTCTGGCACAACCTCTCCGGCGCCGTCCTGGCCGGGCTGTTCCGTCGCCGCGACGCGCGGCAGGACGGCTGACCGGTCGCGGCTCTGCCACAGCCCGTTGCCGCTGTGCGTGGTCGTGGCCCCTGGAGGGCCACTTCTGCGCACGACCTGGCAGTCATGCCCAGCACCCGGCCCTCGTCGGCAGGGCGACTCGCGGCTGTGCGTGGTTGTGGCCCCTGGAGGGCCACGACTGCACACGACCCAGCTCCAGGCGTGGCTCCGGGCGCGGCTCAGGGCCGGCCCCCACCACGGCCGGACCACGAGGGCCGGCCTCAGCGCGGCCGGACCGCCCAGAACGCCACCGCCGAGGCGGCCGCGACGTTGAGGCTGTCCACGCCGCCGCCCATGGGGATCCGCACGACGAGGTCCGCCGCCTCGACGGTACGGCGCGAGAGCCCGTCGCCCTCGGTGCCCAGCACCAGCGCCAGGCGCTCCGGCGGCCGGGCCTCCAGCTCGTCGAGGTCGACGGCGTCCTCGGCGAGGGCCAGCGCGGCCACGGTGAAGCCCTCCTCGCGGAGCACGTCGACCCCGCCGGGCCACGGGTCGATCCGCGTCCAGGGCACCTGGAAGACGGTGCCCATGGAGACGCGCACCGCCCTGCGGTAGAGCGGGTCCGCGCAGCGCGGGGTCACCAGCACGGCGTCCACGCCCAGGGCCGCGGCCGAGCGGAAGGCGGCCCCCACGTTGGTGTGGTCCACCACGTCCTCCAGGACGGCGACCCTGCGGGCCCCGGCCACGACCTCTGCCACGCCCGGCAGCGCGGGACGGTGCATGGCCGCGATGGCCCCGCGGTGCAGGTGGAAGCCGGTCATCTCCTCGATGACGCCCGGGCTCCCGACATACACCGGTATGCCGTCCGCCAGCGCCGGACGGACGAGCTCGGTGAGCTCGGTGGCCCAGCGCGGCGTGAGGAGCAGCGAGCGCATCCGGTGGCCGGAGGCCAGCGCGCGCCGGATGACCTTGTCGGACTCGGCGAGGTAGAGCCCCTCCTGCGGCTCCAGCACCCGGCGCAGCGCCACGTCGGTGAGCTGGAAGTAGTCGCGCACCCGGGGATCGCGCGGGTCCTCGACCCACACGGCGCCGGACGGGAGGTCTGCGGGAGCCTCGCTCATGTCAGCAGCAGGTTGACGATCGCCACCGTGCCGATGACGACGATGACGCCGCGCAGCACGGCCGGCGGCAGCCGTCGGCCCACCCGGGCCCCGAGGAGCCCCCCAAGGATGGACCCGATCCCGATGAGCAGGACCACCGTCCAGTCCACGAGGTCCGGCGCGACCACCAGGAAGACCAGCGCCGCCACGAGGTTGGCGATGGTCGCCAGCACGTTCTTGATGCCGTTGATCTGCTGCAGGCCCAGCGGCAGCAGGATGCTCATGATCCCCAGCAGCAGCACCCCCTGCGCCGCGCCGAAGTAGCCGCCGTAGACCCCGGACAGCAGGATGCCGACCACGAGCGCGACCCACCGGCCCGGGGTGATGCGGTCGGCGTGCCGGTGGGCGGCCCAGCGCTGCAGCCGCGGCCCGAGCACGACGAGCAGCAGGGCCACGAGGATGAGGACGGGCACGATCGTCTCGAACGCCGCCGCCGGCAGCACCAGGAGGAGCAGGGCGCCGATGACCGAGCCCACCAGGCTCGCCGGCCCCAGGCGCCAGAGCATCGGGCCCAGCGAGCGCAGCTCGTGACGGTAGCCCCACGTCCCCGCGACGCCTCCGGGCACCAGACCCAGGGAGTTGGAGATGTTGGCCGAGACCGGGGCATACCCGAAGAGCAGCAGCACCGGGAAGGTCACCAGCGTGCCGGACCCGACGATCGTGTTGATGGTGCCCGCCGCCAGCCCGGCCAGGACGATAGCGAGGACCTCGAGGACGCTCACGCGGTGGTGCCGGGCACCGACCCCGACCCCGACGCCGGCACCGGGGTCGCGGCGCGGGCCGACCAGCGGTCCCCGTGGCGGTCGACGACGAGCGGTATGCCGAAGGTCGCCGAGAGGTTCTCGGCCGTCAGCGTGAGCTCGATCGGGCCGGCGGCGACCACCGTGCCCTCGCGCAGCATGAGGATGTCGGTGAAGCCGGGCGGGATCTCCTCGACGTGGTGCGTGACCAGCACCAGCGCCGGGGCGTCCAGGTCCTCCGCGAGCAGGCTGAGCCGCCCGACCAGGTCCTCCCGGCCCCGCAGGTCGAGGCCTGCGGCCGGCTCGTCGAGCAGCATGAGCTCGGGGTCGGTCATGAGGGCCCGGGCGATCTGCACCCGCTTGCGCTCGCCCTCGGAGAGGGTGCCGAACCGGCGGGTCGCCAGGTGCGCCACCCCGAGCGCCTCGAGGAGCTCGGCGGCGCGCTGGTCGTCGGTCTCGTCGTACTGCTCGCGCCAGCGGCCGACCACCCCGTAGGCGGCGGTGACCACGACGTCGCTGACCCGCTCCTCGTCGGGGATGCGGTCGGCGACGGCGGCGCTGGAGACCCCGATCCGGGGGCGGAGCTCGAAGACGTCGACGGCCCCCAGCACCTCACCCAGGACCCCGGCGACACCGGTGGTGGGGTGCATGCGGCCGGAGGCGAGCTGGAGCAGCGTGGTCTTGCCGGCCCCGTTGGGCCCGATGACGACCCACCGCTCCCCCTCCTCGACCGACCAGTCCACCCCGCTGAGCAGGTCGGTCGTGCCACGCCGGACCCCGACACCGGCGAATTCCAGGACATCGCTCATGGCGGGCCACTCTAGTCGGGGCCGAGGTGTCTACCATCGCCCCCATGCCTGATCACGAGCTGCCGGCGAGCGTGCGGGTGGCCCTGTGGGCCACCGCGGCCTTCGCCGGGCGCGCCGACGTGTCCACGGTCGCCGCCCGGGCCCTGCCCGACGTCGACCACGTGGAGGGCCTGACCGAGCCGTTGGGCATGTGGCAGAGCCTCGGCGAGCGGGCCGTGCTCGTGGCTCTGCCCCGTCCGGGCGACCTCACCGGTATGCCGCGGGGCTCGGCGGACCTGCACGCCGCCGCCAGCGCGGCGGCCGAGTGCGTCTTCATCCCGGGCCTGGGCGGGGCGCTGGTGCCCGAGCTGGAGCTGTTCGGGCCGGAGGGCGACCAGGGCTGGTCCGCGCGCTGGACGCTGCACGACGCCGAGCCCTTCCCCACGCACCGGGTGGAGGCGCTCGACCTCGGTCAGGTCGAGCTGGGCCTGCGGACCGAGCTGGCCGCGCACACCGACGCCCTCCTCGAGGCGGGTGGCGCGCCCTTCGGCGCCGCGGCCCAGGAGCGCCTGGCGGGCCTGCGCCGCACGTCGCAGGCCGAGCCCTGGGGGCTGCCCACCGGCCTCCCGGGCCGGGCCCAGCGGCTCATCGCCCTCGCCGCCGGGGTCCTGACGCTCACCGACGCCGGGCTGGACCCCGCGCTGGAGTCGGTCGACCTGGCGACCACGAGCTCGCGCGGACAGACGCTGCGGCGCCTGCAGGCCGTGGCCGCCACGGCGCTGACCGACGCGACGAACACCGCCGTCCTGCACCTCGCCGGCTGGCGCTAGCGAGGACCGGGGCGCCCCGCCCTCAGTCCGCGACGGCGAGCAGCGTCTCGCAGGCCTCCGCGCACTCGCGGCAGGCCTGCGCGCAGGCGCGGCAGTGGTCCATCTCGTGGCTGCCGCACTCGTCGGCGCACTCGCGGCAGACCGCGATGCACGCCCGCACGACCTCCTCCCAGCTGTCCCCGTTGGGCCCCGGGCGGGAGAGGATGTCGGCGGTGGTGCGGCAGATGGCGGCGCACTGGTTGCACAGGTCGATGCACCGGACCATGTCGCCGGCGTGGCCTCCGCGCAGGCAGGCGTCCGCGCAGGACGCGCAGGTGCTCGCGCAGGCCGACGCCGCCTCGATGGCGGCCCGCAGCTGGGGAAGGTCGAAGGTGTCGCGGTCCGGGTGCATGCTGAGGATGTCGCTCATGGTGCGACCGTAGGACCGTCCGCCGCGGTCTGCGACCGGAGGCGCCCGGCCTCAGCCGAGCTCGGGCAGGTCCGGGGCACGGCCCTCCAGGACGGCGCGGTAGACCTCGACGGTGCGCTCGGCCACCGTGGTCCAGCTGAACTGCTCGACCGCCCGTGCCCGACCGGCCTCGCCCCGCCGGCGCGCCTCCTCGGCGTCCGAGCAGGCCTCCACCAGGGCCCGGCCCAGGTCGGCGACGAAGGCGTCCTCGTCGACCGGCGTGCCGGTGCCGTCCTGGACCTGCTCGATGGGCACCAGCCAGCCGGTCTCGCCGTCGACGACAACCTCGGGGATGCCGCCCGTCGCGGTCGCGACCACCGCGGCGCCGCAGGCCATCGCCTCGAGGTTGACGATGCCGAGCGGCTCGTAGACGGAGGGGCACACGAAGACGGTGGCGTGGGAGAGCACGGCGACGACCTGGTGGCGCGGCAGCATGTCGTCGATCCACACCACGGGCGCCGCCTGCTCGCCCCGCTCGGTGCGCAGCTGGTCCACGAGGGCGATGACCTCGGCCTTGATCTCCTCGGTGTCCGGCGCACCCGCGAGGAGCACGACCTGCACGTCGTCGTCCAGCGCGCGCAGCGCCTTGAGCAGGAAGGGCAGGCCCTTCTGCCGGGTGATCCGCCCCAGGAAGACGACGCTGCGCGCGTGCGGGTCGATCCCCTTCGACCGCACGAACTCGGCGGCGTCGTCGGAGGTGTCCCGCTGCCACAGGTCGGCGTCGATGCCGTTGTGCACGACGTGGACCGAGCCCGGGTCGACGCCGGGGTAGGCCGCCAGGATGTCGCGGCGCATGCCTGCGGAGACGGCGATGACGCCGGCCGCGCCCTCGTAGGCGACCTTCTCGACCATGGAGGAGACGGCATACCCGCCGCCGAGCTGCTCGGCCTTCCAGGGCCGCAGCGGCTCCAGGCTGTGCGCGCTGACCACGTGCGGGATCTGCGCCAGCGCACCCCCCAGGTGACCGCCCATGTTGGCGTACCAGGTGTGGCTGTGCACGAGGTCCGCGCCCCCGGTGGCGACATCGCGCGCCATGAGGAGGTCCACGCCCAGGGTCCGCAGCGCACCGTTGGCGTCCGCGAGGTCCTCGGGCACGGCATACCCGGTCGTGCCCGGCTCGTCGGCGGGCTCGTCGAAGGCTCTGACCTGCACCTGCGTCCCGTCGACGGCTCGCAGGGCACGGGTCAGCTCGGCGACGTGGACGCCGGCTCCGCCGTAGACGTTGGGGGGGTACTCGCGGGTGAGGATGTCGATGCGCACGCCCTCAACGTAGCCCCTGGCCCCTCCCCTCGCCAGGGGTTGACGCGGCGTCTAGGTTGGTCCCATGGCAGCGCAACGAGGCAGTCGGCTCAAGGTCCTGGCGATCGTCCTGGCGGGTGGGGAGGGCAAGCGGCTGATGCCGCTGACCGCGGACCGGGCCAAGCCCGCCGTCCCGTTCGGGGGGATCTACCGCCTCATCGACTTCGCCCTGTCCAACATCGTCAACTCCGGCTACCTCAAGATCGTCGTGCTCACGCAGTACAAGTCGCACAGCCTGGACGCGCACATCACCAAGACGTGGCGTATGTCGACCCTCCTGGGCAACTACGTCGCGCCGGTCCCCGCCCAGCAGCGGCTCGGCAAGAGCTGGTTCTCCGGGTCGGCGGACGCGATCTACCAGAGCCTCAACCTCGTGCACGACGAGCGGCCGGACATCGTGGTCGTCGTCGGCGCCGACCACGTCTACCGCATGGACTTCGCCCAGATGGTCGAGCAGCACGTCGAGACCGGCGCCGGTTGCACGGTCGCGGCGATCCGGCAGCCGATCAGCCTGGCCGACCAGTTCGGGGTCATCGACGTCAACCAGGAGGACCCGCGGCAGATCCGCGAGTTCCTGGAGAAGCCGGCCGACCCGCGGGGGCTGCCCGACGCCCCGGACGAGGTGCTGGCCTCGATGGGGAACTACGTTTTCACCACCGAGGCGCTCGAGGCCGCGGTGCGGATGGACGCCCTCAACGAGGGGTCCAAGCACGACATGGGCGGCGACATCGTGCCCGCGTTCGTCGACAAGGGCGACGCCTGGGTCTACGACTTCAAGGACAACGAGATCGCCGGCGCGACCGACCGCGACCGCGGCTACTGGCGCGACGTCGGCACCATCGACTCCTACTACGACGCGCACCTGGACCTGGTGTCGGTGCACCCGGTGTTCAACCTCTACAACGAGGAGTGGCCGATCTACACCAACTACGGCCCGCACCCGCCGGCGAAGTTCGTGCACGGGTCCGGGGACCGGGTCGGCCACGCCGTCAACTCGGCGGTGTCCCCGGGGTGCGTCATCTCCGGGGCGACGGTGACCGACAGCGTCCTGTCACCGCGGGTCACGGTGCACAGCTTCAGCCACGTCACCGGCTCGGTGCTCATGGACCGGGTCGAGGTCGGGCGGTCCTGCCAGATCCACCGCGCCATCATCGACAAGGACGTCCGGGTGCCGGCCGGCGTGCACATCGGCGTCGACCACGAGCATGACCGGCGGCGGGGCTTCACGGTCACCGACTCGGGCATCGTCGTCGTCGGCAAGGGCACCGTGATCTCCGAGTAGGACCTCGGGCCGGAGGAGGTGGGGGGAGGACCCGGCTCAGAAGCCGGTGGCGTGGAAGCCGCCGTCCACGTGGACGATCTCGCCGGTCGTCGCCGGGAACCAGTCCGAGAGCAGGGCCACGCAGGCCTGGGCCGCCGGCACCGGGTCCCTGACGTCCCACCCGAGCGGGGAGTGCTCGCCCCAGCGGGCGAACTGGTCGAACTCGGGGATCGACTTGGCCGCGGTCGTCGAGATGGGCCCTGCCGAGACGAGGTTGGAACGGATGCCCCGAGGCCCCAGGTCGCGGGCGAGGTAGCGGCTGGTCGCCTCGAAGGCCGCCTTGGAGACCCCCATCCAGTCGTAGACCGGCCAGGCGTACTGCGCGTCGAAGGTGAGGCCGACGACCGCCCCGCCCTCGCGCATGCGCGGCAGCGCCGCCACCGCCAGCGCCTTGAGGGAGTAGGCGCTGACCTGCATGGCCGTCGCGACGTCCTCCCAGGACGCGCCGAGGAAGTCGAAGGCTCCCCGGGGGGCGAAGCCGATCGAGTGCAGCACCCCGTCGAGGTGGTCGGTGTGCTCACCCACCCGGTCGGCGAGGGTGTCCAGGTGCTCGGTGTTCTGCACGTCCAGCTCGATGACCGGCGCGGGCTGCGGTAGGCGGCGGCTGATGGCCTGGGTGATCTTCAGCGTCCGGCCGAACGAGGTGAGCACCACCTCGGCTCCCTGCTCCTGGGCGAGCCGGGCCACGTGGAAGGCGATGGAGGTGTCCATGAGGACACCGGTGATCAGGAGCTTCTTTCCCTCGAGGAGCATGGGGGGAACTCTAGTGCGTCGCCCGGCGTGATCCGGCGCCTCGCGGCCCGTGTCGCCCGGTCCGGGTCAGTGACCCATCCCCAGCCCGCCGTCGACGGGGACCACCGCGCCGCTGATGTAGGCCGCGTCCGGGCCGGCGAGGAAGCGCACGACCCCGGCCACCTCCTCGGGCCGGGCGAACCTCCCGGCGGGGATGCCGGCCAGGTAGGTCGCCCGCCGGTCCTCGGTCAGCTGCCCGGTCATCTCGGTCTCGATGAAGCCGGGGGCGACGACGTTGGCGGTGATCCCCCGGCCCCCCAGCTCGCGGGTGATCGAGCGGGCGAGCCCGACCAGCCCGGCCTTGGACGCGGCGTAGTTGGTCTGGCCCGGGGAGCCGTAGAGCCCCACCACGGAGGAGATCAGGATGATCCGCCCGGCCCGTGCCTTGATCATGCCCTTCGAGGCCCGGCGCGCGCACCGGAAGGCGCCGGCGAGGTTGGTGTCCAGGACCGCGTCGAAGTCCTCGTCGCTCATCCTCATGAGCAGGGTGTCCTTGGTGATCCCGGCATTGGCGACGAGCACCTCCACCGGTCGTCCGAGCAGCTCCTCGGCCGCGGTGAAGGCGGCGTCCACGCTCGCCGCGTCCGTCACGTCGCAGCGCACGCCGCGCAGCCCCTCGGGGGGCTCGCCGCTGCGGTGGGTGATGACGACGTCGTCGCCGGCCTCGGCGAACGCGCGGGCGATGGCCAGGCCGATGCCGCGGTTGCCACCGGTCACGAGGACGGCCGAGGGGGTCGAGGGGGCGCTGGGATTCGTCACGGGGCCACCGTAGTCCGTATCGTGGAGATGTGCCCACCTCCTCCGCCCCGCGCGCCGGGGCACGACGTCCGGCACAGGGGGTGACCAGCGCCCGGCGCTCGGTCGAGGAGGACCGCAGGCGCCGGATGTGGCAGTACCTCACCGCGATGGGCATCCGGACGGTCTCCTTCCCGGTCGCGGTCTGGGCGTTCACCACCCAGCGGTATGCCCTCGCCTGGGTCGCCGTCTTCCTCGCCGTGGTCATCCCGGCGTTCGCGGTCATGGTCGCCAACGCGGTCGACCAGAGACGCGGCCCGGCGTCGACGCCGCAGGCGCCGACCCGCGGCCTGGGCACCGGACCCGCGCCCGAGCCGGGCGCGGCCGACGGCGCCCGCAGCGGGGCCGTCATCACCGGCACGGTCGTGAGCGACCGGCATCCCCCCCGCGGCCCCGACGCGTCGTGACGCCGGCGGGACCGGGGCTCGTCTGCAGCGCGAAGGGCTGCCGTCAGCAGGCCGAGCGAGCCGTCGTGTGGCGCAACCCCCGGCTGCACACCGCCGGGCGTCGCAAGGTGTGGCTGGCCTGCCCGGCGCACGAGGGGCACCTGCGCGACTTCCTGCAGCTGCGCGGCTTCCTCCTCGAGGTCGTCGGCGTGGACGAGCTGACCGAGGCGGACGGCTGAGGTGTGGCAGGTCCTGCGCCGGCCCCGCTGGCTCGGCTACCTCGCGCTCGCCGTCCTTTTCGCCGTCATCACCGCCGGCCTGGGCACCTGGCAGTGGAGCCGGCACGAGGGCAGGGTCGAGAACCGCGCGGTGGTCGAGGCCAACTACGGCCAGACCCCGGTGCCCCTCGACGAGGCCCTGGGGCCCGGGGACGACCTCGCGGGCGCCCAGCGGTGGACCCGCGTCGAGGCGACCGGTCGGTACCTCACCGACCAGCAGCACCTCGTGCGCAACCGTCCCTACGAGGGCGTGTTCGGCTACGAGGTGCTGGTGCCGCTGGCCCTGCCGGACGGCTCCGCGATCGCGGTCGACCGCGGGTGGGTGCCCAACGCACCGACCGCGCAGCAGCTGCCGGACGTGCCGGAGGCTCCCACCGGCCAGGTCACGGTGACCGGGTGGTTGCTGCCCTCCGAGCGTGACCTGGGCCGGCCGCCGGTCCAGGGTCAGCTCGCGTCGATCGACCTGGGCGCTCTGGAGGACGCGACCGCTCTGAACCTGCGCCCGGCCTACCTCGTCCTCGACGAGGAGGATCCGGCCCCGGCGACCCGACCCGAGCCGCTGGGGGCGCCGGACACCGGCCTGGGGTCTCACCTGGCCTACGCCCTGCAGTGGTGGCTCACCGTGCCGGTGGGGCTGCTGCTCGTGCTCGTCATGGCCCGCCGGGAGGCGCAGGACGAGCGCGAGGGCTCTCTGGAGCAGGTCCCCGGCGAGCAGACCCCCGGCGAGCCGCCGGTCCCGGTCGGGTCACGGCCCGGGTCACCCTCCCCCGCACGCCGCCGCTCGCCCCGTCGGCGCAAGGTACGGATCTGGGACGAGGAGGACGCCTGACCCGTCCGGCGCGGGGTCAGTCGCGGAACTGGGTGCGGTAGAGCGCCGCGTAGAGGCCCCCCTCGGCGAGCAGCTGCTCGTGGGTGCCGCGCTGCACGACGCGCCCGTGCTCGAGCACGAGGATCTGGTCGGCGTCGCGCACCGTGGACAGGCGGTGGGCGATGACCAGCGAGGTGCGCCCCTGCAGCGCCTCGTCGAGCGCGCGCTGGACGGCCGCCTCGGACTCGCTGTCCAGGTGCGCGGTCGCCTCGTCCAGCACGACCACGGCGGGTGACTTGAGCAGCAGCCGGGCGATGGCCAGGCGCTGCTTCTCCCCGCCCGAGAGCCGGTGCCCCCGGTCGCCGACCACGGTGTCGAGTCCGTCCGGGAGCCGGCGCACGAGGTCGGCGATCCTGGCTCCCTCCAGCGCGTGCCAGACCTGGGTCTCGCTCGCCTCCGGCCGGGCGTAGAGCAGGTTGGCGCGCACCGTGTCGTTGAACATGTGCGCCTCTTGGGTCACCACGCCGACGGTCTCGCGCAGCGCGTCGAAGGACGCCTCCCGCAGGTCCACCCCCCCGATCCGCACCCGGCCGGCGGTGGGGTCGTAGAGGCGCGCCACGAGCGTGGTGAGCGTGGTCTTGCCGGCACCGGAGGGCCCGACGAGCGCCACCATGGACCCGGCCGGCACCGTCGCGGTGACGTCCTCGAGCACGCGGTGGCCGTCCTGGGTCTCGGCCTCGGGCCGCTGCTCCAGCGAGGCGATCGACACCTCGTCCGCGGAGGGGTAGCTGAAGCTCACCCCCTCGAGGTCCACCGAGACCGGACCGGAGGGTATGCCGCGGGGCCGGTCGACCTCCGCCACCAGTGGGCGCAGGTCGAGCACCTCGAAGATCCGCTCGAAGCTCACGAGGGCGGTCATGATGTCCACCCGGACGTTCGACAGCGACGTGAGGGGGCCGTACATCCGGGTGAGCAGGGTGGACATGGCCACCAGCGTGCCGGTCGTCAGGGACCCGGCGACGACCATGAGGCCGCCCATGCCGTAGACGAGCGCGGTGGCCAGCGCGGCCACCAGGCCCAGGGCCGCCATGAAGAACACCCGGTTGACGGCGATGGCGATCCCGGAGTCGCGCACCCCGGCCGCGCGCTCGGCATACTCCTCGTCCTCGGTCGCCGGCCGCCCGAAGAGGCGCACGAGCAGGGCTCCGCCCACGTTGAAGCGCTCGGTCATCCGTGCCTGCATGTCGGCGTTGAGCCCCATCTGGCGGCGGGTCAGCGCGGAGAGCCGGGCGCCCACGAAGCGGGCCGGGACGATGAAGACCGGCACGAGGAGCAGGGCCAGCAGGGTGATCTGCCAGCTCATGGAGAACAGCGCGACGAGGATGAGGACGAGCTGGACCAGGCTGCTGACGAAGCCGGACAGGATGGAGGTGAACGCGGTCTGGGCCCCGATGACGTCGGTGTTGAGCCGCGAGACGAGGGCGCCGGTCTGGGCCCGGGTGAAGAAGGCGATCGGCTGCCGCAGGACGTGCGCGAAGACCTGCCGGCGCAGGTGGTAGATGAGGCCCTCGCCGATCCGTGAGCCGAACCAGCGCGTCACGACGGTCACCACGGCCTCGAGCACCGCCAGGCCCGCGACCAGGAGGGACAGCCGCACGACGACACCGCGGTCGCCCACCTCGACGCCGTCGTCGATGATCCGCCCCAGCAGCAGCGGGACCGCCGTCACGAGGGCGCCGGCGAGGATCGTCAGCGCGAGGTAGACGCCGATCTTGCCGAGGAACGGGCGGCCGTAGGACGCGACCCGGCGCGCGGTGTCCCGCCCGATCCGACGGTCCTGGACGCTGCGGTCCTTGGCGAAGCTGCGGAACGTGCCGCCGCGCATACCGACCGTCACTGGGCCACCTTCCTGACGCCCTCAGGCCAGGGCGATGAGATCTTCGTAGTCACGTCCCCACAGGTCCTCGACCCCGTCGGGGAGCAGGAGGACCCGCTCGGGCTCGAGCGCCTGCACCGCCCCCTCGTCGTGGCTGACCAGGACGACGGCACCCTCATAGGAACGCAGCGCGGACAGCACCTCTTCCCGGGAGGCCGGGTCGAGGTTGTTGGTCGGCTCGTCCAGGAGGAGCACGTTGGCGGCGGACACCACGAGGGTCGCCAGGGCGAGCCTGGTCTTCTCCCCTCCGGACAGCACGCCGGCCGGCTTGTCGACGTCGTCGCCGGAGAAGAGGAAGGAGCCGAGCACCTTGCGGGTCTCGGTCTCGTCGAGGTCCGGGGCGGCCGACTTCATGTTGTCCAGCACGCTGCGGTGCACGTCCAGCGTCTCGTGCTCCTGGGCGTAGTAGCCGAGCTTGAGCCCGTGCCCGGGCTGGACCTCCCCGGTGTCCGGGTCGTCGATGCCGGCGAGCAGGCGCAGCAGCGTCGTCTTGCCGGCGCCGTTGAGCCCCAGCACCACGACCTTGGACCCCCGGTCGATCGCCAGGTCGACGTCGGTGAAGATCTCCAGGCTGCCGTAGGACCTCGACAGCCCCTCCGCGGTGAGGGGGGTGCGTCCGCACGACGCGGGGGTGGGGAAGCGCAGCTTGGCCACCTTGTCGCCCTGCCGCTCCCCCTCGAGCCCGGCCATCATCCGCTCGGCCCGGCGGGCCATGTTCTGGGCGGCGACCGCCTTGGTGGCCTTGGCCCGCATCTTGTCGGCCTGCGCCAGCAGCGCGGACGCCTTCTTCTCGGTGTTGGCCCGCTCCCGGTGGCGTCGCCGCTCGTCGGCCTCGCGCTGGGCGAGGTAGGCCTTCCACCCCATGTTGTAGACGTCGAGGACCTGCCGGTTGGCGTCGAGGTAGAACACCTTGGTGACGACGGTCTCGATGAGGTCGACGTCGTGCGAGATCACCATGAGCCCGCCGGTGTGGCTCTTGAGGTGCTCGCGCAGCCAGACGACCGAGTCGGCGTCCAGGTGGTTGGTCGGCTCGTCGAGCAGCAGGGTGTCGGCGCCGGAGAAGAGGATGCGGGCCAGCTCAATGCGTCGCCGCTGCCCCCCGGAGAGGGTGCGCAGGGGCTGCTCCAGGACGCGGTCCGGCAGGCCCAGGCTGCTGGCGATCGAGGCGGCCTCGGACTCGGCGGCGTACCCGCCCCGGCTGCCGAACTCCGCGTCCAGCCGGGTGTAGCGCGCCATCGCCCGCTCCCGCTCCTCGCCGTCGGCGCTGGCCATGGTCTCCTCGGCCCGGCGCAGGCCGCGGATGATCTCGTCGAGACCGCGCGCGGAGAGGATGCGGTCGCGCCCGAGCACCTCCAGGTCCCCGGTGCGCGGGTCCTGGGGGAGGTAGCCGATCTGGCCGGTGCGGGTGATGGTGCCGCCCGCCGGCTGCCCCTCCCCGGAGAGCATCCGGGTGAGGGTCGTCTTGCCCGCCCCGTTGCGACCCACGAGGCCGACCCGGTCACCCGGGCCGACGCGGAAGGTGACGTCCTCCATGAGCAGGCGGGAGCCCACGCGGATCTCGACACCGGCTGCGCTGATCACGGACGGGCTCCTTCACGGGCGGTGGGCAGCACGGGAACGGCGCTGCAGGGAGGGGTATGACGCGTCCCGGACGGCATCGGGTGCGTCGCGGGGGGCTGGTGGCTAGTCTACGCGCTGAGGCTCCGGTCCCCCGACCGGCGCGGACGGAGCGGGACGGAGCACCCATGACCTTCAGGGAGAACGCCAACATCGGCAGCGGGCGGGCCCGCCGCGCCGGCGGTGGCGGCAAGGTCGCGGCCGGGGGCGGGCTCGGCGCGCTCCTCGTGGCGCTGGTGGTCATGCTGCTGGGCGGGGACCCGGGCCAGGTGCTCGGCTCCCAGGAGGAGGCGGCCCCCCAGGCGCAGAATGTCGACCTGGCGGAGTGCCGGACCGGGGCCGACGCCAACGCCGACGTCGACTGCCGGATGAAGGCCACGATGGTCTCCCTCGAGGACTACTGGACGGCGGTGCTGCCGGACGCCGACCCCACCACGGCCATCCTCTTCTCCGGCTCGGTCCAGACCCAGTGCGGGTCCGCCTCCAGCGCGGTCGGCCCGTTCTACTGCCCGCTGGACCGGCGGATCTACCTCGACACCGGCTTCTTCGACCAGCTGGAGGGGCAGCTGGGTGCCGACGGCGGCAGCTTCAGCCAGATGTACGTCCTGGCCCACGAGTACGGCCACCACGTCCAGAACTGGACCGGGGCGCTGCAGTACTCCCAGCAGGACCCGCGCGGCCCGGAGTCCGGGGCGGTGCGGGTCGAGCTGCAGGCCGACTGCTTCGCGGGCGCCTGGGCGGGCAACGCCACCCGCACCGAGGACGACGAGGGCAACCCCCTGCTGCAGGAGCTGACCCGCGAGGACGTCGAGTCCGCGATGTCGGCCGCCTCGGCCGTCGGTGACGACTCCATCCAGGAGCGGGTGCAGGGTCAGGTCACCCCGCACACCTGGAGCCACGGCAGCTCCGAGCAGCGCATGGGCTGGTTCATGCGGGGCTACGAGTCGGGTGATGCCAACCGGTGCGACACCCTCAACGCCGCCAGCGTGGACGACTACGAGGGGTGAGCGAGGTCACAGCCGGACGGGCGGAATAGCGGCGACATAACGCCCTGTTGGGACGGAGGTTGCACCACCTCATCCCCCACCGGAAGGTTCCGCCGTGCTGTCCCGTCTTCGCCGGGTGTCCTTCGGCACCCAGGTGCTCATCGGTCTCGTGCTGGGTGTCGTGCTGGGCCTGGTGGCCCGGTCCACCGGCGCCAGCGCCGACAACCCCACCTGGCTGTCCGAGACGCTGTCCATCATCGGCTCCTCGTTCGTCACCCTGCTGCGCACCATCGTGCCGCCGCTGGTCTTCCTCGCGATCGTCTCCTCGATCGCCAACCTGCGCCAGGTGACCAACGCGGCCCGTCTGGCCTGGCAGACGCTGCTGTGGTTCGCCATCACCGCCCTGGCCTCGGTGTCCATCGGCATGGTCGTCGGCTGGCTCGTCGACCCCGCCCGGGGTGCCGGGGTCACCGCCGCGGACGCGGCCGCCCCGTCCAGCACCGGCGGCTGGCTCGACTTCCTCACCGGCCTCATCCCGGCCAACAGCCTGGGGATCTACGCCCAGGAGGGGGACGACGGCATCAGCCTGTCCTTCAACGTCCTGCAGATCCTCATCCTGGCCATCGCCGTCGGGGTCGCGGTGGTCAAGGTCGGCAAGGAGGCGGACCCGTTCCTGGCCTTCACCCGCTCGGCCCTGACCGTCGTGCAGAAGGTCCTGTGGTGGGTCATCCTGCTCGCCCCCCTCGCGACCGTCGGCCTGCTGGGCAACGCCATCGTGTCCTACGGCTGGGAGACCATCGGCTCCCTGGGCCGTTTCACCCTCGCGATCTACGCCGGTCTGCTGCTCGTCGTGGGCGTCCTCTACCCCGTCCTGCTGCGTCTGCACGGCCTGTCGGTCAAGCAGTTCTTCACCGGCGTGTGGCCGGCCATGCAGCTGGGCTTCGTGTCGCGCTCCTCGATCGGCACCCTGCCGGTCACCCAGTCCGTCACCGAGCGCAACCTCGGGGTGCCCCGGGCCTACGCCGCCTTCGCCGTGCCGCTGGGTGCGACGACCAAGATGGACGGCTGCGCCGCGGTCTACCCCGCCGTCGCCGCGATCTTCGTCGCCCAGTTCTTCGGCGTCGACCTCGGCGTGACGGAGTACCTCCTCATCGCCTTCGTCTCGGTGCTCGGCTCGGCCGCCACCGCGGGCGTCACCGGCGCGACCGTCATGCTCACGCTGACGCTGTCCACGCTGGGGCTGCCGCTCGAGGGCGTCGGTCTGCTCCTCGCGGTCGACCCCATCCTGGACATGGGGCGCACCGCCACCAACGTCACCGGGCAGGCCCTCGTCCCCACGATCGTGGCCAAGCGCGAGGGCATCCTCGACCAGGACGTCTACGACGGCGACCGCCGCGGACTGCCCTGGGCGCAGGAGCAGCCGGAGGAGCCGGCCCCCGCCGGGCCGGCACCCAGCGGCTCCCCCGCCTGACGGCGACCGCCTGACCGCGGCACGCCCGCGACACCCTCCGAGCGCCGCTCGTGGTTGGTCCACACCACCACGGGCGGGGCTCGGTGGCGCATGGGGCAACCATGGGCGGCGCTCGGTGGCGCGTGGGGCAACCATCCTCGACGCTCGGTGGCGCGTGGGGCAACCATCCGCGACGTTCGGTGCTCAGGCGTTGTGCACCTGCACGCGCACCGCGCGCCCGCGCCGTACCGCGTCGTCGAGCACGGAGCGGCGCGGGTCCGGGAGGTCCCACAGCGTGCGGCGCGGCAGTCCGCGGACGGCGGCCGCCGCCGCAGGGAGCGCCTGCAGGACGGCGTCGGCCAGGCTCCGGTCACCGCCGAGGACCACTCCTTCTGGCACGGTCCCGCGCTCCGCCGGCTCCTCCCCCAGCAGCCGTGCGGCATGGCCCGCCACCGCCTCGACGAGCACGTCCGCCTGGTGGCCCCGGCGCCGGGCGAAGCGCTGCTGGCTCCAGCCCCCGGCCGCGGTGCGCGACTGCACGTGCCGGGTGCCGACCTTGTGCCGCACCAGGGCCCCGTCCTCCCCCACGACCGCCACGGCATACCCTCCGCGTCGGACCAGGAGCACGAGCAGCGGCGGCGGCCGCTCCCACCCCGGTGCCGGCCCCGCGGTGTCGTCCGGCTGCGGGGCGCGCCAGGACCGCAGCCGGGCCCACGACCCGTCCTGGGCCCGGGCCTGCCACGCCTGCCCCTCGTCGTCGCTGACGACCGACCAGGTCAGCGGCCCGTGGGAGGCCGTGAACCGGTCGACCCACCCCGTGAGCCGCTCGGGAGCGACGTCGACGAGGTGGGTCGAGGCCATCGGCGCGGCTCGCGCCTCAGACGTTGAAGCCGAGGGCGCGCAGCTGCTCGCGCCCGTCCTCGGTGATCTTGTCCGGGCCCCACGGCGGCATCCAGACCCAGTTGATCCGGTGGCTGCTGACCAGGCCCTCCAGGCTCTGGGCGACCTGGTCCTCGATGACGTCGGTCAACGGGCAGGCCGCGGAGGTGAGGGTCATGTCGATGACGGCGTGGCTCGCCGCGTCCACGGTGACGCCGTAGACGAGGCCGAGGTCGACGACGTTGATCCCGAGCTCGGGGTCCACGACGTCGCGCAGGGCCTCCTCGACGTCGGCGACGTTGGGTGGGGTGGTGGTGGTCATGCGTTCCTCCAGAGGTGGTCGGCGGGTCGGTGGGTCGGTCAGACGCCCTCGGGTCGCTCGCTGGCGGCGGAGATGTCCGCACCGGCGCGCGCGAGGGCGTCGAGGTAGGCGGTCCAGGGCAGCAGGGCGCACTTGACGCGAGCAGGGTACTTCGCCACGCCCGCGAACGCGACGGCGTCGCCGATCTGTTCGGCGTCGCCGGGGTCCGCCCCGCGGCTGGTCAGCATGGCGTGCAGGTGCCGGTAGGTCTGCAGCGTCTGCGCGACCGGTCGGCCGAGGGTCTCCTCGGCCAGCACCGAGGCGGACGCCACGGAGATCGAGCAGCCGAGGGCGTCGTAGGAGACGTCACGCAGCACCAGGGCGCCGTCCTGGGCGCCCCCGGCCACGGTCTCGAGGTGCACCCGCAGGCTGATCTCGTCGCCGCAGGTGGGGTTCACGTGGTTGACCTCGACGTCGTAGGGCTCCCGCAGACCGGCGTGCTGCGGCCGCTTCGCGTGGTCGAGGATGAGCTCGCCGTACAGGTCCATCAGCGCCGCACTCCTCTCATCCGGCCAGTCCGAAGATGTCGGGCACCCGGTCGAGCGCCTCGGCGAGGGCGTCGACCTCCTCCAGGCTGGTGTAGATCCCGAAGCTCGCGCGGGTGGAGGCCGGCACCCGCAGCCGACGGTGCAGCGGCCACGCGCAGTGGTGGCCCGTGCGGACCGCGACGCCGGAGTCGTCCAGCACCTGGCCCACGTCGTGCGGGTGCACCCCGTCGGCCACGAACGCGACCGCACCGATCCGCCGCTGCGGGTCCGGCGGGCCCAGTACCCGGAGCCAGGGCCGCTCGGCCAGCAGGTCGAGGGTATGCCGCATGAGCTGCTGGTCGTGGGCGTGCACCCGGTCCAGCCCCACCTCGGTGAGGTAGTCGAGCCCGGTGGCCAGACCGACGGCCTGCGCGGCCATGGGGACCCCGGCCTCGAACTTCGCCGGCGGCGGGGCGTAAGTGGACCCCTCCATCCGGACGACCTCGATCATCGATCCGCCGGTGAGGAAGGGAGGCATGGCCTCCAGCAGCCCGCGCCGTGCCCACAGCACCCCGACCCCGCTGGGGCCCAGCGTCTTGTGGCCGGTGAAGACCAGGGCGTCCACCCCGGAGTCGGCGGAGGTGAGCGGGCGGATGTCCAGGTGCGGCGCGGACTGGCAGGCGTCCACCACGACGAGCGCGCCGACCGCGCGGGCCGCCGCCACCACCGGCGACCCGGGACCCAGGTCGTTGACGGTGCCGAGCACGTTGGAGACGTGGGTGAGCGCGACCACCCGGGTCCGCTCCCCCACGACCTCGCCGAGCCGCTCGACGTCGAGCTCGCCGTCCTCGTCCACCCCGATCCAGCGCAGGGTGGCCCCGGTGCGCCGGCACAGCTCCTGCCACGGCACGAGGTTGGCGTGGTGCTCCATCTCGGTCACCACGACCTCGTCGCCGGGGCCGAGCCGCAGCCGCCGCGCCCAGGAGTCGTCCACGCCGTCGAGGGCACCGGGCGCGCCCGCGTTGGAGAAGGCGTAGGCCAGCAGGTTGAGCCCCTCGGTGCCGTTCTTGGTGAAGACGACCTCGCCGGGGCCGGCCCCGAGGAAGCGCGCGACGGTCGCGCGCGCCGCCTCGAAGGCGTCCGTGGCCTCCTCGGCCAGCTGGTGGGCACCCCGGTGGACGGCCGCGTTGTGCCGCTCGTAGAACTCGCGCTCGGCGTCGAGCACGACCCGGGGCTTCTGCGAGGTGGCCCCGCTGTCGAGGTAGACGAGGGGACGGCCGCCGCGCACGGTGCGCTGCAGCAGGGGGAAGTCGGCGCGGATCCGCCCGATCTCCACCTCGCTCAGCGGCCGCGCCGCCTGCTGTCCCGTCGTCATACCTCGGTGTCCTCCGTCCTCAGACGCCGGCGGTGAGGAAGCGGTCGTAGCCCTCCTCCTCGAGCCGGTCGGCCAGGTCGCGACCACCGGACTCGGCCACCCGGCCGTTGACGAAGACGTGCACGTAGTCGGGCTGGATGTAGCGCAGGATGCGCGTGTAGTGGGTGATGAGCATGACGCCCAGCCCGGTCTTGTCCTTGACCCGGTTGACACCCTCGGAGACCACCTTGAGCGCGTCGACGTCCAGTCCGGAGTCAGTCTCGTCGAGGATGGCGATCTTGGGCTCGATGAGCTCCATCTGGAGGATCTCGTGGCGCTTCTTCTCGCCGCCGGAGAAGCCCTCGTTGACGTTGCGCTCGGCGAACGCCGGGTCCATGCGCAGGGCCTCCATGGCGCCCTTGACGTCCTTGACCCAGTGGCGCAGCTTGGGGGCCTCGCCGTCGATCGAGGTCTTGGCGGTGCGCAGGAAGTTGGACACGGTGACGCCCGGCACCTCGACGGGGTACTGCATCGCGAGGAAGAGCCCCGCCTGCGCCCGCTCGTCGACGCCCATGGCGAGGACGTCCTCGCCGTCCAGCAGCACCTGGCCGCCGGTCACGGTGTACTTCGGGTGCCCGGCGACCGCGTAGGCCAGGGTCGACTTGCCCGAGCCGTTGGGGCCCATGATGGCGTGCGTCTCGCCGGAGTTGATGGTGAGGTCGACACCCTTGAGGATCTCCTTGGCGGAGTCCTCGGTCTCGACGCTGACCTGCAGGTTCTTGATCTCCAGGGTGGTCATGCTTCTCCTTGGTGCAACAGGTGGGTATGTCGTGGGGCCGGGGTCGGGCTCAGACGCCGGCCGTGGTGGTGCGCAGGGTGACCAGGACGCTGCCGTCCTCGTCCACCCGCAGCTCGTGCACGGCGATGGGGATGGTCGCGGGCAGCTGCTCCGGGGCCCCGGTGGTCATGTTGAACTGCGAGCCGTGCAGCCAGCACTCGATGTGCTGGCCCTCGATCTCTCCCTCGGCCAGGCTGACGTTGGCGTGGCTGCAGGTGTCGTCGAAGGCGTGCAGCTCGCCCGCGCTGTCCCGGGCGATGGCCACGCGGCGGCCCTCGATCTCGGCGACGACCGCCCCCACCTCGGAGGGCAGCTCGTCGACCGAGCAGACGCGGACGGGCTCGCTCATGCGGCGGGGGTCCTGCCCATCGTGAGCGAGAGCTCCTCCTCGATCGCCGTCATGAGCGTCTCCACGACCTCGGGGACACCGATCTTGGCGATGATGTCGGCGAAGAAGCCTCGCACGACCAAGCGCCGGGCCTCGTCCTCGGTGATGCCGCGCGACATGAGGTAGAAGAGCTGCTCGTCGTCGAACCGGCCGGTCGAGCTCGCGTGCCCGGCCCCGGCGATGTCGCCGGTCTCGATCTCCAGGTTGGGGACCGAGTCGGCGCGGGCACCGTCGGTGAGCACCAGGTTGCGGTTGAGCTCGTAGGTGTCGATGCCCTCGGCCTCGGCGCGGATGAGCACGTCGCCCACCCAGACGGTCCGGGCGGTGTCGCCCTGCAGCGCACCCTTGTAGGTCACCAGCGAGGTGCACCGGGGGGCGTTGTGGTCGACGAAGGACCGGTGCTCCAGGTGCTGGCCGGAGTCGGCGAAGTAGACGCCGAGCAGGGTGGCGTCGCCGCCGGGACCGGCATACCGGACGTTGGAGTTCATCCGCACGATGCCGCCACCGATGGAGACCGCGATGTGCTTGTAGGTCGCGTCCCGGCCGACGAGCGCCTCGTGCTGGGCGAGGTGCAGCGCCTCGTCGTCCCAGCGCTGCAGGGACACGACGGTGACGTCGGCCCCGTCACCCACGAGCACCTCGAGGTTGCCCGTGTGGTCCGCGGCACCGGTGTGGTCGAGGATGACCAGCGCCTTGCTGTGCGCGCCCGCCTCCAGCACCACGTGGGCGTTGGAGCGGCGCCCCGCCCCGCGGCCGGCGACGTCGACCCGCACCGGCTGGGCGAGCTGCGCCTCGGCGGCGATCGCGAGGTGCAGCGCCTCCGCCGTGTTGGCCGAGGCGACGGCCGCGCCGCGGTCCTCGGGCACGAGCACGGTGCCACGGGGGGCCTGGCCCGGGGCCAGGGTGGCGACGCTCACCTCGTCGGACGCGCGGACATCGAACTCGGCCGCGGCGTCACCCTCGCGGTCGTCGGTGGCGGCGTCGGCGAAGAGGCCGGCCAGCCGGTCCACCGGGGTGAACCTCCACTCCTCCTCGCGACCGGTGGGGACGCCGAAGGCGTCCACGTCGAAGGACCGGGTGCGCGCCGCGCGGGACTGGTCGGGGATGCGGTGGTCCCCGCC
This sequence comes from Serinicoccus chungangensis, assembly GCF_001483745.1. Taxonomy (GTDB): domain Bacteria; phylum Actinomycetota; class Actinomycetes; order Actinomycetales; family Dermatophilaceae; genus Ornithinicoccus; species Ornithinicoccus chungangensis_A. The sequence continues at coordinate 125,401 of NZ_LQBL01000027.1, read as the reverse complement.
GATCTGGGCCTGCGGGTCCTGGTGGTCCTGGGTCGTCTCGTCGACAAGAAGCGACATCAGCCGACGGCTCCTTCCATCTGCAGCTCGATGAGGCGGTTGAGCTCGAGGGCGTACTCCATGGGCAGCTCGCGGGCGATCGGCTCCACGAAGCCGCGCACGATCATGGCCATGGCCTCGGTCTCGGACATGCCTCGGGACATGAGGTAGAACATCTGGTCCTCGGACACCTTGGACACCGTGGCCTCGTGGCCCATCTGCACGTCGTCCTCGCGGACGTCGACGTAGGGGTAGGTGTCGGACCGGGAGATCTGGTCGACCAGCAGCGCGTCGCAGACCACCGAGGACCTGCTGTGGTGGGCGCCCTCGTTGATCTGGACCAGGCCGCGGTAGGAGGACCGGCCGCCACCACGGGCCACCGACTTGCTCACGATGGTCGAGGAGGTGTGCGGGGCGGCGTGCACCATCTTGGAGCCGGCGTCCTGGTGCTGGCCCTCGCCGGCGAAGGCGACGGACAGGGTCTCGCCCTTGGAGTGCTCGCCGAGGAGGAAGACGGCCGGGTACTTCATCGTCACCTTCGAGCCGATGTTGCCGTCGATCCACTCCATGGTCGCGCCCTCGTCGCAGGTCGCCCGCTTGGTGACGAGGTTGTAGACGTTGTTCGACCAGTTCTGGATGGTGGTGTAGCGCACCTTGGCGTTCTTCTTCACCACGATCTCGACGACCGCGCTGTGCAGGCTGTCGGTCTTGTAGATCGGGGCGGTGCAGCCCTCGACGTAGTGCACCGAGGAGCCCTCGTCGGCGATGATGAGGGTCCGCTCGAACTGGCCCATGTTCTCGGTGTTGATCCGGAAGTAGGCCTGCAGCGGGATGTCCACGTGGACACCCTTGGGGACGTAGATGAACGAGCCACCGGACCAGACGGCGGTGTTGAGCGCGGAGAACTTGTTGTCCCCCGAGGGGATGACCGACCCGAAGTACTCCCGGAACAGGTCGCCGTGCTCGCGCAGGGCGGTGTCGGTGTCCAGGAAGAGGACACCCTTCTCCTCCAGGTCCTCGCGGATCTGGTGGTAGACGACCTCGGACTCGTACTGCGCGGCGACGCCGGCGACGAGCCGCTGCTTCTCGGCCTCGGGGATGCCGAGCCGGTCGTAGGTGTTGCGGATGTCCTCGGGCAGGTCCTCCCAGCTGGTGGCCTGCTTCTCCGTGGACTTCACGAAGTACTTGATGTTGTCGAAGTCGATGTCCGAGAGGTCGGCGCCCCAGTGGGGCATCGGCTTCTTCCCGAACAGTCGCAGCGCCTTGAGGCGCTGGTCGAGCATCCACTGGGGCTCGCCCTTGCGGTCCGAGATGTCGCGCACGACGGCCTCGGACAGGCCACGCCGCGCCGAGGCTCCGGCCTCGTCCCGGTCGGCCCAGCCGTACTCGTACTTGCCCAGGTCCTTCAGGCCCGGGTTGAGCTCCTCGATGTTGGTGCTCATGTCACGTCCTCTCGTCGGCGGTGCGGTCGATGTGGTCTGTGCGGTCAGGGGTCCTCGGTATGACGAACGGCGGGGCACTCGCTCTTTCTTCCGCACTCGGCGGTGCGGTCCCGAGAGCGCCGATCGGTACGAAGGTCGTGCAGACGTGCTCGCCCCCGGCCAGGGTCGCCAGCCGCTGGACGTGCACGTCGAGGATGCGGGCGATGGCCTTGGTCTCGGCCTCGCAGAACTGCGGGAACTCGGTCGCCACCTCGCGGACGGGGCAGTGGCCCTGGCACAGCTGCAGGCCGGCGAGCCCGGTCCCCTCCCCCACCGGCCGCGCGGAGGCGGCATACCCCTCGTGGGAGAGCGCCTTGGCCAGGGCGGCGGTGCGCGTCTGCAGGTCGTCGCGGCCGGCCTCGGCGACGGCGCGGTCGACGGACGCCCGCAGGCGCTGTTCGAGCTGGTCGATCTGGGCCTCGGCGAACGACTCCACCGCGGCGACCCCGACCCGGTCGGCGAGGTAGTGCAGGGCGGCGTTGGCCACCCCGTCGTAGCTGGTGCGGAACTGCTCCTGCCCCAGCGAGGTGAGGACGTAGGCACGCGCGGGACGGCCGCGTCCCCGACGACCGGGCAGCGGGCCGTCGTGCTCGGCGATGAGCCCGGCCTCGTCCAGCGCGTCCAGGTGGCGGCGCACCGCGGCGGGGGTCAGCCCCAGCTCCTTGGCCAGCGCGCTCGCGGTCACCGGCGCCCGCTCCCCCACGGCGCGACGCACGCGGTCCCGGGTCCGGGACTCGTCGTGCACCTCCGCCATGGCGTCAGGCACCTGCGTGATATTCACCATGACAGTGTGACGTATTCGCGCGGCGGGTGCCAAGGTAGGGCACCCTCACCCTGGACCGGCGCTCCCGGTCAGTCCGACCAGCGCAGGAGCCGGCGCGCGAGCACCCCGGCCAGCAGCCCCCAGACGGCCAGGACCAGGAGCGCGCGGCCGTTCCAGGCGCCCAGCACGAAGGCGTCGCGCAGGGCGTCCCCGAGGGCCGCGGTCGGCAGCAGGGAGAGCACCGACCCGCCCGGGAGCGCGGCCGCCGGGAGGACGGTCCCGCCGAGGCCGGCCAGCAGCACCCAGACGAGGTTGGCCAGCGCGAGGACGGCCTCGGCACGCAGCGCGCCGCCCAGGCACGCGGCGAGCGACACCAGCGCCAGCGCCCCCAGGACGACCGCCACGACCGCCGGGAGCAGGCCGGCCACGTCCGGGCGCCAGCCGAGGGCGCCGGCGACGGCACCGAGGAGCAGCAGCTGCAGCGTCAGGACCGCCAGGACGGCCGTCGTCTTCGCGAGGAGCAGGCCCCCGCGGCCGAGCGGGGTGGTGCCCAGCAGGCGGAGCACGCCCCAGCGACGCTCGAACCCGAGCAGGATGGCCTGGCCGGTGAAGGCGGTGGAGAGGACGGTGAGCGCGAGGACGCCCGGCGCGAGGACGTCGATCCGAGCGGCGTCGGACCACCGCCCGACCGCCAGCTGCGGGGAGCTCAGGAGGCTCAGCCCCACGAGCGCGAGCACGGGGAGCACCACCGAGACCAGCAGCTGCTCGCCGTGGCGCAGGAGACCGAGCGCCTCGAACCTCGCCTGGGCCAGGACGCGCCGCGCGGCCGGCGCCTCCTGCCGCGCAGGCGTCGTCCCCGCGGCGGTCACAGCGGCACCCCGTCGGTCAGCGCGAAGTAGGCCTCCTCGAGACCCGTGGCCCCGGCACCCGAGCACACCTCCTGGACGGTGCCGGCCGCCGCCACCCGGCCGTCCACCACGACGGCCACACGGTCCGCCAGGCGCTCGGCCTCCTCGAAGGAGTGGGTGGTGACGACCGTGGCGGTCCCGCCCGCGGCCACCTCGCGCAGCAGCACGTGCACCTCGCGCCGTGCGTGCGGGTCCAGGCCGGCGGTGGGCTCGTCGAGGAACACCACCTCCGGCGACCCCACGAGCGCCGCGGCCAGCGCGACCCGCTGCCGCTGCCCCCCGGAGAGCCGGCGGACCGTCGTGCGCTCGAAGGCGGGGATGCCGAGGCGGCCGGCCAGCTCGGCGACGTCGACCGGCGTGGAGTACAACCGGGCCAGGTGCGGCAGCAGCGCCCGCGGGGTGACCGCCTGCGGCAGCCCGCCGTCCTGCAGCATGACCCCCACGCGGTCCCGGTGGGCCGCCCCCGCTCCGTAGGGGTGGCGGCCCAGGACCCGCACCTGCCCGCCGTCCGGCCGCTGCAGGCCCACGGCGATCTCCACGGCGGTCGTCTTGCCCGCGCCGTTGGGCCCCAGCACGCAGGTGACCTCGCCGTGGCGCGCCGAGAGGGTCAGACCCCGCAGCGCGGCCCTCGCCCCGAAGCTGCGGGTCAGGTCGAGCAGCTCCACGGCGTCCGGGCGGGGGTCGCCCTCGTTCACCGCTGCCGCTCGCGTTCCGTCGCCGACGCACCGCCCGGTGCCGTGACGTCGGCGACCGCGTCCGGGTCGGGGGCGCTGACGGCATACATGACGTGGACCGTCATCGCGGTGACCGAGACGAGGGTCGCCGCCCCGACGAGGTGCAGGGCCACGGCAGCCACCGGCAGCCCGGTGAAGAACTGGTAGTAGCCGACCGCCGCCTGGGCCAGCAGCACCGCCGCCAGCACGAGGAGCATCCGGCGCACGACGCGCGGCCAGCCCAGGGTGAAGGCCCCCAGCACGGCCGCGCCGGTGGTCAGCACCAGGACGTAGACCGGGACGACGTGGGCTCGGGTGACGAGGTAGGCGTCGAAGGTGTGCCGCGCCACCTCGCCGGAGTCGCCCGAGTGGGGGCCGGTGCCGGTGACGAGGGTGCCGAGATAGACCGCCAGGGCCGCGCTCAGCGCGATGACGGCGCCGAGCGCCCGGATCGCCCGGCGACCGGTGCGCACCTGGCCGGGGCGCTGCGCGTGCGCCGCCCGCGGCAGGCTCGCCCGGCGTGACCGCACGACGAGCAGGGACCCCAGGGCGATGAGCACGCCCGACACCAGGAAGTGGACCCCGACCACCCACGGGTTGAGGCCGGTGAGGACGGTGATCCCGCCGAGGACCGCCTGCAGCGGGATGCCCACTCCCATGACGAGGGCGAGGACGAAGAGGTCGCGGTGCTCGCGACGCAGCCGCCAGACGGCCAGGAAGGTGAGGATCGCGATGGCGGCCAGCAGGAAGGTGAGCACCCGGTTGCCGAACTCGATGACGCCGTGGACCCCCATCTCCGGTGTGTTGGTCCACGACGCGTCCGTGCACCGGGGCCACGTCGGGCACCCCAGACCGCTGCCGGTCAGGCGCACCAGACCTCCGGTCAGGACCAGCAACGAGTTGGCGAGCAGCGAGGCCAGCGCCATGACGCGCAGCCACCGGCCGGGCGTGCGCGGCAGCAGACGGCCGAGCGGCGACGCGGGAGGCACCGGCTCCGGCCTGCGGTCGAGGGCGGTCGTCATGACAGCGGGAGGTGCAGCAGCGGGTCGACCGCCACCGCGAGGAAGAGGAGGGTGAGGTAGCTGATGGAGAAGTGGAACAGCCGCATCGCGCCCAGCGGGGGCCCGGTGACGCCGGCCCGGGCACGGGCGAGCAGCCGGTGCGACTCGACGACGAAGACGGCGCCGGCGACGACGGCCACCACCGTGTAGATCCACCCCATCGGGGCGACGGGGACGAGGACCAGCGAGGTGAGGACGGTGACCCAGGCGTAGACCACGACCTGCCGGCCCACGGCGATGTCCTCGGCGACCACGGGCAGCATCGGCACCCCGGCGGCGGCGTAGTCCTCCTTGAAGCGCATCGACAGCGGCCAGTAGTGCGGCGGGGTCCAGAAGAAGACCACGAGGAAGAGCACGAGGGCTGCCCACGAGAGGCTGCCGGTCACCGCGGACCAGCCGATGAGCACCGGCATGCACCCGGCGACACCGCCCCAGACGATGTTCTGGCTGGTGCGCCGTTTGAGCACGATCGTGTAGAACACGACGTAGAGCAGGATCGCCCCCAGGGCCAGCGCCGCCGACAGCGCGTTGACGACCAGACCCAGCCACCCGACCGAGGCGACCCCGAGGACGCCGCCGAAGACCAGTGCCGCGCGCGGCGAGACGGCCCCGGTGACCAGCGGGCGCGTGGAGGTCCGGTGCATCCGGGCGTCGATGTCGCGGTCGAGGAAGCAGTTGAGGACGTTGGCGGAGGCGGCCGCGAGGGTGCCCCCGACGAGGGTCGCCACGATGAGCCACACGGGGGGGACCCCCCGCTCGGCCAGGAACATGACCGGGAAGGTCGTGACCAGCAGGAGCTCGATGATGCGCGGCTTGGTCAGCGCGACGTAGTCACCGACCACCTGCCGCCAGCCCCGGCCACCCCGGTCCTTGCCCGTGGTCCCGGGCCGGGTCCGTCCGGGACGGCCAGGACGGGGGTCGAGCGTGGTCACGGCATCCTTCGGGGGGTCGCGGTGCAGGTCGGGCGCGGAGCCGGTGGGGCTCTCGACGCGTGCTCCATCGTAGCCGCCCGCCCGAGCGCCTCGCGGCCCGGGATCGACGGTGGCCCACCCGGCTCGCGTGCCGACGCACAGGGACTAAGGTCGGTGTGTACCGGGGCGTCATCGCGCCGCTCCGACGCCACGTGCCCACGCACCGTCAGGAGATGAACCAGTGACCACCTCCACCGAGAACTACACCGCCGGCCGGGACGACTCCCTGGCCCGACCCGTCTGCTCCCAGGTCGGGTGGACCGATGCGGACGTGCGTGCGGTGGACACCGCCCGCGTCCTCGCCGCCGATGCCGTGGAGAAGTGCGGCAGCGGGCACCCCGGCACCGCGATGAGCCTCGCGCCGCTGGCCTACCTGCTCTACCAGAACGTCATGGTGCACGACCCCTCCGACCCGCACTGGCTGGGTCGGGACCGGTTCGTGCTCTCGGCCGGGCACTCCTGCCTGACCCAGTACATCCAGCTCTACCTGTCGGGGTACGGCCTGCAGCTGGAGGACCTGCAGCAGCTGCGCACGTGGGGGTCCGCCACGCCCGGGCACCCCGAGGTGCACCACACCACCGGCGTCGAGATGACCACCGGGCCGCTGGGCTCCGGGCTCGCCTCGGCCGTGGGCCTGGCCATGGCGCAGCGCCGGCAGCGGGGGATGCTCGACCCGGACGCCGCCCCCGGGGAGTCCCCCTTCGACCACCAGATCTGGGTCATCGCCTCCGACGGCGACATCATGGAGGGCGTCACCTCCGAGGCGAGCTCGCTGGCCGGGCACCAGGAGCTGTCCAACCTCACGGTCATCTACGACCAGAACTTCATCTCCATCGAGGACGACACCGACATCTCGTTCAGCGAGGACGTGGCCCGACGCTACGAGGCGTACGGGTGGGCCACCGAGGTGGTCGACTGGCGCGACCAGGCCCCCTACACCGAGAACATCGACGAGCTGTATGCCGCACTGCAGGCCGCGCGGGCCCGGACGGACCGCCCGACCCTGGTCCTGCTGCGCACCATCATCGCCTGGCCGGCCCCTGAGGCGCGGGACACCGGCGCCGCCCACGGGTCCGCGCTGGGGGCCGAGGAGGTCTCGGCGACCAAGCAACTGCTGGGCTTCGACGCGCGTCGCACCTTCGCCGTCGAGGACGGGGTGCTGGAGCACGCCCGGCAGGTGGGCGAGCGCGGGGCGCAGGCCCACGCCGCGTGGGAGGAGCGCTACCAGGCGTGGCGCACGGCGCACCCGCAGAACGCCGCCCTGCTCGACCGCCTGCAGCGCCGCGAGCTCCCCGACGGCCTCGACGAGGCCATCCCCTCCTTCCCGGCGGACGAGAAGGGCATGGCGACGAGGAAGGCGTCCGGAGAGGTCCTCAGCGCCCTCGCCGACGTGATGCCGGAGCTGTGGGGAGGCTCGGCCGACCTCGCCGGCTCCAACAACACGACGATGTCCGGGGTTCCCTCCTTCGTGCCCAGCGGCAAGGCCACGGAGATGTTCCCCGGTGACGAGTACGGCCGGACGCTGCACTTCGGCATCCGCGAGAACGCCATGGGGATGATCCTCAACGGCATCTGCCTCGAGGGCCTCACCCGGCCCTACGGCGGCACCTTCCTCACCTTCTCGGACTACATGCGCCCGTCGCTGCGCCTGGCCGCCATCCAGCAGGCCAACCCGGTCTACGTGTGGACCCACGACAGCATCGGACTCGGCGAGGACGGACCGACGCACCAGCCGGTGGAGCACCTCGCCGCCCTGCGGGCCATCCCCGGGCTGGACGTCGTCCGTCCCGCGGACGCCAACGAGACGGCGGTGGCGTGGCGCACCGTCCTCGGCATCCAGGACCACCCCGCGGCGCTGGTCCTGAGCCGGCAGAACCTGCCGACCTTCGACCGGGACGTCATGGAGTCGGCCGAGGGGACGGCGCGCGGTGCCTACGTGCTCCAGGAGGCCGGCTCCGGCGAGCCCGAGGTGATCCTCGTGGCCACCGGGTCCGAGGTGCAGCTCGCCGTGCAGGCGCGGGAGCGCCTCGAGGCCGACGGCGTGGCGACCCGCGTCGTGTCCATGCCCTGCCGCGAGTGGTTCGCCCAGCAGGACCGCGCCTACCGCGAGCAGGTGCTGCCCCCGCGGGTGCGGGCCCGGGTCAGCGTCGAGGCGGCCGTGGCTCAGGGCTGGCGCGAGGTCGTCGGCGACGCCGGCCGGCTCGTGAGCCTGGAGCACTACGGTGCCTCGGCCGACTACCAGCGGCTCTTCGACGAGTTCGGCATCACCACCGACGCCGTGGTGGCCGCCGCCCGTGACTCCCTCACCGACACCACGCGTGACCCGGTGCCCGGCGGGGTGGAGGTCCCCGACGACGGCGGCACCGAGACCGTCGGGGCCTGAGCCCCCTACCGCCTTCCCACCACCACCTGAGGAGCGAGATGACTGACCACGCCCGCACCACCCTCCACGACCTGGCCGACGCCGGGGTGTCCGTCTGGCTGGACGACCTGAACCGTCCGATGATCTCCTCCGGGGAGCTGCAGTCCTACGTGGACCGCGGCGTCCTGGGGGTCACCACCAACCCGACCATCTTCGCCTCGGCCCTGGCCGAGGGCGACGCCTACTCCGACCAGGTGCGCGACCTCGCCGCCGACGGCGCGGACGTGGACGACGCGGTCTTCGCGCTCACCACCGAGGACGTCCGCAACGCCTGCGACGTGCTGCTGCCGGTCTACGAGAGCACCGGCGGGGTCGACGGACGGGTGTCCATCGAGGTGGACCCGGGGGCCGCCAAGGACGACGACCGGACCGTGCAGATCGCCCAGCAGCTGTGGGAGACCATCGACCGGCCCAACCTGTTCATCAAGATCCCCGCCACCGTCGAGGGTCTGTCGGCGATCACCCAGACCCTGGCCAGCGGCATCAGCGTCAACGTCACCCTCATCTTCTCGCTGGACCGCTACCGCGGGGTGATGAACGCCTACCTCACCGGTCTGGAGCAGGCCCGCGAGCAGGGGCGCGACCTGTCCTCCATCCACTCGGTGGCGAGCTTCTTCGTCTCCCGCGTGGACGGCGAGATCGACTCCCGGCTCGAGGAGATCGGCACCGACGAGGCCCTCGCCCTGCGCGGGCGGGCCGGCCTGGCCAACGCCCGCCTGGCCTACCAGGCCTTCGAGGAGGTCTTCGCCACCCCGCGCTGGCAGAACCTCGCCGACGACGGCGCCCACCTGCAGCGCCCGTTGTGGGCCTCGACCGGGGTGAAGAACCCCGACTACGAGGACACGATGTACGTCACCGGCCTCGTCGCCCCGCACACCGTCAACACCATGCCGGGCAAGACGCTGGAGGCCACCGTCGACCACGCCGAGCTGCGCGGCGACACCATCACCGGGACCTACGAGGAGGCGCAGCAGGTGCTCGACGACCTCGAGCGCCTCGGCGTGTCCTACGCCGAGGTCGTCGAGCAGCTCGAGGTCGAGGGCGTGGACAAGTTCGAGAAGTCCTGGTCCGAGCTGCTCGGTACGGTGCAGGAGGAGCTGGACAAGGCCGAGCAGGGCGGGAGCGGCACGGACGGCGAGGAGGCTCGGTGAGCGCCCTGGCGGTCCAGGCCCTGGGCGCCGCCGCCGAGGCGGTCGAGCGCCACCTGCCCGACCTGGTCCAGGACGCGGTGGCGTCGCGGCTGTTCGCCCGCGACGCGACGCTGTGGGGTCCCGACGCCGAGTCCGAGGCGTCCGTCCGGCTGTCCTGGGTCGGGCTGCACCGCAGCTCCCGACCGCTCGTGGGCGAGGTCGAGGCCCTGCGCGAGGAGCTGCGCGAGCGAGGGGTGCGCCGCGTCGTGCTGTGCGGCATGGGCGGCTCCTCCCTGGCGCCGGAGGTCATCACGGGTACCGCGGGCGTCGACCTGGTCGTGCTCGACAGCTCGGACCCCGACATGGTGCGGTCGGCCCTCGAGGAGGACCTCGCCGGGAGCGCCGTCGTGGTCTCCTCCAAGTCCGGGTCGACGCTGGAGACCGACAGTCAGCGTCGCGCGTTCGTGCACGCCTTCACCGAGGCCGGCATCGACCCGACCGAGCGCGTCGTGGTCGTGACCGACCCCGGCAGCCCGCTCGACGAGCAGTCGCGGGCCGACGGCTACCGCGTGGTCAACGCCGACCCCGAGGTCGGTGGCCGCTACTCGGCGCTGACCGCCTTCGGTCTGGTCCCCTCCGGATTGGCCGGTGCCGACATCGGGGCCCTCCTGGACGAGGCCGAGGAGGTCGCCGACCTCCTCGGCGCGGACGACGAGGCCAACCCCGGTCTGCGGCTGGGAGCAGCCCTGGCCGGCACCCGACCACTGCGCGACAAGCTGCTCTTCACCGACGCCGGGTCGGGCATCGCCGGGCTCGCCGACTGGGCCGAGCAGCTCATCGCCGAGTCCACCGGCAAGCAGGGCACGGGGGTCCTCCCCGTCGTCGCCCCCGCGGACGGCTCCCCGACCGCCGGGCTGGCCTCGACCGACGACTGCACCGTCGTGGTCCTGGCTCCCGAGGACGGGGACGACGAGGCCGCCGACGTCGAGGGCGCCGGGTCGCTGGTCGCGGTGTCCGGGTCGCTGGGGGCGCAGCTGCTGCTGTGGGAGGTCGCCACCGCGGTCGCCGGGCGGCTGCTGGGGATCAACCCCTTCGACCAGCCGGACGTCGAGAGCGCCAAGCAGGCGGCCCGGGAGATCATGGAGGACGGCGCCGACGGCGCCGGCTCGCCCGACCTCGTGGACGACGCCGTGGAGATCCGCGCCGCCGGCGGTGCTTGGTGGCCTGAGGGCGTCAGCACGCTCGAGGGCGCGGTCGACGCCCTGCTGGGTGAGCTGGACCCCGACACCGGTTACCTGTCCCTCATGGTCTACCTCGACCGCGTGGAGCACGCCGGCCTCGCCGGGGTGCAGGGCGACCTGGTGCGGCGGACGGGACGGCCCGTCACCTTCGGCTGGGGCCCCCGGTTCCTGCACTCCACCGGGCAGTACCACAAGGGCGGCCCGGCCCAGGGGGTCTACCTGCAGGTGACCGGTGCGCCCGGTCAGGACCTGGCGGTACCGGGCAAGGACTTCACCTTCGGGGAGTTCATCGCGGCCCAGGCGGCCGGGGACGCGGGCGTCCTCGCCGACCACGGGCGCCCTGTCCTGCGGGTGCACCTCACCGACCAGGACCGGGGACTGGCCCAGCTGCGCGCCGTGCTCGCGCGGTGAGCAGCTCCGGACCCGCCCCCGTCACCGCCGACTCCAACCCGCTGCGCGACCCCGACGACAAGCGCCTGCCGCGCATCGCCGGGCCCTGCAGCATGGTGATGTTCGGCGTGACGGGTGACCTCGCCCGCAAGAAGCTCATGCCGGCCATCTACGACCTCGCCAACCGGGGTCTGCTCCCGCCCGGTTTCTCCCTGGTGGGCTTCGCCCGCCGGGACTGGGCGGACCAGGACTTCGCCAAGGTGGTGCACGACTCGGTGCGTCGGCACGCCCGCACCGAGTTCCGGGAGGAGGTGTGGCGCTCCCTGGCCGAGGGCTTCCGGTTCGTCCCCGGCGCCTTCGACGACCCCGACGCCTTCGAGCTGCTCGCCCGCACGGTGCGCGCGCTCGACGAGGAGCGCGGTACCGGCGGCAACCACGCGTTCTACCTCTCGATCCCTCCCTCGTGGTTCGCCGCGGTGTGCACCCGGCTGCAGGAGTCGGGTCTGTCCGACCCGAGCCCCGGCACCTGGCGCCGGGTGGTCATCGAGAAGCCGTTCGGCCACGACCTGGAGAGCGCGCAGGAGCTCAACGAGATCGTCGAGGGGGTCTTCCCCCCGGACTCCGTCTTCCGCATCGACCACTACCTCGGCAAGGAGACCGTCCAGAACATCCTGGCGCTGCGCTTCGCCAACCAGCTCTTCGAGCCGGTCTGGAACGCCAACTACGTCGACCACGTGCAGATCACCATGGCCGAGGACATCGGCATCGGGGGCCGCGCGGGCTACTACGACGAGGTGGGTGCGGCCCGGGACGTCATCCAGAACCACCTCCTCCAGCTGCTCGCCCTCACGGCGATGGAGGAGCCGGTGTCCTTCACCGCGGACGCCGTGCGGGCCGAGAAGGAGAAGGTGCTCGCAGCGGTCCGGCTCCCGGACGACCTCGACGCGGCGACCGCCCGAGGACGGTATGCCGAGGGCTGGCAGGGCACCGAGAAGGTGCCCGGCTACCTCGACGAGGACGGGGTCGACGAGGGCCACCACACCGAGACCTACGCCGCCCTGAAGGTCGACGTGCGCACGCGCCGCTGGGCCGGTGTGCCGTTCTACCTGCGCACGGGCAAGCGCCTGGGCAAGCGGGTGACCGAGATCGCGGTCGTCTTCCGGAAGGCGCCGCACCTGCCCTTCAGCTCCACGGCGACGGAGGAGCTCGGCGCCAACGCGATCGTCATCCGGGTGCAGCCCGACGAGGGCATGACCATGCGCTTCGGCTCGAAGGTGCCCGGGAGCCAGATGGAGGTGCGGGACGTGTCGATGGACTTCGGCTACGGCTCCTCCTTCACCGAGTCCAGCCCGGAGGCCTACGAGCGCCTCATCCTGGACGTGCTGCTGGGCGAGCCGCCGCTCTTCCCCCGGCACGCCGAGGTGGAGCAGTCCTGGCGGATCCTCGACCCGGTCATCGACCACTGGCACCGGCAGGGCACCTCCCCCCAGGACTACGCCGCAGGGACGTGGGGGCCTGCCGACGCCGACGACCTCATGCGGCGTGACGGACGCGAGTGGAGGCTGCCATGATCGTCGACCTTCCCAGCTGCACCGCCGCCGACGTCGCCAAGAACCTCGTCCGGCTGCGCAACGACGTCGGCGCGATGGCCATGGGCCGGGTGCTGACGCTCATCGTCGTGGTCGACGAGGAGCACGCCGACGAGGCGGTGGACGTCGCCACCCGCGCGACCCGCCAGCACCCGGCGCGCATCCTCGTGGTCGTCTCCGCCAACGCGCGCGGACGCGGGCGGCTGGACGCCCAGATCCGGGTCGGCGGCGACGCCGGCGCCTCGGAGATCGTCGTGCTGCGCCTCTACGGCGAGCTGACCCGCCACGGCAGCTCGGTGGTGACCCCGCTGCTGCTGCCCGACTCCCCCGTCGTCGCGTGGTGGCCGGGCCGGGTCGAGGCGGACGTCGCCGGATCGGCCCTGGGCCGGATGGCGCACCGCCGCATCACCGATGCGGCCGCCTCCCCCGACGTGGAGGCCGGCACCCAGCTGCGCCGCCGGGGCAAGCACTACCGGCCCGGCGACACCGACCTGGCCTGGACCCGCGTGACGCGGTGGCGGGCGCTGCTGGCCGCCGCGCTGGAGAGCGAGCCGTTCGAGCCGGTCCAATCCGTCACGGTGGCCGCGGAGGCACACCACCCGAGCTGCGACCTGCTGGCCGGGTGGCTGGCTGCCTCCCTGCGCTGCCCGGTCGAGGTGGTGCGGACCCCGGCGGGGTCGGGGCTGCAGAGCGTGCGACTGAGCCGGGCCTCCGGGCCGATCGACCTCGTCCGCACCGACGACGGCAAGGACACCGCGACGTTGTCGGTCCCGGGGAGCCAACCCCGGCTGGTCGCCCTGCACTCCCCGTCCACCTTCGAGGCGCTCACCGCCGAGCTGCGTCGGCTGGACGCCGACGAGGTCTACTCCCGGGCCCTCTGCACGGGTCTCCCGGCGGTCCGCCGGGGCGGTACCCGTTCCGCGGCCGCACGGGCCGGGACCTCTCCGGCCGGCCCGGCCACGGTGGAGGGGTCCGAGCGGGCGGCCGTGGGCAGCCGCGCCCTGGAGCGTGCCGACGAGCCCGAGGAGTCCCCCGGGACGGACGCGGTCGAGGACGCGGTGCAGGAGGGGCTGGCGCAGACGGAGGGTACCGCCGGAGGCGACGGCTGAGCGAGGCGCGACGGCCGGGCGGCGCCTGCTAGGTCCGGGCGCCGCCGCCGACGCCGCGCTCGCGCATCCTGGTGAGGGCCTCGTCCAGCAGGGCTGCCCCGTCGGAGTCGCTGCGGCGCTCCTTCACGTAGGCCAGGTGGGTCTTGTAGGGCTCGGTCCGCGGAGCCTCGGGCGGGGTGCCCCGGTCCCGGCCGGCGGGCAGCCCGCACCGCGGGCAGTCCCACGTGTCCGGGATGTCGACCTCGCCGTGGTCGGCGAAGCTCGGGCGCGTCTCGTGCCCGTGCGCGCACCAGTAGCTGATGCGCACGCGAGGTGCGGTGTCACCCCGCTCGCTCTCCCCCATCGGACCCGAACCCACCCGCGAGCCGCGGATGGCGTTGGTGTTGACCATGGTGCCTCGTTTCGCCGGACGCTATGTCAGGGTCACCCTACGCCGATCGTCAGCTGAAGCGCACCAGCACGCCGAGGCCGACGATGACCGCGACCCAGACGAGCGCCATGGCGACGGTGATCCGGTTGAGGTTGCGCTCGGCGACCGAGCTGCCCCCGAGGCTGCTGCTCATGCCCCCGCCGAACATGTCCGACATACCCCCGCCGCGACCCTTGTGCATGAGGATGAGCAGCACCAGGAAGCAGCTGGTGATCACCAGCAGGGCGTCCAGGAACCATCGGACGAACTCCACGTGGGCACAACCTTGTCGTCGAGAGGGGCAGCGGTCCGGGACTCCGGGGCGCGAAGGCCCGGAGCCCCGGACAGCCTAACCGACGAGCCGTCGGCAGGACGAACCGCCGCGCGTCAGCCGGCGGAGCCCGCGTGGGCGCGGTAGCGGCAGATCGAGGCGAAGTCCTCCACCGAGAGCGAGGCACCACCCACGAGCGCTCCGTCGACGTCCGGGCGCTGCATGAGCTCGGCGACGTTGCCCGGCTTGACCGACCCGCCGTAGAGCACCCGCACGGCTGCTGCCGTGGCGTCGTCGGCCAGCTCCGCGACGGCGGCCCGGATCGCCGCGCACACCTCCTGGGCGTCGTCGGGGGTGGCCACCTCACCGGTGCCGATCGCCCATACCGGCTCGTAGGCGACGACGACGCGCGAGACCTGCCCGGCGTCCAGACCGTCGAGGGCGGCCCGCAGCTGGGTGACCACGTGCTCGACGTGGTCACCGGACCGGCGGACCTCCAACGGCTCCCCGACGCACAGGATCGGCACCAGGTCGTGCCGCAGGGCGGCCCGCACCTTGGCGCCGACGAGCTCGTCGGACTCCTGGTGACCCTCGCGCCGCTCGCTGTGCCCCACAGCCACGTAGGTGCAGCCGAGCTTGGCGAGGAAGGCACCGGAGATGTCGCCGGTGTAGGCGCCCTCGTCATGCGGGCTCAGGTCCTGCCCGCCGTACCGCAGGAACAGCTGGTCACCCTGGACGAGGGTCTGCACGGAGCGCAGGTCGGTGAACGGCGGGAGCACCACGACCTCGACGTCGGCGGGGTCGTGCCGGGCGTCGCGCAGGGTCCAGTCCAGCTTCTGCACGAGATGGGTGGCCTGCAGGTGGTCGAGGTTCATCTTCCAGTTGCCCGCCATCAACGGCGTGCGGGTGGTGGCTCGTGCGTCGCTCATCAGTCCTCCAGCACCGATAGTCCGGGCAGGTCCTTGCCCTCGAGATACTCCAGGCTGGCCCCGCCCCCGGTCGAGATGTGGGTGAAGTCGTCGTCGGCGTGGCCGAACTCACGGACGGCGGCGGCGGAGTCACCCCCGCCCACGACCGTCATGGCCCCGGCCCGGGTGCGCTCCACGAGCGCTGCCGCCACCGCGCGGGTGCCCGCGGCGAAGGGCTCCATCTCGAAGGCCCCCATGGGGCCGTTCCAGAAGATGGTGCGCGCGTCCGCGAGACGCTCGGCGAAGTGGCGCTGCGCCTCCGGCCCGATGTCGAGGCCCATGCGGTCGGCGGGCATCGAGTCCGCCGGCACCACGTCGTGGGCCGCGTCGGCGGAGAAGTCGTCGGCCACGACGACGTCGGCGGGCAGGACGATCTCCACCCCTCGCTCGGCCGCCGTGTCGAGGTAGCCCTTCACCGTGTCCACCTGGTCCTCCTCCAGCAGGCTCGTGCCGACCTCGTGGCCCTGGGCCTTGAGGAAGGTGAAGACCATCCCACCGCCGATGAGCAGCCGGTCGGCGACCGAGATCAGCGACTCGATGACGCCCAGCTTGTCGCTCACCTTGGCCCCGCCGAGGACGACGGCGTACGGACGCTGCGGGTCCTCCCGGAGGGCGCGCATGACCTCGACCTCGGACCGGACCAGGCCCCCGGCGGCGTGCGGGAGCAGGCGCGCGACGTCGTAGACCGACGCCTGGGCGCGATGGACCACACCGAACCCGTCCGAGACGAAGGCGTCCGCCAGGTCGGCGAGCTGCCGGGCGAAGTCGGCCCGGTCCTCGTCGCTCTTCGCGGTCTCGCCCGGGTGGAAGCGCAGGTTCTCGAGGACGAGGACGTCGCCGTCCCCGAGCCCGGCCACCGCGGTCGCGGCTCGCTCGCCCACCGTCTCCTCGACGAAGGACACGCTCCCCTCCCCGTCGCCGTCCACCAGCTCGCGCAGCCGAGCGGCCACCGGGGCGAGGGAGTACTGCGGGTCGGGCGAGCCCTTTGGGCGACCCAGGTGGGCGCACACCACGACCCGGGCGCCCTGCTCGCGCAGCCGGTTGATCGTCGGGACCGAGGCCCGCACCCGGCCGTCGTCGGTGATGGTCGACCCGTCCAGGGGGACGTTGAGGTCGCTGCGGACCAGCACCGTCCTGCCGCGCAGGCCTCCGAGCTCCTCGCTGAGCTGCTCGATGGTCCGCATCAGAGCGAGCTGCCCACCAGTGCGACGAGGTCGACGAGGCGGTTGGAGTAGCCCCACTCGTTGTCGTACCAGCCGACCACCTTGACCTGGTCACCGATGACCTTGGTGAGACCGGAGTCGAAGATGCAGGACGCCGGGTCGGTCTCGATGTCCTTCGACACGATCGGGTCCTCGGTGTAGGTGAGGATGCCCTTGAGCTCACCCTCGGCGGCCTTCTTCACGGCGGCGTTGACCTCCTCCACGGTGACCTCCCGGGAGGCCTGGAAGGTGAGGTCGGTGGCCGACCCGGTCGGGGTGGGGACGCGCAGCGCGTAGCCGTCGAACTTGCCCTTGAGCTCGGGGAGCACGAGGGCGACGGCCTGGGCGGCGCCGGTCTTGGTCGGCACGATGTTGAGCGCTGCGGCGCGGGCGCGGCGCAGGTCGCTGTGCGGGCCGTCCTGGAGGTTCTGGTCGGCGGTGTAGGCGTGGATGGTGGTCATCAGACCCTTGACGATGCCGAACTCGTCGTTGAGGACCTTGGCCATCGGGGCCAGGCAGTTCGTCGTGCAGGACGCGTTCGAGATGATCGTGTGGGCGGCCGGGTCGTAGTCCTTCTCGTTGACGCCCATGACGACCGTGATGTCCTCGTTCTTGGCCGGGGCGGAGATGATGACCTTCTTCGCCCCGGCGTCGAGGTGCGCCTTCGCCTTGGTCGCGTCGGTGAAGATGCCGGTCGACTCGACCACGACGTCCGCTCCCAGGTCGCCCCAGGGCAGCGCGGTCGGGTCCTTCTCGGCGAACGCCTTGAACGCCTTGCCGTCGACGCTGATCTCGTCCTCGGTGCTGGTGACCTCACCGTCCAGGCGGCCCAGGATGGAGTCGTACTTGAGCAGGTGGGCCAGGGTCGCGTTGTCGGTGAGGTCGTTGACAGCGACGATCTCGATGTCGGCCCCCGAGGCCAGCACGGCCCGCATGAAGTTGCGGCCGATGCGACCGAAGCCGTTGATTCCTACGCGGACGGTCATGGAGGACACCCTTCTTCGTTGGTTGGTCGGCGGCAGATGGTGGCGTGCCGCTCGTCGGTCAGACGCCGTCGTCCACCTCCCAACCTATCGGCCCCGACCGTGGCGCACCACATCGGCCGGGCCCGGCGTCAGTCCTCCAGCATGTCCGGCGTGATGTTGGCCTCGGTGCCGTCCACCCCGAGCTCCTCGGCCCGCTTGTCGGCCAGCGCGAGCAACCGGCGGATGCGCCCGGCCACCGCGTCCTTGGTCATCGGCGGGTCCGCCAGCTGACCGAGCTCCTCCAGGCTGGCCTGCTTGTGCTCCAGGCGGAGCTCACCGGCCACCCGGAGGTGGTCGGGGACACCGTCCCCCAGGATCTCCATCGCCCGCTCGACCCGGGCCCCGGCCGCGACGGCCGCCCGTGCCGACCGCCGCAGGTTGGCGTCGTCGAAGTTGGCGAGCCGGTTGGCGGTCGCCCGGACCTCGCGCCGCATCCGGCGCTCCTCCCACGCGAGGACCGCGTCGTGGGCCCCCAAGCGGGTCAGCATGGCGCCGATGGCGTCCCCGTCGCGGATGACGACGCGGTCCACCCCCCGCACCTCGCGCGCCTTGGCCTGGACCCGCAGGCGCCGTGCCGCACCGACCAGCGCCAGCGCGGCCTCGGGCCCGGGGCAGGTGACCTCCAGCGCCGAGGACCGCCCGGGCTCGGTGATGGAGCCGTGGGCGATGAAGGCACCCCGCCAGGCGGCCTCGGCGTCGCACGCGGCCGCGCCCACCACCCGGGGCGGCAGCCCGCGCACCGGGCGTCCGCGATGGTCGATGAGCCCGGTCTGCCGGGCCAGCGCCTCGCCGTCGGAGGTGGCGCGCACGACATACCTCGTCTGCTTGCGCAGCCCACCGGGGCTCATGACGACCAGCTCGCTGCTGGAGCCGTAGACCTCGGCCATGAAGGTCCGCAGCCGGCGGGCGCTCTGCGCGGTGTCCAGCTCCGCCTCGATGACGATGCGTCCCCCGACGATGTGCAGCCCCCCGGCGAAGCGGAGCATGGTCGACACCTCCGCCTTGCGGCAGCAGGTCTTGGTGACGGGCAGCCGGCTGAGCTCGTCCTTGACCTTCGCGGTCATCGCCACAGCACTCATCCTCCTCGCTCGGCCGGTCGCGGGCGCCGGGTCGGTGCTCCCGGACAACCCCGGCAGGCTATCTGCTGGGGGCGGTGCGGCGCTCACAGACCCTGCTCCGAGATCACGTCGCGGTAGGCCGCGGCGAGCCGCAGGGTGTCGTGGACACCCGGGCGGCCGGGGTTGCCGACCGACGTCAGCACGAGGCTGGCACCGACCCGCTCGACCGCGGCGTCCAGGGCCGTCCGCTCCGCGGACGACCGCACCACCTGGGGGTCGGCGATCACGTGGTCGAAGGTCAGCTCCGGGGCGTGGGCGGCGATCGCCACGACGTGCTCGGCGAGGCTGTAGCCGTTGGCCTCGTCGTCGCTGAGGCTCACGTTGAGGGTGAGGATCCGTCGTGCGGGGGTGTCGCAGAGCGCTTGTCGCAGCTCGGGCACGAGCAGGTGCGGCATCACCGAGGTGAACCACGACCCCGGCCCGAGCACCACCAGGTCGGCGAGCTTGATGGACTCGAGAGCCTGCGGGCAGGCCTGCGGCGCCTCCGGGATGAGCCGCACCGAGCGCACCACACCCGGCTGGCGGGCCACCGTCGACTGGCCCCGGACCGTGCTCCGGGCCACGGTGCCCGCCGGCGTCTCCGCCTCGATGACCGCCTCGATGTCCAACGGCTCCAGGGCCATCGGCAGGACCCGGCCGCGCGTGTTGAGCAGCCGCCCGACGAGGTCCAGCCCCCGGACCTGCTCCTCGGGCCGGAGCTCCCACAGCGCCATGATGAGCAGGTTGCCGAGCGCGTGCCCGGACAGCTCCCCCTCCCCTCCGAAGCGGTGCTGCAGGACCGCCGACCACTGGTGCCCCCACGTCGTGTCCTCGCAGAGGGCCGCCAACGCCATCCGCAGGTCCCCGGGGGGCAGGATGTCGAACTCCTGCCGGAGCCGCCCGCTCGACCCGCCGTCGTCGGCGACCGTCACGACGGCGGTGATGGCCTCGGTGAGGTGGCGCAGCGCCCGCAGGGACGCCGCCAGGCCGTGGCCGCCCCCCAGGGCCACGACGCGCGGGCCGCTCACTCGCGCCCCAGGTCCCGGTGGAAGGTCGACAGCTGGACGCCGGACTCCTCCAGGTGGGCCAGCCGCCGCGCGAGCTCCTCTGCCGTCGCCACGGACCGGTGCTTGCCGCCGGTGCAGCCGACCGCGACGGTGACGTAGCGCCGTCCCTCGGCGAGGTAGCCCTGCATGGCCGTCCGCAGCATCTGGGCCGCGTGCTCGACGAAGCTCTGCGCCAGGTCGCTCCCGAGCACGAAGTCGCGCACGGCGGCCTCCTTGCCGGTGTGCGGCCGCAGCTCGGGCACCCAGTAGGGGTTGGGCAGGAAGCGCAGGTCGAGGACCACGTCGGCGTCCAGCGGTATGCCGTACTTGAAGCCGAAGGCCATGACCGCGAGACGCAGTCGCACGTCGGCGTCGACGTTGAGCAGCGCGTCGATCTTGGCGGACAGCTCGTGCACGTTGTAGCTCGAGGTGTCCAGGACGAGGTCGGCGTCCGAGCGCAGGTCGCCGAGCATCCGCCGCTCCCGGCGGATGCCGTCCAGGAGCAGTCCCTCCCCCTGCAGGGGGTGGGGCCGACGGACCGCCTCGAAGCGGCGCACCAGGGTCTCGTCGGAGGAGTCGACGAAGACGACCCGGGGGCGCCACCCGCGCTCGCCCAGGGTCTCCAGCGCCACCGAGAGCTCGCTGGTGAAGTCGCGGCTGCGGACGTCGACGACCACCGCGACCCGCTGGCGCTGCGGGTCGTCGGCCGTGGCGTCCATGAGGTGGACCATCATCGAGGGCGGCAGGTTGTCCACGACGTACCAGCCGCGGTCCTCCAGGACGTCCCCCGCCGTCGTGCGCCCGGCGCCGGACATCCCGGTGAGGATGACGACGTCGGAGCGGCCGGTCGCCTCCGGAGGGAGGGGCGGCTGCTCCCCCAGGTCGGATCGGCGTGAGGTCACGATCTCTCTTCCCGTCGGTCGTGCGGGGAGAGCCGTCCGGCACGGCACCGGGTCACTCGAGCACCTCTCCCGTGCTCAGGTTAACCGCAGGCGCGGGCTGCTCGCCGGACAGCCGCTCGTGCACCACGGCGGCCAGGGCCGGGCCGACCCCCGGGACCTCCTGGAGCTGCTCCACGCTGGCGGTACGGACCGCCTTGACGGAGCCGAGGTGGCGCAGCAGGGCCTGCTGGCGCGCAGGACCGAGCCCGGGGATGCCGTCCAGGGCGCTCGTCGTCATGCTGCGGGAGCGTCGCTGCCGGTGGAAGGTGTTGGCGAAGCGGTGCGCCTCGTCCCGCACGCGCTGCAGGAGGTAGAGCGCCTCGCTCGTCCGCGGGAGCACCACCGGGTAGTCCTGGTCGGCGTTCCACACCTCCTCCAGGCGCTTGGCGAGGCCGATGACGGTGACGTCGGCGACCCCCACCTCGGCCAGGGCGCTCTGCGCGGCCCGGACCTGCGGGCGCCCGCCGTCCACGACCACGAGGTTGGGAGGGTAGGCGAACTTCGTCGGCCTGCCCTCCTCGTCGGCACCGGGGGTGGGCGCGGCGGCGAGGTGCCGGAAGCGACGGGTGAGCACCTCGTGCATGGCGGCCGTGTCGTCGCCGGTGCCCGACCGGACGATGAAGCGGCGGTACTCACCCTTGCGGGCCAGCCCGTCCTCGAAGACGACCATGGACCCGACCACGTCGCTGCCCTGGACGTGGCTGATGTCGAAGGACTCGATCCGCAGGGGCGCGTCGTCCAGCTCGAGGACCTCCTGCAGCTCCTGGAGCGCCTGCGAGCGCAGCGTGAGGTCCCCGGAGCGGGCCACCTTGTGCCGCGCCAGCGCCTGCTCGGCGTTGCGCGCGACGGTCTGCATGAGGGTGCGCTTGTCCCCCCTCTGGGGCACCCGCACGCCCACCCGGGCGCCGCGCAGCCCGGTGAGCCACTCCTGCACCTCCTCGTGCCCGTCCGGCAGCATCGGGACCAGGACCTCCCGGGGCACGTCCTCGCCGCGCTCGGCGCCGTAGACCTGCTGGAGCAGGTGCTCGACCACCTCGGGGGTGGACTCGGCCCCCTTCTCGCTCACCCAGCCCCGCTGGCCCCTGATCCGGCCGCCGCGGACGTGGAAGACCTGGACCGCCACCTCCAGCTCGTCCTCGGCCAGGGCGTAGACGTCCGCATCGGTCGCGTCCGACAGCACGACCGCCGAGCGCTCGAGGGCCTTGCGCAGGGCGCCCAGGTCGTCCCGCAACCGGGCGGCCGTCTCGAAGTCCAGGTCGGCCGACGCCTGCCGCATGCGCTCCTCGAGGTCCCGCACGAAGCGGGCGCTGTCACCGGCCATGAAGGCGCAGAAGTCCTCGGCGATGGCGCGGTGCTCCTCCGGGTCGACCCGACCGACGCAGGGCGCGGAGCACTTGTCGATGTAGCCCAGGAGGCAGGGGCGCCCGACCTGCTCGGCCCGCCGGAAGACCCCGGCCGAGCAGGTGCGGACCGGGAACACGCGCAGCAGGGTGTCCATCGTCTCCCGGATCGCCCAGGCGTGGGTGTAGGGACCGAAGTAGCGGGTACCCGGGCGCTTCCGGCCGCGCATGACCTGGGCCCGGGGGAACTCCTCGCCCATGGTGACGGCGAGGTAGGGGTAGGACTTGTCGTCGCGGTACTTGACGTTGAACCGGGGGTCGAACTCCTTGATCCAGGAGTACTCCAGCTGCAGGGCCTCGACCTCGTTGCGGACGACCGTCCACTCCACGCTCGCGCCGGTGGTGACCATCTGCGCGGTCCGCGGGTGCAGCGCGCGGAGGTCCTGGAAGTAGGACGAGAGGCGCGGTCGCAGCGACCGTGCCTTGCCGACGTAGATGACCCGGCCGTGCTGGTCGCGGAACCGGTAGACCCCGGGGTCCGTGGGGATCTCCCCCGGCCGGGGCCGGTAGCTGCGCGGGTCAGCCACTGATGACGACGTCGGCGCCGTCCACCGTGGACGTCAGGGTGGTCAGCCCCTCGGTCGCCGGCCCCTGCACGACGGCACCGTCGGCCAGGGCGAAGGCGCTCCCGTGGCAGGGACAGACGAGCGTGCCGTCCGCACCCGTGGTGGAGACCATGCACCCCTGGTGCGGGCAGGTCGCGTCGTAGGCCACGACCTCACCCTCCGTGGGCTGGGCGACCACGACCTCGGCGTCCTCGACGTAGCGGCTGCCGCCGACCGGGACGTCCGCCAGGGGCACCCTGGTCCCCCCACCGGCCGGCTCCGCCTCGCCCGCGCCGGACGGGTCCGCCTCCTGCCGGCCGCCTCCGCAGGCGGCCAGCGAGCCGGCGACCGCGAGCCCGCCGCCGGCGGCGAGCAGCCGACGCCGGGCGGGCCCGCGCCCGCAGGCCGACGAGCAGGTCGCGTCCGGGTGGCGCTCCTGAGGTGTCCGGGTCATGCGCTGGACCTCCGATCCAGGCCGAGGACGGGTGCGAGGAAACGACCAGTATGGCTCGCGGCGACCCCGGCGACCTGCTCGGGTGTGCCCTCGGCCACCACCTTCCCGCCCCCTCGGCCACCCTCGGGTCCGAGGTCGACGACCCAGTCGGCGGACTTGATGACGTCGAGGTTGTGCTCGATGACCAGGACGGTGTTGCCCTTGTCCACCAGACCCTGCAGCACCCCGAGCAGGCGCCGGATGTCCTCGAAGTGCAGGCCGGTGGTCGGCTCGTCCAGGACGTAGATGGTGCGACCCGTGGACCGCTTCTGCAGCTCGGCGGCGAGCTTGACCCGCTGCGCCTCTCCCCCGGACAACGTCGTGGCGGGCTGCCCCAGACGCACGTAGCCCAGCCCCACCTGCACCAGCGTGGTGAGGTGGCGCGCCAGCACCGGCACCGCGGAGAAGAACTCCGCGGCCTCCTCGATGGGCATCTCCAGCACGTCGGAGATGGTGCGCCCCTTGAAGTGCACCTCCAGCGTCTCCCGGTTGTAGCGCTTGCCCTGGCACACCTCGCAGGGCACGTAGACGTCGGGCAGGAAGTTCATCTCGATCTTCAGCGTGCCGTCACCGGAGCACGCCTCGCAGCGCCCGCCCTTGACGTTGAAGGAGAAGCGCCCGGGCTGGTAGCCGCGCACCTTGGCCTCGGTGGTCGTCGCGAAGAGCTTGCGGATGTGGTCGAACAGCCCGGTGTAGGTGGCCGGGTTGCTGCGGGGCGTCCGCCCGATCGGGCTCTGGTCGACGTGCACGACCTTGTCGAGGTGGTCCAGGCCCTCCACCTTGCGGTGGCGGCCGGGGACGTGACGCGCGCCGTTGAGCTGGTTGGCGAGCACGCGGTAGAGGATGTCGTTGACGAGGGTCGACTTGCCCGACCCGCTGACCCCGGTCACGGCGACCAGGTTGCCCAGCGGGAAGCCCACGTCGACCTGCTGCAGGTTGTGCTCGCGGGCACCCCGCACCACCACGCGTCGTCCGTCCTGCGGACGGCGGTCGGAGGGCGTCTCGATGGCCTGGCGACCGGAGAGGTACTGGCCGGTCAACGAGGTCGGGTGCTGGAGCAGCCCGTCCACGGAGCCGCTGTGCACGACGTGGCCGCCGTGCTCGCCCGCCCCCGGACCGATGTCGACCACCCAGTCCGCCGTGGCGATGGTGTCCTCGTCGTGCTCGACCACGATGAGGGTGTTGCCGAGGTCGCGCAGCCGCGTCAGCGTCTCGATGAGCCGGTGGTTGTCCCGCTGGTGCAACCCGATGCTGGGCTCGTCCAGGACGTAGAGCACCCCGACCAGGCCGGAGCCGATCTGCGTCGCCAGCCGGATCCGCTGCGCCTCCCCGCCGGAGAGCGTCCCCGCCGGTCGGTCGAGGGAGAGGTAGTCCAGACCCACGTCCAGCAGGAAGCCGAGCCGGGCGTCGATCTCCCGGCTGACCTGGCCGGCGATGGCCGCCTCCCGGGCGGTGTAGTCCACCGTGGAGAGGAAGTCCGCGCACTGGTCGAGGGGCATGGCACAGACCTCGGCGATGCTCCGACCCCCCACGAGGATGGCGAGGATCTCCGGCTTGAGGCGGGCCCCCCGGCAGGTCGGGCACGGGACCTCGCGCATGTAGCCCTCGTAGCGCTCCCGGCTGCTCTCCGACTCGGTCTCGGCGTGCTTGCGCTTGACGTAGGGCAGCACCCCCTCGAAGCCGGTGGAGTAGCTGCGCTCCCGGCCGAACCGGTTGCGGTAGCGCACGTGCACCTTGTGCTGGTAGCCCTCGAGGATGGCGTCCCGGGCCCGGCCCGGCAGCTCCTTCCAGGGCACGTCCAGGCGGAAGCCCAGGTCGTCGGACAGCCCCCCGAGCACCCGGAGGAAGTAGTCGCTCAGCCCGGAGGCCGTCGACCACGGCACCAGCGCGCCACCGAGGATGCTGAGGTCCTCGCGCACGACCAGCTCGGGGTCCACCTCCAGCTCGACGCCGATGCCGGTGCAGTCCGGGCAGGCGCCGAACGGGCTGTTGAAGGAGAAGGAGCGCGGCTCCACCTCGTCGATGGACAGCGGGTGGTCGTTGGGGCAGGCCATGCGCTCGGAGAACCGGCGTTCGCGCGGCAGGGCCTCGCCGTCCTGGTCCACGGGTGCCGGGCGGCTCCCGGCGTCGGCATCGTCGGCCGCGACGTCGACGAACTCCGCGACCATGATGCCGCCGGCCAACGACAGGGCGGTCTCCACCGAGTCGGTGAGCCGGCGGGCGTAGGCCCGGTCGGGGGTGCCGGGGTCCGGTCCGTCACCGGCCTTGCTGACGAGGCGGTCGACGACGACGTCGATGCTGTGCTTCTTCTGCTTCTCCAGCGTCGGCGGGTCGGTCAGGGTCACGAGCTCCCCGTCGACCCGGGCACGGGCGAAGCCCTTGGACTGCAGCTCGGCGAACAGGTCGACGAACTCGCCCTTGCGCCCCCGGACCACCGGGGCGAGGAGCTGGTAGCGGACCCCCGTCGGCAGCTGCAGCAGACGGTCCACCACCTGCTGCGGGGTCTGCCGCTCCACCGGCTCCCCGCAGACCGGGCAGTGCGGCCGGCCCACCCGCGCGAAGAGGAGGCGGAGGTAGTCGTAGACCTCGGTGATGGTGCCGACGGTGGACCGCGGGTTGCGGTTGGTCGACTTCTGGTCGATGGAGACCGCCGGTGAGAGACCCTCGATGAAGTCCACGTCGGGCTTGTCCATCTGGCCCAGGAACATCCGGGCGTAGGCGGACAGGGACTCGACGTAGCGGCGCTGCCCCTCGGCGAAGATGGTGTCGAAGGCGAGCGAGGACTTGCCCGACCCCGACAGCCCGGTGAACACCACGAGGGAGTCGCGCGGGATCTCGACCGACACGTCGCGCAGGTTGTGCTCGCGCGCGCCCTGGACGACCAGACGGTCGTGACGAGCGCGTGACACGGCGGGAGCGGGAGAGGAAGATGGCACCCCACCACTGTAGGTCCCGGCACCGACACACCTCTCCTCCGACGGCTTTTCCGCCAGGGCAACTGCATAGGTATGCTGAACCCTGCATGAAACCTTCGCCGGGTCGTCGTCGCCCCGATCGTGTTCTTCCGGCCTGCCGCTCCCGTGGTGGCGCGCCCCGTCCTGAAATCCGGTGATCCCATGACAGAGTCGATCGACCAGACCTCCTCTGCCCTGCGTCCCGTCCCGGGGGCGGCGCCCCAGGGTCTGTACGACGGTGCCCACGAGCACGACAGCTGCGGTGTCGCCTTCGTGGCCACCCTGGACGGGGTCCCCCGCCACGACATCGTCGCCCAGGCGCTCACCGCGCTGCACAACCTGGACCACCGTGGTGCCGTCGGCAGCGAGGAGAACACCGGTGACGGGGCCGGCATCCTCACGCAGCTGCCCGACGCCTTCCTGCGCGAGGTGCTGCCCTTCGAGCTGCCGGAGCCCGGCCGGTACGCCGCGGGCATCGTGTTCCTGCCGGGGCAGGGGCAGACCGACGAGGTCGCGGCGCAGGTGGAGGAGATCGTCGAGGGATCGGGACTGCGGGTGCTCGGCTGGCGCGACGTCCCGGTCGACCCCGGCCTGGTCGGCCCGACCGCGCTCTCGGTCATGCCGGTCATGCGTCAGCTCGTGGTCGCCGCGGGCGAGGCGACCCCGCAGGAGTCCGGTCTGGAGCTGGAGCGCCGCGTCTGGCTGGCCCGCAAGCGGGTCGAGCGGCGCACGCCCGCCTACCCCGTGTCCCTCTCGACGCGGACCATGACCTACAAGGGCATGCTCACCACCGACCAGCTCCCCGCCTACTTCCCGGACCTCACCGACGAGCGCTTCACGAGCGCCCTCGCGGTCGTCCACTCCCGCTTCTCGACCAACACCTTCCCGTCCTGGCCCCTGGCGCACCCCTACCGGGTCATCGCGCACAACGGCGAGATCAACACGGTCAAGGGCAACCGCAACTGGATGAGGGCCCGCCAGTCCGAGCTGCGCAGCGAGCTGTTCCCCGGGGACCTCGCGGACGCGTTGCCGATCTGCACCCCCGACGCCAGCGACTCCGCGACCTTCGACGAGGTGCTGGAGCTGCTGAGCCTCGGCGGGCGCTCCCTCCCCCACGCCGTCCTCATGATGATCCCGGAGTCCTGGGAGAACGACGAGACGATGGACCCCGACGTCCGCGCCTTCTACGAGTTCCACTCCATGCTCATGGAGCCGTGGGACGGGCCGGCCAACCTGGTGTTCACCGACGGCACCCAGGTCGGGGCCGTGCTCGACCGGAACGGGCTGCGCCCCTCCCGGTACTGGGTCACCGACGACGGGCTGGTCGTGCTCGGTTCGGAGTCGGGCCTGCTGCCGATCCCGCCCGAGCGCGTGGTGCGCAAGGGCCGGGTCGCCCCGGGCCGGATGTTCCTGGTCGACCTCGACCGCGGGGAGATCCTGGACGACACCGAGGTGAAGCGGGACTTGGCCGCACGCCAGCCCTACCGCGAGTGGCTCGATGCGGAGCTGGTGCACATGGACTCCCTGCCCACGCAGGTCCACGTGCGGCACACCCATGCGTCCGTGACCCGGCGCCAGCAGATCTTCGGCTACACCGAGGAGGAGCTGCGGATCATCCTGGCCCCGATGGCCCAGGCCGGGGCCGAGCCGCTGGGCGCCATGGGCACCGACACCCCGATCGCCGTGCTGTCCGACCGACCGCGGCTGCTCTTCGACTACTTCGTCGAGGCCTTCGCACAGGTGACCAACCCGCCCCTGGACGCGATCCGGGAGGAGATCGTCACCTCGCTGGAGGCCTCGAGCGGTCCCGAGCCCAACCTGCTCGACGAGACGCCCGCGCACGCGCGGCAGGTCGTCCTGCCCTTCCCCGTCATCGACAACGACCAGCTCGCCAAGCTGCGCCGGATCAACGCCGACGGCGAGCACCCCGGGCTGGACGCCGTGGTCGTCCGCGGGCTCTACCGCGTCGACGGCGGTGCTGCGGCCCTGGAGCAGCGGCTCGAGGAGATCTGCGCCGAGGTCGACGAGGCCATCGCCGGCGGGGCCTTTTTCGTGGTGCTCTCCGACCGGCACGCCGACCGCGAGCGGGCGCCCATACCCTCGCTGCTGCTCACCAGCGCGGTGCACCACCACCTCGTGCGCAACAACACCCGGACGCGGGTCGGGCTCCTCGTCGAGGCCGGCGACGTGCGTGAGACCCACCACGTCGCGCTGCTCGTCGCCTACGGCGCGGCCGCGGTCAACCCCTACCTGGCCATGGAGACCGTCGAGAACCTCTGCTCGGCCGGCCAGCTGCTGGACGGCCTCGACCCGGACGTCGCCATCAGGAACCTCATCAAGGCGCTGGGCAAGGGTGTCCTCAAGGTCATGTCCAAGATGGGCATCTCCACGATCGCCTCCTACCGCGGCGCCCAGACCTTCGAGGCCGTCGGCCTGTCGCAGGACGTCGTCACCCGGTGGTTCACCGGCACGACCAGCCAGATCGACGGGGTGGGTCTGGGGGTCATCGCCGAGGAGGTGGCGCGCCGGCACGCCGTGGCCTACCCGCTGTCCGGCATCCCGCCCTACCACCGCGCGCTCGACATCGGCGGGGAGTACCAGTGGCGTCGCGAGGGCCCCCCGCACCTCTTCAGCCCGGAGGCGGTCTTCCGGCTGCAGCACGCCACCCGGGAGGGTCGCTACGACGTCTTCACCCGCTACACCGACCTCGTCGACGAGCAGTCCGCGAGCCTCATGACCCTGCGGGGGCTGTTCCGGCTGCAGCCGGACCGGGAGCCGATCGACGTCGAGGAGGTCGAGCCGGTCAGCGCGATCGTCAAGCGGTTCGCCACGGGGGCCATGAGCTACGGCTCGATCTCCCAGGAGGCGCACGAGACGCTGGCCGTCGCGATGAACCGGCTGGGCGGCAAGTCCAACACCGGCGAGGGCGGCGAGGACGTGGAGCGGTTGCTGGACCCCGAGCGGCGCTCGGCCATCAAGCAGGTGGCCTCGGGACGCTTCGGCGTCACCTCGCCCTACCTCGTGCACGCCGACGACATCCAGATCAAGATGGCGCAGGGTGCCAAGCCGGGTGAGGGCGGACAGCTGCCGCCGGGCAAGGTCTACCCCTGGGTGGCGAGCACCCGGCACTCCACCCCCGGCGTGGGCCTCATCTCCCCGCCGCCGCACCACGACATCTACTCCATCGAGGACATCAAGCAACTCATCCACGACCTCAAGAACGCCAACCCCCGCGCGCGCATCCACGTCAAGCTGGTGAGCCAGATCGGCGTCGGGACGGTGGCCGCCGGCGTGTCGAAGGCGAAGTCCGACGTCGTGCTCATCTCGGGGCACGACGGGGGCACCGGCGCCAGCCCGCTCACCTCGCTCAAGCACGCGGGCACGCCCTGGGAGCTCGGCCTCGCGGAGACCCAGCAGACGCTGCTGCTCAACGGGCTGCGAGACCGCATCGTGGTCCAGTGCGACGGGCAGCTCAAGACGGGGCGGGACGTCCTCGTCGCGGCCCTCCTGGGCGCAGAGGAGTACGGCTTCGCCACCGCGCCCCTCGTGGTCTCCGGGTGCATCATGATGCGGGTCTGCCACCTCGACACCTGCCCCGTGGGCATCGCCACGCAGAACCCCGAGCTGCGCGAGCGCTACACCGGCAAGGCCGAGTTCGTGGTCACCTTCTTCGAGTTCATCGCCCAGCAGGTGCGGGAGCTGCTCGCGAGCCTGGGGTACCGCTCGATGGACGAGGTCATCGGGCGCAGCGACCTCCTGGACACCTCCCGTGCCGTCGAGCACTGGAAGGCCGACGGGCTGGACCTCTCCCCCGTGCTGCACCTCACCGACCTGCCCGAGGGCGCCTCCCGCCACTGCACCACCACGCAGGAGCACGGCCTGGAGGCGGCGCTGGACAACCAGCTCGTGGAGCTGGCCGGCCCGGCGCTCGCCGACGGCACCCCGGTGGTGGGCTCGTTCCCGATCACCAACGTCAACCGCACGGTGGGCACCCTCCTGGGCCACCACGTCACGGTCTCCGCAGGACCGGAGGGGCTGCCGGACGGCACCATCGACCTCACGCTGACCGGCTCGGCCGGGCAGTCCCTCGGGGCGTTCCTGCCCCGCGGGATCACCCTGCGCCTCGTCGGCGACGCCAACGACTTCGTCGGCAAGGGCCTCTCCGGGGGGCGTATCGTGGTCCGGCCCGAGGAGGGGTCGGCCTTCGTCGCCACCGACCAGGTCGTCGCGGGCAACGTCATCTGCTACGGAGCGACGTCCGGGCAGGTCAACCTGCGCGGTGTCGTGGGTGAGCGGTTCTGCGTCCGCAACTCCGGAGCCACCGCGGTCGTCGAGGGCGTGGGCGACCACGCCCTGGAGTACATGACCGGTGGGCTGGCCCTCATCCTGGGCCGGACCGGCCGCAACCTCGGCGCGGGGATGTCGGGTGGCACCGGCGTCGTCCTGGACCTGGACCGCGGCACGCTCAACCCGCTCGCCGTGGCGGGCGGCGACCTGCTCCTCGCCCCCCTGGCGGAGACCGGGCACGTCGACCACGTGCGAGCGCTGCTCGAGGAGCACGCCGAGCTCACCGGCAGCACGGTCGCCAGCGAGCTGCTGGACGACCCCGACTGGGCTCTCCGGCTCACCGTCGTCACCCCGCGCCAGTACGCCAGCGTGCTGCGCATCCGCCGGGAGGCGGAGGAACGCGGCGACGACCCCAACGGCCCCCACGCTTGGCAGCTCATCCTGGAGGACTCCCATGGCTGACCCCAAAGGCTTCCTGACCCACCGCGAGCGGGAGAACCGGCCCTCACGGCCGGTCCCCGTGCGCATCATGGACTGGGAGGAGGTGCACGGCGAGCAGGAGACCTCGGTCCTGCAGCGGCAGGCCAGCCGGTGCATGGACTGCGGCATCCCCTTCTGCCACACCGGGTGCCCGCTCGGCAACCTCATCCCGGAGTGGAACGACCAGACCCGGCGGGCCAACTTCGCCGAGGCCATCGAGCGCCTGCACGCGACCAACAACTTCCCGGAGTTCACCGGTCGGCTGTGCCCCGCGCCGTGCGAGACCGCCTGCGTGCTCGGCATCAACCAGCCGCCGGTGACGATCAAGCAGATCGAGGTCTCGATCATCGACCGGGCGTTCTCCAACGGCCGCGTCACGCCCCAGGAGCCGGAGTGGCTCAGCGGGAAGACGGTCGCCGTGGTCGGGTCGGGGCCGGCCGGGCTGGCCGCCGCGCAGCAGCTGGGCCGGGCCGGCCACACGGTCGTCGTCTACGAGCGCTCCGACGCGGTCGGCGGGCTGCTGCGCTACGGCATACCGGAGTTCAAGATGGAGAAGTCGGTCCTGGACCGGCGCCTCGTCCAGCTGCGCGCCGAGGGCATCCGGTTCGTCACCGGCGTGACGATCGGGGGTGACGGCCCCGACGACGAGTCCCTGGACCAGCTCCGGGAGCGCTTCGACGCCGTCGTCCTCGCGACCGGGTCGACCGTGCCCCGGATGCTGCAGGTGCCGGGAGCCGAGCTGGACGGCGTCCACCCGGCGATGGACTTCCTCGTGCCCGCCAACAAGGAGGCGCTGGGCGGGCCGCGCGGGATCGACGCCGGCGGCAAGCATGTGGTCATCATCGGCGGCGGCGACACCGGCGCCGACTGCCTCGGGACCGCGCACCGGCACGGGGCGGCCTCGGTCCTGCAGCTGGAGATCATGCCGACCCCGCCGCAGGAGCGGCCCAAGAACCAGCCCTGGCCCACCTACCCCATGCTCTACAAGGTGAGCGAGGCCCACGAGGAGGGTGGGGACCGCACCTACGGCGCGTCCACCGTCGAGGTACTCGGTGACGACGAGGGCCGGGTGCGCGGTCTGGTCATGGTGGACGGCAGGTTCACCGACGGCCGGTTCGTGCCGACCGAGGGCAGCGAGCGGGAGATCCCGGCCGAGCTGGTGCTCCTCGCGATGGGCTTCGTCGGGCCGGACGACCAGGCGGCACCGGAGGAGGTGCTGCCCCGGTCCGCGCGCAACACCTACGAGCGCAACGACGCCTTCGCGACCCCGCTGCCCGGGGTCTTCGCCGCCGGTGACTGCGGCCGCGGGCAGTCCCTCATCGTCTGGGCGATCGCCGAGGGCCGCGCGTGTGCGGCCACGGTCGACCGGTACCTCTCCGGGACCACCACGCTGCCCTCACCGATCAAGGCCACGGACCGGCCGCTGGCCGTGTGAGCCGGCCCGCCTAGACTCGCCGCGTGAAGCCCGAAGACCTGCACGGACACGTCACCCCCGGCGGCGCGAGCTGGACCTACGACCTCGGATCGGTCGTCGTGCGCAAGTGCAGCGTGAGCGAGATGGACAACAACGTCTACCTCATCACCTGCACCGCGACCGGCGAGCGCCTGCTGGTGGACGCCGCGGACGACGTCGAGCGGATCGTCCGCCTGCTCGAGGAGGACGGCCGACGGGGCGGCCACGAGCTCGGGCAGGTCCTCACCACGCACCGGCACTGGGACCACCACCGGGCCCTCCCCGAGCTCGTCCGGCGCACGGGGGCGGCGACCCTGGCCGGGGCGGTCGACGCCGACGACCTGCCGGTGCCGGTCGACCACCGTCTCCGGGACGGGGACACGCTGCGCGTCGGGAACCTGGTCCTGGACGTCGTGCACCTGCGGGGTCACACCCCCGGCTCGGTCGCGCTCGCGCTCAGCACCGCGGCGGACCGCACCACGACCCTGCTCTTCACCGGGGACAGCCTCTTCCCCGGCGGGCCGGGCAGGACCACCTCGGCGCACGACTTCACCGTCCTCATGGACGACCTGGAGGCCCGCGTCTTCGCGGTCTTCGACGACGACGCCCTCGTCCTCCCGGGCCACGGGGACAACACCACCCTGGGCGCCGAGCGCGGCTCGTTGCCGCAGTGGCGCGAACGCGGGTGGTGACGCTCCCCGGTCGTTCCCTGGCCGGGCGCCCGGTCGCCCTCGTCCTCCTCGCGGTCGTCTCCGTCCAGTTCGGCGGGGCCCTGGCGGCCACGCTGCTGCCGATCGTCGGGGTGGTCGGCTCGGTGACGCTGCGCCTGGTGCTGGCGACCGCGGTCCTGTGGCTGTTCGTGCGGCCCCGGCTCCGGGGCCGCAGCGCCGCCGACTGGTCGGTGGTCGGGCTGTTCGCCGTGGCCCTCACCACCATGAACCTCGCGTTCTACGGCTCGCTGGCCAGACTGCCGATCGGGGTGGCCGTGACCATCGAGTTCCTGGGCCCGCTGGCCCTCGCGGCCGTGCTCTCGCGACGCGTGCGCGACGGCGCGGCGGTGCTGGCGGCCCTGCTCGGCGTGACGCTCATCTCCGGGGCGCTGACCACCCCCTGGGCCGAGCTGGACCTCGTGGGCATCCTGCTGGCTGCCTCCGCCGGCGCCTGCTGGGCCGCCTATATCGTCCTGAGCCGCCGTACCGGCGCACGGTTCGCCGGGCTCGACGGCATCGCGATCTGCATGGCTCTCGGCGCGGTGGTCATGCTGCCGGTCGGTCTGCTCACGGCCGGGACGGACCTGTGGTCGGCCGACGTCCTCCTGCGCGGGCTCGGGATCGCCCTGCTCTCCTCGGCCGTGCCCTACAGCCTGGAGCTGCTGGCGCTGCGCCGTCTGCGCTCCGGGACCTTCGGCGTCCTGCTCAGCCTAGAGCCTGCGGCGGCCGCCCTGGCGGGCCTGCTCGTGCTCGGCCAGGTGCTCTCCGCGCCTCAGCTGGTCGGCATGGTGCTCGTGGTGACGGCGAGCATCGTCGTGCTCGGCCGTCCGCGCGCGGGTGAGCCGTTGCCGGACGCGTCGCCCAGCGGGAGGTGACCCATCCGGCCCTGGCGCTGGGTCGACGACATCACGCATCGATGGTGCGGCGGTCCGATCGGGACTTCACCAGGCTCGCGACCGTGGTCACGGCGAGGATGACGACGATGACGACGAGCGATGGCACCGGTGCGATCTCGGGAATCGCGTGGACCGGTTCCCCACCGTTGATGAAGGCCAGTTCGTTCTCGTGCAGGGCGTGGATGAGCAGCTTGGCGCTGATGAAGGCCAGGATCGCCGCCAGCCCGTAGTGCAGGTAGACCAGACGGTCGAGCAGTCCGCCCACGAGGAAGTAGAGCTGTCGCAGGCCGAGCAGCGAGAAGGCGTTGGCCGCGAAGACCAGGAAGACCTCTTGGGTGATGCCGAAGATCGCCGGGATCGAGTCGACCGCGAACAGGATGTCCGCGCTGCCGATCGCCACCATGACGATCAGCATGGGTGTGATCATCAGGCGCCCGTCCACACGCACCATCATCTTCCCCTCGACATAGGTCTCGGTGGTCGGCAGGACGCGCCGGGTGAGCCGAGTGATGCCGTTCTCGTGGTACTCCTCGTCCTCCGGCTTCGCGGCGGCGCGCAGCTGTGCGATCGCCGTCCACAGGAGGAAGAGGCCGAAGATGTAGAAGATCCAGGCGAAGGCACTGACGAACGCCGCACCGAGGAAGATGAAGACGGTGCGCAGGACCAGAGCGATGATGATCCCGATGAACAGGACCTTCTGCTGGTAGACCCGAGGAACCGCGAAGCTGTTCATGATGAGGACGAAGACGAACAGGTTGTCGACCGACAAGCTCTTCTCGGTGAGGAAGCCCGCGTAGTACTGGATCGCGAACTCGCCCCCGCCCTGCCAGAGCACCACCAGCCCGAAGAGCAGTCCGATGCCGACGTAGGCCACCGACCAGGCCGTTGCCTCGCGCAGGGTCGGTGCGTGCGGGGTGCGGACATGTCCGACGAGGTCGACGGTGAGCATGACGAGGACCAGCCCGACCGTGGCGATCCAGAGTCCGGCGGGTACATCCATCGCAACCTCCCGAGATGAGTGGTGTCTGGCGGAGCTTGCTCCGCCCCGACGGTCCAGACTAGTCAGCCGAGCGCGCGGCCGGTCCACGGCGTGACGATAGGTCGGCCAGCAGGAGTACGTCCGCCGTCACCGATCACCCTGGCGGCGCCAGGCGGACGGTCAGCCGGTGGCTTCGCGCATCTGACGCAGCTCCTTCTTGAGGTCACCGATCTCGTCCCGGAGGCGGGCCGCCAGCTCGAAGTGCAGGTCGGTGGCCGCCTGGTGCATCTGCTCGGTGAGCTCGTGGATGAGATCGGCCAGCTCGGTCGCCGGCAGCTGCTCCCCGGCCCGGCGCTCCACCGCACCGGTACCGACGACGGACGCGGCCGCTCGACCCCGGCCGCCGCTCTTGCCGCGGGACTGGCTGCGCCCGCTGCCCATGAGGGTCTCGGTGTCGGCGTCCTCGCGCTCGAGCATGTCGGTGATGTCGGCGATCCGCTTGCGCAGCGGGGTCGGGTCGATGCCCTGGGCGGCGTTGTAGGTCAGCTGCTTGTCCCGGCGCCGGTTGGTCTCCTCGATGGCCTGCTCCATCGACGGGGTGATGGTGTCGGCATACATGTGCACCTGACCCGAAACGTTGCGGGCGGCCCGGCCGATGGTCTGGATGAGCGACCGGGCGGAGCGCAGGAAGCCCTCCTTGTCGGCGTCCAGGATGCTCACCAAGGACACCTCCGGCAGGTCGAGACCCTCGCGCAGCAGGTTGATGCCCACCAGCACGTCGTACTCGCCGAGGCGCAGCTCGCGCAGCAGCTCGACCCGGCGCAGGGTGTCCACCTCGGAGTGCAGGTAGCGCACCCGGACCCCCTTGTCGAGCAGGTAGTCGGTGAGGTCCTCGGCCATCTTCTTGGTCAGCGTGGTCACCAGCACCCGCTCGTCGCGCGCCGTACGCTCCCCCACCTCGTGCAGCAGGTCGTCGATCTGGCCCTTGGTGGGCTTGAGGACGACCTGCGGGTCGACCAGCCCGGTCGGGCGGATGATCTGCTCGACGTAGCCCTCGCTCTTGGCCATCTCGTAGTCCCCGGGGGTGGCGGACAGGTAGACCGTCTGGCCGATCCGTTCCAGGAACTCCTCCCACTTCAGCGGGCGGTTGTCCATGGCGCTGGGCAGACGGAACCCGTGGTCGACGAGGGTGCGCTTGCGCGACATGTCCCCCTCGTACATCGCACCGATCTGCGGCACGGTGACGTGCGACTCGTCCAGGACGAGGAGGAAGTCCTCCGGGAAGTAGTCGAGCAGGCAGTTCGGGGCCGACCCCGAGGACCGCCCGTCGATGTGCCGGGAGTAGTTCTCGATGCCGGAGCAGGACCCGACCTGGCGCATCATCTCGATGTCGTAGGTGGTCCGCATCCGCAGCCGCTGCGCCTCCAGGAGCTTGCCCTGCTTCTCAAAGGTCTCCAGCTGGGTCGCGAGCTCGGCCTCGATGCTGCCGATCGCGCGCTCCATCCGCTCCGGCCCGGCGACGTAGTGGGAGGCCGGGAAGACATACATCTCCTGCTCCTCACGCACCACCTCCCCGGTCAGCGGGTTGAGGGTGTAGAGCCGGTCGATCTCGTCCCCGAAGAACTCGATCCGCACCGCGAGCTCCTCGTACTGCGGGATGATCTCGACGGTGTCCCCGCGCACCCGGAACGTCCCGCGGGAGAACGCCATGTCGTTGCGGGTGTACTGCATGGTGACGAACCGGCGCAGCAGCTCGTCGCGCTCCACCGTCTCCCCCACCCGGAGCCGTTCCATGCGGTCGACGTACTCCTGCGGGGTGCCGAGCCCGTAGATGCAGGACACCGACGCGACCACGACGACGTCCCGGCGGGTGAGCAGGGAGTTGGTGGCCGAGTGGCGAAGCCGCTCCACCTCGTCGTTGATGGAGGAGTCCTTCTCGATGTAGGTGTCCGTCTGCGGGACGTAGGCCTCGGGCTGGTAGTAGTCGTAGTAGCTCACGAAGTACTCCACCGCGTTGTGCGGCAGCAGCTCCTTGAACTCGTTGGCCAGCTGCGCGGCCAGCGTCTTGTTGGGCGCCATGACCAGCGTCGGGCGCTGCACCTGCTCGATCATCCACGCGGTCGTCGCCGACTTCCCGGTGCCGGTGGCGCCCAGCAGGACGATGTCCTCCTCCCCCGCCTGCACCCTGCTGGCCAGCTCCGCGATCGCCGTGGGCTGGTCCCCGCTGGGGCTGAACTCGGAGACGACGCGGAACGGGTTGACCGTGCGCTGGAGGTCGGTGGTCGGACGCATGCCTCTACGGTAGTCCTCGGGACTGACAAGAGTGGCCCGGCCGATCGGCCGGGCCACCCTTCGTCGTCGCCGACGTCGCTCAGGGAAGCGCGCTAGTCGCGCCTGCCGTCCGCCGCCGGCGCCTTCTTCTGCCGTCCGGACCGCCAGGACACGCCGTGGGTCCGCGACAGGGCGTAGTCGATGCGGTCGTCGACCTTGGGACCGAAGACGTCGTCGAAGTTCTCGTGAATCTCACCCGTCAGCTCGCGCCGCCGCATGCGCAGCTCCGCCTGGGTGATGGTGCGGTGCTCGGCGGACAGCGCCTTGTAGAGGGAGATGGCGATGAGCACCATGACGATCGCGAACGGGAAGCCGGTCGCGACGGACCCCGCCTGCAGGGCGCTCAGGCCGGCCGAGCCGCCGGCCAGCAGCAGGCCGATGGCCAGCAGGCCCTCCAGCCCGGCCCAGAGCACGCGGCTCCAGGTCGGGGGGTCCGGATGGCCACCGGAGGCGAGCATGTCCACGACCAGCGAGCCGGAGTCGGAGGAGGTCACGAAGAAGATGACGACCAGGATGATCGCGATCCCGGACAGGACCGTGCCCAACGGCAGGGTGTTCAGGGTGTCGAACAGTGCAGCCTCCGCCGTCACCCCGTCCTCGCCGACGAGGTCGCCGACCTCGATCTGCCGCATGATGGCGGTGCCGCCCATGACGGTGAACCACACGAAGCTGGCCAGCGTCGGCACGAGCAGGGCACCGGTGACGAACTCCCGAACCGTACGCCCACGGGAGATGCGGGCGATGAAGACACCGACGAAGGGCGCCCAGGAGATCCACCAGCCCCAGTAGAAGATGGTCCATCCGCTGGCCCAGCTGATCCCCTCCTCACCGCTGTAGGCGAAGCCCTCGAAGGTGAGCGGGATGATGCTGGCCGCGTACGCGCCCAACGACTGGACGAAGTCGCGGGCAAGGAAGAGCGTGGGTCCCAGGAGCAGGACCGCGAGGAGGAAGATGCCGGCCAGGACGAGGTTGCCGTTCGAGAGGTAGCGGATGCCCTTGCCGACCCCGCTCACCACGGAGACCACGGCGATCGCCGTGATGCCGACGATGAGGACGACCAGCAGCAGGTTGCTGCTCTCGTCCACGATCCCGAGCTCGCTCAGCCCGGTGGCCACCTGGGTCACCCCGAGCCCCAGCGAGGTCGCGACCCCGAACACGGTGCCGACGATCGCCAGGATATCCACGACGTCACCGAGGGTCCCCTTCACGCGGTCGCCGAAGAGCGGCTCGAGCGCCCAGCGGATGGAGACGGGACGTCCCTTGCGGTGGATGGCGTAGGCCAGGGACAGGCCGATGATGACGTAGACCGACCAGGGGTGGAACCCCCAGTGCATGAAGGTCTGGGCCATGGCGCGCTCGGCCAGCTCGGCGTTCGAGGCGTCAGGCGACACCCCGGGCGGCGGGGAGGTGAAGAACGTCAGGGGCTCGGCCACGCCGTAGAAGACCAGGCCGATGCCCATGCCGGCCGCGAAGAGCATGGCGAACCACGACATGAGCCCGAACTCGGCCTCCTCCCCGTCCCGGCCCAGCGTGATGTCACCGAACCGGCTGAAGGCCAGGAACAGGGCGAACACCACGAAGCCGGCGATGGCGAGGGTGTAGAACCAGCCGAAGTTCGTGACGATCCCGCTCTGGATGCTGTTCCAGAGGTCTCCGGCGGTGTCGGTGAAGACGGCGGAGAACACCGCGACGATCGCCACGAGCGCCAGCGCGGGCCAGAACACCCTGGGGGCCACCCCCCCGGGCCCCAGCTTCACGCCGTGGCGCAGCAGCTGCTGCTCCACGGACGAGGTCTCCGGACCGGGCGGCGGGGCCTGGTCCGTCTGTGCAGCGTTGTCGTCCATGATCTCCGGTTTCGTCGACGTCGTACAGGGGTCGTGTCAGTGCGCGATCTCGGCCGTGGCACCGTATCATCCGCTCGCCGACGGCCCGGGGGCAGACGACGACGGTCCGCCCTGCCGAGCGGCAGGGCGGACCGTCGTCTTGGGGACCGAGGGTCAGTTCCCGGTGAGCTTCTCCCGCAGCGCGGCCAGCGCCTCGTCCGAGGCGAGGGTGCCCGCGCCGTCGTCGGAGCCGGTGGTGTTGTCCGAGGAGTATGACGTGGACGCCGGGGCGACCTCGACGCCGGCCGAGGAGTCGGCCTCGGACGCGGCCTCGACCTGCGCCTTGTGCGCCTCCCAGCGGGCGTGGGCGTCGGCGTACTCCTTCTCCCACTTCTCCCGCTGCTCCTCGTGCCCCTCGAGCCACTCGTTGGTCTCGGGGTCGAAGCCCTCGGGGTACTTGTAGTTGCCCTGCTCGTCGTACTCGGCAGCCATGCCGTACAGCGTCGGGTCGAACTCGTTGGCGACCGCGTCGTTGGCCTGCTTGAGCGACAGCGAGATGCGGCGGCGCTCCAGGTCGATGTCGATGACCTTGACGAACACCTCGGCGCCGACGGTGACGATCTGCTCGGGCAGCTCCACGTGGCGCTCGGCCAGCTCGGAGATGTGCACGAGGCCCTCGATGCCGTCCTCGACGCGCACGAAGGCGCCGAAGGGGACCAGCTTGGTGACCTTGCCGGGCACGACCTGGCCGATCGCGTGCGTGCGGGCGAAGGTCTGCCACGGGTCCTCGAGGGTCGCCTTAAGCGAGAGCGAGACCCGCTCGCGGTCCATGTCGACGTCCAGGACCTCGACGGTGACCTCGTCTCCGACCTCGACGACCTCACCCGGGTGGTCGATGTGCTTCCAGGACAGCTCGGACACGTGCACGAGGCCGTCCACCCCGCCACCCAGGTCGACGAAGGCGCCGAAGTTCACGATGCTGCTGACCACCCCGGAGCGGACCTGGCCCTTGGCCAGCTCCTTGAGGAAGGTGGTGCGCACCTCGGACTGGGTCTGCTCCAGCCAGGCGCGGCGCGACAGGACCACGTTGTTGCGGTTCTTGTCCAGCTCGATGATCTTGGCCTCGATCTCCTTGCCGACGTAGGGCTGGAGGTCGCGGACGCGGCGCATCTCGACGAGCGAGGCGGGCAGGAAGCCGCGCAGACCGATGTCGAGGATGAGACCGCCCTTGACGACCTCGATGACGGTGCCGGTGACGACGCCGTCCTCCTCCTTGATCTGCTCGATCGAGCCCCAGGCGCGCTCGTACTGGGCGCGCTTCTTGGACAGGATCAGGCGGCCCTCCTTGTCCTCCTTCTGGAGGACCAGGGCCTCGACCTCGTCGCCGACGGTGACGACCTCGGAGGGGTCGACGTCGTGCTTGATGGCGAGCTCACGGGAGGGGATGACCCCCTCGGTCTTGTAGCCGATGTCGAGCAGGACCTCGTCGCGGTCGACCTTGACGATCACTCCCTCGACGATGTCGCCGTCGTTGAAGTTCTTGATCGTGGCGTCGATGGCCGCGAGCAGTTCCTCCTCAGAGCCGATGTCGTTGACGGCGATCTGGGAGGTGGCCTTCTCGGCCGTGGT
This sequence comes from Serinicoccus chungangensis, assembly GCF_001483745.1. Lineage (GTDB taxonomy): Bacteria > Actinomycetota > Actinomycetes > Actinomycetales > Dermatophilaceae > Ornithinicoccus > Ornithinicoccus chungangensis_A. The sequence goes on along the minus strand of NZ_LQBL01000027.1, from coordinate 84,648 downwards.
GGCAGTCATGTAGTAGGGACTCCGATTGTGGACACGATGTATGGATGGATGTGCGTGTCCGCCGCGTCGTGACCGAGGACTCCGGGAGCTGGACGCTCCCGGGCACCACGAGGACGCATGACGAACCCTGACAGCCTATCGGTGCACCTCAGGCAGGTCAAAGCGCGCATCATGGGGTCATGGACCACCCGGGCCCCCCGACCTCCCCCGACCGCGCCGTGCGACGGCGGGCCACGCACGAGGAGTCCGCCCGCGCGGTCCGGACGTGGTGGGACGCCGAGGCCGACCGGTACTACGACGAGCACGGGGTGGACCTGGGCGACGCCGAGCTCACGTGGGGCCCCGAGGGCTGGACGGAACGGGAGCTGGGCCTCCTGGGCGGGCTGCGGGGGCAGGACGTCCTCGAGGTCGGGGCGGGTGCGGCGCAGGGAGGACGGTGGTGCGCCGCCCAGGGGGCCAGGGTGGTCAGCACCGACCTCAGCGCGGGGATGCTGCAGGTCGGGCGCGGGATCGACGCCCGGTCCGCCGGTCCGGCCCCGCAGGGGTATGCCCAGTGCGACGGGGCCAGGCTGCCCTTCGCGGACGCGTGCGTGGACCTGGTGGTCACAGCCCACGGGGTGCTGGCCTTCGTGCCGGACGCCGACGCGGTGCTGCGGGAGTGGGCCCGGGTCGTCCGCCCCGGAGGTCGGGTGGTCTTCTCGCTCCCGCACCCGTTCCGGTGGGTCTTCCCCGACCTCCCCGGCCCCGAGGGGCTCGTCGCGAGGTACCCGTACTCCACCGACGAGGCCTACGTCGAGGAGACCGAGGACGGGACGGCGACCTACACCGAGCACCACCGCACGGTGGGCGACCTCGTCCGCGCGGTCCACGGCGCCGGCCTCGTCCTCGTCGACCTCGTCGAGCCCGGATGGCCCCCGGGGCTGGAGCGGGAGTGGGGCGGGTGGGGGCCGGTCCGCGGTCGCCTCCTGCCCGGGACCGCCATCCTCGTGGCCCATCGGCCCTGATCAGGTCACAGTTTGGTGACGATGCGCACGACGGTGGGTGGCGCGTCCTAGGGTGAGATCCCGTGGACGGGGCAACGATGCCCCCCGAACACCAGAGAGGTGACACATGCGTGTGAAGACGCACCTGAGGAGCGTGGCCGCCCTGTCGGCCCTGGCCATGCTCGCAGCCTGCGGCGGCGACGCCGCCGACGAGACCGCGACCGAGGAGACCGCTGCGGAGGACACCGCCGCGGAGGAGGACGAGGGGGACGGCTCCTCCGACGAGTCGATGGAGACCGAGGAGGAGTCCGCCGGGGGTGACGGCAACACCTCGGACACCTTCACCTTCGGCTACGTGCTCCCCGAGACCGGCCAGCTGGCCTTCCTCGGCCCGCCCCAGATCGAGGCCCTGAGTCTGGCGATCGAGGACATCAACGCCGCCGGCGGCGTCCTCGGCCAGGAGGTACCGGCCCCCGTGGCCGGTGACGAGGCGGGGCAGGAGGCCGCCGCCCAGCAGGCTGCGGACCGCATCCTCGCCGAGCAGCCCAGCGCCATCGTCGGCGCTGCCGCGTCCGGGATGTCCCTCGCCATCATCGACCGGGTCACCGGGGCCAACGTCATGCAGTGCTCCGGCTCCAACACCGCCCCGACGTTCACCGACTACGAGGACGACGGGCTCTACATCCGGACCGCTCCCTCGGACGCGCTGCAGGGGCCGGTGCTCGCCAACACCATCGTCAACGACGGCTACAGCAACGTCGCGATCGTCGCCCGGGCGGACGACTACGGCTCGGGTCTGGCCGAGGCCACCGCCACCGCGCTGGAGAACGCCGGGGCGACCGTGGCGCTCAACGAGACCTACGACCCGCTGGCCCGTGAGTTCAACGCCGTCGTGTCCTCGGTGGAGGCGGCCCAGCCGGATGCCGTGGTCGTCATCGCCTTCGAGGAGGGAGGCCAGATCCTCCAGGGCATGTTCGAGGCCGGCCTGACGCCCGACACCGTCGGCGTCTACGGCGCCGACGGACTGCGCTCGGCCGACCTCGGCAGCATCGTCAACGAGTCGGACCCCAGCGTCATCGCCGGGATGAAGGGGACGGCGCCGGCCTCGGCCGACAACCCGGACTTCATCTCCCGGCTGCAGGAGTTCGCGCCCGACCTGGAGGAGACCCAGTTCGCCCCGCAGGTCTACGACTGCGCCGTCACCATGGCCCTGGCGGCCGTGGCGGCCGACTCCGTGAACGCCGCGGACTTCAAGGCCGAGGTCAACGGGGTGACGAGCGAGGGCACCGAGTGCACCTCCTACGAGGAGTGCCTGGGCCTGCTGGAGGACGGCGAGGACATCGACTACAACGGTGCGAGCGGCCCGCTGGACTTCACCGACGCCGGTGAGCCCGGGACCGCCACCATCGAGGTCTACGAGTTCGACGACGCGGGCGAGCTGCAGTCGCTCGAGACGGTCGAGGCCAACCCCGCCGAGTGAGCGCCGTGGTGGCCGGGTGCGCGCACCCGGCCACCACCGGTCGCCACCGGCGACCGCCGGGCCGCGTCGGCCGCTCTCAGCCGTCGACGCGCGCCAGGGTGCCGAGGTAGAGCTCGATGACCTTGGGGTCGCGGGCCAGCTCGGCACCCGTCCCCGTGTAGGCGTCCTGACCCTGGTCGAGCACGTAGGCGCGGTCGGAGATCTCCAGGCACTGGCGGGCGTTCTGCTCCACCATGAGCACCGACACCCCCGACTCGTTGATCCGCGCGACGGCCTCGAACACCGAGTCCTGCATGAGGGGCGACAGGCCGGCGGACGGCTCGTCGAGGAAGAGGACGTGCGGGCCGGTCATGAGGGCCCGTCCCATGGCGACCACCTGCCGCTCACCACCGGAGAGCGAACCGGCTCGCTGGGACCGGCGGTCGGCGAGCAAGGGGTAGAGGTCGCTCACCTCGCCGAAGCGCGCGGCATACTCCTTGGGCCGGAGGTAGAGGCCCATCTGGAGGTTCTCCTCCACGGTCAGCGAGGGGAAGACGTTGTTGTTCTGCGGCACGTAGCCCAGGCCGTCGGCCACGAGCTTGTGGGCCGGGCGACCGGTGATGTCCGTGCCCTGGAGCAGGACCTGGCCCGAGCGGATCGGGACCAGCCCGAACATCGCCTTGATGAGGGTGGACTTCCCGGCGCCGTTGGGACCGATGATGCCGACGAGCTCCCCGGTCCGGACCTCGACCGTGCACCCCCGCAGGATGTCGACGTCCGGGATGTACCCGGCGACGAGCTGCTCGGTCCACAGGACCCGCTCCGCACGCGGCGCGGGGGCGTCCGGCGGACGCTCCGCGTCGGCGTCCTCGCGCGGGTGCTCCGGTCGCACGTCCTCGCTCACGTCTGGTCCTCCTGGAGGGAGCGGTGGGTGCCGAGGTAGGCGTCGATGACCGCGGTGTCCCTGCGGATGTCGTCCGGGCGGCCCTCGGCGATGACCTTGCCCTGGGCGAAGCAGACCACCCAGTCGCTGATCGACATGATGACGTCCATGTCGTGCTCGACGAGGACGATGGTCATGCCCTCGTCCCGCAGGGCCTCGATGTGGCCCAGCAGCGACTGGGTGAGGGCGGGGTTGACCCCGGCCATGGGCTCGTCGAGCAGGATCATGTCCGGCTGCACCATGAGGGCCCGCGCCATCTCGAGCAGCTTGCGCTGCCCCCCGGACATGGTGCCGGCGAACTCGTCGCGCATGTGGCTGAGGTTGAACCGTGCCAGCAGCTCCTCGGCCCGCTCGCGGATCCCCGCCTCCTGCGCGGCCCAGGCCGGGCGCAGCAACGAGGTCAGCAGACGTTCGCCGCGCTGCCCCGTCGCCCCCAGCATGAGGTTCTCCAGGCTGGTGAGCCGGGTCAGGGCCTTGGTCAGCTGGAAGGTCCGGACCATGCCGTGCCGCGCGATGCGGAAGGACGGGGCGCCGCTGATGTCCCTGCCGTCGAAGGACCAGCGGCCCGAGTTGGGCCTGTCGAACCCGGTGATGAGGTTGAAGAAGGTGGACTTGCCGGCGCCGTTGGGACCGATGAGCGCGGTGATGGTGCCGCGCTGGATCTCCAGGTGCTCCACCTCGACCGCCCGGACACCGCCGAAGTGACGGGACATGTCGTCCGCCACCAGGATCGCGTCCGGCTTGGCGACACCGGGGACGTTGGCGACGCCCGCCAGCGCCGCGGCCGCGCGCCGGGCCCCCACCGAGGGGGCGTCCTCGCGCTCCTGCTCCTGCTCGTGGACGGACTCGCGCTGGGCGAGGAGGTCCTCGTGGCGGTCATCGGACATCGAGACGCAGCTCCTTCTGGTTGCCGATGAGCCCCGCGGGCCGGAACACCATGAGGAGCATGAGCCCCAGGCCGACGGCCGCGAAGCGCACGGCGCCGATGTCGCTCGGGGCCAGCAGGCTGCCGGGGATCCAGCCCGCCGACATGGCGCCGCGGAGGAAGGCGTCGAGGAAGGTGAGCAGAAACCAGAAGACGATGGAGCCCAGGATCGGCCCGAGGACCCGGCTCGCCCCGCCCAGGATCATGATCGTCCACAGGTAGAAGGTGATGATCGGGATGAAGGCGTCGGGGGTGATCGCCTGGCTGTTGATCGCCAGCAACGACCCTGCCAGCGCCCCGAGCACGCCGCCGAGGACGAGGGCCTGCATCTTGTAGGCGAAGACGTTCTTGCCCAGGCTGCGGGCCGCGTCCTCGTCCTCCCGGACCGCACGCAGCACGCGGCCCCACGGGCTGTGCACGAGCAGCCACACCAGCCCGGCGGCGAGGAAGGTGATGCCCCAGGCCACGGTCATCAGCCACAGGGCCCGCTCGTTGAAGCGCAGCGGTCCCAGCTCCAGCGGGGCGGTGTAGGGGTTGACGGCGTAGAACTCGCCGGCGAACTGCACGAGCCCGAAGACGCCGCCGGTCACGGGCTCGGCGAACGAGGAGCGGTAGAGGTAGCGCAGGACCTCGGCGGCGGCGATGGTGGCGATGGCGAGGTAGTCGCCCCGCAGCCGCAGCGTGGGGATCCCGAGGACGAGCGCCAGGACGACGGCGCAGGCCATCCCGACGAGCACGCCGGCCCACAGCGGCGCGTCGAAGGACAGCACCGAGATGGCCGTGCCGTAGGCGCCGACGAGCATGAAGCCCACCTGGCCGAAGTTGAGCAGCCCGGTGTAGCCGAAGTGGATGTTGAGCCCGATCGCGGCCAGGGCGTAGATCGCGGCCTCGGGGCCGAGCGCGCCGCGGACCGCGACCGAGAGCACTGCCAGGACGTCCATCGTTCCCCTCCTCAGCCGACCCGCTCGCGCCGGCCCAGGATGCCCTGGGGCCGGACGAGGAGAACGATGATCATGACGAGCAGTGCCCACATGTAGGCCAGCGAGGCCGGGAACCAGAGGGTGGACAGCTGCGACACCAGGCCGATGACCAGCGAGCCCAGCATGGCGCCGTAGGCGCTGCCCAGACCGCCCAGGATGACCCCGGCGAACATGAGCAGCAGCAGCTCGAAGCCCATCTCGCTGTAGATGGCCTGGGTGAGGCCGAAGAAGACTCCCCCGATGGCGGCCAGGGCGCCCCCGAGCACCCAGACCACGAGGATGACCCGCTGGACGTCGATGCCGGACGCCTCGGCCAGGTCCTTGTTGTCGTTGACGGCGCGCATCGCCGTCCCGATCCTGGTGCGCTGCAGCATGACCGCCACGCCGATCATGATGGCGAACGCCAGCAGGGTGATGATCAGGTCGCGGGGGGTGATGCGCACCGGGCCCAGGGTCCAGGCGGTCTGCAACGAGTACTCGTCGTACTGCTGGCGCCGGGAGCCGAAGACGATGAGGATGAGGTGGCGCAGCAGCAGCGAGAGCCCGATGGCCACGATGAACATCTGGATCAGCCCGGCTCCGCGCCTGCGCAGCGGCCGCCAGAGGCCGACCTCGACGCCGCCGGCGACGGCTCCACCGACCACCATGGCCAGCACCGCCGCCAGGACGATGGGCAGGTTGCCGGGCGCGGTGCTGAGGAAGTATGCCGTGACCGCGCCGATGGTGACGAACTCGCCGTGCGCGAAGTTGATGAGCTTGGTGGTGCCGAAGACCAGGGACAGCCCCACCGCGGTGATGGCGATGATCGCCCCGAACTTGATGCCGTCCACCACGAGCTGCAGCACGCGGCCCACCGGGATCCCTGCGCCACCCTCCTCGACCTCACCGGTCCCCAGCTGGAAGATGACCCCCTGGGAGGCTCCGGGGCGGACGGTCACGCCGTCCAGGACCTCGCCGCCCTCGGCTCGCGGCGCCACCCCCTCGGGCAGCCCGGCCACGTCCAGCGTCACGGTGTAGGAGCCGGGGCCGGGCAGCGGGACCTCCCAGGAGCCCTCGGTGTCGGTCACCGCCGAGCCGATCTCCTCACCGTCCTGGGTGACCGTGATGGTGATGCCCTCGAGGGGCTCACGGTCCGGGTCCCGCACCGTGCCCTGGACCGTCTCGGCGGCCTCGTCCGAGGCCCCCGCGGCGACCGGGGAGGACACGCTGGGCGTGGTGGCGCCGGCCGGGGCCACCAGCAGCAGCATCCCCAGCAGGACGGCAGCGATCGCTGCCCACAGGCGGGCGGTCACGGGATCTCCTTCGATGCGGACACCGGGAGTAAAGCACACGTCAGCCCCCCTGCCTAGCAGGGCCTGGTGCGGGTCGGCGGAGGTGGCGGCGGGCCCGCCGCAGGTCACCTCAGTGGGCTGCCTCGTGCCAGCTGTGCCCGAGGCCGACGCTGACGTCCAGGGGCACCGACAGCTCGGCGGCGGCGCCCATCTGCTCCCGCACGAGCGCCTCCACCTGCACCTCCTCGCCGGCCGCGACCTCGAGGACCAGCTCGTCGTGGACCTGCAGCAGCATCCGGGACTCCAGACCGGCGTCCCGCAGCGCGGCCTCGGTCCGCAGCATCGCGACCTTGATGATGTCCGCGGCCGACCCCTGGATCGGCGCGTTGAGGGCCATCCGCTCGGCCATCTCGCGCCGCTGCCGGTTGTCGCTGGTGAGGTCGTGCAGGTGTCGACGGCGGCCCAGGATGGTCTCGGTGAAGCCGGTGCGCCGCGCCTCGGAGACGACGTCGCGCAGGTAGTCGCGCACGCCCCCGAACCGCTCGAAGTACTCCTCCATGAGCTCCTTGGCCTCGGCGGTGGAGATGCCCAGCTGCTTGGACAACCCGAAGGCGGACAACCCGTAGGCGAGCCCATAGCTCATCGCCTTGACCTTGGAGCGCATCTCGGGCGTCACGTCGGCCTGGTCCACCCCGAAGACCCGGGAGCCCACGAACCGGTGCAGGTCCTCCCCCGCGCGGAAGGCCTCGATGAGCCCGTCGTCGCCGGACAGGTGCGCCATGATGCGCATCTCGATCTGGCTGTAGTCGGCGGACATGAGCGTGGCGTAGCGGGTCCCGGAGGAGCGCTCGGAACCGACCACGAAGATCTCCCGGATCCGCCGGCCGGCCGCCGTCCGGATGGGGATGTTCTGGAGGTTCGGCTCGGTCGAGCTCAGGCGTCCCGTGGCCGCGATGGTCTGCTGGAAGGTCGTGTGGATCCGCCCGTCGTCGGCCACCGCCTTGATGAGCCCCTCGGCGGTGACCCGGAGCCGGGTGACGTCCCGGTGCCGCAGCAAGGCCTCAAGGAAGGGGTGCTCGGTCTGCGCGTACAGCCCTGCCAGGGCGTCGGCGTCCGTCGTGTAGCCGGTCTTGGTCCGCCGGGTCTTGGGCAGCGCGAGCCGGTCGAAGAGCACGGTCTGCAGCTGCTTGGGCGAGCCCAGGTTGACGGTGTCGTCCTCGATGGCGGCCCAGGCGTCCTGCTGGGCCTGCGCCACGCCGTCGGCGAACTCCCGCTCCAGGGTCTCCAGCGCGTCGAGGTCGACCGCGATGCCGGCGCGCTCCATCCGCCGCAGCACCCCCACCAGCGGCAGCTCCACCTCGCGGAGCAGGTGCTGCTCCTCCTCGTCCGCGAGCTCGGCGTCCAGGGCCTCGGCGAGGTCGTGCACGGCGCGGGCGTGCACCATGGCCGAGCGCGCCGCGGCGGAGCGGGCGTCCTGCTCCCCCTCCGCGAACCCGAGGTCCAGCTCGCCCTGCGAGACCGCGTCCGCGGCGTCACCCCCCTCCAGCCGCAGCTCGCGCCTCAGGTAGCGCAGGGCGAGGTCGGCCAGGTCGTAGGAGCGCTGGTCCGGGCGGGCGAGGTAGGCCGCGAGGGCGGTGTCGCTGACGATCCCCTCGACCTGCAGGCCGACGGCCTCCAGCGAGGCGACCTGCTCCTTGGCCCCGTGCAGGGCCTTGGGTCGGGACGCGTCCGCCAGCCATGCCACCAGCGCGCCCTCGTCCTCGGGCTCCATGTCGGCGAGGGGGAGGTATGCCGCGTCCTCGGGTCCGGCGAGGGCCAGCCCGGTGGCCTCCCCGGGGCCGGCGGCGGTCCGTGGCTCGGCGTCCACGACCAGGGCCACCCGACCTCGGGTCGCGTGCTCCTCCAGCCAGGCGGCGACGGCACCGGGCTGCAGGAGCGTCCCCGCGACCTCGATGCCGTCCTCGGCCTCCGTCTCGGCCGACTCCAGCGTGCTGAAGAGCCGGTCCCGCAGGACGCGGAACTCGAGCCCGTCGAAGACGCGGTGCACCTCCTCGCGGTCCCACCCCCTGGCCTGGAGGTCCTCGATGCCGACCTCCAGCGGCACGTCACCCACGAGCTGGTTGAGCCGGCGGTTGCGCAGCACCTGGTCCAGGTGGTCGCGGAGCGCCTGACCGGCCTTGCCCGTGAGCTGGTCGGCGGCGCTGACGATGCCGGACAGGTCACCGTGCGCGGCCAGCCACTTCGCCGCGGTCTTGGGCCCGACCCCCGGGACGCCGGGCAGGTTGTCCGAGCTCTCCCCCACCATGGCGGCGAGGTCGCTGTAGCGCTCGGGGCGCACGCCGTACTTCTCCTCGACCTTCTCCGGGGTCATCCGCCAGGTCTCGGAGACGCCCCGGACCGGGTAGAGCAGCAGCGTCCTGTCGTCGACGAGCTGGAAGGCGTCGCGGTCCCCCGAGAGGATGAGCACCTCCATGTCCTGGGAGCGGGCCTGCCCGGTGAGGGTGGCGATGATGTCGTCGGCCTCGTAGCCGTCGACCTCGACGTGGGTGATGCGCAGAGCGTCCAGCACTTGCTTGATGAGGTCGACCTGCCCGACGAACTCGCCCGGGGTCGTCGCCCTCCCGGCCTTGTACTCCGCGTACTCCTGCGTCCGGAAGGTCTGCCGGGAGACGTCGAAGGCGACGGCCAGGTGCGTCGGCGCCTCGTCGCGCAGCACGTTGATGAGCATCGAGGTGAAGCCGTAGACCGCGTTGGTGCTCTGCCCCGTCGTGGTGGAGAAGTTCTCCACGGGCAGCGCGAAGAAGGCGCGGTAGGCCAGGGAATGTCCGTCCAGCAGCAGCAAACGACTCACGGTGGCAGCCTATGTCCCATGACCGACAACACCACCTCGAGCCCCCCGACCCCGACGACCGACGACGCCGCGCGGGGGGCCCTGGCCAGCCGCATGGGGATCCAGCTGCGGGAGCTGTCCGCGCAGCGGACCGTCGCGACCATGCCCGTGGAGGGCAACACCCAGCCCTACGGACTGCTGCACGGGGGTGCGTCGGCGGCGCTGGCCGAGACCGTCGGGTCGGTGGCCGCGGCGTTGCACGCGGGCGAGGGACGCATCGCCGTCGGGGTCGACCTCAGCGCCACGCACCACCGGCCCGTCCGGGAGGGCGAGGTGACCGCCGTCGCGACCCCGCTCTCCCTCGGCCGCACGGTCGCGAGCTACGACATCACCATCACCGACGACCGTGGGCGCCGGGTCTGCACCGCCCGGCTCACCTGCGCGCTGCGCGACCGGCCGGACGGACGGTGAGGGGGGTCAGCCCTTCTTGGCGGGCATGCCGGAGATGACCGCCTCCGCGACCTCCCGCATCGACAGCCGCCGGTCCATCGCGGCCTTCTGGATCCACCGGAAGGCGTCCGCCTCGCTCAGCTTGAGCTGGGCCATGAGCAGGCCCTTGGCCCGGTCCACCTGCTTGCGGGTCTCGAAGCGCTCGCCGAGGTCGGCGACCTCGGCCTCGAGCGCCTTGCGCTCGGCCCAGCGGGCCCGCGCGATGTCGATGGCCGGCAGGACGTCGGCGGCGCTGAAGGGCTTGACGACGTAGGACATCACCCCGGCGTCCCGGGCGCGCTCGACGAGGTTCTTGTCGCTGAAGGCGGTGAGCATGACCACGGGGGCCAGGCCCTCACGGCCGATCTGCTCGGCCGCGGTGATGCCGTCCATACCGGGCATCTTGATGTCCATGACGACGAGGTCCGGGGTGGTCTCCTGGGCCTGCGCCACCGCCTGCTCCCCGTCGGCGGCCTGCCCGACGATGGTGTGCCCGGCGTCGGTGAGCATCTCGGCGAGGTCCATCCTGATGAGGGCCTCGTCCTCGGCGAGCAGGATGCGCAGGCCGCTCTCCGGCCCGGTATCGGTCGGGATCCCCTCCGGACCCGGGTCGGTCGAGCTCGCGCCACGGTCCGGGGTCTCCGGCGCCGGCCCGGTCGTCGCGGAGGGGGTGGCCCCCGGCTCCTGCGGTGTCGTCTCGCTCACGCTCACTGCCTCTCGTCGCATCCACCCGCATCGGCACCTCACCGGCGCGGGACTGGTGCCGGGAGCGGGACTCGAACCCGCACGCCCTTGCGGGCAGAGCATTTTGAGTGCTCCGTGTCTGCCGTTCCACCACCCCGGCGGGCGTGCCGGTGCTGGTCGTGGCCGCACCGGGGACGTCGCAGGGAGTCTACCGGCTCCCGGTCACCTCACACCTCGGGGTCGCGGGTGTAGGCCGGGGCCTGACCCAGGATGGCGTCACCGACCCGGTGCATCCGCAGCGCGTTGGTGGTGCCGGACACGCCGGGGGGCGAGCCCGCCACGATGACGACCACGTCTCCCTCCTCGCACCGCTGCTCGCGCAGCAGGGTCTCCTCCACCTGCTTGACCATCTGGTCGGTGTGCCAGACGAAGGGCACGAGGAAGGTCTCGACGCCCCACGTGAGCGCCAGGCGGGAACGGGTCGCCTGCTCGGTCGTGAAGGCGAGCATCGGGGTCCCCGGGCGCACCCGGGCCATCCGCGTCGTGGTGTCGCCGCTCTGGGTGAAGGTCACCAGGAACTTGACCTGGTCACCCAGGGCGTCGGCCAGGGAGATCGCCGCCCTCGTGACGGCACCGCCCGGGGTCTTGGGCTTGCGCACGATCGGGGGGATGCGGTGCAGACCGTGCTCCTCGGTGCTGGAGATGATGCTGGCCATCGTCTCCACGGCGCGGACCGGCCAGGCGCCCACGGAGGTCTCGCCGGAGAGCATGATGGCGTCCGCCCCATCGAGCACGGCGTTGGCGCAGTCGCTCGCCTCCGCGCGGGTGGGTCGCGGGTTGTCGATCATCGACTCCAGGACCTGGGTCGCCACGATGACCGGCTTCGCCTTCTCCCGGCACAGCTGGATGGCGTCCTTCTGCACCAGCGGCACCTGCTCGAGGGGCAGCTCGACGCCCAGGTCGCCCCGGGCGACCATGATGCCGTCGAAGGCGTCGACGATGCCGGCCAGGTTGTCGACCGCCTGCGGCTTCTCGATCTTGGCGATGACCGGCAGCCGCCGGCCCTCCTCGTCCATGATGCGGTGCACGCCCTCCACGTCGCGGCCGGAGCGCACGAAGGACAGCGCGATGAAGTCCACCCCGCTGCGCAGGGCCCAGCGCAGGTCCTCCTCGTCCTTGTCGGACATCGCGGGGACGCTCACCGCCGTCCCCGGCAGGTTGATGCCCTTGTTGTTGGACACGACCCCGCCCACGACCACCTCGCAGACGACGTCGGTGTCGGACACCTCGGTGGCCTGCAGCAGCACCTTGCCGTCGTCGACCAGCAGGTCGTCGCCGGGGCGGACGTCACCGGCCAGCCCCGGGTAGGTCGTGCCCACGACGTCCCGGTCACCGGACACCGTCCTCGTGGTGATGGTGAAGGTGTCGCCGGTCGACAGGGACACCGGGCCGTCCGCGAAGGTGCCGGTGCGGATCTTGGGGCCCTGCAGGTCCGCGAGCACCGCCACTGCGTGACCGGTGGCGTCACTGGCCTCCCGGACCCGCAGGTAGCGCTCGTGGTGCTCCTCGTAGGAGCCGTGCGAGAGGTTGAGCCGGGCCACGTCCATACCGGCGGCGACGAGCGCTTCGATCTGCTCGTAGGAGTCGGTGGCGGGGCCGAGGGTGCAGACGATCTTGGCGCGACGCATGACCTCCACCCTAGTCCTCCCGGCCGGTGATCCCCGCATCGCCTGCCCCGGCGTCAGGGGGTCGAGCCGAGCACCTCGTCGAGCGTCTCGGGTCCGGCCATGAGGGCCCGCATCTGGTCGTCGCCGACCTGCTCGCCGTCGACGAGCAGGCGGGGCGTGCCCGTGACCCCGTCCCGGTTGGCGCGCTCCTGCATGGCCTCGACGTAGTCGCCGTAGGCGTCCCCCTGCGTGCACGCCGTGAAGGACTCGAGCGCGCTCCCGGTGAGCCCGGCCTCGGAGGCGAACCCGAGCAGCTCCTCGTCGGTCCAGCCGGCGCCCTCCTGCTCCGGCTGCCCGGCGAAGACCGCGGCGTGGTAGTCGAGGAAGGCTCCCTCGTCGTCGGCGCAGAGGGCGGCGTTGGCCGCGCGGTGCGAGGAGTCGTTGCCGAGGGAGCCGTCGAGGAAGGACATCATGGTCACCGTCAGACCGATCTCGCCGGCCTCCGCGCGCTCGGCCAGCTCCGCCCCGACTGACTCCTCCAGGACGCCGCAGAACGGGCACTGGAAGTCCTCGTAGACGTGCACCTGCGGGGCGTCCTGCGACGTCGCGCCGAGACGCACGCCCCCGCCCTCGGGCAGCGCGTTGGTGCTGCCCTCCGCCTCCAGCCCGCCACCACGGGACACGGCCCACAGCACGAGCCCCCCGACGAGCGCGACGACCAGCAGGACGACCCCGGCGACGAGCGGCACCGAGGGGCCCCGGGCGGTGACGGGCTTCACGGCGGGTGCGGGAGGGCGGGGCATGTCAGGTCCTTCCGAGCAGGTGGTGGTCGAGGGAGAACGGTGTGCGTGGCCGGACGACCAGCCAGGCCGCCATCGCGACGAAGCCCACGTCCCGCAGCATCTCGGCGAGGTACCTCGTCTCCTCGGGCGCGACGCGCCCTCCGGTGCCGAAGCAGCCGCAGTCGATGGACAGGCCGCGGGCCCAGGCCGACGCGATCCCCACGACGAACACCGTCATGAGCACCGCGGTCGCCGCGGCGGCGCCGCGGGTGAGCAGCCCCAGGAGGAGGAGAGCGGCCAGCGCGAGCTCCAGGACGGGCAGCAGGACCCCGACGGCCCGGGCGACCTCGTAGGAGAACAGCTCGTAGGCCAGCACGTTCTGGACCGACCCCGTGAGGTCGACGACCTTGGTCCACCCGGCGTAGCCGAGGACGCCGGCGAGCCCCAGACGGACGCCGAGGCCCACGACGTCCAGGACGTGTGGTCCGGACCGCACCCCGGGCGTCGGCTGACGCCGCACCGTGGTCATGCCCGGCGGACCCCGGCGGCCAGCTCCTCGGTGAGGTGGCGCAGGGCCCCGAGCCCGTCGGACCCGCCCAGGGCGCGGACGAGGGCCGACCCGACGATGACGCCGTCGGCGAAGGCGGCGACCTGGGCGGCCTGGTCGCCCGTGCTCACCCCCAGCCCCACGCACAACGGGAGGTCGGTCACGGCCCGGGTGCGCTGGACCAGCCGCTCGGCATCCGCGCCGACCGCGTCGCGCACCCCGGTGACCCCCATCGTGGAGGCGACGTAGACGAAGCCGCGGCAGGCCTGGGTCGTGGACCGCAGGCGGTCGTCGGTGGAGCTCGGCGCCACCAGGAAGACCGGAGCGAGGCCGCGCTCCTGTGCCGCCGCCCTCCAGGGACCCGCCTCGTCCGGGATGAGGTCGGGGGTGATGAGCCCGGCACCACCCGCGTCGGCGAGGTCCTGCGCGAAGCGGTCCACGCCGTACCGCAGCACGGGGTTCCAGTAGGTCATGACGACCGGCACCGCCCCGGCGTCCCGGGCGGCCGCCACCACGGTGAAGACGTCCTTGAGCCGGAAGCCGGCCCGGAGGGCGGTGCTGGCCGCCCGCTCGACGACCGGGCCGTCCATGAGCGGGTCGGTGTAGGGCACCCCCACCTCGATGACGTCCGCGCCTGCCTCCGCGAGCGTGCGGATCGCCTCGAGCGACGTCGGCAGGTCCGGGTAGCCGGCCGGCAGGTAGCCGACCAGGGCGGACCGCCCCTCCGCACGGCAGCCGGCGAAGAGGTCGTCCAGGGCGCTCATGCGTCCTCGCCCTGGTCGTCGCCCGGACCGGTCTCGCCGTCCACCTCGGCCTGGCCCTCGTCGTCGACCAGCCCGAACCAGCGGGCGGCGGTGTCGACGTCCTTGTCGCCGCGGCCGGACAGGTTGACGAGCACGACCGACCCCTCGCCCAGCTCGGGCCCGATCCGCAGGGCGCCCGCCAGCGCGTGGGCGCTCTCGATCGCCGGGATGATGCCCTCGGTGCGGCAGAGCAGGGAGAAGGCGTCCATCGCCTCGCGGTCCGTCACCGGTGCGTAGTGCGCGAGCCCGCTGTCGTGGAGGAACGCGTGCTCGGGACCGATCGAGGGGTAGTCCAGACCGGCCGAGACCGAGTGCGTCTCCAGGGTCTGCCCGTCGGCGTCCTGCAGGACGTAGGTCGAGGCGCCGTGCAGGACCCCCGGCTCGCCGCCGGAGAACCGGGCGGCGTGCCGACCGGTCTCGACGCCGTCCCCGCCGGCCTCGAAGCCCCACAGGGCCACCGACGGCTCGTCGCGGAAGGCGTGGAAGATCCCGATGGCGTTGGAGCCCCCGCCCACGCAGGCGCAGACGGCGTCCGGCAGCCCGCCCACCACGTCGTCGAGCTGCTTGCGGGCCTCCTGGCCGATGACCGCGTGGAAGTCGCGGACCATGGTCGGGAAGGGGTGCGGCCCGGTCACCGTGCCGAGCAGGTAGTGGGTGTGGCCGACGTGGGTGACCCAGTCGCGCATGGCCTCGTTGATGGCGTCCTTGAGGGTGGCGCTGCCCGTCGGGACGGCGACCACCTCCGCCCCCAGCAACCTCATGCGGGCGACGTTGAGCGCCTGGCGCTCGGTGTCCACCTGGCCCATGTAGACGGTGCACTCCAGCCCCATGAGCGCGGCCGCGGTGGCCGTCGCCACGCCGTGCTGGCCGGCGCCGGTCTCGGCGATGACCCGGCGCTTGCCCATCCGCACCGCCAGCAGCGCCTGGCCCAGCACGTTGTTGATCTTGTGCGAGCCCGTGTGGTTGAGGTCCTCGCGCTTGAGGAAGATGCGCGGGCCGCCGGCGTGCGCGGCGAAGCGCGGCACCTCCGTCAGCGGGCTGGGGCGCCCGGTGTAGTCGCGCTGCAACCGGTCCAGCTCGGCGAGGAAGTCGGGGTCGGCCATGGCCTCGGTCCGGGCGGCGTCGAGCTCGTCGAGCGCGGCCACCAGCGCCTCGGGCACGTAGCGGCCGCCGAAGTCGCCGAAGCGGTCGCCCACCTGCTGGGTCGTGGTCATCGCCGTCCTCCCGTCCGGGCCTCGGCTCCGGCGTGGACCGCCGGGTGGGACCCGGCGGCCACCATGCGCGCGACGGCCTCGCGCGGCATCCCGTGGGTCACCAGCGCCTCCCCCACGAGCACGGCCTGGGCGCCGGCCTCGGCGAGCTCCACGAGGTCGAGGGGTCCCCGCACCCCCGACTCGGCGACCGCCACCCGGTCGGGGGGTATGCCGGGCGCCAGCCGGGCGAAGGTGCCGCGGTCGACCTCGAGGGTCTTGAGGTTGCGGTTGTTGACGCCGATGACCCGGGCGCCCGCGGTGAGGGCGCGGTCCAGCTCGGTCTCGTCGTGCACCTCGACGAGCGCCTGCATGCCCAGGGCCTCGGTCCGCTCCAGCAGGCCGACGAGGACCTCCTGCGGCAGCGCGGCAACGATGAGCAGGACGAGGTCGGCGCCGTGCGCGCGGGCCTCCCAGACCTGGTAGGGGTCGATGACGAAGTCCTTGCGCAGCACGGGGATCTCGACGGCGGCGCGGACGGCGTCGAGGTCGGCGAGGGAGCCCCCGAAGCGTCGGCCCTCGGTGAGGACGCTGACCACCGTCGCGCCCCCGGCCTCGTAGTCGGCGGCCAGCGAGGCGGGCTCGGCGATGGCCGCCAGCGCACCCTTCGAGGGGCTGCTGCGCTTGACCTCCGCGATGACGTGGGTGCCCGGGGCGCTCAGCGCCCCCCAGGCGTCACGGCACGAGGGGGCGTGCCGGGCGCGCTCCTGGACCTCGTCCAGGGGCGTCGAGCGCCGGCGCTGGTCGAGGTCCTCGCGGACCCCGCTGACGATCTGCTCGAGCACGGTGGACACTCCCCCAGCCTAGTCGCCGCTCCCCGGGGGCGCGGTCGCGGGGCCGGTCCGGGCCGGGCCTCGACCCGGCCGGGCGGTCAGTGCTCGTCGGCGTGCTGGTGGGGGTCGCCCATCCCGGCCCTGTCGAGGAGGTACCAGGCGAGCGCCCCGACCACACCGAGGGCCAGACCGACGTAGAGCAGCCAGTCCGGGGAGAACACGACACCCCAGCTCCCGATGACGCTGGCGACGAGCATGATGCCGACGCCCACCCAGGCGGCGACGCTGTGACCGTGGCTGTCCTCGTGCATGTGGTTGTGCTCCTCGACTCAGCGGCTGGACGGGTCGACCCGACTCCCGTCGGCACCCTCGTCGGACATTGTGCCAGCCGCCCCCTCCTCGGACCGAGCAGGTGCGATGGTCGGGTCCTCCCCCTTCGACAGCGCCGCCCAGGACGCCTCGTCGGACCGGCGGGCCTGCTCGTGGGCCTCGACCTCGGGGCCGGTCGCCGGCCCAGGGTCCGTGGGCGGGGCCGCTCCCCCGGAGCGCCGCGCGCGAGGCGCCGGCGGGACCGCCATCAGGGTCCCGACGACCGCCGCCGCTGCACCGGCCAGACCCACCCACCACCAGGGGGTCGGGTCCGCCGGCCGGGCAGCCACGACCAGGCCCAGTGCCGCCACGGCCGCGACCAGGGCCAGCACCCGGGCGCCGAGACCGGGGCGACCACGCCACGCCAGCCCAGCGAGTCCGGCCGCGGCGACGACGAGGAGCACCGCCACCACGGGGGCTGCCAGCTCTCGCCCGGTCCAGGACTCCTGGGTGCTCACCCCTGCCGCGTCCACCCCCTGCCGGACGACCCACGGCTGGGTGGTGGACACCAGGGCGGTGCTCACCGCGAGCAGGGCGAGCACGCTGCCCCGCGCCCCGGAGCGCGCGTCCCGGGCGGGGCGACCTCGCCGCGGCGTGGCCATGGCGGCCCCGCTCACCCGCTGCTCTGCTGCGCCGCCCAGGAACGGTGCATGCCGGCATACACCCCGCCCTGGCCCACCAGCTCGCGGTGCGGGCCCAGCTCCACGATCCGCCCGGCATCCACGACCACGACGAGGTCGGCCGCCTCCGCGGTCGAGAGGCGGTGGGCGATGGCCACCGAGGTCCGGCCCGTGGTCAGCCCCTCCAGGGCTCGCTGCACCCGCACCTCGGTGGCGGGGTCGACGGCGCTGGTCGCCTCGTCGAGCACGAGCAGGTCGGGGTCGGCGAGGTAGGCCCGGGCGATGGCCACCAGCTGCCGCTCCCCCGCCGACAGCGACTCGCCGCGCTGACCCACCTGCGTGGCCAGGCCGTGCGGGAGGCCGTCGACCCAGGAGTCGAGCCCGAGCTCGGTGATGGCCAGGTGCAGCTCCTCGTCGCTCGCCTCCGGGCGGGCGAACCGGATGTTGTCGGCCAGGTCGGCGTCGAAGAGGAAGCCCTCCTGCGGGACGAGCACGACCCGCTGGCGCAGGCTCGCGAAGCTCACGTCGCGCAGGTCGGTACCGTCGAGCCGCACCACGCCGTCGCTGGGGTCCATGAGCCGGGTCAGCAGCTTGGCCAGGGTGGTCTTGCCGGACCCCGTCTGGCCCACGACGGCGACCCGGGTGTGCGGCTCGATGCGCAGGTCGACGTCCCGCAGGACCGGCTCGCCACCGGGGTAGGAGAACCAGACACCCTCGAAGTCGATGGTGATGGGCCCCCGGTCGAGGACGACGCCGTCGGCACCCGGGTCCGACACGTCGGCCGGGGTGTCGATGACCCCGATGACCCGCCGCCAGCCGGCCACGGCGTTCTGCATCTCGGTGAAGATCTCGGTGGCCATGAGCACCGGCTGGGTGAAAAGGTTGACGAGGAAGAGGAAGGCGAGCAGCTCGCCGAGCGTCATGTCGCCCCGGGCCGCCAGCACGGTCCCCACGACGAGCACGACCGCGGTCGTCACGCCGGCGAAGGTCTGCCCCGAGACGAAGGCCAGGACCGAGCGCACCTGCGCCCGGATCGCCGACCGGCGATGCGCCTCGATCGCCCCGTCGATGCGGGTCGCCGTGCGGTCCTCGACCCCGTAGGCCCGGATGGTCGTAGCGCCGACGATCGCCTCGCTGATGGCGCCCAGCAGGTCCCCGACCCGTTCCCGGACGGTGCCGTAGGCACGCCCCAGCACCGGTTGCAGCCAGCGGACCAGCAGCACGAGCGGGACCAGGCAGAGGTAGACGACCCCCGCCAGGACCGGGCTGTAGACGACCATGAGGATCGTGGCCAGCACGATCTGCGCCGAGCTGACGAGCAGCATGAGCCCGCCGAACTGCACGAACATCGAGATGGTGTCGACGTCGCTGGTGACGCGGGAGACCAGCGCGCCCCGACGCTCGGTGCTCTGGGTCAGCACCGACAGGTCGTGGATGTGGCGGAACGCCTTGAGCCGCAGCGTGGCCAGCCCCGACTCGGCCGACCGGAAGAGCCGGACGTTGACGGCGTACTGCGCCAGCGAGGTGACCAGCACGACGCCGGCGGCGATGGCGATCGCGGTGAGGACGAAGCCGACGTCCGGCCCGCCCTCGGCCTGGATGCCGTTGTCGGTGGCCTGCTGCACGACGAAGGGGATGACCACCCGCCCCACGGTCGCGACCAGGGCCAGTCCGACGGTGAGCCACAGGCCGACCCTGAGCTCCGGCGACAGCTGGAACCCTCGGCGCAGCGTCGCGCCGACGCCGAGCTCGGACTGCGCGTCGATCTGGCTGGACTCCCTCGCCGCCGCGGTGCTCATGACGGCTCCTCCTGCCGTGTCACGGCGGCCCGCTCGGCCGCCTCCCGCGAGTACGCCTGGACCAGGTCGACGTAGCCCCGGCACCGGCCCAGCAGCTGCTCGTGCGACCCCTGGTCCACGACGGCGCCGTGCTCGACGTAGACCACCTCGTCGGCCAGCAGGATGGTGGCCAGCCGGTAGGCGACGACCAGGACGGTCATGCCTCCCCGGGCCTCGCGCAGCCCGGCCAGGATCGCCTGCTCCACGGACGGGTCGACGGCGCTGGTGGCGTCGTCCAGCACCAGCAGCCGTGGCCGGCGCCAGATGGCCCGGGCGAGGGCGATGCGCTGCCGCTGCCCGCCGGACAGGCTGCCCCCACGCTCACCGATGACGGTGTCCAGGCCGGCGGGGAGGGCACGCACGAAGTCGTCGGCCTGGGCGATCCGCAAGGACTCCCACACCTCGGCGTCGTCGGAGTCCGCGCCCAGCGTGATGTTGCCGCGGACCGTGTCGTCGAACATGAAGGTCTGCTGGGCGACCAGCGCGGCGCTGGCCGGCAGCTGCCCCCGGGCCAGGTCCCGGGCCTCGACGCCGTCGAGGCGGACCGAGCCGGAGTCGGCGTCGACGAGCCGCAGGGTGAGGTTGGCGAGGGTGCTCTTGCCCGACCCGGTCGGCCCGACCAGGGCCACCGTGCCGCCCGAGGGGATGTCGAGGGTGACGCCGCGGATCGTCGGGCGCTCCTCGCCCGCGTGGGCGTAGGTGACCCCGGCGAGGCGGGAGGACGCGGGGCTGCGCCGGGGCAGCGCGGAGCTGCCGTACGCCATACCCCCCTGCGCCTGCAGCACGTGCTGCACCCGGTCGTGCCCCACGACCGAGCGGGGGATCTCCGCGAGGACCCAGCCCAGGGCACGCACGGGGAAGGCGAGGATGGAGAAGAGGTAGGCCATCTGCACGACCTCCGCCGCGTCCAGCTCGCCCCGGGAGACCTGCCAGGTGCCGACCCCCAGCACGGCGAGCGTGCCCAGCGTGGGGATCGCCTCGATGACCGGCTCGAACACCCCCCGGGTGCGGCCGACGAGGATGAGGGCGTCGCGCAGCTCGTGGGTCTTGGCGCGGAAGCGCTCGGTCTCCTGGTCCTCCCGGCCCATGGCCTTGACGACCAGTCCGGCCTCGAAGGACTCGTGGGCCACCTCGGCGACCTCGGCGCGCAGCTGCTGGGCCCGGGTGATCCGCGGCGACATGACCCGCTGGAAGACGAGGTTGGCGGCGAACAGGCCCGGGAAGACGAGCAGTCCCAGGATCGCCAGCAACGGGTCGACGAGCACCATCATCGTGCCCGCGATGACGAGCATGACGATGACGCCGATCGCCATCGGCAACGGGTTGAACACCTGCCAGGTGGCCTCCACGTCGGCGTGCGCGTTGGACAGCAGCTGCCCGGAGGGGTGGGCGTGGTGCCACGACAGCGGCAGCCGGAGGTACTGGCGGGTCACCCGCTGCCGGTAGTCGGCCTGCAGGTTGAACCCGGCGACGGTGGCGTAGACCCGGCGCAGGATGACCCCGGTGACGTTGACCAGGAGCACCGCCACGAGCACCCCGAAGATGGTCCACAGGCCGGCCGCCTCGATCTGCCGGGCGTCGACGGCCGGCTCGACCACCTCGGAGGTCAGCCAGCCGATCGCCCCGGCGGTGGCCACCGTGGCCCCGGCCCACAGCACGGAGCCCACCACCGCGACGACGACGGGCCGCTTCTGGGCGCGCATGCCGCCCCAGATCACCCGCAACCCCCGGCGCAGCACGGCTCGGTCGGCAACGGGACGCGGCACCGGCGCGCTCGAGGCAGTGGCGGACATGGAGAAGGGGCCTCCTGGAAGAGGTGGGTGGGTGGGGCCGGTGACCTATCCAACCACGCGTGCCTGACAGACCTTCCCGTGGTTCGATGACGGTATGCCGCACACCCCTGACCTGCTGCGCGAGCGCGTCGCGACCACCGCCCTCCGGCTCGGACCGGACGCCCCCACGCTGTGCGACCCGTGGACCGTCCGGGACCTGCTCGCCCACCTCGTGGTCCGCGAGTCCCGGGTCGACGCCCTCCCCGGCGTCGGACTGCCCGTCCCGGCGCTGCAGCGGCATACCGAGAAGGTGCAGGACCGGGCCGCGCGCCGACCGTTCGAGGAGCTCGTGGACACCGTGCGAGGCGGGCCGGCGCCGTGGTGGCCGACCCGCCTGCCCGTCCTGGACCGCGCGGTCAACGTGGCCGAGCTGTGCATCCACCTCGAGGACATGGCCCGCGCCCAGCCCGGCTGGGAGCCCACCGCGCTGCCGGAGGGGACGGCCGAGCAGCTGTGGGCCACCCTGCGCACGACCGGCCGGATGCTCTACCGCTCGGCGTCGTGCGGCGTCGTCGCCGTGGCGCCCGGTCATGGGCGGGTGGCCCTGCGCCGTCCCCCCGAGGGCAGCGGCACCGTCGTCCTCACCGGTGCGCCGCTGGAGCTGCTGCTGCACGCCTTCGGCCGCGAGCGGGTCGCCCGGGTGGGGACAGAGGGCGAGGACCGCGACGTGCAGGCGCTGGCCGCGCACCGGCGCAGCGCCTGACCGCGCCCTCCGGCCGGTCCGGCACGTGACCGGGCGTTCGGCCACACTGGACCCATGACCAGCGCCCGCGACCACGCCCGCGCGGCCGGCCACGTCGTGTGGGACCCGCTGCGGGAGGAGATCAGCACCAGCGCCACCCGGACCCGGCTGCTCCGGCTCCGCGCTCGCGCGTGGCTCATCCTGCAGGCGGCGACCGGCGCCGTCCTGGCGTGGTTCATCGCCCACGACCTCCTGGGCCACGCCCTGCCCTTCTTCGCCCCGATCACCGCCATGATCTGCCTGGGGCTGACCTACGGCGACCGGGTCCGGCGGATCGCCGAGCTCACGGTGGGGGTGGCCATCGGGGTGGCCATCGGCGACGTCTTCGTGCACGCCTTCGGCACCGGCCTGTGGCAGATCTTCGCGGTCTGCGTGGTGGCCATGGGCCTCGCGGTCCTCGCCGGGGCGGGACAGCTGCTCATGATGCAGGCCGGGATCCAGGGGGTCATCATCACCACCCTGGTGGCCAGCGACGGCGAGGCGTTCAGCCGGTGGCTGGACGCGGCGGTGGGCGGGTCGGTGGCCCTGGTCATCGCCATGCTGGCCCCCATGCGCTCGACGACCAAGCGGCCGCGGGAGCGCATCATCGCGCTCGTGGGCCACCTCGCCGAGGTGCTCACCGACACCGCCCAGGCCCTGCGCAACCGGGACGAGGGGCGGGCCACGCAGGCGCTGGCGACCGCCCGTGGGCTGTCCTCCGAGCTGGTGGCCCTGCAGGACGCGACCGCGGAGGCGGCCGCGGCGGCCCGGCTGGCCCCGCTGCTGTCGGGGGTGCACCGCGCCGAGGTGCTCGAGATCAAGGCCCTCCTGCAGCCGCTGGACCTCGCCATCCGCAACGTGCGGGTGCTCGCGCGGCGCGCGGAGTCCGCCGTCGGCAACCACGAGTTCGTCCCGGACTCCTACACCGACATGGTCGAGGGGCTGGCCGAGGCCGCTGCGGTGCTGCAGGAGCAGCTCACCCGGCGGGAGCCCCTCGGTGCCGCCCAGGAGGACCTGGTGCACCTGGCCCGCCAGTCCACCTGGGGACACTCGCGAGCGGGGCTGTCCGCCGAGGTCCTCCGGGCGCAGGTGCGCTCGACCGTCGTCGACCTGCTGGTCCTGTCCGGGATGACGTTGCAGGAGGCGCGACGCCGGGTGCCGCCCACCCGCGACGAGATGGACCCGGCCGGGTAGGCGGGGCCCGGTGGCCCTGGTGCCCGAGGGGGCGCTGCGGGGACTCGGCCGCGCAGGGCTCAGCGGTGGTGGTGCTCCACCAGGGCCGCGAGGCGCGCGGCCTCCCGCTGCGCCCGCCGGCCGTCCGCGCGCTGGATCGCCATGACGGCCACCTCCTCGGTGTCGTCCAGCTCCAGCACCACCCACGGCGAGCCGCCGGAGAACCCGACGTGGACGACCTGCGCCCACTCCAGCTCACGCCGCTGCACGAGGTTGACGACGAGCAGACCGGTGCGGCTCGGCACCGCGCGGATGCGGGCATACCTCCACAGGAACGCGGCCATGGCCAGCCCGAAGCCGGCGATGGAGACCCGGTTGAGCACCGACATCGCCGTGGCGGAGTCGGTGTAGGACGGCCCCAGCAGGGCGATCCCGCCGAAGACGAGCAGCGAGGCGAGCGCGGCCACCCGCGCCACCCGCGCACCGGTGACCGGACGGAAGGGGGCGTAGGGGTCCCCCTGCCCGCTCACGGCCGCACCTCGCGAGCGCTGCGGGGGTCCGACGCGTCCTGCGCGTCGTCCGCGCCCTGCGGAGGCGCACCACCGGTCACGGCCGCCTGCGGCGCCTCGTCCCGCGCCGCCGCCCGCCAGACCACGAAGCCCCAGAGGACGAGGCCGCCGTAGACGGCGTACATGACGGCGGAGGGGTAGTAGCCGGAGTGCCACAGCAGGGGCACGCCGACGAGGTCGACCGCGATCCACACCAGCCAGAAGTCGACCCAGCCGCGAGCCATGGCGTAGGTCGCCAGCATCGACCCGACGAAGATCCAGGCGTCGGTCCAGTAGTACCAGCGGGGCGCCGGCCAGCCCGCGCCCACCTGCGCGAAGACCCCCTGGGCCAGGACGACGAGCAGCGCCGCCCCCACGAGGTATGCCGTCCGCTCGCCCCGCGTGGCCCAGCGCGGGGTGATGGCCGGGGCACCCTTGGCGCGGCCCCGGCGGGAGCGCTGCCAGCGCCACCACCCGTAGACGCTGGTCGCGATGAAGAAGACCTGTCGCGCGGCCTGGCCGAACAGGCTGTGCTCCTGGGGGTTGGCGAACCAGACGCCCATGAAGACCGTGAAGAGCAGCAGGTTGCCCACGATGCCGACCGGCCAGGCCCACACGGTGCGGCGCATCCCGAGGACGGCCGAGGCGAAGCCGAAGCCGTTGCCGACCACCTCGCGCCAGGCGACGCTCTGGCCGAAGACCGTGAGCTCGGCGTAGAAGAGGTCGTTCCAGATGTCCACGGTCAGCGGCCCCCGTCAACCACAGAGGTGGCTCCGGGCGCGGTCCCGCAGGTCGGCGATCGCCGCAGGCACGTCGTCGGCGCCGTAGACGGCCGAGCCGGCCACGAAGACGTCGGCGCCCGCCTCGACGCAGCGCCCGATGGTGTCGGCGGACACGCCCCCGTCGACCTGCACCCAGATCTCGCTCCCCCGGCCCCGGACGGCCTCCCGCACGGCGCTGACCTTGGCGAGCTGGTCGTCCATGAAGGACTGCCCGCCGAAGCCGGGCTCCACGGTCATGACGAGCACCATGTCCACCTCGTCCAGCAGGTCCTCGTAGGGCGCGAACGGGGTGTCGGGCTTGATCGCGAGGGCAGCCCGGGCGCCGGCGGCCCGGATGGACCGCGCGGTCGCCACCGGGTCCTGGGCGGCCTCCACGTGGAAGGTGACCGACCCCGCGCCGGCCTCGGCGTAGCCCGCCGCCCAGCGGTCCGGGTCCTCGATCATGAGGTGGCAGTCCAGCGGGACCGGGCTCACCCGCGCGAGCGACTCCACCACCGGGAGGCCCAGGGTGAGGTTGGGCACGAAGTGGTTGTCCATGACGTCGACGTGCGCCCAGTCGGCGCTCTCGATCCGCTCCAGCTCGGTCGCGAGGTGGGCGAAGTCGGAGGCGAGGATCGAGGGGCTGATCCGGGGCGTGAGGGGCAAGCCGGGCGAGGAGGTCGAGGGCACGGGGTCAGCCTAACGAGCGCCCGGGCAGGGCCAGCAGGGCCACGAACATCCCGTCGGTGCCGTGCAGGTGCGGCCACAGCTGGGCCCACGGGCCCGGGCCCAGGTCGGTGAGCGGCGTGCCGGACCGGTCGCGCAGCAGGGGCCGCACGTCGAGCGGTTCCACCCCCGGGTGCCGCTTGAGGACGTCCCGCACGACGAGCTCGGTCTCGGCCAGGTGCGGCGAGCAGGTGGCGTAGGCCACCAGGCCGCCGGGGCGGGTGGCCCGCAGCGCGGAGTCCAGGAGCGCGCGCTGCAGCGGCCCCAGGGTGGTGAGGTCCTGGGGGCTGCGACGCCAGCGCGCCTCCGGGCGTCGGCGCAGCGCTCCCAGCCCGGTGCACGGGGCGTCGACGAGGACCCGGTCGTAGGTCTGCGGCTGTGCCGCCCCGACCTCCCGGCCGTCCCCGACGGTGACGTCCACCCGGGCTCCCCCGTGGACCGGTCCGACGAGGGTATGCCGCACCAGCTCGGCCCGGTGCTCGCTCACCTCGTTGGCCCGCAGCGACGCCCCCGCACCGGCGGCGAGGGCAGCGAGCAGCCCCGCCTTGCCACCAGGCCCGGCGCACAGGTCGAGCCACCGCTCGTCGGGGCCGTCCAGCGGCGCGGAGGCCAGGGCGAGCGTGAGGAGCTGGGAACCGGCGTCCTGCACCGCGGCCCGGCCCTCCCGGACCGCCGCGAGCGCGCCGGGGTCGCCCTGCGGCAGCACCCAGGCCGTCGGGGCGGCCGGGGACGGCGTGGCGCCTGCGTCCTCGAGCTCCTGCTCGGCACCGAGACCGGGGCGGGCCACCAGGGTGAGCGGACCGGGGGTGTTGTGGGCGGCCAGCAGCGATGCCAGCTCCTCCTGCGCCGGGTCCGGGCCGCGCGAGGAGACCAGTCCGGCCCGGAGGGCACGGACGACCCACTCGGGGTGCGAGTGCTCGAGGGCCAGCCGCGTCGTCGGGTCGCCCACCGGCGCGACGACCTGGGCCACCCAGGCCTCCCGGTCCTGCTCGCTCACCCGGCGCAGCACGGCGTTGACGAACCCGGCGGCGCCCTGGCCGACCTCCTGACGGGCCAGCGCCACGGTGGCGCTGACGGCTGCGTGGCCGGGCACCCGCATCCCCAGCAGCTGGTGCACGCCGAGCCGCAGGACGGTCCGCACGGGACTGTCGATCTCGGCGGCAGGCCGGCTCGCGGCGACCCCGACGACCGCGTCGTAGAGCCCCTGCAGCCGCAGGCTTCCGTAGGTCAGCTCGGTGGCGAAGGCCGCGTCGCGGCCCTTCAGCCCGGCCGACCGCAGGGCCCCGGGCAGGACGAGGTTGGCGAAGGCCTCCTCGGTGTCGACCTGGAGCAGCACGCGGTAGGCGACGGCGCGCGCGGGGTCCGCCTGCCGGGCGCGCTGCGCAGGGGTCTGCGCCGACCGGCGGCGTGGGCCCCGCCGCTGCCCGGTGCCACCCGGGCGGTCGCCGCCTGGTCGTCTGCGCGGCTCAGGCATCGAAGGTCGCTCCCGGCTGCAGCCGCGCGCCGCGCGCCCAGTCGGTGGCCGGCATGGCCCGCTTCCCCGGTGCCTGCACGTCGCCGAGGCGTACCGGGGAGCTCCCGGTGCCGACGAGCACGTCGCGACGCCGCACGTCGACCTGCCCCGGCCCCAGCACCGGCACGGACGGCTCGGCGTCGTCGACGGGGGTCACCGGGCCGAGCTTGACCCGGTCCGCACCCAGGACGGTCCAGGCCCCGGGCTCGGGGGTGCAGGAACGCACCAGACGGTCGACCGCGAACGCCGGCAGCCTCCAGGGCACCCGTGCGTCCTCCACCTCGACCTTGGGGGCGAGGCTCACGCCTTCGGCCGGCTGAGGGACCGGCTGGACGGCCCCCTCCTCCAGGGCGTCCAGGGTCGACACGAGCAGGTGCGCTCCCGCCTCGGCGAGCCGGCCGAGCAGGTCCCCCGCGGTGTCCCGCGGGCGCACCGTCTCGGTGAGCCGGCCGAGCACCGGCCCGGTGTCCAGACCCTCCTCCAGCCGGAAGGTCACCGCGCCGCTGACGTCGTCACCGGCGCGCAGCGCGTGCTGCACCGGGGCCGCGCCCCGCCACGCGGGCAGGAGCGAGAAGTGCAGGTTGACCCAGCCGTGCCGGGGCAGCGTCAGCAGGGCGGGCGGCACCAGCAGGCCGTAGGCCACGACCGGGCACGCCTCGGGGGCCCAGTGCCGCAGCTGCTCCTCGACCTCGGGGCCGCGCAACGAGCGGGGGGTCGCGACGGGTATGCCCGCCTCGTCGGCCACCTCGCGCACCGGGGAGGGCCGCAGCCCCCGCCCGCGGCCGGCCGGGGCGTCCGGCCGGGTGAGGACACCGACGACGTCGTGGTGCGAGCCCAGGACGGCGCGCAGGCTCGGGACGGCGGCCGCCGGGGTCCCGGCGAAGACGACGCGCACCGGGGGGTCAGCGGCCCGTCGGGCCGTCGGTGCCGTCGACGTCCTCGGTGTCGACGACCTCGGCCTGCGTCGACTGGTGGAACTCCTCGCCGTCGACCTTGAGCTCGACGATCTCCTCGCCCTGCTCGCGCAGCAGCTCGTGCCGCTCGCGGCGACGCCGGCCCTGCTCGAGGGGGTCCGGCACCGGGGCGGCGGCGATGAGCCGCTGGGTGTAGTCCTCCTGAGGGTTCTCCATGATCTGCTGCCGCGGCCCGGCCTCGACGACCCGGCCGTTCTGGAGCACCACCACCTTGTGCGCCAGCAGGTCGATGACGGCGAGGTCGTGGCTGATGAACAGGCAGGCGAAGCCGAACTGCTCCTGCAGGTCGGAGAAGATCTTGAGCACCCGGGCCTGCACCGACACGTCGAGCGCCGAGGTCGGCTCGTCGGCCACCAGCAGCTCGGGGTCCAGGGTGAGGGCGCGGGCCACCGAGATGCGCTGCCGCTGGCCACCGGACACCTCGTGCGGGTAACGGTTGTAGACCTCCCGCGGCAGCTGCACGGCGTCGAGCAGCTCGTAGACCTTCTGCTGGCGGGACTTGCGGTCCCCGACCTTGTGCACGACCAGCGGCTCGGCGATGCACTCCCCGATGGGCAGCCGCGGGTTCAGCGAGGCCGCCGGGTCCTGGAAGATGACCCCGATCCGCTTGCGCAGGGGCTTGAGGTCGCGCCGCTTCATCCCGGTGATGTTCTGGCCCAGCAGCTGGAACTCCCCCGAGGCTGCCGGGATGAGGCCCAGGGCGCAGCGCCCGATGGTGCTCTTGCCGGATCCGGACTCGCCGACGAGCCCGACGATCTCCCCCTGACGCACGTCGAAGCTCACGTCGTCGACCGCTCGGAAGGGTGCCTTGCCGAGCCGTTGGTACTCGATGACGAGGTTCTTCAGCTCGATGGCCAGGGGTGCCTCGGCGTCGACCTCCTCCTTGACGCTGATGCCCATCTGGCCCCGGCCGTGCCCCATCCGGGGCACCGAGCCGAGGAGCATCCTGGTGTAGTCGTGGTTCGGGTGCAGCAGCACCTCCTCCACGGTTCCGCGCTCGACGATCTCACCCTTGAACATCACGGCCACCCGGTCGGCCATGTCGGCGACCACGCCCATGTTGTGGGTGATGAGCAGGATGCCGGTGTTGAGCTTGTCCTTGAGCGAGCGGAGCAGGTCGAGGATGTCGGCCTGCACGGTGACGTCCAGGGCCGTGGTCGGCTCGTCGGCGATGATGACCTTGGGGTCACAGCTGATGGCGATGGCGATGACCACGCGCTGCCGCTGCCCGCCGGAGAGCTCGTGCGGGTACTTCTTCATCTGCCGCTCGGGCTCGGGGATGCCGACCATGCCGAGCAGCTCGACGGCCCGGCGCCAGGCCGAGGCGCCACGGGCCACGCCGTGCAGCTCCATGGACTCCACCATCTGCGTGCCGATGGTCAGGACCGGGTTGAGCGCCGTCATCGGCTCCTGGAAGACCATGGCGACATCGTTGCCGCGCAGGCGGCGCATGCTCGACTCCTTGAGCCGGCCCACCTCCTTGCCCGCGACGTCCACCTGGCCACCGATGGTGGCGTTGCGCGGCAGCAGCCGCATCGCCGTCATCGAGGTGACCGACTTGCCCGATCCGGACTCGCCGACGAGGGCCACGACCTCGCCGGGGCGCACCTTGAGGTCGACGCCCTTGACCGCGTGCACGCTGCCGAACTCGGTCTTGAAGCGCACGTCGACGTCGCTGAAGCCGAGGACCACCTCCTCGTCACCGGTGGGGGTGCCGGAGCCGGTGTAGATCGGCTGTCCGGAGTCGCTCTGCGTCGTCGTGGTCATCAGTCGGCCGTCCTGTTCTGGCGGGGGTCGAAGGCGTCGCGCAGCCCGTCACCGAGGAAGTTCACCGACAGCGCGATCGCGAGGATCATGAGGCCGGGCCACCAGAACAGCCATGGTCGGGTGAGGAAGGCGTTCTGGTAGGTCGAGATGAGCAGCCCCAGGGAGGTGTCCGGCGCCTGCACCCCGTAGCCGAGGAAGGACAGCGCGGACTCCAGCAGGATGGTCATGGCGATGGCGAGCGTGGCGGCCACGATGATGGTCCCGATGGTGTTAGGCAGGATGTGCTTGAAGATGATGCGCCCCGGGCCGGTGCCGATGGCCTCGGCCGCGGTGACGAACTCGCGCTCGCGCAGCGAGAGGACCTCGCCGCGCACGAGACGGGCCAGACTGGTCCAGGTGAGCAGGCTGAGCATGAGGGCGAGCCACCAGATGCCCTCAGCCATCTTGCCGACGACCGCGGCCAGGACCAGCAGCGGGATGATGATGAACAGGTCGGTGACCCGCATGAGGATGGCCTCGACCCAGCCGCGGTAGAAGCCGGCGATGGCCCCGATGAAGGTGCCGATGATGGTCGACAGGAGGCCCACGGTGAAGGCCACGATGAGCGAGCGCTGGGTGCCGCGCATGGTGAGGGCGAAGTAGTCCTTGCCGATGGTGTCCTGCCCGAACGGGTGCTCCCCGATCTGGAAGGGCCAGAGCTGCAGGGTGGGCCGCCCCCCGTCCACGGTGGCACCGGCGTCGTAGAACGTCTTGTTCCACCAGTTCGGGATGATCCCGTAGCCGATCGAGGTGAACGCCATGACCGTGATGAAGACCAGCACGAAGAGGGACACCATGGCGCCCTTGTGCCGGAAGAACCGGCGCACGACCAGCTGGCCCTGGGAGTAGGACTTCTGGCTGAGGTCGATCTGCTTCTCGACCGAGTAGGCCTGCTCGACCGGACCCGCCACCGGGGTGGGGTCAGGCTCGTCCGGGCGGTGGTTGTCGGTCATCGAACGATCCTCAGGTCGGTGGGAAGGGTCGGGAGGGCCGCCACTGCGGGAGGCCTGGCGGGGCTCACCGCCGGATCCGTGGGTCGAGCGAGGCGTAGGCGATGTCGGCCAGCATGTTCATCATGACCGCGGCACCTCCTGCGACGAGGTAGTAGGCCATGACCGGGTTGGGATCGACGGTGTCGAGGCCGAGCCGGAACATCGCGCCGAGCCCCCGCCAGCCGAAGATCGTCTCGGTGATGACCGCGCCCCCCAGCAGCGAGGCGAAGTCGAAGGCCACGATCGTCGTGATGGGGATGAGCGCGTTGCGCAGGGCGTGCTTGGTGAAGACCACCCGGTCCGAGAGGCCCTTGGACCGCGCGGTGCGGATGTAGTCCTGGTTGATCGTCTCCAGCATGGACCCACGCGTGTAGCGGCTGTAGGAGGCGATGGAGATGAGGGTGAGGACGATGGTCGGGAGCACCAGCTGGACCCCCCAGTTGAAGATGCCCTCCCAGAAGTCTCCGGTGAACCGCTCCGGGATGATGCGGTTCTCGCCGATGGTGCTGACCGGACGGTTGCCCGCGAGCTCGAGGAAGCCGGCCCAGCCCCGGAGCAGGCGGTCCATGAAGACGAGGAAGGCCATCCCGATCGCGGTGCCGACGCTGACGACCATGGCGGTGCGTCGCTCGTAGCCGCCCATGACCCAGCCGACGGCGAGCCCCACCAGCACCGTGACACCGAGCAGGGCGAACACGACCCACCAGTTGGCCGGGTCCTCGAGGATGGGGCCGGTGACGACGTAGGACACCAGCCCCAGGCCGATGGTGACGAGCCCGGCATACAGGATCTTGCGGTTCGACAGGCCGACGGTCATGACGAGCATGAAGCCGAGGGCCCCCAGCGCCCCCACAAGGATGAGCGGGAGCCCGAGCGCCGGCTGCACCCACCAGGTGACCTGGTCGAAGGCGAAGACGAGTCCGAACACCACGGCGAAGGTCACCAGCCCGGTCACCAGCTGCCGTCGCAGGCTCCCCCCGAGCACCGACGCCAGGGCGAGGGCGAACACCAGGGCGACGACGGCGGTCGCTGTGGTGGACACCGTTGGGTCCGCGATCCAGTTGTTGAACCGGATGGCGCCGAAGTCCTTGAGCAGCACCGCGGCCCAGAACACCGGGAGGGAGTAGAAGAGGAAGGCACCGAAGGTGATGGCGTAGTCGAAGCCGGAGTACTGCCGGATCGCGGACAGCACGCCCAGCGCCACCCCGATGAAGATGGCGAGGAAGGTCGCGACGGTCACCAGCCGCAGGCTGGCCCCGGCCGAGGAGAGCAGCAGGGCGTTGACGTCGGACCCGTCCCGTGTGGTGCCCAGGTCGCACTGCAGCACGAAGCACTTGCTCACCCCGGTCAGCCAGCCGAGGTAGCGCTGCCACCACGGCAGGTCCAGGCCCATGTTGTCGATCCGGGCCTGCATGAGCTGCTCACGGTTCTCGGCCCGGGACTCGCGCAGGTCCTGTAGCGGGTCGGCCGAGTTGATCGTGAGGACGTACATCAGCACGGAGCCCAGGAACAGGATCAGCGTCGAGATCGCGATCCTGCGGAGGATGAATGGGAGCACGGGTTCGAACCTTTGCGGTGAGGGTCCACGGCGGTGTGACTGACTGCCCGCAGACTCTAACCCCTGACGCTGGGTGCGGGTGACGTCGACCTGCGGCGCGTGTCGCGCCATGGGTCGCCGTGCTGCAGCACGTCGAGGGCGAGGGAGGGAGGACATGCCAGGGGCGGGAGGGCACGTGGCCCTCCCGCCCCTCAGCGTGGCGGTCGACGGTATGAGGTGGTGCTCACCGTGACCTCAGGTGACTCAGTTGGCGCGGACCCACTGGTCGGCGTTCCAGGAGACACCGGTCTGGACCGAGGTCGGCCGGACGTTCTCCAGCGTGCTGTCGTAGCCGACGATGCCCGGGTGGGTGAACAGCGGGATGCCGTACAGGTCGTCCCACAGGGCCTTCTCGATGATCTTCAGCTGCTCCATGTGGACCTCGGGGTCGACCGAGCTGGCCAGGGTGTCCCAGGCGGCGTCGACCTCCTCGTTGGAGAAGCCGCCGAAGTTCTGCGACCCACCGGTGGAGTAGATCGGCTCGCCCGAGGCGATCTGGCCCGAGCCGGCCCAGGCGAACAGCGCGACCTCCCAGTCACCCGACTCCAGCGTGCCGCCGGCCTCGAAGAAGTCCGGGTTGCCGGCGTCGACGATGTTGAAGCCGGCCTCGTCGCACGAGGACTTGATCTGCGCCACCTGCTCGGTGCGGCGCTGGTTGGGCGCCGAGTAGCCGATGCGGACCTCGGGGTTGTCCAGGCCGGCCTCCTCGAGCTTGGCCGAGGCACCCTCGATGTCGACCTCGTCGTAACGGCCGTCGTAGGCCGCGTCCACGAGCTCCTGGTAGTCCTCCTGGAACGGGAAGCGCTCACGGGCGTTGAGCACCTGGGCGTCCTCCGCGATCGGGGCGATGAGGTTGTCGATGATGTTCTGCCGCGGGACGCACATGGCGAACGCCTCACGGGCGGCCAGGCCACCGTTCTCGTCGCTGAAGACCGAGCTCTCGGCGAAGTTGAAGTCCAGGTGCTCCCAGGTCATCTGCTGGTTGTCCTCGACCGCGACCATGTCGCCCATGCCCTCGAGCTGCTGGCGGGTGTCCACCGTGGCCTGCGGCTCGATGACGTTGATGTCGCCGTTCTGCAGGGCCTGGACATGCGTCTCCGGGGCGGCGAACTTGAAGACCAGGTTGCCGGTCGCCGGCGCCGGGCCGAAGAAGTTCTCGTTGGGGACCAGGGCGAGCTGGTTGCCGCTCTCCCAGGCCGCACCCTCGAGGGTGTACGGGCCCGAGGAGGGCACCAGCGCCTCGTCCTCGACCTGGTAGTTCGGGAACAGCCAGCCGGTGTTCCAGAACTCGGACACCTGGGACACGGTCTCGGCGTCACCGTCGAGGATGGCCTGCGCGAGCTCGTCCGGCTCCAGCCCGCCCTGCTCCGCCGCGACGTGGGCCGGGAGTGGCGGGACCACAGCAATCTCCCAGTCCGGGTAGGGCTCGGGGTAGACGACCGTGAACTCCTTGGAGCCGACCTCGGTCTCCAGACCGTCGGTCGCGTAGGTGGACCACGTGGAGACCGGGTCGAAGCCGAGCTCCTCGGCACCGCCCATGGACTCGGGGTTGGTCGACGCCCAGGAGAGCAGGAAGTCGTTGGAGGTGATGGGCGTGCCGTCGGACCACACCGCGTCGTCGGAGATGGTGTACTCGACGGTCAGCGGGTCCTCGGAGGTCCGCTCGTAGGAGCCGAACCACTCGTTGGGGTAGATCGTGCCGTCGGTGCCCCAGTACCAGAAGCCGGACTGCAGCTGGTTGTTGACCACCGCGTTGTAGGTCGAGTTCGTCGCCGCGGTGTCGCCGTTGTAGGCGTTGTACTCCTCGGCGCCGCTGGAGAAGGACACCGAGTCGTCGTTGGTGGTGATGTCGCCCAGGTCGGCGCGGGCGGTGTCGGCCTCCTCGCCGCCCATGTCACCGGAGTCCTCCGAGCCGTCACCGGCGTCGCCGGTGTCCTCGGACATGTCCTCCTCGCCGCCGCCCTCGGCCGCGGTGTCGTTGTCCTCCGACCCGGAGTCGGACGTGCAGCCGGCCAGCGCCAGGGCACCGGCGGCCACGACGGCCATGGTCGCGCGCCTGATCTTCAATGTTCCTCCTAGTGAATGGGCGTCTCGCGGTACGGACCGTGGTGGTCCACCGCATGCTCTGATGACGCACCGGGGGGTTGCAGATGCAACTTAGGCACGCGTCCGCGCCCGACGCCACTACCGTGCCCACACGGTGACGCGATCGTTACCCTTTTGAGACTTCCGTAGGACTGACGCTGCGTCAAGCGCGTGGGCTGGTGACGCAGGGCCTGCCAGCCCCTCGTCCGCCGTCCCGCATGCGGTTCAGGCTCCGTCGTCCGGGTCGATCCGGAGACGGACGACGTCCCGGGTCTTGCGGGCGCTGCGGTCGGCCCGCACCGACCGGACCGCCTCGGGGGCCCGCCCCTGACCCTGGCTGAGCGTGGCCCTGACCTGCGGGGCCTGGCCTGCGCCCGGATCCGCGGCCGTGGTGTCGGTCGTGGGCAGGGTGCCGAGCAGCTGCATCCCGGCGGCGACCAGGGCCCGGGCCGCCTGGTCGACGGCCCCGGCCGGTCCGGTGACCTCCACGTGCCGGACGAGCGGCGGCAGCCCCAGCTCGGCGCGGTCGGACAGCTCCCGGGCGGCCAGCCAGGCCGGGTCCCAGCGCACCAGCGCCTCGACGGCCGGGACCGAACCGTGCGGCGGGACGCCGCACAGGACGACGCCGACCTCCCGCCGGTGCCCCGGCGCGCCGGTCACCGGCCGGGCCAGGGCCGCCGCACCGCACCAGCGGCGCAGCGCCTCCTGGGCGGCGTCCAGGGAGGGCCGCTCGAGCAGCCGCCACCCGTCGAGGAGCACCACGGCGCCGTAGCCGCCGGCGCACCAGGGCTCGGCCCCGGGGGTGGCCACGACGAGGGCCGGGGTGTCACCGACCTCGTCCACGACGTGCTCGCCCCCCGAGGACACCACCCGGATGCCCGGGAAGGCGCGCCCCAGCTCCTCGGCCGTGCGCCGCTCCCCCACCCCGGTGGTGCGCCGGCGCAGCGAGCCGCACTCCTCGCACGGGTGCTCGGGGGCCAGCTCGGTCCCGCACCACCGGCAGGACGCCGGAGCGCGGCGGTGCCCGGCCCCCACCGGCCCGTGGCAGACGCCGCACCGCAGCCGCGTCCGGCAGTCCTGGCAGGCCAGCCCGAGGACATACCCCTGCCGGGGGACCTGGACGAGGACGGGCCCCCGCTCGAGCCCGGCGCGCAGCGCACGCACCGCGACACCGGGCAGCCGCGCCGTCCGCGCAGCGGCGTCCCGCTCCTCCTGGTGCCCCTCCCCGGCCACCACCACCCGCGGTGCGTGCTCCCGCAGGCGTTCGTGCCCGGCGGTCACCGGCGCGAGCATCCCCTCCTGGACCCACCGTTGCACGACGACGCTGCGGGTGAACCCGCCTAGCAGCAGACCTGCTCCCGCGGAACGGGCGCGCACCCGCAGGACCTCGCGGGTGTGCGGGTAGGGGGCACGGGGCTCCTGGTGCAGGTCGTCGGCCTCGTCCCAGCACACGACCAGCCCCAGCCGCCGCACCGGGGCGAAGGCGGAGGCCCGGGTGCCGACGACCACCGTGGCGTGCCCGCGCAGCACCCGGAGGAAGGCGGCATACCTCGCCTCCGGGCCGAGGTCCGCCGTGAGGCGCACGACCTGGTCCGGGCCGACGGCCTCCTCCACCGCCCCCAGCACGCGGTCGACGTCACGACGGTCGGGGACGACGACCAGGGCACCTCGCCCGCCCAGGACGGTCTGGCGCACCGCCGCGGCGACCGCCCGTGGCCAGTCGTGCGCGGGCTCCTCCCCCGGCAGCGCGAGCCACGACGCCGCCGGAGCCTGCCCCGCGCGCAGGCGGCGCAGCAGCGCCGGTCCGGCGGGGTAGGCCTCCCATCCCTGCTCTGGTGACGGGCTCGTCGCCGCGGGGTCGGGTGCGGGATGATCCGCCGGGTCAGGGTCGGACGCGCCGGGGTCGGGCGTGCGCCCGTCCGGCTCCGCCTCCGGGGCGACCGACCGCTCGGCCCGCGCGTGCCGGGGCGGGACCGCGAGGCGCACGGTGTCGGCCAGGGTGCCGCCGTAGTGGTCGGCGACCGCGCGGGCCGCGGCGAGCACCCCGGGGGTGAGGACCGGCTCCGGGCTGACGACCGTGCGGAGCGGGGCCAGCCGGCCGGGGTGCTCGGCCGTCGCGGTCCGGGTGAGGAGGTAGCCGTCGTGGTCCCGACCGGCGAAGCGCACCCGGACCCGGACCCCCGGGCGGGCGCTCTGCGCCAGCTCGGCGGGGACGGCGTACTCGAACGGCCGGTCGAGGTGGGCCAGCGGGGTGTCCACGAGCACGGTGGCGACCGGGTCCTCCGCCGCCAGGGGCACGTCGGAGGCGGGGGTGCGGGCCCGGCGGCGCGGGGTGGCCGCCGGGGGCGCGGGGACCAGCTCGAGCTGCTCGCTCATCGCCCCCTCCTGCGACTCAGACCGCGGAGCGCAGCGCGTCCACCCGGTCCAGGCGCTCCCAGGTGAAGCCGTCCGTGAGCCCGGGGGCCTGGGTCCGGCCGAAGTGGCCGTAGGCCGCGGTGGGACGGTAGATGGGGCGCAGCAGGTCGAGCTGGTCGACCAGCGCCGCGGGACGCAGGTCGAAGACCTGCGTGACCGCCTGCTGGATCGCCTCGACGGGCACGGTCTCGGTGCCGAAGGTCTCGACGTAGAGGCCGACCGGGTGGGGGTATCCGATGGCGTAGGCCACCTGGATCTCGCACCGGCGGGCCAGGCCGGCGGCCACGACGTTCTTGGCGACCCAGCGCATGGCGTAGGCGGCGCTGCGGTCGACCTTGGACGGGTCCTTGCCCGAGAAGGCCCCGCCCCCGTGCCGGGCCATCCCGCCGTAGGTGTCGACGATGACCTTGCGCCCGGTCAGCCCGGCGTCGCCCATGGGGCCACCGATGGTGAAGACCCCCGTGGGGTTGACGAGCATGCGGTATCCGTCGGTCTTGAGCTCCACCCCCGCCTCGTGGGCCTGCTCCAGCACCGGGGTGATGACCCGCTCGCGGATGTCCGGGGTGAGCTGGTCGGCGAGGTCGATGCCCGCGGCGTGCTGGGTGGACAGCACCACGGTGTCCAGCCGGACGGCGGTGTCGCCGTCGTAGGCGATGGTGACCTGGGTCTTGCCGTCCGGGCGCAGGTAGTCCAGCTCACCGCTCTTGCGCACCGCGGCCAGCTGCTCCGCCAGGCGGTGGGCCAGGAAGGCCGGGAGGGGCATGAGCTCGGGGGTGTCGTCGCAGGCGTAGCCGAACATCAGGCCCTGGTCCCCGGCGCCCTGCTGGTCGAACGGGTCGGCGTCGGCCGCCCCCCGGCTCAGCACCGCGTCGTCGACGCCGGTGGCGATGTCGATGGACTGGTCGCCGATGGAGATCTCCACCCCGCAGGTCCGGCCGTCGAAGCCCTTGTGGGAGTTGTCATAGCCGATGTCGAGGATGGTCTGCCGCACGAGCTGAGCGATGTTGGCGTAGCCCTGGGTCCGGACCTCCCCCGCCACGTGCACGAGCCCCGTCGTCACCATGGTCTCCACCGCGACGCGGGACTGCGGGTCCTGGGCGAGCAGGTCGTCGAGGATCGCGTCGCTGATCTGGTCGCAGATCTTGTCGGGGTGGCCCTCGGTCACGGACTCCGAGGTGAACAGGCGGATCATGCACGACTCCTTCGGGGCAGCGGCTGCTGACTGAACGCCGGTGAGTCTACGGGTCGGCCCGGACACACCCGGCACGGTCCGCAGCGGCGCTCCCTGCGGGTCCCCGGTCGCCCGGACCTGCCCGGGGACGCTAGCTCAGCGAGGAGGCGACGCGGTCCCATATCGCCCGGGCGACCAGCGTCTTGGTGGCCGGTCCGACGGTCTCGACCTCGTCCTGCCCGGGTTGCAGCAGGTGGACCGTGGTGTCGTCGCGGCCGAACGTCCTGTCGGTGCCGACCTCGTTGGCGACCAGCAGGTCGCAGCCCTTGCGCTCCAGCTTGGTCCGCGCCAGGGAGAGGACGTCGCCCGTGGCGTCACCGGTCTCGGCGGCGAACCCGACGAGGTAGGGGCGGCGCCCGCCACCGCGGGCCCGCACCAGGCCGGCGAGGACGTCGGGGTTGCGGACGAGCTCGATGGTCGGTGCCGTCTCGTCGTCCGGACCGTGCGTCTTCTTGATCTTGGCCTCGGCGTAGTCCGCGGGCCGGAAGTCGGCGACAGCGGCCGCCATGACGACGGCGTCGACGCCCCCGCCCTCGACGAGGGACCCGACCTGCTCCTGCAGCTCCAGCGCGGTGCCCACCTCGAGGAGGTCGCAGCCGTCGGGGACGGCGAGGGAGACGTTGGCGCTGACCAGGCTGACCCGGGCTCCCCGGGCCGCGGCCTCGGCCGCGACCGCGTAGCCCTGCTTGCCCGAGGACCGGTTGCCGAGGAAGCGCACGGGGTCCAGCGGCTCGCGGGTCCCCCCGGCGGTCACGACGACGTGGCGACCCTCCAGGTCACGCTGCACGTGCGCGGCCGGGGCCCGCTCCCCCACGGCCTCCAGCGCCGCGGCGACGATCTCCTCGGGCTCCGGGAGCCGGCCGGGGCCGGTGTCGGCGCCGGTGAGCCGGCCCGAGGCCGGGTCCACGACGCGCACCCCCCGGGACCGCAGCGTCTCGACGTTGGCGGCCGTGGCCGGGTGCAGCCACATCTCGGTGTGCATGGCCGGGGCCAGCACGACGGGGCAGCGTGCGGTGAGCAGCGTGGAGGTGAGCAGGTCGTCGGCCAGCCCGTGGGCGGCCCGCGCCACCAGGTCGGCGGTCGCCGGCGCCACGAGCACCAGGTCGGCCTGCTGGCCGAGCCGCACGTGCGGCACCTGCGGCACGTCGTCCCAGACCTCGCTGGAGACGGGTCGTCCGCTGAGGGCCTCCCAGGTGGGGGCGCCGACGAAGCGCAGCGCGGAGGCGGTCGGCACGACGGTGACCTCGTGCCCGGCCTCGGTCAGCAGCCGGAGCACCGAGCACGCCTTGTAGGCGGCGATGCCCCCCGCGACGCCCAGGACCACACGCATACCGGTGCCGTCGCTCCTCGCCCGCCGGGTCCTGCTCAGCTCTCCGGGGAGCTGGTGTGCAGCTTGCCCTGGTCGATCTCGTGCAGGGCGATCGACAGCGGCTTGTCGGTGGCCTCGGCCTCGACGAGGGGGCCGACGTACTCCAGCAGGCCCTCGCTCAGCTGGGAGTAGTAGGCGTTGATCTGCCGGGCGCGCTTCGCGGCGTAGATGACGAGGGCGTACTTGCTGTCGGCGCGCTGCAGCAGGCTGTCGATGGGCGGGTTGGTGATGCCGTCCGGGTGGGCGATGGTGCCGGTTCCACTCACGTTCGTCTCAGTCCTTAGCTCGGGGGTCAACCATCAATGATACGAGTTCCTCGGCGGCCCGGGCGACATCGTCGTTGACGATGGTCACGTCGAACTCCTGGGCCGCCGCCAGCTCGGTCCGCGCGGTGCTCAGCCGGGCCGTGCGTTCCGCCTCCGTCTCGGTCCCCCGGCCCACGAGCCGCTGGACCAGCTCCTCCCAGCTCGGCGGGGCCAGGAAGACGAACAACGCCTCCGGCATGGCCTGCCGCACCTGCCGCGCTCCCTGCAGGTCGATCTCCAGGAGCGCCGGCCGACCCTGCGCGAGCGCCTGGTCCACCGGTCCCCGCGGGGTGCCGTAGCGGGCGCGTCCGTGCACCGTGGCCGACTCCAGCAGCTGCCCGGAGGCCTGCAGCCGGTCGAACTCGCGGTCGTCGACGAAGAAGTAGTGCGTGCCCTCGACCTCGCCGGGCCGGGGCGGGCGGGTGGTCGCCGACACCGAGAGCCACACCGCCGGGTGGTGCTCCCGGACGTAGCTGGCCACGGTGCCCTTGCCCACCGCCGTGGGGCCGGCCAGCACCACCAGGCGTCGCTTCGTGCCGGGGCTCGCCCCGGGCTCGGCCGCGGTGCTCAGCGGCCGCTGAAGTGGTCGAGCAGGTGGTGCACCTGGTTGGCGCCCAGCCCTCGGACACGCCGGCTCTCGGAGATGCCGATCTCCTCCATGAGCTGCCGCGCGCGCACCCGGCCCACGCCGGGCATGGACTCCAGCAGGGCCGAGACCTTCATCTTGCCGATGACGTCGTTCTCCTTGCCCTCGGCGATGACGTCCTTGAGGGAGCCCTGGGAGTTCTTCAGGCGGTTCTTGACGGCTGCACGCTCACGACGGGCGGCAGCAGCCTTGGCCAGCGCGTCGGCGCGTTGCTCCGGCGTCAGCTCGGGAAGGGCCACGGTCCTACTCCTTGTCATCCAGTGCCAGGGAACCCTGGTGCCGACGAACATAGCGACCCTCCGCCCGCCGTGCCAACCCGCGGCACCCGGCACCGCGCAGGAGCGGGCCGCCGGGGCGGTCCGGTCGGCCGCCCCGCTCGCTCGCGGCCTCAGTCGCGGCCCAGCGCCGTGGCCAACCGTTCGGCCCAGCGCCCGACCTCGGCCTCCACGCCTGCCGGACCCGCGCCCAGCACCGCCCGCGACACGGGCACCAGCACCCGTCCCCGGACGGCGGCGAAGGACCGGGCGACGTCGTGCTCGTCCGCCCCCTGCGCACCCACCCCCGGGGCGAGGACGGGCGCGAGGGCCTCGGCCAGCCCCAGCTGCTCGTCCGCGAGGTCGACCGTCGCACCGACGACGACGCCGATGTCCCCGCACGGCTCCTGGCCGCGGTTGTCGTGGCCGACACCGGCCAGGACCCGGGCGGCGACGCTGGGCCGCCCCACGGACTGGACCTGGGCCGCCTCAGGATTCGACGTGCGCACGAGCACGAAGGCACCGCGGCCGGCGTCGCGGGCCAGGTCCACGGCGGGCCGCAGTGCCTCGTAGCCGAGGTAGGGGCTCAGGGTCAGCGCGTCCGCGGACAGCGGGGCGCCCGGTCCGAGGTAGGCCTGCGCGTAGCCCTGCATCGTGCTGCCGATGTCACCCCGCTTGGCGTCGAGGATGGTGAGCAGACCTCGTCGCCGCGCCTGCCCCAGCAGCTCCTCCAGGACCGCGACGCCCGCCGACCCGTGGCGCTCGAAGAAGGCGGACTGCGGCTTCACCGCGGCGCACCGGCCGGTGGCCGCGGCCAGGACGATCGCGCAGAACTCGCGCAGGCCGTCCGGGGAGTCGGGCAGCCCCCAGGCGTCGAGCAGCTCGCGGTGGGGGTCGATCCCCACGCACAGGGGGCCGTGCTCGGCGAGGGCCCGGTGCAGGCGCAGACCGAACCTCTCCGGGGTCGCGGGCGGGGGGTGCTCGCCGTCGTCCACGTGGGTCATCCGCTCTCCTCGGGGTGGGTGTCGGTGATGCTGGCGGTCGGGGTCTCGCGGCCGGTGGGCAGGTCGGTACCCGTTCGCGGGTCGGTGCCCGTTCGCGGGTCGGTGCCGGTTCGCGGGTCGGTGCCGGTGGGCGTGCCCAGGCCGTCCAGCACGGCCCAGAGCACGGTCGGGTCCGCCCAGAGCGCGGACCCCAGCTGGACGGCCTGCGCCCCCTCGCGGAGGGCGGCCCGCGCCGAGGAGACGTCGTGGACCCCGCCGGCGGCGACGACCGGCACCGCCGGCCAGCGCTGCTCGGCGGCGGCCCGGGCCAGGGTCCGGACGCCCGAGCGGGACAACGCCGCCGTCGAGGCCCCGGACCACCAGCGTCCCGGGCCGAGCGGGACCGCCCCGCACACCACCACGGCGCCCGCTCCTCCGGCGACCGCCGCACGGGCGCAGCCCACGAGGTCGGGGTGGAGGGCCGACAGCCGGGCCAGCAGCAGCAGGTCGCGCGGCGTCTCCTCGCGGACCCGGGCCAGGACCCGGAGGCAGTGCTGGTCGTCGGCACCCCGGAGGTCGACCTCGACGGCGGCGACCGCGTCGCCCTCCAGCCCGCGGCACAGGCGACCGGCCAGCGTGGCCGGCTCCCCCGGGGTGGTGCCCCGCACCGCGACGAGCGCGCGCAGGTCGCGGGTGGCGCACCACCGCAGCCGGTCCACGGCCTCCACCAGGTCGAGGCCGGGTGCCTCGTCGTGCTCGACACCACCGGGGCCGGTGCCGTGCACGGCGGCGGCGCCCCGTCCGCCACGGCCCCCGACGACCGGGCCGACGGGCACGGCCACCCCGTCGAGCGGACCGAAGCGCAGCAGCCCCCGCGGGTCGTCCACCGCCCCGGGCGCGATCCACACCCCGGGCAGACCGTCACCGCGACGCATCGAGCACCTGCTCCCCCGGCACCACGGGCCCCTCCAGGCAGGGTCGCAGCGACCGTCCCCCGGCGTCGCGGTCCACCTCGAGGTCGCACTGGCCGCACAGCCCCGTGCCGCACAGCAGCGGCTCGGCGAGGTCGAGCGCGCTCACCCGCGCGGGCCGCCCGGCCGCCACCGCGGCCTGCGCGACCCGGCGGACCGACACCCGCGGCCCGGCGGCGTAGACCACGCCGATGCGCGACTCGAGCTCGAGCACCGTCGTCGCCACCCGGCCCAGCTCCTGCTCCGTGGTCAGCCGGACGCTGGCGGCCAGCCGGCGCAGGGAGGCCACCTCGAAGTGCTCGTCCGGGTCGTCCGCGGACAGCACGACGTGCACCGTGCACCCCCGGGCCCGCAGCC
Organism: Serinicoccus chungangensis; assembly: GCF_001483745.1. Taxonomy (GTDB): domain Bacteria; phylum Actinomycetota; class Actinomycetes; order Actinomycetales; family Dermatophilaceae; genus Ornithinicoccus; species Ornithinicoccus chungangensis_A. The sequence continues at coordinate 42,176 of NZ_LQBL01000027.1, read as the reverse complement.
GCGCCACCAGCCAGCGCAGCGGCACCGTCGACCCCCCGTGCCCCACGACCAGCGCCGGGACCGCGTCCGTCGGGACGCCGAACCCCCGTCCGAGGGGGCCGACGAGGCGCAGGCGGTGGCCGAGGTCCCAGCCGTCGCCCACCGGGACGGCGACCTCGACCACGGTCCCGTGGACGGGGTCGACCGAGACGTCGGCCAGCCAGTGCAGGCCGGGCAGGGCGTCCCCGCGGCCCGGGTCACCGGGCACCACGAGGAACTGCCCGGGCCGCGCCGCCGCCCAGTCCGGCCCGGCGGGGACCGACAGGCTCACGACGTCGAAGGCCCCCGCCGGCCGGGTCAGGGTGACCACGCCCGTGCGGACCGGGCCGGCGGGCCCGTCGCCGGTCATCGCCCCCCGCTCACCGCTCCGCCGGGAGACCGAAGAGGTCCAGCTGCGCCGCGTGCTCCTGCAGGGGCGCCACCGACAGCGGCCCGGACCGCATCGCCTCGATGCCGAGGACGGCCACCGCGAGCTGCTGGACGGTGGTGATGATCGGCTTGTCCAGCGAGGTCGTGGCGGCACGGATGGCATACCCGTCCGCGCGCGCGTCCCGCCCCGAGGGCGTGTTGATGACCATGTCCACCTCGCCGGCGCTGATCCGGTCCACGACCGTGCGCACCGAGCCGTCCGCGCGCGCCTCGCTGTGCTTGTGCACCACCTCGGCCGGTATGCCGTTGCGCCGCAGCACGTCGGCCGTCCCCTCCGTGGCCAGCACCGAGAACCCGAGGTCGACCAGGCGCTTGACCGGGAAGATCATCGAGCGCTTGTCCCGGTTGGCCACCGAGACAAAGACCGTGCCGCCGGTGGGCAGGCTCGAGCCGGCCCGCAGCTGGCTCTTGGCGAAGGCCGAGCCGAAGGAGGCGTCGATGCCCATCACCTCGCCGGTGGAGCGCATCTCCGGGCCGAGGATGGAGTCGATGGCCTCCCCCGTCTGGGTGCGGAAGCGCCGGAAGGGCAGGATCGCCTCCTTGACCGAGAACGGTGCGTGCCCCGGCAGCGACCCGCCGTCGACGCCGGTCGGCAGCACCCCCTCGGCCCGCAGCTCCTCGATGGTCGTGCCCAGCATGACCCGGGCCGCGGCCTGGGCGAGCGGCACCCCCGTGGCCTTGGCGACGAAGGGCACCGTGCGGCTGGCCCGCGGGTTGGCCTCCAGCACGTAGAGGACGTCCTGGCTGAGCGCGAACTGCACGTTGATGAGACCGCGCACGCCGATCGCCTCGGCCAGGGCCCGGGTGGCGGTCCGGACGGCCTCCAGCTCGGAGCGGCCGAGCGTGAACGGCGGCAGCACGCAGGCGGAGTCGCCGGAGTGGATGCCGGCCTCCTCGATGTGCTCCATGATCCCGCCGACGTAGAGGTCGCTCCCGTCGTAGACCGCGTCCACGTCGATCTCGACGGCGGTGTCGAGGAAGCGGTCGATGAGGACGGGGTGGGCGACCTCCTCGCCGGTGACCGCCGTGGCCCGGGCGACGTAGCCGGCCAGCGACTCCTCGTCGTAGACGATCTGCATACCCCGGCCCCCGAGGACGTAGGAGGGGCGCACGAGCACCGGGAACCCGATCTCCCGGGCGACCTCCAGCGCGTCGTCGACGGAGTATGCCGTGCCGTGGCGTGGGGCGCTCAGCCCGGTCTGCGCCAGCACCCGGCCGAAGGCGCCACGGTCCTCGGCGAGGTGGATCGCCTCCGGCGAGGTGCCGACGATGGGCACCCCCTCGGCCTTCAGGGCGGCGGCCAACCCCAGAGGCGTCTGCCCGCCCAGCTGCACCACGACACCGGCCACGGGGCCGGCCTGCCGCTCCGCCTGGACGACCTCGAGGACGTCCTCGAGGGTGAGCGGCTCGAAGTACAGCCGGCTCGAGGTGTCGTAGTCCGTCGACACCGTCTCGGGGTTGCAGTTGACCATGACCGTGTCGAAGCCGTGCTCCTGGAGCGTGAGCGAGGCGTGCACGCAGGAGTAGTCGAACTCGATGCCCTGCCCGATCCGGTTCGGTCCCGAGCCCAGGATGATGACGGCGGGCCGCTCCCGCGGCGCGACCTCGGTCTCCTCGTCGTAGGAGGAGTAGTGGTAGGGGGTGGTCGCCTCGAACTCCCCGGCGCAGGTGTCCACGGTCTTGTAGACCGGCCGCACCCCCAGGGCCTGGCGCACCCCGCGCACGACGTCCTCGCGCAGCCCGGTGAGCTGGGCGAGCTGGGCGTCGGAGAAGCCGTGCCGCTTGGCCAGCCGCAGCAGCTCCGGGGTCAGCTGACCCGCGGTCGCCGACCGCGCCTGGGCCCGCACCCGCTCGGCGATGTCGTTGATGGCCGCGATCTGGTCGAGGAACCACGGGTCGATGCCGGTGGCCTCGTGCGCCTCCTCGACGGTGGCACCGCCGTGCAGCGCCTGCTGCACCAGCACCAGCCGGCCGTCCGTGGGGGTGGCCGCCTGCCGCAGCAGCGCCAGCGCCATCTCCCGGGTGGGCGTCTCGTCCTCGCGCCAGTGGAAGCTCGTGTGCCGCGCCTCGGTCGAGCGCAGCGCCTTCTGCAGCGCCTCGGTGAAGCTGCGCCCGAGAGCCATCGCCTCGCCGACCGACTTCATCGTCGTGGTGAGGGTGGGGTCGGCGAGCGGGAACTTCTCGAAGGCGAACCGCGGCACCTTGACGACGACGTAGTCCAGGCTGGGCTCGAAGGCCGCAGAGTAGAACGACCCCTCGCCGGAGGCGGACCGGGGGGAGCCCGGGGGGCGGAGCCCCCCGGGGGTCGTGATGTCGTTGGGGACCTCGTCCAGGGTGTAGCCCAGCGCCATCTTGGCCGCGATCTTGGCGATGGGGAAGCCGGTCGCCTTGGAGGCGAGCGCCGAGGACCGGGAGACGCGGGGGTTCATCTCGATGACGATGATGCGCCCGTCCTGCGGGTTGACCGCGAACTGGATGTTGCACCCGCCGGTGTCGACGCCGACCTCGCGGATCACGGCGATGCCGATGTCGCGCAGCCGCTGGTACTCGCGGTCGGTCAGGGTCATCGCCGGGGCGACCGTGATCGAGTCACCGGTGTGCACGCCCATGGGGTCGAGGTTCTCGATCGAGCAGACCACGACGACGTTGTCGGCGCGGTCGCGCATGACCTCGAGCTCGTACTCCTTCCACCCCAGGATGGACTCCTCCAGCAGCACCTCGGTGGTAGGGCTGTCCTGCAGGCCTGCTCCGGCGATGCGCCGCAGGCTCACCTCGTCGAAGGCGAAGCCGGAGCCCAGGCCGCCCATGGTGAAGGAGGGACGCACGACCACGGGGTAGCCCAGGTCGTCGGCGGCGGCGAGCACCTCGTCCATGGTGTGGCAGATCGCCGACCGGGCCGACTCGGCGCCGCAGCGCTCGACGACACCCTTGAACGCCTGGCGGTCCTCCCCCAGCTGGATCGCCTCGACGTTGGCGCCGATGAGCGGGGCACCGAGGCGCTCGAGCGCACCGGACTCGTGCAGGGCGATGGCGGTGTTGAGCGCCGTCTGCCCGCCGAGGGTGGCCAGCACGGCGTCCGGGCGCTCCCGCTCGATGATGGACTCCACGATCTCCGGCGTGATGGGCTCGACGTAGGTCGCGTCGGCCACCCCGGGGTCCGTCATGATGGTCGCCGGGTTGGAGTTGACGAGGACGACCCGCACCCCCTCCTCGCGCAGCACACGGCACGCCTGGGTGCCGGAGTAGTCGAACTCGGCCGCCTGGCCGATGACGATCGGGCCGGACCCGATCACCAGCACGCTGCTGATGTCGTCACGCTTGGGCACGCTCAGGACTCCTGGGGACTCGGGGAGGTGGTGGTGGAGGTGCGCCGCTCGAGCAGGTCCACGAAGCGGTCGAAGAGGTACTCCGCGTCGTGCGGGCCGGCGGCGGCCTCGGGGTGGTACTGCACGCTGAAGGCCGGCACGTCCACGCAGGAGAGCCCCTCCACGACGTCGTCGTTGAGCGCCACGTGGTCGCAGCGGACCGGGCCGTAGGGTGTGTCCGCCGGCTGGTCGGTCGGTATGCCGTCCGGCCAGGCGATCGCGAAGCCGTGGTTGTGGCTGGTCACCTCCACCTTGCCGGTGGTGCGGTCGAGCACGGGCTGGTTGATCCCGCGGTGCCCGAAGGCCAGCTTGTAGGTGCCCAGCCCGAGCGCCCGACCGAGCAGCTGGTTGCCGAAGCAGATCCCGAAGAAGGGGATGCGCCGGTCGAGGACCTCCCGCAGCAGCGCGACCTCGTGCTCCGCGGTCGCCGGGTCACCCGGCCCGTTGGAGAAGAAGACGCCGTCCGGCTCCAGCTCCAGGAGGTCCTGCGCGCTGGTCCGGCTGGGCAGGACGTGGACCTCGATCCCCCGCCGCGCCAGCTGCGCCGGGGTCATCCCCTTGATGCCGAGGTCGAGGGCCGCGACGCGGAAGCGGGTCGGCACCCCGTCCGGCGGGGACACGACGTAGGGCTCGGGGGTCGAGACCTCCGCGGCCAGGGCGGACCCGGCCATGAGCGGTGCCTCGGTGACCTGGCGCAGCAGCTCCTCCGGGCCCGCCGCGGCGGCCTCGCCGGAGAAGACCCCGACCCGCATGGCGCCGCGGTCGCGCAGGTGCCGGGTCAGCGCCCGGGTGTCGATGCCGCTGATGCCGACGACGCCGGCCTGCTCCAGGGCCTGGCCGAGGTCGCCCTGCGAGCGCCAGCTCGACGGCCGGATCGCGGGGTCGCGCACCACGAAGCCGGCGACCCAGATGCGCCGGCTCTCCATGTCCGTCGTGTTGACGCCGGTGTTGCCGATATGCGGTGCCGTCATGACGACGACCTGGCGGTGGTAGGAGGGGTCCGTGAGCGTCTCCTGGTAGCCGGTCATCCCGGTGCAGAAGACCGCCTCGCCGACCGTGCGCCCGCGCGCACCGTAGGCCTCTCCGCGGAAGGTGCGGCCGTCCTCGAGCACGAGGAGGGCGGGCTCGGGCTGGGCTGGGGTCACCGCTGCCTCTTTCGTCGCGTCGGTCATGAGGTGGCTCCCCACACCAGGCCCTCGCGGGCGGTGACCTGGCCTCGGAGCATGGTCAGGTGCACGGCGCCGGTGAGCCGACGGCCGTGCCAGGGGTTGTTGCGGGACAGGGAGCGCGACAGCGCCCGGTCCACGGTGTGGCTGCGGGTGGGGTCGACCAGCGTGAGGTTGGCCGGCGCCCCCGTGGTGAGCCCGCGGCCCTGGTCGGTCAGCCCGGCGATCCGGGCGGGGGTCGCCGACATGGTGCGGGCCACGTCGGCCCACGTCATGAGGCCCTCGGCCACCATGACCGTCGACACGACGGGCAGCGCGGTCTCCAGCCCGAGCATGCCGAAGGCCGCGTCGGCGAAGGCGTGCTCCTTGTCCTGGCGCACGTGCGGCGCGTGGTCGGTGGCGACCGCGTCGATGGTGCCGTCGGCGAGCGCCTCCCGCAGGGCCCGGGTGTCCTCGGCCGGTCGCAGCGGGGGGTTGACCTTGAAGGTCGGGTCGTAGCCGGCGAGCTCGTCCTCGGTGAGCATGAGGTGGTGCGGGGTGACCTCGGCGGTCACCGCGATCCCCTGCGCCTTGGCCCACCGGAGGACCTCGACGCTCCCGGCCGTCGACACGTGGGCGACGTGGACGCGCGACCCGGTGTGCCGGGCCAGCATGACGTCCCGCGCCACGACCGTCTCCTCGGCGACGGCCGGCCACCCGGGCAGCCCGAGCCGCCCGGAGAGCTCCCCCTCGTGGCAGCACGCCGTGCCGTCGGCCAGGCGCGGGTCCTGCGCGTGCTGCGAGACGACGCCGCCGAAGCCCTTGACGTACTCCAGCGCCCGCCGCATGAGCCGGGCGTCGTCGACGCACCGCCCGTCGTCGGAGAAGACCCGGACCCGGGCCCGCGAGCGGGCCATCAGCCCGAGCTCGGCCAGCTCCTGCCCGGCCAGCCCCTTGGTGACCGCGCCCACCGGGTGGACGTCGACGTAGCCCGCCCGGCGCCCGAGGTCGAGCACGGTCTCGGCGACCTCGGCGGAGTCCGTGACCGGGGTGGTGTTGGCCATGGCCAGGACGGCGGTGAAACCGCCGACCGCGGCTGCCTGCGAACCGGTCTCGATGGTCTCGGCGTCCTCCCGCCCGGGCTCGCGCAGGTGGGTGTGCAGGTCGACGAGGCCCGGGAGCAGCACCAGACCGTCGGCGTCCAGGCGCTGCACCCCCGCGGGCGCGTCGGCGGCGGCGTCGGTCCCGACCGCGCGGATGGTGCCGTCCACGACGAGCACGTCGCCGGCGCCACCCCCCGCGAGGTCGGCACCCCGGACGAGCAGGGCGGGCGTGCGGCTCACTATGCGTCTCCTTCCCCGGCGAGGAGGTGGTAGAGGATGGACATCCGGACCGCGACACCGGCGCTCACCTGGTCCAGCACCAGCGACCGGGCCGCGTCCGCGGCGTCCGCGGAGATCTCCAGCCCGCGGTTCATGGGGCCGGGGTGGGCGATGACGGCGTGGTCCTGCAGCAGCCCGAGGCGACGGGCGGTGAGGCCGTAGGTCACGGCATACTCGCGGGCGGTCGGGAAGTAGCCCCCGCTCATCCGCTCGCGCTGCACGCGCAGCATCATCACGGCGTCGACGGTGGGCAGGACGGCGTCGAGGTCGTAGGACGTCTCGAAGCCGTCGGCGGCGGCCCACGCGGCCACCCCGCTCGGCATGAGCGTCGGTGGCGCCACCAGGGTCACCTGCGCCCCCAGCGCCCGCAGGCACAGCAGGTTGGAGCGCAGCACCCGGGAGTGGGTGAGGTCGCCGACGATCGCCACGTGGCGCCCGCGCAGGTCGCCCAGCGCGCGGCGCAGGGTGTAGGCGTCGAGGAGCGCCTGGCTGGGGTGCTCGTGGGTGCCGTCCCCGGCGTTGACGATCGAGCAGTCCGTCCAGTCCGCGATCTGCGCCGGGGCGCCGCTGGCCGGGTGCCGGATGATCATCATGTCCACCCCCATGGCGTCGATCGTCAGGACCGTGTCGCGCAGCGACTCGCCCTTGGAGACCGAGGTGCCCTTGCCGGTCAGGTTGATGGTGTCGGCGCTCATCCACTTGCCGGCGATCTCGAAGGACGCCCGCGTGCGGGTGGAGTCCTCGAAGAAGAAGTTGATGATGGTCCGGCCGCGCAGGGTGGGCAGCTTCTTGACCTGTCGGTCCTGCACCTCGTGCATGGACACGGCGGTGTCGAGGATCTGGGTGATCTCGTCTGCGCTGAGGTCGGCGATCGAGAGCAGGTGCTTCACGCGATCCACACCCCCTCGGCGCCGTCCGCCTCGTGCAGCCGCACCATGACCCGCTCGGTGCGGGAGGTCGGCAGGTTCTTGCCCACGTAGTCGGCGCGGATCGGCAGCTCGCGGTGGCCCCGGTCCACGAGCACCGCCAGCCGGACGCTGGCCGGGCGCCCCAGGTCGGCGAGGCTGTCGAGCGCGGCCCGCACCGTGCGGCCGGAGTAGAGCACGTCGTCGACGAGCACGACGACCTTGCCGTCGACGCCGCCGACGGGCACCTTCATCGGCTCGGGGGCCCGGGTCGGCTGGCTGCGCAGGTCGTCGCGGTACATCGTGATGTCCAGCGAGCCGGTCGGCACCTCGGCGCCCTCGACACCGGCGACGGCGGCGGCGAGCCGGTGCGCGAGCGGCACGCCGCGGGTCGGGATCCCCAGCAGCACGAGGTCGTCGGGCCCCTTGTTGCCCTCGAGGATCTCGTGCGCGATGCGCTTGAGCGCCCGCTGGATGTCGTCACCGGTGAGGACCTCACGTCCTCCGGGGGGTCGGGCATCGCCCGTCGGGGGGGCGGCCTCTCGCTCACGGGCAGGGCTCATGGGGCCCACTCTCCTTCCCCGCCTCACTGGACGGTGGTTAAAGGACGTGATGGTGCGGCTCTCAGCCTACCCGCTCGGTGGGCGGGCTCAGACGAGGGTGTGCTTGACCTCGGCGATGCGGGCCAGCAGCCCGTTGACGAAGCCCGGGGACTCGTCGGTGCTCATGCGACCGACCAGCTCGACCGCCTCGGCGACGGCGACCATGTCCGGCACCTCGTCGTTCCAGAGGATCTCCCAGGCCCCCACGCGCAGCGCCGCCCGGTCGACGGCCGCCATGCGCTCCAGGCTCCACCCCTGCGACCAGGTCGCGAGGACCTCCTCGATCTGCCCCCAGTGCGCGATGACCCCGCGGACGATCTCGACGGCGTAGTCCGGCAGCGCGTGCTGCGTCGTCGGGGTCTCGATGCGCGACTCCAGCAGGTCACCGACGTTGATCCCGCGCTGCTCGGCCTCGAAGAGCAGCTCCAGGGCCCGCTTGCGGGCCCGGGTGCGTGCGGCCACGGGTCAGTTCACGCGGCCGAGGTAGGACCCGTCGCGGGTGTCCACCTTGACCTTGGTGCCGGTCTCGAGGAACAGCGGCACCTGGATCTCCGCGCCGGTCTCGAGGGTGGCCGGCTTCGTGCCGCCGGTGGAGCGGTCCCCCTGCAGGCCGGGGTCGGTGTGGGTGATCTCCAGGACGACCGACGGCGGCAGCTCGACGTAGAGGACGCGGCCCTCGTGCTGGGCGATCATCGCCCGGTTGTTCTCCAGGAGGTACTGCGCGGTGTCCCCCATGGCCTCGGCGGTGACCGGCACCTGCTCGTAGGTCTTCTCGTCCATGAAGATGTAGTCGGTACCGTCGTTGTAGAGGTACTGGTAGTCCGACCGGTCGACCGTGGCCGTCTCCACCTTGGTGCCGGCGTTGAAGGTCTTGTCCACGATCTTGTTGGTCAGGACGTTCTTCAGCTTGGTGCGGACGAAGGCCGGTCCCTTGCCGGGCTTGACGTGCTGGAACTCCAGCACCTGCCACAGCCCGTTGTCCATGTCGAGGACCATGCCGTTCTTCAGGTCGTTCGTGCTTGCCACGTCGCGTGTCTTCCTTCGGTATGCCGGTCGGCGCGTCCAGGGGGTCGACGGACCAGTCTACCCGGGAGCCACGGCGGCGTAGGCCGCCCGCAGGTCCTCCTCCGATGGCCCCTCCAGGCGGCCCGGCCGGGCCAGGCCCTCCAGCACGACGAAGCGCAGAGTGGACCCCCGGGTCTTCTTGTCCCGGCCCATGGCGGTGCGCAGCTCCTCCCAGCGTCCGGGCCGGTATGCCGTGGGGAGACCGACCGCGTCCAGCACCTGCCGGTGCCGGTCCCGGAGGGCGGCGTCGAGCAGGCCGGCCCGGTGGGCGAGCTCGGCGACGTAGACCAGGCCCACCGCCACCGCGTCGCCGTGACGCCAGGTGTAGCCCTCGACCTGCTCGACCGCGTGCGCGAAGGTGTGCCCGTAGTTGAGGATCTCCCGCAGCGAGGACTCGGTGAGGTCGGCCGCGACGACGTCGGCCTTGACCTGCACGGCACGGGCCACCAGGTCGAGGGCGAGGCCGGGGTCGCGACGGGGGTCGGTCGCGGCCCCCGGGTCGTGCTCGACGAGGTCGAGGATGGTGGGGTCGGCCACGAACCCGCACTTGATCACCTCGGCCAGCCCGGACACGTAGTCCGCGCGCGGCTGCGTGGCCGTCCAGCCGGGGTCGCAGAGGACCTCCACCGGCGGGTGGAAGGCGCCGACGAGATTCTTGCCCTCAGCGGTGTTGATGCCGGTCTTGCCGCCGACCGCGGCGTCCACCACGCCCAGCAGGGAGGTGGGCAGCTGGACGACCTCCACGCCCCGGAGCCAGCTCGCCGCGGCGAACCCGGCGAGGTCGGTCGTGGCCCCGCCGCCGATGCCGACCACGAGGTCGGAACGGGTGAAGCCCTGCTGCCCCAGGAGGGTCCACAGCCCGGCCAGGACCGGCACCGTCTTGGCGGACTCGGCGTCCGGGACCGGCGCCAGCACCGGCGCGGCCCCTGCCGCGGCCAGCACGTCCGCGGCCTCCCGGGCCAGGTCCTCGCGCCCGGTCTGGTGCACGACGAGCACCCGCCGCCCCGGCGCCGCGTGCCGACCCAGCCGGACCAGCGCGTCCGGGCCGAGGTGCACGGCATACGGCGCCGCTCCCCCGACCTGGATGGTGCGGCTCATGCCCCCAGCCACGAGACCACCTCGTCGGCGACCTGCTCGGGCGTGCGGCCCGCGGTGTCCACCCGCGTCCCGCTCACGGCCTCGTAGGTCGGCCGCCGGGCGTTCATGAGCCGGGTCCACGAGGCACGGGGGTTGACCAGCAGCAGCGGTCGGGAGGCGTCGAAGCCGACCCGGGTCGCGGCGGCGGCGATGGTGACGTCGAGGAAGACGACGCGGTGCCCCTCGGTGAGCGCCTGCGCGACCGGCTCCTGCATCACGGCACCGCCGCCGAGCGCGACCACTCCCGTCTCCTCGCGGAGCGCGCGCAGCACCTCCTCCCGCTCCAGGGCCCGGAAGGCGGCCTCGCCCTCCTCCACGAAGATGTCGCTGATCGAGCGCCCCTGGGCGGCCTCGACCGCGGCGTCCGTGTCGTGCAGCGCCACGCCGAGCCGCTCGGCGAGCACCGCCCCGACGGTCGACTTGCCGGACCCGGGCGGACCGACGAGGACCACGCGCGGCGCGCTCACCGCCCGCGCTCCGTCGCCGGGGTGCGCTGGTGCTCGGCCACGGCGTCCAGGTAGGCCGCGTGGTTGCGCGCGACCTCCGGCACCGAGTCCCCGCCGAACTTCTCCAGCACCGCGTCGGCGAGGACGAGCGCGACCATGGCCTCGGCCACCACACCGGCGGCGGGGACGGCGCACACGTCCGAACGCTGGTGGATGGCGGTCCCGGCCTCCCCGGTGGCCGTGTCGACCGTCCGCAGCGCGCGGGGGACCGTGGAGATGGGCTTCATCGCGGCGCGGACCCGCAGCACCTCGCCGGTGCTCATGCCACCCTCGGTGCCGCCGCTGCGCAGGGTCGCCCGGCGGATGAGGCCCGCGTCGTCCCGGTCGATCTCGTCGTGCGCCTCGCTCCCGCGGCGGGCCGCGGTGCGGAAGCCCTCCCCCACCTCGATCCCCTTGATCGCCTGGATGCCCATGAGGGCCGCGGCCAGGCGGGCGTCCAGCCGGCGGTCCCAGTGCACGTGCGAGCCCAGGCCCGGGGGGAGGCCGTAGGCCAGCACCTCGACCACCCCGCCCAGGGTGTCACCGGCCTTCTTCGCGGCGTCGACCTCGGCGACCATCGCGGCGGAGCGCTCGGCGTCGAGGGTCCGCACCGGGTCGGCGTCGACCCGCTCCACGTCCTCCGGACGGGGCAGTGACCCCGGGTCCGGCGCGTCGTCGTCGATGCCGGGCACCCCGGCCCGGCCGATGCTGACGGTGTGCGAGACCAGACGGACGCCCACGGCCTGGTCGAGGAAGGAGGCCGCCACGGCCCCGAGGGCCACGCGCGCCGCCGTCTCCCGTGCCGAGGCCCGCTCCAGCACCGGGCGGGCCTCCTCGAAGCCGTACTTCGTCATGCCGACGAGGTCGGCGTGCCCCGGCCGGGGCCGGGTCAGCGGACGGTTGCGGGCGAGCTCCTGCGGCGCACCGACGTCGTCGGCACCCTGCAGGGCCGTGTCCTCCACGGGCTCGGGGCCCATGACCGCCTGCCACTTGTGCCACTCCGAGTTCTCGATCTGCAGGGCGAGCGGCGAACCGAGCGAGACGCCGTGCCGCATCCCGCCGAGGAAGTGCAGCCGGTCGGCCTCGAAGCTCATGCGGGCCCCGCGCCCGTACCCCAGCCGGCGGCGGGCCAGGGCCCCCTCGACGTCGGCCCGGGCGACCCGCACCCCGGCGGGGAGCCCCTCCAGGACGGCGGTCAGGGCGGGCCCGTGCGACTCACCGGCGGTCAACCAACGCAGCATGGCCGTCATCTTCCCACGCGGGCCGGAGGGGGCCGGCACGCCCCGGGCGGGACCGGTTCAGGCCAGCCCCGCCAGTGCGGGGCCCCCCAGCAGCAGCCCGACCAGGGCCCCGACCATCATCGCCGGGCCGTAGGCGAAGTCGCCCTTCCAGCTCACCCGGCGGGTGAGCAGCAGGCCGACGGCGAAGAGGCCGCCGACGATGAAGCCGGCGTAGATCCCGAGCATCGCCTCGGCCCAGCCGAACCACCCGAGCCCGGTGCCCAGGACGGCCGCCAGCTTGACGTCGCCGAGGCCGAGGGCGAGCGAGCCACGGGCCAGCGAGAGCAGCGCGACGAGCAGGTAGAAGCCTCCCGCGGCCAGCCCGGCCAGGAGCGCGCGCAGCAGCGGCTCCAGGCCCCCGCCGACCATCGCCGCCACCGGCAGCCCCACGAGGAGGGTGCCCATGGTCGGCCACATGATGCGGTCGGGCAGCCGGTGCACGTCGAGGTCCATCGCCGCGAGGCACACGCAGGCCAGCGTCACCAGGAGTAGCGTCGGGGTGAGGACGGCAGCGACCGGCCACCCGGGCACCGCGTCGTCGGGGACCTGCCACACCCGGTGCATCACCACGGCCGCCGAGAGCCCCAGGGCCACCGGCACCCACCAGCGGCGTCCCGGGTAGGGCTCGTCCACCTCGTCCGGCTTGCGGTAGGTCGTCTGCTCCAGCCACCGGGCGACGGGGATGCCGAGGCCGGCCACGACGACCGCGACCAGCACCGGCAGGACGAGGGGGCTCACCGCTGCGCCCGGCCCTCGAGCTCGCCCCGCAGGGCCAGGTCCATCGCCGACGTGGGCGCCTCCCGCCCGGTCATCAGCTCCACCTGCCGGGCCGCCTGGTGCAGCAGCATCCGCGTTCCCCTCACGACCCGGACCCTACCCTGCGTGGCCTCGGCCACCGCTGCGGCGAACGGGCTCGGCCAGGGTGCGTAGCCGACGTCCATGACGACCGGCCGGTCGGCGCCGCGGCCGGGGCGGACGGGCGGCGCCGGCGTGCCGCCCGGCAGGGTGCTGAGGACCACCTCGGCCGCATCGAGAGGTATGCCGTCGGCCAGGTGCCGCACGTGGGTGTCCAGCCCGAGGGACTCCAGCAGCTGCGCGGTGTGCGGCCGCAGCCGGTCGCGGACGAGCACCTCGACGGTGCGGACGCCCAGCCCGTGCAGCGCCACGGCCGCCGAGCGGGCGGTGGCTCCCCCGCCGAGCACGACCGCCCGGTGCGCCCCCTCCAGACCCGCCTCGAGGAGGGCGGTGCGCAGGCCGTCCACGTCGGTGTTGTCGGCATACCATCCCCCGGGCCGACGCAGGAGGGTGTTGGCGGCGCCCACGGCGGCGGCGGCGGTGCTGGCCTCCGCCGCCAGCGCCAGCGCCTCCTCCTTGCCCGGCATGGTCACCGACAGGCCCACCCACTCCGGGCCGAGGCCCTCGACGAACCGGCGCAGTCCGCCGGCAGGCACCTCGGCCCGCTCGTAGGACCAGTCGTCGAGACCGAGCGCCGCGTAGGCCGCGTGGTGCAGGACCGGGGACAGCGAGTGGGCCACGGGCGAGCCGACGACGCCCGCGCGGGTCAGCACTGGTCCGGGTTGTCCTCGCACCACTGGAGGAACTCCTCCTGGTTGACGAGGTGCTCCTCGTAGGTCTCCGCGAACTTCGTCTCGCCCGTCGAGGGGTCGACGGTGACGAAGTAGACCCAGTCGCCGGGCTCCGGCTCCAGCGCCGCCCGGAGGGCGTCCTCGCCGGGGCTGTTGATGGGCCCCGGGGGCAGCCCGGGGTGGACGTAGGTGTTGTAGGGACTGTCGTTGGAGCGCTGCTCCTCCGTGGTCCCCGCGCGACCCCGCTCCTGGTAGATGAAGTGCACGGTGGAGTCCATCTGCATGAAGCCGTTGGTCTCCGAGTTGCCCTCGATGCGGTTCTCCATGACCCGCGCGATCCGGGGCAGGTCCTCGGCGAACTGTCCCTCGCCCTGGACGATGCTGGCCTTGATGACCACCTCGCGGAGGTCCTCGTCGGGGATGCCGAGCTCGTCGTAGACCCGGGTGCCCTGGTCGACCATGGCCTGCAGCTGCTCGGCGGGGGTGCTGTCCGGGGCGAAGTCGTAGGTGCTGGGGTAGAGGAAGCCCTCGAGCTCGCCCTCGGCCGCGGCGGGCAGCTCCAGGTCGGCCGGGTCCACCGCCTCGTAGTCGGCGACCTCGTGGCCGGTGCCCTCGGCGAGCACGGTGAAGGTCTCGTCGACCCACAGGCCCTCGCGCACCGTGACCCCGCTGAACTCCCGGAACTCCGGGTCCAGCAGGCGCCCCAGGGCAGCCTCCGAGCTCATCTGGTTGGCCATCCGGTAGGTCCCCGGCTGGATGGCCGCCGAGTCCGGGTCGGCCTGCAGGGCCGCGGAGAAGGCCGAGACCGAGCCGACGACGTCCTCCTCGACGAGGATCTGGGCGATGTCGGCCCCGGCGGCACCCCGCGGGATCTCCACCATGACCTCGCCGCTGCCCTCGCCCTCGTAGTCCGCGGTGGACACGTCGTCCCCGGCCGCGAGGTCGGGCACCAGCGAGCGCACCGAGCCGAAGGAGTAGACCGCGGCCACCAGGACGACGACGCCCGCCATGCCGAGGGCGAGCATGACGAGCCACGGGTTGCGCCGGTGCCGGCGACGCGGGTGGTCGCCGTGCTCGGCCCAGCCGTGGTGCTCGGGGTCGTCGTGGTGCCCGGGGTCTGCCGGGTCGAGCACGTGGGCGGCCAGCGACTCGTCGTGGTGCCGGTCGCCGCGCAGCCTCAGCACGTCGTCGTCGAAGCGCGCTCCGACGCCTCGGGCGTCGTGCTCGTCCCAGTCGTCCTCGGGAGGCTGGCTCATGTGGCGTCCTTCGCGTCAGGGTCGCGAGACCGTCGTGCCCGGGGCTTGCGTGCCGTCAGGGGGGCGCCGGCGGGACGGCCGGCTCGGCGTGAGTCCAGGGCGGCCTGGAGGATGAGCACGGCGGCGACCTGGTCCACGACGCCACGCTGCTCGCGCCCCGGGACGCCGCTGCCGTGCAGCGCCCGGTGGGCGTCGACCGTGGACATGCGCTCGTCCCAGAGCCGTACCGGCACCTCCAGGCACCGTTGCAGCCGCTCAGCGTACCGGCGGGCACGCTGCGCCGCCACTCGCTCGGTCCCGTCCAGCGAGCGCGGCATCCCCACGACCACGAGGACGGCACCGCGACGGCGCGCCTCGTCGGCGATCTCCTCCAGGTCTGCCGACCCCTCCTGGTCGCGGCGCAGGGTCGCGACCGGGTGCGCGAGCATACCCAGGGGGTCGGAGGCGGCGAGGCCCACGCGGACCTCACCGACGTCGACGCCGAGCAGCACGCCGGGCGCGACGCCGGGTCGGTCCTGCGGGCCCGAGCTCATGCCCGCAGGGCCTCCTCGACCGCGGTGAGGGCGGCGCCGGTGGCGCCCGGGTCCTGACCGCCGCCCTGGGCCAGGTCGTCCTTGCCCCCGCCTCCCCCGCCGAGGGCCTGGGCCGCGACCCGGACCAGGGCGCCGGCCCGGGTGCCGCGCTCGCGCGCGGCCTCGTTGGTGGCGACGACGACCGACGGGCGCCCGCCGGAGGTCCCCGTCAGGGCGACCACGACGGGCCGCTCGTTGCCCAGCCGGGCGCGCAGGTCGGTGACGAGCCGGCGCAGGTCGTCCGCTCCCGCGCCGTCGCCGAGGTGGTGCCCGAGGTAGGTCGTGCCCGCCACGTCCCGCGCCTGGTCCACGAGCCCGGAGGCGGCGGACAGCACCTGGGTCGCCTTGGCCTGGGCGATCTCCTTCTCGGCGTCCCGGAGCCGGGCCACGAGCTGGGCCACGCGGTCGGACAGCTCGTCCGGGCGCACGCGCAGGGTGTCGGTGAGCTGGTTGACGATGACGTTCTCCCGGGCCAGGTGGGCGTAGGCGTCCGCGCCCACGAGGGCCTCGACACGTCGCACGCCCGACCCGATCGAGGACTCGCCCATGATCTTCACCAGCGAGAGCTGGGCGCTGTTGAGCACGTGCGTGCCACCGCACAGCTCCAGGCTCCACGGGCCACCCACCGAGACGACCCGGACGACGTCCGGGTAGCGCTCGCCGAAGAGGGCCATGGCCCCCATCTCCCGGGCCTGCTCGAAGGTCATCTCGGCAGCGCTGACCTGCAGGTCGGCCATGAGCCGCTCGTTGATGCGGGTCTCGACCGCGGCGAGCTCGGCGGCGTCGAGACCGCGGGTCGCGCGGAAGTCGAAGCGCAGCCGTCCCGGTGCGTTCTCGGAGCCGGCCTGCGTGGCGCTCTCCCCCAGGGTCTCCCGGAGGACCTTGTGCACGATGTGGGTCGCGGTGTGGGCGCGGGACACCGAGGCACGACGGGCGACGTCGACCTCGCTGTGGGCGTCCTCGCCGACCGCCACCTCGCCCTCGACCAGGCGGCCGCGGTGGACCACGAGCCCGGGCACCGGGCGCTGCACGTCGGTCACCTCGAAGAGGCCGCCGCTGCCGAGCCGGATGGTGCCGTGGTCGGCGAGCTGACCGCCGGCCTCGGCGTAGAACGGGGTGCTGGCGAGCACGAGCTCGAGCTCGCCGCCGGCGCCCTCGCCGGCCGGGGTGTCGAGCCGGTAGCGGTCGACCTCCCGCCCCTCGGACAGCAGGCCGACGACGCGGTCCTGCCCGCTCATCTGCTCGTAGCCGGTGAAGGCGGTCTGGGCGCCGAGCCGGTCGGCCAGCCCGCGGTAGGCCCCGGCGCCCCCGCGCCCGGTCTTCTTCGCCTTGGCGTCGGCCTTGGCCCGCTCGCGCTGCTCGCTCATGAGCGCGCGGAAGCCGTCCTCGTCGACCGACAGCCCCTGCTCTGAGGCCATCTCGAGGGTCAGGTCGATGGGGAAGCCGTAGGTGTCGTGCAGCGCGAAGGCCTCGGCGCCGCCGAGCCGGGTCGCCCCGGCGGACCGGGCCCGGGCCACCGCGTCGTCGAGGATGCTGGTCCCGCTGGCCAGGGTGCGCCGGAACGCCTCCTCCTCGGCCGCGGCGACCTCGCTGATGCGCTCCCACTGCTCCTGCAGCTCGGGGTAGGAGGTCTTCATGACGTCCTTGCTCACCGTGAGCAGCTCGGTGAGCGAGGGCTGCTCCACCCCCAGCAGCCGCATCGAGCGCACCGCGCGCCGCAGCAGCCGCCGCAGGACGTAGCCACGGCCCTCGTTGCCGGGCACCACGCCGTCGCCGAGCAGCATGAGGCCGGACCGGACGTGGTCGGCGACGACCCGGAAGCGGACGTCGTCCTCGTCGTCGGCGCCGTAGGCCCGCCCGCTGAGCTCCTCGGCACGCTCGATGACGGGGTAGACCTCGTCGATCTCGTAGAGGTTGTCCACGCCCTGGAGGAGGTAGGCCACCCGCTCCAGGCCCATCCCGGTGTCGATGTTCTTGCTGGGCAGCTCGCCGGCCACGTCGAAGTCGGTCTTGGACCGCACCTCGGTGAGCTCCTCCTGCATGAAGACGAGGTTCCAGATCTCCAGGAAGCGGTCCTCGTCCACCACCGGCCCGCCGTCCGGGCCGAACTCCGGGCCGCGGTCGACGTAGATCTCGCTGCACGGGCCACCCGGTCCGGGGACGCCGGTGTGCCAGTAGTTGTCCTCCAGACCGCGTTCCTGGATCCGCTCCGGGGGCAGGCCGGCGACCCGGCCCCAGATCTCGGCGGCCTCGTCGTCCCCCTTGAGGACGGTCACCCAGATGCTCTCGGGGTCGAAGCCCAGGCAGCCCTGGTCCTGGGAGCCGGTGACGAACTCCCAGGCGTAGGCGATGGCCTCCTCCTTGAAGTAGTCGCCGAAGGAGAAGTTGCCGTTCATCTGGAAGAACGTGCCGTGCCGGGTGGTCTTGCCGACCTCCTCGATGTCGAGGGTCCGCACGCACTTCTGCACGCTCGTGGCCCGCGTCCACGGGGGGGTCTGCTGGCCGGTGAGGTAGGGGATGAAGGGCACCATGCCGGCCACGGTGAACAGCAGCGTCGGGTCCTGGCTGACCAGGGAGGCGCTCGGCACCACGGCATGGTCCTTGTCCTGGAAGAAGGACAGCCAGCGGCGGCGGATCTCGGCGGTTTCCATGATCTCCTCGTAGGCCCGGCGACAGGGGGCGCCGGCGGTGCGATGGGCTCATCCACTCTAGACGACCCCACCGGCACCGGCCGAACTCCGGCCCCGCCGGCCACAGGGGCCTCAGCCGCCGCGGATGATCCGCCGCAGCTCGCGCCAGCGGGGACCGAGGCGTTCCTCCCAGCCGCGGCCGGTGGGGTGGTAGTAGTCGGCGTCGGCCAGGTCCTCGGGGAGGAACTGCTGCTCGCCCACCCCGGCGGGCTCGTCGTGGGTGTAGCGGTAGCCCTCGCCGTGACCGAGGCGGGTGGCACCGGCATACCCCGTCCCCCTCAGGTGCGGCGGGACCGGGCCGCCCCTGCCGGCCCGCACGTCGGCGATCGCGGCGTTGACGGCCGCGTAGGCGGCGTTGGACTTCGGCGCCAGCGCGTTGTGCACCACGGCCTGGGCGAGGATGATGCGGGCCTCGGGCATCCCGATCTGCGCCACGGCGTGCATCGCCGCCACGGCGGTCTGCAGCGCCGTCGGGTCGCCCAGGCCGACGTCCTCGCTGGCGGCGATGACGATGCGCCGCGCGATGAAGCGCGGGTCCTCCCCCGCCTCGAGCTGCCGCGCGAGGTAGTGCAGGGCCGCGTCGACGTCCGAGCCGCGCATGGACTTGATGAACGCGCTGGCGACGTCGTAGTGCTGGTCACCCGCGCGGTCGTAGCGCACGGCCGCCTGGGCCATCG
The DNA here is from genome assembly GCF_001483745.1 of Serinicoccus chungangensis. Taxonomy (GTDB): domain Bacteria; phylum Actinomycetota; class Actinomycetes; order Actinomycetales; family Dermatophilaceae; genus Ornithinicoccus; species Ornithinicoccus chungangensis_A. The sequence continues at coordinate 23,561 of NZ_LQBL01000027.1, read as the reverse complement.
CCTGCTCGACCTGGGCGAGGGTGATCTCGACGACGTCGTCCTCGCGGCCGGCCGGCCGGTCGTCGGCGGCCACCCCCGCAGCCGCCTCGAGGGTCGTCAGCGCCCGGCGGGCGTCTCCTCCGGCCATCCGGACGACGTGCCCGGTGGCCTCGTCCCCCAGGGTGAACGCCTCTGCCAGGCCGCGCTCGTCGACGAGCGCCCGGGCGAGGACCCCGCGCACGTCCTCGTCGTCCAGCGAGGTCAGCGTGACCAGGACCGAGCGCGAGAGCAGCGGGGCGATGATGGAGAAGGACGGGTTCTCGGTGGTCGCGGCCACGAGGATGACGGTGCGGTTCTCCACGCCCGGGAGCAGGGCGTCCTGCTGCGCCTTGGTGAAGCGGTGGATCTCGTCGAGGAAGAGCACCGTCTGCCGGCCGTGCAGGGAGCGCTCCTGCACCGCGCGGTCCATGACGGCCCGGACGTCCTTGACGCCGGCGGTGACGGCGGAGAGCTCCACGAAGGTCCGTCCGGCAGCCTGGGCGACCAGGTGCGCCAGCGTTGTCTTGCCGGTCCCCGGCGGCCCCCAGAGGATCGCCGAGAGCGGTCCGGCGGCACCGCCGGACCCCTCGATGAGCCTCCGCAACGGTGACCCGGGGCGCAGCGCCTCGCGCTGGCCGACGACCTCCTCCAGCGAGCGCGGGCGCATGCGGACCGCGAGCGGGGCCAGCAGGGCACCGCTGGCGTCCCCCACGCCGCCGGCGCCACCGGAGGCGGGGTCCACGGCGGAGGTGAAGAGGTCGGACACGGATGTCAGGCTAACGCCGTGGACCGACTCACCTCGCACGCCGAGCTGCTCTCGCTGTCCGGTGACGACCCCTGGGTGCGGTGGGCGCTGCCCGACCCGTTGCAGGGCGAGGTATGGGTGCATGATTCGGTGGCGCTCGTGCAGCGGCTCGGTCCTCGGCCGGGGTTCTGGGTGGCGCCCCTGAGGGGGCGGGGCCCGACGACGGCGGAGGCGACGCGGGTGCGCACGGCGCTCAGCGAGCTGCGGCAGGGTGGTCATCTGCGACGGCTCGGGGCCCGGGCGGTCTCCGTCCCCCAGGAGCACGCCGAGGTCGCCCACGACGTCCTGGACCTGGGTGACGGAGGCGACTGGGACTGGATGTGGACCACCTCGCAGCCGCCCGTCGACGCGGGCGGGCGTGACGTCATACCTCTGGACGACCGGCGGGACGCCGCCGAGCTCGAGCGCTTCACCCGGGAGCACAACCCGCGGGTGTGGACCGAGATCGGGACCGGCCGCGTGCACCACTGGGTCGGCGTCCGGGGTCCCGACGGGGGCCTGGTCGCGGTCGGCGGGGCCGAGCGCGAGGCGACGGGGGTGCCGCACCTGGCCGGCATCGTCACCGCGACGCAGCACCGGGGTGCCGGACTGGCCACGGTCGTCAGCGCCGCCCTGACCCGGTGGGCGCTGGCCGGGCACGGGGCCTGCACCCTCGGCATGTTCAGCGACAACGCGGCAGCCCGGTCGGTGTATGCGCGACTCGGCTTCCGCACCGCCCGCGCCTGGCACTCCCGGATGCTGGCCTTCGGTGACGGTTCCGCATCAGGACACGGGTGACAGGTCAGGGTCCTTGGGTCGTGACACGTCGGACCGGTCCTGGCGGCGGGTGGTGGTCCTGAGCTGCAGCGGCCCGACCGGACTCGCGAGCCCACACCCTCCGGCCCGTTGCGACAGGACCTGCCAGCCGGCAGCTGTGACGACTCGGCTTAGCCGGCCCCTTCAGCCTCACCAGGGTCGTCCACCTCGCTGGTGCCCCGCAGGCGATCGCCCAGGTACTGATCACCAGCGACGACGACCTCATCGTCACCAACAGCGACGGCGACGTCCCGCCGAACGCCCAAGACCAGCACCCGGCATCACCTACGTCGGCGACGGCCGACCCACCGGCACACGACCCAAGAACACCTGACCGTCACCGATGTCCTGACACACCAACCGTCACCCAAGTCCTGATGCAGAACCGTCACCGATGTCCTGACACATCACACGCACAAAATTTTGTTGAGGCTTGACGAATCGAACGCGTGTTCGATATGCTGGTCTCAGCAACCATCGAGGGGGTGGGGAACGTGGCGACATCGACGACACCGACGCGGAGGTCGGCGGACGTAGACCATCCGGCGGGGCGAGCCGAGATCCGCGCACTGGCCGGACGCCTCGCGCTCCCGCGCCCGGACGCGTCGGACGCCGAGCGCCTCGAGCTCATCCGTGCGTTGGAGGACCTCAACCGCGCGTCCGCGGCGGCGCACGCCGTCCTCTCGGACGAGTTCGACCGGTCCCAGAGGCAGCAGCAGGAGGCCGACGGGGTCGCCGCCGCACGTCTCGGGTCGGGGGTCGCGGACGACCTCGCCCTCGCGGGCAAGGTCTCCCCTGCCCGGTCCTCGAACCGCCTGGCCTGCTCGCGGGCGTTGGCCCGGGAGATGCCCCGCACCCTGGCCGCTCTCACGGAGGGCGTCATCGACGCCCACCAGGCCGAGGTCGTCACCCGCGCCACGACCTGCCTGTCGACCCAGGACCGTCGGCTCGTCGACGAGCAGCTCGTGGGTCGCCTCGCCGGACTGTCCACGAGACAGCTGCGCGCCACGGTGACCGCCCTCGTCTACGAGCTGGACCCGCAGGCGCACGTGCGGCGGGCGGCCAGGGCCGCCGAGGACGCCTACGTCTCGATGCGCCCCGCGCCGGACGTCATGTGCGTCATCTCCGCGATGCTGCCGGCGGCCCAGGGGGTTGCGGTCTACGCCGCGCTCAAGCGGCACGCCGAGCTGCTGAGGGCCTCGGGGGACGAGCGCAGCCAGGGCAGGATCATGGCCGACACGCTCTATGCCAAGGTCACCGGGCGTGACCCCGTCTCCCTGCCCGACATCGACCTCAGCCTCGTCATGACCGACGCCTCGCTCATGGGCGGCGACACCGTGGCGGCCTTCCTCGACGGGTACGGCCCCCTCCCCGCGCAGGCGGCGCGCGACCTGCTGACGCCCCCGCCGGGGCGAGCGGTCGACCCGCCGGCTCCGACGGGACCTGCCGAGACCGCTGACGTGCCGGATCCGGCGACCCGCGGCCGGTCTGGCGACGACGTCTGTCCGGACGGGCCGCGCTGCCCGGCCTGGTCGTGCCCGCTGGTCCACGGTGCCTCAGGTGCCTCAGGTGCCTCAGGTGGCACAGCTGCGTCGCCGGGCAGACCCACATCGCCCCCGGTGGGAGCCCCGGGGCCGGGCGTGGGCGGACCCACGTCGCCCCCGATGCGAGCCAGGGGGCCGGGCGCACACCCGTCCGTCGGTCCGGGGATGCACCCCACTGCCCCTCCCGACGCCGCCGACGTGGCCGCCGCCCGGGTCTTCGTCCGTCGCCTCTACGCCGACCCGCTCACCGGGGAGGTCTTCGCGCGGGAAACCCGGCGACGATTCTTCAGCGAGGCCCAGCGGGCACTGATCGTCAGCCGAGACCGCTACTGCCGGACCCCGTGGTGCGGGGCGCCCATCCGGCACGTCGACCACCGCGTGCGGCACCGTGACGGCGGTGCCACGTCGATCCACAACGGTCAGGGGCTGTGCCAGCGGTGCAACCAGGGGCGGGAGCGGCCGCGGCAGACCGCCGTGCCGCCGACCCTCTACCTCCGCCCGGGTGCAGTGCTGCCGAGGATCTCGTCGGGCACCGCCGACGGCCGCCTCTCGACGGCCAGCACCGGAGCCCGCCGACCGACCGTCACGGCCCAGGTCCACCATCAGACGGTCACCACCCGGGACCGCTCCGGGTCGGCCGCCGGAACGGCAGCTCCGGCGCCTCCCTGACCTACAGCACGCCCAGCACCCCCCGCCCGTCCACGACACGACGGGGGCGGGGGGCGGGCGGCATACCGGGCAGTCCGGGACGACGTCCCGCGAGGGGCCTTGAAGGAGCCCTCAGCCGCACCGGAGCGATGCTGCCTGCAGCCTCAGCGGCCCTCAGGCCGTGACGCCCTCCTCCTCGGGCTCGGCGTCCACACCCGCCTCCTTGCGCTGCTCGGGCGTGATGGGCGCCGGCGCCGCGGTCAGCGGGTCGAAGCCGCCGCCGGACTTGGGGAAGGCGATGACGTCGCGAATCGAGTCGGTGCCGGCCAGGAGCGCGACGATGCGGTCCCACCCGAAGGCGATCCCACCGTGCGGCGGTGCGCCGAACTTGAACGCCTCCAGCAGGAACCCGAACTTCTCCTGCGCCTGCTCCGGGGACAGGCCCATGATCGCGAAGACCCGCTCCTGCACGTCGCGGCGGTGGATACGGATGGACCCACCCCCTATCTCGTTGCCGTTGCAGACCAGGTCGTAGGCGTAGGCCAGCGCAGCGCCCGGGTCCTCCTCGAGGGAGTCCAGGAACTCCGCCTTGGGCGAGGTGAAGGCGTGGTGCACGGCGGTCCAGGCGCCGGCACCCACCGCGACGTCGCCCGCCGCGATGGCGTCCCCGGCCGGCTCGAAGAGCGGCGCGTCGACGACCCACAGGAAGCTCCAGGCGTCCTCGTCCACCAGACCCACGCGCTCGGCGATCTCCTGCCGGGCCGCGCCCAGGAGGGCACGGGAGGGCTTGGTCGCCCCGGCGGCGAAGAAGACGCAGTCACCCGGCTCGGCGCCCACGTGCGCCGCCAGACCCTCGCGCTCGGCGTCCGAGAGGTTCTTCGCCACCGGCCCACCCAGCGTCCCGTCGTCGCCGACGGTGACGTAGGCCAGACCCTTGGCCCCGCGCTGCTTGGCCCACTCCTGCCAGGCGTCGAACTGACGACGAGGCTGGCTGCCCCCACCGGGCATGACGACCGCACCGACGTACTCCGCCTGGAACACCCGGAACGGCGTGTCGGCGAAGTAGTCGGTGCACTCGACCAGCTCCACACCGAAACGCAGGTCCGGCTTGTCCGAGCCGTACCGCCGCATGGCCTCGGCATACGTCATCCGCGGGAAGGGCGTGGTGAGCTCGACCCCGATGGTGCGCCACACCTCCGCCGCGACCGCCTCGCCGAGCTCGATGACGTCGTCCTGCTCCACGAAGCTCATCTCGATGTCGAGCTGGGTGAACTCCGGCTGCCGGTCGGCGCGGAAGTCCTCGTCGCGGTAGCACCGGGCGATCTGGTAGTAGCGCTCCATCCCGGCGACCATGAGCAGCTGCTTGAACAGCTGCGGGCTCTGCGGCAGGGCGTACCAGCTGCCCGGCTGCAGGCGCGCCGGCACGAGGAAGTCACGGGCGCCCTCCGGCGTCGACCGCGTCAGGGTGGGGGTCTCGACCTCGACGAAGTCGCGCTCGGCGAGCACGGTGCGGGCGGCCGCGTTGACCCGCGAGCGCAGCCGCAGGTTCTGACCCGCCGCGCCGGCTCCGGGACGTCGCAGGTCCAGGTAGCGGTGGCGCAGGCGCGCCTCCTCGCCGACGCTGACCCGCTCGTCGATCTGGAAGGGCAGCGGGGCCGAGGCGCTGAGCACCTCGATCTCGCTGGCCACGACGTCGACGCCGCCGGTCGGCAGCTCGGGGTTGACGTCCTTCTCGGCGCGGGCGGTGACCTCGCCGACGACCTTCACGCAGTACTCGCTGCGCAGGTCGTGAGCGGTGCCCGTGAGGACCTCGTCGCGCGCGACGACCTGCACGACGCCGCTGGCGTCCCGCAGGTCGATGAAGGCGACGCCACCGTGGTCGCGGCGTCGGGCCACCCAGCCAGTGAGGGTGACGGACTGGCCGACGTGCTCGGGCCGCAGGGTGCCCGACTCGTGGGTGCGAAGCATGATCTCTCCTCTCGGTGCGGCGCGCCGGAGGGTCTGTCGATGCGACGACCCGGGCCCGCCAAGGCAGCCCGGGAGGTGTGGGCGGGGGCCAGGTCGCGGTGCCACCACACCTTCGCCGAGGGGACCTCGGCCTCTCGTCGGTGTCGCCGGACGCGCGGCTCCGGGCGGGTGTCACGGTCACGAGGTATGCCTGCGCCTCGCTCCTCGTCCACCCCGGCGGGTCGTCACTCCGCCCCGGGAACGGGATCATTCTACGGGTCGGTGCGGGGCCGCCCGACACGCGAACGTGCGCGTCGATCTGCTGCGGTCGGGTTGCCGTGTCACCCTGAGGCATGGGGCGGGAACGAGACGTGGGACGCGGGACGGCCGAGGACGGGCGGGCACGGGGTCGTGCCCCGCTCGTCGAGCCCGAGACGATGCCGGGCGGCAGGACCGGCCCCGACGCCCGTGACGCGCGGTTCAGGCGGTGGGCCCGCCGGGTCGCCGGCGTCGCGGTGGTGCTGCTGTGGGCCACCCACGCGCTGCTGTCGCTCGTGGGTGGCTTCCAGATGGTCAACCACAGCCAGGCCGTGGAGGACCTGTCGTCCGGGAGGATGACCAGCTACGCCTTGGTGGAGGACCGACCCGGCGGCGGCTCCTCCACCCCCGGGTGGTGGACACAGGAGGACCTCGAGCCGGGCTCCGTGGAGGACCTGCGGACCGGCACGACCACCGTGCTCTACACCGTGGCCGGCTCGCGCCCGCGCCTGGTGGTGCCGGACCACATCACCCCCAGCATGAACAGCTGGGGGTCCTGGACGGAGGCCGAGGTGGACTGGATCGAGGAGGATCTCGTGACGAGCGGGCTGCCGTCCACGGTCTCCTCGGTGGTCCCGGGGCGGGTCCTGCAGGCGCACGGTCTGCTCGGCCTGGTGCTGGTCGTCAGCATGCTGGTGCGGGTGGTCTTCGGAGCCGCCCCGGTCCATGGCACCCGGTGGTTCTGGTTCTGGCTCATCGGCCTGCCCGCGGGCCTGGGGGTGCTGGCCTGGGCGATCTGGGAGGAGGGCGGGTGGCGCGACCACCGGGTGCCCGCACCACAGCAGCGGTCCTCGGGCGGCTACGGCTTCGCCGTCCTGCTCCTCGGCTCGTTCGTCCTGACGGCCGGAAGCCAGCTGATGGCCTGGCTGCTCGGGGTCACCGTCATCCCGCTCTGACCGCGAGCGATCACGGCGGCGACACGGCGGACGGACCTGCCCGCGCTGGTGCCCAGCCGCGCCGGCGCCCGGGGCCGGGCGCCTACCGTGCCTTCATCGCCGCGCTGCCGGCGAGGTCGAGGGTCTCCTCCATCTCCTCCAGCGGGATGCCCTTGGTCTCCGGCATGACCTTGATCGTCCAGAACGTCATGGCCACACCCCCGAGGAGGAAGACGAGGAAGGCGACGCCGCCGCCCAGGCTGCCGGCGATCGCGGGGAAGGACCAGGAGATCGCCGCCGCGAAGGTCCAGTGGGTCAGCGCCCCGAAGGACTGGCCCCGCGCGCGGATGGCGTTGGGGAAGATCTCGGCGATGAACACCCAGATGACGGCTCCCTGCCCGAAGGCGTGCACCCCGACGAAGAGCATGATGCTGGTGATCACCAGGCCGCTGGTGACCCCGGTGAAGTTGCCCTCGTAGACGAAGAACAGCACGGTGAGCGAACCGAGGGTGAGGACGTACCCGGCCGAGCACACGAGCATGAGGAAGCGCCGGCCCACGCGGTCGATGATCGTCAGGGCGAGGATCGTCGCGAGCAGGTTGACGAGCCCCACACCGGCGCTGTTGAGGAAGGCGGCGCTCTCGCCCAGCCCGGCGCTCTCGAAGATGGTGGGGGCGTAGTACAGCACCGCGTTGATGCCGCCCAGCTGGTTGAACGCCGCGATCGCGAAGGCGAGCAGGATGACCTTGCGGTGCCCCTCGGTGAAGAACGGCACGGTGGCGCTGTCCCCCTCGACCTCCAGCGCCTCCTTGATCTCCTCGCGCTGGACCCGCGCCTCCTCCTCGTCCGCGGTCAGCTGGTCGATGACCTCGCGAGCCTCCTCGTCCCGGCCCACCGCCATGAGCCACCGCGGGCTCTCGGGCACGAGGAGCACCAGGAGCGCGAAGACCAGCGCGGGGAGCGCCTCGGCCCCGAACATCCACCGCCAGGCGGTGTCCTCCGGGAAGAGGCTGAGGATGGCGAAGTTGGAGAGGTAGGCCAGCAGGATGCCGACGGTGATGTTGAACTGGAACAGCCCGACCAGCCGGCCCCGGTGCCGCGGCGGCGCGACCTCCGCGTTGTAGATGGGTGCCACCGAGGTGGCGGCGCCGACCCCGAGCCCGCCGACGAAGCGGAAGATCATGAAGACGACCCAGTCGGTCGCGAGGGCGCTCCCGAGCGCGGAGACGACGTAGAGGACGCCGATGACGATGAGCACCGGTTTGCGCCCGAACCGGTCGGCCGGCTTGCCGAGCCCGGCGTAGGCGGCGCCGACGACGGTGCCGATGAGGGCGGTCGCCACGGTGAAGCCGAGCGCGAACCCGGACAGCCCGAACACCTCGGTCAGGTCCGAGGTGGTCCCGGAGATCACCGCCGTGTCGAACCCGAAGAGCAGACCCCCCAGGGCCGCGATGATGGCACTTCGTAGCACCAGTGGCTGCATGTCCGCTCCTTTGCCGACGGCGAGGATCACCTGGTATGACGCGACGTCACCCTGGCACACGCAGCGGCGGTCGGCGCGCGGGGCGCGCCGGGGCGGGGTCAGCCCGGCGAGTCTGCGCGGGTGTGCAGCGCGAGCACCGCGAGCATGAGCGGCCCGTTGTGCACCTGTCCCCCGAGCACGGCGGCCACCGCGTCGCGCACGCCGACCCAGCCGGACGGCATACCCGCCTCCTCGCCCTCACGGGCGTGCCGCTGCGCCTCCGGGACGTCGGAGAGACCGGTCGCGACGAAGACGTGGATGGTCTCGTCCAGCCCACCCGGCGACGGTGTGAACGACACCAGGGGCTCCCAGTGCTCCGCCCGCAGGTCGGCCTCCTCGGCCAGCTCCCGGCGCGCCGCCTCCACCGGCGGCTCCCCCTCCACGTCGAGCAGCCCGGCCGGGATCTCCCAGTCCTCGGCGCCGATGGGGTGGCGGTACTGCCGGATGACGAAGATCTCCGGCTCGCCCCGGTCCTCGCGCACCGCGAGGACGGCGACGGCCCCGGTGTGGTGGACGTACTCCCTGCTGGCCGGGCCGTCGTCCAGCTCCACCTCGTCACGGTGGACGTCCCAGACGGCACCGCGCATGGCCACCTCGGTGCTGCGCACGGGGCGGGAGCCCACCAGGTCGACGAGCTCGAGCAGGCCCAGCCGGGGCGCGGAGAGCGTCATCAGTCGGGCAGCTCGTGGTGACGCTGGCGCTCGACCTCGACGAGCCGCTGGCTGCGCTGGGCGTCCAGCGCCGCGGCGACCAGCCCCGCGAACAGCGGGTGCGCGTGGTCGGGTCGGGACTTGAACTCGGGGTGGGCCTGGGTCGCGACGTAGTAGGGGTGCACCTCGCGCGGCAGCTCGACGAACTCGACGAGCCCGCCGTCCGGTGACTGGCCGCTGACGACGAGCCCGGCGGCCCCGAGCTGGTCACGGAACCCGTTGTTGACCTCGTAGCGGTGCCGGTGCCGCTCGGTCACCTCGGTCGTCCCGTAGGCGGCGGCCACGACGGACCCCTCGGTGAGCACGGCCGGGTAGGACCCCAGCCGCATGGTGCCGCCGAGGTCGCCGGCGCCCTCCACGAAGGACTTCTGCTCCTCCATGGTGGCGATGACCGGCGCGGGGGTGTCGGGGTCGAACTCCGTGGAGCTCGCGCCCTCGATCCCCGCGACGTGCCGCGCGTGCTCGATGACCATGGCCTGCAGCCCCAGGCAGATCCCCAACGTCGGCACCTGACGCTCCCGCGCCCAGCGCAACGCCCCGATCTTGCCCTCGATGCCGCGCACGCCGAAGCCGCCGGGCACGAGGATGGCGTCGACCCCGCCGAGCGCCCGGGCCGCCCCCGCCTCGGTGCGGCACTCGTCGGAGGCCACCCAGCGGATGTCGACCTTGGCGTCGTGCTTGAACCCACCGGCGCGCATGGCCTCGGTCACCGACAGGTAGGCGTCGGGCAGGTCGACGTACTTGCCGACCAGGGCGATCTCGACGCGGTGCTCCGGCTCGTGCACCCGCTCGAGCAGCGCGTCCCAGGCCGACCAGTCGACGTCCCGGAACGGCATCCCCAGGTGCCGGACGACATACGCGTCGAGCATCTCGGTGTGCAGGACCTTGGGGATGTCGTAGATCGAGGGGGCGTCCACGGCCGCGGCCACCGCGTCGGAGTCGACGTCGCACATCATCGAGATCTTGCGCTTGATGCCCTCGGGGATCTCCCGGTCGGCGCGCAGCACCAGGGCGTCCGGGGTGATGCCGACCTGACGCAGCGCCGCCACCGAGTGCTGGGTCGGCTTGGTCTTGAGCTCCCCGCTGGGCGCGAGGTAGGGCACCAGGGAGACGTGCAGGAAGAAGGAGTGGGCACGCCCGATGTCGTGGCGCACCTGCCGGGCCGCCTCGAGGAAGGGCAGCGACTCGATGTCTCCGACGGTCCCCCCGACCTCGGTGATGATGATGTCGGGCCGCTCCCCCGGCGGCCGGTCCGCGGCCGCCCGCATGCGCGTCTTGATCTCGTTGGTGATGTGCGGGATGACCTGGACGGTGTCGCCGAGGTAGTCGCCGCGTCGCTCCTTGGCGATGACGTCGTTGTAGATCTGCCCGGTGGTGACGTTGGACCGGCCCCAGAGGTCGGTGTTGAGGAAGCGCTCGTAGTGCCCGATGTCGAGGTCGCACTCCGCGCCGTCCTCGGTGACGAAGACCTCGCCGTGCTGGAAGGGGTTCATGGTGCCGGGGTCGACGTTGATGTAGGGGTCGAGCTTCTGCATCGTCACCCGCAGCCCCCTGCTGCGGAGCAGGAACCCGAGGCTCGAGGCCGTCAGTCCCTTGCCGAGCGAGGAGGCGACGCCTCCGGTCACAAAGATGTGCTTCGTCGTCGTCTCCGCCACGGGCTTGCATCCTACGGGACGTCCGTGGGTTCCGGGAAAGGGGTGGTCGCCGGGCGCGCCGCGCGGGTCAGGACGACCCGGGTGCGAGGTGGTCGGCGAGCCAGGAGCGGGCGGTGGCCAGGAGCTCGAGGGCGAGGGGGTGGCGGGGTGCCCAGGCCTCGAAGCCGTGCGGCGCGCCCGCCACGACCTCCAGGGTGACGTCCGTGCCCGCGACGCGCAGCCGGTCGGCGTAGTCGGCGTCCTCGTCGAAGAACAGCTCGACGTCCGAGGTGGAGATCCAGGTGGGGGGCAGGCCGCTCAGGTCCTCGCGACGGGCCGGGGCGGCGTACGGCGGCAGCGTCGCGGCCCCGACGTCCCCGCCGAGGTAGGCCGACCAGCCGGCGAGGTTGGACCGGTTGTCCCAGACGAGGTGGGCGGGGGCGTCCTTGTCACGGTCCGCGGCGGTGCGGTCGTCGAGCATCGGGCAGAAGAGCCACTGCGCCGCCACGGGGTCTGCCCCGTCGACGACCCGGTGGACCAGGCTCGCGGCGAGGCCGCCCCCGGCGCTCTGCCCGCCGATCGCCAGACGCCCGAGGTCGAGGCCGAGGTCCGTGGCGTGGGCACGCATCCACCGCCACCCCACGAGGCAGTCGTCCAGCGCCGCCGGGAAGGGGTGCCGCGGGGCCAGGCGGTAGTCCACCGAGACCACCGTGACCCCGGTGTCGCGCGCCGTCTGCCCGCAGTGCCGGTCGTCCATCGCGGCGGACCCGAGGACCAGACCGCCCCCGTGGATCCACAGCAGCCCGGCGCCGGACGGGCGGGGAGGCGTGTAGACCCGCAGCCGGACGCCGTGGTGCCGGACCCGGCGGCGCCGGACCGACGGGACCCGCCTGCCGGGCACGAGTGCGGACACCCCCTTCGCCAGGGCGAGGGCGGCCCTGTTCTCGAGGTCGACGCGCGGTGTCCGTAGCGCGGCGGCGCGCAGCGTCGGGTCGACGGCCGGGTCGGGCAGGACGCCACGGTATGCCGTGAGCACCGCCTCGAGCGCGTCCCGCCTGGTGGGCAGACGGCTGGCCCGGTCGCGGGCCCGCCGGGCGAGGTCGGCCCGGGCCCCCGTGTCGAGCAGCAGGCCGGCGACCGCCTCGGCCAGCTCGGCGGCCGACCCCGGGCGCACGAGCACCCCGGCGCCGCCGAGGAGGTCGGCGGTGCCCCCCACGTCGGTGGCGACGACCGGGGCGCCGGCGGCGAGCGCCTCCTGCAGGACCAGCGGCTGCCCCTCCCAGTCCGCGGACGAGACGACGACGTCGGCGCCGGCGAGCAGCCGTGGGACGTCCTGCCGGTGGCCGAGGAAGTGCACGTCTCCCCCACTATGTGCGGCCTGCTCGCGCAGGGCGCCGTCGAGGGGCCCTTCACCCACCACCACCAGGACCGGGGGCGAACCGAGCCGGGTGTCCTCGCGCAGGCGGTGGTAGGCGTCCAGGAGCAGGTCGACCCGCTTCTGGCGGGCCAGCCGACCCGCCGTGAGGACCACCCCTGCCCCGTCCGGGACGCCCAGCTCGGCGCGCAGCTCGCGCGCGGCCTGCTCGCGCTGCGCGTCGGTGGCCGGGGCGGCCGCCGAGGAGGGGACCACCGCGAGGCCGGTGGCCCGCGCACCGCGCCGTCGGGCGCGCGCCACCAGGTCCGACGACACCCCCAGGACGAGGTCCGCCCGTCGGCACACCAGGGCCTCGAGCGAGGCATACGTCCACGACGCCGCGCGCCCCTCCGGAGGACCGTTGTGGCTGGTGACGACCAGGGGGAGCTGCCGGGACCGTCCGCCGCCGACGGCCAGGGCCGCGGCGGCGCCGGCGCGGACGCCGTGCGCGTGCACCACCTGCGCTCCCGCGGCCAGGAGGCGCAGCCGGGCGTCGGTGGTCGCGAGGGCTCCCGGTGACCCCACGCCGACCTCCACCGCCTCGACCCGGGCCCCCGTGGCGTGCAGGTCGAACCGCTCCGCCACCGTCCGCGGGCAGGCCACCACCACGACGTGACCGGCGCCCACGAGGTCCTCGGCGAGCTGGCGCACGTGTCGTCCGACGCCGCCACCGACGATCCCGACCACCAGCAGCACCCTCACCGGTCGCCCACCAGCCGTCGACCCCGCAGGCGCAGCCGCTCCCGCAGCGGGGCGGCCGCCTCCCGGTCCAGCACCAGGACGAGGCCGAGCACCACCCCGGCGGCGACCCCGCCACGCAGGAGGCCCAGCCCCACCGCCACGGCCAGGGTCGCCGGTGGGCCGGAGGCGTCGGAGGCACCCGGCAGCTGGGCGGCGACGAGCACCCCCGCCGCCGCACCGAGCAGCGACACCGCCAGCGCGCGGGGAAGCCCGGTGAGCGCCCCCCGACCCCACGCCCCCCGGGTGGACCAGGCGAGGACGCCGGCCGAGACCAGCATCCCCACCGACGAGGCGCCGGCCAGCAGGACCAGCACCCCGGCCACGCCGTCCGCGGAGGCCACCCCGGCCCCGGCGAGGCCCACGAGTGCCGCCAGGAGCCAGCCGGAGGCGGCCCCGGCCGCCGCGGCGCGAGGCCGGTCGGCGACGTACAACGCGCGGGTGAGCAGCGCCACGAGACCGAACCCGACGAGGCCGGGTGCGAGGACGCACAGCGCGAGAGGCAGGGCTGTCAGCGCCTCCCGCCCCGCTCCCCCGGCACCGGCGTCGAGAGCCAGGAAGGCCGTGCCCACCTCACCGCTGGCGGCGACCAGCGCGGCGGCGCCGGCGACCGCGGCCGCGACCACCGCGCTCGCCGTCCGGCGCAGCACCGCCCGGGTCCGCGCCGCGTCGCCCACGAGACGGGGGAAGGCCGCGGTGGCCAGCGGGACCACCAGCACGGCGTAGGGAAGCAGGTAGACGGTCTGCGCGTACGTCCACACGGTGATCCCGCCGACACCGGTGCTGTTGCTCACGAGGATCACCACCACCGTGAAGACCTGCTGCGTCCCCACCGTCACCAGTCCGGCGAGCGCCAGCCCGCCCGCCAGACGTCCCGAGCCGGCCGGGAAGCGGAGGGTGGGGCGCCACCGCACCCCGGCACGGGCGACGGGCAGCAGCAGCGGCAGGCTCAGGGCGACCACCCCGACGGTGGTGCCACCGGCCAGCAGGAGCAGGGCACGGTCCGGCACCTCGCCCAGCGGGACGTCGGCGTCGACGGTGGCACCGACGAGCAGGTAGACCGCGATGACCACGAGGCTGGACAGCAGCGGGGCGAGCGCGGCGGCGAGGAAGCGGCGGTGGGCCTGCAGCACCCCGGTCAGCACGATGCCGACGCCGTACAGCACCACCTGGGGTGCGAAGAGCAGCAGCATGAGGCGCCCGGCCCGCTGCGCCGCCGCCGGGTCGCAGCCGTCGGGGTCGCCGGCGCCGAGCAGGGCGGAGGTGATCGGGCCCGCGAGCAGCGCCGCAAGGAGCCCGAGCGGGACGAGGACGAGCAGCGCCCAGCCCAGCAGCGCCGAGGCGGTACGGTCCGCACGGCCCTCGTCACCGTCCTGCAGGTGACGTGCCACCAGCGGCACGGCCACCGCGGCGAGCGCCCCGCCGGCCGCGATCTCGAAGACGACGTTGGGGATGAGGTTGACGGTGGTGTAGACCTGCCCGAGGCAGGTCGTCCCCACGGCCTCCGAGAAGACCACCCAGCGGGCGACCCCGGCCACCCGTGCGAGCAGGGTGGTGGCGGCGACGACGCCCGCGGCGGCGAGCAGCCCCTGCCCGAGGATGCGGCGGCTCGGCCCCGTCCCCTCACCCGTCCCCTCTCCGGGCCGGGCTCCCGGGCCGGAGGAGGTCATCGGCGGCCCCAGCGGTCCAGCTGGCGCAGGCCGGGGGTGGCGTCGATGACCCGGGTGAAGCTGACCCGCTCGCTGACCAGGGTCAGGCCGGCCAGGACGCTGAGCCAGGGCCAGCGCGCCCGGGGCGGCAGGTGGCGGACCGCCGCCACGCCCAGGGCCGCGCCCACGGCGTTGGCCCCTGTGTCGCCGAGCATGCTCCGGCCCCCCAGGTCGTCGGGCAGCACAGCGAGGGCGGCGCCCGAGCAGGCCGCCGCCGCCGGCTGCGTGCGCGCGAGCGGCAGGCCGACCAGGAGCGCCACCTTGAGCGCCCGCCCCGGACGCAGGTCCAGGAGGTTGGCCAGGTTGGCCGCGCCGGCGACGACGCCGGCGGCCGCCAGGGTGGAGGCCCCCCGCCCGCGGTCGCGGTCGACCTCCCAGGCGGCCAGCACCCCGGCACCCACCAGCACCCCGACCTTGAGCGCACCGGTGGTCACCCGGCCCTGCCGCAGGGCGCCGAGGTGGCCGCGCAGGCCCTTGACTCCGGTGTCACCCGCCAGGTCGTCGACGGCACCCCCACCCGCGGCGAGCAGCACCGCCGCGGCCGAGGCGGGCTCGACGAGGGCCAGCGGAGCCGCCGTGCCGATCGCCAGGGCCACCCCCTCCACCAGCGTCACCTCGTCACCGCGGTGGTTCACCCGGACCCAGCGCCGACCACCGCCAGGCAGGGCACCGGCGCGGTCCAGCAGGCACACCCCCTGGGTGAGAGCCACGGCTGCGCCGGCGACAGCACCGGGGTGCGGGCCGGGGGGCGTCCCGGTGCCCACGGAGCGGCCGGCCGGCGTCCCGGGGCCGGCGGAGGGACCGACCGGCGTCACGGTGCCGACGTGGTGTCGCTGTCGTCAGGCACCGGCTCGGTCGCCGGAGCCTGGCCGTCGGAGCCGGTCGTGGCGCCGAGGCGCAGCGGCGGCGGCGCGGGCACCGGCGCCTCCGCCTGGCGGCCCAGCCCGTAGTGCCCGGCCTCGTCCTGCAGCTCCCAGGCCAGCCCGAGCACGGCTGCCGCCCTCCCGCTGGCGCTCTCCAGGTCGTCGACGGTCGAGACGTCGCCCCGGAGGCCGCCCTCGTCCCGGACGGCCTGGACGAGGGCGTCCTCGCCGCCGCCCTCGGCCAGGGCCTCGGTCTCGGTGCCTGCCGCCGCGACCACCAGGGGCTGTTCCAGCGCCGCCAGTGTGCGGACGAGGTCCAGCCGGGTGCGCAGCCGGGCCTCGGCCTCGGGTTCCGCGTCGTCGTCCCCCTCCGGCAGCCCGCCGCCGACGACGACCGTGGCGTCAGGGGGACGGCGGTCGGTGACCTGCGCTGCCGGCCCCTGCCACCGCAGGTCGATCAGCCCTTCCTCCTCCAACCGCTCGGACACCGCCAGCCAGGCCCCCACCTCGCCGTCCGGGTCCGCCCCCGCCAGGGTGGCCCCCAGCACCGCGCCCAGGCCTGCCTCGTCCAGCCCGGGGGCCTCCGGGACGTCCAGCGTGCTCGCGAGCCGCTCGGCCACCCCCTCGTCGACCTGCCCGGCATCGAGGGAGTCGTCGACCTCGACCTCCAGCACCAGCGCACCGCCGGCCTCGGCGAGGCGGTCCTCCAGCAGCGCCACGTGGTTGCGGTCGGCCCCGGGCAGGACCACCAGGGCCACGCGGGTGCCGTTGAGGGTCCCGGCCACCCCGCGCGGGCTGAGCAGGTCGACGGCCTCGTCCTTGGCCTCGGCCTGCCGTGCCCGCACGTCCAGCTCGCTGCGCAGCTCGGTCCGCTCGGTCCGCAGCTGGCCGACCTCCTCGTCGATGGTGTCCGAGATCCCCTCGCGCAGCGGGCCGGCACCGAGCACGATCCCGACCGCCAGGGCGATGAAGACCGCGACCAGCGACACGAGGTGGTAGCGGAAGTCGATCACGGTGAGAACAACCCCTCCATCCAGGCCCAGACGTCGTCCCATCGTACGGCCAGCACCCCCAGCAGGGCCCTGCCACCAGGGGTCACCGCCAGGGCCACGAGCAGGGCCAGCAACCCGGCCAGCAGCAGCCAGACCAGCGACACCGTGGGGATCCGTGACCGGTACAGCAGGCTCACCCCCTTGGCGTCCACGAGCTTGCTCCCGACCCGCAACCGGGTGAGGAAGGTGCTCGCCATCCCCTGCCTGCCCTTGTCGAGGAACTCCACGAGGGTCGCGTGCGTGCCGACCGCGACGATGAGCTCGGCCCCGAGCTCGTCCGCCAGCAGCATGGCGATGTCCTCGCTCGTCCCCGGCGCCGGCAGCACCACGGCATCGGTGACCCCGAGGGCCTGCACCCGCTCCAGCCCTGGGGCACGGCCGTCGCGGTAGGCGTGCACGACCAGCTCGGCGCCGCTGGTCAGGGCGGCGTCCGACACCGAGTCCATGTCCCCCACGACGAGGTCGGGGGTGTGGCCCATCTCCAGCAGCGCGTCGGCACCGCCGTCGACGCCGATGAGGACGGGCCGGGCCTCGCGGAGGAACGGACGCAGGGTCTGCAGGTCCTCCTTGTAGTGGTAGCCGCGCACGACCACCAGGGCGTAGCGCCCGGCGAAGCTGGTGCGCAGCTCGGGGACCCCGATGCCGTCCAGCAGCAGCTCGCGCTCCGCCCGGACGTACTCCATGGTGTTGTGCGAGAAGGCCTCGATCTGCTCCGAGAGGTTGCCGCGGGCGTCCTCCTGCTGCTCGCGGACCAGCTCCGGCGTCATCCGGACCCCCTCGGCGACGACGGCTCCGTCCACCAGCAGCTGCTCGCCGGCCACGGTCACGGTGACCCCCTCGGGCAGGCTCATCACCTCGCTGCCGGCGGCGTCGAGCAGCGGTATGCCCGCCTCCACGAGGATCTGCGGGCCCATGTTGGGGTAGGCGCCGGTCGTGGACGACGCGGCGTTGACGACCGCGACCGGGGCGCAGGCGACGAGGGCCGCGGCACTGACCTGGTCGAGGTCGGCGTGGTCGACGACCGCCACGTCCCCGGGCTGCAGCCGTGCCGTCAATCTCTTCGTGCGCGCGTCGACGCGCGCCGGGCCCACCACGGGACCGGCGTGGCGGGTGCTCGCTCGGCGCCTCGTGCTCATCCGGCGTCAATGGTCGCACGACGGGCGAGCAGCTCCCGTGCGTGCTCCAGCGCTGCGTCCGAGTCGGCGACGCCACCCAGCATGCGCGCCAGCTCCGCCTCGCGCTCGGCCCCCTCCACGACGCTCACGTCGCTGCTCGTGACCTGCCCGTCGGTGCTCTTGCGCACGACGAGATGGCGGTCGGCGTGCGCCGCGACCTGCCCCAGGTGGGTGACGACGACGACCTGCGAGGTGGTCGCCAGGCGGGCCAGGCGCGCCCCCAGGTCCAGCGCCGCCGCGCCGCCGACGCCGGCGTCCACCTCGTCGAAGACGTAGGTGGGGACGGACCCGTCGCCGCACACCAGCTCGAGGGCGAGCATGACGCGGGAGAGCTCACCGCCGGAGGCCGCCCGGGTGACCGACCGGGCGGGGGCTCCCGGGTTGGCGGCCAGCCGGATCTCGACGGTGTCGAGGCCGTGGCGTCCGGCCCGCGCCAGCGACCCGTCGGACAGCTCCACCACCGGCTCACCCGGCCCGTCCTGCGGTTCCTGCGCACCGGCCGGCCGCTCGGGCCGGCGGTGGGCCACCTCGATGCTGACCGTGGCCGAGCCCATGGCCAGGTGGGCCAGCTCCTCGGTGACCGTGGCCGCGACCCGCTCGGCGGTCCGCCGGCGGACCGCGCCGAGCTCGGCGCCGCGGCGCCCCGTCTCGTCCCGCAACCGGGCCACCTCGGCGGCCAGGGTGGCGAGGTCCTCGTCGGAGACGTCGATGTCGTCCAGCTCCTGCGCCGCCTGTCGGGCGAACTCCAGGACCTCCTCGGTGCTGGACCCGTAGCGCCGCAGGAGAGCACCGATCTCGGAGCGCCGCGCGTGCACGGACTCCAGCCGCTCGGGGTCGACGTCGACCCCGGCGGCGTAGCCCGCCAGCTCGGGCCCGAGATCGCTCGCGAGGTACAGCAGGTCCTGCACGCGGCGCTGCAGCCCGGCGAGCTCCTCGTCGTGCTCGGCCGCCGGTGCGAGGGCCGCGACGGCGCTCCCCAGCAGCGCCGAGACCGACGGCCCGTCCGGCGCTCCCGTGGCCGGGTCGCCCCCGACGAGCGCGTCGTGGGCGTGGTGCGCCGCCTGCCGCAGCTCCTCGGCGTAGGTCAGGCGCTCGGACTCGGCCCGCAGGTCGGACTCCTCGCCCGGTGCCGGGTCGACCTGCTCGATCTCCTCCACGGCGGTGCGCAGGGCCGACACCCGCAGCGAGCGCTCGGCCGTCGTCCTCGTCAGCTCGGCCCACCGCTCCCGGGCCTGCTGCCAGGCCTGCCAGGCCATGGCATACGCCTCGGCGGCGGCCGCGAGGTCGGGACCCCCGGCGGCGTCCAGCAGGACCCGGTGCTGCTCGGCGTCCCGCAGCCGCCACTGGTCCGCCTGGCCGTGGACCGCCACCAGGTGCTCGCCGACCTCGCCCAGGACCGAGACCGGGGCGCTGCGTCCCCCGACGCTGGCCCGCGACCGGCCCTCGGCGGCCACCGTCCGCACGAGGATGAGCCCGTCCGCGGCGTCGCCCCCCGCCTCCTCGACCCGCCGGGCGGCCGGGTGGTCCGGGGGGACGTCGACCTCACCCTCCACCACGGCCCGCGAGGACCCGGAGCGCACCAGCCCGGCGTCGGCGCGCTCCCCCAGGAGCAGCCCGAGCCCGCTGACCACCATCGTCTTGCCGGCCCCGGTCTCGCCGGTGATGACGTTGAGACCGGGAGCCAGGTCGAGCTCCGCCTCCTCGATGACCCCGAGCTGCTGGAGCCGGATGCGACGCAGCGTCACGCCGTGGCCTCGGGCAGACCGCCGGCGGGACCGCGCCACCCGGAGACGGGGAGGGCGAACTTCGCGACGAGCCGGTCGGTGAAGGGCCCGGTCCCGAGCCGCGCGAGCCGGACCGGCGTCGTGGACCGGCGCACCTCGATGCGTGCGCCCGGCGGCAGCTCGACGGTGCGGCGACCGTCGCACCACATCACCCCGGTGACGTGGCTGTGCGGGACCACCTCGACCGCCAGGTGGGCGTCCGGCCCGAGGACCACGGGACGCGCGAAGAGGGCGTGCGCGGAGATGGGGACGACGAGCAGCGCCTCCACGTCGGGCCAGACGATCGGCCCGCCACCCGAGAAGGCGTAGGCGGTGGACCCCGTGGGGGTGGACATGACGACGCCGTCGCAGCCCCAGGTGGACAGCGGCCGGCCGTCGACCTCGACCGCCAGCTCCAGCATGCGTTCCCTGGCCGACTTCTCGACGCTGGCCTCGTTGAGGGCCCAGTTGTGGCAGACCACCCGGCCGTCGTGCACGACGTCGACCTCCAGGGTCATCCGGCGTTCGACGTGATAGTCCCGGTCGACGATGCGGGCGACGATGACCTCGATGTCGTCCTTCTCCGCCTCGGCCAGGAACCCGACCCGCCCGAGGTTCACGCCCAGCAGCGGCGTCCCGGCCGGCCGGGCGATCTCCGCCCCCCGCAGGATGGTGCCGTCGCCGCCGAAGACGACCACCAGCTCGCACCCCGAGGCGTCGACGTGCCCGGGGACCGGGCTCTTGAGGGCGACCACCTCGCTGTCGCCGACGACCTGGTGGGTGGGGTCCGCCTCGGGGACGACCTCGACCTCGATGCCGTGCCGCCCCAGACGCTCGGCGAACTCGCTCGCGAGGTGCGGCACGTCGGACCGCGTCGGGTGGGTCACGAGCATGATCCGCCGACTCATCCGTCCTCCTGTGCTCGGGCCCTGATCAGGGCGGCCATACCGGTCCGCCCGGGTGCACAGCCCATCATGCCTCCCCCTCCCGGGCACGGCCCCGGGTGGGCGCACCGGCGCAACCACCAGAGGTACTCCACGTTGCCGCTGGCCCCGCGCAGCGGGGAGAGGAGGAGGTCCTGCGGCGAGAGACCGTGCTGGGGGGCCTGGACGTCGAGCTGCCGGAGCACGCGCTCGCGCTGCGCCGGGGACCGTACGACCCCGCCACGGCCCAGGGCCTGCGCCCCGACCTCGAACTGCGGCTTGACGAGCAGCACGAGGTCGGCGCCAGGAGCGGCGAGCCCGGCGATCTGCTCCAGCACGACGGACAGCGAGATGAAGGACAGGTCGGCGACGACGACCTCGAAGGGGCCGCCGAGCGACCCGGGGGTCGCGTCCCTGACCGAGATGCCGGGCCGGTCCTCCACCCGTGGGTCCTCGCGCAGCACCGGGGAGAGCTGCCCGTGCCCCACGTCCAGCGCGACCACGCGCTGCGCCCCGCGCTCGAGCAGCACCTGCGTGAAGCCGCCGGTGGACGCCCCCACGTCCAGGGCACGGCGACCGGGGACCCGCGCGCCGACCTCGGGCCAGGCCTCCAGCGCGTGCGCGAGCTTGACCGCGCCACGCCCGACCCACCCGCGGCGCACCCAGGCGGACTCGGTGCCGTCTCCCGACCCCTCCACGCGCACGTCGTCCTCGGCGGCCACGGGGTGCGCGGGCCGCCGGACGGTCTGTCCACCGACCCGGACGAGGCCGTCCCGGACCAGCAGCTGCGCCTGCGTCCGGCTCGAGGCCAGACCCCGGGCGACGAGGGCCCGGTCCAGCCGGTCGCTCACCGGGGTCGCGGCCTGGCCCCTGCCGCACCGGGCTGGTCGGGGTCCGGGCTCGTCAGCCGGGCCTGCAGCGACCGGTGGGCCGTGGCGAGGGCGTCGGCCACGGCGGCGGGATCCTCGTCGTCGAGACCGCGCTGGAGGGCCCGCAGGGTCGCATCGACCTCGTCGTCGCCCGTGGTGGGCGGCGCCGCGTCGGACGCGAGGTCGGTCCTGGCGGAGGGGCCGCCCGGCCCACCCGGTCCCCCGGTCGCCGGGTCGTGTCCCCCGGTCGCCGGGTCGTCAGGTCCCCCGGTCGTCGGGTCGTCAGGCTCCCCGGCCGCCGGGTCGTCAGGTCCTCGTCCGCCGATCACGGGGCACCCCACAGATCGGCCAGGTCGAGGAGGGTGCTCGCCACGTGGTCGGGGCGCTGGGCGTCCGGCGCGGCCTCCGCCTCGGCACGGTCGCACACCCCGGTCAGCACCAAGGCGCTCGGCAGCCCGGCCGCCCGGGCTCCGGCGATGTCGGTCTCCAGCCGGTCCCCCACCATGAGGGTCTGTCCGCGCGGGTGGCCGAGACGGCGCAGGCCCACGTCGTAGGCGGGACGGTGCGGCTTGCCCACGACCCTCGGTCGACGGTCGGTGGCGTGCGCCACCGCCGCCACGAGCGAGCCGTTGCCCGGCGCCAGGCCGCGGGCGGTGGGCAGCGTCGCGTCGTCGTTCGTGGCGATCCACGGCACGCCGGCGCGGACCGCGTAGGCGGCCTCGGTGAGGTCGGTCACCCCCAGGTCGGGCCCGTAGCCCTGGACGACCGCCCCCAGCTCGCGCGCACCGCCCCGCTCCGCCGCCGCGGCCACCTCGTCCGGGGCGACGACCGCGAAGCCTGCGTCCTCGAGCGCCCGGGCCACGCCCTCCCCGCCCACGGCCAGCACCGGGAGGGAACCCCCCAGCTCCGGGTGCTCCTCACCGAGCACCTCCGCCGCCACCTGCGACGCGGTGAGGATCTCGTCCTCGTCCGCACGGACCCCCAGCCGGGTCAGGTGCCGCGCGACCATCTCGGGCGTCCGCGAGGCGTTGTTGGTCATGAAGAGCACGTCCACGCCCGCGTCCCTGGCGCTCTGCAGCCCTGCGACGGCCCCCTCGCAGGCCTGGTCGCCGCGGTAGACCACGCCGTCCAGGTCGCAGAGGAGGCCGGAGATCACGACCGTCCCTCCGGGCGGCCTCGCTGTTCGCCGGCCGGGCGGGACGTCTCGTCCGCGCCGGGCCGGTCGTGGCCGGGGACCGGGTCGTCGTCGCCGAGGTCGACCACCCAGGCCTCGTCGCCCGTGCCGAGACGTTCCGCGGCGTCGGTCTCGCCGTGCACGTCCACCTCGGCCGCCGAGGCGTACCACTGCTGCGCCTCCTCCTCGTGGCCGGCTCCCTCCAGGGCCGCGGCGTAGGCGTACCGCACGCGGGCCGCCCACGGCTGACGCGCCGTGCTGGCCCTGGCCAGCCGCTCGATGTGCTGGACGGCGGCCGCGTGCTGCCCGAGATCCGCCCGTGCGCCGGCCACCACGATGGCCAGCTCGACCTGCTCCGCCGCCGCGAGGTGCGCCGCCTCCGGCGACGCGGCCAGCTCCACGGCACGTTCGGGGCGCCCCAGGCCGCGCTCGACATCGGCCATGAGGGGCAGGAGGTGCTGCGAACCGCTGAGCCGGCGCGCCGTGCGGAACTCGGCCAGCGCCTTGGCCCACTCACCGCGGCGGTAGTAGACGACGCCCAGCGTCTCCCGGACCCCGGCGACCCGCCCGGCACGCCGGGCCGCTGCCTCCGCGTGCGCCAGGGCCAGGTCGAAGTCCTCGGCGTCCAGCATCCGTCCGACCATGACCAGGTGGCCCCCGACCCCCTCCGCGTTCTCCTTGCTCAGCGTCCGCAGCTCGCTGCGCAGCGCACGGTCCAGGCCACCGGCGTCGGCGTCCTCGGGCAGGGGCGGCTCAGGGGTCCTGGGGGGTCGGCGCACCTCGGACCGGTCCACGGGGTCCGGGCGTCGCGGGCGGCCCGATCCGTCCCGGTCCCCCGGACGACCGCGTCCCTGCGGACCACCGGCGGCGCCGTCGCGACCACGACGCTCCCCCCGACGCCCGCGCGCGTCGTCGCGTCGCTCACGTCCCCCCGGGCGTGGGCCGGAGGCGGGGCGTTCCTGGTTCACGGGGTGTCCTCTCGTGGGCAGCCTGAGTCCACAGTCTGGCAGGTCCATCGGGCCCGTCTGGTGGTGGACATGCGCAAGGGCCCGCCCCTGGTGTGGG
>NZ_LQBL01000026.1 GCF_001483745.1 Serinicoccus chungangensis | reverse complement strand
CACCTTGGTGCCAGTCTGGACCGTGAACAGGGCATGGCCTGAGAGTTCCTTGCCGCGGTCCCAGGTCAGGGTCTTGCGCAGCTGCTCGGGCAGCGTGGTCATCGACGCGGTCAGCGCGGCGTTCATCGCCGTGGCGCCGTACCCACCCAGCGATGGTCCGTTCTTGACCGGTGGGTTCTGGCCCCAGCCCTGCATGCGGGGCAGGTGGACCAGGATCGTGGCGCGGCTGCTGCGCTCCACGATCGTCCCGATCGCGGACCGGCCGGTCCCGATGATCAGGTCGCCTTCCCAGTGGCCGGGGACGGCGCGGTCGTCGGCCTCGGCGGGGCGCTGGCGCAGGACGACATCGTCCGTGACGTGGCCTTGCGCCTTGTTCTGCGACCTGGCTCGGGGCTGCCGCAGCGCCCGGCCTGTTCGCAGGCAGGCGACGAGTTCCCGTTTGAGTGCACCACGGCCCTGGATGAACAGCGACTGGTAGATCGCCTCGTGGCTGATGCGCATGGACTCATCATCGGGGAAGTCGATTTTCAACCGGTGCGCGATCTGTTCCGGGCTCCACGCCAGCGACCAACGCCGGTCGGCGCGGTGCGGCTTGTTCAACCCTTTCCACGGCGGTGGTGTCGGCCCCGGCACGATCGTGCCGTCAGGGCGACGCACATTGCCGGCGAGCCGGTCTTGGACGTACTCCCGCAGCCGGGGGTTGTCGACCAGCTTGGCGGTCTTGGGGCGCTTGGCCGCCTGCTGCGCCTTCCATTGCGCCACTCCAGCGCGGTACTCCTGCTTGCCGCCTCTGGTGGCCGCGTTGCGGCGCAGCTCGCGCGAGACCGTCCCCGGGTCGCGTCCTATCGCCCGGGCGATCTCACGCACACCCTTGTCTTGGGCGCGCTGGATCGCGATCTCCTCGCGTTCCTCGAACGACAGGTAGCGGCCGGTGGGCTCGGCCAGTGAGATGGGCGGCATGCCGCCAGCGTGGCGAAACCACCCTGTTCCGACCGGCACGGACACGCCGACACTCAGCGCCGCCTCTGCCGAGGTGATGCCCGTGGCGATCAGCCGCCAGAACTGACGCTGCACCACCCGGGAGGGGTCCGGCCGTCCCGGCGAACGCATCGCCGGTCGCAACGCGCGGTCCGCACGCCACTGCCGACGCGCGCTTTCGGGCATATCGCTGGTCTTCTTGCTCCAGTCCCCTGTTGCCATCGATAGACACCTCCGTGATCGAGGTGTTGCGACGACCGGTTGAATCCGCCCTGCGACCCGGCATCAGAGTGATGGATCAGCTCGCCGGGCA
>NZ_LQBL01000025.1 GCF_001483745.1 Serinicoccus chungangensis | reverse complement strand
CGCCCCGCCTGACCCGTGAGCCCACCGCGCGGCCAGCGGCATGAGCGTGCACCCGTCAGCGGGCCCGGAGACGCCCACTTGCGGACCGACACCAGAGCCCACTCTCGCCCTCCTTGGCTGGCAGTGACTTTCTCCGAGCACCACGCGGATACCGCGCCGACACGCGGCCGACCGATGGCCAGATGGGAGGGACCACCGGGAAAGATGACCTGATGCGCCTGAGCACGGTCGAACAACTCTTTCAGCGCCTCGACGAGGTGGTCGCCGCTCACGAACGAGGAGACCGAACCTCCCGGGAGTCCGAGCACTTCTGGGAGAAGATGCTGACAATCCCGAACCACCCGCTCAACACGGACCTACCCGACGAGCCGCTCGTGGACTGGTATCAGCGCGGCCTCCTGGGCGACCTGAGCGGGGCTCGCGTCCTCGACGTTGGGTGCGGCAACGGACGCAATTCGGCCTGGCTCGCGAGCAAGGGCGCGATGGTCACCGGTATTGACATCGCCACAGGATTGCTCGAAGTCGTGCGCCCCCGGATGCCCGAAGGTGTCACCCTCGTGTCCATCGACGTCTTGCGTGAGGAACTCCCCGATGACGCCTTCGACCTCGTCTATGACTCCGGCTGTTTCCACCATCTGGCCCCACATCGACGCATCACGTACCTGGAGCAGGTGATGCCGCGCATCGCACCCGTTGGCAAGTACGGCATCGTCGCCTTCGCCCAAGAGCGGCAGCCCAGCCCGAGCGATACCGAGATCCTGGTCAGCGGCGACACCGCAGGCGGAACCTCGTTCACGCTCAACGATCTGGAAGCGATCTTCAGCTCGTACCTCGAACTTGTCGAAGCCCGCCCCGTGGCCGCAGGCATACCGGAAACCTTCGGCGCGGACTTCCTGAACGCAGCTCTGTTCACTCAACGGACGGACCAGTGAACTACCTCGGAGCAGCGGTTCCGTGGCATGGAAATGCTCAACTACAGGGCCACTCGTAGTTCGGCCAGAAGAGCGACCCGCCGCAGTTGTGTGCACCTGGATCACCGTCGTGTTTTCTAGCGCTTCGTGAGCCTGAAGGAGATAAAGCCGGGTTCGCGACTGAGCCGGTCGAAGGTCTGCGGAAACGATGTCTTCATCGCGAGGATGGGCCGTGGCTCGATCAGTTCGTCGATACGAAAGCCGGCCTGGGTGAACTCGCTAGTGATTGTCGGCTCTTCGAGTTTGAGCGTGGTCCCGGGTGTTCACGCCG
>NZ_LQBL01000024.1 GCF_001483745.1 Serinicoccus chungangensis | reverse complement strand
AAGCACGTGTCCGCCAACAGGGAGATTGGCATGTCCGCTAGCAGACTGTCGACGGCGCTCCAAAATTGGACGATTACGGCGGCGCCGCTATTGTCTACTTTTCAAGCGCCGCCGACAGCCGATCTCGCGACGTCGAGACGAGCCGCCGACGTGGACGGCGGGGAGGGGCGAGCGGTCTAGGCTTGCGGAGGACCCAGGGGTGTCGGACGAACTTGGACCGCTGTCCGCCAGGTCGTCCCGGCTGCTGGGTATGCGACTTTCCTCCTGCAGGGGAGCGGCCCGCGTGGCGGCCAAGACGAGTCATGAGGCGCCAGCCATGATGCACGTATGCTGCACGAAACGGCCCGAAGGTCCATTTTCCGGCTGTTTGTGCAGGTCAGGACGTTGTGGTGGGGAGTCTTGTAAATAGGTGGTTGAGGGTTCGAGTCCCTTCGCCAGCTCTGAGATCGCTTGTGGCGCAGGCGAATCGGGCTTAGCAGTAGGAAGCGTGCTCATCTGCGTGAAAAACAGGTTGGTCGACTCCTCCTGCGCCTCTGACCTGCAGTTTTGTGGGCATTGAGAACCGGGGTGCCACGCCCTTCTAATTCACTGATGCACGTATGCTGCACGCTCGGCGGGGTGGGGCGTTGTGCTCGGGACGTGCGTTTTGGCCGCCTATCGCCTGCCTGCGCGTCGGCGCGCAACCGGGTAGGCGGCAGGAACGAGGCCCGCCTCAGGTTGGGACCGTGCTGCGTCATCCGCCGTGGTCGACCGCCACTCACGCTCGGTTCGTGCTCACCCATCGGGTCGTTCCGCCCCACCGTCGCGTGTCTATGCAGGTCAGGTCGAGGCGCCCGGGTCGCGGACGAGCTCCCTTGAGCCCGGGTTATGCCCAAGGGCCTCGACGAGCAACGGTCGCAGGACACCACCGTCGGCGCCTCTCAGCACCGGTACTGCTTGGTCACCCTGGTGCTGAGTGGTGGTCTCGGGCGTGCCTGGTCTCACCTGGCGCAGGGCGATGGCAGCGACACGGTCCGGGTGGGCCCGAGTCAGGTCTTCGTAGAGCACCGGGTCGTGCTCGCCGTCGTCCCCGACGAGGACCCAGGTCACGTTCGGCAGGTCCTCGACCAGACGGGCCAGCGAGGACGATTTGTGCTGGCGGCCGTCGCGGAACCACCGGGTGGGTGTCATACCCCAGTCGGTCATGAGTACCGTCCCTGCGGGGAAGTCGTTGCGCTGCAAGAACCTCGAGACCGGACCGGCCAGGTTCCACGGCCCGTTGGACAGGTACACCACCGGCGGGTGGTCCTGCCCCTCCACCGCGGTGCGTAGCAGGTGCGCCATGCCCGGCACCGCGCGCCGGGTCGCGCTGGTACCGCTGAGGGTGCGCCACGCCGCCCGTAGCGGGTGAGAGATGCCGGTCACCCAGACCGTGTCGTCGATGTCGCACACCACCCCTCGCACCGGCCCAGGGTTGGCGGCGTGGACGTTTGCCGGCACCGGATCACGCCCCTGCACAGACACCCGTGCCTGTACCGTCCCCGGCTCCAGCTGCCTCCCCAGCTCCAGACCTGCGTCGATGATGCCGGCCCCGTCGCTGACGACCGTCGTCCTTGCCCCGTCCAGCTCGATGAGGACGTCGGTGCCGGGGCGCTCCAACGTCATCAGCCGACGCCACCCTGCAATGCCACGCCGGGCCGAAGGGTCCACCGACGCCGGGGCCAGGACGATCCGTGCCAGCACGCGGGCACGCTCAGCACAGGCATACCCGGAGTACGGAAGGACCGCTGGGCACCACCCTTGGTCGAGAGCACGGCGCACCAGTAGTTCGCGCAGGCCGGTCTCGGCCCGGTAGGCCACCGCGACCGCGCCTGTGCGCAACCGAGACAGAGCGCTGGAGTGTCGAGGCATCCGCCCACGCTAGTCGTCCTCTGGCCCGAGCGGGTGCTCACTTGGCCCCGGCTACCCACTACCGGCCGGTGACGCGTCCGGCTCGCGGGCGACTCGAGGGCAGCGCAGGGTGAACGAGGAACAGTTGCCAACGACAGGAGCCTGCGATGGGTATCGGCGACAAGATGGAGAACACGTTCTACAAGGCCAAGGGCCAGGCGAAGGAGTCCTACGGCGAGGCCACCGACGACACGTCGATGGAAGCCGAGGGCAAGACCGACCAGGCTGGCGCCGACCTCCACCAGGGCGCCGAGAACACTAAGGACACCTTCAAGGACGGCTCCTGACAGACCAGAGTCGGACCAGGGTCTCGGGCCCGGCTCCGAAGAGCTCAGAGGGTGGGCACACCAGACGTGTGCCCACCCTCTCCCTTGCCCACGGTGAGGAAATTGCCCACCCCGCAGAGGCGGACAACGTGCCTCCCACCATCGCAAGAGGACCATCATGACGCGTGTGAAGATGGGTCGATGAAGACGCTCATCCTCGTCCTGCTCGCCCTCTGGCTCGTGTTCGCCGTGCTCGGGGCGGTGCTCGAGGGCCTGTTCTGGCTGACGGTCATCGGCCTGGTGGCCTTCGCTGCCACCGCCGCGTGGGGGTGGCTCAAGCTGCGTCGCTGAGGGCCCGGCGCACCGGGTTCGCGCCGCAGCCTCAGCCCGAGACGTCCGGGTCGATGGCGGGGTCGACGAGCAGCTAACCCGGCAAGGCCCGGTGCATGATGTCCAAGACGCTCACCACACCGTGGGTGCGCTCGGGCCCGGCCACCACGCTGACGAGCAGGCCGCTCACCTGTTCACGCATCCGCACCTGGGGTCGACGGCGCTGCGCAACGCCACTGACCAGCGGTTTGCGAGCCACTGCAGTGCCAGGGTGTTCCGGCCGGCGTGGGGGGCAGCACGTCGGGTGAGGTGCACGATGTTGTGGTGCCGCTGCCCGCGTGAGCGGGCAGCGGCAGGATGGGTCCGGCTCAACCGGTGGCGCCCTGGAGGAGGGTCTCCATCTCGTCGATCTCTGCTTCCTGGCTCTCCGCGATGTCTTCGGCCAGTGCGATGGCCTCGGGGTTGAGGCCGTCATCTACCTGTGTCTGCGCCATGGTGATGGCCCCGTTGTGGTGCTCGATCATCATCTCCAGCCACATGGAGTCGAACTGGGAACCTTCCGCGCTGTCCAGGTCCTCCATGTCCTCGGGCGTCATCATGCCCTCCATCTGCGAGTGGTCC
The DNA here is from genome assembly GCF_001483745.1 of Serinicoccus chungangensis. Lineage (GTDB taxonomy): Bacteria > Actinomycetota > Actinomycetes > Actinomycetales > Dermatophilaceae > Ornithinicoccus > Ornithinicoccus chungangensis_A. The sequence continues at coordinate 1,852 of NZ_LQBL01000024.1, read as the reverse complement.
ATGTCGCCCATGCCGCCGTGGTCCCCGGTCTCGGGCACGTCCTCGCCCCAGGCCTGCAACCAGCCGGTCATGGTCTCGATCTCGGGCGCCTGGGCTTCCTGGATCCGTTCAGCGAGCTCCATGACGTCGGGGCCGCCTTGCCTGAGGGCCATGTCGGACATCTCGACCGCCTGTTGGTGGTGAGGGATCATCTCGGTGGCGAACTGGACGTCGGCGTCGTTGTGTTCTTCGGACGCGACCGTGGTGGCCGGGCCCTGTCCGGTATCAGCAGTGCACGCGGAGATGGTGAAGAGGGCCGCGAGGGCCATGGTGGGCATGCTTTTCGTTCGGGTGGCGCGGTTCATGGTTTCTCTGCTTTCGTCGCAGGTGGTTCAGGAGGTGGAACGGGCCGGGGAGAGTCTCGGCCCGTCGTCGCCTTCTAGACCCGCATGACGCAGAGCCCGTGGAGTGATACCGCCTTCCGGGGTGGAGAGAGTCTCGGCGCCCCTGACGTGCTCGTATGCGGTGCGCGACCCCGCGTCAAGCGCACACACCCGCCGCGTGCCAACAAGGGGGAGATCGCCACCGCGGCAGCGCAGAGGACTGCGAGACAGGTCGTGGCCCAGTGCGTGTGTTCTGTGCCGTGGCCCTGCTGGTCCTCGTCGTGCACAGGCCTCGCATGACCGTCTTGGTGACCGTTGGCGTCTGCGGCGTTCAGCTGAACGGCGATGGGCGCGGGTTGTTCTGCGCCGTGCGGCAGTACCGGTCGTGCGTGGGTGACGTCGACACCGTGCATGAAGACCAGCGCCACCAGCAGGCCTCCGAAGGCCAGCACGCGTAGGCAGAGGTTGTGCAGCCTGGAAGGAGAAGGTGCGCCATGCCCTGGCGTCGGGTCCAGGGCCGGGGCGGAGCGGGGCTGCACCCCCTCAGAGTACGAGAAGCCTCTCGCGGGCGGGCCGGTCGGCCACCCGACCCGGTCCCCGACGGACTGAGGTCTGCATCCCAGATGTCGAGCGGTGCCCGGATCGCCCTGGAGGCGGTTGGCGGTGTGAGGTCGATCACCCTGCCGGTCACTGCACTGCCCCGTGGAGGCGCAACTTCCCAGGTCAGGACGTTGTGTCGCCGCTGTCAGCAGCAGGGATCCCACGCCGTCGTTACCTGTTCGTGACATTAGGTCCAGCCCTGTGTACCCTCGGGGTGTCCTCCTCCCTGGGGGGACCCCCGAGCGCGACTGCCTAGTCCTGTCCGCGCGTCGATCGGGGCCGTGGCACGTATGACACCGCTTTGACAGAGCGGGGGAACCACCTCTGGAGCCGTCCCTGCGGCTCCTCGGGGCGACGGACCGGCTTGTCCGGTCCAGGGGCACTCCAGCCCGAAGCCCGACAGCTCACCCCGTAGGCACTGGAGGATCTACATGACGCAGCGCACCACCGGCCGCCACCGTCGGCCCGGTCGTCTTCGCACGACCAGCACCACCCTGACCCGCACGGCGGCCGTGGCCGCGACGTCGACCGGCCTGCTGGCCGGTGCGGCGCTCAGCGCCAGCGCAGCACCCGAGGTGCCCCAGGACCGTGACGGGCTGCTCCGTCTCGGNNCCGGAGCCCGCGGCCCCGGCCGAGCCGGCCGTGCAGTCCCAGCCCGAGCCCGCCGCGGCCCCCGCCCCGACCGGCGGTGTCCTGGGTGTCGCCGCTGGCTTGGTGGGCACGCCATACCAGTGGGGCGGCAGCACGCCAGCCGGCTTCGACTGCTCGGGCTTCACCAGCTACGTCTTCGCGGCGGTGGGCATCTCCCTGCCTCGCACCGCCGCCGCCCAGCAGGCCGCTGCCACGCCGGTGAGCAACCCGCAGCCCGGCGACCTGGTGTTCTACGGCTA
>NZ_LQBL01000023.1 GCF_001483745.1 Serinicoccus chungangensis | reverse complement strand
GCCGACATCCTGGACCGGCACCCGCGCCGGGTCGGGATCTACCGGCTCATCATGAAGGCCGGGTCCGACAACTTCCGCGCCTCCAGCGTGCAGGGCGTCATGTCCCGGCTGCAGGCCCGCGGGGTGGAGATCGTCATCTACGAGCCGTCCTACGACCGCGACACCTTCCAGGGGTGCCGCGTGGTGCGGGACCTCGGCGCGTTCGCGGAGATGGCCGACATCGTCATCGCCAACCGTCTCGACGAGCACAGCGAGCAGTTCGGCGACAAGCTCTACACCCGCGACCTCTACGGGCGCGACTGACCGCCGGCCCCCCGCGACCGGTTTGGCACCATGAGCGAAAACCCAACCCCTGCCTGTCAGAGTCAGCGCGAAGGCTAAGGTCAAATGATGAGCAGCTTGGACTTTGCCCGAGGCTGGATCTTCACCACCGGGCCCAGAGAGCGGCCGGTCAAGGTTCCCCAGGACTGGCAAACGTGCGCCGTCTGTGAACTGACGGGTTGGGTTCATCCGTCTACTCGCATCACACACGCGATGGAAGACGACGCCGCCGTTGTTTTCATCGGCAGAGTCGTCGACCTGGAGGCTGACTCTGGCGACGCCGGGGTGATCGCACAAGAACTTCTTGGCACTCTTCGCTCTGACGGGCTGGAAGCCACGATCCGGCGTGTCTCGTACTTGGGAGGTCGCTACGTCGCACTGATTCGATGGAATGGCGAGTGGGCATGCGTACCGGATGCGGGGGCCATGATGAAGGCCTTCTGGGGCTCGCGCGACGGTGCCCACATCATCGCGTCCCACCAACCGCTTGTCGCCGACGCAGTGTCTGCGTCGCAGTCCCCACAGGCGCTAGAGCTTAGAAGACGGTTAAGTGCTCAGCGCAGGACGGGAACAGTGTTCTGGCCCGGAGCGCTCAGCCCCTACCAGGGAATCCGGCCCCTGTTGGCGAATCACGCGCTGCGGTGGACGTCCGGCGAGTCCCCCCGTCACGAGCGCTTCTACCCGTGGATGGACCTACCGCAGATGACTCCCGCCGAGAGCCGGGAGAAGTTCACCCAACTGTTCCGAGATCATGTGAGGCTACTCATGGCGTCGCAGCCGGTGGTAGCGGTGTCTCTCACGGGAGGCGACGACAGCCAGGCGACCCTTGCGGCGGCGCTTGAGTACTGGCGGCCCGGCGACATCACGTGGACCTACTACGACTTCAGAAACCCGACCGCACTTGGCCAGAAGGACCTGCTGCGGGCAAACGGGCTGGCGGTCCGGCTGGGCCTGGTGCACAAGGTCGTCCCACTCGCCGCCCCAAGCTCCAACGACTTTCAACGTTCGTACGATCGGTCCTTCACTAGCACCCGGCAGAACCCTGTCCTCGCACATGCAGTGCATGAGCACCTAAGCTCCAACATCCTAGAGTTGCATTCATTAGTCGCTGAGGTCGGCACCGGTTTCTACAGCAACAACACCGGGGCGCAGCTGTCCCCCGAGGGGCTTCGTGACCTGTTTCAAGGTGCCAACGACTTCACGGGCGTTCCAGGACTTCGTCAGGTGATGGAGGACTTCATCGACTACAGCAACTTTTCGGAGGAGTCCCTTCGCGACCGAGACTTCAAGGACATGTTTTACTGGGAGGGCAGGTTAGGTACTTGGGGATCGTTGCGGGTGCAAGAACTGACGATGTCGCATGATGTAGCTCTTCCGTTCAATCAGCGCGACATCATCGAGGCCCTGCAGACCAGTCCCCAAGAAGAGCGCGACGCCCGCTCGCCCCTGCGGGCGCTGGCGGCCGATCGGTTGAGCTAGGTCGTATGGAGCAACTTCTCCATCGGAGAGGTTGAGGGCGGGAACCTCGCTTGAAATCCGGCTCTTCACGATCCAGGGTGTAGTCGTGGCCTGAACCCGCCGGCCTCGAGGAGTGCTCGTGCGATGTAGTTGGTGAGGTTGCGAAAGCCGAGGGCCAGGCCGCGCAGGTGCTCGAGTCGGCCGTTGATCGTTATCTGGAGCGGGACCGTGCCGATCGCGTCGTTGTTGAAGTTGTGTGTCGGCGACATGTCGCTGACGGAGGGCTTCACGTGTTGGCTCGCTGCTCGCCGAGGGACTCGGCGAGCCGTGCCCGTAGGGCACGGTTCTCCTAGCGAAGCGTCGTGATCTCGCTGCGCAGGTTGGCCAGGAGTTCGTCGCGGGAGGCCCTGACTTTGGACAGGTAGTGCGTCATGCAGATTCGGCGGGCGGCTGACCTGCGGTGATCGCTCGCGCGTGAGGTGGTTTCACGCACTAAGAGGGTGCGTCTAGCCTCGTTGTCGTGGCGTTCATCAGGCGGGTGCCGACGAAGTCGGGGGCGGCGGCCGTGCAGATCGCCGAGTACGCGGGCGGGCGGCAGCGGATCGTCAAGCACGTCGGGTCGGCTCACACCAAGGCTGAGCTCGGGGTACTGATGGCCCGGGCCCGTGAGCTGCTCGAGGACCCCGGCCAGGGTGTCCTGGAACTGGGCGTGGAACCGACGCCGCCCGCGGCGGCTCTGGTGGCGCCGGCTCCTGAGTCGACGCTGCTGGGCCAGGCGCCCGTGGCGCCACCTGTGCTGCGCAGCAGCCCGGGACGGGTCGTTGGTACGGACAGCCGGGTGCTCTTCGAGGCCCTCGCCGCGGTGTACGCCCAGCTGGGGTTCGACGCGATCGATGACGAGGTCTTCGCTGCCCTGGTGCTCGCCCGGATCGTGGAACCGACCTCGCTGCTGGACACTGCCCGCGTGCTGGCCGACCTGGGCCAGGAGGCGGCCAGCTACAAGACGATGGGTCGGGTCCTGGCACACGCCAAGGAGCGCGGCTACCGCGACCAGATCGCCGAGCGTGTCAAGTTTTCTGTGTAAGTGATGTGGGTCACAGTGGGTTTACAGGTGGGCGTTGATGCGGTCGCGCGGATCGTCATCCCGTCGGCGTACAGGCTGATGATCATGTCCTCCAGGCCGCCCAGGCAGCGGGCGCCCTTGGGCACCAACGCCGAGGCGAATGTGGAGTTACGGTCCCGCGGCTGGTCCAGGGGAACGTCCCCGACCTCGGTGCCCACCGTCTTCGGACTGGTGCCGTTGCGGGAGTTGCCGGACCCGTGCCCGGCCCGGTCACCCTTCTCATAGCCCAGGTGGTCCGACATCTCGGCCTCCATCCCGCGCTCGAGGACGGCCTTGATCATCTCGGGCAGGAACCCGCCCTCACCAGTCAGCGACAAGCCCCGCTCATCGGTCGCGGCCATCAGCTTGTCGAGCATGTCGTCATCGAACAGCTCCCGACGCAACCGGGGAGCTCAGGCTCCTGCTCGCCGGCATCCTTCTTCGGCCTAATCATGCTCACAGTCAATCTCCTCCAGGTGGAAGACCCCACTTACACAGACCCCCTGACACCTCCGTCGTACAGGATGTGCGCCATACGCGTGGCTGGCTGTACTGAAAGGGTCAGCTTGAAATCCGCCAGCCATCGGTCGATGATTGCCGACTCGTCAGGCCGCTCTGCGTCATCGACGAATATCTCCGCATGCCTGGCTAGCTTACCGAGGAGGACGGGCATCGCGGGGTAGCGCGCCTCTTTCCCTGTTGCCTGGGGCGGACCATCAACGAGGACGAAGTTGATCCCTTCGACATCCTCAAGTGCCTCGATCGCGTACCACTCAAAGTCACGGCCCTCCAGCGACAACGGCCGAAGGGGAGCCAACCTCACCTCGACAAACTGCTCGAGGCCGTGGTCCACAACCATCTGTCGGGTCTCGTCATAGAAGCGCTCGTCATGCTCGAGGGAGATCAGCTTCCCGCCTCCGCGCTCCCTCAGCAGTGCGCCGATCCACACAGTCGAAGCGCCACTGCCACACTCCACAACCAGGGGGTCGTTCTTTGTTACGGCAACGGCCTGAAGGATTCGCACCATGCTCTTGGCTTGTAACGCCCACCCCCCAAGCGTCGGCAGTGGAATTGTGGTGGGGTACAGATCATGCAGTTGCATCACGGCTTGGACCTCATTAGTGGTGTCCCGTGTGAGCCGCTGCAGCCGCCGCGTCGTGTCGATGCGCCAGTCTGCTTGGGGGGTGAGCAGATCCACGATCTGCGCAGAACTGCCCTTCACCTGGGCACACAGCTCATCCACGCGACCTCGCATCGAGCGCAGTCCGTCCTCGCCCTC
>NZ_LQBL01000022.1 GCF_001483745.1 Serinicoccus chungangensis | reverse complement strand
CTGCTCGATCTGCGCCCGGTGTTCGACGGCGTCTCTGGCTACGGCCGGGTCGGCTGACCCCAGCCCCGCCCCGGCGGGTCCGCTCCCGCCTCGACGACAGCCCCGGCCGCACCCCGCGTGCGGACCGGGGCTTCGTCATACCCGGGCAGGCCGGGCGCGCGCGCCGGGCCCGGGCTGACTACCGTGGGACCGTTCGCCCCGGCGACGTCACCGAGTCCCGAACCAGGAGGTCCCCGTGCAGGTCGAGGGTGCGCGGTGCTGGCTGGTCGGGGCCTCCAGCGGTCTGGGCGCGGCGCTCGCCCGTGCGCTGGACCGGGCGGGGGCCGAGGTGGTCGTCAGCGCCCGGCGCGAGGAGCGGCTGAGCGAGCTGTCCGCGGGTACGCGGATGCGCCCGGTCACCGTCGACGTGACCGACGCCGACAGTGTGCGCACCGCCTGCGACGGGGTGCTGGCCGAGCTCGGGGGCCTCGACCTCGTCGTCTACTGCGCCGGCACCTGGCAGGTGTCGGACGTGGGGGAGTGGGACCAGGAGTCCTTCGAGCAGCACGTGAGCACCAACCTCCTGGGGCTGGGCCGGTGCCTCGACGTCACCCTGCCGACCCTGCGGGCCCAGGGCGGTGGCACCGTCGTCGGGATCGCCTCGGTGGCCGCCTACCGGGGAGTCCCGGGAGCCGACTACTACGGGCCCACCAAGGCGGCGGCGGTCAACCTGCTGGAGGCCCTGCGCGCCTCCCTGCGGGCGGACGGGGTGCGGGTGATGTCGGTCCTGCCCGGCTTCGTGCGCAGCGAGATGACCGACTCGGCGGACTTCCCGCAGCCCTTCAAGATCACCGCCGAGGACGCGGCCGCGCGGATCCTGGAGGGGCTGGCCCGGGACCGCGCGGTGCTCGTGTTCCCCCGCCGGATGCGGGCGCTCATGACGGGTGCCCGCCTCGTGCCGGCGGGGCTGTGGCCGCGCCTCACCCCGGTGCTGCGCCACCCCTGGGCGAGGCGGCTGTGAGGGCACGGCTGCGATCGACGCGGCCGGACGGTGCGGGCGGACCGCGCGGCCTCGTGCTCGTGACCGGCGGGTCCAGCGGCATCGGGCTGGCCACCGCCCTGGCGCTCGCCGCGCGCGGCACGCCGCTCGTGCTCCTCGCCCGGTCCGCCCCGGCGCTGGCGGAGGCGGCCCGGCAGTGCCGGGCCGCGGGCTCCCCCTCGGTCGACACGGTCGTCTGCGACGTCACCGACCGGGTCGCGGTGGAGGAGGCCTTCGCGCAGGCGGGACCGGTGCAGTCCGTCGTGCAGGCGGCCGGGGTCATCGCCTACGCGGAGTTCCGCGAGCTGCCCGAGGAGCACCTGGACCGGGTGCTGGAGGTGACGCTGCTGGGCGCCGCCAACGTCGTCCGGGCGGCACTGCACCACTTCCACGCCCGGGGCTCCCGTGGCGACCTGGTGGTGGTCGGATCCCTGCTGGGCCGGGTCGTCACCCCGTACATGTCGAGCTACATCACGGCCAAGTGGGCCCTGCACGGGTTGGTCCGGACCGTGCAGGTGGAGCAGCGCCGGCACCGCCACCTCCGGGTGAGTCTCGTGGCCCCGGGGCCGGTGGACACGCCCATCTACGAGCACGCCGCCAGCCGGCTGCCGCTGGGGCGTCGCCCCCCGCTCCCGGTCGACAGCCCGGAGTCCGTGGCGCAGGCCGTGCTGTCCTGCCTGGACCGGCCCCGCCGGACGACGATGGTGGGCGCGTTGGGCCCGTGGGTCGCCCTCGGCTTCACGGTGCTCCCCGGCCTCTACGACGCCATCGTCACCCGGGTCTTCCACGCGGTCGCGATGACCCGCACCCCCGCCGAACGCAGCGAGGGCAACCTCTTCGCCCCCGTCGAGGGAGAGCAGGTGCACGGCGGCTGGGTGCGGCCCGGGAGGCCGCTGGACCGGGTCCGCGCCGGTCGTGTGCCGCCCCGCCACGGCCGGGCCGCCCGGTACCTGGAGGACGAGTGCGCGCCCTGATCACCGGAGCCTCGAGCGGCGTGGGTCGAGGCGTGGCGCACCAGCTCGCGGCCGCGGGCTGGGACCTGCACCTCGCCTCGCGCAGCCCCGGCCCGCTCGAGGACGCCGCCGCGGAGTGCCGGGTCCGCGGCGCCGGCGAGGTGACGGTGCACGTCTGCGACGTCTCGGACCGGTCGGCGGTCGCCCGGCTCCTGGCGGGTATGCCGCCGCCGGACGCCGTCGTCCACGCGGCCGCCGTGCTGGCCTACGGCCGGTTCGAGGACGTGCCGGCGGACGTCTACGACGCCGCCGTCCGGACCACCCTGAACGGCACCGCGCACGTGGCGCAGGAGGCGCTGCGGGCCTTCGCCCGGGCGGGGGACGTGGGCCACCTGGTGCTGGTCGGCTCCCTCCTCGGCGAGGTCCCGGTGCCGACGATGTCGTCCTACTGCACCGCCAAGTGGGGGGTCCACGGACTCGCCCGGTGCCTGCAGGTGGAGACCCGGTCCCTGCCGCAGGTGCACGTCAGCCTGGTCGGTCTGGGGGCGGTCCGCACGCCGGTCTACGTCCAGGCCGGCACCTACCAGGGGCGCCGCGGCCGCCCCGCCCCGCCCTCGGTCTCCACGGAGCACGCGGCCCGGCGGGTGGTGCGGGTCCTCGCTCGCCCCCGCAGGCTGCGCCGCGTGGGCGTGCTGACCGCGCCCACCGCGTGGGGGCACCGATGGGCTCCCTGGGCCTACGACGCCATGATCACCCCGTTGTTCGGGGCCTTCGGCCTCGAGCCGGACGTCGACCACGGTCGCGACGGACCGGGCAACGTGCTCGCCCCGACGCCCGAGGGCGAGGCCGTCGACCACCACTACCGCTGACGGGGGTGTGCGCGGCAGGTCCTCAGGCGAGGCCGGGGCGGGCGGTCACGGCGCTCGGCTCGTCGGCCGACCCGGTGTCGGACTCGTCGTCGAACTCCCCGAGGATCTGCTCGAGGATGTCCTCCATGGAGACCATGCCCACGGCCCGTCCCTGGTCGTCCCGCACGAGGGCGAGCTGACCGCGCTGCTGGCGCAGGCTCGCCACGGCGTCGATGAGCGGCATCGACGCCGGCAGGGAGGCGACCGGCTGCAGGAAGTCCCCGAGCGGGCCCTCCCCCCGGCCCTGGGCCGAGGCGAGGATGGCGTCCCGGACGTGCACCAGGCCGCGGATGCGCTGCTGGCCCTCGCGGCCGGTGGGCTCGACGACGAACAGCCGTGAGCGTCCGCTGCGGTGGCTGATCCGCTCGACGTCCGCCGCGGTCGCGGTCCGCAGGACCGTCACCGCCTGGGTGGCCGGGAACATCACCGACTCCACGGTCTCCTCCTCCAGCCGCAGCGCACCGGTGAGGATCTGGTGGTCGGCGTCCTCCAGCACCCCGTGCTCGTGGGACTGGGCGAGGAGCAGCTGCAGGTCCGCAGGGGTCTGGGCGTTACCGAGAGCGTCCACCGGGTCGATGCCGCCGAGGCGCAGCAGCTGGTTGGCCAGGGCGTTCATGACCCAGAGCACCGGGCGCGCGACCCAGGTGAAGGCCCGGAAGGGCAGGGCCAGCATCATGGCCGAGCTCTCCGGGTGCGAGATGGCCCACGACTTCGGCGCCATCTCCCCGACCACCATGTGGAGGAAGACCACGACCGACACAGCGATGGCCACCGCGATCGCGTGCACGGCCACGTCGGGCACGCCGAGGGCGTGGATGACCGGCTCGAGGAGGTAGGCGACGGCGGGCTTGGCCAACGCACCCAGCGCCAGCGTGCAGAGCGTGATGCCCAGCTGCGCGCCGGCCAGCATGAGCGACAGCTCGCGCGAGGCGTCCACGGCGGCCCGGGCGGCGCGGCTGCCGGCCTCCGCCCGCTCCTCCAGCCGGTGCCGCTTGGCCGCGACGACCGCGAACTCGGACCCGACGAAGAAGCCGTTGGCGACGAGCAGCAGCACGCTGACGAGGAGGGCCTGGGTCGTGCTCACCGGGCCACCCCCGCGCCGTCGCCACCGGCGGGTGCGGCGATCACCAGCCCGTCGCCGAGATGCTCGCGCTCCTCCTCGGCGAGCTCCTGCCACTCCTCCAGGGTGCGCGTCACCATGGGGCTGAGGGTCACGACCTCGGGCACGAAGCGCCGCGTCCGCACGACGTCGAGGCGGGCGAGATGGACGTACTCGTCGCCCTCGCCGTCCCGGCTGGTCCACGTGACCACGACGCTGTCACCGTCCTCGGCGGTGCGTCCCAGCTGGTCCAGGACGAGCCCGGACAGGGTGTCGTAGTGCTCGTGCGTGGGGAGCTCGACCCCGGTGAGCTGGGCGACCTCGTCGATGCGCAGCCGGGCCGAGAGGTCCCACACGCCCCCGGCGCGGGCGGCGCTCGTCGCCTCGTCGTCGTCGTCCTCGTCCCAGATCTCCCCGACGACCTCCTCGGCCACGTCCTCGAAGGTGACGATGCCGGCGAAGCCGCCGTACTCGTCCACCACGACGGCCAGCTGCTGGTGACCGGCCCGCAGCGCCTCCAGCACCCGGGGGAGGGGGAGCGACTCGGGGAGGATGAGGGCGTCGTCGGTGAGGTCGCGCACGAGGGTGGTGTGCCGGGCCTGGGGCTCGACGGCCAGCAGGTCGTGCAGACCGATGACGCCGACGATGTCGTCGATGTCCCGGCCCACGACGGGGAACCGGGAGTGCCCGCTCTCCAGGGCCTCGAGCACCACCCCGGCCGCCTCGTCGGCCTGGATCGTCTGCACCGACGTCCGCGGCGTCATGACCTCCTCCGCGACCCGGTCGCGGAAGGCGAGCCCGCGGCCCAGCAGGGTGGACAGCTCCTCGTCGAGCGTGCCGCCGCTGTGCGACTCGGCGATGATGCGGGTGAGGTCCTCGGGGGTGGCTCCCTGCGGCAGCTCCTCGACCGGCTCGATCCCCACCGAGCGCAGCAGCGCGTTGGAGGCCTTGTCGAAGAACGCGATGACGGGGCCCAGCACGGTGAGGTAGACCAGCGTGCTGCGCGAGAGCGCCCGGGCGAGCGGCACCGGGCGCGCGATGGCCCAGTTCTTCGGGCCCAGCTCGCCGATGACCATCTGCAGGACGGTGGAGAAGGTGAGGGTGCCGATCGAGAAGAGCGAGATCATGGCGGCGCGCGCGAGCCAGCCGGACTCGGCATACGACTCGGTCAGCCCGCGCACCAGCAGCGCCTCGCCCAGGTAGCCGACCATGAGCGCCGTGACGGTGATGCCGAACTGCGCCCCGGAGAGGGTGAACGACAGCCGGGAGGTGACCTTGAGCGCCCGCTGGGCCGGGGCGTCCCCCTCGTCGGCCAGCTGGCGCAGCCGGCCGCGGTCGACGCTGACGTAGGCGAACTCCTGGGCGACGAAGTAGCCCGTCATGAGGGTGAGGACGACGATGACGACGATGCCGCCGACGATCAGCACGTGGCGCCCCCCGCGCTGCAGGTCAGCCGGGCGGGGAGGCCGCCCGGCCCGGGACTCGGAGGTTGCGCGTCGCTGCCCGGTCGGTCCATGCCGCCCAGTGTACGACCGCGGGTAGGGTCGCCCCGTGTCCTCGTCCCCAGGGTCCGTCCGGCACCCGCTGCATCCCCAGACCCTGGTCGCCGTCGCCGTCGGCGGAGCGCTGGGGTCCCTGCTGCGGTGGTCGGTCGAGGCGGTGCTCGTGCCCGAGCCCGGGGCGGGCGGGTGGCCGTGGGCCACGATGCTGGTCAACGTCCTCGGCAGCGCCGCCCTCGCGTGGCTCGTCGTCCACGACGACCACGCCGCTCATGCCTGGTGGCTGCGGCCCGGGCTGGGCACCGGTCTGCTCGGGGGGTTCACGACCTTCTCCACGTATGCGGTGCAGGTGGCCGTCCTCGGGACGGTCGCCCCGGTGACCTCCCTGCTCTACCTCCTGTCCACGGTGCTCCTCTGCGTCGGGGCCGCGGCACTGGCCGGGGGTGCCGCGCTGCGGCGGGTCCGAGGATGACCGGGGGTGTCCCCGCCCTGGTGGCGGTCCTGTGCGTGGCCGTCGGCGGCGCCGTCGGTGCGGTGCTGCGCCACCTGGCCTCGCGGCCACCCCTCGGACCCGTGCGCGGGGTGCTCGTCGTCAACGTGGCCGGGGCCGGGGCGCTGGGCGTGCTGGTCGGGCTGTCCGGGACCCTCGCCCCCTGGCTCCTCCTGCTCCTCGGCACGGGGCTGTGCGGGGCGCTGACGACGTGGAGCACCCTGGCGGTGCACACCTGGCGGATCGGGCGCCGGGCCCCGGGACGCGCGGCGGCCCACCTCGCCCTCACCCTGGCCCTCGGGCTCCCTGCCGCGCTGCTGGCCCACGCCGCGACCGTGGCCGTCGTGGGGGCGTGAGGCCCTGCGCCGCGACCTCCCGGATCGCCGACACGGCCGACGCCTGCCGGGGTGTGTCGGTGCGCTCTCCTACGGTGGGAGCGACACCCCGGCCCGGAGACGAGAGGAGGGCGGAGGAGATGGTGCGGCTGCTGCACACCGCCGACTGGCAGATCGGGATGACCCGCCGCTTCCTCGAGCCGGAGGCCCAGGCGCGGTTCGGCGCAGCCCGCGTCGAGGCGATCCGCGCCCTCGGCCGCCTGGCCCAGGAGCAGGGCTGCGCGCTCGTCGTGGTCAGCGGCGACGTCTTCGAGAGCAATCACCTCACCGGGCAGACGGTGCGCCGTGCCCTCGAGGCCCTGCGCGCGGTGCCGGTGCCGGTCTACCTCCTGCCCGGCAACCACGACCCCCTCGACGCGGCCTCGGTCTACCGCTCCGACGTCTTCGTGCGGGAGTGCCCGCCCCACGTGCACGTCCTGGACACCGCCGGGGCCCGCGAGGTGGCGCCCGGGCTGGAGCTGGTCGCGGCGCCGTGGGAGAGCAAGCACCCAGGTCGCGACCTCGTGGGCGAGGCGGTCGACCTGCTGCCCGAGGGGCCCGCACCGGACGGTGTCGTGCGCGTGGTCGTCGGCCACGGCGGGGTGGACGACGTCGACCCCCGGTGGCGCGACGCGGCGACGATCCGCACGTCCTCCCTCGCGGCCGCGCTCGACGAGGGGCGGGTGCACTACGTGGCGCTCGGCGACCGGCACTCCCGGACCGCGGTGGCCGGCCGCCAGGACATCCACTACCCCGGTGCGCCGGAGCCCACCCGGGAGACGGAGGTGGACCCGGGGCAGGTGCTCGTCGTCGACGTCGACCCCGGCCGGGCCGCGGGCGAGCGGGTGCAGGTGACGCCGCACGCCGTCGCGACGTGGCGCTTCCTGGTGCTCGAGCGGGAGGTGGACACCGACGCGGACCTGGACGCCCTGGACGCCGAGCTCGGCGGTCTGGTCGACAAGGACCGCACGGTCCTGTTCCTCACCCTGCGCGGCACCGTGACCGTCGCCCAGCACGCCCGGCTCGAGGACCTGCGCGAGCGGCACCGCGACCACCTCGGGGCCCTGGTCGAGCGCGAGCAGCACCAGCAGGTCGTGGTCGTCTCCGACGACGACGTCTGGCGCGAGCTCGGCCTGGGTGGCTACCTCGCGGCAGCGGTCGACGAGATGCAGGCGCAGGCGCAGGCGCAGACGCCGGCGCGAGCGCAGGCCTCCGGGGAGGGCCTCGTCGTGGGCCGGGCCGACGACGACGAGAGCGCCCGGGACGCCCTCTCGCTGCTCTACCGGTTGAGCAGGAGCCGGTCATGAGGCTGCACCGCATCACCCTGCGCGACGTGCGCGGCGTCACCGAGCGCACCGTCCACCTCCCGGACCGTGGTGTGGTCGTGGTGGAGGGACCCAACGAGATCGGCAAGTCGACGCTGCTGGAGGCCTTCGACCGGCTGCTGGACCTCAAGGCCACGTCCCGCAGCGCCAGGGCCCAGGCGCTGCAGCCGATCGGGCGCGACGTGGGCCCCTTCGTCGAGGCCGAGTTCACCATCGGGGGGACGCGGGTGCGGTTGGCCAAGCAGTGGCTGCGCAGCCCGCGCACCGAGCTGGAGGTCCTGGGCGAGCGTCCCGAGCAGCTGGCCGGGTCGGCGGCCCAGGCACGCCTGGAGCAGCTCGTCTCCCACCTCGACACCACCCTGTGGGACGCGCTCCGGCTGGCCCAGTCCGACGACGGCACCCTCGTGCCGCTCATGTCCAGCGGTGTCCTCCAGCAGGCGCTGGACGCCGCGGCGGACGCGCACCTGCACGACGGCGACGGCGAGCAGGTGCTGGGGCTCGTCGAGGAGGAGTACCTCCGCTACTTCACCGCGCGGACCGGACGGCCCACGGGCGACTACCGGGGGGCGATCGAGGCGCACCACGCCGCGCAGGCCGAGGTCGCCGAGGCCCACCGGCGCCTCGTCGAGGCCGAGGACCTCCTGGACCGGCAGCAGCGCGCGCGGGACGCCGTCGGGAGCGCGACGGAGCAGGTGACCGGCTGCGAGGAGGACCTGCGGCTCGCGCAGGAACGGGCCGACGCGGTCGCCGAGGTGGTCGCCGGGCACGAGCGCGCCGCGGAGCGGTTCGACCGCGCACGGGCGGCCGCCGAGGCGGCCCGGCAGGCGCACGCGCACCGCGAGGAGCGCGTCGACGGCGTGGCGCGTCTGGGTGAGACGGTCGTCACGCTCGAGGAGCAGCTGGCCGACCTCGCCGACCGGGGCGGGGCGCTGCAGACGCGGCTCACCACCTCCCAGGAGGCGCTCGCGGGCGCCGAGGCCGCCGTGGAGGAGGCCGAGGAGCTGCTGGAGCGGGCGCGGGACGCCCGCGAGAGGGCCGACCGTCGCCTCGAGCTCGGTCGCTGCCGCACCGAGCTGACCGGGCTCGAGCAGGTGGTGTCAGCCCTGCAGGAGCAGCTCCAGGTCGTCCTGCGCGAGCGCGGTGCCGGCCCCCCGTCGCCCGTCAGCGAGCCCCGGCGGCAGGAGGTCGAGCGGCTGGCGCAGGAGGTCGACGTGCTCCGGGCGCGCCACGAGGCCGCCAGTGCCGCCGTGCGGGTCGAGGCCTGGTCCGCCGGCGTGAGCGTGGGTGCCGTGGGCGGGCCCGGCGGCACCGCCACCGACCTCGAGGCGGGGCAGGTGCGTGAGCTGACGGCGACCGACGACCTCGAGGTGGTCGTGCCCGGCCTGGCCCGGGTGGTGGTGCGCTCGCCCGACGCGGACGCACGCCGTGCCGAGCTCGAGCGGGCGCGCACGTCACTGAGCGACACCCTGCACGACCTGGGCTGCGAGAGCGTGGAGGAGGTCCGGGCCCGGTCCGCCGCCGCGGCGGAGGCGGCCGAGCGGCTGCGCGACGCCGAGCGCGACCTCACCTCCATGCTCGCCGCCCGTGGCGTCGGCGAGCCCGACCGGCACGAGGCTCTCGCCTCGGGTCGACTGCCGCAGGCCCTGCAGGACCGGGTCGACGCCGTCCGCGAGCGGGTGGCCGTCCTCCGGGCCGAGGTGGCCGGCCCAGGAGGTGACCCGACCCTGCACCGGCCGGAACGGATCACCGACGCGGGAGGTGGCTCGGACGGTGGTGCGCGAGACGGGGCGGACGACGGTGCCCGGGAGACCACCCCGGAGCAGGCCGAGCGTGCGGTGGCGGCTGCGGTGGAGGCCGAGCGGGCCGCCGGTCGCGGCGTCCGGCAGGCCCGGGAGGCCCGTCGGAGCGCCGCCACCGCGGCCGCGGCAGCACGGGAGGAAGCTGCCGCGGTGACCGCCGGCCTGGACCGGCTGCACGGCCGGCTCGCGAGCGAGCGGCCCCGCCTGGAGCAGGAGGGGCAGCTGCTGGAGCGCGAGCGGGCGGAGCGCCCGGACGACGTGCTGCTCGACCTCGCCCGCGACCGTGCGGAGGCGCTCGAGGCGGCCCGGCACGAGCTCCGCCGGGCCGAGGAGGCCGTGCGCGCGGCGGACGTGCCGGGACTGGCGGCGCGGGTGCAGACGGCGCGAGCGGCGCTCGACCACGCCCGGGGCGACCTAGACCACGCCCGCGAGCTGCTGCACACCCTCACCGGCCAGGTGGAGCTGGCCGCGGGTGAGGGCCGGCAGGAGCTCTACTCCCTCGCCGAGTCGGCGCTGGAGGACGCCGAGCGGCGCCTCGGCGGACTGGACCGCCGGGCCCGTGCGGTACGCCACCTGCGCAGCACCCTGCGCGAGCACCGGGAGTCCGCGCACCGGGCCTACGTCCGGCCCTTCACCGACGCGCTCGAGCGCCTCGGCCGGCAGGTCTACGGCCCGACCTTCGCCGTCACCGTCGACGAGCAGCTGAGCGTGCGGGCCCGCACGCTCGACGGGCTGACCGTGCCCTTCGAGGAGCTGTCCGGCGGGGCCAAGGAGCAGCTCGGCATCCTCGCCCGGATCGCCGTGGCCCACCTCGTGGACCCGGCCCAGGGGGTGCCGGTGGTCATCGACGACGCGCTCGGCTACTCCGACCCGCGGCGGCTGGAGCAGATGGGTCAGGTCTTCTCCTTCGCCAGGGGCACGGCCGGCGAGGACGTCCAGGTCATCCTGCTGACCTGCACCCCGGACCGCTACGCCGCGATCCCCGACGCCCACACGGTCCGGCTGGCGGCCTCCTGAGGATCACCGGCTGAAGGTGGGGGCAGGCAGGAGCCGGCCTCTCACCAGGCCTCTCACCAGGCCACCCGGGTCGTGGGCTCGTGGTGGACCGGAAAGTTCACCGAGGCGGCGATGAAGCACGCCTGCCCCGCCTCGGCGTGCAGCTGCGGCACGAGGTCCACGTGCCCGGGGTCGGCCACCGTGACGACCGGCCGCAGCAGGACCTCGGTGAACCGGCCCCCGATCCCGGACTGCTCCATCGTGCCCACCGGGGTGTCCTCGTAGTCCACGACCGTGACCCCCCGGGTCACGGCGACGTGCAGGAACGACAGCAGGTGGCACTCGCTCAGGGCGGCGACGAGCAGGACCTCGGGGTTCCACCGGGCCCGGTCCCCACGGAAGGCCCGGTCGGCGGAGAGCTCGAGGTCCGGCATACCGGTGCTGCGGGCCAGCACGGCCCGGTCGTAGTCGCGGTAGCCGGAGGTCCCCGTCCCGCGGTTGCCCGTCCACTCCAGCTCCAGCGCGAAGGTGTGCGTCGCCATGGGGCCAGCGTGCCACGCGGCGGGCCGACCTCAGGTCGCGCGAGCTGCGCCCGCTCGTTAGCGTCGGGGTATGACTGATCAGACGAGCCTCACCGTCAGCCGCACCATCGACGCGCCCGCCAAGGACGTGTTCGAGGTGCTGACCCTGCCGGACCACCACGTCGCCATCGACGGTTCCGGCTTCGTGCTGTCCGTCGACCACGGCGACCGCATCACCTCGACCGGGCAGACCTTCCGGATGAACATGAGCGGCGACCACATGGGCGGCGACTACCAGACCGACAACCACGTCACCGGCTACGACAAGGACAAGCTCGTGGCGTGGCAGACCGCCCCGGCCGACACCGACCCGCCCGGCTGGGAGTGGGTCTGGGAGCTCACCCCTCAGGGCCCGGACCACACCGAGGTCCGGCTGACCTACGACTGGGGCAAGGTCACCGACCAGGCGCTGCTCGAGAAGGTCAGCTTCCCGCTCGTCACCCAGGAGCAGCTGGAGACGAGCCTGGGCAACCTCGCCGCCGCCACCACCGGCTGAGTCCCGCACCACCGCCGACGCCCGCCGTGCCCCCGTGGCGCGGCGGGCGTCCGTCGTCGGCCGACCCTGCCCCTGGCCGCCCGGCCGGGCACCGACCTGACCATGGCTGCTGCGGTCGGCGTGAGACGATGGGCCGGTTCCGGCGCCACGGGCCCGGTCCGCCCTCGTAGCTCAGGGGATAGAGCACCGCTCTCCTAAAGCGGGTGTCGCAGGTTCGAATCCTGCCGGGGGCACGTGCTGACGCATCCCGGAGGCACCCGGTGACCCAGGACCGGGAGGCGGAGTGGGAGGAGCGCCTCGCGCTGCCCGTCGTCGTCGCGGCCCTCGCCTCGGTGCCCGCGGTCTTCCTCACGCTGCTGGACGACCCCTACGCCACCGTGGGGGCCGTCACCAACTGGCTCACCGGCGCGGTCCTGCTGGCCGAGACGCTCATCCTCTTCCTCGTCGCCCGGGACAAGCGGTCGTGGGTCCGCCGCAACTGGTGGTTGATCCTGCTCACGGTGGGGGTGGTCCTGGCGGTGGTCCTGGCCGTCGGCCCCCTGCAGCTGCTCCGGCTGCTGCGGGTGGTCGGCGCGCTGCGGCTCATCCGGGCCGGCCGGATCCTCAAGGCGGGGCGCCTGCTGCGCCAGCGGCTCGGCTTGACCGGCCGGTGGCAGCAGGTGCCCGGCGTCCTGGCGACCGTCCTGGTCGCGGCCTTCGTCACCGTGGTGCTGGCCGACCCGACCTCCCAGAGCCGGGTGCTGCTGGAGCAGCTGCTCGGCAGCACCGCGGCGACCCTCGCCACCCTCGTGGCCGGGCTGCTCCTGGGCGTCGCGACCGTCGTCGTGGTGCGACAGCGGCGGCAGGACGCCGGGAACGAGCGGGCACGGTGAGGCGGGTCACTCCTGCCGGGTGACGAACCAGCTCAGCCGGGTCCGCACCGTGTCCGGGTCGACGTCCGGACCGGGCTCGGTGAGGTACTCCTCGAGCAGGCCGCCACCGGAGTCCAGACCCTGCGACCGGACCCAGTCGACGAGCCGCTGCCAGGACCGGCCGAGGTCGTCGTAGGACCCCTCATGCACGAGCTGCGCGGCCTGTCCACCGGGCAGCTGCAGGGTGTCGACCGGGGCCGTGGGGACGAAGGACAGGTCGATTTCGTGCCCCACCTGGACGTCGGTCGTGTCCCCGGGCGGACCGAGGAACCAGGCGAACGCGGGTCCGGCCGGCGTCAGGTGCTGGCTCTCCAGCTGACGGTGCAGGGTCCGGAAGGCACTGTCGAAGAAGGACCGGACCTCCTCGGCCGGCAGGCCGAGGCCGGAGACGACGGCGGCGTGCCGCGGGTCGACGGTCACGAGGGCGGGTGCGTGCTCGGTCATGCTGCATCCTCTCGCGTCCGGGGGGTGACCGGTGGCCGGGGTGGCAGCGCTGCTGGTGCGACCCCCGGGCGGATGTCATAGTCGGGACCATGCCCACCCGTCCTCAGCGCGTGCGGCGCTGGCTCAGCCGGCCCGACGTCCGCAGCGACCTGCTCCAGGTCCTCAAGAGCGTGCTCGCCGCGGTGGCGGCGTGGCTGGTGGCCGACGCGCTGCTCGACCTCGACCAGGCCTTCCTCGCACCCTGGACCGCGCTCCTGACGGTCCACGCGACCGTCTACCGGACCGTGTCGCGCGGGACGCAGGCGGTCCTCGCCACCTCGGTCGGCGTCGTGCTCGCCTTCGCGGCCGTGCAGGTGGGCGGCCACGGGACCCTGACGCTCGCGCTCGCGCTGCTGCTGGCGATGGGCTTCGCCCGGGTGGGGCTGCTGCGCCACGAGGGCATCACCGTCGCCACCACCGTGCTGTTCGTCATCACCGCCTCGACCGACACCAGCTGGAGCGGCCTGGCCGACCGGCTGGCCGCCACCGCGATCGGCGTGGTGCTGGCCCTGGTCGTCAACACCGTCCTCGCCGCCCCGCTGCGCGACCAGAGCGCCCGGCAGCAGGTGGAGGAGATCGACCGGGGACTGGGCCGGCTCCTCCGGGACATGGCCGCGGGCTTGCGGGACCGGGCCGACGACGCGCCCACGGGGGACTGGGTGGACCGCACCCGGACCCTGGACCGGCGGCTCGACAGCGCCTGGCGGCTGGTCTACGAGGCGCAGGAGAGCACGTGGGGCAACCCGCGCCGGCGCCGTGCCTCCAGCAGCGAGGAGCTCTCGCGGGTGCTCGGCCGGCTGGAGGAGGGCATCGCCCAGGTGCGGGGGATATCCCGGCTGGTGCACGAGTCCGCGGTGGAGGCCGAGGAGTGGGACCGCTCCTTCCGGGAGCCCTTCATCGAGCTGCTGGACGAGCTCGGGCAGCGGATCGAGGACCCCGAGGCGGACGTCAAGGAGCTGAGCTCCTGGGCCGACCGGCTGGCCTCGGACCTGTCCGACGGGGGCCTGCCGGACCGGCGCTGGCCGCTCTACGGCGGGCTCATCGAGATGACGCGCGCCGTCATCATCATCGTGGACGACGTCGCGACCTCGGAGGTGGTCCGCCCCGGCTGAGGCGGGCGGGCCGGGCTCTGCTGGCCCTACCCTGAGGCATGCGTGACCCTCGAGACGAGACAGGCAGGACGACATGAACAGCGAGCTGATCGACCCCGCCGTGCCGCCCAGCGGCACCGGGTGCGTGGAGTGCCTCGTCGGCGGCGGGTGGTGGGTGCACCTGCGGCGCTGCGCCCGGTGCGGGCACGTCGGGTGCTGCGACTCCTCCCCGGCGCAGCACGCCACCGCTCACGCGCGCGCCACGGGGCACGCCGTCGTGCAGAGCTTCGAGCCGGGGGAGGACTGGTTCTGGGACTACGACCGGGGCGAGGTGGTGGACGGTCCGCCGCTGGCCGGTCCCACGAGCAGGCCCGCCGACCAGCCGGTGCCCGGTCCGGCCGGGTCGGTGCCCCCGGACTGGCGGCAGCAGATCCGCTGAGCCCGTGCCGGACCGGGCGGTGCGGGCGGGGCCGGCCGCTGCTGGGATAGTGCTCGCATGAGCCAGCCGGTGAGCCACCCCGCCTCGGTGCAGTCGCGCACCGTGCTGACCCTCATGGGCAGCCAGACGCTCGGTGGCATCGGGGTGGCCAGCGGCATCGCCGTCGGCGCGATCGTGGCCGCGGACGTCAGCGGCCGCGACGCGCTGTCGGGACTGGCCACCACCACCCAGGTGCTGGGGGGAGCGCTGTTCACCATCCCCGTCGCGGCGCTCATGGGCCGGCACGGCCGTCGCGCCGGGCTCGCGACGGCATACCTCGTCGGGGGGCTGGGCGCCGCGCTCGCGATCACCGCGACCGCCACCGGCGCCTTCTGGCTGCTGCTGGTCGGCACCACCCTCTTCGGCGCCTCGACCACGGCCAACAGCCAGGCGCGGTATGCCGCGACCGACCTCGCCGTGCCGGAGCGTCGCGGGCGACAGCTGAGCTGGGTGGTGTGGGCGACGACCATCGGCTCGGTCCTCGGGCCCAACATGGTCGGGCCCGGCAAGGCGGTCGCCGGGATGCTCGGGCTGCCGCCGCTGGCCGGCGCGTGGGTGTTCTCCTGCCTCGGCTTCCTCCTGGCCGCGGTGCTCCTCCACGTCCTGCTGCGCCCCGACCCGCTGCTCACCGCCCGCCGGCTGGCCGGTGCGCCGACCGACCGCCCGCCGGGCCGGGAGGGCAACGTCGCCGACGGGCTGCGGATCATCGCGGGTACGCCCACCGCCCTCTGGGCCACCACGGCGGTCACCGTCGGTCACGTCGTCATGGTGGCGGTGATGGTCATGACCCCGCTGCACATGCGGCACGGGCAGGCGGAGATCGAGCTCATCGGGCTGGTCATCAGCCTGCACATCCTCGGGATGTACGGCCTCGCCCCCGTCACGGGCCAGCTGACCGACCGCCTGGGGGCGCGTCCGGTCGTCCTCCTCGGGGTCGGGCTGCTGGTGCTCGCCTGCCTGCTCGCCGCGCTCAGCCACGCCGGCTTCTCGGCCGGCCTCACCGCGGGTCTGGTCCTGCTCGGGCTCGGGTGGTCCTGCACCTTCGTGGCCGGCTCCGGGACCGTGGCCGGATCGGTACCGGTGGGTCAGCGGGCCTCGGTGCAGGGCGCCGCCGACCTGGTCATGGGCCTGACCGCCGCCGTCGGGGGTGCCCTGGCCGGGGTGGTCATGGACGTCTTCGGGTATGCCGTGCTCTGCGCGGTCGCCGCCCTCGCCGCCGTGGGACTCGCGGCCTACACCGTGACGCGCGGCGACCACGAGCGGAGCCCCGTCGGGGTGTAGGCGGCCTGAGGTGGCCCACGCGGGTGTGGCGGGGGCGGCGTTGCCGCCGGGAGTCGTTAGCCTGTGTCGGTGAGTTCGCTGCGTCCCCCCCACACCCTCGACGAGGCCCGCGTCGAGGCGGTCCAGCGCGCCCGGACGCGCTGGCGCCACGAGGTCGCCGAGCTCGGGGGTGCCAACACGCTGCTGTGGCACCGCACCTCGCTCACCGGCACCTTCGACCTCAACCTCGCGCACCCCGGCGGGGTCGCCAAGCTGCTGTCGGGACGTCCGACGCCGCTCTCGGACCTCGTGCGCGAGCAGGTGGCCTTCACCGACGCGGCGCGCCGGCTGGGCGGCATCCGCGACAAGGTCACCGAGATGCGTCGCGAGCACGGCCTGGAGACGAGCTTCCTCGCCATCGGCCTCGCGACCTGGACCCTGCACCGCGTGCCCGTGCCGCCGCGCGCCCCCGTGCTGCTGCGCGCGTGCACCATCACCCCGACCGACGCGGCGCACTCCGACTTCGTGCTCGAGCTGCACGAGGACGTCGTCTTCAACCCGGTCCTCGAGCACTACCTGCGCAGCGAGGCCCACCTCCAGCCGGACCCCGCGCTGCTGGCGGGGCTGTCCGCGCAGAGCCACGGGTTCGACCCCCGGCTGACCTACCGCGCGCTGGAGGACATCTGCGTCGAGATGGCCGGCTTCGCCATCGGCCCCCAGATGGTCATCAGCACCTTCCCGTGGGCCAAGCTGCCCCTGGTGACGTCCTACACCGGCGACCCGGAGCCGCTGGCCACCCACGACGTGGTCGCCGCGCTCGCGGGCGCCGACGTGCGGCCGGCCCCCACGTCCCCCGACCAGGAGCGCGCCGACGACCCCGCCCGGGAGCTCAGTGCGCTGGACGCCGACGCCTCCCAGCGGCTCGTCGTGGACGAGGTCTCCCACGGCGGCGACCTCGTCCTCGACACCCCGGCCGGCACCGGCGCCACCCAGACCATCGCCAACGTCGTCGTCGGTGCGCTCTCCGAGGGCCGCACGGTCATGGTGTGCTCGGAGGACCGCACCTCCCTGGAGGCGCTGCGCCGTCGACTGGACCACGTGGGGCTGGGCGACCTGTGCCTGCACCTGGCCGAGGACCCGGCCTCCATGCGTCAGACGCTGGCGCGGGTGCGGCACACCCTCGACCGGCTGCCCGCCGAGGACGAGCCGGACCTCGGCCCGGACCCCCTGCCGGCCCGCGCCGACGCGCTCTCCGTGCTCCGTCGCGAGCAGGAGGTGCTGCACCGCGAGCACGCGCCCTGGGCGCTCAGCCTGGCCCGGACCGAGGACGACCTCGCCGCCCTGGCGACCCTCGACCACCCGCCGGCGTCCCGGGTCCGGCTACCGCTGGACGTCCTCGGGGAGCTCACCGAGGAGGAGCTCTCCGCCGTCACCGACGCCCTCATCGAGGCCGCCGACTGCGGCGCCTGGTCCGCGGCGCGCACCGAGGACCCCTGGTATGCCGCACGCCTGGCCAGCGAGGACGAGGCCGCCCGGGCCACCGAGATCGTCGGGCGGCTGGTCACCGGTGAGTTCAGCACGGCCCGCGAGCAGGCCGACGCCGTGTGCCGCGCCGCCGGGATGCCGGCGCCGGCGACGCTCGCCCAGTGGGCGCACCGCCTGGGCCTCGTCGCCCGGGCGAGCGAGACGCTCGACCACTTCTCCCCGGGCATCTACGACGCACCACTGGACGACATGGTCGCGGCCACCGCGGACCGGGACGACGTGGAGCAGCGCCCCGGCGCGGTGGCGCGGGCCAGGCTGCGGCGCCAGGTGCGGCAGCAGCTGCGTCCCGGCACGCCGCCGCCGGAGCTCGCCCACCGGGTCCGGATGGCGCGGGACGAGCGTCGGGAGTGGGAGGAGGTGGCCGGCAAGGCCGCCCGGCCCACGGCCCCCGAGGGCTGGGACGACGCGCTGGCCGCGCACGCCCCGCTCGGGGAGGACCTCGCCTGGCTGGAGCAGGTCCTCGCCGGCACCTCCGCCGGGCACGAGCTGTCGACCACCCATCTCGACACGGTGCTGGAACGGCTGGTGCGTCTGGACGCCCGCTCCGAGCGCGCGGCCGTGGCCGCGCAGGCGCACCCGCTGCTGGCGCCGCTGCGCGAGCGGGGCCTCGGCGAGCTCGTCGACGACCTCGCCCGACGCGGGGTGCCGGCCGACCGGGTCGCCCCCGAGGTCCGCTTCGTGCACCGCAGCTCGGTCCTGGACCACCTCACCTCCGACTCGGTGCCCCAGCAGGTCGGCGGCGAGGCGGTGCGCGAGGCCGAGCGGTCCTTCCGGTCCGCCGACCGCGCGCACCTGCACCGCAACGCCCTGCGTGCCCGACGGGCCGTGCTCCGCCGGCTCCGGCGGACCCTCGCCGGGCACGCCTCCCAGCTCGGAGCCTGGCAGCGCGCCCTCGACGCGAGCCGGGTGGGGGCCGTCGACTCGCGCGACATCATCAGCCGGGCGCCGGACGTCGTGCTCGCGGCGGCCCCCGTGCTGCTCACCAGCCCGCTGGCGGTGCCGGCGGTGCTGCCTCCCGACCTCACGGTCGACCTCGTGGTCGTGGACCGTGCCGGCCGGACGACGACGGCGCGCTCGGCCCCGGCGCTGGCCCGGGGGCGCCGGGTGCTCGTCGTCGGGGACAGCGGCGGTCCCGGACCCCGCGACTTCTCCGTCGTGGCCGACCCCCGCGCCGAGGCGGCCCCCGGTGCGACCTCGACGTCGTCCCTGCTGCGCGACGCGGCGGCGGTGCTGCCGGTGCGCCACCTGGCGGTGCACTACCGCGCCCTCGACCAGGGGCTGGTGGCACCCCTGGCCCCGCTCATGCCGCGCCCCGTGCACTCCTTCCCCGGGGTCGACCGGATCCCGAGCGTGCGCGAGCACGTCGTGCAGGGGCACGTCAGCATCCGGGTGGAGGCAGCGGTCCGGCTGGTGCTCAAGCACGCCCGGTCCGGGCCCGAGAGCCTGCTGCTCGTCACCGACGACGAGGCCGGTGCCGAGGACGCGGGGATCGCGCTGCGGCAGGCCATGCGTGGCGGCGAGCTCCCCACCTCGCTCTCGGACGACGAGCAGGACAGCGAGGCCTTCCTCGTGCTGCCGGTGCACCGCGTCGCCGGGCAGACGAGGGACCGGGTGGTGTGGCTCGGCTCGCCGGAGGCGGTCGCGGCGCCGGAGACCGCCGGTGCCGTCCTGGCCGCGGCCCGTCGCAGCGTCGACCTGGTGACCGAGACCCCGGTCGACACCTGGCCGGAGGCGGCCACCCACGGCGCGCGCATCGTGGCCCGGGCGCTGGTCCCGGACGCCGAGGAGCACGGCCACGGATCGGCCGTGCTGGCCGAGCTCGTCCGTCGGCTGCGCGCCGAGGGTCTGGACGTGCGCGAGGGCGTCGGCCACGGCCCGCACGCCGTCGACCTCGGCGTCGTCGCCGAGGACGACCCGCACCGCTTCGCCGTCGCCGTCGACGGTGACGGTCGCTCCGCGGCGGGCGCACCCGGTCGGGACGACGTGCGGCTGCGGCACGAGCAGCTCACCCGGATGGGGTGGACCCCCGTGCGGGTGCGCACCACCGACGTCTTCACCGACCCGGCCCGCGAGGTGGCCAGGGTCCTGCACGCGCTGCGTGAGCAGCCGAGGCGCTGATGTCCACCGGCACCGACGGCGGGAGTCACGCCCCGGACGTCGACGGGCGCAGCCCGGGTGGGGGCGGGACCATGGCGGACCGGCCCGCGGCCGACGCCGGGCGCGGGCCGCTCCGGCGGCACACCCGCGGGCGCGTGGTCGCGCCGCCGACCAACCCGGACGCGGACCAGACCGACGACCGCCCTGCACCCGGCCGCGGGGACCGCGAGCCGGCGCGCCGCGCGGGCGACGGCTCGGCCCCGACCCGCCTGGACCCCCGGGACAGCTGGATCCTCGAGCAGCGCCCCCCGCACTGGGACTGACGGCGCTCACCACCGCACCGGACGCGTGCTCGGAACGCACCGGACGCGTGGTCGGAACGCACCGGACGCGTGGTCGGAACGCACCGGACGCGTGGTCGGAACGTCCGTCCGGTGCGGCTGCCCCCGGGTCAGAGCGAGGCGTCGGGGCGGCGCTGGGCCAGCAGGTCGCGGATCTCGCGGAGGGTGGCCACCTCCTCGGAGATGACCTCCTCCTCGACCGCCTTGTTGCGGTTGATGCGCTCGGTGACCCTGTTCATGGGGCCGACCAGCACGAAGTAGACCACCGCGGCGGTGAGCAGGAAGACGATGACAGCGTTGATGATCGCGGCCAGGTCGACGTAGGTCGCGTCGTTGCCGGAGATGATGCGGAAGCCGAGACCGCCGACCTCTGCTCCACCCACGGCGTTGAGCAGGGGGGTGATGACACTGGAGACGATGGTGTCGACGACGGCCGCGAAGGCGGAGCCGACGACGACCGCGACGGCCAGCTCGACGACGTTGCCACGCAGAATGAAGTCCTTGAAGCCGCTGAGCATGGCCTCTCCTCTCGGGTGGTGCGCAGGGCGGGACGGTGCGCACATGGTGGTGTCGGATGTGGGTGGCCCGCGCCGTGCTTCGCCCCTGGCGCCACGGCAGAAGTATAGGCAGAGCCGCGCTGCCCGCCCACCCCTACGGAGGAGGCGGCCGCAGCGCCACGCTCAGCGCCGCGCCCACCGGGTCGGCACCGCGCGCCGCAGCCAGCCCGGCCGCCGTGTTCTCCTCCACGGCCAGCCACAGCCCCGGGGCCTCCCCGCCCCGCGTCTGCAGGACCAGCGCCTCCCGGGCGACCACGGCCCCGTCGACCGGCGAGTGCACGTCGACCGCGTCGCCGGCGCCCAGCGCCTCGGCGACGGTCGGCTCACCCAGCGGCACGAAGACCGCCACCCGGTCGGGGAGGCCCTCGAGCAGGGCGGACGTGCGCAGGTCGGCGGCGCTGAGGATCTCGCCGGCCTGCAGCGGGACGGCCACCTGGTGCCTCCCCGGGGGGAGCCCCTCGAGCGCCCCCTCCGGCAGGGCCGACGCGGGCAGATGACGCAGCTCGGTGTCCCCCTCGCCCAGCGGCGCGCCCACCGGGAGGGCTCGGGCCGCCACCACGACCGGGACGTCCTCGGGGCGGGGCTGGGACACGACGAGGTGGAGTCCTCCGCCGACGACCAGCGCGGCGAGGACTGCAGCCACCCACCGACGGGCAGGCAGCGCCGGCCAGGGGCGCGCGACGCGCCTGCTGCGGGGTCGGCCGGGTGGGGGTCCTGCTGCTGGGGTCACCCCGGTGACGCTAGGGCCCGGGACCCGGTCGGGCCAGGGCTCAGGCGGAGCCTGTGGACGACGACCCCGACCCCCCCGAGGATGTGGACGCCGTCGTGGAGCCGGAGCCCTTCGTCGAGGAGGATCCGCCCGTGCCGGAGGAGCCCGCACCCGACGTGCCGGCCCCGCCGGACCCGCCGGACGACCCGCCCGTCCCGCCGGAGGAACCGCCGGAGCCCGATCCACCCTGCGACCCGCCCTGGTCGGCCGAGCTCCGCTCGGACCCGCCGGAGGACGAGCCGCCGCTCCCCGACCCCGACCCCCGCGAGTCGGTGCGGTAGAACCCGGACCCCTTGAAGACGACCCCGACCGCGCTGAAGACCTTGCGCAGCCGCCCCTCGCACTCGGGGCAGGTGGTCAGGGCGTCGTCGGTGAACGCCTGCTGGATGTCGAAGGCGTGGCCGCAGTCCTTGCAGGCGTATGAATACGTGGGCACGAGCCCGGATTCTACGTCGCCTCCTGACCTCGCCGTGCACCGTCACCTAGGCTGGGGGCCGTGCCCCGTCCCCTCTGGCAGCGTCTGGCCGTGCCGATCGCCGCGATCCTCGTGGTCGTGGTGGTGGCCACCGCCGTCATCGCGGTCGGTCTGACGCGGCGCGGGTTCCCGCAGGTGTCGGGCGAGCAGGAGCTCGCCGGCCTCGGCGCCGAGGTGGAGGTGGTGCGGGACGACCTGGGGGTGGCGCACATCTACGCCGACACCGCCGAGGACCTCTTCCGCGCTCAGGGCTACGTGGCCGCCCAGGACCGCTTCTTCCAGATGGACCTGCGGCGGCACATCGTCAGCGGCCGGCTCAGCGAGCTCGTGGGAGAGGGAGGTCTGGAGACGGACCGCGTCATCCGCACCCTGGGCTGGCGCCGGGTCGCCGAGCAGGAGCTCTCGCTGCTCTCGCCGGAGGCCCGCACCTACCTCGCCGCCTACGCCGCCGGGGTCAACGCCTACATCGACAGCCGCAGCGGTCCCTCGGCCATGGGCATCGAGTACGTCCTGCTCTCCTCGAACGCCCCGGGCTACATGGTCCGTCCGTGGGACGAGGTGGACTCGCTCGCGTGGCTGAAGGCCATGGCCTGGGACCTGCGGGGCAACTACGCCGACGAGCTCGCGCGCGGTCGCCTCGTGGGCCAGGTGTCGCTGGACCAGCTCGAGACCCTCTACCCCGACTACCCCTTCGACGAGCACCCGCCCATCCTCGACCGCAGCGAGTGGACGCCGCCGCAGACCTCGCCGAGGGGCGTCACCGACAGCCGGAGCGGGACCAGGGGCACGGTGCTCGCACCGGTGCCGGGGCAGTCGGACGCCGCCGACCTCGTGGGCCGGGGGGACCCGGTGGCCCCGGACGGACCCATCTCGGACGAGACGCGGCAGTGGCTCGCGGGGCCGGCGCAGGACGCGTTCGCGGACACCGCGTCCGCCCTCGCGGCGGTGCCCGAGCTCATGGGCTCCGGCGAGGGGATCGGCTCCAACTCCTGGGTCGTCTCGGGGGACCACACCGAGACGGGTATGCCGCTGCTCGCCAACGACCCGCACCTCGCGATCTCCCAGCCCGGGATCTGGATGCAGAGCGGCCTGCACTGCCGCGAGCTGAGCGAGGAGTGCCCCTTCGACGTCACCGGCTTCACCTTCGCCGGGCTGCCGGGGGTGGTCATCGGCCACAACCGGTCCATCGCGTGGGGCTTCACCAACCTCGACCCCGACGTCACCGACTTCTACCTCGAGGACACTGTGGACGACACGGTGCTGCGCGACGAGGACTACGTCCCCATGGACGTGCGCACCGAGACGATCCGGGTGGCCGGCGGCGACGACGTCGAGCTCACCGTGCGGGAGACCTCGAACGGCCCGATCGTCTCCGACGTGCTGGAGGACGTCGGCCGGATGGGTGACAACGGGCCGCTCGACGGGGTCGCGACCTCCCGGGACTTCGAGGTGGCGCTGCGCTGGACCGGCCTGGAGCCCGCCCGCACCGCGGAGGCCGTCTTCGCCCTCAACGCGGCCAGCGATTGGGACGAGTTCCGCTCCGCGGCGCAGCTCTTCGCCGTGCCCTCCCAGAACCTCCTCTACGCCGACACCGAGGGCAACATCGGCTACCAGGCCCCCGGCCTGGTCCCGGTCCGCCGCAGCGCGACCTACTCCACCCCGCCCGGGTACTACCCGGCCCCCGGCTGGGACGACCAGTACGCCTGGCGCGGGTGGGTCGACTTCGACGACCTGCCCACGGCCTACAACCCCGAGGACGGCATCGTCGTCGCGGCCAACCAGGCGGTCGTGCGGGGGTCGACGCCGTTCCTCACGACCGAGTACGACAAGGGCTACCGCTCCACCCGCATCCTGGAGCTGCTGCGCTCACGGCTGGAGCAGGGGCCGCTCACGGGTGCCGACATGAACGAGATCCAGCTCGACGACGTCAGCACCTTCGCGCTCGACATGGTGCCCTACCTCACCGAGGTCGACCTCGAGGGCGACTTCTACACCGCCCCGCAGGACCTGCTGCGCGACTGGGACGGCAGCTCGCCGGCCGACGGTGACCAGACCGCGGCCGCGGCCTACTTCTACGCCGTCTACGACAACCTGCTCGAGGCGGTCTTCGACGACGAGCTGCCCCCGGACCTCGGCGCGACCGGCAACTCCCGCTCCATGCAGATCATGGTCGACCTCATGGCCTCCCCCGAGAGCGTGTGGTGGGACGACCAGCGCACCCCCGGCGTCATCGAGTCGCGCGACGAGGTGCTGCGCACGGCCCTGGTGGATGCCCGGCTCGACCTGACCCGGCAGATCTCCAAGGATCCCGCGGACTGGAGCTGGGGGCAGCTGCACCGCGCCCACCTGCGTCACCAGGTCCTGGGTGAGGAGGGCGTGCCCGGGGTGGTGCAGGACCTGGTCAACCGCGGCCCCTTCCCGGTGCCGGGCAGCAGCGCGATGGTCAACGCCATGAACTGGGACGCCAGCACCGGCAGCTTCGACGTCACCTCGGCGCCGTCCATGCGCATGGTCGTCGACCTCGCCGACCTGGACGCCTCCACCTGGGTCAACCAGACGGGCACCTCGGGTCACCCCTTCCACCCCAACTACGACGACCAGACGCGGGCCTGGATCGAGGGCGACACCTACCCCTGGGCGTTCAGCCGGGACGCGGTGAACGAGGCGGGGAGGCAGACCCTCCTCCTGGTGCCCGACGAGGGCTGATCAGGCCAGCGGCAGGCGCTGCACCCCCGTCGTCGGTCGCAGCACGGCGTCGACGACCGCGTCATGACCCGCCGCGGGCACCTGCGGCACGACCTCGTGGTCGTGCAGGACGAGGACGACCGGTGCCCCGCCGGAGAGCTCCCGCAGCCGGGGGAGGACGGTGTCGTAGTAGCCCCCGCCCTGCCCCAGCCGGACCCCCGCGCGGGAGACCGCCAGCCCGGGGACGAACGCCAGGTCGACGTCCCGCAGCGCGTCCTCGCCCTGGGGCGCACGCCCCGGGTCGTCGAGGTCGGCCCAGTCCAGCCGGGGCCGCTCCAGGGTGAGCGGCACCAGCACCCGCACCCCCGCCCGGCGCAGCGCGTCGGTCAGCCCCCGGACCGGCGGCTCGGTGCGCATCGGCTCGTAGGCGGTGACGGTCGCCCCGACGAGGTCGGTCCGGCCGCGCGCGACGGCATACCTCCGCAGGTGCGCGAGCCCCGCCGCCGCGAGCGCCCGCGCCGCGGCCTCGCGCTCCTGCTCGGACCACCCGTCGACGAGCCCGCGGCGGGCGGCCCGGACCGCGGCGCGCCAGGTCGCCTTGTCGGCGGCCACGTCACCCGTGGGGCGGTAGTCCGGCAGCGCACCACTCATACGGCCCGATTGTGGC
Organism: Serinicoccus chungangensis; assembly: GCF_001483745.1. Classification (GTDB taxonomy): domain Bacteria; phylum Actinomycetota; class Actinomycetes; order Actinomycetales; family Dermatophilaceae; genus Ornithinicoccus; species Ornithinicoccus chungangensis_A. The sequence goes on along the minus strand of NZ_LQBL01000022.1, from coordinate 279,914 downwards.
CCATGCTCCTAGGGTGGGGCCATGAGATCCGTCGACGAGCACCTGGACGCCGTGCTGGCTCAGATCGAGCCGGTCCCCGCCGTCACCCTGCCGGTCCGCCGCACGCTGGGCCTGGTCACCACGGCGGACGTCCGCAGCCTGGCCGACCTGCCGCGCTTCGACAACTCCTCGATGGACGGGTATGCCGTGCGCCGGGCCGACCTCGAGGGCGCCTCCTCCGAGAGCCCGGTCGTGCTGCCGGTCACCGGGGACGTGGCGGCGGGCGACCAGGCACGCCACGAGATGGTGCCGGGCCAGGTGTGGCGCATCATGACCGGCGCCCCCATGCCGGACGGGGCCGACGCCGTGGTCAAGGTCGAGGACACCGACGGGCACCCGCACGAGCCGCAGCTGCGGGTGCATCCGGAGGAGGGCGCCCACATCCGGCGGGCGGGCGAGGACATCCGCGCCGGTGACCTCGTGCTGCCGGCGGGCAGCCGCATCGGGGCCGGCGAGATCGCGGCGCTGCTCTCGGCGGGGGTGCAGGAGGTGGAGGTGATCGGGCCGGTCCGAGTGGCGATCCTGTCCACCGGGGACGAGCTGGTGCGCCCGGGCGAGCCGGTCGGGCCGGGGCAGATCGTCGACTCCAACGGTCCCATGCTGGAGGCCCTCGTGCGCGGGGCCGGTGCCCACGTCGTGCACCTCGGGCACCTGCCGGACGAGGAGGGAGCGACCCGCCGCCAGCTGCACCGCCAGCTCGACCACGCCGACGTGGTCATCACCACCGGCGGGGTGAGCAAGGGCGAGTTCGACATCGTCAAGAAGGTGCTCAGCGGGCAGGGGACGATGGAGTTCGTCGAGGTGGCGATGCAGCCGGGCAAGCCCCAGGGCTTCGGGGTGCTGGGACGGCGCGACGTGCCGGTCTTCACGCTACCGGGCAACCCGGTGAGCACCCTCGTCAGCTTCGAGGTCTTCGTGCGCCCGGCGCTGCAGCGGCGCGCGGGGAGGGACGAGGGTGGCCGGCGGACCACCGGTCTCGCGACGACGGGCTGGCGCAGCTCGCCGGACCGGCGGACCTACACCCGGGTCCGGATCGACCGCGACCCCACCGGCGCGTATGCCGTGTCCCCGGCGGGCGGTGCGGGCTCCCACCTCGTGGCCGCGCTGGCCCGGGCCGACGCGCTGGCGGTCTCCGAGCCCGAGGCCACCGAGGTGGCCGCCGGGTCCGAGGTGGAGCTGATCCTGCTGCGCCCGCGGGCCGAGATCGACGCACGGCTGCAGGCGCAGCGCGAGCAGGAGGAGGCCGATCGGGCCGGGGCCGGGCGGGACGCCGGCGATGAGTGACCCGCTCACGCACCTGCGGGCGGACGGGACGGCCCACATGGTCGACGTCAGCGCCAAGGAGGTCACCGCACGCACGGCGACCGCGCGCGGACGCGTCGACCTCTCGGAGGAGGCCGTCGCGGCGCTCCGCGGCGGGACGGTGCCCAAGGGCGACGCCCTCGGCGTCGCGCGCATCGCGGGCATCCAGGCCGCCAAGCGCACGCCCGACCTGGTGCCGCTGTGCCACCCGGTGGCCATCCACGGCGTCACGGTGGACCTCGAGGTCGACGACGGCGGCGTCGAGATCATCGCGACCGTGCGCACCGCGGACCGGACCGGCATCGAGATGGAGGCGCTGACCTGCGTCAGCGTGGCCGCGCTCGCCCTCGTCGACATGGTCAAGGCGGTCGACCGGCTGGCCGTCGTGACCGGCGTCCGCGTGGTCGCCAAGTCCGGCGGGCGCTCCGGGGACTGGGTGCGCCAGGAGTGAGCTGGGCGTGGCCGGCGCGGGTGCGCCAGGAGCTCCCCGACGGTCGGCAGCTCACCCTGCGCGGGCTGGTCCGCTCGGACCGGGCGGAGTGGGAGGACCTGCGCCGGCGCAACGCCGCCTGGCTGCGGCCCTGGGAGTCGACCGCGCCGCAGGACCGCTCGGGGGGCCTGCCCTTCCACCAGATGCGCCGGGTCAACGACCGCGCGGCCCGCGACGGGCTGACCCTGCCCTTCGTCATCGACGTGGACGGCCGCATCCGGGGCCAGATGCAGCTCTTCGACGTGCTCTGGGGTGCCCGGCGCTCGGGGTGGGCGGGCTACTGGCTGGACCGGGGGGCCACCGGCCGGGGGGTGGCGACCTGGGCGCTGGCCGCCCTCGTCGACCACGCGCTCCTCGAGGTCGGGCTGCACCGGGTCGAGGTCGCCATCCGCCCCGAGAACTCCGCGTCCCTCGCCGTCGTGGCCCGCCTCGCCATCCCCGAGGAGGGGCGGCAGCGGGGGCTCATGCACGTCGACGGCGGATGGGCCGACCACCGCTCCTTCGCCGTCCTCACCGAGGACCTGCGCCCCGGCGGGTACGCCCCGGGGGGCCTGGTCGCGAGCCTGCACGGCCGCGCCGGCTGAGCGCGGCGCCCGGCCGTGCGCGCTCGTGGCCCCTCGTGGGCCACGGACGCACACGGCGGCTCCCACCGGTCACAGGAGAAACTCCGGCGACACTCCGCCGACCTCAGCCGATCGCCCCGACCGGACGCCTACCGTGGTGCCGTGCCCCCGGTCAGCAGTCTCATCTTCGTCGTCATCCTGGCGGTGTGGGCTGTCTACCTGGTCCAGCACTGGGTGCGGCGCCGCGAGCACCTCGCGACCGCCCGGTCGGTCGACCGCTTCTCCGAGGCCATGCGGGTCCTGGAACGCCGCCGCGCGCTGCCCCGCCCGGACGTCGCCGACCAGGCCCCCGCCGCCTACTCCGTCTCGCCCCTGCGACCGGCCCGCCCCGAGGTCACGGTCAAGCGGGGCGGGAGCCCGGCCCCCACCCGACAGCCTGCGGGCGCGACCGCCGTCGGTCCGACCCCCGCCGTGCGGCGGGCCCGTCGGGCCGCCCGGCTGCGCGCCGTCGCCCTGCTCACCGCCTCGGTCGTCATGGTCGCCCTGGTCTCGCTGGGCGTCAGCCCCGTGCTGGGCTGGTGGTGGAGCTTCGCCGGTGTGGGCGTGCTGGGCGTGACCCTCCTGCTCGTGCGCCGCTCGGCCCGGGCGGCCCGCAGGCGCCGCCGGGCGACCACCCGCGGCCGCGGTGCGGTCGCGACCGGGCGTGCCGCGGCCGACGACAGCCTCGGGCGCCGTGCCGACAGCCCTCCCGCCCGCGCCGCCCGCCCGGGCGCCTCGGCCCTGGCCCCGGCCCCGGCTCCGGCGGCCGCCGAGGGACCCGGCGCGCCGGTGAGCACGACGATCCAGGCGCCGGACTCCCCGCTCGCGGCGCAGGCCCGCGCCGCCGGGGCGGTGGCCGCCGCGCGTCCGGCCCGCCGCGCGGTGGACCTCGAGCCGGCCCGGCCCGCCCTCTTCGACATCGACGAGGTCGAGGCCGGACTGGCCCCCGCACCCACCCGGGCCGAGGTGGCCGAGGAGCCCGCGCCGGCCGCAGGCTCGTGGAGCCCCACCCCGGTGCCGCCGCCGACCTACACCCTCAAGGCCCGCGCCTACCGCGGTGCCCCCCAGCCCAGCAGCGGGTCCGGCCAGCTCCCGGCGGACGGCACCGAGATGGCGCTGGAGGAGGAGTTCGAGGACCTCCCGCGCGTCGACCGCGTGGGCTGACCGTCGCCGCCGGCGGTTTGGGTCGGCGCCGGGCTGGTCTGTATAGTCTGGACACGCACACGGGGCTGTGGCGCAGTTGGTAGCGCGTCTCGTTCGCAATGAGAAGGTCAGGGGTTCGATTCCCCTCAGCTCCACCCGAGTCCGACAGACGGCCCCGCCCACCGGCGGGGCCGTCTGTCGTCCCCCGGGGCCACGCGGCCCCGCGCCCGGACTACGCTGACCCCGCACGAGCGCACCCTCGGCGCGGTGCGTGCCCGACCCACGAAGGAGCCGTCATGGCCGTCGACCTGCGGGGACGCAGCCTGCTGTCCCTGGTCGAGGAGACCCCCGAGGAGATCCTCGCGCTGCTGGACCTCGCCGCCGAGCTCAAGGCGGCCAAGCGGGCCCGCACCGAGCAGCGACGCCTGGTCGGCCGGTCCATCGCCCTCGTCTTCGAGAAGACCTCCACCCGGACCCGCAGCGCCTTCGAGGTCGCCGCCGCCGACCAGGGAGCGGCCACGACCTTCCTCGACCCCCGGAGCAGCCAGATCGGGCACAAGGAGTCGATCAAGGACACGGCGCGCGTGCTGGGCCGGATGTACGACGCGATCCAGTACCGCGGCGCCGCCCAGGCGACCGTCGAGCAGCTGCACCGGTATGCCGGGGTGCCGGTCTACAACGGACTCACCGACGAGTGGCACCCCACGCAGATGCTCGCCGACGCCCTCACCATGCGCGAGCACGTGGACAAGCCCTGGTCCGACACGTCCTTCGCCTACCTCGGCGACGCCCGCAACAACACCGGCCACTCGCTGCTGCTCCTCGGGGCCAAGCTCGGGTGCGACGTACGCATCGGTGCCCCCGCGGGCCTGCAGCCCGCGCCCGACGTGGTCGCCCTGTGCGAGCAGGTCGCCGGGGGCACCGGGGCCCGGCTGACGGTGACCGAGGACCCCCGCGAGGCGGTCGCCGGGGTGGACGCCGTGCATACCGACGTCTGGGTCTCGATGGGGGAGCCGGCCAGCGCCTGGCAGGAGCGGATCGACCTGCTGCTGCCCTACCGGGTGGACCGCGCGATGATGGAGGCGACCGGGAACCCGGGGGCGGTCTTCATGCACTGCCTGCCGGCGTTCCACGACACGGACACCGAGGTGGGGGAGCAGCTGATGAGCATCCATCCAGAGCTGGCGGACGGGCTGGAGGTCACCGACGAGGTCTTCGAGTCCGACGCCAGCATCGTCTTCGACCAGGCGGAGAACCGCCTGCACACCATCAAGGCCCTCCTGGTGGCGACGCTCGCATGACCGTCACGCAGCCCTCCTCCGTGCCCGACGCCGCGCCGCTGCACGAGCCCGCGCACCAGGTGAGCCCGCGAGCGGTGCGCTACTGGGCGCTCCAGGGCTTCCTCGGCGCCGTCGTCGTCTGGGCCATCCTGTTCGCGGTCTACTGGTTCGTGCCCGACGGGGTGCAGCGGTGGCTCGGGCCGGTCTTCGTGGCCATCCTCGTCTACACGGTCGTGGAGCAGGCGCTGGAGCCGCTCATCCGCTACCGCCGCACCCGGTGGGAGGTCACCGGGGAACGGGTCTTCGCCCAGACCGGCTGGCTCTCCCGCGACCAGCGCATCGCGCCGCTGTCGCGGGTGCAGACCGTGGACACCGAGCGGGGTCCGCTCATGCGGATCTTCCGGCTGGCCAACGTCACCGTCACCACCGCCTCGGCGGCCGGGCCGATCCGGCTCACCTGCCTGGACACCGACGTCGCCGACCGGGTCACCGCCGAGCTCGCGCGGGTGACCGGGCAGACGCGCGGCGACGCGACGTGACCGCGCTGCCGCCCCCCACGGGCGAGCCCCTCGCCCCGGCCGACCCGGCCACCCCGCCACCACCGCCGGGGGTGGGCGGGGCGCAGGACTGGCAGCGCCTGAGCCCGCGCATGCTGCTCGTCCACCCGGTGCGAGCCATCCGCTCGATGATCGTGCCGCTCGTCCTGGTCTTCTTCGGCGCGCGCCAGAGCGACGGGAACAGCTTCTGGTTCTGGGCCGCCCCGGTCTTCGCCGTCCTGGCCGTGCTGTTCGGTGTGCTCGCCTGGTTCTTCACCCGCTACCGGTTCACCGAGGAGCAGCTGCAGCTGCGCACCGGGGTGCTGAGCCGCAAGGTGGTGACCGCCCCGCTGGACCGCATCCGCAGCGTCGACCTGGAGTCCACCCCGATCCACCGCGTGCTCGGGCTGACCAAGGCCAAGGTCGGGACCGGGGTCGACGACTCCCAGATCGAGCTCGACGGGCTCACCCGCGACCAGGCCTCCTCGCTGCGGGTCTACCTGCTGCAGCGCTCGTCCGCCGTCGACGCCGAGCCGGCCGACGGCGCCGGCGAGGTCGTGGAGGACGGGGAGGTGAGCCCCACGCCCTCGGCGGGACGCGGGTCCGACACCGAGCTGGCCCGGATCGACTGGGGGTGGCTGCGGTACGCGCCGTTCAGCCTGTCCAGCCTCGTCGTGGTCGCCGGGGCCGTCGGTGTGCTCGGCCAGTTCGGGGACGACCTGCCGATCGACGAGACCGAGGTCGCGCAGGACGCGTGGGGCTGGGTCGCGGCCCAGGCCCTGGTCGTCCTCCTCGCCGGCGCGACCGTCGTGGTGGTCCTCGGGTGGGTGGTCGTGTCCACGGCCTCCTACGTGCTGAGCTGGTGGAACCTGAGCCTCGTGCGCGAGGCCGGGGGCAAGATCCGCACCACCCGGGGCCTGCTCACGACCCGCAGCCAGACCATCGAGGAGGCCAAGATCCGGGGGGTCCGGATGACCGAGCAGTTCCTCCTGCGCTTCGTGCGCGGCGCCGAGCTGACCGCGCTGGCCACCGGGGTCGGCAGCGACGGCACCACCCGGCTCCTGCCACCGGCCCCGCGCCGGGTGGTCCAGGAGGTCGGGCACGCGCTGCTGGAGGAGGACGGGCCGCTGACGATGACCCTCACCGGGCACGGTCCGCGGGCCCGCCGCCGCATCCACGTGAGCGGGCAGTGGGGGACGCTGTTCCTCGCCGCCCTGGCGGCCGTGCCGACCTGGTGGCTGGACGTCGGCTGGTTCGCGAGCTGGCCCTGGTGGGTGCCGCTCGCCGTGCTCGTCGGATTCGGTCTGCTCAACGCCGTCATCGCCGAGAACGCCTGGCGCAACCTCGGGCACGCGCTCACCGACCGGCACCTCGTCGTGCAGACAGGCGCGGTCATCCGCACGAGGGAGGTCCTGGAGCGCGGTGGCGTCATCGGCTGGGTCGTCCACCAGGGACTGTTCCAGCGGCGGCTCGGGCTGGCCGACCTCACCGCGACCACCGCCGCCGGGTCCGAGCGCGTCGTGGCACCCAACATCCCCCTGGGGATGGCGCTCGACCTCGCCGACGCCGCGACGCCGGGAATGCTGGAGGGCTGGCGGACGTAGTGCAGGGCATGGGTGACTTCGTGGACCTTCCCGACGACGCGACGGTGGACGACCACGCCCGCTACGACCGGGCCACCTTCGCCTTCGAGACCAAGGACTACGTCCGCGCCGCGGGCCTGCTCGAGCCGCTCGCGCAGGCCGACCCGGGCAACGCCCAGGTGCGGCTGCTGCTCGCCCGCAGCTACTACCACTCCGCCCGGCTGGGGCGGGCCGAGACCGAGCTGCGGGCCATGGTCGAGCGGTGGCCGAGCGACGCCTACGCCCACCTCGTCCTGGCCCGGACCCTGCAGCGGGCCGGACGTGCCGAGGAGGGTGCGCCGCACCTCAAGATCGCCGAGGCCATGGGCCTGGAGGCCTGAGCCGAGGGCATACCTCGCAGCGGCCGGACGCCGTGCCACCGGGAGCGCCGCGGCTCAGGTCCAGAAGTCGAACCACATCCGCAGGTTCCACGCCTCGCGCGGGATGGTGATGGCGGTGTAGACCGGCCAGTACCACGCGAAGAAGGCGGCGGCCAGGGTGAGGTAGCCGACGACCGCGACGGCACCCCACCGCCGCCGCTGCGCCGGGGCGTCCGCCGGTCCCAGCACCAGCGCCAGACAGGTGACGACGACCAGCACCAGCCACGGGACGAAGGCGACGGCGTAGAAGCTGTAGATCGTCCGCGTCTGGTAGAGGAACCACGGCAACCAGCCGGCCGCGATGCCGGCGAGCGCCGCCCCGGCCCGCCAGTCCCGGCCCAGCAGCCACAGGAAGAGGACGACCAGCAGCCCGATCGTCGCCCCCCACCACAGCACGATGTTGCCCAGGGAGGCGATGTACTCCACGCACTCGGCGGCCTCGCAGCCCTGCTCGCCCCGCTCCGGCCACTCGGCGTAGAAGAGGGTCGGGCGCCACTGCACCGTCCAGCTCCACGGGTTGGAGCTCCAGGCGTGCTCGTTGGCGAGGTCGATGTGGAAGTTCCACTGCTCGACGTGGTAGGCCCACAGCGAGCGCAGCGGGTCGGGCACCAGCGCCGCGAAGGAGCCGTCGGGCGCGGGGTGGTCGGCCGCCCACTGCCGCTTCCACCCACCGCGGGTGGCGAACCACCCGGCCCAGCTGGCGACATACGTCAGCAGCGCCGTGGGCACCATGAGCAGGAACGCCGGTATGCCGTCGCGCACGACGGTGCCGGCGAGCCAGTCGCGCGCGCCGACGGCACGGCGGGCGCCGAGGTCCCAGGCCACGGTCATCAGCCCGAAGACGGCGAGGAAGTACAACCCCGACCACTTGGTGCCGATGGCCAGGCCGAGGCTGATCCCGGCGGCCAGCCGCCACCACCGGACCCCCAGCGAGGGGCCCCACCACCGTGCGGCGCGGGCCCACGCCGAGCGGGGGACCGGCACGTCGGGGCCGTGCCGCGCCTGCCACCACGGCCCCCACCGGGCCGCCAGCCGGCGCCGGCCCTGCTCGCGGTCCAGGAGCAGGAAGAGGAAGGCGAGCAGGACCCACCACATGAGGAAGAGGTCCAGCAGGCCGATGCGGGAGGAGGCGAAGTGGTGCCCGTCGACCGCCAGCAGCGTGGACGCGCTGATCGACAGCACCGCGTTCTTCCAGATGAGCCAGGCGCACAGGCCGAGGAGCGCGATGGACAGCGTGCCGACGGTCGCCGCGGACAGCCGCCAGCCGGTCGCGGACCCGGGGCCGGTGACGAGCTCGCCGAGGGCGATCATCCACTTGCCCACCGGCGGGTGCACGACGAGGTCAGGCTGGTTGCCGAAGACGTCGGGGTCACCGGCGTTCCAGAGCTCGTCCGGCTCCTCCAGGCCGGCCTTGATCTCGCGCTCGTGCCCGAAGCGCACGAGCGACCAGGCCTGCTTGACGTAGTAGGTCTCGTCGAAGACCAGCCGGTCGGGGTGACCGAGCCGCCAGAACCGCAGCGCACCCCCGACGAGCGTCACCACCAGGACGCCGAGCGCGGCGACGCGCCGCTGCCCGGCGAGCTCCGCGGGCGCCGGGCCGAGCAGGCGCGCCCGCAGTGACTCCATACCCGTCATCGTAGGTGCTCACCCCGCCCCCGACCGGGGAGCGGCCGGGGCGGGGCCAACGGGAGACGACGCAGGTCGGGGGCTAGAATCAGGCTCGTGGCCACCTCAACCGCTCCCGCGCCTGCGGCCCGCAAGGGGCCGCCGACCATCCTGCTGAAGACCGTCGTGGCGGCCAGCGGGTTGTTCTTCGTGCTGTTCGTGCTCGTGCACATGTACGGCAACCTGCAGATCCTCATCAGCCCCGAGGCGTTCGACGAGTACGCCCACCACCTGCGCACCTTCGGCGAGCCGATGCTGCCGGAGCGGTCCTTCCTCTGGGTGGCCCGGATCCTGCTCCTTGTCTCGGTCGCCGCGCACGTGTGGGCGTCCATGTCGCTGTGGCGCCGCGCCGGGCAGGCGCGCCGGACCCGGTACGCCGGGAAGAAGAAGACGTCCTACGGGCGGTTCTACGCCAAGGCCATGCGGTGGGGTGGCCTGGCCCTGCTGGCCTTCGTCGTCTTCCACATCCTGCACTTCACCACGCAGACGATCACCGTCGCCGGGGAGTACCCGAGCCCCGCCGAGCGCGTGATCAGCAGCTTCGGCGTCTGGTGGGCGGTGCTCATCTACACCGTCGCGATGATCTTCCTGGGGATGCACCTGCTGCACGGCATCTGGGGGGCGGCCATGACGCTCGGCCTCAACACCTCGCTGCAGCGGGCCGAGCAGATCCGGTTCGTCTCCATCGCCCTGTCGACCATCATCGTCGTCGGCTTCCTCATCCCGCCCTTCGCCATCTTCTCCGGCATCATCGAGTGAGTGGACCCATGACTGACACTGTGACCCGCAGCACCGAGCTCGTCGACGGCATCTACCGCGAGGGCGCCCCCATCACCGACACCAAGGCCCCCGGTGGTGACATCGCGGACAAGTGGACCACCCGCAAGTTCGAGGCGGCGCTGGTCAACCCGGCCAACCGGCGCAAGCTGTCGGTCATCATCGTCGGCACCGGCCTGGCCGGTGCGTCGGCGGGGGCGACGCTGGGCGAGGCCGGCTACCGGGTGAAGTCCTTCTGCTACCAGGACAGCCCGCGCCGGGCCCACTCGATCGCCGCGCAGGGCGGCATCAACGCCGCCAAGAACTACAAGGGCGACGGCGACTCGGTGCACCGCCTCTTCTACGACACCGTCAAGGGCGGGGACTACCGCTCCCGCGAGACCAACGTCTACCGCCTCGCCGAGGTGAGCGCCGACATCATCGACCAGTGCGTGGCCCAGGGCGTGCCCTTCGCCCGCGAGTACGGCGGGCTCCTGGACAACCGCAGCTTCGGCGGCGTGCAGGTGTCGCGGACCTTCTACGCCCGCGGCCAGACGGGCCAGCAGCTGCTCATCGGGGCCTACCAGGCGCTGGAGCGGCAGATCGCCGCCGGGACGGTCGAGATGTTCGCCCGGCACGAGATGCTCGAGCTGGTCGTCGTGGACGGCAAGGCCCGCGGCATCATCGCCCGCGACATGGTCACCGGCGAGATCGAGACCCATCTGGCCGACGCCGTGGTCCTGGCCTCCGGCGGGTACGGCAACGTGTTCTTCCTGTCGACCAACGCGATGGGGTGCAACGTCACCGCCTCCTGGCGGGCGCACCGCAAGGGCGCCTACTTCGGCAACCCCTGCTACACCCAGATCCACCCCACCTGCATCCCGCAGACCGGCGAGCACCAGTCCAAGCTCACCCTCATGAGCGAGTCGCTGCGCAACGACGGCCGCATCTGGGTGCCGAAGAACGCGGAGGACTGCGACAAGAACCCGCGCGAGATCCCCGAGGAGGACCGCGACTACTACCTGGAGCGGATCTACCCCGGCTTCGGCAACCTCGTGCCCCGCGACATCGCCTCGCGGCAGGCCAAGAACATGTGCGACGAGGGTCGCGGGGTCGGGCCGGCCGTGGACGGCGTCCGGCGCGGCGTCTACCTCGACTTCGCCGACGCGATCGAGCGGATGGGCGAGGACGCCGTGCGGTCCAAGTACGGCAACCTCTTCGACATGTACGAGCGGATCGCCGGGGAGAACCCCTACGAGGTGCCGATGCGCATCTACCCCGCCGTGCACTACACGATGGGCGGGCTCTGGGTCGACTACGACCTGCAGTCCTCCATCCCCGGGCTCTTCGTCACCGGGGAGGCCAACTTCTCCGACCACGGGGCCAACCGGCTCGGCGCCTCGGCGCTCATGCAGGGCCTCGCGGACGGCTACTTCGTGCTCCCCAACACCATCCGCGACTACCTCGCGCACGGCCCGTTCACCAAGATCACCGACGACGACCCGGCCGTGGCCGAGGCCGTCCAGGGGGTGCGGGACCGGATCGAGAAGTTCTTGTCCATCGACGGCACCCGCAGCGTCGACTCCTACCACAAGGCCCTCGGCAAGATCATGTGGGAGAAGTGCGGCATGGAGCGCACCGAGGAGGGCCTGCGCGAGGCCATCGAGGAGATCCGGGCCCTGCGCGCCGACTTCTGGACCAACGTGCGGGTCCTCGGCTCGGCCGAGGGGCTGAACCAGAGCCTGGAGAAGGCCGGCCGGGTCGCGGACTTCCTGGAGCTGGGCGAGCTCATGTGCATCGACGCCCTGCACCGCAACGAGTCCTGCGGCGGGCACTTCCGCGCCGAGAGCCAGACCGAGGACGGCGAGGCGCTGCGGCACGACGACGAGTACGCCTACGTGGCCGCCTGGGAGTGGGGCGGTGACGGCGAGGCGCCGGTGCTCCACAAGGAGGACCTCGTCTACGACTTCATCGAGCTGAAGCAGAGGAGCTACAAGTGAGGATCGCGCTCAAGATCTGGCGCCAGGACGGGCCTGCCGACGACGGCCGCATGGTCGACTACCAGCTGCCGGACGTCAGCGAGGACAGCTCCTTCCTGGAGATGCTGGACCTGCTCAACGAGCAGCTCATCGAGAAGGGCGAGGAGCCGGTCGCCTTCGACTCAGACTGCCGCGAGGGCATCTGCGGCATGTGCGGCGTCGTCATCAACGGCGAGGCGCACGGCCCCGAGCGGACCACCACCTGCCAGCTGCACATGCGCAGCTTCGCCGACGGCGACGAGATCGTCATCGAGCCCTGGCGCGCCGACCCCTTCCCGGTCATCAAGGACCTGTGCGTGGACCGCAGCTCCTTCGACCGCATCATCCAGGCCGGCGGCTTCATCTCCGCCAACACCGGATCCGCCCCGGACGCCCACGCCACCCCGGTCCCCAAGGAGGACGCCGACCGCGCCTTCATGGCGGCCGAGTGCATCGGCTGCGGCGCCTGCGTCGCGGCCTGCCCGAACGCCTCGGCGATGCTCTTCATGGGCTCCAAGGTGACCCACCTCGGTGAGCTGCCGCAGGGCCAGCCCGAGCGGGAGGCGCGGGTGCTGCAGATGACCGCGCAGCACGACCTCGAGGGCTTCGGCGGGTGCACCAACCTCGGCGAGTGCTCACGCGCCTGCCCCAAGGGCATCCCGCTCAACGTCATCAGCCAGCTCAACGGCGACTACCGCCGCGCGGGCTACGGCGGGCGCGACTGACCGAGCAGGGGCCCCGGGGTATGCCCGACGCCGCGCTCGTCCTCGCCGCCACCCCCATCGGCGACAGCCGCGACGCCAGCCCCCGGCTGCTGGCCGAGCTGGCTGACGCACGGGTGGTGGCGGCGGAGGACACCCGGCGGCTGCGCCGGCTGACCGACCGCCTCGGGGTCACCGTCACGGGCGAGGTCGTCAGCTACCACGAGCACAACGAGGCCTCCCGGACCCCCGACCTGGTCGAACGCATCGCCGGCGGGGACCGGGTGCTCCTGGTCACCGACGCCGGGATGCCCTCGGTCTCCGACCCCGGCTACCGGCTCGTCCAGGCCTGCGTCGCCGCCGACCTGCCGGTGACCTGCGTCCCGGGCCCGTCGGCGGTGCTCATGGCGCTCGCGGTCAGCGGGCTGCCGGTGGACCGCTTCTGCTTCGAGGGCTTCCTGCCGCGCAAGACCGGGGAGCGCGAGCGGACGCTCACCGGGCTGGCCGACGAGCCCCGCACCATGGTCTTCTTCGAGGCGCCGCACCGGCTCGCGGCCACCCTGGCGTCGATGGCCACGACCCTGGGGGAGGGGCGCCCGGCCGCGGTGTGCCGCGAGCTGACCAAGACCTACGAGGAGGTGCGCCGCGGCGGGCTGGCCGAGCTGGCGGACTGGGCCGAGGCGGGGGTCAAGGGAGAGATCACCGTCGTCGTCGCCGGCGCCACCGCGACCGCCGCCTCGCAGGTGGACCCGGGTGACGTCATACCCGAGATCCTGGAGCGGGTGGCCGCGGGCGAGCGGCTCAAGGACGTCACCAAGGACGTCGCGCGCATGACCGGGCTGTCGGCCAAGGCGCTGTACGACGAGGCGGTGCGCGCGCGCTGACCGACCGCGGTGCGGTGGCCGACGCGGCCATCGGCGGCACACCCTGGCCGGGACGGGTCGCGGGGGAGACCCGCGGCCAACACGGCGAGGACGCTGGAGGGTGGCGCGGGCCCGTGGTTGACTGTGCCCGGCGCTGCACCGTGGTGGCGCACCCGTGACGGAGGACAGGCAGATGACCATCAACTGGCAGGCGATCCTCGGCGGTGTGGTGGGCGGCGTGCTGGCCGGTCTCGTCGCCGCCTACGCCACCACGCAGGTGCTGCCCGCCGCGGAGCCCGCCTACGGCGTCGCGGAGATGCTGTGGGCGGCGGTCGTCGCGTGCGTCGGCGGGGTGCTGGGGGTGGGCGCTGGATGGCTGGTCAACGCGCGGCGGGCGCGCGGGCTGGGCGGGATCGCCGCCATCACGAGCCTGCTGGGGTCGGTCATCGGCACGTATGCCTGGGGTCGCGTGGTCAGCGCGCTCGACGAGACCGGGCTCTTCCTCGTGGGGTCGATCCTCATGCTCGGCGGGGGGCTCATCATGCTGGCGGCCGTGTGCGGTCTCACGGCGGCGCTGCTGCGGGTGCAGTCACCCGCCGGCGAGGCCGGCGCCCGGCCGTAGCGTTCACGTGAACGCCTCAGCCGGCCGGTGTCGGCGTGTCGGCGGCCCAGGCGTTCACGTGAACGCCTCAGCCGGGGCGGGCGGTCGCGAGGTCCTCGCTGCTCAGCTGTAGCCGGCGTCGGCCATGAGCTGGTCGCGGTGCGCCTTGCGGCGGCGCTTGCGGCGCCACAGGACGAACGCCCCCCACAGCAGGAGCAGCAGCAGGAAGATCACGAGCACCGGCAGGAAGATCGCCACGAGCGAGAGGGTCAGCGCCGCCCCGTCCTCCGCGGCGGAGACCACGGGGGTGCCCAGACCGCCGGTGGTCGTGTTGACGACGGGCCGGGTGACGGCCTTGCCGGTGTGGACGATGCCGGCGGTGATGATGCCGAGGAGCACGCCCACCCAGGGGTTGTCCTGCATGAAGCTCGAGCCCTGCTCGAAGTCCTCGGCGGCCGTGCTGGCGGCGAAGATGAGACCGCCCGTCGCCGGGCGGACGAAGGTGCCGACCGCGTCGTTGACGTGGTCGACGATGGCCACCTTGTCCAGCACGACCTCGGACAGCAGGAGCACGGCGGCGATGCCGATGGCCCAGTTGGACTCGATCCAGGCGTACTGGTGCGGGAGGTTGATGACGTCGGTGAACCGTGCGATGAGCGCGACGAGGATGAACGGGATGTAGGCGTTCAGCCCTGCCGCGGCCGACAGGCCGGCACCGGTGAGGGCAGCGAGCACGTCGTGGCCTCCTGACTCGCGCGGCGCCCGGCGGGAGCCGTCGTCACGACCCAGTATGCGCCATGAGCCGGTTCTCGTCCTCGACCCCACCTCCGGGCCACCTGGGCCGTTGGGGGGATGACAGGGTGTCGAGCAGGAGGCGGTATGCGGTCCACGCACGAGCAGGAGTTCGCGGAGTTCTTCGACTCCAGCTCTCCGCGGCTGCTCAGCGCGGCCTGGATGCTCACCGGGGACGGCCACGTCGCCGAGGAGCTCGTCCAGGAGGCGCTGGCCCGCACGTATGCCCGCTGGGGTCGGGTGCGCCGCGGCAACCCTGCCGCCTACACCCGGCGGACCATCGTCAACCTGCACACCGACCGCTGGCGCAAGCGGCGCCGTGAGGTGCTGACCGACACGGTGCCCGAGCGACCGACGGCGGACGACCCGCTGTCGGTCGACCTCGTCCGTGCCCTGGCCCGGCTGCCCCGCCGCGAGCGCGAGTGCGTCGTGCTGCGGCACTACCTCGACCTCTCCGAGGCCGAGACCGCCCGCACGCTCGGGGTGGGCGTCGGCAGCGTCAAGAAGTACGCGATGAACGGTCGCCGCGCGCTGCGCGAGCTGCTGGAGGGAGTGGAGTCCCATGACTGAGGCCCGTGAGGACATCGACGAGGTCACCGCGCTGCTGGACCGGGCCGGAGGCCACGCCCCGCCGCTGCACGTGTCGCGCGAGGACGTGGTCCGGCGGGGCAGCACCATCCGTCGCGGCCGTCGGGTCGCCGCTGCCGTGTCGACGCTCGCCGTGGCGGGCGTGCTGTGGTTCGGGTGGGCGGTCGCGCCGCTCGGTGAGGACCCGGTCACGGCACCGGCCGAGGTCACCTGGTCAGACCTCGACCTGGACGGCCGCCTCCTCGGGCTGTCCGGTCGGGGGAGCTCCACGTGGAGCGCCGAGCTGCGGACGGTGGAGGGTCAGGAGCAGCCGGAGCTCGTCGTCTCGCGCGACGGGGAGGTGCTGCCCGAGCCGCTCCAGGCGCAGGACGGGCCGGGAGAGGTCCAGGTGTTCCGCACGGACGGGCTGACCGTCGCGGTCTGGCTCCACACCGAGGACGACCCCGGAGGTCCGGTGGCGTGGGGCGGGCGGTGCAGCCTGTGCGTCGGCGGTGCGAGCGACGTCGACGGGACGCGGATCGGGTATGCCGCCACAGCAGCGGTGGGGTCGGCGGACCCCGCAGAGCTGTACGTCATGACCGAGGGAGCGGTCACCACCCTCGACGGCCGCGGCGTCCCGTCCCTGGAGCTCGCGGTGGAGGAGCGCCGCTTCCTGGTGTTCCTGGACGAGCAGGCGGGCCTGTGGGGTGTCCGCGGACCGGACGACGGTGACCAGGTCGAGGTGATGCCCGTGCACGGCGACGCAGGCACGATCAGGGGCGGTGAACGTTCTGCACCGTGGCTGGTGTCACTCATCCCACCTGTGGCCGAGGCCGTCCTCGGAGAGGGCAGTGTCGAGGGCGCG
The DNA here is from genome assembly GCF_001483745.1 of Serinicoccus chungangensis. Classification (GTDB taxonomy): domain Bacteria; phylum Actinomycetota; class Actinomycetes; order Actinomycetales; family Dermatophilaceae; genus Ornithinicoccus; species Ornithinicoccus chungangensis_A. The sequence goes on along the minus strand of NZ_LQBL01000022.1, from coordinate 263,692 downwards.
TCGACGGAGCTGGCGGGGCACCAGGTCCTCATCGGCGTCGGCGACCAGACCGAAGCGCCTGAGGTCGATGTGGTCATCGACGGGGAGCGGCGGTCGCTTGACTCGTATGTCGACTCGCAGGCCAGGGAGGTCGGCGTGGGCGAGCCGCCGGTGACCTGGAGATCCACCGTCGAGGGCTTCCTCTGGCTGGACCAGGGGTCCAAGACCGAGGCGCTGTCCGTCCGGGAGGAGCTGTCGGACGGGCGGGCCGTCGTGGTCCCGGTGGCCGGCGGCACCCTCGTCGTGGTCGGCGGCTGGGCGCCCGCGCCGGAGGAGGCTGCCGTCTTCGTCGGCGACGGAGGGGGTGGTCGCTGGGAGGCCGCCACCTCCGTGCGGGTGCGCGAGCTCGCCGACGGCCGGCCGGTGACCTTCCTCGGGCTTCCCGTGCTGTCGGCGAGCGAGCAGGAGCAGGTCGTCGACGTGGGTGTGGCGGACGAGGACCCGTCGGACCCCGAACCGTTGGGCCTGGAGGAAATCCAGGTGGTGCCGCTCGGCGACTGAGCCGCGTCGTGCGCGACCCCAACCTTTCCAGGCCCCGGGCCGTTACCGGGGAGACACTGGACGGGACAGGAGAGGGGAGGGACGTGTGCGCAGCAGCGAGGAGGCGGCCTACGTCGAGTTCGTCGACGCCACCCGGGCGACGCTTCACGCCTACGCCTGGCTCCTGACGGCCGATGCGCATGCCGCCGAGGACCTGCTGCAGGAGACCTACGTCCGTCTCTACGTGCGGTGGCGCCGCGTCCGGTCCGGTCGGCCGCTCGCCTACGCACGCCGGACCATGTCGAACCTGCACACCGACCGCTGGCGCAAGGGACGCCGCGAGCGGCTGACGGACGAGGTGCCGGAGACGGCATACCGGGACGATCCGTCCTCGACCGACCTGGTCCGAGCCCTGCAGCAGCTCTCCCCTCGGCAACGGGAGTGCGTGGTGCTGCGGCACTACCTGGACCAGTCGGAGAAGGACACGGCCGCGGAGCTGGGAGTGAGCGTGGGTGCGGTCAAGAGCTACACGTCGGCAGGTCTGGCCGCGTTGCGTCCGCTGCTGCGGGAGGAGCGTCATGTCTGAGCAGCTGAACTCCATGCTGGAGCGCGCGGTGCACCACTCACCGGGGCCGAGAGTGACCGGTGAGGAGATGCTGGCGGCAGGTCGCGCACGGGTGCGACGGCGCCGGGCCGTCGGTGCGGGCTCGGCCATCGGTGCTTTCGCTCTGGCGGGAGTGGTGTGGGTGGGCCTGGGAGGAGGTTCCCTCGGACCACCGCAGGTCTCGCCGGCCTCCCTGTCGTGGGAGGTCGACGACGGCCAGACCCTGACCGTGCTGGACCACACGACCGAAGGAGGCCTGTCCTCCGTGGTGGTGAGCCACTCGCCCGCAGGCCCGACGGCCACGCTCGTCGTGGACGGGCGCGAGGAGAGTGTCGTCGGACAGAGCGCGAGCTTCGGGGCGACGGAATTCGTGAGCAGCGAGGTCACCGTGCTGGTCTGGGACCAGCCGGCGAGTGCGGACGCAGCCGATGTGGTGCCGATGCAGGACGGCTTCGGTGAGACAGGGCCCGTGCAGGAGGACGACGACCTCTGGTATGCCGTGCTCGCCGAGTCCGGTCCTCCCCCACAGGATCTGCTCTTCCACGACTCCCGGAGCGTGTGGACCGCGAGCGGGCAGATCGCGGACACCCGCGTCGTCGCGGACGGACCGGTCGAGAAGCGCGTGTTCTGGCTGGAGGGGCTGGGCCTGGCGGGGGTGCTCGATGACGGTCTCACGACGCTGGACCCGGGGTGGTCCGTCGTCGGCGACCAACCGCGGCCCTGGTGGCGCGGAGGAGGATCGGTGGAGTGGGTGCTGGCCCGGCTGCCCGAGGAGGCCACGCGCGCCCGCCTGGTCAGCACGGCGCCGGGGCAGCACGTGTCCGGCGAGCCGATCGTCGACACCGTGGCTCTGGGGGACAGCACGTACGCCCTCGCCGCGCGGGGGTACTCCGAGGTCGGCGAGGGGTCGCAGTACGCACCGGACCTGCAGTGGTCCGTCGACGGCGAGAGCTGGCGGGATCGCGAGGCGGGCACGGTCGACCCGGCGGGGCTGGGGGGTGTCGACCTCCACCGTTCCGGTGCGGACGTGTGGGCCTCCCGGGACGGTCGGCGGCTGCAGGAGATCCCCGATGTCGGTGACGGTCTGTGGGCCTGGCGTGATGTCGACGATGACGTCGTGCTGGTATCGGACGCGACCGAGACGCAGTCGACGGCCGACCTGCAACCGATCGTGCGGTGGGTCTCGCTGGACGACTCACCCGTCTCGGTGGCACCCCAGCTCGTCACGGACGAGGGCGGGCTCGAGCTGGCCGACGACATGCTTCCGGCCCTGAAGGTCGACCTGGACGGGGAGGAGCTCGTGGGGGCAGTGATGGTGGACCCCCTCGCGGACGAACCGACCGTCCAGGTGCTGGGTGGTGAGCCGAGCGACCCTGCGCTCCCGCACCTCGGTGGGGTGCAGGTGTCCGCCGCGGCCGGGATCGAGCACTGGGCGGTGTGGACCGACGCCGAGACGCCTGTCGTCGTGGACGGCCCCGGGCTCCGGGCGACACAGACCGACGACGACATGTGGAGCCTCGTCGCCCGTCTGCCGGAGGGCGCCACGGACCCGGTGCTCGTCCCCGCGGACGAGAGCATGACGGTTCAGCAGCCGCTGGGCGAGGTCACCGAGAGCGGGGGCGTGCGGTGGTGGTCACTCCCGCTGCAGGCGCCTGGCCGCCCCGACCTGCGTGAGGTCGTCGACGGTCTGGACACCGACGGTGACGGGACCGCCGACCTGCCCGTCACGGAGATGGAGACACCCTGAGTCGGCGGGTCGAGGCAGCGGCGCGGCGGCATACCGGGCTGATGCCGGTCATGGAAGTCCCAGCCGTCACTCGCGCACCGACCTGCGGGGATCTTCACCGTTGACCGGGCTATATCGCGGGCATCGGTGACTTTCCCCGCACGTCGTGACGGATGTGACTTGTGTGGCCTGTGTGAGCGCTCGCGGCCGACCGGAGCGCGGGTGCCGGGCCGAAGTCCGGACGGGGAGGACGCCTCCCGGGGCGCACCTAGACTGGTGACCCATGAGTCATGTCCTGTCCGCGGTCGCCTGGCCGTACGCCAACGGCCCGCGCCACATCGGCCACGTCGCCGGGTTCGGCGTCCCCTCCGACGTCTTCAGCCGCTACATGCGCATGGCCGGCCACGACGTGCTCATGGTGTCCGGCTCCGACGAGCACGGAACCCCGATCCTCGTGCAGGCCGACGCGGCCGGGCAGAGCCCGCAGGAGTTCATCGACACCAACCACGCGCTCATCGCCGCCGACCTCGCGGCGCTGGGGGTGTCCTACGACCTCTACACGCGCACCACCACGGCCAACCACGACGAGGTCGTGCAGCAGATGTTCCTCGCCTGCTGGCGCAACGGCTACCTGCTCGAGCAGACCCAGCAGGTGGCCATCAGCCCGTCCACCGGGCGCACCCTGCCGGACCGCTACATCGAGGGCACCTGCCCGATCTGCGGGTATGCCGAGGCGCGCGGCGACCAGTGCGACAACTGCGGCAACCAGCTCGACCCGGCGGACCTGCGGGACCCGCGCTCGAAGATCAACGGCGAGACGCCGGAGTTCCGCGACACCGAGCACTTCTTCCTCGACCTGCCGGCGCTCGCCGAGGCGCTCGGCGAGTGGCTCGACGGCCGGGAGGCCAGCGGGCTGTGGCGGCCCAACGTCATCCGCTTCTCCCAGAACATCCTCGCCGAGATCCGGCCGCGGCCCATCACCCGCGACATCGACTGGGGCATCACCATCCCGCTCGAGGGCTGGTCGGAGAACCCCACGAAGAAGCTCTACGTCTGGTTCGACGCGGTCATCGGCTACCTCTCGGCCTCGGTCGAGTGGGCGCGGCGGCTGCCCGGCGAGCAGGGGGAGCGGTGGCGCGAGTGGTGGAACGGCAGCGACGCGCTCACCTACTACTTCATGGGCAAGGACAACATCACCTTCCACTCCCAGATCTGGCCCGCGGAGCTGCTGGCGCACAACGGCGGCGGCAGCAAGGGTGGGGAGGTCGGACCCTACGGCGAGCTGAACCTGCCGACCGAGGTGGTCTCCAGCGAGTTCCTCACCATGGAGGGCAAGCAGTTCTCCACCTCGCGCGGCGTCGTCATCTACGTGCGGGACGTGCTGGAGCGCTACCAGCCGGACGCGCTGCGCTACTTCCTCTCGGCCGCGGCGCCGGAGACGGCCGACTCCGACTTCTCCTGGCCGGAGTTCGTCAAGCGCACCAACACCGAGCTCGTCGCCGGCTGGGGCAACCTCGTCAACCGGACCGCCTCGATGATCGCCAAGAACTTCGGCGAGATCCCGCAGCCCGGCGAGCTGCAGGACGTCGACCGGGCGCTGCTCGAGCAGGTGCAGTCCGGCTTCGACACCGTCGGCCGGCTCATCGCCACGCACAAGCAGAAGGCCGCGCTCGCCGAGGCGATGCGCCTGGTCGGCGAGGCCAACGCCTACGTCTCGACCACGGAGCCGTTCAAGCTCAAGGGCGAGGACCAGCGGGAGCGGCTGGCGACCGTGCTGCATACCTTGATGCAGGCGGTGGTCGACCTCAACACGATCCTCTCGCCCTACCTGCCGCACTCCTCGAGCGCGGTGCACCGGGCGCTCGGCGGCGAGGGCGACTTCCAGCCGATGCCCCGCCTCGAGACCGTCGCGGACCTCGACGACCCGGCACGGCCGGACTACCCGGTCATCACCGGCGACTACTCCGCGGCGCCGCGGTGGGAGCACCGTCCGGTCGCGGTGGGTGCGCCGGTCGCCAAGCCCTCGCCGATCTTCACCAAGCTCGACCCCTCGGTGGTCGAGGAGGAGCGCGCCCGGCTCGGGCTGGTGGACACGGCAGGTGCCGCGGTATGACGTCGCTCGCCACCGCCCGATGAGCGGCGACCGCGAGGGCGGGCGGCCGCCGGCCCCCGACCCGCTGCCGATCCCCGTGGCGGACAACCACTGCCACCTGGACATCTCCCGGGACGACGCGCCCGTGCAGCCTCTGGAGGAGGTCGTGGACCAGGCCCGCGCCGTCGGGGTGGACCGGCTGGTCCAGATCGGCAGCGACCTGGCGGCCGCGCGGTGGACGGTGCGGGTCGCGGTCGGGCACCCCGCCGTGCTGGGCGGGGTCGCGATCCACCCCAACGAGGCACCGGGCCACGAGGCCGCGGGCGACCTCGACGACGTCATCGACGAGATCGGCGAGCTCGCACGGCACCCGCGCGTCCGGGTCATCGGCGAGAGCGGGCTCGACTACTTCCGCACCGGGCCCGAGGGCGTCGCGGCGCAGCACCACGCCTTCCGGCGGCACATCGCGCTGGCCAAGGAGCACGGGCTGGCCCTGCAGATCCACGACCGGGACGCCCACGACGACGTGCTGCGGATCCTCGCCGAGGAGGGTGCTCCGGAGAAGACCGTCCTGCACTGCTTCTCCGGCGACATGGAGATGGCCCGCGAGTGCGTCCGGCGCGGCTACTACCTGTCCTTCGCCGGCACGGTGACCTTCAAGAACGCGCAGGGCCTGCGCAACGCGCTGGCCGTCACCCCGCTGGAGCACCTGCTCGTCGAGACCGACGCGCCCTACCTCACGCCGACCCCGCACCGGGGTCGGGCCAACGCGCCCTACCTCGTGCCGCTCACGGTCCGCGCCATGGCCGCCACGCTCAACACCTCCGTGCCGCAGCTGTGCGAGGCGATCTCGGCCACGAGCGAGTCGGTCTACGGACCCTGGTGACCGTCCACCCGTCCGCTCCCCCGCCCGGGCGCGTGGGAGGATGTCGCTCGTGAGTGCGGACCCCGACGTCGAGCCGACCGACCCGCCGGGAGCCGCGCTCCTCGGGCCGGCGCAGGTCCGGGAGCTCGCCGACCGGCTGGGCATCCGCCCGACCAAGCACTGGGGGCAGAACTTCGTCATCGACAAGGGCACGGTGCGCCGTATCGTGCGCGCCGCCGGCGTCGGGCCGGAGGACGTCGTGCTCGAGGTCGGCCCGGGCCTGGGATCGCTGACCCTGGCGCTGCTGCCGCAGGTCCGGCACGTCACGGCCCTGGAGATCGACCCCGCCCTCGCGACCCAGCTGCCGCGGACGGTGACCGACCTCGCCCCGGACCTCGCCGACCGGCTGACGGTGCGGCATACCGACGCGCTGCGGGTGACCGAGCTGCCCGACCCACCGCCGACCGCCCTGGTCGCCAACCTGCCGTACAACGTGGCCGTGCCCGTCGTCCTGCACCTGCTCGCCACCGTCCCCACCCTGCGCACCGTCCTCGTCATGGTGCAGCTCGAGGTCGCCGAGCGGCTCGCCGCGCGGCCGGGGAGCAAGGCGTACGGCGTGCCGAGCGTCAAGGCCGCCTGGTACGCCGACGTCACCGGCGCCGGGCGCATCGGCCGGCAGGTCTTCTGGCCGGCGCCCAACGTCGACTCGGGGCTGGTGCGCATGGTCCGTCGCGAGCCGCCCGCCTCCGTGGCGACCCGGGAGCAGGTCTTCGCGGTCGTCGACGCCGCCTTCGCCCAGCGCCGCAAGACGTTGCGGGCGGCGCTGGCCGGGTGGGCGGGCTCCGCCGCCCAGGCCGAGGCGCACCTCCTCGCGGCCGGGGTCGACCCCCGGGCCCGCGGCGAGGTGCTGACCGTCGCGGACTTCACCCGCATCGCCGACGCCGCCGCAGGTCAGGACGCTGGGGCAGAGGGCTGACGCCGGGGGCGCCGCACCGGGGGCGACACCATAGGGTGAGGTCATGACCACGGGCACGCAGGCGCACTCCGTCACCGTCCGGGTGCCCGGCAAGATCAACCTCGGGCTCTCGGTCGGGCCGCTGCGTGAGGACGGCTACCACGAGCTGTCGACGATCTACCACGCCGTGAGCCTCTACGACACGGTGACCGTGCAGCCCGCCGAGCGCTGGTCGGTGCACGTCACCGGACCCTGGGGCGAGCGGGTCCCCACCGACGAGAGCAACCTGGCCCTGGTCGCGGCCAAGACGCTCGCCAAGAGGCGCGGCCGCCGGGCCAAGGTCGACCCGGTGCGCATCGACATCGACAAGCACATCCCGGTGGCCGGGGGTATGGCCGGTGGCAGCGCGGACGCCGCCGCGGCGCTCGTCGCCTGCCGGGAGCTGTGGGGCCTGGACCACGTCGAGAACGACCTGCTCGAGCTCGTCGCCGCCAGCCTGGGCTCGGACATCCCCTTCCTGCTGCACGGCGGCACCGCGATCGGCAGCGGCCGCGGGGAGCAGGTCACGCCCGTGCTCGCCCGCGGCGAGCTGCACTGGGTGCTGTGGGCGGGGGAGGGACTCTCGCTGTCCACCCCGGAGGTGTATGCCGAGTGCGACCGGCTGCGCGAGGAGGCCGGGGTCGAGGTGCCGGCACCCGAGCCGTCCGGTGCGCTCATGGCCGCGCTGCGGCGCATGGACACCGATGAGGTGGCCGACGCCCTGTGCAACGACCTGCAGGAGGCGGCCGTGTCGCTGCAGCCGTCGCTGGCGGAGGCCCTCGCCGCCGGGCTCGACCTGGGCGCCCGGGGCGCGCTCGTGTCCGGCTCCGGACCGACCGTCGCCTTCCTCGTCGGCTCGCAGACCGAGGCGATCGACCTGTCGGTCGGGCTGGCGGCCAACGGGCCGACCGGCGACATCGTGCGGGCCGTGGGCCCGGTGCCGGGCGCGCAGATCGTCCACCACCGCAGCGGCCCCGAGCCGACCCGCCCGCGGACCGACCCCGACCGCCCCGGGCCGCTCGGCCCGGTGGTCGGCTGATGGCGCCCGCTCGCGCCAGCCTCGTCACCCTCGACCGCGCGCACCTGCTCGCCGGCACCCAGGTGCTGCTCGACCAGGTGTCCGTCGGGGTGCTCGACGGTGACCGGATCGGGGTCGTCGGCCGCAACGGCGGGGGCAAGACCTCGCTGCTGTCGGTCCTCACCGGGCGGCGCACGCTCGACGCCGGCCGGGTCGTGCGGACCGGTGACGTCTCCGTCGGCATGCTCAGCCAGACCGACGTGCTCGCCCCCGACGCCACCGTGCGGGAGGTCGTGCTCGGCGACCTCGACGAGCACGAGTGGGCGGGGGACGCCCGGGTGCGGGAGGTGCTCGACGGGCTGCTCGGCGGCACCGCCGCGCCGGCCGTCGGCGGCTGGGACGCCGTCGTCGGGCCGCTCTCCGGTGGCGAGCGGCGCCGCCTCGCGCTCGCCTCGCTGCTCGTCGCCGACCCGGACCTGCTCGTGCTCGACGAGCCCACCAACCACCTGGACGTCGAGGGGGTCGCCTGGCTCGCGGCATACCTCTCGGGCCGGAGGCCGCAGCCCGGCAACGCGCTGGTCGTCGTCACCCACGACCGCTGGTTCCTCGACGCCGTGTCGACCCTGACCTGGGAGGTGTCCGACGGCGAGGTCCACGTCTACGAGGGGGGCTACGCGGCCTACGTCCTCGCCAAGGTCGAGCGGCAGCGCATCGCGCGGGTGACCGAGGAGCGGCGGGCCAACCTCGCCCGCAAGGAGCTGGCCTGGCTGCGGCGCGGTGCCCCGGCGCGCACGAGCAAGCCGAAGTTCCGCATCGAGGCGGCGACCGAGCTCATCGAGGGCGAGCCTCCGCCCCGGGACAGCGTCGAGCTGGTGCGCTTCGCCACGACGAGGCTGGGCAAGGACGTCCTCGACCTGCTGGGCGCCACGATCCGGGTGGGGGAGCGCGACCTGCTGACCGAGGTGACGTGGCGGATCGGGCCGGGCGACCGGTTCGGGGTGGTCGGGGTCAACGGCGCCGGCAAGTCGACGCTGCTGCGCGTCCTTCAGGGGGAGCACCCGCTGGCCGCCGGCAAGCTCAAGACCGGCAAGACCGTGCGCATGGCCTGCCTCACGCAGGAGCTGCGCGAGCTGGACCGGGTGGCCGGGTGGAGCGTCATCGACGCCATCACCGAGGTGCGCTCGTTCACGGTCATCGGCGGCAAGGAGGTGTCGGCGAGCTCGCTGGCCAAGCGGCTCGGCTTCTCCGGCGGGCGCCAGCAGTCGCGGGTCGGCGACCTGTCCGGCGGGGAGCGGCGGCGGCTGCAGTTCGTCCGGCTGCTCATGGACGAGCCCAACGTGCTCCTCCTCGACGAGCCCACCAACGACCTCGACATCGACACGCTCACCGCGATGGAGGACGTGCTGGACGGCTGGGCCGGCACGCTGCTCGTCGTCTCGCACGACCGCTACCTGCTGGAGCGGATGACGGACCGGCAGGTCGCGCTGCTCGGCGACGGGTCGCTGCGGGACCTGCCCGGCGGGGTGGAGGAGTACCTCCGGCTGCGTCGCGAGCGCTCCCGGGGCGGGGCTCGCGGCTCGGGGGGTCGCAGTGCGGGTATGCCGTCCGGTGCGGCCGGTGGCGCCGGCTCCGGTGGTGCCGGAGCCGGGTCGGCCGGAGCCGGGTCCGGCCCGGGCGGCGGGATGTCGGCGTACTCGCCGGCGCAGGTGCGCGAGGCGCGCAAGACCCTGGCGCGGGTGGAGAAGGCGCTGGACCGGCTGCATACCCAGCAGGTGCGCCTGCACGAGCAGATGGCCGCCGCGGCGACCGACCCCGGGGAGCTGGGCCGGCTGACCGCGCAGGACGCGGACCTGCGCGCCCAGGAGGAGGCGCTGGAGCTGGAGTGGCTCGAGGCCTCGGAGGCAGCCGAGGGCTGAGTGGTCGAGCCAGGCCGGCGCCGGGCGGGCTCACGGATCGCGGGCTGACGGAGAGGATCGCGCAGGCGGTGGTACGTCGTCAGGGTCGCGTGGCGAGGAGCCCTCCGGGGGAGCGGGTGCTCAGGCGCCGTCGAAGGGAGCCAGCAGCCCCTTGAGCAGCTGGGCCAGCTCGGCCTGACGGCCCGGCGGCACGCCCTGGAGCAGCCCTCGCTCGTCGGCGACCAAGTCGGCCAGCGCCGCGTCGACGACGTCCCGCCCGGTCGCGGTCAGCCGGACCAGCGTGGAGCGGTGGTCCGCCTCCGAGGCGACCCGCTCGACCAGCGACCGCTCGACCAGTCGGCTGATCCGGTTGGTCATGGTGCCGCTGGTGACGAGCGTCTGCCGCACCAGCTGGGTGGGCGTGAGCTCGTAGGGGTCGCCGGCCCGGCGCAGCGCCGAGAGGACGTCGAACTCCCAGGACTCCAGACCGTGCGCCCCGAAGGCGTCCCGGCGGGCGAGGTCCAGGTGGCGGGCGAGCCGGGAGACCCGCGAGAGCACCTCGAGCGGGGAGACGTCCAGGTCCGGGCGCTCACGGCCCCAGGCGGCGACGATGCGGTCGACCTCGTCGTCCGGCACCTCGCTCATGGCACCACAGTAGGCGACCGCCGTACGGCCGGTCCGGCGCAGGGCAACCATGGGCGGCGCTCGGTGGGGTGGGGGGCAACCATTGGCGGCGCTCGGTGGGGTGGAGGGCAACCATTGGCGGCGCTCGGTGGGGTGGAGGGCAACCATTCGCGGCGCTCGGTGGGGTGGGGGGCAACCATTCGCGGCGCTCGGTGGGGTGGGGGCAACCACTTGCGGCGCTCGGTGGGGTGGGGGGCAACCACTGGCGGCGCTCGGTGGGGTGGGAGGGCTCCCCGGGTAGGAATCGAACCTACGTCGCTAATCCTGATTCAAAGTCAGGCGGCCCCTACCAGCAGAGCAACCGGGGAAAGCACCGGCCAGCCTAACGGTTCGTGCCCGGGCGCCTGCCCGGCTGCCCGGGCCCCTCTCGGCTCGGCAGGGCCGCGGGATCAGCCCTTGACCCGGCTGCGCAGGGTGGGGCGGGCCTCCATACCGGCCAGGCCGTTCCAGGCGAGGTTGACGAGGTGTGCGGCGACGTCCTCCTTCTTCATCCTCCGCGAGTCCAGCCACCACCCGCCGGGGATCGCGACCATCCCCACGAGCATCTGCGCGTAGAGCGGAGCGGTCTTGGGGTCCAGGCGGCGTCGCTTGAACTCGGCCGCGAGGATGTGCTCGACCTGGGTCGCGATGTCGCTGATGAGCGAGGCGAAGGACCCGGTCGACTGACCGGGCGGGCTGTCTCGCACGAGGATCCGGAAGCCGTCGGTGGAGGTCTCGATGTAGTCCAGCAGGGCCATCGCCGCCGCCTCGAGCAGCGCCCGGGCGTTGCCCTCGTGCTCGGTGAGGGCGTCGGTGATCTGCCCGAGCAGGGCCTGGATCTCGCGGTCGACGACGACGGCGTAGAGCCCCTCCTTGCCGCCGAAGTGCTCGTAGATCACCGGCTTCGACACGTCCGCCGCCTCGGAGATCTGCTCCACGCTGGTGCCCTCGAAGCCGCGCTCGGCGAACAGGGCACGCCCCACCTCGATGAGCTGCTGGCGCCGCTGCGGGCCGGTCATCCGGTGTCGGGAGGTCTTCGCGCTCGGTGTCACGCCCCCATCATGCCAAGCGCCGGGTCGGGGGCGAGCGGGGCAGAGGTACAGTCGGTGCCGTGACGACCCACCACCCCGCTGCCGTCATCGTCCTCGCCGCCGGCCAGGGCACCCGCATGAAGAGCTCGATCCCCAAGGTGCTGCACCGGATCGGTGGACGCTCCCTCGTCGGTCACGCGATGTATGCCGCCCGCCAGGCCGGGCCCCGGCACCTCGCCGTGGTCGTGCGGCACGAGCGGGACCGGGTCGCCTCCCACGTGGCCGAGCTGGACGGCGACGCGCTGGTCGCCGACCAGGACGAGGTGCCCGGGACCGGGCGGGCCTGCGAGTGCGGCCTGGACGCCCTGCCCGCCGACCTCACCGGCACCGTCCTGGTCACCATGGGCGACGTGCCGCTGCTGTCCGGCGAGACGCTGCTCGAGCTGACCCGGGTGCACGAGGAGCGCGGCTCGGCCGTCACCCTGCTCTCCGCGGTGGTCGACGACGCCGGCACCTACGGCCGCGTCGTCCGGGACGCCGACGGCGAGCTCGCCGAGATCATGGAGTTCAAGGACGCCCGTCGGCGGCGCGAGGAGGGGGACCCCGACTACGCACACGTCGTGGACATCCGGGAGTTCAACTCCGGCATCTACGCCTTCGACGTCGAGGTCCTGCGCCGCGCGCTGACCCAGGTCGGCCAGGCCAACGAGCAGGGGGAGAAGTACCTCACCGACGTCATCCGCATCGCCCGCGAGGAGGGCCGCACCGTCGTCGCGCACCCCTTGGCGGACCTCATGCAGACCGAGGGCGTCAACGACAAGGTGCAGCTCGCGGCCCTCGGCAAGGAGCTCAACCGGCGCGTGGTCACCCGGCACATGCGCGACGGCGTGATCGTCGTGGACCCGGACACCACCTGGATCGACGCCGACGTCACCATCGGGCAGGACACCGTCATCCGGCCGGGCAGCCAGCTGCTGGGGGCCACCACGGTGGGCGCCGAGGCCACCGTGGGTCCGGACACGACGCTGACCGACTGCGAGGTGGGGGATGGGGCCAGCGTCGTCCGCACCCAGGCCGAGCACGCGGTCGTCGGACCGCGCGCGGCGGTCGGTCCGTTCTCCTACCTCCGTCCCGGCACGGTGCTGGGCGAGGGCGGCAAGATCGGCGGCTTCGTCGAGACCAAGAACGCCGACATCGGCCCGGGCGCCAAGGTCCCGCACCTCACCTACTGCGGCGACGCCACGATCGGCGAGGGCGCCAACATCGGGGCCGGCACGATCTTCGCCAACTACGACGGGGTGGCCAAGCACCACACCACGGTCGGGCGGCACAGCTTCGTCGGGTCCGACTCGGTGCTCGTGGCGCCGGTCGTGATCGGCGACGGGGCCTACGTCGCGGCCGGGTCCACGATCGAGGGCCGGGTCGATCCCGGGCAGATCGCGGTCGCCCGCTCGCGGCAGCGCAACGTCGACGGCTGGGTCGCGCGTCGCCGCGCCGGCACCCCGACCGCCGCCGCCGCCCAGGCCGCGGGGGCGGACGGCATACCTCCGCAGGACCGCGACGACACCCACCCCGAGCAGAGCGCACAGGAGAGCTGATGGGCATCCACAAGACGACCGAGAAGAACCTCATGGTCTTCTCCGGCCGGGCGCACCCTCAGCTCGCCGAGGAGGTGGCCGACGCGCTCGAGACACACCTCGTGCCGATGCAGTCGTACACCTTCGCCAACAGCGAGCTCTACGTGCGCTTCGACGAGTCGGTGCGCGGGTGCGACGCCTTCGTCATCCAGAGCCACACGGCGCCGGTCAACGAGTGGATCATGGAGCACCTCATCATGGTCGACGCGCTCAAGCGCGGGTCGGCCAAGCGCATCACCGTCGTGCTCCCGTTCTACGGCTACGCCCGCCAGGACAAGAAGCACCGCGGCCGCGAGCCGATCTCCGCCCGGCTCATCGCCGACATGTTCAAGACCGCGGGGGCCGACCGGCTCCTCACGGTCGACCTGCACACCGCCCAGATCCAGGGCTTCTTCGACGGGCCGGTGGACCACCTCATGGCCACGCCGATCCTGTCCGAGCACGTCCGGGAGAAGTACGGCGACCGCAAGCTCGCGGTGGTCTCGCCGGACGCCGGGCGGATCAAGGTCGCCGAGTGGTGGAGCAACAAGCTGGGCGGGGTGCCGCTGGCATTCATCCACAAGACCCGCGACGTGGAGCGGCCCAACCAGTCGGTGGCCAACCGCGTCGTCGGTGAGGTCGAGGGCCGCACGTGCATCCTCGTCGACGACATGATCGACTCCGGGGGCACCATCTGCCAGGCCGCCGAGGCGCTCATGAAGGACGGCGCCAAGGAGGTCGTCATCGCCGCGACCCACGCGATCTTCTCGGACCCGGCCATCGAGCGGCTGACCAACTCGGTCGCCACCGAGGTCGTCGTCACCAACACGCTGCCGCTGTCGGATGAGGCCCTGGCGATGGACAAGCTCACCCAGCTGTCCATCGCGCCGCTGCTGAGCCGGGCCATCCGGGAGGTCTTCGAGGACGGCTCGGTGACCTCGATGTTCGAGGGCCGCGCCTGACCTGCCGTTCTGGACATACGTTTCTGGTGCCCGCTCCCCAGAAGTCGATGTCCAGAACCGCGCAGGGGGATTTCGTGACCGGCCCGGGCGGGCGATAGACTGGCCGGCGTTGCCTCGGCGAGGGATGCTGCACGGTGTCCGTCATCGACGAAGAGCTCACGGTGGTCGCTGCCCCGCGCCGTGTCCCGCGTCGAGGCCTGACCCCATCCCACCGCATACCCTGAACGAGGTCTCACCCATGGCTGACCAGCTGAAGCTTCCCGCCGAGAAGCGCACGGAGTTTGGCAAGGGCGCTGCCCGCCGCATCCGTCGCGCCGACAAGGTGCCCGCCGTGCTCTACGGCCACGGCACCCCGCCGCTGCACCTGTCGCTGCCCGGCCACGAGGCCATGCTCGCGCTGCGCCACTCCAACGCGGTCCTCACCCTGGACGTCGAGGGCGAGACGCACATGGCGCTGGCCAAGGACGTGCAGCGCGACCCGATCAAGCGCTTCATCGAGCACGTCGACCTCGTCGTGGTCCGCGCGGGCGAGAAGGTCACCGTCGAGGTCGGCGTCCACCTGGAGGGCGAGGCCGCGCCGGAGACCCTGGTCACCACCGACCACTCCGTGCTCGAGGTCGAGGCCCCCATCACCAGCATCCCCGAGTGGCTCATGGTGTCCGTCGAGGGCCTGGAGGCAGGCACCCAGGTGCTGGCCGGCGAGGTCGAGCTGCCGGAGGGCGTCACCCTGGTGACCGACCCGGAGGCGCTGGTCGTCAATGTCTCCCAGCAGCTGTCCGCGGAGGCCGTGGAGGCCGAGCTCGCCGAGGCCGAGGCCGAGGCCGGCATCGAGCAGGAGGAGTCCGACGACGAGGCCGCCGAGGGTGGCTCCGGCGAGACCGAGGGCGAGGACGCCGAGGCCAAGGACGAGTGATCCGTCGCGGGCAGCAGCCCGCACCCTGCGTGTTCGTGGCCGTGCCCGGCGTCGTCCGGGCGCGGCCACGCCGCGTCGGAGCAGGAACGAGGAAGCGATGACTGAGGCGCCGTGGCTGGTGGTCGGCCTGGGCAACCCCGGGACGAGGTATGCCGGCAACCGGCACAACGTGGGCGCGATGGTGGTCGAGGAGCTGGCGCGGCAGGCGGGGGCGGGCCTGCGTCAGCACAAGGCCGGCCGGGCCTGGGCCGCCGAGGTGCGGCTGGGCACGGCCCCGGGCGGGCTCCCCGGCCCCCGGGCGGTCCTGGCCCGGCCGATGACCTACATGAACGTCTCGGGCGGGCCGGTCTCGGGCCTGGCGTCCTTCTACAAGACCCCCGTCGAGCGCGTGGTCGTCGTGCACGACGAGCTCGACATCGAACCCGGCCAGGTGCGGCTCAAGCGCGGTGGCGGCGAGGGCGGTCACAACGGGCTGCGCTCGATCAGCCAGTCGCTGGGCAGCAAGGACTACCTGCGGGTGCGGCTGGGGATCGGGCGGCCCCCGGGCCGGCAGGACCCGGCCGACTGGGTCCTGTCCGACTTCCCGGCCAAGGACCGGGTCGAGACCGAGCTCCTCGTCGGGGACGGCGCAGACGCGGTGATCGACCTGACCCAGCTCGGGCTGGAGGCCACCCAGCAGCGCTTCCACGCCCGCTGAGCAGACGGCATACCGGGGCCCGTACGACGGGCCTGCCGCTTGGGCGCTCGGTCCACGGAAAGAGAGCGGTGCGGGGGGAGAGGCGGCTGGCGGGTGCGCTCTGGTACGGCGGACCGTCCGGCGAGCGCGCAGGCCCGTACGGGAGGCTGCTCCCCGGGCGGGAGGCTGCTCAGGGAGTGGGCTACTCAGGGAAGGGGCTGCTCAGGGAGAGGGCTACCTAGGGAGGGGCTACTCAGTGAGGAGGCTGCTCAGGGAGGGTCCATTCTGGAAGGGGGATCCTGTGGGCCGAGGACCCGTGCCTCACGGGCACCACTGGTCCCATCCGCCGCACCATGCGGGGAAATGTCTGTCTGCACCGGAAATATCCCGTGCTCGTGGACATATCGACGCGTCGTGAAGCTGCTGCGGTCGCTGTGACTGGTGTGGCACCAGCCCGGCGCGCAGGGGGCCGCCGCACGGGTCGCCCCGCACCGGCCACCCACCCGGGCAGGCCACCTCACCAGGGCAAGCCCCTCATCTGGGCAGGCCACACCGACCCGGGCAGGCCCACGTGGGCAAGCCACACCGACCGGGGCGGGCCCCACCGGACCGGGCGGGCCACCCACCTGGGCAAGCCCACCGACCCGGGCGGGCCACACCGACCCGGTCGGGCCCCACACCCGGGCAGGCCCCGCCCACCCGCACGAGGCACGTCGGCCACGGCGGGCGGGCGGGTGGCGTCAGCCCTGGGCCTGGTTCTTCAGCTGGGCGAGGCGGGCCTCGATCTCGGCGTCGCCGCTGCTGGTCTCCAGCTCGGCGAACTGGTCCTCCAGGCTCGCCGACTGCGCCTCGGCGCGCCCGGCGACCATGGCCTCCTGCTTGCGGATGCTTTCCTCCCAGCGGGACAGGTCGCTGCTGGGGTCCATGACGTCGATGGAGGACATCGCCTCCTGGACCTTCTCCTGCGCCTCGACCGAGCGCGCGCGGGCGACGAGGGTGCTGCGCCGCGCCTTGAGGTCCTCGAGCTTGGTCTTCATGGTGACGAGACCGGCCTTGAGCTGGTCGACGGTCTGGTTCTGCTGGGCGATGGTGGGCTCGGCGGTGCGCACGTCCTCCTCGTGCTGGATCTGACGCCCCAGCGCCACCCGTGCGAGGTTGTCGAACTTGTAGGCACCGTCGGGGTCGCCCGCCGCGCGCATCTCCTCGGCCTTGGCCGAGGCCGCGGCGGCCTTGCGACCCCACTCGGCGGCGGCCTCGCGGTCGGTCTGCAGGTCGCCCTCGGCCATCCGCACGTTGGCGATGGTCTGCGCGACCGCCTCCTCGGCCTCGGCGATGGAGTTGGTGTAGTCCCGGACGAGCTGGTCCAGCATCTTCTCCGGGTCCTCCGCGCGGTCCAGCAGCGCGTTGATGTTGGCGCGGGCGAGCTGCCCCACCCGGCCGAGGATCGTCTGCTTCTGGGTCATGTGCTGAGTCCTTTCTCCGCCCGCGTCGTCGCGGGTCACGCTGGTCAGATGTCGAGGGTATGACGTGCCCGCCCCACCTCCGGTTGCGCTCGGCCCGGTGCGGGGTCGGGTCTGGCTCAGAACCGGCCGCCCGAGAACGTCCCCCCTCCGCCGCCGCCACCGAACGAGCCGCCGCCGAACGAGCCGCCCCCGAAGCCGCCGCCCCCGCCGCCGAAGGACCCGCCCCCGCCCCAGCCGCCGCTGTGCCGGTGCGAGCTGCCCATGCCGGAGAGGATGCCGCCGAGCACCAGCGACCAGGGGTCGATGCCGCGGTGCCCGCGCCCGGAGGTCGGCCCGCCGAACCCGCCCGGGCCGCCCCACTGGTCGGCGTCCCGCTGCGCCTCGGTGAGGGCCTGCTCGCCGAGCTGCTCGGCGCGGGTGAGCAGCTGCATCGCCGCCGTGGGCGACTCCGCCGCCTGGGCCACCGCGTCGTCGTAGAGCCGCAGCGCCTCCGAGATGCGGGTGCGGGGGCCGCTGCTCACGGCCCCGCGCCGGGTGGCGACGGTCTGGTCGATGCTGCGCAGCCGCGCCCCCACCCGGCTCACCCGTGCCTCGAAGTCCCCGCGCAGCTTGGTCTGGTGGCGGTCCGACTCCCGCAGCGGCTCGAGGAGGGCGTCGAGGTCGTGCTCGGCGGCGTCGAGCTCGGCCAGGGCGCGCAGCGGGTCGCCGCCGTCCCGGCTGGTCTGCGCCTGCTCGATGGCGGCCCGCGCCCGCTGGACCGCCTGCGCCACCGTGGGCTCACCGGCCCCCAGCCGGCGGGCGTCCTGCAGGTCGGCGGACAGCGAGGCGATCCCGGCGGTGATGGCCTCCCCGGCCCCCCGCAGCTCGGCGTCGGCGGTGGAGACCTGGTCGAGCAGGGTCGCGGCCTGCCCGACGGACTCCTCCGCGGCGCGCGCCGCCGCGACCGCCGAGGCGCGGTCGTCCCGCTCCAACGACTGCCGGCCGGCCGTGACGAAGCCGTCCGCCGAGTCCAGCAGGTTGGTGGCCTGGGCGAGGTTGCCGCGCACCGTCGCCAGCGCGGCGGCCGGGTGGCGCGCCGCCAGGCCGCGCAGCTCCTGCTCGGCGGCGGGGAGCCGCTCCCGCGTCTCCCGGGCCCGGGTGGCGAGCTCGGCGAGGAACTGCGGGGCGCGGTCCTGCAAGGAGCGCAGCCGGGCGAACTCCTGGGTCCGGGCGTCCAGCTCGGCACGGGCCGTCCCGGTCAGGTCCAGGATGCGACCCAGCATGCCGCGCTGGACGCTCTCCGGCTCCTCGGTGTCGTCGTCCAGCTGCTGGCGCAGGCTGAAGGCCTCCCGGGCCGCCTGCCGCGCCCGCTCCAGGGCGGCGCCGAAGGCCTCGGTGCGCTGGGTGCCGAACTGCGCCCGCGCGAAGTCCAGCTCCTCGCCCGCCGAGCGCACCGCGTCGTCCATGCCCACCAGCGCCTCGGCGGCCTCGCGGTGCAGCTCGGGCAGGCTCCGTCCCTGCGCGTGGGGCGGCACGGGGGCCCCGGGGTCCGGACGCCGCCGCTGTCGGCTCCGGACGGCCATGGCCACCCCGCCGACCACCAGGGGCGCGAAGAACAGCAGCGGGAAGGCGCCGCCCAGCCCCCCGGAGGAGGTGGGCTGGACCTGGTCCCCGTCGGGCACGCCGGCACCGCCACCGGAGGAGGCGTCGGCATACTCGCGGGCGAAGCCCTCGGTGGCCCCCTCGACGGCCCCCGCCCAGTCGTCCTCGGCCAGGCGCGGCTCGATGTCCTGCAGCTGCACGGTCTCGACCTGCTCCGGGGAGAGGGTGCCACCGGCGTCGCCGACGCCGTAGGCGCGCTGGTCCACGGCGACGGCCAGCAGCAGGTCGCCGGTGCCCATCTCGGACTCCTCGGCCGTGAGGGTGGCCCACTCCTCACCGCCGACCGTGGCGCCGGAGGAGTCCTCGAAGGTGTCGACGTAGGCCACGAACAGCTGCAGCCCGGTCTCCTCGCGCAGCGCCTCGATCTGCTCCGTGGCGGCGGCCTCCTCCGCGTCGCTCAGCACGTCGGCGGGGTCGTGGACCGCGTCCTCGAGGTAGCTCGGCTGCTCCGCGGCGGCGCTGCCCGCGACCGCCGGGGCCAGGGCCAGCGCGGCCCCCACGGCGAGGAGCCCCGCCGCTCCCGGGCGCAGCGTCCTGGAGCGAGGTGTCGAGTGGCTCACACCTCCTGATCCTGCCCGACGAGGGTGCGCGCCGCCACTCTGGGGTGGTCGCCCTCCTGCGGAGTCGGGTCCGTCGGTCACCGGACCTAGACTGGGTCGTCGTTCCCCCCGACTCTCCCGTGAGGTCTCCCGGTATGCCGCTCGCCCCCCTCCTCGCCGCCCTGCGCACCCAGGCAGAGGTCGCCGCCGTGCTCGAGGCACGCGCCCGCGGTGAGCAGGCCGTGGAGGTCTCCGCGGCGCCGGGCCTGCACCCGGCGCTGGTGGCGCTGCTGACGACCCGCGAGGAGGAGACCGCTCCCGCCGACCCCGCCCCGCCGCTGCTGGTGGTCACCGCGACCGGTCGCGAGGCCGACGACCTGGTGGGGATGCTGGGCGAGCTGCTGCCCGGCGGGCCCGACGTGGTGGCCGGCTTCCCGAGCTGGGAGACGCTGCCGCACGAGCGGCTCAGCCCGCGCTCGGACACCGTCGGCCACCGGCTGGCCACGCTGCGCCGGCTCGCGCACCCGGACCTCACCGGGCAGGACCCGGCCACCGGGCCGGCCCGCGTCGTGGTCGCCAGCGTCCGGGCCCTCCTGCAGCCGCTGGTCAAGGGGCTGGGCGAGCTCGTCCCCGTGGCGCTGCGCGCGGGCGAGGACCGCCCGCTCACCGAGGTCGTCGAGGCCCTGGCGGCGGCGGCGTACGCGCGCGTCGACATGGTCGAGCGGCGCGGCGAGTTCGCGGTGCGCGGCGGCATCCTCGACGTCTTCCCGCCGACCGAGGAGCACCCGGTCCGGGTGGAGTTCTGGGGGGACACGGTCGAGGAGGTGCGCTGGTTCAAGGTGGCCGACCAGCGCAGCCTGGAGATCGCGGGGCACGGCCTCTACGCCCCGCCGTGCCGGGAGGTGCTCATCACCGACGCGGTGCGCGCCCGTGCCGCCGAGCTCGTCGACGTCCTGCCGGGCGCCGAGGACCTGCTCGCCAAGATCGCCGAGGGCATCGCGGTGGAGGGCATGGAGTCGCTGGCCCCGGCGCTCGTCGACGGCATGGAGACCCTGGTCGACGTCCTGCCGGAGGGGTCCGGCGTGGTGGTGCTCGACCCGGAGCGGGTACGGACCCGCGCCCACGACCTCGTGCGCACGAGCGAGGAGTTCATGCAGGCCGGGTGGGCCGCCGCGGCCGGGGGTGGCGCGGCCGTCCCCATCGACCTGCAGCAGGTGCTGGGCACCGCCTCCTCGTGGTCGCTCGGGCAGATGCGCAGCCACGCGCTGGGGACCGGCCGGCCGTGGTGGTCGCTGTCGGCCTTCGCCGCCGACGAGTCGCTCGAGGAGTTCGTGGAGCAGACCGGGGCGGACGAGCCCTCGGGGACCGACGACGAGCCCGCGCTGCACACCCTGGACGTGCCGTCCGCCCCGGCGACGGCATACCGCAGCGACGTCGACGCGATCGTCGCGGACGCGCGCGGGTGGGTCGCGCAGGGACGCCCGGTCGTCCTCGCGCTGGACGGGCCCGGCCTGGCCCGGCGCGTGGGCGAGGTGCTGACCGAGCGCGAGGTCGCCCACCAGGTGGTGGAGCGCCTCGAGACGCTGGGGGACGAGCCGCTGCCGACCGACCGGCTCACGGTGACCACCGGCCGGGTGGGTCGTGGCTTCCTGCTCGGCGAGGACGGGCTGGTGCTCCTCGGGGAGGCCGACCTCACCGGCCAGCAGGGCACCGGCGGCAGCACCAAGGACATGCGGCGGATGCCCTCGCGCCGCCGCCACCAGGTCGACCCCCTGCAGCTGCGCCCGGACGACTACGTCGTGCACGAGCAGCACGGCGTGGGCCGCTTCGTCGAGATGGCGCAGCGCCAGGTGCAGGGGGCGACCCGGGAGTACGTCGTCCTGGAGTACGCCCCGTCCAAGCGGGGCCAGCCGGGGGACCGCCTGTACCTGCCGACCGACCAGCTCGACCAGCTGACCAAGTACGTCGGCGGCGAGGCGCCCACGCTGCACCGCCTGGGCGGGGCGGACTGGCAGAAGACGAAGTCCCGGGCCCGCAAGCACGTCCGGCAGATCGCCGCCGAGCTCATCCGGCTCTACTCCGCGCGCCAGGCCACGCAGGGGCACGCCTTCGGCCCGGACAGCCCCTGGCAGCGCGAGCTGGAGGACGCCTTCGCCTTCACCGAGACCCCGGACCAGCTGGTCTCCATCGACGAGGTCAAGGAGGACATGGAGAAGACCGTGCCCATGGACCGCCTCATCAGCGGTGACGTCGGCTACGGCAAGACCGAGATCGCGGTTCGCGCGGCCTTCAAGGCGATCCAGGACGGCAAGCAGGTCGCGGTGCTCGTGCCGACGACCCTGCTCGTCCAGCAGCACTTCCAGACCTTCTCCGAGCGGTATGCGCAGTTCCCCGTCACCGTGCGCGCGCTGTCGCGCTTCCAGAGCAGCAAGCAGGCCGCGGAGGTCGTCGAGGGGATCAAGGACGGCTCGGTCGACCTCGTCATCGGCACCCACCGGCTGCTCGGCTCGACGGTGCGGTTCAAGGACCTCGGCCTGGTCATCATCGACGAGGAGCAGCGCTTCGGCGTCGAGCACAAGGAGCAGCTCAAGGCCCTGCGCACCAATGTCGACGTCCTGGCCATGTCGGCCACGCCCATCCCGCGCACCCTGGAGATGGCGATCACCGGCATCCGGGAGATGTCGACGCTGGCCACGCCCCCGGAGGAGCGCCACCCGGTGCTGACCTTCGTCGGCGGCTACGACGAGCGGCAGATCGCCGCTGCGATCCGCCGCGAGCTGCTGCGTGACGGGCAGGTCTTCTTCGTGCACAACAAGGTGAGCTCCATCGAGAAGGTCGCCTCCCGGCTGCGCGACCTCGTGCCGGAGGCGCGCATCGAGACGGCGCACGGGCAGATGGGGGAGCACCGGCTGGAGCAGGTCGTGGTCGACTTCTGGGAGCGGCGCTTCGACGTGCTGGTGTGCACGACGATCGTCGAGACCGGTCTGGACATCTCCAACGCCAACACCCTCATCGTGGACCGGGCCGACACCTTCGGGCTCTCCCAGCTGCACCAGCTGCGCGGGCGGGTCGGCCGTGGTCGGGAGCGGGCCTACGCCTACTTCCTCTACCCACCGGAGAAGCCACTCACCGAGACGGCGGTGGACCGGCTGCAGACCATCGCCTCCCACACCGACCTCGGTGCCGGCATGGCGGTCGCGATGAAGGACCTCGAGATCCGCGGCGCCGGCAACCTGCTCGGCGGCGAGCAGTCCGGGCACATCGAGGGCGTCGGCTTCGACCTCTACGTCCGGCTCGTCGGCGAGGCCGTCTCCGCCTTCAAGGGCGAGGGGCAGGCGGCGCCCGCCGAGGTCAAGATCGAGCTGCCGGTCGACGCCCACCTGCCGCACGACTACGTACCCGGGGAGCGGCTGCGCCTCGAGGCCTACCGCAAGCTGGCGCAGGTCGGCGACGAGCAGGGGCTCGAGCTCATCCGCGAGGAGCTGGTGGACCGCTACGGCGCCCCGCCGCCGCCGGTGCAGACGCTGCTGGAGGTGGCACGGCTGCGCACGGTCGCCCGGGCGGCGGGCATCAGCGACATCGCCCTGCAGGGGCAGATGGTCCGGTTCGCCCCCGTCGAGAACCTCCGGGAGAGCCAGCAGCTGCGGCTCACCCGGGTCTACCGGGGCACCATCATCAAGCCCGCGCTCCGGCAGATCCTCGTGCCTGCCCCCAAGACCGCGGCGGTCGGCGGCAAGCCCCTGCGCGACCAGGACATCCTCGACTGGGCCAGCCAGCTCATCCACGCCGTGCTGCTCGACGACATCGCCGCCGCCAGCGCGATCTGAGGCTCGCCCCGGGGGTGGGATCGCGACCCCCGTCCCGCCCCCCGGCATACCTGTGCACGCCACACCCGCCCCCGGGCATACCTGTGCACGCCACATCCGCCCCACCCGTACCTGTGCATGCCACACGCACTCGGGGCAGGGGTTCTACCGTGAGCTCAGGCTGCCTATGACGTGCACAGGATGCGTATGGCGTGCACAGGCCGCACAGGCCGCACAGGCCGCACAGGCTGCCTATGACGTGCACACAGGCCGCAGAGGCTGCGCAGGCTGCGTATGACGTGCACAGGCTGCGTGTGACGTGCTCAGGCTGCGTATGACGTGCGCAGGCTGCGTATGACGTGCCCAGGCACCCTCAGCGGACGAAGGTCTCCAGGGTGGTGCCGAGCCGGGGCAGCGCCGCGACGACGTGCTCCTTCGCCTTCCCGCGGAAGGAGGCATACACCCGGCCGAGGGGGTTGCCCTCGACGCGTGCGGCCGCCGAGTCGGCGACGGCCAGCAGCTCGTCGGCGACCTGCCCCGACCGCGCGGGGTCGGAGAGGTAGGCTCCGAAGGGCGTCTCGCCCTTGGCCTCGAAGTGCGGGTCGAGGGCCCGGGCCATGCCCGGGAGCAGGCGGTCCACCCCCTTGCGGACGTTGCTCTCGCTGGCCCGGCGCGCCCCGGCGAAGGCGGTCTTGAGCATCGTCCCGGAGATGCCCTTCTTGGTCGAGACCTCCGCGTCGGCGAGGACGAGGAGCGCGTCGACGACGCGTGGGCGCGTGGCGGGGTCGAGGACGGCGTCGCTCAGCGTGTTCATGAGCACGAGCATGGCACGGCCGGTCGTCCGTGGGGTGCGTGCGATGATGGGGACCGTGAAGCGCGCATACTCCTTCCCCCTCGCCGCCTCGGTCGTCGCCGTCGTCGCCGGGTGCAGCGGGGTCGGCATGACCGAGGGTGTCGTCATCGACGGCACCGGCTACTCCGTGGGGGAGGTGCAGGAGGCGACCGAGCAGCTGAGCGAGGTGTCGCCCGAGCCGGTCGACACGGCGACGGTCATCTACCAGGCGGGCATCGCCCCGCTCCTCGACGGCTGGTTCGAGGGCACGAGCTACGAGGTGACCGAGAGCGAGGTCCGCAGCTCGCTGGCCGACGCCGGTCTCGAGGGGGACGCCGGCGATCTCACCGTGCAGGCCGTGAGCGCGCAGCAGTACCTCGCGGTCATCAACGACCAGGCCGCGATGTCCGACGAGGAGCTGGCGCCGGTCGTGGCCGAGCTCCAGACCCTCACCCAGGAGGACCTCGGGGCCCTGCCGGTCGAGGTCAACCCGCGCTTCGGTGCGTGGAGCCCCGCCGGTGACGGCGTCCTGCCGCAGGTGCCCGAGTGGATCGTCCAGCCCGAGAGCTGAGCCTGCTGCTGACCTCGCCCCGGGTGGCTCCGGGGCTGCTGTCGGCCGCGGCCTGGCGGGCCCTGGGGGCGGCCGACCACGTGCTCGCGGCGGACCCCGACGCGCCCACCCCGGGTGCGCTGGCGGCGGCCGGCGTCGCGCTGACCCGGGCGGAGGGGGCCACGCCCGCGCAGCGCGCGGAGGAGCTGCTCGGGCTGCCCGGTCGCGTCGTGTGGGTCGGCTCGCCCGACGGGGACCCCGGCCTGGCCGAGGCGCTCGCCGTGCAGCTGCCCGAGGAGGACGCGCCGACGCTGGAGCTGCTCGTCGGGTCCTGGGACACCCCCGGCTCCCGGCTGCTGGACGCCGTGGCCGTCATGGACCGGCTCCGCTCGCCCGGCGGCTGCCCCTGGGACGCGCAGCAGACCCACGCCAGCCTCACCCCCTACCTCGTCGAGGAGGCGCACGAGGCCGTGGAGGCGCTCGACCACCTCGACGAGGCCACGGGTGCGGCCCGTGAGCACGCGGTCGAGGAGCTGGGCGACGTCCTGCTGCAGGTGCTCTTCCACGCCCGGGTCGGGGCCGAGCACGAGGAGGAGCCGTTCGACGTCGACGACGTCGCGGCCGGGCTGGTCGCCAAGCTGGTCCGGCGGCACCCGCACGTCTTCGGCGGCAGCGAGGTCGACGGGCCCGACGACGTCGCCCGTGCCTGGGAGCAGATCAAGGAGCAGGAGCGCGCCGACGCCGGGGCGGCCTCCCGCGACCACCCCCTGGACGGCATCCCCACCGGTATGCCCGCGCTCGCCCGGGCCGCCAAGGTCGCCGCGCGCCTGGGTCGCGACGGTCGGGGCGCGTGGCTGGACGACGCGGCGGCCGGGCTCGAGACCGACGGCGACGACGGCGCGGTCCTGCTGCGCGCCGTCCTCGACCTGCGCTCCCGGGGGGTCGACCCCGACCGGGCGCTGCGGCATACCCTCCGGACGGTGGAGGCGGCCGCGCGCGAGCCCAGCGGGTGAGGCGGCCCGGCCCGGGGCGCGGGCCTGCTGCGGCCCGCCCGCGGCGCTAGGCTGAGGCGCGACAGAGCCCGCCAGTGCTGCCGGACGACCCCGAGACGCCCCACCGAAAGGAGCGCACATGGCTGCCATCGACGCCATCATCGCCCGCGAGATCCTCGACTCCCGAGGCAACCCCACCGTCGAGGTGGAGGTCGGCCTGGACGACGGCACCGTCGCCCGCGCCGCCGTCCCCTCCGGCGCCTCCACCGGCGCCTTCGAGGCCGTCGAGCGTCGCGACGGCGACGAGACGCGCTACCTCGGCAAGGGCGTCGAGAACGCCGTCGCTGCCGTGATGGACGACCTCGAGCCGCGACTGCTGGGCTTTGACGCCTCCGAGCAGCGGCTGGTCGACAACGAGATGCTGGCCGCCGACGGCACGGCCAACAAGGGGGAGATCGGGGCCAACGCCATCCTCGGCGTCTCGCTCGCGGTGGCCAAGGCCGCCGCGGACTCCGCCGGGCTGCCGCTGTTCCGCTACGTCGGGGGCCCCAACGCGCACGTCCTGCCGGTGCCGATGATGAACATCCTCAACGGCGGCTCGCACGCCGACTCCAACGTCGACATCCAGGAGTTCATGATCGCCCCGGTCGGGGCCCCGAGCTTCCGCGAGGCGCTGCGCTGGGGCACCGAGGTCTACCACGCGCTCAAGGCCGTGCTCAAGAAGCGCGGGCTCTCGACCGGCCTCGGCGACGAGGGCGGCTTCGCGCCCGACCTCGCCTCCAACCGGGCCGCGCTCGACCTCATCGTCGAGGCCATCACGGCTGCCGGCTACACGCCCGGCTCCGACATCGCCCTGGCCCTCGACGTGGCCGCCAGCGAGTTCTGCGAGAAGGGGAAGTACACCTTCGAGGGCAAGAAGCGCAAGGCCGCCGACATGGTGAAGTACTACGCCGAGCTGGTCGACGCCTACCCCTTGGTCTCCATCGAGGACCCCCTCGACGAGGACGACTGGGAGGGCTGGGCGCAGATGACCGCGCAGCTGGGCGAGCAGGTCCAGCTGGTCGGCGACGACCTCTTCGTCACCAACCCCGAGCGCCTGCAGCGGGGGATCACCGACCGCGCGGCCAACGCGCTGCTGGTCAAGGTCAACCAGATCGGCTCGCTCACCGAGACCCTGGACGCCGTCGCGCTGGCCCAGAGCAACGGCTTCCGCTGCATGATGAGCCACCGCTCCGGCGAGACCGAGGACGTCACCATCGCCGACCTGGCCGTGGCCACCAACTGCGGCCAGATCAAGACCGGCGCCCCGGCCCGCTCCGAGCGCGTCGCGAAGTACAACCAGCTGCTGCGCATCGAGG
Organism: Serinicoccus chungangensis; assembly: GCF_001483745.1. Lineage (GTDB taxonomy): Bacteria > Actinomycetota > Actinomycetes > Actinomycetales > Dermatophilaceae > Ornithinicoccus > Ornithinicoccus chungangensis_A. The sequence continues at coordinate 236,937 of NZ_LQBL01000022.1, read as the reverse complement.
AGGAGCTCGACGACGCGGCGGTGTACGCCGGCGTCGGCGCCTTCCCGCGTTTCCGCGGCTGAGCCACCGCAAGCGGCCGCCGGGGGGTGCCCCCGGCGGCCGCGGCGGTCCCCGCGACCCCGTCGCGCCCTACGCCGCGGTGCCCCCGGCGCGGCGTCCGGCACGCAGCCGGGCGGACGGCATACCCTGGCCACACCCGTCCCACCCACCCCACCCCACGTCCGAGGAGCCCCGATGAGCACGGCCCGTGGCCCGCGCGACCGGCGCACCTCGCGCGCCGGCAGCCGGCCCACCGGCCCGACCCGTCGGACCCCGGCCCGGCGGCCCGGCGGGCGGTCGCGCCCCGCGGCGACGACGACGCAGCGGCAGGCGCCGGTGCACGTCCGCCGGCTCATCACGCTGGGGGTCCTGCTCGTCGTCATGGCCCTCGTCCTGGCCCCGGCGCTGTCCGGGTTCCTTCGGCAGCGGGCCGACATCGGCGCCCTCCACCAGGAGATCGCCGCGGAGCAGGAGGAGATCGCCGCGCTGGAGCGCGAGCTGGCCCGCTGGGAGGACCCGGACTACGTGGAGCAGCAGGCCCGTGAGCGGCTGCGCTTCGTCAAGGAGGGCGAGACGGCCTTCACCGTCATCGACGACACCGGGAGCGACTACACTGAGGCGCTGCCAGGAATGGCCCCGGTGAGCGATGACGTGCGGGCGGACAGCCCGTGGTACTCCCAGGTGTGGGAGTCGGTCACGATCGCGAACGAGGGGCTCCCCGAGACCACGGAGCCGTAGGAGCACGGCCCGCAGAGAAGGACATGAGCGAACTCGACCGCACCACGCTCGACGAGACTCCCACCGAGGAGGATCTCGAGGTCATCACCCGTCAGCTCGGCCGTGAGCCGCGCGGGGTCGTCGCCATCGTGCACCGCTGCCCCTGCGGCTGCCCCACGGTGATCCGCACCGAGCCGCGCCTGCCGGACGGCACCCCCTTCCCCACCAGCTTCTACGCCACCTGCCCCAAGCTCACCGGCGCGATCTCGACCCTGGAGAGCGAGGGGCTCATGAAGTCGATGTCGAAGCGGCTCGCCGAGGACGAGGGACTGCGCTGGGAGTACGCCCAGGCGCACGACGACTACCTGCGTCGCCGCGAGGAGCTGGCCCACGTGCCGGAGATCGCCGGCATCAGCGCCGGTGGCATGCCCAACCGGGTCAAGTGCCTCCACGTGCTCGTCGCGCACAGCCTGGCCGCGGGGCCGGGGGTCAACCCGCTGGGCGACGAGGCCGTCGCGGCCCTCCCGGACTGGTGGGAGGGCGGCTGCTGCTCGGGGGTCTCCGCCGTCGACGACGAGCGCTGCGACTCCTGCCCCAAGCACCACCCGCTGCCCGAGCCCCGGACCGACGCCGACCCCCGGGGCGAGGGTGCGGACGAGGACCCCGAGGCGGGGCGGGTAGGCGGGTCCGCGGCATGACGCGCGTGGGTGCCGTCGACTGCGGCACCAACTCGATCCGGCTGCTCGTGGCCGACCTCGAGCCCGGTGACGGTGCCCCGGCCCTGCGCGAGGTCACCCGGCAGATGCAGATCGTCCGGCTGGGCGAGGGCATCGACGCGACCGGGGCGATCGGCGAGGCCGCCATGGCGCGCACCCTGGCCGCGGCGCAGGGGTACGCCGAGCAGTGCCGGGACCTGGGCTGCGAGCGGGTCCGCTTCGTGGCCACCTCGGCGTCCCGCGACGCCTCCAACGCCGCCGACTTCGTCACCGGGGTCCAGGACGCCTTCGGGGCCTTCGACGTCACCCCTGAGGTGGTCACCGGCCAGGAGGAGGCGGCGCTGTCCTTCGCGGGCGCGACCGGACCGCTGCGCGACGCCGCGGCCCCGGGCCCCTACCTGGTCGTCGACATCGGCGGGGGATCGACGGAGCTCGTGCTGGGGGACGGGACGGGCACCGCGGTGGCGGCCTCCCGCTCGGTGGACATCGGCTGCGTGCGGCTGACCGAGCGCCACCTGCACGACGACCCGCCGGGCGAGGACCAGGTGTGGGCGGCGTTGTCCGACATCGTCCGCGCCGTCGACGACGTGGCCGGGACCGTGGACCTCTCCGGCGTCGGCACCCTCGTCGGGCTCGCCGGCTCGGTCACCACGGTGACCGCCCACGCCCTGGGGCTGCCGGCCTACCAGCGGGACCGCATCCACGGGGCCGAGCTCGACGTCGACGCCGTGGTCGACGCCTGCAGCGACCTGCTGCTCAGCCCGCGCTCGCGCCGCCGGGAGATGCCCTTCATGCACGAGGGGCGCGTCGACGTCATCGGCGCCGGAGCCCTGGTGTGGCGCACCGCCGTCCAGCGGGTGGCGCACGACTCGGGCCTGCGGACCGTGCGGGCCTCGGAGTCCGACATCCTCGACGGGATCGCCCTGTCCCAGGTCTGAGGCGCACGGCTCAGAGCCGGGCGAGGACCTCGTCCAGCATGGCCTCGGTGAGCCGGCCGGTGAAGGTGTTCTGCTGGCTGACGTGGTAGCTGCCCAGGAGCCGCACCGGCCGCCCCGTCGGGCTCCGCAGACTCGCCTCCGCCCCGTGGCCGAAGCGGGGCCGAGGCCGGGGCACCTGCCAGCCGGCGGACCGCGCCCCGGCCAGGAAGGCGTCCCAGCCGATGCCGCCCAGCGCGAGCACCGAGCGCAGCGTGGGCTCCACCAGGGCCAGCTCCCGCTCCAGCCACGCCCCGCAGGTATGCCGCTCGGCCGCCGTCGGGGCGTTCCCGGGGGGCGCGCAGTGGACGGCTGCGGTGATGCGCACCGACCGCAGGGTCAGGCCGTCCCCGGCGTGCGTGGAGGACGCCTGGGAGGCGTAGCCGGCGCGGTGGAGAGCGGCGTAGATCCAGTCGCCGGAGCGGTCGCCGGTGAAGATGCGCCCGGTCCGGTTGGCCCCGTGGGCGGCGGGAGCGAGACCGACCACGAGGATCTCGGGGGCGGGGTCGCCGTAGCCGGGGGCCGGCCGCCCCCAGTACGGCTGGTCGGCGTAGGCGGCCCGCCGGGTGCTCGCGACGTCCTCGCGCCAGCGCACCAGCCGCGGGCAGGCCGAGCAGACGCTCACCCGCGCGTCGAGGGTCGCGAGGTCGGGCGAGCCGGCCGCCTGCCTGCGCACCCCACCCTCGCTGCGGGCCGGCCGCGTGCCGGCCGGCGCCGGGTCCTGCGGCCAACCCGTCCCCGGCGGCACGGGGGAGGGGAACACCTGCCCGGTGAGCGGGTGCGGCTCGTCGGCGGCCGAGGTGACGGGGCCGGGGGTGGGGCGCTGCGGCATACCCCCCATCCTGCCCGGCCCACCGGCTGAGCCGTGCACGTGAACGCCTGGGCCGACGACACGCCCGGCGCTAGCGGCTCAGCCGTGCACGTGAACGCCTGGGCCGACGACACGCCCGGCGCGAGCGGCTCAGGCGTGCACGTGGACGCCTGGGCCGACGACACGCCGGCCGGACCCTGCACCGCCGCCCGTCCTGGGTGCCCCCGGCGGGACTCGAACCCGCACTGAACCCATTTTAAGTGGGCTGCCTCTGCCGATTGGGCTACGGGGGCCGGGCCTACCGGGCGTCCGACCCCACCCAGAGCAGCGCCCGGGCGACGAGGGCGAACTGCCCCTTCGGGTGGGCCCGGAAGAGCGGCTCGGTGCCGAAGAGCACCCCGCGCGAGCCGTCCGCCTCGGCGCTGACGACGACCGCCTGCCCGGCGGCGTCCTCGGGGCCGCCCTCGCCCGCCGACGTGGCCCGCCAGTGCCCGCTGACCAGGGGGTCCTCGTCCAGGCGCTGGTCGACCCGGACGTCGTCGCCGAGCTCGGTGAACCACACGGGGGAGTAGACGAAGGTCTCCGGGGTGGCCGCCGCCGCGACCGGGCTGTCCGCGTCGTTGTCGACGCCGACGACGCCGTTGGCGTCGCTGCGACCCCGCACGGCGGTGGCCTCGACGAGGTCCACGGCGTCGTTGAGGCGGGCGCCGGCCACGCCCCGTCCCACGATGCCCCCGCCGTCGGCGAGGAAGTCCCGCACCTCGGTGCGCGCGTCGTCGGACAGGTCGGCCCAGTCGAGCCCGGTGGAGACGTAGAGCGCGTCCAGGTCGGACAGGTCCAGCCCGTCGTTGAGCGCGGCGGTGCTGACCTCGCGGACGTCCAGGCCCATCTCGGTGAGCGCCCAGCGCTCCTCGGCGCTCCCGGACACCCCGACGGCGCGGTCGGAGGCCTCCAGCGTCCCCCCGGACGCCCCCGCGGGGGCGGCGGCCAGCTCGACGCCGAAGGTCTCGACGACGTTGCTCGCCGCCCAGGGGTAGTCGGCGGGGACCAGCACCGAGCCGTCGGCGAGCAGCTCGACCGGCACGCCCTGCTCGAGCAGCAGGCTGGCGGCCTGCACGTCGGCCGGGTCCTGCATCGGCAGCAGCCAGCCCGAGCTGCTGTCCGCGAGCGACCCGGTGGGGTCGGCGCCCTCGACCAGCTCGCCCGCGATGCGCAGCGGGTCGCCGTCGGGCACGGTGTCGACGTCGGCGCCCCAGAGCAGGGCGTGGCTCCACCCGGAGATGTCGTACATCGCGTCGACCCGGTCCGAGATGTCGGTGCCGCGGCCGAGGATGGTGTTGGCCATGCCGCGCTTGGCCTGGTGCAGGTCCACGACGTAGCTGCCGGCGGGGTAGGACCGCCCGGCGAGGAGCCGGTCCTGCTCGAGCCGGGTCACCTCGACGTCGTTGGCGACGAGGAAGTCCACGAGCCGGGCCGCGGCCGGGGCGGAGCGCTGCCCGTCGCCCACCGGGATGACGTAGGCCCGCGGGTAGGAGGTGGTGTAGACGTCCTCGGGCCCGATCACGCCGTCGAACAGGCCCTCCTCGACCGGCGTCTGCGGCTCGCCGGCCTCGCCGCGCCGGAAGATCTCGATGTGGTCGGCGAGGAGCTCGTCGCGGTGCGCCGCGGCATACTCCAGGGTCCCGGTGATGGCCGCGTGGGCGATGTCGGTGTTGATCGCGGAACGCCGCCGCAGCTCCTCCGCGGGCAGGTCGTACGACGCGTTGTTGACCCGCAGCGGGATCTCGATGGTGTGCGCGACCGCGCCGTGCAGCGCGGCGTACTGGGGGGTGAAGATCGGCGGCCAGTCGTCCCAGCCCTCGTCCCAGTCGCGCAGCGGCACCTGGACCGGACGCACGCCGTCGCCCTCGTCGTAGCCGAGCCCGTTGACGGCCTCCTCCATCCCCAGCCCGTTGGGGTAGGCGTGCTTGATGAAGAGGTCGTACTCGTAGTTCTCCCCGTGCGGCGGCGTCGTGGGCTCGACGAGGGTGCCGTTGACGTAGCCGTGCAGGTCCAGCATGAGCAGCGGCTGGGTGTGGAGCAGGGCGTCGCGGACGGCGACGGTCTCGGGCTGGGTGGCGGTGACGAAGTCGCGGTTGAGGTCGAAGCCGGCGGCGTTGCGACGGGTGTTGTCGTGCCGACCGTCGGGGTTCGCCGAGATGACGAGGTGGATGCGGGAGCGCTTGAGCAGCTGCTTGACCGAGGCGTCGTTGCTCGTGGCGTAGTCCTCCACGAGCCGCAGCGCGGCGTCGGTGCCCTCGAACTCGTTGCCGTGGATGTTGGCGTTGACGAAGACCGGCGTCTTGTACTGCTGCGCCAGCCGCCGGTCCCGCGCGGCCGCGGCGGGGTCCTCGGTGATGAGGTCGCGGTAGGCGGCCTGGCGCCGCGCCTGGTTGGCGTTCTCCTTGGCGGTCAGGGTGACGAGGTAGACCTGACGGCCCCCGGCCGTCTGCGTGAGGACCTCCGCGGAGACGCGGTCCGAGCCCTCCATCGCGGCGTTGAGCCGTCGCGCGATGTCGTGGTATGCCGTCAGCCCCGGCTTGAGAGCGGCGTCCGTCTCCTCCACCGGCGGCTCGGGCAGCGGCTCCTGGCGCGGGTACGCCGCGTCGCCGAGCGGCTGGGCGCCCAGCGGGGCGGCGCTGACCTGCGCGGCGGGCACGGAGGGCGCGGCGGAGACGGGCGCGGCGACCAGGCCGGTGCTCAGGGCCAGGGCCAGGACGCCGGTCAGCGCGGCCGGGCCGGTGCGGTGCGACATGCATCTCCTCGTCGTGGGGCGCAGGTCAGGATAGCCCGCCCCACCGACGCGCACCAGGATCACCCCGTGGACCGGAATCCCCCGGTGGACTCGCACGTTTATCCTGGTGACACCAGACATCGGGGTCGCACGACCTCGGTGCCGACCAACTTGGAGGATCCATGGCCGTCAACCCGGTCTTCAACCGCATCGACAGGGAGGCCGCCCAGGGCGGGTATGCCGGTTTCGGCAGCCAGCAGGGTGGCTCCGCCCAGCAGGGCTACGCCCCGCCGCAGGGTCAGCCCACGTTCCCCGCCGGCTACCAGCCCGGCCCCAGCGAGAGCATGTCCGACCAGCAGCTGCGCGACCTCTACGACCAGCCGCCCGCCGGGCCGGCACAGACCGGCCGGCTCACGCTGGACGACGTGGTCGTCAAGTCGCTCATGCTCTTCGGCATCGTGGTCGCCGTGGCCGCCGCGACCTGGATGTACGTCGGACCCCGGCCCGAGATCGCGCTGCCGATCTGGCTGGTCGGGATGTTCGGCTCGCTCGGCCTGAGCTTCGCCATCGGCTTCAGCAAGAAGATCAACGTCGGTCTCATCGTGGTGCACGCCGTGCTGCAGGGGTTGTTCCTCGGCGCCGTCAGCGTGACCTTCAACGCCCTCTACGAGGGTGTCGTGACGACCGCCGTGGTCGCGACCCTGGCGACCTTCGCCGGCATGTTCATCGGCTGGAAGGCCGGCTTCATCAAGGTGACGAGCAAGTCGCGGCGCATCTTCGGCATGGTCGCCATGGGCTACATGGTGTTCCTGCTCGTCAACATCGGCGCCTCGTTCCTGGGCTTCGGTGACGGCTGGGGCATCTACGGCTCCCAGTTCGGCTGGCTCATCGCCCTCGCCGGTGTGGCCCTGGCGTCCTACAGCCTCGCCGTCGACTTCGACTCCATCGACCGCGCGGTCGGTGGCGGGGCCCCGGAGAAGTACTCCTGGCTGCTCGGCCACGGCCTCATCGCCAGCCTGGTCTGGCTCTACATCGAGTTCCTGCGGCTCTTCGCGATCCTGCAGAGCAGCGACTGAGCACCCCACGCGACGTGAGCGGTGTGCGGCCCGCCGGCAGCTCGTCTGCCGGCGGGCCGTCCGCTGTCGTCGACACGGAGACCGAGCGGGTCGTCCGCCGCTGGCAGCAGCTCCCCCTGGACCGGGCGGGCACGGCATACCCGGGGGTGCGTGAGGTGGTGCAGGCCCTCGCCGACGCGGTGGCCGACCGCACGGGCGAGGAGCGGGCGGGGGTGCCCGACCTCGGCCCGGGGGTGGTCGTGGACCAGCTGCGGGTCATGGTCTACGACTGGCGGCAGGCCGGCCTGCCCGAGGCCGACCTCGCGGGTCGGCTCACCGCCCTGCGCCGCAGCCTGCCCTGACCGAGGCTGCCGGTCGGCGGCTCAGTGCGCCTCGGCCCCGGCGTGGTCGTCGTGCTTCTTGCCGATCGGCAGCAGCGAGACGACCCCGACGAGGGCCAGGCCCACGGCGAGGCCGAGGACGGCCGAGAAGAAGGTGTTGGTCAACCAGGCGAGGACGCCGGCGATGGCGGGCACGAGGCCGGCGACGACCTCCTCGGCGTGGTGGACGAACTCGTAGATCGGGTGGAAGCCGAGGTCGTCCATGCCGACGAGCAGGATGTGCCCGCCCACCCACAGCATGGCCACGACGCCGACGATCGTCAGCGTGCGCAGCACGATCGGCATGGCGGCGACCAGGCCGCGGCCGAACCGCTGGGCGCCCTCGCCCTCGCGCTGGGCCAGGCCCAGCCCGATGTCGTCCATCTTGACGATGAGCGCGACCGCGCCGTAGATGAGCGCGGTGATCCCGAGCGCCACCACGACGAGGATGATCGCGCGGCTGAGCAGCGGCTCCTCGCTCACCTCGTTGAGCGCGATGACCATGATCTCGGCGGACAGGATGAAGTCGGTCCGGATCGCGCCGGAGGTGACCTTCTTCTCCGCCTCGGGGCCCCGCTCCACCGCCGGGGCGTCGTGGGACGCGTCGTGCCCGACGCCCAGCCACTCCAGCACCTTGTGCGCACCCTCGTAGGACAGGTAGCACCCGCCGAGCATGAGGATTGGGGTGAGCAGCCACGGCACGAAGATGCTGAGCAGCAGGATCGCCGGGACGATGAAGAGCAGCTTGTTGCGCAGCGAGCCGATGGCGATCGTCCTGATCATCGGCAGCTCGCGGCTGGGGTCCACGCCGGTGACGTAGCGCGGGGTCACCGCCGCGTCGTCGACGATGACGCCCGCGGCCTTGGCCCCGGCGCGACCGGCGGCGCCACCGATGTCGTCGACGGACGCGGCCGCGATGCGGGCGAGCGCCGCGATGTCGTCGAGCAGGGCAGCCAGACCAGCAGCCATGGGGTCACCTCAGGGGGGTGGGGAACGGACAGATCGGCGTCAGGGTACCGCTACGGCGGCGCTCAACGCCGCACGACGTGGACGTGCGCGCACGCCGCATACCCGCCCCCGACGTCGCATCCCTCGCCCCGACGCCGCCCGATCCGCGCCCCGACGCCGCCCGATCCGCGCCCCGACGTCGCCCGACCCGCGCCCCGACGTCGCCCGACCCGCGCCCCGACGTCGCCCGACCCGCGCCCCGACACAACCTGAGCAGAGAAAGATGCCTGACTCGAGGGTTGCAGCTACTGCCTGGGCGACCTTTCTCTGCTCAGGCGGCGAGGAGGTCGGGTCAGACCGTCAGGAGAGGCGCTCGAGGACCATCGCCATGCCCTGGCCACCGCCGACGCACATGGTCTCCAGGCCGAACTGGCCGTCGCGGGTCTGCAGGGCGTTGATGAGGGTGGTGGAGATGCGGGCGCCGGTCGAGCCGAAGGGGTGCCCGAGGGCGATGGCGCCGCCGTGGACGTTGAGCCTGTCCTCGTCCATGCCGAGGGCGTCGGCCGAGCCGAGCACCTGGACCGCGAAGGCCTCGTTGATCTCGTAGAGGTCCATGTCCGAGATGCTCATGCCAGCCCGCGCCAGCGCCTGCCGCGAGGCCTCGACCGGGCCCAGCCCCATGATCTCGGGGGACAGGGCCGACACCCCGGTGGAGACGACCCGGGCCAGCGGCGTCAGCCCGAGCTCGGCGGCGCGGGTGTCGCTCATGACGACCAGCGCCGCGGCCCCGTCGTTGAGCGGGCAGCAGTTGCCCGCGGTGACGGTGCCGCCCTCGCGGAAGACCGGCTGCAGCTGGCTGACCTTCTCCAGGGTCACCCCGGGGCGCGGCCCGTCGTCGGTGCTGACGACGGTGCCGTCGGCCAGGGTGACCGGGGCGATCTCGCGGGCGAAGACGCCGTCAGCGATGGCCTGCTCGGCGCGGTTCTGGCTGCGCACCCCCCACTCGTCCTGGCGCTCGCGAGCGATGCCGAGGGAGGTGGCGACGTTCTCGGCGGTCTGGCCCATGGCGATGTAGGCGTCCGGCAGCAGGCCGTCCTCGCGCGGGTCGGTCCAGGTGTCGTTGGAGGCGGCCATCGCCTCGGTGCGCGCCACCGCGTCCGCGAACAGCGGGTTGCGCCAGGACTCCTTGCCGCCCCCCGCGCCGGAGAAGTCGGCATACCGGGAGACGCACTCCACCCCGGCGCTGACGAAGACGTCGCCCTCGCCGGCCTTGATGGCGTGCATCGCCTGGCGGGTCGTCTGCACCGAGCTGGCGCAGAAGCGGTTCACCGTGGAGCCGGGCACCGTGTCGAGCCCGAGCAGCACACTCACGACCCGGGCCATGTTGAAGCCGTGCTCGCCCCACGGCTCGGCGCACCCGAGGTAGAGGTCGTCCACCGTCGTCGGGTCGAGCCCGGGCACCTGCTCCAGGGCCGCGCGGATCACCCCCGCGGCCAGGTCGTCGGGCCGCACGGTGGTCAGCGACCCCTTGAACGCGCGGCCGATGGGGGTGCGGGCGGCGGCGACGATGACGGCCTCGGCCATGGTGTCCTCCTTGACGTGAGCGGTATGCCGTGAGTCTAGGTGAGCGCTGCGGCGCCGTCGGGGGAGAGGTGCGGGCCGAGACGCTGCCGGAGCCGCGCACGTCCCACCGAGCGCCGTGAGTGGTTGCCGTCGAGTGCACCGGTCGTGCCCCGATCACGGCCGACGGGGCGACAGGACCGCTGCAGCCGCGTGCTGCTCAGAGGCGGGTGAGGCCCTCGTCGATGGTCACGGACGGCTGCCGCTGCAGCCGCGCGCTGCTCAGAGGCGGGTGAGGCCCTCGTCGATGGTCACGGACGGCCGCCAGCCCAGGACGTCCCGGGTGTGCCGCTGGTCGAACCAGTGCGCCGTGGACAGCTGCTCGGCCAGGAAGCGGGTCATCGGCGGCTGGGTGATGGTCGGCAGGCCGGGGACCCGCTCGGACAGCGCCGTCGCCCCCTCCACGGCGGCCCCCAGCCCCCAGGCGAGCGGCGTGGGCAGGTGCAGGCGCGGGGCGGGGGCTCCCACCGCCCGGCAGATGTCGCCGACCAGCTCGCCGATGGGGCGCGGCTCGCCGTTGGTCACCACGAGGGCCCGGCCGTGCGCGACCTCGATGCGCTCCAGGGCGGCGACCAGCGCCGCGGCGGCGTTGTCGACGTAGGTGGTGTCCACCAGCGCCGTGCCCGCGCCCACCAGCGCCAGCCGTCCCTGGCGGGCGCGCTCGGCGATGCGGCCGACGAGCTGGGTGTCGCCGGGTCCCCACACGAGGTGCGGGCGGACCGCCGTGGTCCGCAGCTCCTCGGAGTCGGCCTCGAGCGCGAACAGCTCGGCGGCGGCCTTGGTGCGGGCGTAGTGGCCGCGCGCCCGCATCGGCGTGGCCGGCCCCGCCCCGGCCCCGGCGAGGGACCGGCCGGTGTGGGCCACCGAGGGCGAGCTGACCTGCACCAGCCGGCCGCCCCCCTGGGCCCGCAGGGCCTCGATGACCCGGCGGGTCCCCCGCACGTTGATGTCCACGAAGTCGCGCCACGGACCGACCACGTCGACCTTGGCGGCCAGGTGCACCACCGCGTCCTGGCCGGTCACCGCGCGGTGCACGGCGTCGGCGTCGCGGATGTCGCCCAGCAGCTCGCGGTGCCGCCCGCCGGACGGCCGGCGCTGCATGACGGTCACGTCCCATCCGCGGTCGGCGAGCAGGTCGGCCACGGCACCCCCGAGCATGCCGCTCGCCCCGGTGACGAGCACCCGCCCGCTCATCGGCGGCTCCTCGTGCGGGGCGCCCCGCCGCGGTGGCGCTGCCGACCGCCGTGCAGGACGGCCTCGGCCCACCGCGCCAGGGCGGTGCGGTCCACCTTGCTGGCATGCCGGACGTCCACCGGGAGCCAGTCCCGGACGAGCACGGCGGCCACCGGCACCCCGGCCGCGGCCCGCACCCGGGCGGCCAGCTCCGGCGCCGCCAGGGCGCGGCTCCGCCGGGGCGCACCGGTCGCGCGAGCCAGCGCACCGCCCCTGCGGGTGGGCACGAGCACCAGGACCACGAGCTGGGTCCCGACGGGGCCCACGCCCACCGCGGCCACGTCGGCGATCCCGTCCAGCCCCCGCACGCGGTCCTCGACCGGGTAGGGCGTCACCGGCCCGGCCGCCGTCGTGACGACGTGCGCCAGCCGGCCCTCGACCCAGAGCCGGCCCTGGTCGTCCAGCCGCCCCACGTCACCGGTCCGGTGCCAGCCCGCGGGACGGGCGCTGCGCCGCTGCGCGCCCCAGCGTCGGTCGTAGCGGTCCTTGACGTGCGGGCCCCGCACCACGATCTCCCCGACCGCCCCGGGGGAGGTCTGCAGGTCCTCGGCCGGCGTCCCCAGGGGGTCCAGGGTCGCGACACCGACCTCCACGCCCGGCACCGGGCGCCCGACGCAGACCCCGGCCCCCGGCTCCTCGCCGACCGGGCCCCCGCCCGAGGAGGTCGGGTCGTGGGTGGCGACCGGGAGCGCCTCGGTCATGCCGTAGGGCGTCTGCGTCTGCGCGCCGGGGAGGACGGCGCGCACCTCGTGCAGCAGCGCGGCCGGCACCGGGGCACCCGCGGAGAGCACCAGCCTCGGGCCGGCGAGGACCTCGCGCTGGTGGGCGGTGAGCGACCCGGCGGTCGCGACGACGTTGCGCAGCGCCGCGGGCGCGGCGAAGACCATGGTCGCCCCGACCGCCTCGACGGCCTGCGCAAGCGCCTCGGCGGTGAGGGTGTGCGGGGCGGTGACGTCCATGTCCGGCACGGCGCTGGTCAGGCCGAGCGCCGGGCCGTAGAGCGCGAACGGGGCGAAGGCCGCCACGAAGCGCTCGCCGGGCCCGAAGCCGAAGGTGTCGCGCAGCAGCGCCACCTGGGCGCCGAGGCCGCGCCGGGTGTAGACCACGCCCTTGGGTGGACCGGTGGCGCCGGAGGTGAACAGGACCGCGCCGTCGGCGTCCTCGTCCAGACCCTCCGGCAGCGGGGCGTCCTGGCGGAGCCCCTCGGCGGCCAGGTCGGCCAGCGTCGACCCGGAGCGGTCCACCCGGATCCGCCGACCGGGCACCCGGGTCAGCGCGGTGAGCGCGAGGGCCGGGGCGATCCCGATGACGTGCCGGGGGCCGGCTCCCCGCAGCGCCGCGCCCAGCCGGCCCAGACCGAGACCGGCGTCGGCGATGACGACGACGGCGCCGAGGCGCCACACGGCATACACGATGGTGGTCAGGTCGATCCCGGGCGGGACGAGCACGGCCACCCGGTCACCCGGCCGCACGCCGCGGGCGGCGAGACCGCGGGCGAGGGCCTCCACCCGACCGCCCAGCTCGCCGAAGCTGACCCGCCGCTCCCGGGAGGCCCCGAGCTCCACGACCGCCGTCTCGTCCGGGCGGCTGACGTCCACGGCCACCGGGACGGTCGCCACGTGGTGCACGCGCTCCGCCGCCGGTGCGGGCCCGCCCTGCCCCTCCGGGGCGCTCGCCTCGCCCGGGACGCGCTGCTGCACCCAGTCCCAGACGACCCCGACCGCCTCGGGGCTGTCCTCCAGCACCAGGTGGGAGGCGGCGGGGCAGACGTGGACGTCAGCCTGCGGGAGGCGACCCAGCAGGTCCTCGAGGTAGCGCTGGGAGAACACCGGGTCGCGGGGGCCCCAGACGAGCAGGGCGGGCACGTCGAGCCCGCGGACGCCCTCGGCGATCTGGTCGAGGGCGGGTCGGCTGGGGTGGTGCTCCTCGAAGGGTATGTCGCGCACGAAGTCCGCGACGGCGTCCCGGCGGTGGGCGCTCGCGTAGGGCGCCGCGAAGGCGTCCCGGACCCCGCGGGGCAGCGCGGGCCGGGACAGTGCGGTGGTCGCCCGCACGAAGGCCGGCGTCGTGCGGCACACGCGCGCGAGCAGCATCGGGGCCCGGGCGAGCCGGATGACCGCCGGCGCGGCGTGCTCGACCGGTTGGTGGACGGCGGTGTTGGTGAGCACCACCGCGGCCAGCAGCTCGCGGTGCGCCAGCGCCCAGCCCAGGGCGACCGGGCCGCCCCAGTCGTGCGCGAGGGCGACGACGGGCCCCTCCAGCCCGAGGACGTCGGTGAGGCCGGCGAGGTCGTCCACCCGCTGGGCCAGCGTCCGGGGGCGCCCCGGTCGCTCGGACCAGCCCATCCCGAGCTGGTCGACCGCCACCACCCGCCACCCGGGGGGCGCCTGCTCGAGCACGCGGCGCCAGAGGTAGGACCAGGTGGGGTTGCCGTGCACCGCGAGCACGGTGCCGCGCACCGGGACGCCGGCCGCCTCCAGCCGGGGGCCGTTGTCGAGCAGGTGCCAGCGACGTGTCAGCCCGTCGGCGTCGGCGGCGAGGACCACCCGGGACCAGGCGCGGTCCAGGCCCGGGAAGCTGCTCGGCGGCAGCCCCACCTCTTCGTGCGCCGACCGGCGCGCGGGGTCGTGGACGGACTGGCGGGGGGTGGGGGCAGGGGCGGGCACAGCGGTGTCGCTCAGCTCACCAGTCGAGCTCGAGACAGGTCATGTTGAGCCCGGAGCCGATCCCCATCATGAGGACGCGGTCGCCGCGCTCCAGCGAGCCGGTCTCCTTCGCGAGGGTGATCGCCACCGCGGCCGGGCCGACGTTGCCGTAGGTCGGGAAGGTCAGCGGGATGCGGGACTGGTCCAGACCCAGCGACTCCGCCGTCTTGCTCGTGTGCACCTGGGAGACCTGGTGGACGATGTAGCGGTCCATGTCGCTCCAGTCGAACTCCTGCGCGGCGTCCGCCCAGAGCTCCTTGGCCAGCCCCATGCCGGCCACGAGCAGGCCCTGCGCGTCGGTCCGCATCTCGGTGAAGTCCCCGATGCACAGCTCGTGGTGCTCGGTGGCCGCCCGGGTCACGCCGCCGACCACGCGGTGGCCCTCGGGGTGCTCGCTGGCCCGTCCGAGCAGCATCGCGGCCGCGCCCGAGCCCAGCGTGAGGGTGGCGAACTGGCTGACGATGTCCTGCGCCGTGGCGTCCTCGCCGGAGAGCCGCTCCAGGGTGCGCTCCTGCGGGGTGCGCGACCCCTCGCCGCACACGACGAGGGCGTAGTCGATCTGGCCGGCGTCGATCATCGTGGCAGCGAGCTGCATACCGTTGACGAAGCCGAGGCAGGCGTTGGTGAGGTCGAAGTTCAGGCAGGCCGTGGGGAGCCCGAGCGCCTGGTGGATCGACACGGCGATCGAGGGCTCGAGGTGCTCCCGGCTGACGGAGGTGTTGATGAGCAGACCGACCCGGCCGGCGTCGACCCCCGCCTCGGCGAGCGCCTCCTGCGCGGCCTGCACGGCGCCGTCGACGAAGGTCTGGTCCTCACGCCACCACCGTCGTTCGGAGATCCCGGCCAGCTTGGCCAGCATGCCCGGGCGCAGCCCGTTGCGGGTGTAGGAGTCGCCGATCACCTCGTCGAACTCGGCCGAGGTCTTGACGACCGGGGCGTCGACAGCGGTGACGGACAGCACGGCGGTGTCGCGGTGCCGGAAGGTGGCGTTGCCGGTCACGTGGTGGTTCCTGCGTTCTGCTGGAGGGAAGGTGTCAGACGACCCATTCGACCACAGCACCGCAGGCTGGGCAGAACCGACAGGTGCGTTGTGCCACGATGGTTGCACCACGACGGCCGTCGGGCCGGCACCGCAGGGAAGGGCACACAGACATGAGCACCACGAGGATGCGCCTCGGCGCGGTCGTCAGCGCAGGGATCCTGGGCCTTGGGCTCACCGGGTGCGGCGGGGACTCCGACGGGGGCGGCGCGGAGCCCACCGAGGCCGCGACCCAGGAGAGCGAGAGCACGCAGGCCGACGAGGAGCAGGCCACCGACGAGGACACCGCGCAGGCGTCCGAGGAGGAGGACTCCGGTGGCGCGGCCGCCGAGGGCGAGGAGATCCCGGTCGAGGAGTTCCTGGCGATGCTGCAGGAGCCCGGGGAGGAGACGCTGTCCAGCTACACGCTCACCATGGACATGCAGGCCGACGGGCAGAGCATCCAGGCCGACGGCGCGGTGGACCTCAGCGGGGACGAGGCCGCCATGCAGATGATGATGACGATGCCGGAGATGGGGGAGCTGGAGATGATCACCACCGACGGCCAGCTCTACCTCGCCATGCCGGGCGTCACCCCGGAGGGGATGTACATGCAGGCCGGCGAGGACGTCCTCGGCCAGGCCGCGGCGATGGAGGACATCGACGTCTCCACCCAGTGGGAGGCGTGGGAGGAGGGCGCCCAGCAGGTCGTCTTCCTCGGCGACGAGGACGTCGACGGCACCGAGATGGGTCACTACCAGGTCACCGTCGACCCGCAGGCGATCGCGGAGGCCGGCGGCGAGGACGCGGCGGCGATGACCCAGGCGGTCGGCGACGAGCTGGTCACCTACGACGTCTGGCTGGACGACGACAACCTCATGCGTCAGCTGAGCTTCGAGCTCGAGGGCATGACCGCGGAGATGATGATGGACAACTGGGGCGAGCCGCAGGAGATCGAGGCTCCCGCGTCCGACCAGGTGATGGACATGGAGGACCTCGGCACCACGCCGGGCAGCGACGGCTGATCTCGCACCGCACGACGGGCCGCTCCCACCGGGGGGCGGCCCGTCGGCCTGTGCGGGGGCGTCCGCGCGACGGGCCGGGGACGCGCGCGTGAACGTGCCGTGAACCCTTGCCGATCGGGGCCGATCTGGCGCTCGGGGCCTCGTCCGCCGGGGCAGACTGACCGTGTCGGCACGTCGAGACGGAAAGGAACGGTCATGACCACTGGGTGGGTTCCCGTGCGGGTCGTCCGCTGGCCCGCGCAGCAGGAGGACCGTGCGTGGTGCGCCCAGCGGTCCCTGCCCTGCCTCCTGCTCGTCGCCGGGAGAGCGCCGCTGCCGCAGCCGGGGCCGACGGAGACCGTCCTGCCCGACAGCGCGGGCGAGGAGGCGGTGGCCGCGGCGGTGGACGAGCTGGCCTGGCGACCGACGCAGCGCCTGCGCGCCGACCGCCGCGCGGCGCCGGAACGGGGTCCGCGCGCGGCCCGGCGACCGGTCCGACGACCCCGCTCGCTCGTGGGGACGCTCGCGGCCCTGCTCTGAGCCGGGGCCGTCAGCCCTGGGCGAAGAGACGCCGCACGACCCGCTCGGCGCTGTGCCCGTCGTCGAGGTGGTTGAACCGCTCGACCCAGGAGTCGTAGCGCCGGGCGTAGCGGTCGGTGTCGTCCATCGCCCGGATGGCCTCGACCACGGCGTCCTGCGTGCTCACCACCGGGCCGGGGGCCTGCTCGGCGAGGTCGAAGTAGACCCCGCGCACGTCGTCGCGGTACTCGTCCAGGTCGGGCACGTAGAAGATCATGGGCCTGCGGGTGACCGAGTAGTCGAACATCACCGAGGAGTAGTCGGTGATCATCGCGTCGGCGGCGAGGAAGAGCTCGGTGATGCTGGGGTAGGTGGTGACGTCGACGACGCCGGGCAGCTCGACGCTGCGACCGTGCCCGACGGTCCGGGAGTGGCCGCGCAGCAGCACGACGTAGTCGTCACCGAGCCGGGAGGTGAGCCGCTCCAGGTCGAGGAAGAGCACCATGCCGGCCGCGTTGTCACGCCAGGTCGGTGCGTAGAGGACCGCCTTCTGGTCCGGGCGGATGCCCAGCCGCTCGCGGACGTGCTCCCCCGACCCGTCGACGAGCGCGTCGTTGCGCGGGTAGCCCTCCTCGTAGAAGGTGCCCTCCCAGGCGTAGGCGCTGCGGAAGATCTGCGTGCTGTGGTGGTTCTGGCTGAGCAGGACGTCCCACTTGGCCCGCTCCACCAGGAGCGCGGCCCGGGTGGAGGCGCCCGCGGTCGGCCGGTCGAGGCCGATCCGCTTGAACATGGAGCCGTGCCAGGTCTGCAGGACCGTCTGGAACGGCTGCGGGACGAACCGGCTGCGCAGCCAGTCGTTGACGACGACGTAGCGCGACCTCGCCCGTGCGTCGAACCACGCCTGCGTGCCCTCCACCACTGCGACCGCGCCCTCGGGCACGGGCACCGACAGGTCGGTGACGCCCCAGTAGCGCACCCAGTCCGGGTGCTCCCGCGCGATCACCGCGTCGATCGCGAACGGGTTGCAGGTGGCGAGCCGGCCGTAGAACGACTCCAGGTAGACCGACTGCTGCGGCTCGTGGGGACCGCGCAGGTATGCCGCGTCCATGCGCCGCTGGTGGAACGAGCCGAGCTCGTCGGGAGCGCGGGTCAACCCCACCCGCAGCCGCAGGGAGCGACCGCGGCCCGTCTCCCAGCGCAGGCGGGCCTCGGTGAGGTCCAGCTTCTCCGGGGTCCGTGCGACCAGGGACGGGGACGCCATGACCCGCACCGTCCCCCCGGTGGGGTCCACCGCGCGCAGCACGTAGCTGCCCGTGCGGGGCAGCTGCGCGGGCCCGCCCCACTGGCCCTGGCGCAGGTCGGCCCAGGCCGACCAGGTGCCGTCGGGCCGGAGGTCGAGGTGCGCGGCCAGCGTCTGCCGGCGACCGACCAGGCTGAGCGACAGCTGGTCCCCCGGCCCGCCCCAGGTCCCGTGGAAGAGCAGCCGGGGACCCGGGCCGGTGTCCAGCCTCGCGTCGGTCACCACGAGCTGGGAGACGGTCTCCCCGACGAGCAGGCTGCCGCCGTCGCCGGAGTAGGCCAGCAGTCCGGAGCCGGGGTCCTGCACGGGGTCGGACTGGTCCAGCGGCGTGGCGGCCACGTGCTCGGCGCCCTGCTCGTCGACGACGACGAGCCGGTAGGTCTGCGCGACCCGGCGCTGCCCCTCGTGCTCGTCCCCCTGCGGCGCCGGGGGCGTCAGGGCCGACTGCTCCGCGGACACCTCCTCCAGGCCCTCGTCCGCACCGGTCTCCTGGGTGCCCTGTGCCGCGGTCTCGTCGGTGTCCGACCCCAGGAGGTCGCTCTCCAGCCACGTCGTGGTCCACGTCTCGGGCACCTGCGCGCGGACCCGGACGGCGCCCGGGGCGCCGTCGACCGGCTCGACCGTCATGGGGCGACGGGCATCGCGCGACACCAGCTCCGCCCGGGCCGCGCGGACTCCTCGCAGCTCGACCCGGGCCCGTACCTCCCTGCCCACGACCTCCACCTCGTCGGCGGTCGCGACCGGCAGGCGGCGCTCGACCGACAGCCCGCGGCGCCGGACCCAGCGCGGGACGAGCTGGACCCCGTCGGGGAAGGTGCGCACGCCGAGCACCCGGGCGGACCCCGAGCGGTGACGCGTCTTCAGCGTGCCGGAGGAGGACCTGCCGTCCGCTCCCGTGACCCGCAGGTGCACCCGCCAGGGTCGGGGGTCGGTGCCGGCCAGGAGGGGCGCGAGGTCGAACCGCGCGACGAAGGCCGTGTTGGCGTAGTCGAACTCGGCGCGGCGGGCCAGGCCGTTGATCTCCATCTCGGTGACCGGCTCCACCCGGGCCCGGACCGTCGTCGAGGAACCCCGCCGCAGCTCGACCTCGACGCGCGGGGGCCGCTCGTGCCCGTAGCCGCGCTCGTAGGCCCACCCGGTGAGCTCGTAGGTCGTGCCGTCGAGCCAGCGTGCCGACCAGAGGGTCGCCACCCAGCCGACCTGTCGGTCGGTGACCGTGTTGAGGGCGGTGCGGGCGGTCTGCCGGCCCAGCACGTAGGCCCGCTGGAGCACGGCGTGGTCCGAGCTGCGCGCGGCCACGAGCCCGCGGCGCAGCACCCGTCGCGCCCGCCGGGTGAGGTGGAAGCGGGCGTCGCGGACGGCGGACCGCACCAGCGCGCCGCCCGGCACCGAGGAGGGGCGCTGCGGCGGCGGGGCGGAGGTCATCAGACGATCACCCGGGCGTCCGCCCGCCCCCGCTCGATGATGTCGGCGATCGCGACGGACTCGGCGGCCCGCAGCTTGTAGGACTCGGCCGTCTCGTTGCGGATGAGCCAGGCGAACTCCGCGAGCTCGTAGCGCAGGCCGTCCCCGTCGAACTTGTAGTAGTACTTCTTGTTCTCCCGGCTGTCCTCGAAGCGGGCCTCGAAGTACTCCGTCTTCCACCAGGGTGCGGGGACGTAGAGGTAGCCGGCGCTGCCCGCCACCACGAGGTCACCCTCGGCCTTGACCCCCAGGCCCGTCCGCGCGGTGGCCTCCCCGTGCCGGAAGGTCAGGTCGATCTTGGAGTAGACCTCGACGGCCGAGCCCTCCGGGCGCAGCGACGTGGTCCGGACGTCGATGACCTCCGTGCCCAGCAGCTTGACCACCGCCACCAGGGGGTAGCTGGCGAGCTCGGAGATGCTGCCGCCGGCCGGGGCCTGCAGCTCACGCCCCTCGTTGACCAGCTTGGTGAAGGTGGCGTCGACCGAGCGGACCTGGCCGATGGCCCCGCTGCGGGCCAGGGCCACCATCCGCTGGAAGCCGGGCGCGAAGGCCGTCTTGATCGCCTCCACCAGCACCAGCCCACGCTCGCGCGCCCGTGCGAAGAGCTCCTCGGTGTCCGCCCGTGACAGGGTCATCGGCTTCTCGCAGAGGACGTGGACCCCCGCGTCGAGCGCGCGCCGGGTGAGGTCGGCGTGCGTGTCGTGCGGGGTGGCGACGTACACCGCGTCCACCGCCTCGAGCAGGGCGTCGTAGTCCTCGAAGGCCTGGTTCAGCTCGTGCTGGGCGGCGAACGCCTCGGCCGCGCTGTGGGTGCGGTTGTGCACGCCCTCGACACTGATCCCGCTGACGAAGCGCGCCTCCTGCACGAAGCGGTGGGCGATGCGGCCGGCCCCCACGACCCCGAGCTTGATGACGCCGGCCTCGTTGCGCAGCTGCGTGCTCGACACGCCCTTGGTCCGCTCGAGGTAGACGACGTCGCAGTAGTCGTTGAGGTAGTCGAAGCGGCCGAGCCAGTCGGACCCGATGGCGAAGACGTCCACCTGGTGCTTCTGGATGTCCTGGACCTTCTGGCCCTCGTACTCCTCGATGATGATCTTGTCCGCGAGCCCGCTGTCCTCGACGTTCTTGATGCGCGTCATCAGGCTCTGCTGGACGTTGAGCTTGCCGCGGGCGTCGTCGTAGTTCTCCGTGGTCACGCCGACGATGAGGTAGTCGCCGAGCGCCTTGGCGCGCTCCAGGAGCCGCCGGTGACCCTCGTGGAACAGGTCGTAGGTGCCGTAGGTGATGACGCGCACTCTCGGTAACCTCCTCGTGATGGACTCATGCGAGTATGCCTGCTGATGGCAGGAACACCGAGATCCACGCCGCGCCGCGTCCTCGACCGGGTGCGGCGCTCGCTGCGGCCCGGTGACCGCGCCCCTGACCACGCGACGGCCCCGGAGCCCACGTCGGAGCCGCCCGTCAGGCGTCGCGACCCGGTCCCCGAGCTGTCGCCGCCGCCGGACGTCCTGCACGTCGTCCTGGTGGAGGGCATACCCATGGAGTTCGGGGGCCGCACCGCCTCCATCCTCGCCAAGTGCCGCACCCTCTACGAGCAGGGCGGCGTCCGCTCCGTCGTCCTGGTGCGCAACCACGCGCACACGCTGCCGCGGGCCGTCGAGGGCATGCGCCGCCGGGGCCAGCTCGCCGAGGGCGTGGAGATCCGCTGGCTCATGGACGCCTACCCGGACGGCACGGAGCCGGTCCAGCCGCCCCCTCCCACCCGGGAGACCCCGGCCGACCTGGAGGCCCGGGGGTGGGTCCGCCACGGCCGTGCCCTCGTCCTGCGCGAGGGCGGCGTCAACCGGGAGGTGCGCCGCTTCCGGGACGGGGCGCTGGAGCACGTGGACTCCTACGACGCCGACGGGCGACGGGTGCGCCGCGAGGAGTACGACGACACGGGCCGGCTGCGTCGCACGCTGCGGTGGGAACCGGACGTGACCACGCCGGTGGAGCAGGTCTTCCACCGCCGCAGCGGCGCGTCGATGTATGCCCTGACCCTCGCCCCACCACACGGCGCCCGGGGGCGGCCCCGGGAGGTCTCGGTGACCCTCTTCGACGAGGCGGGTGAGGTGGAGGCCACCCACGAGGGGTCGCTGACCCCGGTGGTCCACCGGGCCCTGGACGAGCTCACCGCGGGTCGGCCCACCGTGCTCGCGGTCGAGGCGCGTCAGGTGGACCGCGACGTGTTCGGCTACCGCCGCGACCACGTGCGCACGTGCGTCGTGGCGCACAACTCCCACCTGCGCACGGCCTCCAGCCCGACGGACGACCTGCGCGGGTCCTTCCGCCGACTCTTCCGGCACCTCGACGCGGTGGACGCGATGGTCTTCCTCACCGACAGCCAGCGCGCCGACGCCGAGGCGCTGCTCGGCCGGCGCGACACCTTCTGGGTGATGCCGCACGCGGCACCCGGGACGGCCACGCACGTCGACGTGGAGCGCGACCCACGGTTGGTCATCATGATGGGCCGGCTGGCGGGGCAGAAGCGCACCGACCACGGCATCCGCGCCTTCGCCCGGGTGCTGGAGCAGGTGCCCGACGCCCGCCTCCAGATCTTCGGCGAGGGCGTCCGCCGGGCCGAGCTGCAGCAGCTCGTCGACGAGCTCGGGGTGGGCGGTTCGGTGACCCTCGAGGGGTTCACCCAGCAGCCGGGGCGGGAGTACCGCCGGGCCACCCTGTGCCTGCAGTCGAGCCTCTTCGAGGGCGCGCCCATGGTCTTCGTCGAGGCGCTGCGCCAGGCGTGCCCGATCGTCAGCTACGACATCCGCTACGGCCCGGCCGACATCGTCGACCACGGGGTCAACGGGTTCCTCGTCCCGGACGGCGACATCGAGGGGCTGGCCGCCCGGACGGTGCAGGTCCTGCAGGACCCGGACCTGGCGCGCCGCCTCAGCCAGGGGTGCGCAGGGGTGGACGAGCGCTTCGGCCAGGAGGCCTTCGCCGCCCGGTGGTTCCACCTCTTCCGGACCCTCCACCCCGACCTGCCGGCGGCGGGCCGGGGGTGAGCGTCGGGCTCCTGCCCGGGCTCAGCGCCCGGACAGCGAGCGCCGGACGGCGCGGCGCATCGGCGCGTGGAGCGGCCGTTCCACGAGTCGGTGGACGGCCCAGGCCAGCAGGAGCGACAGCGAGGTCGCCAGGGCCAGCACCACGTGGCTGTCGACGCGACCGCTCAGGGTGTCGATGACGAAGAACCCGAACTGGCCGTGCACGAGGTAGAGCGGGTAGGTGAGGGCCCCGGCCGTGGTGAGCCAGGCCTGGTCCAGCCGGGCCAGCGGACCGGTCGAGCAGGCGTGGACGAGGGCGAACAGGAGGACGACCAGCAGCGCGACGACCACCTGCGAGGCCGGGGCGTCGCTGTGCCGGGGCGCGACGGTGTCGGCGTACCGGGTGGCCTGGTGGACCGCCAGGACGACATTCAGCCCGATCCCGAGCAGGACCAGCAGGTCCGGCCCCTCGCGGTGCAGCAGGTAGAGCAGCATCCCGCCGGCGAAGTAGGGCGCCCAGCTGGTGATGAGCAGGGACTCGAGCAGCGCCGCGTCGGACGCCCGCGCGAGCTGCGCCAGGACCGGCCACAGCAGGGCGAAGGCGAGGGCCCGGTGGCGGGTCACCTCGCCCAGGGCGAGGAGGACGCCGATGAGCAGGTAGAACTTCAGCTCGACCCACAGCGTCCAGAAGGCGCCCTGGACGTCGGTGACGCCCCACGCCTCCTGCAGCATCGTGAGGTTGACCAGCGCGTCCACCGGGTCGACCCGCCGCCCTCCGTCCCAGAAGGCCTGCAGCGCCACCGTCAGCAGGACCGCCGCCCAGTAGGCCGGGTACAGGCGCGAGATGCGGGAGGCGACGAAGGCGGGCAGGCTGCGGCCGTAGGCCGTCATGAGGATGACGAAGCCGGAGATGACGAAGAACAGCTCGACGCCGAGGTAGCCGTAGCGGGTGAGCAGGCTGAGCTGGGGGAACTCCTGCGTGGCGGGGTGGCCCCAGAACTCCTGGTCGATCGCCGTGTAGTGGTAGGCGAGGACCGCGAGCGCCGCGAGCAGGCGCAGGCCGTCGAGCGCGGCCAGGCGTGGCCGGTCGGGCGCAGGGCTCGCGGGCATGGTCGGGTCCTCGTGGAGTGAGCGGGTGAGAGGATCGGTGGTCATGATAGGTCGGGTGACCCGCGCTGCGCGGCGGGCGATCAGGACGGGCCGTGGGCGGGTGCACCGCGCGAGCGCCACCGTGCCGGAGGCGACGACCGGTGCCGGGCCGGCGCAGGAGGCGGCGCCCGAGGTCGTGACGCAGGGCGCGGAGCCGCTCCCGGTGCGGCAGGACCCGCTGCCCGAGCCGGGCCCGGCACCCGACGTGCTGCACGTGGTCGCGGTCGAGGGGATCCCGGTCGAGTACGGCGGGCGCACCTCCTCGATCCTCGCCAAGTGCGGTCATCTCTACGACGTGGCGGGCGTCCGCTCGGTCGTGCTGGTCCGCAACCATTCGCCGTTCCTCCCGCGCGCCGTGGCCTCGATGCGCCGCCGCGGCCACCTCTCGGACGGGGTGCAGGTCCTGAGCGTGCTGGACGCCCTCCCCGACGTCAGCACGCCACGGGCCGCCGACGAGCGGGCGGGTCTCACCGGGGAGCAGCTGCTCGCGCAGGGATGGACCGACCGCGGCGCGACGGGCTCGACGTACTCGTGGTTCGAGGAGGGACGGCTCGTGGCGAGGCGACGGTATGCGCAGGGGCGGCTCCTGCTGGAGGACCGGTTCGACGACGTCCGGGCGCGGGTGCAGCGGGACGAGTTCGCCGAGGACGGCCGTCTGGTCCGTTCCACCTTCGGTGACGAGGCGCCCGGGGAGCGCCGGCAGCACGTGGCCTACCGACGGGACGGGCGGCCCCTGTTCGCGCACGTCCTGCGGCAGCCCGAGTCCGGCAAGGGCTGGGCCACCGACCTGGCGGTCACCACCTTCGACGAGGAGGGCACCCCTGAGGGGGAGCACGAGTCCTTCGCGCCGGTGCTGCACCGTGCCCTGGACGCGGTCACGGCGGGTCGGCCGACCGTCCTGTCCGTCGAGGCGCGCGTCCTGGACCGGGAGCTGGCCGGTTACGACCGGCCGTACGTGGCGCGGTACGCGGTCCTGCACAGCTCGCACCTGGCGGCACCGGGTGACGACGTGAGCCGGCTGCGTCCCAGCTTCGCCCGGGTGCTGCGCAGCGAACGGCCGGACCCGGTGGTCTTCCTCACCGAGCGCCAACGGGCCGAGGCCGAGGCCCACCTGGGGGAACAGGCGCGGTTCCGGGTGATCCCGCACGCGGCGCCGTCCCCGGAGCCGGGGCGGCCGGTCGACCGGGACCCCGACCTGGTCGTCATGGTGGGGCGGCTCAGCGACGTCAAGCAGACGGGCCACGGGGTGAGGGCCTTCGCGAAGGTGCTGAAGCAGCACCCGCAGGCCCGGCTGGAGATCTACGGGGACGGCGAGCTGCGGCCCCGCCTGCAGGAGATGGTCGACCGTCGCGGGCTGAGCGGCTCCGTGCACCTCAGGGGCTTCACCACCGACCCGCAGGAGGTCTTCCGACGAGCGAGCCTCTGCCTGCTGACCAGCAAGTACGAGGGGGCCCCGATGGTGCTCGGCGAGGCGATGGTCAACGGGTGCCCGGTCGTCAGCTACGACATCCGGTACGGTCCCTCCGACATGATCACCGACGGGGTGAACGGCTTCCTCGTCGCCCCGGGTGACGTGGGCGCGGTCGCCGAGGCCACGCTCCGCGTGCTGCAGGACCCCGCCCTGGCGCGCCGGCTGAGCGCCGGGTGCGTCCAGGTCGCCGAGCAGTACGGGCGAGAGGCCTTCGTCGCCCGCTGGGTCCACCTCTTCCGCGAGCTGTCCACGCAGCTGTCCCCGAGCCACCAGGAGACCGTCTCATGAGCAGACCGCGCCCGCTGTCCTCCGCCCGTCGGGTCCTGCGCCGGGTGGTCCGCAGGAGGGGGCCTGCCCCGCGCACTCCCGGGAGCCCGCGCCGGCCGGTGCCCGACGGCCCGGCCCGGGAGGCGCCCCCGGAGCCCGCGCCGGCCCCTCCCGCCGCGCGACCGCACCACGCCGACGCGGTGGAGGGCGTCCCGCTCGGCAGGCGGGGCCCCGCGCTCAGCGAGCGCGTGGTGGCCTCGGTCCGTCGGCTGCTGGCCGACGCGCGCGTCGGGGAGGCCGTGTCGACGGGCTACGCCCTCCTCGCCGACCCCGTCGGCAGGCCGCTCGGGCACCTGGTGCTCGGGATCGCCCGCCGGTCCATCTCCGACGCCGAGATCGCCTGGCAGGACCTCCGCGAGGTGGGGCAGGCGGAGATGGCCGCGCTCGGTGCGGAGGACTGGTTCGTCCCGGCCTACGAGTTCGACCCGCAGGGCGCGGCCGACATGCTGCGCCGGGTCCTGGACGAGCAGCGGCACCGGGGGTGGACCGGCACCCAGCTGCTCCTCGTCGCCCGGGCCGCCTTCGCCGCGCAGGACGTCGGGGGCGTCCGCGCGGTCGTGGCGTCGGTGACGGCCGGGGACACCGTCCACGTGGCGGCGAGCCGTCGCCACGAGCTGCTGGACCTGCTGGAGTGGCTCCCGGGCGGGCGGTACCGCGCCGCGATCCCGACGCTGGAGTCCACGGTCCGGGTCGGGCTGATGAACTACCGGGCCCCCGGGCCGGGGTCCCGCAACGTCGGGGACTGGATCCAGACCCTGGCCTCCACCGGCCACCTGGTCCGCCACGCGAACCTCTCCTACGTCGCCGACGACCCCGAGCTGCTGCGCCTCGTGCAGGACCTGGCCGCCGGGGTGCGGCCGGAGCGCGTGCTGCACGACACCCCCCGCGCGACGGTCCAGGTCGTCGAGGTGCACCGGGACGGCATGGCGCTCCAGGACCTCCCTCGGCCGACGTGGGTGCCGACCTTCGGCTGGTTCCTCCACCCCGTCACCGGGCAGGACCACCTCTTCCCGTTCGCCGACGCCGTCCGCCCGATCTTCATCTCCTTCCACGTCAACAAGCCGGACATGCTGACGCCGGCCGCGGTGGACTACCTGCGCCGCTACGGGCCGGTCGGGTGCCGTGACTGGCAGACGGTGGCGCTGCTGCACGCCGTCGACGTGCCGGCCTTCTTCTCCGGGTGCATGACCACGACGGTCGACACCGTGGTGCCGCCGGGTCCTCCGGAGGACCGCACGGAGGTCGCCCACATCGACGTCCCGGGCGGTCCGGAGGCGGCGGTGGTCGAGCAGTCGATCACCGGCCTGCGCAGCCTGAGCTTCGCGCAGAACCTGGAGCTGGCGCGGCAGTGGGTCGACGACTACGCGCGGCGGTACCACACCGTGCGGACCTCCAGGCTGCACTCCAACCTCCCGTCCCGGTCGGTGGGGTGCACGGTCGAGTTCACCCCGAAGAACCGGTCCGACGTGCGCTTCGGTGGGCTCATCGACCTCGACGACGCGGCCTTCGAGGCCATCCGGCAGGGCATCCTGGACAGGCTGGCGGCCGTCATGGAGCTCGTCCTGGCCGGGGCGCACGAGGACGAGGTGTACGCCCGCTGGCGGGAGGTCTGCGCGCCCGACGTGGAGGTCGCCCGCACGACCCTCGGTGCGATGCACCTCGACCTCGCCGAGCCCGTCCCGGTCCCGGCGTGGCCGGGGGCGGCGGAGCACGCGGTGGTCGTGGACCTGGGCCCGGGCGAGGCGGCGCACCTCCCCGGTCTGCTCCGGGCGCTCGCCGACCGCCTGCCCCCCGACTCCTGCGTCCTGGTCTCGGGCGACGAGACGCTCAAGGCCGGGCCGCTGCCCGAGGTCGGGGTGCCGGTGACCCTGGTGAACCGGACCACCGCGGACCTCGGGGCGCACGGTCCGCGTCTGCGGGACGGCACGCTGCGCCGCGAGGTGCTGCTGGCGCTGGCGGTGCAGAGCGTGCCCGACGCCCGCCGGGTGGTGGTGCTGCCTGCCGCGGTCCTGCTGCCGGACGACCTGTCGGGACTGTTCGACGTCGAGCTCGAGGGGATGCCCGTGGCGGCTCCGGCGGACCCGCGGCGCGGGCGTCGGCAGCTGGCCGGACTGATCCGCTCGCTCAGCTCGCGGCAGGGTGACGACGCGACTGGCGCCCTCGAGCTGGTCGCGGCCGCGTCCCGCGACGCGGACGTGCTCCGGGTGCCCTTCGACCCGGTGGTGCTCGTCGCCGACCCCGCCGCGCTGCGCGCGTCCGGGGTGGACCGGGTGGTCCCCCTCATGCTGCGCTACCGCGCGACCTTCCGGGAGGCCCTCAACATCGTCCTCGGCGGCCGCTGGACCGCGCTGGCCCCTGAGTGGGCCACCGCGGCACACCTGCAGACGCCGTCGGCCGACGCCCGGCTGGTGACCTACCGGGTCGGGGCGCGGCCCTGGTCGGACCTCGTGACGGCGGGCCAGGAGGCCTGGCAGGACCAGCAGCCCCCGCTCAGATGACGAGGAAACGGCCGTGGCGCGCCATCCGCACCACGTCCCGCCAGCGCAGCCGCGAACGGTTCTCGCCGGGCTCGAACGGGTCCTCGCGCCACCCGTCCCACCAGCCCGTCCACCAGGACTGCAGTCCGTCCCGCTGGGTCGTCCACCGCACGAGCTGGATGCCCGTCCAGCTGGTGACGTAGACCAGGGCCAGCGGGGCGGGGAGGTTCCGGCGGGCCAGCCAGACCCGGTTGCGGGCGTTCTTGTAGAAGTAGTCGGAGTGGCGCCGCGGGTCGACGACCGGGTGGCCGGTGCGCAGCGAGGGGACGTAGCGCACCGTGTAGCCCGCCGCCCACACCCGCCACGCCAGCTCGATGCCCTCGTGGGCGTAGAAGAAGATGCCCGGCCAGCCCCCGGTCGCGTCGAAGGCCTCGCGGCGCATGGCGACGGTCATCTCGACCACGCTGAAGACGTCGGCCTCGGTATGCCGCTGGCGCGCCCCGAGGCGCGGGATCCATCGCCCGGGCAGGGGAGCCTCGCCGGCGTCCGGGTCCTCGATGAGCGGCTGGACCAGCCCGACCTCTGGATGCTCCTCGAGGTAGCGCGCCGTCCGCAGCAGCACGTCGTCGTCGATGAGCCAGGCGTCGTCGTCGAGGAAGAAGAGGACGTCGCCCTCGACGTGCGGGACCCCGGCGTTGCGCCCGGCCGGGATCCCGACGTTGGTGGGCAGGGCCAGGGTCTTCACGTGGTCGGGCAGGCCGGAGGGGTTCCACGCGTTGCCCACGACCACCACGTCGAGCTCGACCCCGCGCTGGCGCAGGAGCGAGTCCAGGCCGCGCCGCAGCTCCTCCGGGCGGCGGCCCTGGGTGAGGACGACGACGGCGAAGCGGGGGGTGCTCACGACCGACCCTCCCGGCGCAGCCGCCCCGAGGCGAGGATGGCGCTCGCGTGCCCGACCGTCACCGGCACGACGAGGACGGCCATGGCCACGACCTGCACCCGGGCCGCGGCGAGCTCCTCGCCCAGCAGCACGCCCACGAGGGCGACCGCGACCGTGACGAGGGTCATCTCGATGGAGTGGAACATCCGGTGCACGGGCAGCAGGCGGGCCGCGCGGCGCAGGGTCCCGAGGACCGTGCGCGCCGGGACGGCACGGGCGGCCGCGGTGTCCGGGAGCGGGCCGAGGCCCACGGCGGCCCGGGAGGCGTGCACCATCTCGTTGAGCGCCTTGTTGAGGACCAGGAAGGTGGCCAGGACGGCGCCGGCGAAGGCATACCCGAACCACTGCGCCGGGTCCTGCTCCGCGCCGCCCACGAGGCCGGCGGCCCGCCACCCCAGGGCCAGCGCGATGGCGGCCTCGACGGTGTAGTGGCCCACCTTGTCGAGGAAGATGCCGACCGGCCCGGACAGGCCCTTCCACCGGGCCACCTCCCCGTCCGAGCAGTCCAGCAGCATCTGCAGCTGCGCCAGCAGCGCGCCGAGCACCGCGCCCGGCAGGCCGGGGACGAGGAGCGCCCCCGCGGCCGCCCAGCCGGCGACCATCATGAGGGCGGTGACGCCGTTCGCGGAGAGCCGCGTGGGGATGAGCACCCGGGTCAGGTACGGCGAGAGCCGCCGCAGGTAGAGGTCACCCGTCCAGTGCTCGGCGTTCCCGCGGGCCAGGACCTCCGGCGGCTGCGCGACGGCCCGCACCTCGGCGAGGGTGGGCCTGGGGGGCCGCAGGCCGTCACCGGCCGACGGGTCAGCCATGGACCAACTCCCTCGCTCGACCGGCAGTCCGACCCGCTGGAGTCTAGACGGTGAACGCCGGATGTCCGAGGGACGCCGTCCGCGGCCCCGCCGCCGGTCGGGGGTGGCCGGGGTGCGGCCTCAGTCGGGCGGGGCGACGGAGGTCTGCGCCGGGAGCTGGTCCTGGGACACCAGGCCGACCGGGCAGGTGTAGCCGTTGGGGCCGTGGTTGCAGTACCCACCGGGATTCTTGTGGAGGTACTGCTGGTGCGCCTCCTCGGCGTAGTAGAACGGGCCGGCCTCCTCGGCGGGGAGCAGCTCGGTGACGATCGGCCCGTGCCCGGCCCGCGCCAGGACCTCGCCGAAGGCCGCGGCGGTGGCTCGCGCCGCCTCCTCCTGCTCGGGGGTGGTCCAGTAGATCGCCGAGCGGTACTGGGTCCCGATGTCGTTGCCCTGCCGGTCGGCGGTCGTCGGGTCGTGGTTCTCCCAGAACGCCTTGAGCAGCTGCTCGGGGTCGGTGCGGGCGCGGTCGTAGGCCACGAGGACGGACTCGGTGTGACCGGTGCGTCCGGTGCACACCTCCCGGTACGTGGGGTTGGGCGTCCTGCCGCCCTGGTAGCCCGCCGCCGTCGTCACGACCCCGGGCAGCTGCCAGAAGATGCGCTCGGCACCCCAGAAGCACCCCATCGCCACGGTCATCACCTCGGTGCCCTCCGGCCACGGTCCGTGCATCGACGACCCGAGCACGACATGGCGCTCCGGGATGTCCGGCAGGGGGGTCGGGCGTCCGGGAAGGCTGCTCTCGCGATGCATCCGTCGAGTGTCGCACCCGCCTCGCGGCGGTGCCAGCGCGGGCCGTGTGGGTCGACTCCTCCGGTGTTGCGGGCTAGACTGGGAGGTTGATCCACGGTCCGGGCCCTTCGGTGGCCCGGACCTTGTGTTTGGGCGAGGGTGCGTCACCGCACCCGCCCGGACGCACGACCGCAGGGCGCGGTCGGGCCCGGAGCCCGGCCACGCGAGACGACACGAGGAGAGAGCAGTGAGCGACACCGCAGCAGCCAGCTACCTGACGCAGGAGGCGTACGACCGCCTCCACGCGGAGCTGTCCAGGCTCAAGGAGCAGGGACGCTCGGAGATCAGCAAGCGCATCGAGGCGGCGCGCGAGGAGGGCGACCTCAAGGAGAACGGCGGCTACCACGCCGCCAAGGAGGAGCAGGGCAAGATGGAGGCCCGGATCCGCCAGCTCGAGCACCTCCTCCAGACCGCGGTCGTCGGGTCGGCCCCTCCGGACGACGGCGTCGTCGAGCCGGGCATGGTAGTGACCGTGGAGATGTTCGGGGACGAGGAGACCTTCCTCCTCGGGTCCCGGGAGATCATCTCCGAGGGCAGCGACCTCGACGTCTACAGCGAGCA
Source organism: Serinicoccus chungangensis (assembly GCF_001483745.1). Classification (GTDB taxonomy): domain Bacteria; phylum Actinomycetota; class Actinomycetes; order Actinomycetales; family Dermatophilaceae; genus Ornithinicoccus; species Ornithinicoccus chungangensis_A. The sequence continues at coordinate 206,070 of NZ_LQBL01000022.1, read as the reverse complement.
GTCGCCGCTGGGGGCGGCTCTGCTCGGGGCCCGGACCGGTGACACGGTGAGCTACGAGGCGCCCAACGGCAAGACCGTCGAGGTCACCATCGCCAAGGCCTCGCCCTACCAGGCCTGATCCCCACCCCTCGGCCGACGGGGTCCTCAGCGCTCGCGCGGCGCCTCGTCGGCATACCAGCACTGGTCGACGTAGCCGGTGATGGCCGGGGACGCCGTGGCGACGCTCTCGACGTGACGGCTGGGCGACTCCGGCGAGGCCGCGACGCGCACCTCGATGCGGCCGACGACGACGTGCGCGGCCGACTGGGCCTCGAGGGTGCAGACGGCCTCCCGGTCGGGGTCGCGACGCAGGTCGAAGCGGACGTCCACCCGGCCGTCGGAGACGACCTCGAAGCCGGTGTTCACCCAGTGCACCCGGCCCCGCGTCGCGGCGAGCCCCCAGACGACCGCGACGAGACTCATGACCAGCACGGCGACCAGCCCCACCGCCCACCACCGGCGGTCACGGGGCGCCGAGCGCTGGTCCGCCTCGGCCTGCTCCTCCACGAGGTCCCAGTCCACGTCGTCCGCCCCGCCGGCCTGCGGCTCGGGAGGTTCGGGGCTGCGGGCGGTCACGTGCGGCTGCCTTCCGGGGTGGTGAGAGGATGAGACGGTGCCGATCGGCGGCACGACCACCATTGTCCGTCACCCCGCGGTCGACCGTGACGTCGGCCCCGGGCTGACCTGACGCGGAAAGGACCGCCATGCCCACGAGCGGATCGGGCCTGCGCCTCATGGCCGTGCACGCCCACCCCGACGACGAGTCGAGCAAGGGCGCTGCCACGGTCGCCCACTACGTCTCGCAGGGGGTGGACGTGCGGGTGGTCTCCTGCACGGGCGGCGAGCGCGGGGACGTCCTGAACGAGAAGCTCAAGGACGACCCGCACATCGTGCGGGACATCAGCCAGGTGCGCCGTGACGAGATGGCCCGCGCCGCGCAGATCCTCGGGGTCAGCCACACCTGGCTCGGCTTCGTCGACAGCGGTCTTCCCGAGGGCGACCCGCTCCCGCCGTTGCCGGAGGGCTGTTTCGCCCTGGAGCCGCTCGAGGTCACGACCGAGGCGCTGGTGCGCGTCATCCGCGAGTTCCGTCCGCACGTCCTCACGACGTACGACGAGAACGGCGGCTACCCCCACCCGGACCACATCATGACCCACACGGTGACCATGGCGGCCTTCGAGGCGGCCGGTGACCCCGAGGCATACCCGCACGCTGGCCAGCCGTGGCAGCCGCTCAAGGTCTACTACAGCGGCTGGGACCCGCAACGGATGATCCGCCTGGACGAGGCGATGGTCGAGGCCGGTCACGAGCCCCCCTTCGCGGACTGGCGCAAGCACCTCGGGAGCCGGCCGCGGCGTGTCCTCACCACCCGGGTGCCGTGCGGCGAGCAGTTCTCGGTCCGCGACGACGCGCTGCGTGCGCACGCGACGCAGGTGGACCCCGACGGGCCGTGGTTCCGGGTGCCCCTGGAGATCCAGCAGCGCGTCTGGCCCACGGAGGACTACGAGCTCGCGCGCTCCCTCGTCGCGGTCGAGCTCCCCGAGGCGGATCTCTTCGGCGGCCTGCGCGACCGCCCGGAGGAAGAGCTGGACCGGCTCTGCCGCCAGGTGCACGACCGCGGCCCGGACGGTTCCCTGACCCTGGCGCACCGCGGCGACCCGCCACTGCCGCCGCTGGACGAGGTGGCCGACGACGGTGACGGCGACGCCGACGGCGACGGGGTGGACGACGTGCGCCGGGAGGAGGGGCACGAGCAGTGAACGAGACCGGCGTCCAGATCACGGCGGGGCTGGGGGGCTTCCTCGTCCTCTTCGGCCTGTGCCTGGCCCTGTGGTTCCTCGGGCGCGACCTCACCCGCCGGCTGCGCCGTATGCGTCGCGCAGAGGACGTCCGGCTGCAGCAGGAGCGTCAGGCCCGGCCCCCGGCGGCGCAGGACGGGTCGGCCGCCGAGCGCCACGACGGCGGGCGGCCGACCGAGGAGCGCGCCGACGGGGACCCGATCGGCTGACCCGGCGCCCGCGGAGGGCGTCGCCCGCCCCGGCGCGGGGTCGCCGAGCGAGGCTCAGGACGCGGCGGTGAGGCTGAGGTAGGCCGCCGCCCAGTGCGCGGCGAACGCCGCGACGGTGAAGGCGTGGAACACCTCGTGGAAGCCGAACCACCGCGGCGAGGGGTCGGGACGGCGCAGCCCGTAGACGACCGCACCCAGCGTGTAGCACAGGCCGCCGAGGGCGATGAGGGCGACGACGAGCGGACCTCCGCTGCGCCACATGGGGACGAGGAAGAAGACGGCCACCCACCCCAGCGCGATGTAGACGCCGGTGTAGAGCCAGCGCGGGGCGCCGAGCCAGAACACCCGGAAGAGCACCCCCGCGACCGCCCCGGACCACACCACCCACAGGAGGATCCGCCCCTGGGTCGGGGGCAGGAGCACCACCGCGAAGGGGGTGTACGTGCCGGCGATGATGAGGAAGATGTTGGCGTGGTCCCAGCGCTTGAGGACCTGCGCCGTACGGGGGCTCCAGCGGCCGCGGTGGTAGAGCGCGGAGGTCCCGAACAGCAGGACCCCGGTGATCGCGAACACCAGCGCGGCCATCCCGGCGGCGGGCGTCGGCGCCACGGCGACGAGCACCGCCCCGGCGGCCAGCGCCACCGGGACCATCCCCAGGTGCAGCCATCCGCGCAGGTGCGGCTTGACGTGGTCGACCACCGAGCCCAGCGGGCCGGTGGTGGGACTCGGGGCCGGGCGGGAGGACATGCGCCCAGGCTAACCTACGCAACCGTAGGTTACGAAACCGTAGGTTGGGGTCGGGCCTCTCCCGCCCCGGCCGCGGCTGGGTGCAGACGGTGCTCAGGAGCGGCGGGTAGGTTGGGCGTATGCCGACGCCGAGGGACCTGGTCTACCGGGCCTACAACTCCTCGCTGCGTCGGCACCTGCCCAGCGAGCGGCTGCCTCGGCACATCGGGGTGATGCTGGACGGCAACCGGCGGTGGGCGAGGCTCCGGGGTGCCGAGACCGCCGACGGCCACCGCGCGGGTGCCGAGAACATCGCGCCCTTCCTCGGGTGGTGCGAGGAGGCCGGGGTCGAGGTGGTCACGCTCTGGCTGCTGTCCACGGACAACCTCAACCGCCCGACCCAGGAGCTGGGGCCGCTGCTCACCATCATCGAGGGTGTCGTGGAGCAGCTCGCCCACACGGGACGGTGGCCGGTCCGCGTGGTCGGCGCCCTGGACCTCCTGCCCGCGGCGACCGCGGAACGGCTGGTCGGCGCGGCCAGCAGCACCGGGGCGGTGGACGGGATGCTCGTCAACGTCGCCATCGGCTACGGGGGGCGGCGCGAGATCGCGGACGCCGTGCGGTCCCTGCTGCGGGACGCGGCGGAGTCCGGCACCACGCTGGAGGAGCTCGCCGACACCGTGACCGTCGAGGACATCGCGGGTCATCTCTACACCCGCGGCCTGCCGGACCCCGACCTGGTGATCCGCACGTCGGGGGAGCAGCGGCTCGGCGGCTTCCTGCTGTGGCAGAGCGCGCACAGCGAGTTCTACTTCTGCGAGGCCTTCTGGCCCGACTTCCGCAAGGTCGACTTCCTCCGGGCGCTGCGCGCCTACGCCGAGCGGGAGCGACGCTTCGGCAGCTGAGCGACACGCCGCGCACAGGTGCGCCGGCCGGCCGGGGCGCGGCATACGGTCGGAGCAGACGCGGGGCACTCCCGCCCCGCCTCTCGGGAGGCCCACCATGGAGCTCTGGCTCAGGCGGAGGGCCGGTTCCGGCCCACGTCGTGGCGTGGCCCGGTCCCGGACCGCCCATCGCCGCCGATGCGCTGCCGACCGGCGCGCGTCGCCGAAGGAGCCCGCATGAGCCAGCGCCACGGCACGCCCACCGTCGACGTCCTCGACACCGACGTCACCCCCTTCGACGCCCTGCCCGACGTGGGTCGCAAGACCTACGTCCTCGACACCTCGGTGCTCCTCTCCGATCCGCGGGCGCTGCTGCGCTTCGCCGAGCACGAGGTCGTGGTGCCGGTGGTCGTCATCACCGAGCTGGAGGGCAAGCGGCACCACCCCGAGCTGGGCTACTTCGCCCGGCAGGCGCTGCGCATGCTCGACGACCTGCGGGTGGCGCACGGCACCCTGAGCGAGGCGGTGCCGGTGGGCCAGGCCGGGGGGAGCCTGCGGGTCGAGCTCAACCACACCGACCCTGCCGCCCTGCCGGCGGGCTTCCGGCTGGGTGACAACGACTCGCGCATCCTCGCGGTGGCGGCCAACCTGTCCGCGGAAGGCCAGGACGTCACCGTGGTGAGCAAGGACCTGCCGATGCGGGTGAAGGCCTCGGCCGTCGGGCTGGACGCCCAGGAGTACCGCGCGGAGCTGGCCGTCGACAGCGGCTGGACCGGCATGGCCGAGATCGAGGTCGACGACGAGCAGATGCGCCAGCTCTACGACGGGGGGCGACTGCAGCACCCCGAGGCGGCGGACCTGCGCATCCACACCGGCCTGACGATCCTCGGCGCCTCGGGCAGCGCCCTGGGTCGGGTCACCCCCGACCGCTCGGTCAAGCTGGTGCGCGGGGACCGGGACGCCTTCGGGCTGCACGGTCGGTCCGCGGAGCAGCGCATCGCGCTGGACCTGCTGCTCGACCCCGACGTGGGCATCATCAGCCTCGGGGGCCGGGCCGGCACGGGCAAGAGCGCCCTGGCCCTCTGCGCCGGGCTGGAGGCGGTGATGGAGCGTCGCCAGCACCGCAAGGTCATCGTCTTCCGCCCGTTGTACGCCGTCGGGGGGCAGGAGCTGGGCTACCTGCCCGGCAGCGAGAACGACAAGATGGGGCCGTGGGCCCAGGCGGTGTTCGACACCCTCGGGGCCGTGGTCTCCAAGGAGGTCGTGGAGGAGATCCTCGACCGTGACATGCTCGAGGTGCTCCCGCTCACCCACATCCGGGGTCGCTCCCTGCACGACGCCTTCGTCATCGTGGACGAGGCCCAGAGCCTGGAGCGCAACGTCCTGCTCACGGTCCTGTCCCGCATCGGCCAGAGCTCTCGGGTGGTCCTCACCCACGACGTGGCGCAGCGCGACAACCTCCGGGTCGGACGGCACGACGGGGTGGCCGCGGTCATCGAGGCCCTCAAGGGCCACCCGCTCTTCGCCCACATCACGCTGCACCGCAGCGAGCGCAGCCCGATCGCCGCTCTGGTGACAGAGATGCTGGAGGGGCCGGACGCGCTCCTGTGACGCAGGCGGCGTAGCGTAGTCATCACGGCAGTCACACCGGCCCCAGGCCGGTGTGACCTTCGCCACGTCCGGGCGTCAGGGTTTGACGCGACCACCCTGAACCGGCACGGTAGAGGGGTACATCACGTTTTGGTAACGCCGTCCGGCCCCGAGCGTCCTGATCTCCTTGCCGGGCCCCTGCATCCCTGCGACAGCGACGGCGCCAACCCGACCGAGGAAGTTGTGCCCATGCCCCATGCCCCCCTGACCGACGACCAGCAGGCCCGCCGCACGCGCGGCCGACGGATGAGCCCGGCGGCCATCGCCGTGACCGCGTCCATCGCCGCCGGGTCGCTGGGCCTGGCGACCTACGCCGCCACGGCCGGCGCCGGCCCGGCGGAGTCCGCGGACTCGCAGGAGTCGCTGCGTGCCTCGGTGGGGCAGTTCTCGCCGACGGTCGCCGCGGACGCGGTCGCCGCGCTGAGCGACACCGCGGCCGAGGAGTCCACCGGCATGTTCGCGCAGATGAAGCAGATGCGCGAGGACCAGGCCGCCGCCCTCGGGGTGTCCACGGGGGTGCGTGACGAGAGCCTGCAGACGGTCCAGGACCAGGCCGAGCGCATCTCGCAGGAGAAGGCCGAGAAGAAGCGCGCCGCCGCCGAGAAGGCCGCGCGCGAAGCCGCCGAGAAGGCCGCCGCGGAGCAGGCTGCTGCCGAGGCCGCGGCCGCCGAGCAGGCTGCCGCCGAGGCCGCGGCCGCCGAGCAGGCCGCCGCCGAGCGCGCCGAGCAGGAGCAGGCCGCCTCCCGTAGCCAGGAGCGTGCCGCTCAGCCCGAGCCGCAGCCGCAGCCGGAGCCGGAGCCGGAGCCCACCCCGGTCTACAGCGGTGACGCCCGCGGCATCGCGCAGTCGATGCTCGGCAGCTACGGCTGGGGCATGGACCAGTGGGGCTGCCTGGACTCGCTGTGGCAGAAGGAGTCGGGCTGGAACCACACCGCGATGAACCCCAGCTCGGGGGCGTACGGCATCCCGCAGTCGCTGCCCGGCAGCAAGATGGCCACCGCCGGCGCCGACTGGCAGACCAACCCGGCGACCCAGATCGAGTGGGGGCTGGGCTACATCTCCGGCCGCTACGGCTCGCCGTGCGCCGCGTGGGCGCACTCCCAGGCCGTCAACTGGTACTGAGGGCCCGCACGCCGGCTCCCGGCACCCCTTGACCGCACCCCCGCTCGCGCCGCGACGGGGGTGCTGTCATGCTCGCCGGCGTGAGCAACGACATCGTGGACGAGGGTTCCCGCCGCGCGCGCCAGGTCGCGGACCACCCCTGGCTGGAGACGCTCGCGCGCATCGGTTTCGCGGCGAGCGGGCTCATCCACCTGGCGCTGGGCTGGATCGCCGGCCGGGTGGCCCTGGGCGGCGGTGGGGAGGCCGACACCAGCGGTGCCATCGCCACGGTGCGCGAGGCGCCGGCCGGGCCGGTACTGCTGTGGTTCTGCGTGGTCGGCTTCCTCGCCCTCGCCCTCTTCCAGGTCCTGGAGGGGACCGTCGGCGGCGGTGGGGCCGGCGACCGGCTCAAGGCGGTCGGCAAGGGGGTCCTGTATGCCGCGCTCGGGGTGGTCTCGGTGCGCTTCGCGACCGGGGGAGGCAGCTCGGGGGGCGGGGAGTCCAGCGCCGACCTGACCCAGCGGCTCATGGAGATGCCCGGTGGCCGGTGGATCGTCGGGGCCGTCGCGCTCGGCGCCCTCGGGGTCGCGGTCTACCACGTCTACAAGGGCCTGAGCCAGAAGTTCCTGGAGGACCTGGCCGCGACCGGTGGCGGCCAGCTCGGGACGGGGGTGAGGCTCGCCGGCACCGTGGGCTACACCGCCAAGGGCGTCGCGCTCCTCGTCGTCGGCGGGCTCTTCGGGCTCGCCGCGTGGCAGGCCGACCCGCAAGAGGCCCAGGGCATGGACGGCGCGCTGAAGACGCTCGCCGAGCAGCCGTCGGGCACCGCGCTGCTGCTCGCCGTCGCGGTGGGCCTGACGCTCTACGGCGTCTACAGCCTGGCCCGTGCCCGCTACGCCCGCATGGACTGAGCCGCGCCTCGCGTCACGGACCGAGCAGGGTCCGGACGTCGGTGAGCACGGCGTCGTCGAGGGCGGTCGGTCCGCCCACGAGGTGCACGCTCGTAGGGCGGGCCTCGAGCAGGGCCTGCTCGGTGACCGAGGGCACGCCGTACGGTCGCGAGAGGAGCAGCGGGGCCTGCTGCGTCGCTGCCAGCGCCGAGACCGAGAGCGAGTCGGCGAAGCCCTCGCCCGAGGCGAGGTAGGCCTGGCCGCCGGTCCCCCGGCCCGCGAAGAGCGCCGCGGCCGTCTCATACCTCGTGCTGCCCTTGACCCGGGTGACGGGGGCGATCGCCTCGAGCTCGAGCGCCACGCGTCGGGAGACGCCGTTCTCCCCGCCCACGATCGTGATCGAGCCGGGGGCGAGGGCCTCCAGCGCCGCGCGGGTCTCCCGCGGCAGCTCGTCGAGCCGGGTGAGGAGCACGGGGGCGCCCTCCGCACCGGCCCGCGCCGAGGCCGCCAGGGCGTCGGGCATCATCGGCGGGACGGGGGGCTTGTGGAAGATCGCCTCGCCCGAGGCCACGAAGACGGTGTCGACACCCGGCCCGAAGGTCGCGGCCAGAACGGCCGCGGTGCCATAGCGGTTGCGTCCGAAGGCGCGTACCGGCTGGATCCCCATCTCGATGAGCTCCTCGTCGACGGTGGGGAGGATGACGCCGGGTCCGCCGAGGACCACCGCCTGCGACGGGGCCAGCTCCTCCAGCGCGGCCCGGGTGGCCTCGGGGATGCCGATGCCGCGCACGAGCAGGACGGGCGCCGGCCCGCTCGGGCCGCCGTCCACGAGGTCGGGGAAGACGCCGCTGGCGGCGGTGGCCCCCGCCGCGACGGCGTCGGCCCCCTGGGCGTAGTCCTGCCCGTTGGCCAGGAAGACGGTGTCCGCGCCCTCCGGGAGCTGCGCAGCGATGAGGGCCGCGGTGGCGAACCGGTCGTCGCCCGCCAGCCGGTCCACCACGACCGCGTCCTCCGGGTCGGGTGTCGCGACCGCCGGGGTGGCGCCCAGCAGGGCCACCAGGGACAGCGCGAGCAGGGCGCGACGGTGCGCTGCAGGCATGAGGGCTCCTCTCCGTGGAGGGCCGCTCGTCGTCCCCCCGCGGCGGATCGTAGCCGACCACGCGGCCTACCCGCTCGATCCGAGCACCACCTGTCGCCGGCACGGGCGCCGGTCCGCGACGGTCAGGCGGGTGCGTCGCCGACCCGGGCGCCCCGGACCGGGGAGGCGGCCGCGACCAGCGTTGCGCCGAGGAAGACCAGGGCGGCCAGGGCGAGCGCGCCGCGGTGGCCGAGCCCGGCGGAGAGCAGGCCACCCAGCAGCGCCCCCACGACGGCGACCGACCGGTTCACGGTGCGCCGCGAGGCGTTCACCCGACCGAGGAGCCCGCGGGGGGTCAGCGCCTGCCAGTAGCCCATCTCGTTGGGGTCCTCGAGCCCCATCGCGAAGCCGTAGAGGGCCTGTGCCGCGCCCAGCACGACGAGCGCGGGGACCGCTCCGCGCTCCCCGGGGGTGAGCAGGGCCAGGACCCACGCGAGGGTGCAGAGCAGCCGGCCCAGGATCATGGCGTCCCCCTCGCCGATCCGGGCGCCGACCGCCGGGGCGAGGAGGGCTCCGACGAACCCGCCGGCACCCGCCGCCGCCAGCACCAGGCCGTAGCCGGGCGCGCCGAGGTCCAGGGCCCGCAGGGCGAACAGCCCGAGCACCGTCACCGCGACGCTGTTGGCGAGGAACCACAGGTGGGTCGAGACCGCGAGCGGGGCGAGGGTGCGGTGGCCGTAGACGAAGCGCAGACCGGCGCGGATCTCCCGTCCGATCGCGCGGCGTGGTGCCGGCTCCGGCGCGGACTCCTGGACGGGGATGCGGCTCACGAGCAGCCCCGCGGCCACCCGGGCCACGCCGCCGAGGAGCAGGGCCGACCCGGCGCCGAGCGCGGCGACCAGCGCGCCCGCCGCCGGTGGGCCCGCGGACTGCGCGACGGTCATGGACTGGCCGAGCCGGGCGTTGGCGAGCACCAGGGCGTGATATGGCACGAGGTCGGGCAGCACCGACTGCTCCGCGGCGGCACCGAAGACCGCGAAGGTCCCCGCGACCAGGACGAGGGCCACCACACGCCATACCGTCAGGACGTCCAGCCACCTGCGCCGCCCGGACCACGCCCACCTCGACCTCGTCGGCGCCCAGGTCGCGGATCACCAGGACGTCGAGCCCGAGGGTGGTGGTCGACAGGGCGAGGAAGCCCAGGGTGCTGGCGGTCCAGAAGCCGGCGAACCCGCGGGGCAGCGACCCGCTCTCGCGCGTGGACCTTACAGACGACGCAGCCGGACCCGGTCGACGCTGTGGTCGGCCCCCTTGAGCAGCACCAGCCGGGCCCTGCTGCGGGTCGGCAGGATGTTGTCCACGAGGTTGGGGGCGTTGATCGTGTCCCAGATGTTCTCGGCGATGTCCACGGCCGCGTCGTCGGTGAGCGTGGCGTAGCGGTGGAAGTGCGAGTCGGGGTCGGCGAAGGCGGTCCGGCGCAGCTCGAGGAAACGCTCGACGTACCACCGCTTGATGTCCCCGGCGTGCGCGTCGACGTAGACCGAGAAGTCGAAGAAGTCGCTCACGGCCAGGCCGGCCCGGCCGTTGTCGTGCGAACGCGGCGGCTGCAGGACGTTGAGCCCCTCCACGATGAGCACGTCCGGGCGCCGGACGACGGTCCGCTCACCCGGCACGATGTCGTAGACGAGGTGGCTGTAGACCGGCGCGCTCACCTCGGCCTTGCCGGCCTTGACCTCGCTGACGAAGCGCAGCAGGGCCCGGCGGTCGTAGGACTCGGGGAAGCCCTTGCGCGGCATGAGGTTGCGGCGGGCCAGCACGTCGTTGGGGAACAGGAACCCGTCGGTCGTCACTAGGTCGACCTGCGGCCGGGACTCCCACCGGGAGATGAGCTCTTGGAGGATGCGCGCCGTGGTGGACTTGCCCACCGCCACCGACCCCGCCACCCCGATGACGAAGGGGGTGCGCTCGTGGCCCTCGTCGAGGAAGTCGCTGGTGACCTGGTGCAGCCGCCCGGTGGCACGCTCGTAGAAGGACAGCAGCCGGCTGATGGGCAGGTAGACCTGCTCGATCTCGGCCAGGTCCAGACGCTCGCCGAGGCCTCGCAGACGCTCCACGTCGGCCGCGTCCAGCTGCATCGGGTGCTCCTCGCGCAGCCGGGCCCAGTCGTCGCGGTCGAGCTCCACGTAGGGAGAGGGGATGGCGGTGCTGCCCGGCGAACCCATGGGGGCATTCTGCCAAGGCGGACGGCATGACGTGCCGGAGCCCGGGGATGCCGGCTGCGAGGACCGGGGCACGTAGGCTGGAGCCCATGTGCGGAATCGTCGGATACGTCGGGCCACGGACCAGCGAGAAGGCCCTCGGCGTGGTCATGGAGGGGCTCGGCCGGCTCGAGTACCGCGGCTACGACTCGGCGGGGGTGGCGGTCGTCGAGGACGACGGCGTGCAGACCCGCAAGCGGGCCGGCAAGCTGGCCAACCTGCAGCAGGCGCTGGCCGACGCGCCGCTGCCGCCGACGGCCACCGCGATCGGGCACACCCGGTGGGCCACCCACGGCGGGCCCACCGACGCCAACGCGCACCCCCACCGCGGCGGTGCCGACGGCAAGCTCGCGCTGGTCCACAACGGCATCATCGAGAACTTCCACGCGCTCAAGAGCAGCCTGCTCGAGGACGGGGTGAGCTTCACCTCCGAGACCGACACCGAGGTCGTGGCGCACCTGGTCGAGCGGGCGTTCGGCCGCACCGGCGACCTCACCGACGCGATGCGCGAGGTCGTCGGCACCCTCGAGGGCGCCTTCACCCTGCTGGCGGTGCACGCCGACCAGCCCGAGGTCGTCGTCGGCGCGCGTCGCAACAGCCCGCTCGTCGTCGGCCTGGGCGAGGGCGAGAACTACCTCGGCTCCGACGTCGCCGCCTTCATCGGGCACACCCGGCAGGCCCTGGAGCTCGGGCAGGACCAGATCGTCACCATCTCCCCGGACACCTACACCGTCATCAACTTCGACGGCTCGCCGAGCGACGGCAAGACCTACGAGGTCACCTGGGACGCCGCCGCGGCCGAGAAGGGCGGCTACGACACCTTTATGGAGAAGGAGATCCACGAGCAGCCGCGCGCCGTCGCCGACACCCTGCTGGGACGCACCGACGCCGACGGCGACCTGGTGCTGGACGAGCTGCACATCCCGGTCGAGGACCTGCGGGCCGTGACCAAGATCGTCATCGTCGCCTGCGGCACGGCGTCCTACGCCGGCATGGTCGCGAAGTACGCCATCGAGCGGTGGACCCGCATCCCCGTCGAGGTCGAGCTGGCCCACGAGTTCCGCTACCGCGACCCCGTGGTCGACGAGCGCACGCTGGTGGTGTCGATCTCGCAGTCCGGCGAGACGATGGACACGCTCATGGCCGTCCGGCACGCCAAGGAGCTCGGGGCCCGGACGGTGTCGATCTGCAACACCCACGGCTCGACCATCCCGCGGGAGTCCGACGCCGTCCTCTACACCCACGCCGGCCCCGAGATCGCGGTCGCCTCGACCAAGGCCTTCCTCGCCCAGATCACCGCGTCCTACATCCTCGGCCTCTACCTCAGCGCCCTGCGCGGCGAGTCCTACGGCCGCAGCGCCGCCGAAGTCATGGCCGAGCTGCAGGGCATCCCCGACCACATCGAGGCGCTGCTCGGCACGATGGACCGGGTCGAGGAGATCGCCCACTTCATGGCCGACTCCCGCTCGGTGCTCTTCCTCGGCCGCCACGTGGGCTACCCCGTCGCGATGGAGGGCGCGCTCAAGCTCAAGGAGCTGGCCTACATCCACGCCGAGGGCTTCGCCGCCGGCGAGCTCAAGCACGGTCCGATCGCGCTCATCGAGCCCGGGCAGCCGGTCTTCATCGTCGTCCCCTCCCCGGACAGCGAGCACGGCCTGCACGGCAAGGTGGTCTCCAACATCCAGGAGATCCGGGCCCGGGGCGCGCGCACCCTGGTCATCGCCGAGGAGGGGGACGAGGACGTCGTGCCCTTCGCCGACGAGGTCATCCGCGTCCCGCGCACCTCTCCGCTGCTGGCCCCGTTGCTCACGGTGGTCCCGCTGCAGGTCTTCGCGCTGCACCTGTCCACCGCCAAGGGCCTGGACGTCGACCAGCCGCGCAACCTCGCCAAGTCGGTCACGGTCGAGTAGGCCGGTGACGGGCGTGCCGGACCGCACCGCACGAGGTGCCCGGTGATCGTCGGCGTCGGGATCGACGTCGTCGACATCGCGCGGTTCGCCGCGCGCATCGAGGCCACCCCCCGCCTCGGCGAGCGGCTCTTCACGGCCGACGAGCTCGAGCTGCGGACCGAGTCCTTGGCCGCGCGCTTCGCGGCCAAGGAGGCGCTGGCCAAGGCGCTCGGCGCGCCGGTCGGGTTGCGGTGGACCGACGCGTGGGTCGAGCGCGACGGCAGCGGCCGACCGCACCTGCGCACGCAGGGCACGGTCCGCGACCGGGCCGACCGGCTCGGCATCACCCACCTGCACGTCTCGCTCTCGCACGACGCCGGGGTCGCCTCGGCCGTGGTCGTCGCCGAGGCCCACCCGTCCCCGCTCCCGGGAGGAGACTGACATGCTCCGGGCGTATGCCGTCCCTGACGTCCGCGCCGCCGAGGACGCGGTGCGCGCCGGGCTCGCGGACGGCGAGCTCATGCGGCGCGCCGCCCACGGCCTGGCCGAGGTGGTCGCGGCCCGTCACGACGCGCGTGGCTCGGGGAGGCTCGTGGTCCTCGCAGGCCCGGGTGACAACGGCGGAGACGCGCTGCACGCCGCGGCGCTGCTCGCCGGCGGTGGGGACCGGGACGTCCACGTGGTCGGCATCGCCGGGCAGCTGCACGCGGGCGGCCTGGAGGCGGCGCGGGCCGCGGGCCTGACCGTGCACGACGTCGCCCCCGACACCGCGGAGCTGCCCACGACCGTGCAGCAGCTGCTGTCCACCGCGGACCTCGTGGTGGACGGGCTGCTCGGCATCGGGGGTCGTCCCGGCCTGCGCGGGGCCATGCGGGCGGCCGCGGAGGCGGTGCCGGGCACGGCATACGTCGTCGCGGTCGACCTGCCCAGCGGCGCCGACCCGGACGGTGGGGCCGCGGCGGAGCACTGCGTGGTCGCCGACGAGACGGTGGCCCTCGGGATGCTCAAGCCGGTCCACCTGCTGCCGCCGACCGCTGCGGTGGTCGGCGCGGTGACCCTGGTCGACATCGGGGTCACGATGCGGGCGACGCCGGTGGTGGAGCGGCTCGAGGCCGCCGACGTCGCCGAGCGCTGGCCGGTCCCCGGCGCGGGGGACGACAAGTACCGCCGCGGCGTGCTGGGCGTCATCGCCGGCAGCGCCGAGTACCCCGGCGCCGCCGTCCTGTGCACCACGGCAGCCCTCGAGACCGGGGTGGGGATGGTGCGCTACCTCGGACCCGGACGCGCGGAGGACCTCGTGCTCGCCGCCTGCCCGGAGGTGGTGCCCGGCGAGGGCCGGATCCAGGCGATGGTCATGGGCCCGGGCGTCCCCCTGCGCGACGGGGAGACCTCCGACCGGCGTCAGGTGCAGTGGTTCCGGCAGGCGCTGGCCAGCGACACGCCCCTCGTCGTCGACGCCGGTGCGCTGCAGCTGCTCGCGCACTGGCAGCGCACGGGGCACCTGCGTTGCGAGGCGCCGACCCTGCTCACCCCGCACGCCGGCGAGCTCGCCACGATGCTCACCGAGCTGGGCGGTCGCCCGGTGGACCGCGAGCAGGTCGAGGCCGAGCCCGTGCGGCACGCGCGCCGGGCCGCGCGGGCGACCGGTGCCTCGGTGCTCCTCAAGGGGGCCACCACGGTCGTCGCCGACCCCGACCCGGGGGTGCCGGTCCGCACCCAGGCCGACGCGCCGCCGTGGCTCGCGACCGCGGGCGCCGGTGACGTGCTGGCCGGGATCTGCGGCGCGCTGCTCGCCGCCGGGCTGCCGCCGCGCGAGGCGGGCTCCGTCGGGGCGCTCGTGCACGGCCTGGCCGCGGCCCACGCGAACCCCGGCGGTCCGGTGCGCGCCACCTCCGTCGCCGGCGCGGTCGCCCCCGTGGTCGCCCGGCTGCTGGGCGGCTAGTCCCCGACGCAGTCCGGGCAGGTGACCGACAGCGCGGTATGCCCCAGGTGCGGCACGTAGCCCCGCTCCGCCAGGTGCCGGTGCGCCGGCTCGAGGACCGTTGCCGGAAGGTCGAGGACCGCCCCGCAGCCACGGCAGGCGGCGTGGACGTGCTCGGTCCCGCCCCCGGTGACCCGGGCGGAGAAGTGGTAGCGCGGCGGGGCGTGATCGAGGTGCACGTGGGTGAGGATGCCCGCGGCGCACAGGTGCTCCAGCGCGCGGTAGGTCGTGGCCAGGTGCGTGGTCCCCCGCTCCTGGACGGCGGCGTGCACCTCCGCGACGTCCGGGTGGCCGGGCAGGGCCCCCATCGCCTCCAGCACGCGGCGACGCGGCCCGGTCAGCCGGTCCCCGCGCTCCCGGAGCAGGTCCACGGCGGCGCGCACGTGCCCGCGCGGCGCGACCTGTGCGGGCTCGGGCGTCGGCATACCTCCAGTGTGCCCGATGGTGGCTGCGGTCCGGGTCGGCAGCGTTGCTAGGTTGAGGTCATGGATCAGCGTGTGTCCCTCGTCACCCTGGGGGTGAGCGACCTCGAGCGCGCTCGCGCCTTCTACCAGGCCCTGGGCTGGCAGCCCGGTCCCTCGCCGGACCACATCACCTTCTTCCAGGCCGGCGGCATGGTCGTCGCGCTGTGGGAGCGGGCCGCCCTCGCGGTCGACTCCGGCATCGACGTCGACTCCGACACCGAGGACACCCCGGGCAGCGGTGACTCCTGGGGCGGCAAGGTCGTCGGCGTCAACCTGCCGAGCGCCGCCGACGTCGACGACCAGATGAAGGACGCCGAGGCCGCGGGTGCCACGGTGCTCCGCCCGGCGAGCACCCGCTTCTGGGGCGGCTACTCCGGCGTCTTCACCGACCTCGACGGCCACGTGTGGGAGATCGCCCACAACCCGTTCTGGACCGTCACCGAGGACGGTCAGACCTTCCTCGGCGACGGCCGGGGCTGAGGCTCCCCGCTCAGGACCGTGCGCGCCGGTGGCCCTCCTGGGGCCACGACCGCGCACGGCATACGCTGCGGGGCCCTCTCGGCTGGGGGCGGTTCCGAGACCACTGCTCAGCGGCCAGAGGGCTCACCGTTCAGCACCGTGTGCAGCTATGACCCTCTGGGGGTCACGACCGCGCACGGCATACGCTGCGGGGCCCTCTCGGCTGGGGCGGTCCCGAGGGCCACTGCTCGGCAGCCAGGGGCTCACCGCCCACGGCCGTGCGCGCCGGTGGCCCTCCTGGGGCCACGAGCGCGCACGGCACACCCGTCCCGTCCTAGACCGTGCGCACATATGGCCCTCCTGGGGCCACGACCGCGCACGGCACACCCGTCCCGTCCTGGACCGTGCGCACATATGGCCCTCCTGGGGCCACGACCGCGCACGGCACACCCCTCCCGTCCCGGGCCGTGCGCACCCATGGCCCTGTAGGGGCCACGACCGCGCACGGCACACCCGCCGGAGGAGCGACGGATGCGCGGCGCCGTCAGGCCCGTCGGGCGCCCCGGCCGCTCACGGCTGCGGCCGGTTGAGGGCGCTGCAGACCGCGTGCAGGGAGGCGCGGACCGTCGAGGGGTCGATGCCGACCCCCCAGCGGACCTCGCCGCCCACCGCGCACTCCACGTAGGCCGCGGCCAGCGCGTCCTCGCCCGCCGACAGCGCGTGCTCGGCGTAGTCCAGCACCCGGATGTCGATGCCCAGGCCGTTGAGCCCGGCGACGAAGGCCGAGATGGGCCCGTTGCCGTGGCCGCTGATCGCGTGGTCCCGCCCGGCCGCGGTCACCCGGGCGTCCAGCCGGACGTCGGCGTCCTCACCCTCGACGTGGGTGCTGGTGAAGTCGTGCAGCACCACCGGGCCGCTCTGCTCGAGGTACTCGTGGGTGAAGGACTCCCAGATCTGGGCGGGCGTCATCTCCCCACCGGCGGAGTCGGTATGCCGCTGCACGGCCCGGCTGAACTCGATCTGCAGGCGGCGGGGCAGGTCCAGCTTGCGCTCGGTCTTCATGACGTAGGCGACACCGCCCTTGCCGGACTGGCTGTTGACCCGGATGACCGCCTCGTAGGTCCGGCCGATGTCCTTGGGGTCGACCGGCAGGTAGGGGACCTCCCAGCGGAAGTCGTCGACCGCGGTGCCGGCCGCGCCGGCGTCGCGCTCCATGGCCTCCAGGCCCTTCTTGATGGCGTCCTGGTGGCTGCCGGAGAAGGCGGTGAAGACCAGGTCGCCGCCGTAGGGATGGCGCTCGGGGACGGGCAGCTGGTTGCAGTGCTCTACGGTGCGCCGGATCTCGTCGATGTCGGAGAAGTCGATCATCGGGTCGACGCCCTGGCTGAAGAGGTTCATCCCCAGGGTCACCAGGCACACGTTGCCGGTCCGCTCGCCGTTGCCGAACAGGCAGCCCTCGATGCGGTCCGCCCCGGCGAGGTAGCCCAGCTCGGCCGCGGCCACCCCGGTCCCCCGGTCGTTGTGCGGGTGCAGCGAGAGCACGACGTGCTCGCGGTGGTCGAGGTGACGGTTCATCCACTCGATGGAGTCGGCATACACGTTGGGTGTCGCCATCTCCACGGTCGCGGGGAGGTTGATGATGACCGGGGACTCCGCGCTCGGGACGAAGACCTCCATGACCGCGTTGCAGATGCGGGCCGCGAACTCCAGCTCGGTCCCGGTGTAGGACTCCGGGGAGTACTCGTAGAACACCTCGGTCCCCGGGGGCAGCTGCTCCTCGTACTTCTTGCAGGCCCGGGCGCCGCGCACGGCGATGTCGACGATCTCGTCCTCGGAGGCGTCGAACACCACGCGGCGCTGCAGGGTCGAGGTGGAGTTGTAGAGGTGCACGATGGCCTGCCGCGCGCCGGCGATGGCCTCGTAGGTGCGCTCGATGAGATGCTCGCGGGCCTGGGTCAGGACCTGGATGACGACGTCGTCGGGGATGAGGCCCTCGTCGATGAGCATGCGCACGAAGTCGAAGTCGGTCTGGCTCGCGGCCGGGAAGCCGACCTCGATCTCCTTGTAGCCCATGCGGACCAACAGCTCGAACATGCGCCGCTTGCGGTCCGGGGTCATCGGGTCGATGAGGGCCTGGTTGCCGTCCCGCAGGTCCACCGCGCACCACCGCGGGGCCTCGGTGATGGTCCGTCCCGGCCAGGTGCGGTCCGGCAGGTCGACGGCGGGGTATGCCGTGTAGCGGCCGACCGGCATACCGCTCGGCTGCTGGGGGTTGGGGTAGCGCGTGGCGCTGGGGGAAGGGGCGGTGCTGATGCTCATCGGTGGCTCTTCTCGCTGGGCGCTGGGTGTCCGGGACAGCGGCGACTCCGCAGCGAGGGCCGGACCTAGGAGGTCTCGCTGCGGCAGCCGAGGAGGAGCAGGTGAGTCATCGTCCCGCACTCTAGCTCATGACGATGACGCGGCGTCAACCCGGGAGCGGGCGTCGCGGCGCTCGGCCACGATGCTGGTGAGCACGGTGACCCCGAGGATGCCCACGATGACCAGCAGCGAGGCCAGCGTGGGGACGGTGGGCACACCCTCCCAGACGCCGTGCGCCCAGTGCAGCACGAGCTTGACCCCGATGAAGGCGAGGATGAGCGAGAGCCCGTAGCCGAGGTGGCGCAGCTGGCCCAGGGCACCCTCGAGGACGAAGTAGAGCGCGCGCAGACCCAGCAGGGCGAAGGCGTTGGTGACGAAGACCAGGTAGGGGTCGCCGGTGATGCCGTAGACCGCCGGCACCGAGTCGACGGCGAAGACGACGTCGGTCCCGAGGATCGCCAGGGCCACCAGGGCGAAGGGGGTGAGGGCGCGGCGCCCGCCCTCGCGCACCGTGAAGCGGGTGCCGCGGTAGTCGTCGGTGACGGCGAAGAAGCGCCGGGTCAGCCGGACGGCGGGCAGCTTGGCCACCTCCACGTGGCTGTCGTCGCGGGCGTCCTTGAGGACCTTCCACGCGGTCGCCAGCAGGATGAGCCCGAAGACGAGGAAGGTGATGGCGAAGTTGGCGATGAGCGCGGCGCCCAGGGCGATGAACACGCCGCGCAGCACGAGGGCGCCGATGATGCCGATGAGCAGGACCCGCTGCTGCAGCTCGCGCGGCACGGCGAAGGCGGTGAGGATGAGGATGAAGACGAAGAGGTTGTCGACCGACAACGACTTCTCGACGAGGTAGCCGGTGTAGTACTCCAGCCCGGTCTGGCTCCCGAACTGCTGCCAGACGTACACCCCGAACAGCAGCGGCAGCGCCAGGTAGAAGGCCGACCACGCGAGGGCCTCCTTCATCGACACCGCGTGCGGCCGCCGGGTCAGGACCATGTCGAAGGCCAGCAGCAGCACGACGCCGCCGAGCGTCAGCGCCCACAGCATCGGGTCGGCGATGCTCGTGGACGACGAGGTGTCGGCAGCGGCCAGGGGGAGGGGCGTCATGGGGGACCTTTCGATCACGACGGCGCGGATCGAGGTCTCTTTCACCCTGGGCGGCAGGGCGCGCGCCGAGCGGGGCATGGGCCCCGCGTCATGACCGACGCGACATTCGGGAAATACTCCCCTCGAGGTGGGACCACCATAGGAACGCCGGGGTCGGGGTGTCAACGCGACCGGCGCGTCACCCCGGGCTGCGGCCGGCGGCGACCGGGCGCCTCCCGGGCTGCCGGTCGGTCAGCCGACGGCCGGCGTGACGGTCGGCTTCCAGGACGGCCGGTCGCGCTCGAAGGCGGAGATGTCCTCCTCGTGCCCCAGGGTCAGCGAGATGTCGTCCAGCCCGTTCTCCAGGCGCCAGGCGACGTAGTCGTCGACCTCGAAGGTCGTGACGAGGTCGCCGCAGGTGACCGAGCGGGCGGGCAGGTCGACGGTGATCTCGGTGCCGGGCTCGGCCTCGAGGATCTTCCAGATGAGCTCGATGTCGCCCTGGTCGAGCTGGGCGGTGAGCAGCCCCTGCTTGCCCGAGTTGCCGCGGAAGATGTCCGCGAACCGGCTGGACAGCACGGCGCGGAAGCCGTACTGCTGCAGCGCCCACACCGCGTGCTCGCGGCTGGAGCCGGTGCCGAAGTCCGGGCCGACGACGAGGACCGAGCCGCGCGCGTAGGGCTCGGTGTTGAGCACGAAGGAGGGGTCCTCCCGCCACCGGGAGAAGAGGCCCTGGTCGAAGCCGGTGCGGGAGACCTGCTTGAGCCACTGGGCGGGGATGATCTGGTCGGTGTCGACGTCGGAGCGGCGCAGCGGCACGCCGATCCCGGTATGCGTGGTGAAGGGGTCCATCAGACCGTCACCTCCTGTCGGGCGTCGGCGGGTTCGAGGTCGGCCGGGGAGGACAGGGTGCCGCGGACCGCGGTCGCCGCCGCCACCGCGGGGGACACCAGGTGGGTGCGCCCGCGCGCCCCCTGGCGGCCCTCGAAGTTGCGGTTGGAGGTCGAGGCGCACCGCTCCTCGGGCGCCAGCTGGTCGGGGTTCATGCCGAGGCACATCGAGCACCCGGCCAGCCGCCACTCGGCCCCGGCCCCGGTGAAGACCTCGTCCAGACCCTCCTCCTCGGCCTGCTGGCGCACGGCGTG
Organism: Serinicoccus chungangensis; assembly: GCF_001483745.1. Taxonomy (GTDB): domain Bacteria; phylum Actinomycetota; class Actinomycetes; order Actinomycetales; family Dermatophilaceae; genus Ornithinicoccus; species Ornithinicoccus chungangensis_A. Next base: position 186,057 of record NZ_LQBL01000022.1, on the reverse strand, counting down.
CGAGCCGGGCACGACGAGCATCCGCACCCCGTCGGCGACCTGCCGGCCGCGCAGGACGTCGGCCGCCAGCCGCAGGTCCTCGATGCGCCCGTTGGTGCAGGAGCCGAGGAAGACGACGTCGACGGCGATCTCGCGCATCGGGGTCCCGGGGGCCAGGCCCATGTAGTCCAGGGCGCGACGGGCGGTGTCCTGCGCGTCCTCGTCCCCGGCCGCGGCCGGGTCGGGCACGGCCTCGCCGAGCTGCACGGACTGGCCGGGGTTGGTCCCCCAGGTGACGTAGGGGGTGAGCGTCGCCGCGTCGATGACGACCTCGGCGTCGAAGACCGCGTCCTCGTCGGTGGGCAGCTCCCGCCAGGCGGCCACGGCGGCGTCCCAGTCGGCGCCGGAGGGGGCGTGCGGGCGCCCGCGCAGGTAGGCGAAGGTCGTCTCGTCCGGCGCCACCATGCCCGCTCGGGCCCCGGCCTCGATGGACATGTTGCAGATGGTCATGCGGCCCTCCATCGAGAGCGCCTCGATGGCCGACCCGCGGTACTCCAGGACGTAGCCCTGGCCACCGCCCGTCCCGATCCGGTGGATGACGGCCAGGATGATGTCCTTGGCCCCCACGCCCTCGGGGAGCTGCCCGTCGACGGTGATCGCCATGGTGCGGAACGGCCGCAGCGGCAGGGTCTGCGTGGCCAGCACGTGCTCGACCTCGGAGGTGCCGATCCCGAAGGCGAGCGCGCCGAAGGCGCCGTGGGTGGAGGTGTGGCTGTCGCCGCAGACGATCGTCATCCCGGGCTGGGTGAGCCCCAGCTCGGGACCGATGACGTGGACGATGCCCTGCCCGCGCCGCCCCCGCTCGTGGTGGACGATCCCGAACTCCGCGCAGTTGGTGCGCAGGGCCTCCAGCTGGGTGCGCGAGGTGAGGTCGGTGACCGGGCCGAGCGTGGTCGGCACGTTGTGGTCCTCGGTCGCCAGGGTGAGGTCGGGACGACGCACCGGGCGACCCTTCTCCCGGAGGCCGTCGAAGGCCTGGGGGCTGGTCACCTCGTGGACCAGGTGCAGGTCGATGTAGAGGAGGTCGGGCTCGCCGTCGGCGGAGCGCACGACGTGCTGGGCCCAGAGCTTCTCGGCCATCGTCAGCCCGGATGACGCGGACATGGGTCGACCCTTCCGTTTCGCTGGTGGGGGCGGTGCGAGACAATGACGCCACTGTAAGCCCATCCCTTGACGTGACGTCACGGAGGTCCGACGACTCATGCGTTCCCACTCCATCGCAGTCCTGCCCGGTGACGGGGTCGGCCCCGAGGTGACCGCCGCGGCGCTGGAGGTCCTCGACGCGGCGCAGGACGCCTTCGGCTTCACGACCGAGCGCACCGACGTGCCCCTGGGCGCCGAGCACTACCTGCGGACGGGTGAGCTGCTCACCCCGGACCTCGTCGAGCGGCTGCGGGCCCACGACGCCATCCTCTTCGGCGCCATCGGCAGCCCGCAGGCCCCTCCGGGGGTCCTGGAGCGCGGGATCATCCTCGCGCTGCGCGGCGCGATGCAGCAGGCGGTCAACCTGCGACCGGTCCGTCTCTACCCCGGGGTGCCGACGCCCGTCGCCGGGCTCACGCCGCAGCGGTGCGACCTCGTGGTCGTCCGGGAGAACACCGAGGGCTCCTACGTCGCCGAGGGCAGTGCGGTGCACCGCGGGACCTCGGCGTGGACGGCCGTGCAGGAGTCGGTCAACACCTGGTACGCCGTGGAGCGGGCGGTCGACTTCGCCTTCCGCCTGGCGTCGGTCCGTCGGGGGCGGCTGACGCTGTGCCACAAGACCAACGTCCTCGTGGAGGCCGGTGCCCTGTGGTCGGCGGTCGTCGAGGAGGTCGGGCGGCGCTACCCGGACGTGGAGACCGACTACGTCCACGTGGACGCCATGTGCATGCACCTCCCGGTCAGCCCGGAGCGGTTCGACGTGGTCGTCACGGACAACCTCTTCGGGGACATCGTCACCGACCTCGGGGCGGTCCTCCAGGGAGGCCTGGGGGTGGCCGCCAGCGGCAACCTGCACCTCGGTGGCCGCGCGCCGAGCATGTTCGAGCCGGTGCATGGGTCCGCCCCGGACATCGCCGGGCGCGGCTGGGCCAACCCCGCCGGCGCCTGCCTCTCGCTCGCCATGATGCTGGGTCACCTGGGCGAGGGGGAGGCGGCCGCCGCCGTCGAGGGGGCGACGGCGCAGGTGCTCGCCGAGCTGCCGGCCCTGGCCGGTGCGGGGATGGGCGCGAGCACCGGCGAGCTGGGCGGGCGGATCGCCGCCGCCGTGGCGCAGCGCCCGGCCGTGGAGAACAGCCTGATGAGCCAGCTCGCCCAGGTGATGTCCCCGTGAGCGACGCGGGCACCTCGCCGTGGCCGGCGCAGGTCACGGTCGACCTGGACGCCATCGCGCACAACGTGGGCGTCCTGCGCGGGCACGCCGGGTCGGCGGGCGTCATGGCGGTGGTCAAGGCGGACGCCTACGGCCACGGGCTGGTGCCCAGCGCCCGCGCGGCGCTCGCCGGGGGTGCGGCAGCACTGGGTGTGGCCCAGCCGGCCGAGGCGCTGGCCCTGCGGCAGGCGGGGGTGGCGGCGCCGCTGCTGTGCTGGTTGCTGACGCCCTCGGTCGACGCGGACGCCCTGCTGGCGGCCGACGTCCAGGTGGCGGCCTCGGCGCCCTGGGCCCTGGACCTGCTCGCGGCGGCCGCCCGTCGCGCGGGCCGCACCGCCCAGGTGCAGCTCAAGGCCGACACCGGACTCGCCCGGGGCGGGGCCTTCGCCCTCCCCGTCCGGCCCGGTGACCCCCGGACCGACTTCCACGCGCTCGTCCGGCACGCGGCCTCGCTGAGCGCCGAGGGGGCGCTCCGGGTGGTCGGGGTGTTCTCCCACTTCGCCTACGCCGACGCGCCCGAGCACCCCACCGTGCGGGCCCAGCAGGAGGCCTTCGCCGACGCCGTGCGACTGGCCGAACGGGCCGGCCTGGACCTCGAGGTCCGCCACCTGAGCAACTCGGCCGCCACCCTCACCACCCCGGCCGCGGCCTGGGACATGGTCCGCCCCGGGCTGGCGGTCTACGGCCTGTCCCCCGTTCCCGAGCTGGCCTCCGCCGCGGACCTGGGGCTGCGTCCGGCCATGGGTGTGAGCGCCCGGGTGGCGGTGGTCAAGCGGATCCCGGCCGGGCAGGGGGTGTCCTACGGCCACACCTACGCCCCGGAGCGGGCGACCACCGTGGTCGACGTGCCCATCGGGTATGCCGACGGGGTGCCCCGCCACGCCTCGGGCACCGGGCCGGTGCAGGTGGCCGGTCGGCGCTTCCGGGTCTCCGGACGCGTCTGCATGGACCAGTTCGTCGTGGACGTCGGCGACGTCGCGGTGGCGACCGGCGACGAGGTGGTCCTCCTGGGGGACGCCGACGAGGCGCCGACGGCGCAGGAGTGGGCCGACGCGGCCGGCACGATCAGCTACGAGATCGTCAGCAGGTTCGGGCCCCGCCTGCCGCGTCGGTACGTCGGGGAGGCCGGACGGTGAGCGAGCACGTCGAGCTGCCCGACGCCGAGGACACCCGTGCGCTGGGCCGCCGCCTGGGCGCCGTGCTGCGGGCCGGCGACCTCGTCGTCCTCACCGGGGACCTCGGCGCCGGGAAGACCACCCTCACCCAGGGGCTGGGGGAGGGCCTGGGGGTCAGGGGCCCGGTGACCTCGCCGACCTTCGTCATCGCCCGCGTCCACCCCTCGACGACCGGCGGACCGGAGCTGGTGCACGTCGACGCCTACCGGCTCGCCGACGGAGCCGAGCTCGACGACCTCGACCTCGACGCCTCCCTGGAGGAGTCGGTCACCGTGGTCGAGTGGGGCGAGGGGCTCGCCGAGGTGCTGACCCAGGACCGGCTGGAGGTGCTCCTGCACCGGTCCGGCAGCGAGGCGGCGCAGGACCAGTCGCGCCGGGCGGTCCTGCGGGGCCACGGACCCCGGTGGGCCGGCGGGGTGCTGGAGGGGGAGGACCGGTGACCGCAGCACCGACCCCGACGGTCCTCGTGGTCTGCACCGGCAACGTCTGCCGCTCGCCCCTGCTCGAGCGGCTGCTGCAGCGGGAGGTCGACGCGGCGCACGGAGCGGGTGCCGTCGCGGTCCGCTCGGCCGGCACCCGGGCGCTGGTGGGATCCGCCATGGACGACCGTTCCGCCCAGCTGCTCCGGCGGTTGGGGGGCGACCCCGAGGGTTTCGCGGCGCGGTCGCTCACCGACCAGGTGGTGGCCGGCGCCGACCTGGTCCTCACGGCGACACCCGAGCACCGCTCGGACGTGGTGCGGCTCGACCCGCGGGCGCTGCGGCGCACTTTCACCGTCCACGAGTTCGCCGCCCTGGCCGACGCGGTCCCGGCCCGGGACCGGCCGGGGTGGGAGGACCCGGCGGAGGCGCTGGCCGGGCTCGCCCGCTCCGCGCGGGCACAGCGGGGGACGGTGGGGCGGCCCTCGTCCTCCGGTCTCGTGGACCCCTACCGTCGCTCCGACGAGGTGTATGCCGCGCTCGAGCAGCAGGTCCGCGAGGTTCTTCCCGCGCTGGCCCGGGCGCTCGGTCAGGGCTGAGCGGCCCGCCGCAGCACCCGCGGTGGCCGCATCGGCCGCCACCGGGGCAGCCGCAGGAGGGCCACCGCGACGAGCGCCCCGGGGGCGAGGTGCCCGAGCTGGCGGGAGTCCGTGCCGGTGCCGTCGGAGCGGACCCAGAGCGCGCCGTCCGGGCGCACCGAGGCGAGGCGCTTGACGGCGACGGGTCGGGCCGTGCCGCCCGCGTCGGCCGGCAGCCGGACGACGACGACGGCGCCGACGCGGGGGCGCCCCCCGTGCAGGACGACGAGGGTGTCCCCGGCCTCGAGGGTGGGCGACATCGAGCTGCCCGAGACACGGGCCAGACCGAGCCGGCGCTGGGTGTTCCGGGAGCGGGGCATGGGCGCTAACCTAAGGTCATCGGGGTGCCCGGCGCGACGTCAGGGCGGACCTGAGGGGACCAGCAGGTGTCGCGCGGGCGAACATCGGGGGCGTTTCGGGGTAGACGTGCCGACCGTTCAGTGCTTAACTGAGAAGTAGGTAAAGATTTGGCAAGGAGATTTGCTCTGGGGAGAGCATTCTTCGCGCAGGGACAGGACGGACATCTCCCGTGACCGTGATCACAGGCACAGCATCAGGGACAGCTTTCAGGGACTCGCAGGACACCGCGGTGTCACGCGTGTTCGAGGCGCGCCCGTTCATCATCCCGGACGCCCTCCGGCAGTCCGAGAGACTCCCGAACGGCGGCCGCAAGGCCCCGCACCGGGCGCGCCGCTACCTCAGCGGCTACCTCACCACCCTCAAGGCGCTCGACCTCGTGCTGGTCACGTCGGCGGTGCTGGTCGCCTACGTCACCCGCTTCGGGCTCGACGAGCAGTCGGTGGGCGGTCTCAGCATCGGCTACGGCTACGTCGCGCTGGGTCTGGTCGTCGCCTGGGTGCTGTCGTTGAACATTCAACGCGCCTACGACGGGCGGACCGTCGGGCACGGGGTGCAAGAGTACCGGCAGGTGTTCCAGGGGTCGACGTGGGTCTTCGCCGTGCTGGCGATCCTCGGCTTCGCCTTCCAGATCGAGTTCGCCCGGGGCTTCGTCCTGCTCGCCTACCCGCTCGGCACGCTGCTGCTGCTCACCGGCCGCTGGGGCGCGCGCCGCTGGCTCGTCGCCCGGCGCAAGAGCGGCGAGCTCTCCGACCGGGTCATCCTGGTCGGTGACGCCGACCACGTGGCCGGGCTCGTGGGCGCGCTGCGCCGGGCGCCCGACGCCGGCTACCAGGTGCTCGGCGCCTGCGTCGACGACGCCACCGGCGAGGTGGCCGGGGTGCCGGTGCTGGGTCCGGAGTCGGACGTGCTGCTCAAGGCGTTCGAGCACCACGTCGACGTCGTCGCGGTCTCCTCCTCCGCGGGCCTGGGCACCACCGGTCTGCGGCAGCTCGGCTGGGCCCTGGAGGCCACCGACATCGACCTCGTGGTCGCGCCCGGCATCATGGATGTCGCCGGCCCGCGGGTGCTCACCCGCCCGGTGCAGGGGCTGCCGCTGATCCACGTCGAGGCTCCTCGCTTCGTCGGCCCCGAGCGGGTGCTCAAGAACGTCATGGACCGGCTGGCCGCGCTGGCCGTCACCCTGCTCCTCGGCCCGGTCATGCTGGCCGTGGCGCTGGCCGTCAAGATCGAGGACCGCGGTCCGGTGCTCTTCCGGCAGGAGCGGGTGGGCCAGGACGGCCGCAGCTTCTCGATGTTCAAGTTCCGCAGCATGGTGCTGGACGCGGAGGAGCGGCTGGCCGACCTGACCGCCTCCAACGAGGGTGCGGGGCCGCTGTTCAAGATGCAGCACGACCCGCGGGTGACCAAGGTGGGTGCCTTCATCCGGCGCTACTCCCTCGACGAGCTGCCGCAGCTGCTCAACGTGCTGCGCGGCGAGATGAGCCTCGTCGGTCCGCGGCCGCCGCTGCCCCGCGAGGTGGCGGAGTACGCCGAGGACACCCACCGCCGGCTGCTGGTCCGGCCGGGCATGACCGGTCTGTGGCAGATCAGCGGGCGCAGCGACCTGTCCTGGGACGAGGCCGTCCGTCTCGACCTGTACTACGTCGAGAACTGGAACCCCATCCTGGACCTCATGATCATGTGGCGCACGGCGCGCGTGGTGGTGAGCACGGACAGCGGGGCCTACTGACGCCGGCTCGGCTAGGGTTCCGGGGGTGACCTCGCGCATCGCCTACCTCGGCCCGGCCGGCACCTTCACCGAGCAGGCCGTCCGGCAGTGGGACTCCCGTCAGGAGCACGAGGCGACCCCGGTGCCGACCGTGGCCGAGGCCCTGCAGCGGCTGGTGGCGGGGGAGGCCCACGCCGCCGTGGTCCCCTTCGAGAACTCGGTCGAGGGTTCGGTCCCCGCCACCCTGCAGGCCCTGCTGGACCAGGAGCGGGTGCGTATCGTCGAGGAGGTCCTCGTCGAGGTGCAGTTCGACCTCCTGGTCCGCCCCGGGACGAGCCAGGACCAGGTGCGGGTCGTGGCCACCCACCCCCACGCGGCCGCCCAGACCCGGGCCTGGACGGCGCGGCACCTGCCGCAGGCGCAGCTCGTGCCGGAGTCGTCCACGGCCCGGGCCGCGCAGGCGGTGGCGGAGGGGACCTACGACGCGGCCATCGCCTCCACGGAGGCGGCCCGGTCCTACGGCCTGGAAGCGTCGGCCGAGCGCATCGCCGACCGCGCCGGTGCCCTCACCCGTTTCGTCGTGCTGCGGCACGGCGCCCCGGCGGCCGCGCCCACGGGTGCCGACCGCACGACCCTCGTGGCCCTCATCTGGCAGAACCGTCCCGGGGCCCTGCTGGAGCTGCTCGAGCAGTTCGCCGTGCGTGGCATCGACCTCAGCCGGCTGGAGTCCCGCCCGACCGGAGAGGGGCTGGGGGAGTACTGCTTCTGGATCGACGCCGACGGTCACGTCTCCGAGCCCCGGATGGGCGAGGCCCTGCTGGGACTGCGCCGGACCTGCCGGGACGTGCGCTTCCTGGGGTCCTACCCCCGGGCCGACGGTCAGGCCCGGCCGGTCCCCGTCCATGCCGACGAGCAGGCCTACGCCGAGGCGCGGTCGTGGCTGCAGGAGCTCTGACGCCCGTCCACCCCCCTGGTCGCACCACCCTCGGGCCGGCGGCGGCGCGCCCCGGGCTCAGCCGTCCAGCTGCAACCAGGTGGCCCAGCCGCCGTTGAGGACCAGCCAGGCCATGAGCCCGTACCCGGCCTGACCGGGGTGGACCGTGTCCCCGGCGGCGAGGTCGGACTGCCACTGGTCGTGACCCAGCAGCGGGGTGAAGCAGTCGACGAAGGGCACCCCCCGGCGCGAGCACACGTCGGCCAGCGCGTCGGCGAGCGTCTGGAGCCGCGCGTTGACCTCCGCGTCGAGGGTGGGGGTGGGGCCGACGACGAAGGTCGCGATGCCGGTCGAGCTCGCCTCATCGAGCACGTTGGCCAGGTTGAGCCGCGAGCGTGCGGTGGTGATCCCCTGGTCGACGTCCTCGGCGCCCACGCCGATGACCAGCCGACGCTCACCGCGGCCCTGCCACCGGGCGGGGCACTCGCCCCTCCACCGGTTCATGACGTCGGCCGAGCTGGCGCCCCGGACCCCGAGGTTGTAGCTGGTGATGTCGGTGTCCGTCCCGCCGCGGTCGGTCCGTCCCACCACGCGGTTGACCCAGCCGAGGGCCTTGGGGTCGCCGTACCCGGCGACGAACCCGTCACCGACGAAGCACAGACCGATGTCCCGGGGCCCGTCGGCCACCTGGAAGTCGGCGCTGGGGGCGTACTCCAGCTCGACCCGTCCGCCCTGGTCGGCCGGGCTCACCGCTCGCCCTCCGTGTCGAGGGTGACCGTGCGGTGCCAGGACTGCGTGACGTAGCGGGTCTCCCAGCCCAACGAGCGGTAGAGCCCGTCGGCACCGGTGGGGGAGTCCGCGTCCACCTCCAGACCGACCGAGGAACGGCCCCGGGCCGCCGCATCCGCGACGACCGTCCGCAGGAGACCCTTGGCGACCCCGCGGCCCCGGGCCCGACGGTGCACGCCGATGTAGTCGATGTAGGAGCTGTCCGGCGACGCCGTGCCGTCGGCGCCGATGCTGCCGCGGCTGATGGAGGCGACGACCGCCCCGGCGGGCTCACCGTCCACCGTGGCCAGCCACCAGTGGTCCCAGCGGTGGCCCGGGTCCTCGCGCAGCCGCGCCACGAACTCCTCGAAGGTCTCGCGGTAGGAGTTGAAGTGGTCGGCGAAGGACTCCTCCAGGACGAGGTGCACGGCCCGCAGGTCGTCCTCGTCGGGCATCCCCACCCCGTCGTCCTGGCGCACCCGGAAGATCTCGACGCCCTCGCGCAGCTCGGGGGTCGCGTCGTCCTCGTCCGGGTCGACCGGACGGGTCATCTGCCACCAGTCCCGGACGTGCTCGTACCCGGCCGCCCGCAACCACCGCTGCTGGCGCTCGTCGTCGGCGAAGGCACCGGAGTCCAGCTGGGTGCGCTGCATACCTCGCTCGTGCAGCAGCTCCCGCCCCAGCTCCTGGACGCGGTCGAAGGCCCAGTCCGCCAACGGGTCCGCCTGCTCGTCCGGCAGGTCGGGGTCGATCGTGACCCCCACCAGCACCCGCCCGGCGGCCCGGTCGTGCAGGCTGAGCCACGCGCGGGCGGTGCCGTCGGCGTCGCGCACCATCTCGTGGCGGTGGGTGCTGGCGCCCCGGCCGCTCACCTCGGCGCGGACCGAGTCGCTCTGCGCCCCCGGCCAGCCGCGGGCCTCGCGCTCGTGCCGGCGCAGCAGCCGGACGAGGTCGTCCAGGTCCGCCTCGGTCGGGGTCGACGCCGACAGGCCCTCGGGGAGGGGTGCCGGCGCGTGCGTCGCCGTGCTCATGCGCGCCGGGAGAAGGCCGCGTCGTGCAGGGCAGCCTGTTCGACGGCGTGGACCTTGGCCGACCCGGTGGCGGGTGAGGCCGAGGCCGGGCGGCTGACCACCCGCAGCGGGCGCTCCTCGCCGTGCTGGCGCAGCGCGTCCGGCAGGTTGAGGGCCATGAACGGCCACGCCCCCTGGTTCTTCGGCTCGTTCTGCACCCAGACGAGCTCCGCGTCGGGGTACTGCTCGGTGAGCGCCGCCAGCTGCTTGCCGGGGACGGGGTAGAGCTGCTCGACCCGCAGGATCGCGGTCCGCTCGTCCTCCCGCTTGGTGCGCTCGTCCTCCAGGTCGTAGACCAGCTTGCTCGAGGCGATGAGCACCCGGTCCACGGCGCCCCGGTCGAGGTCCGCCCGGTCCGGGAGGACCGGCTCGAAGGTGCCCTCGGTGAGGTCCGCGACCGCGCTGGCCGCCGCCTTGAGGCGGAGCATGGCCTTCGGCGTGAAGACCACGAGCGGACGACGGGGCCGCGCGACGGCGTGCGAGCGGAGCAGGTGGAAGTAGGACGCGGGGGTGGAGGGGTAGGCGACCCTCATGTTGTCCTCGGCGCACTGCTGCAGGAAGCGCTCGATGCGGGCGGAGCTGTGGTCCGGTCCCTGGCCCTCGTAGCCGTGCGGCAGCAGCAGCACGACCGAGCTGCGCTGGTCCCACTTCTGCTCCGAGGAGCTGATGAACTCGTCGATGACCGTCTGCGCGCCGTTGGCGAAGTCACCGAACTGGGCCTCCCAGAGCACCAGCGCGTCGGTCTTCTCCACCGAGTAGCCGTACTCGAAGCCCATGGCGGCGAACTCGGACAGGAGGGAGTCGTAGACCTCGAAGGGGGCCTGGTCGTCGCTGAGGTGGTCCAGCGGCGTCCAGGTGGCGGCGGTGTCCTTGTCGGTCAGCACGGCGTGCCGCTGCACGAAGGTGCCGCGCCGGCTGTCCTGGCCGACGAGCCGCACCGGGGTGCCCTCGGTGACCAGCGAGCCGAAGGCGATCAGCTCGGCCATGGCCCAGTCGATCCCGCCCTCACGGGACATCTGCTGGCGGGAGGACAGCAGCTTGCCGAGCTTGCTGTGGACGGTGAACTCCTCCGGCGGGGTGGCGAGGGCGTCCCCGATGTCCCGGACCGCCTGCTCGGAGATCGCGGTGGGTCGCGGCCGGGCCGCCGCGTCGCCCTCCTCCTGGGCGTGCGGACGCTCGAGCCCGCCGCCGCCGTCGTCGCTCTCGCCCTTGAGCGCCTTCTTGGTCTCGGTGAAGACGTTCTCGAGCTGGCGCTGGTAGTCGCGCAGCGCCGCCTCGGCGTCCTCGACCGAGATGTCCCCGCGGCCGATGAGCGACTCGGTGTAGAGCTTGCGGACCGAGCGCTTGGCCTCGATGAGATCGTACATCAGCGGCTGCGTCATCGAGGGGTCGTCCCCCTCGTTGTGGCCGCGGCGCCGGTAGCACACCAGGTCGATGACGACGTCCTTGCCGAACTTCTGCCGGAACTCGTAGGCGAGCTCGGCGACCCGGACCACGGCCTCGGGGTCGTCCCCGTTGACGTGGAAGATCGGGGCCTGCACGGTCCGCGCCAGGTCGGTGCAGTAGACCGAGGAGCGCGAGTGCTGCGGCGCGGTGGTGAACCCCACCTGGTTGTTGATGACGACGTGCAGGGTCCCGCCGGTGCGGTAGGCCGGCAGCTCGGACATCTGCATGGTCTCCAGCACCACCCCCTGGCCGGCGAAGGCCGCGTCCCCGTGCATGAGGACGGGCATCACCGTGCTCAGGTCGGCGTCGGTCTCGCGCACCAGGCGGTCCTGCTTGGCCCGCGTGATGCCCTCCAGGACGGGGTTCACCGCCTCGAGGTGCGAGGGGTTGGCCGCGAGGTAGACGCGGGTGGTCTTGCCGTCCTCCGTGGTGAACTCACCCTCGGTGCCGAGGTGGTACTTCACGTCGCCGGAGCCCTGGACCGAGCCGGCCGCCTGCTTGCCCTCGAACTCGCGGAAGATCTGGCCGTAGGACTTGCCCGCGAGGTTGGCGAGGACGTTGAGCCGGCCGCGGTGCGGCATACCGATCGTCACCTCGGTGAGGCCGTCGTCCGCCGCGCGGTTGAGCACCTTGTCCAGCAGCGCGATGACCGACTCGCCGCCCTCGAGGCTGAACCTCTTCTGCCCGACGAACTTGGTCTGCAGGAAGGTCTCGAAGGCCTCCGCCGCGTTGAGCCGACGCAGGATGCGCAGCTGCTCGGCGGGGGCCGGCTTCTCGAAGGGCACCTCGAGCTTCTTCTGGAACCACTCGCGCTGCTCGGGGTCCTGGATGTGCATGTACTCGATGCCGACCGTGCGGCAGTACGTGTCGCGCAGGATCCCGAGGATGCGGCGCAGGCTCAGCCGCGGCTTGCCGCCGAAGCCCCCGGTGGGGACCTCGCGGTCGAGGTCCCACAGCGTCAGGCCGTGGTTCTCGATGGCGAGGTCGGGGTGCCGGCGCTGGCGGTACTCCAGCGGGTCGGTGTCGGCCATGAGGTGGCCACGGACCCGGTAGGCGTGGATGAGCTCCTGGATGCGGCTCGGCTTGGAGATGTCGTCGTCGTGGGTGGCCGCGATGTCCGGGTTCCAGCGGATCGGCTCGTAGGGGATCCGCAGCGAGGTGAAGATGTCGTCGTAGAAGCCCTCCTGCCCCAGCAGCAGCTGGTGCATGATCTTGAGGAACTCCCCCGACTGGGCGCCCTGGATGATGCGGTGGTCGTAGGTGGAGGTGAGCGTGAGAATCTTGCTCACCCCGTTGGCGAGGATGCGCTCGGTGGCGGCGCCCTGCCACTCGGCCGGGTAGTCCAGCGAGCCGACCCCGATGATGGCCCCCTGCCCCTTCATGAGCCTCGGCACCGAGTGCAGGGTGCCGATGCCCCCGGGGTTGGTGAGGCTGATCGTGGTCCCCTGGAAGTCCTCGAGGGTGAGCTTGCCGTCCCGGGCCTTGCGCACCACCTTCTCGTAGGCGCTCCAGAACTCGTAGAAGCTCATCTTCTCGGCGCTCTTGATGCTGGGCACGAGGAGCTGTCGGGTGCCGTCCGGCTTGGGCACGTCGATGGCCAGCCCGAGGTTGATGTGGGCCGGCTCGACGAGCTGGGGCTTGCCGTTCTCCTGCGCGAAGCCGTTGTTCATCGCCGGCATCGCGCGCAGCGCCCGGACCATGGCGTAGCCGATGATGTGGGTGAAGCTCACCTTGCCGCCGCGGCTGCGGGCCAGGTGGTTGTTGATGACGGTCCGGTTGTCGATGAGCAGCTTGGCCGGCAGGTTGCGGGCGCTCGTCGCGGTCGGCACCTCCAGCGAGGTGTCCATGTTGGACACCACCCGGGCCGCCGCGCCGCGCAGCGGGGTGAGGGTGACGTCCTCCTGGGGGCCGGTCTTCTTGGGGGCGGGGGCCTCGCGGGACATCGGTGCCTTCGTGCTCGTGCTCTGCTCGGTGCTGCCGGCCTCGGCCGACTGGGAGGACGCCGCGGCGTCCGACTGCTGGGTTCCGTCGGTGGCCGTGCCGCCCCCGTCGGTGCTCGTGGTGCGGCGCTTCGTGGCGGCGGTGCCCTCGTCGCTGCTCGTCGAGGTGCGGGCGCCCCGGTCCTTGGACGTGCGGGGCGGCGCCGGGGCCACCTTCGGTCCGGAGGAGGGAGCCGGGCGGGTCCGGGCGGACCCGCCGCGGGAGCTCGAGCCGTTGCTGCTGGCCCGGTCCTGGCCGCCCGACGCGCCCCCCGAGCCGCCGTCCGGCCCCGAGCCGTTGCTGCTGGTGGTGCCGCCGCCGCCCTTCTCGAAGTATCGTCGCCAGGCAGGGTCGACCGACCCCGGATCCTGGTCGAACTGCTCACGCATCTCCTCCACGAGCCACTCGTTGGCTCCGAAGTCGGTGGTGGTGTCGCTGCTCGGCGGGTTGGCCACGGGGTTAGCGCCTCATCTCACGTCCGGGGACGACCAGCATGCGTCCGCTGCATGTGCGCCGCCCAGCCTATCCTCCTGCCCCTCCGGCCGCAGGGGCAGGGGCGAGGTCAGGCCACGTCGCGCCGGGAGGTGAGCAGCCAGCCCAGGGCGGCCATCAACGCGGCATACCCGAGCAGCACCAGCGTGCCCCAGCCCCACGACAGCGCGTCCGGCGCACCGCCCAGCGACTGGGCCATGCCCGGGTCGACCCCGGCGAAGAGGTCGAGGGCGCTCGTGCTCGCCTGGCTGGGGAAGAACTTGGAGGCGTCCGCCAGCCGCTCCACGAAGGTGAGGCCGAACCCGAGCAGGGGCTCGATGAGGAGGGTGACGCCGACGCCGACGAAGAGGGCCACCACCTGGTTGGTGATGAGCACCCCCAGCCCGAAGCCCATGAGCCCCCAGAGCACCAGGACGAGGATCATCCGGGCGAAGGTGGCGAGCAGCCCGGCCGGGTCCGGGAAGAGGGCGACGTCGCCGAGCGCGAGGGTCAGACCGCCGCCCACCACGCTGCCGAGGGTGAAGGCCACGGCGTTGACCGCGACGATCACGGCGACCGAGGCGAGTTTGGCGGCGATGAGCTGGCCGCGGCGGGGGGCGGCGAGCAGGGTGGCGGTGATCGTCTTGTGCCGGAACTCGCCGCTCATCGACAGGATGCCGAGCACGAGCGCGAGCAGGTAGCCGATCTGCACGCCGCCGGTGTAGACGAGGCGCGCCACGACGTCCTCGCCGAACATCTCGGACGGCACGATCATCGAGCCGTCCGGGCCGGGGAACTCACCGATGACGGCGAGGAACAGGCCCTGGAGGGCGGCGAAGAGGCCGCCCAGCACGGCCATGGCCAGCGGCATCGACCAGGACAGGCGGGTGGTGGAGTACTTGCGCAGCTCGGCGCGCACGAGCGAGATCATCAGGCGGCCTCCGTCCCGGTCGCGAGGTTGCGGTTGCGGTGCTCGGGCGACTCGGTGAGCTCAAGGAAGAGGCGCTCCAGGTCCGTGCGCAGCGGGCGCAGCTCGTGCACCGCGTGGCCCGCGGCGTGCGCCCTCTCCCCGATGCGGGCCCCGTCGGCCCCCGTCACCCGCAGGCCCCCGTCCTCGGGCTGCACGTCCAGCCCGTCCTCCTGGAGCACCCGGGCCAGCCCGGCCGGGTCGGCGACCCGGACCAGCACCGCCGGGTCGCCGCGGAGCTCGTCGATGGTGCCCTGGCGGGCCATCCGCCCGTTGGCGATGATGACGACGTCCTCGACGGTCTGCTCGACCTCACCGAGCAGGTGCGAGCTGACCAGCACCGTCTTGCCCTGCTCCTGGGCCAGGTGACGCATGAAGCCCCGCATCCAGCGGATGCCCTCGGGGTCCAGCCCGTTGGCCGGCTCGTCGAGCAGCAGCACGTCCGGGTCGCCGAGCAGCGCGGCCGCCAGGCCGAGGCGCTGGCGCATCCCCATCGAGTAGCCCCCGGCCTTCTTGCGGGCGGCGGCGGGGATGCCCACCAGCTCGAGCAGCTCGTCGACCCGGCGGTCGGGGATCCCGTGGCTCGCCGCGAGCACCCGCAGGTGGTTGCGGCCGCTGCGCCCGGGGTGGAAGCCGGTCGCCTCCAGGGCGGCCCCGACGGTGCCCATGGGGGCGGGCAGGTCGGCATACCGGCGTCCCCCGACGAGCGCCTCCCCGGAGGTGGGGCGCACCAGGCCGAGGAGCATGCGCAGGGTGGTCGTCTTGCCGGCGCCGTTGGGGCCCAGGAAGCCGGTCACCCGGGCGGGCGCGACCTCGAAGCTGAGGTCGTCGACGGCGGTGAAGGAGCCGAAGGTCTTGGTGAGGCCGCGGACGCTGATGCCGGTCCCCGACGGCGACGGTGCAGGTGGTGTCGTCATGGGTGTCAGTCAACCAGCCGGCACCGGGCGGGACATCCACCGGTGGAGGGATCCGCGCGGACCCCCGGCTCATCCTGCGGGGGGAGGGCTCAGCCCAGCCGGACGACCACGGTCTTGGTGTGGGTGAAGCCGGCCAGGGCCTCGACCCCCTTCTCCCGGCCGTAGCCGGAGGCCTTCACCCCGCCGAACGGCAGCTCGACGCCGCCGCCGGCGCCGAAGGTGTTGACGAACACCTGGCCGGCCTCGAGCGCCCCCGCCAGGCGGTGCGCGCGCGACAGGTCGCGGGTCCACAGCGCGGCGATGAGCCCGTATGCCGTGCCGTTGGCGAGCTCGAGCGCCTGGGCCTCGTCCTCGAAGGGCAGGGTGACGAGCACCGGCCCGAAGACCTCCTCCTGGGCGATCGGGTCCCGCGGATCGACCCCGTCGACGAGCGTGGGCAGCCAGAACGCCCCCGCGGCGAGGTCGCCGTCCTGCGGCGGGGCCGTGCCGCCCACGACGACCTCCCCGCTGGCGACGCCCTCCACGTAGCCGCGCACCCGGTCCTGCTGGCGCCGGGACACGAGGGGCCCGAGGTCGGGGTCGTCCAGGCCGGGGCCGAGGGTGGTCGCGCCGAAGCGTTCGGCGACCGCGGCGACCAGCTCGGCGCGGATGTCCTCGTGCACGACGAGCCTCGACCCGGCCGAGCAGGTCTGGCCGGCGTTCTGCAGGATGCTGCGGGTGATGGCCTCGGCGGCGGCGTCGAGGTCGGCGTCCGGGAAGACGACGTGCGCCGACTTGCCGCCCAGCTCCAGCACCGCGGGGACCACCCGCTCCGCGGCCGCGTGCGCCACCTGCCGCCCGGTCTGCGTGGACCCGACGAAGCCGAGGTGGGCCACCTGGGGGTGGGCGGTCAGGGCCGCGCCCGCCTCCGCGCCCAGCCCCGGGACGACGTTGACGACGCCCGCCGGGAGCCCCGCCTCCATGGCGAGGGCGGCCAGCGCCACCGCGGTCCTCGGGGTCTCGTCGGCCGGCTTGAGCACGACGGCGTTGCCGGTGGCGGTGGCCGCGGCGATGGAGCGGGACGCCAGCTGGAGGGGGTAGTTCCAGGCCACGATGCTGCCCACGACGCCGTAGGGCTCGCGCCGGGTGTAGACGTGGGTGTCCGGTCCGAGGGGGATGGTGTCGCCGTAGGCCGCCTCGACGACGCGCCCGTAGTAGCGGAAGTAGCGGGCGGCCACGGTGGCGTCGGCCCGGGCCTGGGACAGCGGCTTGCCGGTGTCCTGGGACTCGGTGTGGGCCAGCTGCTCGCGGTCCCGGTCGACGAGGTCGGCCAGGCGGGTCAGGGCGTCGGCCCGCTGCTCGGTGGGGGTCGCCGCCCACGCGGGCTGGGCCTGCGCGGCCGCCCGGACGGCCTCATCGACCTCCTCGGCGCCCCCGCGGGCGACCTGCCCGAGGACCGAGCCGTCGGCCGGGTCCACGTTGTCGTAGGTGTCGCGGACCGCGAGGGAGGAGCCGGCGACGAGGGGGAGGGTGAGCTCGGGCATACCCCCCACCGTAGGTCCCCGTCGCAGGCGGTCCCGTCCGTCGGTGCGCGACTGCAGCGCACATGTCGCCCGCCGGGCGACTCCGCGACCTACCCCGTGCGGTCGGACGGGCACCACGGGCTTCACTCTCACGGTATGCCGCTCCCACGGCCCGTGGTGCCCGTCGCGCGTGACGCCGGTGGTCAGCGCAGGGCGAGCGTCGGGCGGGGCGAGGGGAGGGTGCGGCCCACGACGGTGCCGACCCCGGGCGGCAGCTCGCCCACGAGCAGCAACCCACCGCTGGTCTGCGCGTCGGCGAGCAGGAGCAGGTCGTCCTCGCCGACGCCGGGTCCCACCTCCAGGTGCGGGCGCACCCAGTCGAGGTTGCGGCGGCTGCCCCCGGGCAGGTAGCCCGCGGCGAGGCTCTCGCGGGCACCCGGGATCGTCGGCACCGCGGCCACCTCGAGCTCGGCACCGACGCCGGAGGCGCGCAGCAGCTTCCACAGGTGGCCGAGCAGGCCGAAGCCGGTGACGTCGGTCCCGGCCCGGACTCCGGCGGCCACCGCGGCCTCGGAGGCCTCCCGGTTGAGGGCAGTCATGGTGGCGACCGCCTCGGCGTGTGCCTCGCCGGTGCGCCCGTGCCGGTTGTTGAGGATGCCCGTGCCCAGGGGCTTGGTGAGCGTGATCGGCAGGCCGGGCCGGGCGGCGTCGTTGCTGATGAGCGCGTCGAGCCGGGCGGTGCCGGTGACGGCCAGGCCGTAGGTCGGCTCGGGGGCGGTGATGGAGTGGCCCCCGGCGAGCGGGCACCCCGCCTCCGCGGCGACCGCCGCGCCGCCGCGAAGCACCTCGCGGGCCAGGTCGTCGTCGAGCCCGGCCGGCCAGCCGAGCAGGTTGATCGCGAGGATCGGCCGGCCGCCCATGGCGTAGACGTCGGACAACGCGTTGGCGGCCGCGATGCGTCCCCAGTCGAAAGGGTCGTCGACGACCGGGGTGAAGAAGTCGGCGGTGGAGAGCACCGCGAGGCCCGAGGCGTCGTCGAGACGCACGGCGGCGGCGTCGTCACCGTGCTCCAGCCCGACGACCAGCGACTCCTCGGCCGGTGCCTCCAGACCGGCGACGAGGCGCTCGAGCCGCTCGGCCGGGATCTTGCAGGCGCAGCCCCCACCGGCCGCCAGGGTGGTGAGGCGTGGACGCGCGGTGCTGCTGCTCCCCGTCATCCCGTCAGCGTAGCCAGCAGGCCCCCTGCTGGCTCCTCCCCGGGCCTGCGGCCGGGCTCATCCCCGGAGCCCCGGCCGGCCCGTGACCCGGCGGCGACCGTCGGCGCCGCGGTGGGTGAGGCCCCGCGCGTCGAGGTGCTCCAGCAGCGGGATGAGCACGCGACGGCTGGTGCCGAGCGCGGCCCGCGCCTGGGCGGCGGTGAAGGGCTGCGCCAGCCCGTCCAGCCGGCGCAGGGTCTCCTCGACCGCGTGGACGCCCAGCAGCACGTCCCCCGGCAGGCGCAGCACGCCGGCCGCGCGGGCGGCGGCCGCGACCTCGCGCGCTCCGAGCCCGAGCCGGTCCAGCTCGGGGCGGGTGGGGGAGTCCAGCGGGTCCGCCCGCAGCCGGGCCAGCACCACGGCCAGCCCGTCCGGTGCCGCCTGCGCCGTGGCGTCACGGCGCAGGCGCCCGCCCTCCGCGGTCAGCCCGGCGTCCGCCGCGACGGCGCGCAGGGTGGTGAGGTCCGGCATACCGACGCGGCGGCGCACCTCGGCCAGCGCGACGTCGGCGTCCACCCACGGGGTGAGCGGGTCGCGGGCGGCCTGCCGGGCGACCAGCTCGACCAGCGCCTCACGCCAGGCGCTCGCGGTGGCCGACGACACCGTGCGGCCGGCGACCACGACGGTCCGGCCCGCTGCCGCCCCGAGGGCGTGGGCGCGGTGCCGCCCCGCACCCGTGCGGCGCAGCGGTGGGGTGACGGCATCGAGGACCAGCGCACCCACGAGCGCCCCCTCGCGACCGGGCTCGCGCAGGATGAGCCGGTCGCCCGGCACGAGGGGCAGGTGCGGCTCCCAGGAGAGGCGGGCGTGGGACCCGCCGAGCATCCGCAGACGGGCGGGGACCGCGGCCGTGCCGACGTGCAGCGTCACCTCGGCCGGCAGCGCGTCGTCGTCGAGGAGCACGTCGGCCCCGGTCGCGGGCCACCACGGCTGGTCGGGCGAGAGCAGCGCGTGCCCCCGGCCCACCTCGGCGACCTCCACGCCGCGCAGGTTGAGGGCCACCCGGGCCGGGCCCCGGGCCTCCGGGACGGCGCGGTCCATGCTGTGCACGCCGCGCAGCACCACCGGGCGCCCGCGCCCGCCCCGGTCGGGGCGGAGGGTCAGGGTGTCGCCGCTGCCCACCCGCCCGGCGGACAGGGTGCCGGTGACCACCGTCCCGGCGCCGCGCACGCTGAAGCTGCGGTCCACCCACAGCCGCACGGGGGCGTCGGCCGGGGGAGTGGGCATCCGGCGGGCGAGCGCGGTGAGCTCCTCGCGCAGCCGTGGGATGCCGGCGCCGGTGCGCGCCGACACCGTGACCGCCGGTATGCCCTCCAGGCTGGTCCCGCGCAGGCGCTCGCGGGTCGCGGCCAGCGTCGGCCCGGGGTCGGCGAGGTCGGCGCGGGTGACCGCGAGCACGCCGTGCCGCAGCCGGAGGGCGTGGACGGCCCGCAGGTGCTCCTCGGACTGCGCGCCCCAGCCCCCGTCGGCGGCCACGACCAGCAGCACCCCCGCCGCCGGCCCGACGCCGCTGAGCATGTTGCCGATGAACCGCCGGTGCCCGGGGACGTCGACGAAGGCCACCGGGCCGACCTCGGGGAGGGTGGTCCAGGCATACCCCAGGTCGATGGTGAGGCCGCGGCGGCGCTCGGCCTCCCACCGGTCCGGCTCCATGCCGGTGAGCGCGCGGACCAGGGCCGACTTGCCGTGGTCGACGTGGCCGGCGGTGGCGACGACGCTCATCGCGCCGGGCGCCCACCCGTCGGGGTCCCGGTGTCGCCGCCCGCGGGTGGGCGCCCGGCCGCGGCGAGGACCGCCCGGGCCAGCACGGCGTCCTGCGCGGGCGGCACGCAGCGCGGGTCCAGCAGGCAGCGCCCGTCGTGCACCCGCGCCAGCACCGCGGGGTCGCCCAGGCGCAGCGGGCCGGCCAGGCCCTCGGAGAGCGCCAGCGCCCAGCCGGCCAGCGGGACGCCGGGGGCCCCGCCGCCACCGACCCGTCCGTCGTGCGGCACCACCTCGGCGGCCAGCCCCTGCCGGGCCAGCACCTCCCGCAGCGACTCGGCCCGCGTGCGCAGGTGGTCGGGCTCGGCCCGACGGGCCACGGTGACCGGGGCCGGGTGCGGGTCGCGCAGCGTCGCGCCCAGGGCGGCCAGGGTGAGCTTGTCGACCCGCAGGGCTCGCGCCACGGGGTGCCGGCGCAACCGGGCGACGAGGTCCGCGTCGCCCAGCACCAGCCCGGCCTGCGGGCCGCCGAGCAGCTTGTCGGCGCTGGCGACGACCAGCCCGGCCCCGTCGCGCAGGGCGGTGCGGGCGTCCGGCTCGTCGGGCAGGGCGGGGTCCGGCTCCAGCAGGCCGCTGCCGGTGTCGACGACCAGCGGCAGGTCGGCGGCGCGCGCGACCCGCGCCAGCTCGGCGACCGGCACGGCGGAGGTGAAACCGGTGACGCGGTAGTTGCCCGGGTGCACCTTGAGCAGGGCGGCCACGTCGGGGCGCGGACCGGCCGCCCGGTCCGGACCGGGCTCGGCCGGCACCCCGGCGGCGCGGTCGGCGAGGGCGCGCTCGTAGTCGCCCCGGTGCGTCCGGTTCGTCGTGCCCACCTCGCGCAGCCGGGCGCCGCTGGACTCCACGAGGTCGGTCAGCCGGAAGCCGTCGCCGATCTCGACGAGCTCGCCGCGGCTCACCACCACCTCGCGGCCCGCGGCCAGCGCGGTCATCGCGAGGAGCAGCGCGGCCGCGCCGTTATTGACGACGAGGGCGTCCTGCGCCTCGGGCACGGCCCGCAGCAGGGCGTCCACCACCGATCCGCCCCGACGCCCCCGGCGACCGGTGGCCAGGTCGAGCTCGATGTCGGCATACCCCGCGGCGGCGACGAGCGCCGCGGTGGCCGCCTCCCCGAGCGGGGCCCGGCCCAGGTTGGTGTGCACGACCACGCCGGTGGCGTTGAGGACCGGCCGGGTGCCGGGGGCCGCGACGAGCTCGCCCAGCCGGGTCGCGACCTCGTCGACCACCTCGGCGGGTGGGAGGGCGCCGTCGCGGGCCCGGCTCAGGACCTCCTGGGCGACCCCCAGCGCCCGCTGCCGACCGAGGAGGGCGACGTGGTCCACCACCGCGGGATCGCGCAGGACCACATCGACCGGGGGTATGCCGCGGCGCGGGTCGGACGCGTCAGGTGCGGGGCGGGGTGGGTCGACGGCCATGGCGGGCCTCCCCGGTCGCTCGGAGGTGGTGGCCCGGCGCGGGCCCTGGGCCTCGGCGGAGGCGGACAGGAATCGAACCTGCCAACGACGACGGGTCGCCGTTCCGCGGGGTTGAAACCCGGGGGGCCCACCAGGAACCCTGACACCTCCCTCGCAGGAGTGTTGCCTGCGCCTCCTCCCGAAGGAGGGGAGCGCCCCCGGCAGGATTCGAACCTGCGCACCCGCCTCCGGAGGGCGGTGCTCTATCCCCTGAGCTACGGGGGCAACAGCGGACAACTCTAGCAGCGTCGCAGGGGTGGCTGAAATCCCCGTGCTGGCGCGGTCGGCGGCGGCCCTAGACTGGAGCGGGTGACCCCCGAACAGCTCGCTGCAGCGATCCATGCCGTGCTCACCGAGGCCGTGGAGGCCGGCGACCTGCCCCTGGCGCAGGGCGACCTGCCGGCCGTGGAGGCGCTCCGGGTGGAGCGGCCGCGCAGCCGCGAGCACGGCGACTGGGCGAGCAACGTCGCCCTGCAGCTGGCCAAGCGGGCGGGTATGCCGCCGCGCCAGGTCGCCGAGGTCGTCGCCGGCGGGCTGGGTGCGGCCGAGGGGGTGGCCGGGGTCGAGGTCGCCGGGCCGGGCTTCCTCAACATCACGCTGGACGCCGCGAGCGCGGGGGCGCTGGCCCGGGACGTCGTCGAGGCCGGCGCCGGCTACGGCCACAACGACACCATGTCCGGGCGCACCATCAACCTCGAGTTCGTGTCCGCCAACCCGACCGGGCCGCTGCACATCGGGCACACCCGGTGGGCCGCCCTCGGCGACGCGCTGCACCGGCTGCTCGCGGCCAGCGGCGCGGACGTCACCGCCGAGCACTACACCAACGACGCGGGCGCGCAGACGCTGCGGCTGGCGTCCTCGGTCCTGGCCCGGGCGCGCGGCGAGGAGGTCCCGGAGGGCGGTTACGCCGGGGACTACGTCGACGCGCTGGCCGAGCAGGTGCTGGTGGCGCGCCCCGACCTGCTCTCGCTGCCCGAGCAGGAGGCGCTCGAGGTGTGCCGGGAGACCGGCATGGCGCTGCAGGTCGCGGCCAACGAGCAGACGCTGACCGCGTTCCACGTGACCTTCGACGTGTGGTTCAGCGAGAAGAGCCTGCACGACACCGGGGCGGTCGAGCAGGCCGTGGACCGGCTGCGGGAGCAGGGCCACGTCTTCGACGCCGACGGCGCGGTGTGGCTGCGCACGACCGACTTCGGCGACGACAAGGACCGGGTCCTCATCCGGTCCGACGGCGAGCCGACCTACTTCGCCGCCGACTGCGCCTACTACCTGTCCAAGAAGGATCGCGGGTTCACCGAGAAGGTCTACATGCTCGGGGCCGACCACCACGGCTACGTCGGGCGTCTCAAGGCCATCGCCGCCTGCGCGGGGGACGACCCGGAGACCAACATCGAGGTCCTCATCGGCCAGCTCATCAACATCAGCGGGGAGCGGATGGGGCGGCGGCGCGGGAACGCGGTCTACCTCTCGGACCTGCTGGAGTGGATCGGCACCGACCCCATCCGCTACAGCCTGGGCCGCTTCCCCGCGGACACCCCGCTCGACCTGGACGGTGAGGAGCTGCGCCGCCGATCCAACGACAACCCGGTCTTCTACGTCCAGTACGCCCACGCCCGCACCTGCAACGTCGCCCGGCTCGCCGGGGAGGACGGGGTGCGCCGCGAGGACGGCTTCGACCCCGGTCTGCTGGACCACCCCACCGAGTCGGTCCTGCTCGCGGCCCTGGGCGACTTCCCGCGGGTCGTCGCGCAGGCCGCCCAGCTGCGCGAGCCGCACCGGGTGGCGCGCTACCTCGAGGACCTGTCGAGCCACTTCCACAAGTGGTACGACGAGTGCCGGGTCCGGCCGATGAGCGCCGAGGAGGAGATCACCGACCTGCACCGCTCGCGCCTGTGGCTCAACGACGCCACCCGCCAGGTGCTGGCCAACGGCCTGACCCTGCTCGGCGTCAGCGCGCCCGAGCGCATGTGACCGAGGGCGCCGGGCACCTCCCGTCCCGGCGCCGGACCGCCCCGCCCCCGACCCCTGGAGCCGCCCGTGACCTCACCCGCCTCCTCATCCGTCCTGCGCGTCGCCCTGCTGGGCGGCGGCACGGTGGGCGCCGCCGTCGCCCGTCACCTGCTGCAGCACGCCGACCGGTATGCCGCGTCGCTGGGGCGGCGCCCCGAGCTCACCGGGGTCGCGGTGCGCGACACCACCCGGGTGCGTGACGGCATACCGGCGCAGCTGCTGACCACGGACGCCACGGCGCTCGCGGAGGACCCGGGCACCGAGGTCGTGGTCGAGGTCATGGGCGGGATCGAACCGGCCGGGTCGCTTGTCGAGGCCGCGCTGCGGCGGGGTGCGCAGGTGGTCACGGCCAACAAGCAGCTGGTGGCGCGCCGCGGCGAGGAGCTGCACGCCCTCGCCCGCGAGCACGGGGGAGGGCTGCACTACGAGGCGGCCGTCATGGCCGCGGTGCCCGTCCTGTCCGTCGTGCGCGACTCGCTGGCCGGCGACGAGGTCACGGCGATCCGGGGGATCGTCAACGGCTCCACCAACTACGTGCTCGACCTGGTGGCCCGCGAGGGCGTGCCCTTCGCCGAGGCCGTCCGGCAGGCCGGCGAGCTGGGCTACCTCGAGGCGGACCCCACCGAGGACCTCGAGGGGCTGGACGCCGCCGCCAAGGTGGCGATCCTGGCCCGGATGGCCTGGGGGGTGGCGCTGCCCCTCGACGAGGTCGCGACCACGGGCATCTCGGGCCTCACCGACGCCGACTTCGCCGCCGCGGCCGGGCGGGGCGAGGTGCTCAAGCTCGTGGCCGACGCGCGGCGGGACCCCCAGGGCGGGGTCCGGGCCCGGGTCGCCCCCACCGCGCTGCCCGCCTCCGACGCCCTGGCCCAGGCTCGCGGCGGCACCAACGTCGTGGAGATCGAGGCCGTGCTGGCGGGGGCCGTGCGGCTCTCCGGCGCGGGGGCCGGCGGCGACCAGACCGCCTCGGCCGTCCTCGGCGACCTGGTGCGGGCGGCCGGGGCGACCCGGGTGGGGTGAAGGGCCTCGTGGCCGGTATGGCCCGGGCCCGCCCCCGTGTTATCGTGAGGACGCCTCGTGACACGGCCCGACACATCGGTGAACGGCTCCGAGGCACTCCACGCACGGGCCGTCGGCTTCGCGACGTGTCCTGATACTGAGGCCGCTGCACCGGTCGTCCCCGTGCCGAGTCCGACAGCGGTGCCACTGTCCGTGCACCGCGACACCCTAGGCCCCGAACCGGTTGCGACCGAGGGGGAAGGAATCCCACGTGACTGAGATCACCGACGCCGGCGCGACCCGCACGGGCGCGTTGAGCACCCTTCGTCTGGCCGAGCTCCAGGAGCTCGCGTCGGGCATGGGCATTACCGTGAACAACAAGATGCGCAAGGCCGACCTGGTCTCCGCCATCCGGGAGCAGCGCGGGGGCGCTGCCAGCAGCAACGGCTCCGCCGGTCGTCAGGACGCCATCGAGGCAGCCCTGGACCGCGCGCAGGCCGAGCGCGAGGAGACCACCGGCACCGCCGGGGGCTCGCGCACGCGGCGCAGCCGCCGCGGCGGCTCCAGCGCCGGCGCGCCCCGCACCGAGCAGGACCGGCAGGCCGACCAGCAGGAGCGCACCGAGGGGCAGGACCGCTCCGGTGGCGACCCGGTCGCCGAGGGCTCCGCGCCGACCGGCGAGGAGCACCGTGACGGCGGACGGCGCACCCAGGACGACCGTCAGGGTCAGCAGGGCCGCGACGGTCGGCAGGACGACCGCCGCGAGGGGGGCCAGCGCACCCAGGACGACCGCCAGGGTCAGCAGGGCCGCGACGGCCGGCAGGACGACCGTCAGGGTCAGCAGGGTCGGCAGGACGACCGCCGCGAGGGCGGTCAGCGCCCCCAGGACGACCGCCAGGGTCAGCAGGGCCGCGACGGCGACGGCGACTGGGGCGACGACGAGGGGGGGCGGCGCGGACGTCGGCGCAGCCGCAACCGCAACCGCGACCGCAAGCGGGGCCGTGGCGCCCAGCCCGCGTCCGGTGGCCAGCAGCAGCAGGACGCCCCCGAGAGCTACTCCGAGGAGGACGTGCTCGTCCCCGTCGGCGGCGTCGTGGACCTGCTCGACAACTACGCCTTCATCCGGACCACCGGCTACCTCCCGGGCCCGACCGACGTCTACGTCCCGATGGGCCTGGTCAAGAAGCACGGCCTGCGCAAGGGCGACGCGGTCACGGGTGCCATCAAGGCCCCGCAGGACGGCAGCGACGTCGGGCAGCACACCGTCTCCTCGACCGGCAACAAGCGGGACAAGGGCAAGTTCAGCGCCCTCGTGCGGCTGGACAGCATCAACGGCCAGGAGCCCGACCAGGGCCGGCGCCGCCCCGACTTCTCCAGCCTCACCCCGCTCTACCCGCAGCAGCGGCTGCGGCTGGAGACCGAGCAGAAGAACCTCACGACCCGGGTCATCGACCTGGTGACGCCGATCGGCAAGGGGCAGCGCGGTCTCATCGTCAGCCCGCCCAAGGCGGGCAAGACGATGGTCATGCAGTCCATCGCCAACGCCATCACCACCAACAACCCCGAGGTCCACCTGATGATCGTCCTGGTGGACGAGCGTCCGGAGGAGGTCACCGACTTCCAGCGCAGCGTCAAGGGCGAGGTCATCTCCTCGACCTTCGACCGCCCGGCGAGCGACCACACGATGGTGGCCGAGCTGGCGATCGAGCGGGCCAAGCGCCTCGTGGAGCTGGGCCAGGACGTCGTGGTGCTGCTCGACGGCATCACCCGCCTGGGCCGCGCCTACAACCTGGCGGCCCCGGCCTCGGGCCGGATCCTGTCCGGTGGTGTCGACTCCGCCGCGCTCTACCCGCCGAAGAAGTTCTTCGGCGCCGCGCGCAACATCGAGGAGGGCGGGTCCCTGACCATCCTCGCGACGGCGCTGGTGGAGACCGGCTCCAAGATGGACGAGGTGATCTTCGAGGAGTTCAAGGGCACCGGCAACATGGAGCTCAAGCTCTCCCGCCACCTGGCCGACCGCCGGACCTTCCCGGCCGTGGACGTCAACGCCTCGAGCACCCGACGCGAGGAGATCCTCATGTCCTCCGAGGAGCTCAAGATCATGTGGAAGCTGCGCCGGGTGCTGTCCGCGCTCGACCAGCAGCAGGGAATCGAGCTGCTCCTCGACCGGTTGAAGAAGACGAAGCACAACTACGAGTTCCTCACCCAGGTCCAGCAGACCAGCTCGGTCCGGCTGGACGACGACGACTGAGCGGTGCACCGCACCCGCCCCGGTCGCGTAGACTGATCCGCTGGCCCACCGGTTCACGACCGCGCCCCCGCGTGGTCGACCCGGGGACATCACGCCATCCAAGGAGAGACATGCAGAAGGACATCCACCCGGAGTACGTCGAGACCCAGGTCACCTGCACCTGCGGTGCGTCGTTCACCACCCGCAGCACCGCGACGTCGGGCCGCATCAGCGCCGACGTCTGCTCGCAGTGCCACCCCTTCTACACCGGCAAGCAGAAGATCCTGGACACCGGTGGGCGTGTCGCCCGCTTCCAGGAGCGCTACGGCAAGAAGGCCGCCAACTAGCAGCCACGTCCCGCCGGTCCCGCGAGAGCTCGCGGGGCCGGCGTTCGTCGTCCCGGCCCCGGCTCGTCCCTAGGAGGACACGGTGTTCGACTCCGCCCGGCCGCTGCTCGAGGAGCACGCCGACATCGAGCGCCGGCTCGCCGACCCGTCGGTGCACGGCGACCCGACGGCCCTGCGCCGTCTCAACACCCGGTATGCCGCACTCTCGGCGACCGTGACGGCATACCGGGCCTGGGAGGCCGCGACGGGGGACCTGGAGGCCGCGCGCGAGCTCGCCGCCGAGGACGAGGGCTTCGCCCAGGAGCTGCCCGCCCTGGAGGCCGCCGAGCGGGACGCCGCCGAGCAGCTGCGCCGCCAGCTGGTGCCGCGGGACCCCGACGACGACCGTGACGTCATCCTCGAGGTCAAGGCCGGCGAGGGCGGTGAGGAGTCCGCGCTCTTCGCCGGTGACCTCCTGCGGATGTACCTCCGTTACGCCGAGCGTCGCGGGTGGCGCACCGAGCTGCTGGACGCCACCCCCTCCGACCTCGGGGGCTACAAGGAGGCGCGGGTCTCGGTGACCGCCCCCGGCACGCCCGCCCCGGGCGAGGCGCCGTGGGCGCGGCTGAAGTACGAGGGCGGCGTGCACCGGGTGCAGCGCGTCCCCGTGACCGAGAGCCAGGGCCGGGTGCACACCTCCGCCGCCGGGGTGCTGGTCATGCCGGACCTCGAGGACCCGGCGGAGGTCGAGCTGGACCCGAACGACCTCAAGGTCGACGTCTTCCGCTCCTCGGGGCCGGGGGGCCAGTCGGTCAACACCACCGACTCGGCCGTGCGCATCACGCACCTGCCGACCGGCCTGGTCGTCTCCTGCCAGAACGAGAAGAGCCAGCTCCAGAACAAGGAGTCCGCGCTGCGCGTGCTGCGCGCCCGCCTGCACCAGATCGCGGTCGAGGAGGCGGAGCAGGCGGCGAGCGCGGCCCGGCGCAGCCAGATCCGCACGGTGGACCGCAGCGAGCGGATCCGCACCTACAACTTCGGCGAGAACCGCATCGCCGACCACCGCACCGGGTTCAAGGCCTACAACCTGGACCAGGTCCTGGACGGCGACCTCGACCCGGTCGTGCGGTCCGCCGTCGAGGCCGACGAGGCCGCCCGGCTGGCGGCGGCGGGGGAGCAGTGAGGCCGGCCCCGGGTGCCGCGGTGGCCCCGCGCCGCGACGGCACGCACCCGGCCCGGAGCCGGGGTGAGGCGGCGTCGTGACCGTCGACGAGCTGGTCCGGGCCGCCACCGGCCGGCTCCGGGAGGCGGGGGTCGCCAGCCCGGAGGTGGACGCCGAGCTGCTGCTGTCCCACGTGATGGGGCTCGACGGTCCGGAGCTGCGCCGGGCCCGGGTGATGCGCGAGCAGGTGACCCCGGAGGCCCACGGCGCGTTCCTCGACCTGGTGGTGCGTCGTGCCGACCGGGTCCCGCTGCAGCACCTCACGGGGACCGCCTGGTTCGCCGGCCTCGAGCTGCTCGTGGGGCCGGGGGTGTTCGTGCCCCGCCCGGAGACCGAGACGCTCGTCCGCCTGGCGCTGGCGGCGCTGGAGCCGTGGCCCAGCCCCTCCGTCGTGGACCTGTGCACCGGGAGCGGGGCGATCGCGCTGGCGCTGGCGCACCGGCGCCGGGACGCCCACGTGGGCGCGGTCGAGCTGTCCCCGGACGCGCACCGCTACGCCCAGGCCAACCTCGGGCGCACCGGCCTCCCGGTCGACCTGCGGCTCGGCCCGGCGCAGGAGTCCTTCGAGGACCGGCTCGGCCGGGTGGACCTCGTGGTGACCAACCCTCCCTACATCCCGCCCGACGCGGTGCCGGTGGACGCCGAGGTCCGCGACCACGACCCGGAGCTGGCGCTCTACGGCGGGGGAGCGGACGGGCTGCTCCTGCCGCGCCTGCTCGCCGAGCGGGCGACGGTCCTGCTGCGCCCGGGCGGGGTGCTGCTCATGGAGCACGCCGACGTCCAGTCCGCGGCGGTCGTCGAGCTGCTCACCCGTGCCGGGTGGTCGGACGTCACCGACCACGAGGACCTCACCGGGCGCCCGCGGGTCGTCTCCGCCACCCGTCGCTGAGGCCGGGCCCGCCGTCGGCCGGGGGCGGGGTGCACCCGCACGCGCGCGAGCCGCGGACACGGACGGGCCCTGGACATGCGCGAGCCCCGGTGCCAGCGGCACCGGGGCTCGTGCGTGTCCGTCGGACGGCGCCCTGGTCGGGCCGCCGACGTCAGAGGTCGAGGGTGATCAGAAGATGAAGATCAGCAGGGCGATGATGAGCAGGACGCCCACGATGGTCCAGATCAGGCCGCTACCACGCATACGGGTCACTCTCCTTGTGTCGAGGCGGGCGCGCGGGTGCGCCCGCCGTGGGCAACACCTCACCCAACTGGTTCCGCAGGCGTCGTGCAAGTCGAAGCGCCGCGGGCCCGACGTGGGAAGATGGTCGTCGTCCACACCGAGCACCCCGAGCACCCCGACGGAGGCCCCATGTCCGGCACCGCGCCGCTGCAGGACCGCCTGCTCGACTGCGTCGACGAGCAGCAGCGGGAGGAGGCTCTGGCGCGGGCGGCGGCGGTCGTGCGCGAGGGCAAGGTGGTCGTCCTGCCGACCGACACGGTCTACGGCGTCGGTGCCGACGCCTTCGACGTCGTCGCGGTGGCGATGGTGCTCGCGGCCAAGCACCGCGGCCGCGAGATGCCTCCGCCGGTCCTCGTGCCCAACCCGCGGACGGTCGACGGGCTGGCGACCGACGTGCCCATGTACGCCCGCATCCTCATGCGGCACTTCTGGCCCGGGCCGCTCACCCTCGTGCTGCGGGCGCAGCCGTCGCTGCAGTGGGACCTGGGCGAGACCAACGGGACCGTCGCGCTGCGCATGCCGGACGACGGGCTCGCCCTGGAGCTGCTCGCCGAGGTCGGTCCCCTGGCGGTGACCAGCGCGAACGTCACCGGTCGTCCCGCCGCCACCACGGCGCAGGAGGCCCTCGAGCAGCTCGGGGGAGCGGTCGCCGCCTACCTCGACGGCGGTCCGCGCACCGGGGGGCAGCCCTCGACGATCCTCGACTGCACGGGGGAGGAACCGGTCGTCCTGCGGCTCGGCGCGCTGCGGACCGAGGAGATCCGCGGGGTGCTGGGCACCACCGTCCTGCACGACTCCCCGGAGGCGGCGGACGCCGCCACGACCGGCCCGGGCGAGGCCGACGAGCCGGAGCCCGCGGAGCCGGGGGAGCGGGCGAGCCTGGTCGGCTCGGTCACCCCGAGCGGGGTGCGGGTGCCGGCCGACGCCGTCCGCACGGTGGCCGCGCCGCGGGCCGACGAGAGCGCGGCCACCCCATAGAGTGGGCCGCATGACGACGCGCGTGACCCCGGACTCCTACTACGGCCCGTCCTTCGGCGCCCTGCTCGAGCAGGACCCGCAGGTGGCCGAGCTGCTCGTCTCCGAGCTCGACCGCCAGCGGGCCGGCATCCAGCTCATCGCCAGCGAGAACCAGACGAGCCCGGCGGTGCTCGCCGCGCTGGGGTCGACGTTGTCGAACAAGTACGCCGAGGGCTACCCGGACGCCCGCTACTACGGCGGGTGCTCCGAGGTCGACAAGGTCGAGAAGCTCGCGATCGAGCGGGCCAAGGAGCTCTTCGGGGCTGACCACGCCAACGTCCAGGCCCACTCGGGGGCCAGCGCCAACCAGGCCGTCTACGGCGCCTTCGCCTCGCCCGGCGACACGATCCTCGCGATGTCGCTGGACCACGGCGGTCACCTCACCCACGGCTTCAAGGTGAGCTTCTCCGGCAAGTGGTTCGACGCCGTGCACTACGGCGTCGCCGCCGACACCGAGCACATCGACTACGACCAGGTCGAGGCGCTGGCCAAGGAGCACCGGCCCAAGATCATCCTGGCCGGCGGCTCGGCCATCCCCCGCCTCATCGACTTCGCGCGCTTCCGGGCGATCGCCGACGAGGTCGGCGCGATCTTCTGGGTGGATGCCGCGCACTTCATCGGGCTGGTGGCCGGCCAGGCCATCCCCTCGCCGGTGCCGCACGCCGACGTCGTCTCCTTCACCACCCACAAGGTGCTGCGCGGGCCTCGCGGCGGCGCGATCGTCTGCAGGGAGGAGCACGCCAAGAAGATCGACCGCGCGGTCTTCCCCATGATGCAGGGCGGTCCGCTCATGCACGGTGTCGCGGCCAAGGCCGTCAACTTCGCCGAGTGCATGACCCCGGACTACCAGGACTACGCGCAGCGGGTGCTGACCAACGCCTCCGCGCTGGCGGGAGCGCTCGACGAGCGGGGCATCCGACCGGTCACTGGAGGCACCGACACCCACCTGTCCCTGCACGACCTGCGCGGCGTCGGGGTGACCGGCGTCGACGCCGAGGCGCGCTGCGACGCCGCCGGGATCGTCCTCAACAAGAACGCCATCCCTTTCGACCCGGAGAAGCCCAACGTCGCCTCCGGCATCCGCGTGGGCAGCCCGTCGGTCACCACCCAGGGGATGGGTCCGGAGCAGATGTCGGTCGTCGCCGACCTCATCCACCGGGCGGTCACCGAGACCGACGGCAGCCCGGACCACCCGGTCGCGCGACAGATCCGGGAGGCCGCCGGCGAGCTGCTCACCGCCTACCCCGCCTACCCCGAGCCCACGGCCGGCTGACCGACCGCGGGGCAGAGACGCCGCCGACGGCATACCTCGACGGGACCGACCGCCGGGAGGGGTGAGACAGACCAGTGCGCGAGTTCCTCATGGTGCTGCTGACCGCAGCGGTCGTGACCTACCTCGCGACCCCCCTGGTCCGGCGCCTCGCGCTGCGGGTGGGCGCGATCACGGCGGTGCGGGACCGCGACGTGCACTCCGTGCCGATCCCGCGGCTGGGCGGGGTGGCCATGCTCGCCGGTTTCGCCGCGGCGGTCCTCCTGGGCTCGCAGCTGCCCTACCACGGCCAGCTCTTCGAGGCGACGCCCCGCCTCTTCGGCGTGCTGGCCGCCGCCGTCCTCATCACCGCGCTCGGGGCCGTCGACGACATCCGTGAGCTGGACTGGATGACCAAGCTGGCCGGTCAGATCCTGGCCGGCGGCATCATGGCGTTCTACGGCGTCCGGCTCCTCTCGCTGCCCATCCTCGGGGTCACCTACCTGCCCGAGCCGGTCATGGTCACCCTCACCATCCTCGTCGTCGTCATCTCGACCAACGCGGTCAACTTCATCGACGGGCTGGACGGTCTGGCCGCCGGGGTGGTCCTCATCGCCGCCGGGGCGTTCTTCAGCTGGACCTACCTGGTGAGCCGCAGCTTCGACCCGCCCAACGTCTTCTCCGAGGCGACCTTCATCAGCGCGGCGATCGTCGGGGTGTGCCTCGGCTTCCTCCCGCACAACTTCCACCCGGCACGGCTGTTCATGGGGGACGCGGGGGCGCTGCTGCTGGGGCTGCTGCTCGCCGCCGCGACCATCTCCATGACCGGGTCGGTGGACCCCAGCTCCTCGGTGGCCAGCGCCTCGGCGGTGACCGCCATCCTGCTGCCGGTCGTCATCCCGCTGGCCATCCTGGCGCTGCCCTTCCTGGACATGGTGCTGGCCATCCTGCGCCGCACCCGGGCCGGGCAGCTGCCGTGGAAGCCGGACCGCGGGCACCTGCACCACCGGCTGCTCGACATCGGGCACAGCCACCGCCGGGCGGTCGTCCTGCTCTACCTGTGGTCCCTGCTCATCGCCGCCGGGAGCGTGTCCTTCGCCTACCTGCCGGCCTGGGTGTCCCTCACCGGCATCGCGGGGCTGCTGGCCCTGGCCGTGGCGCTCACGCTGCGGGCGGCGCCGGACCTCGCGGACGGACGGCGGTAGCGTGGGGGGCCCGAGGGTTGGTGGCGGCTCCACCGCGGTGACGCGGATTGGGGTCCACCGCACCGCTTGTGATAGTTTTCACAAGCGCCCCGACCCCCTCTTCCCGTCCGGAGCCTCGACGCCATGACCCCCACCGTGACCACCGCGACCGCCCGACCGGCGGCGCGCACGATGATGCTTGGGGCCCTCGTGGCAGGCGTCCCGGTGGCCCTGCTGGTGCCACTGCTGACGTGGGCCGCCGTGGGTGGCTGGGGTGCGGTCTCCGCCCTCGTCGGCAGCGCGCTGTCGCTGGTGGTCTTCGCCCTGGGGGTCCTCGGCATCCGCGGTGTCCTGGCCGGCCCCACGGCGAGCACGATGGCCGGGGCGTTCGGGGTCTTCGTGCTGCAGATGGCGGCGCTGGGAGCGGTCATCTGGGCCCTGGCCCAGACGACCTGGCTGCAGATCGTGCCGCTGGTCGTGGCCTTCGTGCTGGTGGGCCTGGTCTTCCAGGCCGGGCTGGTCGTCGGCTACCTGCGGTCCCGGTCCCCGCTGACCCTGCCGACCGCGGGAGGTGGCGTATGAGGGTGCCGTCACCGCACGGCGGGCACGAGCCGGAGGTCGAGGGCATGAGTGCCCAGACCGACGTCGCCAACGGTGCGCTCGCCTACCTCCTCGCGGGTCCGGCCGGCTTCGGGCTGGTCGGCTTCGCCCTGGACCGCTGGTGGGGGACCGTCGTGGCCCTCCCGGTCGGCGTGGTCCTCGGGATGGTGGCGTCGATGTACGTCATCTGGCTCAGGTACGGTAGGTCATGACCTCGGAGCCGGGTCCCGTCCCTGTCTGCCCAGGGGCTTCGACGTCCGACGAAGACTGTGTGGAGGAGAACGCGTGAACGCGACCATGACGGCCGCTGGCCTGCACCTGCCGACGGCCGGTGAGGAGAGCCACTTCCCCCCCACCCCCGGCGACTTCTGGCAGCCGCTCTTCGCGATCCCCGGGACCGAGTACTACTTCACCCGTCCCATGCTGCTCATGGCCATCGCGACGGGGCTGCTCATGGTGGCGCTGTTCGTCACCACCCGCCGGGCCGCGATCGTGCCGGGCAAGGGGCAGTGGCTGACCGAGCAGGTCTACAACTTCGCCCGCAACGGCATCGCCCGCGACATGATCGGCAGCAAGGACTTCATGCCCTTCGTGCCGTTCCTGTTCTCGCTGTTCGTCTTCATCCTGCTCAACAACGTCTTCGGCATCATCCCGCCGTTCCAGAACCCCACGATGGCGCGGATCGGCTTCCCGATCGGTCTCACCCTCATCGTCTACGTCGTCTACCACTGGGTGGGGCTGCGCAAGGCCGGCGGGGTCGGCCGCTACATCGGCGGCATGCTCCCGGCCGGGCTGCCGGGATGGATCAAGCCGTTCATCCTCTTCCTCGAGCTCATCACCTTCTTCATCACCCGGCCGCTCACGCTGGCGCTGCGACTGTTCGGCAACATGTTCGCCGGTCACATGCTGCTCGTGGTCTTCATCGTCGGCGGCTGGTACCTCTTCAAGACCTTCGAGCCGGGCCTGATGCTGGTGGCCCTGCCCGCCTGGATCCTCGGTGCCCTCCTCACGGTCTTCGAGGCCCTGATCCAGTTCCTGCAGGCCTACGTCTTCACCCTCCTCGCCGCGTCCTACATCGGCGGGGCCCTGGCGGACGAGCACTGACCTGCCCGGTTCCATCCCCGACCACAACTGAATACGCACTAGAAGCCTCCGGCGCCCGACGGGCGCCGGGACCTCAACAGAAAGAGAACTGACGTGTCTGGTGACATCACCCTCCTCGGCTACGGCGTGTCGACCATCGGCCCGGCGATCGCCGTGGGTCTGATCTTCGCGGCCTACATCAACGGCGTCGCCCGCCAGCCCGAGGCGCAGGGCAAGCTGCAGCCGATCGCCATCCTCGGCTTCGCGCTCGCCGAGGCCCTCGCCATCTTCGGCCTGGTGCTCTTCTTCATCGCGTTCTTCGTCGGCTGACCGGCCCTGCCCCTTCCCCAGACCCGTCCGCAGCACCGGTCCGCCGGTGACGGACACGCACACGTGAGGAGCCGCTCGTGGACTACACCACGATCGTTGCGGGCGCGCTGAAGGCCGCGACCGAGGACGACCACTCCGAGCCCATCGGGGCCGGTGAGGGAGCCATCCCGATCCTGCCCTACATGCCGGAGCTCATCTTCGGGCTGATCGTCTTCGGCATCTTCTACGTCTTCGTCAAGCGCAAGATCGTCCCCAACCTCGAGAAGGCCTACGCCGACCGCACGTCGGCCATCGAGGGCGGGATGGAGCGTGCCGAGAAGGCCGAGGCCGAGGCAGCCGCCGCGAAGAAGAAGTACGAGGACCAGCTCGGTGAGGCGCGGGCCGAGGCCGCCCAGATCCGCGAACGGGCCAAGGAGCAGGGCGCGCAGATCATCGCCGAGATGCGCGAGCAGGCCCAGGTCGAGGCCAACCGGATCACCGAGACCGCGCACAAGCAGATCGAGGCCGAGCGCCAGCAGGCCTTCGTCCAGCTGCGTGGTGAGGTCGGCGAGATCTCGACCGCGCTGGCCAGCAAGATCGTCGGTGAGTCCCTGGAGCAGGAGGCGCGGCAGCGGGGGATCGTCGACCGCTTCCTCGCCGACCTGGACTCCGGTGCCATCGCCCCCGAGAAGCTCGGCGCCCGCGACGAGGTCCGCTGATGGACAGCGCCTACCGGCGGTCCTACCACGGGGCACGCGAGGGCCTGGAGCAGGTGCTCCAGCACGAGGGCGGCTCGGTCGACCCGGCCCGGGTGGGTGACCAGGTCTGGTCCGTCGCCCGGCTGGTGGACGGCAACGCGGTCCTCGCGCGCACCCTCGCCGACCCCTCCCGCGAGGGGCAGGAGCGGGCGGCCATCGCCGAGCGCCTGCTCGGCGGCAAGGTGAGCGACGAGGCGCTGCACGTCGTCAAGGCCGTGGTGGCGCAGCGGTGGGCCGGGACCGGCGACCTCGCGACCGCGCTCGAGCGGCTCTCGGTCGAGGCGCACCTGGTCCACGCCCATCGGCACGAGCGGTTGGGCCAGGTGGAGGACGAGCTGTTCCGGTTCAGCCGGATCGTGCAGTCCGCGCCGGAGCTGCAGGCGGCCCTGGCCGACCGGCGCGCCCCGGCCGACGCCAAGCGCGCGCTCGTGGAGCGCCTGCTCTCGGTCAAGTCCGCCCCGGAGACGGTCCGCCTCGCCGCCCAGGCGGCCGTGGGGGTCCGCGGCAGCCGCGTCGAGCGGACGCTCGCGGCATACCTCGAGCAGGCTGCGGAGGTGCAGGACCAGGTCACCGCGATCGTCACCACCGCCGTGCCGCTCAGCGACGAGCAGGAGGAGACCCTGCGCGCCACGCTGAGCCGGCAGTACTCCCGCACCGTCCACACCAACGTGGTCGTCGACCCCGACGTCGTCGGCGGCATCCGGGTCGAGATCGGTGACGAGGTCATCGACGGGACCGTCAGCCATCGTCTCGACCAGGCCCGCCGCCTCATGGCCGGCTGACCAGAGCCCACCACCTACCCCACAGCACCGGCCCGACCACACGCCAGGGCCACGACGAGGAGAAGAATCATGACGGAGCTTTCGATCCGTCCGGAGGAGATCCGGGACGCGCTGGACCAGTTCGTCAAGTCCTACGAGCCGGGCTCGGCCTCACGCGAAGAGGTCGGCCGGGTGGTCGACGCCAGCGACGGCATCGCCCACGTCGAGGGCCTGCCCTCGGTGATGACCAACGAGCTGCTCGAGTTCGCCGACGGCACCCTCGGCCTGGCCCTGAACCTGGACGTCCACGAGGTCGGTGTCATCGTGCTGGGCGACTTCTCCGGCATCGAGGAGGGCCAGGACGTCCGGCGCACCGGCGAGGTCCTCTCGGTCCCGGTCGGCGACGGCTACCTCGGCCGCGTCGTCAACCCGCTCGGCCAGCCCATCGACGGGATGGGGGACATCGAGACCGAGGGTCGCCGGGCCCTGGAGCTGCAGGCCCCCGGGGTCATGGCGCGCAAGTCGGTGCACGAGCCGCTGCAGACCGGCATCAAGGCGATCGACGCGATGATCCCCATCGGCCGCGGGCAGCGCCAGCTCATCATCGGCGACCGGCAGACCGGCAAGACCGCCGTGGCCATCGACACCATCCTCAACCAGAAGTCCAACTGGGAGTCCGGCGACCCGGACAAGCAGGTGCGCTGCATCTACGTCGCGATCGGCCAGAAGGGCTCGACCATCGCCTCGGTGCGCGGGACCCTGGAGGAGAACGGCGCGCTGGACTACACCACCATCGTGGCCGCCCCCGCCTCGGACGCCGCCGGCTTCAAGTACCTCGCCCCCTACACCGGCTCGGCCATCGGCCAGCACTGGATGTACGACGGCAAGCACGTCCTCATCGTCTTCGACGACCTGTCCAAGCAGGCCGAGGCCTACCGCGCGGTGTCGCTGCTGCTGCGCCGCCCGCCGGGCCGCGAGGCCTACCCCGGCGACGTGTTCTACCTGCACTCCCGGCTGCTCGAGCGTTGCGCGAAGCTGTCCGACGAGATGGGCGCCGGGTCGATGACCGGGCTGCCGATCATCGAGACCAAGGCGGGTGACGTGTCGGCCTACATCCCGACCAACGTCATCTCCATCACCGACGGGCAGATCTACCTGCAGGCGGACCTGTTCAACTCCAACGTGCGACCGGCGATCGACGTGGGTGTGTCGGTCTCGCGGGTCGGCGGAGCCGCGCAGATCAAGGCGATGAAGTCGGTCTCCGGCCGGCTCAAGGTCGACCTCGCGCAGTTCCGCGAGATGGAGGCCTTCGCGATGTTCGCCTCCGACCTCGACGACGCCTCCAAGGCCCAGCTGGCCCGCGGCGCGCGCATGGTCGAGATCCTCAAGCAGCCGCAGTCCTCCCCGGTCTCGGTGGAGGACCAGGTCGCCATCATCTGGGCCGGCACCAACGGCCACATCGACGAGGTGCCCGTCAGCGACGTGCGCCGCTTCGAGTCGGAGTGGGTCGAGTTCCTGCGCCGGGAGCACGACGGGCTGCTCGCCGGGATCCGCGAGAGCGGCAAGCTCGGGGACGACACCGCCGCCGCGCTGGGCGAGGCCATGAGCGCCTTCCAGTCCGAGTTCACCCCTGACGACAGCGCCGAGGTCGGTGTCGGCTCCGCCGAGGACGACTCCGTCGACGCCATGGGTGACGACGAGGTCGACCAGGAGCAGCTGACCGTCCAGCGCAGCTGACCGGGGCACGCCCCAGCGATCCGACCGACCACCAGAGCCAACGAGAGAGGCGAGATATGGGAGCGCAGCAGCGGGAGTACCGCCAGCGCAGCCGGTCCGTCCAGTCGACCAAGAAGATCACCCGGGCGATGGAGCTCATCGCCGCCTCGCGGGTGGTCAAGGCCCGGCAGCGGGTCGCGGAGACGACGCCGTACGCCCGGGCGATCACCCGGGCCGCCTCGGCCGTCGCGACCCACGCCGACGTCGACCACCCGCTGACCACCAAGCGGGAGCAGCCGCGCCGCGCGGGGGTGCTCGTCATCACCTCCGACCGCGGCCTGGCCGGTGCCTACGCGGCCAACGTGCTCAAGCGCAGCGAGCAGCTGCGCGAGCTCGTCGAGGAGTCGGGGATGGAGTACGTTCCCTTCCTCACCGGACGCAAGGCGGAGTCCTACTACTCCTTCCGCAACCGGCCCTTCGAGGACTCGTGGAGCGGCTTCTCCGACTCCCCGACCTTCGACGTGGCCCAGGAGATCTCCGAGCGGCTCATCGGTGAGTTCACCAAGGGCACCGACGAGGGCGGGGTCGACGAGATCCACCTCGTCTACACCCGGTTCGTCAACATGGTGACCCAGGAGGTGCAGGTCACCCGCCTGCTGCCGCTGGAGGTCGTCGAGGACGCCGCGCCGCGCACGCCGGAGAACGGCTTCCCGCTCTACGAGTTCGAGCCGGACGCCGCCGAGGTGCTCGACGCCCTGCTCCCGCGCTACATCACCTCGCGGATCTGGAACGCCCTGCTCCAGTCCGCCGCGTCCGAGCTCGCCGCCCGCCAGCGGGCGATGAAGTCGGCGACGGACAACGCCGAGGAGCTCATCAAGACCTACACGCGTCTTGCCAACCAGGCCCGCCAGGCCGAGATCACCCAAGAGATCAGCGAAATCGTGGGCGGCGCGAGCGCCCTCGCCGACGCCAAGTGAGAGGAAGCACGCAGCCATGACTGCCACCACCGAGGCTCCCACCACGGAGCAGACCCAGGGCGCCGTGGGTCGCCTGGCCCGGATCATCGGCCCCGTCGTCGACGTCGAGTTCCCCCCGGGGCAGATGCCGGCGCTCTACAACCTGCTCAAGACCGAGGTCGAGATCGGCGGGGAGACCAAGACCGTCAACCTCGAGGTCGCCCAGGACATCGGCGACAACATGGTGCGGGCCATCTCCCTGCAGCCCACCGACGGCCTCGTGCGCGGCGCGAAGGTGCAGGACACCGGCGGCCCCATCACGGTGCCGGTCGGCGACGTCACCCTCGGTCACGTCTTCAACGCCACCGGCGACGTGCTCGACCTGCCCGAGGGCGAGACCCTCGAGGTCAGCGAGCGGTGGGGCATCCACCGCCAGGCACCGGCCTTCGACCAGCTGGAGTCCAAGACCCAGATGTTCGAGACCGGCATCAAGGTCATCGACCTGCTGACCCCCTACGTCCAGGGCGGCAAGATCGGCCTGTTCGGCGGCGCCGGCGTGGGCAAGACGGTGCTCATCCAGGAGATGATCGCCCGCGTCGCCCG
Source organism: Serinicoccus chungangensis (assembly GCF_001483745.1). Taxonomy (GTDB): domain Bacteria; phylum Actinomycetota; class Actinomycetes; order Actinomycetales; family Dermatophilaceae; genus Ornithinicoccus; species Ornithinicoccus chungangensis_A. The sequence continues at coordinate 146,645 of NZ_LQBL01000022.1, read as the reverse complement.
CGACCACGGTGGTGTGTCGGTCTTCGCCGGTGTCGGGGAGCGGACCCGTGAGGGCAACGACCTCATCGTCGAGATGGAGGAGGCCGGGGTCCTCGGTCAGACCGCCCTGGTCTTCGGACAGATGGACGAGCCGCCGGGCACCCGGCTGCGCGTCGCGCTGTCCGCGCTGACGATGGCGGAGTACTTCCGCGACGTCCAGAAGCAGGACGTGCTGCTCTTCATCGACAACATCTTCCGGTTCACCCAGGCCGGGTCCGAGGTGTCCACCCTGCTCGGGCGGATGCCCTCGGCCGTGGGCTACCAGCCCAACCTGGCGGACGAGATGGGCACCCTGCAGGAGCGCATCACCTCGACGCGCGGTCACTCGATCACCTCGATGCAGGCCATCTACGTGCCGGCCGACGACTACACCGACCCGGCCCCGGCGACGACCTTCGCCCACCTGGACGCCACGACCGAGCTCTCGCGCCCGATCGCCTCGATGGGCATCTACCCGGCCGTGGACCCGCTGACCTCGACCAGCCGGATCCTCGACCCGCGCTACATCAGCCGGGAGCACTACGACACGGCCGTGCGGATCAAGTCGATCCTGCAGCGCTACAAGGAGCTGCAGGACATCATCGCGATCCTGGGCATCGACGAGCTCTCCGAGGAGGACAAGATCCTCGTCGGTCGCGCCCGCCGGATCCAGCGCTTCCTGTCGCAGAACACCTACGTCGCCAAGCAGTTCACCGGCATCGAGGGCTCGACCGTCCCGCTGTCGGAGACCATCGAGGCCTTCACCAAGGTGGCCGACGGCGACTACGACCACGTGCCCGAGCAGGCCTTCTTCATGTGCGGTGGGCTCGAGGACGTCGAGCGCCAGGCCGCCGAGCTGGAGAAGAACAGCTGAGCACGCCCGTCGCCTGAGTCAGGCCCCGGCACCCGCGGACGCGGGCACCGGGGCCTGACTGCGCCCGGCGACGCAGACGCGTCCGGTGCGTGCTGACCGCGCGTCCGGTGCGTGCTGACCGCGCGTCCGGTGCGTGCTGACCGCGCGTCCGGTGCGTGCTGACCGCACGTCCGGTGCGGATCAGGGAGGCCAGAACGACCAGCGAGGAGACCAGCCATGTGGACCGTGCACGGAGACGGCCGTCGGATCACCCCGGGGGAGGTCGTCGGGCCCCGGGAGCGGCTCGCGTGGGTGCCGACCATCGGCATCGGCATGCAGCACGTCGTCGCGATGTTCGGCGCGACCTTCCTCGTGCCGCTCATCACCGGCTTCCCGCCCAGCACCACGCTGCTCTTCAGCGGGCTGGGGACGGTGCTGTTCCTCCTCGTCACCCAGAACCAGGTGCCGTCCTACCTGGGGTCCAGCTTCGCCTTCCTCGCGCCCATCGCCGCGGCCCAGGCCGAGCACGGGCCCGCGGGGGCGCTCGGCGGGGTGGTGATCGCCGGGGTCGGGCTGGCCCTGGTGGGGGTCCTGGTGCAGCTCGTCGGGCACGGCTGGATCGCCCGCCTCATGCCTCCCACCGTGACCGGGGCGATCGTGGCGCTCATCGGCCTCAACCTCGCGCCGGCGGCGTGGGGCAACGTGGAGCAGGCACCGGTCACCGCCCTCGCCACGCTCGCCGCGATCCTGCTCTGCACCGTGCTCTTCCGCGGGCTGCTGGGCCGGCTGTCGATCCTGCTCGGCGTGCTCGTCGGGTATGCCGTGGCACTGGCCCGCGGAGAGGTCGACCTGGCCGTCGTCGGCGAGGCGGGGTGGCTGGGCGCGCCGCCGCTCATGGCGCCCGAGTTCCACCTCGGCGTCGTCGGGCTCTTCGTGCCCGTCGTGCTCGTGCTCGTGGCGGAGAACATCGGGCACGTGAAGTCGGTGGCGCAGATGACCGGGGAGTCCGCGGACGCCCTGGACCACATGCTGGGCCGCACGCTGCTCTCGGACGGCCTGGCGACCACCCTGGCCGGGGCCGGCGGCGGCTCGGGCACGACGACCTACGCCGAGAACATCGGGGTCATGGCCGCCACCCGGGTCTACTCCACCGCGGCCTACTGGGTCGCCGCCCTCACGGCGGTGGCCCTGGCCTTCCTGCCGAAGTTCGGGGCCCTCATCCAGACCGTGCCGGCCGGGGTGCTCGGCGGCGCCGCCACCGTGCTCTACGGCATGATCGGGGTCCTGGGCGTCCGCATCTGGGTCGAGCACCGGGTCGACTTCGGCAACCCGATCAACCTGTCGACCGCGGCGGTGGCCCTGGTCGTGGGCATCGCCAACTACACGTGGGACGCGGGCGCGCTGAGCTTCGAGGGGATCGCCCTCGGCACCGGCGCGGCGCTGCTCGTCTACCACGGCATGTCGGCCATCAACCGCCGCACCGGGGCGGTCGAGGTCGCCCCGGTGGAGCGTGACCGGTCGCGTTCCGGGTCCTCGGGCCGGGCCGGTAGACTCGATCCTTGAACCGTCATCGAAGGGACATCTCGTGAGTGCACTGCAGGTCGAGCTGGTCGCCGCGGACCGCAAGGTCTGGGAGGGCGAGGCTTCCATGGTGAGCGCCCGCAGCATCGACGGTGACCTGGGCATCCTGCCCGGTCACACGCCGGTCCTCGCGGTGCTCGTCGAGGGGGACGTCACCATCCACACGGGGGGCACGCCGCAGGCGGTCACCATCGACGGGGGCTTCCTCTCCGTCGACGAGGACAAGGTCGTCGTGGTGGCCGACCGGGTCGACGCCGGGTCGCTCTCCGCCCCCGCCGCCGGCTGACGGGCACACCACCGTTCATGACCGGCGCCGGTGCCATCGTCCTGGTGCTCATGGCCCTGGTCGGGGCCCTGGTCATCCTGGGTCTCGGGCTGCTCACCTTCCGGATCGCCGGGGAGCGCGGGAGCATGTGCCCGCCGATGCCCGCGGCCTACCGGGACGCCGAGCGCCCCTGGCGCCGGGGCACCCTGCGTTTCACCGAGGACCGTCTCTCCCTGCGGGGACGAGGCGGTCCGTCCGTCGGCCCGTGGATGCGGGGCAACCTCGACCTGGGGGTGGCCGGGCCGCTCGAGACCGCCGACGCCGCCGCGCTGGGCGGGGCCGCCCTCATCCGGGTGCCGGTGAGCTACGGCACGGCCCGGTTCGAGCTGGCGCTGGGGGAGCAGCACTACACCGCCCTGCGCTCCTGGGTCGAGGCGGTGCCGCCGGGCTGGAACTCCCACGTCGCCTGACCTCCCCCTGGCCCGCCCCACGGGGCGGGTCCGCCTCAGCGCGAGGGCTGCTCCCGGCCGCCGCCGGGCCTCCAGAGCACGTCGCCCTCGCCGCTGCGACCCGCCACCCGGGCCAGGATGAACAGCAGGTCCGAGAGCCGGTTGAGGTAGGTCGCGGTGAGCGGGTTGACCCCGCCCATGCCCTTGTCCGCGCCCTCGTCGGCCGGCTGGTCGCCGTAGGCCTCCAGGGCGGCCCAGGTCGAGCGCTCGGCCCGCCGGGCGACGGTGCGCGCCTGGTGCAGCAGGGCGGCGGCCGGGGTGCCGCCGGGCAGGATGAACGAGCGCAGCGCCGGCAGGTCGGCGTTGTAGCGGTCGCAGTCGGCCTCCAGCTCCTCCACCCACGCCGCCTTCACCCGCAGCGGCTCCCACTCGTAGCTCGCCCGCAGCGGCATGCACAGGTCGGCCCCGACGTCGAAGAGGTCGTTCTGGATGCGGGCGAGGGTGTCCTGCACCTCGATGGGCAGGTTGCCGCCGGCCACGGCCACCCCGATGACCGCGTTGGTCTCGTCGGTGTCGGCGTAGGCCGCCAGCCGGGGGTCGGTCTTGCGGGTCCGGCCGTTGTCGCCCAGGGCGGTGCTGCCGTCGTCGCCGGTCCGGGTGTAGATCCGCGTGAGGTTGACCATGCCCTGCATGCTGCCATGCGCGGGCGGTGCCCGCTCAGGTGACCAGCGTGGCCGCCACCCGGCGGGCGTCCGCGGCGGCGCCGAGGGCGCCGTCCGGGCCGCGCAGGGCCGCGCCCACCCCGCCGAAGTACATCGAGCTCGGCGGGTGCTCGTGGCGGGTCAGCCCGGCGGCGTCCAGGCTGGCCGCGATCTGGGCGTCCTGCTCGTGGTCGATGCGCGTCGTGCCGTCCTCGAGCCGGCGGGGGTGCATGCGCGGCTGGTCCACGGCCGTCTGCAGGTCCTCGCCGTGGCGGGCCAGGTGGGTGAGCACCTGCGCCAGCGCCGTGGTGATCCGGTCGGCGCCGGGCGTGCCGATGGCCAGCACCGCGCCGTCCTCCCGGCGGGCCGTGGTCGGAGCCATGTTGGAGGCCAGCCGGGTGCCGGGGGCGAGGGCGTGCAGCCCGTGCCGGTTGAGCTCCAGCTCCCCGAGGGAGTTGTTGGCCACCAGGCCGGTGCCCGCGATCGTCATCCCCGAGCCGTAGCCCGCCGACGCGGTGAGCGCGCACGCCAGGCCGTCGGCGTCGACCACCGAGACGTGCGCGGTCGAGGGAGAGGTCGGCAGCCCGGTGGCGCCGATGTGGTGCAGCGTCTGCAGCAGCTCGGCGCCGGCCGCCTCGAGGTCGTGCGCGGTGTCGATCCGGTCGAGGCGGATGTCGAGGACCTCCCGCATGACCAGCGCCGCCTGCGCCGGGTCGATCGGCCCCTCGACCGCCCCCAGCAGCCGCAGCAGCGCGGTGAGGACGGGGCCGCCGATGGAGGGCGGCGGGTTGCAGGCGAGGTCCCAGGGGCCCAGCCGGCTGCGCAGCGCCCGCCGCACGACCGGCTGGTAGGCCTCGAGGTCGACCAGCGAGAGCAGCCCGCCGCGGGCGCGCATGTCCGCGTCGATCGCCCGGGCGACGTCGCCGTGGTAGGCGGTGCCGGCGCCCTGCGCCCCGATGTGCTCGAGGGTGTCGGCCAGCACCGGGTCGACCACGCGGTGGCCGACGGCCGGGGCGGCGCCGTCCACGGTGAGCAGGGCCCGGGTGGCCGGGTCCCACGCCAGGATGGTGTCGGTGACCAGGACGAGGTAGGACTGCGCGGTGCGGCTGAGGGGGTAGCCGGCCCGGGCGACGTCCGCGGCGGGCTGGAGCAGCTCGGCCCAGGGCGCCCGGCCGTAGCGCTGGTGGGCCCAGCCCATCGCGGCCAGCATCCCGGGGGTGGCGACGGACCCCGGCCCCACCCAGGTCACCATCCCGCCGCCGTAGTCCGACGCGGCCTCGATGAGACCCTGCCCCCGCCGGTCGGCGCTCATGCCGCGTCCCGGCATCTCGACGTTGCCGTCGACGACGACCGGGTCCTCCCCGGGAGCCCAGACGTTGACGAAGCACCCGCCCAGGGTGGAGATGACGCCGGGCTCGGTGACCGTGGCGGTCAGCATCGCGGCCACCGCGGCGTCCAGCGCGTTCCCCCCGGACGCCAGGGCCTGCGCGGCCGCCTCGGTGGCGTAGGTGTTGGGCGCGGCGATGGCGGCGGAGCGGGTCACGGGACGATTCTGCCGCAGCGCGCCGCCCGGAGGCACGAGCCGGCGTGCGGCTCTGGCATCGTGTCCTGGTGATGAACCCCGCCCCCCGGCCCCGACCGGCCACCTCTGCCCGGTCCGCGGCGGTGGTGCTCGTGCTCGCGGTGGCCCTGGCGGCGGTGGGGTGGGCGCTCGTGCTGCGGCACGGCTTCCCGCACGGCGACGACTGGCTGCACGCCATGGCGGGGGAGCAGCCCGGGGACGCCCGCACGGTGCGGGGGTGGCTCGCGACGTGGCAGTTCGACTACACCTACCGCAACGGCCGGGCCGCGGACGCCGCCGCCCGGCTCGTGCTGCTCGGCGGCCGGCCCGGGGCCCTGGTCGTCGGGGTGGCGATCATGGTGTTGTCGGGGCTCGCGACCTGGCCCTGGCTGCGGATGACGGGTGCGCCCCGGACCCGGCCGCTGGTCCGGGCGGTGATCGGGCTGGGCGTGCCCTTCCTCGCCGTCCAGGCGCACTCCTGGCTCACCGGCGAGGGCCTGCTCTGGGTGTCCGGCATGGCCAACTACCCGCTCGCCACGCTGGCCTTCCTCGTCGCCGGCGCAGCCGTGAGCGGTGCCCTCCCGCCCCGGGTGACCTGGCTGGCCCTGCCGGTCGTGGTGTACGCCCACCTCGGTCACGAGGTGTCCGCGGTGGCCACCCTCGTGGTGACCGTGCTCGCGCTCGCGCTGCGGCGACCGGCAGGTGGGCGCGCCCGGTCCACGTGGGCGGCGATCGTCGCCTCCGCGCTGGGCTTCGCCGTGCTGGCCACCGCCCCCGGCCTCTGGCGCCGCACCGCCCAGGAGGACCTCGCCCTGCCGCTGCTGCAGGCGCTGTCCCGCACCACCCTCATGTTCGCCTCCCTCACCCTCGGGTGGTGGCTGGCCCTCGGGGTCCTGGCGCTCCTCGCGGTCCGGCTCTCCGGCCGGGCTCCCCGCCGGGTCGCCCTGGTGGCCGCCGCGGCCTCCTGGCTCCTGCTCCTGCTCGCCCGCCGCCGGTGGCCGCGTCTGGCCGACCTGTGCGCGGACGCCGACACGGCCGTCCCGGCCACCCTGCTGGCGCTCGCCGTCGTCGCCGCGGCGGTGGTGCTCGTGGTGGGCGTGCTCGTGCTGGTGGTGGACGCGTGGGGGGCGGCCGCCGCATACCCCGTGCTGGCGCTCACCGCCGCGGGCGTCGTCTCCGCCGGGGTGCCCATCGTGGCCTCGGTCTGCGGGCAGCGCGCCTTCTTCCTGCCGGTCACCGCGCTCGTCCTCGCGGTGGCCTGCGCCCTGCTCCTGGTCCTCGGCGCGCTCGCCGACGGGGGCCCGTGCACGGCGCGGGCGGCCCGCGCGCTCACCGCCGCCACGCTGGCCGCCACCCTCGTCGCCGCGGCCGGCTACGTGGCGGTCACCTCGCAGCACGCCGCGCGCAACGCGGCCGCCTACGACACCTTCGTCGCCGAGGTGGAGGCGGCGCGCACGGCGGGGGCCGGGGAGGTGGTCGTCCCGGAGCTGCCCGAGGAGGGGTATGCCTACCGTCGCGCCTTCTACCTCCTGCGCTACGCCTGCGACCTGCGCCGGTTCTACGACCTCCCCGACGGTGTCGTGCTCACCGACGCCGAGCGGCGCGAGGACCGCACCACCGACACGACGACCGGGTGCGAGACGACGTGGCAGCGCACCCTCAGCCGCGCGGCGGAGCAGGCTCCCGACCGGCGGTGAGGACGGTGCGGGTGAGCAGAAAGGTGACCGGCACGGCGGCGACGCCCATGACGAGGGTCGCGTATCGCTCGTCCAGGCCGACCGCCTCGACGAGCAGCACCGAGCCGACCGTCGTGAAGGCCAGGTTGACCAGCGTGGTGGCCGGGTAGGCGAGGAAGCGCCGCCAGGTCGGCCGCACCCCGAAGGTGAACAGGCTGTTGGCGAGGAAGGAGAAGACGACCGCCCCGGACCAGGCGAGCAGGTGGGCCGCGACGTACGGCATACCGAGCAGCAGCAGGCGGTAGAGGAGGTAGTAGACGGCCGTGTTGGCCACCCCGACGACGACGAAGCGCAGCAGGCTCCTCATCGTGGCCCGACGGCCCCGGCCCCGCCCGGACCGGGGTCCTGCCCCTCCTCACCTCGGATGACCTCGTGGACGAGGTAGCTCGGCCGCGCCTTGACCTCCTGGTAGATCCGCCCGACGTACTCGCCCATGACCCCGACGGCGAGCAGCTGCACCCCGGACAGCCCGGTGATGACCGCGATGGTGGTGATGTAGCCGGGCTGGGTGACCCCGTGGAGGAGGTAGCCCACGAGCAGCCACAGCAGGTAGCCCAGCGCGGCGAGCACCGCCCAGCCGCCCAGGTGCATGAGCAGACGCAGGGGGCGCGTGTTGAAGGCGAGCGCCCCGTCGATGCCGTAGTTCAGCAGCGAGCGCAGCGTCCAGCCCGAGCGGCCGCTGCCGCGCTGCACGTTGCGGTAGCTCACCGTGCCGGTCGGGAAGCCGACCCAGGAGAACAGGCCCTTGGAGAAGCGGTTGCGCTCGGGCAGCGCCAGCAGGGCGTCGAGGACCGGCCGGCTCGTGACCCGGAAGTCGCCCACCCCGTCCTGGATGCGGACCGTCTCGATGAGCCCGTTGACGAGCCGGTAGTAGAGCCGGGAGAGCTGGGACCGGACGAAGGGGTCGTCGGCGCGGTCGCGGCGGGCCACGACCTGCTCGACCTCGGTGGTCCGCAGCAGGGTGTACATCGAGGTGAGCAGCTCCGGGGGGTGCTGCAGGTCGGCGTCCATGATCGCGATGCTCTCGCCGCGGGCGTGCCGGAGACCGGCGAGCATCGCCGCCTCCTTGCCGAAGTTGCGGGACAGCCGCAGCACGACGACCCGGGGGTCCTGCGCGGCCAGCGCTCGGGCCACCTGCAGGGTGTCGTCGGTCGAGCCGTCGTCGACGAGCACGATCTCGAGGGAGTCGGCGACGCCCAGCTCCCGCGCCACGTCGCCCAGGCGGGCGTGCAGCTCGGTGAGGGTGCCCTGCTCGTTGAAGCACGGGACCACGACGGACAGGGCGGTCATGGCGGTCACGCTAGCTCAGAAGAGCCGCGCCTCCGCGTCGTCGATGCCGCGCAGCGCCTCGTAGTCGAGCGTGACGCAGCGGATGCCGCGGTCGGTCGCGAGGACCCTGGCCTGCGGCTTGATGAGCTGCGCGGCGAAGACGCCCTGCACCGGGGAGAGGTGGGGGTCGCGGTTGAGCAGCTCGAGGTAGCGGGTCAGCTGCTCGACGCCGTCGATGTCGCCGCGCCGCTTGATCTCCACGGCCACCGTCGTGCCGGCCGCGTCGCGGCACAGGAGGTCCACGGGGCCGATGGCGGTGGGGAACTCCCGGCGCAGCAGGGTCCAGTCCTCGCCGAGGGTGGTGATGTGCTCGGCCAGCAGCGCCTGCAGCTGGGCCTCGACGCCGTCCTTGACCAACCCCGGGTCGACGCCGAGGTCGTGGCTGGTGTCGGAGAGCACCTCGTGGATCTTCACCCGCAGGGTGTCGTCGCGCTTGCCGTGCGAGACCTGCCAGACCTGGGTGACGCCCTGCTCGGCCTCCACCTCGTCCGGGTCGGTCTGCGCCATCGAGCACGGCGGGGCCATCCAGTTCAGCGGCTTGTAGGACCCGCCGTCGGAGTGGACGAGCACCGACCCGTCGGCCTTGACCATGAGCAGCCGGGTGGCGAGGGGCAGGTGGGCTTCGAGGGCTCCGTGGTAGTCCACCGAGCACCGGGCGATCACGACACGCACGCGCCTCACCCTAACCGGGGGTGATGAGAGGATGCCCGGTATGCGTCAGATCACCACCGTCGGGGTCATCGGGCTCGGCACCATGGGTGCCGGCATCGTCGAGGTCTTCGCGAGAGGAGGGGTGCAGGTCGTCGGGGTCGAGACGACCGAGGAGCTCGCCGAGCGGGGTCGCGGCATCCTGCGGGCCTCCACCGACCGGGCGGTCGCCAAGGGCAGGCTCGACGAGGCCGGGCAGCAGGAGATCCTGGACCGGGTCACCATCACCACGGCCCTGGCCGACCTCGCGCCGGCCGACCTCGTCGTCGAGGCCGTCCCGGAGGTCCTGGACCTCAAGCACGAGGTCTTCTCCGCCCTGGACGACATCGTCGCCCCCGACGCCGTGCTCGCGTCCAACACCTCGAGCCTGTCGATCACCAGCATCGCCGCCGGGACGGCATACCCCGGGCGCGTCGTGGGTATGCACTTCTTCAACCCCGCTCCCGTCCTGCAGCTGGTGGAGGTCATCACGACCGTGCGCACCGACGACGCCGTCCGGGAGGCGGTGGTGGAGCTGGCCGGGCGCATCGGCAAGCGGCCCGTCGTCGTCGGCGACCGCGCCGGGTTCGTCGCCAACTACCTGCTGTTCGGCTACTTCGTGTCGGCGCTGCGGATGCTCGAGCAGAGGCACGTCTCGCGGGAGGACCTCGACACCGCCATGCGGGTCGGGGCGGGGCTGCCGATGGGTCCCTGCACGCTCATGGACCTCGTCGGCCTCGACGTCTGCCACCACATCGGCGACGTCATCTACGCCCACAGCCGCAGCCCCATGCACGCCCCGAGCCCGATGCTGGAGCGGATGGTGACCGCGGGGCTGCTCGGTCGCAAGAGCGGCGAGGGGTTCTACACCTACGCCCGGGCCGGCAGCGGGAAGGTCGTCGACGCGCCGGAGGCGGGCGGGAGCGCGCCCGAGGTCGGTGCCGTGGGCGTCGTGGGCGGCGGCGAGATCGCCGACGAGCTGGTCTCCCGCCTGCGCGAGGGAGGGTATGCCGTCACCCACGTCCCCGACCCCGCGGATCGCGACGACCTGGCCGGTCTGGCGGGGGTGGACGTCGTGGTCGAGGCGGGGACGGCGACGCCCGAGAGCGAGCTCGCGGACGCCGAGCCGCAGCCGGTGACACCGGTCCAGGAGGAGCTGTGGGAGGTGCTGGCCGACGTCGTGGGGGAGCGCACGGTCCTCACCACCGTCGGCGAGGACCTCGCCGTCGCCATCGGGGCGCTCTCCGGCCGGCCGGAGCGGGCGGCGGTGCTCCGGGTGCACGCCCCCACGGGCCAGGGCCAGGTCGTCGAGATCGGCCGCTCCAGCGCCACCGACGAGGAGACCGTCGAGATCCTGCGCGCCCTGGTCCGGACGATCGGCGCCGAGCCGGTCGTCTGCCGGGACCGCCCCGGCCTGGTGGTCGACGCGCTGCTCATGCCGCACCTCATGGACGCCGTCCGGATGCTGGACGAGGGCTACGCGGGGGTGGAGGACATCGACACCGCCCTCCGGTACGGGCTGGGCTACCCGGTCGGGCCGTTCGCGATGATCGACCAGATCGGGGCCGAGGAGGTCCTCACCGTCTGCGAGGAGCTGGCCGAGGCCGGTGGGCTGCCGCGCGAGTCCGTGGCGCCCTCCCCGCTGCTCATCGAGCACGTCCTGCTCGACCGGCCCTTCACGGCCTGAGCCGGTGCCCCGGTCCAACCGCCCGCGGCGGGGCGGCCGGCCGCGGGCCCGGCAGGGCGGGGGGCCGGTCGGCGTGGGTGACCCGCTGCGGCGCGGGGTCGAGGAGGTCCGCTACGCCGGCCAGGTGTGGGCGGTGCGTCGGGTGCGCCCCAACGACAGCGGCCGGGCCTACCGGTGCCCCGGGTGCCAGCAGGAGGTGCGCGCCGACGTGGCGCACACCGTCGCCTGGCCCACCGAGGGGATGCAGCAGGCCGAGAACCGCCGCCACTGGCATACCGTCTGCTGGTCCGCCCGCGAGCGCCGCCGCCCGGGCGGGTCCTTCGCCTGACGCCCCCCACCCACCGAGCGCCGCGAGTGGTTGGCTTGTCACCCACCGAGCGTCGTGAATGGTTGGCTTGTCACCCACCGAGCGCCGTGAATGGGTGTCCGCGGCGCGACCGAGCGTCGGAAATGGTTGGCCCGGCCGCCCCGGCCGTCGCTAGCCTGCCCTCATGACCATCACCAGGGCCGACGCGGACCAGCAGGATGCCGCACTGGCGCTCATCGTGACGGCCCAGAGCTCGCCGACGACGGCGTGCGCCTACCTCGGCACCGAGGCCGACGGAGTGCGGGCCGAGCTCGACGACCTCGACACGCCTTGGCAGGAGACTCTGCGGGTGGCGGTCGAACCCTCCGGCCGGGTCGTCGGCGCCGTGCTGCACGACGCCGACCCCGAGGAGACGATGCGCAGCTGGATTCACGGTCCGTGGACCCTCGACGAGCAGACCTGGTCGGCGTATGCCGTCCCGCTCGTACGAGCGGCCATCGACCAGCTACCGCCGGGGGTGGAGCAGCACGAGCTGAGCGCGGCCCCGGCGCACACCGGTATGGCGCGGCTCGCCGCTGACCTGGGGTGGCACGCCACGGGCGTGAGCATTGCCTACCAGGCCACGCCTGCGACGGCTCACCGCTGGCCGGGCGACGCGCCGGACGCAAGGGTCGCCACCTCCGGGGACCTGCCCGCGATGACCGCGCTGCACGACGCTGCCTTCCCCGGCACCTACGCCACCGCGAGCCAGCTGCTGGCGGACGAGGGGCGGGCCACCCTGGTGCTCGAGCACGACGGCGAGCTCGCCGGCTACGCCTCGGGGGAGATCCAGGCCGACGGCGCCGGCTACCTCGACTTCCTGGCCATCGCGCCAGGGCACCGCGGCCAGGGGCTCGCGCCGGGCCTGCTGGCAGCGATCTCGCGCGAGCTGCTCGCCCGCTCCTCACAGGGCACGGTCAACCTCGTCGTCGACGAGATCAATGCGACGGCTGTCGCGCTGTACGAGGGGTTCGGCTACGTGCGGGACGCCGAGCTGCTCGGCTACCGCTCATGGCCCCAGCCCCAGCCCCAGCCTCAGTCGCTCGGCGGCTCCTTCGCCTGACCGACGCTCCTTCACCGGTCGTCGCGGGTGGTTGGTGAAGGCAACCATTCGTGGCGCTCGGTCGGTGACAAGGCAACCATTCGCGGCGCTCGGTCGGTGACAGCCAACCATTCGCGGCGCCCGGTGGGGTGTCAGGCAACCATTCGCGGCGCTCGGTGGGGTGTCAGGCAACCACTCGCGGCGCTCGGTGGGGTCCTAGAGGCGCTCCTGGCGCGGGACCAGGACCTCCTCGTAGATGAGGAGCAGACCCGCGGCCACGGGGATGGCGATGAGGGCGCCGAGGACCCCGAGCAGCGTGCCGCCCGCGAGCACCGCGACCACGGTGACGGCCCCCGGCACCGAGACGGTGCGCTTCATGATGCGCGGGACGATCCAGTAGTTCTCCAGCTGCTGGTAGACGACGTAGTAGACGAGCACGACCAACGCCACCGTCGGTGACACGGTCAGGGCCGAGACGGCCACGATGACGGCGCCCAGGGTGGCGCCGATGAGCGGGATGAGGCCCAGCAGACCCACCGAGACGGCCAGGATGGCGGCGTAGGGGATGCCGAGGACCTGCATCATCAGCCACGAGCACACCGCGTTGATCGTCGCCACGGTGGCCTGGCCGAGGGCATACCCGCCGACTCGGCGCATGATCTCCTCCGCCAGCCGGACGACACGCGGGCGGCGGCTGCTCGGCACCAGCCGGTAGGCCGCGTCCTTGACCGAGGGCAGCGTCGCCAGGAGGTAGAGGGTGAGGATGGCGGAGGTCAGCAGCCCGACGAGGCTGCCGGCGACCCACCCGGCCGCGCCCAGCACCCCTCCGAAGAGCGCGGTCCAGGTGTCGCTCTCGGTGAGCAGCCGGTCGACCTCGGTCGTGGCGCGCTCGCTCACGGCGTAGCGCCGGTCGAGCTCGACCATCCACGGCGTGCCGGACAGCTCGTCCAGGACCACCGGGGCCCGCTCGACGAGGGTCACCGCCTGCCCGACGACCCCCGGCAGCAGGGTCACCGCGCTCACGCCCACGACCGTGACGAAGCTCATGAAGACGCAGAAGACGCTGCTCGGCCGGCTCACCCCACGGCGGGTGAGCCACTCGACGAGCGGGTTCAGCGCGAGGGTGAGGAAGACGGCGACCAGCAGGTAGGTGAGCACCGAGGACAGCCGGGTGAGGTTCTGCAGCAGCAGCCAGGCCAGCAGCACGCCGAGCGCCCCGGTGAAGCCGATGGAGAAGGCCGACGCCGACAGCAGCGTGGGTCGGCGCGGCGGGCCGCCCACCCGGGCCGGCTGTCCCTCGACGCCGGCGGGGAGCGACGGCTGGGGGCCGGCGGCGGGGCCGGCGTGGACGGCGGCCGCCGCCTCCGGGTGGTCGGCGTGGATCTGCGCCCAGAGCTCGGACTGCAGCCGGTTGCTCTCGTCCAGCAGCTCGCGCTGACGCACCCGGAAGTCGCGCCAGCGCTGGACCGCCCGCACCCCTGCCCGGGGGACGGCCGTCGGGTGGACGGCCCGCGCGGCGGCGCGCAGCCGCGCGGCCCGGGCCCGGGGGTCCTGCGTGCGCTGCGTCGTCACCCGGCGGGCTCCACGAGCTCCACGAGCACCCCACCGGCGTCCTTGGGGTGGATGAAGTTGATGCGCGACCCCGCCGTCCCGCGGCGCGGCTGGTCGTAGAGCAGCCGCAGCCCGCGGCCGCGGAGGACGGCGCTGGCGGCCTCCAGGTCGTTCACGCGGTAGGCCAGCTGCTGCAGCCCGGGCCCGTGGCGCTCGAGGAACCGGGCGATCGTCGACCCCGGGTCGGTGGGGGCGAGCAGCTGCAGCATCGTCGGCTGGTCGCCGCCGTGGGGGTCGGCCGGGCCGACCGCGACCATCGCCTCGCGCACCCCCTGCTCGGCGTTGGTCTCCTCGTGGACCACCCGGTGCCCGAGGACGTCGCGGTGGAAGGCGATCGCGGCGTCCAGGTCGGGCACCGCCAGCCCGACGTGGTCGACCGACAGCAGGAAGGGCGCGAGGGCCTCGCCTCCCGCCGTCTCGTGGCTGGGCTCGCTCATGAGGTCCACCGTAGGGCTGGCGCGGACCCACCCTGCGGAGCCGGGGCGGTATGTCGCCTAGCATCCGTGCATGAGCGACCTGCTGCTGCGCGACGTGCGCGTCGTCGCGATCGACGCCGGAGCGCCCACCGAGCCGGTGGACGTGCTGGTGCGGGACGGGGTGATCGCGGCGGTCGGCCCACGGCTGCGCCCCGAGGGCCCGGCCGTGCCCGAGCTCGACGGGGGCGGACGGCACGTCGTCCCCGGCCTGTGGGACACCCACGTGCACATGGTGCAGTGGGGGCTGGGGCAGACCCGCCTCGACACCTCCGGCACCGCCAGCCCCGCCGAGGTGCTCGCCCGGGTCGTCGACCGGCTGACCTGGGGCTTCGACAGCCCCACCGGGGTGCTCGTCGGGTGGGGCCACCGCACGGGCCGGTGGCTCCAGCAGCCCACGGTGGCCGAGCTGGACGCCGTGACGGGCGAGGTGCCGGTGGCCCTCATCAGCGGCGACGGCCACCACGGCTGGCTCAACACGCCGGCCCTCCGGCTGCTCGGCGGCCCGACCGTCGAGGGGGTCGTGGCCGAGGCCGACTGGTTCCCGCTCTACGACCGCCTGCAGCGGCTGCACGGCGCGCAGGAGGAGTCGGAGTATGCCGTCACCCGCGCCATCCAGGGCGCGCACGCCCTGGGGGTGGTCGGGATCGTCGACCTGGAGTTCGGGCGGCCGTGGGAGCAGTGGCGCGAGCGCAGCGCGGAGGGCACGCCTCCGCTGCGCGCCCGCACCGGCGTCTACCCCGAGGGCCTGGAGGACGCCATCAGCGCCGGGCTGCGCACCGGGGACCCCATCCGGGCGACCGACGGCCTGGTGACGATGGGCCCGCTCAAGGTCATCACCGACGGCTCCCTCAACACCCGCACCGCCTGGTGCTGCGACCCCTACGCCGACGGCCACCTGCTGGCCCAGCCGGCCGGTGCCGCCAACTACCCGGTCGACGAGCTCATCAGCCTGCTGCGCCGCGCCCGCGGGGCGGGGCTGCAGGCGGCGCTGCACGCTATCGGCGACGCCGCGGTCGGCGCCGTCCTGGACGCCTTCGAGGCCACCGGGGCCTCCGGGTCGGTCGAGCACGCCCAGCTCATCACCCCGGCCGACGTGCGCCGGTGGGCCGCCCTGCCGCAGCGCGTCGTCGCGAGCGTGCAGCCGGCCCACCTCCTCGACGACCGCCCGGTGACCGAGCGCTGCTGGCCGGACCGGACCGACCGCACCTTCACCCTGCGCAGCTTCCTCGACGCGGGCATCGAGCTGAGCCTGGGGTCGGACGCGCCGGTGTCCCCCCTGGACCCGTGGCTGGCGATGGCCGCCGCGGTGCACCGCGGTCCCGAGGACGGGGAGAGCTGGCACCCCGAGCAGGAGATCGGCGCCCGGGAGGCGCTGGCCGCCTCGGTGGACGGGCAACGCGTCCGGGCCGGCGCCCGGGGCGACCTCGCGCTGCTCGACCACGACCCGCTCGCGGAGGCGTCCACCAGCGCCGAGCGGGCGCGGCGGTTCCGCTACACGGTGGTCAGCGCGACGGTCCTGGACGGCCAGGTCGTGCACGGCGGCTGACCCCGGGGAAGGGGTGCCACGCCGCTACAGTGGCGGGTGGCTGCATACCCGTCACCGTCGCTGGAGGAGTCCGCCCAGATGTCAGAACCCACCACCTCGGTCCTCGTCGCCGGCGCCCGCACGCCCATGGGGCGCCTGCTCGGCTCGCTCTCCTCGCTGTCCGGAGCCCAGCTGGGCGGTGCCGCCATCGCCGGGGCGCTCGAGCGGGCCGGTGTGCGCGGTGACCAGGTCGACTACGTGATCATGGGCCAGGTGCTCACCGCCGGTGCCGGCCAGATCCCGGCCCGTCAGGCCGCCGTCGCCGGGGGCATCCCCATGGACGTCCCGGCCCTCACCATCAACAAGGTGTGCCTGTCCGGCATCGACGCCATCGCCCTGGCCGACCAGCTCGTCCGCGCCGGGGAGGTCGACGTCGTCGTCGCCGGCGGCCAGGAGTCGATGAGCCAGGCACCGCACCTGCTCGAGCGCTCGCGCACGGGGTTCAAGTACGGCGACGTGACCATGCGTGACCACCTGGCCCACGACGGCCTCTGGGACGCCTTCACCGACCAGGCGATGGGCGGGCTCACCGAGGGGGCCAACCAGGCCGACGCGGCCGGGCACTTCACCCGGGAGCAACAGGACGCCTTCTCCGCCCGCAGCCACCAGCGGGCGGCCGCGGCCTGGGAGAACGGCGTCTTCGCCGACGAGGTCGTGCCCGTGCACATCCCCCAGCGCAAGGGCGACCCGGTCGTCGTCTCCCAGGACGAGGGGATCCGCGCCGACACGACGGTCGAGTCCCTGGGCCGGCTGCGCCCGGCGTTCTCGCCGGAGGGCACGATCACCGCCGGCTCGGCCTCGCAGATCTCCGACGGCGCCTGCGCCGTGGTCGTCATGAGCAAGGCCCGCGCCACCGAGCTCGGGCTGGACTGGATCGCCGAGATCGGCGCCCACGGCATGGTCGCCGGGCCGGACTCGACGCTGCAGAGCCAGCCGGCCCGCGCCATCGCCGCTGCCTGCGCCAAGCAGGGCATCGAGCCAGCCGGCCTGGACCTCGTCGAGATCAACGAGGCCTTCGCGGCCGTCGGGCTGGCCTCCGTGCAGGAGCTCGGCCTCGACGAGGAGCGGGTCAACGTCAACGGCGGCGCGATCGCGCTGGGCCACCCCATCGGCATGTCCGGGGCGCGGATCCTGCTGCACCTCGCCCTCGAGCTGCAGCGCCGCGGCGGCGGCACCGGCGCGGCCGGGCTCTGCGGGGGCGGGGGCCAGGGCGACGCCCTCCTCGTCACCGTGCCGTCCCGGTGACCGGGCCGGACGACGACGGCGTCCCGCCCGCCCGGGACGTCGGGGCCAGGGACGGGTCGCCCGGGTCCTGGGAGCTCCGCGAGCCGCAGGTCGGCGATCCCGGGCCGTTCGCGCTGCTGCACGCCCGCGTGTGGCGGGAGACCTACCGCGGCATCATGTCGGACGAGGTCGTCGACGCGCTGGACGCCGAGCAGTTCCGGCCGATGTGGGAGCAGGTCGCCGCGGCGTATGCCGAGGGGCGGGTCGCCGACGACGGGCGCGGCTTCCTCGTCGCTCTCGTCGGGGGTGAGCCGGCCGGCTTCTGCCTGCACGGGCCGGCGCGCGAGGAGGACGCGCCGGTCCCGCACCAGGTCTGGTCGCTCAACGTCGCCCCCGAGCACCAGGGGACCGGTCTGGCGCAGGAGCTGCTCGCCCGCAGCCTCGGCGAGCGGGCGGCATACCTCTGGGTGGCGCGGGGCAACCACCGGGCCGTCCGCTTCTACCAGCGGCAGGGGTTCGTCCTCGACGGGGCGGAGAACCTCGACGGCCACGACGGGGTCGTCGAGCTGCGCATGGTGCGCCACCCGGCCTGAGCCTGCTCCCGCGCGCGGGCATACCCCCCGGCACCTGAGCAGAGAACCCTGCCCTCCTCAGGACCTGAGCAGAGAAGGGTGCCCGAGGCAGGTGCTGGGACCCCTGCGCCGGGCCTGCTTCTCTGCTCAGGCGCGTCCCAGGGGCTACCGTCGGGGGATGAGCCAGCGGCGCACCTTCTACCCCGAGATCGAGCCCTACCGGACCGAGATGCTGGACGTGGGGGAGGGCCACCAGGTCTACGTCGAGCAGTCCGGCAACCCGGGCGGCAAGCCGGTGATCTTCGTGCACGGCGGCCCGGGCAGCGGCACCAGCCCGAAGCAGCGTCGCGTGTTCGACCCCGAGCGCTACCGCATCGTCCTCTTCGACCAGCGGATGGCCGGCCGCTCCACCCCGCACGCGTCGACCACGGTGGACCCTGCCGTCTGGGCGACCAACACGACCGGCCACCTCGTCGCCGACATGGAGCACATCCGGGAGCACCTCGGCATCGAGACCTGGCAGGTCTTCGGCGGGTCGTGGGGGTCCTGCCTGTCCCTGGCCTACGCGCAGGCGCACCCCGACCGGGTGAGCGAGCTGGTGCTGCGCGGCATCTTCACGCTGCGCCCGGCCGAGCTGTCCTGGATGTACGAGCGGGGCCACCTCGAGCACGTCTACCCCGACCACTGGGCCGACTTCGTGGCGCCGGTGGCCCCGGAGCGCAGGCACGAGATGCAGCTGGCCTACCACGAGCTGCTCTTCGACCCCGACCCCGCGGTCCACGTCCCCGCCGCCGTGGCGTGGAGCGGGTGGGAGTCGCGGGTCATCACGGTGGAACCGGACGAGGACGGGTTCCGGAAGGCGACCGAGCCGCAGCAGGCGGTGGCCTTCGCGCGCATCGAGAACCACTACTTCGTCCACGGCGGCTTCCTGCGGGAGGGCTCGCTGCTCGACCAGGCCCCGGCGCTGGCCCACATCCCCACGGTGATCGTCCAGGGCCGCCTGGACATGTGCACGCCGGCACGCACGGCCTTCGACCTCGCCGCGCGGCTCCCCGACGCCGAGCTCACGGTGGTCCCCGACGCCGGGCACGCGTTCTCCGAGCCCGGCACCCTGGACGCCCTCGTCCGGGCGACCGACAGGTTCGCGACCAGCAGGAGGTAGACCGCCGTGGGTGAGTTCTTCGACAGCCGGACCGGGGGGCCGCTGCGCCTCGAGGTGCGCAGCGTGGACGGGCGGGACTTCGTGCTCCTGCAGCCGGTCGGCTACGTCGAGGAGGGCGGCGCCACCTTCGTCGTGCCCGCCGGGTTCACCACCGACTTCGCGTCGGTGCCCCACCTCTTCACCTGGCTGGTGCCCAAGAGCGGTGACTTCCTCCCGGCCGCCGTCCTGCACGACGCCCTGGTGTGCCCCGGCAGCTTCGAGGGACCCCAGATCGGTCGGCACGAGGCGGACCGGGTGTTCCGGACGGCGATGATCGGACTGGGCACCGGCCGGGTGCGGGCCTGGCTGATGTGGGCGGCCGTCACCATCGGCACCCTCTGGGCCAGCCGTGACCTGGGCAAGCGGGTGCAGCTGGTCGGTCTGCTGGGGCTCGTCGCCCTCCTCGGCACGGCGGCCACCCTCGACTTCTTCGACGTCGTCTCGGTCGTGCCGTGGATGGGGGACCGTCCGTGGCCCGTCGAGCTGGCGCTCGGGGCGCTCTTCGCGGTGGTCGTGCCCAGCGTGCTCGCCGTGTCCTGGGGACGCTACTGGCTGGCCGGGGTGATCGTCGGGGTCGCGCTGGCGCTGCTGCTGCACGTCACCGTGGCGTTGCTGGCGATCTACGCGTTCTACCTCGTCCTGGAGCGGCTCGTGAGCGGGCCGGCCGACGACGACGGGGTGCGGGTGCGGGACCGCCGGGCCGCTGATGCAGGCACGAGCCTGGGAGATCGCTGATTTCCCCCTGCCTGTCCTCGATGTTTACCATATCGTTATGAAGTTCTCCAGGATCACCGCCGCCGCCACGCTGAGCTCGGCCCTCGTTCTTGCCGCCTGCTCCGGTGACGACACCGGTGGCGAGGCCACCACGGACGCCGCCACCGCCGACGACGCCGCCTCGACCGACGACGCCGCCTCGACCGACGACGCCTCATCGGCCACCGCCGACGCGACCGGCCAGACGGTGGAGATGACCACCGACGCCGCGACCGCCGCCCTGCCGCTGGACGAGGCCGAGGAGGTCGCCACCGAGGTGCTCACCGAGCGGGTCCGCGCCGACCAGGGCGACGGTGACGAGATCGCGGAGGCCCAGGAGGCGTCCATGGCCGGCAGCGTGCTGCGGGCCCACCGGGCCGCCGACCGGCTCGAGCCGGTGACCGGCGAGCCGGCGGAGGTGGACCTCGAGGAGACCCCCGTCGAGCCCAACGTGCTGGCGATCAGCCGCGAGGACGACCAAGACGCGGCATACCTGCTCGTGCAGACCGTCCCCGAGGACGGCGCGCCCGTCCTGCACCTGCTCACCAGCGAGAGCGGCGAGAGCGAGGACTTCCGGATCACCTGGGAGGCGCCGATGCTGCCGGACACCCAGGTCCCCACCTTCGACCCGCGTTCCGAGGGCAGCCCGGTGATGCACGGTGACCAGGGCGACCTCACCATGGAGCCGCGCGAGCTGCTCCGGTCGGTGGGCGCCTACACCGAGTGGCCGCAGCCGGACGAGGTGCCGGACTACCGCACCCACGGCTACGCGCCGTCGGTGCGTCAGGCCGCCGAGGACCAGGCCGAGGCGCTCGCGGGGCAGGCGAGCCTGCGCGAGAAGAACTGGCTGGTCTCCGACGACGTCGTCACCCTCCTCTTCGAGGACGGCAGCGGCTTCGTCACGGGCTCGCTGCTGCGCGACACCCAGTTCGTCGTCAACGAGGGCAGCGAGCTCACCACCCCGGACGAGTTCCGCGTCTTCCAGGACAGCGAGGTGCTCACCGAGCAGGCCACGCTGCGGACCGCCGTCTTCGTGGGCATGCGGGCGCCGTCGGAGGACGTCGACTTCAAGCCGGAGATGCTGGCCGCGACCGAGCAGCTGGTGGACGCCTCCGGCGAGTGAGGCCGCGCCCGGGGCGTTCGAGACCCAGGCGTCCACGGCATACGCTGGGGACATGAGCCAGCAGCCCTTCTCCTCCGCAGCCCTGCGCGGCGCCGTCGACCTCTCCGCGCTCTCCTCCCGGCCCGGTGCCCCGGGCGCCGCTGCCCGGCAGCAGCCCGGCGGTGCGCCGGCGGGGGCACCTGCCGGCGGCGTCCCCGGCCGCAGCGGCGCGCTCGTCCAGGTGAGCGACGACACCTTCGAGTCGGTCGTCAACGCCAGCCTGACCACGCCGGTCGTGCTGGTGCTGTGGACGCCGCAGCTGCCGGAGTCGCTCGCCCACCTGCGCGACCTGGCCGAGCGGGCCCGCACCATGGGCGGCCGGTTCCAGGTGGCCGGGGTGGACGTCGCCGGGAGCCCCGGCATCCTGCAGGCCCTGACCCCCGTGCTGCAGCAGGTCTTCGGCCAGGTCTCCTCCCTGCCGGTCGTCATGGGCCTGCTCAGCGGCCAGCCCATGCCGTTCTACCTCGGCGTGCAGCCGATGGAGCAGGTCGACCAGCTGCTGGAGAAGTTCCTCGAGGCGGCGGTGCAGAACGCCGTGACCGGTCGGGTCGAGATCGGTGCGGACGACGGCACGGGTATGCCGGGCGAGGCCGGGGAGGCGGACGGCGAGGGGGAGCAGGCCGACGAGCTGCCCCCGCTGCACCAGGAGGCCTACGACGCCATCGACCGCGGGGACTGGACCGCGGCGATCAGCGCCTACGAGAAGGCGCTGGCCCAGGACTCCTCCGACGAGCTCGCCCGCCTCGGTCTGGGGCAGGTCACGCTGCTGGAGCGCACCTCAGGGATGGACCTCGCCGCCGTCCGGCAGGCCGCCGCCGACCGGCCCGACGACGTGCAGGCCCAGATGGACGCCGCCGACGTGGACCTCGTCGGCGGGCACGTCGAGGACGGCTTCGGCCGGCTCGTCGAGACCGTCCGCCGCACCTCGGGCGAGGACCGCGACCGGGCCCGCACCCACCTCCTGGGGCTGTTCGAGGTCGTCGGCGCCCAGGACCCGCGCGTCACCAAGGCCCGTCAGGCCCTCATGAGCGCCCTCTACTGACCTCGGTCTCCGCACGCCCCTGCGCCGGACGCGTGTCCGGCGCAGGGGTGGAGGCCGGGGGTCAGTCGCGAGCGCCGAGGGCGGCGTCCACGACCTGCTGGGCCTGCGCCTGCACCTGCGCGAGGTGCTCGGGGCCGCGGAAGCTCTCGGCGTAGATCTTGTAGACGTCCTCGGTGCCCGAGGGACGGGCCGCGAACCACGCGCTCTCGGTGCACACCTTGACCCCGCCGATGGCGGCCCCGTTGCCGGGGGCCTCGGTGAGGATGGCGGTGATGGGCTCGCCGGCGATCTCGGTGGCCTCGATGTCGTCCGCGGACAGCTTCTTCAGCCGTGCCTTCTGCTCGCGGCCGGCCGGCGCGTCGACGCGGGCGTAGGCGGGCGTCTGACCGCCGCCGACCTCGCTGACGAGCTCGGCGTAGCGCTGCGAGGGCGAGCGGCCCGTGCGCGCGATGATCTCGGCGGCGAGCAGGGCCAGGATGATGCCGTCCTTGTCGGTCGACCACACCGAGCCGTCCCGGCAGAGGAAGGACGCGCCGGCGGACTCCTCACCGCCGAAGGCGATCGAGCCGTCCAGCAGCCCGGGCACGAACCACTTGAACCCCACCGGCACCTCGGTGAGCTCCCGGCCCAGCCCCTCGACGACCCGGTCGATCATCGACGAGCTCACCAGGGTCTTGCCGACGGCCGTGCCCTGCGGCCACTCCGGCCGGGCGCCGCCGTAGAGGTAGTCGATCGCGACGGCGAGGTAGTGGTTGGGGTTGAGCAGCCCGCCGTCGGGGGTGACGACCCCGTGCCGGTCGGCGTCCGCGTCGTTGCCGGTGGCAATGTCGTAGTCGGCCCCGCCGCTCATCACCTCGATGAGCGAGGCCATGGCGTCGGGGGAGGAGCAGTCCATGCGGATCTTGCCGTCCCAGTCCAGCGTCATGAACGACCACGCCGGGTCCACCCGCGGGTTGACGACGGTGAGGTCGAGCCCGTGGGTCTCGGCGATGGCCTGCCAGTAGTCGACGGCGGCCCCGCCCAGCGGGTCGGCGCCGATGCGCACGCCGGCCTCCCGGATGGCGTCCACGTCGATGACGCGGGGCAGGGCGCGGACGTACTCGCCCATGAAGTCGTAGCGACCGGCCGCCGCGATCGCGTCCTCCACCGGCACCCGGCGGACGCCGTCCAGGCCGGCGCGCAGCAGCGCGTTGGCCCGGTCGGCGATCCACCCGGTGGCGTCGGTGTCGGCCGGTCCGCCGTGCGGGGGGTTGTACTTGAAGCCGCCGTCGCGGGGCGGGTTGTGCGAGGGCGTCACGACGATGCCGTCGGCCTCGCCGACCGCGCCCTCGGTCTCCCGGTTGTGCGCCAGGATCGCCCGTGAGACCGCCGGCGTGGGGGTCCACCCGTCGCCCTCGTCGACCCGCACGTCCACGCCGTTGGCGACGAGCACCTCGAGCGCGCTGCGCCAGGCCGGCTCGGACAGCGCGTGGGTGTCCCGGCCCAGGAAGAGCGGTCCGTCGGTGCCCTGCTCGGCGCGGTAGTCGCAGATGGCCTGGGTCGTGGCCAGGATGTGGTGCTCGTTGAAGGCGCCGTCCAGCGAGCTTCCCCGGTGCCCGGAGGTCCCGAAGGCGACCTGCTGGTCCAGGTCGTCCGGGTCCGGCACGACCTCGGTGTATGCCGTGACGAGCGCCTCGATGTCCGTCAGGTCCGACTCCTGCGCCGGCTGGCCGGCGCGGGGGTGGCGACCGCCCTCCTCGCCGTCGGCCTCGGACGCCTCGGTGGCACCCGTCGCGGTGCCGTCGTCCTCGACGGGGTCGGGCACGAACCACACGGCGCCCATGGGCGGCACGGTGACCAGCGCGGAGAAGGGCTGGCCCTGGTGCGGCTCGTCGACCGCCTCGACCGCGCCGAGGTTGCCCTCGCCCGACCCGCCGTAGGTCTGCGCATCGGTGTTGAGCACCTCGCGCCAGCGGCCGGAGTAGGGCAGGCCCACGTGCACCTGGTGGTGCGGCACCCCGCTGAAGTTCACCACGCAGGCCACGACCGGCCGCAGCCCGTCCGGTCCCTCGTTGCCCCAGCGCAGGTAGGAGTACTGGTTGCGGCCGGCGTCGTTGGCGTCCAGCCAGCTGAAGCCGTGCTCGTGGTGGTCGATCTCCCACAGGGCGGGCAGCTGCGCGTAGAGCCGGTTGAGGTCGGCCACCAGCGCCTGCACGCCGGCGTGCTCCGGGCGCTCGGTCAGCTCCCAGTCCAGGCTCCCGCCGTCGGCCCACTCCCGGGCCTGGGCGAACTCGCTGCCCATGAAGAGCAGCTGCTTGCCGGGGTGGCTCCACTGGTAGGCGAGGAAGGCCCGCGTGGTCGCGAACTTCTGCCAGGCGTCGCCGGCCATCTTGCGCAGCAGCGAGCCCTTGCCGTGCACGACCTCGTCGTGGCTGATCGGCAGGATGTACTTCTCGCTGAAGGCGTACACCAGCGAGAAGGTCAGCGCGTGGTGGTTGTGCGCCCGGCTGAACGGCGAGGCGCCGAGGTAGCCGAGGGTGTCGTGCATCCAGCCCATGTTCCACTTGAACCCGAAGCCCAGCCCGCCCTCGTCGGTGGGCGCGGTGACGCCGGGCCACGAGGTGCTCTCCTCGGCGATCATGACGACGCCGGGGGAGCGGCGGTAGGCCGTGGCGTTGGCCTCCTGCAGCAGCGCGACGGCCTCGAGGTTCTCCCGCCCGCCGTGCTGGTTCGGGATCCACTGGCCCTCGTCGCGCGAGTAGTCGAGGTAGAGCATCGAGGCGACGCCGTCGACCCGCAGCCCGTCCGCATGGAACTCCTCCAGCCAGTAGGTCGCGTTGGCGACCAGGAAGTTGCGGACCTCCGGACGGCCGAAGTCGAAGATGTAGGAGCCCCACTCCGGGTGCCAGCCCTTGCGCGGGTCCGGGTGCTCGTAGATCGGGGTGCCGTCGAAGCGGGCGAGCGCCCACGGGTCGGTGGCGAAGTGCCCCGGCACCCAGTCGAGGATGACGCCGACCCCGGCCTGGTGCAGGCGGTCGATGAGGTAGCGCAGGCCGTCCTCGTGGCCGAACCGGCTGTCCGCGGCGTAGTAGCCGGTGACGTGGTAGCCCCACGAGCCGCCGTAGGGGTGGTGCATGACCGGCATGAGCTCGACGTGGGTGAAGCCCATCCGCGCGACGTAGGGGACGAGCTGGTCGGCGATCTCGGTGTAGCCCAGCCCCTTGCGCCAGCTGCCGAGGTGCACCTCGTAGACGCTCATCGGCCCGTGGTGGATGTCGCCGGCCGCGCGGGCCGCCATCCACTCCGCGTCGCCCCAGCGGTGCGTGCTGACCGTGACCACGGAGTTGGTGAACGGGGGCACCTCGCTGGCGCGCGCCATGGGGTCGGCCTTGGCGCGGCGGACGCCGTCCGGGCCGGTGATGTCGTACTTGTAGTGGGCGCCCTCGCGAACACCGGGGACGAACAGCTCCCAGACGCCGACCTCGTCGTGGGCACGCAACGCGTGCGTCGCGCCGTTCCAGCCGTTGAAGTCGCCGACGACGTGGACGGCCGACGCGTGCGGGGCCCAGACGGCGAACCGGGTGCCGGTGACCTCGCCGAGCTCGTCGCGCACGGTCATGACGCGGGACCCCAGGGCCCGCCACAGCTCCTCGTGGCGGCCCTCCCCGATGAGGTGCAGGTCGGTCTGCCCCAGGCTGGGCCCGTGCCGGTAGGCCTCGTCGACGAGGTGCTGACCGCGCCCGGTGTCGACCTTGAGCCGGTAGGCCGGGACGGTCGCGGTGGGCAGCACCGCCACCCAGATGCCGCCGGTCTCGTGCGTCATCGGCACCGTGACCCCGTCGGCCAGCACGATCTCGACGAGCTGCGCCCCGGGCTGGAGGGTCCGGACGGTGACGTGGTCGTCGAAGACGTGCGCGCCCAGGAGGGCGTGCGGGTTGCGGTGCAGGCCCTCGACGACGTCGGTCGCCTCGTCCAGGTCCAGGGGGAGGGTATGCGGTGCGGCCGGCTCCACCGGCTCGCTCAGCGACCGGCGCGGCTCGGTCGGGCGGGCCGTGACCACCCCCCCGCTGGCGTCCTCCCACGCGGTGGCGCGCAGCACCTCCGGGTCGCCCTGCGGCTGCCCGGACCAGCCGCTGGCGGCCGGCCGGGGGCGCGGGGCGAGCTCGAGGTCCTCACCGGTCCGTCGACCGGGGGGCACCGTCCCGACGACCATGTCCGCCGGCGGGGGGACCGGGGCGTGCGGGTAGCCACCGCTCGCCCCGCCCGGGCGGCCCGAGGCGCTCGCCGCGCTGCCGCTCGCGGCCCGCGGGTCGCCGGTCGGCGGGTGGGACAGCGGTCCGTCGTGCCGCTCCACCTCGATGAGCGAGGAGCCGTAGTCGTCGTCGACCGGTGCCGGACCGGCCTGCTCGCCGGCCTGCTCCTGCGCCGGGACCTCCTGCTGCACGTCGTCCTCACCCATGGTCGTCTCCTCCGTGCGGTTGTGCGCGCCCTGCGGTGCGTCAGGGACACCTGCCTGCTCCGGGCGGGCCGGGACTGCTGCGGCGCTGCGGTGGCGTCCGGCCTCGGTGGGGAACGCCTCCTCGGCGGACCCCGCCCCGTGCTCCTGCTCCTGGTCCTGCTCCTGCGTGGCGCCGCGGTGGCGGGCCTCGCGCGGCGGCGCGGCAGGACCGGCGTCGGGGGCGCCGCCCGGGACGGCGACCTGGCCCAGGAGCCGGTGCACGGCCCCCAGCGGGATCGGCAGCCAGTCCGGGCGGTTGCGCGCCTCGTAGCTCACCTCGTAGAGGGCCTTGTCCAGCTCCAGCGCCGCCAGCACGGCCTTCGTGGCCTCGCCCCCGAGGTCGACCCCGCCCTGCTCGGCATACCCCGCGAGGAAGGCCTCGCGGGCGGCGTCGGCCCACCGGCTGCGGTCGTCGGCCGAGGAGGCGGCGGCGTAGTCGAAGGAGCGGAGCATGCCGGCGACGTCGCGCAGGGCCAGGTCGGGCTCGGTGCGCTCGGCCAGCGGTCGCAGCGGCTCGCCCTCGAAGTCCAGGAGCACCCAGCCGCGGTCCGGGGCGTCGAGGACCTGGCCCAGGTGGTAGTCGCCGTGGACCCGCTGCAGGTCGGGCAGGTCCGCGGACTCCAGGGCGGCATACACGCCCAGCACGGCGTCGCGGTGCTCGGCGAGCTGCGGCGCGTCCCGGAAGGACTGCTCGGCACGGTCGCGCATCTGGGTCAGCAGCTCGGCGCGGCGCTCGTCGGCCGGGCGGGCCCCGAAGGCCTCGCGCAGCGCGGCGTGCACGGCGGCGGTGGCCGCGCCCAGGCTGCGGGCGCGCCCGCTGAAGTCGTCGTCGGCGTCGGCGGCGACCCGGGCCTGACGCCAGGCGTCCTCGGTGCCGGTGAGGAACTCCTGCGCGAAGGCGAGGTGGCCGTGGACCTCCCGGCCGTCCGCGCCGGGCCAACGTCCCTCGACGTAGCCGAACGGGTCCGGCACCTGACGCGAGCCGCCGCGGCTGATCGCGGCCTGCACCGACACGTCCGGGTTCTCCCCCTCGTGCAGGACGCGGAAGAGCTTGATGATGAGCGGCCGTCCGCCGCGGTGGGTCTCCACGATGACCGAGGTGTTGGACTGCTCACCCGACAGGACCCGCGCGGTGGCCAGCGCCGGGCGCTCCCCCTGCGGGGCCACCCGGCGCGAGCGGGCGGCCGGGACCTCGTGGTCGGACGCCATCTCCGAGAGCAGCACGTCGGCGAAGACCGGGTCGTGGGTCGCGTCGTAGATGTAGCGGGTGCCCAGCTCGGGGTGCTCCGCGGTGGCCACGAGCGCGTGCTCCAGGAAGGGCACCGCCTCGGCGCGGTAGGTGAGCGGGACCTGGTAGACGGTGGGCGGCTCGTCCGACGCGCTCTCGTCGAGGACGATGTGGTCCTCGATCCCGACCTCGCCGTAGGGGTCCTGCCAGCGGATGGCGGAGACCCGGCGCAGCCGCGGCGCCGCGCCAGCGGCCTGCTTGCCACGGAACCAGCGCTGGCGGGCCACCCAGGCTGGCAGGAAGTCCTCGAACGACGGGGTGAGGTCGGTCATCGCTGCTCCTCCTTCGGGGTCAGGCCCAGCCAGTAGAAGCCGCGCGAGCCCATGCTGAGGGTGACGGTGCCGTCGGCACCGACGTCGGGGAAGTTGTGCCCGCCGAAGAGGTCCCGCACGTCGGCGCCGTGCAGGGCCTCCGGCAGCGTGATGGTGCTGGCCTGCGGCCGGGAGGACAGGTTGTTGACGCACAGCACCGCGGGGTAGCCCTCGCGCTCCTCCTCGTCGCTGCCCGGCGGCAGGGCGCGGACGAAGGCCAGCACCGCGTCGTTGTCGGCCACGCAGGGGAGGTACTCACCGGTGCCGAAGACCTCGTGCGAGGCCCGCACCTGCAGCATGCCGCGGGTCCAGTGCAGCAGCGAGGAGCCGCTGGCCATCTCGGCCTCCACGTTGACGCTGTTGTGGTGGTAGACCAGCGAGCTGATGACGGGGAGGTACAGCTTGCCCGGGTCTGCGGTGGAGAAGCCGGCGTTGCGGTCCGGGGTCCACTGCATGGGGGTGCGCACGGCGTCGCGGTCGCTGAGCCAGATGTTGTCGCCCATGCCGATCTCGTCGCCGTAGTAGAGGCACGGCGACCCCGGGAGCGAGAGCAGCAACGCGTTGATGAGCTCGATCTCCTCGCGGGAGTTGTCGAGCAGCGGGGCCAGCCGACGCCGGATGCCGATGTTGGCGCGCATCCGCGGGTCGGGGGCGTACCAGCCGTACATCGCCGAACGCTCCTCCCCGGAGACCATCTCCAGGGTGAGCTCGTCGTGGTTGCGCAGGAAGGTGCCCCACTGCGTCCCCTCGGGGATGCGGGGCGTCTCCTCCATGACCCGGACGACGGGCTCCGCCTTCTCCTCGCGCAGCGCGTAGTAGAGCCTCGGCATGACCGGGAAGTGGAAGCACATGTGGCACTCCGGCGCCTCGGGGGTGCCGTAGTAGTCGACCACCTCGGCCGGCATCTGGTTGGCCTCGGCCAGCAGGACCCGACCCGGGTACTCCTCGTCCACCATGGCCCGCAGGCGGGCGAGGAACTCGTGGGTGCGGGGGAGGTTCTCGCAGTTGGTGCCCTCCTCCTCGAAGAGGTAGGGCACGGCGTCCAGCCGGAAGCCGTCGATGCCGAGGTCCAGCCAGAACCGGACGACGTCGAACATCGCCTCGGCGACGGCCTCGTTCTCGAAGTTGAGGTCCGGCTGGTGGGAGAAGAAGCGGTGCCAGAAGAACTGCCGCCGGACCGGGTCGAAGGTCCAGTTGGAGGTCTCGGTGTCGACGAAGATGATCCGGGCGTCGGCATACTTCTCGTCGGTGTCGGACCAGACGTAGAAGTCGCCGTAGGGACCCTCGGGGTCCGAGCGGCTGGCCTGGAACCACGGGTGCTGGTCGCTCGTGTGGTTCATCACCAGGTCGGTGATGATGCGGATGCCGCGGGCGTGCGCCTGGCTGATGAGCTCGCGGAAGTCCGGGAGGGTGCCGAACTCGGGCAGGACCGCGGTGTAGTCGGCGACGTCATACCCGCCGTCGCGCAGCGGGGAGGCGTAGAACGGCGGGATCCACAGGCAGTCGACACCGAGCCACTGCAGGTAGTCCAGCCGGTTCATCAGCCCGGTGAAGTCGCCCGAGCCGGACCCCGTGGAGTCGTCGAAGGCCCGGACGAGGACCTCGTAGAAGACCGCCTTGCGGAACCAGTCCGGGTCGTTCTTCAGCCCTGGCTGATGGAGGTTGAGCCCGCGCATCGTGCTCCTTCTCAGGCGGTGGTGACGTGGACGATGTGGACCGGCTCGTGGCCGTAGCCGGGGCCGAGCTCGACGTAGGGCGCGTCGTCCCACGTCCAGGTCGACCCGGTGACCAGGTCGTGCGCGCGGAAGCGGTCGCCCCAGGAGAGCCCGAGCGCGGGCAGGTCCAGGTGCAGCCGGCTCGCGCGGACGGTGTAGGGGTCGAGGTTGGCGACGACGAGCACGGTGTCCTGCTCCGAGCCGTCCCCGGCGCCCCCGCCGTGCTTGGAGAAGACGAGGAGGTTCTCGTCCTCGGCGTGGTGGAAGGTGACGTTGCGCAGCCAGTGCAGGCTCGGGTGCTCGGCCCGGACCCGGTTGAGCATCGTCAACCAGCCGGTGAGGTCGGGCCGGCCACCGACCGGTTCGCCCCAGCGACGGTCCTTGTACTCGTACTTCTCGTTGTCCACGTGCTCCTCGGCGCCTGTGCGCGGCACGTCCTCGACGTGCTCGAACCCGGCGTAGATGCCGTAGGTGGGGACGAGGGTCGCGGCCAGGGCGGAGCGCACCAGGTGGGCGGTCACGCCGCCGTTGCTCATGTATGGCGTGAGGATGTCGTGCGTCGTCGGCCAGAAGGAGGGGCGCATGTAGGGCGCCGTC
The DNA here is from genome assembly GCF_001483745.1 of Serinicoccus chungangensis. Taxonomy (GTDB): domain Bacteria; phylum Actinomycetota; class Actinomycetes; order Actinomycetales; family Dermatophilaceae; genus Ornithinicoccus; species Ornithinicoccus chungangensis_A. Next base: position 116,376 of record NZ_LQBL01000022.1, on the reverse strand, counting down.
TCGGTGGCCAGCTCGGTGACGTACTCCGCGAGCTCGGCCGCGGTGCTGCGCCAGGCGTAGTAGGTGTAGGACTGCTGGAAGCCGACCTTGGCCAGGGTGCGCATCATCATCGGCTTGGTGAAGGCCTCGGCCAGCCAGATGACGTCGGGGTGGTCCTGCGCCACGTCGGCGATGAGCCACTGCCAGAAGTTCACCGGCTTGGTGTGCGGGTTGTCGACCCGGAAGATCCGGATGCCGTGGTCGATCCACACCTGGATCACCCGGCGGATCTCGGCATACACCTCGTCCGGGGTGTTGTCGAAGAAGACGGGGTAGATGTCCTGGTACTTCTTGGGGGGGTTCTCGGCGTAGGCGATGGAGCCGTCCGCCCGGATCTGGAAGAACTCCGGGTGCTCGGTGGCCCACGGGTGGTCCGGGGAGGCCTGCAGGGCGATGTCCATCGCGACCTCCAGGCCCAGGCCCTGCGCGCGCTCCACGAAGGCGTCGAAGTCCGCGAAGTCGCCGAGGTCGGGGTGCAGCGCGTCGTGCCCGCCCTCGGCGGAGCCGATGGCGTAGGGGGAGCCGGGGTCGTGCTCGCCGGCGTCGAGGGTGTTGTTGCGCCCCTTGCGGTTGGTGCGCCCGATCGGGTGCACCGGGGTGAGGTAGACCACGTCGAAGCCCATGTCGGCGATCGCCGGCAGCCGCTCCTGGGCGGTGGTGAAGGTGCCGCTGGTCCACAGCCCGGTGTCCGGGTCCCGGGTGGCGCCCTCGGAGCGCGGGAAGATCTCGTACCACGCCCCGGTGAGCGCCAGCGGGCGCTCGACCAGCCAGGTGACGCCGGGGGAGGCGCTGACCAGCTCGCGCAGCGGGGTGCGCGCCAGGACGTCCTCGACCTGCGGCGAGGTGCCGGCGTGCAGCCGCTCGGCGGTCGGCAGGGCGCTGCGTCGCAGGGTGTCGACCGCCTCCTCCAGGACCTGGCGGTCGGCGTCGTCGTGCCCGCCGTCGTCGAGCGCGCGCTCCAGCACGCGGGCGCCCTCCTCGAGCATGAGCTCGACGTCCACCCCGGCCTCGACCTTGATGGTGCCGTCGTGCTCCCACGTGGCGTAGGGGTCGGACCACCCCTCGACCCGGAACGTCCAGACGCCCGCGCGGTCGGCGTGCACCTGCGCCTGCCAGTGCGAGAGCCCGGGGTTGGTGCACGTCATCGGCACGTGGTGCTCCCGGCCGTCCGGGTCGGTCAGCACCACGGTGGCGTTGACCGCGTCGTGCCCCTCCCGGAAGACCGTCGCGGTGACGGTGAAGACCTCGCCGACGACGGACTTGGTGGGCCGGCGTCCGCCGTCCACCACGGGCTCGACGTCCAGGACGGGGATCCGGCCCAGGGGTTCCTGACCGACGGTGGCCAGGACCGACCGGTCGATCGAGGAGGAGGCGGGGCGTCCGGACGCAGGGGCGGACGGGGTGGGCGTGGTCGAGTGCTCGGTCACCCGCACCAACCTACCGGGCTTCCGCCTCGGAAACCACGCGCGCCGACGCGGTCGGCCCGGCCGTCCCGGTGAGCGTCGCGGTGAGCACGGTGAGGCTCGTCGGGCCGACCTCGACCGCACCCCCGGGGTTCACCTGCGCGCCTGCCGAGGGCGTGCTCGCGCTGGTGAAGCGCACGTCCCAGGTCCGGACGTCCCCGACCTCGGGCAGCCGCAGGGAGGCCGCCGTCGTGCCCGCGTGCAGGAGCACCACGACGGCGTGGCGCCGGTCGTCCGGGGTGCCGCCGTGGAGGGTGTCGAAGAGCGCCGTGAGCGTGCTGCGGTGGGGGTCGTTCCACTGGTGCTCCCCGAGGACGTCACCGTCCTCGGCGAACCAGCGCAGCCGGGTGCGGCCGGGGAGGGCGTCGAAGGTTGGGAAGTCGCTCGTGCGCAGCAGGGCGAGCTCGCGCCGCAGCGCCAGCAGCGACCGGGTGTCCGCCAGCAGCGCCGACTGCCACTCCTCGAGGTCCCAGTCCACCCAGGTCAGCGCGGAGTCCTGGCAGTAGGCGTTGTTGTTGCCCTGCTGCGTGCGCCCCAGCTCGTCCCCGGCCACGAGCATCGGGACCCCGGGGGCGAGCAGCAGGGTCCCGAGCAGGTTGCGGACCGAGCGCCGGCGGCCGCGCAGCACCTCGGCGTCCTCGGTCGGCCCCTCGACGCCGTGGTTCCAGGACCGGTTGTCCCCGTGGCCGTCCCGGTTGTCCTCGCCGTTGGCGTGGTTGTGCTTGTGCTCGTAGGCCGTGAGGTCGGCCAGCGTGAAGCCGTCGTGGGCGGTGACGAGGTTGACCGAGGCCAGCGGGCCCCGGCCGTCGTGCCCGAAGAGGTCGGCCGAGCCGGCCAGGCGGGTCGCGAGCTCGCGCACCCCGTGGCCCCCGTGACCGTGCAGGCGACGGCCCACGTCGGCCAGCCAGAAGGTGCGGGTCGTGTCGCGGAACCGGTCGTTCCACTCGGAGAAGACCGCGGGGAACTGCCCGGTCCGCCACCCGTGGACCCCGACGTCCCACGGCTCCGCGATCAGCTTGACCCGTGAGAGGACCGGGTCGGTCTCGAGCGCCACGTGGAAGGCGTGCTCCCGGTCGTAGGCGTCGTCCCGTCCGCGCGCCAGCGCCGGGGCGAGGTCGAACCGGAAGCCGTCGACGTGGAACTCCTGGACCCAGTGCCGCAGCGAGTCCAGGACCAGCCGCGCCACCTGCGGGTCCCGCAGGTCCAGGGTGTTGCCGCAGCCGGTGACGTCGATGTCGCGGCCGCGGTCGTCGAGGCGGTAGTAGGTGCGGTTGTCCAGGCCGCGCGGGCCGAGGGTCGGGCCGTCCCAGGACGACTGCTCGGCCGTGTGGTTGTAGACGACGTCGAGGACCACCTCGATGCCCGCCGCGTGCAGCGCACGGACGGCGCCCTTCACCTCGTCGACGACACCCTGGGGGTCGCTGGCGGCGGCATACGGGGCGTGCGGGGCGAAGAACCCCAGGGAGTTGTAGCCCCAGTAGTTCGACAGACCGCGGCGGACCAGCGAGGGCTCGGAGGTGAAGGCGTGCACGGGGAGCAGCTGGAGGCTGGTCACGCCCAGGCTCGTCAGGTGCTCGACCACCGCCGGGTGGCCGAGGGCGGCGTAGGTGCCCCGCTGCTCCGGCGGCACCTCCGGGTGCAGCCGGGTCAGCCCCCGCACGTGCGCCTCGTAGAGCACCGTGTCGGTCCAGGGCACCTGGGGCGAGGCGTCCCCGCCCCAGTCGAAGGTGCCGTGGTCGACGACCACCGAACGGGGGACGAACGGGGCCGAGTCCCGGTCGTCACGGGCCTCCGGGTCGGTCCAGCCGTGGTCGCCGGCGACGTGACCGTAGACCTCCGGACGCCAGGTCACCTCCCCCTCGACCGCCCCGGCGTAGGGGTCGAGCAGCAGCTTGTCGTGGTTGTGCCGGTGGCCCTGGTCGGGAGCCCAGGGTCCGTGCACCCGCAGTCCGTAGCGCGTCCCCGGGACCAGCTCGGGCACGAGGTCCCACCAGATCCCGTGGGCCGAGCGGGTCAGCGGGACCCGGCGCTCCCCGGTGGGGGTGGACAGGCAGAGCTCGACGGCGGTGGCGTGCCGCGCGAGCACGGCGATCTCGGGGCCGTCGGCCGTGGTCGTCACGCCCAGCGGCGGCGGGCGGTCGAGGCTGCGGCGGGGCCGGGGCGGAGGGGGCACGGTGGCCCAGCGTAGGGCCACCGGCGGACGGGGCTGCGCAGGACCTGGGCCGAGCCGTTACGTTGGAACCATGAGTGATCCGACCTCGCTGCCCAACTTCCCGCCGCCCCCGCAGGAGCACCCGTTGACCGGTCGCGTCCTCGACGCCCTGCAGGACCTGCAGATGTCGCCCAACCTGGACAAGGCTGGCGACGTCGCCTTCGAGGTGCAGGGGCAGAAGCTGTTCGTCAAGGTCATCGAGGGCGAGCAGTTCGACATCATGCGCATCTACGGCCAGTGGCAGATCGCCAGCAGCGTCCCCGAGGAGCTGTTCACCCGGCTCAACGGGTGCAACGACGTGACGCTGGGGGTCAACCTCGTCAAGGCCGGCATCGCGAGCGGCAACCTCGTGCTGGCGGTCGAGCAGATCATCGCCCGCTCCGAGCCGCCCAAGGCCAAGGTCCAGATCGCCACCGGCCTGCTGCTGCAGGCGCTGCAGCTCTGGCACCGCAACGTCATCGCCAAGGCCCAGGTCGAGCGCGGGGAGGAGCCCGACCTCCCCGAGGGTGCACCCGAGGGGACCGAGGTCGGACCGTGGCTGAGCGTGGGCTCCCGGGGCCAGCAGGGTCCCGACGGCGGGACCGCCGACGGGGGCGGTACGCCGGGGGACCAGGCGTGAGCCGCACCGTCGCCACGGCCAGCGACCTCGTCCGCATCGAGGTCGAGGACGGCATCGCCACCGTCCGCATCGACCGGCCGAGCATGAACCCGCTGTCGATCGAGGTCCAGGACGCCCTCGGCGAGGCGGCGCGTCTGGTCGGTGACGACGACGAGGTCGCGGCCGTCGTGCTCTACGGCGGCGAGAAGGTCTTCGCCGCCGGCGCCGACATCAAGGAGATGCAGGACATGTCCTACCCGGACATGGTCCGGCGCGCCCCGGTCATCCAGGAGTGCTTCTCCGCCGTCGCGCGCATCCCCAAGCCGGTGGTCGCCGCCATCGAGGGGTATGCCCTCGGCGCCGGCAACGAGCTGGCGCTCTGCGCCGACTTCCGGGTCGCGGCCTCGGACGCCCGGCTGGGCCAGCCCGAGATCCTGCTCGGCGTCATCCCCGGCGCGGGAGGCAGCCAGCGGCTCGCCCGGCTCGTCGGCCCGGCCCGGGCCAAGGACCTCGTCTTCACCGGCCGGATGGTCGACGCCTCCGAGGCGCTCGAGATGGGCCTGGTCGACCGGGTCTGCGACCCCGGTCAGGCGCACGCCACGGCGCTGGAGATGGTGCGCGGCTACGTCGGTGGCCCGGCCCTCGCGCTGCGGGCCGCCAAGGAGGCCGTCGACCGCGGTCTGGACGGCGACCTCGAGACCGGCCTGGCCATCGAGGCGATGCAGTTCGCCAGCGTCTTCGCGACGAGGGACCGCGAGATCGGCATGCGCTCCTTCGTTGAGCAGGGCCCCGGCAAGGCGGAGTTCACCGGCCGCTGACCCCCCGTCCCTGCCGCTCACCTCTCCCGACCGAGCGCCGCTTGTGGTTGCTGGCGCAACCACACCCGGCGCTCGGTCGGTCTGGGAGCAACCCTTCACGGCGCTCGGTGGCCCATCGAGCCCCACCGGGCGTCGCCTGTGGTTGCCCCTGACCCCACCGGGCGTCGCCTGTGGTTGCCCCTCACCCCCCGGGGCGTCACTTGTGGTTGCTACTGACCCCACCGGGCGTCGCCTGTGGTTGCCCCTCACCCCCGGGGCCGCCCGGCGACGCTGGACCCTCGCGCTGCTCTACCCCGTGCTGCTGGTCTTCCTGGTGCTCCTGGGATGGGTCCCCGGCCTCTTCGGCTGACCCGACGCCGTCGTCACGTCAGCGGCGCGACCTCCCGGTTGGCTTGACGCGAGCGTCAAGTGTCAAGATGGCACCAACGACCACCCACAACCACGAGGACGTGAGCAGTGAACATCGTCGTCTGTGTGAAGTACGTGCCGGACGCCCAGGGCGACCGCGGCTTCGAGTCCGACCGCACCACCGACCGTGAGGGCGTGGACGGGCTCCTCTCCGAGCTGGACGAGTATGCCGTCGAGGAGGCGCTGAAGATCGTCGAGGCCGGTGAGGGCGAGGTCACCGTGCTCACCGTGGGTCCCGAGGACGCCGCGACAGCGATCAAGAAGAGCCTGCAGATGGGGGCCCACCAGGGGGTCCACGTGCTGGACGAGGCCATCGCCGGCTCGGACGCCGTGGCGACCTCGCTGGTGCTGGCCGAGGCGGTGAGGAAGTGCGGCGACGTCGACCTCGTGCTCACCGGCCTGGCCTCCACCGACGGGGTCATGTCGGTCGTCCCCGCGATGCTGGCCGAGCGGCTCGGCCTGCCCCAGGTGACCTTCGCCTCCGAGCTGACCGTCGAGGGCGGTCACGTGCGCATCCGCCGCGACAACGAGTCCTTCTCCGAGACCGTGGAGGCCGACCTGCCGGCCGTGGTGTCGGTCACCGACCAGATCAACGAGCCGCGCTACCCCTCGTTCAAGGGGATCATGGCCGCCAAGAAGAAGCCCGTGCAGACCTGGAGCCTGGCCGACCTCGGCGTCGACCCCTCCCAGGTCGGCCTGGACGCCGCGTGGGCGCGCGTCGAGGAGACGCAGGCCCGCCCGCCGCGCGAGGCCGGCGAGGTCGTCACCGACGAGGGCCAGGGCGGCGAGGCGCTCGCCGACTTCCTGGCCGGCCGCCGGCTCGCCTGACCCGACCGGACACGACATACCAAGGAGCCTGCTGACATGAGTGAAGTCCTCGTCCTGGTCGACCACGTCGACGGTGACGTCCGCAAGACCACCGCCGAGATGCTCACCGTGGCGCGCCGCCTCGGCGAGCCCTCGGCCGTCTTCGTCGGGCAGGGGTATGCCGCGGCGAAGGAGACCCTGGCCCGCTTCGGCGCGGCGAAGGTCTACCTCGCGGACGACGCCGTCTACACCGACCACCTCGTCGCCCCGGTCGCCGAGCTGCTGGCCGACCTGGTCGGGCGCACCTCGCCGGCTGCCGTGCTGGTCGCCTCCACCAACGACGCCAAGGAGGTCGCCGGCCGCCTCGCCATCAAGACCGGCTCCGGGGTCATCACCGACGCCGTCGACGTCGAGGGCGCCGACGGCGGGCTGCGGGTGACGAAGTCGGTCTTCGCCGGCAGCTACACCGTCGCCGCGCAGGTGGGCACCGGCACCCCCATCATCACCGTCAAGCCCAACAGCATCCCCGCCGAGGAGTCGGCCGCCACCCCGGCCGAGGAGACGGTCACCACGGAGGTCTCCGAGGTCGCCCGCGCGGCGCGGGTGACGTCGCGCACGGCCAAGGAGAAGTCCGGCCGGCCCTCGCTCACCGAGGCCGCGATCGTGGTGTCCGGCGGGCGCGGCACGGGCGGTGACTTCGGCCCGGTCGAGGCCTTCGCCGACGCGCTCGGTGCGGCCGTGGGTGCCTCGCGGGCGGCCGTGGACGCCGGGTGGTACCCGCACTCCCACCAGGTCGGCCAGACCGGTGTCTCGGTCAGCCCGCAGCTCTACGTCGCGGCCGGCATCTCCGGCGCGATCCAGCACCGCGCCGGCATGCAGACGTCCAAGACGATCGTGGCGGTCAACAAGGACGCCGAGGCGCCGATCTTCGAGCTCGTCGACTTCGGCGTCGTCGGTGACCTCTTCACCATCCTGCCGCAGGCGGCCGACAAGGTGCAGCAGAACAAGGGCTGAGCCCCCGTCCGGCCGACGGTCCGCGTTGCCCGAGCGCCGTCGGACCGCTCGTAGACTGGGTCCCGTCATGTCTGTGCCCGCACCTGCCCGCGTCTACCTCGACCACGCCGCCACGACGCCCGTCCTGGACGAGGTGGTCGAGGTGGTCGCCCGCGAGATGCGGCAGACCGGCAACGCCAGCTCGCTGCACGACCCCGGCCGCCGCGCGCGCCGGGTCGTCGAGGAGTCCCGCGAGCAGGTCGCGCAGGCCCTCGGGGTGCGTCCCTCGGAGGTCGTCTTCACCTCCGGCGGCACCGAGGCCGACAACCTCGCGGTCAAGGGCACGTATGCCGCACGCCGCGCGGCCGACCCCGCCCGTGACCGCCTCGTCGTCGCCGGGACCGAGCACCACGCCGTCCTCGACCCGGTCGAGCACCTCGTGGCGCACGAGGGCGCGCGGGTCACCTGGGTCGAGCCGGACGCGGAGGGTGTGGTGACCCCCGACGCCCTGGCCGCCGCGCTGGACGCGGACGGCGGCCCTGCGACCGTGGCGCTGGTCAGCGTCATGTGGGCCAACAACGAGGTGGGCACGGTCGCCCCGGTGCCCGCGCTCGCCGCGGTGGCCCGGGAGCACGGCATCCCGTTCCACTCCGACGCCGTCCAGGCCCTCGGCCAGGTCCCGCTCGACCTCTCCCGGGTCGACCTGGGGGTCGTCACCGGCCACAAGGTCGGCGGGCCCCTCGGCGTCGGGGTGCTCACCGCGGGCCGCGACCAGGCGCCGGTGCCGCTCACCCACGGCGGGGGACAGGAGCGGGGCCTGCGCTCGGGCACCCTCGACACCCCGGCGATCGCCGGGCTCGCGGTGGCGGTCACCCATGCGGCGCAGCACCAGGCCGAGCACGCGGCATACCTCGCCGGGCTACGGGACGCGCTCGTCACCGGCGCGCTCGCGCTCGACCCGGGCATCACCGTCTCGGGGCCGTGGACCCCCGCCGACACCGCCGGTCGCCTCGCGGGCAACGTCCACCTGCGGGTCGCCGACTGCGAGGGGGACTCGCTGCTCTACCTGCTGGACGCGGCGGGAGTCGCCTGCTCGACCGGGTCCGCGTGCCAGGCCGGGGTGCCCCGGCCGAGCCACGTGCTGCTGGCCATGGGGGTGCCCGAGCAGGAGGCGGCCGGCGCGCTGCGGATGACCCTCGGCCACGGCTCCACCCAGGCCGACGTCGACGCCGTCCTCGCCGCGCTGCCGCCGGCCCTGGAGCGCGCCCGGCGCGCCCATGCCGCGGCCGCGGGCTCGCAGACGCGCAGGAGCGCCTGATGCGCGTCGTCGCCGCGATGAGCGGCGGGGTCGACTCGGCGGTCGCCGCCGCCCGGATGCTCGACGCCGGGCACGAGGTCGTGGGGGTGCACCTGGCGCTCGCCCAGTCCGCGGCCACCCTGCGCGAGTCGGCCCGCGGCTGCTGCACCATTGAGGACGCCGGCGACGCCCGCCGGGTCGCCGACCGGCTCGGCATCCCCTTCTACGTCTGGGACATGGCGCAGCGGTTCCGGGAGGACGTGGTCGAGGACTTCGCCGCGGAGTACGCCGCCGGCCGCACCCCCAACCCCTGCCTGCGCTGCAACGAGAAGATCAAGTTCGCGGCACTGCTGGACAAGGCTCTCGCGCTCGGCTTCGACGCCGTCGCCACCGGCCACTACGCGCAGGTCGAGGAGGTCGCCGACGCCGGGGCGCCCGGCGGGGTGCGGCGCGAGCTGCACCGGGCGGTCGACCCGGCCAAGGACCAGTCCTACGTGCTCGGGGTGCTCGACGCCGACCAGCTCGCCCGCAGCTTCTTCCCGCTCGGCGACACGACCAAGCCGCAGATCCGCGAGGAGGCCCGCGAGCGGGGCTTCTCCGTCGCGAAGAAGCCGGACAGCCACGACATCTGCTTCATCGCCGACGGCGACACCCGCGGCTACCTCGCCCAGCGCCTCGGCACGGCCCCCGGCCCGATCGTCGACAGCGACGGCGAGGTCGTGGGTGAGCACGGGGGAGCGCACGGCTACACGGTGGGGCAGCGTCGGGGGCTGGGGCTGAAGGTCCCCGCCGCCGACGGCCGGCCGCGCTACGTCGTGTCCACGGACACCCGTTCCAACACCGTCGTCGTCGGCCCGGAGGAGCTGCTCGGGGTCGACGTCGTCGAGGGCGACCACCTGCGCTGGTGCGGCCCGGCGCCGGTCGGCGAGGTCGCCCTCGGCGCGCAGATCCGGGCGCACGGCCGGGAGTACCCGGCCCGGGTGGACGTGCACGCGGACGGCGACGACGGCATACCGGAGCGGGTGACGGTGCGTCTGGCCGAACGGGTCCGGGGGGTCGCCCCCGGCCAGTCGGTCGTGCTCTACGACGGCACCCGCGTGGTCGGGTCGGCCACCATCGCCTCGACCGGGCGGGCCTGACCCGCGCCTGGTCCCTGCCGCCCGTCACCACCGCCTACAGTGAGCGGCGTGGTCGACGTCACCGGTATCGGATCCTGGCCCGGCACCGACGTGCGCGAGGCGCTGCGGGTGGTCGCCGGCGAGCTCGCCGGCGACGCACCGGAGGGGGTGCGGGCCGTGCCCTACCTGCCCGAGCTGCCCGCCCGGGGGCCCGGGGCCGACCTGGTGGGGCGCGCGGCCCACCTGCTCGTGGACCTGCCGGTGGACCTGCAGCCGCAGGGCTGGCGTCTGGTCGACCGGCCCGGTCGGGACGCCGAGCGCGCCGCCTCGCTGCTGACCCAGGACCTCGACGAGCTCGCCGAGGCCCTCGACGGCTATGCCGGGCCGCTCAAGGTGCAGGTCGCCGGGCCGTGGACCCTGGCCGCGTCGCTGTGGCGACCGCTGGGCGACCGGGTGCTCGACGACCCGGGCGCGACCCGGGACGTGGTGGCCTCGCTCTCCGAAGGGGTGGGCGCCTACCTGGGCCGGGTGCAGCGCCTGGTCCCGGGTGCCGAGCTGGTCCTGCAGGTGGACGAGCCGTCGCTCACCTCCGTGCTCCTCGGGAGGATCCGGTCCGAGTCGGGCTACCGCGTGCTGCGCACGCCCGAGCGGGGCGAGGTGGTGACCGCGCTGCGGCAGGTGCTCGACCAGCCCGCCGCGCAGGTATGCGGGGTGCACACCTGCGCTGCCGACCCGCCGGTCGACGTGCTCGCCGATGCCGGTGCGGGGTTCGTCGCCGTGGACCTGGCGCAGGTCGGGAGGGGGAGGTTCGAGCAGGTCGCGGCGGCGGTCGAGGACGGCTGCCGGCTCTGGGCGGGGCTCGACCCGGCCGCGGCCGACCCGCTCGAGCCGCTGCTGCGGCGGTGGCACGAGTCCGGGCTGCCGGTCGCCTCGCTGGCCGACGTCGCCCTCACGCCGGCCTGCGGCCTGGCCTCGGCCAGCCCGGCCGGAGCGCGACAGGTCACGCGGTCGCTCTCCCAGGCTGCGCTCAGGCTCGCCGAGACGGCTGTCGCATAAGTCACTCCAGCCCCGCTAGGGTGTCCGCGTCACGCGTGCGTCCGGCACGCCCACGAAAAGGGGAGACATGTCACAGAACCCGGGTCACGAGGACCCGCACCACGACCCGAACGCACCGCAGCACGAGGGCGGCTACCAGGCGGCGCCGAGCTACGACACCCACGGCGCGCACGGCGGAGCCCCGGCGGGCGCCGTCGCGAAGCCGCAGCCGGTGGGGCTGGCGGAGAAGCTCATGTACGCCGGCGGTGCGCTCTCGCTGATCAGCGGGGTTCTCGCGCTCGCGACGCCTGAGGACCAGCTCCGTGCTGCGGTCGAGTCGCAGCTCGAGGCCAGCGGCCAGCCGGTCGACCCCGCCGTCGTCGACGCCACCGTGTCCGGCGCGCCGATCATCGGCCTGATCTCGGGCATCGTCGTCGCCGCCATCTGGTTCCTCCTCGGCTTCTTCAACGGCAAGGGGAAGAGCTGGGCCCGCATCGTCGCCACGATCCTCGGGGTCATCAACGTCGTCACGACCCTCATCGGCCTGCTGGGGACGAGCATGATGCCGGGCTCGGCAGCCGGGGGCACGATCAACACCATCCTGTCGCTGCTCGGCGCGGTGCTGGCGGCCGTCATCGTCTTCCTCCTGTGGAGGAAGGAGTCGACGGCCTACTTCAAGAGCACCCGCTGACCCGGGGCTGACCGACCAGCACGAGGGGCTGGTGTCGGTGGCGTGCAGCACAATGAGCACGTGACCGACACCAGCCCCTCGACGCGTCCCGACGGCCCCGCCGAGCAGCCCGAGCCCCCGGAGGACGCCCGTCGCCGGGCGGCCGAGCTGGCCGAGCAGATCCGGGGCCACCAGTTCGCCTACTACGTCCGCGACGCGCCGACCGTCAGCGACGGCGAGTTCGACGGGCTGCTGCGCGAGCTGGAGGAGCTGGAGGAGGCATACCCCACGCTGCGCACGCCGGAGAGCCCGACCCAGCAGGTGGGCGGCACCTTCTCCACCGAGTTCACCGCCGTCGACCACCGCGAGCGGATGCTCAGCCTCGACAACGCCTTCTCCCCGGAGGAGCTGGACGAGTGGTTCGACCGGGTCGAGCGCGAGGCCGGGGGCGCCGAGGTGCACTACCTGTGCGAGCTCAAGATCGACGGCCTCGCGGTCAACCTGCTCTACGAGGACGGCCTCCTCACCCAGGCCCTCACCCGGGGCGACGGCCGGACGGGGGAGGACGTCACCCTCAACGTGCGCACCATCGAGGGCGTCCCGCACCGGCTGACGCCGCCGACCGAGCAGCCCGCGACGTCTCCGGACGTCCCCAGCGAGATCCCGGCCCTGGTGGAGATCCGCGGCGAGGTCTTCTTCCCGCTCGAGGGCTTCATCGAGCTCAACGCCTCCCTGGTCGAGGCGGGCAAGGCGCCCTTCGCCAACCCGCGCAACTCGGCGGCCGGGTCGCTGCGGCAGAAGGACCCCCGCGTCTCGGCCAGCCGCCCCCTGCGCATGCTCGTGCACGGGATCGGAGCGCGCACCGGCTTCGACATCACCCGCCAGTCGCAGGCGTATGCCGTGCTCGGCGCCTGGGGGATGCCGGTCAGCGACCGCGCGAGGGTCGTCTCCACCCGGGCCGAGGTGCACGACATCGTCCGCTACTACGGCGAGCACCGGCACGACGTGGAGCACGAGCTCGACGGGGTGGTCGTCAAGGTCGACGAGGTGGCCGTGCAGCGCCAGCTCGGGGCGACCTCGCGGGCCCCGCGGTGGGCCATCGCCTACAAGTACCCGCCCGAGGAGGTCACGACGAAGCTGCTCGACATCAGGGTCGACGTCGGCCGCACGGGGCGGGTCACGCCCTACGGGCTGATGGAGCCGGTGCTCGTCGCCGGGTCGACCGTCGAGCGGGCCACCCTGCACAACCAGCACGAGGTCCGGCGCAAGGGCGTGCTCATCGGCGACACCGTGGTGCTGCGCAAGGCCGGTGACGTCATCCCCGAGATCCTGGGGCCGGTGGCCGACCTGCGGACCGGGGACGAGCGGGAGTTCGTCATGCCGACGCACTGCCCGTCCTGCGGCACCGAGCTGGCCGCCCAGAAGGAGGGCGACAAGGACATCCGCTGCCCCAACAGCAAGGAGTGCCCCGCGCAGCTGCGCGAGCGCCTCTTCAGCCTGGCCGGCCGGGGCGCCTTCGACATCGAGGCGCTCGGCTACGAGGGGGTCACCGCGCTGCTGGACGCCGGGGTGATCCGCAACGAGGCGGGGCTGTTCGGGCTCGCCCACGGCACGGCGGCGCGGCCGCCCACCCCCGAGGAGGAGCGGGCCGACCGCGAGCGCCTCGTGCAGGTGCCGCTGTTCACCCGGACGGCCAAGAAGGCGGACCCGCCGGAGGAGGTCGTCGACGGGCGCGTGCTGTCGGCCAACGGCGAGCGTCTGCTCACCCACCTGCGAGGCGCCAAGGAGCAGCCGCTGTGGCGGGTGCTCGTCGCCCTGTCGATCCGCCACGTCGGGCCCACCGCCGCACGGGCGCTGGCCACCGAGTTCGGGTCGATGGAGGCGATCCGGTCGGCGTCCGTCGAGGAGCTGGCGGCTACCGAGGGGGTGGGTCGGATCATCGCCGAGTCGGTGGTGGCGTGGTTCGAGGTCGACTGGCACCGGGAGGTCGTCGAGCAGTGGGCCGCCGACGGGGTGCGCATGGCCGACGAGCGCGACGCCTCCATCGAGCGGACGCTGGAGGGGAGGACGGTCGTCGTCACCGGTTCGCTCGAGGGCTTCTCCCGCGACGAGTCCAAGGAGGCCATCATCAGCCGCGGCGGCAAGGCCTCCGGCTCGGTGAGCAAGAAGACCGACTACGTCGTCGTGGGCGCCAACGCCGGCTCCAAGGCGGCCAAGGCCGAGGAGCTGGGCGTGCCCGTGCTCGACGAGGAGGGCTTCGTCCGGCTGCTGGCCACCGGGGAGGCGTGAGCGGCAGGGGGAGGAGCGCTCAGGCGCGGGTGGGTCCCGGCCGCAGCCCGAACCAGCTGATGACGCCGCCACCGGCGAGCAGCGCGGTGCAGATGAGCATCGCCCACCGGTAGCCGCCGGTGAAGGCCACCGGATCGGCGTAGTCCGTGCCGGACAGGCCCACCAGCGCCGGCAGCGCGGCCACCGCGAGGAGCGACCCGGTGCGGGCGACGGCGTTGTTGATGCCGCTGGCCAGGCCGGCATACCGGTCCGCGACCGCGGCGAGCACCGCGGCGGTGAGCGGGGAGACGAGCAGCGCCAGCCCGAGCGCGAACACCACCATCCCCGGCAGGACCCCGCCCCAGCCGGTGTCCCGGCCGATCCCCACCATGAGCAGCGTGCCCAGGGCGCAGACCAGCGGCCCCACCGTCATGGGGACGCGCGGCCCGATGCGGTCGGCGAGCGCGGCCGCCCGGGTGGAGAGCAGCAGCAGCGCCACGGTGACCGGCAGCCCGGCGAGCCCGGACGCCGTGGCCGACCACCCGGAGGTCACCTGCAGCTGGATGACGACGAAGAGCATGACCACCCCGAGGGCGCCGTAGACCAGCAGGGTCATGGCGTTGGCCGCGGAGAAGACCCGCGAGCCGAAGAGGTGCAGGGGCACCAGCGGGTGCGCCGCGCTCCGGCTCCACGCGAGGAAGCCGGCCGCCGCCAGGGCGGTCACCACCCACGCCACGGCGAGCGCGGCCGTCGGCGCCTCGGCGGCGGTCGTGAGCGCCCAGGTCGAGGCGGCGAGCCCGACGACGACGAGCGCCGAGCCCACCAGGTCGAACCTGCCGGTCGACTCCACGTCCTTGCTCTCCGGGGCCGACCAGGCGGCCAGGGCGATGACCACGACGCACAGCGGGATGTTGATCGCGAAGATCCACCGCCAGCTCGCGGTGTCGACGATGGCGCCGCCGACCAGCGGACCGATGGCCGCCGCGATGCCGGACACGCCGGCCCAGGTGCCGATGGCGGGCGCCCGGTCACCGGGGGCGTAGCTCGCCTGGATCAGCGCGAGGGCACCCGGGGTGAGCAGCGCCGCACCCACGCCCTGGACGAGGCGCGCCGCGATGAGCTGGGCCGGGTCCTGGGCGAGCGCGCACAGGGCCGAGGCGAGCAGGAACCAGGTCATCCCGACGAGGTAGACCCGACGCCGGCCGAGCCGGTCGCCCAGGGCGCCGGCGACCAGGACGAGCGAGGCGAGCGAGAGCAGGTAGCCACCGATGACCCACTGCAGCTGCGGCAGGGTGGCCCCGAGGTCCTCCCCGATGGTGCGCAGGGCCACGTTGACGATGGAGCCGTCCAGGATCGCCACGCCCGACCCGACTGTCACCGCCGCGAGCATCGTCCGCCCCCGGGGCGAGCGACGGTCCAGGTATCCCTCCTGCGGGTGAGCGGTCACCGCACCAGCGTAGGCCCGACGCGGCGTGAGCTCCCCCGGCGGACGGAGGCGGGACCGGCGCTGCTGCGCCACCATGGGGGTATGAGGTCACCGTGGCTGTGGGGAGCACTCGTCGTCGTCCTGGGTCTGGTCGTCGTGGACCTCGCCCTGGACGGGCGGGCGGCGTGGGCGGTCGGCTACGGTGTGCTGGCGCTCGGCATCGCCTGGTGGACCTCCCCCTGGCGTGGCCGCCGAGGCGGGACGACGCAGCAGGAGGTCGAGGACATGGCGCAGGACGACCCGCGTGGGGACGTCGTCGTCTACTGGCGACCGGGGTGCGGCTTCTGCGCCATGCTCAAGGCGCGGCTGGGCGGGCTCAAGGACCGCGTCACCTGGGTCAACATCTGGGAGGACGAGGAGGGCGCCGCCTTCGTCCGCAGCGTCAACGACGGCAACGAGACGGTCCCCACCGTGGTGATGGACGGCATACCCCACACCAACCCCAGCCCCGTGAAGGTCAAGGAGCGGCTCGCCCGCGGATGAGTCCCGGGCGGGTCGCCCGGGTGGTGGGTCGCACGGGACCGAGAGCGCGGGAATACCAGCACCACGGTGATGGTTGACGCGTCACGTGACTACTGCCAACGACCGTCCCACCGTGCTCGTCCTCCTCGGCAGCCTGCGGCCCGACTCGACCAGCCGCCGGCTGGCGGAGGCCGCCGTCGCCGCTCTCCCGGACGGCGTGCGTGCCGAGATCAGCACGCTGCTGCCCTCGCTGCCGCACTACGACCAGGACCTCGACACCGACACCCCGCCCGCGGCGGTCCGTGCCTTCCGTGAGCAGGTCGCCGCGGCCGACGCCCTGGTGGTCGCGACGCCGGAGTTCAACGGCTCGCTGCCCGGCGTGCTCAAGAACGCCATCGACTGGACCTCCCGCCCCCGGGGTGCGGCCGCGCTCGCGGGCAAGCCGGTCGCCGTGCTGGGGGCCTCCGCCTCGCCGAAGGCGGCGCAGTGGGCGCGTGCCGACGCGGTGCGGGTGCTGCAGGTCGCGGGGGCGCTGCCGCTCGAGGAGACGGTCGGGCTGGCCTCGGCCACCGCAGCCCTCGAGGGCGGGGAGCTGGCCGAGGACGTCCGCGGGCGGGTGGCCGAGCTCATGGGCCGGCTGGTGCGCGAGCCGCTGGCGGCCTGAGGGGCTCGTCCACGGCGTGGATCTCGTTGCCGAAGCTGCTCCCCGCCCCGTCCCCGTCCCGCGGTGAGACGTCGGCGACGATCCCGGTCCGGACGTCGAGGCTGACGAGGTATGCCGTCGGCAGGCTCTCCCGCCCGGTCGCCAGGGCCGGGTCGTCGGGGCCGTACTCCAGCAGCCGGCTGGCCACGCTGTCCAGCAGCGGGCAGCACCCGCACCGGGGGTCGTAGGCGCCGACGAGCGGACGGCACACGGCCTGCCAGGTCCGGCGCCCCCGCAGCTCGACCTCGCTGACCTCGGTGACCGCGACGCCCTCCACCTGCACGTCAGGGTGCTCCCCGGGCGACGACCCGTCCGCGAGCTCGACCGGGTCGAGCATCGCCACCCAGCGAAAGTTGTCGACCATCGGGTCGTCGTAGTCGACATCCCCGAACTGTCCCGGTCGTCGACCCACCAGCCCATCGGGGCGACGCAGAGGCTCGGCGGCCGTGGGCGGGGTCATCGGTCGGTGCTTCCACGCCGACGTGCTGTAGGGCGGGGACGACTCGCGCCACACACGGTCGCCTCGTCGCACGGTCAGATCCCAGGGGCGGTTCAGCCAGGCCTCGACCTCCCCGACGGGCCCGGACGGCCCGTCGTCGTGGGCGCGGTGGGTCCAGTGCAGCGTGGTGAAGCGCCACGGCGCGCTGCGCGCCAGGGCACGGAAGTCCTCCGCGTCCGGGGTGTGGGTCAGGTCGGTGCTCACCCGGCGACGTTACCGGGCCACGCCCGGGCGGCGCCCGCGAATTCCTCGCGATCGCACCTGGGCACCACCGTGCCCGGGACGGCGAGGCGCGCGACCTAGACTGGGCCCATGTCCCACCTCTCGCGCGAGGACGTCGCGCACGTCGCCATGCTGGCCCGGATCCAGCTCGAGGACGCCGAGCTCGACCGGCTCGCCGCCCAGCTCGACCAGATCGTCGACTGGGTCGGGCAGGTCGGTGAGGTCGCCTCGGACGACGTGCCGCCCATGTCCCACCCCATGCCGCTGGCCAACGTCACCCGCCCCGACGAGGTGCGGGAGAGCCTGACCGTGCAGCAGGCCCTGGCCAACGCCCCGCAGGCGCAGGACGACCGCTTCGCGGTGCCGCGCATCCTGGACGAGGAGTGACATGAGCGACCCCACGACCCACGCCGCGACCGGCGCGGGGGCGGCCGACGCCGACCTCACCCGGCTCACCGCCGTCGAGATGGCCGACCGTCTCGCCGCCGGCACCCTCACCTCGGTCGAGCTCACGCAGGCCCACCTGGACCGGATCGAGCGGCTCGACCCCACCGTGCACGCCTTCCTCCTGGTCGACGCCGAGGGCGCCCTGGCCACGGCCCGCGAGGTCGACGCCGCCCGGGCCGCCGGCGAGGAGCTGCCCCGCCTGGCCGGGGTCCCGGTGGCGGTCAAGGACATCGCCTGCACGCAGGGGCTGACCACGACCGCGGGCAGCCGCATGCTCGAGGACTTCGTGCCGCCCTACGACGCGACGATCGTCACCCGCCTGCGGGCCGCCCGCATGCCCATCCTCGGCAAGACCAACATGGACGAGTTCGCCATGGGCTCCTCCACCGAGCACTCCGCCTTCGGGCCCACCCGCAACCCGTGGGACCTCGACCGGATCCCCGGCGGCTCCGGCGGTGGCAGCAGCGCGGCGGTCGCGGCATACCTCGCCCCGCTGGCGATCGGCTCCGACACCGGCGGCTCGATCCGGCAGCCGGCCGCGGTCACCGGCACCGTCGGCACCAAGCCGACGTACGGCGCGGTGAGCCGCTACGGCATCATCGCGCTCGCCTCCAGCCTCGACCAGATCGGGCCCTGCGCCCGGACCGTCGCGGACGCGGCTCTGCTGCACGAGGTCATCGCCGGGCACGACCCGATGGACTCCACCTCGGTCGACGCGCCGGTGCCGGACGTCGTCGGCGCGGCCGGGACCACCGACCTCGCCGGGCTGCGCGTCGGTGTCGTCCGCGAGATCAGCGGCTCCGACCAGGGCTTCCAGCCCGGCGTGCAGGCCCGCTTCGAGGAGGCGCTGGACGCCCTGCGCGACCTGGGCGCGCAGATCACCGAGGTCTCCTGCCCGCACTTCGCCTACGCGATGGCGGCCTACTACCTCATCCTCCCCTCGGAGGCGAGCAGCAACCTGGCCCGCTACGACGCGATGCGCTACGGCCTGCGGGTCACCCCCGACGGCAGCCCGAGCGCCGAGCAGGTCATGGGTGCCTCCCGGGACGCCGGCTTCGGCGACGAGGTGAAGCGGCGCATCATCCTGGGGACCTACGCGCTCTCCAGCGGCTACTACGACGCCTACTACGGCCAGGCGCAGAAGGTCCGCACCCTCATCGCCCGCGACTTCGAGGCCGCGTTCGGGCAGGTCGACGTGCTCGTCAGCCCGACCGCGCCGACCACCGCCTTCCGCATCGGCGACAAGACCGAGGACCCGATGGCGATGTACGCGGGCGACATCGCCACCATCCCCGCCAACCTGGCCGGCGTCCCCGGCATGTCGGTGCCCTCCGGCACCGCGGACGAGGACGGGCTGCCCACGGGGCTGCAGATCCTCGCCCCCGCGATGCAGGACCAGCGCCTGTATGCCGTCGGCGCGGCCCTGGAGGCCCGCCTGCGCGAGCGGCACGGCGGCTACGTCATCGAGCAGGCTCCCGAGATCGAGGTGAGGGCATGAGCACCCGGACCACGGCCGGTCCCGAGCGGACCGTCGCCTACGACGACCTGCTGACCCGCTACGAGCCGGTGCTGGGGCTGGAGGTGCACGTCGAGCTTGGCACCGCGACCAAGATGTTCTGCGGCTGCGCCACCGGCTTCGGCGCCGAGCCCAACACCCAGACCTGCCCGGTCTGCCTCGGGCTGCCCGGGGCGTTGCCCGTGGTCAACCGGACCGCGGTCGAGTCGGCCATCCGCATCGGCCTGGCGCTGAACTGCGGGATCGCGGACTGGTGCCGGTTCGCCCGGAAGAACTACTTCTACCCGGACATGCCGAAGAACTTCCAGACGAGCCAGTACGACGAGCCGATCGCCGTCGACGGCTGGCTGGACGTCGAGGTGCCGCCCCGGGAAGGCGTCGACGAGGAACCCTTCACCTACCGCGTCGAGATCGAGCGGGCGCACATGGAGGAGGACACCGGGAAGTCGACCCACGTCGGCGGCGCCACCGGCCGGATCCACGGTGCCTCCCACAGCCTCGTCGACTACAACCGCGCCGGCATACCGCTCATCGAGATCGTCACCAAGCCGCTCACCGGGGCCGGCGAGCGGGCGCCCGAGGTGGCTCGCGCCTACGTCGGGGCGCTGCGCGACCTGCTGCGGGCGCTCGACGTGTCGGACGTCAAGATGGAGCAGGGCTCGCTGCGCTGCGACGCCAACGTGTCGCTCATGCCCACCGGTGCCGAGCGCTTCGGCACCCGCACCGAGACCAAGAACGTCAACAGCCTGCGCTCGGTCGAGCGGGCGGTGCGCTACGAGATGACCCGGCACGCCGCCGTCCTCGACGCGGGGGAGGCGATCGTGCAGGAGACCCGGCACTGGCACGAGGACACCGGGGTCACCACCTCGGGCCGGCCCAAGTCGGACGCCGACGACTACCGCTACTTCCCCGAGCCCGACCTCGTGCCGGTCGCCCCGACCCGGGAGGACGTCGAGCGGCTGCGCGCCACGCTGCCGGAGAACCCCGCCGAGCGCCGCCGCCGGCTGCAGGAGGAGTGGGGCTACTCCGACCTCGAGATGCGCGACGTCGTCAACGCCGGTGCGGTCGAGGTCATCGAGGCGACCGTCGCGGCCGGGGCCTCGCCGGCCGCGGCCCGCAAGTGGTGGATGGGCGAGCTGGCCCGCCGGGCCAAGACCGCGGGCGAGGACGGGGAGCCGGTGGCTCTCACGGACCTCGGGGTCACCCCCGCCGACGTCGCCGAGCTGGACTCCCTCGTCACCGGTGGCCGGCTCAACGACTCGATGGCGCGCCAGGCGCTCGAGGGCGTGCTCGCCGGAGAGGGCACCCCCACCGAGGTCGCCGATGCCCGTGGGCTCGAGCTGGTCCAGGACGACGGTGCCCTGCAGACCGCGGTCGAGGAGGTCATCGCCGAGAACGCCGACGTCGTGGAGAAGATCCGCGGCGGCAAGGTGCAGGCCGTCGGGGCCCTCATCGGCCAGGTGATGAAGAAGATGCGCGGGCAGGCCGACGCCGGCCGGGCGCGCGAGCTCATCCTGGAGACGCTCGGCGTGCAGGGCTGATCGCCGGTATGCCGTCCTCCGCCCCGGTGGGCGCCGCACCCCGCCGCGCCCCCGTCGCCGCCGTCCCCGAGGAGCTGCTGGCGCACCTCGGGCCGGTGGCGGACGTCGAGGTGCTGCCGTACGACCACACGGACGGTGACGCCCTCCCCGGGGGCGGGCGGGACGTGGACGTCCTGGCCCTGTCGATGATCGCCGGGCCGTGGCTGCGCCGGATGGGGGAGGTGCCGGGGCTGCGGGCGGTGGTGCTGGCGTCCGCGGGCTACGAGCACGCCCTGCCCTTCCTCCCGGACGGGGTGCGGCTGGCCAATGCCGTCGGCGTCCACGACACCGCGACCAGCGAGCTGGCCCTGACGCTGCTGCTGGCGGCGCAGCGGAACCTGCCGCACCACGTGCTGCGCCAGGCGGACGGGGTGTGGGACCGCTCCGTCCCCGGTCCGTGGCGATCGCTGGCCGACTCCACGGTGCTGGTGGTGGGCTACGGCGGCATCGGCACGGCACTGACCCGGCGGCTGCTGGCCTGCGAGTGCGACGTCCTCGCCGTGGCCAGCGCGGACCGCCCCGGCGACGGGCTGGTGGAGCGGGTGCACGGCGTCGACCGCCTGCCCGAGCTGCTGCCGCGGGCGGACGCCGTCGTCCTCACCCTGCCGCTCACCGAGGCGACCCGCGGGCTGCTGGGCGCCGCGGAGCTCGCCGCGCTGCCCGACCAGGCCCTCGTGGTCAACGTGGCGCGCGGGCCGGTCGTCGACAACGACGCCCTGCTGGCCGAGTGCGCGGCCGGCCGGTTGCGCGCCGCCCTGGACGTCACCGACCCGGAGCCGCTCCCGGACGGGCACCCCGCCCTCTCCACCCCGAACGTGCTCGTCGTCCCGCACGTCGGGGGAGCCTCGCCCGCCTCGCTGCCGCGGATGGGAAGTTACCTGACGTCGCAGCTGACGGCATACCGGGACGAGGGGAAACTTCTGCACCAGGTGGCCGGACCGCCCTCACCACCTTCCTGAACTGCAGGTTCGTCGATCTGGTGAACATCAGGCGACGATCATCCCGCACCCTTGCGCGAACCTACCGTGGTCGGTATAGGCTCCAGGTGCCGGACCTGCAGGAGGTGCGGCATCATTCGCGCGCCCGTGCTCGTGCGTGCTCACAGGGAATCAGGGGAATTGATCGTGACCTATCGCTCGACATCGGGGGCTCGTCGCGCCCTGGCCGCCGTGGCTGGACTCAGCCTCGTGGCCGGGCTCGCGCCGGTAGCCGCCTCCGCGACCGACGGACCGGCGGTGGCCGCACCGGTCAGCGCGACCGGCGACTTCCAGGACGGTGCCTACGTCGTGGTGCTCGACCGGCTGCCGCTGGCCACCAACCCGGGCACGGCCGGGTCCGCCCTGGAGAAGGTGGACACGACCTCCGCGGAGGCGCTCAGCTACACCGACCAGCTGCTCGCCCAGCAGGACGACGTGCTGCAGGGGGTGGCCGCGGAGCCGACCTACCGCTACACGGTCGCCCTCAACGGCTTCGCGGCGCAGCTCACCGCGGCCGAGGCCGCGGCCCTCGCCCAGCGCGACGACGTGGTGTCGGTCACGCGGTCCACGCTGCGCCAGCTGGACTCCGGTGTCGTCGGCGAGCCCGACGGTGCGCCGGCCAACCCGGACACGGACGTGTCGCCGGACCTGCTCGGTCTGCGCGGCCCCGGTGGCGTGTGGTCCCAGCTGGGCGGGCCGATGGAGGCGGGCAAGGGCACGGTCGTCGGCGTCATCGACTCCGGCATCGCCTACGACAGCCCCTCGTTCGCCGCGGACGGCATGCCGGCCCCGCCGGCCGGGTGGGCCGGGGAGTGCGAGACCGGTGAGGGCGACGACGCGGGTGACTTCCCCGCCTCGGCGTGCACCGACAAGATCGTCGGCGCTCGCTACTTCGTCGAGGGGGCCCGCGCGGAGGGCTACGAGCCGACCGAGGCCGAGAGCGTCAGCCCGCTGGACACCGACAACCACGGTTCGCACGTCGCCAGCACGGCGGTCGGGCGCGAGGTGTCCCTGGAGGACGCCGGGGGCAACGCCTACGACCTGGCCGGGATGGCACCGGGGGCGCACGTGGCGGCCTACAAGGCCTGCTTCGACTTCGAGGGTGTGAGCGGGTGCCACCCCGACGACTCCATCGCGGCGGTCGAGGCGGCCCTCACCGACGGCGTCGACGTCATCAACTTCTCGGTCAGCGGTGACCCGACGACCTACGAGGACCCGGTCGACCTGGCGTTCAAGAACGCCGCCGCCGCCGGGGTCTTCAACGCCGCGTCCGCCGGCAACTCGGCGGAGTCCGACGTCGCGGTCGCGCACACCGGCCCCTGGCAGACCACGGTCGCCGCGTCGTTCCACCGCCCCGAGGACGGTCCGGTGCCCTCCGTCGCGCCGTTCTCCGGCCGCGGCCCGGTGGATGTCGCCGCCGACGAGCAGACCATCCTCAAGCCGGACCTGGGCGCGCCCGGCGTCAACGTCCTGGCCGCCTACGCCAGCGAGGGCGGTGAGCCGCAGTACGGCTACCTGACCGGCACCTCGATGGCCTCGCCGCACGTCGCCGGCCTGGGGTCGCTGCTCGCCGCGGCGCACCCGGAGTGGTCGCCGATGGCCATCAAGTCGGCCCTGCAGACCTCGACGACCGACTACGTCGAGGCCGAGAGCAACGAGGCCGTGGTCGGGGGCACCGGCTTCGTCGAGCCGCGCGCCTTCCTCGAGCCCGGCCTGGTGTTCGACTCGACCGAGGCCGACTGGGACACCTTCCTCGCCGACCCGACCACCGGTTACGACCTCAACGCCGCCTACGTCTCGGTGCCGGCCCTCGGCACCCAGCCGACCACGGTGACCCGGACCGTCACCAACCCCGGTGCGGCGGACGCGACCTTCGAGGCCTCCGTCACCGGCCCGGACACCCTGTCCGTGACGGTCGAGCCGGCCAGCGTCACCGTCCCGGCGGGCGGCTCCGCCGAGGTGACGATCACGGTCGCCAACACCGGCGCCGCCACCGACGTGTGGCAGCAGGGTGAGGTCGCCTGGACCTCCGGCGACGTGGTCGTCGCGATCCCGGTGCTCGCCCGCGGCGAGGTCGCCGAGGAGGAGCCCGAGCCCGAGCCCACGGTCGAGCGGGTCTTCGGCACGGACCGGTACGGCACGGCCGCGGCGATCTCGGCGCTGTACCCGGACGGGGTGGAGACGGTCTACATCGCCTCGGGCACCGGTTTCGCCGACGCCATGTCCGGTTCGCCGGCCGCCTCGCGCGGTCTGCTGCCGGGCACGATGAACACGCCCGAGGGTGACCCGGCCCCGGTGCTGCTGGTCAAGAACGACCGGCTGCCCCAGGACACCCGGGAGGCTCTGGAGGCCGTGGACCCGAGTAGCATCGTCATCCTGGGCGGCACCGGTGCGGTGTCCTCGGGGGTGGCTGGTGACCTCGAGGCCTACGGGGAGGTCTCGCGGGTCGAGGGGACCGACCGTTATGAGACGGCGGCCAACCTGGCGCTGATTTTCGAGGGTCCCGAGGTCGTCTACGTCGCCTCCGGGCAGGACCGTGCCTATGCCGACGCCCTGACCGGTTCGGCTCGCGCGGGCATGGAGAACGCCCCGGTGCTGCTGACCCGCCCGGACGGTGTGCCGGCTGCCACGGCGGACGCGCTCGCCGAGCTCGACCCGGACCGGGTCGTGGTGCTCGGTGGGTCGGTCGCCGTCGACGACGACACGTTCGCCGCGCTGGGCGCGGACGAGCGGGTCTCCGGTGGGGACCGTTACGAGACCGCGGTCGCGGTCTCGCAGGTCCACGGGACGGATGTCCCGCTGGTGCACATCGCCTCGGGTCGCAACTTCCCGGACGCGCTGGCGGGCTCGGCCCTGGCCGGTCACCAGGGTGTGCCGGTGCTGCTGACCAAGCCCGGTGAGCTGCCGGAGGCCACGCTGGCCGAGCTGGAGCGGCTCAGCCCGGAGCGGGTGGTCATCCTCGGTGGCACCAACGCGGTGTCCCAGGACGTCGAGGAGGCGCTGAACGAGTACTACCCGGACTGGGTGGACGCTCAGCCCTGACCGTCGACCGGGCAGGGATCAGACGCAGGGCCGGGTGGCGGGAGCCGCCCGGCCCTGCGGCCGTCCCGGCTAGTCTCGGGGAGTCACCTGACGACACGGACCCGGGACGCCGCATCGGCGCGACGGGTCCAGGACGACGAGGAGGTCGCAGCCGTGCCCACCCTGGTGCTCGTCCGCCATGCGAAGGCCGAGGTCGCTCCCCCCGGCCCGGGGGGCGACCACGCCCGGGAGCTGAGCTCGCGCGGTCGCCGGGACGCCGCAGCCCTGGGGGGTCTCCTGACCGACGGGGGGTGGGCGCCGGGCCTGGCCCTCGTCTCCACCGCGGCCCGTGCCGTCCAGACCCTTGAGGGCTTGATCGGTGCTCGTGAGGTCGAGACGTGGCCCACCCGCCGCATCTACGACGGCGGCATCGACGGTGTCCTCGAGGCGGTCCGGGAGGTGCCCGAGGAGGTCGGGGTGCTGTGGGTCGTCGGCCACGAGCCGGTGATGTCGAGCACGGCCTGGGAGCTGACCGACACCGGTGAGCAGGACGACAGTCGTGCCGCGCTGCACGGGGGGCTGCCCACCGCGGCCGCGGCGGTGCTGGAGCTGTCCGTGCCGTGGTCCGACGCGGGTCCGGGCGTCGCCATGCTGCGGACGGTGCTGCACGGGCGTTGACCGCGCCGGGGCAGGGTCGGGTCAGCGCAGCCAGCTGGTCATGGCCCGGACCTGTCGCCCGGCGTGCTCCAGGGCATGGGCTCCGGCCGCCGCCTCGCGACGGCTGCTCGCTGCCGGGTCGCCGCCCGCCTGGCCGGACGGCCCGTGCTGGCTGGCGAAGCCCGCGGCGTAGATCTGGTCGACCTGCGTCTTGAGCTCGTGCACCAGGGCGACGTAGGCGACCTCGGGCTCCACCCCCCGGCCCACGAGGTCCTCGAAGGTGGACTCGAGGGCCTCCTGCAGCGGCACCTGGATGCGGTCGCGCGCCGTCGCCATCGCCGTGCTCTCGTGCTCGACGGTCGTGACGACGGCCCCGGAGCGCAGCGCTCCCATGGCCGCCGCGTAGGCCGTGAGCGTCGCCCAGGCGGCGCCGCTGCGGTCGTGGGCCACCGCGACGAGAGCAGGACAGCCGCGACCGTCGAGGTACTCCTCCCGCACCCGGTCGCCGCTGCCGATGCTGCGCAGCATGGCCAGGTCCACCCCCTCCGGGACGGTGAGCCGACCCTCGCGGACGGCGGAGGCGCTGGTGACGACGACGAGGTCGCCCGGCTCCGCGTGGTCGTCGACCAGAGCGGTCACCCGGCGGGGGTCGCTCTCGCCCCGGCCGGTGCCCGGGACGAGGATGATGTCGCAGCGTGCGACGGCCTCCTCCGGCGGCGACACGGGCAGTCCCTCGAGCTCCGCGCGGGCCGCGAGCCGGCTGTCCGGGTCCGTCCCCACCCAGACGTCCACCCCGCTGTCCCGCAGGTTGAGCGCGTGCGCGGCGCCCATGGCGTCGAAGCCCAGGACCGCCACCTGGCGGTCCTGCAGCAGGGTCAGGTCGGCGCTGCTCGGGTCCAGGGTGCTCACGCCGACAGCCTATCGACCGGGCCGACGGCGACACCGACGGTGGCCGTGCGCGGTGGTGGCCCTCAGAGGGCCAGGTGTGCGCACGGCGACGTGTCGGTGTCCGCCAGCACGCGCCGACTGTGCGCGGTGGTGGCCCCCAGGGGGCCACGACTGCGCACGGACCGGTCCTTGCCCCGACGTCGGGCCCACCCCTGGCGGTGACGAGGCGTCAGGCGGCTACGCTGCGGCCATGAGCCAGACAGCGACGTCCACCTCCTTCGCCGTCACCGAGGCGCCCGACCGCCGCGGCCCCGAGCAGATCGCCGAGCTGCTCGCCAACCCCGGCTTCGGCAGCATCTTCACCGACCACATGGTGATGGTGGAGTGGGACGCGGAGCAGGGGTGGCACGACGCGCGGGTGGTGCCCTACGGCCCCATCCCGCTGGACCCCTCCGCGGCGGTGTTCCACTACGCCCAGGAGATCTTCGAGGGCATGAAGGCCTACCGCCACGCCGACGGCACGGTCTGGACCTTCCGCCCCGAGCGCAACGCCGAGCGCTTCAACAGCTCGGCTCGTCGTCTGGCCATGCCCGAGCTGCCTCCGACGCTCTTCCTCGACGCGATCAAGGAGCTCGTCACCCTCGACCAGGGGTGGGTGCCGGGGGCGGACGCCGGCGAGATGTCGCTCTACCTGCGCCCCTTCATGATCGCCACGGAGGAGGCCCTGGGGGTGCGCCCGAGCAACCGCTACCTCTTCAGCGTCATCGCCTCCCCGGCCGGCTCCTACTTCCCGGGAGGGCTCGAGCCGGTCAGCCTGTGGGTGAGCGACCAGTACGTCCGCGCCGCCGCCGGCGGCACCGGCGCGGCCAAGTGCGGCGGCAACTACGCCGCGTCGCTGGCCAGCCAGGCGGAGGGCATCGAGCACGGCTGCGACCAGGTCGTCTTCCTCGACGCGGTCGAGCACCGCTACGTCGAGGAGCTCGGCGGCATGAACCTCTTCTTCCTGTATGCCGACGGTCGGGTGGTCACCCCCGAGCTGACCGGCACCATCCTGCCCGGCGTCACCCGCTCCTCGCTGCTCGACCTGCTGCGCGAGCGCGGCCACCAGGTCGAGGAGCGCCGGTTCACCATCGACGAGTGGCGCGACGGGGTGGCCTCCGGCGAGATCACCGAGGTCTTCGCGTGCGGCACCGCGGCCGTCATCACCCCGGTCGGCAGGCTGGCGTGGAACGGCGGTGAGCTGGACATGCCCGTCGAGCACACGGTGACCGAGGACCTGCGCGCCGAGCTGCTCGACATCCAGTACGGCCGCGCCGAGGACCGCCACGGCTGGCTCTACCAGCTGGTCTGAGCCAGCCCGTCCAGCACCTCCAGCAGCCGCCGGCGCAGCGCGTTGGAGCGGCGGGAGAAGCCGCGCTGGGCCTCGGCGTACTCCCGCTTGCCCTCCGTGCTCTCGATGCGGACCGGCTCGTAGCCCAGGTCGCGCAGGTCGTAGGGGGCGGCGCGCATGTCCAGCTCGCGGATGTCGCGGGCCAGGTGGAAGGCCTCCAGCGTCAGGTCGCTCGGCACCGCCGGGGCGAGCTTGAAGCACCACTTGTAGAGGTCCATCCCGGCGTGCAGGCACCCCGGTTGCTCGAGGTCGAGCTGGCCCTCCCGGGTCGGTCGCAGCGTGTTGCGCGGCGCGGCCTCGGGGGTGAAGAAGCGGTGGGCGTCGAAGTGCGAGCACGCGACCTGGTGGCTCTCCACGACCGCGTCGGTGCCCTCGGCGCCGAGCCGCAGCGGCCAGTCGTGACGCACCTCCTCGCGGTCGGCGCGGTAGACCATGGCCCACTCGTGCAGCCCGAAGCAGCCGAACCTCCCGGGCCGCGACAGCGTCGCCCGGAGCAGGTCACGGACGAAGGAGAGGGCGCGGCCACGCCGCTGCACGAACCGCTCGACGTCGAGGTATGCCGTGCCCGCCCCGTCGACGAGGTAGCCGCTCCACCCCTCGCGCTCCTGCCCGTCCGCGAGGCCGACGCCCGGCCCGGGGTGCCAGCGGGCCAGCTGCGCCGGGCGGAAGGCGTAGTACTCCCACAGGAAGTCGTCGACTGGGTGCGTGCGCCCCTCGACCCGGCGCGCCAGCCGGTCCGCGGTGAGTGCCTCGACGGAGCGCGCGTGCGCGGCGGCGCGGGCGCGCCATACCGGGGCGTCGAGCACCTCGAGGACGGTCGTGGGGGTCTGCACGGCGCTCAAGCCTAGCCGCGCGCGACCCGGCCCGGCGCCCACCCGGCGCCCACCGTGAGGCTGGCCCGGGCGCTCGGGCTGTGAGACCCTGGGGGTGGACGCCCGGCAGGGGCGGATCCCCGGACGAGGCACGTCGTACCCGGCACCGACGACGACGTGACACGCCCCAGGGAGGGCGTCATCATGGTTGCGCTGTCATGGATCGTCCTGATCGTCTCCGGCGTCCTCGAGGCCGTGTGGGCCGGTGCGCTCACCCGCTCCGAGGGGTTCACGCGCCTGTGGCCGAGCGTCGTCTTCGGGGTGGCCCTGGCCCTGAGCATGGCGGGCCTGGGGTGGTCGCTGCGCACGATCCCGCTGGGCACGGGGTATGCCGTGTGGGTCGGGATCGGCGTCGTGGGCACCGCGGCCTACGGGATCGTCGCGCTGGGGGAGCCGGCCACGGTCGCCCGCGTGCTGTGCCTGGTCGCCATCATCGCCGGGATCGTCGGTCTGAAGCTCACCTCGGGCGGCGCCCACTGACGTCCCGGACCTCGGTCCCCGGGGACCGGGTCCCCGAAACCTCTGTCCACTTCGGAGGAGGTGGGGGGCGCGGCATACCCTGGCGCCATGCGTATCTGCCGCTTCACCGACGGTGACGACCCCCGCTTCGGCCTCGTGGACGGGGCCGGGGAGCGGATCGCCGAGATCTCCGGCGACCCGCTCTACACCAAGATCGACCTGACCGGCCAGACCTTCGACGTGGCAGACGTGCGGCTGCTCGCGCCGGTCATCCCGCGCAGCAAGGTCGTGGCCATCGGCCGCAACTACGCCGACCACGCGCGCGAGATGGGCAGCGAGCTCCCGGCCGAGCCGATGATGTTCTTCATCCCGAACACCTCGGTGTGCGGGCCCGGCGACCCGGTGGTCATCCCGCCCTTCGCGACCGAGATCTCCTACGAGGCCGAGCTCGCCGTCGTCATCGGGCGGATGTGCAAGGACGTCGCGACGGAGGACGCCCGGTCGGTGGTCTTCGGCTACACCTGCGCCAACGACGTCACCGCGCGCGACCTGCAGCGCACCGACGGCCAGTGGGCGAGGGCCAAGGGCATGGACACCTTCACCCCCCTCGGGCCCTGGATCGAGACCGACCTCGACACCGACGACCTCGCGGTGCGCTCGACGGTGGACGGGGACCTGCGCCAGGACGGCACCACCGCCGACCTGCACTTCGGGATCCCCGAGCTCATCGCGCACGCGTCAGCGGCCTTCACCCTGCTCCCCGGCGACGTCATCCTCACCGGCACCCCCGCCGGCGTCGGACCGATCACCGCCGGGCAGCGCTGCGAGGTCGAGATCGAGGGCATCGGGGCGCTCGCCAACCCGTTCGTGGCGGCGGACGACGACCTCTGAGATGACCGAGGCGCCCATCGGGGTCTTCGACTCCGGCTTCGGCGGACTGACCGTCGCCCGCGAGGTCCTCGACCAGCTGCCGCACGAGTCGGTGCTCTACCTCGGCGACACCGCGCGCACGCCCTACGGCCCGCGGCCCATCGCCCAGGTGCGCGAGTTCTCCCTCGAGTGCCTGGACCGGCTCGTCGAGCACGGGGTGAAGGCGCTGGTCATCGCGTGCAACAGCGCGTCGGCCGCGGTGCTCGCCGATGCGCGCGAGCGGTATGCCGTGCCCGTCGTCGAGGTCATCCGCCCCGCGGTCCGGCGGGCCATGGCGGTGACCCGCAACGGGCAGATCGGCGTCATCTCGACCGCGGCGACCCACCAGTCGCGGGCCTACGTCGACTCCTTCGTCGCGGCCCCGCCCTCGGTGCGCGTGGCGAGCCAGCCCTGTCCGCGCTTCGTCGAGCTGGTCGAGGCGGGGGTCACCAGCGGCCCCGAGGTCATCGAGGTGGCGCAGGCCTACCTCGCGCCGTTGCAGGAGCGCGACATCGACACCCTCATCCTCGGGTGCACGCACTACCCGCTGCTGACCCAGGCGCTGCAGTACGTCCTCGGCGAGCAGGTGCAGCTCGTCTCCTCGGCCGCGGCGACCGCGGCGGACCTCTTCCGGGTCCTCACCGACGGCGGGCTGCTGGCCGCCCAGGGCAACGTGCCGGTGCACCAGTGGCTCACCACCGGCGACCCGGACGGCTTCCACTACCTCGCCCGGCGCTTCCTCGGGCCCGAGGTCGAGCAGGTGCACCGGGCCTTCGTGGGGAGGCCGGAGGAGCGGGTCGCCCCGGGCTGACGCCCCGGCGCCGCTGGCGGGTCACTCCTGTCCCGGAGGTCCCGGGCGTCACAGACTGTGCAGACATGTCCGCCCGCGCACGGTATATCTCCGGCAGCCGGCATCGTCCCCGCACGGTGTGACTGCTGGTGCGGGTGCTACGGATCAGCAGGTCGGCCGCCCCGTGTCGCGACCCGTCGTCGACCCGCCCACGGCGCGACGCACCGGCCTGCCCGGCCGGTCCCGTATCCTGGAGGTTCCTGCCCCACCCCCTGCATACCCAGAGAAACGGACTCATGGACCCTGGCTGTACCTACGGCTCACCCGCACGCTCCACCGGGCGGAGGGGTGAGTCGTGACCACCGCCATCATCCTGCTCCTCGTCGGCGTCCTGGCGATCGCCCTCATCATCGCGGCCAACGGCTACTTCGTCGCGCAGGAGTTCGCCTACATGTCCGTCGACCGGCTGCGGCTCTCCGCCGAGGCCGACGCCGGTGACGAGGCGGCCGCGCGGGCGCTCAAGGTCACCAGGCGCACGTCCTTCATGCTCTCCGGCGCCCAGCTGGGGATCACGGTCACCGGTCTGCTCGTCGGCTACGTCGCCGAGCCGCTCGTCGGCCGCGGGCTCTCCATCATCCTCGGCGGCACCGGGGTGCCCGAGGCTCTGAGCATCACCGTGGGCACCGTGGCGGCGCTGGCCATCGCGACCGTCGTGCAGATGGTCTTCGGCGAGCTCTACCCCAAGAACCTCGCGATCGCCAACGCCGGGCCGCTGGCCCGTGCGCTGGCCCGGTCCACGCTCATCTACCTCGCGGTCTTCGGCTGGCTCATCAAGGTCTTCGACTGGTCCGCCAACGCCCTGCTGCGGCTGGTGCGCATCGAGCCCATCCACGACCTGGACACGACCGCGACCGCCGAGGACCTCGAGCGGATCGTGGCCGACTCCCGCGACAGCGGCGACCTGCCGGCCGAGCTCTCCGTGCTCCTCGACCGGATCCTCGACTTCCCGGACCAGGACGTCGAGCACGCCCAGGTGCCGCGCTCCCGGGTCGACGTCATCGACCCCGAGACCCCCGTCGGCGAGCTGCGTCAGCTCATGGCGCAGGGGCACACCCGCTATCCCGTCGTCGACGGCGACGGGCAACCGGTCGGCGTGGTCAGCCTCGTCGACCTCCTGCGCCACCCCGAGGCGGGACGGGCGCAGCAGATCATGCGCGAGCCCGTCATCGTGCCCACCCTCATGCCGCTGCCCGACGCGGTGGCCGAGCTCACCGGGTCGGGGCAGCAGCTGGCCTGCGTCGTGGACGAGTACGGCGGCTTCGCCGGGGTCCTCACGCTCGAGGACCTCGCGGAGGAGCTGCTCGGTGAGATCACCGACGAGCACGACGACGAGGTGCCCGAGGGCATCGTCGGCGAGGGGGAGGACGTCTGGCGCATGGACGGTGACGTGCACGTCGACGAGCTGCAGCGGGCCCTGGGCCACGACCTGCCCGAGGGCGACTACGAGACCGTCTCGGGCCTCGTCATCGCCGAGCTCGGCGCGCTGCCGGACATCGGGCAGACCGTGGTCGTGGACCTCGCCGAGGACCCGAGCGAGCTCGTGCTCGAGGAGCGGGTGACGCGCTGCGTCGAGATCGAGGTCGTCGAGATCGACCGCCACGTGCCGAGCCTGCTGCGGGTCCGTCTGGTCGAGCGCTCGCTCGACGAGGCGCAGGACGACGAGTCGTCGTCGGAGGACGACGACGACCGAGACGGCGGTGACGACCGGCCCCGGGACGGCGACACCGGGAGCAAGGAGGAGCAGCGATGAGCGCGCTCACCGTCGTCCTCGTCACCCTCGGTCTCATCGTGCTCAGCGCGATCTTCGTCATCGTGGAGTTCTCGCTGCTCGGCGCCCGCCGCAGCCGCCTCGAGCACGAGGCCGAGCACTCCCCGTCCGCGCGGGCCGCCCTGCGCAGCATGAACGAGCTCACCGTCATGCTGGCCGGCGCCCAGCTCGGGATCACGGCCTGCACCTTCGCGCTCGGCGCGGTCACCAAGCCGGCCGTCGACTACCGGCTCGGACCGGTCCTGGCGGACCTCGGCCTGCCGGGGTGGATCGCCGGAGGTATGTCGTTCGCGATCTCCCTGCTCCTCGTCACCTTCCTGCACCTCGTGGTCGGCGAGATGGCGCCCAAGTCGTGGGCGATCGCCCACCCCGAGCGCGCCGCCAAGCTGGTGTCGCTGCCGATGCGCGGCTTCATCGCGGTCGTTCGGCCGCTGCTGGTCTGGGTCAACTCCCTCGCCAACCGGCTGGTCAGCGCCAGCGGCATCACGCCGGTCGACCGCGCGGCGGTCGGTGGTCAGGACGCGCACACCATCCGGGTGCTCGTCGATCAGTCGGCTGCCCAGGGGGCGCTGGAGAGCAGCTACCAGGAGCAGATCTCCGACGCCCTGGAGCTGCAGGACCTCACGCTGGGCGAGCTGGCCCCCGAGCACGTCGACCTCGCGGCGGTGGGCTCCGACGCGACCGTGGAGCAGGTGCAGGCCGTCGCGGCGCGTACCGGGCACAAGCGGATCCTCATGATGGACGACGACACCACCGACCCGCGGGTCGTGCACGTGCGCGACACGCTCCTGCACAGCGCGCACGAGTCGGCCGAGCCGGTGGCCCGCCCTGCGCTGGTCCTGCGCGCCACGACCCCGGTCTACGAGGCCCTCACCCTCATGCGCGGGTTCGGGGAGCAGCTCGTCGTGCTGCGCAACGACGAGCGGCTCACCGGGCTGGTGAGCATCGCGGACATCATGCACCGCGTGCTGCCCCGGGAGCACCAGCCGCAGTGAGGCTGAGGCTCACCGTCGTCGGGTGCTCCGGGTCGGTGCCCGGGCCGGAGGCCGCGGCCAGTTGCTACCTCGTCACCGCCCACGACGGTGAGCGCCCCTGGCGCGTGCTGCTCGACCTGGGGTCGGGCGCGCTCGGGCCGCTGCAACGGCATACCGACCCGCTCGCCCTCGACGCCGTCCTGCTGTCCCACCTGCACCCGGACCACTGCCTCGACCTCACCGGCCTGTCCGTGCTGCGTCGGCACGGCCCGGTGCCGGCCACGAGCGACCTGCCCGTCTGGGGACCTCCGGGCGTGGCCGAGCGGATGGCCCGGGCGCACGGGGTGCGGCAGGCGGAGCCCCTGCGCGGGTTCCGCTTCGACGAGCTGTCCGACGGCTCACCGCTGCGCATCGGGCCGTTCGTGGTCACGCCGTATGCCGTCCGGCACCCCGTCCCGGCCTTCGGGCTGCGGGTCGCGTGCGGTGACGCCGTGCTCGCCTACACCGGGGACACCGACACGTGCGCGGGGCTCTCGCCGCTGCTCACCGGAGCCGGGCTCGCACTCGTCGAGGCCGGCTTCGGCGACGAGGAGCAGGGTCGGGGCATCCACCTGACGCCGCGGCGGGCCGCCGACGCCGTCAGCGGGGCCGGAGGTGTCGGCCGTCTGCTGCTGACGCACCTGCCCCCGTGGGCGGACCCGGACCGCGCGCTGCGGGAGGCGACCGAGCGGTGGTCGGGGCCGGTGGCGGTGGCAGCCCCCGGTCAGGAGTGGGACGTCGGCACGGGCTGAGGCCCATCGGGGCCGTGGTTACGAGAGTGTGACGATGTCCGGCTCGAGCGGGCGGGCGCGGGGGTCGGCGCGCATGATGGAGGCATGGTCATGACGCGCGACCCCGAGACCGAGACCGGCGACCGGCGACCGGTCCGGCGCGGCCCGCTCGCCGCGCTCGCCGGGGTGGCCGCAGGTGCCGCCACCCTCGGCACCGCCGAGCTGCTGGCCGCCGTCTGGACCCGGTGGCTCGGCTCGGCCGGCACGTCCTCACCGCTGCTCGCGGTCGGGGGAGCGTTCGTGGACCGCACCCCGCCCTGGCTCAAGGACTGGGCGGTCGCGACCTTCGGGACGGCCGACAAGGTGGCCCTCGGCGTGGGCATGGCGATCACCCTCACGGTGGCCTGCGCGCTGCTGGGCGTGCTCACCTGGCGGCGTCCCACGCTCGGCGTCGGCGCCTTCGCCGCCGTCGGCGTCGTCGGTCTCCTGGCCGTGCTCAGCCGTCCCGCGACCGGAGTGGTCGACCTCGTGCCCACCGCGATCGGCGTCGTGGTCGGTGTCCAGGTCCTGCGCCGGCTCGTCGGCATGGTGGCCGGCCTGCGGACCGTCGCCGCGGGTCGACCCGCCCACCCGGCCGCCACCACGACGGGCGGGGCCTCCCGCCGTCAGGTGCTGCTGACGACCGGGGGTGTCACCGGGGTCGGGGCGCTCGGCGTCCTCGCCGGGCAGCTGCTCAGCACCGTCGGACAGGCCGCCACCCGGACGGCGCAGGCCATCGGCCTGCCCACCCCGGTGAGCACCGTGAGCGTCCCCGACGACGCCTCCAGCGACATCACCGGACACTCGGACTACCTGACCGACAACGCGGACTTCTACCGGATCGACACCGCCCTGCGCGTGCCGCGGGTCGACGCGCAGGGGTGGACGCTACGGGTCACCGGCATGGTCGACGAGGAGATCGAGATCAGCTATGCCGACCTGCTCGAGGAGGAGCACGTGGAGGCGCTGGTCACGCTGACCTGCGTCTCGAACCAGGTCGGGGGCGACCTCGTCGGCAACTCGCGCTGGCAGGGCTGGCCGGTCCGCGAGCTGCTCGCCCGGGCGGGGGTGCGGCCGGAGGCCGACATGGTGCTCTCGCGCAGCGTCGACGGCTGGACCGCCGGCACGCCCATCGAGGCGCTCACCGACGAGCGCGACTCCCTGCTCGCCGTGGCGATGAACGGTGAGCCGCTCCCGGCCGAGCACGGATACCCCGTCCGGCTGGTCGTGCCAGGCCTCTACGGCTACGTCTCGGCCACCAAGTGGGTCACCGAGCTCAAGGTCACCCGCTTCGACCAGGACGAGGGCTACTGGACCCCCCGCGGGTGGGCCGAGCGCGGCCCGATCAAGACGGCCTCGCGCGTCGACGTGCCGCGCTCCGGCGGCGAGCTGGCCCCCGACGCCGACGGCGCCGTCACCCTCGCCGGGGTCGCGTGGGCGCAGCACCGCGGCGTCGACCGCGTCGAGGTGCAGATCGACGACGGCGACTGGCAGGAGGCGACCCTGCTCGCCGAGCCGAGCGTGGACTCCTGGCGGTTGTGGACCTACACCTGGCCCGACGCCGTCCCGGGCAGCCACCAGGTGCGCGTGCGGGCGACCGACGCGACCGGTGAGACTCAGACCGAGGAGACCGCCGCCCCGGCCCCCGACGGGGCCAGCGGCTGGCACACGGTGGACTTCTCCGTCGCCTGACCGCACCGGACGCGCGGTCAGCGCACACCGGACGCGCGATCAGCGCACACCGGACGCGTGGTCGGCACCATCCGGACGCGTCGTCAGCGCCCTCCGGACGCGCGTCGGACGGACCTCGAGCGGGGAGGCAAGAGATCGCACGTCATACCCGTCGGGTGTGCGTGGCGGACGTCCGGTGCGGCTCGACGAGACGTCCGGTCTCTCCTACCGCGCGTTCGGTGCGTCCTGAGGACGAGTCCGGTGCGGCTCGACGAGACGTCCGGTCTCTCCTACCGCGCGTTCGGTGCGTCCTGAGGACGAGTCCGGTGCGGCTCGACGAGACGTCCGGTGCGGGGGGTGGTGGCCGTGGTGAGGGCGCGGCGCACGGGGCGGGCGCCGGCCCAGGCCAGCGTGGCGGCGACGAGGGTGGCGGCGACGGTCACCGCGAAGGCCGGCTGGTGGCCGCCGAGGTCGGCCAGGCGGCCGGCGAGGGGGGCGCCGACGGCATACCCGGTCCCGGTCATCGCCGCGAGGATCGTCATCGCGGCGCCCAGCCGGCGGGCGGGGGTGGTGCGCTCCGCCAGCGTGAAGGTCGTGATCATCGACGGCGCGATCGCCACCCCCAGGCAGAGCAGCGCGACCGCCAGCGACGCCAGCGAGCCGACGAGCAGCAGCGGCAGGGAGAGCAGGACCATCGCGCTGGTGAAGACGCGCAGCCGACGCACGTGCCCGACCCGCTCGGGCAGGGCGACGACGGCCAGCCCGGCGAGCACGCTGCCCACCCCGAGCAGCGCGTGCAGCAGCCCGGTCAGGCCCGGCTGGCCGGCCTGCGTCGCGAGCACCGAGGTGCCCGTCTGGATCGAGCCGAACACCATGCCGATGCCCAGCTGCGTCCCGGCCAGCACCAGCAGCGCTGGCGTCAGCAGGCGCACCCGGCTGCCGGGCCCGGGCGCGGCCGCGCCGACGAGGGCCACCGTCGGGTGCAGGGCGAACCAGGTCCCGAAGGCCCCCAGCAGCAGCGCGGCGACGACGAGCGAGGTGACCGGCGCCGCGACCGCCACGATGACGCCGACGAGCGCCGGACCGAGGACGAAGGACGCCTCGTCGGCCGACCCCTCGTAGGAGAACGCGGCGTCCATGACTCGCGGGTCGGCACCCGGGGTTGCGCTGCTGATCGGCCGCCAGCGCACCCGCGCCATCGTCCCGATCTGCGGCACGAAGGCCCCCGTCAACGCCGCCGCGGCCGGCAGCGGCCACCAGGGCTGACCGGGGTCCAGGGTGATGGTCAGCGCGGCGAGCCCGAGCAGCCCGACGGTGCCGACGAGGCTCTGCACGAGCAGGACGGGGCGCTGCCCCACCCGGTCGGTCAGCGAGCCCGCGACCGGCGCACCGATGGCGTTGGCGATCGCGAGGGCGCCTGCCGTGGCGCCGCCGGCGGCATACGACCCGGTCGCCCCGGACACGGCGAGCAGCGCGGCGATCTGCGACATGGCGAGCGGGAGCCGCCCGAGGAAGGCGATGACGACGTAGAGGGGCCCGGTCAGGGCGAAGAGATGACGGTAGGACTGCACGGGGGACAAGGGGTATGCCTCTCGCATCGGTCCGTCTGCACGGACGCGCGCGCCGTCCCAGCCACCCGGCGCGCCGAACCCTTGTCAAGCACCCCCAGTCTACCGCCTGGTCAGGGGCGCTCGGCCGCAACCACAGGCGACGCCCGGTGGGTCGTGGGGCAACCACGGGCGACGCCCGGTGGGTCAGGCGATGATCCGACGCTGCCGGCCGCCACGGTCCGGGGCGTCGACCCGTCCGCCTCCCGAGCGGCCCGCGAGCACGTCCTCCCAGGCCAGGACCAGGCGGGGAACCACCTGCTCCAGCTGCTCGGGGGGCAGCACGAAGGGCAGCCGGATCCACCCGTCCAGCCCGCCGGCCGCGGCGAAGTTCGGCCCGGCGGCGAGCGCCACGTCGTAGTGGCGGGCGGCGGCCGCCAGGGCGGTCGAGGACCCCTCCGGCAACCGGCACCACAGGGACATCCCGCCGGCCGGCACCCGCACCTGCCAGTCGGGCAGGTGGGCGCGCAGGGCCAGCAGCAGGCTGTCGCGCCGCTCGCGCAGCCGCGCCCGGTGCTCGAGCAGGATGTCGTCGGCGCGGTCGAGCAGGTGGACGAGCACCAGCTGCTCGAGGACCGGGACCCCCAGGTCGAGCCGCAGCCGGCTGGCGGCCATCTCCTCCATCCGCGAGCGCGGGACCCGCAGCCAGCCGACCCGCAGCCCGCCCCAGAACGACTTGCTGGCGCTGCCGGCGGTCACCGCGTCGGGCACGTGCGCCCCCAGCGGCTCCGGCATGGGCTGACCCTCCAGCGCGAGCTCGGCGGGCGACTCGTCGACGACAGGCACGACGCCGTGGCGCCGCAGCACCCGCCCCACGTCCCCGCGCTGGGCGCTACTCATGAGCGCGCCGGTGGGGTTGTGGAAGTCGGGGATGAGGTATGCCGCCCGGACGCCCGACTGCTGCACCGTCCGCGCCAGGGCGTCGACCTCCCAGTCATGGTCCACGTGGTCGATCGGGTGCGGGACGATCCTCGCCCCGGCCCCCTCCAGGGTGGCGATGGCGTTGGGGTACGTCGGGGTCTCCACGAGCACCCGGTCGCGTCGCTGGATCAGCGCGCGCAGCGCGATGGCGACCGCGGCGAGGGCGCCCGGGGTGACGAGCACCTGGTCCGGTGTGGTGGCCAGTCCCCGGGTGGTGAAGCGGTCGGCGATGCGCTCCCGGAGCACCGGCAGGCCGCTGGGGTAGTAGCCGGTGCCGCACAGGTAGGCCCCCAGGTCCTCCGCCGCGCGGGCGTAGGCGTCCGCGATGCCGGCCGGGGCGCCCGGGGCGGTGATGGTGAGGTCCAGCGCCCCCTCGTCCAGCGCCGCCGGGGTGAGGAGGTGGTCGACCCGGCCCCCCGGCACCCGCGGCACCTGGACGACGCTGCCCGAGCCGCGGCGGGTGGCGAGGTAGCCCTGGGTCCGCAGCTCGGCGTAGGCCCGGGTCACCGTGGTGCGGCTGAGTCCGACCGGTCCGGTGAGGTCGCGCTCGCTGGGCAGCCGCACGCCCTGCGGCAGCCGGCCGTCGACGATCGTGCGCCGGAGCGCCTCCGCCAGGCGCGCGTAGGCGGGGCCGTCACCCGCCAGCGCCGGCAGCACGAGGTCGGCGACGCGGGAGGCGGGGGCTAGAGCAGGCATACCCCACTGTGACGTGTGAGTGGCTCCCTCGTCCATAGCCACTTGGTGTCCACCGGTCGTCGGGTGGCTATGGATGGAAGGACCACATGGCCGCATGCTGGAGGGCGTGAGCATCTCGAGCAGCAAGGTGGGACGGACCGGTCGTCGGGCGCTCCAGGGGGCCAGGACCCGGGCGCGGGACCCGCGTCGCCAGCTCGCCGCCCTCGGGCCGGTGGAGCAGCTCCGGGCCGGCCGGCTCCCGCGACGCGTCGCGCAGCTGCTGCTCGGGCTATCGCTCTACGGCGCGTCGATCGCGTTCATGGTCCGCGGCGTCCTCGGCAACATGCCGTGGGACGTCCTGCACCAGGGCATCGCGCGGCACGTCCCGCTGAGCCTGGGCACCATCATCGTCGCCGCGTCGGTCCTCGTGCTGCTCCTCTGGATCCCGCTGCGGCAGCAGCCCGGCCTGGGCACGGTGGCCAACGCCCTGCTCGTGGGGTTCGCGGCCGACGCGACCCTCTGGCTCGTCCCACCGGGCGAGGGCTGGCTCGAGCGGGGTGCCCTCATGGCCGGTGGGGTCCTGCTCAACGGCGTCGCGAGCGCGATGTACATCGGGGCCCAGCTCGGGCCCGGTCCGCGGGACGGGCTCATGACCGGCGTGGCGCGGCGCACCGGCTGGTCCCTGCGGGTGGTGCGCACCGGCATCGAGGTCACCGTCATCGCCCTCGGCTGGCTGCTCGGGGGTGTCGTAGGCCTCGGGACCGTGCTCTACGCCGTGGCCATCGGCCCGCTGACCCAGTCGTTGCTGCCCTGGTTCACGGTCGACCTCTCCGGACCGGACGTGGGGTAGGACCGCTCCCCACGCGCGGGAGGGTCAGTGGTGGCGCAGGGCGTCGATAAGCTCGTCCTTGGTCATCGAGGACCGGCCCTCGATGTCGAGCTCGGCCGCGCGCTCGCGCAGCTCGTCCACCGTGCGGTCCTCGTAGTTCTCGGCCTCGCCGCCGCGCTCGCCGACGTCCGAGCGGGAGGAGGCGGCGGCCGCGTTGGCGATCCGCGCCGCCTTCTCCTTGCTGGCGCCGTCCTCGCGCACCGCCTCGTAGACCTCCGGGTCCTTGACGCTGGGGCCCGGGTCCTCCGTCTTCTTCTCACCTGCCATGCTCCCGACGGTATGCCGTGCCAGGCTGGGTCGCATGGCGAACACCCCCGACCGTCCGGTCCGGCTCGGCGTGCAGGTCCAACCGCAGCACGCGACCTACCCGCAGATCCGCGACACCGTCAGCCGGCTCGAGGACGCCGGGGTCGACGTCGTCATGAACTGGGACCACTTCTTCCCGCTCACCGGTGAGCCGGACGGGCTGCACTTCGAGTGCTGGACCACCCTCGGCGCCTGGGCCGAGCAGACCTCGCGCGTCGAGATCGGCGCGCTGGTGTCGTGCAACTCCTACCGCAACCCCGACCTGCTGGCCGACATGGCGCGCACCGTCGACCACGTCAGCGGCGGGCGGCTCGTCCTCGGGATCGGCTCGGGCTGGTTCGAGCGGGACTACGACGAGTACGGCTACGACTTCGGCACTGCCGGCTCACGGCTGGACGACCTGGCCGCGGCGATGCCGCGCATCCGCGAGCGCTGGGCGCGGCTCAACCCGGCGCCCACCCGGCCGATCCCGGTGATGATCGGCGGCGGCGGCGAGAGGAAGACGCTGCGCATCGTCGCCGAGCACGCGACCATCTGGCACTCCTTCGGCGACGCCGACACCCTGCGGCACAAGCTCGGGGTCCTGGCGCGGCACTGCGAGGACGTCGGGCGCGACCCGGGCGAGATCGAGGTGTCGGTCGCGGCCGCCGGGTCCCTTGAGCAGGGCCCCGGGGAGGACGCCGAGGCGAAGTATGCCGCGGGCGCGCGGCTGTTCACCGTGCACACGAGCGGCCCGGACCACCCGCTGGACCAGCTGGACGCCTGGCTCGCGTGGCGGGACGAGCACAACCGCTGAGCGCATACCCTGGCTGGCATGACCTCACGCCACGACGGCCGCAGCGCCGACCAGCTCCGCGAGATCCGCATCACCCGCCGCTGGCTCGACCACGCCGAGGGCAGCGTCCTGGTGGAGTTCGGGAAGACCCGGGTGCTGTGCGCCGCGTCGTTCACCGGTGGCGTCCCCCGCTGGCGCAAGGGCAGCGGCAAGGGCTGGACGACCGCGGAGTACGCCATGCTCCCGCGCTCCACGCACACCCGCTCGGACCGTGAGTCGGTCAAGGGCCGCCTCGGGGGTCGCACGCACGAGATCAGCCGGCTCATCGGCCGCTCGCTGCGGGCGGTCGTGGACCTGGACGCGTTGGGGGAGAACACCATTCAGCTCGACTGCGACGTCCTGCAGGCCGACGGGGGCACCCGGACGGCCGCCATCACCGGCGCCTACGTGGCCCTGGTCGACGCCGTGGAGGCCGCCCGCGCCCAGGGGCTCATCGCCAGGAAGGCCGAGCCCATCACCGGCTCGGTCGCGGCCGTCAGCGTCGGGGTGGTCGACGGGGAGCCGGTGCTCGACCTGGACTACCCGGAGGACTCCACCGCCGAGACCGACATGAATGTCGTCATGACCGGCGACGGGCGGTTCATCGAGGTGCAGGGCACCGCCGAGGGGACCCCCTTTGACCGCGAGCTGCTCGACGCCCTGCTCGACCTGGCCGCCGAGGGGTGCGCCGAGCTCACCGCCCGCCAGGCCGCCGCGTTCGGCGCCGACGACATCGGCGGCGCGGACAGCCACGCCGCGGGGGCGGACGTCGACCAGGGGCCGCCCACGTGGTGAGCCGCGTCGTGCTGGCGACCCGCAACCCGGGCAAGGTCGGCGAGCTGCGCGACATCCTCGCCGAGGCGCTCGACCGGGCCGGCCTGGAGCTCGTCGGGCTGGACGCCTTCCCCGACCTGGAGGACGTCGTGGAGTCGGGGGTCACCTTCGCGCAGAACGCCCTGCTCAAGGCCCGGTACGCCGCGGCCGCCACCGGCCTCCCGGCGCTCGCCGACGACTCTGGGCTGGCCGTGGACGTGCTGGGCGGAGCGCCGGGGATCTTCTCGGCCCGCTGGTCCGGCCCGCTGGGGGAGGCCACCGGGCGCACCAGGGACGAGGCCAACAACGACCTGCTGCTCGCCCAGCTCGCCGACGTCCCCGAGGAGCACCGCGGCGCCGGGTTCGTGTGTGCCGCGGCGCTGGTCCTGCCGGGGGGCCAGGAGGTCGTCCGCGAGGGCCGCTGCCGGGGGACCCTCGGGCGTGCGCCCCGGGGCACCAACGGCTTCGGCTACGACCCGCTGCTGGTCCGCCCCGACGGGCGCACGCTCGCCGAGCACAGCAGCGCCGAGAAGCACGCGGTCTCCCACCGCGGCAAGGCCTTCCGGGCCCTGGGCCAGGACCTGGCCGAGCTGCTGACCTGACCGCGGTTGACCTGACCGCGGTCCGCGTCGGGGCGCGCACCGCATACCCTGGTCCCCTGACCCGTGGTCAAGGACGAAGGAAACGACACCTCCATGCCCCACCAGTGGCGCGGCGTCATCGCCGAGTATGCCGACCGTCTGCCCGCGTCGATCACCGAGCACGTGGTCACGCTGCGCGAGGGCGGCACCCCGCTCATCCCCGCCGAGCACCTCAGCGAGCTCGTGGGGGCGCAGGTGCACGTCAAGTACGAGGGGCTCAACCCCACCGGCTCGTTCAAGGACCGCGGCATGACGGCGGCCATCAGCGACGCCGCGCGCCAGGGCGCGAAGGCGGTGATCTGCGCGTCCACGGGCAACACCAGCGCCAGCGCCGCCGCCTACGCCACCAAGGCCGGGATGGAGTGCGGCGTCCTCGTGCCGGACGGCAAGATCGCCATGGGCAAGCTCAGCCAGGCCATCGCCGGGGGCGCGACCCTCATCCAGGTGCGCGGCAACTTCGACGACTGCCTCACCCTCGCCCGCAAGCTGGCCGAGGCCTACCCCGTCGAGCTGGTCAACTCGGTCAACCCGGCCCGCATCGAGGGGCAGAAGACCGCGGCCTTCGAGGTCGTCGACGCCCTGGGTGACGCGCCGGACATCCACTGCCTGCCGGTCGGCAACGCGGGCAACATCACCGCCTACTGGAAGGGCTACGGCGAGTACGCCGACCCCCGCGCCCCCGGGGCCGGCGGCCACGCCCCCGCGAGCCGGCGACCGCGGATGTGGGGCTTCCAGGCCGCGGGCGCCGCGCCCATCGTCAAGGGCCACCCGGTCGACGACCCGGAGACCATCGCCACCGCCATCCGCATCGGCAACCCGGCGTCGTGGCCGCAGGCCGAGGCCGCGCGGGAGGAGTCCGGCGGGGTCATCGAGGCGGTGACCGACGAGGAGATCCTCACGGCGCACCGCCTGCTCTCCTCGCGCGAGGGGATCTTCGTCGAGCCGGCGTCGGCGGCCTCGGTCGCCGGGCTGCTCAAGCGGCACGCCGCGGGCCAGGTCCCGGCGGGCGCGACGGTCGTCTGCACGGTGACCGGCCACGGCCTCAAGGACCCGCAGTGGGCGCTCAAGGGTGCCGACGGCAGCGACGTCGACCCGGTGCGCGTGTCCGTCGACGTGGTGAGCGTCGCCGACGCGCTCGGGCTGGAGTGATGGCCGCGCTGGCGCCGGGGTCCACGGCCCGGGTGCGGGTCCCCGCGAGCAGCGCCAACCTCGGCCCCGGTTTCGACAGCGTGGGGCTGGCGCTGGGCCTCTGGGACGAGTATGCCGTCGAGGTCCTCCCCGAGGCCGGTCACCTCGAGGTGGTGCTCGCCGGGCAGGGTGCGGGGGAGCTGGCCACCGACGGTCGGCACCTGGTGGCCACCCGGTTGCGGGAGGCGCTCGAGGCGTGCGGCCTGGGGTGGCTGGAGGGGTACGGACTGCGGCTCACCTGCGCCAACACCATCCCGATGTCGGCGGGGATGGGCAGCTCCGCGTCGGCCATCGTCGGCGGGCTCGGGCTCGGGTTCGCCCTCGTCCGCGACGGCGAGCTCACCGAGGCCGACCTGGGCCTGGTGAACACCCGTGCGGGGGTCGCGGAGGGGCACCCGGACAACTCCTCGGCGTCGGTGTGGGGCGGCCTGACGGTGTCGTGGATGCCGAGCCCGCGGGTCGTGCGCACCGCCCGGCCCGCCGTCCACCCCGACGTGGTGCCGGTCGTGCTCGTGCCGGCGGACCAGCGCCTCGACACCGCCACCGCGCGGGCGGTGCTCGGCCCGACGGTGGCGCGGCCGGACGCGGTGCGCCAGGCGGGCCGGGCC
Source organism: Serinicoccus chungangensis (assembly GCF_001483745.1). GTDB lineage: Bacteria > Actinomycetota > Actinomycetes > Actinomycetales > Dermatophilaceae > Ornithinicoccus > Ornithinicoccus chungangensis_A. Next base: position 72,028 of record NZ_LQBL01000022.1, on the reverse strand, counting down.
GCGCTGCTGGTGCACGCGCTCACCACCGAGCCGGCGCTGCTGCTCGACGCCACGAGCGACTGGCTGCACCAGGAGCAGCGGAGGGCGGCCTACCCGGTGACCATGGGGGCGGTCGACCTGCTGCGCGGGCTGGGGCACGCCGCCGTCGTGTCCGGGGCCGGACCCACGCTCCTGTGCCTCACGACCACCGACCTGGCCCCCACCGTCGTCGCCGAGGCCCGCACGTGGGGCCGCGGCTGGCGGGTCCTGACCCCCGGCATACCGGAGCGCGGCCTGCACGTCCCCGCCGCGCCGGAGCGGCGCTGACGGCGGCTCAGCGCCGGTGCTCGGGCGCGACGGCGCCGGTCAGCGCCGCGGCGTAGGTCGCCTGCCCCTGCGCGGTGGGGTGGAAGGTGCGCGGGTCGACCCACGGGTCGGGCGCGTTGACGCCGTGGCCCTCGAACCTGCCCACCACGTCGACGTATGCGTAGCCTCGCCGCTGGGCGGCGGCCGCGACCGTCGCGTTGAGCAGGTCGGCGCCCTCGTTGAGCGCCTCCTGCTCCTCGGGGGAGGCGTTGACGAGGGCGCCCGCCTCCGGGGTGAAGAGGTGCGGGTAGCCGGTGACCACCACGTGCGCGTCCGGGGCCGCCCGCCCGACCGCGGTGAGGGCCGCGTCCAGCCGGGCCGGGAGCAGCCCCTGGACGAGCAGCCGGGAGCCGGCGAGGGCCTGCGCGCAGGTCGGGTCGTCGAGGAGCAGGCAGGCGCCGATCGTCTGCGTCCAGCCCACGTCGTTGCCGCCGATGGTGAGGGTGACGAGGTCGGTGTCGGCGTCCAGCGCGGGCAACTGCGCGACCACCTCGTCGGGGGCGGCCGAGGCCGGTGCGGCCAGGGTCAGACCCATCCCCATCGCCACGGTGCCCAGGGCGGCCACGGCCAGCCGTGCGCGGGTGCTCATCACCTCAACCTACTCCGGCGACGGGCCCGCGGCAGGGTCGGGGGCGCTCGCTAGGCTGGCTCGCGCGCGCCCGTGGTGGAACTGGTAGACACGCAGGATTTAGGTTCCTGTGCCTGACGGTGTGCGGGTTCGAGTCCCGCCGGGCGCACCGGAGCCGGCCCCGCGACGGCGGGGACGAAGGAGGTCGGCCTCAGGCCGGGGCGCCCGGGAGCTGCACCCCGAGCTGCTTGGCCAGCGAGGCGACGTGGCCCTTGGCGCGGACGTTGTACTTCGCCACCTCGACGACGCCCTGCTCGTCGAGGACGAAGGTCGAGCGGATGACGCCGACCACGGTCTTGCCGTAGTTCTTCTTCTCGCCGTAGGCGCCGTAGGCGGTGAGCATCTCCTTGTCCTCGTCGGAGACGAGCGGGAAGGTGAGCCCCTCCTTCTCCGCGAAGCGCGCCAGCTTCTCGACGGGGTCGGGGGAGACGCCGACGACGGCATACCCCTCGCGGGTGAAGACCGCCTCGTTGTCGCGGAAGTCGCAGGCCTGCGTGGTGCACCCGGGCGTCATGGCCGCGGGGTAGACGTAGAGGACGACCTTGCGCCCCGCGAGGTCGGCGAGGCTGAGCTGCGAGCCGTCGGCGGTGGGCAGGGTCCAGGCGGGGGCGGGCTGACCGGGCTCGAGGCGCGACATGGTGACCTTTCGGACGGGGCGGGCGTGCTGGATGATCGTCTCAGACCGCGACCCCGACCGGGAGGATGCCACCGAGGTGATCGTCGACCAGGCCGTCTACCGCGACGGCGTCCGCGAGTCCTGCGACGTCGACACGCTCGCGCACGAGCTGCAGCGGCTGCGCGCCGACGGGGCCCCGGACCACGACTTCCTGTGGATCGGGCTCAAGGACCCCACCCCGCAGGAGTTCGAGGTGGTCCGGCGTGCCCTCGACCTGCACCCGCTCGCGGTGGAGGACGCCCTGGACGGCGACCAGCGGGCCAAGCTCGAGATCTACGACGCCGGCATCTACGCCGTCGTCAAGACGCTGGACTACGACCCCGCCACCTCCGACATCGAGACCGGGGAGGTCAGCGTCATCCTCGGCCCGCACGTGGCCGTGACCCTGCGCCACGGCGAGGTCGCCCCGCTGCGCGGGGTGCGCCAGCGGATGGAGCAGGAGCGCCAGCAGGCCCTGCTGTCCTACGGCCCGCTCAGCGTCCTGCACGGGGTCCTGGACACGGTCGTCGACACCTACAGCGCCATCGACGAGGCCGTCGGCAGCGACCTGGAGGACATCGAGCGCGACGTCTTCGGCGGCGGCAACCGGACCCACTCCACCACCATCTACCGCCTCAAGCGCGAGGTGCTCGAGTTCCGGCGCGCGGCGACCCCGCTCGGCCCGGTGCTCCACTCCCTGACGCAGGAGGACGGGCTGGTCGGCAGCCGCGAGCTGCGGCTGCACTTCCGCGACGTGGCCGACCACCTGTCGGCCGTCCTGCAGGACGTGGAGAGCTACGACACCCTGCTCAGCGACATCCTCGGCGCGCACCTGTCGCAGATCGGGGTGCAGCAGAACGCCGACATGCGGCGGATCTCGGCGTGGGCCGCGATGATCGCGGTCCCCACCCTGGTGGCGGGCATCTACGGGATGAACTTCGACCACATGCCCGAGCTGCACTGGCTGCTCGGCTACCCGTTGGCGCTCGGGGTGATGGGGCTCGCGGTCACCCTGCTGCACCGCGCCTTCCGCCGGTCCGGGTGGTTGTGAGGTGCGTGGTCGTTCGGCGGCGCCCGCGGTGCCCCGGTGCGTTATCGTCTGCGGGAAGCATGACCACCGTTCGACGACCCGAGGGATTCATTGCTGATGGCCAACACGCAGCCTGCTCGCTCCGTCAAGGAGATCGAGGCCGACATCGCGGCGACCCGTAGCCGCCTCGCGCGCACCGTCGACGAGCTGACCTACCGCGTCAGCCCCGAGACGATCAAGGCCAACACCGTCGCCTCGATCAAGGGCAAGGTCGAGAGCGCCACCCTGGACGCCGACGGCAACCCGAGGTATGACCGGCTCGCCACCGCCCTGGGCGGTGTCGCCGCCGTGGCGCTCGCCCTGGGGGGCCTGCGCCGCGTCTTCTACCGCGGCTGAGTCGGGTCAGCCCGCGTCACGGACGCGACGGGTGCTGGCCTCCGGGGAGAGGTCGAGGCGCCGCAGCAGCTGGGCGTTGAGGGCGACGACCACCGTCGAGGCCGACATGAGCAGGGCTCCCACGCTCATCGGCAGCACGAACCCGACGGGCGCGAGCACGCCGGCCGCGAGGGGGACGGCGAGCAGGTTGTAGCCCGCGGCCCACCAGAGGTTCTGGGTCATCCTCCGGTAGCTGGCCCGGGACAGGTCCCTCACCGCCAGCACCGAGCGGGGGTCGGAGCCGGCGAGCACGACCCCCGCGGAGCCGATCGCCACGTCGGTGCCGGCGCCGATGGCCAGGCCGACGTCGGCCTGGGCGAGTGCGGGTGCGTCGTTGACGCCGTCGCCGACCATCGCGACCGTGCGCCCCTCGGCCTGCAGCTCGGCGACGGTGCTCGACTTGTCCTCCGGGCGGACGCCGGCGTAGACGCGGTCGACGCCCACCTCCTGCGCCACGGCGTCGGCCACCGCCTGCGCGTCGCCGGTGATCATGACGACGTCCACGCCCGCCGCGTGCAGGGCCTCGACCGCCTCGCGGGACTCGGGCCGGATGCCGTCGGCGAGGCGGAGCGCGCCGACCACCTGCCCGTCCGCGACGGCGTGCAGGATGATCGCCCCGTCCGCACGCCACCGCTGCGCCACGTCGAGCTCGGGGACCTCCTCCTGCTCCAGCAGCGCGGGGCCGCCGACCTGCACCGTCACCCCGTCGACGACGGCACGGACGCCGACCGCCGGGGAGGAGGCGAAGTCTTCCGCCCGGGGCACGTCGAGCTCGCGCTCCGCGGCGGCTGCGACGATCGCGCGGGCCAGGGGGTGCTCGCTGTCGCCCTCGGCGGCGGCGGCCAGGCGCAGGACGTCCTCCTCGCTGCGCCCGCCGGCGGGCTCGACGGCCGTCACGGTCGGCTCGCCCCGGGTGAGGGTGCCCGTCTTGTCGAACAGCACGGTGTCGACCGAGCGCATCGTCTCCAGCGCCATCCGGTCGGTGACGAGGACCCCGCCGCGGGCCGCGCGCTCGGTGGCGATCGAGACGACGAGCGGGATCGCCAGACCCAGCGCGTGCGGGCAGGCGATGACGAGGACGGTGATCGCGCGCACCACGGCGGCGTCGGGCATACCGAGAGAGGACCACACGACCGCGGTGACGACCGCGGCACCCAGGGCGAACCAGAACAACCACGCCGCCGCCCGGTCGGCGAGCCGCTGGGTGCGGGTGGAGGAGGACTGCGCCTCGGAGACGAGCTTCTGGATGCCGGCGAGCGTGGTCTCGTCCCCCGTCGCGGTGACCTCGACCCGCAGGCCGGAGTCGGTCGCGACGGTACCGGCCACGACGTCGTCGCCCTGCTCGCGGCGCACCGGGGTGGACTCACCGGTCACCATCGACTCGTCCATGCTCGCCGAGCCGTCGACGATCCGGCCGTCGGCCGGCACCGAGGCGCCCGGCCGGACCACCACCACATCGCCGACCTGCAGGTCGCCGGGGGCGACGGTGACCGTGGTGTCCCCCTCGACCCGCTCCGCCTCGTCCGGCAGCAGCGCCGCCAGCGAGTCGAGGGCCGAGCTCGTGGCCGCCAGCGAACGCATCTCGACCCAGTGGCCCAGCAGCATGATGACGACGAGCAGCGCCAGCTCCCACCAGAAGTCGAGCCGCTCGTCGAGCACCCCGAGGGTGGACCCCCACGACGCGAGGAAGGCGACGGTGATGGCCATGCCGATGAGCAGCATCATCCCCGGCCTGCGACCACGGACCTCCGAGACCGCGCCGGTGAGGAAGGGCCGCCCGCCCCAGAGGTAGATGACGGTGCCGAGGACGGGGGAGACCCAGCTGAGGCCGGGCAGGTCCGGCAGCTCGTAGCCCAGCAGGTGCCCGAACATCCGGCTGGCCAGCACGGTCGGCACCGACAGGGCCAGCATCACCCAGAAGAGTCGCCGGAACTGCGCGACGTGGTCCCCGTGGCCGCCCCCGTGGTCGTGCTGGCCGCTCCCGCGGTCGTAATCGCCGCCGTGGTGGTCCCGTGCGGGAGCAGGGGCGTGCTCACCCGGTGCGGTCTGGTGCGTGCTGTGGTGCTGCATGTCTCCAGCATATACCCCATGGGGGTATGTAGCGGGACGCGCGAGGCCCCCACGGAGGGAGGGGTGGAGAGCAGGCGTGCAGGTCGTTCAGGCGGGTTCGCCGTTGACGGCGAGGACGCGCGGCAGTCCGGTGACGTCCTCGGGCAGCACCACGCCCATGGAGCCGTGCGGGCGCAGGCGCGGGGAGACGAAGACGGTGTCTCCCACCGAGAAGATCGCCGTCGTGCGTGACAACGTCACCCGTACCCGATCACGTCCGTCGCCGAGCGTGACGGCCTGTCCACCGTGTCCGGTGGTCGTCGCCTGGAGGACCTCGACCCTCTCGACCGACGCATCGGGGCGCCGGACCCACGGTGCTGCGAGGAAGAAGTACTGCATCGCCCCGATCCCGACCACCAGGACGGCGCCGACCCCGAGGGCGACCGTCGCGGAGCGATCGAGGAGCCAGACCTGCACGGCGAGATAACCGAGGTAGATGACGAGGAGCATGATCAGCACGATCACCCTGCCCCGTCGACCTTCGGACCGCAGCACCTCCCTGGCCCGCTCCTCGGTCACGGGGTATGCCCTCGCTCGGTGCCGTCGGTCGGTGGAGGCGGGTCGGCTGACGGCTGGTGCGGCGTAGCGGCGTTGGCCGCGACCGCCTCGGTGCGGGGGCCGAGGACGTCCTGCAGCAGGCCGTGGGTCGGCGTCGCGCGGACGAGCACGATGCGCTCGCCCGGCGCGATCCGTGGTGCCGCCCAGACCGAGTCGCCCTCGCCGATCCCGAGGGCGGCCTCGGCGCGCCAGCTCACCTCCCGCTCGTCGCCGCGGACGGTCAGCCGTCGCCCGTCCTTGGCCGTGACGACACCCCGTTCCAGGCTCGTGATGCCCGCGACGTGGCGGCGACGCCGACGGCGGCGGCTCTCACCCCAGCCCCAGAGGAGGACGAAGACCGAGGCGTACACGAGGGAGAAGAACAGGGCCGACCCCCAGCTCTCGCCGCTGAGGAACCGCTGGAACAGCAGCATGGCGAGGGTGAGCCCCACGAACATGGACGCCAGCGTGAACCACATCCCCAGGGGCTCGGTGCTCCGGCGCAGCAGGGCCAGGGCCTGCTGCTCGCTCTGGTCGCCGGCGATCAGCCCACCTCGTCGCGCGCCGCGACGAAGGCATCGACGCAGGCCCGGACGTCCTCCTCGCTGTGCGAGGCGGAGAGCTGGACCCGGATGCGGGCCTGGCCCTTGGGGACGACGGGGTAGGAGAAGGCGATGACGTAGACGCCCCGCTCCAGCATCGCGTCGGCGACCTGGCTGGCCCGGCGGGCGCCGTCCTCGCCCGGGAACATCACCGGCACGATCGGGTGCTCGCCCGGCAGCAGCTCGAAGCCGGCCCCGTCCATGAGGGAGCGGAAGAGCTCGGCGTTGCGCCGCAGCTGGGCCCGGGGCTCGTCGCTGTCGCGCGCGATCTCCAGCGCCTTGAGCGACCCGGCGACCACGGAGGGCGCGACGGCGTTGGAGAAGAGGTAGGGCCGCGCCCGCTGCTTGAGCAGCTCGACGATCTCGGTGTGGGCCGCGACGTACCCGCCGCTGCCGCCCCCGAGCGCCTTGCCCAGCGTGCCGGTCATGATGTCGATCCGGTCGAGGACGCCGCACGCCTCGTGCGAGCCGCGGCCGCTGTCGCCGACGAAGCCGGTCGCGTGGCTGTCGTCCACCATGACCATCGCGCCGAACTCCTCGGCCAGGTCGCAGATCTGCTCCAGCGGCGCGAGGTAGCCGTCCATGGAGAAGGCGCCGTCGGTCACCACGAGCACCCGCCGGGCGCCGGCCTCGCGCGCCGCCTCCAGCTGGGTGCGCAGGTCGTCCATGTCGCGGTTGGCGTAGCGGAAGCGCTTCGCCTTGGACAGCCGGACCCCGTCGATGATCGAGGCGTGGTTGAGCTGGTCGGAGATGATCGCGTCCTCCGGCCCGCAGATGACCTCGAAGATCCCGCCGTTGGCGTCGAAGCAGGAGGGGAAGAGGATGGAGTCCTCCATCCCGGTGAAGTCGGCGATGGCCCGCTCGAGGTCCCGGTGCTGGGTCTGGGTGCCGCAGATGAAGCGGACCGAGGCCATGCCGAAGCCCCACTCGTCCAGCGCCCGGCGGGCCGCACCGACCACCTCCGGGTGGTCGGCCAGACCCAGGTAGTTGTTGGCGCAGAAGTTCAGCGCCTTCCCCGCCGTCGTCGCGATGTGCGCGCTCTGGGGCGTGGTGATCTGCCGCTCGGTCTTGGTGAGCCCGTCGGCCTCGATCTGCGCCAGCTCCTGCGCCAGCTGGTCCTTGACGTCCGCATACATGTGTGTCTCCTCAGCTCCAGTCCATGACGACCTTGCCACCCTCGCCGGAGCGGGCCGCCGCGAAGGCGTCCTGCCACTGCTCGGCGGGGAAGCGGTGGGTGATGACCGACCGGATGCGGTCGCGCAGCAGCTCGGAGGTCTGCAGCATGGCGGTCATCTTGTACCACGTCTCGTACATCTCGCGCCCGTAGATCCCCTTGAGCGTGATCATGTGGGTGATCACCTTGCCCCAGTCGATGGCGAACGGCTCGGCGGGCAGCCCCAGCATCGCCACCCGCGCGCCGTGGGTGCAGTTGTCGATGAGCTCGGCCATCGCGGCCGGGTTGCCGGACATCTCCAGCACGAGGTCGAAGCCCTCGGACATCCCCAGGCGGTCCTGGGCGCTCGCGATCCGCTCCCGACCGACGTTGATGCCGAGGTCGGCGCCGGCGGCGAGCGCGAGCTCGAGCCGGGAGTCGGACAGGTCGGTGGCCACGACGTAGCGGGCGCCGGCGTGCCTCGCGATCGCCGTCGCCATCACCCCGATCGGCCCCGCCCCGGTGATGAGCACGTCCTCGCCCTCCAGCGGGAACGACAGCGCGGTGTGCACGGCGTTGCCGAGCGGGTCGAAGACCGCGCCGAGGTCGGGGTCGATGACCTCGGGCTGCACCCAGACGTTGGAGTGCGGCACCACGACGTGGTCGGCGAAGCACCCGTCGCGGTTCACGCCGAGGTTCGAGGTGCGCACGCACATGTGGCGGCGTCCCGCACGGCAGTTGCGGCACGTGCCGCAGACGACGTGGCCCTCGACCGAGCAGCGCTGGCCCACCGCGAGACCGTCCGCGTCCTCGGTCGGCACCCCCGGGCCGAGCTCGAGGATCTCGCCGTAGAACTCGTGACCGACCACGAGCGGTGGCTCGAGCATGGAGGCGGCCCAGTCGTCCCAGGCCTCGATGTGCAGGTCGGTGCCGCACAGCCCTGCCCGCAGCACCCGGATCTTGACCTCGCCGGGGCCCGGGGTGGGCTCGGGGACGTCGGTCAGCTCCAGGCCTGGCCCGGCGGTGGGCTTGATGAGGGCGCGCACGGGTCCATCGTGACGCATGGCTCGCGGACAGGGGTCGGCGGGCGGTGGGTGCGCTGCCGGGACGACGCGGCGGGCCACGGCGTCGGGCCGTAGGGTGGCGCGGTGGACGTGCGGACGCGGGTGGGGTGCTACGCCTGGATCGAGCGGGACGGTGCGGTGCTGCTGAGCCGGTGGCGCGGCATGTCGCTGCCGGACGGCCGCGTCGCGCGACCGGGCTGGACGCTGGTGGGCGGGGGGATCGAGCCGGGCGAGACGCCCGAGCAGGCGGCGGTCCGCGAGGTGCGCGAGGAGAGCGGGTATGCCGTCCGCCTCACCGGGGTGCTCACCACCGACGCCTGGAGCGGGGTGGACGACCGCGACCCGGCCGGGCGGGCCGTCTGGCAGGCCGTGCGGATCGTCTTCACCGCCGAGGTCGAGAGCGGTGAGCTGGCGGTGGAGAGCGACGGCAGCAGCGACGACGCGCGGTGGGTGCCGCTGGAGGAGCTGGCCACGCTGCCGTGCCTCAGCCTCGTCGACACGGCCTGGAGGGCCGCGGGGGGTCCGGGGCTGCCCGAGGCCGCCCTCGGCTTCGGCCCGGTGGACGAGGCAGCGGTCGCCCGGATGCGCTCGCTGGTCGAGCAGGCGCGCGAGGCGCGGGTGCGCCGTGCACCGTCGCGGCCCGCGCAGGCGGGGAGCGAACCCGACGGGGGGCTGGACGGGACGCCCCCGGGGGTCACCGTGGTGGCCGTGGACGGGCCGAGCGGATCGGGCAAGACGGTGCTCGCACGGGCGCTGGCCCGCGACCTGGGTGCCCCCCTCCTGCACATGGACGACCTCTACCCCGGGTGGGACGGCCTCGCGGCGAGTCCCGCCCTCCTGGCCGAGCAGGTGCTGGAGCCGCTCGCGCGAGGTGAGCGGGCGGCATACCGGCGCTGGGACTGGCACGCGGGCGACTGGGCGACCGACCCCGTCGAGGTGCCCGAGCCGCCCGGCGGGGTGCTCGTCGTCGAGGGGTGCGGCAGCAGCGTCGGACCGGCGGGGGAGCACGCCGCCGTCCGGGTGTGGGTGGACGCCGAGCCGGCTCTGCGGATGCGTCGCGGGGTCGCCCGGGACGGGGAGGCCTACCGGCCGCACTGGGAGCGCTGGGCCGCGCAGGAGGTGCGGCTCTTCGCCGCCGACGGCACCCGCGGTCGCGCCGACCTCGTCATCGACACCTCGCCCGGGGCGGGCTGACCGTCGAGGCGCTGCCCCGGCAGCAGAAGCACGGTCACCGCGGGCGACCGACCGGGGAACGTGTGCCGCGGCAGCAGATCGACGCTCAGTCCACCGACCCGCGAGGATTTCGTCGCCCGCTCGACCCGGTGGTAGAGTTCACCGCTGTTGCGCGCCTATAGCTCAATTGGCAGAGCAGCTGACTCTTAATCAGCGGGTTCGGGGTTCGAGTCCCTGTGGGCGCACCACGGGTAGTTCGCGATGAACTGCCACCTGAGTTCACGAAACCCCTGGTCAGATCGCTTCTGACCAGGGGTTTCGCCGTCTGTTGTTCACGTGAGTTGTAGTGCTGTCACGGGCTCGCTCGGGCGACCGGCGAGCGCGGACCACCGACCGGCCAGCGCGGATAGGCATGATGAAGCCCCTGCCTCGCGGGATGCGGGGCAGGGGCTATCGGCCTGGGGCGGTCAGTCGGTCTTGGTGTTGTCCTTCAGCGGCTCCCAGGCGGTGCTGCTGCCCGGGGGTGGTACGGAGCGGGGCGGGCCCGACCCGGGTGGTCGGCTCTTCGCCCGGCGCTGGCGGCGCTTGAACGGGAGCCTCCGGTGCAGTGCCTGGCTCTTCGACGGCTGCGACTTGATCTCGGTGCCCTCCGGTGGAGGGTTCCCGATGTCGTAGCCGTAGCAGGCCATCAGGATGCGCACGTTTGTCGCGGCCAGGATGAACCCGAGCAGGATGCCGGTCCGGTGCGTGCCGAGCACGCGGGTGGAGCCGCGCCTCAGGTGCCCGTGGTGCTCGGAGAGTGAGGCGTTGAGCGACTCGACTCCACCGCGCCGACCGTAGGACGCCCGCCAGGCTGTGGTCCCGAACAGGTCCCGCTGCCGCAGTTGGGCCATCTCCTCCCGGGCAAGGGTGAGCGTCTTCCCGCAGGCGCAGGTCTCACCCTTCCGGCAGGAGGTAGTCGGCTTGCTCGCGGGGTTCAGGCGCATCGAGCGGCTGTTATTGACGCAGCGCACTCGTCCAGCCAAGGCCGGACCTCGGAAGCGCTGCGTGCCTCGCTCTGGGTGTGGCCCGCCCATGGGTGTGAACGCCCAGGGCTGACGTCGGTCGTAGGTCTGCGCGAGTTGTGCCTTCGCCGTGGCGGTCATCCCGAGGCTGTAGCCCGGGAGGTCGCGCAGGTCCTTCGGGAGGTGGTCCAGGAACAGGCCACCGTCCACCCAGATCGTGCCGTTGATCGGCCCGGGTCGGGTGCCGCGCTGCGAGGGGTGCAGGTCGAAGACCTGCTCCACGTCACGCTCGACCAGGGGAAGTGCCCAGGCGTCCTGCTTGGCGTAGGAGTAGCCCCGGTCCACCAGAAGCGTCTCCGGTGCCGTTCCGGCACGGACGAGCGAGTCGACGACCTCCACGCCAGCCGCCGCCTTGTAGGAGCCTGCCGGAGCGAGGCACACCGCTTGGGTGAGCGCAGCCTCGGAATGCCCTCCGTGCTCGGGAATGTGCGCCGCCAGGTGGACGTCCCAGCCGGAGAAGATGCCTTTGCGGGCGAGGTTCTTCCCGCTGCGGTAGCCATCGCGCGCGTCTGGATCGACGCTGTGCTGAAGCCTGCCGTCGTGACCAGGCTTGGGCCACCCGGGCTCGTTCACGGCGCGCTTCCTCGGCGGCTCGAAGTCCGGCTCGGGTAGTGACCCGGGCGCGTCGTCAGGTCTCATGTGGCTGGCCCAGGACCGTCTTCTCGACCAGGCCTCGTAGTCCGTGGAGTCCAGGGCCAGCGTCGCTCGTCCACGCAGTGGGCGAGGAATGACCTGTGAGACCAGGCTCGTCATGAAGTCGGTCAGGGAGAGGGAGAGTCTCGCTTCCTGAACCTCGCCGGTCTCAGGGTGCACCTGTTCGGTCATGGCGTCCGCGAGGTCCGAGACGGCGCTCTCCACCTGGCTGTAGGTGACGGGCAACCGCAGTCCGATCTGCTCGACCTGCTTCCGGCTCAGGCGTTCGCTGACCTCATGCACGGACGTCAGGTGCAGTTCTCCGTAGCCTTCGATGGCCGCGACCATGAAGAGCACGAACATGGCGTCCCAACGCTGGGACCTGCTGCGTCCCACCGTGGACGTCATGTCCTGCTGCACGATGTTCGCGAGGGTTCCGGCGTGGACGGCGGCGACGGCTCGACGGAAGACGTGCTCGGTAACGGGATCGTGCTGCTTCACAGTCCCGCCCCCTTGAACAGATAGGCGTCGCCCTCCCAACGGCCAGGGACATCGGGGGCGATGACCTCCAGCGACTTGGACGAGACGTTGCCTGCGATCACCATGAACTCGCTGATACGCAGGTCGAGGGTGAGCACGTCCGCCATCCAGGTGGTGCGCAGGCGAGAGACGCGGAACCGGGGAAGCCAGCCCGGCCAGGCCACGTCCTGCCGAAGCGTGCCCAGCGGGTCCTTCGCCGTAGGTCGGTGCTTGCCGACCAGCGGCTCCTCGGGATAGCGGGAGCACAGGTCCCGGAGCCGGTTGGTGTACTTCGCCAGCACCGGGGTGGTTCTGGACTCTAGGCGGATCACCATGAGGCGGTGGTCGTCAGGGTGGATGCTCACGTGGTCGGCAGTTACCCGCAACATTTCGCCGGGCTGGACACCAGCCCCGAGGCCCAGCGTCAGCATGGCGAGGGCGACACGAGTGCGCAGCGGGGTGCTCTGCGCCTCCGCAGCCTTCCAGAATCCTTCGACCTCCTCCGGCGTGTAGGGCGGGAGGATTGTGTTGTTGCCCGAGAACGGTTTCGGCTCAGCGGGCCACGGAGCATCTTTGGTACAGGCCCGACCGACTCTGCGGAGGTAGCCGCGACGGGTCGAACGGGACTCCGGAGACAGGGACTGCATCGTGCTCGCGCAGTAGTGCTCGACGTGCTCCGGCAGGAAGCACTTCTCCAGTTCGAGGCCGAGCCCTTGCCCGTGCGTCCACACCAAGAAGTGGGTGACGGCGCTCATGGCGTTGAGCGCCGAGGCGACGCTCACGTAGTCGGCGGCTCGGGTTGCCTCGACGGCGGAGGGGCGGACCTTGGTCCAGACGGCGGGGTCTACGAGATGCGGCCTCGGGCGATAGTGCGCGAAGACCTCTTCGGGAGTCGTCACGATGCGACCTCCGATGACGCGATGCTTCGGCATACCCAGGCTCCCAGTCGGTGATGGGTCTTATAAGACCCGTGCCCACTATAGTAAAGGCTGACGCTGACATGGCAAGCCTGCTGCTGACCTAGGCTGTAGTCATGCCCAGGTCCGGAGGTGACGCCGCGCCACGGGAGTACGTTGCGCGGGGGTCGTGGCCGACTGGACGGCTGAAGAAGGGCGCGCCGGTCTCGGCGGCCTACGCTCAGCAGTTCGTGCTGCGACTGCGGCAAGCCCTCGATGACGGTGACGGCCTCTCGCTGCGGGCTGTGGAGCGCGAGGCTCAGGTGAGCCGCAAGACCATCGAGCGCACGCTCGACGGCGAGGTGCTCCCCGACTTCGGTGCCATCGCACGGCTGGAGGAGTGGCTGGGCCGAGATCTGTGGCCTGGGCCGGAGATCAGGGCAGGACGGGATCGACGCGCGGCAGAAGGCTGAACCCTTGATCTGGTTGAGCGATGCGGCTATCTTGTAGGTGGTTCCAAAACCTACGAAGTAGCCCTCGCGTTCGCAGAGCGTGGGGGTTTCTTCATGTGCGCGCGCCCAAGGGCGCGTCTTCATGGTTGGTGGTCAGTCCTTTCTGATGAGGGTGTGCAATCCGTCGTCGGAGTGGACCTCTCCGCGAGCGCGCAGGTAGGTCAGTGCTTCGGTGATCTGACGACGGTGGGCCTGGATCAGGGGCATGCCGCGATCTTCATGCAGTGTTTGCACGATGCGGTTCACCCCGCTCCAGATGGTGCTGACCCGGGTCGGGCCAGCAGTCTCGGCGAGGACTGTCCGCACCAACTGCGTGATGCTCAGTCCTCGAATCTTCAGTTCTAGCGCCAAGTCCGGCGTGGGCTCCGGGGTAGACCGTGGCACCTGAATGGCCCACTCCACACGACGCCAGTCGACCTCTTCGGCGCCAGGTGGTTCCGACGCCTGCGCACGGACCAAGCGGTCGATCCGCTCTCGTACCTCTCGCTCCAGTACGGCGCGGGTGTCGTTGCTCATGTCTTCCACGGTGACGGGGCGGGCGGGTGATCCGCCGTCACTGGCCAGATTTGGCCCAGGGTGTAGCAGGTTCACCTTCATGGACGCAAGGGTCTTTCGGAGGCGCTTGCCCACGGTGTGATGGCGGGCCAGGCGGTCGAGTTCGGGGAGGGAGACCCACCGTTCGCCCGCCTCCAGACGCCGTAGTGATCGCTCACTGATATCGACCTCTCGCCCGAGCCTCTCCCAGGCCTCGATGCGGTAGGTCGAGCCGTCTGAGTCATCGAACTGCCGCGCATCCACCTCATCGAACAAGGCACGGGCCACCGCCAGGGCGATGCGCACGGCGAGCGGCAGAGACTCGACAGGCTTGTGCCAGTTGCCTCGTCCCGCGAAGGCCATGTCTCTGGAGCGTGGAGAGATCGAGTTCAGCACCTGCCAGGGCTTCGCGTTCCGGCTGGAAGGACTCGCGCCAGGGCGGCTCACTTGGCCTTTTCGCCTGCTTTGCCCTCCCAAACGGGCGCGAGCAACTCGTCCAGGCTGATCTGCCAGGCTTTCGACAGCCGCAACCAGGTACGGAGGTCACCGTGGTAGCGCCCGTGCGCGACGTTCATCAGTGTCGTCCTCGTCAGGCCACTGCGGTTCGCGAGTTGGTCGTAGGACAGCCCGCTGGCCGTCTTCCGCTCGGAGAAGATCGCAGGTAGGCGGTCAAGTTCGGGCTCAGGGACCGGGAAGATGCTCACCGGGATAGCCCACTGGTTTTCGGCAGCGAGCACAGTACAAGCCCTTGCACCAATCTGGTCAAAGGTGCTTCACTGAGGGTGTCTCACCACTTGACGGTCCCCCTTGGGGCGGTCACGCCAGTGCGCAGGGAGGACTCACCTATGACTCACACCCGCACCGCCACGCTGATGGCCGTAACGCTCGTTACGGTTTCCGCTTGTTCGAGCGCCTCTGGAGGGGACTCGACCCCGAGCACGGCAGACGCGCAGGCCGTCACGACCAGCACCGCAGAACCATCGGAGCCCGCTGTCTCGCTGCCGGTGGCGGAGGTCTTCGCGGAGCCTGCCTGGGGGATCACGCTCGGGCTTCAGGAGGCTCCGTGGACGCCTGTTGTGACTGCCGAGCGGGTCGTGGTGCTCGACGGGACGCAGGTGCGTGCCCTGGACGCGGAGGGCCAGGAAGCGTGGTCGCGGGGCTGGGAGGCCTTCACCGGCGACGAACGGAATCCGGGCTCGCCTTACCCGCTGTTGCGTCAGGTCGCGCCAGAGGTCATCGCAGTGGTCGATGGTGGTAGGTCTGACGGCGAAGGCCTGGACGCCGACACTCAGGAAGTACGGGTGACTCTGCTCGACATCGCCTCGGGAACCGTGATCGAGGAGGTCACGGTGCCCGGTGACGAGAGCAGCCTGCCTCAGATCGGTGGGATGGGTCTCGGCTTCGTGGTTCGATCCGACCCTGGTGAGCGCGAGGCGGTCGCGGTCACTGCCTCCGGGGAGGTGGAGGCACTCCCGGCGACCGACGACCTCGTGGGTGTGGTGACGGTCGGAGATCACGCCTTCACACTCAGCGGCGGCACCGAGGAGGCTCCCGAGCGGTACGCCGGGGAGTCCTACGACTCGGAGGACCTCGCCCCAGGGCCAGAGTTCGAGATCGGAGCCATCGAAGCCAGCAACGCCGAGGACCTTCTGCTGGTGCGCTTCGCTGCCCCCTACGGCGAGGGCATGTTGCAGGTGCTGGACGTCGAGACCGGGGAGGTGCTCTCCAACGCAGAGTGCGATCCACCGACACCCACGCAGTTCGTCACCAGCCCAGGTCGTGAGTGGGGCGTCCTCGACTCCATGCGCATCGACGCCAACGGCGACGTGGAGTGCGTCGGTGGCGGCGAGGGTGAGCGTCGCGTGATTCTGCACGCCATTACGGACTCGGGGCGAGCATTCGGGGTCGCCCACCAAGGAGCCAACGAGACGCGCTTCGTGGACCTGCCGCCGTCCGGCGAGCCCGTGGTGTCTGATCTGGCTGAAGGGGCACGGCTGCCCATAGGCGTCATGGACGGCGACATCGCCATCCACTGGGACCCCGAAGACGCCATCGTCACCGCAAACCAGATCAAGGAGTGAGCCATGAAAGCCAGTAGCGGAGCAGCACTCGGCCTCGGAGCCGGGATGTTCGGCGCAACTGTCGGAGCCGCGAACCGAGCCTTCGAGAGGGCCGCGCAGACCATGAACGCGCAGATCGAGCAGGACCTCTTCGTGCTCGGGCGGGACGGCCACCTGCCGTCCGCGCAGCCCGTCCTACCGCTCACGCAGAAGAAGCGCTCGCTACCGCTGCGGGTCGTCACCAGCCTCGCCCTGGGCATGGCCGTCGTCGCCGTCCCGGTGAGCATCTTCATGCTCGTCTTCGGCCTGGCCGACCCCGAGTGGCCGCTCCCCATGGACATCCTTGGAGCCGTGATGGGCGCGTTCATCGCCGCCGTCCTCACTGGCTGGCTTCCCGGTTCGGTCATCTTCGTCGTCCGCCAGTTGCGAGAGAACAACCGCCGCATCTGCTGGAACCTCAACGAGCGCTACGCCGCCTTCTGGGCGGAGCGCGAGTGGGCCGAGCAGGCAGTGCGCTCAGGCGACCTGACGGCCTTTGAGGCCGCACAGCGTCTCCAAGCCCACCACCTCGATCACCTGGTGGACGTGTGAGCGGGCCAGAGCCTCTGCCGGACTGGATGGCCGATCTGGAGGCTCGGATCGCTGCCGACGAGCGGGAGGACAGGCGTCTTGCGCGGGAGGCTCTGCGGGCGGGGCAGGGTGAGCGGCAGAACTACCCCCAGACGTTCGAGGGTTGGGCGGACGCAGGTGTGGTCGCCTCTGTCAGGAGAGTGTGCTCTCGATGAAAGCGCCCATGGCCTCTAGGTCATGGGCCCAGAAGATGGTCAGGTCATCTGCCTGGGCCTGCTCCAGATTATGCACCTTGAAGACTCCAGAAAGTACCGCCGCGGGCACGGTGTTGGCCGAACCAAACTCTTCGTTCCAGGTCTTCGCCTTCTTCGCCGCGTCGTTGTTCAAGCGCTTGACGCTGTTCGTGGACGAGTTGCTGACCTTGCACTCGGTCGGCATCGCGCGGCCATCCCACAGGCTGACGATGAGGTCGGCCTTTCGACTGCCGAACAAACTCTCCCGGCAGAACTCGCCCGGCGACGGGAGATCGCGTGCTGTGCGTACGGAACGGTTCGCCACCTGTGTCAAACCGATGGATAGGAGGTACTCGGCTACTGCGTCCTCCTGGACGTTCTTGGCGCTGTTTCGCCTGTCCGTCTGAACGCGCTGCGTGGCGATGAGAGCGGTGGTGGAGATGATGGCCATCTCGCGCTCGGCCTGGCTTGGTTCCCGGTCCTCACTGACCCACGGGAACCGATTCCGGTCCAGGCCGAGCATCACGGTCTCGATCACTCGCTTCGCCATCTCAGGGTCCTTGCGCAGCCGTCCGGGACTAAGGACGGCCTCCGCCAGAATCTTCAGGTCGTCTTCGCTCACCGCTGGGGAAGCAAGGTAGCGGACAGCAGTCAGGAGATGCGGATCGGTCACGTACTCGACGGCCTCATCGCTGAGCCGCGACAAGTCCACCGTGCCCTCGATGAGGTTCTCCACTGCCGTGCGGTACTGATCAAACGTCTCCAGGTACTGCTCCAAGGGTTCGTGCATGCGAACGTCCCTGAAGTCCCGGACCGCCATGGCGGCGTGCTCTGCGAGTTGGTCTTGAGACCACCTGGGGGCTGGGCTGTGGGCCATGTCTCCCAGCCTAAGTCAGAGCGCCCCAATCTCGAAGAGAGTCTCGGGGGCGGGAACGGGAAGGCGCTCCATCTCCCTCGGTTCGAACTTGGTCAGCCCGCCTGCGTAGGTCCGTCCCTGGCTAGTCCGCACTGACCCACGCAGGTAGCGCGCAAGGTTGTCCAGAAGTTCCTCAGACATGTCCTCACGGGGGTATAGACCGTGAGCAATGTTAATGTGTCTGGCGGCCACGTCGTTACGCACGAACGCGGGCGGGCGTCGCGCCATGTAGGTCGCGAGGATCGGAGCGGGGGCACGTAGGCCAACGCTGTACCAACTCTTCCGCGATGAGGCGATGTACCCCTCGTCAACGTGAGCCTTCTTGGCTTCGGACAGAAAGCGCTCGATCTCGTGGCGCTCGTCATCAGCGAAGGCGTCGAGGTCCTGTGGGAGGTCGATCACTACTCGTAGGCCGTCCTTCACCCGTAGCCGATCTCCAGCGGTGAAGAGTTCACGGGCTTTGGTCACGGAAGGGAACAGCACGCTGGCAGGGAGTGATGTCTCGCCGTCTCGTCGCACCCACACCTTGTTTGCGCCTGTCACGGCCCCACGATGCACGCGAGCCAACTCACCTAGTTCGATGTACCCCTCAGGAAGGGTGGGGGAGACCCGTGTGAAGACAGACCACCTGGTGGATTCGCTGAGTCGAGCGCGTGAGACCTCGCGTCCCTCGGCCAGGGTCCCGAGTTCCGCGATGGATGAGACCTGCCGCATCTTGACTGATTCCGGCTGTTCCCCAACCTTGAAGCAGGTGATCGTGCCGGTGACCTGGGCATCGGCAAACGGCGCAGATTCAGGGTCAAGTACGTGGATCGAGTCTGCGCCGAAGTCCGACACGAGCAGTTCCCGCATCAACTTGCCGTAGTTCACGTCCAGCCACTCACTGCTGGTGATGAAGGCACCGTAATCGCCTGCGCGTGCGTGCAGGGCCGTCGCGAGGAAGAAATGCACGTGTAGGCCCGCGAGCGCGCTTGCTCCCAGTCCTTTCGTTCTCGCCTTGTCAAGGAACCAGCGCTTCCAGCCATGATCTATCTGATGATGGCGTACGTAGGGCGGGTTCCCGATGAACAGGGTGGGCCCACCGATCTGCGGGAGCGTGAGTGATCGGTAGTCGCCCAGCACAAGGTCCAGACGCTCCCCAACTCCGAGCACTGCTGCCGTCGCGCGAGTCATCAGCAGGGCGAGGGGGTCAGTGTCTGCCGCTACCACGTGGGCCTCCGGGAACTTCTGGGCTGCGGCCAGTGCGTATCGCCCGGAACCCACTCCGGGGTCAACGATGCGGGCTGGAGTCGTCTGATCGCCGGCCCATGCGAGCATCGTTTGAACAATGCTGGCTGGGGTGTAGGTCTGACCCTCAGGACGTCGGGCCTCGACCGACTTCAGCGCGCAGTAGGTGTCGCCCAGGAAGTCCTGACCCCCCACAATCGCCTGACGTGCCTGTTCGATCAGCCCCGATGACGCCTGAGTGCGCGACAAAGACCGCTCACTCTGAGTGATGGTGCCGATACTGTCCGCACCTAGACCGAAGCAGAGGGCCGTGAGGTCGGACAGGCTTTCGATGCTCTCCAGGCCGGTGAGAGCCAACTGCCTACTCATTGGACTCGAACACTCCGCGTGCGACCCGGAGAAAGTAGCGCTCGTCCTGAAGGGCGCTCCTGTAGGAGGAGTCGGGTGCCCTTCCTACCACGCCTTCGACGCCGGACTTGATCTCAGCGATACTCGCGGGTTCGCCTCTGCCGCGAAGGAAGTCGCGCATAGCGTTCTTCAGTTCGTTGTGTGGGCGACGCTGGCGTACTGCTGCGGTCATGGTGGCCTCCCCGGCTAGAGTCGACGTTATAGCGTCGACCTTAGCATCCATTGATGTCGGTATCTTGTTGTCGGCTCCGCGTGGCGCGGTGCCCGTAGGACGGAGCCTGCCATGCCGGACCGACACAGTGCCTCTGGGTGGGGGGCGAGGTTCTGATGCGGCTGGCGAGGGCCTTGTGACCAGCCCGCTCGCCCTGGCGCGACGGTAGGCAGACGGGGCGGGTCGCTGAACGCAGTAGCCTCACGCCATGCAGCCGTGGCCGTGGGAAGGTGCCGTCCAGGATGTCTTCGCGGACGTCCTTCGCGCAGTCGACTGGGAGATCGAGTCGCTGGCGGACACCGCGAAGAAGTCGCGAGGGGTGGACGTGCTGGCCCGACGTGGAGAGCGTCTGCTCGGGGCCGAGGTCAAGGGCTACCCCTCCGACAAGTACGTGGACCCTCGCCGAGCGCACGAGACCAAGAAGACCAAGCCGACGACCCAGGCGCGTCATTGGTTCTCGCACGGCATCCTCGCTGCGCTGATGCTGCGGGATGCGCAGCCCGAGCGGGAGAGTCTGCTCGTCTTCCCCGCCTTCCCTCGCTACGCCAGCCTCCACAACGCCACCCGCACCGCCCTGCGAGACGCGAGGGTGCATGTGGTCCTGCTCCGTGCGGATGGGACCTATGACTGCGCGACGTGGACGGCGGACTGAGGATGAAGCCGATCTCGCCTGGAAGCATCGAGCGAGCCGTTGAAGGCTTCCTCGGTGGAGATGGAGACTCCCGTGCCCCGTCACGCCGTCGCGAGCGGTCCTGGGACCTGTGCTACTCGCACTTCCAGGACCATCCTGAGCCGACACAGGTGATGGAGACCTCCTGCTTGCACCTGTGCTACTACCTCGCCTCCTGGGGCATGCTGCGCGGCTCGTCCTTCCTCTTCCACGAGACGAACGCACTTCACTATCAGGCCGTCATCGGGGTGATAGAGAAGCACAACAAGGCGTTGCGCGGATGGGACGTTCCGGACTATGTGGACACCGCTCGACTTGAGGCGTTCAACGTCGCCTGGGACGAAGTGCGCGCTGCTCTGATCCCCGCCGACCGGACAGGATTGACCCTCGTCTCGAAGGTCATGATGGGCGTCTGGGGCTGCATCCCCTCGTTCGACACCTTCTTCGTTCAGACTTTCAAGGGACTATCCGAGAGCCCGACCGAGCGAAGGGCCTGGAATCGGGCAGGTGCGGATGCCCTCGGGATGCTTTACGACGTCTGGGTCGAGCACGAGGACGAGATCGAGCGCGCCCGTGACCGCTACCCGGTATGGGACTTCACCACCGGGGCAGCGACCGAGTGGCGGATGCCGGTAGCCAAGGTGCTCGACATCTACGGCTTCTACGAGTCGTGGAAGAGGTAGCCACACGGGTGCTGCTCGCTCGCCTTCGAACGCCATCGCTCCAGCGATCCGAGCCCGAGCCTCTCGCTGGGGCGCTTGCGAACGCCTCGCGCCACCTCGCGTGCCACGTTACGAAAGCACAACGCCTGAGAGCCCTTCCAGCCCGCACGCAACGCTGCGGAGAAGAGGCGCTCGGGGTCGAAGCGGTGGCCGTTCTGGTGCAGCATCATCAAGCCAGAAGTAACTCGGCCTCCGTCCCGCGAGTCGTACATCGTCTTGCCGCCGTAGGTCATGGCCGTGAAGGACTCCAGGGCGCTGGCCACCACACCGTCCTCGATCAAAGGGTTCGGGACCGAGATGATCGGTCCAGCCAGGTTCCTCGGCTCGAAGGCTTCCACCCATCTGACGTGAGGGTGGTCCTCATGCATGTCGAAGCGCTCATCGTTGCGAGGGTCGTACGCTCCCACGAAACACATGGGATGTCTGAACGGCTCGACCTCGATCACAGTGTCCAGCGTGTTGAAACCGACCGCCACCAGTGGACCGGCGAAGGCCCTTGGGCCGGTCCCGCCGCGACGGCGAGGCCACTCTGCGACGACTTCGACACCCTCCCTGACGAATCGGGCCTCCCAACCCTTCGGTAGCGCCTCTTGACCAGAGCACCACAGCGTCACGTGCTGGTCGCTCCTCAGGTGGTCTCGTGCCCACAGCAGTGCTGTCACGAGGTCCTGCCCGTGGTCGGTTCCGGAATGGAGGGACGTGTACGCGCGCTGCATGGATAAGACCCTTGCAGAGGGGTCTGACAGGCGGCGAGAACAGCCAGAAGTGGACCTGCGCCGGGAGAAGAGTTGCCAGCGTCACCCACCTCCTGCACTCTGTGGGTGCTCTGCGTCATACTGATGTCGGGGCCAGCGGGAGAGCGCTGGTCGATGAGAGAGCCGGAGGAGGCGAAGCATCATGACGGTCAACGCAGCAGATGTGGCGGCTTACATCCTGGGAAAGAAGGGCCAGATGACTGCCATGAAACTTCAGAAGTTGGTGTACTACGGCCAAGCCTGGTCGCTCGTCTGGGATGACGAACCACTCTTCGCTGAGCCCATTCAGGCCTGGGCGAACGGTCCTGTCGTCTACCCCCTCTTCAGGGTGCATAAGGGCAAGTACAAGGTGACCCCGCAGGACTTCGTTCACGGCAACCCCGCCAAGTTGAGCGAGGACCAGGTACAAACCCTGGAGGCGGTCCTGGACTCCTACGGGAACATGAGCGCGGCGCAACTCAGTGAGTTGACCCACGCCGAGGACCCTTGGAAGATCGCACGCGGCCAAACAGCCCCAGGGGAGCAGTCCACAGCGTTCATCACCCATGAGTCGATGAAGGTCTACTACACCCATCTGAGTGAGTCGGACGAGGCTGTCCACCACGTCGAGGACATCAACTTCCCGGCCTGGGCTCGGTGAGTCCTGGTTCATGGGGGGTCGAAGAAAGAAGCCGGCCAAGGCTTCTTACCCGTTGCTGTCGCCCGCGCCCGGGCCATGGTCGCTCGACTGGTCCATCGCGGACCACGACGGGCCGTTCCCCTGGCCCGAGCCTCGATGTGAGCAGTTCTATCTCCTTGCGGGATACCTGGCTCGGTTGAACGAACTGTCTCTAGATGAGGTCTTTAGCCTGGAGCGGACGCACGGACGTGGCTCTGCTGTTCATGCGCTCTCTGAGGAGGGCTTGAGCCAAGTCGCTGAGGAGCGCTGGGCACACCTGATCCGAGTCAACAGCCTGGACGACGATGTGTCGCAGCAGTTGGAGATCGTGACGATGACCTACTGCGTCGAGCAGGTGGACACGCGGCGTGTGGTGGTTGCCTTCGACGGTCAGCGAAGGACGGTCTTTCCCCTTTGGTGGGACCAGCGTCACGAGGTGTCGGGTTCGGACGGCACAGTGCTAGAGCCGCAGGCTTGTGAGAGCGAGCACTGTCACCACAAGCCGTGGTCTGACAATCAAGGGACACTTGCTCGGAGGGACTGAGCACGGTTCCGCCGAGCATCTCTAGTGTGTTCGCCGTGCGGGTGTACAAATCTCGCCCGACTTACGTACCCGCCCCGACCGGAGGGTCTGCATACCCCGTGGTCAGGGGATTTCGTGAACTACCCACCACCACGCGAGGCGTCCTGGCTCCGGCCAGGGCGCCTCTCGCATGCCGGGGGTGTGCCGATGATCCGTCCTGCCGGGGTCGGCCCCGCGTGCCAGACTGACGGCGTGAGCAGCGACCAGGCGAAGACGACCACGGCCAGGACCGACTGGAAGGCCGTCGCCAAGCGCACGGTGTCCGAGTTCCTCGAGGACGGCGGCCCGGACCTCGCGGCGGCCCTGACCTACTTCGCGATCCTCTCGCTGGCGCCCATGGTGCTGGCGCTGTCCACCCTGCTGACCTTCTTCGGCCAGAGCGGGGGCACCCAGCAGGTGGTGGAGGAGCTGGGCGGGCAGCTGGGGATGCAGGAGCAGACCATCACGACGGTCAACGGCTACCTCGGCAACATGGCCGACTCCAGCGGCAGCGGCATCATCCTGGTCGTCGGCCTGCTCGGCTCCCTCTGGTCGGCCTCCAACTACGTCAACGCGTTCAGCCGGATGATGAACAAGGTCTACGAGATCGACGAGGGTCGCCCGGTGTGGAAGCTGCGGCCCTGGCTCCTGGGGCTCACCCTGGTGCTCATCGGCGGGCTCATGCTCATCATCTTCTCGGTGACCCTGTCCGGGCCTGTGTCCGAGGCGATCTTCGGGGCCGTCGGTCTGTCGGGCACGTTCACGACGGTGTGGAACATCGCCAAGTGGCCGGTGATCCTGCTCATCCTCGTCGTCATCGTGGGCCTGCTCTACTGGGGCACCCCCAACGTCCGGCACCCGTCCTTCCGCTGGTTGTCCCCGGGTGCCGCCCTCGCCGTGCTCACGGCCATCGTCGCGGCCGCAGGCTTCTACATCTACCTCACCGGCTTCGGTGGGCAGGACAGCTACAACGGCACCTACGGCGCCATCGGTGGTGTCATCATCCTGCTGCTGCTGCTTTACATCATCAACAACGTGCTGGTGCTGGGCGCCGAGCTGGACGCCGAGATCGAGCGTGGCCGCGAGCTCGCCGCCGGCATGGCCGCCGAGGAGGAGATCCTGCTGCCCCCGCGCGACGTCGTCGGGACGGAGAAGAAGGAGGCCAAGCAGGCCGAGGCGGTCCGGGAGGCCCGCGAGGTACGGATGCAGGCGGCGGCCGAGCTGCGCGCCAGCGGGCAGGAGACCGGCCTCGAGGGCCGCGAGGACGCGCGGCGCTGACGCTGGACCCCGGACCGGTCGTCGTCGGTTTCGGAGCACCGGGCCCGAGGCGCTACCATGGACGGCGTTGCCCGGACGTGTCCGGCGCAGCATGGTGGGCGTAGCTCAGCAGGTAGAGCATCGCGTTGTGGTCGCGAGGGTCGCGGGTTCAAACCCCGTCGCTCACCCCAGGTATGACGAAGGCCCCGGCATCGTGCCGGGGCCTTCGTCGTGCCCGTGCTCGTGCCCCTCAGCGCCAGCGGAACACCCTGACCGCGACGGTGAACGTCAGCACCGTCCACAGAGCCATCGAGACGATCTGCTCGACCGGGACGTCGCCGACGCCGAACCAGGCCGTGGTCATCGCCTGGCTCGCCCCGCCCAACGGCATCCAGGTGGAGACCGTCTGCAGCGTCTCCGGCATCGCCGGGCCCGGCGTCCACAGCCCGGCGAAGAAGAGGAGCGGGAAGTAGATGAGCATCCCGATGCCGCCGGCCGCACTGGCCTTGCGCATGACCCCGCCCAGGATCAGACCGATCCCGAAGACGGAGCCGATCGCGAGCGGCAGGGTCAGGAGCAGCAGCCCCCAGTCCTGCGGCAGGGGCACGTCCAGGAGCAGCACGGCGATGGCGACCGCGACGAGGCTGCCGACGAGCAGCCACAGCAGGTTGACCGCCGCCTGGGCGAGCAGGATGCCCTGGGGTGCCATCGGGGTGGTCGAGAGCCGCCGCAGCACCCCGCGCTCGCGGTAACCCGCCAGGTACGTCGGGAACGAGGAGAGGCCGGCCGTCGCGATGGTGACGCAGATCATCACGGGTGTCATCAGGTCGACCATCGCTCGCCCGGTCCACGGCCCGGCGTCCTGCAGGGGCTCGCGCATCCCCGGGATGGCGAACGCCATGCCCAGCAGCAGCACCGTGGGGAAGACGACGACGAAGAAGACGCTGCCGAGGTCGCGGGTGAAGAGACGCAGCTCGGTGGTGACCAGGCGGCCCAGCCCGGGCATCCCGGCGCGGGCGGCCGCCCGCCGGGTGCCCGGTCCGGGGCGGTGGTAGGCGGTGGGCAGGGTGGTGCTCATGAGTTCCGCTCGGTGCGGGTGACGAGCTCGACGAAGACGTCCTCCAGCGAGCGGGTCCGGGTCTGGATCTCGTCCGGGACGACGCCCTGCTCGTCCAGGGCGCGCACGACCGCGGGCAGCACCCGGTGCCCCCCGCTGACGGTCCAGCCGCCCTGGGTCGGCGTGACCTCGGTGACCTCGGGCAGCGTGTCCACGCCCAGGGACGAGGGGGTGTGCCCGTCGGGCAGGGCCAGGCGGAAGGCACGCGCACCGCGGGTTGCCCCGGTCAGCTCGGCCGGGGTGCCGGCGGCGACGACGCGCCCGTCCGCGACCACCATGAGCCGGTCGCAGAGACGCTCCGCCTCGTCCATGAAGTGGGTGACCAGGACGATGGTCACGCCGGAGTCGCGGACGCGCTCGACGAGGTCCCAGGTCTCGCGGCGGGCCTGGGGGTCGAGCCCGGTGGTGAGCTCGTCGAGGATCGCGATCTCCGGACGGCCGACCAGGGCCAGCGCGATGGACAGCCGCTGCTTCTGCCCGCCGGAGAGGTCGTCGAAGGCGGTGTCGGCCCGCTCCTGCAGGCCGAGCATGCGCAGCAGGGTCTCCGGGTCCTCCGGGTCGGCGTAGAACGCGGCGTACAGGCGGAGAGCCTCCCGTGCCGTGATCTGACCCTGGAGCGTGGACTCCTGGAGCTGGACCCCCACCCGCTCCTTGACGCGGGCCGGGTCCCGGCGGGGGTCCACCCCCAGCACCTCGATCCGACCGCCGTCCGCAGGGCGCAGGTTGGCCACGATCTCGACGGTGGTGGTCTTGCCGGCACCGTTGGGGCCGAGGATGCCGAAGATCTCTCCTCGCCGGACCTCGAAGGACACGTCGTGGACGGCCACCGTCTGGCGGTATGCCTTGCGCAGGTGCTGCACCCGGATGACCGGGTCGCCGTCGCTCTGGTCCGGTGGCGCGGCCGTCGGTGTGCTCGTGGGGGTGGGCATGGTCATGTCAGGACTCCTTCGGGGCCAGCGTGAGGGTGCGGGTGAGGCGCAGGTGGGCCAGGGATGCGACGGCGATGATCGCCACCGCGAGCACCGGGTGCCAGGCGCCGAGGTCGACGCTGAGGTCACCGGGGAGTGCGTCCTGGGCCGAGCCCCACAGGGCCTGGGGTCGGGTGCCCAGGACGGCGACGAGCAGCACGGGGGACAGGGTGAGCGGCAGCGCGACCGTGCCCCACAGCCCGCCGAGACGGTAGTAGGCGGCGTGCACCAGCAGGCCGGAGACGTTCCCGGCGCAGTAGAGCAGGAAGAGGCCGAGCAGCTGCTCGGGCCAGTGGGTCGTGGCCAGGGCGCCTGCCCCGTCGGCGAGCCCGGCCCGCCACCCCAGCGCCTCGAAGAGGGGCCGCTCCAGCAGCAGCAGCCCGACCAGCCCGGCCGAGAAGAGCGCGGCCAGCCCGAGGGCCGTGAGCAACGAGCCGACGGCGACACCGGCCCGGGTGATCCCGTTCATGACGAGCGCCGGCGTCAGCACGCCGCACATGATCATGAGCGAGAACGCGAACCAGAGCCCCGCCTGCCGGCCGAACTGGACGATCGAGACCTGGGGGGTGGCGTAGTAGGCGTAGACCAGGGTGGCCGCGACGCCCAGGACGACCATGATGAGCAGAAACCACTTCGCCACGTAGAGGCACATCCCCATCGTCATGTCGAAGCTGCGGCGCCAGTGCGGCCCCAGGTCCCGGGCGGGGGGTGCCGGTCGGGCGACGGTCGTGGCGCTCATCGGGGGGCCTCCTCGGTCAGGTGGATGAACAGGTCTTGCAGGGGGACGGCGCCGGTCTCGACGCCGGCCGCGCGGGCGCGCTCGAGCGCGCTGGCGTCGAGCTCGCCGAAGAGCGTCAGCTGACGGGTGGGGCCGAGGTCCCGGCTGCCGATCACCGGCAGCCCCTGCGCCAGCTCGGTGACCGTCGCCGCAGGCCCGGTCAGGGTGACGCCGCGGGTGCGGACGTCGTCCGCCTCGGCCTGGAGCACCAGGGAGCCCGCGCCCAGGATGGAGACCGTCTCGACGATCGGCTCCAGCTCGGCGATGAGATGGCTGGAGATGACGTAGGTCCGCGGGTTCTCGGCGTAGTCGGCGATGAGCTCGTCGTAGAAGCGCTGGCGGGTGGGGGCGTCCATCCCCAGGTGGACCTCGTCCAGCAGGGTGAGCGGCGCCCGGGTCGCCAGCCCGACGATCGCTCCGACGGTCGAGCGCTGTCCGCGCGACAGCGTCCGGAGCTTGGCCTTCGGCCGCAGCCCGAAGGAGTCCAGGAGGTCCTCGGCATACCTCCGGTCGAAGGTCGGCCGCAGCGTCTCGAGCATCCCCAGGGTGTCCGAGATCGGGTCGTCGTCCAGCAGGTCGCCGCTCTCGCGGACCAGGCAGATCCGCTCGGTGAGCGCGCCGCGCTCCCAGGGGTCCTGCCCCTGCACGCGGACGCTCCCGGAGGTGGGGCGTCGGGCGGCGGCGATGAGCGAGAGCAGGGTCGACTTGCCCGCGCCGTTGCGACCGAGCAGGCCGTGGATCCGGCCCTCGGACCAGTGGAGCGACACGCTGTCCAGGGCGGTCGTCTCCGGGAAACGGACGCTGACGTCCTCCAGCGTGACGTTCATCGGTCGGTGCCTCCTGCCGGGTGGTGGTCGGTGATGTAGTCGATGAGCTGCTGGGTCGTGATGCCCAGGTGAGCGGCCTCGCGCAGCACGGGGGAGAGGCGCTCGGCGTAGAAGGTGTCGCTGCCCTGGGTCCGCAGCCGGGAGGCGGCGCCGTCGCTGACGAACATGCCGACACCGCGCCGCTTGTGGAGCACGCCCTCGTCGACGAGCTCGGCGAACGCCTTCGCGGCGGTCGCGGGGTTGATGCGGTAGGTGGTGGCGTACTGGGTGGTGCTCATCACCTGCTCCCCTTCCTGGAGGGCGCCGGAGAGGATCTCGCCACGGATCGCCTCGGCGATCTGGACGTAGATCGGTTCGCGTCCGTCGAACACGCAACCTCCTCGGTCATGTGGTTCATTACTTGACTAATGAACCATAGAACGAAGGTGGGCGTCAAGGGGGTACGCGACGACCCCCGCCACGGCGGTGCCGGGGCGGGGGTCGGGAGGGGTGGGCGTGCCGGTGGACCAGGCGCAGGGCCCTCGTGGACCGGCCGTGCTCAGCTGGTGTGCCGGGCGGCGATCTCCTTGAGCGTGTCGCTGTCCAGGCCGGGCAGCTCGCGGAAGACCGCCTCCCGGTAGTAGCGCAGCTCGGCGATGGAGTCCCTGATGTCCCCGAGCGCGCGGTGACCACCGGTCTTCTTCGGCGCCATGTAGTAGGCGCGGGGGAACCAGCGCTTGGCCAGCTCCTTGACGGACGACACGTCGATGATCCGGTAGTGCAGGTACGACTCGAGCTCGGGCATGTCCCGGGCGAGGAAGGCCCGGTCGGTGCTCACCGTGTTGCCGCCCAGCGGGGCCTTCCGACCCTCGGGGACGTGCTCCCGGACGTAGTCCAGCACCAGGCGCTGCGCCTCCTCGAGGGTCACCCCGTCGTCCAGCTGGGGCAGCAGCCCGGAGTCCGTGTGCATGCCGCGGACGAAGTCTCCCATCTGCTCCACGGCGGCGGCCGGCGGCCGCACGACGACGTCGACCCCCTCGCCCAGCACGGTCAGCTCGGAGTCCGTGACCAGGCAGGCCACCTCCACCAGCGCGTCGGCGACGAGGTCCAGGCCCGTCATCTCGCAGTCGATCCAGACGATGCGTTCACCACTCACGGCAGACAAGGGTATGCCCCGTCCCCCCGGTACTCTTCGGCCCATGGTCCCCCAGCCGCGGCCGCCGACGAGCTCGGTGCCCGACGCCCCAGGTCAGCGCCCTCCGCACGACCCCGGGCCGGGGGGTGACTGGCACCAGGTCCTGACCTTCCAGCCGCAGTCGCCGACCGGGGCGACGCCCAACGCCACCCGCCGGCCCGCGGTCCGCCGGCTGCTGCTGTGGAGCGCGGTGGTGACCGTCTTCGGGCTGGCCGCGCTCGCCATGACCCTCCTCGTCACGACCGCGGTAGGTCTGCAGGCCGCGATTCTGGGCATGGTCAGCGCCTCGCTCGCCCTGGGCATCGTCATACCGCTCTTCATCTGGGTCGACCGCCTCGAGGCGGAGCCGATGCGGCTGCTGTGGTTCGCCTTCCTCTGGGGCGCCCTCATCTCCACGCTCGGCGCCGTGGTGCTCAACGAGCTCGGCGTCGCCTTCTTCGCCGGGAGGCATGCCGACCCTCTCGTCGTCGGCGCCGTGGTCGTGGCGCCGCTCACCGAGGAGTTCTTCAAGGGGTTGGGGGTGCTGCTGATCTTCCTCGTCGCGCGCCGGGAGTTCAACGGCGTCACCGACGGGATCGTGTACGCCGGCATCGTCGCCGCCGGCTTCGCGTTCGTCGAGAACATCATCTACCTGGGGCAGATGTACCTCGAGGCGGGCACCGCCGGCCTCGTCGGCATCTTCATCATGCGCTGCCTGGTGAGCCCCTTCGCGCACCCGATGTTCACCGTCTGCATCGGGCTGGCCCTCGGGCTGGTCACGCACCGCCGCCGGGCCAGCTCGGCGGGGGTGGTGCTCGTGGGCTTCGCCGGCGCGGTCTTCCTCCACGCCCTCTTCAACTACAGCGCCGTGGCCGCCTCGCAGAATTACCTCGTGCTCTTCGCGCTCGTGCAGGTCCCGTTGTTCGTCGGCTTCCTGCTGCTGCTGCGCTGGGCCCGCAACCGCGAGTCGCGCCTGCTGCGTGACGTGCTCACCGGCTACGGGATGGCGGGCTGGTACACCCCCGCCGAGGTCGCCATGCTCGCCAGCCCCGGCGAGCGGCGGCGCGCCCGCCGGTGGGCGCGCGGGGTGGGCGGTCGCCCTGCCGAGCGGGCCATGGAGGCCTTCCAGGACGAGAGCGGCGAGCTGGCCATGGTGCGCAAGCACCTCGTCCACGACGGTCCGGACGCCGTGTGGCTGGCCCGCGAGCAGCGCATCCTCGAGGCGGTCACCGCCCACCGGCGGGTCTTCGTGGCGCAGGCCTGAGCCCGTCCCTCAGGCGTCCCGGGCCTCGACCTTGGGCTGGCTGATCTCGACGCCGGGGACCGAGAGCTCCTTGAGGGCCTTGGAGACGCCGGCCACCAGGCTGGAGGCGGCCCGCTCCTCCTCGCGGATGTCGTGGGGCGACAGGGAGTCCTCGGGGGTGTCCTGCTCGACCGACTCCACCAGGGCGTCCTCGTCGGTGATGTCGGCGTCCAGGGTGATGGTCAGGGTGTGCTTGGTCATGGCACCAGACTCGCCGATGTCGTCGCCGGGGGCGACCTGGACCTGCACCGGTGGCCCCGAGGTCCGGGAGGCACCGCCACGCGCCCCCGGCAGGACTCGAACCTGCAACCTACGGATTAGAAGGCCGGTGCTCTATCCATTGAGCTACGGGGGCCACGGCGTCCCAGTCTAGGACCCTGCTCCTCTAGGATCGGGCGCCATGACCACACCCTCGGGGGCGCAGGACCCGCTGGCCCGGTTGCGGACCGAGATCGACGACGTCGACGCCCAGGTGATGGAGCTGCTGGCCCGGCGCCTCGAGCTCGTCTCCCAGGTCGGGGAGGTCAAGGGGCGCCACGGCCTGCCGATCTACGACCCGGAGCGCGAGCGGGCCATGATCGCGACCAAGCGCGAGCGCGCGGCCGAGCGTGGGCTGTCGCCGGACCTCGTCGAGGACGTCCTGCGCCGGTGCATGCGCGAGGCATACACCCACGAGAAGAACATGGGCTTCACCCGCCAGGCGCCGGACCTCGGCCCCGTCGTGGTGGTCGGGGGCGGCGGCCGGATGGGCGCGTTGTGGGGCCGGATGTTCGCCCTGTCCGGGTATGCCGTGCGCGTCGTCGAGCGTGAGGACACCCCCGAGCAGGTGGCCGCCGCGGTCGAGGGTGCCGGGATGGTGCTCGTGTCCGTCCCCATCCACGACACCGTGCAGGTGGTGCGGGACCTGCCCGCGCTGCCGGAGGACTGCCTGCTGGTGGACCTCACCTCGACCAAGCGGGCCGTCATGCAGGCCATGATGAGCGCGCACCCCGGGCCGGTGCTCGGGCTGCACCCGATGTTCGGCCCCGACGTGGACAGCTTCGCCAAGCAGGTCGTCGCCGCGGTCCCGGGCCGGGACGCGGGGGCCAGCACCTGGCTGGTGGAGCAGATCCGGCTGTGGGGGGCTCGGGTGCACGAGGTCGACGCCGACGAGCACGACCACGCGATGGGACTCATCCAGGCGCTGCGCCACTTCTCGACCTTCGCCTACGGCTGGCACCTGGCCCACGAGGACCGCAACCTCGACACCCTGCTGGCCCTGTCCTCACCGATCTACCGGCTCGAGCTCATCATGGTCGGCCGGCTCTTCGCGCAGGACGCCGAGCTCTACTTCGACATCATCACCGGCTCCGCCGACGCGCTGGAGCTCATCGAGCGCTACCACGAGCGCTACGCCACGGCCATCGAGCTGCTCCGCACGGGTGACCGGGAGGCCTTCGTCCGCCAGTTCGGCGAGGTCGAGCAGTGGTTCGGCGAGCACGCCGGGCGCTTCCTCGGGGAGTCCAAGGCGCTGCTCGCGCACGCCGACGCCACCCGCGCCTGACCTGACCCCGGCGGCGGTTCGTCTTGGAGGTCGGCCCCGGGGCGTCCACACTAGGGCCGTGACCACCGACCCCGCCGCGCTGCTCGAGGCCGTCGAGCGGCTGCGGTCCTCCGCGGGGCAGGTGCGGCTGCCGCTGGAGGTCGAGGGGGCCGCGCAGGCGCGGACCGCGCGGCGCGAGCTCGAGCAGCAGCTCGACGACTACGTCCTGCCCCGGCTGCGCTCGCTCGACGCGCCCCTGCTGGCGGTCGTCGGCGGGTCCACCGGCGCCGGCAAGTCGACCCTGGTCAACTCCGTCGTGGGGCACGAGGTCAGCCGGGCGGGGGTCCTGCGCCCGACCACCCGCGCCTCGGTGCTGGTGCACCACCCGGACGACGCGCGGTGGTTCACCGGGACCCGGGTGCTGCCCGGGCTCGCCCGGGTCGGCGGGGACGCCGCCGGGGTCGAGGACCCGGGCGCCGTGCGGCTGGTGCCCACCCCCGAGCTGCCCGCCGGGCTCGCGCTGCTGGACGCCCCCGACATCGACTCGGTCGTGCAGGCCAACCGCCAGCTCTCCCGGCAGCTGCTCTCGGCCGCCGACCTGTGGGTCTTCGTCACGACCGCGGCCCGCTACGGCGACGCCGTGCCGTGGGACCTGCTCCGGGAGGCCAGCCAGCGCGGCACCTCGGTGGCGGTCGTGCTCAACCGGGTGCCGCCCGAGGCCCTCCAGCAGGTCCGGGTGCACCTGGCCTCGATGCTGCGGGACCAGGGGCTGGGGCAGTCCCCGATCTTCACCATCCCCGAGGACGAGCTGGACGGAGGCCGCATCCCGGACCGGCACGCCGCACGGGTGCGCGGGTGGCTGCACTCGCTCGCCCTGGACGCCCGCGCCCGAGCGGTGGTCATCAGGCGCACCCTCGACGGCACCCTCGGGTCGCTCGGCGGACGCGCCACCGCGCTCGCGAGCGCCGGACGCGAGCAGGTCGAGGCCTGGCAGGTCCTCGAGGAGGGGCCGCGGACGGCATACCAGGACGCGCTGGAGTCGGTCGGCCAGGGCGTGCAGGACGGCTCGCTGCTGCGGGGGGAGGTGCTCGCGCGCTGGCACGAGCTGGTCGGGACCGGGGAGTTCCTGCGCTCGGTCGAGGTGGGCGTGGGCCGGGTGCGCGACCGGGTGACTTCCTTCCTCACCGGCAAGGAGGTCTCCTCCGAGCCGCTGGGCGAGGCGCTGCAGAGCGGCGCCGCGGCCCTCATCACCTCGCACGGCCAGGTGGCCGCGAGCACGGCGGCGCGCTCCTGGAGGCAGGCGCCGGGCGGTCGGCCGCTGGTCGAGGCCCACCCCGAGCTGGGCCGGGCCACCCCCGACCTCTCCGAGCAGGTCGAGCGCCTCATCCGCGACTGGCAGCGGGACATCCTGGAGATGGTCCGGGAGGAGGCCGGGTCGCGGCGGACCACGGCGCGCTACCTCGCCTTCGGCGTCAACGGTCTGGGGGTGCTCCTCATGCTCGTCGTCTTCAGCGCCACCGCCTTCATCCCCACCGGTGCCGAGGTGGCCGTGGGTGCCGGGTCCGCCGTCCTGGCCCAGCGGCTGCTCGAGGCCGTCTTCGGCGACCAGGCCGTCCGCGCCATGGCGCTCAAGGCGCGCCGGTCGCTCCTGGGCCGGGTCGAGGAGCTGTATGCCGCGCAACGGTCCCGCTTCGACGCCGTGCTGCAGGAGGTGGCCGTGCCGCAGGACGCCCTGGACGAGCTGCAGTCGGCGGCCGCGTCCGTGGAGGGCGCCCGGTGAGCCGCCGGCGCGGGGAGCTCCCGCTGGACATCCCGCAGCGCTCGGCGCGGCTGGCCACGGCGCTGGACGTGGGAGCGGAGCAGCTGGAGCCCGGGAGCACCGGCGCCGCGCGGGAGGTGCTGGGGCGGGTCGACGAGCGGTGGGCCATCGCCGGTGGCCGGACCGTGGTCGCGCTCGCCGGCGCGACGGGGTCGGGCAAGTCCAGCCTCTTCAACGCGCTGGTGGGGGAGGACGTCTCGGCCATCAGCCCGCGGCGCCCGACGACGGCGGAGTCGGCGGCCGCCGTCTGGGGCGACGAGGACGCGGGGGAGCTGCTGGACTGGCTCGGCATCGCCCACCGGCACCACGTGGCGCCGGGCGAGGCCACCGGGGGGCTCGACGGGCTCGTGCTCGTGGACCTTCCCGACGTCGACTCCCGCGAGCTGCGGCACCGGGTCGAGGCCGACCGCATCCTGGAGCGCGCCGACGTCTTCGTCTGGGTCGCCGACCCGCAGAAGTATGCCGACGCCCGCCTGCACGACGACTACCTGCGGCCCCTGCGCCACCACGACGCGGTGATGCTCGTGGTGCTCAACCAGGTGGACCGGATCCGCGAGGAGGGCGGGGTCGAGCAGGTCGCCGCCGACCTGCGCCGGCTGGTGCAGGCCGACGGCGCCGGGGACCACGAGGTCGTGACGACGTCCGCGCGCACCCAGCACGGGGTGCCGGAGCTGGCCGCACGCATCGGCGCCGTGGTCGGGGCCCGCAACGCCGCCGAGGCCCGCCTCGCCGCCGACCTGCGCGCCGCGGCGACCCGCGTGCTCACCGACGGCACGGGGGAGCGGACCCCGGAGTTCGGGGAGCAGGCGGACCGGCAGCTGCACGAGGCCCTCACCGTCGCCGCGGGCGTGCCGGTGGTGCTGGACGCCGTGCACCACGACTACCGGCGGCGCGCGCACGCTCGGACGGGCTGGCCCTTCACCCGGTGGCTCGCCGGTCTGCGTCCCGACCCCCTGCGACGGCTGCGGCTGGGCGACGACACCGCCGGGCGGTCCGGCATCGCGCCCTCGGACGTGCGGTCGGTGCTCGGCCGCTCCTCGTTGCCGGGGCCGACCCCGGCGGCGCGCGCCACCGTGCAGCTCGCGACGCAGCAGCTGGGGGAGCGCACGGGCGAGGGCCTGCCCCAGCGCTGGGCCGACGCCGTGCTGGAGGCGGCGAGCCCGGGGGAGGACACCCTCTCGGACGCCCTCGACCAGGCCGTCGTCGGCGTGCCCCTGCGCACCCGCACCCCGCTGTGGTGGGGGGTGCTGGGGAGCCTGCAGCTGGTGCTCGCCGCCACCGCCGTCGCGGGGGCGCTGTGGCTGGCCACGCTCGTGGTGCTCGGCTGGCTGCAGCTGCCGGTCGAGGCGCCGTCCTGGGGCCCGGTGCCGATCCCGCTCGCCCTGCTCGTCGGCGGGGCGGGGGCCGGTCTGCTGCTCGCCCTGGTGGGGCGAGGGGCGGCGCGGGTCGGGGCGGCGCGGCGACGACGGCAGGTCCAGCACGCGCTCGACGAGGCGGTCGACGAGGTGTCCTTCCGGCACGTGCGCAAACCGGTCATGACCGTCCTGGACCGGCACGCGAAGACCCGGTCGCTGCTGGAGGAGGCGGCGGCCTGAGGGCTGTGGTCCCTCCGGCGTCGGGTCGCTCCTCGGCCCGCTGTCCACACCCTCGCCGCGCGACCGTCGTCGTCCACAGATCCGCCCCGGCCCGTGGTGCGGTCCTGGCCGGGCGCCCATCCTGGAGGCACGTCCACGAGCCCGTGGACACCCACACGTCCAGGAGGGGGACGCACCATGATGAACGAACCCACGATCACCCTGACCGGCAACCTGACCCGGGACCCGGAGCGCAAGACCAGCACCGCCAGCGGGAAGGACTTCGCGGTCGTGCCCATCGCGGTCAACCGGCGCCGCTTCGACGCGGCGCAGGGCGGCTGGATCACCTCGGACACGATGTTCATCGACCTGCTGTGCTTCCGGCACATCGGTGCCCTCGCGCTCGCGAGCTTCCGCAAGGGGGACCCGGTCGTGGCGCACGGCCGCCTGTCGCTGCGCGACTGGAAGACCGACACCGCGGCGGGCACGACGGCGGTGGTCGACGTGGACACCATCGGCCACGACGTCACCCGCGGCGTCAGCCGGTTCACCAAGGGCCGGGTCGGCTACGACGGCGACCGGCTCGACGAGCACGACCCCACGCCGCCGGGAGCCCTGGCCGGCGGGCTGGTCGATGCCGCCGAGGAGCGGACCGCGGCCGGCCATGAGGACGGCCTCGCCGGGGACCACCGGCGCGCCGGTGACGAGGCGGCGCCGGTCGGGGCGGGCTCCGGCCCGGACCTCGAGATCGAGGTCGACGACGACGGGGTGGTGGCCGACGACGCGCAGGCCGACGAGGTGCTGGCCCGCAGCGCGTGAGGCGAGGGCGGCGGGCCGGAGATTCGGAGTCGGCCCGCCCGCCCCGATACCCTGACGGCATGGCCGAATTCATCTACACCATGACCCGCGCGCGCAAGGCGCACGGCGACAAGGTGATCCTCGACGACGTGACGATGTCCTTCTACCCGGGCGCCAAGATCGGCGTCGTCGGGCCCAACGGCGCCGGCAAGTCGACGATCCTCAAGATCATGGCCGGGATGGACCAGCCGTCCAACGGTGAGGCCCGCCTGACCCCGGGCTACTCCGTGGGCATCCTGGAGCAGGAGCCCCCGCTCAACGAGGACAAGACCGTGCTCGGCAATGTCGAGGAGGGGCTCGGCGAGATCAAGCGCAAGGTCGACCGGTTCAACGAGATCTCCGAGGAGATGTCCGCCCCCGATGCCGACTTCGACGCCCTGATGGCCGAGATGGGCACCCTCCAGGAGGAGATCGACCACGCCGACGCGTGGAACCTGGACGCCCAGCTGGACCAGGCCATGGACGCCCTGCGGTGCCCCCCGGCCGACAGCGACGTGACCGTGCTCTCCGGTGGTGAGCGGCGCCGCGTCGCCCTGTGCAAGCTGCTGCTGTCCAAGCCGGACCTGCTGCTGCTCGACGAGCCCACCAACCACCTCGACGCCGAGTCGGTGCAGTGGCTGGAGCAGCACCTGGCCACCTACCCCGGCGCCGTCCTGGCCGTCACGCACGACCGGTACTTCCTCGACAACGTCGCGCAGTGGATCGCCGAGGTGGACCGCGGGCGGCTCTACCCCTACGAGGGCAACTACTCCACCTACCTGGAGAAGAAGCGCGAGCGCCTGGCGGTGCAGGGCAAGAAGGACGCCAAGCTCGCCAAGCGGCTGGAGAACGAGTTGGAGTGGGTGCGCTCCAACCCCAAGGCCAAGCAGACCAAGAACAAGGCCCGCCTGGCCCGCTACGAGGAGATGGCCGCCGAGGCCGAGCGGACCCGCAAGCTGGACTTCGAGGAGATCCAGATCCCGCCGGGGCCGCGCCTGGGCAGCCAGGTCATCGAGGTCAAGGACCTCACCAAGGGCTTCGGCGACCGCACCCTCATCGACGGCCTGTCCTTCACGCTGCCGCGCAACGGCATCGTCGGGGTCATCGGCCCGAACGGCGTCGGCAAGACGACGCTGTTCAAGACCATCGTCGGGCTCGAGGAGCCGGACGGCGGCGAGGTCAAGGTCGGGGACACGGTCGAGATCTCCTACGTCGACCAGTCCCGCGGCGGCATCGCGGCGGACAAGTCCCTGTGGGAGGTCGTCTCCGACGGGCTGGACTTCATCCAGGTCGGCCAGGTCGAGATCCCCAGCCGCGCCTACGTGAGCCAGTTCGGCTTCAAGGGCCCGGACCAGCAGAAGAAGGCCGGCGTCCTCTCCGGCGGGGAGCGCAACCGGCTCAACCTGGCGCTGACCCTCAAGGAGGGCGGCAACCTGCTGCTGCTCGACGAGCCGACCAACGACCTCGACGTCGAGACCCTCGGCAGCCTCGAGAACGCCCTGCTGAACTTCCCCGGCTGCGCCGTGGTCATCAGCCACGACAGGTGGTTCCTCGACCGCGTGGCCACCCACATCCTGGCCTACGAGGGCACCGAGTCCGAGCCGGCGAACTGGTACTGGTTCGAGGGCAACTTCGGGGCCTACGAGGAGAACAAGGTGGAGCGGCTGGGCGCCGAGGCAGCCCGCCCGCACCGGGTGACCTACCGCCGGCTCACCCGCGACTGAGGGGGATGCCGCGTCGTCCCCGTCCCGAGGCGCCCCTCCCGCCGCGGGACGGACTGGGGCCGGCGCGGGTGCGGATGCCGGTCGGGGCGACCGACCCCGGGGGCCGGCCCTGGGGCCGCGTCGTCGACTTCCTCGTCCACGTGACCGGCGACCCGGTGGGGATCGGCCGACGGCTCACCGAGGGTGAGATCGCCCTCGGCGACGGCAGCACGGTGACGGCGGCGACGGCATACCGTCCGGGGAGTGTGGTGTACCTCTACCGCGACCTCCCGGTCGAGGTGCCGGTGCCCTTCGAGGTGGACGTGCTGCTCCACGACGAGGACACCGGGCTCCTCGTCGTGGACAAGCCGCCCTTCCTCGCGACCGCACCGCGTGGTGGGCACGTGGCGCAGACGGTGCTCGTCCGGCTGCGGCGGGCCCTCGACCTGCCCGAGCTCGCCCCGGCCCACCGGCTGGACCGGCTGACGAGCGGGGTGCTCCTGCTCACCACCCGCCGGGCCGCGCGGGGTGCCTACCAGACGATGGTGCAGGAGGGCGGGCTGTCCAAGACCTACGAGGCGGTCGCGCCGGTGCGTCCTGACCTCGTGCTGCCCACCACGGTCGTGGACCGGATCGTCAAGGCGCGGGGTGATCTCACGGCTCGCGTGGTGCCCGGGACGCCCAACGCGCGCACCCGGGTCGAGCTCGTCGGGGAGCGGGAGGGGCTCGGGCGCTACCGCCTCACCCCCACCACCGGACGCACCCACCAGCTGCGCGTGCACCTCGCCGGTTTGGGCGTCCCGATCGTCAACGACCCGCTCTACCCGGAGGTGCGCGAGGTCGACCCCACGGACTTCGGCTCCCCGCTGCAGCTGCTCGCCCGGCAGGTCCGCTTCCGTGACCCGGTGAGCGGCGAGGAGCGGGTGGTCACCTCGCGGCGCACGCTCCCGATCCTCGGGGCGCCCGCCACCGAGGGGCCGTCCGACCGGACGGAGGGGGCCACCGGGGCCTGAGCCCTCGCTCAGCCGCGTCGACCGAGCAGGCCGAGCAGGGGCGAGCCGGCGCCGAGCAGGAAGCCCAGGTCGTACCAGTTGCCCGCGCGGTCCGTGTTGTAGAAGGGGAACTGCTCCCAGGCCCCGAAGACGTGGGCGATGAGCACCACCCAGGCGGTGAGCCCGTTCCACATCCCCCACAGCAGGTCGTTCCACCACATACCGGTGATCCTCTCGTCCGTCGCGCCAGGCGGCGCCACGGAGCCGCCGCCCCACCATGGTGCACCGTGGACCTGTGGCTGCCATGTGTGTGCCTGTCGGTGCCGGCCGGGGCGGCCGGTGTCCCACCTGACAGACTTCCGGGTATGCCTGCCGCCACCGAGCCGACCGCTGACGTCCCCATCGGCCACTACGCCGTCGTCGGCGACATGCGCACCGCCGCGCTCATCTCGCCGGAGGGCAGCGTCGACTGGTTGTGCCTGCCGCGCTTCGACTCGCCGTCCGTCTTCGCCTCCCTGCTCGGGACCGAGCAGGACGGCCGGTGGCTGGTCCGGGTCGTCGAGGGCGAGGTGGAGTCACGCGACTACGTGGAGGGCACCTTCGTCTTCCGCACCGTCTGGCGCGGCCCGGAGGGCACCGCCGAGGTGATCACCTTCATGCCGCCGGGGGACGGCCGTTCCGACATCGTGCGGCAGGTGCGGTGCACCTCCGGCGTCGTCGAGGTGGAGCACGAGCTCATCATGCGCTTCGACTACGCGACCCTGCGCCCGTGGGTGCACCGGACGCGCGTCGAGGAGGACGGCGGCGAGGAGGTCCTCACCGCCGTCGGCGGCCCCTCCCGGCTGGTCCTGCACGGTCCGCTGCCCGAGCCCGTCCCCGAGGAGGACGCCCACCGGGGGCGGCACCGGCTGGCGGAGGGGGACGAGCTGTGCTGGGTGCTCACCGGGCAGGAGTCGTGGCGACCCCTCCCCTCCCTCATCGACCCCAAGGCGCTGCTGCAGGAGACCGTCGACGACTGGCGGGCCTGGAGCGAGCGCATCCAGGCGGAGGGGCCGTGGGCCCGCCAGATCACCCGGAGCCTGACCGTGCTGCGCGCGCTCACCCACGCCGACACCGGCGGCATCGTCGCCGCCGCCACGACGTCGCTGCCGGAGGACCCGGGCGGTGAGCGCAACTGGGACTACCGCTACACCTGGCTGCGGGACTCAGCGCTCACCCTCCAGGCGATGCTGAGCCACGGCCTGGACGGCGGGGCCGAGGCCTGGCGGGACTGGCTGCTGCGCGCGATCGCGGGCCACTCCAATCAGCTGCGCATCATGTATGGCCTGGGCGGTGAACGAGACCTCACCGAGCGCGAGCTGCCGCACCTGCGCGGGTATGCCGGGTCCCGCCCCGTCCGCATCGGCAACGGTGCGGCCGACCAGTACCAGGCGGACGTCATCGGCGAGGTCATGCTCGCGCTGGCGGACCTGCGCGACAGCGGCATCGACGAGAACCGGTACAGCTGGGGCATCCAGCGGATGATGCTGGAGACCCAGGCCGAGCGGCTCTCGGAGCCCGACCACGGCATCTGGGAGATGCGCGGGGACAAGCACTTCTTCACCCACGGCCGGGTGATGATCTGGGCGGCCTTCGACCAGGGGGTGCGCGCGGCGGAGGAGTGCGGGCTGCCCGGCGACGTGGACCACTGGCGCGAGCTGCGCGACCGGATGCGGACCGAGATCGAGGAGCGCGGGGTCGGCCCGGACGGCGCCTTCCGCCAGACCTACGCCAACGACGAGGTGGACGCGTCCTTGCTGCAGATCCCGCACACGGGCTTCTGCGACTACGACGACCCCCGCATGCTGGCCACCGTGCGGCGGCTCGAGGAGGACCTCGTCGACGACGCCGGTTTCCTGCACCGCTACCGCATGCACGAGTCGGACAACATGGACGGCCTGGAGGGCGGGGAGGCGACCTTCTTCATCTGCACCTTCTGGCTGGTGGAGCAGTATGCCCGCAGCGGCCGGGTCGAGCAGGCGGAGGCGCTCATGCAGGCCTGCGTCGACGCGGGGCAGCCTTTGGACCTGCTGGCCGAGGAGTACGACCCGGCCTCGCGCCGCATGCTCGGCAACTACCCGCAGGCGTTCAGCCACCTGGGCCTGGTCCGGGCCGCCGACGCCATCGCGCACGTCCGCGCGCAGACCACCTGACCCTGCTGCGGAGGCAGCGCGCGGCACCTGACCCTGCTCGTCCGCAGCGTGCGCGACGGCGGCGTGGTCTCTCCGGGTCCTCCTCCCCGCCGCCCATCTCGCACCGGACGCGTAGTCAGGTTGAACCAGACGCGTAGTCAGGTTGAACCAGACGCCTGGTTAGGTTGAACCGGACGTGTCGTAAGCCTGCACCGCGCGTGCGGTCGGCCCATGCCAGTCACGTGAGGGGGAGGTGCCGGACTCATCGCGCCGCCGATAGACGCTGTGGCCTTGCCCTGCGCTGACCGCGCGTCCTGTGCGGGCTGAGGGCGCGTCCGGTGTCGTCTGGCCGCGCGTTCGGTGCAGGGGAAGGGGAGCGGAGGGAGGGGGAGGGGGGAGGGTATGCGTCGGGCCCGTCCCCTCCGGAGAGGGGACGGGCCCGGTGCTCAGGGTGGGTGGGCCTCAGCCCGCCCGCCCGTGGGTCACGGCGTGTTGACCGAGACCAGGGTGTAGGCGACCTCCTCGGTGCCGTCGCTGTAGCCGATCGCACCCATGTAGCGGGTGGCGGCCTCCAGCCCGGTCCAGGCGGCGGTCAGGTCCAGCGGCGTGCCGGCGACCACCGTCACCGGGGACGGCGTGACCGACATGTTGCCCTCGTCCGCGGACGGCGTGAAGACGTGCAGCGGACCGTTGGCGGTGTCACCCGCGGCGCCGTCCCAGTAGTCGATCGCGACGAGGTAGTCGCCCGGGGCGGGCGCCACCACGGTGACCGACTCGTCCGAGCCGCCGGCGGCCGACTGGCCGATGACGGTGCCGTCGGCGGTCGCGAGGTAGAGGTCGAGGTCGAGCCCGTCCGGGGCCCACTCCGACTCCACGACCTCGACCCGGATGCCCGTGGTGCCCTCGGGCACCGTGACCGGCACGACCGCGTCCGCGATACCCGCGCCACCGCTGGGGCCGTCCGAGGTGACCTCGACGTCGGTGACGTCCGAGGCCACGAGGCCGTGCGGCACCGAGGTGAGCTCACCGGTGAAGCCCGGGGTGACCTCGAAGGTCGCCGAGCCCTCGGTGGTGTCGCCGCGGATCTCCTCCGGCGCGCCCATCGCCACCGGCTGGATCGCCAGCGGGCTGGTCACGTCGGCGCCGGGCCCGGTCCAGGTGAGCGACCCGAAGGTCCACTCGTCCAGGGTCGCACCCGCGGTGGTGAAGGAGACCGTGAAGGTCGCCGTGCCACCGGGCTCCACGGTGACCGTGGAGGGCTCGACGACCACGTCGACGCCCGGGGGCGCCTCGACCTCGGCGGTGAACGTGCCACCGTCGCCCGTCGCGTCGGTCACCGTGCGGGTGACGGTCTGCGCCCCACCCAGGTCACCGATCGAGATGCTCGGGTAGTTGAGGTCGCTCGCGTCGGTCTCGTCGATGCTGGCGCAGTATGCCGCTCCGCCGACCAGCTGCAGCTGGCCGATGGCGCAGGCGTAGGCCAGCCAGTCCTCGGCGCCGGAGTCGTAGACCAGCGGGGTGTCGTAGGCGGCACCCGGCTCGACCTCACCGGACCCGTAGTGGAGCGGGCTCGCCGGCGCGCCGGCGTAGGTGATGAGCTCACCCTCGGTGTTGGTCGGGTCGGCCGTCGTCATCATGGCGGACTTGACGCCCATCGGGCCCCACTCCGGGTTGTCCTGCATCATCAGCGCGGCCAGGCCGGCGATGTGCGGGGCGGACATGGAGGTGCCGGAGAGGCTGTTGAAGTTGGCGCCACCGGAACCGGCCGGGGAGACCGCGGCGATGACGTCGACACCGGGGGCGGTGATGTCCGGCTTGAGCAGGTCCCCGCCACCGGCGGTCGCCGGGCCGTAGGAGCTGAAGCCGGCCATCTCCGGGTAGGTGATCTCCGGGCCCTCACCGGAGGCCGAGATGGTGGCCATCGGGTCGGGGTCGGAGGCCTCGTACTCCTTGATCGCGTCACCGGCGGTGCCGTTGACGTGGATCGAGGGCACCGAGTGGAAGTCGCCGTTGAGCGACTCGCCGTCGTTGTTGTTGGCCAGGATCATGCCGACACCGCCGGCGGCCTCGACCGTCTCGCTCTTCTCCGTCCGGGCGTTGGTGCCCCGGGTGCAGATGACGATGTGGTCGGCGGCCTCGGCCGCGTCGAGCGACCCGGGCAGGCAGAGCTCGGCATCGGCGGCGGTCGCGCCAGCGGCCGGGATGTCGACGGAGTTGACCAGCGGGGCCGGGCCCACGCCGTCACCGGCGCTGATGCCGGCATAGGTCGCGTCCTCGCCGAACAGCGCCTCGATCTGCAGCTGGACGTCCTCGTTGAGGGCGCCCTCACCGCCGAGGATGACGGCGGACTCGGGGGCCAGGGCCACCATGCCGTCGAGCACGACCTCGGGCACCCCGTCGGGGCGGCTCAGCATGACGGGCACGCCCTGGTAGCCGGCCAGCGCCGACCCCGCGAGGGCGTCCGGGTAGTCGCGACCGGTGGCCGTGTGCACGACCGGGGCCGGGTTCTCGTCGCTGAAGCCGAACTGCTCGGCGACGGCGACGGACGTGCCGTAGCGGTTCGTCCCGGAGAGCCGGGCGCTCGCGCCCAGGTCCTCGTAGACGTCCTCGCTCACCGCGACCTCACCACCGATGACGTGGATCTCGGGGTCGCCCATGGCGGCCAGCGCGTCACTGACGGCGCTCGGGACCATGTCGGTCTTGGTGAGCAGCACGGGCACGCCCTCGCTGCCGGCGAGCGCCGAGCCGGACAGCGCGTCCGGGAAGGCCTCGTCCTGACCGGTGGCGACGTAGACGTGGTCCACCTCGCCGTACTGCAGCGCGACGAGCGCGGCGGTCTCGTAGCGGTCGGCACCCGCGACGCGGGTCACCGTGCCGTAGCCCTCCAGCTCCTCCACGACGTCGTCGGAGACGGCGACCTCGCCGCCGAGCACGACGATGTTGTCGGGGTCGATCGACTCCAGCGCGTCCATCGTGGCGCCCGGGATCTCGTCCACCTTGGTGAGCAGCACCGGGGCGGGCGAGCCGTCGGGGGTGACGGCCGGCTGGTCGAGACCGGCTGCGGGCACGAGGCCCTGCGAGGCGGCCGCGGCGCCGGACAGCGCGTCGGCGAACTGGTTGCCGGTGGCGATGTAGACGGTGTCGACACCCTCCGGGTAGGCCGCGGCGATCTGGGCCGCGGTGTCGTAGCGGTTGGTGCCGGAGATGCGGTCGACCGGGGGACCGTCGCCCAGCTCGACCTCGGCCGAGTTGGTGCGGTCGTGCGTGGAGGCGGCGACCGTCATGGTCCACGGCGAGTTGTGCGCCACCGAGCTCTCGCCGATCGTGTCGCCGCTGTTGCCCGCGGAGGTCGACACGAAGACGCCGGCGTCCGCGGCGTCGAAGAAGGCGAGCTCGTCCGGGGTCACCACGAACTGCGAGGAGCCGGAGACCGAG
Source organism: Serinicoccus chungangensis (assembly GCF_001483745.1). Classification (GTDB taxonomy): domain Bacteria; phylum Actinomycetota; class Actinomycetes; order Actinomycetales; family Dermatophilaceae; genus Ornithinicoccus; species Ornithinicoccus chungangensis_A. The sequence goes on along the minus strand of NZ_LQBL01000022.1, from coordinate 27,691 downwards.
TAGTTGATGACGTCCACGCCGTCGGCGACGGCGTCGTCGATGGCGGCCACGAGGCCACCGGTCGTGCCGGAGCCGCCGCCGTCCTCGGTCGCCCAGAGCGCCTTGTAGAAGGCGAGGTGGGCGGCCGGCGCCATACCGCTGCCGACGCCCAGGTCGTCGCCCATGAAGTCCATGGGGACGCCGACGTTGCCGGCCGAGGTGCCGCCGACGTGGCTGCCGTGCCCGTCGGTGTCGCGGGGCGACTGGAAGTCGAAGGCGGTGTTGTTGCCCTCGGGGTAGTAGCGGGCGCCGATGACCTTGCTGTTGCAGGTCACGTTGCCGTCCGGGTCGGCGTCCTCTCCCTCGACGCACTCGCCCTGCCAGCCCTCCGGCGCGGCGGGGTCGCCCGGCAGCGCGGCGAAGCTGGGGTTCTCCGGCCAGAAGCCGGTGTCGATGATGCCGACGACCATGCCCGCACCCGCGTCGGCGTCGCCGCCGAACTGTGTGTTCCAGACGCCGTCCTCGCCGGTCAGGCCCAGGTAGTCGGGGGTGGTGACGGTGTCGGTGGTCCGGATCTCGTCCTCCCACACCGCGGCGACGTTCGGGTCCTTGCGCAGGGCGGACACCTGGGAGCCGGTCAGCTCGGCGGTGAAGCCGTTGAACGTCGTCGAGTAGGTGTAGACGGTGTCGGCCCGGTCCAGGCCGACGGAGTCGAGCACGGCGTTCTGCTGCCGGTCGAGGTATGCGGTGTACTCCTCGGCGGCGGCGCTCGTGGTGCTGAGCTTCTCCCCCTCGGCGGGCTTGGTCGCGGGGATGCCGCTGACGCCGCCCTCGTAGGCGGCCAGCGAGCTGTCCGCGAGCATGACGATGTAGGTCCCGTCCTCGTTGACCGTGATCTCCGGGTTCGCCCATGCTGCGGGGGCGACCAGGGCCAGCGGTGCGACGACGGCCCCTGCGCCGGCGAGCGCCAGCAGGCGCGTCCTCCGGCGAGCAGATGGCTGGTGCACAGTGTGTCCTTTGCTTGGAACGGTGGGACGCCGCCGCTGGACAGCCCGTCTCCGTCGACGAGCCGCGTGATCCCCAGAGGTGACCCTTGGCAGTATCGTCCGGGGTTCCCAGGGTGTCTACAGCGAGATGGTGCAGGGATCCCGTCGTGACCGGATCGTTACCCTGACGCAGCGTCAGTGCTCAGTGGTCCGCGGACCCCTTGAGCCGCACCATGCCCTCCTGCCCGACGGTCGCGAGCAGCGTCCCGTCGGCGGCGAACATGTGCCCCGTCCCCAACCCCCGACCGGACTGCGCGGACGGCGAGCTCTGGGTGTAGAGCACCCAGTCGTCGACCCGGGCCGGGCGGTGGAACCACATGGAGTGGTCCAGGCTGGCCGGGCGGAGCCGGGGGTCGCCCCAGCCGATGCCGTGCCGGCGCAGGATGGGCTCGAGCAGCGTGTAGTCCGAGGCGTAGGCCAGGATGGCGGCGTGCAGCAGCGGGTCGTCCGGCAGCTCACGGGCGATCCGCAGCCAGACCGACTGCTCGCTGGCTCCGGGCTCACCCGGGCCGAGGAGCAGCGGGTCGACGTGCCGCAGCTCCACGGGCCTGCGGCGGGCCGTCTCCTGCGCCACCGGGTGCGGCACGTGCTCGAGGATCTCCCGGTCCGAGCGCAGCGTGTCCGGGGCGGGCGCCGCCGGCATGGGGATCTGGTGCTCCAGCCCGCCGGAGACCTCCTGGAAGGACATGATGATCGACATGAGGATGCGGCCGTCCTGCACGGCGTGCACCCGACGGGCGCTGAAGCTGCGACCGTCCCGCATCCGCTCCACGAGGAAGCGCAGCGGGCGGTTGGCGTCGCCCGCCCGCAGGAAGTAGCCGTGCATCGAGTGGATGGGTCGGGCGAGCGGCTCGGGGTCCGACCCGTCCTCGACCGGGTCCACCGTGCGCCCGGCTGCGACGAGGCACTGCGCCAGCACCTGCCCGCCGAAGACCCGGCCGTGGGGCATCGGCTGGCTGCGACCGGCGAAGACGTCGCCCTGGGAGTCGGCCAGGTCCTCGCCGGTGCCCTCGGGGGAGGCCACCCGGATGGTGGTGGACCCCTCACGGCGCAGGTCGAGCACGTCGAGCAGGTCGTCGATCGGGTAGTCCAGCGGCACGTCGGTCACGACCACGCAGCCTAGTGACTCACTCGATCTGCGCGGACGGCGCCCAGATGTCCACGCCCTCGGTGTGACCGGAGAGCCGGTCGATCTCGGCCAGCTCGTCGTCGGTGAAGTCGGTGCGGTGGGCGGCGGCGAGGTTGTCCTCGAGCTGCTCGATGCTCGACACCCCGATGAGCGTGGACGTCACCCCGCCGGGGCGGATGGCCCAGGACAGCGCCATCTGCGCCAGGCTCTGGCCCCGCCCCTCGGCGACCTCCGCCAGCCCGCGCAGCCGCTCCCGGTTGGCGTCGGTGAGCACGCTGGCGTCGAAGGAGGGCCGGGCGGTCGCCCGCTCGGCGTCGTCGCGGTCGAGGTACTTGTCGGTGAGCAGGCCCTGGGCCAGCGCGGTGAAGCCGATCGAGCCCATGCCGTGCCCCGGCAGCGCCTCGAGCAGGCCGTCCTCGACCCAGCGGTTGAGCATGTTGTAGGCCGGCTGGTGGATGACGAGCGGGGTGCCCAGCTCCCTGGCCACGGCGACCGCCTCGGCGGTGCGCTCCGGGGAGTAGCTGGAGATGCCGGCATACAGCGCCTTGCCCTGGCGGACCGCGGTGTCGAGCGCCCCCACGGTCTCGGCGACGGGCGTCCCCTCGTCCGCGCGGTGGGAGTAGAAGATGTCGACGTGGTCGACGCACATGCGCTGCAGCGACTCCTCGAGGCTCGCCAGGAGGTACTTCCGCGAGCCGAGCATGCCGTAGGGGCCGGGCCACATGTCCCAGCCCGCCTTGGTGGAGAGCACCATCTCGTGACGGTAGGGAGCGAAGTCGGTGCGCATCATCCGCCCGAAGTTCTCCTCGGCGGAGCCGTAGGGCGGGCCGTAGTTGTTGGCGAGGTCGAAGTGGGTGATGCCCTCGTCGAAGGAGCGCCGCAGGATGGCCCGCTGGGTGTCGAACGGGCGGTTGTCGCCGAAGTTGTACCAGAGGCCGAGCGAGAGCGGCGGCAGCAGCAGCCCGCTGTCCCCGACGCGGCGGTAGTCCAGCTTCTGGTGCCGGTCGGGGGCCGCGACGTAGGGCCGGTGGGTCTCGGGGACGTCCTGGGCGTAGTAGGCATCGGTCATGGAGCTCACGCTACGCGCGGGCACCCGGTGCGTCGTCACGGCCCGCGCCCAGGTCGGGGTCAGCCGCGCCTGGGACCATGGGGTATGCCGCAGCGCCCGACCCCCGCGCCCGCTCGCGGCGGGTCGCGGCGTGGGGTCGTCGTCGTGCTCGTCCTCCTCGCTGCCCTGGTGGGCGCGGTGCTGGCGCAGCCGCTCATGCGGTCGGTCGGTGCCTGGGTGGCGGCGGCGGGGGCGCCCTGCGGGGTCGTGGTCGACGGGCAGCGGGTGCCGCTGGAGCGGGACCACGCGCGGGCGGCCACCGCGGAGGCGGCCCGCTCGCTGGGTGGGCCGGGTGCGGGCGGGGGTGCCGCGGTGCCGGAGCTGCCCGAGGGGGTCGTCGAGGCCGTGCTCGCCGCGCGCGCCGACACGGCCCTGACCTGCCGGGTGCCGGTGGCCGAGCCGGCCGTCGAGGCGGAGACGTCGTCCGGGCTGACGCCGCGGGCGCAGGCGGTGCTCGACGCGGTGCGCACCGAGGTGGGTGAGCTCCCCGTCGGCGGGTTCGCCCCCGGGGGCGTGGACTCCGGGCACGGTGAGGAGTCGACGCACTACGAGGGCCGTGCGGTGGACTACTTCTTCCGGCCGGTGACCGAGGACAGCCTCGACGACGGGTGGGTGCTGAGCCAGTGGTTGGTGGCCCACGCCGACGAGCTGACCGTGCAGTACGTCATCTTCGACGACCACTACTGGGGCGTGCGGGGGTCCGCCCGGGGTTGGCAGGACTACCGCGCGCCGGGTGGCTCCGACGACCCGGTCCTGCGCCACCTCGACCACGTGCACGTGGACGTGCTGCGCGGGGAGTGACCCGGGCGGGGCAGGCATACCCGGTGGTCCCGCGACCTGAGCAGAGAAAGACCTCCGGAGCAGGCCCTGTACCCCCTGCCTGAGGAGGGTTTCTCTGCTCAGGTTCTGTATGGAGCGGGTGCGGGTGTGCGGGGCGTGCTGGGTATGCGGTTGTGCGGGCGTGCGGTTGTGCGGGCGTGCGGTGGCTCAGCAGACGACGATGACGTCGAGGGTGCGGGGGCCGTGCACGCCCTCGACGCGGTCCAGCTCGATGTCGCTGGTGGCGCTGGGGCCGCTGACCCAGGTCAGGGGGCGCGCCGGGTCGAGCAGCGCCACCGCGTCGGGCACGTCGTGCACCACCTGGTCGGCGCGGACGACGCAGACGTGCTGGTCCGGCACGAGGGTGAGCGCGCGCCGGCCCTGGTCGGGGGCGTGGTCCAGGACGATGGTGCCGGTCGTGGCGACGGCCACCCGCGCCCCGGTGACCACGGCGTCGATCCCGTCCAGCTCGTGCGCGGTGAGCGGGCCGCCGTCCTCGACCTCGTCGGTCCGCAGCCGCAGGCCGGCGTCCCGCGCCCGCGCCACCCAGGAGGTGTCGAGCCCGGGCGGGATGAGGACGGTGTGCGCCCGCGCGCGCACCAGCGCTGCCGCCACCTCGGCCCCGACCTGCTGCGGCGTGCACCGCACGACGCTGGCGCGGTAGTCAGTCACGGTCGCGACGAACAGCTCCAGGGTGTCCTGCGCCGCCGCGGCGCTCGCGGCGATGACCGGCACCGGGCCGCGCTCCCCGGGCCGCGAGGTGACGTCCGCCGTCGCGAGGCGCAGGCGGGCCAGGATCTCCTCGCGGCTGCTCACGACCCCTCCTGCCGGGTATGCGGCCCCGCACCGCCGAGGTCCTGCTCCTCGACGACCGGCTGGCCGCGGGCGTCGTCGAGGTCACCCTCGTCGTCGCCGTGCGTCCGCGCCCACCACTGCCGGAAGGTCTCCGTGGGCGGGGTGGGGAGGTCGCGGGCCTGGGTCCAGGCGCCGAGCCCGGGCAACGAGCGGATCGTGCGGTCGCCGAGCAGCCGGCCGCCCAGGGTGGCCGCCCGCTGGGCGGCCTCCAAACGCCGGTGGTCGCCGAACATCCAGGCGGCGGCCTTCATCGACGCCGCCTCGGCCGACCGCCCAGAGGCCTCGTCGACGACCTGGGTGCGCAGCCGCACGAGGAGCGAGGGGATGTCGATGCGCACGGGGCAGGCCTCGAAGCAGGCGCCGCACAGGCTGCTGGCGTAGGGCAGGCTCTGGTCGACCTCCGAGGAGGTGCCGCGCAGCAGCGGGTTGAGCACGGCCCCGATGGGGCCGGGGTAGACCGAGCCGTAGGCGTGCCCGCCCGCCCGCTCGTAGACCGGGCACACGTTGAGGCAGGCCGAGCAGCGGATGCACCGCAGCGCCTCCCGGCCCGCCTCGTCGGCCAGCACCCGGCTCCGGCCGTTGTCGAGCAGCACGACGTGGACCTCCTGCGGTCCGTCCCCGGGGGTCACGCCGGTCCACATCGAGGTGTAGGGGTTCATCCGCTCGCCGGTGCTGGAGCGGGGCAGCAGCTGCAGCATGGTGGCGAGGTCGGCGAAGGTCGGCAGCACCTTCTCGATCCCGACCACGGTGATGAGCGTCTCGGGCAGGGTGAGGCACATGCGCCCGTTGCCCTCGGACTCCACGACGACCAGCGTCCCGGTGTCGGCGATGGCGAAGTTGGCGCCGGTGACCGCGACCCTGGCCCGGAGGAACTTCTCCCGCAGGTGCAGCCGCGCCGCCTCCGCCAGCCGGGCCGGCTCGTCGGTGAGGTCGGCCGGCGCGGGCCGCCCCACCGCGCCCATGCGCCGCGCGAAGATGTCCCGGATCTCGGCCCGGTTGCGGTGGATGGCGGGCACGAGGATGTGGCTCGGCCGGTCCTCGCCGAGCTGCACGATGAGCTCGGCGAGGTCGGTCTCCCAGGCCGCGATGCCGGCCTCCTCGAGCGCCTCGTTGAGCTCGATCTCCTGGGTGGCCATGGACTTGACCTTGACCACCTCGTCGGTGCCCTTCGCCTTCGCCAGGTCGACCACGACCTGGTTGGCCTCGGCGGCGTCCCGGGCCCAGTGCACCGTGGCGCCGCGGGCGGTGAGGGCGGCCTCCAGCTGCTCGAGGTAGTGGGGCAGGTGGTGCAGGGCCTCGTCCTTGGCGCCCGCCCCGGCCACGCGCAGCTCCTCCCACCCCTCGACCTCGGCGACGGCGCCCGCCCGCTTGGCCCGGATGGTCGCCGTCGCGTGCGCCAGGTTGCGCCGCTGCTGCGTGTCGCCGAGGGCGACCTTCGCCGCGCGCTGGAACGACGGCATACCGAGGAAGGTGGGGGAGGTGTCCTGCGCCGGGAGGTCGGTCATGCCGGCACCTCCTGCGTCGAGGCGAGCACCTGCGCCAGGTGCACCGTGCGGACCCCGGAGCGCTGCCGGTCCAGCACCCCGCCGATGTGCGCGAGGCAGGAGTTGTCGCCGGCCACCACGACCTCCGCCCCCGTCTCCCGCACGTGCCGCGCCTTGTCCGCGCCCATGGCGATCGAGGTGTCGGCGTTCTTCAGGGCGAAGGTCCCGCCGAAGCCGCAGCACTCCTGCGCGGCGGGCAGGTCCACGAGGTCGATGCCCCGGACCGCGCGCAGCAGCCGCAGCGGTTTGTCGCCGACCCCGAGCATCCGCAGGCTGTGGCAGGTGGGGTGGTAGGTCACCCGGTGCGGGTAGTAGGCGCCGACGTCGGTGACGCCGAGGACGTCGACGAGCAGCTCGGACAGCTCCAGCACCCGAGGTGCGAGCGCGCGCACCTCGCGCTCCAGCCCGGGGTCGCCGGCCCGGCGGGCCAGCACGGCGTGCTGCTCGCGGACCGACCCGACGCACGAGCCGCTCGGCGAGACCACGTGGTCCGCGCCGGCGAAGACGTCGACGAAGCGGCGCACGAGGGGGGTGGCCTCGTCGGCGTACCCGGTGTTGGTGAACATCTGCCCGCAGCACGTCTGCTCGCGCGGGAAGACCACCCGGCAACCGAGCCGCTCCAGCAGGGTGACGACCGCGCGGGGAGCCTGCGGCCACATCGTGTCGTTGAAGCAGGTCGCGAAGAGCGCCACCGTGGGGCGCGCCGCCCGCGGCTGGGCCGACCCGGTCACGGAGCCTCCTCCCGCTGCGTGGTGCTGGTGCTGAGCCCAACCTACCGCTGCCGGTGGGGCTTCGCCCGAGCGGCGCGGCGGCAGACACAATGGCGGCATGAGCTTCTCCCTGCCCGACGTCCCCGAGGTCGCCTCGACCTTCGACATCACCGTCCGCTGGTCCGACCTGGACGCCTACGCGCACGTCAACAACGTCCAGTACCTCCGGCTCTTCGAGGAGGCGCGCGTCTACGCGTTCAAGGCGTGGTTCGGGCAGGGCCGCGACCTCATCGACGAGGGCATGCTCGTGGTGTCCCAGGCCATCGACTACCTCCTGCCGATGTCCTTCGCGTACGCCCCGGCGCGCGTGGCGGTGTGGTGCGGCGGGGTCGGTGGCGCCTCCTTCGAGCTGGGGTATGCCGTGGCCGGCCCGGTCGGCGACGACACCGTCTACGCCCGTGGCCGGGTCAGCCTCGTCGCCTACGACCTGCGCGAGCAGCGGCCGCGGCGGCTGGGCGCGGAGGAGCGCGAGGCGCTCGCCGCCGTGACCGGGCCGCCGCCGGTGCTGCGCGGGGACGCCGGGCGCGGCCGGGGGTCGCGGTGACCGGGACGCCGAGCCTGTCCCTGGCCGACGGCGAGTCGGTCGCCGACCTGGCCACCCTGGTGCGCCGGGCGGCGCGGCTCGACGAGGACGGGGCGATCCGGCTGCAGGCGGCCGGCGGCGTCCTCGCGGCGTGGGTCTGCGTCCTGCCCGGGTCCGGGCTGCTGCGCAGCGGGCTGACCCTCGGGCTGCGGACCATGGCGCTCGCGCCGGGCGGCGAGCCGTGGGACGTCACCGTGCCCCTCGCGGGGCTGACCGACCGGTTCGCGCGGCGGGCGGCGAACGGGGACAGCTCGACGACGCTGCCCGTCCCCCCGACCACCCTCGCCCCGCCGTGGGCCGCGCAGTCCCCGCCGCGCGGGGGCTGGGAGCCGCGCGGCGGCATACCGGCCGGGCAGCTGGTCGCGGCCGCGCGCTCGGGGATCGCCGAGGTCGCCACCGGTGCCCCGGAGGGGTCCGGCTCCGCGGCGGTCGAGGCGCTGCGGGCGCGGGTCTGGGAGCGGCCCGTCGAGGGCACCGAGGTGCCGGCCGGGGCGGGCCTCGCCGTCCACGCCCTCGGCTTCCTGCGGCCGGGGGACGAGCAGGTCGCGGTGCACCGCAACGGGTCGTGGCTGCGGGTCTCCACCGCCGTCGGCCACGTGGTGCTGCGTCCCTGAGGAGGCGGTGGGGCAGCGCCGGTGACGTGGTGCCGTGGTGCGGCCCGCCCCCTGGTCCGGGAGCTCCGTCGTCACCAGCCCTGCGCGTCGGCGCCCTCCGGGCCGGCCCGGTCCTCCCGCGCCGTGCCGGGCAGGGCACTCCTGTCCGGGTGCAGCGCGAGGAAGAGCGACCACGGCTCGGCGGCGGGGTCGCGGGCCCGGTCGTGGAACTCGTCGACGAGCTCGGCCAGCCGGGTCCGGAACTCCTCGAGCTGCTCCGGGGGCAGGCGCAGCCCGAGCCGGGTCATGGTGACGTCCGCGCGGTCGGCCGGCACCTCGGCGATCTCCGCGACGAAGGCGTCCAGCATGCCCTTGGTGGTGACGGGGGTGCGGGCGTACCAGGAGCGGCCGGTGGCGCGGTAGGGGATCTCGCGGGCGCCGCGGCGGCCTCGGCGGGGCTCCAGCGCCTCGAGGAAGCCGGTGTCGACCAGGGTGCGCACGTGGTGCAGGACCGTCGCCGGGTTGAGGCCCAGGGCGTCGGCGAGCTCGCGGTTGGTCAGCGGCTGGTCCAGCGCCAGGCGCAGGATGCGCAGCCGCACCCCCGAGGCCAGCGCCCGGGCCTCGGCGTCGCTGGCCTCGAACCCGCCGTCGTGCGGGTCGCCCGTCCCGGGCTGGGACGATGACGGGTCGTGGTGCATACCCCCATCCTGGCAAAGTGATTGACAGAACTCAATCACTTGGCGCAGGATCGATCCCGTGACCACCTCGCGCCCCGCCAGCCTCTGGCGCCACCACGACTTCCGTCAGCTCTGGATGGGCGACACGGTGTCGGTCTTCGGCGCGCAGTTCGTCGGGTTCGCGATGCCGCTCATGGCCGTGCAGCTGCTGGGTGCCGACGCCTTCCAGATGGGGCTGCTGGCGACCCTGGAGTCGCTGGCCTTCCTGCTCATCGGGCTGCCGGCGGGCGCCTGGGTGGACCGCTGGCGCAAGAGGACCGTGCTCGTCCTCGGTGACATCGGACGGGCGCTGCTCCTGCTCACCCTGCCGGCCGCCTGGCTGCTGGACGTCCTGACGATGACCCAGCTCTACGTCGTCGCCGTGGGGGTCGGGGTCATCACCGTCTTCTTCGACGTGGCCAACCAGTCCTACCTGCCCGAGCTGGTCGAGGGCGAGCAGATCTCGGACGGCAACGGCAAGCTGCAGGCCAGCCAGCAGACCGCCATGGTCGTCGGGCCCGCGGCGGCCGCCGCCATGGTGCGGCTGCTCGGCTCCCCGCTGACCATCGCGGTGACCAGCGTCTGCATGGGCCTGTCCTCGCTCTTCGTGAGCCGCATCCGGCACCGGGAGCAGGCGCCCGACCCCGCCGCCCGCCGTCCCCTGGTCACCGAGATCCGCGAGGGTCTGTCCTTCGTGCTCTCCCACCCGCTGCTGCGCCGCATCGTGGCCTGCACCGGCCTGAGCAACCTCGCCTCCTCGGGCGTCTTCGCCCTCTTCGTCCTGTATGCCCTCACCACCCTCGACCTCGCCGAGACCACCCTGGGGCTGGTCCTGTCGCTGGGGGCGGTCGGCGGTCTGCTCGGTGCGGTCACCTCCGGCTGGTTCGGCCGGTGGGTGGGTGAGGGCCGCGCCATCCCCATCGCCGCCGTGCTCTCCGGCCTGGCGATGCTCACCGTGCCGCTCGCCTCGGTCCTGCCGGCCGTGCCGACCCTGCTGGTCGGCAACCTGCTCATCTCCTGGGGCGTCGTGGTCTACAACATCGCCCAGGTGAGCTTCCGCCAGCGGCTGTGCCCCAAGCCGCTGCTGGGCCGGATGAACGCCTCCATCCGCTTCCTCGTCTGGGGCCCCATGCCGATCGGGGCCTTCCTCGGCGGCGTGGCCGGCCAGCAGCTCGGCCTGGTGCCGACCCTCTGGGGCCTGGCCACCCTGTCCGTCCTCGCGGCGCTCCCGGTCCTGGTCTCCCCGCTCGTCGGCATGCGCGAGCTGCCCCGCGAGCTCGACGCGCTGGCCGGGGGCGCTGACCGGGCTCCCGCGCAGGACTGACGACGGCGCCGCGGTGACGACGCCGGCGCGGGCGAGGACCGGCATACCCTGACCGCATGGACGCCGCCCTCCTGACCAACATCGCGCTGGTCCTGCTCTTCGTCCTCGTCGGCGGCGTCTTCGCCGCCACCGAGATGGCCATCGTGTCGCTGCGGCCCTCCCAGGTCGACGAGATCGAGCGCTCCGGGCCTCGGGGCAGGCGGATCGCCGCGCTCGTCCGCGACCCCAACACCTTCCTCTCCGCGGTCCAGGTCGGTGTCACCGTGGCCGGCTTCTTCTCCTCGGCGTTCGGCGGCGCGACGATCGCGCCCTCGGTGTCGGCCTGGCTGCAAGGCTTCGGTATGCCGCCCTCCGTCGCCGACCCGGTGGCGCTGGTCGCCATGACGCTGGTCATCGCCTACCTGTCGCTCGTCCTGGGCGAGCTCACCCCCAAACGCCTGGCGATGCAGCGCTCGGCCGGCTTCACCCGGGTGCTGGCGCCCCCGCTGGGCATCTTCGCGACCCTGCTGCGGCCGGTCATCTTCTTCCTCTCCGCCTCCACCAACCTCATGGTCCGGCTGCTCGGCGGCGACCCGGGCGCGGCCAGGGAGGAGATGACCATCGAGGAGCTGCGGCGCACCGTCGAGGACAACCGCGACCTGCGTCCCTACAGCCGCGAGATCCTCTCCGACGTCTTCCGGGCCGGCGAGCGGACCCTGGGTGACGTGCTGCGGCCCCGACCGGACGTGGAGTTCCTCGCCGCCGACGCCCGCGTCCGGGACGTCCTGGAGGCGGTCCGCACCAGCAGCCACAGCCGCTACCCGGTGACCGGCCGCGGGGTGGACGACGTCCTCGGCTTCGTGCACATCCGCGACCTCCTCACCCTGCCGGACGCCGAGCGCGGGCAGCGGCGGGTCGGCGACCTGACCCGCGAGGTGGTCGCGCTGCCGGTGACCAAGCCGGTGCTCGCGACCCTGTCCCTCCTGCGCGCCGAGCAGCAGCACCTCGCGCTCGTGGTGGACGAGCACGGCGGCACCGAGGGGATCGTCACCATCGAGGACCTCGTCGAGGAGGTGGTGGGGGAGATCTACGACGAGTACGACACCGAGCGGGACCCCGAGGACTCGCTGGTCGTGGCCGGCGGCCGCACCGTCGTCCCCGGCAGCCTCATCGTCGAGGAGCTCGAGGACGTCCTCGGCACGCCCCTGCCGCACGGGTCCTACGAGACGGTCGCCGGCCTGGTGCTGGACCGCCTCGGCCGGGTCGCCGAGGAGGGCGACACCGTCGAGGTCGAGGGGGTCCGGCTCACCGTGCTCGCCCTGGAGGGGCTGCGCATCACCGAGGTCGAGGTGGCCCGGGAGCCGGGTGCCGACCAGGCGGGCTGAGGGTCCTCAGGTCGGTGGCACCGCGAGCGCCGCCTCCAGGGCGGCCTCGACGTGCAGCCGGGTGGTGGGGAAGGTCGAGACGTCGACGTCGTCCGGCGCCAGGAGCAGCTCGATCTCGGTGCAGCCGAGGACGACGCCCTGCGCCCCGCTGCACCAGGTCGTCGACGACCCGCCGGTACGCCTCCCGGGACTCCTCCCGCACGACGCCGCGGCACAGCTCGTCGTAGATGACCCGGTGCACCAGCTCGCGGCCGGCCGCGTCGGGCACGAGCACCTCCAGGCCGTGGTCGGCCAGCCGGCCGGTGTAGAACGACTGCTCCATGGTGAAGGCGGTGCCGAGCAGCCCGACCCGGCCCAGCCCGGCCGCCCGCACCGCCGCCGCGGTGGCGTCGGCCAGGTGCAGCAGGGGTATGCCGATCGCCGCCTGGACCTCGTCCGCCACCTTGTGCATGGTGTTGGTGCAGAGGAGCACGAGGTCGGCGCCGGCGGCCTCCAGCCCGCTGGCGTGCCGGGCCAGCAGCCGCCCGGCCGCTCCCAGTCGCCGGCCACCTGCAGGGCCTCCACCTCGGCGAAGTCCAGGGAGGCGAGGACGACGCGCGCGGAGTGCAGGCCGCCGAGCCGCTCGCGGACGCCCTCGTTGAGGAGGCGGTAGTACTCCGCGCTGGACTCCCAGCTCATCCCGCAGAGCAGGCCGATCGTGCGCCTGGCCCGACCCTAGCCTCGGGTCAGCCGAGCCAGACGGTGCAGTCCTGGTGCAGCGTGCGCCGCCCGTCACCGTCGCGGTGCAGGCGACCGCTGGCGACGAGCACCTCGCGCCCCTCGGGCAGCACCACCGGCACCTCGCCGAAGTTCGTCAGCACGGTGACCACCGGACCGTCCTCACGGGCGTTGGTGAACGCGACGACGCCCTCGGGCAGCGGCATACCCTCCAGCGCGGTGAGCCACTCCAGCCCGCCGACGCCGAGGTCGTGCTCGCGGCGCAGGCGCAGCAGCGTGCGGTAGAGCTCCAGCGTCGAGCCGGCCACCCCCTCCTGCCGGTCCGCGGACAGGGACCCGTAGAGCAGCGGCTGCGGCAGCCAGGTGTCGACGTCGTCCGGAGCGCCGAACCCGAAGGACGGCTCCCCGGCGACCCACGGCATCGGGACCCGGCAGCCGTCGCGCCCGGTCTCCTCGCCCTGCGTGCGGTGGAAGGCCGGGTCGGCCCGGACGTGGGCGGGCAGGGCGGTGTGGTCGGGCAGCCCGAGCTCCTCGCCGTTGTAGAGGTAGGCGGACCCGGGCAGCGCCAGCATCATCGCGGTCGCGGCCCGTGCCCGCCGCAGCCCGAGGACGGCGTTGGGCTGCGGGTCGCCGGCGGCGATGCCGTTGGGCCGCGGCTGCCCGACCGGCAGCCCGAGCCGCGAGGCGTGGCGCACCACGTCGTGGTTGGACAGCACCCACGTGGTGGGCGCGCCCACCGCCTCGGCCGCCTCGAGCGAGGTCTCGACGATCCGCTGCTGGTCGGCCGCGCGCCACGGCGCCTGCAGGTAGTGGAAGTTGAAGGCCTGGTGCATCTCGTCCGGGCGGACGTAGGCCATGGTCCGCTCCTGCGTGGGCAGCCACGCCTCGGCGCACAGGATGCGGTCGCGCTGCGGGTCGCCCTCGGGGTTGTAGGAGTCCAGCACCTCCCGCCAGCCGCGGTAGATCTCGTGCACCTCCTCCTGGTCCCACATCGGGCCGAGGTCACCGTGCACGACCGGCTCGTCGTCGGCTCCGGCCATGACGGCCCGCGCCTCCCAGTCGGGCAGCGCGGCGTCCTTGACCAGGGAGTGGGCGACGTCGACCCGGAAGCCGTCGACCCCGCGGTCGAGCCAGAAGCGCAGGATGTCGTGGAACTCCTCGACGACCTCGGGGTTGCGCCAGTTGAGGTCGGGCTGCTTGCTGTCGAAGAGGTGGAGGTACCACTGGCCGGGGGTCCCGTCGGGCTCGATGACCCGGGTCCAGGCGATGCCGCCGAAGATGCTCTTCCAGTTGTTCGGCGGCTCGCTGCCGTCCCCGCGCCCGTCCCGGAAGACGTAGCGCTCGCGCTCGGCGCTGCCCGGGGCCGCGGCGAGCGCCTGCTCGAACCACGCGTGCTCGTCGCTGGTGTGGTTGGGCACGAGGTCGACGATCACCCGGATGCCGAGGTCGTGCGCTCGCTGCAGCAGCGCGTCGGCGTCCTCGAGCGTGCCGAAGACCGGGTCGACGTCGCGGTAGTCCGCCACGTCATACCCCGCGTCGGCCATGGGGGAGCGGTAGAAGGGGCTGATCCAGACCGCGTCCACCCCCAGCCCGGCGAGGTAGGGCAGCCGGGAGGTGATGCCCGGGAGGTCACCCACCCCGTCGCCGGTCGCGTCGGCGAAGCTGCGGGGGTAGACCTGGTAGATGACGGCATGGCGCCACCAGGGCGCGTCGTGCGCGGAAGGGGGGTGAGTCACGAGGGGCTACGGTATGCCGCGCCTCCCTGGGGCGCGCAAATCGCGCGGCGGTCAGTCCTCCTCGAGGGTGTTGACCATGGCCTGCGCGGCGTGCGCCATGTAGGCCCGCATCTGCTGCTCGTCCAGCGTGTCCATCCGGTCGGCCACGGTGTCCAGCGCGGCGTTCATGTGGTGCAGCCAGCGGTCCCGCTGGGCGGGGGTGACCCGGAACGGGTGGTGGCGCATCCGCAGCCGGGGGTGGCCGCGCTGGTCGGAGTAGGTCGTGGGGCCGCCCCAGTACTGCTCGAGGAACATCCGCAGCCGCACCTCGGCCGGCCCGAGGTCCTCCTCGGGGTAGAGGTCGCGCAGCGGCGGGTCCTGCCGCACGCCCTGGTAGAAGGCATGCACGAGGTCGACGAAGGTCTGGTGCCCGCCGACGCGCTCGTAGACGGTGGTGGGGGTGTCGGGGGAGGGCTGGTTCACGTCTCCATGGTGCCAAACCCGCGCGGTGGCCCGGGACGTGCCGCCCACCTCGGCGATTGGGGCGCTGTCGGCCCCGGCCCCTACGCTCGGGGCCGTGCCAGCCAGGTCCTCGTCCCACCCCGGTATGGGTGCGGTGCCCCACGACGACGGCGTGACCTTCCGCGTCTGGGCGCCGCAGGCCCGGCAGGTCGCGGTGGTGGGGGACTTCTGCGGCTGGGACGCGCGGCGCCGCACCGTCCTGGCGAAGGACCACCACCGCTCCGGCACGTGGTCGGCCTTCGTGCCGGGCGCGGGGCCGGGCAGCCACTACCGCTTCCTCGTGCGCCGCGGCGGGCCCTACCTCTCGCGTCAGGACCCGTGCGCGCGGCAGGTGACCGGGGCCCGGGGCGCCTCGGTGGTCTTCGACCCGCGGCACCTCGACTGGGGCGAGGAGCACTTCCGGGCCCCGGGGTGGGACGACCTCGTCGTCTACGAGCTGCACGTGCCGACCTTCGCCGCCACGGGGGAGGGGCCGGGCACCTTCGACACCGCCGTGGGGCGCCTGGGCCACCTGGCGTGGCTCGGGGTGAGCGCCGTCGAGGTGATGCCGCCCTTCGAGTTCGCCTCCGCGACGAGCTGGGGCTACAACCCCTCCCAGCTGTATGCCGTCGAGTCCAGCTACGGCGGGCCGCACGCCTTCGCGCGGTTCGTGCGGGAGGCCCACGCCCGGGGCATCGCGGTGATCCTCGACGTGGTGCACAACCACCTGGGACCGGACGGCCCGCACCTGTGGCGCTTCGACGGGGCGGCCGGCCGGCGCCGCTACGGCGGGGCCTACTTCTACAACGACCGCCGCGCGCTCACCCCGTGGGGGGCGACGAGGCCGAACTACGACCGCAAGGCGGTCCGCAACTTCCTGCGCGACTCGGCGGTCATGTGGCTCGAGGACTTCCGGGTCGACGGGCTGCGCTTCGACGGCACCAACTTCGTGCGCTCACGGTGGGGCGACGTGCGCGACCCCGCCCACCACATCTCGGCCGGTGACCGCTACCTCGCCTCGCTCACCGCCGACCTGCGCTCGCGACAGCCGTGGAAGCTGCTCGTCGCCGAGGACATGCAGCGCGACCCCGCGGTGACGCGGCCGCCGCAGGAGGGAGGCCTGGGCTTCCACAGCCAGTGGGACGCCGGCTTCGTGCACACGGTCCGGGCCGCGCTCGAGGCCCCTGACGATGTGCACCGGGACGTGCGGGCGGTGGCGGCCGCCGTGGTCGGCGGAGGGGGCCCGGTGCACGAGCGGGTGGTCTACACCGAGTCCCACGACGAGGTCGCCAACGGCCGGGCGCGCGTGCCGGAGCAGATCACCCCCGGGCACGCCGACTCCTGGCACGCCCGCACCCGCTCCGCCCTCGGGCTGGTCCTCACGCTGACCTCCCCCGGCATCCCCATGCTCTTCCAGGGCCAGGACGTGCTCGAGGACGGGTGGTTCACCGACACCCGGCCGGTCGACTGGTCCAAGGCCCACCACCGGGCCGGCTTCCTGCACCTGGTCCGGCAGCTCGTCCTGCTGCGCCGCAACGCCTCCGGCACGACGCGGGGGCTTCGGGGACGGCATACCGCGATCCTGCGCGCCGACGACGGCCTCCTCGCCTACCACCGGTGGGACCGGGGCGGCGCGGGCGACGACGTCGTGGTCGTCGTCAACCTCACCACCCACCCGCGGCACGACGTGCGCCTCGGCATGCCGCGCGCCGGCCGCTGGCGGGTGCGCTGCAACACCGACGCGCCGTCCTTCGGGCCGGGGCTGGGGGCCGTGCACGCCCACGACACCGACACCGAGCCGCGTCCCTGGGACGGCCGCGCGGACAGCGCCCTGGTCACCGTCGGTCCCTACGCCGCCCTGGTGCTGTCGCAGGACGGCTGAGGGAGGGTCAGCTGCGCAGCAGCTCGATCCGCACGTCCTCGTAGTCCTCGACGGTGATGGTGAGCTCGAGGTCGCCGGTGATGCTGTAGGCCCCGTAGGACAGCTGGGTCTCGGACACCACGTCCCGGTCGGTCCAGCTGGACCACCAGCCGTCAGTCCCGTCGAGCAGCTCGACCGGCTCCCCGTCGACCTGGAACCGGATGCGACCTGGGCCCTCGGTCGTGATGCGGGCCCCGAGCACGCCGGTCGGCACCTCGACGGTGGTCCGGCCGTCCTCGTCGAGGTCGTCGCCGGCCACCGTGGCGATGGGGGAGGTGGAGCCGAGCAGACGCTGCGCCGGTTCCTCACCCACCGGCCAGCTGGTCGCGGGGACCTGCGCCGCCGCGAAGTCGAACTCCTCGTAGGGAACCTGCTCGTAGGCCAGGAGCCAGCTCGACGGATGCCCGGGGGACGCCTGGGCGCTTGCCAGCAGAGGCACCCCCGCAGGCGGCTGGTCGGCCTCGGTCAGTCGACCGTTCGATGTCTCGAACCACCCTGTGAACGACTCCTGGAACGTGAAGGAGACCTCGGAGGGGTCCTGCGTCGGCCATACGGGCATGACCGTCTGACCTGCATGCAGGATGCCCCCACCGAAGAAAGCCAACGGCCCTCGACCCTCACCCGGGGCGGCGCCGAGCAACGCCCAGGCGACACCCGCACCGTCCGGAGGGTCCAGGAGCTCGCGCTCCAGCCCGTCCATCGGCAGCTCCCAGGCGCCAAGCAGACGGTGTCCCGAGATCAGCTCAGGTGCCTCGCCGCCGTCCCCCTGCGGCACCGGCTCGCGGGCCGCCTCGCCCGGGACGGCCTGGGTCGCCACGACCTGGACGTGCTCGGTGCTCTCCGTCACGACCTCGACGACGGCGGGCCGTCGGCCGTTCGGCGGGACCACGTCGTCGGGGATGGTGAACTCCCGGGTCGACCCCGGGACGTAGACCATCCACCGGCCCTCGCGGATGTCCGGCTGCTGCTCCCGCCAGTCGGCCTCCCCGGTGGCCCACCACTCGAGGTCGCCGTCGTCGGTCACCGGTATGCCGTCGACGAGTACTGACACCGCACCCGTCCGTCCGGACCACACCCGGATGGTGCTGGTGGGCGAGAGCTCGACCGGCTGCACGAGCCGATCGCCCGGGTCGAAGGGCATGACCGCCCCGGCCTCGTCGACGACGACGGCGTCCTCCGGGACGGGCGGTCCTGCGGTCAGGTCGCCGTCAGGGAACGGCTCCACCGCCATGTCGTCGGTCTGCGCGTAGACCCCCAGCACGGCACCGCCGTCGGGCGGCAGGTCACCGGTGACGCGCACCTCGGCCTCGCCGCTCGCCGGCAGGGCGACCAGGTGGTCGAGACCGACGGCCGGTTCGCCTGCGGTGCCGGCGCAGGGCAGGGTGAGCGTGGACCCCTCGACCGTGATCTCGCCGACCGGGCTGTCCAGGGCGGGGTCGTCGGCGGGTGGCATGTCGCACCACAGGACGGCGAAGGAGGCGACCTGGCCGCCGAAGCGTGCGTCGACGGTGTTGAGGGCGAGGTCGGCGCTCCCTCCGGGGGTCAGCTCCAGGGTCTCCATCCTGGTCAGCCCCGCCGCGCCGCGCGGCGGCTCGCCGTCCTCGTCCAGCTCGAAGCCCGCCTCGCCGAGGTCCACCGCACCGACCTGGACGACCCCCGGACCCGACGGTGCCGCCTCGTCCGGCCCGGCGGGCTCGTCGCGGTCGACGGAGAGCGCGTACCCGACCAGCAGGGCCACCGGCACGACTGCGGCGGCCACCCACCACCACCGCCGACGGTCGCCGCCGGGTGGCTCCGACGGCGCCTGCGCGACGGCCGGCTCGAGAGCCGCGGCCAGGTCGGAGCCGTGGAGGGCGTAGCGGTCCCCGACCGCCTGGAGCGCGGTGCCCAGCCCCGGCGTGGTGGGCAGCAGACGCGCGACCTTGTCCGCCGGCAGCCGCAAGGCCTCGGCCGTGTCGGCCGTGCTGGCCCCTTCGACGAGGCGCAGCGCGGCGACCGCCCGCTCGCGCGGACGCAGCCGTTCCAGCACGTCGCCGGCGTCCCGGACCCCACCCGGCAGCATGCGCTCGGTGCGTCTGGGGGCGGTGCGCAGGTGGGCGCGGACCAGGGCCGCCCGCAGCTCGCGCCACCCGGCACCCGGGCCGGCGGCGGCCAGGGTCCGCGCCGTCAGCCGCGTCGCGCCGTCGGTGGTCCCGGTGAGCACAGCCGCCAGGTGGTGCAGCCGGGCACCGTGCTCACCGACCAGGTCACCCTGGTCGTGACGTTCCTCCGGCGCCCCTGCCATCGACCCATCGTGCCAAACCCGTAGCGGGGGCTCTCCCCGACCGCCGGGCCACCCTCTGCCCCCGACATGCCCGGCCGGACCGGCTCAGGCGTTCACGTGAACGGTGGGGCCGACGACACGCCCGGCCGGACCGGCCCAGGCGTTCACGTGAACGGTGGGGCCGACGACACGCCCGGCCGGACCGGCTCAGGCGTTCACGTGCGTGGCTGGGCCGACACCGGCCTGCACGGCCTCAGGCCTGGGCGTCGCCGAAGGGGGTGATGCGCGGGCCGCGGACGCCCTCGGTGTCGAAGCGCTCCTTGGCGCGCTCGCGGATGACGCGGGGCACGCCCCACTGCTCCCCGGGCCGGCACTTGGCGAAGATGCGCAGCGTCATCGTGCCGCCGGACACCGACTCGACGCCGGCCACCGTGGGCTCCTCGAGCAGCTTCGTCGACCACTCCGGGTCGGCGTACACCTGGGCCGTGACCTCGCGGAGCATGGGGATGACCTGCGCCGGGTCCTCGTCGTAGGCGACCGGGATGTCGATCGTCGCCATCGCCCAGCCCTGGCTCTTGTTGCCGATGCGGATGATCTCGCCGTTGCGGATGAACCACACCACGCCGCTCGCGTCGCGCAGCCGGGTGACCCGCAGGCTGACCTCCTCGACGGTGCCGACCGCCTCGCCGGTGTCGATGAAGTCACCCACGCCGTACTGGTCCTCGATGATCATGAAGACACCGGACAGGAAGTCCTTGACCAGCGACTGGGCGCCGAAGCCGAGCGCGACGCCACCGATGCCGGCGCTGGTCAGCAGGGGGGCGAGCGGCATACCGAGCTCGGCCATGATCGTCAGCAGCGCGACCGTGGCGATGGTGAAGGTCGCGATGCTGCGCAGCAGCGACCCCATGGTCAGCGCGCGCTGGCGGCGCCGCTCGCGCCGCACCCCGGCCGCCGAGTCGAAGACCCGCTCCAGCGACGAGCGCTCGTGGTCGTCGGCGCGGGTCGCTGCCCGCTCGACCACCCCCTTGATGGCGCGGTGCGCCGCCCAGCGGGCGACGACCGCGAAGACCAGGATGAGGACGATCCGCAGCGGCGCGCCGAGCAACCAGTCCACGGTCGACGCCCAGGAGTCGAAGGGCACATCGAGATTCGGCATACCTCCCATTGTCCGGGTCCCACGGCGTGAGGCGTGCATCCCCGCCCGTGGTGCACGACGCCCCGACGCGGCGCTAGGGTCGGGGCTGCTCTCCTGAGAGACTGGGGGCGACCGTCCACCCGCGAAAGGTTCCACCCTCGTGACGCAGCGCACCCCCGCCCTCGCCCAGCTGGCGGACGTCTACGGCATCGCGACCGAGTTCTGGGACTGGCAGGGGCGGCACGCCAGGGTCCCGGAGGAGACGGTCGTGGCCGTGCTGCAGGCCCTGGGGGTGGACGTCGAGGGCGACTTCGTCGAGCGCGAGCTGGCCCTGGTGCAGGAGCGGGAGTGGCGCCGGCTGCTCCCGCCGGTCGTCGTGGTCGCGCAGGGGGTGGACCCGGTCGTGCCGGTGCACCACGAGGCGGGGACGACGCCGACGGCGACGCTGCGGACCGAGGACGGCCACGAGCGGTCCCTGGGTATGCAGTCCGGTGAGCAGGAGGAGGAGCGCGAGGTCGCCGGTCGCCGGCTGCGTCGGGTGCTGCTCGACGTGCCCACCGACCTGCCGCTCGGCTGGCACGAGGTGGCCGTCTCGGCCGGCGGTGAGCAGGCCCGGATGTCGCTCGTCGTGACGCCGCCCACCCTCGGGCTGCCCGCCGGGCTGGGGGAGGACGGGGCCCGCGCCTGGGGACTCATGACCCAGCTGTACGCCATGCGGTCGAGCGGCTCCTGGGGGATCGGTGACCTCGCGGACCTCGGGGACGCGGGGGCCTGGGCCGCCGGCCTGGGCGCCGACTTCGTCCTGGTCAACCCGCTGCACGCGGCGGAGCCGGTCGGGGAGATGGAGCCCTCGCCCTACCTCCCGACCAGCCGGCGCTTCGTCAACCCCCTCTACATCCGGGTGGAGGACGTGCCGGAGGTCGCCTACCTGTCCGCCGCGCAGCGCCAGCTCGTCGAGTGGCACGCCGACGACGCCCAGCGCTACCTCGCCCTCGACGTGATCGAGCGGGACCCCGTGTGGGCGGCCAAGGAGGCCGCGCTGCGCCTGGTCTTCCGGCAGCCGCGCTCGCTGCGCCGCTCGCGGGCCTTCGAGGCCTACGTCGAGCGCGAGGGTCAGGGGCTCGTGGACTTCGCCACGTGGTGCGCCGTCAGCCAGGAGCACGGGACCTTCTGGCGGCAGTGGCCGACCGAGCTCCAGGACGCCCGGGGAGAGGCGGTCGAGGCATACCGGCAGCAGCACGCCGACGAGGTCGAGTTCCACTGCTGGCTGCAGTGGGTGCTCGACGAGCAGCTGGCGCGGGTGCAGCGCGACCTGCTGGACACCGGGATGTCGCTGGGCGTCATCTCCGACCTCGCCGTCGGGGTGCACCCGGACGGTGCCGACGCCTGGGGGCTGGGTGACGCCCTCGCGCGGGGGGTGACGGTCGGGGCGCCGGCCGACCAGTACAACCAGCTGGGGCAGGACTGGTCGCAGCCGCCGTGGCGTCCGGACAAGCTCGCCGAGCTGGGCTACGGCCCCTACCGCGAGATGGTGCGGGCCGCCCTGCGCGACAGCGGCGGGCTGCGCGTGGACCACGTGATCGGGCTGTTCCGGCTCTGGTGGATCCCGCAGGGCGCCGAGCCGTTCCAGGGGACCTACGTGCGCTACGACCACGAGGCGATGATCGGCATCCTGCTCCTCGAGGCGCACCGCGCCGGGGCCGTCGTCGTAGGCGAGGACCTGGGGACTGTGGAGCCGTGGGTGCGGGACTACCTGCGCGAGCGCGGGGTCATGGGCACCTCGATCCTGTGGTTCGAGCGTGACTGGGACGGCGACGGGAGCCTGCTGGACCCGGAGGCCTACCGCGAGCTGTGCCTCGCGACGGTCACCACCCACGACCTGCCACCGACGGCCGGCTACCTCGAGGGCGTGCACATCGACCTGCGCTCGCGGCTGGGCCTGCTGGACCGTCCGCTCGAGGTCGAGCAGGAGGAGGAGGCGCGTTCGCGGGAGGAGGTGCTCACCGACCTGCGACGGCGCGGGCTGCTCCGCGAGAGCGCCGACGTGCCGGAGCAGGTGGAGGCGCTGCACGCCTTCCTCGCGCGGACCCCGGCCAAGCTGCTCGGGGTGAGCGTCAGCGACCTGGCGGGGGACAAGCGCGTCATCAACCAGCCCGGCACCGACGAGGAGTACCCCAACTGGCGGGTGCCGCTCGCCGGTCCGGAGGGTCAGCCCGTGCTGCTCGACGAGCTCGTCACCTGGCGCAGCGCCCGCCGTATCGCCCGCGCCGTCGCACCGGACGCGCGGTAGGGCCGCACCGGACGCGCGTTCAGGGCGCACCGGACGCGCGCTCAGGCCGCACCGGACGCGCGCTCAGGCCGCACCGGACGCGCGCTCAGGCCGCACCGGACGCGCGGTCAGACCGCACCGGACACGCGCTCAGGCCGCATCGGACGCGCGCTCAGCACAGGGTGGCGGTGCCTCGTGTCAGGAGGTACGGCGTGCCCGCTCACGCATGCCGCGGGTGACGTAGATCTGCTCCAGGTCGACCGCCGGACGTTCCGCCGAGAACGGAAGACGACGGCGCTCGCCGTTCCACACGGCATACCCACGGACTGGTGACGGTGGGGGTCCGAGCACCTGCTTCGCGCGGCTCGCCACCGACTCCGGGTCACCGACGATCTCGTCGCTGGTCCAGCGCACCCCACGCAGACCGATCCCACAGAGCGAACCGTGCCGGCGCTGCTCGGCCTCCAGGCGGCCACGGACCGACTGCTCGGGTGAGACGGTCTCGGACTGGTCGAGGAAGTACTTGCCACGCCCGTCCGCCTCGTAGAACGACGCGGACTCCGGCTGCAGCCCGTCCGTCCTGCCGAGGAACGTGCCGTCGTCGTCGAGGATGTCGACCTGGGCGAGGGGGATCGGGAGCCCGCGCTCGTGCAGCGTGACGAAGGAGAACGACTCCAGCCAGGTCTCGCGCCGCGGGTCGGACAACGCGAGCGCGGCGACGGCCTTGGGGCGTCCGCTCCACCGCTTCTGCAGGTCGAGCTGCCTGCGCAGGTCGGACGTGGTCAGCATGCCCCGCCGCAGGGCGTCGTCGACCAGTGCCGTCGAGTGCGGTAGCCGGCGGGTGCGCGCGGTGTCGGCGACCGTCCTGAGCAGGTTCGTGGTGCGCAGCCCGTCCACGACGGCCACCTCCGTGCCCGCGGAGTCGCAGTGGTGCAGGATCACGCCAGGCAGTGTCCGGGATCGTTGCACGCCCTCGAGGACGGTCAGCTCGACCGGGGCGTCGGGGGAGACGGTGACGGCGAGCCCGTGCAGCAGGGCGGCGCTGGTATGACTGGCCACGTGCCCGGGGAAGCGCTGCAGCTGAAGACGCAGTCGGTCGAGGTGCTCGCCCTGCACCCGCTGCCACTCCTCCTGATCGGGCTGGAGGCTGGCACGGGGCCGGCGGAACCAGCTCCTCGACTCCCGCACGATCTCACCGAGCAGGAGCAGCTCGGTGAGCTCGTGGGACGACATACCGGAATCGAGTGCGAGCCGGCGACTGAAGACCGAGGGCAGGGAGTCGAGGTCCATGCCGCTCAGCATCTGTCTCGACCGGGGGCACGACCAGGCTTCCGGACCATCCTGTGGATGAAGACCGGCTGCGGACCGGGGTGTGGATCAGCGCCCGTCAGGACGCCGAACACGCGTCCGGAGTCGCCGGACCACGCGTCCGGTGCGTCCTGGGCGCGCGTCCGGTGCGGGGGGGGGGGGGGGGTAAGGGGCTTGAGGTCTGTGGCTAGGCCTGGGTCCGGGCGCCGGCGTCGGCGGACTGGGCGCGCAGGGCGCGGGCGACGGCGTCGCGGTTCTCGGCCACCGTGCGGCGCAGGCTGTTCGAGGCGTCGGGGTGCGCCTGCAGCCAGGTCTCGCTGGCCTCGAGCAGCTGGGGCGAGGCCACGGCGAGCGGGTAGAACCCGACCGCCAGCGACTCGGCGATGTGGTGCGTCCGCTCGTCCCACACTCGGGACACCACGTCGTGGTAGCGCTCGACGTAGGGCGCCAGCAGCGCCTCGTCGTGCACCCGCCCGAAGCCCAGCGCCATGGCCGCCAGCACGGAGTTGGACAGGCCGGCCGTCTCGACGGCGTCGACCCACGCGGTCTCCTTGGCCTCCGCGGTCGGCACCGCGGCCCGCGCCCGCGCGGCCTTCTCGTTGCCGGTCGCGGTGTTGTCGCGCTCTCGCTCGGCGGCGATCTCCTCCTCGCCGGCGGCGCCGGCCGTCGCCAGGGCGGTGAGCAACGTCCAGCGCATGTCCTGGTCGACGCTCAGCCCGGCCAACCTCTCCTCCCCGGACAGCAGCCCCCGCACCAGGGCGAGATCGTCCTCGGACCGGGCGAAGGAGGCCCACGCCGTCACCAGCTGCAGCTGGGCGTCGCTGCTCGCCTCGGCGGCGAGGGTGCTCTCGCGCAGGCCCGCCGTGAGCTCGGCGACGACGGCCTCGCGGTGCTCCGGGGCGGTGTAGGTCAGCGCAGCCGCGCTCACCTGCTGGATGAGCACCCGGAGCAGGGTGGAGTCGGTCTCGCCCGGGAGCGCGGTGAGGACCAGTCGCACGTAGTCGCTCGCGGCCATCTCGCCGTCCCGCGTCATGTCCCACGCGGCACCCAGCACCAGGGCCCGCGGCAGCGACTCGGTGAAGGCGCGCAGGTGCTCCAGCGCCGTGGCGAGCGAGCGCTCGTCGAGGCGGATCTTGGCGTAGGCGAGGTCGTCGTCGTTGACGAGCAGCAGCCCGGGCATCGGGCGTCCGACGAGCTCGGGCACCTCGGTGCGCTCCCCGTCGACGTCGAGCTCGACCCGGTGGGTGCGGCGCAGGGCGCCGTCCACGAGGTCGTAGCACCCGACGGCCAGCCGGTGCGGGCGCTGGGTGGGGTGCTCGGGCGGCGTGGTCTGGCGGATGGACAGCGCGGCGATGGTGCCGTCCTGCGCCACCTCCACCTCGGGCGCGAGCGTGTTGACCCCGGCGGTCTCCAGCCAGACCTCGCTCCACGAGCTCAGGTCGCGCCCGCTGGTCGCCTCCAGCTCCACGAGCAGGTCGCGCAGGGTGGTGTTGCCCCAGGCGTGCTTGGCGAAGTAGGCGCGCAGCCCGTCGCGGAACGGCTCCCGGCCCACGTAGGCGACGAGCTGCTTGAGCACCGAGGCACCCTTGGCGTAGGTGATGCCGTCGAAGTTCACCTCGACCGCGGCGAGGTCGACCATGTCGGCGGCGACGGGGTGGGTGGAGGAGAGCTGGTCCTGCCGGTAGGCCCAGGCCTTCTCGGCGGTGCCGAACGTGGTCCACGCGTCGGTCCAGCCGGTGGCCTCGGCCTGTGCGGTCGTCGAGGCCCACTCGGCGAAGCTCTCGTTGAGCCACAGGTCGTCCCACCACGTCATCGTCACCAGGTCGCCGAACCACATGTGCGCCAGCTCGTGCAGGATCGTCAGGGCGCGCCGCTCGACGATCGCCTCGGTCACCTTGGACCGGAAGACGTAGTTCTCCACGATGGTCACGCACCCGGCGTTCTCCATCGCGCCCATGTTGTACTCCGGCGTGAAGATCTGGTCGTACTTCGTGAAGGGGTAGGCGCAGTCGAACTCCTCCTCGAAGAACGCGAACCCCTTCTTCGTCACGTCGAGGATGTTGTCCGCGTCCAGGTGGGGGGTGAGGCTGCGGCGGCAGTAGACCGCCAGCGGCACCTCGCCGGCGCGCGTGCTCACCGCGTCGCGGACGACGTCGTACGGTCCGGCGACCAGCGCCGTGATGTAGGACGAGATCCGCGCGGTCGCGGGGAAGGCCCAGGTGGCCGTGCCGGCACCGTCGGCGTCGTTCCCCTGGTCCGCGGGCGTGGGCTCCGGCGTCGGCTCGTTGGAGATGACCTGCCAGTGGGCGGGTGCGGTGACGGTGAAGGCGAAGGTCGCCTTGAGGTCGGGCTGCTC
The DNA here is from genome assembly GCF_001483745.1 of Serinicoccus chungangensis. Classification (GTDB taxonomy): domain Bacteria; phylum Actinomycetota; class Actinomycetes; order Actinomycetales; family Dermatophilaceae; genus Ornithinicoccus; species Ornithinicoccus chungangensis_A. The sequence continues at coordinate 1,673 of NZ_LQBL01000022.1, read as the reverse complement.
GAAGACGGGGAACATCCGCCGGCTGTCCGGGACCTCGAACTGGGTGTAGAGGTAGACCTCGCCGTCGGCCGGGTCGACGAACCGGTGCAGGCCCTCACCGGTGTTCATGTAGGCCCCGGTCGCCTCGACGAGCAGCTCGTTGGTCTCCGCGAGGTCCGGCAGGGCGATCCGGGAGTCGGCCAGGACCTCGGCGGGGTCGAGCTCGGTGCCGTTCAGCACGACCCGCTCCACGGACGGGCCCACGAAGTCGATCCAGGTGGACTCGCCCCGCCGGGAGCAGGTGAACCGCACCGTGCTGCGCGTCGAGAAGGTCTCCGCCCCGCGGGTGAGGTCCAGGACCACGTCGTAGGACTCGGTCCGGACGAGCGCCGAGCGGGCGGCGGCCTCGTCACGGGTCAGGTTGGTGCCGGGCATGCAGAGTCTCCTCGTCGAACGTCGGGTGCGGCTGAAGGACAGGGTATGCCGTGACACGATGGTCGCATGACGCATCACGAGTCCCCTGCCCAGTCCGTCACAGGTCGGACCACCCACGCCGAGATGTTCTTCGACCCGGCGTGCCCGTGGGCGTGGATGACCTCCCGCTGGCTGCTCGAGACGGCGGAGGTGCGCGACCTCGAGATCACCTTCTCGGTCATGAGCCTGTCGGTGCTCAACGAGGGCCGCGACCTGGACGAGGGCTACCGCGCGATGCTCGATCGCGCGTGGGGCCCGGTCCGGACCATCGTCGCCGCCACGGCCGACCTGCCCGACGACGAGGCCAACGTCCTGCGCCGGAGGATGTACGACGCCTACGGCCAGCGGATCCACCTGGAGGGCCGCGGCAGCGAGGACCTCGACACCATCACCACCGAGGTCCTGGACGAGCTCGGGCTGGACCCGGCGCTGGCGCAGGCGGGGGCGAGTGAGGAGCACGACGAGGCCCTGCGCGCCAGCCACCAGCGGGCCATCGACCTCGTCGGCGACGACGTGGGCACCCCGGTCGTGCGGGTCGAGGACGTTGCCTTCTTCGGACCCGTCGTCACCCCGGCCCCCAAGGGCGAGGCCGCCGGCCGCCTCTGGGACGGCTGCCTGCTCGTCGCGGGCACCCCTGGCTTCTACGAGATGAAGCGGACCCGCAGCGTGGGTCCCGACTTCAGCTGAGGAGGAGCGGACATGAGGGTGCACATCGGCGGTGACCACGCCGCCTACGAGCTGCAGCGCGACCTTGTGACATGGCTGGCCGAGCAGGGTCACGAGGTCGTCGACCACGGGCCCCTCGACCACGACCCACAGGACGACTACCCGGTCTTCGTGCTGCGCGCGGCCCGGGCGGTCGCTCAGGAGGAGGGCTCCCTCGGCATCGTGCTCGGCGGGTCCGGCAACGGCGAGCAGATGGCGGCCAACAAGGTCGCCGGCATCCGGGCCGGGCTGGCCTACAACCCCGACCTGGCGCGGCTCATGCGCGAGCACAACGACGCGCAGGTCCTGTCCATCGGCGCGCGCATGCACAGCATCGAGGAGGCGCGGGCCATGGTCGAGGTCTTCCTCACCACCGACTTCTCCGGAGACCCGCGCCACCAGCGGCGCATCGACATGATGGGCACCTACGAGGCGGACGGCACTCTGCCCCCGCTGCCCTGACACCGGCACGACGAGGCCCCCGACCGGATGGACCGGTCGGGGGCCTCGTCGTG
>NZ_LQBL01000021.1 GCF_001483745.1 Serinicoccus chungangensis | reverse complement strand
GGCCGGGCCCGATCCTGACGTCAATGAAACACGTAGCCGCACTGCGGACGCGGTAGCGTCCGCTCCTGCCGCATTTGGCGCAGGGAACCATCGGGCCGCCTTCGTCGTCGGAGGCTCACTCGACCTGTGGAGGAACCTGTGAGCCGGAGCAGCGTGGCTGGGCGAAGCGGACTCCGGTGGCCTGTCCTAGGGACGATCGTCGCCGCCGTCATCGGATTGGGTCTGACGAGCTGTGGCAATCTCGAAAGCACGGCGGGCAGCCCTACATCAAAGACCGACATCCCCCAAGACGCTGCGACCTGGCAGGTGATCGCGGCACCTGAACCGACCCCGAGGGGTGCGACCGTTCACCTGGGTGTCACCCGGCTTGGCTGTGCCAACGGCGTGACGGGGGAGGTATTGGAACCGACGGTCCTAGTGGAAGAAGAACGGGTCGTCATCAGCACCCCGGTCGAACACTTTCCGGGTGGCGCCGACTGCCCCACAAACGACGTGGAGTACCTCGATGTGGAGCTCCCCGCGGACGCTCTCGGCAAGGACCTAGTCGACGCGGCCTGCCTGAATGGCGGCGAAGCCGCCACTACGGCTGCATGCTCGCTTGGGCCCGCCCGCTGGCACCTGCCGACACTCGCTGGTGTCAACGAGGTGGTCGATTGGACAGCGCCAGCCGACTACAACTTCCAGGTCACCAGCCTGTGCGGTGAACGCGCCTTCCTGGGTACGTTCGATATCACGGTCTCAGCCGACACGGTCACCAGTGTGGAGTCCCTGGACGGGCGGTCGCCCGACCTGACAGAGGACGACGCAATGACCGTCCAGGACATGCTGCAGGAGGCGAACGCGCGGCTCAGGGGCGGGGGAACAGTCAGGCTGTCGCTCGACGAACAAGGAAATCCCCGCTATATCGCCATAGGCGACAACCTCGCCCAATCAGATGGGGCCTCGTGCTACTTCATCCACAAACTGTCCGCTCCATCCTCCTGACCTGGGAGCCCACCCCGAAACACCCTGTACTGCCGCACTGCGGACGCGGTAGCGTCCGCTCCTGCCGCGGGTCGTTAGACCACGCGCACATCGATCAGGTCCTCG
>NZ_LQBL01000020.1 GCF_001483745.1 Serinicoccus chungangensis | reverse complement strand
GCAGATCAGCAGTGGTGTCTCACCCCATCCTGACGCACAGGGCATCGAAAGACGTCGTGGACATCTTGGTCGGCACGGCGACCCATCAGGTCCCTGTCATGTCACAGGAGATCGGTGACGGTTCTGTATCAGGACTTCGGTGACGGTTCAGCAGGGTTTGGTGGTGACACTTCGCGGTCTGTGCAGGCGATGGCTGGGTGGGCTCGACTTGGCCGGTGGCGAAGAACGATCCTGTAGATCCTCGTGTCCGGCTGGCGATCACGCAGTGGCCCTCTGATGCACCGCGCGGGGCCGTGACGACCTTCTGCCTCGAGCAGGGCATCTCGCGCAAGACGTTCTACGAGATCCGGCGACGAACCGTGCAGGACGGGCCTGCGGCGGCGTTGGAGCCCAGGTCGCGCCGTCCGCGGTCGAGCCCTTCGAGGCTGACCGAAGAGGTCAAGGAGCAGGCCATTGCAGTCCGTGCCGCGCTCGAGCGGTCCGGGCTGGACCACGGGCCGGTCAGCGTGCACGACAAGATGCTCGCGATGGGGCTGGCTCCTGTGCCCTCGACCGCCTCCCTTGCACGGATCTTCCGCGAGCGTGGGGTGGCCCGCCTGGAACCGCGCAAGAGACCCCGGTCGGCGTGGCGGCGCTTCGTCTATCCGGCGCCGAACGCCTGCTGGCAGCTCGATGGCACCGAGTACGTCCTGACCGGTGGACGCAAGTGCGTGATCCTGCAGCTCATCGACGATCATTCCCGGTACGCGGTGGCATCGCACGTGGCTTGGGCTGAGACCGCCGAGGCCGCGATCACCGTTTTCGACCGGGCGGTGGCGGCCCATGGAGTGCCCCAACGCCTCCTGACCGACAACGGGGTCGCTCTGAACCCCTCTCGGCGCGGGTCCATCGGCAAGCTCGTCGAGCACGTCAGCGCGATGGGTGTCGAGGCGATCACCGGCAAGCCCTACAAGCCGACCACCCAGGGCAAGAACGAGCGCTTCCACCAAACGCTGTTCCGCTACCTGGACAAGCAGTCGCTGGCTGAATCTCTGCACCAGCTGCAGGCCCACGTCGACGCCTTCGACCGCATCTACAACACCGAACGTCCCCACCAGGGCCTGCCCGGGCGCGTCACGCCCGTGACGGCCTGGGAAGCCACCCCCAAGGCGGAGGCGCCGCGGCCCAGGCCGGCCAGGCCACTGTTCGACCAGCCCGTCCCGCGCCAACCGCCCACCAACCGCCGACCGCCTGCGCCACGAATCGGATCCGAGAAGGACCTGCCCGTCGGCACCCGCCTACGGACCTTGACCAGCAACGGCACCTTCTCCCTGGACGCGGTCATCTACATGGTCGAGGCAAGCCGTGCGTTCCAACAGGTCCTCATCACCCATGACGAAGACACGATCACGGTGACCGACTCTCACGGAGAGGTCCTGGCCGTGCACACCCGACCCGCCCCCGGCGTCCGATACGTCGGCAACGGCCGACCCAAAGGCCCCCGCCCCCCGAACAGCTGACCGTCACCGAAGTCCTGACACACCAAGTGTCACCAGTCTCCTGATGCAGAACCGTCACCGCTGTCTTGAGACAAGACAACCCATCAGGTCCCCGTGGTGCGCGACCGCCTCGTGGCCGCAGACTTCCTCCTGGACGGGCAGCTTGACAGGCACGCGTGGCTGACCCGTCAGGAGCTTGGCCGGCGCGTGTGCGTCATTCACGTCGTGGAGGCGGATAGTGCGCGATGGGCTCGCCGGATCGCCTTTCGGGACCTCCTGCGCAGAGACGCCGGGGCCCGTGCTGAATATCTCCGGATCAAGCGTGCCGCCGAGGCCGAGACGTCAAACTGCGACGAGTACACGCAAGCCAAGACCGCAACGGTGGATCGACTACTCCGTGAAGGACAGACCTAGCGGCCGCTGCCGGCGATCCCTCGGGGCGGCTGGAGCGGGTCAGGGTAGGAAGAAGGTGTCCCGTTCAGGGCACCGAGCTCACGCCTCGTGCTCGCCAGCTGAGACATCAGCCTTCTCCCACATTCGTCGAGGTGTCAGGACTGAAGCCGCTGGCCATGGCCGAGCCCCAGATCGTGGGATCACATTCACGCCAACGACCCGGACCGTCATGGGCCGCTCTCGATCTCCGGCCGCGTAGTAGGCCGCGACGTGCTCAGCGAATCGCTCGGGCACCTTGTCCGCTTCGTCCCGAGATCCGGGGGCGACGTCAGCAACGGTCACCACATCGAACTTGGGGTCGTGGTGGTACCACCTGATCTGGGCCGAGTCAGGACCGTAGAACGCTGCCACCGCACCGGGCTGGGGCGGCGGCTTGTCCGGCCACATCTGGGCGTCGATCGCGGCAGCCGTGCGGCGAATATCGGGCCAGCGCCCCAGCACACCAGCGACAACCTCTGAGGCGGTCTTGACGGTGGGCAGCTCCCCGAACTCGTGGTGGGCCGTCAAGGTGAAGTCCGCGAGCCACCGGAACCCGTACAGGGCCGCCAGGGGTAGCAGCTGCAGGTCCGGCCCCAACCGGTGGATCGTGCCGAGGCTCGAGTTCCTGCTCAGGCCCAGCAGCCCGCCGGCGTCGCCATGCACCACCCCAGAGAGCACCCGGTACGCCTCGTACTCATCCTGCATGCCCAGGTCGCGCGCCCGGTCGTACAAGTTTTTGGTAAAGACGTTCTTCTCGAACGGGCGCCCACGCCGGTCGAAGCGTGCCTTGGCAGCGGCCAGGGGTTGCCGCGCCCTGCGCTTCACCTTGTCCAAGCGCTGCTTCTCTTTCCTGCGCTCCGTGCCGTCCAGCAGTTCCAGCCACCAGTACCTCAGGTCGCCGATCCTGGCCGCCGTGACGTGTCGGGACGCGGTATACCGGTCAGCCTCTGAGGTCGAGCCGATCACCGTCCCGAGATTTACCTGATGCTCGAAGATGGAGCGCGCGGTGCGCGCCGCCGACCGCCCGTCCCCCTGAGCCACCTGGTTGACCAGTATCTGGCCGTCGTTGAAGCAGTGGGACAGGATCATCCGCGGTGCACCCTCTACAGCCGACAAGTGGTGGCTGGCTATAGCCAGCCACTCGGGCGTCGCCTGGAGGAACTCACGAGTGTCTGAGTCGAGCTCATGGAAGAAGTCGGGGAAGGGCTCGTGGGGGTCGGCGGACTCGTAGGTCTCCGCGGCACCGCCACGACCCCAGAAAGCGCTTCCAGCTTCGGTCATGACCCATTCTCCCGCACACTCATCCCAGCACCTGCCAGGCACTACACCCAGGAGGCGAAGGGCCCCCGGGCGAAGACCAGCGCGCCTTTACACGGTCTCCCCGAACTCGGTACGAGCGCCTCGCGGCAGGACAGTGCACCACCCGGTGACAACACGCTGGCCGCGCGGTCGCGGCCGGACTCGAGATGGGCAGAGGAGCAGCTAGATTCTGGCCTCATGTCGTACACTATCGCGCGGCGCAAGCCCACCGTCGAGGAGCACCGTCGATTGTCTGAGTCCGTCGGCTGGGCCGACGCCTTCTGGTGGGAGGCGATGCCCGCGTCTTTGGCCGGATCTACCTGCGGTGTGGTGGTCCATCAGGACGGCGGTGAGCTCCTGGGGATGGGGCGGGTTGTGGGAGACGGTGCCTTCTACTTCTACATCCAGGACGTGGTGGTGCATCCGGACTATCAAGGCTGCGGGGTAGGACGGATCATCGTGGACGAGCTTGTGGACCAGATCAGGCAGCTGGCGCCGGGTCACTGTTTTGTCGGCCTCTTTGCCACACCGGCCGCAGAGACGCTCTATCGGAAGCTGGGGTGGGGGGAGCAGGAGATGCTCGGTATGTGGAAGGTCGTCAGGGACTGAGGTGTGGGCGGATGCGCGCCGACCGACGGGATGACCAGCTCCCATCATCGGTCGCGCGCTCGAAGGCACTGAGCCCGGCAAAGTAGTGCACCGCCGAACGCTCTCCCACAGCAGCTGAAAGTGGGTAGTCCAAGTTCTCCGCGGGTGCTTGACTGCCTTTGTGGTGGACGCAGTTGAGCTGCCGGTGCGCGAAGTCTGCGCCATCGGCCTGGAAGCACAGAGATTGACGACTCGGTTGTTGCAGCGGGTCCGGCGCCGTGATCCGTTCGCCGGCGTCTGGGAAGCTGCCGACACCCAGTGGTGGTGGCAACAGCCCCGCCCCTCGGATGAGATCGAGCACTACTTCTGGGCCGATGACGAAGGACCGGTGGCGGGATTCAAGTTGACCAGCTGGTCTGACAACAAGCCGTGGCAAATCGACCCGATGGTTGTACCTGGGGTTGGCGGAGTGGGGCTTGAGGACGTATGGCAGCGGGCTCTGACGCTGGCCACGGACCACTCTCCTCAGGGTATTGACATTCCAGTGCGTGACGGAGACCAGGATCTCGAGACGATCGTTCAGCGGGATGGCTTCGTTCCGCATGAGCACGACGGCACGGCCTGGCTCGCGGCTGTCGACAGGCCGGTGCTCCGGCCGACCCCGCGCGGCTTCGTGATCGTCGACCGCAGTCAGCGGGTGGGCGAGGAGCATCCCATGCGGGCGCGAAACGGAGACCTGGTGGCGCAGAGGGTTGACGAGTGCAGTCTGTACGATCCGCAGCTGGATCTGAGGGTCGAAACCGAGGGGGGTCAGGTCGCCGGCTACGCGCTGTTCTGGTTCGACCACGTCACCAAGGTGGGCTTGGTGGAACCGGTCCGCACCGAGGACGAGTTTCAACGGCGCGGACTGGCGGACGCCATGCTGCGCGAGGGCATCCATCGCTTGATCGAGCGAGGCGCGGAACGGGTGAAGATCTCTCGTACGAATCGAAGGCCGCTGAGGCTGCGTACGTGGCAGTGGGCTTCAAGCCCACTTCGACAGCCACCTGGTACCGCCGCCTACCTCAGGTGACCACGACGACTGCTCGCCCCCGGGTATAGAGCCTTCAGACACGCGACCGGCGGCATGGTCGGACGCTACGCGACCACAGCGGCAGTAGCGTGCGGCCACGCTCCATGCGGCAGATCCGTGCGCCTGGTTGCTCCTGCGAGCGTCGGCGCCGACAGCTGGGGATCTTGCGGCATGCGGTGTAGCTGGGGGTCGGGGTCGACCTGAGAGGCAATGTCCGCCGCTGGGTGGTTGCCTGTGTGCCAATCCGGCAGAAAGGCTTCGACCGACGTGGACATCAACCTGCTCCTGGCATTATTTGCTGGGGCGCTCTTGACCTTTGCCGCTTTCTCGACGGTGCTGCAGCGGGCCAGCCTGCCCGGTCCGCTGCTATGCCTGTGCTTCGGAGCAATGATCGGCCCGCACGCCCTGGACCTCATGCGGATCGAGGACTTCGGGGTGCCGACCGGGACCTTGCTCGAGCAGGCGGCCAGGATCACCCTGGCGGTGGGGCTGGCCGGCGTCGCGCTGCGCCTGCCGCACGGCTACTGGCGGGCCAACGCCCGCTGGATCGTCACCATCATCGGGCTAGGAATGCTTCTCATGCTCGTCCTGGCCACGGGTGTGGCGTGGTGGGGTCTCGGAGTGCCGTTCCTGGTGGCACTGCTGGTGGGCGCGATCGTGACGCCGACGGACCCGGTGGTCACGACCCCCATCGTGACCGGGTCGCTGGCTGAGGAGAAGGTGCCCGAGAAGGTGCGGCACAACCTCTCGGCCGAGAGCGGGATCAATGACGGCCTGGGCTACCTCTTCGTCATGCTGCCCGTCCTGCTGATCACCAAGCCCGACCAGGCGTGGCAGGAGCTGCTGACCAAGGTCCTGCTGAGGGAGGTGGTGGGCGCGGCAGTGGTCGGTGCCGTCGCCGGCCTCGCCCTGGGAAAGTTGTTCGTCCTGGTCCGAGACCACGGGCTGATGGAGGAAAGCTCCTACCTGGCGTTCATCGTTCCGCTGTCTCTCGTGCTGCTGGGCGGTGGCAAGCTGCTGGGCACCGACGCGCTCCTCGCCGTGTTCGTCGGTGCCGCCGTGTTCGGTCAGGTCATCCCCCAACGTGAGGAGGCAGAGGAGGACAAGGTGCACGACGCCGTCGCCCGCCTCTTCCTGCTGCCGATCTTCATCCTGTTGGGCCTGGCACTACCCATCGACGAGTGGGCCGGACTGGGCTGGCCGGCGGTCGCCATCCTCACGGGAACCGTCCTGCTCCGGCGCCTGGCAACGATCTGGGCACTATGGCCTCTGCTCAAGAGCGTGCATGACCGTAGCGAGACAGTCTTCCTCAGCTGGTTCGCCCCCATCGGCGTCTCGGCACTGTTCTACGCCACCCTGGCCGAACGGCACACCGGCAACCACGACATCTTCCTCTACGCCACCCTGGCGATCACCATCTCGGTCCTGCTCCACGGCCTCACCTCCGCGCCCTTCAGCGCCTGGCTGCACGCTCACGAACCAGAACGACGCGAAAAGCAAGAAGAACCAGCCGGATGACATGCCGATCGGTCAACGTACAACGTGGCTCTCCATGTAGGCCACGCCAATGCCACCTGATGCGGCAATGTCGGACGCGCCGAAGGCTAGCGTCCTCCTGGCGGCTACTAGGAGACTTCCCTTCATGATCGGGTCGGGCCAGAC
>NZ_LQBL01000019.1 GCF_001483745.1 Serinicoccus chungangensis | reverse complement strand
CGGCGTGAACACCCGGGACCACGCTCAAACTCGAAGAGCCGACATACCGCTCCTGGGGGTACGAGGTGACGCCGCGGCCGGGATCCTTTGGGCTGCTCTACCGGGTCAGGAGGACCCTTGTGATAGTGAGGCATCGAAAGCCGCTGCGCGGTCGTCTCGCTGGCCACCGGCGGCATCGGCAGATCAGGTCCTCCGCGGCCTTGGGGGTCTTGCGGGTCACGAACTGGGCCAGCCACTGGCGGCGGACCGTCTCCGCTGACCTTCACCCCGTGCTGTGCCCTGACTTGGGCCACTTTTCCGGGCCGGTGACGGTCACGGCGCTCTGACCAGCAGTGTCGTGACCCCAGGACGCCAGATTTGCGCACTAATCGGGGTCACTAGAGTGGGTCGGTGGCCTACATCCGCACCGTGAAGACCGCCTCCGGGGCGACCGCGGTGCAGATCGTGCACTCCTCGCGAAAGGGCTCGCGGGACATCGAGCACATCGGGTCGGGGCACACCGATGCCGAGGTCGAGGCGCTGAAGGCGGCCGCCCGGCAGCGGCTGGCGGCCGGGCAGGGCGAGCTGGACCTCGCCATCCAGCTCCCGCCCGCAGGTGGCCCGTTGCCGATCACCGCCACGCGGATGGGGCACCTGTGGGACTCGCTGGCCGCGGCCTACGCGGCACTGGGGTTCGACGCCGCCGTCGACGATGAGGTGTTCCGGCAGCTGGTGCTGGCGCGGATCGTGGAGCCCACCTCCAAGCTGGACGCCGTGCGGGTGCTGGAGGAGATCGGCGTGCCGGCGCCGTCGTACCGCACGATCAAGCGCCGGCTGAGCCTGTACTCAGCGATCGGGTTCCGCGAGCAGCTGGCCGCAGCCTGCGCGGCCCAGGTCAACCTCGGACCCGCCACCCTGGTGCTGTACGACGTCACCACGTTGTACTTCGAGACCGACGAGGGCGACGGGTTCCGCGAGCCCGGGTTCAGCAAGGAACGACGCCTGGAGCCTCAGATCACCGTCGGCCTCCTCTCGGACGCGAACGGGTTCCCGCTGATGGTGCACGCCTTCGAGGGCAACAAGGCCGAGACCAAGACGATGCTGCCGACGTTACCGTTTACCCATCCTGCAAGTTGCTCGCCGATGATGTCACCGCAAGCGATACTCTGAAGGCTATGAAGAAAGTCTATGGACTCCGCTCGAAGCTTGTCCACGGGGATCAAGGGAAAGTCAATGTTGAGGGCGTTCGAGAGGCTCGCGACAAAGCGATCGGGTGGGTGATCGAATTGCTGCGAACCCTTTTTACCGAGCATCCGAGTCTACTGCAATTGACGGCCCCGCAGCGGAGCGAAGCGGTCCTAGTACCAGGCGCTCACGGAGCGCCAGGCTCGGAGGGGGAGGCTGCCGACCAGTAGGGCTTCACCCCGGCCGCGACCTTGCCCCTGCCTCACTCCTTCACATGCCGCAAGCCGATCACGCTGACCATGCTCGCTCCGACAGCCTCCGGGGCCGCCCCCTTGCGGCGCGCGGCGTCGCGCCTTATTGTTTATCGGGATACCGATAATCGATATGGAGTGAGTGTATGCCGGCAGCCCAGGACACCCGAACCACGAAGGCCTCGTGGGCCATAGCGGTGGTCAACGCCCTAACAGGGGTAGTCATCGCGCTCTGCCTCCTGCGGGTTTGGATCAACCTGTCCGGGATCCCTCTCGTGCCACAGGACAACGCCTGGGTGCCGCCGGAGTCCCTGCCGCAGATCCTCAACCTTCAACTCGGCCCCGATCCCGCGACCACTGAAATCACTGCGCTCCCCTTCTGGCTGCGTGCCCTCGGCACCACCAGCACAGTGGCGATGACCGTGATGCTCGTCATCGTCTTTCGCACCGTCCACTTGCTGGCCCGCCGCTCGGCAGAAGGACGCCCGTTCGCCGAGGACGTCATTCGCCGTCTGCGTCGAGCTTCCTCATGGCTGCTCGTGCTCATCATTCTCAGGTTGCTGATCGACGTGGCCACCATCGCCGCCCTCAACGGCTGGTTCCCATCAGCCGCCGACTCGCACGGCGGCGGAGCCCTGGGTACCGACCTGCCTGCCCTCTCGCTCAACATGCTCGTCGCCGCAGCGGTTGCGGGCGTTCTTGCCCAAGCGTTCCACCGCGGGAGGCAGCTCAGCGAAGACACCGATGGCCTCGTCTGAACACCGAATCGTCTCGCGGCTCGGGGAGGTGCTGGACGAGCGGCAGATGACGCTCACCGAGCTCTCGCACGCCACAGGTCTGACCATGGCCAACTTGTCCATCCTGAAAAATGGCCATGCCAAGGCAGTGCGCTTCAGCAGTCTCACACTCATCTGCGACGCACTGAAATGCACTCCAGCCGATCTTCTCGACATCGCACCGCGACGGTGACCAAGGGGCCATGCCGGCGCACTCATCTGGCACCCCTCTGTGTCAAGACGCCGCTGGGAGGGTGGTT
>NZ_LQBL01000018.1 GCF_001483745.1 Serinicoccus chungangensis | reverse complement strand
GCGGCTACGTGTTTCATTGACGTCAGGATCGGGCCCGGCCAGGCTCGGTCTGAGGTGACCGGGGTGGTCGCTCTCAGTGCGGCTGCCCACGCCGTTGGCGTGAGGCTCACATTTGGCCTGCGTCGCCCCGGTCACCGCCAGGGCCGGGAGAGGCTCGAGAGGGGTTTGCCCAGCCGTACGTAGCGGTGCCCTCCCAGCTCGACACGAAGTGATGTCGACGCAAGGGAGCAAGGGCATGGACGCAGAGAAAACGCTGGTCGTGATCGGGATGGACCCGCACAAGCGCACCGTCACAATCGAGGTGATGACCAGCCACGAGCAGGTCGTCGGTGGCGGCCGGTTCACCACCGACACCGACGGATACGCCCGCCTGCTGGGCTACGCGCGGCAGTGGCCGCAGCGCCTGTGGGCGGTCGAGGGCTGCGCCGGGATCGGCAAGCACGTGGCCTCCCGCCTGGTCGCCGACGGCGAGGAGGTGGTCGACGTGCCGGCGAAGATGTCCGCGCGGGTGCGGGTCTTCGCCACCGGACAGGGCCGTAAGACCGACGCCACCGACGCCCACTCCATCGCCCTGGTCGGCGTCCGCATGGGCGGGCTGCGCCCGGTCGTCGACGACGAGCAGCTGGAGGTGCTGCGCATGTGCGTGGACCGGCGCGCCTCCCTGGGGGCCGAGCACACCCGCAAGGTGTGCCAGCTGCACAAGCTGCTGCTCGAGCTCATCCCCGGCGGGGCCAAGCGGTCCCTGTCCGCGGCCCAGGCCAAGGAGCTGCTCAAGAAGGTCCGCCCGACCACCCCGGCGGGCAAGGTGCGCAAGGCTCACGCGGTCGAGCTGGTCGAGGACCTGGCCAAGATCTACGCCCGCACCAAGGCCGCGGACAAGGAGCTGAAGTCCCTGGTCAAAGCCACCGGGACCGGCCTGATCGACCTGCACGGCATCGGACCCTCCGGCGCCGCGCGGCTGCTGGTCGAGGTCGCCGACATCACCCGCTTCCCCGACCGCAACCACTTCGCGTCCTGGACCGGCACCGCCCCCGTGGACGCCTCCTCCGGGGACCACACCCACCACCGGCTCTCCCGCAAGGGCAACCGGCAGATCAACCGGGTGCTGCACATCATGGCCGTCGTCCAGCTGCGGCACGCGACCGAGGGCCGGGCCTACTACGACCGAAAGGTCGCCGCCGGCAAGACGCCGATGGAAGCGATGCGCTGCCTTAAACGGCGCCTGTCCGACCTCGTCTACAAGGCCATGCTCGACGACCTCGCCGGACACACGACGACGGGCCCGGGAGGGCAACTGGGTGACGACTCTGACTCCAGCGCGACCGGCTCACAACCCGACGCCGGCTCTTCGGACAAGCCACTTCCCGGACCCGCCACCACCAAGCCTAGAACCACCCTCCCAGCGGCGTCTTGACACAGAGGGGTGCCAGA
>NZ_LQBL01000017.1 GCF_001483745.1 Serinicoccus chungangensis | reverse complement strand
CCCTGTGCGTCAGGATGGGGTGAGACACCACTGCTGATCTGCCACTGACCTCGCACGGGGCGAGAGATGGACACTTTGAGATGACGATGACGACAGCTGATGTCGGCACCGATGATGGGGTTATGTCCCCTCGCGCTGACCAGCCGAAGCGGCGGAAGTTCACCGCTGAGTTCAAGGCCGCGATCCTGGCCGAGTACGACGCGGCCGACCGCGGTGAGCGGGGCGCGATCCTGCGCCGGGAGGGCCTTTACAGCTCACACATCATCGAGTGGCGCAAGGCCGCCGCAGCCGGCGCGCAAGCCGGGCTGGCCGGCCCGCCACGCGACCGGCGGGACAAGGAGATGCAGGCGCTGCGGGCACGGGCGGAGAAGGCCGAGGCCGAGCTGGCCCGCACGAAGGCTGCCCTGGATCTGGTGGGAAAAGCACACGCGCTCTTGGAGACGCTCTCCGAGAGCGCGGAGCAACCGCCGCGGTCGCGGCGGTGATCAACCCGGCCGTCGACGACCTCGCCGTCCACGTCGGCACCGCCAGGGCGTGCGGGCTGCTGGGCCGCTCTCGCGCCGGCCACTACCGGGCCAAGAACCCGCCACCCGCGCGCCCACAGACGCCGCGGCCGGCACCGGTCAACAAGCTCACCGGGGCCGAGCGGGCGCACGTGCTGGCGGTGCTGACCAGCCAGGAGTTCGCCGACAAGTCGGTCGCGCAGGCCTGGGCGACGCTGCTGGACGAGGGCACCTACCTGTGCTCGCAGTCCACGATGCACCGCATCCTGCACGAGAACGACATGGCTGGTGAACGACGCCGGCAGGCCACCCACCCGCCCCGGGCGCGGCCCGAGCTGGTGGCCACCGGCCCTGGGCAGGTATGGAGCTGGGACATCACGAAACTGCGCGGCCCAGACCGCGGCGTGTACTACGACCTGTACGTCGTGCTCGACATTTTCTCCCGCTTCGCCGTCGCCTGGACGATCGCGGCCCGCGAGGACGCGCAGATCGCCAAGAACATGCTCGAGCACGCCATGGGCATCCACGGCGTGCCCGAGGCGATCCACGCCGACCGGGGCACCTCGATGACCTCCAGACCGGTCGCTCAGCTGCTGGTGGACCTGGGCGTGGCCCGGTCTCACTCCCGCCCGCACGTCTCGAACGACAACCCGTACAGCGAGGCCGCGTTCAAGACCCTCAAGTACGCCCCGGTCTTCCCCGAGCGGTTCGGGTCCCTGGCCGACGCCCGCGCGTTCGCCGGGCAGTTCTTCTCCTACTACAACCACGAGCACCGCCACTCCGGCATCGGGCTGCACACCCCCGCCAGCGTCCACTACGGCACCGTCGGCCAGGTCCGCGCTCAGCGCCAGTTCACCCTGGACGCGGCCTACGCCGCCCACCCAGAGCGGTTCGGCAACCGCCGGCCCGAGCCGCCCAGACTGCCCCAGGCAGCGTGGATCAACCAGCCCTCACAGGAGGCCCTCATACAGACCGCCTGACGGAAACTGTCTCACCCGCCTTGACACCTTCCG
>NZ_LQBL01000016.1 GCF_001483745.1 Serinicoccus chungangensis | reverse complement strand
GCGGCTACTAGGAGACTTCCCTTCATGATCGGGTCGGGCCAGACTCGGTTTAGGTGCCCGGCGGGACGCTCTCAATTGCGGCTGCCCAGCCCGTGTGGTTGTGGCTCTCTTCTGGACTGTGCCTCGTCGGGTACCGCTGACGAGGCGTGGCTCAAGAGGGGATTGCCCTGCTCGTAGTAGCACTGCCCACCTCGCCGTTTCCGTTTATCGGTTCGAGGCGCCTGTTGGAGGCGAGGAGCATGGCAGAGGTCATCATCGGGGTCGACCCCCACAAGCTGTCCGCGACGATCGAGATCGTGGACCGTCAGGAGCGGCTGGTCGCGACCGGCCGGTTCAACACCGACCAGCGCGGGTACACCGCGATGCGGTCCTACGCGCGGACCTTCCCGCACCGGCTGTGGGCGGTCGAGGGGCCAACGGCACCGGGCGCCCGCTGGCTCAGCGGCTGGTCGAGGACGGCGAACGGGTCGTCGACGTCCCGGCGAAGCTGGCCGCCAGGGTGCGGTTGTTCGACACCGGCCACAACCGCAAGACCGATGCCCTGGACGCGCACTCCATCGCTGTCGTGGCCGTCCGGACCCGAGGCTTGCGGGTGGTGCACCGTGACGGGGAGCTCGAGGCGTTGCGGATGCTGTCCGACCGGCGTGATGAGCTGTCCCGGTTGCGGGTGCAGACGGTCAATCGGCTGCAGCGCCTGCTGGGCGAGCTGATCCCGGGCAAGAGGAAGCGGGACCTGTCGGCGACCCAGGCCAAGAGGATGCTGGCCAGCGTCCGCCCTCGCGACGTCGCCGGGCGGACCCGACGGCGCATGGCGGTCGAGGAGCTGACTGACCTGGTCGCCGTCGACGCCAAGCTCAAGGCACTGAACGCTGAGCTGAAGGCCGCGGTCCTGGCGCGCGGGTCGCACCTGATGGACATCCACGGCATCGGCCCTGCCGGCGCGGCACGGATCCTGGCCGATGTCGGCGACGTCGCCCGGTTCCCCACCCGGGCGCGGTTCGCGTCCTGGACCGGGACCGCACCGCTGGACGCCTCTTCTGGGCAGCAGGTCCGCCACCGCCTGTCCCGGGCGGGGAACAGGCGGATGAACCACGTGCTGCACATCGCCGCGACCGTGCAGCTGCGCAACGCCACCGAGGGCCGGGCCTACTTCGACCGCAAGGTCGCCGACGGCAAGACATCGATGGAGGCGCTGCGCGCGCTCAAACGGCGCCTGTCCGACGTGGTGTACCGCCAGCTCCTCGCCGACGCCATGTCGCTTCAGACCCCAGACGTCGAGGCGGGTCCGGGAGGGCAC
>NZ_LQBL01000015.1 GCF_001483745.1 Serinicoccus chungangensis | reverse complement strand
TGTCGCTTCAGACCCCAGACGTCGAGGCGGGTCCGGGAGGGCACCGCGGGGCGTCTGAGGTATTCAGCGCGACCGACCTTCCCCCGCACATCGGCACTTCGGATCAGCCACTTCCCGGACCCGCACACCCGACGCTACCCCCGCCCGGCCCCCGCAACCAGCCCCATCCGGTCCCGGCAGCGGCCACACCGCGTCGCCGTGCCGGAGCCGTCAAGGTGCAGCGCCCCACCGGACGAACGACCTTGACGGCGACCAACGGCGGCGCACCCTAGAAAGCGACGGCACCGGGGCCTTGACACAGAGAGGAACCAGAACCGGACATTCATCCTGTTCAGGCGGCCGCCTCAGAGTCGGATGGCGAGCTGTCGGCAGTCGTCCTGGAATGAGAAACTCTTAGCGAGCTGGCGTGATGGCTGGTTGGCTTCAAGAGAGCGCCAGCGGACGATCCCGTGCAGGTCGATGGCGTCATGTACCGCCGCAGCTGCGGCGTGCTTTCCGTGGCCACGTCCGCGAGCGTCGGCAGCGACGATCACACCGACGTCGACGGGGTCGCCATCGAAAAGCGTGAGGCCTGCAGCGGCGACTGGTTCTGCGTCGTTGTCGCGCACCAACCAGGTCTTGTGGACGTCATCACTGTCGAAGCCGCTCTCGACCCACTCCTCGGCGGTAACGCGCCCCTTCAGGGCGTGGACCACCTCCCCTGCGTCAGCACGGCGGGCCCGCTGTGAGCGGGGAACTGTGTCAGCCGTGTCGAGGAACGCATGGACGCTTGGCCCGAGCACCGTTCCTTCCGGAACTCGGTGACGCCACCAGGCCGGGTCGGTCACCGTGGCCGCGTCGACGCCCCAGGTGCGCACCGTGGCAGCCATCTCAGGCGGAGATGAGACGTACGCGCGACCGTCCCGGAGGATGGCGTAAAGGCCGTGGTATCCCTCCAATACCGACGTGTGGCTGACAACGACAGAAGACCAGTCGGCTGGTATCTCGGGAAAGAAGGCGGCCCAGTAGCGGTTGATCCTCCGTCTGGTCTGATCCCGCACTCCGGGTCCCATCCTCTCGCAGCGATACTTCATCGTCGGCCTCAGGCAGGCGCAGCGCCGGCACGACGCCCGCCATCGGTACCAGCCGAAAAGCGCATCGCTGCGTCCCTGTCCGCCGGCGGCCCAGCGCGACCAAGTTTCGTTACGCTCGGCGGGCTGCTCAATGCACGCAGGGCGGCAAATGCGTGCGCCCGCATCGGGGCTAGCTATTTAACGGGCCAGGTCGGGCGCAGGTCGATCACTTCTGGCATGCTGCGCAGCATGAGCCAGGACATCGAGTTGCACCCTCGGCGGGCGGGGGCCTACTTGGCGACCGGCCTGGTCGTCACCCTTGTCGCGCTCTTCCTCCTCTTCACCGGCAGGACCGGGATGGTGAGCTGGATGGGACTAGGGCTCGGATCAGCCTGCCTGCTCGTTGGCGCGGCGCAGCGCAGCTCCCTCCGTCACCCGCCGACCGCCTGAACACACCTCGGCCAGGGAGGCCGCCTGACCTCCATGGAACTTCCGGAGCGCGGCAGTTGCGTGCGTAGTCGTCTGTAATACACTTGGCGTGT
>NZ_LQBL01000014.1 GCF_001483745.1 Serinicoccus chungangensis | reverse complement strand
TGTCGCTTCAGACCCCAGACGTCGAGGCGGGTCCGGGAGGGCACTGCGGGGCGTCTGAGGTATCCAGCGCGACCGACCTTCCCCCGCACATCGGCACTTCGGATCAGCCACTTCCCGGACCCGCACACCCGACGCTACCCCCGCCGGGCCCCCGCAACCAGCCCCATCCGGTCCCGGCAGCGGCCACACCGCGTCGCCGTGCCGGAGCCGTCAAGGTGCAGCGTCCCACCGGACGAACGACCTTGACGGCGACCAGCGGCGGCGCACCCTAGAAAGCGACGGCACCGGGGCCTTGACACAGAGGGGAACCAGAACAGTGCGCGTGACGGCGAACCACCGGTTGCGGCATGTGCCTGTCGTAGAGCTGGGCTCCCTGAGCACCCGCAGATCGCTCCTGAGCGGCGCAGAGGGTGGGTGGGAGTACCAGCGGGTTGACCCTCACGCATCGTGAGGTCTTAGCGTCGAGCACGTGAACGAGCCACGTAAATCTTTTGCCGACGACCCTCCTGCCGCTCTCGCCGCCCTGGTGCATCCGGACAAGGACATGCGTCAACACGCAGCTGTCGCATTGGGTCAGCGAGCCGACCCGCATCTGGCGCCTCGCATCGCCGAGCTGCTGTGGCAAGAACCAGACTTTTTCGTCCGGGAAACCTTGACCTGGGTTCTGACGCGGACCCCTGAGGCAGCCGCAGACGCAGCTTCGTCCGTGCTTTCCGTTGGCGACGTCAACACCCGTCTGCAAGCACTACACCTTCTTAGCAAGCTGTCTGATCCCAACACTGTTCGCGTGGTGGCGGGGTTCATCGACGATGTTGACACTCGGGTCGCCGACAAGGCACGGTGGGCACTCGCCCGAATCGCGGACCCCTCGGTCATCCCAATCTTGGTCGACCGGCTCGGCGACACGGACCAGACGGCGCGCGATGCGATGACCACCGCGCTGTCCCAATTTGGAGCGCCAGCTGTGCCGACCATCGGCACGGCCCTGAGGACGGCGGAGGATCCCAGCGTGCGCGCTCACGCAGCCGACGTGCTCTGCTTCATCGGGGCACCTGGCGCACATGAGGCTGCCCCCGCCCTAGCCGACGCGTTGCACGACGACCACCCCGATGTCCGGCTGGCCGCCACGTTAGCCCTCCGCGAATTGACCGACTACCCTGCGGCGCGCGAGGCGCTACGAGAAGTCAGCCTGAGCAGTGACGACCCCCGGGTCCGGACGGTCGCTCGGCTGAGCCTGTGACTTCCCGCTTGTCCGTGGTGCCGGCCGTGGCGGCCTCGTCGCAAGGACTGCCGGGCGAGGGGCATGCGGCCGTGACGGTTCCGCCGCTCGAAGAAGCGTCAGATGTTAACACCATGCGGCACAGTTCATGTGAGTCGTCGCCTCGGAGCGGCAGTAGCGTGCGGCCACGCTCCATGCGGCAAATGGGGATGTCAGCGCGGTGACGGAGTTCGCCCGGGATGTGGCGTGTAGCCCTCTGATGTCAACCATGCCCGGGCGCGGCCGCGGACACGGTCTTCGCTCAAGGCGTACCAGCGATCGGCGGCCTCCGGGTGGCGTGCAATCGCGTCCTTGAACCGGCGGAAAGCACCCTTCCCGCTGAGGGCCATAGACAGCAGCTCGACCAGGTGTTCATCCTCGACAGTTGCGATGAAGAGTTCCATGTCGCGATAGTCCGAGCGCGAGCCAGCCGGATCGACCCATAACGACCTTGTGCCGGCTGCTTCGTCTTCTTCTTCCTCCTCTTCTTCGTCGCTCTCATCCGCGTGGAAGTCCTCGTACAGGGTCTGGGGCCAGATCTGCCCAGTGGCGAGGTCGACTCGCCCGCCTCCGTGGATGGGATCGCCCTCGCGCAGGCTGCCGAGCTCCTCCAGGTCGACACGGACCGGCTTCAGCAGTGGCTGGGGGCCGTCGCCGAGCCGCGCCGCGAGTGCCTCGGCCAGGTCGGCATCGCCGTCCCACCCCCGCGCATGCAGTCGTGCGATACAGGTTCTTGCCAGGTCATGGGCGTCGGCGGATCCAGAGGTGACGGCGACCAGGAGAGCGTCACCAATGAGCTGCAGCACCTGCTCCGGCCAGGGGCGCTCCGCAAGAAGGCGTATCACCTCAGGCACGTCATCGCGGTACGCGGCTCCGCGCAGGGCGGCACGGAACTCCTTCAGCGACATGCGGCCATTGTGGCCCTGATGCCGGTGGAAGCGGTGCAGGCAGGATGGGAGCCATGGTCATCGTGCGCGCTACCCGCAAGCTTCTGCAGCGCCTGGGCCCGGTTACCGCCGTCGAGGAGCAGGAATCGACGAGCCTGCTCGGCGACTGGTACGCCACGGTCCTGCCCTGGCGGCCGCGTCAGGTCGCACTCATGGTCAGTCAGACGACCCTGCTCCCAGTGCTTATGCCGTTGGCTCCCGCTGCGACCCTGCTCGACAGGTTCCCCGAGCATCTGGCCGCGGTCCTGCGGGCACACCAAGTCCCAGAGACCGTCGTGCAGCAGGAGGCCGCCGAGACGGCCGACCACACCCTGGCCACCACTGCCAGCCGCAGCCTGACCGGGTCGATGAACGAGTTCGCCTACCTGGCGGAGGCGCACCGTGCCGCGGATCGTGATCCCGCTCTGCTTGCCCTTTCCTTAAAACTAGCCACGGTCCCGTGCGGCCCTCTTTACGCACGTCACGTCAGCCCGGACCGCGAACTAACAGCCCTTCTGCAGAACGTCACATGAGCCCGGTCATTACGGCCGACCCGCGGCAGTACCGCGTGTTTCCTTGAGCCGGACGGGCCCTGGTGCCAGGGCTGCCCGACCTCGGCTGGTGATGCCATCCTGAGACGATGAGTCGACAGCGGGACCACAATCGAGCCGTCATCCGTCACTCCTTGACCGCCATTTTGATCTCGTTGGTCGTCCTGCTGATCTTCTTGACGACCAGGTAGCGGGCGTCCCGGGGCCGCGCCTGCACCCGACGGTCAGCGTCCTTACTGCGGCAGTTGCGTGCGTAGTCGTCTGTAATACACTTGGCGTGTG
>NZ_LQBL01000013.1 GCF_001483745.1 Serinicoccus chungangensis | reverse complement strand
AAGATGATTATTGCTACCTCAGTAGCAGCATCCGGACATGCCGCATGGCGCGTGGACGAACGCTAGTGTCGCGGGGCGAGCGTCCGCCGCACCCACGTCGGCAGTCGTTGCGACAGATTTTCAGAAGGTTAGTCGTCGTGCCTTGGGGGTCTCGTATATGCCAACCCACGGGCGGACCCGTTCAAACGCGCCGCTGGCGGCGAATACGTCCCCGTCGGCGTACCGGCGCCCTTGGATCTGCATCCCAACTGGAAGCCCCTCGACGAGCCCGGCGGGGATGGAAGCGGCCGGGTGTCCGGTGTAGTTCGTCAGGTAAGTGAGGCACCAGCCGATGTAGGGGTCCACCTCGACACCCTCGATCTCGCTGGGACCCACGGTGGCTCCGGGTGTGTCCGCGTTTAGGACTGGAATCGCCGCCAATGTCGGGGATACGAGCAGGTCGAAGTCCTCGTAGACGGACTGGATGGCGTCGTACACAGCGGACCGCATGACGTAGTCCTGGTTCAGCTCAGTCATGGACATCCCGTAGACGTGGTCGGCCCAGCGCAGGTACCCATCGGGGAAGTCCTCACGGTACTCGCCGAGCAGGTCGAGGCCGTTCTGCTTGAAGTTTTCGAACGCACCGACGTTGACCAGCATGATGTGGCGGCACCACAGGCCGCTCAGCTCATGCTGGTCGTACGGCAGCCTCAGGTCGATCTCCTCCACGATCGCGCCCGCCTCGGTGAGGGCGTGGACGGCCTGGCCGACACACCCGCGGATCCGTGGGTCCACCGGGAAGATGCCGTAATCGGGGGTGTAAGCGATCCGCATGCCGGCGATGTCGCGGTGGACGTCGGTGACGAAGTCGTGCGGTTCCTCATCGAGGCTGAACACGTCCCCGGGGTGGTAACCAGACAGGGCGTTGAGAACCAGGGCGGCGTCGTCGACATTGCGGGTCAGGGGGCCCTCGAACAGGAAAGGCATGGTGCTGCCAAAGGCGTTGGGACGCACGACTGAGGGCACTCGCCCGAAGGATGCCTTGTACCCGTACAGGCCGCACCACGCGGCGGGGATGCGGATGGAGCCGCCACCGTCGGTGCCTTCTGCAAAGGGCACGAGCCCGTCGGCCACGGCCGCGGCGCTACCTCCTGAGGACCCGCCCGAGTTGCGGGCCGTGTCGAAGGGGTTGGACGTCGCCCCGAAGAGGGGTTGTCACAGGTGCCGCGGTAGCCCATCACCGGTGAGTTGGTCTTGCCCAGGATGATGGCGCCGGCCTTCTCGACCCGTTCGGCGAAGATGCAGTGGGTGTCCAGCTTGAAGTTGGCCAGTGCCCTGACACCGCCGAACGTAGCGGGCCATCCTGGCTTGAAGTCGAACAGGTCCTTGATGGCGGTGGGCACACCGTGCAGCACACCGATGCTCGACCCGTCCGTGAGTGCCTGCTCGGCGCGCTTCGCTTCCTCGCGCGCGCCGTCGAAGTCGGTGAAGACGAAAGCGTTCAGGCTGGGGTTGCGTTCCTCGATCCTCGCCGCGAACGCATCTACCAGTTCCACCGGTGAAACCTCCCGCTCGCGCACTCGTCGGGCGAGCTCGGTCGCAGTCACATACGCAACGTCTGAATCGTGCGGCATCCTGATTCCTCCTTGAACCGGTGGCAACCCGCCCGCCTCATGCTAGGGACGGTGGACACCAACGACAACGGCCTCGGGCTCGCGTTCAGCGCCTCGGCGTGCGCTGGCAGCAGCGCGCAGGCGCACGACGCTGCCGAGCGCCGTCGGTGCGGCGGACGAGCGAACGCTGACCACGGGACATGTGGCGGAGTGATGCACGCGTCGACGCCATCCCTTCTACTGTGAGGTCATGCTCGAGCTCAGCCAGCTTGACTTGGACGAGATCGCCACGGCACTTTCCGACCAGACCGACTACGACCATCGGTGGCTGATCGACCCAATGTCGGGGCAGGTGGCTTTCTGGACCTCTGACACTGGTCTTGACGGGGAGAACCCGGTCGACCTTGAGGACGTGGACCTCACGCCCATCGATCCGCTCCCGTCGTACGTCTGGTACCAGGACATGGCCGACTTCGCGGACCGGATCAGCGATGATGCTGCGGGACGCCGACTAGCACGAGCCATTGCCGGCAAGGGCGCCTTCCGGCGGTTCAAGAACGCGTTGTACGAGGAGTTTCCCGAGCTTTTGCCGGGCTGGCACGCCTTCCGAGAGGCCCGCGCCAACAGGCGAGCGGTTGAATGGCTCGCAGACGAAGGTCTCATTTCCGAGGACGAGGCCGACCAGTATCGACAGGACCACCCCGACCCCGACGTGCCCTAACACGAAGTCAAACACTGCACGACGGCCCGCACGCATTTGCCGCATGGAGCGTGGCCGCACGCTACTGCCGCTGTGGTCGCGTAGCGTCCGACCATGCCGCACCTCGGGAGTCTCACCTTGTCGCGAAATACTCATCGGCCGGGGGTGGGCAGCCTGCTGACCGTCTCCCACTCGCCATCAACGAAGGAGGCCAGGAGCGGCGTGATCGCCGAGGGCGCACGTCATCCCAGGCCGGTCACCGGGTTTGGAGCTTCTTGCGCTGGCGTCCTTGCGTGTCGAAGTTGGCAGGGTTGAGCCACGTCTCGAAAGCAGCGCGAACGGCAGGCCACTCCTTCTCAGTAAGGGCGAACCACGCCGTGTCGCGATTGCGGCCCTTGTACACAAGCGCCTGGCGAAAGGTCCCTTCGTATGTGAACCCTAATCGTTCGGCAGCCTTCCGTGACGGTTCGTTGAGGCTGTCGCATTTCCACTCGTAGCGCCGGTATCCCAGGTCCTCGAAGACGTAGCGCATGAGGAGAAACTGCGCCTCGGTCGCCGCCGCTGTGCGTTGCAGGACATGAGACAAGACAATAGAGCCGACTTCGATGACTCCATTAGCCGGGTCATGGCGCATGAGCGCGAGGGTGCCGAGTGCCCTACCAGTTGCTGCGTCGGTGAGGGCGTAGTGCCGAGGATCGGGGCTATCGGCGGCAGCGACCGACCACTGGTAGTAGCTTTCAAACGATAGAAACGGTCCGAAAGCCATGTAGGTCCAAGCACGGTCATCGCTAGCCGACGCGTATGCGGCATACAAATCCACCGCGTGTCGGTCTGGGTCGAGACGTTCGAGTGCGCAGAACCTCCCGCTCAGCACATCCGCCGATGGGAGGGGGGCCGATGCCCAGCCAGGCACAGGGTCGCCGACGGGCTGATCGAACTCGTTCATCCTGGGCAAGGAAGATCCTTCCGGTGCGAGGGTATGCCAGGAGCGCCTGGCTGCCGATTCTAGGCTCGAGGGTGCACGCTCCTGCCGCGAGTGGAGCGGCGCGTGGTTGTAGTCCAACTCCTGGGTGGTGGCCGGCGAGCACACCGAGAGCGGCCTGCCCTGCTGGTCCCTGACCCGCCTCAGGCCGCAGGACCTCATCTATTGACTTTCGATCGATATCTGTCGAGACTACACGCATGAGCCAACGAGTCGTCATCAACGTCCTACGCGCACTTCTGCTGGTGGCTGCGGTGATGATCCTGCTGATGCAGACCGTGCTCTTGCCGTGGCTCTCAGGGGAGATGGCTCGAGACCTTCCTGCCGAGGCGCACATGCGCTGGCCCATGCTGAGTCTCGCGGTACTGGGCCTTCTCTGCGTCCAGGCCGTGCTCGTGTGCACCATCCGGTTGCTGAGCTTTGTCCGCGACGGGCAGGTCTTTAGCCCCAGCGCGCTCGGGTGGGTGGACGGCATCATCGCAGCCTTCGCCGCTGCTGGCCTGGTGTGCCTTGCGACGCTCATCTACCAATCGATGACGATCGCTGGCCCGCTGCTGTGGATGCTTGCCCTGCTGGGCGGTGTGCTCGCCGGCTCCGGTCTGGCCCTGTTGGTCTGGGTGATGCGAGCGATGCTGGTGCAGGCCACGAAATTGCGTACAGAGATGGAGATGGTTATCTGATGCCGATCGTCGTCCGCATCGACGTGGAACTGGCCAAGCGCAAGATGTCCGTCGGAGAGTTCGCCGAGCGAGTCGGCATCACCCCAGCCAATGTGGCGGTCCTGAAGAACGGGCGGGCCAAGGCGGTGCGTTTTACCACACTGGAAAGAATGTGTGAAGTGTTGCAGTGTCAGCCCGGAGACCTTCTCGAGTGGGTGCCCGTCGACACCGGCGCCGAAGTCTGAGGATGACCGGGTACAAGTCTCCGTTGAGAAGCGCTCGGAGCCATCCTGTATTACCGCGTCAAGTGCTGGGGCCAGGGGGCGTAACTGTTCCGTCGTCATCGACGACATAGACGTCGATGCGCAGCTCCTCACGTACCCAGGCAGGGACACGTCGGACGGCTTCAGCCGCGCCAGTCGGCACCACGACGGCGAATCGGGTGGTCTCCGTGGGTCTGGTCGGAGGCATGCGCCGCAGCAATTGGCCGAACATTGTGTCCACATCGAGGCCAATGGCAGCGGTGCGTCCCTTGACCTCCGCAAGGAGCTTGCAGCCGTCCTTCTGGGCGACTACGTCGACGAAATTGACCTCGCGCGAGACGGACCACCCCTCCCGAGTCATGTAGTCGCAGAAGGCCTGAACCACCCGATCTTCGTCGCCTCTCATGTACCGCATCGTATGGAGGCTTGGGGCGCACGCACATGCCCCACTCAGATAGCCTTCAGGTCGGCAGCCGAGCAGTCGGTAAGGACCAGGTAAGGGACCACACGGCTCTTCCCCCAAGGGTAAGAGAAGGGCTGCAAGTAGACCCTGGTGGTGCGCCGCCATGCGCACTGTCATGCCGCTGGCCGCGCGGTGGGCTCACGGGTCAGGCGGGGCG
>NZ_LQBL01000012.1 GCF_001483745.1 Serinicoccus chungangensis | reverse complement strand
CGAGCCCTACGTCAGGGCCCCACCACGCTCAAAGTCGAAGAGCCTGATTGTCTGCAGCGGTCGTCGTCGGTACTTCATCATCCATCCCGTGGTCCAGGTTTCCTCGTACATCTCATCGGTGAAGTAGCTGCCGCCGAGGCGGCGCCAGTCGCTGGCCGGGTGGTGAGTGGAGAGCACGACGGTTCCGTTGTCGCGCAGCACGCGGTGAATTTCCCGCAACGTGGGGACAGGGTCTTCCAGATAGTGGATGACCAGAGCCATCAGAACGTGGTCGACACTACGGTCTGGCAACCACTCCAATGGTTCGGACAGGTCATGATGGCGCCACTTCACCTGGTCACCGAGGCGATCTCGGGCAATGTCTAGCAGTCGGCGGCTGCCGTCGATGGCTATTACCTCGGCGCCTCGACGAAGGAGCTCTTCTGCGTAGAGCCCCGAGCCGCACCCGGCGTCGAGAACGCATGCACCAGCGATGTCGCCGAGCATTTCGAGGAGGGCTGGGCGGTCGTACTGTGTGTTCTGAGGTGAGTTGCGAGCCTTCGCGTCGTATTCCTGGGCGAACGCGTCGTAGTCGGTCACCACGGCATCCTGGCATCCTAGGCGGGTGTTGCGGTAGATCCGGGCGTTCTGGGTGCTGCGGTTCCTACACCAACCCAGTACCGTGCAACATGGCCCCGGAGGGACAGCGACGATGTTGACGGCGGACAGCCACGTGCACAGTGAGTGGTCCTGGGACACGGGAGGGCCGGACTCCGCGGCGGCCGGCACCATGGTCTCCACCTGCGAACGAGCCATGCGGATCGGCCTGCCTGCCCTGATATTCACCGAGCACCTGGACTTTGACGATGCGTGGCGCGCCAGCCCCGAGGAGTTTCCGCCGTCCAACGGCCAGTACATCGACGCCAATGGCTATCTTAGCCCGCCGCAGTTGGACGTCGATGGGTACTTTGCCGCGATCGAACTGTGCCGTCGTCAGTTTCCTGAACTGAGGATTCTGAGTGGTGTCGAGTTTGGTCAGCCGCACCTGTTCGAGGCCCGTGCCCGGGACCATGTCGACCTCGATCGCTTTGATCGCATCAACGGCTCCCTCCACACTCTGCCGGTCCGCCAGGACCGGGCCGAGCCAGTCACCCTGTACCTGCGGGTTGGTGGACAGCGGACGAACCGTCCCCGGCGAACCGGAGTTGGGCTTCGAGTTTCTTCGACGCCATTGGGGTCAGGGGTATGCCACCGAGGCGTCGCTCGTGGTGATGGACTGGGCCAGATCGTCCGGACACAAACGCCTGTGGGCGACCGTGTGGGACTGGAACACCGCATCGCGGCGTGTGCTGGCGAAACTTGGATTCATCGAGACTGGCCAACGCGAGGTGGACCCCGGCCGCGGCACCACCCTCTTCACCGTGCGAGAACTGTGACGCTCAACGCGCCTCATCACCTTCGGTGAGCCCCTCCGCTGCACATGGTTATGCGGCAGTAGCGGATGTCTCGTCGTGCAGGATGAGGGTTGTGATCAACCGCGGCTCTTGCACTGACCTTAGGCAAAGGACCAGATCTTCTTCGGGTATGTCAGTCGCCGAGGCCGACGCAGTCCGACATGAGGCTGAAGGTTCGGGTGATCAGGGGAGGTGCGCTTCGGCACAACGCTGACTACAGAAGAGTCGAAGCCTCTTCGCGTGCGGAATCGCAAAACTTTCGTCGCGCGTCAAGCGACTTCGCTAGGGCATCGATGCTTGTGCTCAACTCGTTGAGCACGGCCGACAACTTGTCGCACTCGGACTGAAAGGCATCGTAGTTCTCCGCAACTGCGCGATCCTTGATGGCTTCGAGCTCCTGTTCGATCTGGGCTCGCCTCTGGACCTTGGCTTCAGCTTCCTTGGCATCGTTGTTGATCTGACCGATGAGGTCTGCGGCTTCAAGCGCGAACGGGATGACTTTGGTCGCGGCGTCAATGCTCTTGAACACTTTCCCTGCCTTCGTCAGCTTCTCGGCGCTGGACTCAGCAGCCTCAGCAGCCACTTTCTTGGTGCCCGTGGGCTTGCTTTCGAAAAGGGCCTTGAGGTCGGTGGTTGCTTTCGCGAGGTCCCTATTCAGTTCAAGGAGCGGCTTCTTGTAGTCGCCGAGGTGGCTCTTGCTCTCGCGAGTAGGGTCGTCCTTGGGGAGATGCACGGAGAGTTGCTCGATCAAGCGCTTCAGTCCTTGCCAACTCGGTCTGGCGACCTGCTGCTCAAGTTGTTGTTCCATGTCTTGGGCTAGAGCGGCCAACTCAGTTCCTCGTCGCTCGAGCCAGAGTTCTAGGGCCTCGGTGAGTCTGGTCTTGAGTCCTTCCTCGGTTAGGACGGATGACGTCATCGCCTGGTCGACCACAGCACCGACGGCTGCGTTCAGGTCGTTGTGCGCGCTCACACGTAGCTCGCCCAGCCTTGCGCGCAGCTGTTCGACTCTGGCGGTCAGGTCGCTCGTGGTCCTTGCGACGCTCTCTACCTCGGCTTCTTGGGCGTCCAGCGTTGCGAGCTGCTCCCGCACTTCACCGATCCAGAATCGTTCGGCGGCAGCAGCGCGCAACGCCACTGCTGAAGGAGGGAGTGACGCGAGCTCCGTGGCGAACTCTTCCATCCCGTCCCACTTGCGGAATGGGTCCCACAACGTCGGGTCTGGGGTCTGGTCCGGTCCGCCGACGCCGTACGGGTCCGGTGAAGCGACGAAGACTCGGGGCTTGAGGTCTCTGCCCAGGGTGCGTTGCAGCTCCTCTTCCAGTTCGCGCCGCTTGCTGTCTGCCAACTGGCGATAGCCGTCTTGGTCGCCATCGGGATCAACGCCGGCTTCATCGAAACGCGAGATGACGAACCACAGTGCGCCTTCAATCCAGGGAAGATCGAGGGCGGTTGCCACCAATTCACGCTCGCCTGTGAGCAATTGTGGGGTCACCACGACAACGAGAACATCAGTCGTCTTGATAGCTTTGAGGGCCGTGGCAGTGTTGCTCTCGCCCCTGGCGTCCGTACTCCCCGGGGAGACACCTGGAGTGTCTTTGAGGACGATGTCTCGATACGTGATCTCGGACGCCTCGAAGGTCTCGTGTCTTGCGCTAATGGTCAACCAGTCCGGCACGGGGATGTCCGCATCGACCAGCAGTCTTCTGAGCAAGGATGACTTTCCAGAGTCGTAAGCGCCGAAGACGGTGGCAGTTGGTGGAGTGGCGTCGAACGCCTCCCATGTGTCGCGCGCCCTGGCGAGGTCGTCGGTGTCCCCATAGGCACCTAACCAACTAACGGCTCGATCCACGAGCTTCACATCTTCAGACATCGGTGCCGACCTTCCCGTTTGCATGTGGACTCTCGTACACGAGCTCCTCAATGGCCTCCACGAGTTCTTGCTTCTCGTGCATCAACGCTTCGATCTCGCGCTGTCGCGCAGCGCTTGCGTCGCTCATTCGCGCCAGGCGACTCAGCGCCTCATCGAGAACCTTCGCGGGGCCTTCGTTTGTTCTGTCTCCGTCCAGGAGCATCTTCTCGACCTGGCCAACGGTCTCGTCGATGGCGTGCGCGAGCCGCTTCCGGGCTTCCTCGCGCTTGCTGGCAGCCACCTGATCTGAAACAAACGCTCCGAGGTCGAGGACGACTCCAACGACTGCGAGAACCGCGCCGACCTTGGCAACCTTTGCTGCTGCTTTAGTTGCACCCCACGGCTTGAATTTGATGTCCGTGAACTTTTTCACGGCTCCGTACAGCGCGTCGCGCTCCTTGAAGATGTTGGCAAGCGCCTTGGCAGCATGATTGGCCCCTCGGCCGTAGTTGACGCCCTGTCTGAAACGGTTGGCTTGGCGGAGAGCGCTAGGGGCCTTGCCCGTGCTGTGCCTGTTGCTCCAGCGAACACTTCTGGAGACGTCAGATGCAGTCTCTTCGCTCCACGCGCTGATTTTTTTCTGCGCATCGTCGTAGAAGACGACGGCGTCGGCTTGGAACTCTGGGTCTACCCACCACTTGGCCGCGGCTTTGGCGGCTGCCTCCAAGTGCTCCTGCGTGGCAGACATGGCCTCACTCGCGGCTCTCTCTGCATGGGAGCGCGCCATCGCCTTGCCCTCGGCGGTGAGTGAGCTGCGAAGTACCTTTCCGGACCGGATGCCACGTTCGATTGCGGTCAGGATCTTCGACTCTTCGAGCCTACTGCTATCCAGGTCGTTGTAGTCGGCGAGCAGGGCCTGCTTGGCGGCCAGCAGTCCATCGACTGCAAAGTCTAGGGCGCCAACCTGCGAGAGGAGTGCCTGTTCCTCGTTGGCACGCTCAAGCGCTGCGATGAGCGGTGCGATGCCATCCCATTGGCGGTGCAGGTCCTCGTAGCTTTTGGGTCCTGATGCGCGAAGGTCTCCCACGGCCCCGTACGGGTCAGCGGATACCATGTGGATCGTAATGTCACCCACGCCCCAACGCGCAAGCAGGGCACGTAGTTCGGATTCCTTCTGGCGCCGCAGTCGGAGGAATTGCGCTGGGCTCCCCAGGGGGTCCACGCCGAGTTCGTCCGCCCGGCCAATGACGAATATGGTGTTCTCCTGCTTGGCCCGAGTGGCGTCCGTGCCGACCAAGAAGGCCTTGAGAGCCGCATCGTCGCCGATCACGAGGTTTACGTTTAGCACCACGATGGCAATCGAAGCTCCCGACACCGACCCCCTGGCCGTGGAGTCGTGCTCTGCATTGCAAGACTGGAGACCAGGTGAATCCACTAGTTGCAAGTTGCGCCACCGGTACGACGTTTCTTCGGCCGTCGTCGGCTTGCCGGCGACGCCTAGGCTCTTTGGCGTCGGTGTGCCGAGCTCGGCGAGGAGTCTCTTGATCAGCGATGACTTGCCGGTGTTGTAGTCGCCGAAGAGGACGACCCGGGCCGGTTCGTCCAGCATTTGGCAGGCTGAGTGCTGGATGTGCTTGACCTCGGGGCTTCGTTCGGCCAACTCGGTCAAACCTTCGAGCCACCGGGTCAACTCCTCGCGGGTCACCAGGCCAGCTGCGGTGGTCACGGCTCTCACCAACTGCTTGGTGTCCAGGTCGGCCAGCGCGTGGAGTTCATCGGATGGAGCGACTGGCAGGCCAGCGTAATCGCTACCCGCCTTAATCCAGTCTTCTCCCAGGAGGATCGCGTTCGCGCTCATGGAGCCGCCGTTCTCCGTCTTGATGTACTTGAGAGCTTTGCGCATTACGGACGCGGCCGTGTCAGCTCGCTCCATACCTTCCGCCCGCTGCCAGATCTCTTCTGCAGCCTCGACGACGGCGACTTGGGCAGTGGAAATCGCGAGATAGTCGCCGAGCATGATGTGCACGGCCGGAGCCCGGGACTTCCGTGCCTCACGCAAGAACGACTGTGCCAGGCTCTCCTCTACTTGAGTGTATGCCTTGGTCACACTCAATCGTGCGTTCCCTAGAGCCTCTTTGCGAGCGCGGAGCCGCTTCTTCTCCGCGCTGGTTTGATATTTCTTACCGAACCCCCCCAGCACGGATGAGACGATCCCAGTAACAACAACAGCAGCTGCGCCGACCCATCCGATCGGGTTCCACAAGTTAGCTGCGATGGCGATTGCCATGCCGGCGCTGACGGCTCCACCGGCAACGGCTAGAAGGCGTGCAGCAATGCCGATCCGATCGCCAACCTTGCCGGCCTTGCCGTCCACATTGAAGAGTCGCTGCTCAAACTCGATGTCAGCGGCCGCCTCGGTCGCGACCATCTTGAGTTCCTGCGCCAAATACACCGACGAGCGGTCAGCTGCCTTCTTTGCGGCCGTCCTAATGGACTCGTCGTCGAAGACGCGCTGGGTAAACTGCTCCTGATTGAGTTTGATCTTTTTGTCGAAGGTGTCGCGTACCGCGTTACTTGCTTCCTTGAGCGACTTCGTCTTCAGAACGCCGAGCTCGTTGCGAATCACTTGGCTGGTATGCCTTTCGAAGCGGCCGACCTTCCGGGACTTGTATGGCCCACCACGGGCATCTTCCACGGCTGAGAGCTTCTCAACGGCGAGCCAAGGGGAACCACCCACGGCGTCGGGGTAACCAAGGAGGTCGAACTCTTCCGCAATGGCAGCGTCGAGAATGGACAGACGCCCCTGGATGTTCTCGGCCTCGACACCGAGCGCCTCGTGCCACGCCTGGATAATGGAGCGCACCCCTTCACGAAGGCCGTTGACCCTCAGTTCCTTGCCCCCGGATTTCACTAGCGCAGAGATCAGATCTTGGAGCGTTCCGAGGTTCGACCAGGTGTACAGGTAGTCAATGCCGAACTCCTGCCGAGCGCTGCTGTGGTTCACCTCGTCTGGGCCGCGATAGGGGTCCTTGGCCTTCGCGGCGAGGGCTCGCTTTGTTTGGATTGCGACCACGGGAACGGAGTGCATCCCGATGGACGCCAGGAAGTCCGTGATGTTTGAGCCGTGCTCTTGGACGGCCTTCTGCAAGTTGCTCCGCCCTGCCTTAGCGGTCATTCGGGCCGGGTGCCGCCACATGGCGTTGCGCACATTCAAGACTGCAATGGCAGGCTTCGAGAACTCTTGGACCCAGGCGGCGACCTTCGAGAACTCACTGGCCTGCTGGCTCTGAGTGTCGAAGCACAGGAGCACGACATCTGCCACTTCGACCGCACGACGGGCTACCATCTCAAGTTCGCCAACGCTACGGGTTCTACCCCACCCGTTGATTCCAGGAGTGTCGTAGAGACGGCATGAGTTCCACTCGATGGGCGTGACATCGACAGTCCAGTCGCTCTCACCGCGAGAGACTCGCTCGCCATCGAGTTCAGCTAGAGCGGAGATCAGACTGCTCTTGCCCGCTCCTGTTCGACCAAAGAGTGCGATGTTGAATGTCTTGAGGACGTCCTCGTACCTGCTGAAGTAGTTGTCGATCTCCTCACTGGCACCTTGTAGCAGGTCCGTGATGGCAACCGATGCTTCCTTGAGTGAAGCGGCGCCGCCGTGATCGACTTCTCTCAACGCATCCCTTGCCCGCTTGGATGCTGACCTAAGTGACGCCTTTCCCTTACGAATCTGCGCCTTCAGGTAGCGGACCTCTTGCTGGCTGCCCGCGATCGCAGAGTCGACCGCTTCGCGCATGGCCTTCTCAGAGCTAGGCTCCGCCAGTCCCGCCGCGACGGCCTCGGCGACCGTCGGAATCGATTGCTGCTGTGGAGGCTGGACGTTGGTCATGTCCGCGTCCCCGATCGGCGTGTCGATAGCGGTTGGGTCATCTTCTAGGGTCGAATAGTCGGTCGCTTCAGAGTTCACGGTGCCACCGTTCTTCGAGCCGGCTTGCGACGCGGTCACGGTATCCCAAATGACCCCGTGGCTGCGCTGGAGAGTGTCGTCAGAACCATCATTGACAAGGGTAGCCAGGTGGTCCGACATTGATGCGCTTTGGTCCGATTCAGTGCTCCGCACCCACCGCCGAGCAGCCCGTTGGCCATGTGGGTGCCTCGCCTACAGGCACAGCACCATCTGGTCCCGGTCTTCGGCCCCCGTTAGCGATTCCCCACCAGCTGCGGCTCGAACGTGCCGTCCCGGTGCCGCGGGACGTGACCTGCACCGGGCCGAAGTTGTCGGTCAGCACGGTCTCGGTCCGGGTGCCATTGCGGAAGTTGCCGCAGTTGCGTCCCTCAGGGGCGTGCTTGTCGTAGCCCAGGTGCTCGGACAGGTACTCATCCGGCGCGGTGGCGATGACGGTCCCTGTCAGCGCTCTGAGCAGCCCGCCCGAGCCGGTCAGCGCCACGCTGGCGTCCTTTTCCTGCGGGACCACCTACTGGATGACAGGCAGCTCGGCAGGTGTCAGCCCCGATGAGGTCCGACGTCCGAAATTACCCCGAACGCTTCACCGACGGGTTTCTGCTGCTCGAGCCAGAACGCTTCCTGGTCCATGTTCTTCTCCGGTGAAGGTGGACTCACAGCCATCAGTGTCTCGGTCCCTCCTGCCCCAACCGGGGCGATAGAGCCACTTACGCCGTTATAGCGACAGACCCTCGCTCGACGTACTGTATTCGGCGTGTGCAGCCGCCAGAACTCGGCTGCCGAGCATCCGACTCTCGGCAGTACAGCGATGTACCGACCCTCGGCAAGCGGGGCGCTGGTCACTGGCATCATCCGTGGTGGGTGCGCCTAAGAATGGACGCGGGCCCGGCCGATCCGAGGATGCCGGAGGTGAGGTGGCGCTCAGCTCTTGGAGTGAGCCACCAACGGCCGGGGGTTCGGGGCTGTGACGTCGTGTGCTCAGGCCTTGTGGGCGGTTTCCCACTGGTCGATCAGGTCTTGGGGCAGTCGGCCACGCTTGGGGTAGTCGATGCCCTGGTCGTCCAGCCATGACTTGATGGCTTTGGTATGGGAGGGGTCACGGGGGGCGCTGCCGCCGCTGCCGGCCCGGCGGCGACCACCGATGCGACGGGCGGCGTTCACGTACTTCTGGATCGTGTCGGCGAACTCGTCTGCTTCTGTCTGGGAGAGGTCGATCTCGTAGTCCACTCCGAGGAAGCCGAACGTGACGGTCCGTCCATCCGCGCCGAGTTCGTTCCCGGTCAGGTCCGAGACAAGGATGGTCTGCACCTTCTGCGCCATTGAGGCTCCTACCGGGGTTGGGATGGGTTGGGATAGATCGACGTTCACCCTATGCGGTCATCCGCTGCCTCGGTGCACGATTGTCTCCGCCCAGGGCGGACTGAGGGCTTGAACTCGTTGAAGAACCAGCCCGCCTGGTCGCGCGCGTCCCGGGAAGTCACCCGCGGTGCTCGCGCCCCGTCGTTTGCTGCCGCCAGCCAGCCCGGCTTGGACGCCGACCACGTCACGCAGCCTGCTCGGCGTCATCGACAGGGCTCTGGTCGTCACTGTGAGCCACGTTCACACCCTGACCACGCCGCCCCCTCTTTCAGCTGCCCTTGTAGCGCACGAGGGCGGGCCGCGAGTCGTCAGCATTTGCTGGGGCTCGACGGGTGGAGCGGGGACGTCTTGCTTGACGCTCTTACTGAGGCCCGACAGGCAGGTGGGGCCAAGTTGCGCGGGCAAGGGTGTTAGACCCGGGATCGTGCAAGGTTGACTCTGGTCGAGCTCGCGGTGTGATGACTCGCCTTGCGTGCACCGCGCCGCTCGCCCCCAGTTGGAACGTCAGCCGTGGGGGTGTCTGCACTCGCTTCGTCATGTCCGGGCACAGTGCGACCACGTCGGCCTTCTTGCAGCCATCGCCAGTCGGACGTTCGCTCGGCGACGGGCACGCCAGGACGTTGTCGTACTTGCCCGCAAGCGGTGGGCAAGGGGCTCGCTCGGTCACCGGAAGGTGTCAAGGCGGGTGAGACAGTTTCCGTCAGGCGGTCT
>NZ_LQBL01000011.1 GCF_001483745.1 Serinicoccus chungangensis | reverse complement strand
AAAAACAAACACGCTGTTGAGTTCTCAAGAATCGGACACACACCTGCGGTCCGGACCTGGTCGGTCTTTGTCCGCCCGGGGCAACCTCTCCAGCCTACCCGATCCTCCGGCCCGGTGTCACATCCGTGGGAGGTGACCGTGTGGGGGGATGGATCCTGGTCCTGCTGGCGCGTCCTCCGCTTCTGCGTCGGCCGCGAGGAACAACACTACACGCCCGCAGGACCGAGGTGCAAACTCAGCCCGTGGCCGAGGTGCGGCGGACCTGGATCCCCAGCTGGCCGCCGCTCTCGCCGGCGGCCATACGCGCCAGTGCGGAGCGGGTGTCGGCCAGTCCGACGACCCCGCCCACGGCGGGCCGGAGCCGCTCCCGGGACACGAGGCGGGCCAGGGCCGCCAGCTCGTCGCGGGTCCCCATGGTGGAGCCCTGGACGCGCAGCTGCTTGAAGAAGATCTTGGTCAGCTCGGCCTTCTCCGGTGCGTCCCCCGACGTCGCCCCGCAGATGACGATGGTGCCCCCCGGCCGGAGGGAGTTGACCGAGTGGGACCAGGTGGCCGCACCGACGCTCTCCAGCACGGCGTCGACCCGACCCGGGAGTCGCTCGCCCGTCTCGAAGGTCGCGTCGGCACCCAGCTCCTGCGCCCGGACCCGCTTGGCCTCCGAACGGCTGGTCACCCACACGGTGAGCCCTGCCGCGGCACCGAGCTGGACGAGGGCGGTCGACACCCCACCGCCGGCCCCCTGCACGAGCACGGTGTCGCCCGGTCGGACCCGGGCCTGGGTGAAGAGCATGCGGTAGGCCGTGAGCCAGGACGTGCACAGGGCCGCGGCCTCCACGGCGCTCAGGTGCTCGGGCCGTGGCACCCAGGCACCCTCCGGCACGCTGACGAGCTCGGCGAGGGTGCCCTGGTGCTGCTCCGACAGCAGGGATCGCCGGGGGTCGAGGGTGGGGTCCCCCTCCCACGAGGGCGTGCCGGTCACCACGGGGTGGATGACCACCTCCCCCAGCTCGGGGTGCTCCGCCACGGCGTCGCACCCCAGGATCATCGGCAGCCGGTCCTCCGTCAGTCCCACCCCGCGCAGCGACCACAGGTCGTGGTGGTTCAGGCCGGCGGCCACGACGGGGAGCACGCGCCAGCCGGGCCGCTCCTGCGGCTCCGGGCGCTCGCCCACCACCAGCCCGCTCAGCGGGTCGTCGGGGTGGAGGCTCTCGGCGTAGGCGGCCAGCATCTGCTCATCCAACCAGATCAGTCGGGGCGCTGCGCCCGGACGGCCCGGCTCTCCTCACCGCGCCGGCGCTGCCTCTCCACGGTCTCGGGGTAGGTGATCTCCTCCAGGCAGAGTCCGTGGGCGGGCATGACCCGCACCCCGGGGTCGCGGCGCCGGGCCTGCTGGACCTGCTCCGGCCAGCCGGGCGGACGGCGGCCCTCCCCCACCGGCACGACGGCGCCGACGAGGGCGCGCACCATGCTGTGGCAGAACGCGTCGGCCACGACGGTCCCCACGACGACCCCGGCGTCGTCCCTGCGCCAGCGGAAGTCCAGCAGCGTGCGGATGGTGCTGGCCCCCTCGCGCCGCTTGCAGAAGGCCGCGAAGTCGCGCAGCCCGACGAGGGTCCGGGCCGCCTCGTCCATGGTGTCGACGTCGAGCCGGTGCCGCACCACGACGGTGTCGTGCCGGCGCAACGGGTCCGCGTCGGCAGCACGGTCCTGCAGCCGGTAGCTGTAGCGGCGCCGCAGGGCCGAGAAGCGGGCGTCGAAGTCGGCGTGCACCTCGGTGGCGGACCGCACCGCGACGTCGGCGGGCAGCACCCCCCGCAACCGCGTCACCAGCGCCTCACCGGGCGGGCGGTCCGACCGGCCGGGCACGAGCCGCCACACCTCCTCCTCCACGTCCAGGTGGCAGACCGACCCCCGCGCGTGGACACCGGCGTCCGTCCGTCCCCCCACGACCAGCCTCGGGGGGTCCACCCGCAGCACCCGCCCCAGGCCGTCCGCGAGCGTCTCCTCGACCGTCCGCAGGCCCGGCTGCCGGGCCCACCCGGAGAAGTCGGTGCCGTCGTAGGCGAGGTCGATCCTGATGCGCACCCGCCCATCCTGCCCTGCGCCCCGCGGTGGGGGACGGCGAGGGCCGCCCACCCCTTCAGGGGATGGGCGGCCCACCGGTGCGTCAGGGACGCGAGCTCACTTCGCGGTGTCGTCGTCCTCCGCAGGCTGCTCGGCGTCGTCGGCTCCACCGGAGACCATCGCGGCCTCGGTGGTGTCGTCGGCGGCCTCGTTGTCCGCGACCTCGGTCAGCTCGCCGTCGGCGGCCGGCTCCGCGCCCTGCTCGGCGGCGGCGTCGGCGGCCTCGACCTCGGCCTGCGCCTGGTCGACCTCGGCGGCGTCGGTGGTGGTGGGCTCCTCCGCCTCGAGCTCGGCGTCGCTGATCGCGGCGGCCTGGCGGTCCTTGGCCGAGCGCCGGGTGGCACCCTCGGCCTGGGTGACCACGGCCTTGCGCTCGACCGGCTCACGCACCAGCTCGATGACCGCCATCGGGGCGTTGTCGCCCTTGCGCGGGGCGATCTTGGTGATGCGGGTGTATCCACCCTGACGCTCGGCGACGTCCGGGGCGATCTCGGTGAACAGCCGGTGCACCACGCCCTTGTCCCGCACGATGGCCAGGACCTTGCGACGGTTGTGCAGGTCTCCGCGCTTGGCGAAGGTCACCAGGCGCTCGGCCAGCGGCCGCAGCCGCTTGGCCTTCGCCTCGGTGGTGGTGATCCGGTCGTGCTCGAACAGAGCGGTCGCCAGGTTGGACAGGATCAGGCGCTCGTGCGCCGGACCGCCGCCGAGGCGCGGACCCTTCTTGGGGGCAGGCATGGGTTCTCCTTAAGCCTTCTCGTGTCTCAGTACTGCTCGTCCTCGGCGAAGGCGGCGTCGCCCTCGTCGTCGTACGTGCCGTCCTCGTAGGCGGCCGCACCCTCGAACCCGGGCGGGCTGTCCTTGAGGGCCAGGCCCATCTCCGCCAGCTTGTCCTTGACCTCGTCGATGGACTTGGCGCCGAAGTTGCGGATGTCGAGCAGGTCGGCCTCGCTGCGGCCCACGAGCTCACCCACGCTGTGGATGCCCTCGCGCTTCAGGCAGTTGTAGGACCGGACGGTGAGGTCGAGCTCCTCGATCGGCAGCGCCAGGTCGGACGCCAGGGCGCCCTCCCCCGCGGACGGGCCGATCTCGATGCCCTCTGCCTCGACGTTGAGCTCACGGGCCAGCCCGAACAGCTCGACCAGGGTGCGGCCCGCGGAGGCGACGGCGTCGCGGGGAGCCATCGAGCTCTTGGTCTCGATGTCGAGGACGAGCCGGTCGAAGTCGGTGCGCTGCTCCACGCGGGTCGCCTCGACCTTGTAGGTGACGGCGAGGACCGGGGAGTAGATGGAGTCGACGGGGATGCGCCCGATCTCCTGGTCGCCCGACTTGTTGAGCTGGGCGGAGACGTAGCCCCGGCCGCGCTCGACGGTCATCTCCATCTCCAGCGAGGCGGACTCGCCGAGGGTGGCGATGTGCAGGTCCGGGTTGTGGACCTCCACGCCGGCCGGCGGGGCGATGTCGGCCGCGGTCACGGCGCCGGCGCCCTGCTTGCGCAGGTACATGACGACCGGCTCGTCGTGCTCGCTGGAGACCACGAGCGACTTGAGGTTGAGGATGACCTCGGTCACGTCCTCCTTGACCCCGGGGATCGTCGAGAACTCGTGGAGCACGCCGTCGATGCGGATGCTGGTCAGGGACGCACCGGGGATGCTGGACAGCAGGGTCCGGCGCAGGGAGTTGCCGAGGGTGTAGCCGAAGCCGGGCTCGAGCGGTTCGAGGGAGAACCGGGAGCGGCTGTCGGAGACGACCTCCTCGGTCAGGGTGGGGCGCTGTGCGATGAGCACGTTTCGTTCCTTTCCACGGGCGACCGCCATATGACGCCGCGTGCGGGAGCCCGGCATACCTCTGTCCGTATGCCGGGGCCCGGGAATCCGGCGAGCGGAGCGAGGCCTGGATTCCCGGAACGACCAGGAGCGCGAGCGAAGCGAGCTCCTGGTCGTGGGGGTAGGTGGGGGCGAAGCCCCCACCCGATCAGTTCTTGGAGTAGAGCTCCACGATGAGCTGCTCGGTGAGGATCGTGTCGATCTGCTCACGGGTTGGCAGCTGGTGGATGAGGATCTTCAGCGAGCCGGGCACGACCTTCATCCAGGCGGGGACCGGCCGGTCGCCGTAGGTCTGGCGGGCCAGCTCGAACGGGAAGGTCTCGACCGACTGCGGACGGACCTCGACGATGTCGTACTGCTCGACCCGGTAGCTGGGCACGTCGACCCGCTTGCCGTTGACCAGGAAGTGACCGTGGGTCACCAGCTGACGGGCGGCGCGACGGGTCCGCGCCAGGCCGGCGCGGTACACGACGTTGTCGAGGCGGGACTCCAGGATGATGAGCAGGTTGGCGCCGGTCTTGCCGGGACGGCGGGCCGCCTCAGCGTAGTAGCGACGAAACTGCTTCTCCATGACGCCGTAGGTGAAGCGGGCCTTCTGCTTCTCCTGCAGCTGGGTCAGGTACTCCTTCTCCTGGCTGCGACGGCGGCCGTGCTGCCCCGGGGGGAAGGGACGCAGGTCGAAGTTCTTGTCGCCGCCGACGAGGTCGACCTTGAGCCGGCGGGACTTCTTGGTGATGGGTCCGGTGTAACGGGCCATGATGTGTCTACCTTGTTCCTTCCGGGGCGGTCAGTTGCGACGCTTCTTGGGCGGGCGGACGCCGTTGTGCGCCTGCGGCGTCACGTCGGAGATCGCGCCGACCTCCAGGCCGGCCGCGGTCAGCGAGCGGATCGCGGTCTCGCGACCCGAGCCCGGACCCTTGACGAAGACGTCGACCTTCTTCATGCCGTGGTCCATCGCGCGACGCGCGGCGGCCTCGGCGGCCATCTGGGCGGCGTAGGGGGTCGACTTGCGCGACCCCTTGAAGCCGACCTGGCCCGAGGAGGACCAGGCGATGACGGCACCGGTCGGGTCGGTGATCGAGATGATGGTGTTGCTGAACGTGCTCTTGATGTGAGCCTGCCCGAAGGCGACGTTCTTCTTCTCCTTGCGGCGCACCTTGCGGGCGCCGGTGGCCTGACGGCTCTTGGGGGGCATGTGGTTCTCCTAGCGGAAGAGCAAGACTGAGGTGTCGGGGCGAGGCCGCGACAGGATTACTTGCCGGCCTTCTTCTTGCCGGCGACGGTGCGCTTGGGTCCCTTGCGGGTGCGCGCGTTGGTCTTGGTGCGCTGACCGTGCACCGGGAGCCCGCGGCGGTGCCGCAGCCCCTGGTAGCTGCCGATCTCCACCTTGCGGCGGATGTCGGCGGCGACCTCGCGGCGGAGGTCGCCCTCGAGGCGGAAGCTGCCCTCGAGGTGGTCGCGCAGGGAGACCAGCTGCTCTTCCGTCAGGTCCTTGACCCGGGTCGACGGGTCGACGCCCGTGGCCTGGAGAGTCTGCTCGGCGCGGGTGCGGCCCACGCCGAAGATGTAGGTGAGAGCGACCTCGACGCGCTTGTCGCGCGGCAGGTCGACACCGATGAGTCGTGCCATGTGGCAGTGCTCCTTGGGAGTCGTGCGAGAGTCTGGTGCAGCACCGGTCCGCATCGTCTGGTGGGCTCGGTCGCCCGCGGTCCCCGGCTCTCGCGGCCAGGGGTGACGTCCCGCCGGTCGGCGGGGGTCGGGTGCTGCGTCATCTGGGTGGTGACGGTATGCAGTTGTGGTCGACGCATCGAAGCTGCGACGCGTGCGCTGGGTGGTGGTCTGCTCAGCCCTGACGCTGCTTGTGGCGCAGGTTGTCGCAGATCACCATGACCCGCCCGTGACGGCGGATCACCTTGCACTTGTCGCAGATCTTCTTCACGCTCGGCTGAACCTTCATGGCTTCCTGCCTTCGGTGGAGTGGATCTGTGCGGGGGTGGGGTGAGGATCGCGGCCGGGAGGCCGCGGACCTCAGCGGTAGCGGAAGACGATGCGACCGCGGGTCAGGTCGTACGGGCTGAGCTCCACCACCACGCGGTCCTCGGGGAGGATCCGGATGTAGTGCTGCCGCATCTTCCCGGAGATGTGAGCCAGCACCACGTGACCGTTGGTGAGCTCGACCCGGAAGTTCGCGTTCGGGAGGGCCTCGA
This sequence comes from Serinicoccus chungangensis, assembly GCF_001483745.1. Classification (GTDB taxonomy): domain Bacteria; phylum Actinomycetota; class Actinomycetes; order Actinomycetales; family Dermatophilaceae; genus Ornithinicoccus; species Ornithinicoccus chungangensis_A. The sequence continues at coordinate 203,857 of NZ_LQBL01000011.1, read as the reverse complement.
CAACCGTGCCCTCGATCTCAATGACGCCGTCCTTCTTCGCCATGTCCTCCACATTCCCTGTATTGCACTGGACTCGGCCCACGCAGGGCCGACGCACCATCCTACGGGAACGGCAACCCCCAAGGCCAATCGCCCGGACCCCCAGCGGGCCCGCTCCGGTCCTAGGACGCCCGCGTCAGTCGCACAGGGGGGCGAAGTCCGCGCCGACGCGGGCGAGCCCGGCCGCTCCCCCGTCGGTCGCCGTGAGCACCCACAGCCCCGCGTCGGTGACCGCGACGGTGTGCTCCCAGTGGGCCGCGCGGCTGCCGTCGGAGGTGACGACCGTCCAGTCGTCGGCGAGGGTCCGCGTCTCGATGCTGCCGAGGGTGACCATCGGCTCGATGGCGAAGGTCGACCCGGAGGGGACCGTGGGTCCGCTCGAGGTGACCCCGTAGTTGGGCACGTGCGGGTCCATGTGCATCTCCCGGCCGATCCCGTGACCGGTGTAGTCCTCGAGGATGCCGTAGACCTGCACCCCCGGCACCCCCTCCCGACGGCGTCGCTCCAGGGCCGCGTCGACGGACTCCTCGACCGCGTCCCCCACGGCGTACAACCGGCCCCCCGGACGCAGCGCCGCGATGCCGGCCCACAGCGATGCCTCGGTGTCGTCCATGAGGGCGAGGTCCGCGGCGCGAGCCCGGTCCCGGCCGCCGACGACGAGGCTGACGGCGGCGTCCCCGTGCCACCCCTCGACGATGGCCCCGCAGTCGATGGAGACGAGGTCCCCGTCGGCCAGGACACGCGGTCCGGGTATGCCGTGCACCACCTCGTCGTTGACCGAGATGCACAGGCTGCCGGTGAAGCCGTGGTAGCCCAGGAAGCTCGGTGTCGCCCCGGCGCTACGGATCGCCTCCTCGGCCAGGGTGTCGAGCTCGCGGGTGCTCGTCCCGGCGCTGGCGTGCTCGGTGGCCAGGGCCAGCGTCCGCGCCACCACCTGGCCCGCCCGCCGCATGGCGATGAGCTGGTCCGGGGTCTTGGCCTCGATGCGGGGCCGACGCCGGAGGAGGGACATCAGCTCTCGCCGGTGGTGCCCGGCGTGCCGGCGGCAGCGGCCGGCACCTGCGACAGGGCGGCCTCGATGCGGCCGGTGACCTCCTCGACGGACCCCATCCCGTCGACCCGCCGGAGCAGGCCGCGCGCCTTGTAGTGGGCGGCGAGCGGGGCCGTCTCCTCGGCGTACATCCGCATGCGCTCGCGGATGACCTCCTCGGTGTCGTCGGCCCGGCCCTGCTCCTGGGCCCGGGCGAGCAGCCGCTGGACGACCTCGTCGGTGTCGACCGTCAGCTCGACCACGACGTCCAGCTGGTGGCCGGCGTCGCCGAGCATCTCGTCGAGCGCCTCCACCTGGCCGGTGGTCCGGGGGTAGCCGTCGAGCAGGAAGCCCGCGGCCGCGTCGGGCCGGGCCAGGCGGTCCCGCACGATCGCGTTGGTGATCTCGTCGGGGACGTAGCCCCCGGAGGCGGTGATCTGCTTGACCTGCAGGCCGAGGTCGGTCTCGTCCTTGATGTTGGCCCGGAAGATGTCACCGGTGGAGATGGCGGGGACGCCATGGGCGGCGGACACGTGGGCGGCCTGGGTGCCCTTGCCGGCACCGGGGGGCCCGAGCAGGATGAGGCGCATCAGCGGAGGAACCCTTCGTAGTCGTGCTGCTGGAGCTGGGACTCGATCTGCTTCACCGTCTGCAGGCCGACGCCCACGATGATGAGGATCGAGGCGCCGCCCAGCGGGAAGTTGGCCACCCCCATGACGTTGAAGGCGATGAGCGGGATGACGGCCAGTCCGGCGAGGTAGAGCGCACCGGGGGTGGTGATGCGGTTGATGACGTACTCGAGGTACTCGGCGGTGGGACGACCGGCCCGGATGCCCGGGATGAAGCCGCCGTATCGCTTCATGTTGTCCGCCACCTCGGTCGGGTTGAACGTCACCGACGTGTAGAAGAAGCAGAAGAAGATGATCATGGCCGCGTAGAGCAGCATGTAGACCCAGTGGGTACCGGAGCCGGTGGCACCCATGGACAGGTAGCGGTCGATGAAGCCCACCCAGGCGGGAGCCGTGGCCCCCGGCTCCGTCGGCCGGTTGAAGTTGGCCAGCAGCGAGGGGAGCATGAGGATCGAGCTGGCGAAGATGATGGGGATGACGTTGGCCATGTTGAGCTTGAGCGGGATGTAGGTCGAGGTCCCGCCGTACTGGCGACGACCCACCATCCGCTTGGCGTACTGCACCGGGATGCGGCGCTGGCACTGCTCGACGTAGACGACCAGCGTCATGATGACCAGACCGAGCAGCATGACGAGCACGAAGGTGGTCACCGAGCTCTGGTAGATCGTGCCCAGGGCCGCCGGGAACCCCGCGGCGATGGAGATGAAGATCAGCAGCGACATCCCGTTGCCGACACCCTTCTCGGTGATCAGCTCGCCCAGCCACATGATGAGGCCGGTGCCCGCGGTCATCGTCAGCACCATGAGCGCCAGCGTCCAGATGCCGTCGTCGGGCATCACGGTGGTGCACGTGGTGCCGAACAACCGGGCCGGCTCCCGGGCGATGGTCACGAGGGTGGACGCCTGGAGGACCGCGAGGCCGATCGTGAGGTAGCGGGTGTACTGGGTCATCTTGGTCTGACCCGACTGCCCCTCCTTCTTGAGCTGCTCGAACCGCGGGATGACCACGGTGAGCAGCTGCACGATGATCGCCGCGGTGATGTACGGCATGATCCCCAGCGCGAAGATGGACAGCTGCACCATGGCCCCGCCGGAGAACAGGTTGACCATGCCCAGCACGTTGCCCGAGAGCTCGGCGGTGTTGAGGCACTGCTGCACCAGGCCGTAGTCGACGCCGGGCGTCGGGATGTGCGTCCCGAGCCGGTACAGCGCCATGATGGCGAGCGTGAAGAGGATCTTCTTGCGAAGATCGGGCGTCTTGAACGCGCGCACGAAGGCGGAGAGCATTCAGGTCCTCCTGTGGGTCTCCCCCGACGCCGGTCGTCGCGGTCGACGACGCGCCCGGGGAGGCGAGCATGAGTCGCCCCCGACGATAACACCAGGGGTGGTGGGGGTGGGTAGCAGTGAGGCCCCGCGCCGCGGGGCGACGCAGGGCCTCACTGGAGGTGTGGCGGGGCCGGGCCCGGAACCTCAGGCCTCGGTGGCGCTCCCACCGGCAGCCTCGATCTTCTCCTTGGCGGAGGCCGAGAACTTCGTGGCGGTCACGTCGAGCGCGACCGACACCTCGCCGGTGCCGAGCACCTTGACGGGCTGGCCCTTGCGGACCGCACCCTTGGCGACGAGCTCGTCGGTCCCGACGGTGCCGCCCTCGGGGAAGAGGGTGGCGAGGGTGTCGAGGTTGACGACCTGGTAGGTCACCTTGAACGGGTTCGTGAACCCACGCAGCTTGGGCAGCCGCATGTGCATGGGGGTCTGGCCGCCCTCGAAGGTCGCCGGCACCTGGTACCGGGCCTTCGTGCCCTTGGTGCCACGACCCGCGCTCTTGCCCTTGGACGCCTCACCGCGACCCACACGGGTCTTCGCGGTCTTGGCGCCGGGGGCCGGACGCAGGTGGTGCACCTTCAGCGCGGCCGCCTCGCGGCGGGTGGTGCTGTCGGCCATATCAGTCAACCTCCTCCACGGTCACCAGGTGGGCGACCGTGCGGACCATGCCCCGGAACTCCGGGCGGTCCTCCTTGACGACGGTGTCCCCGATCCGCTTGAGGCCCAGGCTCCGGACGGTCTCCCGGTGCATGTGCTTCGTGCCGACGGTGGACTTGATCTGGGTCACCTTGAGCTTGGCCATCAGGCACCTGCCTTCGCCTCGGCCGCGGCCTCCGCACGAGCCTTGAGCATGGCGTGCGGCGCGACCTCCTCGAGCGACTTGCCCCGACGGGCCGCGACGGCCTCGGGCTGCTCGAGACCCTGCAGCGCCGCGACGGTGGCGTGCACGATGTTGATGGAGTTGCTCGACCCGAGCGACTTGCTCAGGACGTCGTGGATCCCCGCGCACTCGAGCACGGCGCGCACCGGACCACCGGCGATGACACCGGTACCCGGGCTGGCCGGCTTGAGCATGACGACACCGGCGGCGGCCTCGCCCTGGATCGGGTGCGGGATGGTGCCGGCGATCCGGGGGACGCGGAAGAAGTTCTTCTTCGCCTCCTCGACGCCCTTGGAGATCGCGGCCGGCACCTCCTTGGCCTTGCCGTAGCCGACGCCCACGGTGCCGTCGCCGTCCCCCACCACGACGAGCGCGGTGAAGCTGAAGCGGCGGCCACCCTTGACGACCTTGGCCACGCGGTTGATCGTCACGACGCGCTCGAGGTACTGGTTGCGGTCGTCGTCCCGACCCCCGCGGCCACCACGGCCGTCACGGTTGTCTCGGTTGTTGCTGTCCCGGCCGCCGCGACGGTTGTCGCGGGCGTCGCCGGACGTGGAACCGGACCCGGTTCCACGTCGCTGGAAGTCACCAGCCATCGAAAAGTCCTCTTTCCTCGTTCTCGCAGGTCCGAATCAGAGCGCCAGGCCGCCCTCGCGGGCGCCCTCCGCGATCGCGGCCACGCGGCCGGCGTACCGGTTGCCGCCACGGTCGAAGACCGCCGCGTCGACGCCCGCCGCCTTGGCACGCTCGGCGATCAGCTCGCCGACCCGCCTGGCCTTGGCCGTCTTGTCGCCCTCCAGGGCACGCAGGTCCGCCTCCATGGTGGAGGCAGAGGCCACGGTGGCGCTCTTGGTGTCGTCCACGAGCTGGACGAAGACGTGACGCGAGGACCGGTTGACCACGATGCGCGGACGCTCCGCGGTCCCGGTGACCTTCTTGCGCAGCCGCACGTGACGACGGCCCCGTGCTGCGCTCTTGCTCTTGGCGCGCTTGACGATCTGTGCCATGGCTTACTTACCAGCCTTTCCGACCTTGCGGCGGATGCGCTCACCCTCGTAGCGCACGCCCTTGCCCTTGTAGGGGTCCGGCCTGCGCAGCTTGCGGATGTTCGCGGCGACCTCGCCGACCTGCTGCTTGTCGATGCCCGTGACCGAGAACCGCGTGGGGTTCTCGACCGTGAAGGTGATGCCCTCCGGGGCCTGGATGAGGATGGGGTGGCTGTAGCCGAGCGCGAACTCGAGGTCACTGCCCCGGGCCACCACGCGGTAACCGGTGCCGTGGATCTCGAGCTTCTTGGTGTAACCGTTGGTCACACCCTCGACCATGTTGGCGATGAGGCTGCGGGTGAGCCCGTGCCGCGAGCGCGAGTCGCGCTCGTCGTCGGGTCGGGTCACCTCGATGCTGCCGTCCTCGCCCGCAGCCACCGAGATGGGCTCGACGACGTCGAGCGCGAGCTGACCCTTGGGCCCCTTGACCGTGACGGTCGAGCCGTCGATGGCCACGTCGACACCGGAGGGGACGGTGACGGGGAGTCGTCCGATACGAGACATTCTTGTGAGCTCCTTACCTTCTGCTCCGGGTCACCAGACGTAGGCGAGCACTTCGCCGCCGACGCCCTTCTCGGCCGCCTGACGGTCGGTGAGCAGGCCGGAGGACGTGGAGATGATCGCCACGCCCAGGCCGCCCAGCACGCGGGGCAGGTTGGTGGACTTCGCGTAGACACGCAGGCCCGGCTTGGAGACGCGGCGCACGCCGGCGATGGAGCGCTCCCGGTTGGGGCCGTACTTGAGGTCGATGATCAGCGTGGTGCCCACCTCGGCATCCGCGGAGGACCAGGAGGCGATGTAGCCCTCGGCCTTGAGGATGTCGGCGATGGTCGCCTTCAGCTTGGAGTACGGCATGGAGACCTGGTCCTTGTGCGCCGAGTTGGCGTTCCGGATCCGGGTCAGCATGTCCGCGATCGGGTCGGTCATGGTCATGGGCTTCGTGCCCTTTCTCACCGCGGTTTCCCCCCGGGCATGGTGCCCGGGGCGACCTTCGATGTTCCAGGTAGGTGGTTACGTCAGTGGGGGGTGTGCCGGAGGACGGGCGGGACGGCCCGCCTCACCAGCTCGACTTGGTGACACCGGGCAGCTCGCCGCGGTGCGCCATCTCGCGCAGGCAGATGCGGCACAGGCCGAACTTGCGGTAGACCGAGTGCGGGCGGCCGCACCGCTGGCAGCGGGTGTAGGCGCGCACCTTGAACTTCGGCTTGCGGTTGGCCTTGTTGATGAGAGCGGTCTTGGCCATGCTCAGTTCTCCTTGAACGGGAAGCCCAGGTGCTTGAGCAGCGCCCGGCCCTCGTCGTCGGTCGAGGCCGTGGTCACCAGCGTGATGTCCATGCCGCGGACCCGGTCGATCTTGTCCTGGTCGATCTCGTGGAACATCGACTGCTCCACCAGGCCGAAGGTGTAGTTGCCGTTGCCGTCGAACTGCCGCGGGGACAGCCCGCGGAAGTCACGGATGCGCGGCAGCGCGAGGGAGAGCAGCCGGTCGAGGAACTCCCACATCCGGTCCCCGCGCAGCGTCACGTGGGCGCCGATCGGCATACCCTCGCGCAGCTTGAACTGGGCGATGGACTTGCGGGCCTTGGTGACGGACGGCTTCTGGCCGGTGATCGTCGCCAGGTCCCGGATGGCGCCCTCGATGAGCTTGCTGTCGCGAGCGGCCTCCCCGACACCCATGTTGACGGTGACCTTCACCAGGCCGGGCACCTGCATGGGGTTGGCGTAGCCGAACTGCTCGGTCATGGCCGGGACGATGTCCTGGCGGTACCGCGCCTTGAGCCGGGGTGCCGCCGCGGCCGAGGAACCGGCCTGCGTCTCGGTGGTCTCGGTGATCGTGTCAGTCATGCTCAGAGGTCCTTACCCGAGCGCACCGCCACGCGGGTGCGCACCGTCTTGTCACGGCCATCGCGGTCCACCTGCTCGACACGGGTCTTGATCCGCGTCGGCTTCTTGGTCTCCGGGTCGACCACCATCACGTTGGACACGTGGATGGGGGCCTCCTGGACCTGGATGCCGCCGGTGTTGACGCCGCGCTGGCCACCGGCACGCGTGTGCTTGGTGATGCGGTTGACGCCCTCGACCAGCACGCGTCCGGTGTCGGTGTGCACGGCGATGACGCGGCCCTGCAGGCCCTTGTCCTTGCCGGCGATGACCTGCACCAGGTCGTTCTTCTTGATCTTCATCTTCGCCATGTCTCAGATCACCTCCGGCGCGAGCGAGACGATCCGCATGAATCGCTTGTCGCGCAGCTCGCGGCCCACCGGGCCGAAGATGCGGGTGCCGCGGGGGTCTCCGTCGTTCTTGAGGATGACCGCGGCGTTCTCGTCGAAACGGATGTAGCTGCCGTCGGGACGACGGCGCTCCTTGCGGGTGCGGACGACGACCGCCTTGACGACATCGCCCTTCTTGACGTTGCCGCCGGGGATGGCGTCCTTCACGGTCGCCACGATGGTGTCCCCGATGCCCGCGTAGCGGCGGCCGGAACCGCCGAGCACGCGGATGCACAGGAGCTCCTTGGCACCGGTGTTGTCGGCGACGCGCAGTCGCGACTCCTGCTGGATCACTGTTCGTTCTCCTACTGCCGGCTGGTTCTCGCCCGCGGGGGCCGAGCCTGGCCAGACGTCGTGGATGAAAGGGTTCGTTGGCGGGACCCGGGGGGTCCCGCACGGGTTCGGCCTACTTGGCCTTCTCGAGGATGTCGACCAGCCGCCACCGCTTGGTGGCGGACAGCGGGCGGGTCTCCATGATGAGGACCCGGTCGCCGACGCCCGCGGTGTTGGCCTCGTCGTGCACCTTGACCTTGTTGGTCGTGCGGATGACCTTGCCGTAGAGGCCGTGCTTCACGCGGTCCTCGACCTGGACGACGATGGTCTTGTCCATCTTGTCGCTGACGACGTAGCCCTGACGGGCCTTGCGGTAGTTGCGGTCTCCGCCGTGCCCGAGCGAGCTCTCGCTGGGCTCGTGCGCCTCGACCGACGCGGGGGCCGTGTCGGCCTGGGTCTGGGTGCTCTCGCTCATGCTCAGCCCACCTTCTCGTTCTCGTCGGACGCACGGCCGATGCCGAGCTCGCGCTCGCGCATCTCCGTGTAGATCCGCGCGATGTCCTTGCGGACCGCGCGCAGCCGGCCATGGCTCTCCAGCTGCCCGGTGGCGGACTGGAAGCGCAGGTTGAACAGCTCCTTCTTGGCCTCGGCCAGGGCATCGGCCAGGGGGCCGTCCTCCAGACCGCGCAGCTGCTCGGGGGTCAGGTTGTCGGAACCGACAGCCATCAGATGTCACCACCCTCACGGGAGACGAAACGGGACTTCATGGGCAGCTTGTGCATCGCCAGACGCAGCGCCTCGCGGGCGACGTCCTCGGACACACCGGACAGCTCGAACATGACGCGGCCCGGCTTGACGTTGGCCACCCACCACTCGGGCGAGCCCTTGCCGGAGCCCATGCGGGTCTCGGCCGGCTTCTTGGTCAGCGGACGGTCGGGGTAGATGTTGATCCACACCTTGCCGCCTCGCTTGATGTAGCGGGTCATGGCGATACGAGCCGACTCGATCTGCCGGTTGGTGACGTAGGCCGGCGCGAGGGCCTGGATGCCGTAGTCACCGAACGCGAGCTGGGTGCCACCCTTGGCGGTGCCGGAGCGGCCCGGGTGGTGCTGCTTGCGGTGCTTGACGCGACGGGGAATCAACATCAGGACTGCTCTCCCTCGGTGGTAGCGGGGGCGGCGGTCGCCGAGTCGGCCTGCGCAGCCGCGGGGGCCTGCTCGGAGGTCGCGGCCTCGTCGCGGCGCGGGGCACGGCCGCGGCGCTCGCCACGCTCGCCCCCGGGGCCGCCACGGCCACCGCGGCCGCCGCGCCGGTCGCCCCGCCCGCTGGGGGCCTGGGCCTCCTCGCGCGCGAGCTCCTTGGCGGTCAGGTCGCCCTTGTAGATCCAGACCTTCACGCCGATCCGGCCGAAGGTCGTCTTGGCCTCGTACAGGCCGTAGTCGATGTTGGCGCGCAGGGTGTGCAGCGGCACGCGGCCCTCGCGGTAGAACTCCGACCGGGACATCTCGGCACCGCCGAGACGGCCCGAGCACTGGATCCGGATGCCCTTGGCGCCGGCGCGCAGGGCGGACTGCATGCCCTTGCGCATCGCGCGACGGAAGGTCACGCGGGCGGCCAGCTGCTCGGCGATGCCCTGGGCCACCAGCTGGGCGTCCACCTCGGGGTTCTTCACCTCGAGGATGTTGAGCTGGACCTGCTTGCCGGTGAGCTTCTCCAGGGCGCCCCGCAGACGGTCGGCCTCGGCACCGCGGCGCCCGATGACGATCCCCGGGCGGGCCGTGTGGATGTCGACGCGGACGCGGTCGCGGGTGCGCTCGATCTCGACCTTGGAGATGCCGGCCCGGTCCATCCCGGTGGACAGCAGCTCACGGATCGCGACGTCTTCCTTCACGTAGTCGCGGTAGCGCTGCCCCTCCTTGGTGGAGTCGGCGAACCAGCGGCTGCGGTGGTCGGTCGTGATGCCCAGGCGGTAGCCGTTCGGGTTGATCTTCTGCCCCATCAGCGGGCACCTCCCTTGGTCTTCTCGGCGACGACCACGGTGATGTGGCTCGTGCGCTTGTTGATGCGGCTGGCGCGGCCCTGGGCGCGCGGCCGGAACCGCTTCATGGTCGGGCCCTCGTCGACGAAGGCGGAGGCGACGACGAGGCGGGCCTCGTCGATGCCCGTGCCGCTGCTGTCGGCGGCGTGCCGGGCGTTGGCGACCGCGCTGTTCAGGACCTTGAGCACCGGCTCGCTGGCGCTCTGCGGGGCGAACCGCATGAGGGCCTGCGCCTCCGGGACGCTCTTGCCCCGGATGAGGTCGACGACACGGCGGGCCTTCATCGGCGTCACGCGGACGAACCGCGCCTGCGCCCTGGCTTCCATGACGAATCCTTCTTCCGTGGTGTTCGTGGTGGTCGTCATCGGCGGCGACCCTTCCTGTCGTCCTTCTCGTGACCCTTGAACGTGCGGGTCGGAGCGAACTCACCGAGCTTGTGGCCGACCATCGACTCGGTCACGAAGACCGGGACGTGCTTGCGGCCGTCGTGCACGGCCAGGGTGTGGCCGAGCATGTCGGGGGTGATCATCGACCGGCGGGACCAGGTCTTGATGACGTTCTTGGTTCCGGCCTCGTTCTGCGCGTCCACCTTCTTGGTGAGGTGGTCGTCGACGAACGGGCCCTTCTTCAGGCTGCGAGGCATACTTCGGACTGCTCCTAAACTCAGCGCTTCTTGCCGGTCCGGCGACGACGCACGATGAGCTTGTCGCTGGGCTTGTTGGGCTTGCGGGTACGACCCTCGGGCTGACCCCAGGGGCTCACCGGGTGACGGCCACCGGAGGTCCGGCCCTCACCACCACCGTGCGGGTGATCCACCGGGTTCATGACCACACCGCGGACGGTCGGGCGCTTGCCCTTCCACCGCATCCGGCCGGCCTTGCCCCAGCTGATGTTGCTCTGCTCGGCGTTGCCGACCTCGCCGATGCTGGCGCGGCAGCGGGCGTCGACGTTGCGGATCTCCCCGGAGGGCATGCGCAGCTGCGCCATGCTGCCCTCCTTGGCGACCAGCTGGACCCGGGCCCCGGCCGAACGGGCGATCTTGGCTCCCCCACCGGGCCGCAGCTCGATGGCGTGGATGACGGTACCGACCGGGATGTTGCGCAGCGGCAGGTTGTTGCCGGGCTTGATGTCGGCGGACGGGCCGTTCTCGACGGTGTCGCCCTGCTTGAGCCGGTTCGGCGCGATGATGTAGCGCTTCTCGCCGTCGGTGTAGTGCAGCAGGGCGATGCGGGCCGTGCGGTTGGGGTCGTACTCGATGTGCGCGACCTTGGCGTTGACGCCGTCCTTGTCCGCACGACGGAAGTCGATCACCCGGTAGGCACGCTTGTGCCCGCCACCGATGTGCCGCGTCGTAATGCGACCGGAGGCGTTGCGCCCACCCGTCTTGGACAGCGGCTTGACCAGCGACTTCTCGGGGGTCGTCCGGGTCACCTCGACGAAGTCGGCCACGCTCGAGCCACGTCGGCCCGGCGTCGTCGGCTTGTACTTGCGAATAGCCATTCTCGAAAGTCCTCTAGCTTCTCGTCTCGTGCCCCGGCGCTCAGAGCGTGCCGAAGATGTCGATGGATCCCTCACGAAGCGTGACGATCGCCCGCTTCGTGTCCTTGCGGCGGCCCATCCCGAACCTCGTGCGACGGGCCTTGCCCTGCCGGTTCATCGTGTGGACCGAGGAGACCTTCACGTCGAAGATGGCCTCGACGGCCTTCTTGATCTCCGACTTGTTGGCGCGGGGGTCGACCAGGAAGGTGTACTTGCCCTGGTCCAGCAGCGCGTACGACTTCTCGGACACGACCGGCGACAGCAGGATGTCCCGGGGGTCCTTCTGGGTGCTGAAGGTGCTCATGCTCACTGGCTCTCCTCGGCAGTCGTGGCGCTCACGCCGGAGATGAAGGTGTCCAGGGCGGCCTGGGTGAAGACCACGTCGTCGGAGCACAGCACGTCGTAGGTGTTGAGCTGGTCGACGAACAGGACGTGCACGTCGGGCATGTTGCGCACGGAGCGCAGCCCGAGGTCGTCCGCGCGGTCCAGGACCACGAGGAAGTTGGGCCGGTCCGACAGGCCCTGCAGGACCGTGCGCGCGGTGCGGGTGGAGGGGGCCTCCCCCTCGACCAGCGCCGAGAGCACGTGGATGCGTCCGTGACGGGCGCGGTCCGAGAGGGCACCGCGCAGGGCGGCGGCCTTCATCTTCTTGGGCGTCTTCTGGGCGTAGCTGCGCGGCTGCGGGCCGTGGACCGTGCCACCGCCGGCGAACTGGGGGGCGCGGGTCGAACCCTGACGGGCGCGGCCGGTGCCCTTCTGGCGGTAGGGCTTGCGGCCACCGCCGCGGACCTCGCCGCGGGTCTTGGTGGCGTGCGTCCCCTGCCGGGCCGCGGCCAGCTGGGCCACGACGACCTGGTGGATGAGGGGCACGTTGGTCTGCACGTCGAAGAGCTCCGCGGGCAGGTCCACCGTGCCGGCGTCCCCACCGGCGGGCTTGGTGATGGTGATGGTGGTCATGTCAGGTTCACGCACCCTTCGCGGCCGTGCGCACGAGGACGACGCCGCCGCGGGGGCCGGGAACGGCACCCTTGATGAGCAGCAGGCCCTTGTCCGCGTCCACGGCGTGGACGGTCAGGTTCGAGGTGGTCTGGCGCTCGCCGCCCATCCGGCCGGCCATGCGCAGGCCCTTGAAGACGCGGCCCGGGGTGGCGCAGCCACCGATGGAGCCCGGCTTGCGGTGGTTGCGGTGAGCACCGTGGGAGGCGCCGACGCCGGAGAAGCCGTGCCGCTTCATGACGCCCGCGAAGCCCTTGCCCTTCGTGGTGCCGGTGACGTCCACCTTCTGGCCGCCCTCGAAGGTCTCGGCGGTGATCTCCTGGCCGAGCTCGTAGTCGCCGGCGTCCGCCGTGCGCAGCTCGGCGACGTGCCGTCGCGGGGTCACCCCGGCCTTGGCGAAGTGGCCCTTGAGCGGCTGGGTCACCTTGCGCGGGTCGATCGCCCCGAAGGCGATCTGGACCGCGTCGTAGCCGTCGGTCTGCGCGTTGCGGACCTGGGTCACGACGGCGGGGCCGGCCTTGATGACCGTGACCGGCACGAGACGGTTCTCGGCGTCCCAGACCTGGGTCATGCCGAGCTTCTCGCCGAGCACGCCCTTGACGGTGCGCCGGGTGGTCGATGCAGTGGTCGCAGTAGTCATCGTCGTCACACTCACAGCTTGATCTCGATGTTGACGTCCGCCGGGAGGTCGAGACGCATCAAGGAGTCGACCGCCTTGGGGGTGGGGTCGACGATGTCGATCAGCCGCTTGTGGGTTCGCATCTCGAAGTGCTCGCGGCTGTCCTTGTACTTGTGCGGCGACCGGATGACGCAGAAGACGTTCTTCTCCGTCGGGAGCGGCACCGGGCCGACCACCGTGGCGCCAGCACGGGTCACCGTGTCAACGATCTTGCGCGCCGAGCTGTCGATGACCTCGTGGTCGTACGACTTCAGCCGGATGCGGATCTTCTGTCCCGCCATCGCTTGTCTGACTCTCTCTCGTCGTCCGTCTGGAACATTCGTGGTCCGGTCCGACGGGCCTTCCACCGACCCCCGCGGTCGGGCGTGTCGCGCCTCCCGCGGACGTCACCCATGGATCCTCAGATCGTTCTGGGCGGTGTCCGTGCCCGGCTCGGCCGGGGCTTGCGCTGCCGTCGCCCGCGCCCCGGGGGGCGCGTGCCGGACGGCCGGCGGCGCACACATGGGTGAGCACCGCGCGTCAAGCAACCTGTCCAGTGTGCCATGCGGCGTCGGCATACCTCAAATCGGCGCCAGGAGGACCCTGGAGGGTCTCCCTCGCACCGGTGCCAGCAGGACCCGGTACGCCGTGCTCACACCGCTGCCCCCAGGCATTCCAGCAGCTCCTCCCGCGACCAGGCCTCCTCGACGACCGGGGTGGCCCGCAGGTAGTCCACCACGGCCTCCGGGCTCATGCCGTGGCTCTCGCGCAGGCCCTCGGCGATGGTGCGCAGGTAGGGCGCGGTCGGCGCCCGCGAGCCCAGCGCGTCCACGTCCTCCGCGGTGAAGGTCAGCACCGGGAGGTCCTCGATGGTCCCGACGCGGTGGATGGTCTCGTAGCGCCCCGGCCCGGCGACGTCGTAGCCCTCGGCCAGCACCCGGGACAGGTCCAGCCTCCCCCGGGGCTCGCGGTGCATCTCCTGGGCCGCGACGTCCAGGAACTGCTCCGCGGTCAGCAGGTAGGCGCGGGCCGCGACCCCGCGCGGGTCCTCGCCGGGGACGTAGAAGGCGATACCGCCGCCCCACGTCACCGACTCCCACCCGAAGTGCAGCCGGCCGGGGAGGTGGACCGGCCGGTCCCCCGTGGGTGGCTGGGGGTCGCGGGCCCCGGTCTGCGTCCGGCGGGCCCCCGAGGCCGTACCCCCCTGCAGGTAGGTGAGGAAGCGGTGGCGGCTGAGGTTCGACCCGTAGGCGGCATACCAGACCCTCATCCCCCCAGCCTGCCACGCGCGACCCCGGCCTCCGGAGCCGCACCTGCCCGGGGACGCCAGGAGCCCCCGTCACCGAGATCGGCGACGGGGGCTCCTGCGCGGGACGAGCCCGGCTCAGGTCACTTGAGGATCTTGGTGACCCGGCCGGCGCCGACGGTGCGGCCGCCCTCGCGGATGTTGAACATCAGGCCCTCCTCCATGGCGATCGGCTGGATCAGCTCGACCTTCATGTCGGTGTTGTCCCCGGGCATGACCATCTCGGTGCCCTCGGGCAGGTGCACGACACCGGTGACGTCCGTGGTCCGGAAGTAGAACTGCGGACGGTAGTTGTCGTAGAACGGCGTGTGCCGGCCACCCTCGTCCTTGGACAGGATGTAGGCCTGCGCCTCGAACTCGGTGTGCGGGGTGATGGTGCCCGGCTTGACGATGACCTGGCCGCGCTCGACGTCCTCGCGCTTGGTGCCACGCAGGAGCAGGCCGACGTTCTCGCCCGCGCGACCCTCGTCGAGCAGCTTGCGGAACATCTCGATGCCGGTGACGGTCGTCTTGCTCGAGCCCGGGCGGATGCCGACGATCTCGATCTCCTCGTTGACCTTGAGGATGCCGCGCTCGATGCGACCGGTGACGACGGTGCCACGACCGGTGATCGTGAAGACGTCCTCGACGGGCATCATGAACGGCTTGTCCAGGTCGCGCTCGGGCTCCGGGATGTACTCGTCCACGGTGTCCATGAGCTCGAGGACGGTGTTGGCCCAGGCCTCGTCGCCCTCCAGCGCCTTGAGCGCGGAGACCTTGACGACGGGCAGGTCGTCACCGGGGAACTCGTAGGAGGACAGCAGCTCGCGGACCTCCATCTCGACGAGCTCCATGATCTCCTCGTCGTCGACCATGTCGGCCTTGTTGAGGGCCACGACGATGTAGGGGACGCCGACCTGGCGGGCCAGGAGGACGTGCTCCTTCGTCTGCGGCATCGGGCCGTCGGTGGCGGCGACCACGAGGATGGCACCGTCCATCTGCGCAGCGCCGGTGATCATGTTCTTGACGTAGTCGGCGTGACCCGGGCAGTCGACGTGCGCGTAGTGACGCTTCTCCGTCTGGTACTCGATGTGCGCGATCGAGATCGTGATGCCGCGCTGCTTCTCCTCGGGCGCCTTGTCGATGGAGTCGAAGGGCGACGCCTGGTTCAACTCCGGGTACTTGTCGTGCAGCACCTTGGAGATGGCAGCCGTGAGGGTGGTCTTGCCGTGGTCGATGTGACCGATGGTGCCGATGTTGACGTGCGGCTTGCTCCGCTCGAACTTGGCCTTCGCCACTGGGGTGTCCTCCTGTTGGACTCGGGATGTGCGATCGTCACCGGTGCAGGACCGGGGGCGACGTCTGGATGGGTGTTGCTCGGTCCATCACTCCGCGGACGGAGTGAACGGGCTCACTCGCCGCGGACCTTCTTGATGATCTCCTCGGCGACGTTCTTGGGAACCTCGGCGTAGGAGTCGAACTGCATCGTGTAGTTGGCACGACCCTGGGTCCGGGACCTGAGGTCACCAACGTACCCGAACATCTCGGACAGCGGGACCACGGCCTTGACGACCTTGGCACCGGAGATGTCCTCCATGGACTGGATCTGCCCACGGCGGGAGTTGAGGTCGCCGATGACGTCCCCCATGTAGTCCTCCGGGGTCCGGACCTCGACGGCCATCATGGGCTCGAGCAGCACCGGGTTGGCGCGGCGGGCGGCCTCCTTGAAGGCCATCGAGCCGGCGATCTTGAACGCCATCTCCGAGGAGTCGACGTCGTGGTAGGCACCGTCCAGCAGGGTGGCCTTGATGCCCACGACCGGGTAGCCGGCCTGGATGCCCACCTGCATCGCGTCCTGGATGCCCTGGTCCACCGAGGGGATGTACTCCTTGGGCACCCGGCCGCCGGTGACCGAGTTGGCGAACTCGTAGAGCTCGCCCTCGGAGGTCTCCATCGGCTCGAAGGTCAGCTGCACCTTGGCGAACTGGCCCGACCCACCCGTCTGCTTCTTGTGGGTGTAGTCGTACTTCTCCACGGCCTTCTTGATGGTCTCGCGGTAGGCGACCTGCGGGGCGCCGACGTTGGCCTCGACCTTGAACTCGCGCTTCATGCGGTCCACGAAGACGTCCAGGTGCAGCTCGCCCATACCGCCGATGACGGTCTGACCGGTCTCCTCGTCCAGCCGGACGGTGAAGGTCGGGTCCTCCTGGACCAGCTTCTGGATCGCGGTGGACAGCTTCTCCTGGTCGCCCTTGGTCTTGGGCTCGATGGCGACGTGGATGACCGGCTCCGGGAAGCTCATCGACTCCAGCACGATGTGCTGGTTCATGTCGGAGAGCGTGTCACCGGTGGTGGTGTCCTTGAGGCCGATCATCGCGTAGATGTGGCCGGCCGAGGCCGAGCCCACCGGGTTCTCCTTGTTGGAGTGCATCTGGAACAGCTTGCCGATGCGCTCCTTCTTGCCCTTGGTCGCGTTGTACACGGGCTGACCGGCGTCGATCTTGCCCGAGTAGACGCGCACGTAGGTCAGGGTGCCGAAGAACGGGTGGGTCGCGACCTTGAAGGCCAGACCGGAGAACGGCTCGCTGGAGTCCGGGCGCCGGGTCAGCTCGACGGTCTCGTCGTCGGGGTCGTGGCCGATCATCGGCGGGACGTCCAGCGGAGAGGGCAGGTAGGAGATGACCGCGTCCAGCATCGGCTGCACGCCCTTGTTCTTGAACGCCGAGCCGCACAGGACCGGGTAGGCCTGCGAGGTGACGGTCATGGCACGGATGCCCGCGACCAGCTCCTCCTCGGTCAGCTCACCCTCCTCGAGGTAGCGCTCCATGAGCTCGTCGGTCGCCTCGGCGACCTGCTCGACGAGCTTCTCGCGGTACTCCTCGGCCTGGGCCTGCAGGTCCGCGGGGATCTCCTCGACGGCGTAGTCCTCGCCCTTCTCGACCTCGCCGCGCCACGTGAGCGCACGCATCTTGATGAGGTCGATGACACCGATGAAGTCGCTCTCGGCGCCGATGGGCAGCTGGACGACCAGCGGGGTCGCGCCCAGGCGGTCCTTGATGGTCTGCACGGTGAAGTAGAAGTCGGCACCGAGCTTGTCCATCTTGTTGACGAAGCACACGCGCGGGACGTCGTACTTGTCGGCCTGGCGCCACACGGTCTCGGACTGCGGCTCGACACCCTCCTTGCCGTCGAACACCGCGACCGCGCCGTCGAGGACGCGCAAGGAGCGCTCCACCTCGACGGTGAAGTCGACGTGCCCCGGGGTGTCGATGATGTTGATCTGGGTGTCCTTCCAGAAGCAGGTCGTCGCGGCCGACGTGATCGTGATGCCGCGCTCCTGCTCCTGCTCCATCCAGTCCATCGTCGACGCGCCGTCGTGCGTCTCACCGATCTTGTAGTTGATGCCGGTGTAGAACAGGATCCGCTCGGTGGTCGTCGTCTTGCCGGCATCGATGTGAGCCATGATGCCGATGTTGCGGACCTTGTTGAGGTCCGTGAGGACGTCGAGTGCCACAGTCTCTCTTCTCTGGTTGTCTCTCGTGGTCAGTGCGATGCCGGTGCGCGGTCGGGGCGGGGGCGCGGCCGGCGCGCCGTCCCTGCCCCGACCCGCAGGTCACCAGCGGTAGTGGGCGAACGCCTTGTTGGCGTCGGCCATCTTGTGGGTGTCCTCGCGACGCTTCACCGCGGCGCCCAGGCCGTTGCTCGCGTCGAGGATCTCGTTCATGAGGCGCTCGGTCATGGTCTTCTCCCGGCGCTGCCGCGAGTAGCCCACGAGCCAGCGCAGGGCCAGCGTGGTGCTGCGGCCGGGCTTGACCTCGATCGGCACCTGGTAGGTGGCGCCACCGACGCGGCGGGACTTGACCTCCAGGGCCGGCTTGACGTTGTCCAGCGCGCGCTTGAGCGTCTGCACGGGGTCGGTGCCGGTCTTGGCGCGGCAGCCCTCGAGGGCGCCGTAGACGATGCGCTCGGCAGTCGCCTTCTTGCCGTCCAGGAGGATCTTGTTGACCAGCTGGGTCACCAGGGTCGAGCCGTAGACCGGGTCGTTGATGAGGGGACGCTTGGGAGCAGGGCCCTTACGAGGCATTACTTCTTCTCCTTCTTCGCGCCGTAGCGGGACCGGGCCTGGTTGCGGCCCCGGACGCCCTGGGTGTCCAGGGACCCGCGGATGATCTTGTAGCGGACACCGGGCAGGTCCTTCACCCGGCCGCCGCGGACGAGCACGATCGAGTGCTCCTGGAGGTTGTGGCCGACCCCCGGGATGTAGGCCGTGACCTCGACGCCGCTGGTCAGGCGCACACGGGCGACCTTGCGCAGGGCGGAGTTCGGCTTCTTGGGGGTGGTGGTGTAGACACGGGTGCAGACGCCGCGGCGCTGCGGGTTGCCCTTGAGGGCCGGGGAGTTGGTCTTCTTGACCTTGTCCTGCCGGCCCTTGCGGACAAGCTGGTTGATCGTAGGCACTGATGCTCCGTCAGTCGTGGATGGTCTTCGCTGGCCGCGCGGGGGTCCGCACGGGTCACGCTCCTTGGGTTGCGCCGCTCCTCGACCCCCGCACCCGGGTGTGTCGGAACCGCTGCTCTCCCCTGCACTTCCCGTCCGGACCACCGAGCGGCAGGGACGCCGCGCGAGACCCGGGCGGACTGCCCGGCGAGAGGTGGGTGCGGGCCTGGCGCCCGCGTACGCGCAGGACCTAGCCTGCACACAGTTCTCCAGGATACCGGGAGCGGGGGCGCAGGGACAAATCCGTCAGCAGGCGCACGCGCCAGGGGCGGGTATGCCGTGGGTCACGGCATACCCGCCCCTGGCGGTGTGCGAGGTCGGCCCTGCGCTCAGTAGCGCGGCTCGTCCATGGGGACGTCGTCGAGGCGGACGGCCTCGCCGCTGCCCTGGCCGAACGTGCCGGCGTAGTCGAAGTCCTCGTAGTCCGGGACCGCGTAGGCCGCGGCCTTGGCCTCCTCGGTGGGCTCCACCGTGAGGTTGCGGTACCGCGTCAGGCCGGTCCCCGCGGGGATCAGCTTGCCGAGGATGACGTTCTCCTTCAGGCCCAGCAGCGGGTCGCTCTTGGCCTCCATCGCGGCCTCGGTGAGGACGCGGGTGGTCTCCTGGAAGGAGGCCGCGGAGAGCCAGGAGTCGGTCGCCAGCGAGGCCTTGGTGATGCCCATGAGCTCCGGACGGCCCGAGGCCGGGCGCCCACCCTCGGAGACGACCCGACGGTTCTCGGTCTCGAAGCGACCACGCTCGGAGAGGGTGCCGGGCAGCAGCTCGGTGTCCCCCGCCTCGATGATCGTGACGCGCCGCAGCATCTGCCGCACGATGACCTCGATGTGCTTGTCGTGGATCGACACACCCTGCTGGCGGTACACACCCTGGACCTGGTCGACCAGGTGCTGCTGGGTGGCCCGTGGGCCGAGGATGCGCAGGACCTGCTTGGGGTCGATCGCGCCGACCACGAGCTGGGTGCCGACCTCGACGTGGTCGCCGTCGGCGACCAGCAGGCGGGCCCGCTTGCTCACCGGGTAGGCGTGCTCGTCGCTGCCGTCGTCCGGCGTGAGGAGGAGCCGGCGCGACTTGTCCGTGTCCTCGACCTCGATCCGGCCGGTCGCCTCGGCGATCGGGGCGACCGCCTTGGGCGTGCGGGCCTCGAACAGCTCGACGACACGCGGCAGACCCTGCGTGATGTCGTCACCGGCCACACCACCGGTGTGGAAGGTGCGCATCGTCAGCTGGGTGCCGGGCTCACCGATGGACTGGGCGGCGATGATGCCGACTGCCTCGCCGATGTCCACCAACTTGCCGGTCGCGAGGCTGCGTCCGTAGCACTTGGCGCAGGTGCCCACCAGCGACTCGCAGGTCAGGACCGAACGGACCTTGACCTCCTCGACGCCGGCGTTCACCAGGGTGTCGATGACGACGTCACCCAGGTCGATGCCGGCCTGGGCGAGCACCTGGCCGTCGACCTCCACGTCCGCGGCGAGGGTCCGCGCGTAGACCGCGGTCTCGACGTCGTCGTGCTCGCGCAGCGCGCCCTCGGCGCCGGCCTGCGCGATCGGCATCACGAAGCCGCGGTCGGTGCCGCAGTCGTTCTCCCGGATGATGACGTCCTGGCTCACGTCGACCAGCCGCCGCGTGAGGTAGCCCGAGTCGGCGGTCCGCAGCGCGGTGTCCGCCAGGCCCTTGCGGGCACCGTGCGTGGAGATGAAGAACTCCAGCACCGACAGGCCCTCACGGAAGTTGGACTTGATCGGACGCGGGATGATCTCGCCCTTGGGGTTGGCCATGAGGCCACGCATCCCGGCGATCTGCCGCAGCTGGAACCAGTTGCCTCGGGCGCCCGAGGTCACCATCCGGTAGATGGTGTTGTCCTTGGGCATCGAGGTCTCCAGCTCCTTGGCGACCTCGTTGGTGGCCTGGGTCCAGATCTCGATGAGCTCCTGGCGACGCTCGTCGTCGGTGATGAGACCGCGCTCGTACTGCAGCTGCACCTTGGCGGCCTTGGCCTCGTAGGAGGACAGGATCTCGGTCTTGCGCTCCGGCGTCTGCACGTCGGAGACCGCGACCGTGGTGCCCGAGCGGGTGGCCCAGTGATAGCCGGCGTCCTTGAGCGAGTCGAGGCTCGCGGCGACCTGCACCTTGGTGTAGCGCTCGGCCAGGTCGTTGACGATCCCGGAGAGCCGCTTCTTGTCCACGACCTCGTCGACGTAGGCGTAGTTGGGCGGCAGGGCGTCGTTGAACAGCGCCCGGCCCAGCGTGGTCTCCATGACGAAGGTGTCGACGACACCGTCCTCGCTCACCTGGGCGCCCTCGGGCAGGGCGAAGCCCTCCGGCGGCGCGGTCTGGTTGAGCCGCAGCCGGATGGCCGTGCCCAGCTCGATCTGCCCGGCGTCGAAGGCCATGCGGGCCTCCGCGACCGAGCCGAAGCTGCGCAGGTGCTGGGTGCCGTCCTCGTCCACGAGGTAGGCCGACCCCGCCTCGCCACGGGTGCTCCCCGAGGTGAGGTGGAACAGGCCGATGATCATGTCCTGGGTGGGCATGGTCACCGGACGGCCGTCGGCCGGCTTGAGGATGTTGTTGGAGCTGAGCATGAGGATCCGGGCCTCGGCCTGGGCCTCCGCGGACAGCGGCACGTGGACCGCCATCTGGTCACCGTCGAAGTCGGCGTTGAAGGCGGTGCACACCAGCGGGTGGATCTGGATGGCCTTGCCCTCGACCAGCTGCGGCTCGAAGGCCTGGATGCCCAGCCGGTGCAGGGTGGGTGCGCGGTTGAGCAGCACGGGGTGGTCGGTGATGACCTCCTCGAGCACGTCCCAGACGACGCTGCGTCCCCGCTCGACCATGCGCTTGGCCGACTTGATGTTCTGCGCGTGGTCCAGGTCGACCAGCCGCTTCATGACGAACGGCTTGAACAGCTCCAGCGCCATCTGCTTGGGCAGGCCGCACTGGTGCAGCCGCAGCTGCGGGCCGACGACGATGACCGAGCGGCCGGAGTAGTCGACGCGCTTGCCCAGCAGGTTCTGGCGGAACCGGCCCTGCTTGCCCTTGAGCATGTCGGACAGCGACTTCAGCGGCCGGTTGCCCGGGCCGGTGACGGCGCGTCCGCGGCGGCCGTTGTCGAAGAGGCTGTCGACGGCCTCCTGCAGCATGCGCTTCTCGTTGTTGACGATGATCTCCGGCGCGCCCAGGTCCAGCAGCCGCTTGAGGCGGTTGTTGCGGTTGATGACGCGGCGGTAGAGGTCGTTGAGGTCGGAGGTCGCGAAGCGGCCACCGTCCAGCTGGACCATGGGGCGCAGGTCCGGCGGGATGACCGGGACGCAGTCCAGCACCATGCCGGCCGGCTCGTTCTTGGTCTGCAGGAAGCTGGTGACGACCTTGAGCCGCTTGATGGCCCGGGTCTTGCGCTGCCCCTTGCCGGTCGCGATGGTCTCGCGCAGCGACTGCGCCTCGGCGTCGAGGTCGAAGCTCTCCAGCCGCTTCTGCAGCGCGGCCGCACCCATGCCTCCCTCGAAGTACATGCCGAAGCGGTCACGCATCTCGCGGTAGAGGATCTCGTCGCCCTCCAGGTCCTGGACCTTGAGGTTCTTGAAGCGGTCCCAGACCTGCTCCAGACGCTCGACCTGGGCGTCGGCGCGCCGACGGATCTGGTTCATCTCCCGCTCGGCGCCGTCCTTGACCTTGCGCTTGGCGTCGGACTTGGCGCCCTCGGCCTCGAGCTCGGCGAGGTCGGACTCCAGCTTCTTGGCCCGCTCCTCGACGTCGGAGTCGCGACGGTTCTCCATCGCCTTCTTCTCGGTCTGGATCTGCGCCTCGAGGCTGGGCAGGTCCTGGTGGCGCCCCTCCTCGTCGACCGTGGTGATCATGTAGGCCGCGAAGTAGATGACCTTCTCGAGGTCCTTGGGAGCCAGGTCCAGCAGGTAGCCGAGCCGGCTCGGGACACCCTTGAAGTACCAGATGTGGGTGACCGGGGCGGCGAGCTCGATGTGGCCCATCCGCTCGCGGCGCACGCCCGCACGGGTCACCTCGACGCCGCAGCGCTCACAGATGATGCCCTTGAAGCGCACCCGCTTGTACTTGCCGCAGTAGCACTCCCAGTCCCGGGTCGGGCCGAAGATCTTCTCGCAGAAGAGGCCGTCCTTCTCGGGCTTGAGGGTGCGGTAGTTGATGGTCTCGGGCTTCTTGACCTCGCCGTGGCTCCAGGTCCTGATGTCCTCGGCCGTCGCCAGGCCGATGCGCAACTCGTCGAAGAAGTTGACGTCTAGCACTTCGTGCTTCCTTCTCTCGTATGCAGAAATCTCACGTTCATAGACCGCGGGCTACGCCCGCCCGACAGACGCGGACGGGCTGCGCCCGCCGGTCTCGACACAGGTGTGACAAGGCGCTGCGCGCCGTCACACCTCCTCGACCGAGCTGGGCTCGCGGCGGCTCAGGTCGATCCCGAGCTCCTCGGCGGCCCGGAACACCTCGGTGTCCGACTCGCGCAGGTCGATCTGGCTGCCGTCGGAGGACAGGACCTCGACGTTCAGGCACAGCGACTGCATCTCCTTGATGAGCACCTTGAAGGACTCGGGGATGCCGGGCTCGGGGACGTTGTCGCCCTTGACGATGGACTCGTAGACCTTGACCCGACCGGTGACGTCGTCGGACTTGATGGTCAGGAGCTCCTGCAGGGCGTAGGCGGCGCCGTACGCCTCCAGCGCCCACACCTCCATCTCACCGAAGCGCTGGCCACCGAACTGGGCCTTACCACCGAGCGGCTGCTGGGTGATCATCGAGTACGGCCCCGTGCTGCGCGCGTGGATCTTGTCGTCCACGAGGTGGTGCAGCTTGAGGATGTACATGTAGCCGACCGAGATCTCCTCCGGGAAGGGCTCGCCCGAGCGACCGTCGAACAGCTTGGTCTTGCCGCTGTTGTCGATGAGCCGCTTGCCGTCACGGGTCGGCGTCGTCGAGTCCAGCAGCCCGGCGATCTCCTCCTCGCGCGCACCGTCGAAGACGGGGCTCGCGACGCGGGTCCGCGGCTGCGCGCTGCGGGCGTCCTCGGGGATGAGCTCGGCCCACTCCGGCTGACCGGCGATCTCCCAGCCCTGCGCCGCGGCCCAGCCGAGGTGCAGCTCCAGGATCTGGCCGATGTTCATCCGGCCCGGGACGCCCAGCGGGTTGAGCACGACGTCGACCGGCGTGCCGTCCTCGAGGAAGGGCATGTCCTCGACCGGGAGGATCTTGGAGATGACGCCCTTGTTGCCGTGCCGGCCGGCGAGCTTGTCGCCGTCGGTGATCTTGCGCTTGTTGGCGACGTAGACGCGGACCAGCTGGTTGACGCCCGGAGGAAGCTCGTCGCCCTCCTCGCGGTCGAAGACCTTGACGCCGATGACCGTGCCGGTCTCGCCGTGCGGCACCTTCATCGAGGTGTCCCGGACCTCACGGGCCTTCTCGCCGAAGATGGCGCGCAGCAGGCGCTCCTCCGGGGTCAGCTCGGTCTCACCCTTGGGCGTGACCTTGCCGACGAGCAGGTCGCCGTCGCGGACCTCGGCGCCGATCCGGATGATGCCGCGCTCGTCGAGGTCGGCCAGGACGTCGTCGGAGACGTTCGGGATGTCCCGGGTGATCTCCTCCGGACCCAGCTTGGTGTCGCGGGCGTCGATCTCGTGCTCCTCGATGTGGATCGAGGAGAGCACGTCGTCCTGGACCAGCCGCTGGGAGAGGATGATCGCGTCCTCGTAGTTGTAGCCCTCCCACGGCATGAACGCCACGAGCAGGTTGCGGCCCAGCGCCATCTCGCCACCGTCGGTCGCGGGACCGTCGGCCAGCAGCTGCCCCGCCTCGACGTGGTCGCCCACGTCGACCCGGACCTGCTGGTTGTAGCAGTTGCCCTGGTTGGAGCGGGTGAACTTGTTGATCTTGTAGGACTGGTAGGTCCCGTCGTCGTTGGCGACGGTCACCAGGTCGGCGGAGACCTCCTGGACCGCGCCCGCCTTGGCGGCGCGCACGACGTCACCGGAGTCCAGCGCGGCGCGGTGCTCCATACCGGTGCCCACGAGCGGCGCCTCGGCGCGCACCAGCGGCACCGCCTGACGCTGCATGTTGGCGCCCATGAGCGCGCGGTTGGCGTCGTCGTGCTCGAGGAACGGGATCATCGCGGTCGCCGCGGACACCATCTGGCGCGCCGAGACGTCCATGTAGTCCACGTCGGAGGCGGGCACGTCGACGGCCTCGCCCTCACGGGCCCGGACCAGGACGCGCTCGTCGAGGAAGGTGCCGTCGTCGTCCAGCTTGGCGTTGGCCTGGGCGATGACGAACCGGTCCTCCTCGCCGGCCGACAGGTAGTCGACGACGTCGGTGACCTTGCCGTCGCGGACCCGCCGGTAGGGGGTCTCGACGAAGCCGAACGGGTTGATCCGGCCGTAGGACGCCAGCGAGCCGATGAGACCGATGTTGGGACCCTCAGGGGTCTCGATCGGGCACATGCGGCCGTAGTGGCTGGGGTGCACGTCGCGCACCTCCATGCCGGCCCGGTCACGGGACAGACCACCCGGGCCCAGCGCGGACAGACGACGCTTGTGCGTCAGCCCGGAGAGCGGGTTGTTCTGGTCCATGAACTGCGACAGCTGGCTGGTGCCGAAGAACTCCTTGATGGAGGCGACGACCGGCCGGATGTTGATGAGCGTCTGCGGCGTGATCGCCTCGACGTCCTGGGTGGTCATCCGCTCGCGGACGACCCGCTCCATCCGGGACAGGCCGGTGCGCACCTGGTTCTGGATGAGCTCGCCGACGCTGCGCAGGCGGCGGTTGCCGAAGTGGTCGATGTCGTCGACCTCGGCCGGGACCTCGCCGCTCGGGCTGGTCACGGCCTGCTCGCCGGCGTGCAGCGCGACGAGGTACTTGATCGTCGCGACGATGTCGTCGATGCCGAGCACGGACTCGCCGAGCGGCGCCTGCAGCCCCAGCTTCTTGTTGACCTTGTAGCGGCCGACCTTGGCAAGGTCGTAGCGCTTGGGGTTGAAGTAGAGGTTGTTGAGCAGCGTCTCGGCCGCGTCGCGCGTCGGGGGCTCGCCCGGACGCAGCTTGCGGTAGATGTCCAGCAGCGCCTCGTCCTGGTCGGTGGTGTGGTCCTTCTCCAGGGTGAGCCGGATCGACTCGTAGTCGCCGAACTCCTCGAGGATCTGGTCCGTGGTCCAGCCGAGGGCCTTGAGCAGGACGGTGACGCTCTGCTTGCGCTTGCGGTCCACGCGGACGCCGACCTGGTCGCGCTTGTCGATCTCGAACTCCAGCCAGGCACCGCGGCTGGGGATGACCTTGGCGGAGTAGATGTCCTTGTCCGAGGTCTTGTCGAGGCTGCGCTCGAAGTAGACGCCCGGGCTGCGCACGAGCTGGGACACCACGACCCGCTCGGTGCCGTTGACGATGAAGGTGCCGCGCGGCGTCATGAGCGGGAAGTCACCCATGAACACGGTCTGGCTCTTGATCTCGCCGGTGGAGTTGTTGATGAACTCCGCCGTGACGAACAGCGGGGCGGAGTAGGTCATGTCCTTCTCCTGGCACTCCTCGACGGAGTACTTCTGCTCCTCGAACCGGTGGTCGCGGAAGCTCAGCGACATGGAGCCGGAGAAGTCCTCGATCGGCGAGATCTCCTCGAAGATCTCCTCCAGACCGGAGGTGGTGGGGATGTCGTCGCGCCCCTCGGCCTGAGCAGCGGCGACCCGCGCCTGCCAGGACTCGTTGCCGAGGAGCCAGTCGAAGCTCTCGGTCTGGAGCGCCAAGAGATCCGGGACCTCGAGGGGCTCCCTGATCTTGGCGAAGCTCAGTCGTCCGGAGGGCGTCTGAGCGGTGGACACAGTCTTCTTCGCAGTGCGCGAGGCAGCCAAGGATGGTCCTTCCACGGGCCTAAATGTGTGCGGCGGTCAGGCGCCGCCCGACCTGTTCTCGGATGCAGCGCGAGGAGACGGTGTCCAGCGCCTCGGCGGACCGGCCGGGGCGCGCACCGATCTCTTCAGCGGGATCGAGGGCAGGTGAAGGGCAGCGCAAAGAATCATCCTACACGCCGCATGGCCCGACGTCCAACCCTGGACGACGGGGACGGCCGCGGCACCGGACGTCGGCTCAGGGGCGGGCGCGCCCCTGGTGGATCCCGACCTCCGCCACCGGCGGATACGTCCGACGATGGTGCTCCCTGGGCCCCCCGCCCGTCAAGCACGACCGCTCCCCCGCGTGTCCGCCGGCCGGCGACCGCCCGGACGCACCGCGGGCGGGGCCGGGCACCCGAGGGTGCCCCGACCCCGCCCGCGGCGGAGGTGAGAGGTGCCGGTGGGCAGTCACGGCATACGCCGTGCCCCCACCGACGGGCTCACTTGAGGGTGACGGTCGCGCCGGCGCCCTCGAGCTGCTCCTTGGCCTTCTCGGCGGCCTCCTTGTCGACCTTCTCCAGGACCGGCTTCGGCGCACCGTCGACCAGGTCCTTGGCCTCCTTCAGGCCGAGGGAGGTCAGCGCACGGACCTCCTTGATGACCTGGATCTTCTTGTCACCGGCGGCCTCGAGGACGACGTCGAACTCGTCCTGCTCCTCGGCGGCGGCGGCCTCGCCGGCACCACCGGCGGGGGCACCGGCGGCAGCCACGGCGACCGGGGCGGCGGCGGTGACCTCGAAGGTGTCCTCGAAGGCCTTGACGAACTCGGACAGCTCGATGAGGGTCATCTCCTTGAACTGGTCAAGGAGCTCCTCGGTGCTCAGCTTCGCCATGATGGGCGTTCCTTCCTGTTGTATGCCGTGAGTGGCGTTGTGTGGATGCGCTGCTCGCGCGGCCCGGGGGCCGGCACGCTCAGCCCTCGTCGCCACCCTCGGCGACGTCGGTGCCCGCCTCGGCCTCTGCCGGTGCGGTGGTGTCGGCGGAATCCGCCGACGGGGTCTCGTCGGCAGCCGCCGACGTCGCCCCGGAGAGGGGTCCGCCCTGCTCCTCGACCTTCGCGCGCAGCGCGTCGACGACCCGGGCGGTCGAGGACAGCGGAGCGGCGAACAGGCCGGCAGCCTTGGACAGGTTGCCCTTCATGGCACCTGCCAGCTTGGCCAGCAGGACCTCGCGGGACTCCAGGTCCGCGAGCGTGGTGATCTCGGCGGGGGTCAACGGCCTGCCGTCGAGCACCCCACCCTTGATGACCAGGGCCGGGTTGGCCTTGGCGAAGTCACGCAGACCCTTGGCCGCCTCGACCGGGTCACCGGTGACGAAGGCGATGGCCGTGGGGCCCTGAAGGTGCTCGTCGAGGCCCTCGATGCCGGCCTCGGCAGCAGCACGCTTGGTGAGCGTGTTCTTCACCACGGCGTAGGTGGCGTGCTCTCGCACGGAGGCACGGAGCTCGGTGATCTGGCTCACCCGCAGCCCGCGGTACTCCGTGAGCACGGCCCCACCGGAGCTGCGGAACTTCTCCGTCAGCTCGGCGATGGCAGCAACCTTCTCGGGTGTCGCCATTCTGGCCTCCTATCACGTGATGGTGCCGGATACCCCCGGGCCCGGCATGACGAGAGCCCCGGCGCAGGCGCACCGGGGCTCGCAGGACGCTCGTCGACGACAGTCGGACGGCTCGTGCTCGGTACACCTACGCTGGTCGCCCCGACAGTGGTCGGAACCTTCGGCCGACGCCGCCCGACCCGACTCGCGCCGGACCCGGGCACGCCGACAACCGGCGGTCTTGGGTATGTCCTCAGGGTACGGCATACCCGGGGGTGGCCCAAATCCCGGTGCCGGTCTCCGGTGCGGTCGGGCCGCCCGGCATCATGGGGCCGGTGAGCGAGCAGTCGACACGGGCGCGGTGGTACCACCGGTTCGTCAGCGAGGATCCGCAGGCCGAGAGCGACTTCGGCGGGAGCGACCGGGTGAGCCGTGGCGGGCTGCGGCTCATCGGTGCCAACGCCCTGCAGAGCATCGGCGACCAGGTCGTCAACGCCAAGACGGTCCTCCCCTGGTTGCTCACCCTCGTCGGCGCGCCCGCCGCGCTGGTGGGGCTGCTGGTGCCCGTGCGCGAGGCCGGGTCGATGCTGCCGCAGGCCGCGCTGACGCCGTGGGTGGTGGCCCGCCCGCGCCGCACCCGGGTGTGGATGCTCGGTGCGGCCGGCCAGGCCGGGGCGACGGCGGCCATGGCGGCAGCGGCCCTGGCGCTCGACGGGTGGGTGGCGGGGGCCGCCGTCCTCGCGGCGCTCGCGGTCTTCGCCCTCGCGCGCTGCCTGTGCTCGATGGCGGCCAAGGACGTGCAGGGCCGGACGGTGCCGAAGGGGCAGCGCGGCCAGGTGACCGGGGCCGCGACCATGGTGTCGGGGGTGGCGGCCCTGGTCATCGGGGTGGCCCTGCAGCTGCTCGGGCCCGGCCTGGACGCGCCGGCGCTGGCGGCCTTCCTGCTCGGTGCGGCGCTGATATGGGCGCTCGCGGTCCTGGTCTACGCGGGGATCCCCGAGGAGCCCCAGGAGCCCGAGGAGGAGCGCCAGCACTGGTGGACCGACACGGTCGGCCTCCTGCGGGACGACGCCGGGTTCCGCCGGTTCGTCCTGGCCCGGGGGCTGCTCCTGGTGTCGGCGCTCGCGCCGCCCTTCCTCGTGACCCTGGCGGTCGACGCGGGCCGGTCGGGCGGCCAGGGCACGGTCGCCGCGCTGCTCGGCGGGCTCGGGTCGTTCGTCATCGCGCAGGGCGTCGCCTCGGTGGTCGGCGGGAGGGTCTTCGGGTCGCTGGCCGACCGGTCCAGCCGGCTCGTCATGGTGCTCGGCGCGCTCGTCGCCTCGGTCGTCGTGCTCCTCGCGGTCGTGGCCGTCCTGGCGCTGCCGGGGCGCCCGGGGGCGCTGCTCGCGGTGCTGGTCACGGCATACCTCGTGCTGAGCCTCGTGCACGTGGGCGTGCGGGTGGCCCGCAAGACGTATGTCGTGGACCTCGCCGAGGGCGACCGGCGCACCCGCTACGTGGCCGTCTCCAACACCGCGATGGGCGTCGTCCTGCTCCTCACGGGTGCGGTGAGCGCCGCCCTGGCCACGCTCGGCGCCGTCCCGGCGCTGGTCTTCCTGGCGGCGCTGGGGCTGGTCGGGGCCGCCGTCTCCTGGCGGCTGCCCGAGGTGTCCCGGGGCTGAGCAGCCGAAGGGGTCCCGGGGCTGAGCAGCCGCACGGGCCCGCAGGCCCCCGCCACCCCGGCCGCCCCACGGGTCACAGAGGCCACACCCTGCGGGGACAGTGCCCCCTGCCGGGGTTACTTCCCCGGCAGATGGTCACATCCCCGCACCGTGAGACCCCCGTGAGTGGTGAGGCCGACGGGACGGCGCCCGCCCGTACGCATGAGGCAATGGACGGGACGCATGAGGCGACCGACGCGACGACGCCCCCGGAGCACTCGAGGTGCTCCCGGGGGCGTCGTCGACGGCGGGTGGGCCGTGGCCGCTCAGGCGGGCCTCACTCGGCCGGTGCGGTCTCCAGGACGCTCGCGACGCGCGCGGGGTCCATGGGGATGCCCGGGCCCATCGTGGTCGACATGGTCGCCTTGGTGACGTAGCGACCCTTGGAGCTGGTCGGCTTCAGGCGCAGGATCTCCTCGATCGCCACGGCGTAGTTCTCCGCGAGGGTGGCCTCGTCGAAGGAGGTCTTGCCGATGATGAAGTGGAGGTTGCTGTGCTTGTCCACGCGGAACTCGATCTTGCCGCCCTTGATGTCGGACACGGCCTTGGCGGTGTCCATCGTGACGGTGCCGGTCTTGGGGTTCGGCATGAGCCCGCGGGGGCCGAGCACCTTGCCCAGCCGGCCGACCTTGCCCATGAGGTCCGGGGTGGCGACGACGGCGTCGAAGTCCGTCCAGCCGCCGGAGACCCGCTCGATCATGTCGTCCGAGCCGACGTAGTCCGCGCCCGCGTCCAGGGCGGCCTGCGCCTTGTCGCCGTTGGCGAAGACGAGCACGCGGGCGGTCTTGCCGGTGCCGCCGGGCAGGTTGACGGTGCCGCGGACGAGCTGGTCGGCCTTGCGCGGGTCGACGCCCAGGCGCAGGGCGACCTCGACGGTCGCGTCGTACTTCGTGGTGCTGGTCTCCTTGGCCAGGCGGATCGCCTCGCGGGGGGTGTAGACCGACCCCTCGCCGAGCTTCTCCGCGGAGGCGCGGTAGGCCTTGCTGCGCTTCATGTGTGACTCCTCGTGGTGATGGTGGAGCTGTGGTCGGACGGGCCGAAGCGGGCCCTGCCACAGGGTTCGGGGTATGCCGTCCGCCGGTCGGGCGGGACGGCACGCCCCGGGGGGGTTCAGCTGGTGGTGATGCCCATCGACCGGGCGGTGCCGGCGATGATGCGCTTGGCCATGTCCAGGTCGTTGGCGTTGAGGTCGGCCATCTTCATCTCGGCGATCTCGGTGAGCTGCGCGTCGTTCAGCGTGCCGACCTTGGTCTTGTGCGGCTCGCCCGAGCCCTTGCCGACGCCCGCGGCCTTCTTGATGAGCTCGGCGGCCGGCGGGGTCTTGGTGATGAAGGTGAACGAGCGGTCCTCGTAGACCGTGATCTCGACCGGGATGACATTGCCACGCTGGGACTCCGTCGCGGCGTTGTACGCCTTGACGAACTCCATGATGTTGACGCCGTGCTGGCCCAGCGCGGGGCCGACGGGCGGGGCCGGGGTGGCGGCGCCGGCCTGGATCTGCAGCTTGATGAAGCCGCTGACCTTCTTCTTGGGGGGCATGGTGCTCTCCTTGGATCGTGGGCCGACGCCCTGGGCGATGACCCGGTTGCATGCCGTGCACCGGACGGTGACGACGGGGGGCGGAGCCCCCGGGGGATCAGATCTTGGCGACCTGGTTGAACGACAGCTCGACGGGGGTCTCGCGGCCGAAGATCGAGACCAGCACCTTGAGCTTGTTGCTCTCGGGCAGGATCTCGGAGATCGTGGCGGGCAGCGTCTCGAACGGCCCCTCCATGACGGTGACCGACTCGCCGACCTCGAAGTCGACGTGCGGCTGGGCCGGACGGCTGAAGCCGTCGTCCGCGGTCGCGTCGCCGCCGCCCGCGGCGCTGGGCGCCGGGGTCGGGGTGTCGAACTTGGGGGCCAGCATGCTGACGACCTCGTCGATGCTCAGCGGCACCGGCTGGTGGGCGTTGCCCACGAAACCGGTGACCCCGGGGGTGTGCCGCACGGCGCCCCAGGACTCGTCGGTCAGCTCCATACGCACGAGCACGTAGCCGGGCATCCGCACGCGGCGCACCTGCTTGCGCTGGCCGTTCTTGATCTCCGTCACCTCCTCCATGGGGACCTCCACCTCGAAGATGTAGTCCTCCATGTTGAGGCTGGTGATGCGGGTCTCCAGGTTGTGCTTGACGCGGTTCTCGTAGCCCGCGTAGGAGTGGACGACGAACCAGTCGCCGTACTTTCCGCGCAGGACCGAGGTGAACTCCTCCAGCGGGTCGACCGCCTCGAGGACCTCCTCCGCGTCGGCGGGCTCCTCGGAGGCCACCTCGTCGTCCTCGCCGTAGACGGCCTCCTCCACGGGGTCGGCCGGGTCGTCACCGTCGTGACGCTCGGCGGCCTCCACGTCGGCGTCCTGGACGGACTGCTCGGCGGTGACCTCGTCGTGGTCGGGGGTCTGCTCGGACATGCCCTACTTCCTCAATGTCGTGTCGCGGCGCCGATCGGCACCGGATGCTGCTCGCGGTCAGGCCCCGAAGACGAGACCGACCAGCCACTGGAACAGCTGGTCCAGACCGAAGACGAACGCCATCATCACCAGCACGAAGACGAAGACGACGATCGTGTAGGTGATGAGCTCGTTGCGCGTGGGCTGGACGACCTTGCGCAGCTCGGCCATGACCTGCTCGACGAAGGTCGCCGGACGGCCACCCTGCCCGGCGCCGGGCTGGCTGCGGGCGACGCCGTCGGTGTCGCGGGCGGAGTCGGCCACGGCTCACCTTCCTGTCGCTGGTCTGGGTCTGCCGGGGGCAGGCTGCCTCCCGGTCACGCAGGGCAAGAGGGACTCGAACCCCCAACCGCCGGTTTTGGAGACCGGTGCTCTACCAATTGAGCTATTGCCCTTCACCAGGTCCTCGCGACGCCGACCCGCTGCTGGGGGGCAGGCTGGCGCGTGGTGCGAGCACCCGAACGCTCAGCATACGGGACGGCCGACAGGTTGGCCAAAGACGACCACGGGCTGACGCCGCGTGAAGCGTCGATGCCATGATGGGACACGTGAGCGAGCAGACCCGCATCAGCACCCGCATCGGATCCATCGCCGAGTCGGCCACCCTGGCCGTCGACGCCAAGGCCAAGTCCCTCAAGGCGCAGGGGCGGCCGGTCATCGGCTTCGGCGCCGGCGAGCCGGACTTCCCGACCCCCGACTACGTCGTGCAGGCCGCCGTCGACGCCTGCTCGGACCCGGTCAACCACCGCTACTCCCCCGCGGGCGGTCTCCCCGCCCTCAAGGAGGCGATCGTCGCCAAGACGCGCCGCGACTCGGGGTATGCCGTGGAGCCCGCCAACGTACTCGTCACCAATGGCGGCAAGCAGGCGGTCTACAACACCTTCGCGGCGTTACTGGACCCGGGCGACGAGGTCATCCTTCCCACCCCCTACTGGACGACCTACCCCGAGGCGATCCGTCTCGCCGGCGGCTCGCCCGTGGAGGTCTTCGCCGGCGCGGACGCCGAGACGGCATACCTCGTGACCGTCGAGCAGCTGGAGGCGGCGCGGACCGAGCGCACCAAGGCGCTGCTGTTCTGCTCCCCCTCCAACCCCACCGGCGCGGTCTACCCGCCGGAGCAGGTCGAGGCGATCGGCCGCTGGGCGCTGGAGCACGGCATCTGGGTCATCACCGATGAGATCTACGAGCACCTGCTCTACGACGGCGCGCAGGCGCCGTCCATGCCGGTGCTCGTGCCCGAGCTGGCGGACACGTGCGTCGTCCTCAACGGGGTGGCCAAGACCTACGCCATGACCGGCTGGCGGGTGGGTTGGATGATCGGCCCCCAGGACGTCATCAAGGCGGCGACCAACCTGCAGAGCCACGCGACCTCCAACGTCGCCAACGTCTCCCAGCGGGCGGCCATCGCGGCGCTCGAGGGCAGCCTGGACGCCGTGGACGAGATGAAGGTCGCCTTCGACCGGCGACGCACCCTCATGGTCGACATGCTCAACGTGATCGAGGGCGTGGAGTGCCCGGTGCCGCAGGGTGCGTTCTACGCCTACCCCTCGGTCGAGGGGGTGCTGGGCAAGCAGATCCGGGGGCGGACGCCGCAGACCAGCGCTGAGCTCGCCGCGCTGATCCTGGACGAGGTCGAGGTCGCAGTCGTGCCCGGTGAGGCCTTCGGTCCCAGCGGCTACCTGCGGCTGAGCTATGCCCTCGGCGACGAGGACCTGCGCGAGGGCGTCGGGCGGATCCAGGCGTTGCTGGGCGAGGCCCGCTGAGCATGCGGTAACCTGCGGACCAGGGGGGTGAGGACGTGGTTGGTGGGGATCCAGCACGGCTGAACGACGCGGGTAACACGATGATGACTTGCGCGACCGACCTCCAGGGTGCCGACACCACCTTGGGTGGTTACCGCAGTTTCGACGTCTCGTGCCTGGGTGACGCGGCCGCCGCCTCGAACGTCGCCGACGTCTTCGACACGGCGGTGTCGACCTTGCTGGCCGCTTCCGGGCGGCTAGGCGCCACCTGCGCCACGGACGGTCACTACCTCCAACAGGCCTCCCGTGAGCTGGACCAGGCGGCGAACTCCTCTGGCGGCAGCGATGGTGGAAGCAGTGGCGGTGGTAGCGGCTCAAAGGGCGACGGCGGCGGAGTCCCCCGATGAAGCCGGTGCAGAGCCTCGCCGTCGTGAGCGCGGTCGCGATCTTCCTGGCCGGATGCACCCAGCAGGGAGACGGTATGCAGGACGAGCAGCAGCCCGGCACGAGCACGAGCGAGGACGTCACGGCGGGGGATGACACGGAGCAGTCCACCGCGCCGGTCGAGGCCGACCTGAGGGCCTCAGTCACCGGCTCCGCCGAGATCGCCACCGCGCCGGAGGGCTTCACGAGCGGCATCGAGGGCGTCCTGGTGTCCTACACCGTCACCAACGAGGGCCCGGAGCCGATCAAGGTCGCCCAGGACCGGGCGGCCTCTCAGGCTCGTTCCGCGACCCAGGCTCCCGCCGCCGCATGGGTCAGCGCCGGGAGCGAGGAGGGCGTCGTGCGCCTGTCGAAGCAGGTCTTCGGCATCCCCGAGGGGGTTCTGCCCGCCGCCCTGCACCGGGCCTCCAGCACGACGGTCGAGCCGGGTGGCGCCGCCGAGGACACCGCCTTCGTCCTCCTTCCGCTCCGCACGGACCTGCCCAGCGGGTCCGAGACGATCACCGTGACCGAGGATCCCCTCTCAGACCCCGGTTCCGTGACCGCGCTCGAGATCTGCGTGCAGATCGCCCCCGGTCCCACACCCGGGCAGGAGGAGCCCTTCGCCTCGACCATCGCCGCCGACGCGCCGGGGACCGCTCTCGTCTGCAGCGATCCGATCGAGCTGCCGGAGCCGGGCCGATGAGCAGCATCACCGTCGATGACGTCTGGGACCTCGACGCCGACACGGGATGGCTGCTGACCGCTCGCACACGCCTCACGTCCTTCGCTACCGCGCTGGCGGATGCCGCGGCGACGGTGAGGACCACTCGTGACGACCTCACCGAGCATTGGGAGGGGAACCGGGCGGAGTCCTACCTCTCCTATGCCCCCACGCTCAGGACGGCTCTCCACGGTGCGAGCGAGGAGGCGGGTGCGCTGCAGCAGGTGCTCGCCGTCATCGACGCCGACGTGGAGAACGCCCAGAACCACCTCGACTCCAGCTTCGTCCGGGCCAGTAGCGCCTGCTCCACAGCCCTCCGCCTCTTCGGCTCGGTGACCTTCACCTGGCCCGACGACGAGGACCAACCCCCCGAGATCGCGGTCGAGCAGGGGAAGGCTCAGGGCATCCGCGAGGAGCTGGGCCGCACCCTGAGCGGCCGTGCGTCGACCCTGGACTCGATCTCCCAACGCGCCAAGGACATCAGCGACGACTGGGCGGGGCCGGCCGACGGCATACCGAACTGGGACTATCCGACGGGTGTGTCCTACGGCATCATGCAGACCACCCTGGGCGACACGACGACGGTGACCACCGGCAGCGGCAATGACACGATCGAGGTCACGGTCGACCCGGACACCGGCGAGACGGTGCTGACGGTCACGCACTACACCGAGTCGCAGTGCGTGGTGGAAGAGGTACGCATCCCCGCGGACCAAGAGGTCGTCATCAACACCGGGGGCGGCAGCGACACCATCACCGTCCCCTCCGGCACCGAGGTGAACCTCCGCTTCTCCGGCGGTGAGGGTGACGACACCGTCTCGGCACAAGGCGCCACCGGGGACATCGAGGCCTTCGGTGGCGAGGGGGCCGACACCCTGGAGCTGGGCAGCGGGGCCGACGTCGTGCATGGTGGCGCGGGCGACGACTACGTCGACAGCGGGGGCGGGGACGACCAGGTCTTCGGCGGGCTGGGCAACGACGTCCTTTACGGCATGGACGGGGAGGACGTCATCTCCGGTGGAGAGGGCAACGACTACCTCGAGGGGGCGACCGGCGACGACCGGCTCTTCGCAGGTCAGGGCGATGACATCGTCTCCGGCGGCTTCGGCGACGACACCGGCCACGGCGGCGCCGGTGACGACACGATGTATGCCGGGTCCGGCACCGACTCCTTCACCGGAGGCCAGGGCACCGACAAGCTCACCGGCGAGGACCACGACACGATGGACGGTGAGCAGCGGATCACCATCGAGATCCCGTCGGAGGAGCACTACACCCGGTGGCTGGAGTTCGAGGTGGACGGCAGCGACGCCTTCAAGCAGCGGATGCTGGCCGACCTGCAGATGATGGCCTCCAGCGAGACCGGGCAGGAGATGCTCGAGGCCCAGGGCCGGCACTACGACGAGTCCGGCTTCCTGGGCATGGGGAAGGACAAGGTGACCATCCGCGAGTTCGACGAGCAGAACGGCTACGCCAGTCCGGACGGCTACGTGGTGACCATCAACCCTGACTACCAGGGCGGGATCAATAACACCACGGACCCCAACGGCTGGACCGGCAAACCGCCGATCGTCGTGCTCTTCCACGAGCTGGGGCACATCAACCAGTTTCGCTCCCAGGGCGGGGACGCCGACCACTGGTGGGACCCCGACGCCATCAACGCCGAGGGCGGGCGGGGCGACTGGATCCGGGACGAGAACGGGCAGCCGCTGATCGAGCGGCAGAACGTGGGCCTGGAGTGGGACACCGATGTGGTCCCCGAGGGCGACGGCGAGGACTACGACGACGACCTCACGGAGAACGGCTTCCGGGACGAGCTGGGGACCCCCCGGCGCGAGTGGTACTGACGCAGCGACGTGACCGACGGCCGCTGGGCGCGACCGGCACACCGGTGCGGTCGAGGTGGCGAGGGGACGTGCTTCTCAGGCGTGACAGAGCTGGCCCGCATCCAGACCATTCGCCGTCCGCAGCTCCGGTCAAGAGGAACGCCGTCAAGGTCGATGAGGACGCAGAGCGCCTCGCGGCCCAGGTGAACAGGCCGCTGCTCAGGACAGCACCGACGCCAGCCTGAGCCGCTCAGTCGGTGCCGAACTCCATCGCCGCCCAGTCCAGCGACTCCTCCTCGTCCTCGGTCGGGCCGACGCCCCCGGCGATGCGGTCCGCACCGCCCGGGGTGAGGTCGCCGACCAAGGAGGTGGAGGCCAGCCCGAGACGTGACGGTGCCGCCTCGGCCTCACCGCCGAGCCCCTGGGCCTGCGCCGCAGCGCCGACGCCGAGCAGGCCCATCGAGACGTACTGCTCCAGCCGGGCGCGGGAGTCCGCGATGTCCAGGTTGCGCATCGTCAGCTGGCCGATCCGGTCGGTCGGGCCGAAGGCGGCGTTGGTGACCCGCTCCATCGACAGCTTGTCCGGGTGGTAGCTGAAGGCCGGGCCGTCGGTCGCCAGGATCGTGTAGTCCTCGCCGCGGCGCAGCCGCAGGGTGACCTCACCGGTGACCGCCGAGGCGACCCACCGCTGCAGCGACTCGCGGATCATCAGCGCCTGCGGGTCCAGCCAGCGGCCCTCGTACATCAGCCGGCCGAGCGCACGACCCTGGGTGTGGTAGGCCGCGATGACGTCCTCGTTGTGGATGGCGTTGACGAGGCGCTCGTAGCCGATGTGCAGCAGGGCCATCCCCGGCGCCTCGTAGATCCCGCGCGACTTGGCCTCGATGATGCGGTTCTCGATCTCGTCGGCCATGCCGAGCCCGTGCCGGCCGCCGATCGCGTTGGCCTCCATGACCAGCGCCACGGCGTCGCCGCCGAAGTCGTCGCCGTTGATGGCGACCGGGCGCCCGTCGCGGAAGGACACGGTGACGTCCTCGGCCGGGATCTGCACGTCCTGGTCCCAGAAGCGCACGCCCATGATGGGCTCGACGACCTCCATCCCGACGTCGAGGTGCTCGAGCTTCTTCGCCTCGTGGGTCGCGCCCCAGATGTTGGCGTCGGTGGAGTAGGCCTTCTCCTTGCTCGCGCGGTAGGGCAGGTCGCGCTCGGAAAGCCACTGGCTCATCTCGTCGCGGCCGCCGAGCTCGTGCACGAAGGCCTCGTCCAGCCACGGCTTGTAGATCCGCAGCTGGGGGTTGGCCAGCAGGCCGTAGCGGTAGAACCGCTCGATGTCGTTGCCCTTGTAGGTGGAGCCGTCGCCCCAGATGTGGACGTCGTCCTCCTTCATCGCCCGGATGAGCATCGTGCCGGTGACGGCGCGGCCCAGCGGGGTCGTGTTGAAGTAGGTGCGGCCCCCGGAGCGGATGTGGAAGGCGCCGCAGGCCAGGGCCACCAGACCCTCCTCGACGAGCTCGGGACGGCAGTCGACGAGCCGGGCGACCTGTGCGCCATACTCCTCCGCGCGGCCGGGCACGCCGTCGATGTCGGTCTCGTCGTACTGACCGATGTGGGCCGTGTAGGTGCAGGGCACGGCGCCCTTCTCTCGCATCCACGCCACCGCGACCGAGGTGTCCAGACCTCCGGAGAAGGCGATGCCGACACGTTCACCGACAGGGATGCTCGTCAAGACCTTGGACATGCCACGAGTGTATGCGCGACCTCGTATAAATATTCAATCCGCAGGTCACGCGGCCTTCCCAGGCTGCGGCGCGCGTGGTGTGATGAGGGTATGCCCCGCCTCTCGTCACCGACCGCCCGGGCGCGGGCCTGGGCGACCGACGGGTGGCACGCGCTGGTCCTCGGGTGGCGGCCCGACTGGATGAACCTCGTGCGGGTGACCACGGCCGCCGTGCTCGCCTACGCCATCACCCGCGCGGTGACCGTGGGGCCGATCGACCTCACCTGCTCGCTCACCGCGATCCTGGTGACCCAGGCCAGCGCGACCGGCTCGTTGCGGATGGGGATGGTGCGGGTGGGTGCCGTGCTCACCGGCATCGGCGTCGCTCTCGTCGTCTCCATCTGGTTCGGCCTCACCTGGTGGTCGTTGGGCCTGGTCATCTTCGTCTCGCTGCTGCTGGGCAGCCTGCTGCGCCTGGGGCCGCAGGCGCTGGAGACCCCGATCAGCGGCATGCTCATCCTCGGGGCCTCGCTGCAGAACACGGCGGCCGAGACGCGGGTGCTCACCACCCTCATCGGTGCCGCGGTGGGGATCCTGCTCCCGCTGCTGTGGCCCCCGGCGATCCCCGTCGGCGCCGCCGCCGCCTCCGTGCGCACCGTGGCCCGACGCCAGGCGGAGGTGTTCGCCGCGGCGGCCGACGACATCGACGAGGGCAGGGTCACCGGTGAGTCGATCGCCGCCCACCTGCGCGCCGCCCGCGACGTCGGTGACGACCTGGGCCGGGCGGGCGAGCTCGTCGGGCGGGTCAGTGAGATGTGGCAGTGGAACACCCGCACGATCGGGCGCGCGGACGTCAGCCCGCTGCTGCGCTCCGGCCTGGACTCGTTGCAGGACTCCGCCGCCGCCACCCGCGCCCTCTTCGTCGCCCTGGGCCACGAGGCCCGCGACGAGGACCCCGAGGGCGCGCCGGAGTTCTCCGACGAGGTGCGGGCGGCGGTGGCGGTCGTGCTGCGTGACGTCGGCAGCTGCATCGACTCCTTCGGGGAGCTGGTCGAGGCCGAGACCAGCGGGGACCCGGAGCGGCGGCGCGCCCTGCTCGACGACAACATGGAGCTGCTGCGGGAGACCCGCGCGATCCTCACCGACCTCATGCTCATGGAGTCCGGGGGCGGCCCGACCGACCAGTGGCTGCTGCGCGGCTCGATCCTGCGGGCCGTGGACCGGATCCTGCAGGTCCTCGACGCCCCGGCCCGGGCGGCGCAGCACGCGCGCTGGCGCGACGAGCAGGGCCGGCGGGCGCTGCCCGGCCCCACGATCTCCCGGGAGTTCGCGCCGCTGGACCGGGCCGTGCTGGCCTCGCTGCGACGGGCCTGGCGCCGCACCCGCCGGCCCGGCGCAGCAGCGGCGTCGGGGGCTGCGCCTACTCGTCGCCCCTGAGCTGGAAGCGCGCCAGCCGCCAGCCGGCCCCGCCGACACCGACACCGAGCAGGACCAGCGAGGCGATGACGGCGTAGGTCGTCGACAGGTCGGCCACCGGCAGGTCGACGTCGGCGGCCACCTCTCCCAGCCGCTCGGCGAAGGCCCGCACGGAGACGTAGCGGAAGCCCCCGAGGAAGCGGCCGAGCAGGCTCTCGACCACGGTGACGTAGACGAGACCGGCGATCATCCCGTGCCGGGTGGCGGCCGCGATCGCGCTGAACAGTGCGGTGTAGAGCACCGCTCCTCCGGCCCCGACCACGACCGACACGACCACCCACCGGCCGCTCAGCCCGCCGGCGAGCGTCGCCCCCAGCAGCCCGGTGACCGCGGCCACCGCGGCGACACCGGCGGCGACGACGAACTTGGAGGCGGCCACGGCATACCTGCTCACGGGTGTCGACAGGAGGTAGACGACCGAGCCGTCGTCGATCTCCGGGCCGAGGACCCCGTTGGCCGCGAGCAGCGCCACCAGCGGGACGACGAGCGCGATGCCGACCTCGACGACCACGGCGTTGGCCGAGACCGGCTCGCCGGTCAGCGCGCGGAGCACGCCGGCCAGGGCGACGAGCAGCACGGGCAGGGTGAGGATGACCAGGCCGCGCCGTTGGCCGACGAGGGCCTGCAGGGCGAGACGCATGATGGTGAGGTTCATGACTGCACCAGGTAGGTGAACACCGACTCCAGGCTCTCGTCCGAGGGCGCGAGCTCGCGCACCGTGATGCCGGCCGACCGGGCCAGCCGGGGCAGGGCCAGGGTGAACTCGCCCATGTCGGTCACCTCGACCGTGATCGCCTCGCCGGTCCCCACGCGGCCGAGCGCGACCGAGCGCACCCCGCCCAGGCCCATGAGCATCGAGGCCAGGCCGCGGTCGTCGCTGGAGCGCACGACGTAGTGGCTGGGGCGGTCGGTCATGAGCCGCCGGATGGCGCCGAAGTCCCCGCTGGCCGCGTGCCGGCCGGAGACCACGACCTCGATCTGACGGGCGATCTGCTCGACCTCCTCGAGGATGTGGCTGGAGAAGAGCACGGTGCGCCCCTGCTCCCCCATCCGGGTCAGCAGCTCCATGAGGTGCATGCGCTGCCGGGGGTCGACGCCGTTGAAGGGCTCGTCCAGCAGCAGCACCGTCGGCTCGTGCACCAGCGCCGAGGCGAGCTTGGCGCGCTGCCGCATCCCCTTGGAGAACGTGCTGATCGGCCGGTCCGCGGCGTCGACGAGGTCCACCTCGGCGAGCGCCCGCGCCGTCGCGGCGCGCGGGTCCGCGAGCCGGTGGAGCTCGGCGGTGGCCTGCACGAAGGCGCGGCCGGTGAGGTAGGAGAAGCTCACCTCGCGCTCGGGGACCAGGCCCAGGTCACGGTAGGCGCCGACGTTGCGCCACACGGGCGCCTCCCCGAGGCGGATGTCGCCGGCGGAGGGCGCGAGGAACCCGGCCATCATGGCGATGAGGGTCGACTTGCCGGCGCCGTTGGGGCCGAGGAGCCCCGTGACGCCGGGGCGGATGGACATGGTGACGTCGTTGACGGCGACGACGTTGCCGTACCACCGCGAGACGCCGGTGAGGGTGAGGTCGGTCATCACGCCCCCTTGCTGCGGTAGCGGCGCACGAGCAGCACCATCCCGAGGATCATGAGGGCGAGGGCGGCGCCGAGCAGCAGCAGCCCGGTGGCGACGCTGTCGGCCGGGGCGGGGAACTGGCCGGTCGCGTCACCGAGGGCCACCTGCACCGAGTCGACGAGCACGAAGGGGGACAGCAGGGCCGCCCAGTGCGCCAGTCCGGTGGCGCCCTCGGTGCTGGCGACCTCCTGCAGCCCGGCCGTCACGCCGAGCCCGACGAGCAGGACCATGATGGAGCCGGCGATGGCCAGGCCTCGCCGCAGGGTCCACGAGGCGACGAGCGAGGCGACCGTGGCGACCAGCATGGCCAGCAGCACCGCCCCGGCGAGGGCCACCGCGACCCGCGGGAGCTCCTCCCGAAAGCTGGCGCCGGCGGCGAGCCCGCCGATGAAGAGCACGAGCAGCGGGGTGAGCACGAAGGCCAGGATGGCCAGCACCAGGGACGCCCACCGGGTGAGCGCGAAGGCCGTGGCGCCCAGGGGGCGGGCGAGGTAGAGGCTGATGACGCCGGAGCGCAGGTCACGGCTGAAGAGCACCGGCGCCTGGGCCGCGACGAAGAGCACGACGAGGAAGGAGGAGCCGGCGTTGTAGGCGGAGTAGTTGAGCAGGTCGGCGGAGAGGCCGATGATGCTCATGATCCCCACCTGGATGACGGCCGGGACGAGCGTCATCCCCAGCAGGGCGAAGGGCAGCACCTTGGCCTTGCCGGAGCGCCCGAAACCGAAGACGGCCAGGACGCCGGAGAGGAGCAGCGCCCGGGTGATGCCGGCGCGGGAGGTGCGCTCACCGGCATACCGTCGGTAGCCGATGTCGTGGATGACCCCGGCGCTGCCCGGCGAGCTCATGCCGGCACCTCGTCACGGAAGACATCCTCGAGGCGGCCCGTGCGGGCCTGCACTCGGACCAGCCCGAGGTCGAGGTCGGCAGCGGTGTCACGCACGAGGTCGCGCAGCCGGTCGTGGGCGGCCGCGGCGGCCTCCCCGTCACGGTCGCCGGCCTCGGGGGCCGGTCCACCCTCGGGCGTGCCGCCCTGGTCGGCCGCGAGGTCGGGGGTGACCGGGTCGATCTCGATGAGGCCGCCGTGCGGACGGCAGCTGAGCCCGCGCGCGGCCAGGGCCTCCCCCATCCGCCGTTGGGCGTCCCCCTCGCCGGTGACCTCGACGAGCACCGTGCCGGTGTCGGCGAGGAAGCTCCGGGTCGCCTCCGAGCGCAGCAGTCGCCCGCCGTCGAGGACGACCACGTGGTCGCTGATGCGCTCCAGCTCGCCGAGCAGGTGCGAGGTCACGAGCACGGGGATGCCGAAGTCGTGCCCGATGCGGTGCACGAGGGCCAGCATGTCGTCCCGCGCTGCGGGGTCGAGACCGTTGGTGGGCTCGTCCAGCATCACCAGCTCGGGGTCGTGCACGAGGGCCTGGGCGAGCTTCGCTCGCTGCTTCATCCCGGTGGAGTAGCCACCCATGAGCCGGTAGCGCTCCTCGGCGAGGCCGACGTGGCGCAGGACGTCGGCGGCGCGCTCGCGGGCCGGGGCCGGCGGCAGTCCCGACATCCGACCCATGTGGACCACGAAGTCGATGCAGCGCATGTCGGGGGGCAGGCAGTCGTGCTCGGGCATGTAACCCACGGCCCGGCGGATCTGCTCCCCCGACCCCTCGATGTCGTGGCCGAGCACGCTCGCGGAGCCGGAGGTCGGTGCCAGCAGGCCGAGGAGGATCTTGATGAGGGTGGACTTGCCGGCGCCGTTGGCGCCGACGAGGCCGGTCACCCCGTCGACGACCTCGATGCTCAGGTCGTCCAGCGCGGGCACCTGGGCGGAGCCGTAGCGCTTGGTCAGCGCCGTCGTCTGGATCACGGTCACGGCAGCGACTCTAGCGAGCGCCGGGGACCTCTCCCAGGGGGCCATCCCCCGTCTACCCTGGGGGGATGCCTGGACGCACGCGCTCGTTGCTCGCGCTGCCCA
Source organism: Serinicoccus chungangensis (assembly GCF_001483745.1). Classification (GTDB taxonomy): domain Bacteria; phylum Actinomycetota; class Actinomycetes; order Actinomycetales; family Dermatophilaceae; genus Ornithinicoccus; species Ornithinicoccus chungangensis_A. Next base: position 160,257 of record NZ_LQBL01000011.1, on the reverse strand, counting down.
AGGCCCACCTGCACCTGCACTTCACCGGGTCGATGCGGGTGGACACCGTGCGCGACCTGGCGGACAAGCACGGCCTGCGCCTGCCGCACGCCCTGACCAGCCAGTGGCCGCCGCGGCTGTCCGGGCACGACGAGCGCGGCTGGTTCCGGTTCCAGCGCCTCTACGACGCGGCCCGGGCCGTCGTCCGCGACGAGGCGGACATGCGGCGCATCGTGCGGGAGGCGGCGCAGGACGACGCCGCCGAGGGATCGCGGTGGCTTGAGATCCAGGTCGACCCGACGTCATACGCCCCCTTCGTAGGCGGCCTGACCCCTGCCCTGGAGATCGTGCTCGACGAGGCGCGCTCGGTCTCCGCAGCGGGGCCGACCCAGGTCGCGGTGGTCGTGGCCGCCTCCCGCATGCGGCACCCGTTGGACGCCCGGGCGCTCGCCCGCCTCGCGGCCCGGCACGCCGGTGACTCCGCCGGGACGGTCGTCGGCTTCGGCCTGTCCAACGACGAGCGGCGCGGCTGGACCGGTGACTTCGAGCCGGCCTTCCGGATCGCGGCGAAGGCGGGCCTGGCGAGCGTGCCGCACGCCGGGGAGCTGCTGGGGGCCGACCACGTGGCCGTCGCGCTCGACCACCTGCTCCCGGACCGGCTGGGGCACGGCATCCGGGCCGTCGAGGACGAGTCGGTCCTGGCGCGGGTGGTGGACGAGCAGGTGACGCTCGAGGTCTGCCCCGGGAGCAACGTCGCGCTCGGGGTCTACGAGCACCTCGGCACCGTACCCCTCCCCAGGTTGCTCCAGGTCGGCGCGCGCGTCGCGCTCGGTGCGGACGACCCGCTGCTCTTCGGCAGCCGCCTGGCCGACCAGTACGTCTCGGCCCGCCTCGACCACGGGCTCGACGACGACGCACTCGCGCTCCTGGCCCGCGGCTCCATCGAGGGGTCCGTGGCCTCCCCGTCGACCCGACGTCAGCTGCTCGCCGAGGTCGACGCCTGGCTCGACTCCCCCGAACCCCCCACGGACGCGTGACCCCGGCGGTGTCCGCCATATAACTGGGCGGTCGCGCACCCACCTGCGCCGGACACGTCACTCTGATCCCCCAGCCGGATCAGCACGCCACTGACCCCGCTCGAGAGTCAGTGGCGGGCTGAGTCAGCTGGTGACTCAGCGGCACGGGTGACCCCCGGCAGGTGTCAGCCCGCCGTTGAGTCCGGTGGCGCCTCACCGGCGGGGTGATCCGGGAGGGAGATCAACGTGACGTCTCCGGCGCAGGGGGTGCGGTGGGGGTCGGTATCCCCAGGGGTGGCGGGACCGGTGCGCCGTCCACAGACGGGCGCGGGGCGGTGGCGGGCGCCGGCCGGGCCGTGCAGGGTGGCGGCACGAGGAGCGATGAGGGGGGACGGATGGCAGCGATCGACACCGGTGCGACGCACGTGGGTGACGGCGAGGAGTGCCCGGACGGGGTGCCGACCTCGCCCGGGAGCGAGGTGGCCGGGCCGCGACGACCGGGAGCGGCCGAGCAGGTGGGGCTGGCGCTGCGCGCGTTCCGCCGGGAGCGGGGATGGAGCCAACGTGCGCTGGCGCAGAGCTGGGGTGTCCACCAGAGCCTGGTCGCCCGGGCGGAGCGCCACGCCGAGCAGCTCACCCTGGACGTCTGCCTCGAGCTCCTGCGTCGGGCCGGGGTGGGTCTGGCGGTGCTCGGCCCCGACGGTATGCCGGTCATCAGCTGGGAGGAGGCCGACCTGGTCGCGGTAGACCGGTCCGGTCGTCGGTTCCCTGCCCACCGTGCAGTGCGACCGAGCACGTACGGACCGCGGTGGTGGTGGTTCCACGACTACTTCGGAGGACGCAGCTCTGGTCCCCGGCCACGGTGGACCGCGGAGGGTTTCGCGATCCCGCCGGGAGTCCGCTACGGGAAGCAGCCGCGGCCCCAGGCGCCGGGCGAGGGTCCGCGCTGGCCCGGGTAGGCCGCCGGCGCGTCCCAGAGGACGGTCACGGGTGAAGGTCCGCGTCGACCCGGCGAGGGAGCACCAGGGTTCCCCGAGGACGGCCCCGGAGCCTGGCGGGCCGGATGCTCCTGTGGTCACCCCTCGGCCGGGCGGAGGGGCGGGTAGCCCTGCGGCTGCTCGGTCGTCAGCGGCCGGGTCAGCGTGAACGTGCCCTGCTCGCCGCCGTCGGGCGCGTAGGTGCCGACCCCGTAGTACGTCTCGTCCGTCCACCGGACCTCACCCTGCTGCCGCGCCTCCACGTCCTCCCACGAGAACTCGCCCGCCAGCACCGGCCCCCGGCACTGGGGCGGCATCGACTCCGCGACCGGACCGACGCAGAACTCAGGAGGCTCCTCGGCAGAGCGCTGCATGACGATGCCGATGCCGACCACCTCCTCGGCGGCGGCTCCCGACGTGGGCGTCTGCGCGGCGGTTCCCCCGCCGGGGTCGGCGCCCTCGGTCCCGCACCCGTAGACGGTGAGCCCGACGCCGAGGAGGGCGAGGAGGAGGACGGGCCGCCGGTGACGTCTCATGAGGTCATCGTGGCCCCTACCCGCGAGGGCGCGCACCTGGCAGGCGGAGCGAGCGGGCGCGGGGCCGATCCTCACAACGTGAGGCCCACCAGCACCGGCTCGTTGACCAGCCGCACCCCCAGCGTCTGCTCGACCCCGTCCCGGACCTCGCGCGCGACGGCGACGACGTCGGCCGCGCTGGCGTGGCCTCGGTTCGTGACGGCGAGCGTGTGCTTCGTGGACAGGCCCGCCGGTCGCCCGGTGCTCGACCCGAACCCCCGACCGAAGCCCGCGTGCTCGATGAGCCACGCGGCCGAGGTCTTGACGTGGTCCTCGCGATCCGTCGGGTAGGTCGGCGGCACCGCGGAGCGGCGGTCCTGGCCGACGCTCTCCTCCGCCCGCAGCCGCACCTGCTCCAGCTCCTCCCGGGACAGCACCGGGTTGGTGAAGAAGGACCCGCACGACCAGGTGTCGTGGTCCTGCGGGTCGAGCACCATGCCCCGGCGTCGTCGCTGCTCCAGCACCGCCTCTCGGGCCCGCTCCAGCGGCACGCGCTCCCCCAGGTCGACACCGAGACCGTCGGCGAGCGCGGCATACCCGATGGGCTGGGACAGCTCGGTGGGGCGCAACGAGAAGGTGACGGTGAGCACCACGTGGCGCGGGGTCACCGTGCCGGGGGCGGCCCCCGGCCCGACCATCGACTCCTTGAGCACGGAGTGCCGGTAGGCGAAGCCCAGGTCGGCGGCGAACATCGTGCGGACCCGCTGCTCGACGCGGTCCCAGACCCGCACCTGCGCCACGGTCTGGGCGACCTCCTGCCCGTAGGCGCCGACGTTCTGGACCGGCGTCGCGCCGGTCGACCCGGGTATGCCGGAGAGCGCCTCGATCCCCGACCACCCCTGCGCGCAGGCCCGCGCGACGAGCTCGTCCCAGTCCTCGCCCGCGGCGACCGTCACGCTCACCCCGCCGCAGGCCGAGTCGTGCGGCACCTCGACGCCGCGGGTGCGCACCAGGACGACGGTCCCGGGGAACCCCTCGTCCGCGACCACGAGGTTCGACCCCCCGCCGACGACGAGCAGCGGCTCACCGGCCTCGTCGCAGCCGCGGACCGCCTCGACGAGCTCGGCCTCGGTCCGCGCGGTGACCAACCGTCGGGGCGCCCCGCCCACCCGCATGGTCGTCAGCCCGGCGAGGGTCGTGCCCGCCGGGACAGCATCGTCCAGGCTCGGGGCACCGGTCTCGGCACCCCGCGGCTCCGGCGCTCTCACGCCTGGGCCCCGAGCGGGCGCACCACCGCCTGGCAGCGGCCGAGCACCTTCTCCCCCGCACAGGTCGCGCTCAGCTCCAGCGTCTGGGTCCCGGCGGCCTCGTCGACCTTCTTCACGACACCGGTGACGAGGACCTCGACGGTCTCCCCCTCGGGCACGACCACCATGCCGGTGAAGCGGGTCTGGCAGGACAGGATGCGGCCCGGGTCACCACCGACGAGATCGGTGACGAGCTCGAGCGCGGCACCCATGGTCCACATGCCGTGGGCGATGACGTCGGGCAGACCGACCCGGCGCGCGACCTCGGCGTCCTGGTGGATCGGGTTCTGGTCGCCCGAGGCCTCGGCGTAGGCCACGAGGCGGGCGCGGTCGACGGTCACGGTGCGGGTGAGGTCGCTCATCAGCCCTCCCCCCGGACCACGATCGTCGAGGTCACGGTCGTGACGGCCGCCCCGTCGGCGTCGACGAGCTCCACGCGGGTGGCCACCATGCCGTGGCCGCCCGCCTCGCGCATGGTGTCGACGTGCAGCGTGCCGGTCAGGCGGTCGCCCGCGGTGATCGGGCGGTGGTGCACGAAGCCCTCCTGGCCGTGCACGACGCGCGAGAAGTCGATGCCCGCCCCCGGGTCCTCCACCAGCTGCGCCTCGCACTGCTGGGCGAGCCGGACCGCGAAGGTCGGCGGCGCGACGACGTCCGCGTAGCCCATCGCGCGTGCCGCCTCCGGGTCGCGGTGGGCCGGGCCGCCGGCCCCCACCGCGTCGGCGAAGGCCACGAGCTGTTCGCGGGTCACCTCGAAGGGGCCGGCCGGGGGGTACGCGCGACCGGCGTAGTCAGGGTTGACAGGCATACCTCTCACCCTAGCGATCCACCCCCCTGGTCCGGAGCGCGGTCGGGTATGACGAAGGCCGCCACCCTGGACGGGTGACGGCCTGGTCGTCGTCGGCGACGCGGAGGTCAGCGGGTCTCGCGGTGCGCGGTGTGCTTGCCGCAGCGCGGACAGAACTTCGCCATGTCGAGCCGGTCGGGGTTGTTCCGCCGGTTCTTCTTGGTGATGTAGTTGCGCTCCTTGCACTCCGTGCACGCCATGGTGATCTTGGGGCGAACGTCGGTGGACTTAGCCACGGTGCAACCTGCTCTCGGTGTGGATCTGTGCTTGTGCGGTCCGTACCTGCGCGGTACGTGGTAGCGGAGGCGGGGCTCGATCCCGCGACCTCACGATTATGAGTCGTGCGCTCTAACCAGCTGAGCTACTCCGCCTCGCGGCGCCCGGCGAACCGGCTCACCAGAGCCCCCAAACGGAATCGAACCGTTGACCTTCTCCTTACCATGGAGACGCTCTACCGACTGAGCTATAGGGGCGGGCTGTGGATCCTGGCGGGCGGAGGCCCGCAGGCAGCGAGACGCAACTTTACACGAGGCCGGCGGGCGAATCCAAAACGGCCACGGCCTGCGCCAGGACCGCTCAGAGCGGCCCGTCGACCTGCATCGACAGGTGCGTGCGGGAGCCCTCGCGGTCGGTCACGGCGAGGTCGCCGAGCCCCTCCCCGCCGGTGCGCAGCACCACCGTCGAGGGCAGCAGGATCGGCTTGAGGAAGGTCGCGGAGACGGCGTACCGCTCGGGCAGGCGCGGCTGCACGGCGGCGAGCGCCCGGGCGTGCGTCCACATGCCGTGGGCGATGGCGCGGGGGAAGCCGAACGCCTTGGCGCTGAGCGCCGAGAGGTGGATGGGGTTGGCGTCCCCCGCCACCCGCGCGTAGGAACGCCCGAGGTCGGCCGGGAGGCGCCACAGCGCGACCTGCCGTCCGACCGCCTCGACGGCAGGGCTGACCGGGCCTCCGGACGACCCGTCGGCGCCGGGGCGACCCTCGGGCGACCCGTCGGTGCCGGGGTGGCCCCCGGACGACGGCGTCCCCTCGGCGGTCGCGCCGGGGGGCGTGGCGCCGCGCACGAGGTAGGTGCTGCGCCCCTCCCAGACCAGCTCGTCGGCGACGCGGACCTCGCCGACGAGGTCGACGGTGCTGCCCTTGCGGTGCGGCGCGAGGCGCTCGGCCCAGGTGGAGAGGGTGAGCTCCTCGCTCACCCGCACCGGCCGGTGCACCCGCATCCGGTTGCCCACGTGCACCATGCCGAGCATGGGGAAGGGGAAGTCACGGGCGGACATGAGCCGGACCTGGAGCGGGAAGGTGAGCACGTGCAGCCAGGTGGCCGGCACGGTGTCGGCCAGCAGGCCACCGGTGACCTCGCAGAACCCGGCGAGCCTGGGCACGTCCTGGCGGACGCCGGGCAGCACGAGGCGGCGCGCGGGCAGCTGGCCGCTGGCCCCGGGCCGGCCCAGCCCGGTGGCGACACCGGCTGCGAAGGAGGTCGCCACGCGCGGCGTCCGGTCGAGCAGCTCCACGTCGACGTCCACCCTGCTCACGCCCCGATCTGGCTCTGGCCGCAGACGCGCAGCACCTCACCGGTGACCGCCGAGCTGGCCGGGTCGGCGAGGTAGCCAATGGTCTCGGCGACGTCCACCGGCCGGCCGCCCTGCTGCAGGCTGTTGATCCGCCGCGCCACCTCCCGGGTGGCCACCGGCATCCTGCCGGTCATCTCCGTCTCGATGAAGCCCGGGGCCACGGCGTTGACGGTGATCCCGCGCTCGGCGAGGCGGGGGTCCGCCCCCATGGCGCGCACGAGGCCGATGACCCCGGCCTTGGACGCGGCGTAGTTGGCCTGCCCGCGGTTGCCCGCGATGCCCGAGGTCGACGCGACCCCCACGATGCGTCCGCCGTCGTCGAGGCCCCCCGGCAGACCGTCGTCCAGCAGCACCTGGTTGATGCGGATCTGGGCGGCCAGGTTGACCTCCAGGACGCTGCCCCAGCGCTCCTCGTCGGTGTTGGCGAGCAGCTTGTCGCGGGTGATGCCGGCGTTGTGCACGATGGCGTGGATACGGCCCATGTCGCCGAAGCGCTGGGCGACGTGCGCGGCGATGCGCGCGCCCGCGTCCGGGGCGGTGATGTCGAGCTGGAGGGCCGTGCCGCCGATGCTGTTCGCGACCTCCGCCAGCCCCTGCCCCCCGGCCGGGACGTCCACCGCGACCACCAGGGCCCCGTCCCGGGCGAGGGTACGGGCGATCCCGGCACCGATCCCGCGGCCGGCGCCGGTGACGACGACGACCCGCCCCTCGAAGGGGCGGTCGGCCAGCACCTCGTCCGCCTGCGGGTCGCCCGCGCCGTGCCCCACGTGCAGCACCTGGCCCGAGACGTAGGCCGAGCGGCCGTGGAGCAGGAACAGGACGGTGGAGGCGAGCTCGGCCGGCGAGGTGGGCTCGGCGGTGAGCAGGTCGACCCGCACGAGGTTCGCCGTGGCCCCTCCGCGCAGCTCCTTGCCGACGCTGCGCACGATGCCCTCCAGCGCCTGCTGGGTCGCCACGGCGGTGGGTGCCCCGGCGGTCTCCGGCTCGATCCCCAGCACGACGACCCGGCCCGAGCGCTCCAGGCCCTTCATCGCCGGGCGCAGCAGCCCGCGGACGACCTCGAGGTCGGCGATCGAGGTCGCGCCGGTGGCATCGACCACCAGGGCGCCGATGCTGCCGGGGTATGCCTCGGGCACCTCGCGGGTCCGTCCGTCGTCGGTGGTCTCGCTGACGCGGGTCTCGGGGCGGTCGACGAGGGCCACGCGGGTCGGCACCCCGAGCAGCTCCAGGGTGCGCACGGCCAGCGTGCCCCCGCCGACGGCGCCGACGGCCACCGGCCCGGAGGGCAGCTCGCGTCCGCGCCGCAGCCGGGCCGCCTGCGGCACCCCGAGCTGCTTGGCGAGCGGGTTGGTGGTCAGCAGCTGCATCAGGTCGGCCATGTCAGCACCCTTCCAGGATCGCGACGACACCCTGGCCGCCGGCCGCGCAGACGGAGATGAGCCCGCGCGAGCCGGGCCCCAGGTCGTGGAGCATCTTGGCCAGGGTGGCCACGATGCGGCCGCCGGTGGCGGCGAACGGGTGCCCGGCGGCGAGCGAGGAGCCGTGCACGTTGAGCCGGCTGCGGTCCACCCGGCCGAGCGGACCGTCCAGCCCCAGCCGGCCGGTGCAGAACTCCTCGGACTCCCAGGCGGCCAGGGTGGCCAGGACCGTGGAGGCGAAGGCCTCGTGGATCTCGAACCGGTCGATGTCGTCGAGGGTCAGCCCCTGCCGGGCGAGGAGCCGGGGCACGGCGTACGCGGGGGCCATGAGCAGGCCCTCGTCACCGGACACGTAGTCCACGGCCGCGACCTCGGCGTCGACGAAGCGCGCCAGGGCGGGCAGCCGGTGCTCCGCGGCCCACTGCGGGCTCCCGAGGAGGACCAGCGCGGCGCCGTCGGACAGCGGCGTCGAGTTGCCGGCGGTCATCGTCGCGCCCTCGCCCTTGCCGAAGACCGGGGACAGCCCGGCGAGCTTGTCGACCGAGGTGTCCGGCCGCAGCCCCTCGTCGCGGGAGAGCCGCAGGAAGCCGGTGGCGAGGTCGTCGAAGAAGCCGGAGTCCCACGCGGCCGCGAGCTGGTGGTGGCTGGCGGCGGCGAGCTCGTCCTGCGCCTCCCGGGTGATGCCCCACTCGCGGGCGGTCAGCGCCTGGTGTTCCCCCATGGACAGCCCGGTCCGCGGCTCCGCGTTGCGCGGCGTCTCCGGGGCCAGGTCGCCCGGCCGGACCGCGGCCAGCGCCTTGACCCGGGCCATCGGCGTGCGGGCCCTGCTGGCGCCCAGCAGAGCCTTGCGCAGCCCCTCCCCGACGGCGATGGGCGCGTCGCTGGCCGAGTCGACGCCACCGGCGACGCCGGAGTCGACCTGCCCCAGCCGGATCTTGTTGGCGACCTGGATGACCGTCTCCAGGCCGGTGCCGCAGGCCTGCTGTAGGTCGTAGGCCGGGGTCGTCGCGGCCAGCGCCGACCCGAGGACCGCCTCGCGGGTGAGGTTGAAGTCCCGGGCGTGCTTGAGGACGGCGCCCGCGGCGACCTCCCCGAGGCGTTCGCCCGCCAGCCCGAAGCGGGCGACGAGCCCGTCGAGGGTGGAGGTGAGCATGGCCTGGTTGGAGGCATCGGCGTAGGCACCCCCCGCCTTGCCGAACGGGATCCGGTTGCCGCCGAGGATGACGGCATCGGTGAGCTGGTCGGGCATGGGGATCTCCTCGCGGGCGGGGTCACGGCGGGACGACTATCTGATACCGACTGTAGCCGATACAGCAGGTACGCGGTACTCTCGAGGGTATGACGATCCAGACCGACGGCGCGGACCAGGCCGTGGCCGTGCCCCGGGACGGGCGGGACTCCCGGTGGGAGGCGCACCGCGCGCGCCGCCGCCGGCAGCTCGTGGAGGCCGCCCTCAAGGCGATCCGCCGCCACGGCGCGGGCGTCGGCATGGACGAGATCGCCGCGCAGGCCGGGACGAGCAAGACCGTCCTCTACCGCCACCTGGGCGACCGGGCCGGTCTCTACGGCGCCGTCGTGCAGGCCGTCGACGAGAACGTCCTCACCGACCTGGAGGCCGCGCAGCAGCAGGGCGGCGACGTCGTCACCCGGATCGAGGCCATGGTGCGGTCCTACCTCGCGCTGGTGCAGCGGGACCCGGAGATCTACCGCTTCGTCATGACCCGCCCCCTGGAGACCACCGAGGGCGACCCCGACGACCCGGTGCACCGCCTCACCGACCGGGTCGGCGAGCAGATCGCCGTCGCCATCCGCGGCCACCTGCTCGACACCGGTCGCGCGGACGAGGCGGACACGCTGGCCCTGGCCTGGGGCCACGGCATCGTCGGGCTCGTGCGCGCCAGCGCCGACCACTTCCTCACCGGCCGCAGCACCACCCAGCTCAGCGTCGACGCGGCCACCCACGCCGTCGTCGAGCTCATCCGCCCCGCACTCGCAGGAGGACCCCGCCCATGACCACGTCCGCCCAGCCGCAGACCCACACCCCGCAGCCGGACACCGACGTCAGCATGCCGGCCAGCGCCGACGCGGCGGCGACCCGGCCGCAGTCGGACGAGGAGCTCACCGACCTCGGTGAGGCCCTGCGCCGGGCGACCGGCGGCCGCTACGGCCCGGTCCGTGACCTCGCCCGCGCGACCGTCCCCGCCTCGACCATGGTGCGCGACCCCGAGCTCACGATGCCCGAGGCGCGCGAGTGGACCACCGACGCCCTGCGGCGGCTGATCGAGCTGGGCATGGCCGGCAGCGGCTTCCCGGTCGCCCAGGGGGGCCTGGACGACGTCGGCCGCTCGTGCGTCGACTTCGAGATGACGGCCCACGGCGACCTGTCGCTCACCGTGAAGTCCGGGGTCCACTTCGGCCTCTACGGCGGGGCGGTCACGGCGCTCGGCACGCAGTGGCACCACGAGACCTTCCTGCCGCCCATCCTGTCGATGGAGCAGGTCGGGTGCTACGCCATGACCGAGTTCGGGCACGGCTCCGACGTAGCGTCGCTGGAGACCACGCATACCTATGACGCGGCCACGGACGAGATCGTCGTGCACTCTCCCACCCCCTCGTCGACCAAGACCTACATCGGCGCGGCCGCCCACGACGCGCACGTCGCCGCGGTCTACGGCCAGCTCGTCGTGGACGGCGAGTCGCACGGCGTGCACGTCGTCGTGGTGCCGATCCGCGACGAGGACGGGCGTCCCGCGCCCGGCGTCACGCTCGGCGACAACGGCGCCAAGGGCGGGCTGGCCGGGGTGGACAACGGGACGATCACCTTCGACCAGGTGCGGGTCCCGCGCAGCCACCTGCTGAACCGCTACGGCGGCATCGACGACGAGGGCCGCTACGTCTCGGACATCGACAGCGACGGCAAGCGCTTCTTCACCATGCTGGGGACCCTGGTGCGCGGCCGCATCTGCGTCGCGGCCGGCGCCGCCACCGCGTCCCGCAAGGCGCTCTCCATCGCCACCCGGTATGCCCTGCGCCGGCGCCAGTTCAGCGCGCCCGGGCACGACGGCGAGGTGCTCCTGCTGGACTACCTCGCCCACCAGCGCAAGCTCATCCCCGGCATCGCCACGGCCTACGCCCACATGTTCGCGGTCAACGAGCTCACCGATCGGCTGCAGGAGCTGCACGAGATGCCGACCAAGGACCAGGAGGCGCAGCGCGAGCTGGAGACCCGGGCCGCCGGGCTCAAGGCCGTCACGACGCGGTTCAGCAACGACACCATCCAGATGTGCCGGGAGGCGTGCGGCGGCGCGGGCTACCTCGCCGAGAACGGCCTGACCACGCTGCGCGGCGACGCCGACGTCTTCGCCACCTTCGAGGGCGACAACACGGTGCTGCTGCAGCTGGTGGCCAAGGGGCTGCTGTCGGGCTACAAGGAGATGTGGGGCGACCTCGACATGCGCGGCATGGTGCAGTTCGCCGCTCGCGCCTTCGGCGGGCAGTTCGTCGAGGCCACGGCCGCGCGGCCGCTCGTCGAGCGGCTGCGCTCGGCGGCGGCCCGCAAGGGCGAGGACGACACCCTGCTCGACCGCGGCTGGCACCTCGCGATGTTCGCCGACCGCGAGCGCCACGTCCTGGAGACCCTCGCGACCCGGCTGCGGCGCCGGGCCGACGACCGGGACTCCTTCGAGGCCTTCAACTCGGCGCAGGACCACGTGCTCCTCGCCGCCCGCACCCACATGGACCGCTTCGTGCTGGAGGCCTTCGTCACGGGCGTCGAGGCGTGCGAGGACGAGCAGGTGCGCGAGGTGCTCGAGCGGCTCTGCACGCTCTACGCCCTGAGCTCCATCGACGCCGACGCGGGATGGTTCCAGGCCCACAACCGGATGTCGGCCGGCCGCGCCAAGGCCGTCATCGCGCAGATCAACACGCTGTGCGCCGAGCTGCGCCCGCAGGCGCTCGAGCTGGTCGAGGGCCTCGGCATCCCCGAGCCCTGGCTCAACTCCCAGATGCTGCGCGACGAGACCGCCGCACGCTGGACGCCCGGCGCCCCGGTCTGAGCACCGGTCTGAGCACCGGCCCGGTGAGGGACGCGGGGCCGCTCAGCGCACGCCGTTGGCCCAGAGGTCGCGCAGCAGGGCGACCTCGGCGAGGTGGTGGATGACCTCGCGGTTGATGTGCAGGACCAGGGTGAGCATCGGGGCGGCCGCCCACGGCCCCTCCGCCGGTCCCACCGGCCGCTGCAACGCCTCGGCGTCGAGCCCCCGCACCCCGGCCGACCAGGCGGCATACGCGGCGTCGAGCTGGTCGAGCGCCCCGGCCGCGGTGCCGGCGTAGTCCCACGTGAGGATGTCCGCCGTCGGGCCGCCGAAGTGGCTGTGCGCGCGGGCGCCCAGGACCCCGACGACCACGTGGCCGAGCCGCCACGCGATCGAGGTGACGGGCGCCGGCTCCGGCTCCGGGTGAGCCCAGTCCAGGAGCCACTGCCCGCCCCCGGCGCGCGCGGTCACCGAGGGCGGCGGCGCGGCGTCCCGCGGGCGTGCGCTCCAGGTGCCGGACGCGGGCTCCCAGAGGTACTCCTCGTCGGTCAGCCCGTCCAGCCTCGGCCTGGCCTGCCCCTGCCAGTGCCAGTCCAGCTGCTCCCACAGGTCCGTCGTCAGTGCGTCCATACGGCGAGGACACCACGCGAGCCGGACAGGAGGTGTCCGCAGCCGTGGCACAGTGGCGCCATGACGGATCCGACGACCCGGGTGCTGCGGCTGCTGGGTCTCTTCCAGACGCGGGCGCTGTGGACCTCCGAGGAGCTCGCCGACCGGCTCGGCGTGACCACCCGCAGCATCCGGCGCGACATCGACCGGTTGCGCGAGCTCGGCTACCCGGTGCGGGCCAGCAGCGGCACCGGCGGCGGCTACCAGCTGGGCGCGGGGGGCTCGCTGCCCCCGCTGCTGCTCGCCGAGGACGAGGCGGTCGCCATCGCCGTGTGCCTGCGGCTGGCCGCCGGCGGGAGCGTGGCCGGGGTCGCCGACAGCGCCGTGCGGATCCTCGCCAAGCTCGACCAGGTCATGCCCGGGCGCGCCCGCGAGCAGGTCTCCGCCCTGCACGACAGCCTGGTCACCGTCGGCACCCCCGCCGCGGTCGTCGACCCGGCGATCCTCATGGCCGCCTCGCGCGCCTGCCGCGACCGGCTGCGCGCGACGCTGCGGTACGTCGCCCGCGACGGCGAGGAGTCACGGCGGCGGATCGAGCCCGCCAGCCTCGTCGCGGTGAGCTACCGGTGGTACCTGCTCGCCTTCGACCTGGACCGGGACGACTGGCGCAGCTTCCGTCTCGACCGGGTCCGCGAGCTGACCGTGGGCACCCTGCGCGGCGCCGTCCGGGAGGTCCCGGACCCTGCGGCATACATCACCCGGTCGGTGACCCGCTCCCCCTACCGACACGTCGCGACCGCCCGGGTGCGGATGTCGCTGGCGGACCTGGCGGACCGGGTGTCCCCGTTGGCCGGGGAGATCCGCGACCTCGGAGACGGGTGGTGCGAGCTCGTCACCGGTGGCGAGACGCTGGACTACCTCGCGGTGGAGCTCATGCTGCTCGGCACCGAGGTCGAGGTGCTCGATCCGCCCGAACTGGTCGAGCACCTCGACGCCGTATGCCGTCGGCTGCGACCGGCCCGGTGACGCTGGTGCCAGGTGGCAGTCACCAGAGCCGCTCTGCCGACTACTCGCTGGTTCTCACCCCATCCCACAGATCGCGCCTCGAGCGGCGGTCATCTACGCCAGGATGAGTCGGGACCGTCTCGGAGAGAATAAGCGCCGTAGGTGAAGCGCTAACTTCAGGAGTGCCGTGCGGAAGCCGAGCGGCGAGGGTGGCCCGTGGTGTGCGAGTTTGCTCACGGTGACGTGTCCGCCTACTCCGGCAAGACCCGCCCGCAGTACCAGTACATGCTCGCGGCCATCGGACTGGGCGAGTCCGACGCCGTGATGGTGTTTGCTGCTGACCTATAGATCTTCTTTGCCGACTCCAGCAATCGCAATAGTTCTGTAAACAGCCCAGGGAATGAGGGAAAAGCCCGGAGCCTGGGGCAGGTCCGTGAACCCAAGATTGGCCAACGTGGTCCCCAACTGATTCACGTATCGGCCAAACTCGCCACGGCGAACACCCTCACCATCCGCGAACATAAAGTCTCCATCTGAAAGATCAGGAGTTGGCAACGGGTGATGTCCAATGGTGCCAACGACCGTCCATTCCTGCACACCGACCCCATAGTTGGCAAAAAGAATATCGGGCTCCACGTCTAGAAATTGACGACCCTCTTGTAGGCGAACGCTGATGGCACCCGCTCCTTCAGCATCGGGAGCTAGAGAAAGATGCAGGCCAGGGGCGAACATGCCCCGAGTCACCTGCACAACGCCGCGCAGAAACTCACCGCTTATCCCATTCTCATCGCCAAAGGCTAAGCGTCCTATCGGGATGCCCCCCTCAAGATTCTCGGACTCCCCGGGCATTTCTTTATATGGCTTGCTCTTCGGGCCCTTCGCTTTCGGAGGCAGCACAGGGTCAACAGCCACCTGCGTGATCCCCATGTTCACCATGCCCCGGTCTACCGCGGCGAACCCACCGAGAATGGTTGCAATAAATCGTGCGTCGATCAGGTACCCAGGTGCGGTCACACGGACAATCTTCCCAGGATGCAGTCGCTCCTGGACTTCTTCCTCTGCCCAGAAATCGTCGCTGTTTATCAGCTCTGAGACGTCTTCGAGCAAACCCTCTGACTCAAGCGCGTCCTCCAACTGGGGGAAAAGGGCATCAGCCATTGCCTTCGTTGTAGTGCGCGCCTCTGACCAATTTTGAGCGTGCTCAACAAAACCTTTGACGCCTCCGGCCGACTTCTTATCAGACTCTTTTGCTGAAGTTTCAGATTCGACTATTCCAGCATCCAGCTGAGCCAATATTCCTCGGACAGCGGTAGTGTCCACATAAAGATATTCACGCAGAATCATAAGAGGCCTCCTTGCCTCGCTCTTCATGGCACACGTTTTACGGCTGATCTCCACCGCCCTGGTCTCGTTCGCCGGAGCAGTCGTCGAACTACAGGTAGAGCCAGACTAGTGTGCCTTAGTATGCGCCCTCGGCGGCGACCCAGCGGCGTTTGGGGGCTCCAGACGTGACGAGCCATGCGCCACTAGGTTGCGCAAAAGACGGCGAACCAGGGTCCTCAGCGCGCGGCCAGGACCGCCAGCAGTGCCACGCCGAGGACCAGGGCGGCGACGACGGGGTGCGCCCACCGGGCCTCCTTGAGCACGACGAGCAGCTCACGCAGGTAGCTCCCGGCCGCCGAGTCCACCGGCGCCCGCACCCCGACCACCCGCAGCGGCAGCCGGTGCTGGCGGACGCGCCAGCTGGTCCGCGGCGCGTGGTAGGCGCTGGTGACGACCGCGTAGGGCGGGGGTATGCCGCGCGAACGCAGCTGGTCCGTCGAGAGCACGAGGTTCTCCACCGTGGTGGTGGCCCGGTCCTCGAGGACGACGGACACCTGCGGGTCGACCCCCAGGACCCATCGCTGCATGACGACGGCCTCGGCCGGACGACCGCGGGTGCCGCGGCCGCCGGTGAGGACGAGCGGCACGTCGGCCCGCTCCGCCCCGATGTCGCCGGTCGCCCCGCTGCCGGTCTCATCGGGCCGGCCCGTCACCGAGGCCAGCAGCGTGAGCCCTCCCTGCAGCCGCGCTGCGAGCTCCGCGCCCACCTCGCCGTGCGGCACGGGCATCCCCAGCACGACGACGGCGCTGCAGCGGGTCGCAGAGCCGGGTCGGGAGAGCCGCCACCGGACCGCCAGGAGGACGAGCATGACGAACCCCGGCCACGCGGCGAGCAGCAGCAGGCCCGTGCCCAGCCCGACGACGACGGGGCCGGCGGCATACCCGAGCAGGCCCATGCCGACGACGGGAACGGCGACCGTGACCAGACCACCCACCAGGGCGGCCCGGGTGTCGGCATCGCGACGTCCCCGCGCGAGCCTGCCCACGGAATACCGCAGCAGCAGCCCGGGCAGGATGACCCCGGGGAGCACGACCACCCCGACGAACAGGAGCCCGCCAGGGAGGGAGAGGCTCAGCCGCGGGCCTCGGCGAGCACGGCAGCCAACGCGTCGGTGATCTGGCGCAGCTCGTCCTCGGTGATCGTCAGCGGCGGGGCGAGGCGGATGGTCGAGCCGTGGGTGTCCTTGGCGAGGACGCCCTTCTTGGCCAGCGCCTTGCACGCCTCCTTGCCGGTCATGAGCTCGGGGTCGATGTCGATGCCGGCCCACAGGCCGCGCACGCGCACGCGCTCGGCGCCCTGGCCGACCAGCTGACCCAGCTCCTCGGCGAAGACGCTCTCGAGCTCCTTGGCGTGCGCCTGGTGCTCCCCGGTGGCGAGCAGGTCGACGACCGCCTTGCCGACCGCGGCCGCCAGCGGGTTGCCGCCGAAGGTGGAGCCGTGGGTGCCCGGCGTGATGACGTTCATCACCTCGGCGTCGGCCGCGACGGCGGAGACCGGGACGATGCCGCCACCGAGGGCCTTGCCGAGGGTGTACATGTCGGCCTCGACACCCTCGTACTCGCAGGCCAGCGAGGTGCCGGTGCGGCCGAGGCCGGACTGGATCTCGTCGGCGATCATGAGGACGTTGGTGCGGGTGCACAGCTCGCGCAGGCCGGGCAGGTAGCCCTCCGCGGGGATCATGACGCCCTGCTCGCCCTGGATCGGCTCGACGAGCACCGCGGCGGTGTTGTCGGTGATGGCCGCCTCGACGGCGGCGAGGTCGCCGTAGGGCACCGCGACGAAGCCGGGGGTGTAGGGGCCGTAGTGGTCGTGCGCCTCCGGGTCGTCGGAGAAGGAGATGATGGTCGTCGTGCGGCCGTGGAAGTTGCCGTCCATGACGATGATCTCGGCCTGCCCCTCCGGCACGCCCTTGACCTGGTAGGCCCACTTGCGGGCGATCTTGAGGGCCGTCTCGACGGCCTCGGCGCCGGTGTTCATCGGCAGGATCATGTCCTTGCCCACGAGCCGCGCCAGCGCCTCGCAGAACGGACCGAGCTGGTCGTTGTGGAAGGCGCGAGAGGTCAGGGTGGAGCGGTCCAGCTGGTCCTTCGCGGCCTGCACCAGCCCCGGGTGCCGGTGCCCGAAGTTCAGCGCCGAGTAGCCGGAGAGCGCGTCGATGTAGGTGCGGCCCTCCACGTCGGTCACGTGGATGCCCTCGGCGTGCCCCACCACCACCGGGAGCGGGCTGTAGTTGTGGGCCGCGACCTGGTCCTCGAGGTCGATGTAGGCCTGGTTCGTGGACAGCTCAGTCATGCTCGTCATCCTAGGGGTCGCGCGGGGGCCGGCAGGCAGGGCCCGGGGGTCGGTGGGCACGACCACACCACACCGTGTAGTCATGCATAGGTCAGTATACCTATGCACTTGCTGGCGCAGCGCAGCCGCCTCGCGGGGCGGAGCACGCGTCCGGTGCGACCGGAGCACGCGTCCGGTGCGGCCGGAGCACGCGTCCGGTGCGGCCGGAGCACGCGTCCGGTGCGGATCAGGTGGTCTCGAGGGCGTCGCCGGCCTGCTCGGGCAGCAGGAGGTATGCGGCCGCCGCCCCGACGACGAAGGCCGCGCCGAAGATCGCGAACAGTGCGGCGTTGCCCCAGGCCCCCAGGATGACCGGGACGAGCAGCGGGGCGGCGATCGAGGCGATCCGCCCGAAGCCGGCCGCGGCCCCCGCGCCCGAGGCCCGGACGCTGGTGGGGTAGATCTCCGGGGTGATGGCGTAGAGGGCGCCCCAGGCGCCGAGGTTGAAGAAGCTCATGGCGCAGCCGGCGGCGATGATCTGCCAGACCTCCCCCGCCAAGCCGAAGCAGACGGCCGAGGCGGCCGACCCCAGCAGGAAGGTCGCGAGGGTGACCCGCCGGCCCCACACCTCGACGAGGACGGCGGCGAGGGCGTACCCCGGCAGCTGGGCCAGCGTGATGACGAGGGTGTAGCCGAAGGAGCGCACCAGGTCGAAGCCCTGGGCGTAGAGCAGGCTGGGCAGCCAGATGAAGGCGCCGTAGTAGGAGAAGTTGACGCAGAACCACACCACCCAGATGCCGGCCGTGCGGACGCGGTAGGCCGCCGACCACAGCGCGCCGGGGGTCTTCGGGGGCGCCTCGGGCAGCGCCCGGCTCTCCTCGTGCGCCACCCCGGCGGACTCTTCGAAGGAGCGCACCACCGCCTCGGCCTCGGCGGCCCGGCCGCGCCGCTCGAGGAAGAGCGGCGACTCGGGCATGCCCCACCGGACGACGACGGCGTAGAGCGCCGGGACCAGACCGAGCGCGAAGGCCCAGCGCCAGCCGTCGTCCCCCAGCGGCACGACGAAGAATCCGATGAGCGCGGCCAGGAGCCATCCCACCGCCCAGAACGACTCCAGGACGACCACCATGCGGCCACGGATCCGGGTCGGCGACAGCTCGCTGACGAGGGTGGAGGCGACCGGCAGCTCGGCGCCCAGGCCGATGCCGACGAGGAAGCGCAGCACCAGCAGCGCCGCGAGCCCCGTCGCGAGCGCCGACGCCCCGGTGGCGAGCCCGTAGACGAGCAGGGTGAGGGCAAAGACCGTCCGGCGGCCGTAGCGGTCGGCGAGCATCCCGCCGACGGTCGCGCCCAGCGCCATCCCGACGAAGCCGATGGACAGCAGCCAGGACTGCTCGGTGCGGGTCAGGTCCCACTGGGTGGCGATCGCCAGCCCGACGAAGGAGATGAGCCCGACGTCCATGGCGTCGAGGGCCCAGCCGGTGCCGGAGCCGAGCAGCACCCGGGTGTGCGCCCGGCTGTACGGCAGCCGACCCATCCGCTGCGGCCGCGTGGGGAGTGACTGGTCGGTCACGTCAGTGCTCACCATGAGCATAGATGGTATGCCGTCCGGCCCGGTCGGCGCACCACCCCGGCGCACCGGCGGCGACCCCGGCTCAGCGCGGCAGGGTGGCGAGCAGGGCGAGAGCGCGGTCGACCGAGTCCGGGGGCAGCGCACCGCTGCCCCCCCAGCGCGGTACGCACGTAGATGCCGTCACTGACCCGGAGCACGAGGAACGCCAGGTCGGCGTCCCCCAGCGCCGTCGTGAGCGCCTCGAGGAAGTGGTCGTCCAGCCGCACGAGGGCGTCCCGGGGCACCTGGTGCTCGTCCAGCTGCCCGAGCTTGAGGAGCGCGAGGTAGGTGCGGTCCAGCGGCTGGTCCGCGGCGACCGACTCCCGCAGGAACACCTCCAGGGCGTCGGGCATCCGGGAGAGCCGCTCCTCCTCCGCGGCCCCGAAGGCCTCCAACCGGTCGGCCAGGCCCTGGACGAGCGCGTCCTTGGAGCCGAAGTGGTAGAGCAGCCCTCCCTTGGAGACGCCCGCCTGGTCGGCCGTCGCCGCGAGCGTCCCGGCGCGACTGGGCCGGCCTCGCCGTGCTGATGCTGCCCGTGCTCCTCGTGTCCATCGACACGACCGTGCTGAACGTCGCCCTGCCCCAGATCGCGCGGGACCTCTCCCCCACCGCCGCCCAGCAGCTGTGGCTCATCGACGCCTACCCGCTCGTGCTGGCGACGCTGCTGGTGACCATGGGCACGGTGGGTGACCGGGTGGGTCGGCGTCGCACCCTGCTGGTGGGAGCCACCGGTTTCGCCGGGGTCTCGGTCGTGGCCGCCGTCGCCCCGACAGCCGAGCTGCTCCTCCTCGCGCGGGTCGCCCTGGGCGTCTTCGGCGCCACGCTCATGCCGGCCACGCTGTCGCTGCTGCGCACGATGTTCCTCGACCGCGCCCAGCACCGCCTGGCCGTCGCCATCTGGGCGACCGCCTTCTCCGTCGGGTCCGCCCCGGGCCCGGTCGTGGGCGGGATCCTCCTGGCGCGCTTCGCGTGGGGGTCGGTCTTCCGGCTCTTCCCAGATGAGGGTGTAGGTCGGCCGGGCGCGTCGGTCCGCAGGTAGACGTCGAGGTCTCCCGACGATGGAGGTTCCTCCGCCATCCATCCTAAAGACCTCGACGTGACCGACGCTACCTCGACGTGACCGACGCTACCCCGCCGGCCGGCTTCGGCCGCCCTGACCTGACCGCCTTCGCGTCTCATCCCAATCGACCCTGATCGAGTCTGCTGACCCCCCCTCGACGAGAACGCAGCGACGTCACAGCCACCCAACCCCGACCGTCCGGGAAGCCGGGACACGTCACATGGCCTGTGCTGCGGGCGTGTCGAGTGGGTCGTCCAGGGGCGACGCAGGAGCGTCGACGCGACGTGCTGAGAGGTGGTTCCAGTCGAGCACTAGGACACCGGCTACAGGCATGGCGATAGGTCAGGAACGGCGTCGCTCCCTACGCAGGAGGGAGCGCAGAGTCTCGGCGTTCGCGTAGCCGACCCGTAGCGCGATCTCGGCGGAGGTGAGGTCCGTGGTTGCTGAGAGGTGCCGAGCTCGTTCGATGCGAAGCCGTTGGACGAAGCCGAGCGGAGTGAGGTTGAGCGCCGCACGGACTCGTCGTTCGAGGGTGCGCCGGCTGGTGCCGAGCGACTGCGCGACGAAGGCGACGTTGAACGGTTCGTCCAGGCGGGCGCGCACGAAGCGTTCGAACTCGACGACGATCGGGTCCTCGTGCCGGAGATGTTCGTAGGCGACGAAGGCCGCCTGCGACGGACGCTCGTCGATGATGAGGAGCTTGGCGACATGTTGGGCCAGCTCGGGGCTGATCGATCGCACGAGTGAGAGCGCGAGGTCGATGTGGGCGAACGCGGCGCCGGCGGTGACGAGGTTCCCGTCGACCACGACCATGGTGTCGAGATCGAGGGCGACGGTCGGATAGCGCTTCAGGAACTCCGGCCCCAGGAACCAGCTGGTCGTCGCCCGCCGATGATGCATCCGTCCGGTCTCGGCGACAGCGAACACGCCGGTGCACGCCGCGGCAATCCGGGTGGTCGCGTCGTCGAGGCGCCCGAGCGAGGCGATGACCGAACGAGCATCTCGGCTCTGGAGGGCGTCGTTGGTAGCGGCGGCCGTGAGGGTTCCAAGCGCAGGGACGACGACCACGTCGAACTCTGCGGACTCCGACAGCGGGTGGTCCACCGACAGGGTCATCGATGCCGTCGTGGTCACTCTCCGTTTCGGTCCGAGGATGGCGAGTTCGATCGGGTCGATCCGCGGGTCGACATCGCCGCGGGCTCCGTCGGCCACCCGCACGATGTCGATGACCGACGCGACAGCCGAACCGAAGCAGCCGTCGATCGCGATCAGTCCGATACGCATGGCGCGAACAATAGCAATACTGTCGTATACGCCACTTCTCACATGCCCTTGCTCGTCATACGCTGAACTCGCTTCACCAAGAAACCTCGACACCTAGGAGAACCCCTCATGTCCACACCCGCATCACTTCCGTATGCCTTCGTCGCCAAGATCGTCGCGGCCGATGGACAGCACGACGCGCTCGCCGATCTGCTCGCCGGCGCTGTCTCGCTCGCCAACGAAGAAGTAGGAACGATTGTCTGGTTCGCGGTCAGGACCCACGCCGACACCTTCTGGATCTTCGATGCATTCCCCGACGAGGCCGCTCGCGACGCCCACGCCAACGGCGCGATCGTCGCAGCCCTGATGGCCAACCAGCACCTCCTCGGCGCAGCACCCGAGATCCTGGCGGCCGACGTCCTCGCGTCCAAGCTCCCGTAGTCCGCCAACGCACGAGACGATCGCGCCCCGCCGAGCCGTCGCCAGGTCGCGACGCAACGCCACGCTGCGTTGCCGAGCGGTGCGAGGCCTATCGGCACACGGACAGGATGCCGGCCGCGAGCGCTCAGTCGGCGAGGGGTCCGTCGCAGAGGAGAGCGACGTCGGTGTCGGGCAGAGCCGTGAGGCCAGCGCATCGCGCGACCACCAGAACCGAACCGCCCCTGCCCTGCGTTTCCGCAGGTCAGGGGCTGTTCGCCGGAGCCGCCTGTCGGAATCGAACCGACGACCTCATCACGTCGGCTTTGCGTCTATCGCTTGATGCGCCCACTGGGCGAACGAGCCGCTGACCTGCGCAAACGCCGAGCGTGGGGGACGCCGCCATCCGGTGGTGACCGACGACGACCGACCAGTACCGACCGTTTCACCGGAGCCTGCGGCGGCGTCGAAGCCGAGCAAGCTCCATTCCTTTAGCTCACCGCGCCCTCCTCCTCGCCGGTCCTGTCGTCGTCGAAGACGTTTCAGGGGTCTTCTCAGATGAGGGTGTAGGTCGGCCGGGCGCGTCGGTCCGCAGGTAGACGTCGAGGTCTCCCGACGACGGAGGTTCCTACGCCATCCATCCGAAAGACCTCGACGTGTCCGACGCTACCCCGCCGGCCGGCTTCGGCCGCCCTGACCTGACCGCCTTCGCTCGACTCGACGGCCTCGGTCTGAGCGTGACCGGACAACGACTTGAACCGGATCGTGCGGTCCTCGCGTGCCGCGTGGTGGAACCAGATCAGTGGTGCCGACGGTGCGGCAGCGAAGGCGCTGCTCGTGACACCGTGATCCGGCGGTTGGCCCACGAGCCGCTGGGCTGGCGACCGACCGTGCTGGAAGTTGTAGTGCGCTGCTACCGCTGTGCCGACTGCGGACACGTGTGGCGCCAAGACACCAGCGCCGCGGCGGAGCCACGCGCGAAGCTCTCGCGCACCGGGCTGCGGTGGGCGCTGGAAGGGATCGTGGTCGCACACCTCACCGTCGCCCGTGTCGCCGAGGGACTCGGGGTCGCGTGGGACACCGCCAACAACGCGGTCCTGGCTGAAGGCAAGCGGCTGCTGATCAACGACCCCACGCGGTTTGAGGGCGTGAAGGTCATTGGCGTCGATGAGCACGTCTGGCGCCACACCAGGCGTGGCGACAAGTACGTCACCGTGATCATCGACCTCACCCCGGTCCGCGATGGCGCCGGCCCAGCAAGGCTGCTGGACATGGTCGAGGGCCGGTCGAAGGCGGCGTTCAAGACCTGGCTCGCCGACCGCGACGACGCCTTCCGTGACGCGGTCGAGGTGGTCGCGATGGACGGCTTCACCGGGTTCAAGACCGCCGCTGCAGAGGAGATCCCGGACGCGGTCACGGTGATGGATCCCTTCCACGTCGTGCGCCTGGCCGGTGACGCCCTCGACAGGTGCCGGCGCCGGGTCCAACTCGCGATCCACGGGCACCGTGGGTTCAGGGACGACCCGCTCTACAAGTCGCGGCGCACGCTGCACACCGGCGCGGACCTGCTCACCGACAAGCAGAGCGACAGGCTACGCGCGCTGTTCGTTGATGACGCTCACGTCGAGGTCGAGGCGACCTGGGGTGTCTACCAGCGCATGATCGCCGCCTATCGCCACGAGGACCGGCAACGTGGCCGCGAGCTCATGGAGAAGCTGATCACCGACCTCAGCGCCGGCGTCCCCAAGGTGCTCACCGAGCTCACCACCCTGGGCCGGACCCTGAAGAAGCGAGCCGCTGACGTGCTCGCCTACTTCGAACGACCCGGCACCAGCAACGCGCCGACCGAGGCGCTCAACGGACGGCTCGAACACCTGCGCGGCTCCGCACTCGGGTTCCGCAACCTGACCAACTACATCGCCCGAAGCCTGCTCGAGACCGGCGGCGTCAGACCCCAACTCCTACACCCCCGATTGGGATGAGCCGGTCTTCCTCGTGGCGGTGCCGATCCTGCTGCCGCTGCTCGTCCTGGGCCCCTTCCTCGTCCGGGAGTCGCGGGACCCGGCCCCGGCCGGGTGGACCCGGTCGGGATCGCGCTGTCGATGGCCGCCCTCGGCGGCCTCGCGTGGTCGGTCAAGCACGCGGCGGTCGACGGTGTCGACGCCGTCGGGGTGACCGCCCTCGTGCTGGCGGTCGTCGCCGGCACCCTCTTGGTGCATCGGATGCGGCGTGCGGTCGACCCGATGCTGAACGTCGGCCTGTTCGCCGTCCCCGTCTTCTCGGGTGCCCTGGCGGTCAACCTCCTCAGCATCGTCGCGCTGACCGGCTTCCTCTTCTTCGTCACCCAGCACCTGCAGCTCGTCGAGGGCATGCCCGCGCTCGACGCCTCCCTCGTCCTGGTGCCGGGCGTGGTCGCCATGGTGGCCTCCGGCCTCCTGGTGGTCCGGCTGGTGCGGCACGTCCGACCGGCCACCGCCGTGGTGGGCGGGCTCACCTTCTCCTTCAGCGCCTACGCCCTGCTCGCCGTGGGCGGCGAGACCGTCACGGTGCCCCAGATCGCGCTGGCCTTCGCCCTCCTCGGACAGGGCATCGGAGCGGCCGAGACCATCTCGAACGACCAGATCCTCACCGCCGTCTCCCCGGCCAAGGCGGGGGCCGCCTCGGCGGTGAGCGAGACCGCCTACGAGTTCGGCGCCGTGCTCGGCACCACGGTGCTGGGCGGGATGCTAACGGCCGTCTACCGCTCCTCGCTGCGCGTCCCCGCCGGCACCGACGAGGACGCCGCGGCCGCCGCCCGCGAGACCCTGGGCGGCGCGGTCGCGGCGGCGGAGCGGACCGGGGACCCGCACCTGCTGGAGGCGGCCCGCGCGGCCTTCGACGCCGGCGTGGGCGTCACCAGTACCGCGGGCGCCGTCCTCGTGGCTGTCGCCGCCCTGGTCGCCTGGACCACGCTGCGCCGGGCCGAGAGCTGAGCGCCCGGGCTCAGCGGTAGTTGGTGTACTGCAGGGCCACGTCGAGGTCCTTCTCCTTGAGCAGCCGCTGGACCGCCTGCAGGTCGTCGCGCGACTTGGAGGTGACCCGCAGCTCGTCGCCCTGGATCTGGCTCTTCACCGCCTTGGGGCCCTCCTCCCGGATGATCTTGGCGATCTTCTTGGCGTTCTCGCTGGAGATGCCGCTCTTCAGCGCCGCCTCGAGGCGGTACTCCTTGCCCGAGGCGTAGGGCTCGCCGTCGTGCGTGTAGTCGAGATGCTTGAGCGACACCCCCCGCTTGACCAGCTTGGTCTGCAGCACGTCGAGGACCGCCTTGCACCGCTCCTCGCTGTTGGCCGCCATCGAGATGCTCTCGCCGGCGAGCTCCACCCGGGCGCCGACGCCCCGGAAGTCGTAGCGGGTGGAGATCTCCTTCGCCGCCTGGTTGACGGCGTTGGCGACCTCCTGGTGATCGACCTTGCTGACGATGTCGAAGGACGAGTCGGCCATGGCATACCTCCTGTGTCGTGGCGGTCCGGCGCCTCCTGGACGAGTTCGGAGCACCGGGGCATCACTGTTAGCATGACACCCGCGCTTCGCGCACTGGCAGGTTGTCCGAGCGGCCAATGGAAGCGGACTGTAAATCCGTCGGCGTATGCCTACGCAGGTTCGAATCCTGCACCTGCCACCCACGAGGACGGGCACCGGGAGACCGGTGCCCGTCCTTCTGTCTCCCCTCGCCGCGGTCCGGGTATGCCGTGCCCCGCGGCCGGCGCGCACGACCCGGTGCGGTTCCTGCAACAGCCCGGCCCGCTTCGACATAGTGCAGGTGGACGGGTCGACGGGGCCCGGCCGAGACCGCAGGAGGACCGATGGCCCTACGCCTCGCCGGGACCGGCCCGCACCAGGACGGGTCCGGGGGCACCCGGGACACGGCGTGGTTCGACGGGTTCTTCGCCCAGCACGCGACCCAGATCCACCGGTACTTCGTCCGGAGGGCCACCGGCAACGACGTCGAGGACCTCACCGCCGAGGTCTTCGCGACCGCCTGGCGGCGCCGTGACCGCATCCCGGCCGACTACGAGCTGCCGTGGCTCTACCGCACCGCCTCCTACGTGCTGGCCAACCACCGCCGCAAACCGACCCTCACCCTGCTGTCCGACTACTCCGGACAGGAGGACGCCGCCGACCACCACATGCGCAGCGTCGACCCGGCCGACCTGGTCATGGCCGACGACGAGGTGCGTCGGGCCCTGGCCCGGCTCAGCGCCCGCGACCGGGGCATCCTCATGCTCCACGCCTGGGAGGGGCTGGACGGGGAGGGCCTGGCTCAGGCCCTCGGCCTCACCCGGGGCGGCGCCGCCGCCGCCCTGTCCCGCGCCCGCGCCCGGCTGCGCGAGGCCTGGGAGCACGACCACTGACATCCCGGGCCCGCCCGGCACCACCGCACCACCCGGCACCACCGCTCGA
This sequence comes from Serinicoccus chungangensis, assembly GCF_001483745.1. GTDB lineage: Bacteria > Actinomycetota > Actinomycetes > Actinomycetales > Dermatophilaceae > Ornithinicoccus > Ornithinicoccus chungangensis_A. Next base: position 134,531 of record NZ_LQBL01000011.1, on the reverse strand, counting down.
AGGAGACCCTCATGGTCCAGCACCACGGTGACGAGGCCCTGCACCGCCTGCAGGCCAGCGACCCGGCCACCGGGTCCCACCCCGACCTCCACCGGCTGCGCTCGCTCGTCGCGCACAAGGCGCCCGCGAGCCAGGGTGCCGAGCGGGCCAGCCGGGTCGACGACGACCTGCTCCGGGGGCCGGCGATCCGGGCCCCGTGGGTGGCCGCGGCCTGCATCGCCGCCCTCGCCATCGGGGCGGGAGGGTATGCCCTCGGCACCCAGCGCGGCAGCGGCACCCTGCTCGTGGCCGGCGGGGACTCGCTGCTCGCGCCCGCCGGGGCCGGCATCGACGCGGGCCTGAGCGCCGAGCTCTCCGGCGAGTCCTTCTCCTCGGGCGGCACCACGGTCGCCGACGGCGCCGCCCAGCCGTACGACCCCGGCCCGGTCCGCCTCGTCCCGAGCGCCGGCCTCTCTGCCGAGCGGACCACCGCACCGGTGCGCGTGCTGCGCAGCGACGAGGACCCGGAGGCCTTCGTCGAGGCGTGGGCCAGGACGCTGGGGCTGCAGGGTGCGCCCATCCCGAGCGACGTCGAGTTCCTCCCCGAGGACAACGTCGGCGTGGCGGAGGCGGAGACCGGGCGGATGATCATGGCCTCGACCGAGGGCGGCGGGCTGCACGTCAGCTACACCGACGTCTTCTCCTCCCCGGACTGCCGGGAGACCCTCGAGCTGGGCTACGCGGAGGAACGGGAGATGCTCGAGGAGTTCTGGCAGGGGACGTTCGGCGCGGACACGCCGCTGCCGACGGCGCAGGACTGCCGGGAGGTCGGTGGCGAGCGGCCGAGCGACGAGCAGGCCGTCGGCGCGGCGCAGGACTTCCTCACCCTGGCCGGCGTCCCGACCGACGGCTACGACTTCCAGGTGCAGGACTACGCCGACGAGGGCTCGAGCACCGTCTACGTCGAGGCCGCGCCCGAGGGCGGCGCCTACGGTCCGCGGCACATCAACGTCACCGTCGGCCCGGCGGGGGTCGTGGACGCCTACGCCGGCCTGGGCGAGATGGTCTCCCTCGGCGACTACCCCGTCATCTCCCCCGTGGAGGCGGTGCAGCGCTACGGGCTGCGCGAGTTCTCCATGGAGTACGGCGTCCAGCTCCCCGAGGACCTCGAGGAGGCCGTCCCCGGCGAGGAGGGCCTGACCTTCGTCGAGCCGCAGATCCCGGACAGCCCCGAGGTCACCGACGGCATGGACCTCCCGCTGCTGCTCAAGGACAAGGAGGTCACCGGTGCCACCCTCGTCCAGGGCACGATCTACACCCAGTCCGGCAGCATGGAGGTGCCGACCTGGGAGCTCACGACCGACGACGGCATGAGCTACCCGGTCATGGCTGTCGCCGACGAGGCGATCGACTGGGTCGCCTGGGAGTGAGCCGACGGGTGGGACGATGGCGGGCATGAGCCCGCCCGCGGTCCGTCCGGTCTTTCTGCCCCGCCCGCCCGCGCTCGTGCTGCGCGGGCGGGCTCTCGACGCCGGCCACCCGGGGGTCATGGCCATCGTCAACCGGACGCGCGACTCCTTCTGGGCGGGCAACCGGCACGCCGCCCTCGAGGACGCGATGGCCGCCGTCCACGAGGCGGTCGCGCAGGGCGCCGACATCGTCGACGTCGGAGGCGTCCGGGCCGGGCAGGAGGGCGAGCACGTCGGCGCCGCCGAGGAGGTCGACCGGGTGGTGCCGGTGCTCGAGGCGGCGCGGCGCGCCTACCCCGACCTGGTGCTCTCCGTCGACACGTGGCGCAGCGAGGTGGCCCGGGCCTGCGCCGGCATCGTGGACCTGGTCAACGACACGTGGGCGGGGCACGACCCCGGGCTCGTGCACGTGGCGGCCGAGCTGGGTGCCGGGGTCGTCGTCTCGCACACCGGTGGGCTGCCGCCGAGGACCGACCCGGTCGACGTGGTGTATGCCGACGCCCGGGGCGCCGACGAGCTCGCGGTGGTGCGGGACGTGCTCGACGTGCTCAGCCGTGGCGCGCAGGTCGCGGTGGAGGCCGGGGTCCCGCCGGAGCGGGTGCTCGTCGACCCGACGCTGGACTTCGGCAAGACCACCCGGCACTCCCTGGTGACGCTGCGCCACACCGCGGGCGTCGCGGGCCTGGGCTACCCGGTGCTGCAGGCGCTCTCCCGCAAGGACTTCGTCGGCGAGACCCTGGACCTGGAGCCGCAGGACCGGCTGGAGGGCACCCTGGCCGCGACCGCGGTGGCGGCGTGGCTCGGGACGAGCGTCTTCCGCGCGCACGACGTGCGGGCCACGAGGCGCGCGGTCGACATGGTGGCCAGCATCCGCGGCGACCGCCCCCCGGCCCGCGCCGTCCGGGGCGAGCCGACCGGCGGCCCAGCCCGCGGCGGACGCCACGTCTGAGCCCGGCCCCCCCGTCGGGGGCGACCGGTCAGAGGCGCTCGATGCCGGGCTGGTTGCCCTGGGCCATCTGCTCCAGCCGGGCGATCCGCTGGCCCATCGGCGGGTGGGTCGCGAACATCCGGGTGACGTCCTTGGCGCGGAACGGGTTGGCGATCATCATGTGGCTGGCGTTGACGAGCTGGCGCTCGGGGGCCAGCGGGGCGCGGGCCGTGCCCGCCTCGAGCTTGCGCAGGGCCGAGGCGAGGGCGAGCGGGTCACCGGTGAGCTGCGCGCCGTCCTCGTCGGCGTCGTACTCGCGGGTCCGGCTGATGGCCATCTGCACGACCGAGGCGGCGAGCGGCGCGAGCAGGGCCATGGCGAGCATGGCGATGGGGTTGCCGCCGTTCTCCCGGTTGCCCCCGAAGAAGAAGGCCATCTGCGCGACCGAGGTGATGACGCCCGCGATGCCGGCCGCGACCGAGCTGGTGAGGATGTCGCGGTTGTAGACGTGCATGAGCTCGTGCCCCAGGACGCCGCGCAGCTCGCGCTCGTCGAGCAGGTGCAGGATGCCCTCGGTGCAGCAGACCGCGGCGTGGTCCGGGTTGCGGCCGGTCGCGAAGGCGTTGGGCGCCGCGGTCGGGCTGACGTAGAGCCGGGGCATGGGCTTGCGCGCCCGCTCGGACAGCTCCTCGACGATGCGGTACATCTGCGGCTGCTGCTCCCGGGTCACCGGCTGGGCCCGCATGGCCCTGATGGCGAGCTTGTCGGAGTTCCAGTAGCTGTAGAACGTCGTCCCGAGCGCGAAGAGGCCGAACAGCCAGATGAACCGACCTTCCCCGATGATCGCGCCCATGCCGAGAAAGATCGCCCAGATGGCGCCGAAGAGCAGCGTCGTCTTCAGCCCGTTGTAGTGCCGGTTCATGTCCGCTCAACGACGCGGCGTCGGGCCGGTGTTCCCGGCGCCACCGGCCGGCTGCGCCAGCGCCGGGAGCAGCCCGCGCCCGTGGTCGTGGCACCGGTGGGCTGAAGGCCGACGGTGCTCACAGGACACCGACCGGCAGGACGCTGCCGACGACGAGCAGCGCCGTGAGCACCCCGCCCAGCGCCCACAGGCGCGTGGGGACGCGGGCGGAGGGCCGGCCGGCCCCGGGGGCGGCCGGCAGGAGCAGCACGCCGACCCAGCGCAGGTAGACCGCGAGCCCGAGAGCGATGTTGACGGCGGCGATGAGGGCCAGCCACCACGTCTCGTCGCCCAGCACGGGCCGCAGGACCACGATCTTAGCCACCACGCCGGCCACGGCGGGGGGCAGCCCGGCGAGGGTGAGCAGCGCCAGCGCCAGCGGCAGCGCGAGCAGCGGGTGGCTGCGCAGCAGGCCCCGCTGGGCGTCCAGGGAGGTGGGGCGCTGCGCCGGGGCCACGGCGAGCACGGCGGCGAGGACGACGAAGGCCAGCAGCGTCGCGGTGACGTAGACGACGAGGTAGGACCCGGCCGCGTTCGCCGCCTCGGCGGAGAGCGAGGCGAGGGGCAGCAGCACCCACCCCGCCTGCGCGACCGTGGACCACGCCAGCAGCCGGACGGTGTCCTGCTGCACGAGCGCCACGAGGTTGCCCACCGTCATCGACGCGGCGGCGAGCACCGCGACGGCGACCAGCGTCGCGCCGTCGACCGCACCCAGGGCGCGGACGACCACCACGAGCCCTCCGAGCGCCGCCACCTTGGACGCGGTCGCGAGGTAGGCGGTCACCGGCAGGGGCGCGGCGGCATACGTGAGGGGCGTCCACGCGTGGAAGGGCACCGCGGAGATCTTGAAGGCCAGCCCGGCCACGAGCAGCACCGCGGCCAGGACGACGAGCTGCGGGTGCTCCACCTGCGTCCGGCCGTCGAAGCGGGTGCTCCCGGTGGCGGCGACCCACAGGGCCGCCCCCAGCGCCAGGAGGCCGAAGGAGACCAGCGAGGTGGTGAGCAGCGAGACCGCGCCGTCCACCGCCCGGGCGCGGCGCTCCGGGGCCCACGTGGTCCGCACCAGGGCGACCAGCGCGACGGTGGGCAGCGTCGCGAGCTCGAGGGCGACGAGCAGCGACCCGAGGTCGCCCGAGGCCGGGACCGCGAGGACCCCGGCGGTGGCCGCCAGCAGCAGCGCCGTGACGACCGGCGCCCGACCGGTGCCCTCCTGACCCCCGCCGTCGCCGGGTGCCGCCCAGTCCCGCCAGGTGAGGACCAGGACGACGAGGGCCGCGCCGAGGGCGCACACCTGGAGCGCCGAGACGAGGTGGTCGGCACGGTAGGCGCACCAGCCGCTCGGCAGGCACAGCGCCGAGCGGACCTCACCGGCGCCCAGCCCGAGACCGGGCAGCGCCCCCAGGAGTCCCGCGACGAGCCCGGCGGCGCCGAGCACCAGGTGCGGCTCACGACGCCCGGGGACGGCGGCGTCCAGCAGCAGCACGAGCACCGCCGCGGCCACGGGGGCCAGGACGGGCAGGACCGACACGAGACCGAGCTCCAGGCTCACCGGGCCAGCACCCCCTCGACGAACGGCGCGGTCACGCCGAGCAGCAGCGTCGGGGCCAGCCCGAGGACCAGGACGAGCAGACCGAGCAGGCGCAGGGCGGTCCGCTCGGCGAGCACCGCGTCCGGCACCTGCGGCTCGAGCCGGTCACCGGCCCAGACCTCCCGGAGCACCCGGACGGTGTAGGCCACCGCCAGCGCCCCGCCGACCGCCGCGAGCACGGCGAACCCGCGGAACCAGCCCTCCGGCCGGTCGGCGGCGGGGGCCCAGGCGGACAGGACCGCGCCGATCTCGCCCCAGAAGACGGCCAGCCCGGGCAGTCCGCTGGAGGCGGCCATGCCGAGCACCAGCGCGAGCCCCAGGCGGGGGGCCACCTCGCGGACGGCGGCTCGCCGCCGGTCCAGGTCCGCGCTGCCCCACCGGTCCTTCAGGGCCCCGACCACCACGAAGAGCAGGGCCGAGACGAGGCCGTGGGCGACGTTGCCGAAGAGCGCCGCCTGCAGCCCGGCCTGCGTGCCGGTGGCGAGACCGAGCACGACGAAGCCGAGGTGGGCCACCGACGACCACGCGATGAGCCGCTTGAGGTCACGCTCGACCAGGCAGACCAGCGAGGCCCACACGATGCCGGTGACCCCGAGGCCCGCCAGCAGCGGCGACCAGGCCGCGAACCCCTCGGGCACGACCGGGACGACCAGCCGCACCACGCCGTAGGTCCCGAGCTTGAGCAGGACCGCGGCGAGCAGCACCGACCCGGCCGTCGGCGCGGTGGCGTGCACCCACGGCAGCCAGGTGTGCAACGGGAAGACCGGGATCTTGAGCCCGAGACCGACGAGGAGGACGGCCGCGACGGCGAGCTGGGAGCGGCGGCCGAGCGCGGCGCCCCCGTCCGCCGCCCACTGCGCCAGGTCGGTGGTGCCGGTGGCGGACGCGACGGCGAGGATGCCGAGCAGCACCAGCGAGGAGCCGACCACGGTGACCAGCAGGAAGCGGAGCGCGGCTCCCTCGCGGTCGCTGCCGGGGTCGCCGTAGCGCGCCACCAGCACCCACATGGGCACCAGCACCAGCTCGAAGCCGATGAAGAAGACGAGGGCGTCCCCGGCCAGGAACGCGACGAGCGCCCCGAGCAGCACGACCAGCAGGCACGCGTGGTAGGTCGCGAGGCCCGGGACGTCCTCGCCGCGGACCACGGGGATGGGTGAGGTGGGGTCGGTGTCGGCGAGGTCGACCGGCTCGGGTCGGGGCTCGCGCGCGGGGTGCAGGTGCAGGGCCGTCGCGACCACCCCCACGAGCGCGGTGAGGAGCAGCAGCGGGACCGACAGCCCGTCGGGGCGCAGGCTGAAGGTCACGCCGAGGCTCGGGATCCAGCTCAGCTCGAGGACGGGGCGGTCCAGGGCGACCCCGGCCACCCCCAGGGCGCTGAGGATGGCGGCGGCCATGGAGCCGCGGTGCGGGACACGGTGCCCGGGCGGCACGCTGCGGCGTCCCAGGCCCAGCAGCAGCACGGCCACGACCAGCAGCGGGGCGAGAGCGAGGGCGTACCACCACACCCCGAGGTCGGGCACCAGGGCGAGGAGGTCCGCCCGCACCCGGCCGGCCGCGCCGCTCACGCGGTCACCAGCCCGATCGCCCCCAGCACGAGCATCCCGACCAGCAGGAGGGCGAGTCCGGGCGTGGCCCGCCGCGGGCTGGTGAGGTCACCCGCGCGCCCCAGCAAGCGGGCCCCCGGACCGGCGCCCCGCACCCAGGCGTCGAGGACCTGGTCGTCGAACCACGCGACCGCCCGGGCCAGCGCCAGGACCGGCGTCGCGACGACCGCGCGGTAGGCGACGTCGGCGTACAGACCCCGCTCGGCCGCCAGGCTCACCCCGGCCGGGATCCGCGCCGCCGCGTCCCGGGTCCGCACCCCGCCGGCGGCGAGCCGCACGAGCAGCGCGCTCACGACCATGAGCAGCAGCGTGGCGGCCAGCAGCTGCAGGTCCACGTGGACCTGGGGGCCCCAGACCGGCAGCAGCAGCAGGAGGCCGCCGAAGAGGGTCATGAGCATGAGCGCGGACGTGCCCATGCGGGCCGAGGAGCTGATCGCCGCCTCGGCGCGCTCGACCCCCTCGGCCTCCTGCACCACCTGCGGCTCGTCGAAGAAGTCGTCGATGCGCTCCACCGGACCTGGTTCGTAGAGCCGGGCGTGCCCCTGGGCGGCCGTGGGCCGGCTCAGCACCAGCCAGGCCCGCATGCAGTAGGCGGCCGTCAGCGGGGCGGTGGCGCCGACCGAGGCCAGGACGAGGACCGGCACGAGGCCGCCGTCGGTCGCGGCCGTGCCGGCCTCGGCCGTCCCCAGGATCGCCTCCTTGGAGAAGAACCCGACGAAGGGCGGCACCCCGGCGAGCGCCAGCAGGCCCCACCCGAAACGGTGCCGCAACACGCGGTAGCGCCGGGCCCCGGAGGCCATGAGCGCCATCGCGGTGCCCCCGACGAGGACGCCGAGCCACCCCGTGGTGAGGAAGAGCAGGGCCTTGAACCAGGCGTGCGCCACGAGGTGCTGCAGCGCCGCGTCGGGCCCGGTCCCCACGGTGGCCGCGGCGAGCACGGCCAGCATGAGCGCGACCTGGCTCACCGTCGACCAGGCCAGCAGCCGTTTGAGGTCGCCCTGGGCGAAGGCCAGCACGGCGGCGCCGACCATCGTCGTGCAGGCGAGCACCGCCAGCAGGAGCTGCGCCGGGCCGGACACCGCCAGCAGGGGGAAGAGCTGTGCCAGGACGACTGTCCCGGCCGCCACCATCGTCGCGGCGTGGATGAGGGCGGAGGCGGGGGTCGGACCCTCCATGGCGTCGGGCAGCCAGTCCTGGAAGGGGAAGAGGGCGGACTTGCCGGCCACCCCGACGACGAGCAGGGTCATGGCCACGGTCAGCGTGGCCGAGGGCCCGGTCTCCCCCCAGTGCGCGACGACCTCGCTGGTCCGGGTGGTGCCGGCCCCGGTGGCGAGGACGACGAGCCCGAGCACGAAGCCGATGTCCGCGGTGCGCGTGACGAGCAGCGCCTTGCTCGCCGCCCGGGTGGCGGCCGCCCGGGTGGACTGGTGACCGATGAGCAGGTAGGAGCACCAGCCCATGACCTCCCACCCCACGAGGGTGAGGATGACGTCGTCGGAGAGGACGAGGAGCAGCATCGCCGAGGTGAACAGCGAGACGGTGGCGGCGAACGGGCGGTAGCGCGGGTCGTACCAGAGGTACCAGCGGGCATACCCCTGCACCACGAGGGCGACCGCGGCGACGGTGAAGGCCACGAGAGCCATCGGCCACGTCACGAGCAGCCCGAGCGGCACCTCCAGGTCGCCCAGCGGGAGGGCGCCGATGGTGCCGACCTGCCGCCGCGCCCCCTCGATCTGGGTGAGGGTGTAGAGCTGCCCGCAGGTGGCGAGGAAGGCGACCAGGCTGCCGCCGACCCCGACCCACGCGGCGAGCCGGTTGGAGCGTCCGGTCACCCCGAGTCCGGCCAGCGCGGCCAGGAGGGTCGCGAGCACCGCCCAGTGGGCCGGTGATCCCCACAGGTCGGGGGCGGGCAGCTCCGGCAGCGGCACCGAGGGCAGCTGGAGGTCGGACCAGGTCACGTCGGGCAGGTCAGGCACGTCCTCCCACCTCCCCCTCGGTGCGCTCGTCCAGCTCGGCGTGCAGGTCGACGTGGCCCCGGGCACGGAAGAGCGCGAGGAAGATCGCCAGGGCGAGCACGACCTCGGCCGCGGCGATGGTGATGACGAAGAGGGTGAGGACGGCGGCCCCGGGGTCGCCGCCCGCACCGGTCTGCGCCACGGTGACGAGCAGGAGCCCGGCGGCGCCGAGCACGAGCTCGACGCCGATGAGCACGAGGACGGCGTGCCGGCGGGCGAGGATGCCGTAGACCCCGAGGCCGGCGAGGACGGCGGCCAGGAGGTAGGGCAGGGCGGGGCGGATCACGGTCGCTCCCCCTGCACGGCCTCGACGTCGGCCGGGGGGTCCGGTCGCTGGCGGGGGTCGTCCTGTCCGCCCACCGGCGCCCGGGCCACCGCGACCGCGGCGACCAGGGCCATGAGGAGCAGCACCGAGAGCAGCTCGAAGGGCCAGACGTCGGTGCCGAAGATCGTCGCGGCGACCTCGGTGCTGCTGCCCCCGTCGATCGCGACGCTCCCCCACCCGTAGGCCGAGAGCAGCGCACCGCCGAGGACCACCGTGGTGCCTGCGCCGACGAGGCCGGCCGCGACCCGCTGCGGGACGCCGGTGACGACCGGCACGCCGCCGGCGCGGGTGAGCATGAGGGCGAACAGCACGAGGACGACGACCGCGCCGACGTAGACGAGCAGCTGCACCAGCGCGACCAGCTCGGCACCGAGGACCAGGTAGCACCCGGCCAGTCCGCCGAGGGTCACGACGAGCCACAGCGCGGCGTGGAGCACCTGCCGGGAGGTCACCGACAGCGTCGCGGCGCCGGCCGTGAGGAGCCCCACCGCGAGGAGGAGGACGTCCGGGCCGCTCACCGGTCCGCCTCCGGCTCCGGGTCCTCGTCCGGCTCCGGCTCCCCGTCCGGGGTCACCGGCCCGGTCGCCTCCGCGGTCCCGGCCACGGTCGGGGGCCGGTAGCCCTCCGGCAGGGCGGCCTCCGGCACCGACGCCATGAAGGTGCCGAGCCGCTCCTTGTCGTGCAGCAGGTTGCGGATGTCGCCCTCGGCGTAGGCGAAGTCGGGGGCCCAGAAGAGGGCGTCGAAGGGGCAGACCTCGATGCAGATGCCGCAGTACATGCACAGCGAGAAGTCGATGTCGAAGCGGTCCAGGACGTTGTGCGCCCGCTCCCTGCCGCCCTCGGTCTCCGGCGGCGAGGTCTCCTTGTGGGAGTCGATGGTGATGCACCAGTCCGGGCACTCGCGGGCGCAGAGCATGCACGAGGTGCAGTTCTCCTCCAGCAGCGCGATGACGCCCCGGCTGCGCTCGGGCAGCTCCGGCTCGGTATGCGGGTACTGGACCGTGTGCGCGCGTCGGGTGAGCGTGCGGGCAGTGGTGCCGAGGCCGCGCAGCAGGCCGGTGATGCCGCTCATCCGAGGACCACCACCCCGACGCCGGTGAGCGCGAGCTGCAGGAGGGCGAGCGGGAGCAGGACCAGCCAGGCGAAGCGCTGCAGCTGGTCCTCCCGGACCCGCGGCCAGGCCACCCGCAGCCACAGGAAGAGGACGCCGACGGCGGTCGCCTTGAGGAGGGTCCACAGCACCCCGACGAGCCCCGCACCCGCGTCCGCCCAGGGCCCCCGCCAGCCACCGAGGAACAGGACGGTGAAGAGCACGGCCATGACCACCATGCCGGCGTACTCGGCCAGCAGGAAGAAGGCGAAGCGCAGCCCGGTGTACTCGGTCAACGGGCCGAAGACGAGCTCAGAGTCGGCCACCGGCGCGTCGAAGGGGGTCCGCTGGAGCTCGGCGACGCTGGCCGCGAGGAAGACCACCGCGGCGGGGGCCTGCCACACCAGCCACCACCACGACCACTGGGTGACGATGCCCGTGAGCGACAGGGTGCCGGCGGCCATCGCCACGCTGGCCGCGGCCAGGATGAGGGGCAGCTCGTAGGAGACCAGCTGCGCCCCGGCCCGCAGCCCGCCGAGCAGGGAGTACTTGTTGCCCGATCCCCACCCCGCCATGAGCGTCCCGATGACCCCGATGCTCGTGACGGCGAGGACGAGCAGGAGGCTGGCCGGGACGTCGGCGGCGACCCAGGCGGCGCCGAACGGCAGCGCGGCGAGCGCCACGAGGTAGGGCACGAGCGCGACGGCGGGCGCCAGCCGGAAGACCGGCCGGTCGGCGGCCGCCGGGGTGATGTCCTCCTTCTGGGCGAACTTGATGCCGTCGGCGACCAGCTGCAGGACGCCGTGCGGCCCCGCCTCCATCGGGCCGAGCCGGCCCTGCATGTGACCCATGAGCTTGTGCTCGAGCTGGCCGAGGGCCAGGGGCAGCGTGAGGAAGACCGCCAGCACGGCAGCGGCCTTCAGCACGGCCTCGAGGGCCCAGGGGACATCGGCGAGCATCGCGTTCACCCTAACGAGTGAGCCGCCCGGCTGGGCGACGCCGCACCGCGCGGCCACCGGGCACCGGTCGGCGGCCACGGCGTCCCCTCGACCGACCCTTGCGCATGACGTCATAGTGGTGTCACCATGACGTCATGGAGCTGCAGCCGTACCTGACCGCGGTGGCCGAGGACCTGGACCGGGCGACCTCGCTGGCCGACGACGCGACCCGCGAGGTCGTGCACCGCATCGCCCCGGCGGTCGAGCCTGCCGTCCGCCTCGCGATCCTCCAGGCGCTCTCCGACGCCGCGGCCTCCCTCACCTCCCAGCTCGAGGAGTCGGTGGTGACCGTGCGGATGGAGGGTCGCGACCCGATCCTGGAGGTCCGGCATCTCGGCACCGGGGAGGACGGCCGTCCCGCCGCCCCGACGGCACCCGGCGACCACGGCCCGCGCACCGCGGAGCTCGACGAGACGGACGCCACTCAGTCACGGGTCTCGCTACGCCTGCCCGACCAGCTCAAGCTGACCGCGGAGCGGCACGCCGCCGCTGCCGGCCAGTCGCTCAACACGTGGGTCGTCCAGGCGGTCCGCACCGCCACCCGCGCGGCCGGGCCCGAGGGCCCCGGTCGCCGGACCACCCCCCACCGATCCCGCCGGGTCACCGGTTGGGCCTGAGAGGACAGCGCATGGACACCACGACCCGCACGACCCGGACCGTCACGTTCGCCGAGGACGACCTCGTGCACCTGGAGGTGAAGAACCACAGCGGCGACGTCGCCGTCCGTTACGACGCCCCGGCGGGCACGGCCGAGGTGACCCTCTCCTGCGCCCGGCCAGTGGACTTCGAGCCGGTCACCGCGGTGTCCCAGCACGGTCGGGTCCTCGTCGACGTCCCCGCGCTGGTCAGCCCGGACGGCGGCCGGCGCGGCCTCGCGGTGTCGATCGGGTCCTTCTCCATCGGCACCGGCCACGAGCGGGTGCACGTGGAGGTCCACCTGCCCGAGCGCACCGAGCTGCGGGTCGGCACCAGGAACGGCGACGTCGTGCTGCAGGGCGCCGGCGGGGCGGCCACCGTCCGCGCGGGCTCCGGCGACCTGGCCATCGAGGAGGTCGGTGTCCTGCGCGCGAGCACCGGCTCCGGTGACGTGCGGGTGGGTCGGCTCGTCGCCGGTTCGGTCACGAGCGGGTCCGGCGACGTCGTCGTCGACACCTCCACCGGGCCCGGCCCGCTCGAGGTCCGCTCGGGCAGCGGGGACATCCTCGTCCACGACAGCCACCAGGACGCCACCGTCGCCACGGGCAGCGGTGACGTCGACGTCGCCCACGGGCACGGCGAGCTCGCGGTGCGCACGGGCACCGGTGACGTGCGGGTGCGGGTGCCCCGGGGCATACCGGTGTGGCTCGACCTCTCCAGCGGTCTGGGCGAGGTGCGCCGCGACCTCGAGGGTGCGGGCGAGCCGGCGCCGGACCAGCACTTCCTGACGGTGGGCGTCCGCACCGGGACCGGGGACATCACCGTGCACCACTGAGCGGGCAGGATGGAGGGATGCAGATCCTCCCCCTGTCCCCCGACCACGCGGACGCCGCCGCCCGGCTGTGGGCGGAGTGCGGGCTGACGCGCCCCTGGAACGACCCGCAGGCGGACTTCCGGATGGCGGTGTCGGGCCCGGCCTCGCAGGTCCTCGGCGCGCTGGCCGACGACACCCTCGTCGGCACCGTCATGGTGGGGCACGAGGGGCACCGCGGGTGGATCTACTACCTCGCCGTCGCGCCGGAGCACCGGGGCGAGGGGCTCGGCAGGACGCTCGTGCGGGCCGCCGAGGACTGGGTGGAGAGCCAGGGCGTCCCCAAGGTCATGCTCATGATCCGGGCCGAGAACGACGAGGTCGCCCGGCTCTACGAGGACCTGGGATACGTCGACCAGGGCGTGCGGGTGCTCGGCCGGTTCCTCGACGAGGACCTGCAGCGGATGCGCGAGGAGACCGCCGGCGGCTAGTCGGGCCGCGGGCCCCAGGACGGGTCGGGGACGCCGGGCGGCAGCAGCCGCTTGCGCGGCCGTCGCCCGCTCGGGGGCGTCTCGCCCGACCCCTCCCCCGGCTCCTTGGCCCCCGGCCACGGCTTGGACGCGCGCGCGGCGAGCACGAAGTCCTTGCGCAGCGGCGTCCCCTCGAAGCCCTCCGGCAGCAGCAGCGGCCGCAGCCCGAGCCCCGTGCCGTCGTCGAAGCCCTCGACGGCCAGGCCGAACATCTCGTGCGTCTCCCGCTCGTGCCAGGCCGCGCCGGGGAAGAGGTCGGTCACCGAGCGCAGCGCGTCGCCCTCCGGCACCCGGGTGCGCAGCAGGAGCCGGCTCAGCCCGCCCGGCCCGGGGGCCCGGACCCGGAGCAGGTGGCACAGGACCTCGATGCCGGGGGCGAGCGTCTCCTCCGGGGCGTCGTCCGCCGCCACGTCGTCGCCCTGGTCCGTGGCTTCGCGCTCCTGCGGGGCGTCGCTCTCGTCCACGGCGGAGAGCCAGTCGAAGAAGGCATACCCCTCCTCGCGGGCGGCGCGGACGGCCTCGTGCCATCCCTCCACGGGGACGCGACGGGTGGCGGCGTGCGGGGCGGCACCGGGCATGCCTCGAGCCTAGCCCGATGACTCCCCCGGTCCTGCGCAGGTCGCTCGCCGGACGGACGGCGACCCGAGGGACGCGCGCTCCAGCGACGCGTGGAGACCCGTGTCGAGGGATGAGCCGGGAGGTCTCCGACCGGGCGCGATAACCTCCCCCTCATGAGGGAGGCCAGGGCTGGGGTGTCGGACGCCGTGCTCGCCGGGGACGCCGTCACCGCCCGTGCCCTGGTCCGGGACACCCCCGCGTCGGAGGCCGACGACCTGCTGCAGGAGCTGGCCGGGCTCGCCGCCGAGGGGTCCACGCTCGCGACCGAGCTGCTCGTGGAGCAGCTGGACACCTCCGGCCTCGTGCGGCGCTTCGTGCGCAGCGCCCTGCTCGACCCCTCCGCCGTCGACGACGTCTGCCAGGACACCCTCATCTCGGTGGCCGGCTCGATCCGGTCCTTCCGGGGCGGCGCCCGGGTGTCCACCTGGGTGCACAGCATCGTCCGGCGCAGGGTGGTGGACCACCTGCGCCGGCAGCGGGCCACCGCCCCGCTGCCCCCGGAGGAGGAGGGACCCGCGCAACGGATGAGCTCCATGCTGGCGACCCGCGCCACCGTGCGCGCCGCGCTGACCTCGTTGCCGGACCTCTACCGCGAGCCGGTGACGCTGCGGGACGTGGAGGGGCTGACCTACGCCGAGGTCGCCGACCGCCTCGACCGCAACCTCGGCACGGTGAAGGCGCAGATCGCCCGGGGCCGGGCGATGGTCGCCGGCGCCCTGGACCCGGCGGAGTGGAGCTCCCGGTGACCACACCGGCACGCCGCGTCGACGCGGGCCGCTACACCTCGCAGGAGGTCATCGGCGTCGGCTCCTTCGCCACCGTCTACCGGGCGGAGGACGACCGGCTGGACGCGACCGTGGTCGTCAAGATCCTGGCGGAGAACCACAGCCTCAACCCCGAGGTCCGCGAGCGCTTCATCGCCGAGGGCCGCGCCCTGCGCCGGGTCAGCAGCCCCCACGTCGTCACCCTCTTCGACATCGGCGAGAACGAGCGGCAGCAGCCCTACCACGTCCTGGAGCACGCCGACCGCGGCACGCTCGCCGAGCGGGTCGAGAGCCTGCGACGGACCGGGTGGACCGCCTCGCCGCAGGAGGTGCTGCTCCTCGCGCAGCACCTGACCAGGGCCCTCGCGGCGGTGCACCGGGCGCAGCTCGTGCACCGCGACCTCAGCCCGGCGAACGTCCTGCTCAGCTCGGCCGGGGTCACGGGTGCGGGGCAGCCCGGGCGCCGGACCGGGCTGCGGCTCGTCCGCGCCGACGAGCGGGTCCTGGTGGCCGACCTCGGCATGTGCAAGGACCTCGCGGTGAACTCCGGGCTCACCGTGGCGGGGGGCACGACCGGCTTCCGGCCGCCGGAGATGCGGGGCGGCCCCGCCCTCGTCGACGGGCGTGCCGACCTCTACTCGCTCTCCGCCCTCGTCGCCTGGGTGTGCGAGGGCGCGGACCTCCCGGCGGGGCTGCGGACGGTGCTCGACCGGGGTCAGGCGCCCGACCCCGCGGACCGCCAGCCGGACGTCGAGACCTGGCTGGCGCAGGTGCGCGGCGCCCTGGAGCCGATGGCCGAGGACCGGTCAGCCCCGGCGGTGGGGGTGGGAGGGCGCCGGCTCGGCGCCCTGCTGGCCACGCCGCTGCTGGCCCTCGGCGCCGCCGTCGGCTGGGGGGTGGCCGCCGCCGGCCCGGACGACCGGACGGCGAGCGCCAGCCTGGGCATCGACGGGCCCCAGGAGCTCACCACGGGCTCCAGCGCCACGTTCACCGTCCGGCAGGACGGCCTGCGCTCGTGGGTGTGGCTCCTTCCCGACGGCCGCTACGTCAGCGACGAGCCCTCCGTCACGCTCACCCCCACGCTGCCCGGGCAGGCCCGCCTCGTCCTCGCCGCCCGCGACGAGCAGGGTCGCGAGCTGCGGTCCGTCCAGGAGCTGACGGTCGGCCCCGGGGACGGGTGACCCCGCGAGGGGCCGACCCGGTCCCGGGCGTAACCTTCTGACCCTCCGTGCCGACCTACCTCCTGTCAGCACCAGTCCACGACCACGAGGAGCACCCATGCACACCAGGACCCGCACGACCGCGCTCGCGCTCGCGCTGGCTGCCGGTCTCGCCCTGTCGGCCTGCGCCGGGGACGACCAGGCCGAGTTCGCCCAGGACCCACCGTCGGGCTCGGAGGCCGCCCCGAGCACCGGGCA
This sequence comes from Serinicoccus chungangensis, assembly GCF_001483745.1. Lineage (GTDB taxonomy): Bacteria > Actinomycetota > Actinomycetes > Actinomycetales > Dermatophilaceae > Ornithinicoccus > Ornithinicoccus chungangensis_A. Next base: position 118,797 of record NZ_LQBL01000011.1, on the reverse strand, counting down.
GGAGCAGGCCACGGACGAGTCGCAGTCCGGGGACGGCGCCGCGGAGCAGACCGAGGAGCCCACGACGGTGGAACCGGCCGCCGAACGGACCGTCGAGGTCGAGGAGAGCGAGTCGGTGAGCACCGAGGAGGTCGCCTTCACCCTCACCCTGCACCGGTTGGCCGTGCACGACTACTACCTCGAGGCGGAGGTCACCGTCGTCAACGACGGGACCGAGGCCCTCAACACGTGGTACGGCTCCGGCAACGGCTCGACCGAGCCCCGTGTCTTCGACGACCGCGGCCGGGTCTACCCCTTCGTCGTCCAGGCCGGTGGTGACGGCCAGCGGCTGGTGCTCGAACCCGGCCAGGGCGTGGACGCCGGCCTGGTGTTCCCCGGCCGCCTGGACCCCGACGCGGAGCAGGTGACGCTCGACTTCGAGGCCCTCGGCCCGGAGTGGGAGGGCCTGCTCTTCGAGGTCCCGCTGGGAGCGGCGTCGTGAGGCCCGCGACCCGCACCCCCGGTGCCGTCGTCGTCGGCACCCTCGTCGTGCTCGGTGCCGTCGGCCCGACCGCGGCCGCCGGTGAGCCCGCACCCCTGCCGGGGGACTACGAGCCGCCGCGGTCGACCGTGGAGGTCTACACCGCGTGGGAGGCCCCACGGAGCTCGGTGTCGTTCTTCTACACCGACCCCGAGGACGTCGGGACCGAGGAACTCGAGGAGGCCCTCGACGCCGAGGACGAGGGTGAGCAGACCGTCGTCCAGCTCTCCGACCAGTTCCTCTTCGACTTCGGCTCGGCCGAGCTGCGCCCCACCGCCACCCGCAGCCTGGACACGGTGGTCGCCGTGCTCGAGGAGGGCGAGGCGCCGGTGGAGGTCACCGGCCACACGGACTCCCTCGGGGGCGACGCCGTCAACCAGCCGCTCTCGGAGGACCGCGCCCAGGCCGTGGCCGACTACCTGGTCGAGCAGGGGATCGAGGAGTCCAGAATCACCGCCGAGGGCCGGGGCTCCTCCGAACCGGTCGCCCCCGAGACCCACGACGACGGGCGCGACGACCCCGAGGGCCGGCAGCAGAACCGCCGGGTCGAGATCAGGTACTCCGAGGGGGCCTGAGGGGGCTCACCCGTGGTCCGGTGGTGCGACCAGGCCACGGGTGACCTCCGCCCCGGTGACGGGGCGGTCGGCATACCTCGAGCCGTGCCGCGCCCGCGCCCGGCCGGGCGTCTCCGCGGCGATCTGCTCCTGCAGGGTGACGATGCCGTGGAGCAGCGCCTCGGGACGCGGCGGGCAGCCCGGCACGTAGACGTCGACCGGGATGAGCTGGTCGACCCCCTTGGTGACCGAGTAGCTGTCCCAGTAGGGTCCGCCGGAGTTGGAGCAGGCACCGAAGGAGATGACGTACTTCGGCTCCGGCATCTGGTCGTAGAGCCGACGGATCGCCGGGGCCATCTTGTCGGTGACCGTGCCCGAGACCACCATGAGGTCGGACTGGCGCGGCCCCGGGGCGAACGGGATCACCCCGAGCCGGATGAAGTCGTGCCGGGCCATGGAGGCGCTGATGAACTCGATCGCGCAGCAGGCCAGACCGAAGTTGAAGACCCACAGGGAGTACTTCCGCCCCCAGTTGAGCACCACCTGGACCGCGCGGGGGGCCCGCTCGACCGGGGCACCGACGCGCGGGGTCGGCAGGCTGGTGGTCTGCGGCCCGCTCACCTGCTCGTCCACGTCACCACCACCGCAGCAGACCGCGGCGCCACACGTGCAGGAGGGCCACGACGAGGACGCCGATGAACAGCCCCATCTCCACGAGGCTGGCCGGCCCCAGGTCCGAGCGCAGCACCAGGGCCCAGGGGAAGAGGTAGACGGCGTCGACGGCGAAGACGACGTAGAGCAGGGCGTAGACGAGGTAGCGCACGCTGCCCTGCTGCCAGCCGGAGCCGACCGGGTCGACGCCGGACTCGTAGGTCGTCACCTTGGCGGGGGTCGGGTCGCTCGGCGCCAGGAGCCGGCGCGCGCCCATGGCGGTCGCCACGAGGGCGACCCCGAGCAGCGTCACCAGGGCGACGACGACGTAGTCCGACATCACCGGTCAGCCTAGCCGCCGACGTCCACGAGGTGCTGCAGGCCGGCGCCGACGATCGTCGCGGCGCGCAGCGGGTCGACCGGCTCCGCGCTGCGCGTCTGCACGACCAGCACGAGACCCTCCGGCGCGGCGGGCTCGCCGTCCCCGCCGACGGCACCCTCCTGCGGCTCGACGTAGAACGACATCGCGAGCACGCCGGGCAGGGAACCGCCCTTGAACGCCTGGTAGCCCACGCCCTCGGGCGGGGGCAGTCCCGGGTTGCGGGCGAGGATCTCCCGCACCGGCCCACCGGCGGGGTCCCCGGCGAGCTGCTGCAGCCGGGCGTGCAGGGAGCAGACCTGCGCGCCGGTGAGGAACCAGTCGATGCCGTCCTGCCACCGCGGCTCGGTCACCGTCTCCGGGGCGATGTCGAGCCGGTCGGGCAGGTCGGCGAGGATCGCCTCGCGCGTCTCGGGCACCTGCGCCTCGGCCCACCTCGTCCGCACCTCGCTGTCCACCTGCCACCCGAGCTGGAAGATCTGCCGGGTGGTCGGGACGGGCATGATCGCGGTCGGGTCCAGGCCGGCGTCGACCGCGGCCCGCCGCAGGGCGCGCTGACCCACGCGGTCCATGAGCAGGTCGGTGGCGGTGTTGTCGCTGATCGAGATCATCAGCTCCGCGGCCTCGCGGACCGGCACCGTGGACCCTTCCGGGCGGTCCTGCAGCTCGCCCGAGGGCAGGCTCATGACCTCCGGCGCCAGGGTGAGCTCCTCGTCCCACGTCAGCCCGCCCGACCGCACCTCCTCGGCCACCGCGAGCAGGACGAGCAGCTTGACCACCGACGCGCTGGGGACGGCCTCGCCGCCCGCCTCCACCCCCGAGGTCGTCCAGGTCGGCTCGCAGGTGCCCCCCTCGACCCGGCCGACGACCACCTGGCTGGTGCCGCCGAGCTCGACGAGGGCGGCGTCGAGGTCGGGCCAGGCGTCGACGACGGGCGGCTCGCCCGAGGTGTCCGGCTGCACGAACAGGGTGGCGATACGGCCCTGCTCGTCGACGCCGACGGTCATGAGCAGCGGGTCCTGCGCCGCCAGGCTGAGCGTGGCGGCGCGGCCCACCCCGGAGCTCGGGACGACGGCGGTGACGACGTAGGGCCCGGCGCTGCGGACCTGGCCGAGCACGAGGCCCAGCTCGACCGGGGACACCTGCTCCAGGAGGTCCGGGGCGACGCGCTCGGTGGCCTCCCGCACGGTCGGCCCCTCGGCGTCCTCCTCCAGCAGCTCCAGCACCCACTCCACCGCGCCCAGCAGCTCGGCGTCGCCGATGGAGTCCGCGGGATCCACCGGCGCGGGCGCGGACGTGGCGGCGCCGCCCTCGGGCGAGGTCGCGGCGGCGTCCTCCGGCGCGGCGGTCTGCACCACCAGCGGCGGGGTGGAGGTCGCCGCGACGTCGTCGTCGTACTCGTCCGTGCACCCTGCGAGCAGCAGCGACACCGCGAGCACCCCGCCGATGACCCGCCGCACGACCGCCTCCTCACCTCTCGCCCCATCTCAGCACGAGCCCCGCCCACCGGAGGGACCGGCCCGCCCAGGGTCAGCCCCGGGCGGCGCGCAGCGCGTCACCGGCCTGCACGGCATACCCCCCGCCGAAGAGGAGGACGTGCACCAGCAGCGGCACCGTCTGGAAGACCGCGGTCCTGCGCTCCCAGCCCTCGGCGAGGGGGAACGCCTCGACGTAGGCCGCGAGGACCCGTCCGCTGAACCCGCCGAAGAGCTGCATCATCGCGAGGTCCACCTCGCGGTGGGCGTAGTGCGCGCACGGGTCGACGAGCCAGCTGCGGCCGCGGTCGTCGACGAGCCGGTTGCCGGCCCAGAGGTCCCCGTGGACCAGCGTCGGCGGCTCGACCGGCCCCAGGTGCTCGGCCCCCAGGGCCCGGGCGTCCTCCAGCGCCGAGGGGTCGAGCCGGCCGGACTCCACGGCCCGGCGGGCCAGCGGCACCACCCGTCGGTCGAGCCAGGACTCCGCGAGGGTGTCGCAGGGGGCGAGGTCCACCGGGCAGTCGCCGAGGTATGCCGTGGGCTCGCCGTCCACCGCGCCGTACCGGTCTCCCGTGGTCCGGTGCAGGGCGGCCAGCTCGCGACCGAAGGCCTCCTCCGAGGCGGCGGTGCGGTGGCCCCCGGAGGGCACCTGCTCGATGCTGATCCCGGTGTGCGAGACCGCGAGCACCTCGGGCACCCGCGCCCCCGCCGCGGCCAGCGCCCGCAGCCCCACGGCCTCCCGGTCGAAGAAGAGCGCCGGTGCGTCCGCGCGGGTCTTGGTGAAGGGTCCGTCCGCCCGTGTCATGGCCCCAGCCTCGCAGCCGGCGTCGGTGAGAGGGTGGGGGCATGCACATCATGACCGTCTGCCTGGGCAACGTCTGCCGCTCCCCCGCCGCCGAGGCCGTCCTCGTCCACGCTCTGCGGGAGGCCGGGATCGAGGGCGTGAGCGTGAGCTCGGCCGGCACGGGCGACTACCACGTGGGTGAGCCGCCGAACCCGGCCTCCAGCGCCGAGGGCGAGCGCCGGGGCTACGCCTTCACCAGCCGGGGGGCGCAGTTCGCCGCCGACGACTTCGACCGGGCCGACCTGGTGCTGGCCATGGACTCCGCCAACGAGGAGGACCTGCTGGCGCTGGCCCGGACGCCCGAGGAGGCGGCCCGGGTGGTGCGGCTGGGCGCGTTCGCCCCCGACGCGGGCGAGGGGGTGCGTGACGTGCCCGACCCCTGGGGCCAGTCCCGGGAGGCGTTCGTCGCGATGTACGACCAGGTCGAGGACGCCGTGGCCGGGCTCGTCGCCGCCCTGCGCGAGGGCCGGCTCGAGGAGGTCGTCGCGGCGCAGCGGGCCCGGCGCTGAGGTCAGCCCGGCGTCGCCGGGCCCGGTGCGGGTCCGTCCCCGTCCAGACCCACCTCGTGCCGCATCCAGGCGACGGTCCGCGCCGCCTCCGCGCGGTCCAGCGCCCGGGCGGAGCGCCGGATGAGCGTCGGTCGCCCCCGCAGGTGCTGCCACCCTTCGGGTCCCACGTAGGACCCCGGTGGCAGCGGCTGGGTCAGCGAGACAGCACCGAGGCGGCCCCCTGGGCGGCCGTCATCGCCAGCGGGCGGCTGGCCGCCGTGACCAGCCGGTCGACCCGGTCGTCACCGCTGGCGTTCTGGAGGTTGGTGACCACCCAGCCGGGGTGCGTCAGCTGCACCTGGGTGCCCGCCGGCTTACGGGCGCCCAGGTCGAGGCCCCACAGCATCGCGGTGAGCTTGGCCCGGGAGTACGCCCGCGGCAGGGTCCACCGGGTCCGCCGGAAGTGGGGGTCGTCGTGGTCCGTCCGGCCCGAGGTGTGCGCGTGCGACGTCACCAGGACGACCCGTTCGCGCACGACGGGCAGGAGGGACTCGGTGAGGAGCATCGGCGCCAGCGCGTTGACCCCGAGCAGCAGCTCGAACCCGTCCACGGTCTCCCGGCGACCCGGCGACACGACCCCGGCCACGTGGACCAGGTCGGCCCGCTCAGCGCCCAGCAGACCGCGGATGTCGGTCGCCGCACGCCGCACCGAGGCGAGGTCGGCGAGGTCCAGGTCGACCAGCGTGACCGCGTCGTCCCCGCCTCGGGAGCCCTCCCGCAGCAGCCGGGCGCGCACCCGCTCCCCCTTCGCGCGGTCGCGCACGGGGAGGACGAGCCGGGCACCCCACCGGGCCAGGTGCAGCGCGCTCTCCCGCCCGATCCCGTCGCTCGCGCCGGTCATCACCACGGTCCGGCCACGCAGGTCGGGCGGCTCCAGGTGCTCCCACCCGAGGGCGTGGACCGCCTCGTCCGCGACTGTCTCCACCATGGTCACCGAGTGTGCCAGCGCCCCGGCTCGTCGTCCTCGGAGGGCGCCCGCCCGGCGGCTACCCTGTCGCCATGACCTTGACCCTCGAGACGGCCACCGACCGCGCGTCCTACATGGCAGCCCTGCTCGACCTCCCGGTGAGCAGCCCGCTGCAGGGGTGGGGCTACGGCGAGGCCCGGCGGGTGCTGGGTCAGGAGCCGGTGCGCTACCTCGTGCGCCAGGGCGGGCGCACGGTCGGCGCCGTGCAGCTCATGCGCAAGTCGCTGGTCCCGGGCGTCAGCACGTTGTACGCCCCCCGCGGGCCGGTCCTGGCCGACCGGTCGCTGCTGCCCGAGTTCGCCCGGGCGGTCCGTCGGGTCGCGCGCCGCACCGACCACTTCCTCACGATCGAGCCGCCCGAGCCCCTCGTCGCCGGCGACAGCCCCGAGCAGGAGGACCTGGCGGCCGAGCAGGCGGTCATCCCCGACCGCATCGGCCCCTTCCGACGGGCCCGGACCGAGCAGCCCGAGCACACCATCCTCATCGACACCAGCCAGGAGCCGGACACCGTCTTCGCCGGGCTGCACAAGATGGCCCGCCGCAACGTGCGCACGGCCGAGCGGATGGGGGTGCAGGCCGGTCGGGACGAGAGCTTCGAGGACTTCTGGGAGATCTTCACCGCGACCAACGAGCGGTCCAGCCTGGGCGCCTTCCCCCGCCGCTACTACAAGACGCTCCTGCGGGAGGCCGACCAGGACGGCGGCGAGGCCTACCTGCTGCTCTCCCGGCACGAGGGCCGCGCGCTCGCCGGCGGCTTCTTCCTCGGGCTCGGCGACACCACCGCCTACCTCTACGGCGGGTCGGTGCGGGACGACCGCCCGCCCTCGGAGGGCGAGAAGCGCAAGGACGCCAAGGCGCCCGACGCGTTCTACTGGTCGGCGATCACCGACGCCCACGAGCACGGGTACTCCCGGCTGGACCTGTGGGGCATCCCGCGGCTCCTCGACGAGAAGAAGCACTCCTTCGGCGTGCTGCGGATGAAGCTCAAGTTCGGGTCGCAGCGCTACTGGTTCCCGGCCTACGACCTCGCCCTGTCGCCGCTGAGCACCCCGCTGCGGACGGCGCTCAAGGTCCGCCGGTCCTACCTCAACTACCGCAGCTTCGGCACCACCGACGACATCCTCTGAGTCGGGCCCTCGCCCACCGCGTGCCATGCTGGGGCGATGGACGAGCAGGCACGTACCCGGCTGGAGGCCAAGCGGGCCGAGGTCGTCGCCCAGATGGAGCAGCTCAGCGCCCCCGTCCAGGACCAGGGCAGCATCTCCTTCGGCAAGCGGGTCGGGGACGGCACCGCCATGGCCGTCGACCGGCTGACCGCGGTGAGCGCTCACGACACCCTGCAGGACCTCCTGACCGGCATCGACGGGGCTCTCGCCGCGCTCGAGGACGGCAGCTACGGGCGCTGCCGGGTGTGCGGCGAGAGCATCCCCGAGGGCCGCCTGGAGGCCCGGCCCTGGGCGACCACCTGCGTGCGCCACGGCTGACCGCGGGTCCCGCGCCGCGGTCCGAACCGCTATTAGGGGAGAGTAGTCTTGTCTATTGACATGTCTTCTACTCCACTGCACCAGCTCGAGCGCGTCGTGATCCGCTTCGCCGGGGACTCCGGCGACGGGATGCAGCTCACCGGCGACCGCTTCACCTCCGACACCGCGGCCCTGGGCAACGACCTGTCCACGCTGCCGAACTTCCCGGCCGAGATCCGCGCCCCCCAGGGCACGCTGCCGGGCGTCAGCTCCTTCCAGGTCCACTTCGCCGACCACGACATCGCCACCCCCGGGGACGCGCCCGACGTGCTCGTCGCGATGAACCCGGCGGCGCTCAAGGCCAACCTGCCGGACCTGCCTCGCGGCGCGACGGTCATCGTCAACTCCGACGAGTTCACCCGGCGCAACCTCGCCAAGGTGGGGTATGCCGCGAACCCGCTGGAGGACGACTCCCTCACCGACGCGGGCTACCACGTGCACGCCCTGCCGCTGACGTCGATGACCGTCGAGGCCCTGGCCGCGTTCGACGGGCTGACCCGCAAGGAGAAGGAACGCGCCAAGAACATGCTGGCGCTGGGCCTGCTGTCTTGGCTCTACTCGCGCGACACCGCCTCGACGGAGGCCTTCCTGCGCGCCAAGTTCGCCCAGGCCCCCGAGATCCTCGAGGCCAACCTCACCGCCCTGCGCACCGGCCACGCCTACGGCGAGACCACCGAGGACTTCGCGGTGCGCTACCAGGTGGCGCCGGCGCCGATGACCCCCGGGACCTACCGCACGATCACCGGCAACCAGGCGCTGGCGCTGGGGCTGGTGGCCTCGGCCTACCGCACCGGGCTGCCGCTGGTGCTGGGGTCCTACCCCATCACCCCTGCCTCCGACGTCCTGCACCAGCTGTCCACGCTCAAGGCGCACGGCGTCACCACGCTGCAGGCCGAGGACGAGATCGCCGCCGTCGGGATGGCGCTGGGCGCCAGCTTCGGCGGGTCCCTCGGGGTGACGACCACCTCCGGACCGGGCCTGGCGCTCAAGAGCGAGACCATCGGGCTCGCCGTGGCGACCGAGCTGCCGCTGCTCGTCATCGACATCCAGCGCGGGGGCCCCTCGACCGGTCTGCCGACCAAGACCGAGCAGGCCGACCTGCTGCAGGCGCTGCACGGCCGCAACGGTGAGTCGCCGGTCGCCGTCGTGGCCGCCCAGTCGCCGACCGACTGCTTCGACGCGGCCCTGGAGGCGGTCCGCATCGCCACCACCTACCGCACCCCGGTCATCCTGCTGTCCGACGGCTACCTCGGCAACGGCTCCGAGCCCTGGCAGATCCCGGCGGCCGCGCAGCTGCCCGACCTCACCGTCCGGCACACCACCGAGCCCAACGCCACCGACGAGAAGGGCGAGCCGGTCTTCCACCCCTACCTGCGGGACGACCAGACCCTCGCCCGGCCCTGGGCGGTGCCCGGGACCCCGGGTCTGGAGCACCGCATCGGCGGGATCGAGAAGGCCGACGTCACCGGCAACATCTCCTACGACCCGGCCAACCACGACCGGATGGTGCGCCTGCGGCAGGCCAAGATCGGGGCGATCGCCGACTCCATACCCCCGATCGAGGTGGACGACCCCAGCGGCGAGGCGCGCGTCCTCGTCCTCGGGTGGGGCTCGACCTACGGCCCGATCGGCGCCGCCACCCGGCTCGTGCGCGCCACCGGCGCCAAGGTCGCGCGGGCCCACCTGCGCCACCTCAACCCCTTCCCCGCCGACCTCGGCGAGGTCCTGCGCCGCTACGACCGGGTGGTCGTGCCCGAGATGAACCTCGGCCAGCTCGCGCTGCTGCTGCGCGGCACCTACCTCGTCGACGTCCGCAGCCACACCCAGGTGCGCGGCCTGCCGTTCACCGCGGGCGAGCTGGCGCAGGTGATCCACGAGAACCTCATGGAGGTCCAGTCGCAGGAGGTGACGGTATGACGACCCACAGGGGCTCCGCCCCCGTGACCCCCCGGAACAGCACCACCGAGCTCGGGCTGCCGGCCCGCCGGGGCACCGCCGGGGTGCCCACGCTCCCCGAGGGCGAGAAGCAGACCAAGAAGGACTTCACCTCCGACCAGGAGGTGCGCTGGTGCCCCGGGTGCGGCGACTACGCCGTCCTGGCCGCGGTCCAGGGCTTCCTGCCCGACCTCGGGCTGCGCCGCGAGAACATCGTGTTCGTCTCGGGGATCGGCTGCTCCAGCCGCTTCCCCTACTACCTCGACACCTACGGGATGCACTCCATCCACGGGCGTGCGCCGGCCATCGCCACCGGTCTGGCCACCTCGCGGGAGGACCTGTCGGTGTGGGTCGTCACCGGTGACGGCGACGCGCTGTCGATCGGCGGCAACCACCTCATCCACGCGATGCGGCGCAACGTCAACCTCACGATCCTGCTGTTCAACAACAAGATCTACGGCCTGACCAAGGGGCAGTACTCCCCCACCTCGGACGTCGGGGCGGTCACCAAGTCGACCCCGTCCGGCTCGGTCGACCACCCGTTCAACCCGGTGTCGCTCGCGCTGGGCTCGGAGGCGACCTTCGTGGCGCGCACCATGGACTCCGACCGCGCCCACCTCACCGAGGTGCTCAAGGCGGCGGCCGCGCACCGCGGCACCTCGCTGGTCGAGATCTACCAGAACTGCCCGATCTTCAACGACGGCGCCTTCCAGCTGCTCAAGGACCGGGACGAGGCGACCGGCCGGGTGGCGCACCTGCGTGCCCACGAGCCGGTGCGCATCGGCGCCGAGGGGAGCCCCGAGGCCAAGGTCGTCGTCCGCGACCCCGAGGGGCGCCTCCACGTCGTCCCCGAGCAGGACGTGCCGCAGGGGCACACCGTCGTCGTGCACGACCCGGCCGACCCCGACCCCACGAGCGCCTTCGGGCTCTCCCGCCTGGACGACCCGAGCATGCAGACCGTGCCCATGGGCATCTTCCGGCAGGTCGAGCGCCCCACCTACGACGACGGCGTGCGCGAGCAGGTGCGGCAGGCCACGGCCGGGACCGTGCGTGACACGGCCTCGCTCGACGCGCTGCTGCACGGCCGGGACACCTGGACCGTCGACGGCACCCGCCCGGGGCAGGTCGAGCAGCTGCTCGAGGGAGAGACCACCGAGGGTCCGACACCGGCGGCCGGGGAGGCGCTCGTCGAGGAGGGCGAGGAGGTCTACGAGGACGAGGGCACCCCCTAGGATGCGGCGGTGACGGACGAGGCCGAGCGCCGTCGGCAGCACGGCACGGCCTACGGCTTCCTCGCCTACCTCCTGTGGGGCGTCTTCCCGCTCTACTTCGCCGCCCTCCGGCCGGCCGGGCCGTGGGAGATCGTCGCGCACCGCATCGTGTGGACGCTGGTGCTGTGCCTCGCCGTCCTGCTCCTCACCCGCGACCTGCGCTGGATGGTGCAGCTGGCCCGCACCCCCCGGCGGCTGGGCGGGGTCGTGATGGCGGGGCTGCTCATCACGACCAACTGGGGCATCTACACCTACGCCGTGCTCACCGGCCACGTCACCGAGGCGGCGCTCGGCTACTTCCTCAACCCCCTGGTGACCGTGGCCCTGGGCGTGCTCATCCTGCGCGAGCGCCTGCGGGGGCTGCAGTGGACAGCGGTGGGCATCGGCGCCGTGGCGGCGGTGTACCTCTCGGTGGACTACGGCTCACCCCCCTGGATCAGCCTCGCCCTGGCCTGCTCGTTCGCGAGCTACAGCCTGCTGAAGAACCGCCTGGGGGTGTCGCTGAGCCCGCTGCGCTCGCTCGTCGGCGAGACGGCGACGGTGCTGCCGCTGGCGCTGCTCATCCTGTGGTGGCTCGACCAGTCCGGGCAGACCACGTGGGGCGGGCACGGCGGGCTGCACACCGTCCTGCTCATGTCGACCGGCCTGGCCACCGCCGTGCCGCTGCTGCTCTTCGCCGCCGCGGCGAGCCGGGTGCCGCTGTCCACGGTCGGCCTGCTGCAGTTCCTCACCCCCTTCCTGCAGCTGCTCACCGGCGTCCTGCTCCTCGGCGAGCACGTGCCCGCCTCCCGCTGGGTCGGCTTCGCCCTGGTCTGGGTCGCGCTGGTCGTCCTGTCCGTCGACATGGTGCGCCAGGTGCGCCGCACCCGGGCGCAGCGGCGCGCCCGGGCCCGGGACGCCCGCGAGGAGCGCCCCGACCTGGCCGACCCCGCCTCCTGCTGAGCTCGACCGCCCGCTGCACGCGATGCAATTTTGCACACCGTGCAGATTTTCGTATGCTCGACGGTGTGACTGCGCGACCGGACTCCGTCGGGGGCCGCGGGCCCGACCCGGCCGCACCGGGACGCCGCGAGCTCAACAAGGTGCGCACCCGCGAGGCGATCGAGGGCGCCCTGCGCGAGCTGGTCGCCGAGCTGCCCGCCGCGGAGGTCACGGTGGACCAGGTCGCCGAGCGGGCCGGGGTGTCCCGCCGCACCTTCTTCAACTACTTCGGCAGCATCCCCGCGGTCCTCAGCGCCGTCTTCGCCGACCACGCGGCCGCGATGATCGCCCGGCTGGACCCCGAGGTCATCGGTGACGACCCCGTCACCGCGCTGCGCGGGCTGACCCGCACCCACGGCATCCCCGAGGACCTGCTCGGCTGGTTCGTCGCCCTCAACCGCCACGGCGCGGACACCGACGCCACGGTCCTCCTGGAGCGCACGGTCTGGGCCGACATGGCCGCGTGGCTGCGGGAGCGGCTCCACGAGGCGCTGCCCGAGGCCGACCCGCTCTTCGTGGCCACCCTGGCCTCGGCCGTCATGAGCTGCTTCCAGGCCACCGAGGAGGCGTGGCTCAAGGACCTCGATACCGACCGCCCCGAGCCGCTCTCCCCCGCCGACATCACGCGCTTCCACGACCACCTGGACCGCGCCCTCGGTCTGCTGGCCGACGGCTGGCGCTCCCCCTCCGCCTGACCCACCGAAAGGACCACCGTGGCCACCCTGCTGCACCGACTGGGGCGCTGGTGCGCCCAGCACCGCCTGGGCGTCGTCGCCATCTGGGCCGCCGTGCTCGGCCTCACCGTCACCGGCATGCTCACCATGGCCAAGCCGCTGTCCAACGAGTTCTCCATCCCGGGCAGCCGGTTCGAGGCGGTCCTGGAGACGCTCCAGGAGGAGATCCCGGACGCCGCGGGCACGACGGGCACCGTCGTCTTCCGCAGCGACGACGGCTTCACCGACGCCCAGCGATCGGCCGTCGCCGACGCGGTGCAGGAGTGGGAGGAGCTGGACGGCGTCACGGCGGTCGACCCCTTCGAGGCCCAGGACCAGCTCGACGCCACCCAGGGCGACCTCGATGACGGTCGGGCCGAGCTCGCCGACGCCCGCGAGCAGCTCGCGGACGGACGCGACCAGCTGGAGCAGGGACGCGCCGACCTGGAGCAGGCCCGGCAGGAGCTGACGGACGGGCGCGCCCAGCTCGAGGAGGGCCAGGACGAGCTCGACGCGCAGGCCGCCGCCCTCGAGGAGTCGCAGGCCGAGCTGGACGCCCAGCTGGAGCAGCTCGAGGCCGGTGTCGCCGCCGGGCAGGTCCCCCCGGAGGCCGAGCAGCAGGCCCGTGCCGAGATCGCGGCGGGGCAGGCGCAGCTGGACGCCGGTCGCGAGCAGCTGGCCGCCGCCCAGGCCGAGATCGACGCCCAGCGCGAGCAGCTGGAGTCCGGGGAGGCGGAGATCGCCGCGGGCGAGGAGGAGCTGGAGAGCAGCGCCGCCGAGCTGGAGGACGGCGAGGCCGAGGTCGCGCAGGGTGAGGAGGACCTGGCCGCCGCCGCCCGCCTGGCCGACCTCACCGACGGCTTCCGGGTCGTGAGCGAGGACGGCACCACCGCGCTCACCCAGGTGTCGGTCGCCGACGCCGAGGGTTTCATCCCGCCGGAGACCACCGAGGCCATCCAGCGCATCGGCAACGACGTCGAGAGCGAGGGGGTGGCCGTCGACTTCTCCAAGGAGATCACCGACGACCTGTCCAGCCTGCTCGGGCCGGGCGAGGTCATCGGCCTGGTCGTCGCGGCCGTCGTGCTCCTCGTCATGCTGGGCAGCCTCGTCGCCGCCGGGCTGCCGATCCTCATGGCCCTGGTCGGCGTCGGGGTCGGGCTCACCGGTGCCCTCGCCCTCTCGGCGTTCATCGACATGCAGTCCATCACCCCGGTGCTGGCGCTGATGCTCGGCCTCGCGGTCGGCATCGACTACTCCCTGTTCCTCATCAACCGGCACCGCGAGCAGCTACGCCGCGGTATGCCGGTCGCCCCCTCGATCGCGCTCGCGGTGGGCACCTCCGGCAACGCGGTGACCTTCGCCGGTCTCACCGTCATCATCGCCCTCGTCGCACTGACCCTCACCGGGATCCCCTTCCTCGGCGTCATGGGCATCGTGGCCGCGGCGACGGTCGCCATCGCCGTCCTGGTCGCCATCACCCTCACCCCGGCCATGCTCTCGCTCATGGGTGAGCGGGTGCTGCCCCGACGGGCGCGCCCCGGCAGCGCCCAGGGGCGCCACGAGGAGTCGCCGGCCGAGCAGGCCGACGACCTCGGCCGCGGGTGGGCCGCCCGCGTGCAGCGCCACCCGTGGCTGTCGCTGGCGGGGGTCCTGCTCGTCGTCGGCGCCCTCGCGTGGCCGACCGCGCAGCTGCGCCTCGGGCTGCCGGACGGCGGGACCGAGCCTGCCGGCTCCACGGCCTACACCACCTACGACACCGTCCGGGAGGAGTTCGGCGCCGGGGCCAACGGCCCGGTCCTCGTCGTGGCCGAGCTGGACGAGCCGGTCGCCGAGGGCGACACGGCGCTCTTCACGACCCAGGCCGACCTGGGCGAGGAGCTGGCCGCCGTCGACGGGGTGGAGCAGGTGCTGCCGGCCGGCGTCAACGACGACCGCGACGTCCTGGCGTTCCGGGTGCAGCCCGAGGGCGGACCGGCCGACGCCTCCACCGAGGCTCTCGTCGACCGCCTCGGGCCCGCCGTCGAGCAGATCGGGCAGGACCAGGGTGCGACCCTCGGGCTGACCGGGCAGACCGTGGCCAACATCGACGTCTCGGAGCAGCTGGCCGACGCGCTGCCGATCTACCTCGTCGTCGTCGTCGGGCTGTCCCTCATCCTGCTGCTGCTGGTCTTCCGGTCGGTCGTCGTGCCGCTGCTGGCGACCGGCGGGTTCCTGCTGAGCATCGGTGCGGCCTTCGGCGCGGTCGTCGGCGTCTACCAGCTGGGTTTCGCGTCCAGCTTCTTCGGGGTCAACGAGGCCGGTCCGATCCTGTCGTTCCTGCCGATCCTGCTCATCGGCATCCTCTTCGGCCTCGCCATGGACTACCAGGTCTTCCTGGTGTCGGCGATGCGCGAGGAGCACGTGCACGGGCGGGCGGCCCGGGACGCGGTGGTGGCCGGCTTCAACCACAGCGCCCGCGTCGTCACCGCCGCGGCGATCATCATGATCTCGGTCTTCGCCGGCTTCGTGTGGGCGCACCTGACGATGGTGCGGCCGATCGGGCTGGGTCTGGCCGTCGGGGTCCTCGTCGACGCCTTCCTCGTGCGGATGACGCTGACCCCCGCGGTGATGTCGCTGCTCGGCGAGCGGGCGTGGTGGCTGCCGCGCTGGCTCGACCGGGTCCTGCCCGACGTGGACGTCGAGGGCGCGAACCTGGAGCGTCACCTCGGGGCGTCGGCGGGCGGTACGCCGACCGACCCGCCCGGTCAGGAGGCCGAGCCCGCCCCGGCCCGCTGACCGGCGGCCCGCAGCAGCGTCCGGGCGCCGGCCCGCGCGGCCTGGTCGCCCTCGGTGATCTGCAGCGCGACCCGGCGCCCGGTCCGCAGGTAGACCACGAGCCCGGGGCCACCGGCGTCGACGATGTAGGCGGTGCGGTCCGGGAGAGCGCGCAGCCCGATCCCGCCCCACCGCATCGGGTCGAGGTCCTGGACCTCCGCGCCGGCGACCTGGTCGGCCCGCACCCGGGCGACCGGCACCCGCAGCACCCGCGAGCGCACCCGGAGCCCGTCCTCGTCGACCTCGACGGTGACGGCCGACCACAGCAGCGCCAGGCCACCCGCGCCGAGCCCGGTGACCAGGACGACCGCGAGCAGCAGGACGCCCTCGTCGGCCGCCAGCAGGACCCCCGCGACGGCGGCGAAGACCACGAGCAGGCCGACGGCCAGCACCCGCAGGGTCCGGGACGAGACGTCCGAGGACCACGGCTGCACCGGCTGCACGGCCCGTCCGCGCACCGGCTGCACCCGGGAGCGCTCCGGGACCAGGTCGGCCAGCTCCGCGGCGCTCGGCACCCACCGGCCGTGCACGGCATACCCCACGGCCCCGGCGACCAGCGCCCCGAGGACGGCCAGCAGCGGCCACCCCTCACGGACGCCCTCCGGGCCGTCGACGCCCACGCGCCACGCCGTCACGAGGTAGAGCAGGACCGCGCCCCAGGAGAGGGCCGCGAGCGCCGTGAGGACCCAGCGGCCCCAGCTCGGGGGGACCAGGCGACGCGCGACGGAGGCCACGGCCGCGAGGACGGTGCACACGACCACGGTCGCCAGGACCCCCGCGACGAAGCCCGGCCCGCTCGCGAAGCCGACGGGGACCCGCCCCGACCAGTGGGTCGGCACACGGTCCGGGGGCGGCACGGCGGCCAGGGCGAGCAGGAGGGCCGCGAGCGGCAGGATCGCCCACAGCCCGGCCAGGGTGCGGCGCACGTCCGGTCTCCTTCCGGTGGGGAGGTACAGCGTAGTCGCCGCGGCCGGCGCGCAGACGTCACCGGCCCGACCGCGAGCATTCATCTCGCCGTCGCCGGGAGGGGGAGGGAGCAGGCCTAGGTTCGCAGACGTCCGGGGTCACGGCCCGGGCCCTGTCCCGGACGGAAGGACCCTCATGACCCAGCTCACCGGACGCCGCAGCCTGCTGCCGCTCCTCGCCGCCCACCCCGGTGGACGCAGCCCCGCGACCTGCCGCTACCGCTGCGGCGACGCCTGCTCCCAGCCCGTACCCAACACCAGCGACAACAGCTACTTCGGCGATGTGGCGCGCTCCGCCGTGGCGCGCCGTGCGGTGCTCGCGGGAGGGACCGCTGCGCTCGCCGGAGCGGCGTGGAGCGCTGCCCCGGGCGCGGCGGCCGCGGCCGGGGAGCCGGAAGGGGGCCTGCCGGGGGCGCAGGGCCGGGGCCGCGGGTTCCCCTCCATCTCCCCCACCCCGGCCGACGTCGACGACCTGGTCGTGCCGGAGGGCTTCACCTGGGCACCGGTCATCTCCTGGGGCGACCCGGTCGAGCCCGGTGCGCCGCGCTTCGACGTCGACCGGCAGAGCGTGGAGGCGCAGAAGGGGCAGGCCGGCTACAACGCGGACTACCTCACCCTGCTCCAGGACGGCGACCGCGGGTGGAGGCGGCGGCGCGGGGTCATCGTCTTCAACAACGAGTACACCAACCCCGAGCTGATGTTCCCGGACTGGAGCGGCGAGGTCACCGCGGAGCAGGCGGAGATCGAGATGGCCGCCCACGGGATGACCATCGTCGAGGTGCGCCGCACCAACGACCGCTCCCCGTGGACCTACCAGCGGCGCGGGACCCGCAACCGTCGGATCCACGCGTGGACCGCCTTCGCGCTCGACGGGCCCGCCGCCGGGCAGGACTGGATGCGCACCAGCACCGACCGTCGTGGGCGCCGCGTGCTGGGCACGCTCAACAACTGCGCCGGCGGGGACACCCCCTGGGGGACGGTGCTGTCGGGTGAGGAGAACGTCAACCAGTACTTCGACGCCACCGGTGCGCCGGACCCCGAGGGCCGGCTGGCCCGCTACGGCATCACGTCCGGCGGACGCGGCTGGGAGCAGGCCGACCGCCGCTTCTCCGTCCTCGCCGAGCCCAACGAGGTCAACCGCTTCGGCTGGATCGTGGAGGTCGACCCCGACGACCCGGGCTCCACCCCGGTCAAGCACACGGCGCTCGGCCGCTTCAAGCACGAGGGGGCCACCATCCGGCTGGCCGAGGACGGGCGAGCCGTCGCCTACATGGGCGACGACGAGCGCTTCGACTACATCTACAAGTTCGTCTCCCGCCGCCGCTACCGCGAGGGGGACAAGCGCCACAACATGCGGTTGCTCTCCGACGGCGACCTCTACGTCGCGCGGTTCACCGGTGACGGCCTGCAGGACGGGCAGTACGACGGGGACGGCGAGTGGCTGCCGCTGGTGGTCGACGGCGAGTCGCGGGTCGAGGGCATGAGCGTGGCGGAGGTCTGCACCTGGACGCGGCTGGCCGCGGACCGGGTGGGACCCACCAAGATGGACCGTCCCGAGGACGTGCAGCCCGACCCGACGACCGGCCGCGTCTACGTCGCGCTGACCAACAACACCGCCCGCACACCGGGCCAGATCGACGAGGCCAACCCCCGGGCAAACAACAAGTTCGGCCACGTCATCGAGTGGCGCGAGGCGGGGGACGACGCCGCCGCCCTGCGGTTCCGGTGGAAGATCGTCCTGGTCGCCGGTGACCCCGCCGACCCCAGCACCTACTTCTCCGGCCTCGACCGGAGAGGGGTCACCCCCATCAGCTGCCCGGACAACGTCGCCTTCGACGGCGAGCCCGGCCACCTGTGGATCAGCACCGACGGCGCCCCCGGCACCATCGGCACGTGCGACGGCCTCTTCCGCATGCCGACCACCGGGCGCGACCGCGGCCTGGTCCAGCAGTTCCTGTCGGTGCCCACCGGTGCCGAGTGCTGCGGGCCGGTCATCTCCTGGAAGGACAGGTCGGTGCTCGTCAGCGTCCAGCACCCCGGGGAGGGCGGCTCCAGCGCCTACCCCTACCTGGGTGACAGCGTCCCGCGGCCCGGCGTGGCCCACGTCTTCCCGGGGAGGAAGCGCCCCCGCTGATCCCGGCGCCGGCCCGGCCCGGCGCGGCGCGGGGGTGCCGGGACCGGGTCAGCGGGAGCGGTCGGCGACGCCGTCGACGAGGGCCCGGAGGGCGTCCACCGCCGCCGAAGGCTCCAGGTCCTGCAGGAGCGAGCGCGCCTGCGCCGCCATGGCGAGCGTGCGCTCCCGGGCCTGCGTCATCGCCGGGTGGGCCCGCAGCAGCTCCAGGGCCTCGGCCAGCTCCACCGGGTCCTCGATCGGGCCGGCGAGCAGCTCGCGCAGGCGGGCGTCGGCCGGGTCGGAGCTGCCGCGGGCGTAGAGCACGGGCAGCGTCGCCTTGCCCTCGCGCAGGTCGGCCCCGGGGGTCTTGCCCGACGCGTCGGCCTCGGAGGCGACGTCGAGCAGGTCGTCGGCCAGCTGGAAGACGACGCCCAGGGTCTCGCCGTAGGCCGTGAGCGTGCGCACCGTGCCCTCGTCGCAGCCCCCGAACATCGCGCCGTAGCGCGCGGCCGTGGCGATGAGCGACCCGGTCTTGTCGGCGAGGATGGAGAGGTATGCCTCGACCGCCGCGTCGTGCCCGCCCGCACCCGGGGCGGTGGCACCCTGGCGGTCGTCCCGGATCTGGCCGGCGCACAACCGGATGAAGGTCTCCGCCTGGATCTTGACGGCCTCCGGGCCGAGACCGGCCACCACGGCGGATGCGGTGCCGAAGAGCAGGTCCCCGACGAGGATCGCCGTCGCGTTGCCGTAGCGGGCGTTGGCGCTGCGCACCCCCCGCCGCAGGTCCGCCTCGTCCATGACGTCGTCGTGGTAGAGCGAGGCGAGGTGGGTGAGCTCCACGCCCACCGCGGCGTCCACCACCTGGTCGTCCCATCCCCGGCCCACCTCGCTGGTCAGCAGGGTGAGCAGCGGCCGGAACCGCTTGCCGCCCGCCCGCGCCAGGTGCAGGTTCGCCTCCGCGATGAAGGGGTCGTCGTGGTCGACGACCTCCTCCAGGCGCGCCGCGACCCGGTCCAGCCCGGTCTGGACCCGCCCGGTCAGCGCGTCGTCGGAGCCCGGGACGGTCGCGGTGCTCACCGCAGGAACGCCGCGGTGCTCTGCGCGAGGTCCAGGACCGGGGAGGGCATGACCCCGAGGGCCAGGGTGATGGCGACGCCGACGAGGATCGCGAACGAGGTCATCCAGGACGGGCGCGCCACGACGGTGCCGGCCGCGTCACCGGGGTCGCCCAGCCACATCTGCACGACCAGCACGAAGTAGATGTAGGCGGTGACGGCGCTGGCGAGCACGCCGACGACCGCGAGCCAGGCCCAGCCCTGGCTCACCGCTGCGGAGAAGACCGCGAACT
This sequence comes from Serinicoccus chungangensis, assembly GCF_001483745.1. Classification (GTDB taxonomy): domain Bacteria; phylum Actinomycetota; class Actinomycetes; order Actinomycetales; family Dermatophilaceae; genus Ornithinicoccus; species Ornithinicoccus chungangensis_A. The sequence continues at coordinate 99,196 of NZ_LQBL01000011.1, read as the reverse complement.
TGCCGGTGAAGCCGGAGGTCAGCGGGATGCCCGCGAACGCCATGAGCAGGAAGGTGAAGCTGGCCGCGATCCACGGCGAGCGACGCCCCAGGCCGGCCCACTGGTCGACCAGCGTGGCCTCGGTCCCCGAGCTGCGCACGAGGGCGACGATGGCGAACGCCGGGATGGTCATGAAGCCGTAGGTCGCGAGGTAGAACATCGTGCTGGACACGCCGGCCACGTCCAGGGCCACGACACCGGTGAGAATGAACCCGGCGTGCGCGATCGAGGAGTAGGCCAGGATCCGCTTGACGTCGGTCTGGACGATCGCCAGCAGGGCGCCGACCACCATCGACAGCGCGGCGACGACGGCGATGACCGGCTGCCACTCCAGCCGGGCCCCCTCGACGGCGACGTAGAGCACGCGCAGCATCGCGCCGAACGCGGCGACCTTGGTGCAGGCGGCCATGAAGCCGGTGACCGGGGTCGGGGCCCCCTGGTAGACGTCGGGGGTCCACGCGTGGAAGGGCACGGCGCCGACCTTGAAGAGCAGCCCGACGGAGACGAGCAGGACGCCCGGGACGAGCAGGCCGTCCATGCCGACGTTGCTGCTGATGGCGGCCGCGATGTCGGAGAACCGCGTCGACCCGGCGTAGCCGTAGAGCAGCACCGCCCCGAAGAGGTAGAAGGCGCTGGAGAAGCTGCCGAGCAGGAAGTACTTGAGCGAGGCCTCCTGCGACAGCAGCCGGCGACGCCGGGCCAGGCCGGCCAGGACGTAGAGCGGCAGGGAGAGGATCTCCAGCGCCACGAAGAGCAGGATGAGGTCGTTGGCGGCGACGAAGAGCATCATGCCGCCGACGGACATGAGGGTGAGCGGGTAGACCTCGGTCGTGGTCGCCCCGACCTTGGTCGCCAGCGTCTCCTCCGCCGAGCCCGGGGTGGAGACCCCGGACTGGGTGAAGGCGTCGGGCTGCTCACCGCCGAACCGCTCGCTCATGACGAGCAGGCCCAGGATGGACAGCACGAGCACCAGGCCCTGCAGGGCCAGGGTGACGCCGTCCACGGCCACCGTGCCGGCGGCCGTGATGCCCTCGTTGTCCTGGCCGAGCAGGACCAGGGCGAGCAGCGCCAGGACGAGGGTCGCGATCGACAACGGGACCTGCACGGCATACCGCGTGCGCCGTGAGGCGAAGCCCTCGACCGTGACCCCCACCAGGCCACCCACGAAGACGATGATCATCGGGAGCAGCGCCGTGTAGTTGATCTCGGGCGCGACGAACATGGAGCCACCCATCAGTGGTCACTCCCCTCGGTCGAGTGGTTGGCGGCGGTGTCGACGGCGGGTGCCGGATCACTGATCCCGACCGTCTGCAGCGTCTGCTGCACGGCGGGCTCCAGCAGGTCGAGCACCGGCTTGGGGTAGAAGCCGAGCACCAGGAAGGCGGCGATGATCGGGGCGACCACCCACTTCTCCCGGCCGCTCATGTCGGTGACGTCCTCGACCTCGGGTCCCGTGGGCCGCGGGCCGGTGGCGACCTTCTGGTACATCACGAGGATGTAGACGGCCGCCAGGATGACCCCGATCGCGGAGATGACCGCGAGCCACGGGTGCCGCCCGAAGGTGCCGACGATGACGAGGAACTCGCTGACGAACGAGTTCAGCCCGGGCAGCGCCAGGCCGGACATGCCGGAGACGAACAGCGCCCCGGCCACCAGCGGGGTGACCCGCTGCCAGCCGCCGAAGTCACGCAGGTCACGCGAGCCGCGCCGGACGATGAGCATGCCGGCGACGAGGAACAGCCCGGCCGTCGTGAAGCCGTGGTTGACCATGTAGAGGGTCGCCCCGGTCTGGCTCACCGTGGTGAAGGCGAAGATGCCCAGCACGATGAAGCCGAAGTGGCTGATCGAGGTGTAGCTGATGAGCCGCAGCATGTCGGTCTGCCCGATGGCCAGGAACGCCCCGACGAAGAGCGAGACCAGCGCGAGGGCCAGGATCACCGGGGTGGCCCACTGGCTCGCCTCGGGGAACAGCGTGAGGCAGAAACGGATCATCCCGTAGGTGCCCACCTTGTCGAGGACGCCCACGAGCAGGACCGACGTCGCCGGGCGGGCCTGCTCGGCGGCCAGCGGCAGCCAGGTGTGGACCGGCCACATCGGGGCCTTGATCGCGAAGGCGATGAAGAAGCCCACGAAGAGCCACCGCCCGGCCTCCACCGACAGGTCCATGCCGGTGAGGTTCGACAGCAGGAACCCGTCGGTGCCCCGGGGGCCGGCGAGGTAGACCCCGATGACGGCGACGAGCATGATGAGCCCGCCCGCCAGGGAGTAGAGCAGGAAGGACGTGGCCGCCCGCGCCCGGCGGCTGCCGCCGAAGACCCCGATGAGGAAGTAGACGGGGATGAGCATCGCCTCGAAGAAGACGTAGAAGAGGAACACGTCGATGGCCGCGAAGACGCCGACCATCATCGAGGTGAGCGCCAGCATGAGCGCGAAGTAGCCGTGCTGGCGACGGCCCACGGCCGGCACGTCGTCCCAGGCCGCGACGATGCAGATCGGCACGAGCACCAGCCCGAGCAGGATCATCGACAGCGAGATGCCGTCGACCCCGAGGGCGTAGGACACCCCGAACTGCGGGATCCAGGAGTAGACCTCGGTGAGCTGGAACTGCTCGCCCCCGGGGCCGCCGCCGATGCGGTACTGGGTGGCGGCACCGATGCCGACGGCCAGGGTCGCCAGGGCCACCCCGAGGGCGACCGGGCGGACGATCGTGCTGCCCTTGGGCAGGAGGGACACCACGAGCGCGCCAACGAGCGGCAGCACGAGCAGCGTGGTCAACCAGGGAAAACTCATCACTGCATCACCCAGACGGCACCGAGGATCACGACGACGCCCAGGAGCATCGTCAGGGCATAGGAGCGGACGAAGCCGTTCTGCGCACGGCGCAGGACGCGGGACAGGCTGTTGAGCCCGCCGGTCGTGCCACCGGTCACCGTCCCCTCGACCAGCACGCTGTCCGCCTCCACGGAGGTCCGCGCCAGGGTCATGGTGGGGCCGGTGAAGAGCGCGTCGTTGAGGTCGTCCTGGTAGAAGTCACGGCGGGCGGCCCGGGTGAGCGGCCCGGCCTCCGGCGCGGTCTGCGGGACCTCGCGCCGGCCGTACATCATCCAGGCCAGACCGGCCCCGACCAGCATGAGGACGAAGGCGAGGACCTGGATGGCGAGCACCGGGATGAGCGGCTCGCCGTGCTCGGCGTGCCCGAAGACCGGCTCGAGCCACGCGGTGATGATGCCGGTCGGGTAGAGCACGAGGCCCAGCACCAGCGACCCCAGGGCGAGGACCATCATCGGGACGGTCATCACCAGCGGTGACTCGTGCGGGTGGGCGTCGTCGTGCCAGCGGGCCCTGCCGAAGAAGGTCATGAAGAACAGGCGGGACATGTAGAACGCGGTGATCCCGGCACCCAGGAGCGCGACGCCGCCGAACACCCAGGCCCGCCAGCCCGGCTCGGCGAAGGCGGTCTCGATGATGTAGTCCTTCGAGTACCACCCCGCGGTGAACGGGAAGCCGATGATGGCGAGCCACCCGGCCAGGAAGGTGACGAAGGTGATCTTGATGTCCTTGCGGAGGGCACCGAAACGGCGCATGTCCACCCGGTTGCCCATGGCGTGCATGACCGAGCCGGCCCCGAGGAACATGTTGGCCTTGAAGAAGCCGTGGGTGACCAGGTGGAAGATCGCGTAGAGGTAGCCGACCGGGCCGAGCCCGACCGCGAGCATCATGTAGCCGATCTGGCTCATCGTGGAGGCCGCGAGGGCCTTCTTGATGTCGTCCTTGGCGCAGCCGACGAAGGCGCCGTACAGCAGGGTGATCGCCCCGACGATCGCCACGACCAGCCGGGCGTCCGGGGTGAGGTCGTAGATCGCCTGGCTGCGGGCGATGAGGTAGACGCCGGCGGTGACCATGGTCGCCGCGTGGATGAGCGCCGACACCGGGGTCGGGCCGGCCATCGCGTCCCCCAGCCAGCTCTGCAGCGGGAACTGCGCCGACTTGCCGCAGGCCCCGAGCAGCAGCGCGAGACCGATGAGGGTCAGCGTGAGGTCGCTCGCCCCGCCGGCGCTGCCGTGGACGGTCGCGAAGTCCAGCGCCCCGAAGGTCGCGAGCATGATCGCCATCGCGGTGATGAGCCCGACGTCACCGACCCGGTTGACCACAAACGCCTTGTTGGCGGCCGCGGCGTAGTCCGGGTTCCAGTTCCAGAAGCCGATGAGCAGGTAGGACGCCAGGCCGACGCCCTCCCAGCCGACGAAGAGGAGCAGGTAGGAGTCGGCGAGCACGAGGATGAGCATCGCCGCGACGAAGAGGTTGAGGTAGGCGAAGAACCGGCGCCGGTCCGGGTCCTCGGCCATGTAGCCCAGGGAGTAGACGTGGATGAGGCTGCCCACGAAGGTGATGAGCATGACGAAGGCCAGCGACAGGGGGTCCAGCAGCAGGCCGGCCGAGAGCGACAGCTCCCCCACGCTCACCCAGTCCCACAGCGGCACCGACAGCGCGCGCTCCTCCGGGCCCAGCCCGGTGAGCTGGACGATGACGAGGACACCGACGACGAAGCTGCCCCAGGACAGCGCGGTCGCCAGGGCCGGCCCCCACCGGTCCGTGGCGCGGCCACCGAGCAGCAGGACGGCCGCGCCGACCAGCGGCAGCGCGACGAGCAGCCAGCCGAAGGCCGCCAGGCCGTCGGCCTGGGTGGCGTGGACGGCGCTCGCTCCGCCTTCGTGTTCGGCCGCCGCGAGGCTGAGGGTGGCCAGCCCGTGGCTCAGGTCGTGCACAGACACGAGCGCTCCTTACAGCTTGAGCAGGTTGGCGTCGTCGACCGAGGCCGAGCGACGCGCACGGAAGATGGACATGATGATCGCCAGCCCGACGACCACCTCGGCCGCGGCGACCACCATGACGAACAGGGCGTAGACCTGCCCGTCGAGGGTGCCGTGGATGCGGGCGAAGGTGACCAGCGCCAGGTTGCAGGCGTTGAGCATGAGCTCGATGCCCATGAAGACGATGATGGTGTTGCGCCGCGTCAGGACGGTGATGGCGCCCAGCGAGAAGAGCACCACCGACAGGTAGATGTAGGCCTCGAGTCCCATCAGCGCTCCTCCCCGTCCGATCGTTCGCCGCGCCCGGCCTCGGGCCCGGGGGCCGTGTCGTCGGGCTGCGCCGGGCCCTCCTGCTTGGTCATCTCGTTGTCGGTGGCGGCGTTGGTCCCCGTCGGCAGGTCCTCGCGGGACTGCTCGGCCGGGGGCTGCCCGTCGGCGCGTCCGCTGCCCGCCGGGAGGCGGTAGCTCCCGGGGTTGGTGACCTGGCCGCGCGCGACCAGCACCCGCGGGACCGACTCCTCGACCGGGCTGCCGTCCGGCGCCAGGGCGGGGGTGTCCGCGGCGTTGTGCCGGGCGTACACCCCGGGGTTGGGCTTGCCGGCGAGCCACTCGCCGGTCCGCAGCCGCTCCTGGGAGAGCTGGCGCTGGGTCCGCTTCGGCGTGAGCCGCTCGCGGTGCGCCAGGACCATCGCGCCCATGACGGCGATGACGAGCAACGCCCCCAGCGTCTCGAAGGTGAGCACCTGCCGCTCGAAGATCTCCCGGGCCAGGGCGGTGACGGTGCCCTCGGCCTGCACGGTGCTCAGCCCGACCGCGGCCGGCCAGGTGACCCGGGTCAGCCCGTAGACGGCGGCGGCCACGAAGAGGGCGCCCAGGCCGAAGGCGAGCACCCGCTGCAGGGGTAGCGTCTCGACGGTGGAGTCGGAGGCGTCGACGCCGACGAGCATGACGACGAAGAGGAAGAGCATCATCACGGCGCCGGAGTAGACGAAGATCTGGATGATCCCCACGAACTCCGCCTGCTGGACGATGTAGATGACGCCGAGGCTGATCATGGTCATCGCCATCGCCATGGCGGCGTGGACCGCCTTGCGGGCGAAGAGCAGCCCGAGGGCGCCGGCGACGGCGACGACGGCGAGGACCCAGAAGAGACCGACCTCCATGCCGTCGATCCGGTCCGGGGTCATGAACGCGCCTCCACCTGCGCCGCGTCGGCGTCGGACGCGGCGTCGTCACGCCGCGCGTCCCGCTGCTCGACGTAGTCCTGCTGGCCGCGCGTCGCGCCGGTCACCCTGCCCCGGTAGTAGTCACGCTCCTCCATGCCCTCGGCCATGGGGAACGGCGGGGTCAGCATGTCCGGGCGCAGCGGGGCGAGCAGCTGGTGCTTCTCGTAGATGAGCGGTGCCCGCTCGGAGTCGGCCAGCTCGTACTCGTTGGTCATCGTCAGCGCCCGGGTGGGGCACGCCTCGATGCACAGACCGCAGAAGATGCAGCGCAGGTAGTTGATCTGGTAGACGCGGCCGTACCGCTCGCCGGGGCTGAACCGGGCGTCGTCGGTGTTGTCGGCGCCCTCGACGTAGATGGCGTCGGCCGGGCAGGCCCAGGCGCACAGCTCGCAGCCCACGCACTTCTCCAGGCCGTCCGGGTGCCGGTTGAGCTGGTGACGACCGTGGAAGCGGGGTGCCGTCGGGCGCTTGACCTCGGGGTACTCCTGCGTCGGCACCTTGCGGAACATGGTCCCGAAGGTGACGCCGAAACCGGCCACCGGGGCGAAGAGCTGGCCGAGCAGGCCCGGCTCCTTCTTGCCGCCCTCCGGGGCGGTCTCGCCGCGACGGGCGGGGGTGCTGTCGGCGTGGGTGCGGGCGGGCTCGTCGGTATGAGGCTCGGTCGGGTCAGCCACGGCGCTCCTCCTCGGTGGTGCTGTCGGTGCCAGGGTCGTCGCCGTCACGGTGGCCTGCGGCGACGGTCACCGGTCGGGCCTGCTCGACGGCCGGCCGCGGCTCGACGAGCCGTTGGCCGGGCATGGGTGGGACGGGGTACCCGTCGGCGAACGGGTCGATCTCCTCGGGGACCTCCTGCGCCTCCTCGCGTGCCGCGGCACGTCGCTGGGCGTAACGATCCCACAGGAGGATACCGATGAGGACGAACACGCCGATGCCGCCCAGGGTGAGCACCGTCACCCAGCGGCCCTCGCCGAAGTAGCCCTCCTGGGCGGACCGGATGAGCATGACGGCGACGACCCACACCAGCGAGAGCGGGATGAGGATCTTCCAGCCCAGCGCCATGAACTGGTCGTAGCGCACCCGGGGCAGCGAGCCGCGCACCCAGACGTAGAAGAAGATGAAGCCCCACATCTTGGCGGTGAACCACAGCAGGCCCCACCAGCCGGAGTCCAGCGCGCCGTCGAAGAGGACGTTGAGCGGCCACGGGGCGTGCCAGCCGCCGAGGAACAGGGTGGTGGCCAGCGCGGACACCGTGAACATGTTGATGTACTCGCCGAGGAAGAACATCCCGAACTTCATCGAGGAGTACTCGGTGTGGAAGCCGCCACCCAGCTCGCCCTCGCCCTCGGCGAGGTCGAAGGGCAGCCGGTTGGTCTCGCCGATCATCGTGATGACGTAGACGACGAAGCTGAAGAACAGCGGCACGATGTACCACAGCGGGATGCCCAGCACGGTGCTCTGCTGCTGCGCCTCCACGATCTGGCTGGTCGACATCGACCCGGCGTAGAGGAACACCGCGACCAGCGAGAGGCCCATGGCGATCTCGTAGGAGATGACCTGGGCGGTGGAGCGCAGGCCGCCGAGCAGCGGGTAGGTGGAGCCCGAGGACCAGCCGGCCAGCACGAAGCCGTAGGCGGACACGCCGGCCACCGCGAGGACGAGCAGCACCGCGACCGGGGTGTCGGTCAGCTGCAGCGGGGTGGTGTGCCCGAACATCTGCACGTCCCCGCCCAGCGGGATGATGGCGAAGGACACGAACGCCAACGACGCGACGATGAGCGGCGCGGCGTAGAACATCAGCTTGTCGGCGCCCTTGGGCGTGACGTCCTCCTTGAGGAACAGCTTGATGCCGTCGGCGGTGGTCTGCAGGATGCCGAGCGGGCCGAGCCGGTTGGGCCCGGGGCGCTGCTGCATCCGGCCGATGACGCGCCGCTCGAACCAGATGACGATGACGACCGAGATCATCACGTAGACGAACAGCAGGAAGGCCTTGACGAGCGAGAGCCACCACGGGGTGTCGCTGAAGTCGGCGGCCGGGAGGTCCTGCGCGACGAGCGGGACGCTCGTCATCACCTCGGGGTATGCCGTGAGCAGGCTCATGCCTCACCTCGCGCGGTCGGTCGGTCGGGTCCGGCGGAGCTGCCGGCGGACAGCGAGACCACGGCCCCGGCGTCCACCCCGAGGGTGGCCCGGACGGTGGAGCCCGGGGAGTTCGTCGGCAGCCAGACCACGCCGTCCTGCATGGGGGTGACCTCGACCGGCAGCTCCAGCGAGCCGGTGGTCGTGGCGACCCGGACCGTCCCGCCGGGGGCGACCCCGGCGCCGGCGGCCGTGGCCGCGGACAGCCGGGCCACCGCCGTGGGCGCGGTGCCGGCCAGGAAGGGCTCGCCGTCCTGGAGGCGACCGGCGTCCAGCAGGTGGTGCCAGGTGGCGAGGACGGCCTCGCCGTCGCCGGGGCTGGCCGGACCGGCCGCGGCGACCGTCGGGGCGCTCGGCCGGGTGCCCGCCCACCGGTCCAGCCCGGTGAGCTCGCGGCGCACCTCGGTGACCGTGCCGGTCCCGAGCCGGACGCCGAGGGCGTCGGCGAGCCGGTCCAGGATGACGTGGTCGGAGCTGGCACCGCTGTCGATGGCCTGCTCGAAGGGCCGCAGCCGGCCTTCCCAGGTGACGTAGGCACCGGCCTTCTCCTGCTGCGGCGCCACCGGGAGGATGACGTCGGCGTAGGCGTGCACCTCGCTCTCCCGGACCTCCAGGGACACCACGAAGGCGCGCTCGAGCGCACGGCGGGCCAGGGCCGGGTCGGGCAGGTCGTCGATCTCGACGCCGCCGACCACCAGCGCGGCGAGCTCGCCGTCCGCGGCGGCCTGCAGGATGCCGGTGGCGTCGCGTCCGACGGTGCCGGGCAGGGCGTCCACGCCCCACCGGTCGGCGACCTCGGCCACCGCGCCCGCGTCCCCGACCGGGCGACCGCCGGGCAGCAGTCCGGGCAGCGTGCCGACGTCGACGGCACCCCGCTCACCCGCACGTCGGGGCACCCAGGCCAGGGAGGCGCCGGTGGTGTGCGCCAGCGCCACGGCGGCCGACAGCGCCCCCGGGGTGGCGGCGAGGCGCTCCCCCACGAGGATGACCGAGCCGGCGGCCAGGGCGTCGGAGGCGGCGTGCACGGGGTTGACGTCGAGCGCCTCGACCGGGCCGTCGTCGGCCGTGCCGGGGCCCTCGCTGCGTCGCTGGGCCAGCGCGTGCAGGACCTCCGCCTCGGTGCCCGGCGCGGAGGACAGCAGCATGCCGTCCAGCTTCTCCAGGCCGCGGGTCGCGAACGGCGCCACCGCGAAGATCTGGGTCGCGTGCTTGCGCAGCCCCTTGCGCAGCCGCAGGAAGACGATGGGGCTCTCCTCCTCCGGCTCCAGCCCGACGAGCAGGACCGAGGGAGCGGCCTCGAGGTCGGCGTAGCTGACCTCGCGCTGCCCGGCGACGGCGGCGGCCAGGAAGTCCGCCTCCTCCGTGCTGTGCGGGCGGGAGCGGTGGTCGACGTCGTTGGTGCCGAGCGCGACCCGCGCCAGCTTGGCGTAGGCGTAGGCGTCCTCGACGCTGACCCGGCCCCCGGGCAGCACCCCGACGCCGCCGGCGGACCGCGCGCGGGACAGCCCGGCGGCCGCGGCGGCATAGGCGTCCCGCCAGGAGCTGACGGCGTACTCGCCGTCGCTGCCGCGCACGACCGGGTCGTGCAGACGGTCCGGCAGGGTGGCGTAGGCGAAGGCCCACCGGCCCTTGTCGCAGTTCCACTCCTCGTTGACCTCGGGGTCGTCGAGGGCCATCCGGCGCAGGACCTGACCGCGGCGGTGGTCGGTGCGCAGGGAGCAGCCGGAGGCGCAGTGCTCGCAGACGCTCGGGGTGGAGACCAGGTCGAAGGGGCGGGAGCGGAAGCGGTAGGCCGCGCCGGTCAGCGCCCCCACCGGGCAGATCTGCACGGTGTTGCCGGAGAAGTAGCTCTCGAAGGGCTGCTCCTCGTAGATGCCGACCTGCTGCAGGGCCCCGCGCTCGATGAGCGCGATGAACGGGTCACCGGCGATCTGCTCGGAGAACCGGGTGCACCGCGCGCACAGGACGCACCGCTCCCGGTCCAGCAGCACCTGGCTGGAGATGCTCACCGGCTTGGGGAAGGTCCGCTTGACGTCCTCGAAGCGCGACGTGGGACGACCGTCGGACATCGCCTGGTTCTGCAGCGGGCACTCCCCACCCTTGTCGCAGACCGGACAGTCCAACGGGTGGTTGATGAGCAGGAGCTCCATGACGCCGGTCTGCGCCTTGTCGGCCACCGGGCTGGTGTGCTGGGTGTTGACGACCATGCCCGGGGTGGCCACGATCGTGCAGGACGCCTGCGGCTTGGGCATCGGCTTGACGTTGCCCTCCCGGTCGGGGGTGGCGACGTCGACGAGGCACTGGCGGCAGGCCCCCACCGGGTCCAGGAGCGGGTGGTCGCAGAAGCGCGGGATGTGGATGCCGACCTGCTCCGCCGCCCGGATCACCAGGGTGCCCTCCGGCACGGAGACGGGGACGTCGTCGATGGTCAGCTCGACCATCTTCACGTCCGGCGCGGTCTGCTCGGCCGCCTTGTCGGTGATGCTCATGCGGGCTGGCTCTCCTTCGAGAAGAGGGTGTTGCGCTCCGGCGGGAAGAGCTCGTGCCACGGGGTGTGCATCCCCGCCTCGAACTCCTCCCGGAAGTACTCGATGCCGGAGGTGATCGGGCTGGTGGCTCCGTCACCCAGCGCGCAGAACGCGCGGCCCAGGATGTTGTCGCAGATGTCGTCGAGCTTCTCGACGTCGCCCTCCAGGCCCTGGCCCTTCTCGAGCCGGGTCATGATCTGCTTGAGCCAGAAGGTGCCCTCGCGGCAGGGCGTGCACTTGCCGCAGGACTCGTGGGCGTAGAAGTCGGTCCACCGGGAGACGGCGCGCACGACGGAGACCGTCTCGTCGAAGATCTGCAGCGCCCGGGTGCCCAGCATCGAGCCCTCGGCCGCCACCGACTCGAAGTCGAGCGGCACGTCGAGGTGGGCGTCGGTGAAGATCGGGGTCGACGAGCCGCCGGGGGTCCAGAACTTCAGCTTCTTGCCGCCGCGCATGCCGCCGGCCATCTCCAGCAGCTCGCGCAGGGTGATCCCGAGCGGCGCCTCGTACTGCCCGGGACGCTCCACGTGTCCCGAGAGGCTGAAGAGGCCGTAGCCCTGGGACTTCTCCGTCCCCATCCCGGCGAACCAGTCGGCGCCGTGCAGGACGATCGAGGGCACCGAGGCGATGGACTCCACGTTGTTGACCACGGTCGGGCGGGCGTAGAGGCCGGCGACCGCGGGGAACGGGGGCTTGAGGCGAGGCTGCCCGCGGCGGCCCTCGAGCGAGTCGAGCAGCGCGGTCTCCTCGCCGCAGATGTAGGCCCCCGCCCCGGCGTGGACGGTGATGTCCAGGTCGAAGCCGGAGCCGAGGATGTCCTTGCCGAGGTAGCCCGCGGCATACGCCTCCTCCACCGCCCGCATGAGGCGGCGGTAGACGTGGACGATCTCGCCACGGACGTAGATGAACGCGTGGTGGCAGTCGATCGCGAACGCGGTGATGATCATGCCCTCGATGAGGAACTGCGGGGCCGCCATCATGAGCGGGGTGTCCTTGCACGTGCCCGGCTCGGACTCGTCGGCGTTGACGACGAGGTAGCGGGGGCCGCCGTCCGGCGGGGGCAGGAAGCCCCACTTCATGCCGGTGGGGAAGCCGGCGCCGCCACGTCCGCGCAGGCCGGACTCCTTGGCGGCGGCGACGAGGTCGGCCGCGTCCCCGACGAGGGCCGTGCGCAGGGCGCGGTAGCCGTCGTGCTGCTCGTAGGTCTCCAGGGTCCAGGACCGCTCGGCGTCCCAGAACTCGGACAGGATCGGGGTCAGCTGAGCGCTCACCGCTCGTCTCCCTTCGTCTCGTCGACGTCCTTGACACCCTCGGAGGTGGGCACCTCGTCGGGTTCGTTGGCATCGGCGTTGACCGAGCCGTACTGGCCCTGCGCCCTGCCCCCGGCCTGCCCCTGCGGGGTGGCCTCGGTGTCGGTCCCGGAGTCGGGCCGCGGTGCGGTCCACCCCTTCTCCTTGGCGAGCAGGGTGCCCCGCAGCGAGGCCGGGCCCGCGCCGGGCCCCTCGTCGGCCAGGCCGTCGGGGAAGCCGGCCAGCACCCGGCTGACCTGCTTGAAGGTGCAGACGCGGGACGGGCCTCGGGTCGGGGTGACCGGCTCGCCGGCGCGCAGCCGGTCGGTGAGCTCCTTGGTGCTCTCCGGGGTCTGGTCGTCGAAGAACTCCCAGTTGACCATGACCACGGGGGCGTAGTCGCAGGCCGCGTTGCACTCCACCCGCTCCAGGGTGATCCGGCCGTCCTCCGTGGTCTCGTCGTGGCCGATCCCCAGGTGCTCGCTCACCTCGTCGAAGATCTGGTCGCCGCCCATGACCGCGCAGAGGGTGTTGGTGCAGACCCCGACGGTGTACTCCCCGTTGGGGTGCCGCTTGTACTGCGTGTAGAACGTCGCGACCCCGCTCACCTCGGCGGTCGTGAGGTCGAGCAGGTCGGCGCACAGCCGCACCCCGCGCCCGGTGACGTAGCCGTCCACCGACTGCACGAGGTGCAGCAGCGGCAGCAGGGCCGAGCGCTTCTGCGGGTAGCGGGCGATGACCTGCTCCCCGTCCGCGACGAGCCGGGCCAGGACGTCCTCGGGGTAGGGCTCCTCCGAGGCGTGCAGCGGGGTGTGGTGGTGCAGGGGGCCGTCGTCGGAGTGCCCGGGCACGCTGTGGTGCACGCGCCGCTCGGACGCCTCGTCCAGCTGGCTGCGCATGTCCTCGCGCTCGTGCGTCCCGCTCTGCTCGGGGCTCATCGGTCCACGCCTCCCATCACGGGGTCGATCGAGGCCACCGCGACGATCACGTCGGCGACGAGGCCGCCCTCGGAGAGCGCGGAGGCCGCCTGCAGGTTGGTGAAGCTGGGGTCCCGGAAGTGCACGCGGTAGGGGCGGGTCCCGCCGTCGGAGACGGCGTGCACCCCGAGCTCGCCCTTGGGCGACTCGACCGCGGCGTAGGCCTGCCCGGGTGGCACCCGGAAGCCCTCGGTCACCAGCTTGAAGTGGTGGATGAGGGCCTCCATGGACTCGCCCATGATCTCCCGGATGTGGTCCAGGCTGTTGCCCTGGCCGTCCGCGCCCACCGACAGCTGGGCCGGCCAGGCGATCTTCTTGTCGGCGACCATGACCGGCTCGCCCTCGCTGGCCCGCAGCCGCGCGATGGCCTGCTCGGCGATGCGCAGCGACTGCCACATCTCGTCCAGCCGGATGCACAGGCGGCTGTAGGCGTCCATGTCGCGTCGGGTGACGACGTCGAAGTCGTAGGTCTCGTAACCGCAGTACGGCTCGTCCTTGCGCAGGTCGTGCGGCAGGCCGGTCGAGCGCAGGATGGGCCCGGTGATGCCCAGCGCCATGCAGCTGGCCAGCGACAGGTAGCCGACGTCGACGAGGCGCCCCTTGAGCACGGGGCTCTCCAGCAGCAGCTTCTCTAGCTCGCCGATCCCCCGGCGCAGCAGCGGGATCTCCTCCTCGAACTGGTCGAGGTGCTCGGGCAGGACGTCCTGCGCCACGCCGCCGGGGCGCACGTAGGCGTGGTTCATCCGCAGGCCGGAGACCGCCTCGAAGAAGCGCAGCAGCCGCTCCCGCTCACGGAAGCCGATGGTCATGACGGTGGTGGCGCCCAGCTCCATCCCGCCGGTGGCGACCGCGATGAGGTGGGAGCCGATCCGGTTGAGCTCCATCATGAGCACCCGGATGTCGTTGGCCCGCTGCGGGATCTGGTCGGTGATGCCCAGCAGCTTCTCCACGGACAGGCAGTACGCCGCCTCGTTGAAGATGGGGGTGAGGTAGTCCATCCGGGTGCAGAACGTGGTGCCCTGGGTCCAGGTACGGACCTCCATGTTCTTCTCGATGCCGGTGTGGAGGTAGCCGATGCCGGCCCGCGCCTCCTGCACGGTCTCGCCGTCCAGCTCGAGGATGAGCCGGAGCACGCCGTGGGTGGACGGGTGCTGCGGACCCATGTTGACGACGATCCGCTCGGCACCCAGCGCCGCCACGTCCCGGGCGATGTCGTCCCAGTCCCCACCGGCGGCGGTGAAGACGGCGTCGCCGTCGGGGTCGCTGGTCGGGCCGCCCTCGGCATACAGGTCGGTCGGGGTGGAGTCGAGGTATGCCGCGCCCTCGTCGGCCGGGCTGCCGGCCACCTGCTCGTCGGTGCTGTTCGTCGTCGCCATCAGGTGTAGCTCCTGCGCTGGTCGGGGGCCGGGATGGTGGCACCCTTGTACTCGACGGGGATGCCGCCCAGCGGGTAGTCCTTGCGCTGCGGGTGGCCGGGCCAGTCGTCCGGCATGAGGATCCTGGTCAGGCCGGGGTGGCCCTCGAAGACGATCCCGAACATGTCGTAGGTCTCGCGCTCGTGCCAGTCGTTGGTCGGGTAGGTGGCGACGATGGAGGGGATGCGCGGGTCCTCGTCGGGGCAGGTGACCTCCAGGCGGACCCGGCGCACGCCGTGGGTGATGGACTGGAAGTGGTAGACGGCGTGCAGCTCGGCCCCGGTCTGCTGCGGCCAGTGCACGCCCGAGACGCCGGTGCACACCTCGAAGCGCAGCCGCGGGTCGTCGCGCAGCGGACGGACCAGCGCCTGCAGGTGGTCCCGGTGCACGTGCAGGGTCAGCTCCCCGCGGTCCACCACGACCCGCTCCACCCCTCCGGCGAAGGCCTCGGGCGCCGCGGCCTCCAGCGCGTCGACGACCTCGTCGAAGTAGGAGCCGTAGGGGCGCTCCGCCTCACCGGGCAGCAGGACGGGCACCTGCAGCCCGCCGTAGCCCGAGGTGTCGTTGCCCAGGGACCCGCCGAACATGCCCTTCTTGCGGGCGACCTGGACCGGCTCGCGGCTCTCGGCGCGGCGCTCGGCGGGGACCGAGCCCCCGCCGCTCTCCTGCGCGTGGGTGGGGCTGACCTTCTGGTCCTCGGTGCGCTCCGGCGCGTTGACCGGGTCCTGCGTGGTCTCGTGGACCACCGGCTGCTTGTCCGGGGTCTCCGGACCGCTGCTGCGCCCGCTCACGCCAGCAGCCCCTTCATCTCGCTCGTCGGCATCGCCTTCATGGCGGCCGACTCCGCCGCGCGGGCGGCCTCCTCGCGGTTGACGGAGAACTTGAACTCCCGGATCTGCTTGTGCAGCTCGAGGACCGCGTTGAGCAGCATCTCGGGCCGCGGCGGGCAGCCGGGCAGGTAGACGTCGACGGGGACGATGTGGTCGACCCCCTGGACGATCGCGTAGTTGTTGAACATGCCGCCGGAGCTGGCGCAGACACCCATCGAGATGACCCACTTGGGGTTGGGCATCTGGTCGTAGACCTGCCGCACGACGGGGGCCATCTTCTGGGACACCCGGCCGGCGACGATCATGAGGTCGGCCTGCCGCGGGGTGGCGGCGAAGCGCTCCATGCCGAAGCGGGCGATGTCGTAGTCGGGCGTGCCCACGGCCATCATCTCGATGGCGCAGCAGGCGAGCCCGAAGGTGGCGGGCCACACGGAGTACTGGCGGAGGTGACCGGCCAGCCCCTCGACCGTGGTCAGCATGATCCCGCCGGGGATCTTGTCCTCGAGTCCCATCGTTCAGCTCACTTCCCTCGTGCTCAGTCCCATTCGAGGCCGCCCCTGCTCCACTCGTAGACGAAGGGCACCGACACCACCACCAGGAAGAGCAGCATCGCCAGGACGGAGAAGAGCCCCACCTGGTCGAACGCCACCGCGAAGGGGTAGAGGAAGAGCACCTCGACGTCGAAGACGATGAAGAGCATCGCGGTCAGGTAGTACTTCACCGGCACACGACCACCCTCGTGGGCCTGCGGCGTCGGCTGGATCCCGCACTCGTAGGCCTCGGCCTTGGCGCGGTTGTAGGTCGTCCGCCCCAGCAGGGCACCCCCGAAGACCGACCCGAAGGCGAACAGGAGGCCGAACAGCAGGAAGAAGACGACCGGCAGGTACGGGTGGTAGTCCATCAGAGCCAGCACTCCTTTCGAGAGATGCCCGGCGTCGGGCTCGCCAGGGTCGCGCGCGTTCCAATCCTAGGGGTGGACGTGGCCGTCATGCCGCAGGGGTCATCCGGCTCAGCGCGTTGATCACCCGGTCGTCCATCCCACCGCCGCGCTCCTGCGGCAGGTTGGCCATGATCTTGAGGAGCAGGCGCATGAGGGAGCGCCGCGGCAGACCGTACCGCACCGCCAGGCGCATGACCTCCGGCTTGCCGATGAGCGTGGCGAAGTGGCGGCCCAGGGTGTAGTAGCCACCCAGCGAGGCCTTCATCGCCGCGGTGTAGGAGTGCAGCACCGCCTCGGTCTCGGCCGGGGTGGGCCGGACCAGGGCCGAGGCGATGACCTCGGCGGCGTGCCGGCCGGACTCCATGGCCTCGGCGATGCCCTCGCCGTTGAACGGGTTGACCATGCCGCCGGCGTCGCCGACGAGCAGCAGGCCCCGGTCGTAGAGCGGCTGGCGGTTGAAGCACATCGGCAGGGCCGCTCCCCGGATCGGCCCCTGCTGCGTCTCCTCCGAGAAGGTCCAGTCCTCCGGCATCGTCGCGATCCACCGGCGCATGACGTCGCGGTAGTCGAAGGTCCCGAACTCCTCGGCGGTGTCCAGGATGCCCAGCCCGACGTTGGCCGTGCCGTCGCCGACGGGGAAGATCCAGCCGTAGCCGGGCATGAGGACATCCCCACGGCCCTTCTCGGCATCGTCCCCGCGCGCCCAGAGCTCCAGCCAGGACTCGAGGTAGGGGTCGGCGTGCCGCGGGGTCTCGAAGTAGGCCCGCACCGCGACCCCCATGGGTCGGTCGTCGCGCTTGGGCCGGTCCATGGCCAGCGAGAGCCGGCTGGAGTTGCCGTCGGCGGCCACGACCACGCGGGAGCGGAACTCGCGGCGCTCGCCGGTGGGGCGCCCGTCGGGGCCCATGACCTTCGCGCGCACGCCGCAGATGTGGCCGCGCCCGTCCAGCACCGGCTCCTGCACGTTGATGCCCTCGAGCAGGCGGGCGCCGCGGGTCACGGCGTGCCGGGCGAGGATCTCGTCGAGGTCGTGCCTCGTGCGGACCAGCCCGAAACCGGGGAAGGTCTCGTTGGCCGGCCAGTCCAGCTCCAGCCGCATGCCCCCGCCGAGGATGCGCAGGCCGCGCGTGCGGTGCCATCCGTCGGCCTCGTCGATGGGCACCCCCAGGCTGATGAGCTCACGCACGGCGCGGGGGGTCAGCCCGTCGCCGCAGATCTTGTCGCGGGGGAAGGAGGACTTCTCCAGGAGGAGGACGTCGAGCCCGTGGGCGGACAGGTATGCCGCAGCGCTGGCCCCTCCCGGCCCGGCTCCCACGACGATGACGTCGGCGGTCTCGACCTGCTCACTCACGCTGTACGCCTCGCTTGTGACAACCTTCACGAACGCTGCCGAGTCTAGGCCCGCACCCCACGCGGATCGGCCCAGGGGGGCCTGAGAGCGAATACGTCACATGACCCGCCTCAAATCCTTCAGGAGCGGCCGGCGTCACCGCGCCAGGACGTCGGCCAGGCGCAGGGGGCGCCCGTGCTGCTCGGCCAGCTCCGCGGACAGGGCCAGGAAGAGCTCGGCGCAGGCGAGCGCGTCGGTGAGCGCCGAGTGCGCGCGGTAGCGGGGCAGCCGGTAGTGCCTCCGGCAGGCGTCCAGCCGCAGCCGCCCGGAGGCCAGCTCCGGCGTGGGGACCCGGCGCAGGCGCTGCGCCAGCGTCAGGGTGTCGACCACCTGGAGCGGGACGTCGGTGCCGTAGAGGCGCCGGCAGGAGGCGGAGAGGAAGGCGGTCTCGATCTGGGCGAAGTGCGCGAGCAGCACCCGGCGCACGGGCGGCGCGCCCTCGCCCCCCTCGGCCCGCAGCGCGCCCAGCACCCCCGGCAGCACCTGGGCCAGGTCGGGGCGGTGGGCCAGGCGGTCGTCGGTCAGGCCGTGGTGGACCGCGGACTCCCCCACGGGTCCCTGGGGCCGGACCAGCTCGTGCCGGGCCTGCGCCAGGACGATCCGACCCTCCACCACGGGGACGTGGCCGACGGAGAGGACCTCGTGGCGGCGCGGGTCGAGCCCTGTCGTCTCCAGGTCCAGCGCCAGCAGCTGGACGTCCGCCAGGGGGATCCTGGGGTCCACGTCGGCCGCGTCCGCCAGGTCGGCCAGTGCGGTGCCGGGGGTGGGCCGGGGACGGCGACCGGCGAGCAGCCCGCGCACGCCCATCACCCCACCTGCGGCGAGCGGGAGGACAGACCGTGCTGCGCCGCCCGGACGATGGCGAAGGCGTCGCGCAGGTGCCGGCGGTCCAGGCTGCCCAGCCGGCGCGGGTCGAGGTGGTTGTCCGGCGCCTCGCCCGCGGCCACCTGCGCCGCCTGGTGGCGCAGCCGGAGGTAGGACAGCAGCTCCAGGGCGTCCGTGAGGTCCGTGGCCGACTCCGCCGCGACGATGCCGGCGTCGCGGGCCGCCGCCAGCCGCGCGCCGGTGCCCAGCGCCGTGGACCGTGCGCGCAGCGCGTGGACCCGGGCGATCTGGACGATCGCGGCGATGCCCCGCTTGAGGTCGAGGGTGTCCCGGTGCTCGCCGGCGTCCTCCAGCACGAAGCCGCGGAAGAAGCCGATGGGCGGGCGCATCCGCCCGGCCTGCGCGGCGAGGTGGGCCAGCAGCAGGTCCGACCGGCCACCCAGCGGCACGACCTCGGCGCGCAGCCCCCCGACGAGGTCGGCGTCGCCGTGCACCGCCCGCATGTCGTAGAAGACGGCCGCCTGCAGCACCGCCTCGGGGGCGGGCTCGTCGCTCCACCGGGCGAACTGCGCCCGCCACCCTCCCACCCGCATGCGCCACCGCGGGTTGGTCGCCATGACCTCGCCGTCGCACCGCGGCAGCCCGCAGGCCTCCAGCCCCGCGGTCACCCGCTCCGCCAGCGCGGCCCACCAGGGGTCGGAGGGGTCGGCGTCGTCGGCGAGCACCAGCGCGTGGTCCTGGTCACCCCCCAGGCCCTGCTCCTCACGGGCGGCCGACCCCAGGGCCGCCCAGGCGTAGCGCCCCGGGGCGGGGCCGAGCGCGGACTCGGCCAGGACGACGAGCCGCCGGGTCAGCGCGTCGGTGAGGGCCGCCACGACGCGGCCCACGTCCGCGGCGCTGGCGTCCTCCCGGACCAGCTGGCCCACGACGGCGGGGATCCGGGCCGCCTGCTCGACCACGCCGGCGACGTCCGCCTGCCGCTGGACGTCGGCGACGACGTAGACCGGGTTGGAGCGTTCCAGCCGCACGAGGTCGGTGGTGGTGACGAGCCCGAGCACCCGCCCGTCCTCCACGACGGGGAGGTGGTGGATATTGCGTCCGGTCATCTCGAGCATGGCCTCCAGCGCCAGCGCCCGGGCCGGCAGCGTGACCGGGTCGGGGGTCATGACCTCCTCGACCGGTCGGTCCGGCGCCACCCCCGCGGCGAGCACCCGGCGGCGCAGGTCGCGGTCGGTGACGATCCCGAGGAGCGCGGCGCCGTCCATGACGAGCAGCGAGGAGACCCCGGCCTCGGTCATGGCGCGGGCCCCCTCGGCGACCGTCGCCGACGGGGCGACGGAGACGGGATCGACGCGCAGCAGGTCGCGCACCGAGGTCTTGAGCACCGCCGAGCCACGGGCCGGCGCCTGCAGCTGGGCGATCGCCGCGGTGATGCGCCCGTGGTGCGTGGCGGCGAAGTGGACCGCCACGGCCGGGTGCTCGGCCACCAGCGCGTCGAAGTCCGGCTGCGGCAGCTCCAGCAGCAGCGTGTCCTCCCGGGCGGTCGCGGCATACCGGGCCGGGACGTGCTCGACGAGCGCGGACATGCCGAACCCGCCGCCCGCCCCCACCCGGTCGACGAGGTGGCCGTCGTCGGTGATGTCCACGGCGCCGGAGCGGACGAGGTAGAGCCGGTCGCCGCGGTCGCCGGGCCGCAGCACCACGGTGCCGCGGCGGGCGTAGCTCACGGTGCACCGCGCGGGGAGGCGGTCGAGGACGTCGGCCGGGAGCGCGTCGAAGGGCGGGTGCTGCGCGAGGAAGTCCCGGATCTCGGCGAGCTCGACGTCCACGGCGCTGCTCCTACACCGTGTCGCCCGGTATGCCGTCGCTCCCCGCCGCCGTCGCGGCGCCCGTCGTCCCGGCCCCCGGACCGGGGGCGTCGAGGGGCGCGACGGCGTGGTGCAGGGCCACCACCCCGCCGGTGAGGTTGCGCCACCGCACCTGCTGCCAGCCGGCCGCCCGCACCTGCTCGGCCAGCTCCCGCTGGGGCGGCCAGGCGCGGATGGACTCGGCGAGGTAGACGTAGGACTCGGGGTTGGAGCTCACCCGGCGGGCGACCTGCGGCAGGGCCCGCATGAGGTAGTTGCGGTAGACGGTCGAGAAGACCGGCACGACCGGCCGGCTGAACTCGCAGACCACCAGCCGCCCGCCCGGGCGGACCACGCGGCGGAACTCGCGCAGGGCGGCGCCGGTGTCGGCGACGTTGCGCAGGCCGAAGCTCACCGTCACCACGTCGAAGGCGTCGTCGGCGAAGGGCAGCCGCATCGCGTCCGCGGCGGTGAAGGGCAGGTCGGGCCGGCGCCGGTAGCCCTCGGCGAGCATGCCGTGGGAGAAGTCGGCGGGGACCACCTGGATCCCGCGGTCGGCGTACGGCTCGCTGGACGTCCCCGTCCCCGCCGCGATGTCGAGCACCCGCTCCCCCGGCGCGGCGTCGACCGCGCGGGTCACCGCGCGCCGCCAGAGGTGGTCGATGCCCCCGGTGAGGACGGTGTTGGTGAGGTCGTAGCGCCGAGCCACCGCGTCGAACATCCGGGCCACCTCGTGCGGCTGCTTGTCCAGGTCGGCTCGCGTCGGGCTCATGACGGGCATTCTCCCACCACCTCCTACGATGGTCGGTCGTGGCTGTGACCCCTCCCCTGCCCCGCCTGCGCGCCCGCACCCTCGCGGCCGACGCGCCCGGTGACCTGCTCACCCGCATCCCGGACGAGATGGACCCCAGCGACGTCGTGGCCTGGCTGCGCGAGGGCGACGGCCTGGTGGGCTGGGGCCGGGTCGCCGGCGTGCGCACGAGCGGACCGGACCGGTTCGGCGAGGCCGAGCGGTGGTGGACCGCGGTGCAGGAGCACGCGCAGGTCGAGGACGGGGTGCGGCTGCCGGGCACGGGGCTCGTGACCTTCGGGTCGTTCACCTTCTCGCCGGACTCGGCCGACGCCAGCGCGCTCACCATCCCCCGGGTCGTCATCGGCCGGCGGGACGGCCTGGCCTGGGTGACCCAGGTGGTGGTGGACGACGAGCCGTGGCCGACCGCGCACCCGGCCGAGCTGCTCGGGCGTACCAACGCCGACATCGAGGTCCTCGACCCCCTCGTGGAGGCCCCGGGCGCGGTGGCCGCCGACCGGTGGCCGGAGGTCGTGGACCAGGCCGTCGGGCGGATCGGGCGCGGCGAGGTCGCGAAGGTGGTGCTGGCCCGCGACGTGCAGGTGCGCCACCGCGACGGGCACGTGGTGCGGCTGGCCCCGGTGCTGGAGCGGCTGGAGAAGCGGTATGCCGCGACGTGGACCTTCGCCGTCGGGGGGCTGGTGGGGGCCACCCCGGAGATGCTCGTCCGGCTGCAGGGCGGCCGGGCGCGCTCCCGGGTGCTGGCCGGGACGATCCGCCGGCCCAACGGCATACCGGTGCGCCGGGTCGGGGACGCCCTGGCCGCCGCGCCCGACCCCGAGCACCCGGTGGACCCGCGGCTGCGGCTGGTGAGCAGCGAGAAGGACCTCGACGAGCACGCCTTCGCGGTGCGCTCGGTGGCCGAGGCGCTGGCCCCGCACTGCGCGGACCTCGTAGTGCCGGAGGCGCCCTACGTGCTCGAGCTGCCGGACGTCTACCACCTGGCGAGCGACCTCACCGGGACGATGCGCAGCGGCGCCACCTCGCTGCGGCTGGCCGCGGCGCTGCACCCGTCGGCGGCGGTCTGCGGCACCCCCACCGAGCCCGCCGCCCGGCTCATCGCCGAGCTGGAGGGCATGGACCGGGGTCGCTACGCCGGGCCGGTCGGGTGGATGGACGCCTCCGGCGACGGGGACTGGGGCATCGCGCTGCGCTGCGGGGAGCTCGCCGAGGACCGCCACTCGATGCGGCTCTTCGCCGGCGGCGGGATCGTCGCGGCGTCCGACCCGGAGGCCGAGCTGGCCGAGACCGAGGTCAAGCTCACCGCCATGCGGCACGCCCTGGGGCTCGGCTCGGCCTGACCGGCCCGGTGGGCCCGGCGGGCGTCGTCCGTCAGCCGCCCGGTCAGCTCGCGGCCGCCAGGTCAGCTGACAGCCCCCTCGACGCGGCCGAAGGATGACGTGGCGGAGGAGGGATAACGTGGCGGCCGGAGGACGGACCCGCGGAGGAGGGATGACGTAGCGGCCGGAGGACGGCCCCGCGGAGGAGGGATGACGTGGCGGCCGGAGGACGGCCCCGCGGAGGAGGGATGACGTAGCGGCCGGAGGACGGCCCCGCGGAGGAGGGCGTCAGCCGTCGATCCAGTAGCGGCGCCGGGGCACGCCGCCGCCGGGCGGCACCCGGACGTCCTCCAGCACGCCCCCGCAGCGCTCGATGACGGCGGCCGAGGCCGCGTTGGTGTCGTCGCAGGTGACCAGCACCCGCACGACCCCGTGGCCGCGCAACCGCTCCACCGACTGCCGCAGGATCTCGGTGGCGTGGCCGCGGAACGGCTGGGCCACGGCATACCCCACGTGGCCGCCGACCTCGCGCAGGACGGGGGTCAGCTCGTGCCGGATCGACACCCTCCCCACGGGTGTGCCGTCGGCCTCGGCGACGAGGAAGTCCGCCCGCACCCTGCCCGCCGGCAGGTCCCGGCCCTCGGCGTCCCGCCGCACCTCCTCCAGGATCTCGACCCACGTGCCCTGGGCGAGGAGGAAGGGGAAGTCCTCGGCGGCCAGCTGCTCGTGCATCCGGCGCAGCGGCGCCTCGTCGAGGACCGTGGGCCGGCGCAGGGTGAGCATCAGCCCACGATGGAGGACGCCGCCCGGTCCCGGCCACCCCTTTTCTCCCGCATGACCGGCGACAGCACGAGCAGGAGGGCGAGGAAGCCGACGACGAGGAAGAGCGCACGGTCCAGCCCGATCTCCTCCGCCAGCAGCCCGATGGTCGGCGCCCCGAAGAGGAAGGCGCCGTAGGCGATGGTCGACACCACGGTGATCGCCCGGTTGCCACGCCCGGGCACCTCGCCCGCCGCCGAGATCGCCGCGGGGAAGATCGTGGCGACGCCCAGCCCCCACAGCAGGCCACCGGCCAGGGCCAGGGCGAGCGAGGAGCTGAGGGTGACCACGAGGATGGCGGCCGCGGCCAGCGCGCCGCCGGCACGCACCACCGCGGCCCGGCCGAAGCGCTCGATCGCCGGCCCGCCCAGCAGCCGCCCGATCATCATCGTGAGGTTGAAGGCCGTGAGGGTGAGCGCGCCGAAGGCCGCCGGGGCGCCGTGCACGTCGACGAGCAGCAGCGCCAGCCAGTCGTTGGCCGAGCCCTCGGCCAACGCCCCCGCCAGGCAGATGAGCCCGATGAGCAGCTCCGCGGAGGTGACGCCGCGGCGGGCCGGGCGCTCCTGCGCGGTGGCCACCGCCGCCTCGGCCGCCGCCACCGTGGGCTCGCCGACCGCCTCGCTGCCCCGGTCCGCGGACGCGTCGGTCGCAGCCGCCCGGGCTCCCGCCCGCGAGTCGTCGGCGCCGCCCTCCTCGACGTCGCCCGGGGTGACCTCCGGCACGAACCGGCCGGCACCCCATACCCCCGCCACGGCGGCGACCGCCGCCAGCACCGGCAGCTGTCCCAGCCCCACGCCGAGCCACGCCGCGAGGGCCCCCGAGCCGGCCCCCAGCACGGCTCCTCCGGAGAAGGCCGCGTGGAAGAAGGGCATGAGCGAGCGGGACCGGGCCTGCTCGACGTGGGTGCCCTGGATGTTCATGGCGACGTCCCAGATCCCCACGTTGGTGCCGGTGAGGACGAGCACGGCCAGGAGCACGGGGACCGAGGGCACGGCCGCCACGGCGGCCCACCCCAGGCACCCGAGGAGCACCGCGACGGTGACCACGCGCCGGCTGCCGAAGCGGTCCACGAGCCACCCGGTGAACGGCATCGCCAGGAGCGAGCCGAGCCCCATACCCATGAGCGCCAGACCCAGCGCGCCGGTGTCGGCGCCCAGGTGGTCGCGCACGGCGGGCACCCGCGCGAGGGCCTGGCCCATGACGAAGCCGGAGCTGGCGAAGACCACCAGCACCGCCAGCACCGAGCCGCGCACGTCGCGCCCCACGGGCCCACTCCTTGTCCTCGACGTCCTCGGAAAATCCCCCGGCGCACCAGCGTAGTTGGTCCAGACTGGGCCGGTGACCCTCTCGCTCCCCGCCCCCGTCGACCTCACGACCGAGGACCTGCCCCGCATCAGGGACCTCGTGGAGACCGTCTGGTTCTCCGTCGTCCCCGGCAAGACCCTGCAGCACCTCGACGAGGAGATCGACCTGCGGCACGCCCGCGGCATCCCCCGCCCCGACGGCCCGCTGCCCGGCGAGCCGACCGCCGCGGCGCCGCTGCTCGGTCTCTACAGCGCCTTCGACCTCGGGCTCAGCGTCCCCGCCGCCGGTGGCGGGCTCACCCGGGTGCCGATGGACGGGCTGACGATGGTCAGCGTGCATCCCGACGCGCGGCGCCAGGGCGTCCTGCGCCGGATGATGACCGACCACCTGCACCGGGTGCACGAGCGCGGGGAGGCGGCCCTGGCCGGCCTGCACGCCTCCGAGCCGGCGATCTACGGGCGCTTCGGCTACGGCCACGCGAGCGCCGAGGCCAAGCTGACGATCGGCCGCGGCACGACGCTCACGGCGCCGGCGCCGCTCGCGGCCCGCGCCGACGAGATCCGCACCCACGTCACCGACCTCGACACCGCGGAGGCGCTCGCCGCGGTCCACCGGACCCACCTGGCGTGCGCCGACGTGACCCTCGGTGCCGTCACCCGCCCGGCGTCCACGGAGCAGTCGTGGTTCGCCTTCCGGGACCATCCCCTCGCCCGGGCCGGCAAGGAGCCGAACCGGGTGATGTTCGCCCGACGGGGCGAGGACCTCACCGGGTATGCCGTCTTCCGCCGAGAGAGCAGGTGGGACGACGGCCAGCCGGCGGGGGAGGTGGGCGTCGCCGAGCTGGCGGCCGCCGACCACGCCTCGCTGCTGGCGCTGGCCCGTCGCCTCGTCGACATGGACCTCACCGGGCGCACCGTCTTCTGGGCGCGGCCGACGGACGACCCGCTCGCCTGGTGGGCCGGCGGGCCGCGCTCGGCGAGCATGCGGGTCTTCGACGCCCTCTGGCTACGGCTGGTCGACGTGCCGCGGGCGCTGCGCGAGCGGGGCTACGCCGCGGGGGCGCCGCTGGACCTCGTCGTGCAGGTCGAGGACGAGGTGTGCCCGTGGAACGCCGGGCGGTGGCGGCTGCAGGTCGACGGCGACGGGTCCGCCCAGGCGGGTCCCACCGACGCCGAGCCGGACCTGGTGACGCCCGTGGCGGCGCTGGGAGCGGCATACCTCGGGGGTCGGACCCTGCTCGCGCAGGTGCCCACCCTCGGTGTGCAGGAGCGCACGCCCGGAGCAGCGGCCGCCCTGTCCCGGGCGATGCGGGCCGAGCGCGAGCCGGTGCCGGCGATCGGGTTCTAGCCCCGCACCACGGTGGTGCAGGAACGGTGCTGCACCCTGGTCGCCAGGACGACCGGTATGCAGCACCGTTCTGGCACAGGGGCTCAGCGCAGGGCGTCGCGGACCCGCCGGTGGGTGGCCCGGTCGACCGGCACCTCCAGCACCCGCAGCCCGGCGGTCCGCCCCGCCAGCCGCTCCTGCAGCGCGCCCAGCGAGCCCACCCGCTCGTGCGGGACGCCGTGGGCGGCGCAGAGGGCACCCAGGTCGGTGCCGTGCGGGGTGCCGAACACCCGCTCCGCCGCGGCGGCGGCCGTGGGTTCGGCGAGGCGGTGGGGGTCGCCGTACTCGAGCGTCGAGAAGATCCCGCCCCCGTCGTCGTTGACGACGACGACGGTGAGGTCGGGGCGCGGCTCGTCGGGCCCGATGAGCAGGCCGCCGGCGTCGTGCAGGAAGGTCAGGTCGCCCATGAGGGCGAGGACGCGCGGCGCACCGGCGGGAGGTTCGAGCCCCTGCACCGCGAGCGCCACCCCCACGGCGGTCGACACCGTGCCGTCGATGCCGGCCAGACCCCGGTTCGCGACCACCCGGGCCGGGGCGGCGGTGCCGTCCAGGGAGAGCGCCAGGTCGCGCGGCACGGTCGAGGAGCCGAGCACGAGCACGTCCTGGGCGGTGAGGACGTCGGCCACCGCGCGGGCGACGCCGACGCCGGTCGGCTCCGGCCCGGCCGCCGCGCCGACCGCCCCGGAGAGCGCCGCCCCGGCGGCGGTCCAGGTGTCGACCCACGCCGCGGCCCCGGTATGCCGCTGCGGTGCGGCCACCAGGGCGCCGACGCCGTGCACGCGGCTCACGACGTGCGAGGGGTCGGTCCACCGCTCGTGCCCGGAGACCTGCTCCACCCGCACGCCAGGGAGCCGCAGCAGGGCGCCGAGCTCACGGAACAGGGTGAGCCGCCCCACGACGACCACCCGGTCCGGCACCAGCTGCGCGAGCTCGCCCCGGGCGACCGCGCCGGCGACCAGCGGGCCGTGCGGCACCACGCCGGGCCCGCCCGGGAGGTGGCCGAAGGGCTCGGCCAGCACCGGCCAGCCGGCCTCCTGCGCCCAGGCCAGCGCCCGCTGCCCGGTGGCCGGGTCGGGGACGTCGCCGAGGAGCACGAGCGTGCGCAGGCCGGGGTCGACCGGTGCGGCTCCCGGTGCGGCGGGCGGTGGCACCGTCACCCAGGGGGCGCCGCCGGGCCGGCCGGTCAGCCCGTCGGCGCCGGGCTCGGCGTCGGCGTCGGGCTGGACGTCGGCGTCGGGCTGGGCGTCGGACGAGGCACCGGCCCCGGCCGGCGGGAGCCCGGGCGCCAGCGGGTCCCGGAACGACACGTTGAGGTGCACCGGACCCCGCCCCGGACCACCGGTGGACACCGCGGCGGCCAGCGCACGGCATACCGTCGAGCGCCAGTGCGCGCCCGCCCCGGGGGTCACCGCGTCCGGGGCCGGCAGGTCGGCCTCCCACCGCACGGCGCCGGCGAAGATGCCGGGCTGCACCGTCGTCTGGTTGGCCCCGGTCCCGCGCAGCTCCGCGGGGCGGTCGGCGGAGAGCACGACGAGGGGTATGCCGCTGTGCGAGGCCTCGAGCACCGCCGGGTGGAGGTTGGCGACGGCGGTCCCGGACGTGGTGACGACCGGGACCGGCGCGCCGCCGCCGCGCGAGAGACCGAGCGCGAGGAAGCCGGCGCTGCGCTCGTCGATCCGGACGTGCAGACGCAGCCGGCCCGCACGGTCGGCCTCCTCCAGGGCGTAGGCCAGCGGCGCCGAGCGGGAGCCGGGGGCCAGCACCGCCTCGCGCACCCCGCCGCGGACCAGCTCGTCGACGAGCACGGTGGCCAGGGCGGTCGAGGGGTGCACGCCCCCGATGGTCGCACGGAGGCAGGCCGCGTCGACCGATGCCCGCGATCCGCGCCGTTCCGCCTAGAGTGGGCGCTCATGGCCTCGAACTTCGACATCGAGCTGAAGGACGCCGTCGCGCCGCTGGTCCTGGCGATCGACGTCGGATCCTCCGCCAGCAGGGGCATGGTCTACGACGCGCACGGGCGTCCGGTCGGCAGACGGGCCAAGGTCTCCCACGCCTTCACCACCGCCGCCGACGGCACCTCGGAGATCGACCCCGACCAGCTCGTGGGCGAGGTCCGCACCATCATCGGCGAGCTGCTCGGCGCCCTGGACGGGCACGAGGTCGCCGGTGTCGCGCTCGACACCTTCGCCTCCTCGCTGGTCGTCGTCGACGCCGACGGGGCGCCGCTCACCCCGTGCTTCACCTACGCCGACGGCCGGTGCGCGGGCCAGGTGCGCGAGCTGCGCGAGGAGCTCTCGGAGGAGAACCTCCAGCAGCGCACCGGCACCCGGGTGCACTCCAGCTACTGGCCCGCCCGGCTGCGCTGGCTCGCCGCCGAGCGGCCCAAGGTGATGAAGAAGGCGGCCACCTTCCTCTCCCTCGGCGACTACCTGCTCATGAGTCTCATCGGCACCGTCGCCACCGGCACCTCGACGGCGTCGTGGACCGGCCTGGTCGACCGGCACACCGCGCAGTGGTACCCCGAGCTGGTCGAGATCTGCGGCATCGACGCCGACCGGCTGCCGCCCATCCACCACCTCGACGAGCCGGTGGAGGTGGCCGACTCCCACGTCGACCGCATCGCCGCCGACTGGCCCGGGCTGGTGGGCGCGCGCTGGTACGCCCCCATCACCGACGGCCTGGCCGCGAACGTCGGCCTCGGGGCGCACGACGAGACCGCCATCGCCGCCTCCTGCGCCACCTCGGGGGCGCTGCGGGTGCTGGTGCGCGAGATGCCGGAGACGCTGCCGCCGGGGCTGTGGTGCTACCGCGTCTCGCACGACCGGGCCCTGCTCGGCGGCGCGCTCAACGACGTCGGCCGGGCGCTGGCCTGGGCGGACGTCACCCTGGCCGTGGACCAGGTCGGCCCGGAGGCGCTGTCCTCGGCACTCACCGCCGAGCCGCACCCGACGACCCCGATCGTCCTGCCCTTCTTCACCGGTGAGCGCAGCACGGGGTGGGCCTCGGACGCCCGCGCCGTCCTGGCCGGGGTGACGGCGGCCTCCGCCCCGGCGGAGGTCTACCGCGGGGTGGTGGAGGGCATCGCCCTGTCCTACGCGCGGATCGCCAGCCAGCTGCGGGAGGTCGCCCCCCAGCCGGAGAAGCTCTACGCCGGCGGCTCGGTCGCCTCCGACCGCCCCGAGCTCATGCAGATCATGGCCGACGCGATGCGCACCCCGGTGACCCCGGTGAGGATCAAGCGCTCGACGCTGCACGGCACCGCGCTGCTCGCCCTGGAGAGCCTGGCCCCGGACGTGCGCCGGGCCCGGCCCCACCGCGGCGCGACCCTCTCCCCCGACTACGCGCGCCGGCCGTACTACACCGACCGGTTCCGCCGCTTCCAGCAGGTCTACGAGGCCCTCTTTGACTGAGCCGCCCGTCCGTTCGCTCGCCGACGACCTGCGGGGCCGGACCGACGACGAGCTCGCCCGGCTGCTGCAGGCCCGGCCGGACCTGGCGCGTCCCGCCCCGGCCGACGTGACCGCCCTCACCGGGCGCGCCACCACCCGGGCCAGCGTGCAGCGGGCGCTGGAGGGCCTGGACCTCGCGCACCTGCAGGCGCTGGAGGCGATGATCGTCGCCTCGCCGGCCTCGGTCGGGGCCGTCGCCGCGCTGCTCGGCACCGACGAGGGGCGGGCGGCGGAGCTCGTCGAGGACCTGCACGCGCTGGCCCTGTGCTGGCGCTCACCGGAGGGTATGCGGCCCGCCCGGGCCGTCGCGGACGTCGTCGGCGTCCCCGGTGGGCTGGGGCCGGTGGGGACCGGGGTCCCGGTGGGCGCGCAGCTCGAGACCGCCCTCGCCGGGCTGCAGCCGCGCCACCGCAGCCTGCTCGAGGCCCTGACCTGGGGCCCGGCGCGCGGCGCGGTGGCGGCGGTGCCGGCGGCGGGCGAGGCCTCACCGGTGTCGCTGGCCGCGCAGGAGCTCGTCGAGGCCGGCCTGCTCCAGCGCGAGGACGAGGGCCACGTCGTGCTCCCCCGCCAGGTGGCGCTCGCCCTGCGGGGCGGCCGGCTGCACCGGCACCCGGCCGTCGAGGCGCCGGCCGTGGAGCACACCACGCTGGACCAGGAGGTCGTGGACGCCGCCGCG
Organism: Serinicoccus chungangensis; assembly: GCF_001483745.1. Lineage (GTDB taxonomy): Bacteria > Actinomycetota > Actinomycetes > Actinomycetales > Dermatophilaceae > Ornithinicoccus > Ornithinicoccus chungangensis_A. The sequence continues at coordinate 69,178 of NZ_LQBL01000011.1, read as the reverse complement.
GGCGGCCGCGCCGCCGAACTCGTCGTGCTGGTGACCGAGGTGGTCGAGGAGTGGGGCGCCCGCCCGCCGCGGGTGCTGCGCTCGGGCGGCCTGGCGGTGCGTGACCTCACCCGGCTGTCCGCGCACCTGGAGACCAGCACGGAGGAGGTCGCCTGGCTGCTGGAGACGGCGCACGCGGCGGGGCTGGTCGCCGTCGACGACGGCCGGCGCCAGGCCGCCGGGGAGGGCTCTGCCGTGTGGGCGCCGACCACGCTGGCCGACGACTGGCTCGACGAGCCCGCCGGGGCGCGCTGGGCGGCGCTCGCACGGGCGTGGTGGACCACCTCGGCGGCGCCCGGCCTCGTCGGGACCACCGACGGCGGGCGGGTGAACGTGCTGTCGACCGCGACGTCATACCCCCTGGCGCGGCAGCGCCGGCACGACACCCTGCGCGCCCTGGCGAGCCTCCCGGCGGGCGCGGTCGGCGCACCGGAGCCGCTGGCCGAGCTGCTGCGCTGGCGCCACCCGCTGCGCTCGGCGCGGTCCACCGGCGACCACGGGGTCGGTCCGGACACGGCGCTGCGCGAGGCCGAGTGGGCGGGCCTGACCGGTCGCGGTGCCCTGTCGACGCCGGGGCGCGCGGTCGTGGCCGGCGACCCCGCGGACGACCTCATGGAGCCCCTGGTGCCGCCGGCGGTGGACCACGTGCTGCTGCAGGCCGACCTCACCGCCATCGCGCCCGGCCGGCTCGACGGCCCCGCCCGCACGCTGCTGCGCCTCGTGAGCGACGTCGAGTCCCGCGGCGGCGCGACGGTGCACCGCTTCGGCGAGCAGAGCGTGCGCCGCGCCCTCGACCTCGGCTGGACCGCGGACCGGGTGCTCGAGGAGCTGGCCGCCGTGTCGCGGACCGGGGTGCCGCAGCCGCTGGACTACCTCGTGCGCGACGTCGCCCGCCGCCACGGGGTGGCCCGGGTCGGGGCGTGCGCGGCCTACCTGCGCTGCGACGACGCCGCCCTGCTGGACCGCATCGAGCACGACCGCGCCCTCGGCATGCTGCAGTGGCGCCGGGTCGCGCCGACGGTGCTCCTCTCGCCGGTGGCCGCACCCACGGTCATGGACCTGCTGCGCGAGGAGCAGTACGGCCCGGTCGCGGACGGCGCCGACGGCGGTCTCGCCCTCGCGGTGCAGCGTCACCGCGCGCCCCGGACCACCACCCCGGCCGTGCGGGTCAGCGGCGTCGACGAGACGGTCGCCCGGCAGGTCGTCGGGGTGGTGCGCCGGGGCGACGCGTCCGCCGCGGCCGGCGGCGGTGACGGAGGTGCCGACGCCAGCACCGACCCGGTCGTGGTGAGCGCCACCGTGCGCGAGGCCGCGGTCGACGGCCAGGCCCTGTGGATCGGGTATGCCGACGACGCGGGCGGGGTCGCCACCCACCTCGTGCGGCCGCTGACGGTCGAGGGCGGCCGGCTGCGGGCGAGCGTGGGCGACGCCGACGTCACCCGTACCTTCCTGCTGCACCGGATCACGAGGGTGAGCCCGGCGCAGTGAGCCCCAGCCGCACCGCCGACCGGACGGGCCGCCCCCGCGTCGAGGACGGCGCGACCCGCGCGTCCGCGGACCGGGCACCGGACGGCTCCCGGTCGCGGACGGGCGACCGTGGCGCCGGGACGGGCGCCGAGGGCGCCGGCCCGGCCGACCACCCGTCCCTGGCGGCGCGCCACCGCCCGGAGCTGCACGGGCTGCGCGGCCTGGCCATCGCGCTGGTCGTGCTCTTCCACGTCTTCGGCGACGGCCGGGTCTCCGGTGGCATCGACGTCTTTCTCGCCATCTCCGGCTTCCTCTTCACCGGCATGCTGGCCCGTGAGGCGGTGCGCACCGGCGGAGGGGTCGACCTCGGCCGCTACCTCGGGCGGATCGCCCGACGGCTGCTGCCCGCAGCCGTGCTCGTGCTCGCGGCGACGTGGGTCGCCGGCCGGCTCCTGCTGCCGGAGACCCGCTGGGTGCAGCTGGGCCGGGAGGTGCGCGCGAGCCTGACCTACACCGAGAACTGGGAGCTCATCGCCTCCCAGCTCGGCTACGGCGCGGCCGGCGCCTCGACGAGCCCGCTGCAGCACTTCTGGTCGATGTCGGTGCAGGGGCAGTTCTACCTCCTGTGGCCGGTGGTCGTGGTGCTCGCCGTCCTCGCCGCGCGGGCGGTGCGGGGCGGGGTCCGGTGGGTGCTGCTGGGTGCCGTCGGCGCGGTCGCCGTGGCGTCCTTCGGGTATGCCGCGTGGCTGCACCACGCTGACCAGCAGGTGGCCTACCTGCACACCGGCGCCCGCCTGTGGGAGCCGGCGCTGGGCGGGGTGGTGGCGCTGCTGGCGCTCGACGCCCGGTTGCCGCGCGCCCTGCGACTGCTGCTGGGGTGGGCCGGGGTCGGCCTGGTCGCCAGCTCGGGACTGGTCCTCGACGGCGGGGCGCTCTTCCCGGGCCCGTGGGCGCTGTGGCCGGTGGGCGGCTTCGCCCTCGTCATGGCGGCGGGGACCACGGGCAGCCGGTGGGGGGCCGACCACTGGTTGTCCGGGAGGCTGCTGGGCTGGGTCGGCGACATCGCCTACCCGCTCTTCCTGTGGCACTGGCCGATCGTCGTCTACACCCTCGTGGTCACCGGCCAGGAGCGCCTCGGCCTCGCCGGCGGGGCGCTGGTCATCGCCGCCTCGGTGGTGCTGGCGCAGCTGACGCACACCCTCGTGGAGCGCCCGGTCACCGCCGCGCCGATGCGCCGGCCGTGGCGCGTCGTCGCCGTCGGTGCCCTGGTGGTCGCGCTCGCAGCGGGCCTCGTGGGCACCTGGACGGCGGCCCTGGTGCGCGAACGGGAGGCCGCCCTGGCGCAGGCGGCCCAGGACTCCCCCGCCCACCCCGGTGCAGCGGCGCTCGACGAGCCCGGGTTCGGCAACTCTGGTGCCACGCCCGTCCCCGCGCTGGCCGCGGCACCGCAGGACAACGCCGACGTCTACCGCCAGGGGTGCATCCAGGGCTTCGAGGACACCGAGGCCGCCTCGGAGGTGCTGGTCTGCCCCGGCACCGACCCGGACGCCGAGCACACCCTGGTGGTGACCGGCGGCTCGCACGTCGTCCAGTTCCTGCCCGCGCTGGAGGTCGTGGCGCAGCAGCAGGGGTGGAACCTCGTCGTGGCCAGCCGCTCGGGCTGCCACCTCACCACCAACACCGGCGCCTACCCGCAGCGGACCGACGCCGCCCCGACGGACAGCTGCGTCGCCTGGAACTCCGGCTTCCTGGAGGTCGTCGAGGAGCTCGACCCGGACGCCGTGGTGACCCTGGGGTCGACCACCCAGCCCGGGTCCGAGCAGGTGTCGCGCGGCTTCGTCGAGGTGTGGCGCGAGCTGGACCGGCGCGGGATCGACGTCATCGGGCTGCGCGACACCGCGCGGATGCCGCAGGACGTGCCCGACTGCCTGGCCGAGCACCCGGAGGAGGCGCAGGCCTGCGCCATGCCGCGCGACCCGGCATACCGCGACTCCGCGCCCTACCTGGGCCGCGACGACCTACCGCCCAATGTCGCCTTCGTCGACGTCGTGGACCAGATCTGCACGGACCGGACCTGCCCGGCGGTGGCGGGGGACGTCGTGGTCTACAGCGACCACAGCCACGTCACCGCGACCTACATGCGCACCCTGGCGCCGGCCCTGGACGCCCGGCTGCGCGAGGCCGCGCCCCAGCTCTACCGATAGACGGACCGACGCCGCCCGGTGGCCAGGGCCCGGCCGGAGGCTAGAAGATCCGCACCCGGTCCTCGGGGGCCAGCCAGAGCGCGTCGCCCTCCTGGGTGGCGAAGGCCTCGTGGAAGGCGTCGACGTTGCGCACCGTGTTGGCCCGCAGGTCGGCCGGGGCGTGCGGGTCGATCGAGAGCAGCCGCCGGGCCTCCTCCTCGCGGGCCACGGTGCGCCATACCGAGCCCCACCCGAGGAAGAAGCGCTGGTCGCCGGTCCAGCCGTCCAGCTCCGGGGCCGAGCCCTCGGTGGCGATGGTGTAGGCGAGGTGCGCCAGCTCCAGCCCGCACAGGTCACCGATGTTCTCACCGACGGTGAGACCGCCGTTGACCGTCGCGGTCCCGCCCGGGATGTCGCGCGGGGACAGGGCGTCGAACTGCTCGACGAGCCGCCGGCTGCGGGCGTCGAAGGCCTCCCGGTCGGCCTCGGTCCACCAGTCGGTGAGCGAGCCGTCCCCGGCATACCTGCTGCCCTGGTCGTCGAAGCCGTGGCCGATCTCGTGGGCGATGACCGCCCCGATGCCGCCGTAGTTGGTGGCGTCGTCGGCGTCGACGTCGAAGAACGGCGGCTGCAGGATGGCGGCCGGGAAGACGATCTCGTTGAGCATCGGGTGGTAGTAGGCGTTGACGGTCTGCGGGGTCATGAGCCACTCGTCGTGGTCGATCGGTCCGCCGACCTTGGCCAGCTCGCGGGCGGTCTCGAACGCGGCGCCGCGGCGGACGTTGCCGACGAGGTCGCCGGGGTCCAGCTCGTAGGCCGTGTAGTCGCGGAAGGTCGCCGGGTGACCGATCTTGGGACGGAAGAGCGCGAGCTTCTCCTCGGCGCGCTGCCGGGTCTGCGGGCTCATCCACTCCAGCTCGTCGATGCGGCGGCGGAAGGCCTCGGTGACGTTGGCGACGAGCTCGGTCATCCGCTCCCGGGCGGCCGGGGGGAAGTGCGCCTCGACGTAGAGCTGGCCGGCGGCCTCGCCCAGCAGCGCCTCGACGATGCCGACCCCGCGCTTCCACCGCTCCTTGTTGGCCGGGGTGCCCGACAGGGCCCGGCCGTGGAAGTCGAAGTGCGCCGCGACGAGGTCGTCGGTGAGGTAGGGCGCGAGCGAGTCGAGCAGGCGCACGGCGAGCCAGGCCTGCCAGTCGGCGAGCGGTACCTGGGTCAGCGCCTCCCCCAGCGCGGCCAGCACGTCGGGCTGTCGGGCGACGACGGCGTCCAGCGCACCCGCGGGCGCACCCAGGCCGTCGGCGTAGGCGTCCCAGTCCATCCCAGGGGTGAGCCGCGCGAGCTCCTCACGGGTGAGCCGGGTGTAGCTCCTCACCGCGTCGCGGGCGGCCACCCGGTCCCAGTGGGCGGCGGCGAGGCGCTCCTCGAGCGCGTAGACCCGGTCGACGGCGTCCTCGCCCACCACCTGGTCCAGGCCGGTCCCGGCGAGGGCGGGCGCCCCCAACTCGAGGAGCCGGCCCAGGTAGGTGCGGTAGGCCTCGCGCACCGTCGCGTGCTCCTCGGCGGTGTAGTAGGCCTCGTCCGGCAGGCCGATGCCGCCCTGGTGCAGGTAGACGATGTAGCTCTCGGGGTCGCCGGCGTCGGCGGTCACCCAGAGGTGGGTGAGCCCGTCGACGCCCTCCCGCTGCAGCTGCGCGGACAGCCGGACGAAGGCGCTGACGTCCTCGACCTGCGCGACCCGGCGCAGCGGGTCGGCGAGGGGGCTCAGGCCGACCCGCTCGACCTGGTCGGTGTCCATGAAGCTCGCGTAGAGCGCCCCCACCTTGCCGGCCGGGGAGTCCAGCTCGGGCTGCGCCTGCGCGGCCTGCTCGATGAGCTCGCGGACCGAGGTCTCGGCGCTCTCCCGCAGGAGGTCGAAGGCTCCGTAGCGGGAACGGTCCTCCGGGATCGTCGCCGAGGCGAGCCACCCCCCGTTGACGTGGCCGAACAGATCGTCCTGGGGCCGCACGTCGGTGTTCATCCCTGCACGGTCGATGCCTGACTTCATGGGATCACGGTATGCCGTGCGCCCGTCGACGGCGCACCCGCCAGCCTTCCGCCGCGTCAAGGGTCGAGATCGGACCCGGCCCTGGACGCCGACCCGCCCGCTCCTGCGTCCGCGACGGCCCCGCGCGACCGGCCGTGGCGTTCACGTGCACGCTGCGGCCGACGACACGCCCGGACGCACCGGCTCAGGCGTTCACGTGCGCGCCTGAGCCGGTCCGCCCCGGGCGCGAAGCGGCATACCTCGCAGGTATGCCCTCAGACCAGGTCGGCGAGGGCGTCCGGGACGAGGCGGGGCAGGTCGGTGCCGGTGGGGGGCCGCCAGATCCCCAGGTCGGTGGGCGCGTCGAGCACCGGGTGCGGGCCGGGCCCGTGCATGGCGTCGTCGAGGAAGCGGGCGTCGTGCAGGACCACCCACTCGTGGCCCGGGCGGCCGTTGAAGACGAAGATGTTCTCCAGCACGGCGACCCGCTCACCCACCTCGATCTCGGTCTCGAACTCCTCCCGGAACTCGCGTCGCAGCGCCTGCTCGGCGGTCTCCCCGAACTCGATGCCACCACCGGCCGGCCGGTGCAGGCTCTCGCCACGGGCGGGGTCGAGGTACTCGGTGACGAAGAGGGCGCCGGAGGACGGGTGCCGGATGAGCGCGAGGGCGAGCACCCGGATGTAGGTCGGCGGGAGGTACTGGCTCGCGCTCGGCCCGTCCTCGGTCACGATGTCCACCGGGCCACTGTAGGGCCAGGCGGCGCCCCCGCGCGTGCGGCGGACCGACCGAGACCTCCCCACGGGCCGTGCCGCAGGAGTAGCGTCCGCCCATGGACGCGAACGCCATCGAGCTCCAGGGGGTGACCAAGCGGTTCGGGCGCACCACCGCCCTCGACGGGCTGTCGATGCAGGTGGCGGCCGGTGAGGTGCACGGCTTCCTCGGCCCGAACGGCTCCGGCAAGTCGACGACCATCCGGGTGCTGCTCGGGCTGCTGCGGGCCGACTCCGGCACCGCCCGGCTCCTGGGCGGCGACCCCTGGGCGGACGCCCCGGCCCTGCACCGCCGGCTGGCCTACGTCCCCGGGGACGTGGCGCTGTGGCCCAACCTCACCGGCGGGGAGGTCATCGACCTGCTCGGGCGGCTGCGCGGGGGCACCGACCCGGCGCGCCGCGCGGCGCTGCTGGAGCGCTTCGACCTCGACCCCACCAAGAAGGGCACGACCTACTCCAAGGGCAACCGGCAGAAGGTCGCGCTCGTCGCGGCCCTGGCCTCGGACGTCGAGCTGCTGCTGCTGGACGAGCCGACCAGCGGGCTCGACCCGCTCATGGAGGCGCAGTTCCGCGCGGTCATCTCCGAGGAGCGCGGGCGGGGTCGCACCGTGCTGCTCTCCAGCCACATCCTCTCCGAGGTGGAGCACCTGTGCGACCGCGTCTCGATCATCCGCGCCGGCCAGGTCGTCGAGTCCGGCAGCCTCGCCGAGCTGCGCCACCTCACCCGCACGCTGGTCGTCGCCGAGCTCGCCGCCCCGGTCCCGGAGGGCCTGGTGACGGCGCCCGGCGTGCACGACGCCGAGCTCGACGGTCATCGCATCACCTGCCAGGTCGACGACACCGAGCTCGGCCCGGTCATGTCGCGGCTGTCCGCCCTGGGCATCCGGTCGATCACCTCGACGCCCCCGACGCTGGAGGAGCTCTTCCTGCGGCACTACGACGAGTCGGGGCGATGACCGGGCTGGGCTCCCTCGTGCGGCTCGCGCTGCGGCGCAGCCGCTGGACCTACCTCGCCTGGGTGCTCGCGCTCACCGCGGTGGTGCCGCTCACGGCGGCGGCCTACGAGCAGATCGTCGACCCCGGCAACGCCGACCTGCTCATCGTGACGATGACCAGCAACCCGACCATGCGCGCGATGCTCGGGCCGCCGGTCGACCTCACCAGCGCCGGCGGGTTCACGGTATGGCGCGTGGGCACCTTCGCCGCCGCCATGGCCGGGATCATGGCGGTGCTCGGGGTGGTGCGCTCCACCCGCGCGGAGGAGGAGGACGGGCGCACCGAGCTGCTGCGCTCCGGCGCGACCGGGCGGCACGCCCCGCTGGCGGCCGGGGTGCTCGTCGCGCTCCTCGCCTGCGCGGTGCTCGGTCTGGCGGTGGCCGCCTCCATGTCGGCGGTCGGCGAGCCGGTCCCCGGGTCGGTGGCCTTCGGTGCGGGGCTGACCCTGGTCGGCGCGACCTTCGTCGGCGTCGGGGCGGTCGCCGCGCAGCTCACCGCCTCGGCACGCACCGCCAAGGGGCTGGGCCTGTGGACCCTCGCCGCGGCCTACACCCTGCGCGCGGTGGCCGACGGGTCCACCGACGAGCAGGTGCGTCAGCTCGCGTGGGTGTCACCGGTGCAGTGGATGGCGCTGACCCGGCCGTATGCCGACGAGCGCTGGTGGGTGCTCGCGCTCCCCGCGGCGACGGCGCTGGCGCTGCTCGTGCTGGCCGTGACGCTGGAGACGCGGCGGGACCACGGGGCCGGGCTGTGGGCGGCGCGGCGGGGCCGGGCCGAGGCGGTGGCCTCGCTGGCCACCCCCGGAGCGCTGGTGCGACGGCTGCAGCGCGGGCAGGTGATCGGCTGGACCGTCGGGCTGCTGCTCTTCGCCCTGGCGATGGGGTCGCTGTCGACGGCCTTCGACGACATGCTCGAGCAGGTGCCCCAGCTGCGCCTCATCCTCCAGCGGATGGGCGGCGGCGCCGAGCAGCTCGTCGACGCGTTCTTCGTGGCCATGCTCTCGCTCGTCGCCGTGCTCGTCGCGGTCGTCGCGGTGCAGCTCTTCTCCCGGCTCGCGGCCGAGGAGGAGCGCGGCCACGCCGAGCTGGTGCTCTCGACCGGGGCCACCCGCGGGCGGCTGCTCGGGGCGTACCTCGTGCTCGCCGCGCTCGTGCCGGCACTGCTCCTGGCCGCGGTCGGGGCGGTCATGGCGCTCAACCAGGCCCGCGCCACCGGTGACTGGGGCGTCGTCGCGGAGGTGGCCGGCGCCGGTGCCGCGCTCGCCCCGGGCGGTCTGCTGGTGCTCGGCATCGCCGTGCTGCTGCACGGGTGGGCGCCGAGGCTGGCGTGGGTCACCTGGGTGGTCATCGCCTGGAGCCTCGTCATGGTGTGGGTCGGGGCGGCGCTCGACCTGCCGGAGTGGCTGACCGAGCTGACCCCGTGGTCGCCCCTGCCGCAGCTGCCGGTGGAGGACATGGACTGGCCCGTCGTCCTCGGGATGGCCGGCCTGGCCGCGCTCCTGCTCGCCGTCGGTGCGCTCGGGTACCGCCGCCGCGACATCACCGGCACCTGACGCACGACCCCCCGACCCACCGGGCGCCGCGCGTGGTTGCCCCCGACCCACCGGGCGCCGCGCGTGGTTGCGCCACGACCCACCGGCGCGGCCCCCGCGACGGCTCAGTCGCCCGCGAGCGCCGTGACCACCCGCGAGGGGGCGGGACGGCCGAGCTGCTCGGCCATCCAGGTGCTCGTGGCGACGAGGGCGTCCAGGTCGGCGCCGTGCTCGATGCCCAGCCCGTCCAGCGCCCACACCAGGTCCTCGGTGGCCAGGTTGCCGGTGGCCGACCTCGCGTAGGGGCACCCGCCGAGCCCGCCGGTCGACGCGTCGACGACCCGCACGCCACGACGGATGGCGGTCAGGGTGTTGGCGAGCGCCTGGCCGTAGGTGTCGTGGAAGTGGACGGCGACCTGCTCCATACCGATCCCCGCCTCGTCCAGGGCGTCGAGCAGCCGCAGGACGTGCCCGCTCGTCCCGACACCGATCGTGTCGCCGAGGGACAGCTGGTCGCAGCCGAGGTCCATGAGGCGGGAGCAGGCGTCCACCACCTGCTCGACCGGCACCGGCCCCTCCCACGGGTCGCCGAAGCACATCGAGACGTAGGCGCGCACCCAGGCGCCGGCGTCGAGGGACCGCTTCACGACCGGGGCGAACATCTCCACCGACTCGGCCACCGAGCGGTTGAGGTTCTTCTGCGCGAAGGTCTCGGTGGCGCTGCCGAAGATCGCGACCGAGGTGACGCCCTTCTCCAGCGCCCGGTCGAGGCCCCGCTCGTTGGGGACGAGGACCGGGCGCTGCTGCCCCACACCGTCCTCGCCCAGCAGGTCGAGCAGCTCCTCGGCGTCGCCCAGCTGGGGCACCCACCGTTGCGGGACGAAGCTGGTGAGCTCGACCGTGCCCAGCCCGGCGGCCAGCAGGCGCCGCACGAACTCGGCCTTGACCGGCGTGGGCACGACCGACTTCTCGTTCTGCAGGCCGTCGCGCGGACCGACCTCGTAGATGGTCACCCGGTCCGGCATCCCTGTCGTCGGCTCGGTCATCGGCAGCGTGCGCGTCATGTCGCCAGCCTGTCAGATGCCGTAGGGGCAGGACTGTCCGTGACGGGGGACGGCCAGGGTGCAGGAGACCAGGAGGACCGAGGGGTATGGACGTGTCGTCGGCCCAGGCGTTCACGTGAACGGCTGAGCCGGTCCGGCCGGGAGTGTCGTCGGCCCAGGCGTTCACGTGAACGGCTGAGCCGGTCCGGCCGGGCGTGTCGTCGGCCCCGCGGCCGCGGCAGAGACCGTTGGCGCTGGAGGCCCGGCTCAGCGCAGGGCGAGCGCGGTGGCGACGGCGGCGGTGGCGGCCTCGTGGCCCTTGTCCTCCTGCGACCCGGACAGCCCCGCACGGTCCAGCGCCTGGGCCTCGTCGTCGCAGGTCAGGACGCCGAAGCCCACCGGGACGCCGGTGTCCACACTCACCTGGGTGAGCCCGGAGGTCGCAGCCTGGCACACGTAGTCGAAGTGCGGCGTGCCCCCGCGGACGACGACGCCGAGGGCGACGACCGCGTCATACCCCTCGCGGGCCAGGCGGGCGGCGGCGACGGGCAGCTCGAAGCTGCCCGGCACCCGCACCTCCCGGACGTCCTCGACGCCGGCCTCGCGCAGGGCCCGTCTCGACCCGTCCAGCAGGCCGTCCATGACCGTGGTGTGCCAGGACGCCGCGACCACGGCGATCCGCAGGCCGCGTCCGTCGACGCTGAGGGTGGGGGCTCCGTGGCCGCTCATGCTGTGCTCCTGCTCTCGTGGGTCCTGCGGGGACCGTCGGTTCTGGACATCGGTTTCTGGGACCCGTCGCCCAGGAACCGATGTCCAGAAGGGCCGGTCGGGGGGTGCGCCACCTCGGCCGACGGGTGCGGCAGGTGCCCGAGCCGCTCGACCTTGGTGCGCAGGTATGCCGCCGCCTCGGCCGGCGCGGGCCGCCCGGAGGGCACGGTCTCGGCGACGGTGAGACCCAGCCCGGTCAGCGCCGCCACCTTGTCCGGGTTGTGCGTCAGCAGGCGCAGCGGCCGACCGGCCAGGCCGAGGTCCTCGAGGATCGCGGCGGCGGCCGTGTGGTCGCGGGCGTCCACCGGCAGCCCCAGCGCCTCCTGCGCGGCGACGGTGTCGAGGCCGTGGTCCTGCTCGGCGTAGGCGCGCAGCTTGTCGATGATCCCGACACCGCGGCCCTCGTGACCGCGCAGGTAGACCACCACGCCCCCTTCCTGGGCGACCCGGGCCAGGGCGTCCTGCAGCTGCGGGCCGCAGTCGCAGCGACGCGAGCCCAGGGCCTCCCCCGTGAGGCACTCGGAGTGCACGCGCACCAGCGGCCGCGGCCCGGGGCCCGGCTGCCCCAGCAGCGCGAGGTGCTCGACGCCGGTGACGAGGTCGCGGTAGCCGTGGACGACCAGCTCGCCGTGCTCCGTCGGCAGGACCGAGCTTGCGACGCGCTCGACCCGGTCGTGACGCTGCCGGTAGGCGACGAGCTCGGCGATGGTGATCACCGGCAGGTCGTGCTCGGCGGCCAGGGCGTGCACCTGCGCCCCGCGCAGCATCTCGCCCTCGTCGTCGACCAGCTCGCCGATGACCCCGACCGGCGCGAGCCCGGCGAGCCGGCAGAGGTCGACGGTCGCCTCGGTGTGCCCGGGCCGGGCCAGCACGCCGCCGGCGCGGGCGCGCAGCGGGATGAGGTGCCCGGGCCGGCGCAGGTCGGCCGGGCCGCTGGACGGGTCGGCGAGCACGCGGGCGGTGCGGCAGCGGTCACCGGCGCTGATGCCGGTGGTGACGCCGACCGCCGCGTCGACGGTGACGGTGTAGGCCGTGCGCAGGTGGTCCTCGTTGTCGCGCACCATGAGCGGCAGCTCGAGGCGGTCGGCCACCTCGGCCGGCACCGGCGCGCACAGGAAGCCCGAGGTATGCCGTACCGCCCACCCCGTCCACGCCGGGGTCAGCGTCTGGGCGGCGAGCACCACGTCACCCTCGTTCTCCCGGTCCTCGTCGTCGAGCACGAGCACCGGGCGCCCCTCCCGCAGCGCCGCCAGCGCCTGCGGCAGTCCCGCGGCGCTCATCGGGTCAGCTCCGGGTCGAGCAGGCGCTCGGCATACTTGGCGAGGATGTCGACCTCGACGTTGAGCGCGTCACCGGGCTGGCGGCGGCCCAGCGTCGTGAGCTCCAGCGTGGTGGGGATGAGCGAGACCTCGAACCAGTCCGGCCCCACCGCCGACACGGTGAGCGACACCCCGTCGAGGGCGACCGAGCCCTTGTGGGCGACGTAGCGCGCCAGGCGCGGCGGCAGCGCCAGCCGCACCACCTCCCACCTCTCCCCCGGGGTGCGGGACAGCACGGTCGTCGTGCCGTCGACGTGGCCCTGGACGATGTGGCCGCCGAGCCGCCCGGTGACCGGCAGCGAGCGCTCCAGGTTGACCGGGTCGCCCGGGGCGAGCGCACCGAGGGTGGTGACGGCCAGGGTCTCGGCCATGACGTCGGCCTCGAAGCCCTCGTCGGTGTGCCGCGTCACGGTCAGGCAGACCCCGTTGACGCTGATCGAGGCACCGTGGGTGGCGTCGGTGACGACCTGGGGGCCGCGGATCTCGACGACGCTGGCGTCCGGGCCGTCGGTCCGGGTGAGCAGCGTGCCGAGCTCCTCGACGATGCCGGTGAACATCAGTCCTCCTGGGCGGGGGTGGTGGGGCGCAGCCGCAGCTGCAGGTCGGGGCCGAGCGTGGTGACCTCGACCAGCTCGAGGCGGGCGGCGTCGGCGATGGTGCCGATCCCGAGGTCGGGTATGGCGTGCGGGCCGGCGCCGAGCAGGGCAGGGGCGAGGTGGACGAGCAGCTCGTCGACCAGCCCGGCCCGCCAGAAGGCGCCGCCGAGCGTCGGACCCCCCTCGAGCAGCACGCCGTGCACCCCCCGGGCCCGCAGGTCGGCCAGCACCTCGGCCGGGTCGTGGGTGCGCAGATGGACGACCTCGCCGGGGCGGGGGTCGTCCGCGTCGTGGTCGGCGGGTCGGCGGCCGGCGGCGGCGTCCGCGACGGCCGCGACGGCCGCGGCCAGCTGGGAGCCGACCGGCAGGTCGCGCGTGCCGACGACGACGCGCAGCGGCTGGTCGGGCGCCAGCATGCCGTCGTCGTCGCGGGCGGTCAGGCCCGGGTCGTCGGCGTGCGCGGTGCCGGTGCCCACGAGCACGGCACCGACCCGGGAGCGCAGGGTGTGCGCGGCGGACCGGGCCTGGGGGGAGGTGATCCACCGGCTGGTGCCGTCGGCGGCGGCCACCCGGCCGTCGAGCGTGCTGGCGATCTTCCAGGTGACGTGCGGGCGGCCCAGGCAGGCGGCGCGGGCCCAGTCCGCGACCAGGTCCTCGGCCCCGGGGTGCGGCTCCCGTCGCACGTCCACCCCACCGGCGGCGAGCACCTGGGCACCGCCGCCCGCGGCGGTGACGTCGGGCACGGCATACACCACGGCCGAGACGCCGGCCTCGACGAGGGCGGTGGCGCACGGCGGGGTGCGGCCGTGGTGCGTGCAGGGCTCGAGGGTCACGACGGCGGTGGCTCCCCGGGCGGCGTCACCGGCCGCGGCCAGGGCGGCGGTCTCGGCGTGCGGGGTGCCGGCGCCACGGTGGGCCCCCTCGGCGACGACCGAGCCGTCCGGCGCGAGCAGGACGCAGCCGACGCGGGGGTTGGGGTCCCGGGCGGGCCCGCGGCGGGCCAGGTCGACGGCGCGGTCCAGGGCTTGCCGCAGGACGGCGTCGGCGATCGTCGACTGCTGGGTGGCGGTCACCTCACGTCCTTCCCGGTCGATGCCCGGGGGGCGTGGGGAGGACGAGGTCGGGGCGGGTCGTCGCCGAGGTCGGGCCGTCGGCCCGACGAGACGGCGACGGGATAACCCGCCGACCCGCGCTGCCTCCCTTCCGGACTTTCACCGTCGGTCCTGGAGTTGCACCAGGTCAACCGGCCGCTGGCTGCGGTCGGGTCGCGGACTGTCACCGCCGGCTCGGAGTTGCACCGACCCCGGAGCGCGTATGTCGTTCCCCACCAGTGTAGACCCGCCCCGGGACCACCCCCACCGAGCGCCGCGAATGGTCGCCCTCACCCCCACCGAGCACCGCGAATGGTTACCCCCACCCCCACCGAGCGCCGCCAAAGGTTGCCCTCACCCCCACCGAGCGCCGCGAATGGCTGCGCTCACCCCCACCGAGCACCGCCAATGGCTGCCCCCACCCCCACCGAGCGCCGCCAATGGCTGCCCCCACCCCCACCGAGCGCCGCGAATGGCTGCCCCTGCCCCCACCTAGCGCCGCGCCCTCGGCCCCCACCCCCACCGAGCGCCGCGAATGGCTGCCCCTGCCCCCACCGAGCGCCGCGCCCTCGGCCCCGCGCGGAATGCGGGAGGGGCGGCATACCGTTGAGCGCACGATGAACGGCCCCCTGATCGTCCAGTCCGACAAGACCCTCCTCCTCGAGGTCGACCACGAGAGCGCCGAGGCGGCGCGGCGCGACATCGCGCCCTTCGCCGAGCTCGAGCGAGCGCCCGAGCACGTCCACACATACCGGGTCACGCCGCTCGGCCTGTGGAACGCGCGCGCCGCCGGGCACGACGCCGAGCAGGTCGTGCACGCGCTCCTCGAGCACAGCCGCTACCCCGTCCCCCAGTCGCTGCTGGTGGACGTCGCCGAGACCATGGCCCGGTACGGCCGGCTGACGCTCACCAAGGAGTCCGTGGAGGGCGAGGACGAGCCCGTCCTGCTCCTGCGCACCACCGACCGCGCCGTGCTGACAGAAGTGCTGCGGCACAAGAAGATCCAGCCCCTCGTCGGCGACCGCGTCGACGACGACACGGTGCGGGTCCACGCCTCCGAGCGCGGGCACCTCAAGCAGGAGCTGCTCAAGGTCGGCTGGCCCGCCGAGGACCTCGCCGGCTACGTCGACGGCGAGGCGCACCCGATCGGGCTGGACCAGGCCGACTGGTCGCTGCGGCCCTACCAGCAGCAGGCCGTCGACGGCTTCTGGGACGGCGGCTCCGGCGTGGTCGTGCTGCCCTGCGGCGCAGGCAAGACGCTCGTCGGCGCCGGGGCCATGGCCCGCTCGTCGACGACGACCCTGATCCTGGTCACCAACACGGTGAGCGCCCGGCAGTGGCGCGAGGAGCTGCTGCGGCGGACGACGCTGACCGAGGACGAGATCGGCGAGTACTCCGGGTCCCGCAAGGAGATCCGCCCCGTCACGATCGCGACCTACCAGGTGCTGACGCTCAAGCGGAAGGGTGTCTACCCGCACCTCGACCTGCTGGACGCCCGCGACTGGGGCCTCATCGTCTACGACGAGGTGCACCTGCTGCCCGCGCCGATCTTCCGGATGACCGCCGACCTGCAGGCGCGGCGTCGGCTCGGCCTGACGGCCACGCTGGTGCGCGAGGACGGCCGGGAGTCCGACGTCTTCTCCCTCATCGGGCCCAAGCGCTTCGACGCTCCGTGGAAGGACATCGAGGCGCAGGGCTACATCGCGCCCGCCGACTGCGTCGAGGTCAGGGTCAGCCTGTCCGACTCCATGCGGATGGCGTATGCCGTCGCCGAGCCGGACGAGCGCTACCGGTTCGCCGCCTGCGCCCCCGCGAAGGACGCGGTGGTCGAGCAGCTGGTCGGCCGGCACGAGGGGCAGCCGACGCTGGTCATCGGGCAGTACCTCGACCAGCTCGAGCAGCTCGCCGGTCGCCTGGACGCGCCGCTCATCACCGGCGAGACGACCGTGGCGCAGCGGCAGGAGCTGTTCCGGCAGTTCCGCGAAGGTGAGATCAGCCTGCTCGTCGTGAGCAAGGTCGCCAACTTCTCCATCGACCTCCCCGAGGCGAGCGTGGCGATCCAGGTGTCCGGCACCTTCGGCTCCCGCCAGGAGGAGGCCCAGCGGCTGGGTCGCGTCCTGCGGCCCAAGGGCGACGGCCGGACGGCGCACTTCTACACCCTCGTCGCGCGCGACACGGTCGACGCCGAGTTCGCCGCCCACCGGCAGCGCTTCCTCGCCGAGCAGGGCTACGCCTACCGTATCGTCGACGCCGACGACCTCGACGCCGCCGCCCCCGACCCCGCCTGACCACACCCCCTCCCTCCCGCACCGGACGCGTCGTCAGCACGCACCGGACGCGTGGTCGGCATACCCCGGACGCGTGGCCAGCACGCACCGGACGCGTGGTCGGCATACACCGGACGCACGGTCGGGTCTCTGACGCACCCATCGCGAGTCCGGAGCACACCAAGCGCGTGTCCGGTGGAGCCTGAGCACGCGTCCGGTGGAGTCGGAACAGACGTCCGGTGGAGCCTGAGCACGCGTCCGGTGCTGCTTGAGCGCGCGTCCGGTGCTGCCTGAGCACGCGTCCGGTGCGGGAGGGGCGCGCAGCGGATTCCCAGGAAAGTCCCAGTCTGCGCGCGCACCATGGGTGTATGACCGCGAGCCAGACCGAGCCGGAGGCCACGCTCCTCGTCGTCGAGGACGAGACGAACATCCGCGAGCTGCTCACGACGAGCCTGCGGTTCGCCGGCTTCTCCGTGCACGCCGCGCCGGACGGCCGCAGCGCGCTCCAGCTCTCCGGCGAGCACGACTTCGACCTGGCCGTGCTCGACATCATGCTCCCGGACATGGACGGCTTCACCGTGACCCGCACGCTGCGCGAGCGCGGTCTGGACCTGCCCATCGTCTTCCTCACCGCCAAGGACTCCCTCGACGACAAGATCAAGGGCCTGACCGTGGGCGGTGACGACTACGTCACCAAGCCGTTCAGCCTGGAGGAGGTCGTGGCCCGCATCCGTGCGGTGCTGCGCCGCACCCGGGTGGCCGACGAGGGCGACGACCACGCGCTGCGGGTGGCCGACCTCGAGCTCGACGAGGACAGCCACGAGGTGCGCCGGGCCGGCAAGGTCATCGAGGTCTCCCCCACGGAGTTCAAGCTGCTGCGCTACCTCATGCTCAACCCGGGCCGGGTGCTCTCCAAGAGCCAGATCCTGGACCACGTCTGGGACTACGACTTCAGGGGCGAGATGAACATCGTCGAGTCCTACATCTCCTACCTGAGGCGCAAGATCGACGTGGTCGGCGAACCCCTCATCCACACCAAGCGCGGCGTGGGCTACGTGCTGCGCGAGCCGCGCTGAGGCGGCATACCGCTCCCGTGCTGCAGCACCTGCGCCGCGCCGCCTACACCAAGCTCCACGGACTCTCCCTCACCCGACGCCTGGTGACCGTGCTGGTCCTGCTCGTCCTCGCCGCCTACCTCCTCACGACCTCGGTGACCATCACCATGCTGCGCGGTTATCTGGTCGACCGGGTGGACACCGACCTGGAGACCTACATCACCCCGCTCGCCGAGCGGGTGTCGGCCCAGCTGCTCGAGGACGCCACCGGTCGGCAGGACACCAGCGCCGAGCTGTGGTTGCCGCCGAACTCCTACTACATCCTGCTCACCCCCCTGGACGACGCGGCGCCGCCGGTCTCGCTCGCCTCCCGCGGCATGGACGACACGCCGGACCTGTCCCGGGTGGCCATCGACGACGGCCGCCTCGGCGAGCCCTTCACCGTCGGCAGCGACCAGGGCGCGGGCACCTGGCGGGTGCTCGCCCTGCCGCTGGAGAACGAGCAGGGACTGGTGTCCGGGACGATCGCGGTCGCCCTCCCCCTGGACGAGGTCGACAGCACGACCCGGCAGCTCGCCTTCCTCACCATCGTCATCGGCCTCACGACGATGGTGGTTGTCGGGGTGCTCGGCTGGTTCGCGGTGCGCCGCGCCTTCCGCCCGCTGACCCGCATCGAGGACACCGCCGCCGCCATCGCCGGCGGCGACCTCGCCCGGCGCATCCCGCCGCACGGCGTCCGCGACGAGGTCGGCTCGCTGTCGGACTCGCTCAACCGCATGCTCGCCCGCATCGAGCACTCCTTCGCCGTCCGCGAGGCGTCCGAGCAGCGGATGCGGGACTTCGTCGCGGACGCGTCCCACGAGCTGCGCACGCCGCTCGCCACGGTCAAGGGGTATGCCGAGCTGCACCGCTTCGGGGCGATGTCCGACCCCGAGGACGTCGCCGGGGCGATGCGCCGGATCGAGGACGAGGCCACCCGGATGACCCGGCTGGTGGAGGACCTGCTGACGCTGACCCGCTGGGACTCCCAGCCGCAGATGGCGCCGACCCGGGTGGACCTGACCGTGCTCGCCTCCGACGTCGTGCAGGACGCCCGGGTGCGGGCGCCGGACCGGACCGTGCGCCTCGTGCCCCTGGCCGGCAGCCTGCCGGACGTCCCGCCCGTGGTCGTCGGGGAGGACGGCGCGCTGCGGCAGGTGCTCACCAACCTCGTGGCCAACGCCCTCGCGCACACCCCCGGGGGCACGGCGGTCGAGGTGGCGGTCGGCCGGGTCGACGGCACCGTCGCGGTGGAGGTGCGCGACCACGGCACCGGGCTGGACGAGGACACCGCCGAGCGGGTCTTCGAGCGGTTCTACCGCGCCGACAAGTCGCGCAGCCGGGCCTCCGGCGGGACCGGTCTCGGCCTGGCCATCGTCGCCGCCATCGTGGGCCGTCACCAGGGGTCGGTGCGGCACCACCCCACCCCCGGCGGGGGCGCGACCTTCCGGGTGGAGCTGCCCGCGGACCGACGTCCAGCAGATTCCTAGTCGACACCCAGGCGGCACCGACCTGCGGGTGGTCTCATGGGACCCATGACCACCCCAGAGCACGACCCGCAGGGCCCGGCGTACGGGCAGAGCTCCGACGACGCCACCGCCCCCGTCCCCACCACCGGGCACCAGGGCCCGGGGTACGCGCAGCACCCCGGCGACGCCACCGCCCCCGTGCCCACCGCGACGCCCCAGGCCAGCGCCCCGCACCAGGGGTATGCCGCGGCGCACCAGGGCGCCGCGGCGTCCGGCTGGCAGCAGCCCACCCCGCCGCGCCGGCGCCGGCGCTACGGCGACATCGCGGTCGCGAGCGTCCTCGCGGCCCTGCTCGCCTCCGGCGGCACCTTCGCCGCCGTCGAGCTGGCTGGCGACTCGCCGAGCACGCAGAGCACCGCGTCGGGTGAGGGCGACGGCACGGCCAGCGGCGACGCCCGCGGGACGACGGTCTCCCTCTCCGGGGAGCAGGACTGGGCCTCCGTCGCCGAGGCCGTGACCCCCAGCACCGTCTCCATCGCGGTGGCCGGCGCGGCCGGCGAGGGTTCCGGGTCGGGCGTGGTGTGGGACACCGAGGGTCACATCGTCACCAACGCGCACGTCGTCGCCGGCGCCCAGCAGGTGCAGGTGACGCTGCCCGGTGGTCGGTCCTACCCGGCCGAGGTCATCGGCAGCGACCCCTCCAGCGACCTCGCGACCCTGCAGCTCGGCACCGTGCCGGACGACCTGCAGCCCATCGCCCTGGGCGACGACAGCGCGCTGGGCGTCGGTGACCCGGTCATGGCCGTCGGCAACCCGCTGGGGCTGTCGGGGACGGTCACGACCGGCATCGTCAGCGCCCTCGACCGCCCGGTGACCACGCAGGGGTCGTCCTCGGACCCGGCCGACCCGGGGGCCGCGGTGGTGACCAACGCCATCCAGACCTCCGCCGCGATCAACCCCGGCAACTCCGGCGGCGCCCTCGTCAACGCGGCCGGTGAGCTGGTGGGCATCAACTCCTCCATCGCCTCGCTCCCGACGGGGGGCACCGGGCAGAGCGGCTCCATCGGCATCGGCTTCGCCATCCCCTCCGGCAAGGTGCAGCTCATCGTCGAGCAGCTCATCGACTCGGGCACGGCGACCCACTCCTTCCTCGGCGTCGGTCTGGACAACGCCCAGGCCGAGGTGGACGGCGCCACCCTCACCGGCGCCGCCGTCACCCAGGTAGAGCCGGGCTCCCCCGCCGAGGGTGCCGGTATGCGGTCCGGCGACCTCATCGTCGGCATCGACGACGAGCCGGTCACCAGCGCGACCGCCCTCGTCGGCCAGGTCCGCGAGCGCGGTGCCGGCGACGAGGCCCGGGTGGCCTACATCCGCGACGGCGAGCAGGCCGAGGTCACGGTGACCCTGGCCGCCCGCCCGGACGAGGGCTGAGCCACCGGCCCACCGGCGCCCGTTGCCCGCGGGGCGTCTCCCAGCCGGTTGGTCATCTGACAGCCTCCTCGAACAGGCTGACCGTTGACCAACCGGCTGCCGGACGACCAACCGGCGGTCAGTCGGGCACCGACGTCAGCGGGCCCGCGCCACCCGCCCCTCGTCCCAGACCGGACCGTCGGTCTCCCGCACGCGGCCGTCGGCGGCGAGGACGAGGAAGCGGTCGAAGGACGCGGCGAACCACCGGTCGTGGGTGACCGCGAGCACCGTGCCCTCGAAGGCGTCCAGCCCCTCCTGCAGCGCCTCGGCCGAGTGCAGGTCGAGGTTGTCGGTGGGCTCGTCGAGCAGCAGCAGGGTCGCCCCGGACAGCTCCAGCAGCAGGATCTGCAGCCGCGCCTGCTGGCCGCCCGAGAGCGACTCGAAGCGCTGCTCCCCGGCCCGCGCGAGCTCGTAGCGGTCGAGCGCCCGCGCGGCCTCCTCACGCGGCATACCCCGTCGGTGCTCGTCGCCGCGGTGCAGGATCTCCAGCAGCGTGCGCCCGCGCAGGGCCGGGTGGTCGTGCGTCTGGGCGAACCAGCCCGGCCGCACCCGCGCGCCGAGCCGCGCCACCCCGGTGTGCCGGACCGGCGCCGGGACGACGTCGCCCACCGGGCGCTGCCCCGGCTCGGGGTCGCTGCCCCCGGCCGCGAGCAGCCGCAGCAGGTGGGACTTGCCCGACCCGTTGGAGCCGAGGACGGCCACCCGATCGCCGTACCAGACCTCCAGGTCGAAGGGCTGCATGAGCCCGGTCAGCTCCAGGCCCTCGCAGACGACGGCCCGCTTGGCGGTCCGCCCACCGCGCAGCCGCATCCGGACCCGCTGCTCGTGGCTCACCGCCTCTGGCGGCCCGGCCTCCTCGAAGCGGCGCAGCCGGGTCTGCGCCGCCTGGTACTGGCTGGCCATGTCGGCGTTGTAGGCGGCCTTGGCCTTGTAGCGCAGCATGAGGGCGCGCAGCGAGGCGTGCTCCTCGTCCCACCGCCGCCGGGCCTCCTCCAGCCGCGCGGTGCGCTCGGCGCGCGCCTCGTGCCAGGTGGCGAAGCTGCCCGGGTGCACCCAGAGCGTGCTGCCCGCGGCCCCCGGCTCGAGCGTGGCCACCCGGGTCGCGGCGCGGGCCAGCAGCTCGCGGTCGTGGCTGACGAGCAGGACGGTCTTGGGGCTCGCCCGCAGCTGCTCCTCGAGCCACCGCTTGCCGGGGACGTCCAGGTAGTTGTCCGGCTCGTCCAGGAGCAGCACCTCCTCCGGGCCGCGCAGCAGCGCCTCCAGCGCCAGCCGCTTCTGCTCCCCGCCGGAGAGGGTGTCGGTCCCCCGCCACTGCGCCCGCTCGAAGGGTATGCCGAGGGCCGCGACCGTGCAGACGTCCCAGAGCGTCTCCTGACCGTAGCCGCCGACGTCGGCCCAGTCGGCCAGCGCCTGGGCGTAGGCGAGCTGGGCCGGCTCGTCGTCGACGGTCATCACCGCGAGCTCGGCGGCGTCCAGCGCGCGGGCGGCCGCGCGGATGCGTGCCGGGGCCACGGACACGAGCAGGTCGCGGACGGTCGGCGGCTCGTCGCCGGCGCCGACCTCGCGGCCCATCGTGCCGATGAGCTGCGGCATGACGCCGAGGCCGCCGCTGCGGGACACCGAGCCCTCGTGCGGGCGCAGCTCGTCGGCGACGATCCGCAGCAGCGTGGTCTTGCCGCTGCCGTTCGGCCCGACGAGGGCGACCCGTGCCCCGTCGCCGACGCGCAGCCCGATGTCGCGCAGCAGCGGGCGGCCGTCGGGCAGCGTGTAGCCCACGGCCGCGACGTCGACGTGTCCCATGGGGTCCATCCTGCCTGCCCACGGCCGGTCGTCCCCACCCGTTTTCCGGCCCGCCCCGGTCCGGCGACACCCGTCCTCCCCGGCGGCATTGATACCTTGACCCGAGCATGCGCGCGGCCCGTGGCCCGCCCCCGACGTCAAGGAGTCACCCGTGAAGATCGCTGTCCTCGGCGGTGACGGCTTCTGCGGCTGGCCCGCGGCGCTGCACCTGTCCGACCTCGGCCACGACGTGGTCATCGTCGACAACCTCGTCCGCCGACGCATCGACGAGGAGCTGGGGGCCTCCTCGCTCACCCCGATCGCGAGCCCGGAGGAGCGCCTGGCCGCCTGGGAGCAGGTCGGCGGCCGGCCGATGGAGCTCGTCGAGCTCGACCTCGCGCAGGACTACGACGGCCTGGTCGCCCTCCTCGACGAGCGGCGCCCGGACGCGGTCGTGCACTTCGCCGAGCAGCGCTCGGCCCCCTACTCGATGAAGTCGGCGAGGCACAAGCGCTTCACCGTCGACAACAACACCAACGCCACGCACAACCTGCTCTGCGCCATGGTCGAGACGGGCCTGGACGCGCACCTGGTGCACCTGGGGACCATGGGCGTCTACGGCTACGGCACGGCCGGTATGGCGATCCCCGAGGGCTACCTCGACGTCGAGATCGCCGCGGAGGACGGCACGCGGGTGGCGCAGGAGATCCTCTACCCCACCAACCCGGGCTCGATCTACCACATGACGAAGTGCCTGGACCAGCAGCTCTTCGCCTACTACGCCAAGAACGACGCGCTGCGCATCACCGACCTGCACCAGGGCATCATCTGGGGCACCCACACCGAGCAGACGATGCGGGACGAGCGCCTCGTCAACCGTTTCGACTACGACGGCGACTACGGCACGGTGCTCAACCGCTTCCTCATGCAGGCCGCCGTCGGCTACCCGCTCACCGTGCACGGCACCGGCGGCCAGACCCGGGCCTTCATCCACATCCGCGACATGGTGCGGTGCGTGCAGATCGCCCTGGAGAACCCGCCCGCCACGGGCGAGCGCGTCAAGATCTTCAACCAGATGACCGAGACCCACCGGGTGCGCGACCTGGCCGAGCTCGTGGCCCGGATCAGCGACGCCGAGGTCGAGCTCGTCCCCAACCCCCGCCACGAGGCGGCCGAGAACGAGCTGCACGTGCACAACGAGACCTTCCTCGACCTCGGCCTGCAGCCGACGCTGCTCGAGGAGGGCCTGCTCATGGAGGTCGAGGACGTCGCCCGGCGCTACGCCGACCGCGCGGACCTCGACAAGATCCCCTGCACCTCGGTGTGGACCTCCCGGCAGCAGGCCGGCGTGCCGGCCTCGCGCGGGGCCGCCGTGGAACGCACGGCCTGAGCCCGGCGACGGCATACCGGATGCGCATCGCCCTCTTCACCGAGGTCTTCCTGCCCAAGGTCGACGGGGTCGTCACGCGGGTCACCCGCACCCTGGACCAGCTTGCCGACCTCGGCCACGAGGCGCTCGTCTTCGCGCCGGGCGAGCCGCCGGCCCGCTACGGGCCGCACCGCGTGGTCAAGGTCCGGTCGGTGTCGTTCCAGCCGTGGTACCCCGAGATCATGGTCGGGCTGCCGACCGCCCGCATCGCGCGCGGCATGCAGGCCTTCCACCCCGACATCGTGCACGCCGTCAACCCGGTGTGGCTCGCGGCCTACGGCGTCATCTCAGCCCGGCGGCGCAACCTGCCGCTGCTCGCCAGCTTCCACACCGACGTGCCCTCCTACACCACGCGGCTCGGCAACGGGCTGCACCTGCTGCGCGCGCCGAGCGAGGCGTGGATCACCGGGATGCACAACCTGGCCGAGGTCAACCTGTGCACGTCCGCGCAGATGGTGCAGCGGGCCCGCGAGGTGGGGATCCGGGAGGTCGACCTGTGGCCCAAGGCCGTCGACACCGAGGGCTACCACCCCTCCCGACGCAGCAGGGAGATGCGCGAGCGGCTCACCGGCGGGCACCCGGAGGCGCCGCTCGTGCTCTACGTCGGGCGGCTCTCCCGGGAGAAGGACCTCGACCAGCTGCTCGAGCCCATCCGCGCGCTGGCCGGTGAGGGGGTGCGGCTGGCCTTCGTCGGGTCGGGGCCGGCGCGTCAGGAGCTCGAGGCGATGTTCGCCGGCACCCCGACCGTCTTCACCGGCTACCTCGCCGGCGAGGAGCTGGCCGCGGCCTACGCCAGCGCCGACGCCTTCGCCTTCCCGTCCACCACCGAGACGCTCGGGCTGGTGGCGCTGGAGTCCATGGCCAGCGGCGTGCCGGTCGTCGGGGCCCGGGCCGGAGGCATCCCCTTCGTCATCGACGACGGCGTCACCGGCTTCCTCGTCGAGCCGGGCGACACGGCGGGGTATGCCGACCGTCTGCACCGCGTCCTGCTCGAGCCGGGGCTCAAGGACCGGATGGGCGCGGCCGCCCGCGCGGACGCGCAGACCCACTCCTGGCGGGCCTCGACCGAGTCGCTGGTCCGCTCCTACGAGCTCGCGGTCGAGCGGCACGTCGGCCGGCGCCCGGTGCTCAAGCCGCTGCGCGCCCGCACCCACCGCGACCTGCCCCCGCCCGGCTAGCGGCTCCGCCGCCGACCCACCGGGCGCCGCGAATGGTTGCCCCTGGCCCCACCGAGCGTCGCGAATGGTTGCCCCTGGCCCCACCGAGCGCCGCCAGTGGTTGCCGATGGCCCCACCGAGCGCCGCGAATGGTCGCCCATGGCCCCACCCGGGCGCCGCGAATGGTTGCCCCACACCCCACCGGGCGCCGCCCGTGGTTCTCGTCGTGGCCGCCGCCCCGGGAGGTATGCCGGTGCTAGCGTGCCGCCCATGGTGATCGACGGCGAGACCAGGACCGCGAGCGAGCGCTCGACGTGGCGCAGCCGGTGGGGCGCGGTGGGGCCGGGGCTGCTCGCCGCGTCGGCGGCGATCGGGGCCTCCCACCTCATCTCCTCCACCCAGGCGGGGGCGCTCTTCGGCTGGCAGCTCGTGTGGCTCATCGTCCTCGCCAACGTGCTGAAGTACCCGTTCTTCCGGTTCGGCCCGCAGTACGCCGCCGAGACCGGCCGCAGCCTGGTCGAGGGCTACGCGCGGCGGGGGAAGGCATACCTCTGGGTGTTCTTCGTGCTCGCCGCCGTGTCCTCGGTCATCTCCACGGCCGGCGTCGCGCTGCTGTGCACGGTGATCCTGGCCTACCTGCTGCCGGCGTCGTGGGGCCTCGGCGTGCCCGTGCTCGCGGCGGGGCTGCTCGCGGTGACGTGGGTGCTGCTCGTCGGTGGCCACTACAAGGCGCTGGACGGCGTCACCAAGGTCATCATGGTGCTGCTCGCCCTGTCCACGGTGGTCGCCGTGGTCATGGCCGCCTCCCAGGGGCCGGTGCGCCAGCCCGCCTTCGAGGACCCCTCGCCGTGGACGCTCGCGACGCTGCCCTTCCTCGTCGCGGTCATCGGCTGGATGCCGGCGCCGATCGAGATCAGCGCCCTCAACTCGCTGTGGGTCAAGGCCAAGGGTGCCGACCGCCGGCTGGCGGTGCGCGACGTCCTCTTCGACTTCAACCTCGGCTACGTCGTGTCCACGGTGCTCGCGGTGTTCTTCATCGGCCTGGGTGTCTTCGTGCAGTACGGCAGCGGCCAGGAGATGGAGATGGCCGGCGGCGCCTACATCCCCCAGCTCATGAGCATGTACGGCGCGGCGATCGGGCAGTGGGCGGTCCCGCTCATGGCGCTCATCGCCTTCGCGTGCATGTTCGGCACCGTCATCTCGGTCGTCGACGGGTATGGGCGCGCGGCCGCCGAGTCGCTGCGCCTCATCCGCGGGCAGGAGTCGATGAGCCGGCGCTCGAAGGACCTGTGGATCACCGGCATCTCGGTCATCGCGCTGGCGATCGTCGTCTGGATGAGCGCCTCGCTCGCCGACATGCTGCGCTTCGCGATGATCAGCGCGTTCCTCACCGCCCCGGTCTTCGCGTGGCTGAACTTCTCCATCATCCGCGGCGAGCGTCAGCTCTCGACGAGCATGCGGGTCCTGTCCTACGCGGGCCTGGTCTTCCTCGTCGGCTTCACGCTGCTCTTCCTCGCCTCGCAGACCGGCCTGCTGGCCTAATCAGCGGGCTGGCGGTGCCCTCCGGCCCGGAGGGGTCGCGACTGCACCGGGTATGTCGTGAGAACACCCCGGCGGGCGACATACCCGCTGCAGTCGCGCACCGCCGGAGGCGGGACCGGGCCGCCAACGTCGTGACGACCGAGACCGGCGTCGCCCGGGGCAGCGCGCGCTGTGGCCTGCCTCCGGCGCTCAGCCGTCGGAGAGGTGGGCGTTGACCCGGTCGACCTTCTCGGTGAGCTGGCCGGCATACCCCGGGCGCAGGTCGGCCTTGACCACGAGCGAGACCCGCGGGGAGTGCTGGGCAACGGCGTCGCAGGCCGCCTTGATGACCGGCATGACCTCGTCCCAGTCCCCCTCGATGGTGGTGAACATCGAGGTCAGCTCGTAGGGCAGCCCCGAGTCGCGGACCACCCGGATGGCGTCGGCGACGGCGGCGCTCACCGAGCCGGACTCGTCGGCGGACTGCGTGGGGGCGACGGAGAAGGCGAAGAGCATGCCACCACGCTAGCCCGCGGGCGGCAGGCCGGCACGACCGGCAACCATCCGCGACGCCCGGTGGGACTCAGGGCAACCATCCGCGACGCCCGGTGGGACTCGGGGCAACCATCCGCGACGCCCGGTGGGGGTATCGTGTCCTCCCCCCTCCTCACCACCCTCCCGCGAGGTATGCCGCGATGCCCGCTCCCGTCTCACGCCCCCCGACCTCGTCCACCTCGACCTCGACCACCTCGACCTCACCCACCCCGACCGACCCGCGCGCCGAGCTCGCCGCCGAGCAGGCGCGCCTCGAGCGCGCCCGGACCGAGCTGGCGCGGATGCGCGAGCACACGCTGTCGCTGACCGCCGACGGCGGCGACGCCATCGCCGGCGAGGCGCTCGCGCACACCCTGTGGCTGCGGGCCAAGGCGCTGCAGGACGACCCGGCGACGACGCTGTTCTTCGGCCGCATCGACCGCGAGGCCGCACCCGGCGACGGCATGGAGGAGCGGCTCTACATCGGGCGCCGCCACGTCTCCGACGGCCACGGCGACCCCGTCGTCATCGACTGGCGGGCCGGGGTGTCGACGCCGTTCTACCGCGCGGGCACCCACGACCCGATGGGCCTGCGCCTGCGGCGGCGTTTCGGGGTCGAGGGCGGGCAGATCACCGCCTTCGAGGACGAGCCGCTGGGGGGCACCGGCGACGGCGGGCCGGTGGGTGGGGCCGACCGGTCGTCCGCCGGCGCGTCTGGCGGGGCGAGCAGCATCCTCGCCCGGGAGATCGAGCGACCCCGGATCGGGCCGATGCGCGACATCGTCGCCACGATCCAGCCCGAGCAGGACGAGATCGTGCGCGCCGACGTGGCCACGACGCTGTGCGTGCAGGGCGCGCCGGGCACCGGCAAGACCGCCGTCGGGCTGCACCGCGCGGCCTGGCTGCTCTACGCCTTCCGCGAGCGGCTGGCCCGCACGGGCGTCCTCGTCGTCGGCCCCAACCGTGCGTTCCTCGAGCACGTCGGCGCGGTCCTGCCCTCGCTCGGGGAGGTCAGCGTCCGGCACACGACGGCCGACGACCTCGTCGTGGGCGGCACGTCCGCGCGGGTCCGCGCGACGGACAGCACCGAGGTGGCCCGGCTCAAGGGCGAGGCGCGGATGGCCGGGGTCCTGCGGGAGGCGCTCTGGGGCGCGGTGGGCCCCGCCACCGAGGCGCTCGTCGTCCCGCGCGGCTCGCGCCGGTGGCGGGTACCGGCCTACGAGGTGCAGGACATGCTCGAGGAGCTGCGCGGCCGGGGCGTCAGCTACTCCGCCGCCCGGGCCATGCTGCACCAGCGGCTCGCCCACGCGGTCATGGTGGCGATGGAGCGCTCCGGGGACTCCCCCGACGACCGGGTGCAGGACGCCGTGGCCCGGTCGGCGCCGGTGAAGGCCTACGTCAAGGCGGTCTGGCCCGAGGTGAAGCCGGGCGCCGTCCTCGCCCGGGTGCTGTCGACCGGGGAGCACCTGGACGACGACCAGCAGGCCCTGGTCTGGGAGGAGCCGCCCCGGACGGCGGCCGGGGCGCGCTGGAGCGCCGCCGACCTGGTGCTGCTGGACGAGCTGGCCGACCTGCTCGACCGGACACCCAGCCTCGGGCACGTCGTGCTCGACGAGGCCCAGGACCTGTCCCCCATGCAGCTGCGCGCCGTCGGGCGCCGGGCCTCCACCGGCTCGCTCACCATCCTGGGGGACCTCGCGCAGGGCACCACACCGTGGTCGACGGCCTCGTGGGAGGAGTCGTTGCGGCACCTGGGCAAGGACCTCTCCGCGCCGACGACCCACCTGGAGGAGCTGGTCCGCGGCTTCCGGGTGCCCTCGGCCGTCATCGACTTCGCCGCCCGGCTGCTCCCGGCCATCGCCCCCGACCTGGCTCCCCCGGAGTCGGTGCGGTCCAACCCCGGCCGGCTGGACGTCATACCCGTGGACGACGCGGTCGCCGGCGCCGTGACGGCGACGACCGACGCCGCCGCGCACGAGGGCTCGGTCGGGGTGATCGTTCCCGACGCCTGGATGGAACGGGCCGGGGCGGCGCTGCGTGCCGCCGGGGTCGAGCACGAGGTCATGGACGGGACGCACGCCGAGGAGGGCCTGGGCGTGCGGGTCTTCCTCGTCCCGGCGACGGTGGCCAAGGGCCTGGAGTTCGACCAGGTCGTCGTCGTCGAGCCGGCTGCGATCGCCGCCGCCGAGCCCGACGGGCGCACCGGCCTGCGC
The DNA here is from genome assembly GCF_001483745.1 of Serinicoccus chungangensis. Lineage (GTDB taxonomy): Bacteria > Actinomycetota > Actinomycetes > Actinomycetales > Dermatophilaceae > Ornithinicoccus > Ornithinicoccus chungangensis_A. The sequence continues at coordinate 40,416 of NZ_LQBL01000011.1, read as the reverse complement.
CGGCTCTACGTCGTCCTCACCCGGGCGGTGAGCGGCCTCACCGTCGTGCACGCCGAGCCGCTGCCCGGGCCGCTCGCCGCCACCCCCTGACCCGGGGCGGCACCACAGACCTCAGTCCCGCGGCTCCTCGCCGGTGAGGCTGTCGTGGGCGACGTAGTAGGTCGGGCGGCCGAGCTGCATGGTGTAGGTCCGCCCGACGTACTCCCCCAGGATGCCCAGGCACAGCAGCTGCACCCCGCCGACGGCCGTGACGACCATGAAGGTCGAGGTCCACCCGGGGACGGTGAGGCCGACGGCATACCCCACCAGCGCGTAGACGAGCAGCACCAGCGCGACGAGCGCGCCGACGAAGCCCAGCCAGGTCGCGAGCCGCAGCGGGGCCAGGCTGACGCCGGTGATGGAGTCGACGGCGAGACGGACCATGCGGGAGAGGGGGTACTTCGAGGTGCCGGCCGCCCGCTCGTCACGGCGGTAGGTGAGCACGCCGGAGGGGAAGCCGAGCGAGGGGACGACGAGCCGCAGCACCCGGTGGTGCTCGGGCAGCGCGGTCACCGCCTCGACGGTCGCCCGCGACATGAGCCGGTAGTCCCCCGCCTGCGTGGGCCCGTGGTCGGCGCCGAGGCGCCGCATGGTGTCGTAGTAGCCGTGGGCGGTGACCCGCTTGAAGCGCGTGTCGGTGCGGCGGTCGTCGCGCACGGCGTAGACGACGTCCAGCGCCTCCTCCCGGGCCAGCCGGACCATGTCGGCGATGAGCTCGGGCGGGTCCTGCAGGTCGGCGTCGATGGTCACGACCAGCTCCCCGCGCGCCCGCTCCAGCCCGGCCGAGATCGCGGCCTGATGGCCGGCGTTGGCGCGCAGCCGGACGATTCGCAGCTGCGGCCAGGTATGCCGTGCCCGCTGCAGCACGACGGGGGTCGCGTCCGTGCTGCCGTCGTCGACGACGAGCACCTCGTAGTCGACCTCCAGGGCGTCCAGGACCGGGCGCAGCCGCTGCACGAACAGCGGCAGCACGTCCTGCTCGTCGAAGACCGGCACGACGACGGTCAGCGCGCTCGCGCCATGCTGTGCAGCGGTCATCGTGCCTCGCGGGTCGCCGGTCGGTGGTCGGCCGATCCTAGCCCGCCTCGCACCACCCCGGCCGACGTCATACGGTAGGGCCGAGCAGTTCCCGCGCCATTCGAGGAGAGAGCATGCACCCCACCCACGCACCGCTGAGGATCGCCACCGGCGCCTTCGTCCTGAACTCCGGTCTCGGCAAGCTCAAGGCCGGCGAGGAGGAGGCCGAGCAGATGCACGGCTGGGCCTCCAGCGTCTACCCGGTGTTCAAGGACATGAAGGCGGGCGACTTCACCAAGGCCCTGGCCTACGCCGAGATCGGGCTCGGTGCTGCGCTGCTGCTGCCGACCGTGCCGTCCGCCGTCGCCGGGGCCGGCCTGGCCGCCTTCGGCGTCGGGCTCACCGGGCTCTACCTCAAGACCCCGGGCATGACCCAGGAGGACGGCATCCGGCCCACGCCGGACGGCATCGGGCTGGCCAAGGACGTGTGGCTGGTCGGCGCGGGCCTGACGCTGGCCACGCAGTCGTTCCTCTCCGGCACCAAGCACGCCGCGCAGTCGGTCGCCGACGGTGTCGGCAACGCCGCCGGTGCCGTCGCCGGCGGTGTCACCGGCGCCGCCGGTGCCGCGGCCGCCGGGGTCACCGGCGCGGCCAGCTCGGTCGGCCACGGCCTCGCCGACGCCGTCGGCGTGAGCGGCAAGGGCAAGGCCAAGGGCACGCTCAAGGGTCTGTCCAAGGGCGCCCACACCGCCCGCGAGGACCTGTCCGAGGCGCTCGCCGACCTCGCGGACTCGCTGCTCGGCAAGCGCTGAGTCAGCCCAGCCACCTCTCGAGGCCGTCGCGCAGCTGCGCGGCGGCCTCGAGGTATGTCGTGCGCCGTGCGGGGTCGGTGGCGGCCGCCGCCACCCGGTGCAGGTGCGGCTGGATGAAGAAGGTCTCGTGCAGCAGCCAGACCTCGCGGCGCACCAGCAGCGACCCGAGGTCGACCGGGGCCCCGAGCCGCTCGCGCTCGCGGGCGTAGGCCTGCGCCTGGGCCCGGACGCGGCGCTCGTCCATCGGGGCGTACCACGGGTCGGCGTGCACCGGCCCGCCGGAGAAAGCCAGGTCCCGCGCGGGATCGCCCACGTGCCCCCACTCCCAGTCGACGAGCCGGGGGACACCGCCGTCGACGACGACGTTGCTCAGGCAGGCGTCGCCGTGGACCAGGACGGTCTCGACCGAGCCGAACGCCGGGAGGCTCTGCTCGCTGCGGCGCAGCACCGCGGACCAGAGCGGGTCCAGCACGGCCGCCGGGCCCGGCTCGTGCTCGCGCCACCAGTCGCGCGCGGCGTGCGCGGCCGCCACCGGGTCCGGGGGTGCCGGTGCGGGGAGTCCCTCGGTGCGACCGCCCACGTGCAGGCGGGCCAGGGCGCGGGCGAGCGCCGCGAGGAGCTCGTCGGTCCAGTCGGCGGGGGCGCGCACCTCACCCGGGACCGCCGTGCTCACGAGGTATGCCGTGGGGTCGCCCTCCGTCGGCAGCCGCACCGCCACGGGGCGGGCGGCGAGGTCGGCGTCCGCGGGCACCCGGGTGAGCAGGTCCAGCTCGGCGTCCAGGCCGAGCGGCAGCTCGTGCACCGGCCGGTGCGGCACGCGCACGGCCAGACCTGGCTCGACCTCCCACACCGCGCACGACTCGCCCCGCCCCAGGAGGCGCACCTGCGGGCGGCCTGGCGGCACGGCATACCCGGCGGTGGTGAACCACCCGGGGTGGGCGGCGGCCAGGTCGGCGACCCCCTCGGCGTCCAGCTGGGTCGGCAGCACCGCCCGATCGTCGCACGGCGCGCCGTCCCGTTCGTGGGTCGCCACCCCGGCGCCGGTGGGGCGTGCCGCCCTCGGACGTCGAAGGCGGCTCGGGCCCTCGACCGTGCGTCTCGTCGGACGGGCACCACGCGGGCCCGTCTCGCACGATGCGCCCGCAGAGTCGCGTGGTGCCCGTCGGGGCGCACGCGGGCGCCTCCCGCGCTCGTGCCAGAGTGGCCGGGTGACGCACCCCGCCGAGGCCCTCCTCGACCGCTGGCTCGCCGACGCCGCCCTGCTCGCGCCCGAGGCGGGCCGCGACCTGTGGCTGGCGGAGGGGTCGCTGCTGCTGCGCGGCTGGTCCGAGCCGCAGCGGCGCTACCACACGACCGAGCACCTCACCGAGGTCCTGGCCGCCCTCGACGAGCTGCAGGAGGCCGGTGCGGTCGACGCGGACGAGGCGCTCGTGGCGCGGACCGTCGGGTGGTACCACGACCTCGCCTACGACCCCCGCGCCGCACCCGGCAGCAACGAGCACCGCAGCGCCACCCTGGCCCGCGACCACCTGCACCGCCTCGGCGTCGACGACGGCACGGTCGACGCCGTCGAGGCCGGCGTGGTCATGACGCTGGACCACGAGGGTCCCGGCGAGGGTGGTGCCGCCACGGACGCCGTCCACGACGCCGACCTGTGGATCCTCTCGGCGCCGCCCCCGCGGTATGCCGCCTACCGCGCCCAGGTCCGCGAGGAGTACGCCCACGTGCCCGAGGACGCGTTCCGCGCCGGCCGCCTCGGGGTCATGGGGCCGCTGGCCGCGCGCGAGCGGCTCTACCGGACCAAGCACGCGCACGAGCACTGGGACGCCCGCGCCCGGGCCAACCTGCAGGCCGAGCTGGCGGAGCTGCGGCAGGCCTGAGCGCCCACGCCGCTGCGGTGGGGCTGCGGCAGGCTCTGCGCCCACGCCGCTGAGGTGGGGCTGCGGCGGGCCTGAGCGCCCACACCGCTGCGGTGGGGTTGCGGCCAGGTGGCGAGCAGGGACGTCACCTCATCTGTCCTACGTGTCACACGCGCCCCGCACTGCGGAGACGTGTCTCGATGCCGGGGATATCACCCCGGCTCGCGTGACTTTCCCTGCAGCGGGATGCGTATGGGGCCAGCGTGACCCATGTGAGGTCGACGGCTCGGCCGGACTTCACCGGTCCCGCACGCCACACGCGCCCCGCAGTGCGGAGACGTGTCTCGATGCCGGGGAAATCACCCCGGCTCGCGCGACTTTCCCCGCAGCAGGGTGCCCGAGGGGTCCGTGTGACTCATGTGGCACAGTTCCCGCCGGTGGCGGTGCCTCACCCACGGACGCCGATCCCCTCGGCGGTCCGACCCGCGGGCACCCCGAGCACGACCTGCGCAGGCCCACCCCCTAGGCACGACCTGCGCAGGCCCACCCCCGAGGCACGGCCTGCGGAGCCCCACCCCCGGAGGCACGGCCTGCGCAGGCCCACCCCCGAGGCACGACCTGCGGAGCCCTACCCCCGGGCCCACCACCACTCGGCGAGCGGCCACCAGGCCGCCCGGCCCGCGACACCCCGCGCCTCGGCCAGACTCAGCCAGCGCGCCTCGAGCACCTCGACCCCGTCCGGCCGCAGCGGCACCGGGGAGGGCAGCGTGGCGGCATACACCTGGACGTAGTTGTCGCCCTCGTCCCAGCTGCGGGCGCCGTGCCCGGGCGGCAGGGTGATCCGCTGGTAGCCCACGGCGACCAGCCGCTCCTGCTCCAGCTCGACCGCGATCTCCTCGGCGACCTCGCGCACGGCCGCCGCCCGCGCGGAGGCATCCGTGACCTCGCGCTTGCCGCCGGGGGCGCCCCAGCCCTCCCGGGTCGAGTTGCGCACGAGGGCCATGCGCTCTGGGACCCCCTGCGCCCGGGCCAGCACCACCGACGCCCCGGCGCCGAGACGCTCCAGCGGGGAGGCGACGACCTCCAGCAGGTGCGGGGTCGGCGCGGCCCCCGCCAGCCCGTCCTCGACCCGGGCCAGCGGCCGCTCCCCCTTGCGCTTGCGGAAGCGCAGCCCGCTGTCCCGCAGCCGCCGGGCCAGCTCGGTGCCGCTCACCTCGGCCGCGCCCGCGGCCACGACCTCGGCATACCGCTCCTGGGGTATGTCGTAGTGGTCCCCCTCGAAAGAGCGTTGCGGGATGCCGACCCCGGCCGCGAAGGCGTGCAGCTCGGCGAGCGAGGTGTCGCTCGCGACGTGCGACCACAGCCGCCCGTGCGCCGGCCAGCGGGGCGGGTCGACGAGCACGGTCACGTCCCGGAGCCTACCTGTGGACAACTTCTGCGCGGTCCTCGAGAGGCGGGCTAGCGTCGTGCGCACGAGGTGGCCGACCGGCCGCCGCACGAGGGAGGGACCCCATGAGCAACACCTTCGCCGTCGACACGGCACGCATCGCCGCCGCCTCCGGTGACATCGAACGGATCGCCGCCAGCATCGAGGGGGAGGTCCGGTCCATGATGGCCAAGCTCAACGCGCTCCAGGACTGCTGGCGCGGGTCGGCGGCCGGCAGCTTCCACAGCGTCACCCAGGACTGGAGCGCGACCCAGGAGAAGGTCCGCACGTCCCTGCAGCAGATCTCGACGACGCTGCGGACGGCGGGCCAGGACTACGAGCTGGTCGAGCAGACCAACCGCACCCGCTTCACCCCCCAGTGAGCCGGCGGCCTCGTCCGGCGCAGGGGGCGTGGACGAGGCGCAGGATGTCCCGGGTGGAGCGTCATCCCTGCGGGTGACGGGCGACGCCGCAGCGGTCCGCAGGCCGGACCCGGCGCGTCGCTGCGCCGGCCGCACCCCGTGAGGCGGTCGGCGCGGGGCCCCCATCCCCAGTCGTCACCTGGCTCCCCGGGCACACGCCGACGGGCGGCCCCTCCACGAAGGAGGGACCGCCCGTCGGTCGTTGGTCGCCCGCGAGGAACGCAGGCGCGTCAGGTCTGACCCCGCAGGATCAGAAGTCCATGCCGCCCATGCCACCGTCGGCGCCGGCCGGCATGGCCGGGGCCTTCTCCGGCTTGTCGGCGATGACGGCCTCGGTGGTGAGGAAGAGCGCGGCGATGGAGGCGGCGTTCTGCAGGGCAGAACGGGTCACCTTCACCGGGTCGGCCACGCCGAAGCCCAGCATGTCGCCGTACTCACCGGTCGCGGCGTTGAGGCCCTCGCCCGGGGTGAGGTTGCGGACCTTCTCGGCCACGACGCCGCCCTCGAGACCGGCGTTGATGGCGATCTGCTTGAGCGGAGCCTCGATCGCCACCTTGACGATGTTGGCGCCGGTCGCCTCGTCACCGGTGACCGACAGCCCGTCGAAGGCGCGGGACGCCTGGATGAGGGCGACGCCACCACCGGCGACGATGCCCTCCTCGACGGCGGCCTTCGCGTTGCGGACAGCGTCCTCGATGCGGTGCTTGCGCTCCTTGAGCTCGACCTCGGTCGCCGCACCCGCCTTGATGACGGCCACGCCACCGGCCAGCTTGGCCAGCCGCTCCTGCAGCTTCTCGCGGTCGTAGTCGGAGTCGGAGTTGTCGATCTCGGTGCGGATCTGGGAGACCCGGCCGGCGATCTGGTCGGCGTCGCCGCCGCCCTCGACGATGGTGGTCTCGTCCTTGGTGACCACGACCTTGCGGGCGGTGCCCAGCATGTCGAGCTCGGCGGTCTCCAGCTTGAGACCGACCTCCTCCGAGATGACCTGGCCACCGGTGAGGATGGCGATGTCGGCCAGCATGGCCTTGCGCCGGTCACCGAAGCCCGGGGCCTTGACGGCCACGGACTTGAAGTTGCCGCGGATCTTGTTGACGACCAGGGTCGCCAGACCCTCGCCCTCGACGTCCTCGGCGATGATCATCAGCGGCTTGCCGGACTGCATGACCTTCTCCAGCAGCGGCAGCAGGTCCTTGACCGAGGAGATCTTGGAGTTGACGACCAGCACGTAGGCGTCCTCCAGGACGGCCTCCATGCGCTCGGTGTCGGTGACGAAGTAGGGGCTGATGTAGCCCTTGTCGAAGCGCATGCCCTCGGTGAGCTCGAGCTCCAGGCCGAAGGTGTTGGACTCCTCGACGGTGATGACGCCCTCGTTGCCGACCTTGTCCATGGCCTCGGCGATCATGCCGCCGATCTCGGTGTCGGCCGCGGAGATGCTCGCGGACTGCGCGATCTGCTCCTTGGTCTCCACCGGCTTGGCCATGTCGAGCAGGTCGTCGTTGACCGCCTTGACGGCGACCTCGATGCCCCGCTTGAGGGCCATCGGGTTGGCGCCGGCGGCGACGTTGCGCAGGCCCTCCTTCACCATGGCCTGGGCGAGGACGGTCGCGGTGGTGGTGCCGTCACCCGCGACGTCGTCGGTCTTCTTGGCGACCTCCTTGACCAGCTCGGCGCCGATCTTCTCGTAGGGGTCCTCGAGCTCGATCTCCTTGGCGATGCTCACGCCGTCGTTGGTGATCGTGGGGGCGCCCCACTTCTTCTCGAGCACGACGTTGCGGCCCTTGGGGCCGAGGGTCACCTTCACGGCGTCGGCAAGGGTGTTCATACCCTTCTCGAGCCCGCGGCGAGCCTCCTCGTCGAAAGCAATGGTCTTGGCCATCTGAGTTGCTTCCTCCACATGTGGATGGACGGGTGACCGGGTGCCGCCCGCGACGGACGAGCCAGGAGGCGCGAGGATCTGGTCTCCCCGGCTCCCGACCCTCGACAGGCCGGTCGGATTATCACTCTCGTGGTGAGAGTGCTAGGTCCATGATGAGCACTCGGGGCCCTCGAGTGCAAATGACCGGGCCGGTATGCCGTCCCGCACCCGCTCACCTCCCTGCGGCGCCCGCGAGGGGCGGGCCCGCGAGCGCCCGACCGGGAGCGGTCGGGGCGGTGCGTCAGTGGCGCAGCTCGAGGGTGCGGACGGCCGCGAGCCGGAGCGTGTCCTCGGTCAGGCCCAGGCCCCGGCCGGCGTTGGCGAGGGAGTCGACACCGGCGATCCCGGTGCCCAGCACCTCGGCGAACCGCTCGGCCATCGCGGCCAGCTGGCCGGCCTGGCTCTCGACGAAGGACCGGTCGACCACCCGGCCGTGGCCGGGCACCCAGGTGTCCGCCAGCCCAGCGGCGGGCTTGTCCAGCAGCGCGCTCAGCGTGGGCGCCCACTCCAGCGGGTAGGCGTCCTCCATCGCCGGGTCCGCGCCCTCCTCGACCAGGTCGCCCGCGAAGACGACTCCGACGTCGGGGACCGCCACGGACAGGTCGTGGTCGGTGTGCCCGCGCCCGGCGAAGAGCAGCTCGACGCTGCGGTCCCCGAGGTCGAGGACGGTGTCCTCCTCGACGAGGTAGAACGGCAGGACGATCTCGGTGTCCTCCACCTCGTCCGCCAGCCCCTCGCGGTCGGTCGAGCGCAGGTGCTCGACGACCTGGCGGCGCTGGTGCTCCCCGGTGCGCCGCAGGTCGTCGGCGGCGCCGGAGTGGGCATAGATCTGCGAGTCGCGGAACGCGACGTTGCCGAAGCAGTGGTCGTAGTGCGCGTGGGTGTTGACGACGACGAGCTCGGTGCCGGTGATCTCCCGCACCGACTCCAGCAGGTCCTGGCCGAGGGAGCGGTAGCTGCGGGTGTCGATGACGAGGGACCGCTCGCTGCCCACCACGAGCCCGCAGTTGAGCTTGAGCTCCTCGTGCCGGCGGACGTGGACCCCGGGAGCCACCTCTCTCCAGGTCACCTCAGTCATGCCGCCCGAGTCTAGGTGCTGGACGGACCCCGGCCCGCCCGCCCGTCCGGACGTGGCGGGTCGGCGCGCTGGTTACCGCAGGGTCACTCTCGACTGGCGGGCCCGTGCCGGGCACGGCAGGGTGGGGGCCGGACAACCGCACGCCCGCAGCGCCCGGAGGGGTTCAATGACGTTCCCGACCCGCATCCTGTACGCCACCGACGGATCCCCGAGCGCCGCCCTGGCGCGCGCCCGCACCGTCGACCTGGTCCGGCATACCGACGCGGAGGTGCACGTCGTGCACGTCGCGCTGGTGTCGCCCTGGACCAACCCGACACCGCTCAGCCCCGGACAGCGAGAACGTCTCCAGCTCGAGGCGAGACCGGTGCTGGACGCCGGGGCGGGCGCCCTGGAGGCGGAGGGGGTGACCGTCACCGGCACCTACCTGCGCACCGGTCGGGCGACGGACGAGATCCTGCGCCTGCGCGACGAGATCGACGCCGACCTCATCGTCATCGGCAGCCGGGGGCAGAACGCCTTCGTGCGCGTCCTGCTCGGCAACGACGCCGAGGGGGTCGTCCGGCACGCACCCTGCGCGGTGCTCGTCGTCCGCAACGAGGGGGAGACCCGATGATCTCCGACGTGCTGCTCCCGCTCTCCGGCTCCTCCGGCGGGGGGATGCCCGACTTCACCGTCCGCGCCCTCGACCTGTCGGTCATCATCGGCTACCTGGTCCTGAGCCGCATCATCCCGCTCGTGGCCGGCGCGCGGATGAAGCGCAAGGCCCACGCCGAGGCCAAGGCCAGCGGCAAGGAGAGCGACGCCTCGGAGGACTACTTCCTCGGCGGGCGCAACTTCATCTGGCCCTTCGTCGGCCTCTCGCTGGTCGCCACCAACATGTCGGGGGCGACCTTCGTCGGTCTGGCCGGTGGCGCCTACGAGCAGGGCATCTCGATCTTCGCCTACGAGTGGATGTCGGCCGTCATCCTCGTCGTCTTCATCTTCTTCATCCTGCCGTTCTACCTGCGCTCCAAGGTCTTCACGCTGCCGGAGTACCTCGAGCAGCGCTACGACCGGCGCTCGCGGATGGCCTTCGCCGGGTTCAACCTCTTCGCCAACATGTTCATCGACATGGCCGCGGCGCTCTTCGCCGGGGCGGTGGTCGTCAAGGTCCTCTACCCCGACATCCCCATGATCGTCTCGGTGGCGGTGCTCGCCATCCTCGCGGCGATCTACACCGTCATCGGCGGCCTCGGCGCGGTGATGATCAGCGACTCCATCCAGGCGACCGTCACCCTCATCGGCGGCGTCATCGTCCTCATCGCGACCTTCAACGCCATCGAGTCCTGGGACTCCATGGCGCAGGCCGCGGGCGACGAGAAGATGAGCCTCATCCTGCCGGCCGACAACGCCGACCTGCCGTGGCCCGGGCTCATCACCGGTGTCCTCGTCGTGGGGCTCTACTACTGGACGACCAACCAGCTCGTCGTGCAGCGCACCCTGGGCGCGAAGTCGCTCGACCACGGTCGCTGGGGCTCGCTGCTGGCCGGCTTCATCAAGCTGGCCTTCCTCTTCCTGTTCATCTTCCCCGGGGTCATGGCGATCTCGCTCTACCCCAACCTCGACAACCCCGACACGGTCTTCCCGACGCTGGTCTTCGACCTGCTCCCCGTCGGCCTGCGCGGCCTCATCCTGGCGGCCGTCATCGCGGCCATCACCTCGACCGTCGACTCGATCCTCAACTCGGCCTCGACGATCGTGACGATGGACTTCGTCAAGACGCTGCGCCCGGACACCTCGCAGCGGGCGCTCGTCTTCACCGGTCGCGTGGCGACCGTGGTCGCGCTGGTCGTGGCGATCCTCTGGGCCCCGTTCATCGCCCAGTTCGACACCCTCTACAACTACCTGCAGTCGGTGCTGTCGTTCCTGGTCCCGCCGGTCGTCGCGGTCTTCCTGGCCGGCATCGCGTGGAAGCGGATCAGCGCCACCGCGGCGTTCCTCACGCTCGTCATCATGCAACCGGTGGGGCTGATCACCTTCATCCTCACCCAGGTGCTGCCCGAGGAGCCCACGATCCAGTTCCTGTATGCCGCGGGCATCAGCACCGCGCTCTCGGTGCTGCTCCTCGTGGTCATCAGCCTGCTCGGACCGTCCCCGGACGAGTCGAAGACGGCCGAGCTCACCTGGAAGTCGGAGTACTGGACCGAGGAGTCCCAGGCGCTGCAGGGCACCGCGGTGTGGGCGAACTACCGGGTGATCTCGGTCGTCCTGCTGGCCCTGACGGCGGCCATCGTCGTCATCTGGGCCTGACCGGCATACCGGAGCCTCCTCGGGCTCCCACCGGCCGGGCAGCCTCCACTCCTCAGCAGGAGGTGTTCCTCTGCGGTGATGCATCACGCCAGAGGAACACCTTCTGCGGATGACTCCGCTCAGCTGAGACCGGTGATGGTGCCGTCCTCGGCGATGTCCATGCCCAGTGCCGCGGGGACCTTGGGCAGCCCGGGCATCCGCATGATGTCCCCGGTGAGGGCGACGACGAAGCCGGCGCCGGCGTTGACGACCAGCTCGCGGACGGTGATGGTGAAGCCGCGGGGGGCGCCGAGCAGGCTCGGGTCGTCGGAGAAGGAGTACTGCGTCTTGGCCATGCAGACCGGCAGGTCGCCGAAGCCGCCGTCGGTGAGCTCGGCCAGCTGCGCGCGGGCGGCCGGGGCGAACTCGACCCCGTCGGCACGGTAGACCCGGGTCGCGATCGTCTCGATCTTGTCCCGCAGCCCCGCCGCGGCGTCGTACAGCGGGGCGTAGTCGCTGCCCCGCTCGCACAGCTCGACGACCGTGCGGGCCAGCTCCTCGCCACCCTCGCCGCCGCGGGTGAAGACCTCGGAGAGCGCGACCTCGACACCGAGCTGGCCGCAGCGCTCCCGGACCAGGTCGAGCTCGGCGTCGGTGTCGCTCGGGAAGCGGTTGAGCGCGACGACGACCGGCACCCCGAACGCCTGGAGGTTCTCCAGGTGCTGCTCGAGGTTGGCCAGGCCGTCCCGCAGGGCGCCGAGGTCCTCGGTGCCGAGCTCGCCCTTGGCGGCGCCGCCGTTGAGCTTGAGGGCGCGCACCGTGGCGACGATGACCGCCGCGTCCGGGCGCAGCCCGGCCGCGGGGCAGACGATGTCGAAGAACTTCTCCGCGCCCAGGTCGGCGCCGAAGCCGGCCTCGGTGACGACGTAGTCGGCGAGCTTGAGCGCCGTGCGGGTGGCGAGCACCGAGTTGTTGCCGTGCGCGATGTTGGCGAACGGGCCGCCGTGGATGATGGCCGGGGTGTTCTCCAGGGTCTGCACCAGGTTGGGCTTGACCGCGTCCTTCATGAGCATGGCCATGGCCCCGGCCGCCCCGAGCTGCCCGGCGGTCACCGGCTGCTTGTCGTGGGTGTAGCCCACGATGATGCGACCGAAGCGCTCCTTGAGGTCCTCCAGGCCGGTGGCGAGGCAGAGCGCGGCCATGATCTCGCTGGCCACGGTGATCTCGAAGCCAGACTCGCGGACGACTCCGTCACCCTTCCTGCCCATGCCGATGACGATGTTGCGCAGGGCGCGGTCGTTCATGTCGAGGACGCGTTTCCAGGTGACGCGCTTGGGGTCCAGACCCAGCGGGTTGCCCTGGTGCAGCGAGTTGTCGACCAGCGCGGCGAGCAGGTTGTGCGCCGAGGTGATGGCGTGGAAGTCGCCGGTGAAGTGGAGGTTGATGTCGTCCATGGGGACGACCTGGGACCAGCCGCCGCCGGCGGCGCCGCCCTTCATGCCGAAGCACGGGCCGAGCGAGGGCTCGCGCAGGGTGGTGATCGTGCGCGCGCCGATCCGGTTCAGGGCCATGGACAGCCCGACGTTGGTGGTGGTCTTGCCTTCGCCGGCCGCCGTCGGGTTGATGGCCGTCATCAGGACGAGCCTGCCGTCCGGCCGGTCCTGCAGGCGGTCGAGGACGTCGAGGGAGATCTTGGCCTTGTGGTGCCCGTACGGCTCGTACTCCTCCTCGCGCAGCCCCAGCCGCTCGGCCACCCGGCCGATCCGCTCCAGCGTGGCCCCCTGCGCGATCTCAACGTCGGTCAACATCCCTGCCTGCCTCCTCGCAGCCGGTGATCACGGGCGCCGACCGGTGATGCCCAGCACGGTCCACGGTGATCGTCAGCACAAACTACAAGGCGCTGCCGCCCGCCCGGCAAGATGCCGCTGGAGTGGCGTGGGTCACACTCCTGCACCGGACGTGCGTCCGGCCCGCACCGGACGCGCGTCTGGCACGCACCGGACGCGTGAGGGCACGCTGACGCAAATCACACGGGTGTAAGTCCGGTGCCGTAGACTCCACGGAAGATCCAGCCGGACCACCATGAGGAGAGGACGCATCCATGGGTGCTGCCAGCCATGTGCAGCAGGTCGAGCCTCCCGCCGGGCTGTCGGCGCGCGACCAGGAGATCCTCGACTTCGAGAACCGCCACTGGACCTACGCCGGCTCCAAGGAGCAGGGCATCAAGGACCTCTTCGACCTGAGCTCGACGCGCTACTACCAGCTGCTCAACCAGCTCATCGACAACGAGGCCGCGCTCGCCTACAAGCCGCTGCTCATCAAGCGACTGCGTCGCGACCGTTCCCGCCGTCAGCGGGCGCGCTCGATGCGACGCCTGGGTATGCAGAGCTGAGCCACGGCATACCCTGGGCGGCGTGAGCCCGACACCCCTGCGCGACCTCGTGCACCCGAGCTGGGCCGAGGCGTTGGCGCCGGCCGAGGAGACGGTATCGCGGATCGGGGAGTTCCTCCGCGCCGAGGTCGAGGCCGGACGGGGGTACCTGCCGGGCGGCCCGCACGTGCTGCGCGTCTTCACCCGCCCGCTGGACGACGTGCGGGTGCTCGTCGTCGGGCAGGACCCCTACCCGACCCCGGGACACGCCGTCGGGCTCAGCTTCTCCGTCGCGCCGGACGTGCGCCCGGTGCCCCGCAGCCTGCAGAACATCTACACCGAGATGGTCGACGACCTCGGCGTGCCGCGGCCCAGCACCGGGGACCTCTCCCCCTGGGCGGACGCCGGCGTCATGCTCCTCAACCGCGTGCTCACCGTCCGCCCCGGCGCCCCGGCCAGCCATCGCGGGCAGGGGTGGGAGGAGGTCACCGACCTGGCCATCGACGCCCTCGTCCGGCGCGGCGGCCCGCTCGTCGCGATCCTCTGGGGCCGCGACGCCCGCAACCTCGGGCCCCGGCTGGGCGACGTGCCCCGCGTCGAGAGCGCCCACCCCTCACCGCTGTCCGCCCGCCACGGCTTCTTCGGCAGCCGGCCCTTCAGCCGGGCCGACGAGCTGCTGCGGCAGCAGGGCGGCGCGCCGATCGACTGGAGGCTGCCCTGAGCACCCACGACCGCACCGCCACCGCGACCCCGCCGCAGCACCGCCTCGCGGAGGGCCGCGACCAGCACGCCCACCCCCTCCGTCTGGTGCACGGCGAGGCCGGGCCCACCGTGCACGGCGAGGCCGGCAGCATCCGTCCCGTCCCCCGGGCCTGGGCGCGCTACGTCGCGATCGGCGACTCGTTCACCGAGGGCATGAGCGACCCGGACCCGGACACCCCGGACACCTACGTCGGGTGGGCCGACCGGCTCGCCGGGCTGCTGTCGGGGCACGTCGAGGACTTCGGCTACGCCAACCTGGCCGTGCGGGGCCGCACCCTCACCGACGTCGTCGGCCCGCAGCTGGAGGCGGCGCTCGGCCTCCAGCCCGACCTGGTGAGCATCGTCGGGGGCGGCAACGACATCCTGCGCCCGCGCGCCGACATCGACGACCTCGCGGCCCGGCTCGACACCGCGGTGGCGCGGATCCGCGCCACCGGTGCGGACGTGCTCATGGCGACCCCCACCGACCCCGCGGGGGCGCCGATCATCGGTCGCACGCGGGGGCGGGCCGCGGCATACATCGCCCACATCTGGTCGATCGCCCAGCGCCACGGCTGCTACGTCCTCAACCAGTGGGCGTGCGACTTCCTCAAGGACTGGCGCATGTGGTCGCCGGACCGCATCCACATGACCCCCGAGGGCCACCACCGCGTCGCGCTCACCGCCTACGTCGCGCTCGGGCACAGCGCCGAGGACGCCGCCGGCACCGACTGGCGGGCGCCGCTGCCGCCGCAGGCCCCGGCGGCCACCGTGGACACCCTGCGCGGTCACGCCCGGTGGGCCCGCGAGTATGCCGGGCCCTGGGTCCAGCGACGCCTCACCGGGCGTTCGTCCGGGGACAGCGTGCTCGCCAAGCGTCCCGAGCTGGGTCCGGTGACGCGGTCGGCCCGTCCCGAGGCCGGCCGGCCGCCCACGCAGGACACCCCGGAGCACTGAGAGGCCGCCCATGTTCGAGACCCCCTACGGCCTCTGGCTGACCGTCCTGGCCCCCGACCAGCTTGAGGTGCTGCCCGAGCGCGGCCTCGGCTGGCTCGGCGTCGACCTCCAGCACGGCAGGTATGCCGTCTCTGACCTGCCCGGGCTGCTGCGCGCCGCCCCGGTGCCGGTGCTGGCGCGCGCCGCCTCGGCGGACGCCGCGCACCTGGCGCAGGTGCTGGACACCGGCGTGGCCGGGGTCGTCGTGCCCGGGGTGACCTCGGCGGAGGGGGCGGCCGCGCTCGTGCAGGCCGTCCGTTTCCCGCCCGAGGGGGTGCGCAGCACCGGACTCACCCGGGCGGTCCTCACCGGCGCACCCGAGCGACCGCTGCTGCTGCCCATGGTCGAGACGGCCGGGGCGCTGGAGGACGTCGAGCGCATCGCCGCGCTGCCCGGCGTGGACGGTCTCTTCGTCGGGCCATACGACCTGTCGCTCTCCCTGGCCCGCCCCGGCGTGACCGACGAGCAGGTCGTCGCCGCCATCCGGCGGGTGCGGGAGGTGTGCACCGGGGCGGGGCTGCTCGCGGGGGCCTTCTCCGGTGACCGCGAGCTCGACCGTCTCCTGCCCCCGGGCTTGGACCTCCTCGCCGTCGACACCGACGTGACCGTGCTGCGCAGCGGGCTCGAGACGTTGCTCGGCACGGGCTGAGGGAGGGCGCAGAACCGCCCGCCTCCCGGGCATACCCCCTGGCAGTGACGCAGATGCGTGACTATCCTCAGCATCATGACGCAGATGCGAGTGTCCGAAGCGGCCTCCCTCCTCGGCGTCTCCCCCGACACCGTCCGTCGCGCCATCGACGCCGGACGCCTCGCCAGCACCCGGGACGCCGCCGGCCGCACGGTCGTCGAGGGCGCCGACCTCGCCGCGCTGGCCCAGCAGCAGGCGCACCCGGCCGACGTCGGGGCCGTCGGCGCCTCCTCCGCCCGCAACCAGCTGCGCGGCATCGTCACCCGCATCGTCAGCGACCCGGTGATGTCGCAGGTCGACATCCAGGCCGGGCCGTTCCGGCTGGTCTCCCTGCTGTCGACCGAGGCGGTCGAGGAGATGGGGCTGGAGGTCGGCTCGGTGGCGATCGCCACCGTCAAGGCGACCAACGTCGGGGTCGGGGTGCCCGCGTGAGCAGGGGGGGGCACGCTGCCTCGGCCCGGCTCCTCGCGCTGCTGGCGGCCGCGTCCCTGACGCTCGCCGCCTGCACGCGCGACGCTGCCCAGCCCGACAACGCCGACGAGCCGCGGGACGCCCTCACCCTCACCGTGCTGGCCGCGAGCTCACTCACCGACGTGCTCGAGCCCGTCGTGGACGGCTTCGAGGTCGACCACCCGGGCCTGACCGTGCGCGCCAGCTTCGCCGCCAGCTCGACCGTCGTACAGCAGGTCAACGAGGGCGCCCCGGCCGACGTCGTCGCCCTCGCCGGCGAGTCCTCGCTCGAGCCGCTGGAGGAGGGACGTCGTCGCGGCCCGGTCAGCCTCTTCGCCACCAACCAGCTCGAGATCGCGGTGCCGACGGACAACCCCGCGGGGGTCGCGAGCCTCGACGACCTCACCGACGACGGCCTCACCCTGGTCGTGTGCGCCGAGCAGGTGCCGTGCGGCCAGGCGACGGCGCGCCTGCTGGCGCAGGAGGGGTTGGAGCCGCAGATCGCGTCCTACGAGAGCGACGTGCGGGCGACCCTGACCAAGGTGGAGCTGGGCGAGGCCGACGCCGGTCTGGTCTACCGCACCGACGTCGCGGCGGCCGGCGACCGGGTGGCCGGCGTCGAGATCCCCGAGGACCGCAACGTCGTCAACCGCTACCCGGCCGTGGCCGTCTCCGACCGCGAGCTGGCCCAGGCCTTCGTGGACCACCTGCTGTCCGACGGCGTGCAGTCGCGCCTCGTCGAGGCCGGCTTCGGACCGGCCCCCGAGCAGTGAGGGCCGCCCCGACCCGCGAGCGGCCGACCACCGGCTCGTGGTCGCTGCGGGTCCCGGCCCTCATCGGGATCGCGTTCGTCGTGGTGCCGCTGCTCGCCCTGCTCGCCCGCACCGACTGGCCGCAGCTGGGCACCCACCTGTCCTCCCCCGTCGTCGGGCAGTCGCTGCGGCTCTCCGCCGTGACGACCAGCGCCACCATGGTGCTCGTGTGGCTGCTGGGCACGCCGCTGGCGTGGCTCCTGGCCCGGTCGGACCACCCGCTCACCGCGTGGGCCCGGGCGGTCATCACCGTCCCCCTGGTCCTGCCGCCGGTGGTGGGGGGCGTCGCGCTGCTCATGGCCTGGGGCCGGCGCGGCGTGGTCGGCGGCCCGCTGGAGGCGTGGTTCGGCATCACCGTGCCGTTCACCACCGTCGCCGTGGTCATGGCCGAGCTCTTCGTGGCGCTGCCGTTCTACGTCGTCTCCGTCGAGGGGGCGATGCGCGGGCTGGACCGCCGGGTCGACCAGGTGGCGGCGACGCTCGGTGCGGGACCGGTGCGCACCTTCGTGCACGTCGTCGTGCCGCTGGTCCTGCCGGGCATCGCCGCCGGGTCCGCGCTCGCCTGGGCCCGGGCGCTCGGGGAGTTCGGTGCGACGATCACCTTCGCGGGCAGCTTCCCCGGGCGCACCCAGACCGCCCCCCTGGGGGTGTACGCCGCGCTCGAGCAGGACCCGGACGCCGCCCTCGCGCTCTCGGTGGTCATGCTCGCGGTGAGCGTGCTCGTCCTCGGCGGCCTGCGCAGCAGGTGGCTGCGGTGAGCGGGCTGACGGCCGACCTGCGGGTCCACCGCGGCGAGCACGTCGTGGAGGCCCGGCTGGACGCCCCCGCCGGGGTCAGCGCGCTGCTGGGGCCCAACGGCTCGGGCAAGACGACCCTGCTGCTCGCGCTGGCCGGCCTGCTCCACGCCGAGCGGGCCGTGGTCGAGGTGGCGGGCCGCACCTGGGCCGGCGACGGGGTCGACCTCCCGCCGGCGCGACGCAGCGTCGGCCTGGTGCTGGCCGACCCGGTGCTCTTCGGCCACCTCAGCCTGCTCGACAACGTCGCCTTCGGCCCGCGCTCGCGAGGTATGCCGCGGCGCGCCGCCCGCGCCCGTGCCCGGGAGGAGCTGGACCGGGTGGGGCTCGGCGAGCTGCTCCGGCGCCGGCCCGCGCAGGTGTCCAGCGGGCAGGCGCAGCGGGTGGCCCTGGCCCGGGCCCTGGCCACCGACCCCGACGTGCTGCTTCTCGACGAGCCCCTGTCGGCGCTGGACTCGCAGACCCGGTCCCGCACCCGCGCCGACCTCGCGACCCGGCTGCGCGCCTACCCGGGGGTCACCCTCATGACCACCCACGACCCGCTGGACGCGTTGACGCTGGCCGACCGGCTGCTCTTCCTCGAGGAGGGTCGGGTGACCCAGACCGGCACGCCGGCCGAGGTGGTCGCCCGGCCGCGCACGGCCTACGTCGCCTCGCTGGTCGGCCTCAACCTGCTCACCGGCACGCTGGTGGACCAGGAGGGGTGGGCGGTCGAGCTGCTGTCCGACGGCGGGCGACCCGGGGGCCGCCTGGTGCTCGCCGAGGCGCCGGAGGGCGCCTCGGTCGGCGAGCAGGTCTGGGCGAGCGTCAACCCCGCGGCGGTCGCGCTCTTCTCGCAGCGGCCTCAGACCTCCGCCCGCAACCTGTGGTTGCTCCAGGTCGAGTCGGTGACCGTCACCGGCCAACGCGCCCGGGTCCACCTCACGGGCGACGTCGACCTCGTCGCCGAGGTGACCCTGGGGGCGGTGGCGGCGCTCGACGTCCAGCGCGGGCGCGAGCTGTGGGCCGCCGTCAAAGCGACCGAGATCCACGCCTACCCCGCCTGACCCCTCCCACCGGACGCGTGCTCAGCACCCACCGGACGCGTGCTCAGCACTCACCGGACGCGTGGTCAGCACCCACCGGACGCGTGGCGGGCACGAGAACCGTGGCCGCGAACACTCAGCCCGGTCCGGTTAGCAGGTGACGCGACGTCCGGAACTATCGTCCTGCGCATGGTGCCAGTGACGCGCGTGCTCCCCACCGAGGAGGCCGGCGACCTCCTGGCCCTGGTCCGCGAGATCGCCGACGAGCAGCTGCTCCCGCAGGTCGACGAGGCCGAGGCGGCCGCCCGCTTCCCCCGCGAGGTCTTCACCATGCTCGGCCAGGCCGGGCTGCTGTCCCTGCCGTTCCCGGAGGGCTTCGGGGGCGGCGCGCAGCCCTACGAGGTCTACCTCCAGGCGGTCGAGGAGATCGCCCGCGGGTGGATGTCGGTCGCGGTCGGCGTCTCCGTGCACTCGCTCACCGCCTCTCCCCTGGCGACCTTCGGCACCGCCCAGCAGCAGGAGGAGTGGCTGCACGGCATGCTCTCCGGCGACCAGCTCGGCGCCTACTGCCTGTCCGAGCCGCAGGCCGGCTCCGACGTCGCCTCGATCCGCACCCGGGCGGTGCGCGAGGGTGAGGACTACGTCATCACCGGCACCAAGGCGTGGATCAGCCACGCCGGGCACGCCGACTACTACACCCTCTTCGCCCGCACCTCCGACGACGGCGGCCGTGGGCTGTCCTGCTTCCACGTCCCGGCCGACGCCGACGGGCTGGTCCTGGGCGAGCCGGAACGCAAGATGGGGCTGCACTGCGACACGGTCCGCGAGGTGGTCTTCGACGGGGTCCGCCTCCCGGCCCACCACCGCGTCGGCGCGGAGGGCGAGGGTATGCCGATCGCGCTCGCCGCGCTCGACGCGGGCCGCCTCGGGATCGCCGCCTGCGCCGTGGGCCTGGCGCAGCGCGCGCTCGAGGTCGCGACCGCCTACGCCGCCGAGCGGGAGCAGTTCGGCCGGCCCGTCGCGAGCAACCAGGGGCTGGCCTTCCTGCTGGCCGACATGGCGGCGGCGGTCGGGTCGGCGCGGGCGACCTACCTGCACGCGGCACGTCTCAAGGACGCCGGGCTGCCGCACGGCCAGGAGGCCTCGACCGCCAAGCTGGTCGCCACCGACGCCGCCATGCGGGTCACCACCGACGCGGTCCAGGTGCTCGGCGGCTACGGCTACACCACCGACTTCCCGGCCGAGCGCCTCATGCGCGAGGCCAAGGTGACCCAGATCTTCGAGGGCACCAACCAGATCCAGCGCCTGGTGATCTCCCGTCACCTGCTGGCCGCGCACTCCTGACCCCGAGAGGACCCACCATGCAGATCACCGAGCGCACCGTCGCCCTCGTCACCGGCGCCGCCAGCGGGCTGGGCGAGCAGAGCGCCCGACGCCTCCTCGAGGCCGGCGGGCGGGTCCTGCTGGTCGACCTGCCCGGGGGGCGCGGCGAGGAGCTCGCCGACGAGCTCTCCGCCGAGCACGGCGAGGGCCGGGTGGCCTTCGCCGCCGCCGACGTGCGGGACGCCGAGCAGGTCGCCGCCGCCGTGCGGGCGGCGGTCGACCTCGGGGAGCTGCGGGTCGTCGTCAACTGCGCCGGTGTCGCCACGCCCGGCCGGATCCTCTCGCGGCGCGGGGTGCTCGACCTCGAGGCATACCGCACCGTCGTCGAGATCAACCTCATCGGCACCTTCAACGTCCTCCGCCTCGCGGCCGAGGCCATGGCGGGCAACGAGCCCGACCTCGCCGAGCACGGGGACCGCGGCGTCGTCGTCATGACCGCCAGCGTCGCGGCCTTCGACGGCCAGATCGGGCAGGCGGCCTACGCCAGCTCCAAGGCCGGTGTCGTCGGTCTGACCCTCACCGCAGCCCGCGACCTCGCCGACAAGGGCATCCGCGTCATGACGATCGCGCCCGGTGTCTTCGAGACGCCGATGATGGCTGGCCTGGGCGACGACGTGAAGGACTCCCTCGAGGCGCTGGTGCCCCACCCCTCCCGGTTGGGCCGGCCGGAGGAGTACGCCTCGCTCGTCGCCCACATCGTGGAGAACCCCATGCTCAACGGCGAGGTCATCCGCCTCGACGGTGCGCTGCGGATGCCCCCGCGCTGAGCCCCACCCGTCCGCCTGCCGCGCGACCCGTGAGGCGGGCACCTATCGTCGGGGGATGAGCTACCCCCTGACCAAGACGATGGCCGCGCTGACCGCCGGGTATGCCGTCTTCGCCGCCGTCCGCCCCTCTCACCTGTCCTCCGCGCTCGACGAGACGGGCGCTGCGGCGCGGGCCACCGACCGGCTCGCGTGGACCTATGCCGTGCGCGACCTCAGCACCAGCGCGCTCGCCTTCGTGCCCGGCCTGGCGCCGGTCGCCGGGCTGCTGCGCATCACCGGTGACCTGGGGGACGCCGCCGTCCTCGGCACCACCGGGCCGGAGTCCGAGCGGGCCAAGCTCGCCGGCGTCCCGCTGACCTGGGCCGCCCTCAACGCGGCAGCCCTGCTCATCGACCGGCGCTGACCCCCCAGGCGGGCCGACCCGGCCCGCGCTACCCAGGCTCCCCCTCGCGGGCCGACCCGGCACCCGCTCGACGCCGCCGGAGCCGGTGCCGGTCACGCCACGCCGCCGTGGACCACAGCGCCCAGAGCACGAGGAGCGGCTGGAAGAACAGGCGTGCCAGACGCGCGGCGTCGGAGTCCAGGCCGAACGCGTCCCGGCCCTGGAGGTACTGCGCGACGTTGCCGGGGAAGATCGCCACGAAGAACGCGGCCGTCAGCCACCCGACCGGCACCCGCCAGCGCGGCAGGAGGACCAGGGCCAGACCCAGCAGCACCTCGACCACCCCCGAGAGCAGGACGACGAGGTCGGCGTCGAGCGGCACCCACGCCGGCACCTGGGCCTGGAAGTCGGCGCGGGCGAAGGTCAGGTGGCCGGTGCCGGAGAAGACGAGGAAGACACCGAGCAGCACCCTGGCGACGACGCGGGCGAGGTGGTGCACGCTCATGCGGCCAGCCTAGGCGGCACCTCCGACGGTCCCCGGCTCAGCGCAGGAAGATCCCGTTGCCCGGCCCGAGCGGCAGGTCGAAGAAGTACCAGATGCCGACGAGCGTGGCCCACGACACCCAGAACGGCACGACGAAGACGATGAGCCGGGCGATGACGGTGCCCAGGCCGGCGTCCGGCTCGTAACGGCGCAGCAGCCCGAGGATGACGATCATGTAGGGGTTCAGCGGCGTGATGACCTGCGTCGCCGAGTCGCCGACCCGGAAGGCCGCCTGGGTGAAGGCCGGCTCCAGCCCGATGAGGGCGAACATCGGCACGAAGACCGCCGCCATGATCGTCCACATCGAGGACCCGGAGACGATGAAGAGGTTGAGGCAGGAGGCCAGCAGGATGAAGCCCAGCACGGCCGGGAAGCCGGTGAGACCGCTGGCCTCGAGCCCGGCCGCCCCGTTGACCGCGATCCAGGCCCCGATCCCGGTCCAGTTGAAGAGCGCGATGAACTGCCCCAGCACGAAGGCCAGGATGAGGAAGCTCATCATGTCCTTCACCGCCGAGCTCATCATGCGCACGATGTCGCTCATGCCCGACACCGTGCCGACCACGCGGCCGTAGACCACCCCCATGGTCATGAAGTAGGCGAAGACCAGGAAGACGATCGAGTCCAGCAGCGGGGAGCTCGGCAGGAAGCCGCCCTCCTCGTTGCGCCACGGCGAGCCCGGCACCAACAGGGCCGCCAGCACGACCACGGTGAGCAGCCCCGCCGCGGCCAGGGACCACCACAGGGCCCGCGTCTCGACCGCCGACAGCTCGGGGTCGACGGTGTCGCCCGAGGTGTCGGCGTCGTTCGGTGCCTCGACGTCGACCGCCTGGTCGCCACGGGCGTCGCGACCCCGTCCGGTCTCGTCCCCGGTCACCTCCGCGGTGCCGGCCCCGCCCCGCTCCGCCGCCTCCTCACCGGCGTCGACCTGCGCGGTCGGCACGTCCTGCGTGACCATCCGCGGCTCGAGGATCCGGTCGATGATGAAGCCGCAGACCAGGCCCAGCAGCAGCGCCGCGACGACGTTGAAGTAGTAGTTGGAGACGGGGTTGACCGGGGTGGTCTCGATGCCCGGCAGCGACTCCATCACCCCGGTCGTGATGCCGGCGAAGAGCGCGTCCAGCGAGGTGGGGACCAGCGCGGTCGAGTAGCCGGCGCCCACCGCCGCGAAGCCCCCGAGCAGCCCGGCCACCGGGTGCCGCCCCGCCGCCTTGAAGACCAGCGCGGCCAGCGGCGGGATGATGATGAACGCCGAGTCCGCCATGACCGAGCCGGTCACGCCGACGATGCCCACGACATACGGCAGCATCCACCGCGGCGCGGAGCCGAAGGACTTGCGCACGACCGCCGCCAGCATCCCGGTCTTCTCGGCCACGCCCACGGCCAGCAGGATGGTGAGCACCGTCTGCAGCGGCGGGAAGCCGATGAAGTTCGGGCCGAGGTTGCTGGTGAACCAGGCCAACCCCTCACCGGTGAACAGCCCCCGGATCTCGATCGGGCCGTCCTCGGTGCCGGGCACGGTCACCGCGACGTCCGCGAGCGCCATCGCGGTCGAGACGACCCCCGTGATGAGCAGCAGGACGAGGAAGAGCGTGAACGGCTCGGGGAGCTTGTTGCCCCACCGCTCGATGGTGGTGAGGAGCCGGTCGCCGATGCTCCGGCGTTCCTGCGTGGCAGTGGTCATGGCGTCCCTCCGGTATGACGTGGGCCGGGCGGCGGACGCCGCTCGGTCAAGTGGTGCCCGGGCGGGCGCCGCTCAGTCGAAGTAGGTGGCGGGGTCGAGGGCCCCGCCCGCGGCCTCGAACTCCTCGCGCGCCGCACGTGCCAGCTCGTCGTCGGCGAGGAAGTCCCACGCCGTGTGGGCCAGCCCGACCGCGCCGTCGACGGCGGCCCGCTCGGCCGCCTCGGTCGCGGCGGCCGCGGCGAACTCCTCGGTGTGCAGCGCGACGTCCGGACCGGCGATGGCGATCATCGGGTGGATGCCGGGCACCCGGACGCTCACGTTGCCGAAGTCGGTGGACCCGGCGAGGACGTCGGGAACCGTCCCGGCCGGGAGCACCTGCCGGCCCCGCTCCCCCAGGCTGCGCACCCAGCGCCCGCCCAGGGCGGCGTTGCCGCGGATGGGCAGCGAGGGCGGGTAGTGGTCCCACTCCAGCTCGACCGCGGTGTCGGTCATCGTCGCGGCGCCCTGCATGACCCGTTCGACGCGGCCGGACAGGTCGACGAGGGTCTGCGGGTAGGCCGAGCGCACGTAGAGCTGCAGGGTGGCCGAGCCGGTGATGATCGAGGGGCGCGTGCCGCCCTCGGTGATGACGGCGTGCACGCGGTCCGAGGGCGGCATCTGCTGGCGGAGCAGCCCGATCCCCTGGTAGGCCAGCGCGGCGGCGTCGAGGGCGTTGCGGCCCTGGAACGGCTGGGCGGAGGCGTGCGCGGGGTGACCGGTGAAGGTGGCCCGCAGCAGCCGACGGCCCAGGAAGAGGGTGTCGACCACGTCGTAGCCGAACGGGTGCGTCATACAGGCGGCGTCGAGCCCTTCCCAGGCGCCGCCGCGGGCCATGACCTCCTTGCCGGTGTGCCCCTCCTCGGCGGGGGTGCCGAGGAAGACGACCCGGCCCTGCACCTCGCTGCCGGCCTCGGCGACCAACCGCGCCAGCGCGATGAACGCCCCGACCCCGGTGGCGGCGATGACGTTGTGGCCGCAGGCGTGGCCGAGGCCGGGCAGCGCGTCGTACTCGCTCAGCACGGCCACCGTCCGGTGCCGGTCGGGGTCGAACCCGGGGGTGGCGACCTCGGCGCGCAGCGCGGTGTCGACACCGTGGGCCCCGACCTCGACGGGTATGCCGGTGCGCCGGGTGACGAGGTCGGCGAGCAGGGCGGCCGAGCGGTGCTCCTCGTAGGCCAGCTCGGGGTCGGCGTGCAGCTGCCGCACGACCGCCTTGAGGTCCTCGGTGCCCTCCTCGACCAGGGCGCTCAGGTGCTCGATATCCTCCTGCGGCGCTCCGGCGAAGGGGCTGTCGGGCGGGTCGGCCGCGGCGACGGTGGCGCGGGTCTGCCGCTCGAGCTCGTCGAGGAAGGCGGTCGAGATGCGAGGTGCGTCAGGCTGCATCTGCAGCACACTACTCAGGTTGAAAGCGCTGTCGAGGCGGACGACGGCCATGGGCGCGACCGGCGGCACGCTTGGGTGTCGTCGCCGGCTCCCCGGTCGGTAACGGGCGGACACCGGCCGCCGTGCCCCGGTGGAAGCCCGTGACCTGCGACGACACCGGCAGCAGCACGTGACGCAGATCACAACGGCGCTCTGCCTCGTCCTCTGTCCAGGTGCCCGCTGGTGACCTAGCATTCCGTCGACGGGGCGCCGCTCCGACCGGCCTCAGCGGCCGCGGATGCACCTCGCACAGACCCCGGAGACGCACATGTCCCTACCCCGCCCCACCCTGCGGCCCCCCGTCCAGCTCCTCACCGTCCTGCTCGCCGCCCTGGCGCTCGTCCTCGCCTCGCTCCTCGTGGTCCCGGCCGCCTCGGCGCTGGAGGACGACGCCTCGCAGACCGCCGAGCCCGCCCCGGCCGAGGACGAGGACACCGAGACCCCGGCGGACGAGCAGACCCCCGAGGACGCGGTGGTGCAGGCCCTGCCGGCCGAGGACTTCGTCGTCGAGTACGTCGGCCCCGAGTGCTGGGACAGTTCCTACAACGTCTACGTCGAGTACGCCGGGGACGACACGGACCTGCGCCTCGTGCTGCAGGAGGAGGTGGACGGCAGCTGGGTGACGCTGCGGACCGAGCGCTTCATGGCGGGATTCGCCGCTGTCTGGGGCGACTGGCTCGAGGAGGGTGAGACCGCGACCTACCAGGTGCTGGTCTACGACCGCACGGCCCCCGCGGAGCAGACCCTACTGCACGGCCCGCTGACCGCCACCGGCGTCTCGACCGAGAACTGCGACGAGTTCGACTCCCTCCCCGAGGAGGAGTGGACCTCGGCCGAGGTCACCTGCGGGGCGGTGACCTTCACCAGCCGCACGGACGAGGAGGTCGTCGTCGTCTACTACGGGGCCGACGACGAGTACTCCGAGGACTCCTTCTTCCTCGCCCCCGGTGCGTCCTCCACCGTGGAGGTCTCGGCGGACCTCATCTACTGGGTCAGCGCGACCGGGATCGGCGAGGACCTCGAGCCCGTCACCGACGAGTGGCTGTTCGCCGGCGAGGGTGAGGTCGAGGTCGAGCAGGACTGCGCCCCGGAGCCGGGTGAGCCCACGACCCCCGGGCAGCCGGGTGACGGGCAGCCGGGTGACGGCGGCCACCAGATCCCCGGCAGGGTCCAGACCGACGGTGGCGCCGCCCCGCTGGTCACGGGCCTGGGTCTCGGCCTGGCCCTGCTGTCCCTGGCCGGGCTCGGCCTGGTGCGCCGCGGCGCGTGACCGGCACGGACGACCGCCCCCGCCCGGCGCGCCGGGCCGTCACCCTGGCGCTGCTGTCGCTGGTGCTGGTCGGCGTCCTGGTGACCGTTTGGGGGTGGCGGGGTGCGCCGACGGCCGCCGGTCCGGACACGGGCGCCCCGCCCGCGGTGACCTCCGCACCGGACGTCGCGGAGGTGACCGGCCCGGCGCGGTCGACCCCGACGCCGGACGCCGCGACCCGCACGTCTCCGCCGCAGGCGCCCGCCGCCACGCCGACCACGACACCCACCCCGGCGTCGGCCGGGATGACGGCCGACCCGCAGGCCGGACCCGTCCACGTGACCATCACCCGGGGCGAGGAGGTGCTCGTCGACGCCCCCGTGGCGCTCACCCAGCTCAACGACCGCGACGAGCTGAACCCGCCTCCGGGGGTGGTGGGCTGGTACGGCCCGCCCCAGTGGTCGACGGTGCCCGGCGACCTGTCCGCCTACCCCGGGGTGCTGGCGGGGCATACCAGCTATGACGGGGTCCGGGACGTCTTCCACCGCCTCGGCGAGGTCCGGGCCGGGGACGTCGTCGTCATCCGCTACGCGGACGGCCAGGAGGCGAGCTTCGGCGTCGACGCGGACGCTCGGTCCGTGCCGAAGAACGAGGTGACCGAGAAGGCCGCCACGGACTACGCCTGGGTGTGGAGCCTGGACGAGCCGGGCCGCGCGGTCTCGCTGTTCTCCTGCGACCTGGCCCAGGGCCTGGACGTCACCGGGCACAGCCTCAACAACTGGGTGGTCCAGGCCACCCGGACGACCTGACACCGGTGACCTTCCCCGCGCGGCGCAGGAGATCACGTGACGCCGCCTGGTCGACACCAGCCGCCTGGTGGACCAGCAGCCGCCTGGTGGACCAGCAGCCGCCTGGTGGACCAATAGCCGCCACGTCAACCATGAGCCTCGAGGAGGAGGCTGTCAGATGACCAGCTGGCTGCCAGACGGCATACCGGCTGACAGACGGGTGGCCTCGGGCCGAGGACGCAGGGCAGACAGCCGCCGCCCGCCGCCGCTGCCGCCCACCGCCTGGCCGCCGCCGACCTCCCGCTCAGGAGCCTCCCGTCGGACCGCCGACGTGCCACGCTCGCAGCCGCTCGAGCTCGGCGGGCGGGACGGCGAGCAGGGTGATGACCCGGCCGTCGCGGCGGACCGCCTGCACCCGCCAGGCCCTCCTCCCGGGCTGGTCCGTGCGCAGGTCGAGGATGTCGGCGCGGGTGAGGCGGGTCGTCCGCCCGCCCGAGGTGACGACGACGGCGTCGTCCTCGAGCCGCGTGCCGCTGCGCTCCCGGCGGCTGGCCCAGACCAGGAACGCGCCATACCCGCCCCACAGGCCGACGAGGGCGATCTCGAGCCCTCGCCAGGGGTAGGCCAGCGCCAGCGCGGTCACGGCGCTGACGATGACCGCGCCGCCGATCGCCGCGCGCAGCGTCGGCAACCAGCGGGGCTGCACCAGCCACTCGCTGGACGGGTCCGGTGCGCTCACGCCCCCAGGGTAGGAACCTGCGCCCGCCCCGTCGCCCCGACCGCGCTCAGGCGCGCTCGACCTCGCTGCTGAGCTTGAGCACGGTGGTGCCGTCCTCCTGCTCGATGACGTAGGCAGGGTCGTCGTCACTGCCCTTGCGCTTGATGGTGTTGCCCTTGCTCTGGCGCTCGACCGTGTCGTGGTGGACCTCGGTGACCTTGCCCTCGGCGTAGTCGTCGCCCCACTTCCAGCGGACCTTCGTGCCGGTGCGGATCGCCATACCTGCTCCTCTCCTGCGTCGTCGACGCCGGCCACCACCCCCGTCGGGCGGCAGCCGGCGAAAGGGGTGTCCTCAGAGGACGGTCGTGGACTCCTCGAGCTTGAGCGCCACGCCGAGCGCGAAGAACGTCGGCGCCCACTCACCGACGAACAGCCCCCAGCGGTCGGCCTGGGCCTTGCTGTCGTCCTTCTTGCCCCGCGAGACGAAGTGACTCACGAAGGACAGTCCGATCGAGGCGAACCCGGCCGCGTAGCAGTGGTCGGACCGCAGCCCGTAGGACGAGAGTGTGGTGAGCATGTGTCTCCTCGGTGTGTCAGGGGGCTGGGTCTTCATCGTGGGTCACCGTCGCGTGGCGCGCAGCGTGAACGACCCCGGGTATGCCTCAGCGACCCTTCAGCGAGCGCCGCACCTGACGCACGTCCGTGATCGGCACCCCCGGGAGCTCGACGGCCTGACCGGTCGTGAGCAGCGCGACGACACCACCCCGGCGAGGGTCCTCCTGGATGGTCTTGATCACCGCGGCCGGCACCTGGGTGGCGCGCAGCCCGTTGTGCACGACGAGCCCCTCCCTCGACGCCTGGGTGCTCCCGCCGGTGCGCAGGTAGGCCAGCACGATGAGCACGAGCACCGCCAGGCGCACGACGAGCCCGAGCAGGTCGTCCCCCACGGCCAGGTCTCCCCCGGCATAACGGGCGATGGTGAAGCCGACGACGAGGACGAAGGCGAGCAGCAGCGCCCAGGACAGCGCCTTGGGCCGGTGACGGGTCCAGGTCATGCGGCACGTCCCATGAGGCCAGACTAGGGGCGACCCCGGCCGGACACGCCGACCCGCCCGTCCCGCTGGGTCGCCTCCACGAGTCGGACGACCGCGTCCACCAGCGGGGGACCTGTCATCGCCGGGTCGTTGTGACCGACGCCGGGGAGGACGACCTCCTCGACGAGGGTGGGGGCTGCCGCGGCCACGCGGGCGCTCAGCTCGCTGGGCACGATGAAGTCCTCCTCGGCACGGACGACGGTGACGGGGACCGTCGTCTCGGTGATACGGGAGAGCACGTCGAAGCGGTCCCGGAGCAGCGCCCCCACCGGCAGGATCGGGTACTGCGCGCGCCCGACGTCGACCAGGTCGGTGAAGGGTGAGCGCAGCAGCATGGCGCGCGGTGGTCGCTCCTCCGCCAGCCGCGCCACCACCCCGGTGCCGAGGGACTCGCCGACGTAGACCACCCGGTCCGGGGGGAAGCCCTCGCGCTCCAGCAGGTCGGACATGGCGAGCGCGTCCTGCGCCAGACCCTCCTCCGACGGGGTGCCCGGGTTGCCTCCGTAGCCGCGGTAGTCCATGAGCAGCACGGTGAAGCCGCGCTCGCTGAGCCGTCGGCCGACGTCGGCCCGACCCTCCCGGTTGCCGCCGTTGCCGTGGGCGAAGAGGACCGCCAGGTCACGGTCCGCCGACGCCTCGGCCGGCACCAGCCAGGCCCCGAGCTCCAGCCCGTCGGAGGTCACCGCGGTGACGTCGCGAGCCCCGGGCAGCACCTCGGCGGCCGGCGGCACCGGCGACCGGTCCGGGAAGTAGATGACGTACCGCTGCAGACCCCAGACCGCCACGAGCGTCACCGCCACGACGGCGAGGAGCACGACCCCCACGCGCAGGAGCCGGCGGAGCAGCCGCCGGCGGCGGGACGTCTGAGGCATGGGCCCATGATCGCCTGCAGGCCGGGTCGGCCGAGGCCCGGGCCCGCCTCACCCGCCGTCGAGCCGCTGCGGACCACCCACCACGAGCGTCCGGACCCGGTCCGTCGCCTCGTGCGCTCCTGGGTCGGGCTGTCCACCATGGCGATGCGGAAGTTGAGGTCCGAAATTCTTTGCACAACCTTTAGCCGTCAACTTCTTGCCCGCACCGGCGAGAGGCGGAACACTCGACTGGTCGTCGTGCGGTCGCCTCTGCTGCTCCCTGCCGGGTCGGTGTGCCGCCACCCCCGAGCCGGGGTCCCACCGCAGGGCAGAGATGAGTATGAGATGCCACCCTCCCGCCGTGTGCTGCTGCGAGCCGCCGGCCTGGCACCGATGATCCTTCCCGCGCACCACCGCAACGGGCACGGCGGCACCAAGCCCTCCCCCACGCCCACCCCGACCGACCCCGGCCCGGCGGGTGACCTCTCGTTCGCCGGGGTCAACTGGCTGCGGCGTACCTGGCCCGGCGCACCCCACTACAACGGCCAGTGGTCGGGGGACAACGTCGTCCAGAACGCCGACGGGACGGTGACGCTGCGCCTGACGAACCCGGGCGGGTCGCCCGTGGCCGCGGAGCTGCTGTCGACGCGCGCCGGCTGGGGCTACGGCAGCTATGCGCTCGACTTCCGGGCCGACGTCGACGTGGTCTCGCAGTCGGTGGTCTGGGGCAACCTGTTCACCTACGACTCGACCCAGCCCTGGGACGCCAGCCACAACGAGATCGACGCCGGCGAGATCTCGGCCTGGGGCGTGCCCGGCATCGCTCCGCGCCTCACCGCCGGGTACTGGCTGCCCGGGCCCACCAACGTGCTCAGCCACAACGAGTCCCTCCCCCGCGGTCTGCGGGTGTTCCGCACGACGATGACGTGGGGGCCGGGCACCGTGTCGTTCGCGACGTATGCCGGTGCGACCGCCGCGGACACGCTCATCGCCTCCTCCCGCGTCGACAGCTCGGCCCTGCCGGTCCCGGCCGCCGAGCGCGTCCACCTCAACCTGTGGGTGACCGACGCCAACGAGGACGACGAGAGTCAGGCGGCGCCGTTCGAGGTCACCGTCACCGGCTTCGGCTTCACCCCGGCCTGAGCGCCAGCCCTGCGCGCGGCCGGAGGCCGCGCCGCTCAGCGCTCGCCGCGACGTCGCTCCACGGTCTGCGGCGCTCGCGCGGCTGACGCACCACGAGCCAGTCACCGTCGGCCACGGTCCGACCTCACGCCACGACCCGTCCATCGATAGTGACACCGCCTGCGCTTGTTAGCGCTCGGTACGCGTCCGAGAATCCGGACCCGTGTGCTTTCGTGGCCCTGTAGGGGCTACGAACCCACACACACAACAGTCGGGGCGGTTTCAGCCCTCCTGCGGGGAGGCCTCCGCGGAACTCAGGACATCGCTTGCGAGGCAATCGGGCCGTTGACGGGTCGAACGTCACGAGCAGACCACGCGTCCCGGGTGGGCGAAGGTGCGTCGGTGGAGTCGCGACCGAGTCCGACGGTCGCTCAGCCTCGTGCCCGGCGGGTGGTCAGCCGAACGCGCCGCGCGTGAGCCGGCGGTGCGCCGCGACGACGTCGTCCAGCTGTCGCAGGGCCCGCTCCTCGAGGGCGCGGAACTCCTCCGCGTCCAGACCGAGGGCCCCGGCGTGGACGGCCAGCGACCGCCACAGCCCGGACTTGCCGCTGATGCCCGCCTGGACCACCTCGAGCTCGAGCAGGGGCGTCAGCGGGGAACGGCGCCGCACCCGGCCGTTGAGCTTGAGGCGGCCCGCCATCTCACCGGCCCTCGCCAGCAGCAGCTTGGCGGGACTCGGCCGCAGACCCAGCGTGCGGATCACGTCGACCAGCGTCTGGCGGTCCTCACGGACCTCCTGCTCCAGCTGCGCGATCTCGGCGGCGACGGGCAGGTCGTCGTCGTGGTCGCGCATCATCGTCAGGCGCTGCAGCAGTCCCGTGGCACCGCTCAGGTGGTCCTGCAGGTAGATCTGCAGCAGCTCGCGCTCCGGCAGGTCCTCGGCCCGCTGCCCTGGCGACTCGTTACCCATCCCCCGACCCTAGGCACCAGACCGCCCCCGGCAACCCGAGCAGCCACCCCCTGCACCGTGTATGCCGCGCCGCTCCGGAGGGTGCGTTCCCCCCTGGGTGGGCAGAATGGGCCGGATGCGACGAGGGACGACGGACGTGACGGCGGCGGAGGTCGACCTCGACACCCGGCGCCCGCGGACCACGACGGCCGTCGTCGGCGTGCTGCTGGTCACGCTCGGCTGCGCCCTGGGGTGGTGGGCGTCCGTGCAGGGTGGCCCCTGGCCCGTGGACGTCTGGTGGAACGGGGTGGTCTCCGGCCACCGGGTGCCCGCGCTGCTGGAGTCCGCGCGGGTGCTGGACCTCCTGGGCGCGGGCGTCGTCGGCGTGTACGTCATCCCGGTCGGGGCGACCCTCGCCCTGACGCTGTCCGGCCGGCGGTGGGCGGCGGCATACCTCCTCACCACGTTGGTCGTCAGCGCCGTCCTCGTGCAGGTGCTCAAGCACGTCGTCGGGCGAGCGCGCCCCGACGGCATCCTCGTCGTCGTCGACGAGGGGTCCTTCCCCTCCGGCCACACCGCGAACGCCGCCACCCTCGCGGTGGTGGCGGCAGTGCTGCTCCCCGTGCTCTGGGTGCGGGTGGTGGGCACCGTCGCCGTCCTGCTCATGGCCCTGAGCCGCACCTACCTGCACGCCCA
Organism: Serinicoccus chungangensis; assembly: GCF_001483745.1. Taxonomy (GTDB): domain Bacteria; phylum Actinomycetota; class Actinomycetes; order Actinomycetales; family Dermatophilaceae; genus Ornithinicoccus; species Ornithinicoccus chungangensis_A. Next base: position 8,018 of record NZ_LQBL01000011.1, on the reverse strand, counting down.
CTGGCTGTCCGACACCCTGGGTGGCGTCCTGCTGGGGAGCGGCGTGGCGCTCCTCCTGGCGGCCGCCTTCTGGGGGCCGCTCGCGAGGGAGCGCGACGTCCCGGAGGCTGACACCCGTGGAGACGGTCACCGGTCCCCGACGTGAGTCCGGCGCGGCTGACGGGTTGCCGACCTTGCCGCCCGTGGGTCCCCGTGGCATGGTCAGCCGCATGGAAGGTCTCGTCGCCGCCGAGCGCCGACTCCTCGAGGCGCAGCGTCAAGGTGACGTCGAGGCCCTCGATGAGCTGCTGCACCCGGATGTCGTCGCCATCGGACCGGACGGGGCGACCTTCACGAAGGAGGACGACCTCGACGCCTACCGGTCCGGCGCACTGCGGATCACGTCCCTCGTCGAGCGCTCGGTCGAGGTCCGGGACGACGGACCGAGCGGGGTGTCGCGCACCGTCGTCGACGTCGAGGCCGTGCAGGGCGGCGCTCCCGCTGACGCGCGGTTCGGCTACACCCGGCTGTGGGTGGTCGCGGACGGCCGCTGGCAGGTCCTGGCCGCGGCCTTCGGACCGGTGGAGGCCAGGGATGATCCCGGTCCGGCGCCGGGCCGCTCCCCTGGCTGAGCCCGAGGGGCCTCAGGCGATCTCCGTGGCCACCCGGCGCACGGCCTCGACGCTCCGCTCGACGTCCTCGTCGGTGGTCGACCAGTTGCTGACCGAGATCCGCAGGACCCGCTGCCCGTGCCAGGTCGAGCCGGTCATCCACGTGGTCCCGTCCGCGAGCAGCCGCCCGACCACCTCGTCGGTCCGCTCGTCGGAGCCGAACGTCGCGCAGACCTGCGTGAAGACCACGTCGTTGAGCACGGTGACACCGGGCATGGTCCTCAGCGCGTCGGCGAGACTGGTGGCGTGCCGGCAGAGCCGCTCGACCAGCTCGGCGACCCCGTCCCGACCGAGGCAGCGCACCACCGCCCACACCGGCACCGCCCGCCCGCGGCGCGAGAGCTCGGGCACCTTGTCCAGCGGCTGGCACACCTCGTCACGCAGCAGGTAGGCACCCTGCACCCCCATCGCCGCCTGGAGCGCCGCGGCGTCGCGCACGACGCACAGCCCGCTGTCGTAGGGCACGTTGAGCGTCTTGTGGGCGTCGGTCGCCCACGAGTCGGCGCCCTCGTGGCCGCGCATCAGGTGCCGGTATGCCGGTGACGCGGCCGCCCACAGACCGAAGGCACCGTCGACGTGCACCCAGGCACCGTGCCGGTGGGCGGTCTCGACGGTCTCCTCGAAGGGGTCGCTGGCCCCGGAGTGGATGTTGCCGGCCTGGAGGACCACGACGGCCGGGCCGGGCCCTGCCTCGGCCAGGGACTCCTCGAGCGCGTCGGGCCGCACCCGACCCTGATGATCGACCGCGACCACGTCAGGGGCGCCGAGGCCGAGGTAGCGCAGCGCGACGTCCACCGTGTCGTGCCGCTCGGCCCCGACGACGACGCGGACCGCCGGACCTCCGCCGAGCCCGTGCCGCGCCACGTCCCACCCTGCCCGGCGGAGCACGTCGTCACGCGGGGCGGCCAGGGCGGTGAAGTTGGCCATCGTGGCCCCGGTCGTGAAGCCGACCGCGCTCTCCCCCGGCAGACCGAGCAGGTCGAGCAGCCAGGCGCCGGCGAGGTCCCCGACCGCGCTGTGGGCCGGGGTGACCGTGCGCAGCCCGGCGTTCTGGTCCCAGGCGCTCACCAGCCAGTCGGCAGCCATCGCGGCCGGGTGCTGTGCCACCGATGACGAACCCGAAGAAGCGGCCCGCGGCCATGGCGGTCAGCCCCGCGTCGCTGGCCTCCGCGAGCAGCGCGACGGCCTCCTCCGGCGGGCACCCGTGCTCCGGCAGGTCGGGCCCCAGCGCGTCCACCACCTGCTCGATCGACGCCTGAGCGGGCACCGGTCGCTCCCCCAGCGAGTCCAGCCAGCGGAGGGCGTGCTCGTGCGCGACCTCCAGCGGCCGCGAGTAGGAGCTCATCCTCCGGAGTGTCCTCCTGCCGGGCTCCTGGCCACAAGCACGTGCTCAGGTCTGCTCGTGCTCGTCGAGCAGCCGGAGGACGGCCCGGGTCATGACCGGGTGGGTGACGTGGTGCGTCGTCAGCCAGTCCAGGACCGCCCGCGCGGCGTCGACGTTGTGCTCGTAGCCCGGGACCATCCGGTGCAGCGGGAGGTCCGTGGGCAGGTCGGCCCGCTCGATGCGGCGGGTCGACTCGAAGTGGTCGGGGTGGTCCAGCCGGGAGGCGGGGTCGAGGCGCACGAGCGCGAGGACCCGGTCCACGGCATACACCTGGATGAAGCGCATGGCGGTCAGGCGCTCTCCCCGCAGCTCGCGGTGGAGCCCGACGTAGAGGTTCGTCAGGGCCTCGTCGCGGTGGAAGTCGACGGTGTCGACGGCGGTGGGTCTCGCCGGCGCCGGTGAGCCCGTCAGCGGGTCGTGGCCGTCGCGCGACCAGACCACTCGCGCGCCGACGACGGGCAGGGCGGCGAGCTGGTCGGACGTGAAGACCGCGTACTCCACGAACAGCCCGTCGGCGAAAAGCGCCTTCCGGCCGTGGGGGTCGTTGACGAAGCTGTAGGCGACGGCGCCGCCGAAGCCGGCGAGCCACCCCGGGTCCTGCAGGTAGCCGTCCTGGGCGGAGGCGCTGTCGACGACGACGAAGAAGTCGATGTCGGAGTGCTCGTCGAAGCGGTGGGTCTCCTGCCCCGCCGACCCCAGGCCGAGTACGGCCAGGACGTGGTCGTCGGTCGCCAGGTGAGCTGCCAGACGGTCGAGGCGGAGCAGGGTGGGGTGCAGCGGTGGGGCGGGAGGGGTCGGTCGCGACATGGCGTCGTCCTTTCGATGGAGGTCGACGTGTCAGCCCGTACGGGGTGCTCCCACCGGGGTCGCGACGGGTCCAGCGTAGTCCCGGGGTGCGTCAACCGCTGGACTCCACTGCCCGAGGACGCGGCCCGGTCCCTTCGACGCGATCACGGATCCCTCTCAGCATCCGCTCGGTCATCACGGCACTCACCATCGACACGGCCTCGACCAGCAGCGACGCCCAGGGGCTGAGGTAGAGGTAGCGCTCCCTCACGACCAGCCTGGTGGGCCCACCGGACTGAGGAGGCAGGACGAAGGCCCAGGTGAAGTCGTAGGGCATGGAGGGATCACCCGAGCCGTCCTGGCCGGTGGCTGAGACCGCACCTCGCACGACCAAGGCGTGCGGTGGCTCGACCATCGCGACCTTCAGTGCGACGTCGGGGTGCAGGCGGAAGTCGTCCCCGACCGACGGGTGCTGCCACTCCTGCACCACCCGGGTCGCGCTGACCATCTGGCACCCGACCAGGTTCTCGAGCCAGTCGTACGAGTAGAGGCCTCCTCGGCCCTGACCCATCTGCGCCACCCACGGCCACACGGCTTCGGCCGGGGCGTCGATGCTGATCGCCCGGGTCGCCACCAGGTCGGGACGAGGCAGGAGGTCGTCCCCAGGCACGCAGGCAGTGCGCGAGACACCTCGTCGGGCAGTTCACTCCGCCGCTGACAGGGCAGCCTCGTACCCCTCCCGCGTCGCCGCGATGAAGAGCTGAGTCGCCCGGCCGGGTGTTGCACCATCGGCGCGGACACGCGAGGGTGAGGTCTGTGCCACACGACCCCGTCCACACCGCGCGGGCCCGAGCTCTCCCCCGCGGACCCCGGCACACCGCACCAAGGCACCGGGTCCGGTGACCCCCGCCTCCACCGGCCACCGGGTGCTCGCGACGGTCGACAGCACGGCATACGCCTCCATCCGCAAGCGGCCCACCTCGCGGGCGGAGCGCTATGCCATGGGCAAGGCGCTGCGCAAGGAGGTCCCGCGCACGAGCCTGGGTGACTGGACTCCCCGGCCCGGACGGCCGGACCCGGTGGCGCTCATCCAGGAGTCGCACGAGGGGCGGCGCAGCGAGCTGGTCCCGGTGCGCGTGGGCCGGATGGTCGCCAACCCCTACGGCTTCCTGCGGGGCACCGCCGTGGTGATGGCCGACGACGTCGCGCACCTGCCGGCGACCGGGATCATGCCGGTGATCGGCGGCGACGCGCACGTCGGCAACTTCGGGTTCTACGCCTCCCCCGAGGGCGAGCTGGTCATCGACCTCAACGACTTCGACGAGGCCCACCCCGGCTGCTGGGAGTGGGACCTGCGCCGCCTGGTCGCCAGCATCCACGTCGCCGGGCGCACGAACGGGCTGTCCGAGAAGGAGTGCGAGGCCGCCGTGCGGGCGTGCGTCGCGGCATACCGGGGCGAGCTGAGGTTCCTGGCCGAGCAACCCCTCCTCATGCGCTCCTACAACCGGCTCGACGTGCACCGGATGCACGAGACCGCGACTGAGAAGACCCTGCGCAAGGAGATCCACCGGTCGGCCAAGCGGGCACGGAAGCGCACCAGCGACCGCGCGCTCCCGAAGTTCACGACCGAGCAGGCCGGGCGACGGGTGATCGTCGAGGACCCGCCGACCATCACCCGGGTCAGCGACGAGGAGCGAGAGGCCCTGGCCGAGGCGCTCGACGGCTACCTCCTCACGCTCGCGCCGCACTGGCGCCGGGTGGTCGGCGGCTACACCCTGGTCGACATCGCGCACAAGGTGGTGGGCGTCGGCAGCGTGGGGCTGCGCGCCTACGTCGCGCTGCTGGAGGGCAGCACCCCCGACGACGTGCTGTTCCTGCAGCTCAAGCAGGCCAGGCGTTCGGTCATCGCCCGCCACGTGCACGGCGACTCCGCGCTGCACGAGCACCAGGGCCAGCGGGTGGTCGAGTACCAGCAGGCGCTGCAGACGGTCAGCGACCCGCTGCTGGGGTGGGCGACCGTCGGCGACGACCACACCTACTACGTGCGCCAGTTCCGCAACAGCAAGGGCACCATCCCCCTCGACGCCATCGACGCGCCGGCGCTGGCCGACTACGCCGGCATCGTCGGTCACCTCCTCGCCAAGGGGCACGCCCGCACCAGCGGGGCGTCCATGATCGCGGGGTATGTCGGTGGCTCGGACAAGGTGGACGTCGCCCTGAGCCGGTTCGCCCGGTTGTACGCCGACCAGACCGAGGCCGACCACGAGCAGCTGCTGGCCGCCGTCACCCGCGGCGACCTCCCCGTCCAGGAGGGTGCGCTGGACGGCGCGAGCTCCGCCTTCCGCCCCTGAGGGGTCTCTCGCCTACGCTCGACAGATGAGTGTCGTGCCCCGGCAGACCCTGTCCTTCGGCCACCAGTTCGCCAGCGAGCTGGGTGAGCTCGCCGTGCCGTGGCAGGCGGAGGAGGCCCCGGACCCCCGGCTGCTGGTGCTCAACGAGTCGCTGGCGGCGGAGCTGGACCTCGGCCCGTCCTGGCTGCGCGGTCCCGAGGGTCTGCGCCTGCTGACGGGGCACCTCGTCCCCGACGGCGCCACCCCGGTGGCGCAGGCCTACGCCGGGCACCAGTTCGGCGGCTACTCGCCCCGCCTGGGCGACGGCCGGGCGCTCCTGCTCGGCGAGGTCGCCGACAGGGCGGGGCGACTGGTCGACATCCACCTCAAGGGCTCCGGTCGCACGCCCTTCGCCCGCGGCGGTGACGGCCTGGCCGCGGTCGGTCCGATGCTGCGCGAGTACGTCACCGGCGAGGCCATGCACGCCCTGGGCGTCCCGACCACCCGGTCGCTGGCCGTGGTGGGCACCGGGCGGCAGGTGCAGCGGGAGACGCTGCTGCCTGGCGCGGTGCTCACGCGGGTCGCCTCAAGCCACCTGCGCGTCGGCACTTTCCAGTACGCCCGTGCGACGGGCGACACCGATCTCCTGCGACGCCTCGCCGACCACGCGATCCGCCGGCACCACCCCGAGGCCGCGGCGGCCGAGAACCCCTACCTCGCGCTGTTCGAGGCGGTCGTCGCCGGCCAGGCGCAGCTCGTCGCCCGGTGGATGCTGGTCGGGTTCGTCCACGGGGTGATGAACACGGACAACATGACGATCTCCGGGGAGACGATCGACTACGGACCCTGCGCGTTCATGGAGGCCGTCGACCCGGCGACGGTCTACAGCTCGATCGACACCGGCGGACGGTATGCCTACGGCAACCAGCCCGGTGTCGCCCAGTGGAACCTCGCCCGCCTCGCCGAGGCGCTGCTGCCCCTGCTCCACACCGAGCAGGAGCAGGCGATCGAGCTGGCGACGGGCTCCCTCGAGACGTTCTCCGCGCAGTTCGCGTCGGCCTGGTCGAACGGCATGCGGGCCAAGCTGGGCCTGGCGGACCGGGTGAGCGCCGAGGTCGTCGAGCCCCTGGTCGCCGAGCTCCTGAGTCTCCTGCAGGACAACCACGTGGACCACACGTCGTTCTACCGCCGCCTCGGCGATGCGGCCCGCGGGGACGCCGAGCCAGCCCGTGACCTGTTCCTGGACAGGGCCGGTTTCGACGACTGGGCCGGGCGGTGGCTCGCCCTGGGTCCGCAGGCGCAGCGGATGGACCGGGTCAACCCCGTCTACATCCCCCGCAACCACCTGGTCGAGGAGGCTCTCGCAGCAGGCAGCGAGGGCGACCTGGACCCGATAGTTCGCCTCCTCGGCGCCGTCACCGATCCCTACCGGGAGCGCCCCGGCCTCGAGCGGTATGCCGAGCCTGCACCGACGGACTTCGGTCGCTACCGGACGTACTGCGGCACCTGACGCGCTACGCCTGGGCGGTCACCCCTGCAGCAACGACTGGGCCCCGTCGACCCAGACCTCGGTGCCGCTGATGTGGCTGGCCGCGTCCGAGGCGAGGAAGGTCACCAGGTCGGCCACCTGCTGCGCCGAGCCGGGGGTGCCCTGCGTGAGCGGGATCTCCCCCTGCGGGAACTCGACCGGGATCTTCACGTCCTCGTTCGCGGCCTGCGTGTTGTCGTCGATCTCGGTGTCGATGGCCCCGGGGCACACCACGTTGAGGCGGATCTTGCGGGGTCCGAGCTCGACCGCGAGCATCTTGGTCAGCGCGACCTGGCCCGCCTTGCTCGCGGAGTATGCCGTGGCGCCGGAGTTGGAGAACATGCGCGTACCGTTGACCGAGGAGACCACGACGACCGAGCCGCCGCCCTCGGCCAGGTGCGGCACCGCGTGCTTGATGGTGAGGAAGGTGCCGGTCAGGTTGATGTCGACCGTGGACCGGAAGTCCTCGACGTCGAGGTCCTCGATGCCGGCCCACGTGCCGTTGACCCCGGCGTTGGCGACGACGACGTCGAGCCGCCCGAAACGCTCCACGGTCTCCTGGACCATGCGCCGGGCGTCGTCCTCGTCGCTGACGTCCCCCGTCACCACCAGGGCCTGGCTGCCGCCGGCCTCGAGGTCGGCCGCGACCTCCTCCAGCTCCTCCCGGGTCCGACTGACCAGCGTGACGTCCGCCCCCTGCGCAGCCAGCGCCCGTGCGCTCGCCTCCCCGATGCCCGACCCCGCGCCCGTCACCAACGCGACCTTGCCCTTCAGCATGCTGTGCTCCTTTCCTGCCGTCGCTCCTGACGCGACGGGTCGACCCAACCTACGAGGTGCGCCAGGCATCGGCAGGATGTGTAGCCATACCCGGGCTGCACCGGCGCGCACCCGCCCTGCGTCGGGGCTCCATGACTACCTGCCAGGACGCACTGTGGCACCGTGCGGCACCCGGGCCGAAGACCTCTGTCTGGAGCCGGCAATGGCCGACAGCCCCTGCTCCGGAAGGCCCGACGGCTGAGCCGATGCGTGACCGGCGTCATGTAGCTGGTCGTGGGTCTTGGTGCTTGTACGCCCTTTCGGAACCCGACGGCGAGTCAGCCGTGTCCGCGCCCGCACCACCACCGGTTGCCACGTCAGACCCGTACCCAGCCCCCACGGAGTGCCCAGGCGGGCGACGGCGCCGTGATGGCCGTTCACGGGTATGACGACGCCCCGGTCCGCACACGGGGTGCGGCCGGGGCTGTCGTCAGGGCGAGGTCGGGGTCGCCGGGGTGGGGCTGGGGTCAGCCGACCCGTCCGTAGCCAGAGACGCCGTCGAACACCGGGCGCAGATCGAGCAG
>NZ_LQBL01000010.1 GCF_001483745.1 Serinicoccus chungangensis | reverse complement strand
CTCCCGTAGAAATCAAGACCCTCCACCAAACCCGGGGCGGTTCAGACACTAGTGAAATGTAGACCGTCCAGGCCCACGAGGAGGTCGCAGTTGTGGCAGTACGCAGCGGCGGTGCCCAGGCCCGACCTCGCGGGCCGCGGCGGTGATGCTCCACCCCCTCTCGCGCAGCTGCACGAATCGGGCACGTTTGGCCGACAACGGACGTCGTCCCGGCCCCTTCTTCACACGTCGCGACAAAGACCTCACACTCCCGAACTCTAGGGAGGCGTTGCGACAGTGCCTGGAAACCACCCGCTCGAAAAGTGGACACTCCGCCAACGATTGGAGTGTGATCACCATGGAGGACTGGGCGCTGATCAGGAGGCTGGCCGCCGACGGTGTGCCGAAGGCCGCGATCGCCAGGAGGTTGGGCATCTCGAGGACGACGGTCATCAACGCCATCGCCTCGCAGGGGCCACCGAAGTACGAGCGAAGACCGGGTCCGACGTCGTTCACGCCGTACGAGGCGCGGGTGCGGGAGCTGCTGAAGGACACCCCGGACATGCCGGCGACGGTGCTGGCCGAACGGGTGGGGTGGACCGGCTCGATCCGCTGGTTCCGCGACAACGTCAAGCGGCTCCGGGTCGACCATCGCCCGATCGACCCGGCCGACCGGCTCACCTGGACGGCCGGGGACGTGGCGCAGTGCGACCTGTGGTTCCCGCCAGCCAAGATCCTCCTCGAGGACGGATCGCGCACGCTGCTGCCGGTGCTGGTCATGACGTGCGGGTATTCGAGGTTCACGGTGGGCCGGATGCTGCCGACCCGCAAGACACCGGATCTGTTGCTCGGCACGTGGGCCCTGCTCAGTGAGCTGGGTCGGGTGCCGCGCCGGTTGATCTGGGACAACGAGCCCGGCATCGGACGAGGCAAGCTGACCGAACCGGTCGCGGTGTTCGCCGGGACGCTGGCCACGAAGGTGGTGCTGCTGCCGCCGCGGGACCCGGAGTCCAAGGGCATCGTGGAACGCCGCAACCGCTTCTTCGAGACCTCCTTCATGCCCGGGCGCCACTTCGCCTCCCCGGCCGACTTCAACGCCCAGTTCACCGAATGGCTCACCAGGGCGAACGCCCGGACGGTGCGCACGACCAAGGCCCGCCCGGTCGACCTGCTCGCGGCGGACACCGAGGCGATGCTGCCGTTGCCGCCGGCGGTGCTGCACCTGGGGTGGCGCAACCATGTCCGCCTGGGCCGGGACTACTACGTGCGCGTCGACACTTCCGACTACTCGGTCGACCCCCGCGCGATCGGCGCCCGGGTCGACGTGGCCGCCGACCTCGAGGTCGTCCGGGTCCGCCACGGCGGCCGGCTCGTGGCCGAGCACCCGCGCCGGTGGGCACGGGGCATGACCGTCACCGACCCCACCCACGTGGCGACCGCGGCCGCGCTGCGCCACGACTACCAACACCCCGCACCACGTCCATCCGAGGACGCGGGCATGGTGCGGGACCTGTCCGACTACGACCGTGCCTTCGGTCTCGGCGAGGCGGGCCAGCCATGACCCCCAAGACCACGCCCGGCACCGAGTCGCTCAAGCAGATCACCCACCTGGCCGCCGCGCTGAAAGCGCCCCGGATCACCGAGGCCGCCGCCCGCCTGGCCGACCACGCCCGGGACACCGGGTGGACGCACGAGGACTACCTGGCCGCAGTCCTGGAACGCGAGGTCGCCGCCCGCAACGCCTCCGGAGCCCGACTACGGATCCGCGCGGCCGGGTTCGGCGCGGTCAAGACCCTGGACGACTTCGACTTCGATCACCAACCCGGCGCCCGCACCCCCGTCCAGGCGTTGGCGTCCGGGGCCTACCTGGCCGAGCACCGCAACGTCGTCCTCCTCGGCCCACCGGGCACCGGCAAGACCCACCTGGCCACCGCCCTGGGCGTCGCCGCCGCCCGGCAAGGACACCGGGTGCTGTTCGCGACCGCCACCGACTGGGTCACCCGCCTGACCGAGGCCCACGACCGCGGCCGGCTCGCCGCCGAGCTCACCCGTCTCCGCAGGTACGGGCTGATCATCGTCGACGAGGTCGGCTACCTACCCTTCGAGCAGGACGCCGCGAACCTGTTCTTCCAGCTCGTCTCCTCCCGGTACGAGCACGCCTCCCTGATCCTGACGTCGAACCTGCCGTTCAGCTCCTGGGCCGGCGTCTTCGGAGACCAGGTCGTGGCCGCCGCGATGATCGACCGCATCGTCCACCACGCCGACGTCATCGCACTCAAAGGCGCCTCCTACCGGCTACGCGACCGCGGCGTCGACACCCTGCCCAGCATCAAGGCCGAACAAGAATCCCTAGACTGAGACCGTCCACTCTTCGACCGCCGAAACCGTCCAGTTTTCGAGCGCCGTCGACAGGCTACCGCGCTGTGCTCAACCTGTGGCAACCATCCTCGCTTCCTTCCACACCGCGGGTCATCTCCGTGGCCCACGCTCGACCAAGCACGCATCAGCCGCGGACCGTCCCAGTTAACTCGTCAATACCCGTGTACTGCGCCCTCCAGAGAACGGGCGCGAGGTCGAACGTCTTCATTCAGGACCCCACAGCCGGCCTTGACGCTGGTCGGGAAGGTTCTCTCGCCGCTCAGCGCCCTGACTTCTTCTCGCGAATCCCACGCAGTTCCTTCCGCATGACAACGGCCAACGGAACGCTGCACGCCAGGACAACCACGAGAAGAGACCCAAGTATGTAGAGGATCAACGGTCGATCGATTGTCGCCGTAAGCACCGGAACTCCTACCAGCACGAGAGCACCGAGCCCCAACACGAGTACGACCATCCATCGCGGAGCCCCTTCGCCCGACGCGCCGTTCCCCATGTGCCCTCCCTTGCAGTCGTCGACAGAATGTACTGCGCCGCTGTTCCAGCGCCGGGAAGCAGCCATCGCACAGCGGGCTGTCATGCCGCATGGGCTAGGCGGGCCGACCACTAGCCAACTGCCTCCGCTTTGTCCTACCAAGTCGATCCGTCAGCGGGTCACGGGATCGTGCGTTACTCGAGAGGTCCTAGCGGAATTGGTGCCCTGCAGAGTCCTGGGTACGGTAGGAGGCACGTCCTCACCCTTTCGGGTGCAAGGCTTGGACGTCCCATCGAGAAGGATCACTTATGGCGCAGCGTGTCGTGACCCAGTTCGTCTCAGACCTTTCCGGAGAGGAGTTGGGCAAGGAGGGCGAAACCATCACCTTCGGCTGGAAGGGCAGCACGTACGAGGTTGACCTGTCCACCGATGAGGCGGCGGAGTTCGCCAAGCTTCTTCAGCCCTACCTCAGGGCCGGGCGCAAGGTGTCTGGCGGCACTCGTAGGGCGGGCACCAGCAGCGCGAGTCAGCAGGACCGTGAGCGCACGAAGGCCATCCGGCAGTGGGCGAAGGAGAACGGACACTCCGTCTCTGACCGTGGGCGCATCTCCGCTGAGGTCGTAGCCGCCTACGAGTCTGCGCAAAAGGGGTGACGAGGCAGCGCAGCGCTCGCCTGCCCCTGTGATTGAGCCACGCCATTCGTGGCGTGGCCACCCAGGGTGGGACGCCGCAGCAGGAGGTTTGGCGCAGTCGCTCCTTCTGTAGGTGTGAGCTCCGGCCGGTGCCCGGGATCGCTTCTCCCGACCCTCGGGGCGCTTCTCAAGAAACAGTCGAACCACCAGCAGGGCCCGACGGCCACGCGTTCTCTCCCAGCTCCTCAATCTGAACCTGCAGTGCGTCGGCGATCGATCGATCACGCTGTGCGGTGGCCAACTGGTAGTGCAGAGCCATGGCGGGGGTGGTGTGTCCCAGACGGTGCTGCAACTCGCGCACCGTAGCGCCCGACTGAGCTCCCAGGGTGGCAGCGGTGCGACGCAGGTCGTGCCAGTGCAGGGTCGGCTTGCCGATAGCCTCGCGTGCAGCGTGGAAGCCGTAGGCCGCCTTCCGGTACGTTCGTCCGTTGCGTTCTTCGACGCGAGCCCCGCGGCCGTACAGCGCGGTAGGCGCCAACAGCTCTCCGTCATCGCCCGGAAAGATCAGAGCGCTACGGCTGTGATCGGCCTGAGCACCGATGTGGTCGGTCAGGGCCCGAGCAACGATGGACGGCATGGCCACAGTCCTTCGACCGGCAGCCGTTTTGGGGGCGTTGGTGCTTTTAGTCCCGTCGGCGCGAACTGCTGTGCGACTGACGGTGAGCGTTGCGGCCGCCAGGTCGACGTCCTGGCGGCGCAGTGCGGCAGCCTCCCCGAAACGTAGCCCGCACAGGCCACACACGAGGGTGAATGCTCGGTGCTTCTCCGGCATGGCTTGTGCCAAAGACAGGAGTTCGGTAAGGGTTAGTACTTCGGGCTCGCGCACGACGGGGGAGCGGCCACCGGAGCGGATGCGGCACGGGCTCTTCGTGATGATGTTGTCATCTTCTGCCTGGCGCATGATGGTGCTTAAGACCTGATATGCGTGACCTCGTGCGGTCGGCGTTCTAGTGCCGTAAGACTGGAACCAGGTGCGGACGGTGTCAGTCTTGATCTCATCCATCGGCATGGTCCCGAACGCCGGCAACAGATGACGCTCGAGTGACGTCGCGTAGGAGGCGCGCGTCGTCGGGCGCAGGTCGTGTCGTCCGCTCAGCCAGGCCCTCGCGTATGCGGTGAAGGTGTTCGCGACGCGCGCTTGCTCAGCGTCTTGTGACGCCCTGCGTCGAACGGCTGGCGGGCTCCACTCATCTCGCTCGATGAGGCGGCGCTCGTCGACCAACCAGCCCTCGGCGTCCATCTTCGTCTCGAAGGTGCTGCCCGCGTTGTGCCGGATCTCGCCGTAGCGGTAGAACGCTTGCCACCGCCCGCTCGGGAGCTTCCTCAGGTTGCCGAACTGCCTTTTGCGGGTCATGGCCAACCTTGCGCTCCTCGGTCGTGCATCTTGCGTGCATCTTGAAGGTACAGCAGTGTCCACCTACGACCACATCGAGTGATGTCCGCTCGGCTGCGTCTGTGCAGGTCAGAACCCAAGAGTGCTGGTTGACATCGATTCGCGTGGATCGTCGCATCGGCCAAGATATTGGTTCGAGTCCCTTCACGTCCACCCGGTTCGAGGTTCGGTATGAGGCCCCTGGCCTGCGGAGACGCGGTCGAGGGGCCTTCGTCGTGGCTGGGGGCCGTCGCCTGTGGGCTCGTCGTCGCGTCACGTCGCGGCGCTGACCTCGAGGAGGCTGCGCCAGGGGTCCTCGAAGCGCAGGGTGCGGCCGTCGTGCTGGGCGGGGATGTCGTGGTGGCGGAGTCGCTCGGCGAGGGCGTCGACGTCCTGGGTGGTCGGTACCACGATGGAGACCTGCCCGAGGCCGAGGGTGGCGGCCCGGGCGCCGGCGCCGCGGCTGCCCCAGCTGTTCATGGCCATGTGGTGGTGGTAGCCACCGGCCGAGACGAAGATCGCGCCGTTCCACTGGGCGGTGACCTCGAAGCCGAGGGCGTCGACGTAGAAGGCCCGCGCGGTGGGGACGTCGCCGACCTTGAGGTGCACGTGGCCCACCTCGGCGGTGCTGGGGGCCTGCTCCACGTGGTGGTCGCGCAGGAACGCCTGCGGGTCCAGGGGGAGGGAGTCCATGGCCACCCGGCCGCCGTGCCAGCTCCACTGCGCGCGCGGCCGGTCCCGGTAGAGCTCGATGCCGTTGCCCTCGGGGTCGGTGAAGTAGAACGCCTCCGAGACCAGGTGGTCGGCGGAGCCGACGAAGACCGAGCGGGGGTGCTGGCCGGCCCGGGCGACGACGTCCGCGAGCGCGGCTCGGTCCGGGAAGAGCAGCGCGGTGTGGAACAGGCCTGCCTGGCCGGGTGCCGGGGCGGGGAGGCCGGGGGTGTGGACGAGGACGACGAGTGCGTCGCGTCCGCGACCGAGGACGCTGGTGTCGGCCCGCCCGACGGCGGGGGAGCCACGGTCGACTGCGGTGCGCGCGGCGTCACCGGGCAGCTCCTCGAGGCCGAGCGCGTCACGGTAGTAGTCCGTCATGCCCGGGAGGTCGGCCACGTGCAGGGTGACGGCGTCCATGGTGGTGGTGCCGGGCAGGAGGAGATCGGTGGTCATGGTGGAGCCCTCGGAAGTTGTCGTGTCAACTAGTTACGCCACCGTACCACCGCATAGTTGTCGGTACAACTGACCCCGCATCGTCGGTTGGGGGAAGTTGTCCCGTCAACCATCGGTGATACTGGTGCGATGACGACGACGTGGTTGACCGATGCCGAGCGGGCGGCCTGGGTCCGGATGGCAGCCGTGCTGGAGCTGCTGCCCGGTGTGCTCGACACGCAGCTGCGGCGGGACAGCGGGCTCACCCACTTCGAGTACTTCACGCTGGCCATGCTCTCCGAGGCAGACCGCCGGACGCTGCGGATGACGGCGCTCGCGGCCCAGACCAACGCCACCCTCCCGCGGCTCTCGCACGTGGTTCGGCGTCTCGAGGGTCGAGGTCTGGTGTCGCGTATGCCGTGTCCCGAGGATGCCCGCGCCACGAACGCCCGGCTGACCGACGACGGGTGGGAGGCGGTCCGGGCAGCTGCGCCGGGTCACGTCGCCGCCGTCCGCGACGCCGTCGTCGACGCGCTGACCCCCACGCAGATCGAGCAGCTGACGGCCATCACCACGGCGATCCTGCAGCGCATCGATCCCGACGGGACCATGCTGGACCGGTCATGAATCGATGGCCCTGCCCTGGAGCGCAAGGAGAACGACGTGGATGACCGAACCGCGATCTGGCGGGCGGTGCACGAGGAGCGACGCAGGCTGGCGTCCGACCTGCAGGGCATCAGCCCCGAGGAGTGGCAGACACCGTCGTTGTGCCACGGGTGGTCGGTGCACGACGTCGTCGCCCACCTCACCGACTCGGCCCTCACGACCCGGTTGGGCTTCGTGCGTCAGATGGTCGGCGCCCGCTTCGACTTCGACCGGGCGAACGAGGAGGGAGTGGCGAAGCGCAAGGGCACCGACCCGGTCCAGACGCTGGACGCGTTCCGCGCTACGGCAGCCCGCACCTGCAGCCCGCCGGCACCGATAGCCACCCGGCTGGTCGAGGCCTATGTGCACGGTGAGGACATCCGCCGTCCCCTGGGCATCCACCACGCCTACCCGATGGAGCCCGTCATGATGGCGCTGACGTACATGGTGAGGGCCAGCGCCGAGTTCGGTGGAGGCAGGGAGCGTGCCCGCGGCCTCCGTCTCTGCCCCCCTCCGCCCGAAGGTCAGATCGGCGACGGCCCCGAGGTCCGCGGCGAGCCCATCGCTCCCCTGCTGGCCGTTTCTGGACGACCGACCTCTCCCGGCGAGCTCACTGGTGAGGGCGCAGCGGTGCTCGCGGCTCGCCGGTGACGTCCGTGCAGCAGCGCCTCTGGTGAGTCTCACCTGCGGCTCCTTGGTCAGGGTACGCCGAACGCCATGAGAGTCGCCGTTCAGTCACGCTGTCGAGCACTGGCACATGACCACTGACATGCTGACACAACGGCGCTCAGACGTCCGCCCGCAGGCGCGCATCACCGGGGCTGGAGGACCCGCCATGCGGGCATGGTTGCCGTCCGGTGGCGGGCCCGATGCATCGCGCTGGTAGCAGTGCGTGCGTGTCGGCCGGTCCGCTCCGACGGGGAGTGGCCCAGGGGCCGCGATGGCGTTGCTGAGGGGCCGACCGTTCTCAAGCGCTGCGGAGGGTGTCCCAGAAGTCGACCAGTTCTTGGTGGTCGGGTGGCAGGGGCACGTCGGCAGATGAGCCGTCGCTCAGATCGGCGACCATGTGGGTCGCCCACGGCCCTTCGGCGTTGTTGCGAAGCCCGGTGACGCTGCGCCAAGGAAGGTGTTGAGTGCGCAACCCTCTGCAGATTCTGAGTTCGTGAGGGTCAGCTTCGACTCGAGCCCTGGCGGCAGCGATGGCCATCGCCGCGTACAGCACGGTGACGAAGCCCGTCCCTACCGGCCAGACGGCGTCGCCCCAGGTCTGCGGAAAGCTCACGAGGAGTGAGAGAACGGCCACAGTGCCCCACGTAAGAGCGAGCCCCAGGTTTATACGAAGTTGAGGGCGCCGATGAAGCGAATCCCAGATCCTCGCGTCCATGCATGGACTCTATGTCTCAAGCGCCCACCGACCCCCCGTCAAACCGCGCCTACGGACTTCGCCGGAGCCTGTGGAAGCTCGGCTTGCGCGGCATGCGAATGTGCTTACTCGGGTCGTGCGGTGACGGCGCGGTAGCGGAAGCCGTGCTGGTCGCCGTGTTCGAACTCGAGTGCCACTGTCTCTCCGGGGGCGAGCTCTAGGAGTCCTTTCGCCTGGACGCGGCTGACGTGAGCCCAGCAGCCTCCGGGCGTGTGTGGTGAGTCCACGATGCCCCACCCTTCGTCTGGGAACCAGTCGCGCACGACGGCGTGGATGGACCTGTCTCTCGGGTGCGCCGGTGGGTGTGCGACGGCAGGCGTGGCGGCCTCGAGCTCGATCAAGTAGTGCAGGTCGGTGTCGAGTCCAGTGCGTGCGTCGAGGCGTTCGGTCGGCTGCGTATTCGGCTCGCCCTGGTGGTTCACCAGCAGGGCCTTCGTGAGCCGCCAGTTCCGACGTAGGTCGAGGGGGTGGAACGCGTCCCATTCGTGCTGGCGCACGACGTGCAGGCGGCCGACCGCTGCGTATGTCGTTCCAAGCTGGGGCTGAGTGAAGTCGGGAGAGTACGGCTCGATGCCTTCGTGATCGCCGGGGATGCGAACGGGTCGGCTGGTGCTGGGCTCGAGCAGCAGCAGGCCTGCGCTGGTGTCCATGACGGCGGCTTGGCGCCAAGTGGCGACCACCTGGCCGAGCAGCCGGTAGATGCTGTCGCCGTCGGTGACCTCACCGACTCCGCGAAGACCGTCGTTGCCGTCGTTTTCTGCCGGTACGAAAGAGGTGCAGGACAGGCGCAATCCTGTGCGGTGTAGCACTTGTCCCACGCGCAGCTCAGGGACGTCACCGTCACTCACGAGGCCAGCCGCCAGAGTCGCCCACATCTGGTGAACCTAACCCTCTGGTCCACCCTGTGTTCTGCCTCGTCCAACGACACGCGGCATTTCCGGTCGGTTTGCCGGGGTGGTCTAGGTGGCGGTGAGGGGCAGGTCTGGGGTGTTGGGTGGTGGGTCGGTGCGCAGGCGTCCGTAGGTCAGTACGTCCACGCGGTCCCCGTCGACGAGGAACTTCTTTCGCTCTAGTCCCTCTTGGATGAATCCGGCTGCTTGGGCGATGCGTCCGGAGGCAGGGTTGTTGGCGCGGTGGCCCAGCTCGAGTCGTTCGAGTCCGCCGTCGCTCAGCGCCCAGTTGGCCACGGTCGCTGCTGCGCGCTTGGTGAGACCGCGCTGGCGGTGGGAGGGGTGCGTCCAGTACCAGAGCCAGCCCAGCCGGTTCTCGTGGTCGACGTTGAGGGCTACGACTCCGTGGAGCGTGCCGTCGGTGGTGAGGCCGAAGGCGAACGGGTTCTCGGACAGGCGTTGTGCGTAAGTCGCTGCCGAGGCGAGGTCGTGGACGTCACCCTGGCGGGACATGTCTGGCGCTGCGAAGGCCTGCAGGATGGCCTCGCTGTCGTTCGGCCGGACGCGGCGCAGCACGGCGAAAGGTTCGGGAGGCATTGGTAGCGAGACTAGCCCGAGCGGACAGTCGTCTGCTGGTCCTTTTCGAGGGCTGTGAATGACGTCTTGTCTGATTAGTGGTTTCGTTGCCGCAGGACGTCCAGGGCGAGCTCGATGATGTCGGCCCGTGGATGCAGAGCGGCCACCTCGCCCAGGGGAACCCAGGCGGCGAAGTCGGTCGTGCCGTCGGTCTCGGTCGTCCCGAGTTCACCGTCGGTGATGGTGGCCGTGAGGAGGAAACGCTGGGAACGCATGGGGCGGCGGGTGCCCTGGCGAGGCAGGGTGAAGTGGTGCTCGCCCACGACGTCGCCCACGTCCACGGTGTACCCGGTCTCTTCGAACACCTCACGCGCGACAGCAGCCTTGATGGACTCATCGAACTCGACACCCCCGCCGGGCATCGTCCACCCGGGCTCTGCCCTGCCGCCCCCGTTGAACCAGGTCAGCAGCATCTGGTCGTCTGAGATCAGCAACCCGTAGGCAGCCAGGCGGGTATCGAACTCGGTGAAGTGCACCCGGGGAACGCTACCCCTGCACCGCGGTCAGGCCGGCCGACTGGCGGCCCCTTGGGTCTCAGGGTTGAGAGGCTCGCGGCCATTTTGAGAGTGACACCGGAGGCGGCATGAGCGCGTTTGTAGCACAAGCGCTACTATGGGGCCAT
>NZ_LQBL01000009.1 GCF_001483745.1 Serinicoccus chungangensis | reverse complement strand
TGGGCCAGGACGACGGCGAGGGAGAGCCCCACGTATCCGGTGCCGGCGATGGCGATCTTCATGCCTCTCCTTCGGGTCGGTGGCGCCCAGTATGTCCCGGCGCGGGTGAGAACATCATGAGGCGGTGGGACGGGGATTAGGTGTGGGTCCGCCGCGGTCGGTATCGTGGTCGGGTTCACCGCCGTCCACGACCCCGGACCTCGGGGCCTGTGGACAGCCCCTGCGGGTGTGTCGAGACGATGGCATGCTGGCAGCGAAGCGGTGAGACGTGTGAAGCCCTCCTGTCACGGAGAGACCGTGACCGCTACAGACCGAAGGAGGTGGGTCCTCACCATGCGTCAGTACGAACTCATGATCATCCTCGACCCCGAGACCGACGAGCGCACCCTCCAGCCCACGCTGGAGAAGATGCTGGCCGTCGTCCCCAAGGACGGTGGCACGATCGACGAGATCGACGTCATGGGCCGGCGCCGTCTGGCCTACGAGATCAAGAAGCAGGCCGAGGGGATCTACGCGGTGGTCAACCTGACCGCGGAGCCCGCGACGGCCAAGGAGCTGGACCGTCAGCTCGGGCTCAACGAGTCCGTCCTGAGGACCAAGCTGCTGCGCCGCGACGCCTGAGCCGCGCCCCGCCGCACACCCCCCAGTCCGACCGCACGACCCGCGAAGGAGCACCTGACATGGCCGGAGAGACTCCGATCACCGTCGTCGGCAACCTGACCGCCGACCCCGAGCTGCGCTTCACCCCCAGCGGTGCGGCCGTCGCCAACTTCACCGTGGCCTCGACGCCGCGGCAGTTCGACCGGCAGACCAACGAGTTCAAGGACGGCGAGACGCTGTTCATGCGCTGCTCGGTCTGGCGCGAGGCTGCCGAGCACGTCTCGGAGTCGCTGCACCGCGGGGACCGGGTCATCGCCACCGGCCGGCTCGTCTCCCGCTCCTGGCAGACCCAGGAGGGCGAGAACCGCACGGTCATGGAGATGCAGGTCGACGAGGTCGGTCCGTCCATGCGGTATGCCACCGCCCAGGTCACCAAGGCCCAGCGCGGCCAGGGTGGCGGCGGAGGTGGCTGGCAGGGCGGCCAGGGCGGCCAGTCCGGCGGCCAGCAGGGCGGCTGGGGCGGGAGCTCCGGCGGCCAGCAGGGTGGCCAGTCCGGCGGTCAGCAGGGCGGCCAGTCCGGCGGTCAGCAGGGCGGTGGCCAGCAGGCCCCGGCCAACGACCCCTGGGCCACCGGCGGGGCCAGCAACAACCCCGGTGGGGGATCCGGCGGCTCCGGCGGGGGCTCGGGGTGGGGCGGCGCGCCGTCCTACGACGAGCCGCCCTTCTGAGCCGGCCGCCCACCACCAGCACCACACCGTTCAACCACCACCATCCCGAGCGATGAGCTCGGGCTCTCACGAAAGGGGAGAGCACCACGATGGCCAAGCCCGTCATGCGTAAGCCGAAGAAGAAGGCGAACCCGCTCAAGTCCGCGAAGATCGAGTCGATCGACTACAAGGACACCGCGCTGCTGCGCAAGTTCATCTCCGACCGGGGCAAGATCCGCGCCCGTCGGGTGACCGGTGTCTCCGTCCAGGAGCAGCGCCGCATCGCCAACGCCGTCAAGAACGCCCGCGAGATGGCGCTGCTGCCCTACAGCAGCTCCGCCCGCTGAGTCGGCGAAGGAGCACTCAGATGAAGATCATCCTCACCCAGCCCGTCACCGGCCTCGGTGACGCCGGCGACGTCGTCGACGTCAAGGACGGCTACGCGCGCAACTTCCTGCTGCCCCGCAAGGTGGCGACGCCCTGGACCAAGGGCGGCCAGAAGCAGGTCGACTCGATCAAGGCCGCGCGCGCCAAGCGTGCCGTCCGCAGCGCCGAGGACGCCGCCGCCGCCAAGGCCCGGCTCGAGGGCGCCGAGATCACCGTCGCCGCGCGCGCCGGCTCCGGCGGCCGCCTCTTCGGCGCCGTCACCCCCGGTGAGATCGCCGACGCGATCCTCGCCGGTGGCGGCCCCCAGGTCGACAAGCGCCGCATCGAGGTCCGTAGCCCGATCCGGAGCGTCGGCGAGCACGCCGTGCACGTGCGTCTGCACGAGGACGTCGCGGCCGACGTCACCGTGAGCGTCGTCGCCGGCTGACCGACGGCTGCGCGAACACCGCAGCGGACGGCCCCGTCTCCCCACGAGGGAGGCGGGGCCGTCCGTCGTTCGTCGGCAGGGCTGACGGCCGTTCCTTGTCGGCAGCGCCTCCACCTGGTGGCGGTGTCGGTGCGAGGGCGAAGGCCAGCATTTGGGGAGGGCGCCGCGCCCCGATAAACTTGGTGGACGAGTCAAGCACCGAGGGGAGACCAGCGTGATCCTGGCTCTTCTGGGGGCGCACCTCGCCGCAGCAGTCGTCGCCCCCTCCCTCATGCGGGTCCTCGGCGGCCGGGCGTTCGCGGTGCTGGCGCTCGTGCCCTCCGCGTCCGCCGCCTGGCTCGCGACCCAGGCCGGTGGCGGCGGCGCCGTGCACGAGGAGTCCGTCGCCTGGGTCCCGGACCTCGGCCTGGCCCTCGCCTTCCGGCTCGACACCCTGTCGACGGTCCTCGCCCTCGTCGTCACGGTCGTCGGCGCGCTGATCCTGCTCTACTGCTCCCGCTACGTCGACCTGCGCACCACGGGGGGCAGCCCGGGTCTGCTCGGCGGGGCGCTCGTGGGCTTCGCCGGCGCCATGCTGGGCCTGGTCACCACGGACGACCTCCTGGCGCTCTACGTGTTCTGGGAGATCACGACCGTCCTGTCCTACCTGCTCGTGGGCTACCTCACCACCAGCGCCGCGAGCACCCGCGCCGCCCGCCAGGCCCTGGTGGTCACCGCGGGCGGGGGACTGGCGATGCTCGTCGGCGTCGTCATCCTCGGCGAGACGGCGGGCACCTACCGCATCAGCGAGCTCGTGGCCGACCCGGTCACCTCGACCGGCCCGCTGGTCGCCTGGGGCGTCGGCCTGCTGCTGCTGGGAGCGATCACCAAGTCGGCGCTGGTGCCGTTCCACTTCTGGCTCCCCGGGGCGATGGCCGCCCCCACCCCGGTGAGCGCCTACCTGCACGCCGCGGCGATGGTCAAGGCGGGTGTCTACCTCGTGGCCAGGTTCGCCCCCGGGTATGCCGACCTCCCGGTCTGGCAGGTCCTGGTGCTGGGGCTCGGGGCGGGCACCATGCTCCTGGGCGGGGTCCGCGCGACCCGCCAGCTCGACCTCAAGCTGCTGCTGGCCTACGGCACGGTGAGCCAGCTCGGGATGCTGGTCCTCCTGCTGGGCTACGGCACCGAGGGTGCCGCGCTGGCCGGGCTCACCCTGCTCCTCGCGCACGCGCTCTTCAAGTCCGCGCTCTTCCTCACCGTCGGTGCGGTCGACCACGCCACCGGCACCCGCGACATACGCCACCTCCGCGGGGTCGGTCGTCGCGCACCCTGGCTGATGGTGGCGGGAACCCTGGCCGCCGCGTCGATGGCCGGACTGCCGGTGCTGCTCGGGTTCGTCGGCAAGGAGGCCGCGCTCACGGCTCTGCTGACACCGGCGGCCGGGTGGGTCTCGCTGCAGGGCGCGGCCGCGGTGGCCTTCGTGCTCGGCTCGGTGCTCACCATGGCCTACTCGCTGCGCTTCGTGTGGGGCGCCTTCACGGACGGCGCGCGCCCGCCCGCGGGTGGGCCGGTGTCGGTGGCCCCGCGCGCCCACGAGTGGCACGCCCCCGGCCCCGTGCTCGTGGGGATCCCGTTGGTGCTGGCGCTCACCGGCCTCCTGCTGGGGCCGACCTCGACCTGGCTCGAGCAGGGGCTGGAGGGCTACTCCGCCACCGCGCAGCGGGTGGCGAGCACCGGACCGGAGGTCCACCTCGGCCTCTGGCACGGGGTCAACGCCCCGCTGCTCGTCTCGGTCGGGGTATGGGTCCTGGGCGGGCTGTGGTTCTGGCTGCAGGCGCGTCGTCCTGCCGAGGTGCCGATCCCGCTCTCTCCCGTCGACGCCGCCCGGGCCTACCACGGCCTGATGCGGGGCCTGGACCGGCTCGCGCTGGAGACCACGGGCTTCCTGCAGCGTGGCTCGCTCCCGCTGCTGCTGGGGACGATCTTCACCGTGCTGGTGCTGCTGCCCGGCACGCAGCTGCTGCTGGGGGCGAACCGCTGGCCGCAGCGCGACCAGCTGCGCCTGGCCGAGAGCGCGGCGCAGGTCGCGGTGGCGGCCCTGGTGGTCGCCTCGGCCGTGCTGGCCGCGCGGGCCCGTCGCCGGCTGCGGGCGGCGTTCCTGGTGGCGGTGACGGGCTACGGCACGGCCATCCTGTTCCTGCTCCACGGCGCCCCGGACCTGGCGCTCACCCAGATCCTCGTCGAGACCGTGTCGCTGGTGGTGCTGGTGCTCGTCCTGCGCCGGCTGTCCGGTCGCTTCCCCGACGACCCGAGCACCCTGACCCGCCGGCTCCGGGCGCTGCTCGGCGTCGCGGTGGGGGTCGTCGTGGGCGCGACCACGCTGGTGGCCACCGCCTCCCGGGTCCACGCCCCGGCCGCCGGGGACCTGGCCGAGCGGTCCGTCGACTACGGGGCCGGCCGCAACATCGTCAACGTCATCCTCGTCGACGTCCGGGCCTGGGACACGATGGGCGAGCTGTCCGTGGTGCTGGCCTGCGCGACCGGCGTGGCCAGCCTGGTGTTCCTCCGCGAGGAGGCCATGGACCGCGTCCGGGCCGGACTGCGCAGCGCCCGCGGCGACCGGGCCGGGATGCGGGCGGGCACCTCCGAGACCACGGGGGCCATCCTGCCCAGCCGCCGGATCTCCGGCATCCTCGCGCTGGACCCGGAGCGGCGCTCGGTGATCCTGGAGGTGGTGACCCGGCTGGTCTTCCACACGATCCTGCTGTGGTCGGTCTACCTGCTCCTCTCCGGCCACAACCAGCCCGGCGGCGGCTTCGCCGCCGGCATCGTGGCCGGGCTCGCCCTCTGCCTGCGCTACCTCGGGGGTCGTGGCTACGAGCTGCGGGCCGCGCTCCCGGTGATGCCTGCCGTGCTGCTCGGCAGCGGGCTGTTCATCGCCGCCGGGTCCGCCGTGATCCCCATGCTCTTCGGCTCCGCGGCCCTGCGGACCTGGGACGCCTACCTCACCATCCCGCTGGTGGGCGAGGTGCACCTGGTGACCTCGCTGCTCTTCGACATCGGCGTCTACCTCGTCGTCATCGGCCTCATGCTCGACGTGCTGCGCAGCCTGGGCTCCGGCATCGACGCCCAGATCGCCCGCGAGCGCGAGCGTGAGGACGAGCGCGCCGAGGCGGAGGTGCGCCCGTGACCGTCAACGTGACCCTCATCCTCGTGGCCAGCGTGCTCGTCGGCACCGGCGCCTACCTCTTCCTGTCCCGGTCGCTGGTGCGCGCGCTCATGGGCTTCCTGCTCATGGGCAACGGGGTCAACCTGCTGTTCGTCGTCGGCTCCGGCCCGGCGGGCTCGCCGCCCATCGTCGGCGCCGGTGACGGGGGCCCCATGGCCGACCCGGTGCCCCAGGCGCTGGTGCTGACGGCCATCGTCATCACCCTGGCGATGACGGCCTTCGTGCTCGCGCTCGCCCACCGGGGCTGGCAGGTGGGCCGGGACGACCTCGTCGCCGACGACACCGAGTCCGCCCGCATCCACGCCCGAGCCGAGGCCGACGACCTCGGCGGCCAGCCCGGTGCCCGTGAGCAGGCGGAGGAGATCGCCGCCGAGACCGAGCGCTCGGAGCGGGCCCACCACGGTCGCCGCGACGACGAGGCGCACGACGACGAGGGGGGCACCGCATGAGCGACGGCTACGCCTGGATGGTGCCCCTGCTGGTCCTGCTGCCGCTGATCGGCGCCGGGCTCACCCTGGCCGCGGCCGGGCGCACCGCTGTGCAGCGGGTGGTGAGCGTCACCGCGCTCTCGGGGATGACCGTGCTGGCCGGGGTGCTGCTGTGGGCCAGCGACACCCAGGGGCCCCAGGTGATGTTCGTCGGGGGCTGGGCCGTGAACGAGGGCATCGTGCTGGTGGTGGACCGGCTGGCGGCGCTCATGGTGATCGTCTCGACGATCGTCACGCTGGCGGTCCTCGCGTACTCGATCGGCCAGGGCGCCAGCGGATTCGACCAGGAGAGCGACGGGCACTCCCCGCTGCCGGTCTTCCACCCCACGCTGCTGGTGCTGGCGGCCGGGGTGACCACCACCTTCATCTCCGGCGACCTGTTCCACCTCTACGTCGGCTTCGAGATGCTGCTCTCGGCGAGCTTCGTGCTGCTGACGCTGGGTGGCACCGCCGAGCGGGTCCGGGCGGGCACGACATACGTGCTGGTCTCGCTGCTGTCCTCGATCATCTTCCTCGCGGCGATCGGGCTCACCTACGGAGCCACGGGCACCATCAATCTGGCCCTGCTCAGCGAACGGCTCGGGGAGATCGCGCCCGGCACGGCCGCGCTGCTGCAGCTCATGCTGCTCGTCGCCTTCGCGGTCAAGGCGGCCGTCTTCCCCATGTCGGGATGGCTGCCCGACTCCTACCCGACGGCGCCCGCACCGGTGACCGCGGTCTTCGCCGGGCTGCTGACCAAGGTCGGCATCTACGCGATGATCCGCACCCAGACGCTGCTGTTCCCCGGGTCCTCGTTCAGCGACCTGCTGCTGGTGGCCGCGCTGCTCACGATGATCGTGGGGATCCTCGGCGCGATCGCGCAGGACGACATCAAGCGGATGCTGAGCTTCACCCTCGTCAGCCACATCGGGTTCCTCCTCTTCGGGATCGCCCTGGGCAGCACCCACGGGCTGGCCGCCGCGATCTTCTACGTGGTCCACCACATCACCGTGCAGACCACGCTCTTCCTCGTCCTGGGGCTGGTCGAGCGGGTCGGTGGCTCGACGGACAGCACCCGGCTGGGTGACCTGGCCAGGATCTCGCCCCTGGTGGGGGTCCTGTTCTTCGTGCCGGCGATGAACATGGCCGGGATCCCCCCGTTCAGCGGCTTCCTCGGCAAGGTCGGTCTGGTCCAGGCCGGCGTGGCCGAGGGGTCCTGGCTGGCGCTGCTGCTCGTGGCCGGCTCGGTGCTGACCTCCCTGCTCACCCTGTATGCCGTCGCGAAGGTGTGGGGGCGCGCGTTCTGGTCCGAGAACGCCCGCGGCATCACCGGTCAGGGACCGGTGCGCGGTGGGCACCACGAGGCCCTCGGCCTCGGGGTGCTGGCACCGACCATGGCGCTCGTCGCCGTCGGGCTGGCGCTGACCGTGGTGGCCGGGCCGCTCTTCGACATCACCACGCGGTCCGCCGTCGACCTCGTGCTGCGCGAGCCCTACCTGGACGCGGTCCTCGGGGTCCGGGCGGAGGCCGGGCTGTGACGGGCGCCGACCGGCTGCGGCGGCGGGGCGTGCGTCGTCTCCTCCCGCCCGTGTCGCCGTGGGGGTTGCTCTGGCTCACCGCCGTCTGGGTGCTGCTGTGGGGCAGCCTCGACGTGCTCAACGTCCTGGGGGGTGTGCTCGTCGCGCTGCTGGTGCTCGTGCTCTTCCCGCTGCCCAGGGTCGACCTCCACCTGCGGGTGCGGCCGCTGGGGCTGCTGGTGCTCCTCGGCCGCTTCCTCCTGGACCTGGTCCGCGCCTCGGTCGAGGTCGCCTGGCTCTCCGTCCGGCCCGGGCCGGTCGCCACGGGGGTGGTGATGGACCTGCAGCTGGCCACCGACGACCCGCTGCTGCAGACGCTGACCGCGGAGATGGTCTCGCTGGTGCCGGGGTCGGTGGTCATCGAGCTGGACCCGGGCAGCCGGGTGCTGACGCTGCACGCGCTCGACGTGCGCACGCGACACCAGGCCGAGCGGGTCCGCCACAAGGTGCGTGCGCAGGAGGCGAGGGTGCTGCGCGCCCTGCACCCCGACCCGGCGTCCGTGCTGGACCCCCGGCGGCACCGGCGCGGGACCCCGGGCGCCGGGGCGGGAGCCACGAGCGAGGAGGAGACGTCATGAGCATCGACCTGGTCGAGACCGTCCTGACCTGGATCGTCGGTGGGCTGCTGGCGGTCTCGGCCACGCTCACCCTCATCCGCATCACCATCGGGCCCAGCGTGCTGGACCGGGTGGTCGCCACGGACGTCCTCGTGTCCATCGTCATCTGCGCCCTGGGGGCCTACGCCGCCCTGAGCGACGCCTGGACCACGCTGCCCCTGCTCATCTCGCTGTCCCTGGTCGGCTTCCTCGGCTCGGTCGCGGTGGCCCGATTCGTGGCGCGGGACCGGGACACCCCCGCACCCCTGCCGGAGCCGGACGGGGAGGAGACGTCATGACGGCGGTCGACGTGCTGGACGTCCTGGGGCTGGTCTGCCTGCTCCTCGGCGCCCTGCTCTGCCTCGCCGCGGCCATCGGGCTGCTGCGCTTCCCCGACCTGCTCACCCGCATGCACGCCGGGACCAAGCCGCAGGTGCTGGGGGTGCTCCTGGTCATCCTGGGCGTCGGGCTGCGCTCGCGCTCGGGGCTGGACGTCGGGATGCTCGTGCTCATCGGGCTCTTCCAGCTGCTGACCATCCCGGCGGGGTCGCACATGGTGGGCCGCGCCGGCTTCCGGACCGGCCAGATCGCCCCGGCACACATCCACCTGGGGCAGCGCGACGACGAGGGGGATCCCCGGCCCCAGGGGTAGCCGCCCAGGTATCTGACGCGCGGCCGACGGCTCTGTCCAGCACGACCACGCCGCGCTCACGACCTGGAGCACCATGGACCCGACGACCCTGCCCCGGCGCACGCTCATCCTGCTCACGGTCTGCGGCGCGCTGCTCATCTCGCTCACCGAGATCGACCGGCTGATCCGGATGGTCCAGGCCGGGCCGGAGGGCTTCTCGCTCGGGCTGGCGCAGGTGAGCTCACCGCGGTTGCCGCTGCCCCCACCCGGCTCGGCGTCGCAGCCCTGGCTGGCCATCCACCAGCTCGGCATGGGGGGCGACCCCGCGGCCCAGGCTCAGGCCGACCTGCTCGTCGGGCTGTGGCTCGGCGTCGACGTGGCCTTCGCCATCACCTACGGGCTGCTGCTGTGGTCTCTGCTGTCGCGCGTCGTGGACCGCGGAGCCGTGCTCCCCCAGGCTCCTGTCCGGTTGCTCACCTGGCCGCGGCCGTGGGTGGTCTGGGTCGCGGTGGCCGCCGACGTGGCCGAGAACGTCCTGCTGGCCCTGCTGGTCCTCGGGCCGGCGAGCGAGGCGCCACCGGCGTTCCTCGTGCCGGCCACCGCGTGGACGAGCGCCCTGAAGTGGGTCCTGCTGCTCGCGGTGGCGGTGCAGCTCGGGTACGCGTTGCTCGGCACGCCGGCCGGCCGCACGTGGCTCTCCCGCCGGGGCCGTGCGGTCTACGCCCAGCGGTTCTCGGCGCTGGCCTTCGCGCCCGTCGCCCTGCTGGCCCTGGTCCCGGGCAGCGGCATCCTGGACCAGCTCCCGGACATCCAG
This sequence comes from Serinicoccus chungangensis, assembly GCF_001483745.1. Lineage (GTDB taxonomy): Bacteria > Actinomycetota > Actinomycetes > Actinomycetales > Dermatophilaceae > Ornithinicoccus > Ornithinicoccus chungangensis_A. The sequence goes on along the minus strand of NZ_LQBL01000009.1, from coordinate 8,811 downwards.
CGCACCTGGTTCGCCACCGGGGACGGGCGCACCGCCGTGCCGGGCTGGGTGCACGCCCTGCTGGCGTCGGTGCTGCTGCTGCTCGTCACCCTCGGCCTGGTCCTGCTCGGTCGCCTCATCGCCGACAACGTCGCGCGCCGCGTGGTGGACGCCCGTGATCTGGCGCCGCGTCCCGCGCCCGCGCTGCGGCAGTGGCTCTTCGGGCCGGTGGTCGTCGTGGTGCTGTGGGGAGGGGCCGGGCTGGCGGGCACCGCGGAGGTGCGGTGGGGCTGGACCCTGGCCTTCGTCGCGGTGCCGGCGCTCATCGTGGCGGGGTCGTGGGTCACCACCCGGCGCGCCCCGACCCTGGTGAGTCCTCCCCCGAGCATCTACGACGCCGCGACCGCGGCCCAGGTCCGTCGCGTCGGAGACATCCTGGCGTTGAGCGGTCTGGTCGTGGGCACCCTCGCGCTCATCCGCTCGCACCTCGTGCTCACGGTCCTGGGCGAGGGCACGCCGTTCCAGCGCTGCGTGCCGCTGCTGGCGCTGGCCGGGGCGATCCTCGTGTGGTGGCTGGGCCCCTGGGCCCTCGACCGGCTCCAGGGGCTGCCCGGGGTGGGTGACCTGTTCACCCCCGGTGCCGGCACCAGCACCGTGGTGGGGGAGGACGAGATCGGGCCGTGGGGGCGGCCGACGCAGCCCGGGTCGCGGCGCCTGTGGTGGCTGGCCTGGGGGCTGATCTGGGTGAGCACCGCGGTGGTGGTGGCCCTGGCGGTCTGGCCGGTGGGCCTGTCCGCCCTCCTCGGGGTGATCGGCGTCGTCATGCTGGGCCTGGGCGCCCTCATGCTGCTGGTGGGCGCGAGCGTGGTGCTCCACCACTTCTACGCCCCGCCACAGCTCTTCTGGTGGCCCGCCCTGCGGCTGCGCGAGGCCCCGGTGGCCCTCCTCCTCACCGCTGCCGTCGTCGCGGCCCTCGTCCCGGGGAGCAGTCACCAGGTCCACGGCATCCGAGGGTCGCTGGCCGGGCAGCTGCCTGGTGCGGTCGCCCGCCCCGCGCCCCTGTCCGACGCGGTGTCCGCCTGGTGGGCCCGCACCGAGGACTGCGTCGTCGAGACACCGCAGGGCCCGGCCCGTCCGATGATCCTCGTGGCGGCCGAGGGGGGCGGGATCCGGGCGGCGTACTGGAGCGCTGCCGCCCTCCACCAGATCGGGCTGAACAACCCCTGCGGGTTGGACGCCGTCCTGCTCGCGAGCGGGGTCAGCGGCGGCTCCGTCGGGCTGGCGGTGAGCCGCTTCGCCGAGGACCAGGCCGACGCGGTCGACGAGGTCTGGGCCATGGGCGCCCCGGACGCGCTGGCCCAGGCCAGCCTGGGTCTGCTCATCCGTGACCCGGCCTACGCCGTGACCGGGCTGCCCGCGGGGTCGGACGCACCAGGAGAGGGCTGGCACGACCGGGCTGCGCTGATGGAGATGGCCTGGGAGCAGAGCTCGCCGGGCCTCGCGGCCGACTTCCTGGAGCCGCCCCTGGACCGCCCACCGGGTCAGCTCAGTGCCGCCCTGGTGCTCAACTCGACGGCGGCCTCGTCGGGCTGCCGGGTGCTGGTGAGCCAGGTCGACCTGGGCCCGGGCCCGGTGTCGGACTGCGCGGACCTGGGGTCGCCGCTGGCCTACAGCCGGGACTTCTACGCCGACTACCTGCCGCCGTCCCCCGCCGCCGGGGCAGGGACCGCTCCCGACGGGACCGAGACGTGCGTCGGGTCCGTCCCGGCGTCGACGGCCTCGATGGCCTCGGCCCGCTTCCCCTACGTGACGCCCTCGGGGGTGGTGGGACCCTGCGGGGACGCACCGCAGGCCCAGCTCATCGACGGTGGCTATGCCGAGGGCAGCGGTCTGGGCACCGTCGTCGACCTGGCGCCACGGCTGCTCGCGGAGGTGGCCGAGCAGGACCCGTCGGCGCGCGTCGTGCCGATCGTCGTCTACCTCGACAACGGCCGCGGCAGCGACCTGGTTCAGCCGCCGCCGGAGCCGGTGGCGGAGGTGCTGGTCCCGCTGGTCGGCAACGGCAGCGCCGCGCTCACCCAGAAGGACACCCCTGCGCTCCTGCAGCGGGCCCGCGAGCTGACCGGCGCGGTGAGCCCCGACGTCCCGACGGTCTACGTCGTCACCCAGGCGAGCCGCCCTGCGGTCGAGGCTCCCCTCGGCTGGGTGCTGTCGCCGGCCAGCCGGGAGGACATGCTCGACTCCCTGGGCGAGGGGGTGGACGATGCGGTCACCCAGTGCAGGCGCAGCGTCGAGCCCACCGACGCCCCGGTCGAGGGCAGGCCGGCGCGCTACCCGGGGCTGGCCGAGCTGCTCGTGGCGCTGGACGGGTGCGAGCGGCTGCGACGCTGAGCCCGCGGCTCAGCGCTCCGCGCCCACCACCATCCACGTCTCCCCGCGGGACCGCCGCCACAGGAGGAGGGCCCGCACGGTCATGAAGCCGGTGAAGGCGACCCACAGCCAGACCAGGCCGGTCGTCCCGTCCACCCCGCTGAGCCGGACCCCGAGCACCATGGGGAGGTAGGCCACGGTCGCCGCGGTCTGGGCCCAGGCCAGCCAGCGGGTGTCCCCGGCCCCGATGAGCACCCCGTCGAGGATGAAGGCGATGCCGGCGATCGGCTGCCCGAGCGCGACGACGACGAGCGCCGCCCCGAGGGCGGACCGCACGTCCAGGTCCTGGCTGAAGCCGAGCGGGATGACGCGGTGGAGGGCCAGGATCACCCCGGTGAGGATGACCCCGAACCAGATCGACCACCGGACCATGAGCGTGGTCGCCGCGCGGGTGCCCTCCCGGTCCCCCGCGCCGAGGGTCTTGCCGGTGAGCGCCTGGGCGGCGATGGCCAGGGCGTCGAGCGCGAAGGCGAGCGTGGACCACACCGTCATCGCGACCTGGTGGGCGGCGAGCTGCTCGTCACCCAGCCCGGCTGCCGACCAGGTGGTGACGAGCAGGGCCGCCCGCAGGGCCACGGTCCGCACGAGCAGGGGTATGCCGCCGCGCGCCGCGCGCAGCACCCCGGCGCCGTGGAAGGTGAGCGAGGACCCGAGCCGGCCGGCTCCCCGGACGACGACGAGGACGAGACCGAGCGCCATACCCGTCTGCGCGAGGACGGTGCCGATCGCCGCGCCGGCGATGCCCCACCCGACGCCGTGCACGAGCAGCAGGGACAGCAGGGCGTTGGCGGAGAAGCCGACCACCGAGGCGACCAGCGGCGTGCGGGTGTCCTGGAGGCCGCGCAGGACACCGGTCGCGGCCAGGACGACGAGCATCGAGGGGATGCCGAGCGCCGACCAGCGCAGGTAGGTGACCGCCTCGGCCGAGACCTCGGGACCGTCGCCGAAGAGCTGCACGAGGGGCCCGGCCAGGACGGCGGTGACGACCGCGCCCGCCGCCCCGAGCAGCAGCGCCAGCCAGATGCCGTCGATGCCGGCGCTGACGGCGCCGCGCTGGTCACCGGCACCGAGCCGGCGGGCGACGACGGCGGTGGTGCCGTAGGCCAGGAAGACGAAGATGTTGACCGCCGTGAGCAGGACGGCGCTCGCGACGCCGAGCCCGGCCAGGGCGGAGGTGCCGAGGTAGCCGACGATGGCGGAGTCGGCGAGCAGGAACAGCGGCTCGGCCACGAGGGCGAGGAACGCCGGGACGGCCAGGCGCAGGATCTCCCTGGCCTGGCCGTCCCGCGGTGCGGTGTCGCTCACCCGCCCGAGTCTGTCACCGGGGGGCGACACCCCCGGTCATCGGGCTGCGGCCTCCTCCGGCACGCGCTCGCCCTCGATGCTCTGCTGCCCGCGGTGGGTGACGTTGATCTTGCGCGGCTTGGCCTCCTCGGCCACCGGGAAGGTCAGCGTGAGCACACCGTCGGTGTAGTCGGCCTCGATGCGGTCCAGCGCCACCCCGTAGCCGAGGGTCAGCTGGCGGGCGAAGGTGCCGGCGGGCCGCTCGTGGGAGAGCCACTGCTCGACATCGGTCTGCTCCCGCCGCTCGGCGCGCAGGGTGAGGGTGCGGTCCTCGACGTCGATGTCGATGGACCCCGGGTCGACGCCGGGGAGGTCGACACGGGCGACGAAGTGGTCTCCCGCGCGGTAGAGGTCCATGGGCATGGCGGACGCCGTGGTGGGGGTCGTGCGCAGCTCGGACATCAGGCGGTCCATCTCGCGCAGCGGGTCGAAGCGGTTCATCAGGGTTCCTCCTTGTCTCGACGCGGGTGCGTTAGCACTCGTGCTTATAGAGTGCTAAACGCGGGTGGAGGTGTCAACCTTCCCGAGGGGTTCGTGGCGACTTTTCCTCCACAGGGTGTGCGAGGAGTCTGTGCAGGTCAGCGTGGTGGTGTGACTCAAGTTTCTCGGCTGTCCACAGCACTGTCCACACTCCTGTGCGGCGCGCCGGTCGGTCGTCCCCACGGCGTCCCCAAGGTGTCCACACGTCCTCCACAGGGCGGTGCTGCGGACGAGGCCCCGGGGCCGTACGGTGGGCCGTCGGCGACTTCGCGCGGGGGTCTGTCGGTGGGCGGTGCTGCACTGGTCCGCACTGGAGTTCGATCGTCGGGAGGCCGGTATGGCGCTGAGCGAGATGGAGGTCTACGGACCGCCGGACCAGGGCCCGGGTGGGGGCCCGGAGGACCGGCTGCCCCCGCAGGACGTCGCCGCCGAGCGCAGCGCGCTGGGCTCGATGATGCTGTCCAAGGACGCCATCGCCGAGTGCTCGGAGATGGTCAAGGCGCAGGACTTCTACCGCCCCGCGCACGAGACGATCTTCGAGGCGTGCGTCGACCTCTACTCGCGCGGCGAGCCGGTGGACGCGATCACCGTCGGCGACGAGCTGACCAAGCGGGGCGACCTGCAGCGGATCGGCGGCACGGCATACCTCCACCAGCTCATCGCCGAGGTGCCGACGGCCGCCAACGCCGCGTTCTACGCCGAGATCGTCGCCGAGCGCGCGGTGCTGCGCCGGCTGGTCGACGCCGGCACGCGCATCGTCCAGATCGGCTACCAGGGCGGGGACGTCGAGGACATCGTCAACGCCGCCCAGGCGGAGGTGTATGCCGTCGCCGACAAGCGCGGCGGCGAGGACTACCAGGCGCTCGGCATGCTCATCGAGCCCACCATGGACGAGATCGAGCATGCGGCCGGGTCCTCGGGGGAGATGACCGGCGTGCCGACGGGCTTCGCCGAGCTCGACGAGCTGACCAACGGCCTGCACCCCGGTCAGATGGTCATCATCGCGGCCAGGCCTGCTGTCGGGAAGGCGCTCGCGCTGGAGACCCCGCTGCCGACGCCCGGCGGCTGGACCACCATGGGTGAGGTCACCGTCGGTGACGAGCTACTGGGGGCTGACGGTCGACCGACCTCCGTCGTCGCGGCGACCGAGGTCATGCACGACCGTCCCTGCTACGAGGTCGAGTTCTCCGACGGGTCGGTCATCGTGGCCGACGAGGAGCATCTCTGGGCATGTGCTGAGGGCGACGGGCACCGCGTCCTGACGACCGGAGAAGCTGTCACCGCTCTGGAAGCCGGAGACAGTCTGCAGATCGGACGAGGCGGAGACCAACCGGCGACCTGGGCGGTCCGTGAGATCCGCTCCGTGACGTCGGTCCCGGTGCGCTGCGTGCAGGTGGCCGCTCGTGACCACCTCTATCTTGCGGGTCGCTCCATGATCCCGACCCACAACTCGACCATCGCCCTGGACTTCGCCCGGGCCGCGGCGATCAAGCACCAGATGGCGACGGTCGTCTTCTCCTTGGAGATGAGCCGCACCGAGATCACCATGCGCCTGCTCTCGGCGGAGTCGGAGATCCCGCTGCAGAACATGCGCAAGGGCAACATGCGCGACCGCGACTGGACCCGGCTGGCCGAGACGCAGGGCCGCATCACCGATGCGCCGCTGTTCATCGACGACAGCCCCAACATGTCGCTCATGGAGATCCGGGCCAAGTGCCGCCGGCTCAAGCAGCGCAACAACCTGCGGATGGTCATCATCGACTACCTGCAGCTCATGAGCTCGGGCAAGCGCGTGGAGTCGCGCCAGCAGGAGGTCGCCGAGTTCTCCCGGGCGCTCAAGCTGCTCGCCAAGGAGCTCGAGGTGCCGGTCATCGCGCTCTCCCAGCTCAACCGCGGCCCGGAGCAGCGGACGGACAAGAAGCCGCAGATGAGCGACCTGCGCGAGTCCGGGTGTCTCACCGCGGACACCCGTGTCCTGCGGGCCGACACCGGTGCCGAGGTCACCCTGGGGGAGCTGCACGAACGAGGCGCGAAGGATGTGCCCGTCTGGTCGCTGGACGAGTCCCTCCGCTACGTCCGACGGCACCTGACCCACGTCTTCCCCACGGGCCGCAAGCCTGTGTTCCGGCTCACCCTGGCCTCGGGCAAGACGGTTGCTGCCACCGAGAACCATCCCTTCCTGACCTACGACGGGTGGAAGCAGCTGGGGGACCTGCGCGACGGAGACCGGCTCGCGGTGCCTCGTCACGTGCCGGCACCCGAGCAGCACGAGCCGTGGGACGACGACCACCGGGTGGTGCTGCTCGCCCACATGCTGGGGGACGGGTCGATGCTGCGGCGGCAGCCGCTGCGCTACGCCTCCATCGACGAGGAGAACCTGCGCGCGGTCACCACGGCGGCCCTGTCGTTCGGTGTGGTGGCCGTCCGCGACGAGTATGCCGCGGCGCGATGCACGACCTTGCGGCTGCGGGCGCCCTTCCGGCTCGCCCGGGGACGGCGCAACCCGATCGCCGAGTGGCTTGACGACCTGGGCGTGTTCGACAGGCGGAGCCACGAGAAGTTCGTCCCAGAGCAGGTGTTCCACCTGTCCAAGCGGCAGATCGGCCTCTTCCTGCACCACCTCTGGGCCACCGACGGGTCGGTGACGGTCAACCGGACGCAGGACGGCGGCCGCGTCTACTACGCCTCGACCTCCCGACGTCTCGTCGACGACATCAGCCGTTTGCTGCTGAGATTCGGGATCTCGTGCCGCATCCGCACCGTGCGGAAGACGGGCTACCGGGACGGCTACACCCTGGACATCTCCGGATCGGACAGCCAGCGCCGCTTCCTGCAGGAGATCGGCGTGTTCGGCGGTCGATCTGCCTCGGCGGCGCAGCTGCTCGAGGTCATCCGTGACCGTCAGGCCAACACCAACGTCGACACCGTGCCCCGAGAGGTCTGGGGTGACGTGCGGCGCGTCATGGGCGACCGCGGCATGACCACCCGGCAGCTGCAGGCAGCGGCAGGCTCGCAGTACTGCGGGAGCACCTTCTACCGGCACGCCCCTTCCCGGGAGCGGCTGGGCCGGATCGCCACCGTGCTGGACAGCGCTGAGCTGGAGCTGTATGCCGTGAACGACGTCTTCTGGGACGAGGTGCGCTCCGTCGAGCTCGTGGGGATCGAGGAGGTCTACGACGCGACCGTGCTGGGCAACCACAACTTCGTGGCCAACGGCATCGCCGTCCACAACTCGATCGAGCAGGACGCGGACGTCGTCATCCTGCTGCACCGCGAGTCGCTCTACGAGCGCGAGTCACCCCGTGAGGGCGAGGCGGACGTCATCGTCGCCAAGCACAGGAACGGCCCGACGGACACCGTGGTGGTCGCCTTCCAGGGGCACTACAGCCGGTTCACCAACATGGCGAGCAACTTCTAGTGAGATCTCCGGGCAAGAATGAAATCTGCCAGATTTCATTTCATCTCATGCATTGACATTCGCAGCCAGGCGTGGTACGGGGAAGGCCTCGTCAGGCTTGTCGAGATGCAGCGGAGATTGCACAACCCTGAGCGGCGAACCTTGCACGATCGAGTCCGTCGCGGCTGGTCGTGCAAAGTAGGAGGTTCCCTGTCGGCGGCAAATCTTGGATGTCGTCTTTGCCTGTGGGGGCCTACGCGGTTGCTTGGGTCCGACGGTGTTCAGCTCAGCAGGCGCACGGGGATCTCGTGCTCGACCGCCTGGTCGCCGGTCCGCTGGACCCGAAGGGCCGGGTGCCCCTCGGCTTCGCCGACCGCCTCGATGAGTGAACCGTCGCGCCACACCAGGGCCACGTGGTCATCGGCCGCGTAGGTCGTCGGCAGCTGTCCGGTGGCGACCCAGCGACGCAGGCTGGCCCGGCGGTCCTGCTCGCCGAGCAGGTGCGGGCACGCCCCTCCGGGCAAGAAACCGAGACCGTCGCGCAGCGGGGACAGTTCGCCGTAGGAGTCGGTTGAGGACGCTTGGTACCAGCAGTTCATCCCGGCGCTGATCCCGGCCAGCACGGTCCCCTGCCCGGCGGCGCGACGCAGGATGTCGGGCAGGCCGTGAAGACGCCACAGCGCGAGCAGGTTGGCGGTCGAGCCGCCGCCGACGTAGATGAGGTCCTGGTCCAGCAGCATGGAAGGGTCGCTGTAGCCCCACGGGTCCTGGCAGAAGAGCGAGAGCACGGACGTCTCAGCTCGACCGGTGAACGCCTGCTGGAACCGCTCGCAGTAGTTGGGGGAGTCGCCGCTGGCGGTCGGGATGAAGCAGACCCTGGGGTGCTCGGTCCCGGTCAGGTCGATGAGGTGGTCATCTATCAGGGAGTGGCCGTCCTCCGACATCGAGAACCCACCGCCTCCCAGGGTGACGATCGTGCCGAAGGCGGGAAACGACGTCAGCATGGCTTCTTCCATGGCCCGCAGGGTACGGAACCACGCTCGCGCCCACCCAAGGAGCCGTCGCCAAACTCACCCGAGCCTGGGCTGACGGCCCGGGGTACGGCTGGCGGCAGATTCGGACGAGCGTAGTCGTCCTCAGTGCGGCTACGTGTTTCATTGACGTCAGGATCGGGCCCGGCC
>NZ_LQBL01000008.1 GCF_001483745.1 Serinicoccus chungangensis | reverse complement strand
GCACAGGCTGCCCACCCGTGCACAGGCTTGCGTCTCGGGGGCACCGGTCAGGGCCTCGCAGGCCCCCGCTGGGTATGCCTAGCCCGCTCGGGCGGCCCGGCCCGGCCCGGTATGCCTGGCCCGCTGGGTGGGCCCGGACCGCCCGGTATGCCTGGCCCGCTGGGTGGGTCCGGTCCTCAGCCCACGACGGTGAGCAGGATCTTGCCGATGTGCTGGCTGGCCTCCATCTCGCGGTGCGCGGCGGCGGCCTCCTCCAGCGGGTGGCGCGACTGGACGAGCGGGCGCACCCGCCCCTGCGCCACCCAGGGCCACACGTGCTCGCGGACGGCCGCGACGATCTCGGCCTTGCCCTCGGGCGGCCGGGAGCGCAGCGAGGTGGCCTGGACCCGGCCACGCTTGGCCAGGAGCGCCCCCAGGTCGAGCTCGCCCGTGCGTCCACCGAGCAGGCCGATGACCACGAGCCGGCCGTCCCGGGCCAGGGCGCGGATGTTGTCCGGGAGGTACTTCGCGCCCACCACGTCGAGGATGACGTCGGCACCCCGGCCGTCGGTCGCGGCCTTGACCTCCTCGACGAAGTCCTGCTGGCGGTAGTTGACGAGGACGTCGGCGCCGAGATCGCGGCAGGCCGCGAGCTTGTCCGCCGACCCGGCGGTCACCGCCACCTGGGCGCCGAGGGCCTTGGCCACCTGGATGGCCATCGTCCCGATGCCGCTCGAGCCGCCGTGCAGCAGCACGGTCTCACCCTCGCTCAGCCCGGCCTCCATGACCAGGTTGCTCCACACCGTGCACGCCACCTCCGGGAGCGCGGCGGCGTCCTCGAGAGGTATGCCGTCGGGAGCGGGGAGCAGCTGACCGACCGGGACGGCGACGGTCTCGGCATACCCCCCGCCGGCGAGCAGGGCGCACACCTCGTCGCCGACCGACCACCCGGCGTCCTCGGTGCCCTCGCCGAGGGCGCTGATGCGCCCGCTGACCTCCAGACCGGGCAGCTCCGAGGCACCGGGCGGGGGCGGGTAGGCGCCCTTGCGCTGCATGACGTCGGCGCGGTTGACGCCGGCGGCGACGACGTCGACGAGCACCTCGCCGGCGCCGGCGGTGGGGGCGGGCACGTCGGCGGGGACGAGGGCGTCGGCCTCACCGGGCTCGGGGATGGTGATCGCTCGCATGACCCCAACGTAACGGTCGGCAGGACCGACCCGCGGCCGGGCCGCCCGGTGGCTCAGAGGGTGACGACCCACTCGGCGTAGAACAGCCCCAGCCCGGCGGCGACGCAGATCCCGGCGACGATCCAGAAGCGGATGACGATGGTGATCTCGGCCCACCCCAGCAGCTCGAAGTGGTGGTGCAGCGGGGCCATCCGGAAGACCCGGCGACCGGTCGTCCTGAAGCTGATGACCTGGATGATGACCGAGGCCGTGATGATGACGAACAGCCCGCCGAGGACCACCAGGAGCAGCTGGGTGTGGGTGAGGATCGCCATACCGGCCAGGGCCGCGCCGAGGGAGAGCGAGCCGGTGTCGCCCATGATGATGGCGGCGGGGGAGGCGTTCCACCATAGGAAGCCGGCGCAGGCCCCGGAGATCGCGGCGGCGACCACGGCCAGGTCCAGCGCGTTGCTGATGGAGTAGCAGTTGGAGCCGGGCTCGATGCCGCAGGCCTGGTTGTGCTGCCACATCGCGATGACCACGTAGGCGCCGAAGACCATCGTGCAGGCCCCGGTGGCCAGCCCGTCCAGGCCGTCGGTGATGTTGACCCCGTTGGAGGCGCCGGTGATGAGCAGGTTGGACCACAGGAGGAAGAGGAGGAGCCCGACCACCGGGCCCGCGAAGGCGAGGTCCAGCGGGGTGTCGCGGACGAAGGAGATGGCGGTCGAGGCCGGGGAGCGACCCTGCTCGTCCTCGACGAGCAGCGCGGCGAGCGCGAAGACGACCGTGACGAGCGTCTGGCCCACGAGCTTCTGTCCCGAGGTGAGCCCGAGGCTGCGCTCCTTGCGGATCTTGGTGTAGTCGTCGAAGAATCCGATGACGCCCAGGCCGGTGAGCAGGAAGAGCACGAGCAGCGCGTTGACCGAGACGGGGGTGGCGCTCACGTCGATCAGCCCCGTGAGGTCGAGGAGCAGGACCGCGCCGTGCGAGCCGAAGTAGCCCACGAGGGCCGCCCCGATGATCACCGCCCCGCCCATCGTGGGCTTGCCCCGCTTGACGTGGTGGTGGGTCAGGTCGTCCCGGATGAACTGGCCGTAGCTGCGCCGGACGAGGAAGCGGATGAACAGCGGCGTGCAGAGCAGCGCGAGCAGCATCGCGAGCCCGCCGGCGAGCATGACGTTGACCATCGAGTCCCTTCCTGCCCGCTGCCGCCGGCCCGGTCGGGCCGTGGGCGACCCAGCCGGATCACTCTAGACCCGCGGCGACCGGTCGGACGGGGAGCTCGCGGGGCGCGCCGTGGTCGCTAGCCGATGAGGATGCCGGCGATCGCGGCGCTCATGAGGTTGGCCAGCGTGGCCGCGAGGATGGCGCGGATGCCGAGCTGGGCGATCTCGCGACGCCGGTCCTTGATGAGGCCGCCCAGCCCGCCGAGCAGGATGCCGAGCGAGCCGAGGTTGGCGAACCCGGTGAGGGCGAAGGTGACGATCGCCGCGGTCTTCGGGCTGAACTCGTCGATGACCGGCGCGAAGTTGGAGAAGGCCACGAACTCGTTGACGACGACCTTCTGCCCGACGAAGCTGCCGGCGCTGGTCGCCTCGCCCCACGGGACGCCGATGACGGTCATGAGCGGCGCGAAGACGTAGCCGAGGAGCTGCTCGAAGGTGAGGTCGGGCGCCCCGAACCACCCGCCGACCGTGCCGATGAGCAGGTTGACCAGCGCGATGAGGGAGATGAACGCCAGCAGCATCGCGCCGATGTTGAGCGCGAGCTTGAGCCCGTCCGCGGCGCCCGAGGCGGCGGCGTCGATGACGTTGCGGTACTCCATACCCTCGAGCTCGTCGTCGTCCTCGTCGCCCGTCGACGTCGCCCTCTCGTCGGCCGGTTCGTCCGCGGCGGCCGCCTCGCCCTCCTCCTCCGGCGGCACGTCGTCGACCTCCTCCGGCAGCACGAGCTTGGCCATGAGCAGCGCGCCGGGTGCCGCCATGAACGAGGCGGCGATGAGGTACTCCAGCGGCGCGCCGAGCAGCGAGTAGCCGACGAGCACCGAGCCGGCCACGGTCGACAGGCCGCCCACCATGACCGCGAAGAGCCCGGAGGTGGTGAGACCGCGCAGGTAGGGGCGGATGACCAGCGGCGCCTCGGTCTGCCCGACGAAGATGTTGGCCGCGGCGTTGACCGACTCCGCCTTGCGGGTGCCCAGCGCCCAGCCGAGCGCCGAGCCGAGGCGCTCGACGACGAACTGCAGGATCTTGAAGTGGTAGAGCACCGCGGTCAGCGAGGCGAAGAAGATGATGACCGGCAGCACCTGGAAGGCGAAGACCGAGCCGGCGTCCTCGCCCTGCGGCAGCACCGGCCCGAAGAGGAACTCGATGCCGGCGTTGGCGGAGTTGATGACCGCCTGCACGCCCAGCGACACCTGCTCCAGCGCGCGCTGCCCCCAGGACCAGTAGAGGACGAGGACGCCGAAGACGACCTGGATCGTCAGCGCCGCGAGCACGGTGCGCCAGCGCACCGCCCGTCGGTTCGTCGAGAGCAGCAGGGCCAGCCCGATGAGGGCTGCCATGCCGCCGATGCCCCAGAGCACATCCATGCTGGACCTCCCGGTATGCGTCGTCGCAGGTGTGCGGCGACGGTACCGCGTGAGGCGGGGTCGGGTGGCGGGGGTGGGTAGGGTGGGCCCACGACCAGTCGACGCGAGGGGAGCGGTCGTGGAGCCCAGCGAGCAGCAGCAGGCGGTGCGCGCGGTCGCGCAGCGTTTCGTCGAGATCGCGCCCGCCGGGTGGGCCCGGCTCGTCGGCAACTGGGAGGCGACCCGGGTCGACGGGCGGGTCAACCTCAACTACGTGACGCTCGGCGTCGTGGACCTGCAGGACCGGTGGGGCGCCGGCCAGTTCGACTTCGACGAGCGGCTCTACGACCTGGTGGTCGAGCTGCACGAGGCGATGGCGGCCGACGGTGACCGGTGGACGGTGCTGGACCTGGAGGTCGACGCCGACGGGGCCTTCCGCACCAGCTTCGGCTACGGTCAGCCCAAGCGCAGCCTCGGGATCGAGGACGAGGAGTCGATGGGGCGGTTCCAGGACTACCTCGCGACGTGGGTCGCCGAGCACGGCGAGCGCCCGCAGCGCTGAGCAGGGATCAGACAGGACGATGGGGAGGGCGATGGCCGGCTCCGGCGCTTCGGGCCGTTCGTCAACAAGTAAGGAAGCACTATGAGCCAGGACACGCTGATTGATGAACACGTTGAGCACGTTGTTGCAGTCCTGACTGCCGAACACTCCCAGTGGGTTCGAGCGGTGGCGTGGGTGGGGCGGCTGCAGGACAGCGCTGGGACGCCAGCTGAAGGCGATATCTACCTCAATCGCGTCTTGTGCTGGGAGGACGGGGAGGTCGTTACGAAGTACTACACCGGCGTCGACGACTACGACGCCTATCTCGCCATTTCGCAGATGACCTGCGACGTCGATTGGACCCAGTTCAGGCTGGTCGCGGATCGAGATGGCGGCCGACAGGTCGAGTTCGTGACGAACGAGCGGCGGCGTCAGGTCGAAGGCTCGGCAACCGACCCGTACTGGCACCAGGTCGACGACTACCTCGAGCTCAACCGGGAGGAGGTCGATGCGCTGGTGGATCGGCTGCGGGACAGCGGCGACCTTCCTGGCGAGAAGAAGACGTCGGGCCGAGGGCTGCTCAGCTACTTCCGCCCGGGTACCTGAGCGGCGGAGGGAAGGACTGAGCATGGAGCTTCCGGGATGGCTCACGGGCTCGAGGGTGGTCAGTCGGTCCTCCTCGGTGGCGAGCGCTACGGAAGGCGCACTGACCTGGACGATGACCCGGGATCGGCGGGGCGTCGTCACCCTCGAGGTGCTCTCCCGGCGTACTTTCGTCAGCGCGTGGCACCCGCACCTCGTCGGCCTCGTTCTCGACGAGCCCGCTGGTGCGGTCCTTCCCGACGGGTGGTCTGCCGCAGAGGTCATGAGGTTCAGCGATGTCGACGGCGCCCAGCGGGAGGTATCGGCGAACTGGCTCGTCCTCGACACTGTGGAGAACCTCCGCTACGAGCACCCGTGGCGGTGCGAGCTGCCGGTGCCCGCCGACCGGATCAGCGCGCTCTTCTTCGGCTCCCTGACCGATCACTGCTGGCTGGAGAACGCCACGGACCACGCGTGGATCGTGCGCTACGAGTCCAGGTCGAGCCTGTTCAGCTGGACCGACCACATCGGCAGCACCCCGACGATCCGCTCCTCCACGGTCGAGGTCGGCGACGACAGCAGGATCAGCCTTCAGCCCACCGGGGAGCGCCCCTGGTCGCGGTGACCGAGCCGCGCGGACAGCTCGGTGGCGGTCTGCCGGACCAGCTGCACCACGGGCTCGATCTGCACGTCCGGCTCCGCCGGGTAGGTGACGGCCACCCCTGCCACCGGGTGGCCGGCATGGTCGAGCACCGCCGAGGCGACCGACGCCAGACCGGGCGTGACGAGGCCGTCCTCGACGGCATACCCCCGGGCGCGGGTGGCGGAGAGCTCGCGACGCAGCTCGACGAGGGAGCGAGGGCCGGCGCCGTGTCGCTGCACGAAGGACTCGCGGGAGGGGAAGAGCGCGCGCGCCTGGGCCTCCGGGAGCGCGGCGAGGATGGCCAGGCCGCTCGCGGTCAGGGTCGCCGGCAGCCGCACCCCGACGTCGGAGACGAGCGAGGGCCGGCCCGCGACCCGCTCCTCGATGACGTAGAGGACGTCCGGGCCGTGCAGCACCGCGAGATGGGCGTTGTGCCCCGACGCGTCCGCGAGCCGGGTCAGCCGGGGCCGGGCCAGACGCTGCAGCGGCGCCTGCCGGGTGTAGGCCGAGCCCAGCTCGTAGGCGGCGACACCCAGGCCGTAACGCCGCTCCTCGGGCAGGTGCACGGCATACCCCTGCTCGACGAGGACCGCGAGCAGGTGGTAGGTCGTGGACCGCGGCAGCCCCAGCTCGCGGGCGATCGTCGCCGCCGCGACCGGCGTCGCGTGCCGGGCCAGCAGGGTGAGGATGGCCAGGGCGTGCCCGGCGGCGGGGGCGTTGCCGGTGGCCATGAGCCCGAGGGTATGCGCCTACGCGTCCCCGCTCGCGCTCACGCCTGCCCGGGGGCCCAGATGCGGTCGAGATAGTCGCGCATGGAGCGGTCGGAGGAGAAGAAGCCGCACCGGGCGACGTTGAGGATGGTGGAGCGGCTCCACCCCTCGGGGTCGGCGTAGGCGCGCTCGACGCGGTCCTGCGCCCCGAGGTAGGCGTGGAAGCCGGCCAGCGCCATGAACGGGTCGTGGTTGAGCAGGTTGTCGAGCACCGCCGACACCGCACCTGGGTCGCCGCCGGTGAAGTGGCCGCTGCCGATGAGGTCGATGGTCGCCTTGAGCACCGGGTCCTGGTCGTAGTAGGCGCTGGGGACGTAGCCGCGCTGGAGCAGCTGCTCGACCTCCGGCTCGGTCATGCCGAAGAGGAAGAAGTGGTCCTCGCCGACCAGGTCGAGGATCTCGACGTTGGCGCCGTCCAGGGTGCCGATCGTCAGGGCGCCGTTGAGCGCGAACTTCATGTTGCCGGTGCCCGAGGCCTCCTTGCCGGCCAGCGAGATCTGCTCGGACAGGTCGGCCGCGGGGATGACCTTCTCGGCGAGGGTGACGTTGTAGTTGGCCGGGAAGAGGACCTGCAGACGGCCGTCCATCACCGGATCGGTGTTGACCTTCGCGGCGACCGCGTTGATGAGGTAGATGATCTCCTTGGCCATGTGGTAGCCGGGCGCCGCCTTGGCCCCGAAGAGCACGGTGCGCGGGGTGACCTGCTCGACCGGGGTGCGGCCGGACAGGACCCCCTCGTAGACCGACACGACGTGCAGCAGCTTGAGGGTCTGCCGCTTGTACTCGTGCAGCCGCTTGACCATGACGTCGAGCAGGTGGTCCTGGCGCAGCTCGACCCCGTCGCGGACCTGCAGCAGGTCGCCGAGGCGCGCCTTGTTGGCGGCCTTGACCTCCCGGAACCGCCGCCGGAACTCGGGATCGTTGGCATACGGCTCCAGCTCGCGCAGCCGGTCCAGGTCGGTGACCCAGCCGTCGCCGATGGTGTCGGTGATGAGCGAGGAGAGCTTGCGGTTGGCCAGCCGCAGGAAGCGGCGCGGGGTGATGCCGTTGGTGACGTTGGTGAACTTGTCCGGCCACATGGCGTTGAAGTCGGGCAGCACGTCGTCACGCAGCAGCTGGCTGTGCAGCTCGGCGACCCCGTTGACCTTGGCGCCGGCGACGGTCGCGAGGTAGGCCATGCGGACGGCCCGCTGGGGCTGCTCGGCGATGATCGACATCCGGCGGATGCGGCCCTCGTCGCCCGGGAAGGCCTCGCGCACCTCGAGCAGGAACTCCTCGTTGATGCGGTAGATGATCTCCAGGTGGCGCGGCAGCAGCCGGCCGAGCAGCTCGACCGGCCACACCTCGAGCGCCTCCGGGAGCAGGGTGTGGCAGGTGTAGGCGAAGCACCGGCGGGTGATGCCCCACGCCTCGTCCCAGTCGAAGCCCTTCTCGTCGACGAGGATGCGCATGAGCTCGGGGACCGCGATGACCGGGTGGGTGTCGTTGAGCTGGAAGATGATCCGCTCCGGCAGCCGGTGCAGGTCGAAGTCCCGGGGCAGGGTGTTCTCGATGAAGTCGCGCAGCGAGCACGCGACGAAGAAGTACTGCTGCTGCAGCCGCAGCTCCTTGCCCTGCGGGGTGGAGTCGTCGGGGTAGAGCACCTTGGAGATGTTCTCCGCGAAGATCTCGGCCCGCGAGGCCTGCGCGTAGTCGCCGCGGTTGAAGGTCTGCAGGTCGAAGGCCTGGTTGGCCTCGGCGCTCCACAGGCGCAGGGTGTTGACGACGCCGTTGCGGAAGCCGGGCACCATGTAGTGGTAGGGGACGCCGCGGACCTGCCAGGCCGGGGCCCAGCGGGTGCGCTCGCGGCCCTGCTCGTCGGCATACGTCTCGGTGTGCCCGGCGAAGCCGACCTGGACGGCGCGCTCGGGGTGCGGGAACTCCCACGGGCTGCCGAGCCGCAGCCAGCTGTCCGGCTCCTCGACCTGGCGGTGGTCGACGAAGGTCTGCCGGAAGATGCCGTACTCGTAGCGGATGCCGTAGCCGATGCAGGCGACGTCCATCGTGGCCAGGGAGTCGACGAAGCACGCGGCGAGGCGCCCGAGGCCGCCGTTGCCGAGGCCGGGCTCGACCTCCTGGCCGCGGACCGCCGCCATGTCGATCCCGCACCGCTCCATCGCCTGGTCGGCGATGTCCTGCAGGTCGCTGGCCAGCAGGT
Source organism: Serinicoccus chungangensis (assembly GCF_001483745.1). GTDB lineage: Bacteria > Actinomycetota > Actinomycetes > Actinomycetales > Dermatophilaceae > Ornithinicoccus > Ornithinicoccus chungangensis_A. The sequence continues at coordinate 107,019 of NZ_LQBL01000008.1, read as the reverse complement.
TGTTGCCCAGCTGGCGGCCGAGGAGGTACTCCGCGGAGAGGTAGCCGACGACCTTGGTCTCCTCCTTGCGGCGGCGGTGGCCGGTCTCCAGCCAGGAGGCCATGAGGTAGGAGCGGACCGTCCGCGCCAGCGCCATGTACTGGTCGTTGATCGTCGACTGCGACAGCTTGACGCCCTGGCCGAAGTTGAGCTGGTCGAGGAACTCCCGCACGAAGCCGTCGACGGTGGCCGGGGGCGAGGCCACCGGGCCGGTCGCGAGCTCGTGCGTGGCCTCGAAGCTCGGACCCCGCCGGTTGGCGTCGGCGGACGGGCTCTCGTCGGTGATCACAGGCTGCGGGTGCGTGGAGGTCACGAGTCGTAAGAGTAGGGCCTCGGGGGTGGCGGGGCATACCTCACGTCAAGCGCGTGTTGGCAGCGAGAGCCAGGAGGATCGCACCCGACACCGGAGGTACCCACCCGTGACCACTGCCCACCAGTCCGCCCCCGCCCGCGAGGTCCGTCTCGTCGCCCGCCCGCACGGCTGGCCCGAGCCGTCCGACTTCGAGCTCGCCACCAGCGAGCTGCCCGAGCTCGGCGACGGGCAGATCCGGGTGCGCAACGAGCTGGTCTCGGTCGACCCCTACATGCGCGGCCGGATGAACGACACCCGCTCCTACGTCCCGCCCTTCGAGCTGGGCCGGGCGATGGAGGGCGGGGCCGTGGGGGTCGTCGAGGAGTCCCGGGCGCAGGGGTATGCCGTGGGGGACCACGTCCTGCACCAGCTCGGCTGGCGCGAGGAGGCGGTGGTGGACGCGGCCTCGGCGCGGGTCGTCGACACCGACGCCGCACCCGCCTCGGCCTACCTCGGGGTGCTGGGGATGACCGGGCTCACCGCCTACGCCGGGCTGGTACGGGTGGCCCGGCTGCGCGAGGGCGACGTCGTCTTCGTCTCGGGTGCCGCCGGCGCCGTCGGCAGCGTGGCCGGTCAGGTGGCCAAGGCCCTCGGCGCGTCCCGGGTCGTCGGCAGCGCCGGCTCCCAGGAGAAGGTCGACCACCTCGTCGACGACCTCGGCTTCGACGCCGCCTTCAACTACAAGGACGGCGACGTCGCCGCCCAGCTCGCCGAGCACGCGCCTGACGGAATCGACGTCTACTTCGACAACGTCGGCGGCGACCACCTGGAGGCCGCGATCGGTGCCCTGCGCCAGGGCGGGCGCATCGCGATCTGCGGCGCCATCTCCGGCTACAACGACACCGAGCCGGCCCCGGGCCCGCGCAACCTGGCCCGGCTCATCCAGGTGCGCGGCACGATGACCGGCTTCCTCGTCTCGGACCACCAGGACCTCGCGGGCGAGTTCGCCGAGCAGGCCGCCGGGTGGCTGTCCTCGGGGCAGCTGGAGTCCCGCGAGACCGTCGTCGAGGGCATCGAGCACGCGGTCGACGCGTTCCTCGGTCTGCTGCGCGGGGACAACACCGGCAAGATGCTCGTGCGCGTCTGAGCCCGCCGGGCCCGACCCCGGCCAGGCCGGCGGGCCCGGGGTCCTCAGGTATGCCGTCGAGCGGCCCTGCGGGCGGAGGCCGGCACCAGCACCTCGAACCGCTCGAGCACCACGAGGGTGTCGTCGTCGACCGGCTCGCCGTGCGGCGCGGTGGCGGCGAAGGCGTCGCGGTGCACGGCCCGCCACTCCTCCAGGCTCTGGTCGCCCTCGCCCTCCAGGCGGGCGTGCTCCTCGGTGACGTCGGCGAAACGGCACACCTGCACGTCGGTGATCCGTACCAGGGCCCGCGGCTGCCCGGCCCCGTCGAGGATGATCGACAGCAGCCCAGGCTCGGGCAGCGCCAGGTCGAGGTCGACCCCGGCGCGGGTGAGGGTGTCGCCGGGCCCGTCGTCGCCGGGTCCGGGCCCCCGCTGCCGCGCCTCCTCCTCGTAGTCGCGGTAGGCGCTCGCGGTCGCGGTCTTGCGGCCGTCGAGGACGAGCTCGAGCAGCCGGTCGGCGGTGGCCGGGTCGTCCTCGTCGCCGAAGCTCCACGCCGGGGGCGGGAGGGTGTCGCTCACCTGCCCCCCGGCATACACCTCGATGCGGTTGAGCTTGCCGCGGATGCGCGCGTCGGCCCAGAAGGCCGCGATCGCGCGGTCGCGCCGGCTCTGCTCCTGGTCGGTCGGTGTCGGCTCGTCCACACCGCCCACCCTAGGCTCTGCGGGTGTGAGGCCCTTCCTGCTGCTCGGCACGCGCGCCGAGGACGACGCCGCGGACGACGAGTACGCGGGCTTCCTGCGCTACGCCGGGCTGCGCGAGAGCGAGCTGCATCGGGTCCGCGTCGAGGCGGCGCCGCTGCCGGAGGTCGACCTCACCGCATACAGCGGGATCGTCCTGGGCGGCAGCCCGTTCAACGCCTCTGACGAGCACAAGGGCGAGGTGCAGCGACGGGTCGAGCGTGACCTCGCCGCGCTGGTCCGCCGGGTGGTCGAGGCGGACGTGCCGTTCCTCGGTGCGTGCTACGGGATCGGCCTGCTGGGGCTGGCCTGCGGGGGGACGGTCGACCGCAGGTACGGCGAGGCGCCCGCCGCGGTGGAGGTCTCGCTCACCGAGGAGGGCCGCACCGACCCCCTGCTCGCCGGTGTGCCGGACCCGTTCCACGCGATCGTCGGCCACAAGGAGGCCTGCGCCGTGCTGCCGCCGGGGGCCGTCCTGCTCGCGTCCTCGGCGGGCTGCCCGACGCAGATGTTCCGGATCGGGCGGCACGTCTACGCCACGCAGTTCCACCCCGAGCTGGACGCGGAGTCGCTGGAGCGCCGGCTGCACATCTACGCGGGGCACGGCTACTGCGAGCCCGAGGAGGTCGCGCCCATCGTGGCGCAGGCGAGGTCGGTGGACCTCGGGCCCGTCCGCGGCCTGCTGCCCGCCTTCGTCCAGCGCTTCGGACGGCCGGCCTGAGCCCAGAAGGCCTTACTCCCGCCAGCCTGAGCAGCGCAAACCCCTCTCCTGCCGACCTGAGCAGAGAAGAGCTCCCGAGGCAGGGGTTGCAGCGCCTGCCTCGGGAGCATTTCTCTGCTCAGGTTGCCTCCGGGGGCGGGTCGGGCTCGGGGGCGGGTCGGGGCGGGTCGGCGTCGCACGGACGGCATGGCGTCCGGGATCTGAGACACCGAGACGCCCAGGGCTGGTGACGTGGAGGCCCGGCGGCGGTCCAATGGTCTGCATGAGCCGCCTTCCCGAACCCGACAGCCCGACCGAGGTGGTCGTCGGCGTCGGCCCGTTGTCCCTCACCGAGGTGGTGGCCGTCGCCCGCCACGGCGCCCGCGTCACCCTGTCCGCCGAGGCCGTCGACGGCATCACCGCGACCCGCCGCATCATCGAGGACCTCGCCGGCGACGACCGGCCGCACTACGGCATCTCCACCGGCTTCGGGGCCCTCGCCACGACGGGCATCCCGCCGCACAAGCGCGCCCAGCTGCAGCGCAGCCTGGTCCGCAGCCACGCCGCGGGCTCCGGCCCGGAGGTGGAGCGCGAGGTGACCCGGGCCCTCATGCTGCTGCGGCTGTCCACGCTGGCCACCGGCCGGACCGGCGTCCGGCTCGAGACCGCCCAGGCGTATGCCGCGCTCCTCGACGCCGGCATCACCCCGGTCGTGCGCGAGCACGGCTCCCTCGGGTGCTCCGGCGACCTCGCGCCGCTGGCCCACTGCGCGCTCGCGGTCATCGGCGAGGGCATGGTGCGCGTCGGGCCGGCGGCCGGCGCCGACCACGCGACCTGGACGCAGACGCCCCAGGAGCTCCTCCCCGCCGGCGAGGCCCTGGCCCGGGCGGGCATCGCCCCGGTCGAGCTCGCCGAGAAGGAGGGGCTCGCCCTCATCAACGGCACCGACGGCATGCTCGGCATGCTCGTCCTCGCCCTGCACGACCTCGGCACCCTGCTCACCAGCGCCGACGTCGCCGCCGCCATGAGCGTCGAGGGCCAGCTGGGGACCGACGACGTCTTCGCCGCCGACCTGCAGGCCCTGCGTCCCCACCCCGGCCAGGCCCGCTCCGCCGAGAACCTGCGTGCCCTCCTGGCCGGCAGCGCGATCCGGGAGTCCCACCGCACCGACGCGTGCACCCGCGTGCAGGACGCCTACTCCCTGCGCTGCTCGCCGCAGGTGCACGGCTCGGCCCGCGACACCTGCGGGTATGCCCGCACCGTCGCCGACCGCGAGCTCGCCGCCGCCATCGACAACCCGGTCGTCACCCTGGACGGGCGGGTGGAGTCCAACGGCAACTTCCACGGCGCCCCGGTGGCCCACGTGCTGGACTTCCTGGCCATCGTCGCCGCGGACGTCGCCGGCATCAGCGAGCGGCGCACCGACAGGTTCCTCGACGTCGCCCGCAGCCACGGGCTGCCGCCCTTCCTCGCCGACGACCCCGGCACCGACAGCGGGCTCATGATCGCGCAGTACACCCAGGCCGCGGTCGTCGCCGAGCTCAAGCGGCTCGCCGCCCCGGCGAGCGTGGACTCCATACCGTCCTCGGCCATGCAGGAGGACCACGTGAGCATGGGGTGGGGCGCGGCCCGCGCCCTGCGCCGTGCCGTCGACGGCCTGGCCCGCGTCGTCGCGGTCGAGGTGCTCACGGCTGCGCGCGCGCTCGACCTGCGGGCCCCGCTCACCCCCGCGCCCGCCACCGCCGCCGTCGTGGCGCTGCTGCGGGAGTCCGGCGTCGAGGGGCCCGGCCCCGACCGCCATCTCAGTCCGGAGATCGAGACCGTCGTCGACCTGGTGGCGGACGGCCGCGTCCGCGCCGCCGCCGAGCGGGTCACCGGCCTGCTCGCCTGACCGCACACCGACACGTCGAAGGAGACGACCATGGAAGGCGCCCGCCCCGTCCGCGCAGCTCGCGGCACCCGGCTCACGGCCCGCTCCTGGGCCACCGAGGCCCCGCTGCGGATGCTCATGAACAACCTGGACCCCGAGGTCGCCGAGCGTCCGGACGACCTCGTCGTCTACGGCGGGACCGGCCGCGCCGCCCGTGACTGGCGCAGCTTCGACGCCATGGTCCGCACCCTCACCGACCTGCGCGAGGACGAGACCATGCTGGTCCAGTCCGGCCGCCCGGTCGGCGTCATGCAGACCCACGAGTGGGCGCCGCGGGTGCTCATCGCCAACTCCAACCTCGTCGGCGACTGGGCGACGTGGCCGGAGTTCCGGCGGCTCGAGCAGCTCGGGCTGACGATGTACGGCCAGATGACCGCCGGGTCGTGGATCTACATCGGCACCCAGGGCATCCTCCAGGGCACCTACGAGACCTTCGCGGCGGTCGCCGCCAAGAGGTTCGGCGGCTCGCTGGCCGGCACCCTCACGCTCACCGGCGGCTGCGGGGGCATGGGTGGCGCGCAGCCGCTCGCGGTCACCCTCAACGGCGGGGTATGCCTCGTCGTGGACGTCGACGAGGCGCGGCTGCGGCGTCGGGTCCGGTCCCGCTATCTCGACGAGGTCGCCGACTCCCTCGACGCCGCGCTGGAGCGGGTCCTCGCGGCCAAGGGTGGCCGCGAGGCGCTCTCGGTCGGCGTCGTCGGCAACGCGGCGGAGGTGTTCCCCGAGCTGCTGCGCCGGGGTGTCGACATCGACGTGGTCACCGACCAGACCTCCGCCCACGACCCGCTGTCCTACCTGCCGACGGGCATCGACCTCGCCGACTGGCACGACTACGCGCAGAAGAAGCCCGAGGAGTTCACCGACCGGGCGCAGGAGTCCATGGCCCGCCACGTCGAGGCGATGGTGGGGTTCCTGGACGCCGGTGCCGAGGTGTTCGACTACGGCAACAGCATCCGCGACGAGGCCCGGCAGGGCGGCTTCGACCGGGCCTTCGACTTCCCCGGGTTCGTCCCGGCCTACATCCGGCCGCTGTTCTGCGAGGGCAAGGGCCCGTTCCGCTGGGCCGCGCTCTCCGGGGACCCGAAGGACATCGCCGCCACCGACCGGGCGGTCATGGACCTCTTCCCCGACAACGACCACCTGCAGACGTGGCTCCGCGGAGCGCAGGACAAGGTCGCCTTCGAGGGCCTGCCGGCGCGGATCTGCTGGCTGGGCTACGGGGAGCGCGACCTGGCCGGCGTGCGCTTCAACGACATGGTCGCCTCCGGCGAGGTCAGCGCCCCGCTGGTCATCGGCCGCGACCACCTGGACTGCGGGTCCGTCGCCAGCCCCTACCGGGAGACCGAGGCGATGGCCGACGGCTCCGACGCGATCGCCGACTGGCCGCTGCTCAACGCCATGGTCAACACCGCGTCCGGGGCGTCCTGGGTGTCGCTGCACCACGGCGGCGGTGTCGGCATCGGGCGCTCGCTGCACGCCGGACAGGTCAGCGTGGCCGACGGCACCGACCTGGCCCGGCGCAAGCTCGAGCGGGTGCTCACCAACGACCCCGGGATGGGCGTCATCCGGCACGTCGACGCCGGCTACGACCGCGCCGACGAGGTCGCCGCCGAGCGCGGCGTGCGGGTGCCCATGCGGGAGGGGGAGTGAGGTGAGCGTCGAGACCGGGCAAGGCGTCGCTCCCGAGCGGGCCCCGATGTGGAAGTTCGTCGTCTACTCCGCCGTCGGCGTCCTCATGTTCTTCGTGCCGGTCACCCTCGGGGGTCGCAGCACCATCCCCCTGGACCACGTGGTGTCCTGGCTGCGCGAGGCGGTCCCGGCCGTCCTGCCGTGGTACGCCCTCGCCCTCATCCTCGCCGGTGCCGTCCAGCCCTGGGTCACCGGCAGCTGGCGACGCAGCACGACCGACCTCGTCTTCTCCCTGGCCCGCGTCGTCGGGCTGGTCGTCGGCGTCATGCTCGTGCTGGGCATCGGCCCGGCCTGGCTCTTCGCCGACGGCATGGGCCCGTTCCTGCTGAACTCGCTGGTCGTCCCGGTGGGGCTGCTGGTGCCCATCGGGGCGATCTTCCTGGCGCTGCTCACCGGCTACGGGCTGATGGAGTTCATCGGGGTGCTGGCCCGCCCGGTCATGCGCCCCGTCTTCCGCACCCCCGGCCGCTCGGCCATCGACGCGGTCGCCAGCTTCGTCGGGTCCTACTCCCTGGCCCTGCTCATCACCAACCGGGTCTACCTGGAGGGGAAGTACTCGCGCCGGGAGGCGATGGTCGTCGCGACCGGCTTCTCGACCGTGTCGGCGACCTTCATGATCGTCGTGGCGAACGCCCTCGACCTCATGCAGCACTGGTCGCTCTACTTCTGGTCCACCCTGCTCATCACCTTCGTGGTCACCGCCGTCACGGTCCGGATCCCGCCGCTGGGCCGGATGCCGGACGAGACGGCACCCGGGGTCGAGGCGCGCCCCGAGCGCGACGTCGAGGGCAGCCGGCTCGCCGCCGCGTGGGGTGAGGCACGGCATACCGTCGCCGCGGACCCGGGCATCGGCCGGGTGGTCGCCTCGACCTTCGTCGACGGGGTGAAGATGGCGATGGCGATCCTGCCGAGCATCCTGTCGATCGGGCTGCTGGGGCTGGTGCTGGCGGAGTACACGCCGCTGTTCGACTGGCTCGGCTACCTCTTCTACCCCATCACCTGGGCGCTGCAGATCCCCGAGCCGCTGCTCGTCGCCAAGGCCGCCGCGCTGGGCGTCTCCGAGATGTTCCTGCCTGCCGCGCTGGTCGCCGACTCGGCGATGTCGGTGAAGTATGTCGTGGGGGTGGTCTGCGTCAGCCAGGTCATCTTCTTCTCCGCGATGGTGCCCTCGCTGGTCGGCACCCAGATCCCGGTCTCGATCCCGCGGCTGCTGCTCATCTGGTTCGAGCGGGTGTGCCTCAGCCTGGTCATCGCCATCCCGGTGGGGCTGCTGCTCTTCTAGCCGCAGCGGCGTAGGTTCGGGGTCATGACGACACCACAGGTGCAGCGGCTCGGCGCCGAGGAGTTCATCCTCGTCACCACCTTCCGGCGCAGCGGCGAGGGTGTGCCGACGCCGGTCTGGGTGGTGCCGCTGCGCGACGGCGATCGCATCGGGTTCTACACGACCATGGGCACGGGCAAGACCAAGCGGATGCGGCACACCCCGCGCGTCCTCGTTCAGCCGTGCTCGCGCACCGGCACCCCGACGCCCGGCACCGTGCCGGTCCAGGCCACCGCCGAGATGGTGCAGGCCGGGCCGGAGTTCGAGGAGGTCCAGGCCGCGGTGCGGGCGAAGTACGGCTGGCAGGCTCGGGTCTTCCGCGTCCTCGGCACGCTCGCCGGCCGTCGCAAGAAGCTGAGCTACGGCGACGTGGTCGTCCTCGTCCGGCCCGAGGAGGACGTTGCCGCCTGATGGCCGTGCGGCTGTGGACGACGCGGCCGGGGTGTCCGCGGATGCACCATGCTGGACGGCATGACGGGGGAGGGGCACGATGGGCGCCATGAGCATCACCGAGGTGGGCATCTACACGATCGAGGACCTGTATGCCTACCGCGAGCAGCGCGACGACATGACCATCCAGCTCATCGAGGGTGAGCTGGTCGTGTCACCGAGCCCGGCGGTCCTGCACCAGGTCGTCAGCGGAGAGCTCTTCGCGGTCCTCCGCACTGCCTGCCCTCCCCACCTGCGCGTCCTCGCCGCACCCCTCGACGTCCGTGCGGGCGAGCGCAGCATCCTGCAGCCGGACCTGCTGGTCGTCCCCCGCGAGCTGCGCAGCGGCGGCCAGGTCGAGACCCCGCCGGTCCTGGCCGTGGAGATCCTCTCCCCGTCGAGCCGGCGCACCGACCTCGTCGCCAAGCCGCAGGTCCTCGCGCGCTTCGGGTGTCCCCACTACTGGGTGGTGGACCCGGACGAGCCGGCGGTCCGGGTGCTCCGGCTCGAGGACGGCGCCTACGTGCCCGAGCAGGTCGCGGAGGGCGACGAGAGCCTTGCTGTCGCCGAGCCGTTCGCCGTGAGCCTGCGTCCGGTCGACCTCACCCGCTGACGCGGCCCGCTCGCCGACCTCACCCGCTGGCGCCGACGACCTCGGTCACCTCGGCGACCTGCGCGTCCAGGGCCTGCAGCGCGGCCTCGGCGGGCACGGTGACCGCGACGCCGTGGGCGCCCGCCCCCAGCGAGATGAGCCGCCCCGGGTCGCCGACCAGCGAGGCGTCGGCGACGACCGGCCAGGCCGTCGTCGAGCCGAACGGCGTGATCGTGCCCCGCTCGTAGCCCGTCGCCTCCCGTGCCGTCTCCGCGTCCGGCATGGAGAGCCGGTTCACGCCCAGCAGCGCGCGCAGCCGCGGCCAGGAGATCTCCCGGTCGCCGGGCACGAGCACGAAGAGGTGGTCGCCCTCCCCGCGGCGCACGACCAGCGTCTTGACGATGTCACGCGGCTCGACCCCTCGGGCCCGGGCCGCCTCCTCCAGGCTGCCGACCCGGCCGTGCCGGGTCACGGCATACTCCAGCCCGGCGGCCTCGACCGCCGCGACGGCGCGCTCCTCACTCATGCGGACCAGCGTAGGCCGTCCGGGATCCGAGACCTTGGGGCCCGCGCACCCCTGCCGGCCGGGCGTCGGCGCCCCTAGAGTCGGGCAGGTGAGCACCCCCGGCGACGAGCACCTGAGGACCTTCGACCGCCTGTGGGCCGACCTCGACCCGGTCGGCCGGGTGGGGAGCGGGGGCTACCGCCGCTTCGTGTGGACCAGGGAGGACGCCGCGCTGCGGGAGTGGTTCGCCGGCGAGGCGGCCGCGCGCAGGCTGGACCTCGTCGAGGACCGCGTCGGCAACCAGTGGGCCTGGTGGTGGGACGGGCCCGGCAGCGTCGACGACGCCGCGCGCGCCGGGCACCGCGGGGTGGTCATCGGGTCGCACCTCGACTCGGTGCCCGACGGCGGCGCCTTCGACGGGCCGCTGGGGGTGGTGAGCTCCTTCGCGGCCCTGGACGCGCTGCGGGCCCAGGGGGTCGTCCCCGCCGTTCCCGTCGCCGTCGTCCACTTCGTCGACGAGGAGGGGGCCCGCTTCGGGATCGCCTGCGCCGGCTCCCGCGTGCTCACCGGGGCGCTGGACGCGGACCGGGCCCGGGCGCTCACCGACGCCGACGGCGTGACCTACGCGCAGGCCCTGTCGGCCGCCGGTCGCGACCCCGGCCGGCTCGGCCGCGACGACGAGGCCCTCGCCCGGGTCGGGTGCTTCGTCGAGCTGCACGTCGAGCAGGGCCGGGCCCTGGTCGATCTCGACGCCCCGGTCGCGGTCGGCAGCGACATCTGGCCGCACGGCCGCTGGCGCTTCGACTTCCCGGGGGAGGCCGACCACGCCGGCACCACGCGGCTGGAGGACCGCCGCGACGCGATGCTCGGGTACGCCGGCCTCGTGCTCGGAGCCCGTGAGGCCGCCGAGCGCCGTGGCTGCGTCGCGACGGTGGGCAAGGTCGCGGTCACCCCGGGCGGCGTCAACGCCATCCCTTCCCACGTCACCGGCTGGCTGGACGCCCGCGGCGCCGACGAGACGCAGGTCGAGGCGCTCGTCGCCGACCTCACCCGGAGCTCTGCCGCGGCGGGCGCCACGGTGACCCGTGAGTCGTGGACCCCCACCACCCGCCTCGACACCGACCTCGCCGCCCGGTTGCGCGGGGTGCTCGGCCGCGAGGACGAGCTCAGCGTCCCCGTGCTGGGGACCGGCGCGGGGCACGACGCCGGCATCCTCGCCGGGGCCGGCGTGCCCACCGCCATGCTCTTCGTCCGCAACCCCACCGGGGTGTCGCACAGCCCGGCCGAGCACGCCGAGCCCGACGACTGCCACGCCGGGGTGGACGCCCTGGCCGCCTGCGTGGCCGACCTCGTGGGCGAGCCGTCGTGAGCGGGCGCACCGCCTTCCACGCCACCGCTGCGCACCTGCCCGACGGGGTGCGCCGCGACGTCCGGCTCGTCGTGGAGGCGGGGCGACTCCTCGAGGTGAGCGACGGCATACCTGCGCAGGCGGGCGACCACCGGCTGCCCGGTGTGGTCCTCCCGGGCCTCGCGAACGCCCACAGCCACGCCTTCCACCGGGCGCTGCGCGGGCGGACCCACGACGGCGGCGGGACGTTCTGGACGTGGCGCGAGCGGATGTATGCCGTGGCCGCGCGCCTCGACCCGGACTCCTACCTGTCCCTCGCGCGGGCGGCCTACGCCGAGATGGCGCTCGCCGGGGTCACGGCGGTGGGGGAGTTCCACTACCTGCACCACGCCCCGGGCGGCCGGCGCTACATGGACCCCAACGCCATGGGGCACGCGCTGGTGCAGGCCGCGCAGGACGCCGGGATCCGGCTCACCCTGCTGGACGCGTGCTACCTCGCCGGCGGGCTGGACGGCGCGGGGTACGCCGAGCTGGAGGGGCCGCAGCTGCGTTTCGGCGACCTGGACGCGCAGACGTGGGCGCTGCGGGTCGAGGACGTGCGCGACCACACCGACGGCGGCCCGGCGCACCTGCGGGTGGGGGCGGCGATCCACTCGGTGCGGGCGGTGCCGCGCGGGCAGCTGGGCGTGGTGGCCGACTGGGCCCGAGCCGACCAGGGCGCCGGCGCCGCCGGTCGCCACCGGGCTGCGGTGGACGGGGGACCGGGCGGTGCTGGCGACCGGGCCGGGCGGCCGCTGCACCTGCACCTGTCCGAGCAGCCGGCCGAGAACGACGCCTGCCTCGCCGCCCACGGCCTCACCCCGACCGGGCTGCTCGCGGCCGAGGGGGTCCTCGGGCCCGACCTGTCCGCCGTGCACGCCACCCACCTCACCGGGGCCGATGTCGAGCTCCTCGGCCGGCACCGGGCCTGGGCCTGCTTCTGCCCCACGACCGAGCGCGACCTGGCCGACGGCATCGGGCCGGCGCGGGCGCTGCGGGAGGCCGGGGCCCGCCTGTCCCTCGGGTCCGACCAGCACGCCGTCGTCGACCTCCTGGAGGAGGCGCGGGCGCTGGAGATGCACGAGCGGCTCGCCACGCTCGAGCGCGGGCGCCTCGCCCCGGCCGACCTGCTGGCGGCCGCCACCGCGCACGAGAGCATCGGCTGGCCCGACGCGGGTCGCCTCGAGGTCGGTGCGAGGGCGGACCTCGTCGCCGTCCGCGACGACACCGTGCGGACCGCCGGCGCCGACCCGGCGCAGATCCTGCTGGCGGCCGGCGCGGCCGACGTCGACACGGTGGTGGTCGACGGCGGCGTCGTCGTCGAGGGCGGACGGCACCGCCTCGGTGACGTCGGCCGCCTGCTCACCGAGGCCATCGCCCCGCTGTGGCAGGACTGACCCACCGACACCGCGCGCCCGGCGCGCAGCAGATGTGCAACTCCTGAGACACGAGAGGATCGACGCATGAGCATGCTCATCACCGGCATCAGTGAGCTCGTCACCTGTGACGACACCCGCGAGGACGGCGGCGGGTCGCCGCTGACCCGAGGGCTGGGGGTGGTCGAGGACGCCGCCCTCGTCGTCGGGGGCGGAGGCGAGGACTCGGCCCCCGTCGTCGAGTGGGTCGGCCCGGCCGGTGAGGCGCCCGAGGCCGACTGGGCCATCGACCTCGGCGGCCAGGCGGTCGTGCCCGGTTTCATCGACAGCCACTCCCACCTCGTCTTCGCGGGGGACCGGTCGGCCGAGTTCGCGGCGCGGATGACCGGGCAGGCCTACGACGGAGGCGGCATCGCCGTGACCATGGCCGCGACCCGGGAGGCCACGGACGCCCAGCTGCGGGCCCTCCTGCAGGCGCGGGTCGCCGAGATGCGCGCCCAGGGCACCACCACCGTCGAGATCAAGAGCGGCTACGGCCTGGACGTCGAGCACGAGGTGCGCGCGCTGCGCCTGGCCCGCGAGGTCACCACCGAGACGACCTTCCTCGGGGCCCACGTCGTGCCGCCGGACGCCCGCGGCGAGGGCGGGCGGGAGGCCTACCTCGACCTCGTCTGCGGCGAGATGCTCGCTGCCTGCGCGCCCCACGCGCGCTGGGTCGACGTCTTCTGCGAGCCGGCCAGCAGGTATGCCTTCGACGAGCAGGAGTCCCGGCGCGTCCTCGAGGCGGGCCGGGACGCGGGGCTCGAGCTGCGGGTGCACGGCAACCAGCTGTCCGAGGGGCCGGGCGCGCAGCTCGCCGTCGAGCTGGGCGCGGCCAGCGTGGACCACTGCACCTTCCTCACCGACGCCGACGTCGACGCGCTCGCCGGCAGCGGCACCGTCGCGACGCTGCTGCCGGGCGTGGAGTTCTCGACCCGCCAGCCCTACCCCGACGCGCGGCGCCTCCTCGACGCCGGCGTCGACGTCGCCCTCGCGAGCGACTGCAACCCCGGGACGTGCAGCTCCTCGTCCATGCCGCTGATGATCGCGCTGGCCGTGCGGGAGATGGGCATGGCCCCCGCGGAGGCGCTGCGTGCCGCCACCGTCGGCGGTGCCCGCGCCCTGCGCCGCGACGACCTCGGCCAGGTGCGGGTCGGGCGGCGCGCGGACCTGGCGGTGGTCGCCGCCCCCAGCTTCCTGCACATCCCCTACCGCGTCGGGGTCCCGATCGTGCGGGCGCTGGAGATCTGAGCGTCCGCCCGTGGGCGGAGCAGGCCGCGACCCCGGTATGACGCGCCGCCGCCCGGTCAGCACCTAGGCTTCCAGGGATGAGCGACACGCTGCAGGCCGTCCGGGAGCAGGCGTCCGACCTGGCGCGCGGCGTGCGCTCCCGGGCGTGGCTGCCGGACGCGGCCGTCGTGGTGGCCTTCCTGCTGCTCTACCTCGTCAGCGGTACCGGCTGGGGCGGGCCGGGCTCGATTCTCTACAGCCTGCTGCAGATCGTGCCCCTCTTCTGGCGGCGTCGTCACCCCATGCGGGTGGCCGTCGTGGCCGCCGCGGGCTGCCTGCTGCAGCTGGTCCTCAACGACGGCCCGATGCCCACCAACATCGCCGTGCTCGTCGTGGTCTACAGCGCCGCGGCCTTCGGCACCCGCCGGACCGCCCGCACGGTCCTCGCCATGGCCCTGGCCGGCGCCGTGCTCGGGGCCCTGCGCTGGTCGTTCTACTTCGGCCTCGGCTCCTACCTCAGCATCGTGGCCGTGCAGTCCCTCTTCATGGCCTGCTTCGTCGGGGTCGCCTGGGCGCTCGGCGACGTCATGCGCCGCCGCCGCGAGGTGGTCCTCCGGCTGCAGGAGCAGAACCGTGCCCTCGCCCGGGACCAGGCCCAGCGGTCCCGGCTCGCGGCGCAGGACGAGCGGGCGAGCATCGCGCGGGAGATGCACGACGTCGTCGCGCACTCCCTCGCCGTGGTGGTGGTCCAGGCCGACGGAGGGTTGTACGCCGCGCGCCAGGCGTTGGCGAAGGAGCCGGGCATGGCCGCCGACCGGGCGGCGCTGGAGCGTGCGGCCGGGACCCTGGAGACGCTGGCGGAGACGGCGCGGACCTCCCTGGCGGACACCCGACGGCTCGTGGGGGTGCTGCGGGACACCGGCAGCGGCGCGGAGTACGCCCCGCTGGAGGGGGTGGGCCACTTGGAGGACCTCGTCGAACGGGTCCGCGGGTCGGGCGTCGACGTGGAGGCGCACGTGCGCGGGGAGGTCGCCGACCTCCCCCGCGACGTCGACCTCGCCGCCTACCGGGTGGTGCAGGAGGCCCTGACCAACGCCATGAAGCACGCCGGCCCGGGCGCCTCGGTCGACGTGGACCTGCTGCGCACGCCCGAGGTGCTGCTCGTGCGGGTCACCGACGACGGCGACGGAGCCGCCCAGGACGACCACGACGGCGAGGGCAACGGTCTCATCGGCATGCGCGAGCGGGTCGAGGTCCTGGGGGGCAGCGTGAGCGCCGGGCCCCGGGCGCGGCGCGGCTGGGAGGTCGTGGCCACCCTGCCGGTCGCGCGCGCCACGGACGAGCCGGGTGCGCCGCGCGACCGGTCCGACGACGCCGAACCGGCAGCACGGCATACCTCAGGAGGGACCCGATGACCCCGATCCGCCTCTTCCTCGTCGACGACCAGGCGCTCGTGCGCGCCGGGTTCCGGATGGTGCTCGACGCGCAGGACGACATGAGCGTGGTCGGCGAGGCCGGCGACGGGTCGGCTGCGCTGGACGCCATCGCCCAGACCCGCCCGGACGTCGTGCTCATGGACATCCGGATGCCCCGGATGGACGGGGTCGAGGCGACCCGCCGCCTGCTGCGCGACCCCGGCCCGGTGGAACCGCCCAAGGTGCTGGTGCTGACGACCTTCGACCTGGACGACTACGTCTTCGCCGCGCTGCGGGCGGGGGCCTCCGGCTTCCTGCTCAAGGACGCGGGTCCCGAGGAGCTGCTGGCCGCGATCCGGGCCGTGCACGCCGGCGACGCGGCGATGGCGCCCTCGACGACCCGGCGGCTGCTGGAACGCTTCGTGCCCGACCTGCCCGATGCCGGGGCCGAGAGCACCACCGCCGCCCGCCGGCGTGCCGCGGTGTCGCGCCTGGACCCGCTGACCGAGCGGGAGCGCGAGGTGCTGGAGGCGGTGGGCCGAGGTCTGACCAACGGCGAGATCGCCGCGGAGCTCTTCCTCGCCGAGGCGACCGTCAAGACCCACATCGGGCGGGTCCTGGCCAAGCTCGACCTGCGCGACCGCGTGCAGATGGTCATCACCGCCTACCAGACCGGGCTCGTCGGCCGGCCGGAGTAGCCTCCCGGGCGGGTCGGTCCGCCCGCGGCGGGCGGATCGGCGAGCGCACGTCATACCGGGGGTGGACCTGCGTCGTCGCAGGTCACGACTGGTGGATGATGTCTTGAGTGGTGGCTGGTCCCTAGCGTCCTGGGTATGACGACCACGACACCTCAGCACGGACGGACCGGCACGACCCGGCAGGGCAGCGCCCTGGCCGCGAGCGCCCTCGACCTCACCAAGACCTACGGCCGCGGCGAGGCCGCGGTCACCGCCCTCGACGGCGTGTCCGTCGGGATCGAGGCGGGCAGGTTCACCGCGATCATGGGGCCCAGCGGCTCGGGCAAGTCGACCCTCATGCACCTGCTGGCCGGGCTCGACACCCCGACCAGCGGCCGGAGCTACCTCGGGGAGCACGAGCTGACCTCGCTGTCCGACGCCCAGCTCACCCGGCTGCGCCGGCGCTCGGTCGGCTTCGTCTTCCAGGCCTTCAACCTGCTGCCGACGCTGACCGCGCGGCAGAACATCCGCCTGCCGCTGGACCTGGCCGGCCGCCCCGCCGACGCCGGCTGGGAGGGCACGGTGGTCGAGGCCCTCGGCCTGGGCGGACGGCTGGACCATCGACCCGGGGAGCTCTCCGGCGGTCAGCAGCAGCGGGTCGCCCTGGCGCGCGCCCTGGTGACCCGGCCCGAGGTGATCTTCGCCGACGAGCCGACCGGCGCCCTGGACAGCACGACCGGCGCCGAGGTGCTGGCGCTGCTGCGCCGGTCGACCGAGGAGTGGCACCAGACGGTGGTCATGGTGACCCACGACCCGAACGCCGCCGCGGTGGCCGACCGGGTGCTGCTGATCGCCGACGGCCGGATCGCCGGGGAGATCCTCGACCCGGACGCCGACACGGTCCTGGCCGGGATCCGCGACCTCGGGAAGGTCGGCTGATGGCGGCCCGGTGGATGGCCGCCGGACTGGCCTCCCGGGGCCGCCGGCTGGTGTCGGCGGCGGTGGCGATCCTCATCGGGGTCGGGTTCCTCACCACCAGCCTGGTGGTCGTCGCCACCGCCCAGGCCGGGCTGGAGGAGGCCGTGGCCGGCGGGCTCCGCGACGCCGACCTGGTCGTCAGCGGGGCCGACGACACGTGGCTGGAGGCCGAGCAGGTGGACCGGGTGTCCGGGACGACCGGGGTGGACCGGGTCGTCGCGGACGCGACGGTGGGTGTGGACCGCGGCAGCAGCTTCCTCGTGGGCACCTCGGTGCCGGCCGGCGGGATGACCCTGCTCGAGGGGCGGATGCCGACGGCCGACGACGAGGCCACGGTCAACCAGGCCCTGGCCGGCCAGGTGGCCGTCGGGGACGAGCTCACGCTCACCACGCGCACCGCCGAGGGCGCCCCCGGTGACCCGCTGACGCTGACCGTGGTCGGGGTGGTCGACCCCGGTGAGGTGCACACGCTCAGCTACAACGAGGGGTTCCTCGCCGCCGACGCCGCCCTGCGAAAGCTGGACCCGGGGCTGTCCTACCAGTCCGCGCAGGTCACGGTGGCCGGGACCGCCACGGTGGACGAGGTGCGGGACGCGCTGGCCGAGGCGGTGCCCGGTGGGGTCATCCGGACCGGGTCGGAGGCGGCCGCGGAGCGGGTCGCCGGCCTGACCGGGCAGACCTTCGTGCTCGGGTCGGTCCTGCTGGGCTTCGGCGCGGTGTCGCTGGCCACGGCCGCCATCGTCATCGCCAACACGTTCACCATCACCCTGGCCCAGCGGACCGGAGAGCTGGCGCTGCTGCGCTGCGTCGGGGCCACCCGGGGGCAGGTGCGGCGCTCGGTCCTCCTGGAGGCGCTGGTGCTCGGGGCGGCGGCCTCCGTCGTCGGGGTCGGCGCCGGGATCGGGGTCGCCCAGCTGCTGCTGAGCCTGGCCCGGGGCACCGACCTCGGCATCCCGCTCGGCACCGGCCTCGAGGTCGGCTGGCTCAGCCTGGTGGTGCCGGTGGTCGTGGGTGTGGTGATCACCCTGCTGGCCTCCTGGTGGCCGGCGGGTCGCGCCACCCGGGTGTCGCCGCTGGCGGCGCTGCGTCCCAGCGGGGAGCCCGCCGCCGCCACGCGGGTGAGCCGGGTGCGGGTGCTGCTCGCCGTGCTCCTCGTCGCCGGCGGCACCGTCCTCATGGTGCTCGCCGCCCTCCTGCGGCAGGTGCTGATCGGCGTCGCCGGCGGGCTGGTCTCCTTCGCCGGCGTCCTGCTGGCGGCGGTGGTGCTGGTGCCCGTGCTGGTGCGGCTGCTCGGCGTGGCCGCGCGGCCGGCCGGCGTGCCGGGCCGCCTCGCGGTCGCCGGGGCCGTGCGCAACCCGGGACGGGCCGCCGCGACCAGCGCCGCCCTCCTCGTCGGGGTCACCCTCATCACCATGACCTCGGTGGGCGCCGCCTCCGGCGAGCGCACCGCGCTCGGCGAGATCGACCAGGCCTACGCCGTCGACCTCGTCGCGCAGACCGAGCCAGGGATGGAGGCGGACGTGCCGGTGCCCACCCCCGTCGACGAGGGGTTGGTGGGCCGGCTGGCTGCGGTGGACGGCGTCCGTGCCGCGGAGCTGGTGGAGACGGCATACCTCGAGGTCGGCGACGGCGACCTCGGCGCCGTCCCGGTGGCCGTCCTCGACCCGGACACCGCGCGGCAGGTCCTGCGCAGCGAGCGGCTCGTCGACGCGCTGGAGCCGGGCACCGTGGGCCTCGGGTCCTTCGACCGCGTCGCCTACGGCGTCGAGGCGGGGGACACCCTGACGGTGAGTGGCCCCGGCGGGAGCCGCGACCTCACCGTCATCGAGCTCGGCCTGGGCGCCGCGGGGCTCGCGGTGCAGCCCGCGGACCTGGAGGCGCTGACCGGCGAGGCGCCGCAGCCCGGTGCGGTGCTCCTCCGGCTGGACGACGACGCGGACGTCGGCGACACGATGACCGCGGTCGGCGAGGTCGCCGAGGACAGCGGCATGACCGTCCAGGGGGCGGCCGCCGAGCGCGCGCTCGTCGCCCAGGTGCTGGACGTCATGGTGCTCGTGGCCACCGCCCTGCTGGGTGTGGCGGTCCTCATCGCGGTCGTCGGGATCGCCAATACCCTGTCGCTGTCGGTCATCGAGCGGCACCGCGAGCACGCCCTGCTGCGCGGGCTCGGGCTCACCCGTGGCCAGATGCGGGGGATGCTGCTCACCGAGGGCGTCCTGCTGGCGCTGGTCAGCGCGGGGCTGGGCCTCGCGCTCGGGATCGGGTATGCCGCGCTCGGCGTCCAGACGATCCTCCCGGAGGGCACCCCGCTGTCGCTGGCGGTGCCCTGGGCCCGCGTCGGTGTCATCGTCGGTGTGGCGCTGCTGGCCGGGGTGCTGGCCAGCGTGCTGCCCGCCCGGCGGGCGGCCCGGGTGAGCCCCGCGGAGGGGCTGGCGGCCGCCTGAGACCGGTCGGGGGCGGTGCAGGGACTCATCGCCCCCGACCCTGGGGTCTCCCCGCGTGGCGGGTGGCAGGCCCGACGGGGCCGGTCGGGCAGGGACTCCCGGCCGGCCCCTGGCACGTCCTGCGTCCGCTGGTGCGCGACTGCAGCGGTGATGTCGTCCACCAGGGTGATTCCACGGCATACCCGGCGCAGTCGCGCCCTTCCGGGCCGGAGGAGGACCGGCCGAGGACACCGTCGGGGCGGGTGTCGCATCCGCCGTCTCCGGGTGCCGTCGGGCACTGGCGCGTGGGCGGCCGGCACCGCTACGCTCGCTGCACCTCATCCGTGGGAGGCACACGTGACTCGACGTTCGTCCGGGGCGTCATCGATCCCGGCCCTGGCACTGCTGGTCGTCCTGGCTGGGTGCGGCGAGAGCGAGGACGTCGGAGGCGCGGGCGGGTCCACGACTGAGGCGGCGCCGACCGAGGCCGAGGACGAGGCGCCGCAGGGCGCTGCCATGGACGAAGCGGACGACGGCTCCGGGTCCGCCGTCGAGGTGAGTGATGCCGTCGACATGGACATGCCGCCGGAGCCGGACGCCGACGCGTCGGCCGAGGACCATCCAGGATTCGAGGGGGCGTTCCGCAGCGGCCACCAGGCAGGGCTCTACGGCCGGGAGGACTACTACGACCCGAGGACCGTGAGCGAGCAGGGCTCGTTCGCCGGCGTGGAGGCGGAGCAGGCATACAGAGCAGGCTTCGCACTGGGCCTCCACGAGTACCAGACCCAGCTGGACGCCCAGGAGTCGGAGGCCGAGGCCGCTGAGGAGGAACGGCTGGCGAACTACCCGGTGGGGGAGGTCCTGGAGGGATGGGACCCGCGCGTCGCGGTGAGCGAGTTCTGGGAGCTGGGCGAGGCCGAGACGTGCGACGTGGCGTCGCCGCAGAACCCGTGCCTGGACACCTGGTACATCTCAGGGAACACCGAGATCATCGCCGTGGGCAGATGGCCGGGCGCTCCCGGCCCCGAACCCAGCGGCGCTCTTCGCCTGACGGGCACCGCCAGCGGCTTCGAGATCCTGGAGTCGTGGGAGGCGGACGAGTCGTCGGACCCGCTGCCAGGATGGGCGACCCCACCCGGCTGAGGGGACGTCAGTGCACGGCGGGGTCCGAGGGCTCGCCGAGACTTCTGTCCGGACGTCGTCGTCCGTGACGAGGCCCATGGCTGCGTGCAGGGAGGGCTCCCTGCAGCCTGCGCTCAGCTCAGCCGCTGGCGCAGCCCGCTGGCGCGGACGACCCGTCGCTGGACGGCGGCCCGGACCTCCTCCTCGGACCCGACCACCCGCACCTGCCGCTCGGCGCGGGTCACGGCGGTGTAGAACAGCTCCCGGGTCAGCAGCGGGCTGTCCAGCTCGGGGAGCAGCACGGTGACCTCCCGGGCCTGGCTGCCCTGCGCCTTGTGGATCGTCATGGCATGCATGGTCTCGACGTCGCCGAGGCGGGAGGGGGCATACCGGGTGCGTCCCCCCGTGCCGTCGATGACTGCCATCCGCACCGGGACCCCGGCGGGCGTCTGCGAGGCCACGACCACGCCGGTGTCGCCGTTGAGGACGCCGGTGGCGTAGTCGTTGGCGGTGACGAGCAGCGGCCGGCCGAGGTACATCGGCTCGTAGAAGCTCAGCCCGGTCTCCTCGGCCATCCACGTCTCGACGAGGTGGTTCCACCGGCGCACCCCGCGCTCACCCTCCCGGTGGGCGCAGAGCAGGCGGTGGCGGTGCAGCGCCGCGAGGGTGGCGTCGTCGTCCCCCGTCCGGGCGGCCCGCAGGATGTCGAGGGCCTGCCCGGTGAGGACCTGCCGCAGGTATGCCTCCGGCTCGTTCCCGCGCTCCCAGCGCACCTCGTCGCTGCCCGCGGAGAGCGCGGCCACCACGGCGTCCGCGTCACCGACCCGCAGGGCGTGGGCGAGCGCGCCGATGGTCTCCCCGAAGCGGTGGACCGTCCGCAGCCGGACGAGGGCGAGCGGAGCCGGCCGCGGCGCCTCGGCGGGGGCGTCTTGGCTGGCGGGGCCGTCCTGGCTGCCGGAGGTCTCGGGCGCGTCGTGGTCGGTCGTGTCCCGACCGGGGGCGTCCCGCTCGGGGACGGCGGCCACCAGGTCGGCCAGCACCGCGCCTGCCTCGACCGAGACGAGCTGGTCGGCGTCCCCCACGAGCACGAGCCGGGCGGTGGGCCGCAGCGCCTCCAGCAGCCGGGCCATCTGGGTGAGCGAGACCATCGAGGCCTCGTCGACCAGGACGACGTCGTGGGGGAGGCGGTTGCCGCGGTGGTGCCGGAAGCGGCTGCGGGAGCCGGGCCGCCACCCGAGCAGCCGGTGCAGGGTGCGCGGCTCGACCTCGCGCAGCCGGTCGACGACGGCCCTGTCCGAGGACGCCGGCGTGCGGGCCTCGATCTCGTCCAGCGCCCGGTCCACCGCCGCCTTGACCCGCGCGGCGGCCTTGCCGGTCGGCGCGGCCAGCCCGACCCGGGGTGGTCGCTCACCGGCGGCGAGGGCCTGCTCGGCCAGCAGGGTCAGCACGCCCGCCACGGTCGTCGTCTTGCCGGTGCCCGGACCGCCGGTGATGACGCCGGTCCGGGAGCGGACGACCACCTCGGCCGCCGCTCGCTGCTCGGCGTATCCCGCCCCCGGGAAGATCCGGGCCAGCCCGGCGCTCAGCACCTCCTCGTCCACCTCGGGAGGGCCGAGCGCGGCCCGGGCCCGCAGGTCGGCCGCCACCTGGCCCTCCTGGTGGTGGTAGCGCTGGAGGTAGACGAGACCGCTGGCCTCCTCCACGACGAGCCCGCCCGCGGCCGCGAGCCGGCTCCCGGCGACCTCCTCGGCCCACCCCGCCGGGTCCGGCCACGGCAGGTCGGGGAGGGCCTGCGCCCCCTGGGTGGCGAGGGCGGCGAGGTCGACGGCCACCGACCCCGAGCGGACGGCCCGGGTCGCGACCGCCGCGGCGAGGACGACGTGGACGTCCTTCTCGTCGGCGGCCCGTGCCAGCCCGGTGGCCACGTGCACGTCGGCGGCGGTGAGCAGACCGGCGTCGTTGAAGGCACGCAGCACGGTGCCGGGGGCCGTCGTCAGGGCCCGGCGGCGGTCGTGCTCGTCGAGGGGCGCGACGAGGTCCAGCACGGCCGCACCGGCCTCGACGTCGTCACGGGGACCGGCCGCACCGGCCGCCGTCCCGGTTCCGCCTCCGGTGGTCACAGCGTCCACGACGTCCGCCGTGCCGGTCGGGTCACCGGTCGGCTCGCTCACGCGACCACCCCCGTCGTCCGGTCCGCCCCGTCGAGCAGGTCGGAGACGCCGACGACCAGCGCCACCGGCGGTCGCCACGAGAAGACGCCGCACGGCACACCGTCGACGACCGGGGTGTCCGGTCCGCACATGCCGCGCAGGTAGAGGTAGAGCACGCCGCCGAGGTGCTGCTCGGGGTCGTAGCCGGGCAGCCGCCAGCGCAGGAAGCGGTGGGCGACGACGGCGTAGAGCAGCGCCTGCAGCGGGTAGGAGGAGTGCCCCATGGCCTCGGCCAACCGCTCCGGGCGGTAGTCCGCGGCGGTCAGCGGCTCCTCCGGGCTGCCCAGCCAGTTGGTCTTGTAGTCGACGACGAGGAAGGTGTCACCGCCCGTCGCGCGGACCCGGAGCACGACGTCGACCGACCCGGTGAGGTAGCCGCGCAGCTGCTGACCCGCGAGGTCCGGAGCCGCCTCGAGCACCTCGGCCCATCCGCGCACCGGGTCGCCCGGCGGCAGGTGGCCGCGCAGCAGCGGCACCAGGTCCCCGAGCACGGCCGCGCCGTCGCCCGGGAGCCCACGGCGCAGGTCGCCGCCGCCCAGCGGCAGCTCGAAGTCGAGCTCGCACAGGCGGTCCGAGGTCCCGACGTCGCGCAGCGTGGCGCCACCGGCGAGCGGCCCCAGCGGCGTGCGGCAGACGGCGACCAGGGCGTCGACGAGCTGGTCCTCCCCGTCCTCGCCCAGGTCCACCGGCCACTGGACCCGCTGCTCGCGCAGGTGGACGCGCAGCTCGCCGGCCAGGTCCTCGGCGCCGGGGTCCGCGTGCTCCAGCACCGCGTGCACGAGCGAGCCGAAGGTCGCGCCGACCGGGAGGTCGGCCATCGGCGAGGGCACCCCGGCGCCGGGCGCAGGGACCACCTCGCCCAGGCCGGGCAGGGCGGGGACGCTCTCGGCCACCGGGTCGGGGCCGCCGGGCTCGTCCTCCCGGCCGGTGAGGCCGACCTCGGGCTCGGAGGCCACCCCGGCGGCGGTGTCCAGGCTGGTCTCGGCGGGCGTGGACAGCGCGGTGTAGGACGTGCGCCGCCAGTCGTGGTCGACCCGGCGCGTCCACCGGGCGACCGCGAGCCCGGGCGCCTCCGGTGACGGCGCGGGCACGACGTCGCCCGCGTGGTCGGCCCGCTCGAGGGCGAAGGCCCCCTGCTGCGCCCACCGCCCCAGCCGCTGCGTCGCCGCGTCGTCCTGGCGCTGCACCGGCACCTGGTGCGGCACCTCGCCCTCCCCCGGCTCGCGCCCGAAGAGCACCCGGTGCAGGCCCGAGCTGCTGGCGTTGTTGACCGGCGCCCACCAGGTCACCACCTGGCTCTGCGCGCGGGTGAGCGCGACGTAGAGCAGCCGCAGCGACTCCCCGGCGTCCTCCTCCTTGTGCCGCCGCACCGCCTCGGCCCAGCCAGGGTTGGCGCGGTCGTCGCCACCGACGTCCAGGCAGCGGGTGCGCTCCGGCGGCTCGTCGTGGAACAGCGGGATGGCGGGGGAGTCGCTGACCCACCGGTCGCCCAGCGAGGGCAGGTAGACGACGGGGTACTGCAGGCCCTTGCTGCCGTGGATCGTCGCCAGCTGCACCGCGGCGGCGTCGCTGTCGAGGCGACGGGTCCGCGCACCGGCGCTCTGCGGGGAGTCCTCGGCCATCCCGGCGCGCAGCCACTCCAGCAGCGCGACCAGGCCGAGCTGGTCGCGCCGGGCGGTCTCGTGCAGCAGCTGGGCGACGTGCCGCAGGTCGGTGAGCGTGCGCTCTCCGCCGACCTGGGCCAGCACCCGCCCGGGCAGCCCGCGGGCGGTGAGCAGCTCGAGGACCGCGGCGATCCCCTGCCGGGCGTAGAGCCCGGCCAGCTCCCGGCAGGTGAGGGCCAGCTCGTCCTCGAGCTCGTCGTCCTGCCGCTCGCCGCGGTCGCCGACCCGGGCGACGGCATACCCGAGCAGGTCGGTGAGCGCGGCCGCCCGGGTCAGCACGGGGCGGTGCGGCGCGGCCATCGCCTCGAGCAGCGCGAGCCACTCGTGCGCGGCGCGGCTGTGCAGGACCGTGGAGCCGCCGGTGCTCACGGCGGGGATCCCGAGCTCGCGCAGCGCGCGTTGCGCCTCGTGCAGGTCCTTGGCGCGGTGGGCCAGCACGGCGACGTCACGCGCCTGCACCGGCCGCCTGTCGAAGGTGGCCCCGGAGGCCAGCAGGGCGGCCACGTCGTGGGCGAGGTCGCGCGCGATCCACGGTCGGACGGTCGGCATCCGGGTGTCGCCGCCGAGGTGGTCACGCAGCAGCACCTGCCGCAGCCGGACGGGCGCGGTGCTGGGGGCGCCGTGCAGCCGTGGACCGTCCCGGTGCGCCGTGACCGGGTGCACGACGATCTGCTCGTCGCCGAGCTGGGCCCCGGAGAGCATCGCCCCCAGCGCCTGCACCACGCCGGGGTCGGAGCGGTAGTTGCGCAGCAGGGTGCGCCGCTGGTCCGCCGTCCCTGCGGCCGTGAGGTAGGTCGGGACGTCGCCGCCCCGGAAGGCGTAGATCGCCTGCTTCGGGTCGCCGATGAGCACCATCGCGTGGGCGTGGCCGGAGAAGGCACGGTCGAGCACCGACCACTGGATGGGGTCGGTGTCCTGGAACTCGTCGACGAGCACGACCCGCCAGCGCTGCCGCATCCGGGTCCGCGCAGGGGACTGCTCGCCCTCCAGCGCGCCGGCGAGCTGGGTGAGCAGGTCGTTGTAGTGCAGCACCTGCAGCCGCTGCTTGCGCAGGTCGAGCTCCTCCCGCACGGCCCGGGCGAAGCGGACCCGTCGGTCGGGCACCGAGCGTGGCTCGGCGGCGGTGGGGCGCAGCTCGGCGTGGACGTCGTCGACGACGGTCCGGGCGATCTGCAGCGCCTCCCGGCGGGTGAAGAAGGGCTCGTCGTCGCGCAGCGCGAAGGCGCGCAGGTAGAGGTCGTCCACGACCTCGACGAGCAGCCGGTCCAGGTCGTCCACGAGCTCGGCGTCGGCGTCCGCCGTCCCCGCGACACCCAGGCTGCGCAGCACCTGCTGGCAGAACTGGTGCGTGGTGGCGATGGTGGCGGCGTCGATGTCGGAGAGGGCCGTCCGCAGCCGTCGGCGGCGGACCGTCCGTTCCTGCTCGTCGGCGTCCAGCAGCAGCGTGACCAGGTCGTCGTCCCCGCCCCCGGTCGGCGGGTCGGCCAGGGCGCGCTCGGCCGCGACCAGCTGCTCGCGCACCCGGGCGCGCAGCTCCTGGCTCGCGGCCCGGCCGAAGGTGACGACCAGCATCTCCGGGAGGGTCACGACACCCTCGGCGACGTAGCGGGTCACCAGCGCCGCGATGGTCCACGTCTTGCCGGTCCCCGCGCTGGCCTCGAGCAGCACGGTGCCGGTGGGCAGGGGGTCGGTGATCGAGAAGGGGGTCAGTGCGCTCACAGCCGCTCCTTGCGCTCGGCGCCGTCGGTCAGCACCGGGCCCCACACCCGCAGCGCCAGCTGCCCCAGCCGGTGCTCCACGCCCGGGGTCCACCGCTCGTCGTCGCGGGGGACGCCGAGGATGTCGCGCAGGGGCACCGCGTCGCCGTGGACGTAGGCGTGGCTCGGGTCGTCCTGCTCCTTGGGGAAGGCCGTCTCGAAGGTGTCGTCGGTGCGCCACTCGCGCACCGCGTCCAGGGTCGCGGCGTGCGCGTCGCCCGGGCCCCGGAGGTATGCCTCCGCCCAGGTCAGCGCGGTCCGCGGCGGCAGCGGCAGCGGCTCGACGAGCCCGCGCGAGCGCAGGTCGACGAGCTGGTCCAGCAGCGCGAGGGCGCGGTCGGGGTCGTGCGGGCCGTGGGTGAGGTGCACACCCCCCGGCCGACGCCCGCGCTTCTGGGCCCCGAGGAGGTGGCTGGTCGCCTCCGGGCCCAGCGCGGCGGCGAGGACCAGGGAGGTGATCCAGGAGCGCAGCCGCTGCTTGGCCCGCACGGTGGAGTAGGTCGCGGTGACGACGCGGCTGCCGACCAACCCGGTGAGGGTGCCGGTCAGCCGGGTGCCGCTGGGCAGCACGAGGTCGACGTCGAGGGTCTCCCGCTCCAGGGGCACCCCCCAGCCGCCCCGCCCGGCCGTGCGCCACGTGGCCTCGGCCACGATCTGCGCCTGCTCGGTGACCTCGCGCAGGACACCGGCCCCGAGCGCGCGGGGCGGCAGCTCGCCGCGCCACAGCTCGGCGTCGACGGTGGCCCCCGGGTCGCGCCCGGCCAGCACCGCCTGCAGCACCCGGTCGCCGACCGCCCACTTCTGCAGCCCGCCCAGGTCGATGGGGATGCCCTCGCCCTGCTCCTCGGGCACCTCGGGGAGCACGAGGCCCAGCCGGTCGCGCAGGTAGGCGCGGGCGGGGTGGTCGAAGAAGCGCAGCAGCGCGTCCAGCTCGACCTGGTCACCGGGGAGGGGCTCCAGGCCCGGGTCGACGGGTCGGGGTCGCGGCGCCCGGGGGGAGACGGCGGCCCGGCCCCCAGCCAGCGCCGCCGGGTCGTAGCTGAACGGCCCGCCGTCGGGCAGCAGCGCCGGCGCGCCCGGGTGCGAGGCGCCGAGGTTGCGCGGGTCGAAGGGCTGCAGCGGATGGTGGGCCAGCACGCGGCATACCCCCGGGGAGGAGGGGTCCGCGGTCCGCCGGACCGCGTCAAGCAGCTCGCCCAGCGGCACCGCCGGCGGACGCGCTGCACCGGTGTGCTCGTCGAAACCGGTGTAGGTGATGACGAGCGTGTCGCCGGCCGCCATGACCGCGTCGAGCAGCAGCTGGCGGTCCTCGCTGCGCGGGTCGCGCTCCCCGGTGACCGGGCGACGCGCGGTGGCGTCGTCACCGTCCGGGGCCGTGGTGCGGGGGAAGACGCCGTCGTCGAGGCCGACGAGGGCGACGACCCGGTGCGGGACCGAGCGCATCGGCACCATGGTGCAGACGGTGAGCGTGCCGGTGCGGAAGTTGGACCGCGTGGCCCGCCCGGCCGCGTGCTCCTCGAGCAGGGCGTGCACGTCGGAGAGGGAGAGGGACAGCCCCGGACCGTCCCCCGCCCGGGTGCCGGCGTGCGTCCCGACGAGGTCGAGCTCGCGACGCAGCTGGGTGACCTGCCAGCCGTCCGACAGGGCGACGTCGGCCAGCCCGAGGACGCCGTCGGTGAGCGTCCCGACCCACTCGGCGACCGTGTCGGCCCGGCGCAGGGCGCGCAGGGTGGCGCCCAGCCGGGCGACGAGCTCGGCCAGCCGCCCGGCCAGGTCGAGGTCGGCGCTGTCGAGGTCGTCGAGGCCGAGGGTCGTACCGAGGTGGTCGAGCTCCTCGCCGTCGACGGCGGCGCCGACGAGCACCCGGGCGAGCCCGGACTCCCAGGTGTTCTGGCTCAGCCCGGGCAGGGCGTAGTCCGAGCGGTGGGCGTCGTCCAGGCCCCACCGGATCGCGACGGCACCCACCCAGTCACCGATCCGTTCCAGGTCGTCGTCGTCCAGCCCGAAGCGGCGACGCACCGCCGCGGTGCGGGCGAGGTCGAGCACCTCTCCGGCGCCGAGCCGGCCCCCCGCGAGCCCGACCAGCCGGGCGGCCAGCGCGAGCAGGGGGTTGGCCACGGTCGGGGAGCGGTCGGCGAGCCGGACCCGCAGCGTGTGCGCGGGGTGCGTGGCGGGAACCTCCCCACCGGGACCGGTCTCGCGCGCCACCTCGCCCAGCCCGAACCCGGCGTGGACGAGGGGCGCGTAGGTGTCGATGTCCGGGCACATGACGAGGATGTCGCGCGGCTCCAGGGTGGGGTCGTGCTCCAGCAGGTCGGCGAGCACGTCGCGCAGGACCTCGACCTGGCGCGACCGCCCGTGGCAGGCGTGCACCTGGACGCTGCGGTCCTCGGCGGGGACCTGCCGGTCGGTCCGCTCGGCGTCCGTGGGGACGTGGTCGGCCTCGAGATCGGCCTGGAGCAGCTGCAGGAGCGTGGGGGAGGAGGGGGTGCGGCCGCCGGCGCGACCGGGTGGGCCGGAGGCGGCCGGGGTCCGCGCGTGCGGCTCGCCGGGGGTATGGGGTGCCAGCGCCAGGGTGCGCTGCAGCTCGCGGGCGTCCCGCCCCAGGCTGGCGAGCAGCGGGTGGTCGACGAGCAGGGCGCTGTCGTCCTCCTCGCGCGGGACCGGCCCTGCGGGGTGGGTACCGGCCAGGGCGTCCCACGCCGCCGGGGACGCCTGCGGCAGCCACAGGTGGACGTCGCGCCGCTGCGCGATGGCCGCAAGGACCTCCACCTCGCTGCGGGCGATGCGGGTGTGCCCGAAGAGCGAGAGCCGGCCCGGCAGGTCGAGCGGCGGGGTGCCCGCCCCGGTCGGGTCGCCCGGGGCTGCCCGCAGCGCCCCGACCACCCGGTCGTGACGCACGTCCGGTGGCTCGGCGTCCACCCGGCGCAGCACCTCCCGCCACAGCGGGGGCTGCCAGGCGAGGTCCGGCTCGACCGTTCCTCCCAGACCGTCGCTCTGACCGCCGCCCCGCCAGTCGGTGAGCATCGCCGGGCGGGAGGAGGCGTAGGAGGCGAACAGGCCCACCAGGCGGCGCGCCACGGCATACCTCCGACCGCGGCGCAGCCCGGCAGTCGGGTCGGTCGAGCCGTGACCCAGGTGGGTGGCGAGCGTGCCCGCCCACCCCTCGTCCAGGCTGGCGTCGATCGACTCCAGCACCGGCCAGACCAGGCGGTCCGGGTGCCACGGGTCGTCGCGCTCGATGCCCAGGACCATCGAGACCAGCGAGTGCGGGTGGAGGAAGCGGACCCCGGCGCACACCCCGTCGTGCCCCGCCGGCCCGGCCCCGAGCGTGTGCGAGAGCCGCTGCGCCAGCCAGCGCTCGACCCCCTTGGCGGGGACCGCCACCACCTCTTCGGCGAACGGGTCCGGCAGCGGCGTCGCCAGCAGGTCGGCCAGGCCCTCCGCCAGGGCCGCCGTGCTGGTGTCGCGGTGCACGAACAGGGTCACGGCGCCGACCCTATCCACGCCGACCGACGGACCCGGGGCCCCGGTCCGGTGGCCCCCGCGCCCGCCGCCGCGCAGACTGGGCCCATGTCCACCCCTGACGTCATCACCCTGACCCGACCGGACGGCGACCTGCCGGTGCACCGTTTCGGCCCCGCCGAACCGTCCGGCGCCGGCATCGTCCTCGTGCAGGAGATCTTCGGCGTCTCCTCTTACGTGCGCGACCGTGCGAGGGACCTCGCCGCGCAGGGGTACGAGGTACACGTCCCCGAGCTCTACTGGCGGATCCCGGACCACGAGGTCGACGAGGAGGCCGAGGGGATGCTGGAGCGCGGCATGGAGCTCATGGCCGCGACCGACTGGGACGACGCGGTCAGTGACACCCTCGCGGCGACCGAGCACCTGCGCGGGCAGCTCGCGGGACGGGTCGGTCTGGTCGGGTTCTGCTACGGCGGCGGGGTCGCCTTCGCGACCGCCGCGCGGACCGAGGTCGACGCCCTGGTGTCCTACTACGGGTCCGCGCTGCCGCAGCTGCTGGACCTCGCGCCCCAGGTCACCGCCCCGAGCCTGCACCACTGGGGCACCGAGGACGCGTTCATCCCCCCGGCCACGGTCGAGGAGATCGAGCGTGCCCTGGACCGGGACGGGGTGGAGTTCGTCCGGCACGAGGGCGCCGGGCACGCCTTCGACAACCCGCACCCCGCCTTCCACCACGCCGAGGCCTCGGCGGCGGCGTGGCCGCGCACCCTGGCGTTCCTCGACACCCACCTGCGGCGCTGACCCCTGCCCCGGAATCAGGGGGCGGGTGCGTACCCTGGGGAGGTATGCGGTACGGATGGGTGGCAGTAGGCAGGATGGTGGGTGCGGCCATGCTGGTGGCACTGACGGCGGTGGTCGGGGGTTGTTCGGCCGACGCGCAGGATCCGGGTGTGGCCGCGTCACCAGGGGGTGAGGAGGGGGTGTCGGACCTGACCGCCATGCTCGAGCCCTACGGCATCCCTGGTGACGACGTGCGCGAGGCGATCGAGGCGCTCGACCAGGTGCCGGAGCAGCGTCCGCTGGCCGTGACCGGGTCGGTGCGGGCGCAGGAGGTGGTCTTCAGCGACGGCGAGGAGGAGGTGGTCGTGCCCATCCCGGGCGACGAGGTCTACGTGTCGGTCGCCCCGTACGAGAGCACCACGCACGACTGCTTCCACCACGCGCTCGGGGGGTGCCAGGGCGAGCTGGCGGACACCGAGGTGCAGGTGCGCATCACCGACGAGCAGGGCGAGGTCCTGGTCGAGGAGACGGCGACGACCTACGCCAACGGATTCGTCGGCTACTGGCTCCCCAGCGGTACCTCGGGCACCGTGACCATGACCCGAGAGGGCGACACGGGATCGGCGGCCTTCGACACCGGCCCGCAGGGCGCGACCTGCATCACCACACTGCGGCTCACCTGAGCCCGGCGGGGTCTTGTCAGGGGCCCAGGCTGCTCCTAGGCTGATGCTGTGCGTATGACGAATCGCATTGCATGATGAGCAACAGATATCCCTCCGCCTCCCTGGAGTGGTTGCTGGAGCGGGCGCGCCTGGAGATCCTGCCCACGGCGTCGGTGGCCGAGCAGGTCCATGCTCACGTCGAGCCCGGCCGGACGGTCACCGTGACGGCCTCCCCCGCCAAGGGGCTGGAGGCCACCCTCGCGGTCACCGAGCAGCTCGCCGACCGCTACCACGTGGTGCCCCACCTGGCGGCGCGCATGATCCAGCGCGACCACCTGCCGGGCCTCGTGGAGCACCTCCAGGGCCTGGGGGTCACCGAGGTCTTCGTTCCGGGGGGTGACGCAGTGCCGACCGAGACCACCTTCACCAACGCCCTGGACCTGCTCGTCGAGCTGGAGCAGATGGGCCGCCCCTTCGAGCGGGTGGGGATCACCGGCTACCCCGAGTCGCACCCGGGCATCGACGACGACGTCATCGTCCAGTCCATGTGGGACAAGCGGCGCTACGCGACCGACATCGTCTCCAACATGACCTTCGACGACGAGCAGGTGGGCCAGTGGCTCGAGCGGGTCCGCCGCCGCGGCATCGAGCACCCGGTCTGGGTCGGCGTTCCCGGACCGGTCGACCCGGCCAAGCTGTTGCGGATGGCGAGCATGATCGGGGTCGGGGACTCGGTGCGCTTTCTGCGCAAGCAGCGCGGTGTCTTCGCCAGGATCGCGCTGCCCGGGTTCTCGACCACCCGATTCGTGCGACGCATCGCCGCTCTGGCCGGTACCCAGCGCCTCAACATCGGCGGGCTCCACCTCTACAGCTTCAACCAGATCGAGAAGACCGAGGCCTGGCGTCGCGAGCAGCTGGGCGCTGTGGCGCGGCTGCGCGACCGGAGCGTCGGTCCGTGAGAGGGTGGGGAAACCGGCGCAGAAGGGGTGGCGCGTCGGTCTCGCACCCCGTTGCGCAGGACGCGTAGAGTTGCGTCATGCGCAATCACGAGGAGACCACCGGGTCTGCGGTCCAGTCCGTGGACCGCGCCCTGACGGTTCTCGAGATCCTGGCCAGGGTGGGCGAGGCGGGGGTCGGTGAGGTGGCGGCGGCTCTGGGCGTGCACAAGTCCACGGCCAGCCGCCTCGTGTCGACGCTCGCCGCCCACGATCTCGTCGAGCTCACGGGTGAGCGTGGGCGGGTTCGCCTCGGGGTGGGCGTCCTGCGCCTGGCGGGGTCGACCAGCGCACGGCTGGACCTGGTGCAGGAGGCTCGCCCGGTCTGCCAGGAGCTGGCCTCCGACACCAACGAGACGGTCAACATCGCGGTTCTCGGCGGACGCTCGGCGCTCTACATCGACCAGGTCATCGGACCGTCGACCATCACCTCGCACAACTGGGTCGGCCAGCACATCCCGCTGCACGCGACGAGCAACGGGCGAGTGCTGGTGAGCGAGCTGCCTGCCCGGGAGAGGCGGGCCACCTGGGGCGACCTCACGGCATACACCGAGCGCACGGTCACCGATCCCGACGAGCTCGACCGTCTGGTCGACGCGGCACGGGAGCAGGGGTATGCCGTGGTGCAGGACGAGCTCGACGTGGGGCTCAGTGCGGTGGCCGCACCGGTGCGCAACGCGCACGGCGAGGTCTGCGCCTCGATGAGCGTGTCCGGTCCGAGCTTCCGGATGGACGCCGAGCGGATCCGAGAGCTCGTCCCGTCGCTGCTGAGCGCCGCGGACGAGGTGTCGTCGCGGCTGGGCTGGCACCGCGGCCCCGCCGCCTCCGCGCCCGAACCGGCCTGACGCCCCACCGGGCCCCGACCGCGGCGGCGGTCAGGGCCCGGCGGGCCGGCGGCAGGGGCTCAGAACGACTGCTGTCCCTGCTTGAGCACCTCGCGGGTGTTCGGGTTGACGGACGGGCGGAACGGCACGTCCACGATCACCGCGTCGACCGGCTGCCCGGGCGTCTCGGCATACTCCTCCGGCAGCCACACGCGCACCTGCGTGCCGGTGCCGCTCATGCCGACGGGCACGTAGCCCAGGGCGATGTTGGTCTCGAGCTCGGGGGAGTACCACGGAGAGGTCAGGTAACCGACCGGGTCGTCGGAGTCCGTGGTGCTGACCAGCCAGAAGTCGGGGGCGTAGTCGGTGATGGGCTTGCCGCCCAGCCGGAGCCCGACCAGCATGAGGTCGAACGGGGGCTGGCCGGCCTCGAGCTGCTCGCGCTGCGCCTCGAGCGCCGCTTTGCCGATGTAGTCCTCCTCCTTCTTGCGTGGCACCTGGTAGGCCAGGTTGGTCTGCAGCGGCGAGGTCTCGGCGTCCATGTCCTGCCCCCACGAGAGGATGCCCGCCTGCACGCGGCGCGGGTGGGCCGGGGCGATGACCCGCAGGTGGTGCGCCTCGCCCGCCTCCAGGATGGCGTTCCACATCTCCTCGGCGTGCAGCGTGGCGTCGTAGAGGTAGATCTCGTAGCCCTTCTCCCCGGTGAACCCGGTCTGGGAGACGATGACCGGCAGCCCCGCGACCTCGGCGGCGGCGAGACCGTAGTTGGGGATGTCGGAGACCATGGGGCCGATGAGGTCGCGCATGAGGGCCTCGGACCTGGGCCCCTGGATCTGCACCGGGCAGACGTCGATCTCGTCGATGGTGACGTCGTACCCCTTGCTGATGTTGACCCCCTGCAGCCAGAACATCAGGCTGGAGTCGGACAGGCTGAACCAGAACTCGTCCTCGCTGATCCGCAGCAGCACCGGGTCGTTGAGGATCCCCCCGGCCTCGTTGCACAGGATGACGTAGCGGGCGTGCATCGGGGTGATGGTCTTGGCCTGCCGGGTGATGACGTAGTTGACGAAGTCCTCCGCGTCCGGGCCCTTGACCTGGATCTGCCGCTCGACCGCGACGTTCCACAGCGTGACGTCCTCGACGACCGACCGGTGCTCGGCCAGGGGCCCGCCCTCCTCCATGGAGAGGTAGCCCCGGGGGTGGTAGACGCGGTTGTAGACCTCCGCCCGCCAGGCCCCCGCCTCGACCGAGAGGTGCCAGTAGGGCGACTTGCGGATGCGGGTCGAGATGAGCAGCTGCATCGGGGTGGGCCCGGTCTGCCGGAGGTTGACGGGGACCGAGCGTCCCTGCTGCACCGTCGGGTGGTTGTGGTTGACCGGCTGGTCGTGCTCCGGGGCCGAGGCCCGCGACGCGTCGTCGGTCGTGGTGATGATCGGGGTTGCCGCCATGGGCGTCGCCCTCCTGTCGTGCGGGGTCGACATCGGCGTCGACGGGGTGGTGGGCTGTTTTCCAGCGTACTTCGGACGCTACACCCGAGGTTTCGTCTTGTGCAATGAACTTCGTCATACGCAACGTATGGCGTGTCGCCGCCGTGTCTTTGCTCCCGGTGAGGGCTGACGTCTGTCGGTAAGCCGTGCCAGGATCGGGACGGAGGCGCCGCCACGGCGGCGGCGCGGAGAGGGCGGAGCCATGGCGAGGGGGCCGGTGCTGCTGGTCGGCACGACCAAAGGGGCGTTCGTCCTCGAGCAGCGCGAGGGAGAGGGCGGTGTCGGCTGGGCGGTGCGGGGCCCCTTCTGCGACGGGTGGCCGATCAACCATGTCGTCGGCGACCCGGTGACCGGGACGATCTGGGCCGGCGGCGGGGGCGAGTGGTCGGGCGCGGGGGTCTGGCGCTCCACCGACGGCGGCGGCACGTGGGAGCTCAGCCAGCTGACGACCGGCGCCATGGACGCCTGGGCCGCGGGCGACCCCGACTTCGCCACGGCGGTCGGGTGGAGCCCGAAGGACGTGCCGTTCGGCGAGGAGTTCAGCCAGGTGTGGTCGCTCGGCCTCGCCGGGGACCGGGTGTATGCCGGCACCAAGCCGGCCGCGCTCCTCGCCAGCGACGACGGCGGGGTCACGTGGACCGAGGTCGAGAGCCTGCGCCAGCACCCCTCGGCGGAGGACTGGAACCCGGGCGCGGCGGGGCTGGTGCTGCACACCATCCTGGCCGACCCCGGAGACCCGTCCCGGGTGTGGCTCGGGATCTCCGCCGCCGGGGTCTTCGCCACGAAGGACGCCGGCGGCCAGTGGGAGCGGCGCAACGCGCTGGCCCTGCCCGACGAGCCGGACGCCGCGGCCGCGGCCGAGCACCCGGGGGGACCGGGCGGCGGGGAGGTGGGGCTGTGCGTCCACCACATCGTCCGTGCGCCCGGGCCGGGCGACGTCCTTTACCAGCGCAACCACGTCGGGGTGTGGCGCTCTGGTGACGGCGGACTGACCTGGAGCGACATCACCGCCGGTCTGCCCTCCACCTTCGGCTTCCCGATGCGGGTGCACCCGCGCGACCCCGACACGATCTGGACCATCCCGCTCAACGGCGACATGGAGGGCCGCTACCCGCCGGACGCCGCCGCAGCCGTCTGGCGCTCCACCGACGGCGGGTCGACGTGGGAGGCGCAGCGGGCCGGGCTGCCCCAGGAGTCGTGCTTCTTCACCGTGCTGCGCCAGGCGATGGCGGGCGACACCGGGGACCCGGCGGGGCTCTACTTCGGCACCAACACCGGGTCGGTCTTCGCCACCGCCGACGAGGGGGAGAGCTGGCAGGAGATCGCGCGGCACCTGCCGACGGTCCTGTCGGTGGAGGTCCTCGAACGCACCTGAGTGGGCCACGCATGCCGATGACGTGATCCGCCGGCTCGTCCAGACGATCGACGCCCACCGATGGGAGGACCTGCCCGACCTGCTGGCGCCGGGCTTCACCAGCCGCCTCGTGCCTACCGGCGAGACCTCGTCGCGGACCGCGGGCGCGCGGCGTGCCGGACCCACGTCACCGGTCTGGTCGAGGGGCTGACGGCCCACGTCGAGTTGGCGATGTTCGTGGACGGGGCCGAGGGGGCGACCCGGGAGATGACCGAGGTCTGGGCCGACCTCCACGGTGTCGCCCCGGAGGGCACCCGCCCCTCCTGAGGTGGAGGGGTCTGAGGTGCATCAATGATGCACCTTGATGCGCGTCATTGATGTAGATTGGTGTGATGCGCACCACGGTGAATCTCACGCCGGACGTCGAAGCTGAAGTGGCCCGGCTGCGGGAGTCAGGCCTCAGCGTGAGCGAGGCCGTCGTCCTCCTCGCCCGTCGCGGGATGCTGCGGTCGCGGCAGACTTCCCCGATGCCCTTCACGCAACGCACCTCGCGCCTCGGTTCCCGCGTCGATGTGACCAACATCGGCGAGGTGCTCGACCTTCTGGACGCCGAGTGATCGTCGACGCCAACATCCTGCTGTATGCCGTCGACAGCACCTCGTCCCACCACGAGTCGAGCAGGGCCTTCCTCGAGGAGCGGCTCAACGGTGATGTCCGCGTCGGCATACCGTCGCAGAGCGTCACCGCCTTCCTGCGGATCTCGACCCACCCCCGGATCATGGCCGAGCCGCTCGAGCCGGCCTTCGCGGCGACCCTGGTCGACGACTGGATGCACGCTCCGGCGGCCTGGATGCCCGAGACCAACGCCTCGACCTGGGCGATCCTGCGACGGCTGATCATGAAGGACGGTGTCACCGGCAACCTCATCCCTGACGCCCAGCTGGCCGCGCTCGCGCTCCAGCACGGCGTGCCGGTGGTCAGTGCCGACAGCGACTTCGCCCGCTTCCCCGAGGTGCCATGGATCAATCCCTGCCGGTGACCGGCGCTGGACCACCCGACGTGCACGTCTGCGGTGCGTGAGGGCATACCCGCAGTGGTCGTCCGTGTGCACGCCGGGCGGCGCGAACGCTTGACACCCTCGTCGCCAGTGATGAGACTGGTTGCGTGATACGCGCACAGTTGCGCGATACGCACCACCAGAAGGGCGACCATGAGCACCTCCTCCCTCCCCGTCCGCTGCGACGTCCTCGTCATCGGGGCCGGCATCGTCGGCAACTCGCTGGTCCACCACCTCGCCGAGCTGGGCTGGACCGACATCGTGCAGATCGACAAGGGCCCCTTGCCCAACCCCGGCGGGTCCACCGGCCACGCCTCCAACTTCATCTTCCCCGTGGACCACAGCCGGGAGATCACCGACCTGACCCTGGACTCGATGCGGCAGTACGACGAGATGGGCGTGCTCACCACCTCCGGCGGCATCGAGGTGGCGCGCACCGAGGAACGGATGGAGGAGCTGCGGCGGCGGATGTCTTCGGCCAGGGCCTGGGGGATCGAGTCGCGGCTGGTGACGCCGGAGGAGGTCGCCGAGATGGTGCCCTTCCTCGACCCCGACGTCATCGTCGGCGGCTTCTACACGCCCAGCGTCGGCGTCGTCGACTCGCTGCGCGCTGGCACCATCATGCGGGAGAACGCCCAGGCCAAGGGCGTGCTCACCACGGTCCCCAACGTCGAGGTGACCGGGATGACCGTCACCGAGGGTCGGATCAGCGCCGTGCAGACGGACAAGGGCGACATCGAGGCGCCGGTCGTCGTCATCGCCTGCGGCGTCTGGAGCCCGCGGCTGGCCCGGATGGCCGGCGCGCACATCCCGCTGACCCCGGCCGTGCACCAGATGATCTCGGTCGGCCCCTGCGAGCCGCTCGCCGAGAAGCCGGGCGAGATCAGCTTCCCGATCATCCGGGACATGGACACCTTCTGCTACGAGCGGCAGCACGGCTCGGACATGGAGGTCGGGTCCTACGCCCACCGCGCGATCCTGCACGAGCCGGACGAGATCCCCTCGATCGCGCAGGCCAAGCTGTCGCCGACCGAGATGCCCTTCACCGAGGACGACTTCGACCCGCAGCTGGAGCAGGCGCTGGAGCTCATGCCCGAGCTGCTCGGCGACGAGCGCGCCGAGATCCGCTACGCCATCAACGGGCTGCTCTCGCTCACCCCGGACGGTGCACCGGTGCTGGGGGAGACCCCCGAGGTCAAGGGCCTGTGGAGCTGCGCCGCGGTGTGGATCAAGGAGGGCCCGGGCGTCGGCCGCGCGGTCGCGGAGTGGATGACCCACGGCCACCCGGAGATCGACCTGGGGCACAGCGACATCGCCCGCTTCTACCCCCACCAGCGCACCCGCGCCCACGTCCGCGCCCGCACCAGCGAGGCGTTCAACAAGACCTACGGCATCGTCCACCCCTCCGAGCAGTGGCAGAGCTCGCGGCCCATCCGGCTCTCGCCGATGCACGCCAGCCAGCGCGAGCTCGGCGCGGTGTTCTACGAGGCCGCCGGGTGGGAGCGCCCGCAGTGGTACGCCTCCAACGAGCCGCTGCTCGAGGAGTTCGGCGACGCCGTCATGCCGCGCGAGCACGAGTGGGACGCCCGCTGGTGGAGCCCGGTCATCAACGCCGAGCACCTGGCCCTGCGGGCCCGCGGCGGCATCGTCGACCTCACCGCCTTCGCGATCTTCGACGTCGTCGGACCGGCCGCGCTCGACGCGGTGCAGCGCATCATCGTCGCCCAGGCCGACGTCGCGATCGGGAGGGTGGTCTACACCCCGGTGCTGGACGAGACCGGCGGCTTCCGCTCCGACCTCACGGTCATGCGGCTCGGGCACGACCACTTCCGGGTCGTCACCGGCGGGGCGCACGGCATGGTGGACAAGAAGTGGTTCGCCGACCACCTGCCCGAGGGCGCCTCGCTCGTCGACCTGACCTCGGCATACTCCACGATCGGGGTATGGGGTCCGCGCGCCGGTGACGTGCTCGGTGCGCTCACCGACGACGACCTGTCGCCGGAGACCTTCCGGTTCGGCACCTGCCGGCTCATCGAGGTGGGCGACCTGTCGGTGCTGGCCTCGCGGATCTCCTACGTCGGCGAGTTCGGCTGGGAGCTCTACGTGCCCATCGAGACCGGCGCGCAGCTGTGGGAGCGGCTCATCGAGACGGGCCGCGAGCACGGGGTCGTCCCCGTCGGCATCGGGGTCTACACCGCGACCGGGCGGATCGAGAAGGGCTACCGCGCCTACGGCGCCGAGCTGGACGCCGAGCGCACCCTCTCCGAGACCGGCATGGAGCGGCCCAAGGTCAAGGACGCCGACTTCATCGGCAAGGAGGCCGTGCTGGCCCAGGCCGGGCAGCCCCCGAAGGCGGTGCTCTGCGCGCTGACCGTGGACGACCACACCTCCGCGAGCGGGGTCAAGCGCTACATGCTCGGTGGCGAGCCCATCCTCGGGCGCGACGGCGAGCCGCTGACCGACGGCCACGGGCACCACCCCTACGTCACCTCGGCGGCCTCCGCGCCGAGCCTCGGCAAGCACGTGCTCATGGCCTTCCTGCCGCCCGAGCAGGCCGTCGTCGGCACCGGGCTCGCCGTGTCCTACATGGAGGAGCTCTACCCGGTGACCGTCGCCAGCGTCGACGCGACGCCGCTGCTCGACCCGGAGAACCTGCGGGTCAAGGGCCGGTACGCCGAGCTCGAGCAGCCCGCCGAGCATCCCGCGGCGGCGGCCGAGCCGGTGGGGGTGGCCTGATGACCGACGTCCTGGTCTGCGTGAAGCGGGTGCCCGACACCTCCGGCGAGGTCGTCCTGACCGCCGACGGGAGCGGTGTCGACGGCCGCTACGCCGGCTGGACCATGAGCAGCCACGAGGAGTGCGCCGTCGAGATCGCGGTCGCCGTCGCCGGGGACACCGGCGGCTCGGTCACCGTCCTGACCCTCGGTGACGACGACAGCGTCGAGCAGCTGCGCGCCGCGCTCGCCGTCGGGGCCGACGAGGCGGTGCGCATCGACGCGGTGGCCGACGACTACGGGCCGGCCGACGTCGCGACCGCCATCGCCGAGGTCGTCCGGGCCAGGGAGGCCGAGGGGCGGCCGTTCGACCTCGTGCTCGTCGGCAACGACGCCGCCGACACCGGCGACCACCAGGTCGGGATCCGGCTGGCGCACCTGCTCGACCGGCCCGTCGTGGCGGGCGCGCAGGAGGTCGCGGTGTCCGGCGACCGGCTGGACGTGCGGTCCAGCGTGTCCGGCCCGACGGAGGTCTTCGACGTCCCGCTGCCGGCCGTGCTCACGATCTGGGAGGGCGGGGTCGAGCCCCGCTACCCCAACATCAGCGGCCGGATGCGGGCCAAGAAGGCGCGGATCGAGGTGCTCGAGCCCTCCGGCGCGCCGCAGGGCAGCGGCCGGCTAGGGCTGCGGGTGCTGCCGCCGCCGGAGAGCGACGTCGAGGTGCTCGGCGAGGGGAAGGCCGCCGCGCCGCGGCTGGTCGACGTGCTGCGAGAGCTGGGAGTCGTGCGATGAGCGTGCTGGTCGTGGTGGAGCCGGAGGACGTGGGCGACGCGGGCGCCGGGCTGTCGGTGGTCTCCCAGGAGGTCCTCACCTTCGCCCGGTCGCTGCCGGGCGAGGACGTCGACGCCGTGCTCGTGGGTGCGGTCGGCACACCTCCCGAGGCGGTGCTCGCGCACTGCCGCGAGCAGGGGGTGCGGACGCTGCACGTCACCTCGGAGCCACGGCTGGAGCGGTATGCCGCCCGCGCCTGGGCGCGGGTCGTCGAGGCCGCCGCGGAGGCGGGTGGAACGGCATACCTCCTCGCGGCCGGAACCGCGCGCGGCAACGAGGTGCTGGCGCACGTCGCCGCACGCCGCGGCGTGCCGATGCCGTGCAACGTCGTGGCGGTGGTGCAGACCGAGCCGCTCGAGGTGGAGCGGCAGGTCGTCGGCGGCGCGGTCCTGGAGCGGGTCGCGCTGCGGGCCGAGGGCGGCCTCGCGGTCGCCTCGGTGGCCGGGCATGCTGTCGCCCCCGAACCGGCGCCGAGCCCGGGCGAGGCGCGGGTCGAGGAGGTCGCCGTCGAGCTGACCGACGCCGACCTGGTCGCGCAGGTGGTGCGCGTGGAGGCCAAGGAGGGCGGGGACACCTCCGCCCTGACCGGGGCAAACGTCGTCGTCGGCGCGGGTCGTGGTGTCGGCGGGGCCGACCAGTTCGACGACGTCGAGGCCCTGGCGGCGCGGCTCGGCGGCGCCGTCGGTGTCTCGCGCGTCGTCACCAGCCTGGGCTGGCGGCCGCACCACGAGCAGGTCGGGCAGACCGGCAGCCGGATCGCGCCGGACCTCTACCTGGCCTGCGGCATCAGCGGCGCGATCCAGCACTGGGCCGGCTGCAGCTCGTCCAAGACGATCATCGCGATCAACACCGACGGCGAGGCCCCGATGGTGACCAAGGCGAGGTATGCCGTCATCGGCGACATGCACGAGGTCATCCCGGCGGTCCTGGAGGAGCTCTCCTAGCCCTGCTTCATCTGCACCGGACGCGCGTCCGGGACGCACCGGACGCGCGACGGGGACGCACCGGACGCGTGACGGGGCCGCACCGGACGCGTGACGGGGACACACCGGACGCGTGACGGGGACACACCGGACGCGCGACGGGGACACACCGGACGCGCGACCTACCGTGCGTGCGATGTGAGGAGGCCGGCCGTGCTCAGCCAGCGCTCGCCCTCCTCGACGTAGCCCAGCCGGTGCAGCCACACCCCTGTCGTCACCCGCTCCACGAAGGCCCAGGCGTCGACCCGGTCCGGCTCCAGCCCGAGCCGTCGGCTCACCGAGGCGACCTGCCGGCGGTGCCACTCCCGCGCCGCCGCCGGTCCGTCGGCGCCGGAGATCTGCTCCAGCTCGGCCATGAGGTCGCGGAGCGCGACGCCGACGTCGTAGTCGCGCTCGCAGAGGAAGCCGTCGGGGTCGATGAAGGCATACCCGCCGCCGGGACGCTGGAGCGCGTTGAGGCTGTGGGCGTCGCCGTGGACGACCACCCGGTCCGGGTCCGGGTGCTCGACCAGCTCGCGGGACAGGGCGGCGGCCCGGTCGAAGGCCGCGGTGTGCCGGTGCACCCAGCCGCCGTCGGCGATCTCGGTCTCCACGATGGCGAGCAGCTGGCTGGCCTTCTCGCCGGGCTGCTCGTCCTGCGCGACCTCCAGCGGCAGCTCCCACGCCTGCTCGAGCAGGCCGACGAGGACCTCGACCTGGGCGAGACCGTCGGCGGTGGTGCGGGCGAGCGAGGGCCCCAGTCGCTCGAGGAGGGCTGCGCCGAGGTCGGCCTCGTGGTCCAGGACCCGGCAGTAGCCGCGCCCTGCCGCCGCCTGCATGACCCGTACCTGCTGGCCCAGGTCCGTGCCCGCGTCGTCGAACTTCACCGCGGCCGGCTCCCCGCCGCGTCGGACCTCGAGCACCGGCAGCCCGACGCCGTCGGTGTGCGCCCGCTCGATGACCAGGTCCCACCGTCGCACCGTCGCGGCCAGGACGTCCGGGAACCGCTGCAGCAGCGCGGCCGCCCACTCCTGGTCGGCCCACGGGCGGGCCCGCGCCACCGCCACCACCTCCGACTGGTCCACGCGGGCGATGGTGCCAGATGTCCCCGACCGTAGACTCGCCGGCGTGTCCCCCCGACCCCGCGCACGGCGCCCCCGCCGTGGTGCTGCCCGGCGCACCGGCCTCGCCGCCCTGCTCGGCGGCGTCGTGGCGCTGACCGCGCTCACCGCGCTGCCCGCGACCGCCCTCACCGGCGACGAGGACGACCTGGGGGCCCGCGCGCTGCGGGACGAGGGGTGGAGCGAGCCGTCGCTGGAGCTCGCCGACCTGACGCAGGCTGCGCCGGTGCACCCCATGACACCGCCGCTGAGCGCCGTGACGCGGATGTACCCCTCCTACTACGCCGACGGCTGCCACGTCGGGCGACGAGGCACGGAGGTCGCCCAGGGGTGCGTCTACGGGGATCCCGAGGGCGACGTCGAGGTGGCCGTGCTCGGCTCCTCCAAGGTGGGGCAGTACTTCCCCGCCCTGGAGGAGATCGCGCTGCGCGAGGGCTGGCGGCTGCGGATGTACACCAAGCTCGCCTGCTCCTTCGTCGACGAGCCGGAGCCGAGCTACCCCGAGTGCGACGCCTACAAGGTCGCTCTCCGCGAGCACCTCCAGGACCACCGGCCCGACCTCGTCCTCACCGGGGGGATGCGGCGCGAGGTCCCGGAGGGCTACACCCGCACCTGGACGTGGCTGCGCGAGGAGCTCGGGGTGGAGCAGGTCGTGGGGCTGTGGGACTCACCGGTCCCCAGCGACGGCAACCCCTCGGCCTGCGTCGCCGAGACCCTGGCGGACGGGGGTGACCTGCGGTCCTGCGCGGTGTCGCTGCGGGAGTCGCGCAGCGGCAACCCCTCGATGCGCGAGGCGGCCGACCGGGTGCCGGGCGCGATGTTCGTCGACCTGCGCGACTGGGTGTGCCCGACCACCTACCTCAGCCCGCGGTGCGCTGCCGTCGTCGGCCGCGCCCAGCTCTACGGCAGCGGCTCCCACCTCGTCCCGACCTACACCGCCACCCTGACCGACCCGCTGCACCAGCGCCTGCACGAGGCCGGGGTGGCGGCATACCGGCCCTCCGTGGACCGCGTGGGCGGTGCGGACCGGTATGCCACGGCCGCCCTGCTGACGCGCGACGTCGAGCCCGGTGGCCGGGTCTTCCTCACCAGCGGACGCGACTTCCCGGACGCCCTCGCCGCGGCGGCCAAGGCCGGCGCCGGCGGCGAGGCGGTGCTGCTCACCGGCGGCCCGGCGCTGCCGTCCGCGACCCGCGAGGCGCTGCTGCGGCTGGCCCCGAGCGAGGTCGTCGTGGTCGGTGGTGAGGACGCCGTCCCCGAGACGGTCGCGGAGCAGGTCGCCGAGCTGGCCCCGGTGGACCGGGTGTCGGGCCGTGACCGGCACGAGACCGCGGCGGCGCTCGCCCTCGTCGAGCCGGTGCAGGAGCGGGGCATCGTCGTCGTCGCGACCGGCGCGGACTTCCCGGACGCGCTCGCCGCGGCGGGCCGGGCCGGGCAGCAGGGCGCCCCGATCCTGCTGGTGCGCGAGACGGAGGTCCCGGAGGCCACCGCGGCGGCCCTGCGGGACCTCGACCCGGCGCGGATCGTCGTCGTCGGCGGTGAGGGGGCCGTGTCGAGCGCGGTCGCGGAGGACCTGGAGTCCCTGGGCAGCAGCGTCGAGCGGATCGGGGGCAGCGACCGCTACGCCACGGCGGCGCTGCTCGCCGGGCAGGGCGCCGAGGTGCTGCACGTCGGGTCCGGGGTGTCCTTCGCCGACGCGCTCGCCGCCGGGCCGGTCGCCGCCGCCCAGGGCGGCTCGGTCCTGCTGACGGCGCCCGACCGGGTCCCCACCGCGACCCGCGAGGCGCTGGAGCGGATCCGGCCCGAGCGGGTCGTGCTCACCGGTGGCTCCGGCGCGGTCGGCGAGGACGTGCGG
This sequence comes from Serinicoccus chungangensis, assembly GCF_001483745.1. Taxonomy (GTDB): domain Bacteria; phylum Actinomycetota; class Actinomycetes; order Actinomycetales; family Dermatophilaceae; genus Ornithinicoccus; species Ornithinicoccus chungangensis_A. Next base: position 63,274 of record NZ_LQBL01000008.1, on the reverse strand, counting down.
CGAGCCCTGCTCCGGCTCACCTCCTGAACGGGGGCGCCGCCCCCTCAGAGGTCGGCGAGCAGGGCGGCCGGCTGCTCGACGCAGTCGGCGACGAACCGCAGGAAGCCACCCGCCGTCCCGCCGTCGCACACCCGGTGGTCGAAGGAGAACGACAGCTGGGTGACCTTGCGGACTCTGACCTTGCCCCGGTGCACCCACGGCTTGTCGACGATGCGCCCCACGCCCAGCATCGCGGCCTCGGGGTGGTTGATGATCGGTGTCGAGCCGTCCACGCCGAAGACGCCGTAGTTGTTGAGGGTGAACGTGCCGCCGGTCAGCTCGGCGGGCGACACCTTGCCGTCGCGGGCCTTGACGGTGAGCTCGCGCAGCGCGGCGGCCAGCTCGCTCGTCGTCATCGCGTCCGCGTCGTGCACGACCGGCACGACGAGACCACGGGGGCTCTGCGCGGCGAAGCCGAGGTTGACCGCGCCGTGGTGGACGATCTCGCCGGCCTCGGTGTCCACCGAGGAGTTGAGCGCCGGGTAGGCCTGCAGGCCCGCCACGGCGATGCGGGCCAGGAGCGGCAGCACGCCGATCCCGGCGTCGGGCCGCGCGGCCTTGAGGGCGTCCTTGGCCTTCATCAGCCGGGTGGCGTCGACGTCGACCCAGGTGGTGGCGTCGGGGATCTCGCGCCGCGAGGTGGACAGCCGCTCGACCATGAGCCGCTGCACGCCCTGGATGGGGATCCGCGTGTCGCTCCCGTCCCGGCCGGCCGGCGGCACCGGGTCGGCGGCCGGCGCGTTGCGCTGCTGGTCACCGGCGTCCCGGGTGGCGAGGTATGCCTCCAGGTCCGCCCGGCGGACGACCCCGGTCGGGCCGGGCGTCACCGTCGTCAGGTCGACACCGTGCTCGTGCGCCAGCCGGCGGACGAGGGGAGAGATGACGCGCACGGCGCGACCACCATTCGCGGCGCTCGGTGGGGTGGTGGGGGAACCATTGGCGGCGCTCGGTGGGGTGCTGGGGGAACCATTCGCGGCGCTCGGTGGGGTGGTGGGGGAACCATTGGCGGCGCTCGGTGGGGTGGTGGGGGCGGTCGGGGGCGTGGTGGTGCGGCCTCGGCGGCGGCGGCCGCCGGTGCGGCGGGCGGGGCCCTCGCCGGCGCCGTAGCCGATGAGCGGTCGCTCCGGCTGGTCCTCGCCCTGGCCGCCCGGGGCCGGGCCGCCGGAGGGGCGGGCACCGGCCTGCTCCTCCTCGCGGTACTGCTCGCCCCCGGCCCCGGCCCCGCCTCCGGCCCCGCCCGTGGCCCCGGCCCCGCCCGTGGCCCCGGCGCCGCCGGTCGCGCCCGACGGGGCGCCCTCCGACCCGTCCGGCTCGCCGATGGTGATGAGCGGCTCGCCGACGGGCAGCACCTGGCCGGCCTCGGCGTGCACCCGGGCGACGGTGCCGGCATACGGGCAGGGCACCGACACGGCGGCCTTGGCGGTCTCGACGGTGACGACCTCCTGGTCGACGCCGACCTCGTCACCGGCGGCGACGTGCCACTCGACGATCTCCGCCTCGGTCAGGCCCTCGCCGAGGTCGGGCAAGCGGAAGACCTGCGTCATGCCGACACCTCGTGCTCGTCGGGGGCGTGGGTGAGGTCGGGCTCGTCGTCCCACTGCAGCCGGGCGATGGTGTCGAGGATCCGGTCGATCCCGGGCAGGTGGGTGTGCTCGAGCTTGGGGGGCGGGTAGGGGATGTCGAGCCCCGTGACCCGCAGGACGGGCGCGGCCAGGCTGTGGAAGCAGCGCTCCTGCACCCGCGCGGCGATCTCGGCACCCATGCCGGCGAAGCCCTGCGCCTCGGCGAGGACGACGGCCCGGCCGGTCCGGCGCACCGACGCCTCGACCGTCGCGTCGTCGAAGGGCACGAGCGAGCGCAGGTCCACGACCTCGACGTCCCAGTCCTCCTCCGCGGCCGCGACCTCGGCGGCCTTGAGCGCGGCCGCGACCTGCGGGCCGTAGGTGAGCAGCGTGACGTCGGCGCCCTCGCGACGCACGACGGCCTGCCCGATGGGCTCGGTACGGGTGGGCAGCTCGAGGTCGGCCTTCGCGTAGTACTGGCTCTTGGGCTCCATGAAGACCACCGGGTCGTCGGAGGCGATCGCCTCGCGCAGCAACGAGTAGGCGTCGGCCGGCGTCGCCGGGGTGACGACGTGCAGACCGGGGGTGTGCACGTAGTAGCCCTCGGAGGAGTCGCAGTGGTGCTCGACGCCACCGATCCCCCCGGCGTACGGGATCCGGATGGTGATCGGCATCGGCAGCGCGCCGCGGGTGCGGTTGCGCATCTTGGCGATGTGCGACACCACCTGCTCGAAGGCCGGGTAGCCGAAGGCGTCGAACTGCATCTCGACGACCGGGCGGAAGCCCTGCATGGCCAGGCCGACCGCGAAACCGGCGATCCCCGCCTCGGCCAGGGGCGTGTCGACGCAGCGGTCCTCGCCGAAGTCCCTCGTCAGGCCGTCGGTGATGCGGAAGACGCCGCCGAGCGCACCGACGTCCTCACCGAGCACGAGCACGTCCGGGTCCTCGGTGAGCGCGTCGCGCAGGGCCGTGTTGAGGGCCTTGGCGTAGGTGGTCGGGCTCATCGCGCGCTCTCCATCTCCTGCTGGGTGACGTGGCTGTCCAGCTCGCTGCGGACCATCTCGCGCTGCTCGAGCAGCTGCGGCGTCGGCCGGTCGTAGACGTGGTCGAAGAGCTCGAGCGGCTCGACCGTCGGTTCGGCGTTCATCCGGGTGCGCAGGTCGGCGGCCAGGGCGTCGGCCTCGTCGCGGACCTCCTGGATGCGCGCGTCGTCGAGGTGCCCCTGCTCGACCAGGTATGCCTGGAGCCGGACGATCGGGTCCTGCCCGGTCCACCCGTCGACCTCGTCGGCGGTGCGGTAGCGGGTGGCGTCGTCGGCGTTGGTGTGCGCCTCCATGCGGTAGGTGTGCGCCTCGACCAGCACCGGGCCGTGCCCGGACCGGGCGTGCGCGTAGGCCTCCCGCATGACCGCCAGCACCGCCGCGGGGTCGTTGCCGTCGACCTGCTCGCTGCGCACGCCGTAGCCGACGCCCTTGTAGGCCAGGGCCGGGGCCTTGGTCTGCTTGGCGAGCGGCACGGAGATGGCGTACTTGTTGTTCTGGACGAGGAAGACCGCCGGGGCCCCGAAGACCGCGGCGAAGTTGAGGCCCTCGTGGAAGTCCCCCTCGCTGGTCGCGCCGTCCCCGATGAGGCACAGCGCGATGCCGTCGGTGCCGCGCCGGGTCAGCCCGTGGGCCGCACCGGCGGCGTGCACCGCCTGGGTGGCCAGCGGCGTGCACTGGGGGGCGGTGCGGGTGGCCCGTGGGTCGTAGCCGCAGTGCCAGTCCCCGCGCAGCAGGGTGAGCACCTCGACCGGGTCGATGCCGTGGGTCACCAGCGCCATCGAGTCGCGGTAGGTCGGGAAGAGCCAGTCCTGCTGGGCCAGCGCCAGGACCGGCGCGACCTGGCAGGCGTCCTGCCCACGCGAGCTGGGGTAGACCGCCAGGCGGCCCTGCTTGGTCAGCGCGGTCGCCTGGGCGTCGAAGCGGCGGCCGACGACCATGGCGCGCCAGACGGCGAGCAGGTCCTCGGGTGCCGGCATGGCGTAGCCGCGGGCCCGCGCCTGCTCGCCCGGGTCGACGGCGCTGCCGTCGGCGGCGAGCAGCTGCACCGGGGTGGGGCAGGGGAGCAGTTCGGTGATGTCACTCATCGTCGAGTCCTCGGTCCTCACGTAGACGTCTAGGGGTCATCGTCCCGCGTCGGCGCACACTGTGACGACATCAGGCGAGAATCCTGGACGAGTGGCAGGATGGGCGCATGGCAGAGGACCGTACGTCCGGTGACGGTCCGGTCCTCCGGAGGGGGACCGGACAGGTTGCCGCGGCCCTGGACGAGACCGACCACGCCATCGTCGCCGAGCTGCGCCGCGACGGCCGGCTGTCGGTCCGTGCGCTCGCCGAACGCGTGCACATCAGCCGGGCGACGGCATACTCCCGGCTCGAGCGGTTGCACCGCGAGCAGGTGATCACGGGGTATGCCGCCCGCGTCGACGCGGACAAGCTCGGCCTGGCGACCGCGGCCTACGTGTCGGTCTCCATCGAGCAGGGGGCGTGGCGCGAGGTCCTGGACGCGCTCGAGACGCTGCCCGGGGTCGAGAAGGTGGCGCTGGTGGGTGCGGAGTTCGACATGCTCGTGGAGGTGCGGGCGCGCGACAACCACGAGCTGCGCGACGTCGTCCTGGGCCGGATCCAGGGTGTCCCGGGGGTCCGCGCCACCCGCACCTGGCTGGTCTTCGACGAGTGGGAGCGCTGAGCGGATGACCGACATCCTCGTGGTGGCCCTGGCTGTGCTGGCCTTCAGCGTGCTGGCCGGGCGGCTCGGCGGCACCCCAGTCACCATGCCGATGATCTTCACGACCGCGGGGATCCTGCTCGGTCCCGCGCTGCTGGACGTCGTGCGCCTCGACCCCCAGGACGAGCTGGTCAGCGTCCTCGCCGAGGCGACCCTCGTCGTGGTCCTCTTCACCGACGCCTCCCGGCTGGACCTGCGCACGGTGGTCCGCGAGCACAGCATGGCCCTGCGGCTGCTCCTGGTCGGGTTGCCGGCCGCGGTGCTCATCGGGACCGGCGCCGGGTGGCTCCTGCTGCCGGGTCTGCCGCTGGTGGCCCTGGCGGTCCTGGCCGCCACCCTGGCCCCGACCGACGCGGCCCTCGGCCAGTCCTTCGTCGAGAGCCCCTCGGTGCCGAGCCGCATCCGGCAGACCCTCAACGTGGAGAGCGGGCTCAACGACGGGCTGGCCGTGCCCTTCGTCGTCATCCTCATCGACGTGGCGCTGGGCCGGACCGGTTCGTCCGGCGACTACGCCGTGCTCCTCGCCCAGATCGTCGGTCTGGGCTTCCTCGTCGGCGGGCTGAGCGGGTGGCTCGGAGGCCGGCTGCTCCGCTGGGCGCACGACCGCTCGTGGACCACCGCGGCGTCGCTGCGCCTCGGGGTGGTCGCCGTGGCCGGGGTCGCCTACTCCGCGGCGGAGGTGCTCGGCGGCAACGGCTTCGTGGCCGCCTTCGTCGCCGGGGCCGTCGTCGGGGCGACGGCCCGGCCGGTGCTCGAGCACACGACGACCTTCGCCCGGTCCGAGGGCCAGCTGCTGGCCCTGCTGACCTTCCTGCTCTTCGGGGTGGCGATCGTCGGGGACATCCTCGCCGACCTGGAGTGGCGCTACGTCGTCTACGCCCTGGCGAGCCTGCTCGTCGTGCGGATGCTGGCCACGGCGCTCGCCCTGCTCGGCAGCGGGGTGAGCGCCGCGACGGTGCTCTACGTCGGGTGGGCGGGTCCGCGCGGCCTGGCCTCGATCGTCTACGCCGTCCTCGTCGTCACGACCGCGGGGCTGGCCATGGGGGAGGAGATCTTCGTCGTCGCCGGCTGGACCATCCTGCTCAGCGTCTACCTGCACGGCCTCAGCGCGGCCTGGGCCAGCCGGCGCTACGGCGCGAGCGTCGACCGGGCGTCGAAGGAGCGCCCCGAGCACCGGCATACCAGCCACCTGCCGCTGCGGCTGCCGCGCGCGCACCGGCACGGGTGAGCCCTCGGGGCCCGGCCGGCGGCCTCAGAGCGAGGTGGCGGCGAGCTTGACGCCGAAGCCGACGAAGACCGCCCCCACGGCGCCGGTGAGCCCGCCGGCGGTGCGTCGGTGCTGCCGGAAGCCGCGGGCCAGGGCGGTGCCGGCGACGATGAGTGCCCCGAGGTAGAGCATGCTCAGCACCTGCATCGTGGTCGCCAGGACGAGGAAGTCGGCCAGCGGCCGGGCGGAGTCCGGGCGGAGGAACTGCACGAAGAAGGCCACGAAGAAGAGGATCGCCTTGGGGTTGAGCAGGCTGAGCACGAGCGCGGTGGTGAAGGAGCCGCCGGGGCGCGTGGGCACGGGCGCCGGCTCGGCCTCGGCCCGGCCGGGGCGGCGCAGCGCGGCGAGCCCGGCGCGCACGAGGCGCAGCCCGATCCAGGCGAGGTAGGCGGCGCCGAGGTACTTGACCACGCTGAAGACGACCGGGTTGCCGCGCAGCAGCGAGGCGGCGCCGAGGAAGGTGAGGCCCATGAGCACCGCGTCGCCGACGAAGACGCCCAGGGCGGCCGCCCAGCCGCGGCGGACCCCGTTGCGGGCCGCCTCGGAGAGCACGAACATGGAGTTCGGTCCGGGCAGCAGGACGATGAGCAGCGCGGCGACGAAGAACGTCCCGTAGTCAGGGATCCCCAGGAGCACAGGACCAGGGTAGGGCCGGGTGGCCCCTGCGGAAAGTCCCGGACCTCCGGCCTGCGCCGTCGGTCCTGTCCGGCCCCGGACGCTTCTCGCCGGAATAGCGAGCAGGCTGTGGTGTTGACCTCCCCGAGCCCGGTCCGGGCGTCCCGATCCCAGGAGGAGATGGTCATGCGCGCAGCCAGCTACGACACCTACGGCGGCCCCGAGGTCCTCACCGTCGGTGAGCTGCCCGACCCGCCGGTCGGCCCCGACACCGTGCTGGTGCGGGCGAAGGCGACCAGCGTCAACCCCGTCGACTGGAAGGTCCGGGAGGGCTACCTGCAGGGCGCCTTCCCCCACCACCTGCCGATCGTCCCGGGCTGGGACGTCGCCGGCGTCGTCGAGGCCGTGGGGCCGGCCGTGCGCACCGGGCTGCAGGTCGGGGACGAGGTATGGGGCTACGTCCGTCGCGACGACGTCCACGCCGGGACGGCCGCGGAGCTGGTGCCCGCCCCTGAGCGGACCGTGTCGCTCAAGCCCGCCGGACTGAGCTTCGAGGAGGCGGCCTCGGTGCCGCTCGCCGGGCTCACGGCATACCAGGCGCTGACCGAGGCCCTGGCCGTCGGCGAGGGGGACCGCGTGCTCGTGCACGCGGCGTCCGGCGGTGTCGGCCAGTTCGCCGTCCAGATCGCCCGCTCCCTGGGCGCCGAGGTCATCGGCACCGCCTCGCCAGCCAACCACGACCTCGTAGGCGAGCTCGGCGCGACCCACGTCCTCGACCACGGAGCCGGGCCGGTCGGCGAGCAGCTCGGCACCGTCGGCGGACCTGTGGACGCAGTCCTCGACCTCGTCGGCGGCGACGCGATGGCGGACATCTCGGCGCAGGTCAAGGACACCGCCCGGGTCGCCTCGGTCATCGATGCCGAGCAGATGGGCCAGATCGGCGGGCGCTACGTCTTCGTCCGTCCTGAGCGCGCGCACCTCGACGCGCTCGCCGAGCTCGTGGACCGCGGCGAGCTGCGGGTCACCGTGGCCGCCACCTTCGACCTCGACCAGATCGCCGACGCGCACCGTCTCTCCCAGGAGGGCAGCCCGGGCGGCAAGATCGCCGTGCGGATAAATGTTCGCTGAGGAGTCGAGACCCCGGCTATGCGGCCAGACTCTACGATGCGCTCAGCGCCGCACAACCGCCTTCAGGGCGGCCAACTGGAGGCGCTGACGAAGCAAGAAGAGAGCCAACAGGTAGACCGTAGAGCCGCCTGCGACTGCCGCCGCGAGGCTCGACCAGCTCAGCACATCGAACGCTCTTATGATTCCGAGGGGAAGTGCAAAGGCAATCAACGCACTTCCTACTACGAACACCCCTGCCAGACTTTGCGGCGTCATCCCGAGCCATCGCTGGACCTGCAGGTATGCCAATAGGTTCTTGCTAACTATTGCCGCCGCCCAGGCAATGGCGGCGCCCGCTACACCGATCTGAGGAATGAGGAACAGACACAGGGTGAGGTCGACGGCCAGCGCCACGCAAATATTCGCCAGGCTGGCACCACTGTGGCCGGACATGATGAGGAGCGTGTCAAGGGGCCCGGCGATGACCGAGACTGCCATGGCGATGGACATGATGACGACGACCGCCTCGGCCCCACCGCTCTTCGCGTAAGAAGAGCCGAAGAGTCCAAGATAAAGAGGAGCCGATAGGGCCGCTATCGCGTATATGGGTAATGCAAGAGTGCTGCTCCAGGCGGTAGCAATGTGCAGCAGGTTCTGGACGACTGCATTCTCTCGGCGGGCTAGTAGTTTGCTGAACTGCGGAAGCAGGACATTCTGGATGGCCTGGACTACAAATTGGCCGAGGACAACGAAGCGCGTCGCCGCCGTGTAGAGTGCCGCCTCCATCGGCCCCAGCAAAGCGCCTATGATGACGATGTCGGCCCGCTGCAAGACGATTTGCAAGAACCGTGCGACACCACGCAGCCAGGTAAAAGCCCAGAACTCCCGCCAGACCGCCCGAGGCGGCATCCGGTCGAGGTGCATACGCAATGCCCCCCTGCGGTGCAGCATCCTGCGCAACAGGAACAGCGCGGTCAAGGAGGATGCGGCATAAGGGATGGCCCAGGCAGAAACCACGAGGAGAAGTCCTCCGCTGATGGCAGCTACCCCCAAGATCAGGAGGGGCTGCATCAAGGTTCGCATGAACTTGTCGACAAGGACAGTGGTCCGCATCGTTCCTAGCGCACGGGTGCCAGCCAGCCCAAAGTCATTTAGCGCAATGGCCGGGAGCACCAAGGCTAGAAATCGCAACGCCTGGGCACTTTCTGCACGCTCGAGACCCATCGCCAGAGCGAGAGCTTCTGCGCCGAAGAAGAGGGCGGCGGCGAGCGTGACGCTGATGCCCAACACGGGTAGACCAGCCACCCAGACAGCCGTGCGCACATCCCCATGCCGCCCGAGTTCCTCGAACCTCAGGAGGAAGCGCGCGAGCCCGGTGTCTGTCCCCAAGGCCGCAAGTCCGGCCAGGATCAGAATCAGCGAGGTTGCGGCGAAGACAACTCCGGCGAGTTCGGCGTCGAAGAAATTTGTCAATATGAGGACGAGGACAAACTGGCTGCCGGCGGCCACGGCGGCGCCTGCCAGGTTGACTGACCCACCCCGGGCCACTCGCTCAAGATGAGCTTGCGTCGACGGTGTCATCGCAACGATGCGTCGGAGTCCGTTGGACCTGCAAGCGGGGGCTCGCCCGGCTTCCTCCTGAGGTGCCGCGGTTTGATTGGCGGGCGAGACTGCTGGTCGAGGCTTTCCCCGTGGATGTAGACCACGCCGAGAAAACGGCTCGGAAACGTCTGACACTCAGCGACGCATGAGGTCACAGTACGACGGGTTGTGATTCCCTCATGGATCTGTAGCACGAAATAGTCGACGAGGCTGGCCAGGCCCACAGTGCTGACATCGTGCACCTCAAAGGACCGGAAGATCACAACTTTGCCATCTGCTCTGTATTGGCGAAGAAGTTCCACCATTGCCGGAGCCAGGTAGGAATCTTGGCTACCCGGGCCCTCGTTCCCCGCTCCGATGACTTGTAAGTGGCGCGTCGCGAAGGTGGACAGAGCGTCGCGGCTCATGGCACCGTCCAAGATGTCGGAAATACCCTCGACGGTAGCGCCTTGAGCATCAGGGTCCGAAGGTAAGGCAGACGTGACGTCTATCAAGACGGTTGGTATTTCGGCCGCCGCGAAGGCCTGGGCCAGCGCCAGTGCCGTGTTGTCTTCACAAGATTCGCCGGTGGGAGAACTGAGGAGCAAAGAGAAGGACCTGCTATCGGTCATGCTCAGCAGACGGTTTCGAAGCCGACGAGCGCTCTCGCTAGGTTTGTAAGCGGCGAGTGAGGCGTAGTCTGTGACCCGATTCTCGGCCTCAATCTCTCCAAGGAGTTGAATGCCGATCGGTCCGAGGTCGTCCGGTTGATGAATTCTGCCGGCTGCTCTGACAGAGAGCAGCGCGAGACCCAGCGCCGTGACAGTAGCGCCAGTCAAGCCGATGAGACCGAACAGCACCGCGATCGGGATAGGCGGTGGCGCATCAGCGGTGGCAGGGGTCACTACCTCGCCTGGATCCTGGGGGACCGTCTCCAAATCGATCAATCGAGCACGCAGGAGGTCGATCTGCGCTGTCAGTGAGGCAACTTGGTCAGACAAGGAGCCAGCGTCGACAGACCCAGGTTCTAGGTCGCGGAGCTCGACACTGGCTTCTTCCCTCTCTTCAAGTCTTTGTTCGATCTGTTGTTTCACGGAGGACGTCTGGGCGTCCGCTTGCGACTGCGCGCGGACCCTCCGGTACTCAAGAAAGGCTTGCCCGATTACTGAGACCCGCTCAACGGCCTCTTCCTCGGAGTCGCTGACGTATTCAAGGTCAAGGAGTTGCGTGTTCTCGGGAGTGCTAACTGACAACCCTTCGAAAACTTCTTCTGGCTCCAATGTATTTGTGAGACTGTCATTCGCTATCTCAGCCACGGCCATCGAGCGCACCAACTCTGCTTCTGTGCGCATGTTGATCAACTCATCCCCCCTACCAAGTGGGGAGAACGCGTTGCCCTCCAGCGGGTTGATCAGAATTGACATGCTCGCAACCTTGTCATGGCTGCGGCTCACCCCGGCTAGCCATCCGATGGCGCCTCCGAGTAGCCCGCAGACGACAATTGCGATGACATGCCGCTTGACCGCGACCTCGAGTGTCGACACCTTCGGTGCCCTAGATCGGCTTCCAGCCATTACCCGCTTCGTTCATCCTGGCCCCTACTGAGGTGCACGTGTCTCTTCCGGTCGGAACACTACCTACCCGACCACGCGGAGCGGACACCAAGGCCTCGCCCTAGGCGCGAGCACGGCAGACGGCCGGCGGGCACGTTGCCGGCCTGTAGGATCGTCGCATGAGCGGTCGCATCACAGCCAACCATGTGGACTCCGGGCGGTCTTCTCAGGAACTGCATGCGGCCACCAAACGCTCCCATGCCCACGCTGGTGGTGACTCGCGGTGACGACGCAGCACTCAGAGGGCGCCGCCGCGTTAGTCGAAACCCTAGAAACGCTGTTTCCAGGATGTTCCGTCGATGTAGGGTCGCACACCACTGCATCGGCGATGACCTGGACCTTTCTTCCTGATGCGGCATCACCCCGCCTCCTGTTGCCTTCGCGACCACGACGAGCAACCGCCCAAGCGGTACGCCGATTCAGTGCCGCAGTTGAGAAGCGGGAGGCGTTGTTGCGGTGGGGAGCTGGAGTGGGGTTGACGTTGGGTGCTGGTCGCTTCCTCCCGCATTCGGTAGAGGTGACGGACTCGGGGCGGGAGTCGATACTCGACCACTTGGCGGGTGTCTACGGCCGTCAGGTCGCGATCTCGATCGGGGTCGGCACCCCCCGGACCAACCGGAAGCCCGTGCTCGGGGTTTTCGGGCAAGACGGGGCACTCTTGGGATTTGCCAAGGTGGGCGTGGACGAGGGATCTCGTCACGACGTGACTCAAGAGGCGAGAAGTTTCGACCATCTGGAAGGTCGAGTACCGGCGTGCATCATCACCCCGCAACTGCTGGACATGGCATCGTGGGAGGGGCTAACCGTGTTGTCGATGACGGCCCTGCGCACGAAGCCTGGTGTGCCGCGGAAGAGGGACGGCCAGCCGCCACAGGGCCACATGCAGCAGTTCTCAAAGGCTTTTGGCAATGGGCCAACCACTCTTCAGGCCTCCCCCTTTTGGGCATCTGTCCGTAGTGGCGCATCTCGACTGGCAGGCACCCCGTTGGGTCCGCACTTCTCTAGTGCGGTGGCAGCAGTTGAACACTGCGTGGGTGATGTTGTCGTGGAAACCGGAGGTTGGCACGGCGACTGGACTCCGTGGAATATGTCGTGGAACGGGGATCGGCTGGCATTATGGGATTTCGAGCGATTCGATGTGGACGGGCTAGTCGGACTCGACGCCGTCCACTACGCCGTGAGTACCGTCTCCAGAGGCAGAACGCCCACCTTTGACGTCGTGCTCGCCGGCATCGACCTCGCGCGGCGTTCTTTCGTGAATGATGGAACTGACGTTGATGCGCTGGTCACAGCATATCTGGCGGCCATCTCGCTGCGCTACCTCGAGCGATCAACGGGCCTGCGTGGGGAGTTGATCGCGCCGCGGGCCGAGCTGATGCTGGGAGCATTGCAGCGGTGGCTGGACATGCCGCAGGCCGCCGCTGGCCTTGGGTGAGTACCGCGTCGAGGCTGTAGGCTCAGGCCAGCGACGGATCACCAGTGGGCGGCACTTAGAGACCAGCGGAGGTGCAGGGCAGTGCGACCTCTACGTCGAGTTGCTCGAATGGCGCGCATGAGGTTGCCTTCATCTTTCTCGAGAATGCTCCGGCGCGTCGCGCTTCTCTGGGGCGTCGCAACGGTGCGTTGGCGAATGAAGCCAAGTTTTCTCGTTGTGGGGGCACAGAGATCCGGCACGACCAGCCTCTTCCGGTTGCTGGAGACGCATCCGCAAGTCGTCCGGCCAACTCTCGACAAGGGCATCGGGTATTTTGATCTTAACTACTCTCGGCCCTGGTCCTGGTACATCAGCCACTTCCCAATACGGCCCCTCGCTGCCTTGATGCGTGGGACCAAAAGAGTGGTGACTTTCGAGAGTAGCGGTTACTACATGTTCCATCCCCTAGCGCACGAGCGCATCGCAGATGACCTTCCGGGCGTCAAGGTCGTGATGATGCTGCGCAACCCGGTCGACCGGGCGCACTCTGCCCACCGCCACGAGCAGCGTCGCGGCTTCGAGGCGGAAGATTTCGAGACGGCCGTGAGTCTGGAGACCACCCGTCTTGCCGGCGAAGTCGAGCGCATCAAAGATGATCCATACTACGTGAGTTTCGCGCATCAGCACCATGCATATGTCGGCCGAGGAGAATACGCGCAACAAGTCGCCAGGTTGATCGACTCTTGTGGGAGAGAGAATGTATATGTGATCGATGCCGATGCGTTCTTCGACAATCCAGCCGCCGAATTCTCGCAGCTCTGCCGCTGGCTAGGTCTCGACGAGCCTGCCCAGGTGAAAGCTGATGCCTGGAACGCGGCTCCTCGGGCTCCACTCCGGCAAGATTTGCGTCGTCGGCTGGAGGTTCATTTCGAGCCCCACGATGTACGCTTGGAGCACATCCTTGGTCGCACTGTGAGTTGGCGATCAGGTCAGATGCCGGTCAACCAAAAGATCGACGACCCGCCGTGATGCCTGGCCGTCTTCGAAGGTGCAGTAAGTGGCCACAAAATCGCGGTACCGTTCTGAGTGGTCTTTTGCCGCGCTCGGGACGCTGCTCAACACATCGGCCAATTCACCAGTGTTCGTCGTGACCGGGCCTGGTGCCCATGATTCGAAGTCGAAATACAGGCCCCGGACGACATCACGATAGTGCACCAAGTCGGGAGCATGGAGCACTATTGGGCGACCGGAAACGGCGTAATCAAAGATGATAGAAGAATAGTCCGACACAAGGACGTCCGAGGCGAGCATCAGAGCAGACAGGTCGTCGACGCGGCTGACATCACGCACGTCGCCTCGTGACCTTGGCGTGACGGGGGTGGTTACATGTTGATGCATTCGGCTCAATATCACGGTCTTCTCGGGAAGCTGCGAAAGCAGCGTGTCCCAATCGATTAGGCTGGGATGATAGAAGCCGCCACCCTCTAGATGCGCGTCATCGCGCCACGTAGGCGCATAGAGCACGACAAGTTGATCATCTGTCAAGCCCATCCGGTCGCGTGCCAGTTGCCTAACGTGCTCATCGGGGCGGGCGAGAACGTCGTTACGAGGGTAGCCGAACTCTAGGATCTCGCCGTCGAATGCGAAAGCGCCGCGAAATATGTCGGAGACGGCCTTGCTTGGTGACAGCAAATAGTCCCACTTTGCCACATCCCTTCGCATTCGTCTCAGATGCGCCTTCGCTCGACGGTACTTCGGTCTGGATTCGTCCAAGCCAATCACCTTGAGGGGGCTCCCGTGCCACGTTTGCAGGTACGCGACCCGGGGACCCTTGACGTAGTGGCGGGTGACGAGGTCATTGGTGACCAGGACGTCACAGGTGGCTAGATCAGAGAAGTAACGTGCGCTATGACGCGGTACCAGCTTTACGTCCGCGGGGAACGTCACTCCCGGCGATGACACCCACGTCCGCTGAAGTTCCGGTGCTCGATGGCCCAGTGCCTCGGAGATTGCGCGGGGACTATCGCTGTACCGTCCGCGCCAGGACTCGAAGAGGGCAGTCGGACGCGACATCAGTAAGCCACCCATTCCCGTTTCTTGATGGACCTGCTAGCAGTCCTGCGAGATATCGACACACTGCCTGTCTAGATTCCGCGGCCACGTTCATTGGCCCAGTGCATGACTCTTTCCGGGCTGATCAGACCGAGGACGACAGGCAACGTAACCGATGTCCGCTTCTCCAAAGGGTAGAGACGGACGGTTCGCCAGACATCTCGAAGTGCTCTAGACCGATTCCCCATCGCCGCCTCAGCAAATCCGCGTTGGCCATAGAGGCGGGCCAAAGCACGTCGGTCCTTGCTGAAGATCTCGTGTTTGGCGATGAGGTAGTCGATGGCACGTACAATGGTGGCCCAATCCTTGGCGAAAAGAGACTGGCCCCATCGGATCGTCACCAAAGCCTCTTCCACGATAGACACATGACCCGCCTGCAGGAGGCGGATCATAAAGTCATAGTCCTCCGCAAAGCTGCCGGGCAAGGCCTCATCGATCATGCCCAACTCTCCAGTCAGGGCTGCCCGTCGCACCAGAACTGATGATGGGTGGGCTTCCATCCGACGATGCCTGACCACCTGCTGCAGCGTGATGGTGTCGCGGCTTGGAATTCGGACGGACTGCTTTCCGGCATAGTCGATGACAACCCCAGTCGCAGATGCAATTGCTGAGCCCATTTGCTCGATCTGCTTTTCGATCTTCGTGGGGTGCCATATGTCGTCATCGTCGCAGAAGGCGACAAATTCGCCGTTAGAAGCGATAATGCCCGAGTTGCGGGCACCAGCAAGCCCAGGGGATCGTGTGTTCGTAACAGCCCGCACTGCGCGCTGGGGGTTCTCACTTACAATGGAGTCGTCGATGTCAGTCCGATCGAACACGACGATGCATTCGATGCTCCCCTGATACGTCTGCTGACAAACTGCTTGCAGAGCGTTCTTAAGCATCTCCGGCCTGTTTCGCGTCGCGATGACAGCAGAAACTGGAGGGAAGACCATGGCGTCGTCTCCTATGGAGTGGGTTATTGGTCAAATCTCAGGTTGAGTGACGGTGCGAGGGGTCCTGGGCGTCTCTCCTTGACGTGGGTCGGCTAATGCTAGCAGGACGGCTAACGTGAGGGGTCGGTCAGGTTTCCCCGTCCGCTCCGCCTACCCGGCCACCGGTACCCCCGGGCGAGCGGGTCACGGCCGATGCGGGCCAATAGGACGGCGGACAGCATTCCCAGCATGGCTACCGAGACGGTAGGCACCTCTACTTGGCGGCGCACCACTTGGGCACGGCCACCGAGGACGACTTCTCCAGCTTCGGTCGATTCGAGAGCGACCGCGTCGATGCTTTGCTGTAGGTCCCTGATGGTCTCTGCCAGTTCACCCCTGCGGTCGCGGGCGGGGGTCGGTTGTTGTGCCTGCACGAGCTGCTCGCGCAGAGACTGCTCATATTGGTCACGACGCTGGGTGAGTGTCTCCGCCCGGGTGTTCAGGTAGGCGTCAGCCAAAGAGGCGGCGAGCAACTCTGATCGGTGTGGGAGGACGTCGAGGACTGTAACGCTGAGAATATCGGTGCTTGTAGCCGCCGTGACCTTGATATTCGCGCGGAGATCGTCCTCCGACACCTCGGGAAAATCCTGCAGGACGGCGTTGAGGGTCCGAGTGGAGACGACGATCGCTGCCTCAGTATCGATGGTGGATCTTTCGGGTACCTGCAACTCGGACTCTGGAAGCAAGGAGGTGGCAGGTGGGTAAAGAAGGATGCGGACGGTCGAGGCGTACTGCGGTGGGTGTTGCAATCCCAGTATGACGCCGATACCCCCACCCACGGTGGCAAGCAAGAGTATCAGAGGGTAGTGTTTTCGAAGCGGCACAATCGCTGACGCAAGGGAATGCACAGTTGTGTTGGGAGCGAGATTGTCCCTGCTTTCCGAGAAGTCATCCGTGACGTTAAATGCCGTTCCTTGATCTCTCACCATAAGCCCGATGCTCAACATGAGAACATACAAAGGGAAACCGAGGGTGTCATAGATGAGCATCTGGAGTGCAAAAAAGCCAAGAAGACATATGCCCAGCACTTCGGCAGTGTTTCGAGAACGTATGTGCCGTATCGCAACCTGGAGGAAGAAGGCGAGGAAGAAGAACGCTCCGAGAAGCCCTTGGGTGAAGATGACCATCCAGAGGTGGCCTTGAGTGCCGAGCGGCGGGACTCTGCAGGCTGGGCACTCGGGTGTCGCACCCCCAGCTATCGAGGCGAAACTGCCCTGCACGTCGCGCGTGTTGCCGAATCCGACCACCGGGGATCCCTCAACGGTGCTCCGCACCGTTTGCATGAGAAGTGTGGACCGTCGATCGTTACTGTGCTGGTTGTCAAGACGGTCGATCAGTAGATCGTTCAGTGGACTAGCCAGGAAGACGAGTGACCCGATAGCCGCTAAAACGACGAACGCGACGAGAGGGATGAGTTGCCCGCGGCGGGCCAGCTGAACAGCTGCGTAGATTGCGCCGACGATGAGGCACATCCAAAGGCCGCGGTTCAGAGAACTGACCACCGGGATTGTGGATAGGGCCAGGATGATCAGTGCAGCGGGCCGACGCCAGCCCGCGTTTCTCCCGAGCCAAGACACCACGAAGAAGGGGAGGCATAGAGCAAACATGGCCCCCCAGGTATTCGCATATGGAAATGGTGCGACGGGTCGTGGTTGTGGGTATCCTAGGAAGTCCTGAATGCTTGCGACGCTGGGGTGGATCAGAGTGTTGACGAATCCATTGGAGCTGACGCCTCGGGGAAGAGCGAGTTCTAGCGCAGAGCGGATTTCCAGGTTGGGGGCCAGCACGCCCAGCATGCCGCCAGCCCAGACGATGACGAACATCCACCCTAGCAGCCGACTGATTGATCCGGTGGGTAACTCAGTCTGGGGGCGGTTAATCACCCAGAGCATGACCACGGTAGCCGCCAAGTACCACGAAGTCCGGAAAGCGAAGACAAGCAAGCGCGACGGGCTGCCTCCGGGCACGGCCCCTGGCGCGTCGACGCCGAGCATGAGTCCGCTGGCCAACACGAAAACCAGAAAGATCAACCATAGGCCGAATCCGGGCGGAACCTTGAGGTTGGGTATACGCCTCAATTGCCACGCCATTGGGACGGCGAGAAGGATGGGGATGGTAGAGGCAAGACCAAAGAGCCACCACACGGGAAAGCCGGCGACAATGGCATAAAGTGGCCAGTTGTCGCCCAACCTCAGGAAGCGTGAGCTGAGCTGGGGGGCGTGGCCGCTCGCCTCGTCCTGTAAAGGGTGTCGTTTAGTTGGGGCCTGCTTCACCGCGGTTGACGTATGCACGACCCTTCCTCGCAACTCACGCGCCGATCTGCGTCGATAGCGGAGCGTCCGCCCGTCGCGTCCTCGATGGTAGACCAGCCGCTCGCGCCGGACGTGCCACCACGTCTGATCTACGCCGGTGGTGGTGCACGTCGCTCCTCTGGTGGCGACGCGAAGCTGGATCAAGCAAGCCATTGCGGTGCAGGGCTGTCCTCTGCCAAACTTCTGCTGTTGCCGTGAGTATGCGCCTCTCTTCCGTGACCGAGCGCGCCGTGATCTTGCGGATCTGAGCAGAGGGTAGAGGCACAGTGACGATTGGTAAAGTTGCAGGTGGGGAGGCGGGAGCCATCTGGCCCCGCGGTGTGCTGGCACGAGTCGTAGTAGCAGCCATGCTGCTGGCGACTGCGTTGGCTGGCTCAGGAGCCGTTGGACTGGCGCCCGCTCGAGCGGTCTCCTCGGCACCGCAGGTGGGACAACTCGTATCCACCACCCCGGTCGCCGGCACGCCTCACGTACTGGATGGCTACGTCAGGTCCTTTGCCCAGGTTGGGGACGTGATGGTGGCCGGAGGAAACTTCAGCCGGGTCAGAGAGTACGACTCGACCACTGAGGTCGAACGTTCGTTCCTGTTCGCTTTCGATCGCAGCAGTGGTCAAATCAAGAGCTTCGCACCTACGTTCAACGGCGAAGTCTTCCAGGTCCTTAGCTCTGGGGATGGTCAGAACGTCTGGGTGGTCGGTGGGTTCTCTTCTGTCAACGGGCAGACCGAGCGCAGTATCGTGAAGATGAACGTGCACACAGGCGAGGTCGTGTCCTCCTTCGATCCGCCAGCCTTTGACGGTCGTATCCACACCATCGCGCTACGAAACGGTCTCCTGTACGTAACCGGGCGCTTCCTGCACGTCGGGGATCGGACGCAAACCCTTTTGGCGGCTCTAGACCCACAGACCGGTGCGGTCGATCCAGGTGTCACTATCGAGTTCGCGGAGCCCCGCCGCGATGGTCACCTGGCCATCAGCGGCAGCGACATCACTCCAGACGGTTCCACCATGGTGGTCATCGGAAACTTCCAGCGCGTAGGAGGCCTCCCGAGGACACAAATCGCCATGCTTGACCTCAGCAGCGGTGGGGTGGCTGTCAGCGACTGGCAGACCAATCGGTACGGAGACGGGTGCTCCAGCTCGTTCCTGAGCTACATGCGGGCTGTTGAATTCTCGCCAGACGGGTCTTACTTCGCTGTTGCCACCACCGGTGCCTACAGCAGCACATACCAGTGCGACACGGTGGCACGTTGGGACACCGCTGACCGGGGTACCTCGCTCAACCCCGCCTGGACGAACTACACCGGTGGAGATACCTTGACAGCTCTGGCGGTCACAGAGACGGCCGTTTACACGGGTGGGCACCAGCGTCGGATGAACAACCCTTTTGCTGCCGACCGCGTGGGGCCGGGGGCGATCACCCGCGAGGGCCTGAGCGCTCACGATCCACGCAGTGGGGCGGTCCTTCCCTGGGATGCGAAGCGCACGCGTGGGTACGGAGTCTACGGGTTCCTTGTCACACCGGATGGGATCTGGGTGGGTAGCGACACCGACCGAATCGGCAACTGGCACTACCGGGCACGCCTAGCCTTGATGCCGCTCGCAGGTGGCCAGCCCGTGTCTGCTGACTACACGGGACACCTCCCGACCCAGACCGTCACCGTGACGGACTCGGGGCTCACAAAGCGGAATTTCACCGGCTCGTCAGTGACGGGGTCGTCGGTCGTGGCCACTCCAGATTGGGCTGGAGTGCGCGGTGCCTTCATGCTCAACGGCTATCTGTACACGGGTAGGTCGGATGGAACGTTCCGTAAGCAGACTTACGATGGATCGACCTACGGCGAATTGGAGAATGTTCCTCTCGCCTGGGTCCCGGATGCGCAGACCGCCTCGTTGAACAGATTTAGTACTCAGGATCTGCAGGGTTCACAGCAGGTCACGGCCATGTTTTACGATGATGTGACGGGAAGAATCTACTTCACGAAGGCCGGGCAGAATCAGTTGTACTACCGCTTCTTCTCGCGGTACGGAGAGGTGGTGGGCGCGGAGCGCCAGATTGGGCCAGGTGCTATTCCAGGGCTTAACTGGTCCCAGGTTCGCGGAGCTTTTCTGGTCGAT
Organism: Serinicoccus chungangensis; assembly: GCF_001483745.1. Taxonomy (GTDB): domain Bacteria; phylum Actinomycetota; class Actinomycetes; order Actinomycetales; family Dermatophilaceae; genus Ornithinicoccus; species Ornithinicoccus chungangensis_A. The sequence continues at coordinate 43,792 of NZ_LQBL01000008.1, read as the reverse complement.
GATCACCTTTACACATCGGACGCGGAAGGTCGACTCTTCCGTTGGGACTGGAGCGTGGACGGTGGACCCGCAGACAACCGCAACCTCTCTCCCGCTGCCTACTCAGGGACACCTGTTGTAGGCACTGGAACTCAAGTCAGTGGGCCTGGAGTTGACGGTGAGATGTGGGCGGGTCGGGACACCTTTGTCTATGCCGGAGCCGAGCCCCCTAATGAGGTGCCGGTGGCGTCGTTTGATGTGGCGTGTGAGGGTGCTGTCTGTGATTTCGATGCTGGGGCGTCGAGCGATTCGGACGGTGAGATCGCGCGTTATGCCTGGGACTTCGGGGACGGGACGTCGGCTGGTGCTGGTGAGGTGGTGTCTCACACGTATGCCGTGGGTGGCAGCTACGAGGTGACCTTGGTGGTGACTGATGATCGAGGTGAGAGTGCTACGGTCAGCCAGCAGGTGAGTGTGGATGTTCCTAATGTGGAACCGACTGCTGAGCTGACGGTCGGGTGTTCAGGGTTGGACTGCGATTTTGATGGGTCGGGTTCTGTCGATTCGGACGGTCAGATTGTCGACTATCTTTGGGACTTCGGCGATGAGAGCGAGGGAAGCGCGGGTGTCTCGACGAGTCATACGTATGCCGAACCGGGTCAGTACACGGTTGCGTTGACCGTCGTCGATGACCGTGGGGGGGAGAGCACGGTCACCGAGGACGTGCGCGTGGTCGATCCCGAACAGACGGCGGTGGTGTCGTTCCGGGATGTGACAAGTTCGAACGGGAACACTCGTAATGCTCAGGTGACTGTCCCGGGCTCGGTGGAGGCCGGTGACACGATGGTTCTCGTGGCGACGCTGAATTCTGACTCGAGGTCGTTGACCGGACCGGAAGGGTGGACGCTGCTGAAGCAGGAGAGCGACCCGACGGCGTCGGCCATGACGGCGGCATGGGTCCGGACCGCAGGGGAGAACGATGCCGGTTCCGAGGTGAGTGTCGCGTTGTCGGCATACACCAAGACGTCTCTGCAGTTGGTGGCTTACGCCGACGCGGCCGGCGTGGGCGAGGTGGTTCAGGCCTTTGACACCGAGTCAGGGACGCAGCGAACTACACCGGTCGTCGATGTGACTGTGCCTGGTTCCACGGTTGTGAGCGTGTGGGGCAACAAGTCGAGCGTGAACACCACCTGGGAGATCTCCTCCCCAGCGACGTTGCGCGATCTGAGCGTGGGTGACGGGTCGGGGCACATCCTTCAGGCGATCGCGGACTCGGGGCCCTTGGGCGTAGGACCAGCGGGTGGTTTGACCGCGGAAACGGAGTCGGCTGACCGTCGCGGCATCTTGTGGTCCATCGTGATCCCACCTGTTCAGAGTGGGCTCTGAGGTGGGCCCCTCAATGCGCTGCCTCGGTCTCGCATTGGCGACGGGTCTTTCCTTTGGGGTGACTGGCTGCACTGGCGCGGATGTCGGGTCTTCGGGGTCCGCGACGGCGTCGATTGAATCTCGAGTCGGAGAATCAAACGAGGCTCCCGATGTGGCAGGTGAGGACTCGCTGGGGGCAGCAGAGAGCCTGGGTCCGACAGATGATCTGGGTACTTCCCCTGAGCCAGGGGGCGGCGGTCATTCGGAGTCAACCGGTGTGGCAGTAGCCACAACCGACACGACTGATGGCGGGCAGAGACCCGAAGTGGTGCTGCCAGATGTGCCTGAGCTGACCCTCCCCTCGGGGGTAATACCGGGAGATGACGAGGCCCAGGTCTGCGCAAAGATTCATGACAGGATCGAGGTGTACCGTGCCGCGGCTGTAGAAAATGAGGTCCCAGCAGTCATGCAGTTACTGCCCGCAGTCGAAGATTTCGAGTTGGAGGTCTACTCGGCGGCAGAACAGCACGACTGGGGTGACCAGATTATCGAGCAGCTGACCATCGCTAGACGGGAGTGGTCGACGGCGCTAGCTGCCCTCAGTTCGGGTGATGAGTCCTTGGCTGACGAGCACGCGGCGGAGGCGCTCACCCATCTAGACGCTGCCCTAACCGTCGATTGCCCTTCCTGATCTTTGGCTGACACCGCGCGCGTCAGGATGGGACCAGACCTCATCGGTGCCCCGGTTCGTGCTGCAGGGCGAGGCCGGATCGGTCCTAAGGTGACGATGACACCTATCGATGTCGGCACCGATGGGGGCCATGTCCGCTACTGAATGACCAGCGAAGGCGCCGAGGCTGGTGACTCAGCGCAAAGCCCCGATCTTGGGCGGGTACAGAGCGGTCGACCGCGGCGAGTATGGCGCTCCTGCGCATGGAGGTCTTGGACCGATCATAGATCTTCGAGTGGCGCCCGGCCCTAGGCCGAGGCTGGCCCGCGTGAGGGCTGCCTGGGTCTGGTGCGCAGGTCACCCGCTCTCGGGGCGCCCCAAGTCAGCACGGGCAGACGGACTTGGCCGCCGGACGGCACCAGGAGAGCGGTACTTCTCGCAATACCGTTCGCGTTTGGCAAAGATTCCCGGAAGGGCTGCCGCAGACTGCTAGCGTGCGGTGAACCCACCCGGTGGCCTGCCGTGTCTCACTGGGTCGCGAGCCTGGCCCACAGCCTGGCGGAGCGCGTAGTCGATCCTGGAGGCTCCGTTGACTGGCATATCTCTGCACACCCTCATCGCTTCCGTGCGGCAAAGTAGGGCTGTGGCTCTTGTCGCCCTCTTAGCACTCTGCGTACCGGGAGTGGCTATCGGCGCGTCTGTTGGCGTGGCTGAGAATGTTTCGATCGCATCCGACGATGGCCTGCAGGTGGTGGGCCCCGAGCTGGTTGTTAATGGGAGCTTCGACGCTGACGTCCGAGGTTGGAAGACTAATCTTTCGTCGACGGTCCTAGAGTCTACTGATGGTGGCAGGGGCGACACGCGCGGCGCCATGCTGTCCGCTCCCACCACCGAGAATGTTGTCCTCAACGACCTCGAAGCGACGGTCGTAAAATCGTCACCACTGGTCACGTACCGCGCTTCTGCTTGGGTGCGCTTGCAAGGTGGGGGGGAGGTGAGCGGGCAGATTCGGGTGCGCGAGGTGGGGCCATCATCGGTCAGCCAGCATCGCCAAGCATTCGCGCTGACATCCAAAGATTGGACACACGTAACGATGGATCTACAGAGCGGTCTCGCCGGTAGTTCTTTCGACTTGAACGTGATGGCATGGGAACTGGCGCCAGGGCAGGCGCTTGTCGTTGACGACGTGAGCCTTCGGGAGATACCGGTGACTGCTCCTCGATCGCGCACCCCAGGCGGCGTCCTTAGTAACGGCTGCGCCTACTCGACGCGGGGTATCCCCAACTGTGGTGCCTATTTTGGCGCAACCTATGGCGCGAACACTGACCCGTCAGAGTTTGAGCGCGAGCAGGGACAGCATCTCGGAATACGTCGAACGTTCTTCGGACCTGGCCAGGTGTCTAGTGCTGTCCGTGTGGCCAAGAGCGACTTGGCGGCCGGGCGTCTTCCATGGATCAGCTTCAAACTGCCACATTCGTGGGAGGACATGTCCAACGGGAAGGGAGATGCCTGGGTTAGGGAACTAGTCTCTCAGCTCGATGAACTGGATGGTCCAGTCTGGCTGGCTTTCCATCACGAGCCCGAAGGTGACGGTCCGATTCGGGAATGGGTCGCGATGCAGCAGCGCCTATCACCGATGGTGCGCGACGGTGCGGACAACGTCGGGTTCACCATCATTGTCACAGGGTGGCACCAGCTGTATGGGGAAAAACAGTACTCATTCGACAGCATCTGGCCCGGCGACGAGATGGTAGACGTCTTGGGAGTTGACATCTATCAGCATTACGGAACAGTCAAGAATGGGCAACGAAACCTAGACTGGGTGGACATGGGCAGTCACTACTTTCAGCATGTCTCAGCTTTTGCGCGTAAACACGGTACAGATTGGGCCTTGGCCGAAACTGGCTACACTGAGATGGCCCACTCTTATCGTCCTAATTGGATGCGTGAGACCTATAAGTCTATGGTACTCAACGATGGGATTGCATTTTCCTACTTCAACACATGGTTAAACAACGAGATTGGAACGTGGCACCTGCGACACGTAGAGAGGCAAGATGCGTTCGGGGCGGTGCTTCGCGGTAGCCCGCATATGGTCGACCCGTCGTCTCCGCCGCCTCCGCCCGTCGTTGAGCTGCCAGCTCCGGAGTTGCTGCAGCAAACGGGTGTGCCCCCAGAGCGTCGCGTTGGACGCAACCCCTGAGCCGCACGGAGGTTGGTCCGAGATCGTTGAAGTAAACCCAGCACACGCCTTTCGCTTGCAGACGCCGAGACGAGCCAACTCTCACGGCGAGCGCTGCTAAGTACAGTCTAATGGCTGCCGACCGTCACCGCGATCGCGGCGCAAGTCGGGCGGGACAAGTCGACGATCTCTCGAGAGCTGCGTCGCAACGCCGGCAAGCAGGGGTACCGACCCTTCGAGGCCTTCCGGACCGCCACCGGCCGATGCGGTCGTCACCATCGACGGCGCGTGGAGAGCAACGCCGAGCTGCGACGAGTGGTCGGGAAGCTGCTGGCCCAGCGGTGGAGCCCGCAGCAGATCAGCCGACACCTGCGGGCCCGGTTCCCCGACGACCCTGGGATGCAGCTATGCCACGAGAGCATTTATCAGGCTCTTCGTCTTTGAGGGTGGGGTCATAGGTTCAGTCCTCCGCCGATGAGGAGCATGCGCAGGCGGTAGTTCTCGAAGTTGGTGAGGCCTCGGGCGATGCGCCGGTGGAGCTCGATGAGACCGTTGATCGCCTCGGTGCCGCCGTTCGTGGCGCCGGTGTCGAAGTAGGCCAGGAACGCTTCTTTCCACTTGCGCAGGGTCCGGCCCAGGCGGGCGATCTCGGGGATCGGGCAGGAGGGGAAGGTCGCGACGATCCGCTCGGCGATCTTGCGCCCCTCTGCCTTGTCGGCCTGCTTGTACGCGGCGCGCAGCTGCTGGGCGCACTGCCAGGCCAGGTCGACCACCTCGTGCTCGGCGCGGGCGGCGAACGCCCGCTCGATCCGGCCCCGCTGCTTGTCGGTCAGGTTCTCGGCCCCGGCGCGCAGGATCGTCTGGATCCCGTACAGCGGGTCGCCCTTGCGGCCGCGGTGACCGGTGGTCGCCTGCTGCACCCGCCGCCTCACCTCGTCCACGCACTTCGTGCCCAGAGCGACGACGTGGAAGGCGTCCAGGACCGCGGTCGCGTCGGCCAGCTCCTCATCGATCGCGGCCCTGTACCCCTGGAACGGGTCCAGGGTCGCGACGTCCACGCCGGCGGTGAAGCCCTCGCCGCGAGCCGCCAGCCAGTCGGCGTACGCAGCCCGGGTTCGGCCCTGGACCAGATCGAGCAGACGTGCACTGACCTGCCCGTTCTCATCGACGGTGAGGTCGACCATCCCGGTCAACTCCTTCGGACCACGCCCGCCGTCCTCGGGCGCCTTGGTGGACACGTGGTGCCACACGTGCTCATCGACCCCGAGGGTGACCACCCCGCCGAAGCGGGATTCGTCGTCGGCCGCGGCGGTCAGGATCGGCTTGATCGCCGACCACACGGTGCGCCACCGCACCCCGAGCTGGCGGGCCACGCCCTGCACCGAGGCGTGCTCGGAGCGGATCTGGCCGATCGCCCACCGCGCGGCGCGTGTCGTCAGCAGCCCCCGTGGTCGGGCCAGGCCCGGTTCCTGCTCGGTGAACGTCCGCACCGGGCAGCCGTCCTCCCGGCACCGGTAGCGACGCTTGCGCCACAGCAGCACGACCGGGGTGTCGAAGCAGGGCGCGTCGACCAGCCGAACCACCCGGCGGCTGTGCGCCTCGGCCACCGTCCCGCAGGTCGGGCACCCCGCTGGTGCCGGTGCTGACTCGACGGTCACGGTCAGCAGCTGCTCGCCGCGCTCGACCGCGGTCACGTGCAGTTCCTCAAGTCCCAGGAGGAGGTCGCAGGTGTCGCAGTACGCGCCGCCGGCGCCCAGGGCAGGGCAGGACGACGTAGGGTGATTCACGTCGAGGTCCTTGGAGATCAGGAGAGGTAGAAGTCCTCTGATCATCGGGGACCTCGACCCCCATCACCCCCTACACCCAGCGCGTCGGCGCGCCCCCTTCACCCCACCCTCAAAGACGAAGAGCCCCATTGGGCCACTCGCCACGACCTGCGGATCGCGATCGTGACCTGGATCGAGCGGACCTACTGTCCATGGCCGTGGCAAAGTCCCCACTGGTGGCCACGGGAGGTCCCCGCTGGTGGCCAAGTAAAAGTCCCCACCCTCTGCTCGTGTCGTCCATGAGCTGAGCCCCTGGACGGTGAACGGTGGCGGTGTCAAGCCAGTCACCGCACCGCCCAGGGAGCTCCATTGAAGAACATGAGGGAAGAGTTGGACATCATCACCGCCTACCAGAAGGTGGGCACCTACCGCGGGGCCGCCGACATCTGCGGCACCACGCACAAGACCGTCAAGCGGGTCGTGGAACGTCACACCGCCGGTCAGGGCCGCCCGGTCAGGGCGCCGCGGCCGGCGAACTACGAGGCCGTGCGCGCGCTCGTGGCCGGGGACGTGAAAGACACCCGGGGCCGGATCAGTGCCAAGCGGCTGCTGCCCACGGCCCGCGCGGCGGGGTTCACGGGCTCGGCGCGCAACTTCCGCCGCCTCGTCGCCCAGGAGAAGACGCGGTACCGCAGCGAGCACGGACGCCGGCACCGGCCGGCGTCGTGGTCCCCGGGTGAGCACCTGGTCATCGACTGGGGCGTGATCGCCGGCGTGCACGTCTTCGCCGCGGTGCTGGCCTGGTCGCGGTTCCGGTTCGTCCGCCTCGCCGCCGACGAGAAGGCGGCCACGACGATGGCCATGCTGGCCGAGTGCTTCGAGGTCCTCGGCGGCACACCAAGAGTGGTGCTCGCCGACCGGATGGGCTGCCTGAAGGGTGGCGTGGTCGCCAACCGGGTCGTCCCCACGGCTGAGTACGTCCGCTTCGCCACGCACTACCGGTTCCGGCCCGACTTCTGCGAGGCGGCCGACCCGGAGTCCAAGGGCATCGTGGAGAACCTGGTCCGGTACGGCAAGGACGACCTGGCCCTGCCGCTGCTGCTCGAGCACGCCGGCGCCGGTGGCCTGGCCGCCGGCGCCGCGCGGGTCCTGGCCGACCTCGGTGCCGCGAACGAGCGGGCAGCGGCATGGTGCCAGGAGGTCAACGCCGCGGTCCATTCCGAGACCTGCGCGGTCCCATCCGACCGGTTGGCCACCGAGGTCGACCTGCTCACCGAGCTGCCCTCGCTGCGCCCGGTCATCGGGCCGGCGCCGGTCACCCGCAAGGTCGACAAGCTGTCCACGATCCGCCTCGGCTCGGCCCGGTACTCGGTTCCGACCGCGCTGATCGGCACCCAGGTCGGCGTGCTCGTCGATGGCACCCGGGTGCTCGTCCTGGACCCCGGCACCGGGCAGGTGCACGCCGAGCACCCCCTCGTGGCGCCCGGTGAGGCCTCGGTCCTGGACGAGCACTACGGCGGTGCCCGCCCCGCGGCACCGGTGCGGGCGATCCGCCCGCGGTCCGCGGCGGAGAAAGAGTTCTGCGCGCTCGGCCCGGCCGCGCAGGCGTTCATCGCCGGTGCCGCCGGGGCCGGGCACACCCGCCTGGGTCCCGAGCTGGCCGAGCTCAACACCCTGACCGCCGCCCACGGGCAGGCCACGATGGTCGCCGCGCTCGAGCGAGCGACCGCGTTCGGGCGGTGGAAAGCGGCCGACGTCCGCTCGATCCTGGCCGCCGGCACCGGGCTCCCGACCCCGCGCCCGGCCGGGGACGCTCTCGTCCTCGACCTGCCCACGACTGCGGGACGGTCGCTGGCCGAGTACGCCCCGGCACCGAAGGCGGTGTCCTCGTGAGCGCCTCGACCGTGCCGGTGCTGGATGCGGACCTGACCGCGGGGCTGCGCCGGCTCAAGCTGGCCGCGATGCGACAGCTCGCCCCCGAGCTGCTCGTCACGGCCAAGACCCAACGGTGGTCGCCCGAGGAAGTGCTACGGGCACTGGTCGAGGCCGAGATCGCCGCCCGGGACGCCTCCAACGAGCGAGCACGCCTCAAGGCCGCGGCGTTCCCGGTGCTCAAGACGATCGAGGACTTCGACCTGGCCGCCTCCTCGATCCCGGCCCCGACCTGGGCGTACCTGACGTCCCTGGAGTGGGTCCGGGCCAGGGAGAACGTCGCGCTCATCGGGCCCGCCGACACAGGAAAGTCGCACACCCTCATCGCCCTGGGTCACGCCGCCGTCCTCGCCGGCCACCGGGTGCGGTACCTGACCGCGGCCGACCTGGTCGAGACGCTCTACCGCGGCCTGGCCGACAACACCGTCGGCAAGACCATCGAGACCCTGCTGCGCAACGACGTCGTCCTCGTCGACGAGATCGGCTTCGCACCCCTGGACGACACCGGCGCCCAGCTGCTGTTCCGGTTCGTCGCCGCCGCCTACGAACGCCGATCCCTCGGCATCGCCTCCCACCACTCCTTCGAGGACTGGGGACGGTTCCTGCCCGAGCACACCACCGCCGTGTCCATGCTCGACCGCCTCCTGCACCACGCCACCACCGTGCTCACCAACGGCCAGTCCTACCGCATGCGCCAAGCACGTCAACGCCGAGGAGGTGAGCTGCCCACCCCCTGATCAACCCGCAGAGGGTGGGGACTTCCACCTGGCCAAAACCGGGGACTTCCAACTGGCCGTTGACACCTACCACCGCCGCCGACGCCAAGCCGCTCTCGGCCGGTTGACCCCCATCGAGTACGAGACCATCATGACCACACCAGCCGATCAGGTTGCGTGACTAACCACTGTCACCTGATCGTGCAGCAGTCCCGCTAGCATGGGTGCGTGCGAAGGCAATCAGAGTCGAGGTCTCTCAGTTCGCGGCGAAGCGGGCCCCTGCCTTCGGTACGCGTAGGTGGGGTGCGTGTGGCAGACCTTCGCGCGGCGGACGTCGTGCGGGAGATCGTTCAGTCGCCAAGAAGGCCGGCCTCACTTGCCTTCGCGTTCCATGTCGGTGGACTGTTGGAGCTGTCCAATCCGCATTTTCGTGAAGCCATGGACGCGGCCTCGCTTGTCTACGCTGACGGAATTGCGATCGTACTGTTGGCTCGCATTGGCGGAGCTAGAGTCATCGAACGGGCGCCCACAACAGACATCGGGATATCTATTCTCCGCGAAATGGCGAAGACGTTAGAGCGCCCTGTTCGCGTAGCATTGATAGGAGGGCCCCCGGGTCTCGCTGATTCTGCAGCGTCAGTCCTGCAAGAAAAGTCGCCAGCGCACACCGTTTTTACTTCCCATGGATACTTCTCTGACGACCTCGAAATGCTGGACTCGTTGCGCGAGGCGAGGCCCGACGTTATCTTTCTAGGTCTGGGGATGCCGCTCGAGGCCGTGTGGAGCGTTCAGAACCGATCGGAACTTCCGCCCTCCATCGTTGTGACATGCGGTGGCTGGTTCGGCTTCTTGGCAGGTGAAGAACGACGGGCCCCACTGGTTTTGCAGCGCCTTGGGCTGGAGTGGGTTTACCGCCTGAAACAAGATTTTCCTCGTCTCGCGGGCAGGTACAGTAGGGGGCTACTGATGTCGATTTCGCTCATACCCTCGCAGTTGAGAGTCCGCCGATACACACGTGGTCGCAGTCTCTTTTCATCGCTCACGACAAGAAGGAATGCGACGTTGCGGGGTTGAAATCGCTGATTCCCATTAGCGATTGAGCCGTTCGCGTTGCAATGGCACGACTCTCAGGTAGCATGTCATCCTCCAGTTCCAGGAAGTAGGCGGTAGTCATGCGCGGTCAGCGGCCCGCTTCGCTTCGTCGAAGATCTGGCAGAACCGCCCTATTGGTGACCGGCATGCCACGGTCTGGGACAACTTGGCTGGCCCGTCTGCTGGCGGCGTCCCCCGAGGCAGCCTTGACCGGGCGTGAGCCAATGAACCCCAGAGGGCGGCAGTACGGCCTCGCGGGAACTCTTTCCCGATGGACACGCTTAGAGGAGCCCAGTCTTCGGCAACGGGTTGCCCTGAGATCGTCGTACGCAGGACTAAACCTGGCCGTCTATAGTCGCTACGGGCGGAGCCAGTGGTTGGCTCCCCTGCCTGCCTTCCGGGTTGTCGTGAAGGACCCATTCGCCATGTTGTCCATTCCTACCATAAGGCGGGTCACCGGCGCGCAGGCTATTCTCGTCTATCGTCACCCAGGTGCCGCATTGGCGAGTTATAGGCGAATGGGATGGTCACCAGACCTGGATGAGTTGGCCCTGGCACTGTCCTCATTCGCCCAAGGCAACCGATTGTCGGAGGCCCTCGGCCCTCCGCCGTCGAACGACGACACGGTTGCGGCAATGGCGTGGTTCTACAATGCACTATACGGCGTAGCTCTGGCAGATCTGCGCCGCGAGCCCAGCACCGTCGTGGTCTCTCACGAAGAGTTGGCTGGCGCCGGGATGCCGGGTGTTCGCACACTGTTCGATCGGGTTGGCTTGGCCTTGGGTGCGGGCGTAGAAGCCGATCTGAATGCAAAGGGGGGCGCATCGACGGCGGCTTCTTCGCTCCACAATTTTCATCGGTCCCCTGAACTCGTCGCGCGAGAATGGCACCACAAAGTCACGGACAGTGAACGGCGGCGCATCGAGTCCCTCACGGGTACGACGACAGCCGCTCTGGAGGCTGCCCGCCTCCCCGTAGGCTAGGTCGCCGCTACCGCGCTTCCAGTCGATAGCCCCTGTGTCTGACCGGAGTGATGACGTTAGCAGTCCCTGCGTTGCGCAGTTTCAGTCTGAGCCGGCTGATGTGTGACTCAAGGGCCCGTGCGGAATAGTCTTCGCCGAGCGCGCGCTTGATGTCGGACCTTGCCACAGCCCGACCCGCTTGGAGCGCGAGTGTCTGGAGGATCGCAAATTCCGACTTGGTCAGATGAAGAGGGATATGCGCAACGGTGGCGATGTGACGATCAGGCGAGATTTCAAGGTCCCCAACGTGAAGAGAGCGTGGACTTTTCGCCGAAGGGGCCATGCGTGCCAGCCGCTCAGCCATGGTCTCAAGATCTTCTCGAGACGCGGGGAGGCTCAGGACATCGCAGACTCCACGCCTGCGAAGAGTGGACCTATGTCGGTCAGAGATGGACTCCACCAAGACGGTCGTTGGCACGTCGAACTCTTGCAACCATCGCTGTACATCGAGCAGTGGTGTCGTGACGGGCCCCCCGTGGATCACTGTGGCTTGCCGTAGGCCTTGCTCGAGTTGCAGGCGAAGCCGATCAGGGGACAGCAAATCTACCTCCGACCCTTGATGACGCAGCACCTCAGAGGTCAGGCGCAGAGTGCCCGGATCAGATTGCACGGGAACCAGCCACATGTGAGGGGTCACGACTCTCCTCTGAACTAGCCGAGCGTTGCCCGGGTAGCCCTAGTAATTCAAGCGATAGGCTACCCGCACTTGCGATCTGTGGCTAGATCGAATGGGGCCGGCGGTCAATCAGAGCGGGGTCGGGGCCACCGCCCGTCCATTCAGCACACCCAGTGCTGCTCCGGGAGGGCGTGCGACAGGAAGTGGCTCATGGCCTGGGTGTAGGCGTAGGCGCCGGTCTGCCCGAACATCACCACGTCTCCCGGGCGCAGGTCCACCGGGAGGTCACCCGTGCCCACCCGGTCCAGCGAGGTGCACAGCGGCCCGGCCAGCGTCGTCGTCGCCCGCTCGCCGTCGACGACGCCTTCGCCGGGGCGCACGGCCAGGGTGGGGAACGACTGCCCGGTCAGCAGCGGCCGGAGCAGGTGGTTGATGCCGCCCTCGAGCATGACGAAGCGCTCGCCGCGGGAGACCTTGGTGCGCACGACCCGAGCGGCATAGACGCCGGTGGGTCCGGAGAGCCAGCGGCCGGGCTCGAGCAACAGCTCGCCGGTGAACCAGTCGTTCTCGCCGAGGATGCGCCCGAGGCCCGCACCGACCGCCCGGACGTCGAGGTTGGGCTCGGTCAGGGCATACCGGATCCCGAGACCGCCGCCGAGGTCGACGAGGTCGAGCTCGCGGCCCAGCAGCTCCTGCAGCCGTCGCCCGATGCGCAGCGCCGTCCGGTGGTTGGCCAGCAGCCGCCCGGCGTCCAGCTCGTTGCTGGCCGAGAAGACCTGGAGCCCGCGGATCTCGACCCGCTCGAAGCGCGCGGCCTCGGTCACGAAGGCCTCCAGCACCTCCTCGTCCACCCCGAACGCGCTCGGCCCGACACCACCGATGATGCTCGCCACCTCGGACACACCCCCGGCAGGGTTGACCCGGACGTTGACCGCCAGCGGGGTCTCGCCGGTGTGCAGGGCGTGCAGCCGCGCGATGTCCTCGATGCCGTCGACCTGGACGCGGGCCCCGGCGAAGAGGGCGGCCTGCAGGTCGCGCTCGGTCTTGGCGGGGCCGGCGAAGACCATTCCGGCGCCGGTGCCGCCGGCGGCCAGCGCGGCCGACACCTCACCGGCGCTCGCGCAGTCGAACCACGCGCCCCGGCCGGCGAAGGCCTCGAGCAGGGGCAACCCGGGGTTGGACTTCACGGCATACGCCAGGCGGACCCGCGCGGGAAGGGCGGCGCGGAGCCGGTCGAAGCGCTCGCGTGCCGCCGCCAGGTCGTAGGCGAAGAACGGGCCAGGGTGCGAGGTGGCCAGCTCGTCGAGCCTCGCCTCGTCGAAGGCGAAGAGGTCAGTCGTCGCAGCGGTCAAGATCATGCCTTCCACCAGGGCGCCAGGCGCCGGAGTCCTTCCTCGAGCGCGTCCACCGGACCACCCAGGCTCACGCGGAGGAAACCCGCTCCTCGCGGTCCGAAGGCGGTCCCGGGGATCGTCGTCACCCCGGCCTCGTCGCGCAGGCGCAGGGCGAACGCCTCGGTGACAGCAGGGTCGTCGCGCGAGGTGGAGTCGTCGTCGAGGTCGTGGGGCAGGGCGAGCCAGAGGTAGAACCCGGCCCTCGTCGCCGTTCTGGACATAGGAATGTGGTGCCCGTCGCCCAGAAAGCTATGTCCATTTCCCCCGGGGGCCAGTCGCTCGACCGCGTCCCAGCGCAGGCGGAGCTGCTCGCGCGCCGCGGGCAGCACCTCGCCCGCGGCCCCGAGCAGCGCGAGCGCCGCGCGCTGGGAGAGCCGCGACGGGGCCGTGGTCATCGCGTTGTGCACCAGCCGGGCGGGCGCGAGCACCTCGGGCTCGCCGGTCGCCCAGCCGATCCGCAGTCCGGGCGCGCCGAAGGCCTTGCTCATCGACCCCAGCACCACGCCCGTGTCCGTGACATCACGCAGCGAGGCGGGCGGCTCGTCGACCCAGAGCTCGGCATACACCTCGTCGCTCACGAGCAGCACGTCGCGCTCCGCGCACGCCTCGGCGACCCGCTGGAGCGCGTCGGCAGAGGCCAACCCGCCGGTCGGATTGGCGGGGTGGTTGAGCACGACCAGGGAGGTATGCCCGTGCTCGCCCAGCACCGCGAGCAGCGCCTCGGCGTCGAGGTCGCCGTCCGGGCGGAGCGGGTAGCCGACGGGCGTCGCGCCGCACAGCCGGGCGAGGGTGGGGTAGGCGACGAAGCCGGGGTCGGGCACGAGCACGGCCGATCCGGGCTCGGCATACGCCTGGAAGAGCGCGAAGAGCGCCGCCTGGCTGCCGGCGGTGACCATGACCCCGTCCGGACCGACCGTGTCCGAACCGCGGGCCTGGGCGTAGCCGGCGATCGCCGCCACCAGAGCCGGGTCGGAGGTGTTGGGCCCGTAGGACAGGTCGGCCGGACCCTCGTCCGGACGCACGGCCTGTCCGGTCGGCAGCGGCCACCCGGGCTCGCCGAGCCCGAGGTTGATCGCGTCCGGCGGGGCTCCGAGCGCCATGCGTCGGATGGGTGACAGGCCCTGGCCCGCCACCCGCGAGGCCGTCCTCACCGCAGCGACTCCTCGAGCGCCGTGGCGGCGTCGGTCGCGGCGTCGCGGTACTTCACGATCACGGGGGCGTAGAGCGAGAGCCCGAGGACGTCGGCGTAGTCGCCGCGCGCCGGGCGGGAGCCGGGCACGACGACGGCGCGCTCGGGCACCTCGCCGCGCAGCTCGCGCTGCTCGACCAGGTCGTAGATCGTCGTCCCCGAGGTCAGCGTGACGCCCGGTGCCAGCACGGCACCGCGACGCACGACCACGCCCTCGTAGAGCCCGCACTGCGCCCCGACGAAGACGTCGTCCTCGACGACGACCGGGCGGGCACCGACCGGCTCGAGCACCCCGCCGAGCTGCACGGCGGTGGACAGGTGCACCCCTGCACCCACCTGCGCGCACGAGCCGACGAGGACGTGGCTGTCGACCATCGAGCCTGCACCGACGTGCGCCCCGGCGTTGACGTAGCTCGGCGGCATGACCACCACGCCCGGGGCGAGGTGGGCACCGCGGCGGACCGAGGTCCCGCCGGGCACGAGGCGTATGCCGTCGCCCGCCGTGATCCGGCGCGCCGGCACGAGCGACTTGTCGACGCTGCCGCCCGGCCAGTCGAGCTCGACGGTCTCGCTGAGCCGGAAGGCGGCGAGGATGCCGCGCTTGACCCAGCCGTGCGCCGTCCAGTCGCCGTCCGCGGACCGGCTGGCGGCCCGGATCGAGCCGTCCTCCAGCCCGGCGAGCAGCTGCTCCACATGCTCCACCGTCGGGTCGATGCCGCTGCCCTCGGCGAAGACCTGGCGCAGCGAGGTGCCGTCGGTCGTGTCCTGCTGAGTCATGGACTCCATGGTGCCGACGGTGCTCACGACGCCAGCGCCGAGGTGTCGTGCGGGACGGCGACCCGCTCCGGCAGCCGTCCGATCGACGCCGAGTCGCTGCGGCGGGAGGTCTGCAGGTCGGCGAGCGCGGTCTGGACCTGCGACCAGGTGTCCGGCTCGGCGGGGGAGAGCGGCAGCCGTACCTGTGCGGTGGCCAGGCCGAGGCACGCCAGCGCGGCCTTGACCGGCACCGGGTTGGTCTCGGCGAACATCGCCGCCATCGTCGGTGCCAGCAGCGCAGCGCTCTCGCGAGCGAGGGGCAGATCACCGGCCATCGCGGCGTGCACGAGGCGCCGGGTCTCGGTCGGCACCACGTTGGCACACACCGAGACCAGCCCCTGCGCGCCGACGGCGATGCCGGCCAGCGCGAGGTCGTCGTCCCCGGCGAGCACCGCACGGCCCTGCGGCGCCTCCTGGCACATCCGGGCGATCTGGCGCAGGTCGCCCGAGCTCTCCTTGATCGCGACGACCTGGTCGATCTCCCAGATCGCCCGCAGCGCCTCGGGAGTGATGTTGCAGCCGGTGCGGCCGGGCACGTTGTAGGCGATGATCGGCAGCCCAGGCGCCGCGTCGGCGACGGCGCGGTAGTGCGCCACCAGGCCACTGACCTGGGGCTTGTTGTAGAACGGCGTGACGACGAGCAGGGCGTCGGCACCGGCGGCCGCAGCCTGCCCGGCGAGCTCGCAGGTGCGTTCGGTGTCGTTGTGCCCGACCCCTACGACGACCGGGATGCGGCGGTCGTCGCGGCGGGCCAGCTCGACGGCCTGGCGCACCAGCGCGTGCCGCTCGACGTCGGTGACCGTGGCGGCCTCGCCGGTGGAGCCGAGGACGACCAGCCAGTCGATCCCCCGCCCGTCGGCGATCACGTGCTCGACGAGCCGGCCGAAGGCGTCGTGGTCGACAGCGGGCTTTCGCGAGCCGCCCACGGCGTCGGTCCCGGTCGTGAACGGCGTCGCCAGGGCGACGCCGAGACCGGTGAACGGTGCTGCGGTGAGGCTGGTGCTCATGCTGTCTCCTTCAGGTGGTCCTCGGCGAGGTCGTCGAGGGTGAACAGGCCCGGTCCGGGCCGGTCGGTGAGCCAGAGTGCGGCCGTCAGGGCCCCGGTGGCGAAGAGGTCGCGGTCGTGCGCGGTGTGCCGGAGGGTGATCGTCTCGGTGGGGGAGGCGAGGGTGACCTCGTGCTCGCCCACGACCTCCCCGAGTCGCAGGCTGGTGGTCTGGACGTCCGCTGCGCCGGCACCGGCAGCGTCGGCCAGCGCGTCGCGCAGGGAGAGCGCGGTGCCGCTGGGTGCGTCGACCTTGTGGCGGTGATGGGTCTCGGTGACCGCGAGGTCGACCGGTATGCCCGCGGCGCGGTGCGCGGCGGCATACCCCCCGAGCAGCCTGCTCACGCGGCGGGCGAGGGCGACCCCGAGGGAGAAGTTCGGTGCGACGAGCACCCGCACGCCCAGCTCGGTGTCGAGCAGCGCGGGGTCGAAGCCGGTCGCGCCGACCACGAGATCGGTGCCGCTGCGCTGCGCCCACGCGAGGTGCGCGGCGACGGCCGTGCCGGTGCTGACGTCGATCGCGACGTCCACCGCCTCCCGTGCCTCGGGGTCGCTGCTCCGCACCGCCCAGACGACGTCGACGTCGTCCCGGGAGTCGGCGAGCCGCCGGATCGCCGAGCCGAGGCGTCCGGTGCCGAAGAGTCCGATGCGGGTGGGCACCGGACGAGTATGTCGGCGCTCACGGAAGCCTCGCAAACGGCGTTTTCGCAGGTCAGGGCGTATTTCCTGCGGATCAGCGCGCAGGCCGGACGATCTCCTGCGGGGCGGCGGTCAGGGCTCCCCGTCCTCCCGCACGAGGCGACGAACTTGGTACGCCGCGCGGCTCTCAGAGAAGGGTCAGGGCTGCACGAGGCCGGTCTTGTAGGCCAGGGCCACGAGCTGGGCGCGCTCGGAGCTGCCGGTCTTCATGAGCAGCCGGGAGATGTGCGTCTTGATCGTCGCCTCGGAGACGTAGAGCTGGCGGGCGAGGTCGGTGTTGGAGGGCGCGTCACCCATGAGCTTCAGCACCTCGAGCTCGCGCGGGGAGAGCAGGTCGAGGTCCGGCAGCCCCCGGGCGTCCCGCGGTGCCGTGTCGCGCAGGGTCTCGATGACCTTGCCGGCCACGCTCGGGTCGATCCAGGACTCACCCGCGGCGACCTGCCGGATCGCGTCGGGGAGCCGGCTGGGGGCGGCGTCCTTGAGCATGTAGCCCGACGCTCCGGCCCGCAGCGCGCCGTAGAGCGCGTCGTCGTGGTCGAAGGTCGTGAGCATGAGGACGGTCGTCACGGCCCCCTTCTCCGGACACTCCTGCACGATCCGGCGGGTCGCCTCGATGCCGTCCGTCCCCGGCATCCGGATGTCCATGACGACGACGTCGGGCGAGGTCTGCTCGGTCAGCGCAACCGCCTCGTCGCCGTCCGCGGCGAGGCCGACCACCTCGATGTCGCCGTGCACGCCGAGCAGCATCTCCAGGCCCTCGCGGACCTCCTGCTGGTCGTCGGCGATCACGACCGTGATGCTCACTCCCGCCCCGCCGTGCCGGGTGCCGGCCGCTCGGCCGGGCCGCCGCTCGTGGGCGGCCGCACCGGCAGGACGGCGGTGTTGATGAACTCCTCACCGGACCACCCGGCCTCAAAACTCCCGCCGACGAGCCCCACCCGCTCGCGCAGCCCGCGGAGCCCGGTGCCGCCGTTGGGCGTCGCCGGACGCATCCCGTGGCTGGCGCGGGAGCGGACCTGCACCTGCAGCTCGGTGTCCTGCCACGCGAGGTAGACGTCCACGAGCGCACCGCGCCCGGCGTGCTTGAGCGCGTTGGTGAGCGACTCCTGCACCACCCGGTATGCCGCCGCGCCCACCGACGGGTCGACCGTCCGCGCGTGTCCCGAGCGGTGGACCTCGACGATGAGACCGCTGCTGCGCGGCACCTCCACCAGGGCGTCGATGTCGTCCAGCCCGGGCTGGGCGCTGGGGGCGTGGTCGAGGTCGAGGCTGCTGGGCAGGTGGTCGTGGATCTGGTCCTCGCGCAGCGCGCCGAGGAGCCGGTGCAGCTCGCGCATGCTCTGCGCCCCGGTCGACTCGATCGTGCCCAGGGCGCGCTGGACCGTGTCGAGCCGTGCGTCGTCCGGTGCGTCCTTCGCGACGGACTGGCTCATGGCGCGGGCGCCGGCGGCCTGCATCATCATGGCGCTGACCGAGTGGGCGACGATGTCGTGCAGCTCGCGGGCGATGCGTTGCCGCTCGGCGTGCGCGGCCTCCTCGGCGCGGACGTCGATCTCACCGTGCAGGTCCCGGTTGCGCTCGTGCGAGAGTCGGTCGCGGGTCGCGACCCCCCAAGCGGTCATCACGACGACGATGAAGAACACGCCGGGGAAGATCCAGTCGAGCGGCGTGGGGTCGTCGTAGGACCTGTGCACCGCGAGCACCACCATGGGAACCGTGGTCAGGGCGATCCCGAGGGCGAGCAGCGAACGGCGCAGGCTGCCCCGTCGCGATGCTGCGTGCAGGGCGACCAGGACGCAGAAGAGCGGTTGCGCCGTGGTGAAGACCAGCATGGCGGCGATCGAGATGCCGGTGGTCGCCAGCAGGACCGGTAGCGGATAGCGCCTCCTGACGAAGAGGAGAGCGACCATGACGAGCACGGGTGGCGCCATGGCCAGACCCGAGATCTCCATGCCGCCGAAGGTGCGCAGCGGACCGGACAGCACTCCGGCGGTCCCGAGGTCGAGCAGCCCGGCCGTCAGCACGGCCAGCACGTTCGCCGCCTGACCTGCTCGTCGCCAGTGCTGCTGCGCCGGGGTCCGTCGTACCTCAGGAGCAGTGCCGGTCACGACCACTCCTTCCGTGGTTCGTCATCAACGCAGATGACGGGTCTAGCACATCGAGGGGAAGAGCTTGCACCACCACGGCTTCGAGGTGAGCGTGGCCAGACCGGCCGCCGTCGGCTCCGGCTCGGTCCAGCCGGGGACGGCGTGAGCGAGGCGGAGCGCCACCATACTCTCGCCGTTTTCGGCGGAGAGCACCTCGACGACGTCGATGCGGTCGTGCCCGTCCCTGTCGCCCCCTGCCGCGACAGGGGCGGGCACGACATGCAGCGGAAGGGTCGGGGCGGGCTCCCTGTTACCCACCCGCATCACGGCGAGGTCCGAGGTGACCAGCTCGGCCTGACCTAGGGTCCGGCCAGAGTGTCCCTCTGCATCTCCCTCGACGACACGCACGTGATCCTGTGACTGCACGCGCCCCAGTCTGGTGTGGTCACCAGGCCGGGGCGTCATCCTGCAGACGGATTTCCGTGAGGTCAATGGCGGAGACCGTCGGTCCTGCGGGGGACTCAGGGCCGGGAGCCGCCGCCCATTCCGCCCATGCCCATCTGCGCATACTCACCCGCCGTCGCCGTGGCGACTTCCGTGCCGCCGGCGGTGACGGTATACGTCTCTCCGGCCACCAGGTCGGCGGTGGACAGCACGAGCGAGGCGGTGTCCTTGGTCACCGCGACCTCGGCGACGACGGCGCCGTCGGCGTCCGTCACGGTGAGCGTCTCGCCGGCCGCAACCGAGCCGGACAGGGCGGTGGCGATCGAGGCCTGCTCGCTGTCGGTGGAAGGTGCCATCATCATCCCGGCGCTGCCCACCGCGGTGAGGGTGCCGCCGGAGAGGAGGAAGTCACCGTCGACGTCCACGGCGCCGTTGCCGTCCATCGTGGGTCCGTTGACCACGACCGTGCCGCCGGTCATCGTGACCGTGCCGTTGGAGTCGAGGCCGTCACCGTCCGAGGTGAGGGTGAGCTCGCCGCCACTGATCTCCACGCTCGGCGTGACCGTGTCGGAGGCGGCGTTGAGCGCGTCGTCGCTCGCGGTGACCTCGGTGGTGCCGCCCTCCACGACGATCCGGGCCGACTCGAGTCCTTCGAGCGACTGGGTGACGGTCAGGGTGCCGTCGACCAGGTCGATGACGTTCTCGGCCTTCACGGCGTCGTCACCGGCCGCGACGGTGATCTCGGTCGAGTCACCCGAGACGGCGATGATGCCGGTGCCGTCCTCGGTGTTGTCCGACTTCAACGCGTCGCCGTTGGCGGTGACGGTGAGGGTGCCGCCCTGGATCGACAGGAAGTCCTTGCCGCGGATCCCGTCGTCGACGGCGTTGACGGTGATCTCACCGGAGAGGATCACCAAGCCGTCCTTGCTCGTGATGCCGTCGGCGCCGTAGCTCTCGACGGTCAGCGCCCCGGTGCCGGCGATGGTGAGGTCGGCGGTGGAGTAGAGCGCCGCGTTGGGCGCGTCCACCTCCTCGCCGGTCTCCTCATCGACGCTTGCCTCGGTCTGGGCATACGTCTCGGGGTCGGTCAGGGCGTTGTCCGAGCCGTCCGCGAGCACGACCGTGGCGTCCTCGGCGGAGCTGATCTGCAGCGCCGACCCGAGCGAGCTGGTGATCTCGACCCCGTCGAGCACGACGGTGACGTCGTCCTCCTCTGGCACGTCGACGACGACCTGGCCGTCGGTCAGGGTCCCGGAGAGGACGTAGGTGCCGGCCTCGGCGATCGTCACCAGGTCGGTCCCCTCTTCGGTGCTGCTCACCTCGACGCCGCTCCCGGCGCTGCTGCTGCCGCCGTCGTCGGCCAGCTCCACCGACACCGCGCTCGCCGCGTCGTAGTCGGCCTCGTCGCCGTCGGCGTGAGTGGTGAGGCCGACGGTGCCGATCGCCTCCTCGGTGTCCTCGCCGGCGGCCTCGTCGTCCTCGGGCGCCGCGGCGCTCTCCTCGGCCGTGCCACTCGTCTCCTCGGTCGAGCCCTCGCTGTCGGAGGTGCTCGTGCTGACGGTGCTGCCGGCGGCGGTGGTGCCGGTGGTCCCCTGGACGCCGCAGCCGGCGATCAGGGCGGCGACGGCGAGGCTGGCGGCGGTGGTGCGCAGGCGGGTGCGGGTGGTGCTCATGGTGGTTCTCCTTCGGTGGGTGGTGGGTCAGGCGGCCAGCGGGCCGGTGGTCGAGAGCAGGCGGTGCCAGCGGTGCGCGGGCAGGGTCGGGTCGAGCAGAGCCAGGCCGTTGGCGAACTTGCTGATCCGCACCGGCCGGTGGCCGGCGGCCCAGAGCGCGCGGTCCAACGAGGTCGGGGTGGACCCGCCCTTGGTCTCGACGATGGCGACGCCCTCGGGCGCCAGCTCGGTGCCGTCCGGCGAGGTCCAGCGCAGCGCCGTGTCGATCGTGGCTCGGGCGCCGTCGGCGAGGGCGAGCGTCGTCCTGCGGTATGCCGTGTCGAGCGCGGGCGCCGCGTCCCAGCCGTCCCCGGGCAGCGGCACCCCCTGGTCGCGCAGTGTGCGCGCCACGAAGCCGGCCGCGTCCGCGGTGAGGGCGGACGGCATACCCACGGGGTGCGGCTGGCGCGTCTTGACCGTGGTGCCGCGCGGGCCGCGGGTCTTGACCTCGAGCCAGCAGGTGCCGGTGTCGAGGTAGGAACGGGTGCGCACCTTCCAGCGGCGGCGGCGCGCGGTCGCCGTCGAGCGGTAGCTGGCGCGGTCGGTCGTGTCGAAGTAGGTCGAGGCGTAGTCGAACCGGCGCAGGCCCTCGATCTCCAGGACGCGGGTCCCGGCGGGCAGGTCCGTGAGGGCGGCGTCGACCTGGGCGGTGGTGAGGAGGTACTTGCGGTCCACCCGGGTGAGCAGGGCCGACTCGGCGACCAGGTCCGTCAGCGAGATGGGGGAGAGGCTGGCGAGCGGGCTCATCGGGCGACCGCCTCGCGGGTCACGGAGGCGCCGGCCGGGGCCTGCACCGTCGACGAGGTCCCGCCGGACGCCCGCCAGCCGACCTCGACCTGCGTGCTGTCGTTGACCAGGTCCAGGCGCACCGTGCGGGCGGTGACGACCTCGCCGCCGAGCAGCGCCCCCAGCCGGTCGTGCAGCTCGTCGGGGTCGGTGACCGCCCGGTCGAGCACGACCAGCTGCTGCTGCAGCTCCTCCTGCGGCCCGGCGACCCGCGGGTGGTCGCCGACCGCGAGGGCGAGCACGACGAGCGCCATGAGGCCGATGCCGACCACGAGGCTGGTCACCCCGACGCCACCGAGCAGACCCAGGGTGAGCGCGGCGAAGTAGTAGGCGATCTCGCGCTGGCTGAGCTCGCTGGAGCGCAGCCGGATGATCGACAGGACGCCGAAGAGCCCGAGGCCGAGACCGACCGTCGCGGCTGAGGAGGTGAGCGCCATGCTGACGGCCAGCACCCCCACGTTGACCCCGAGGAAGGCCGGGACCAGCTCGGTGCGTCGGTGCCGGGGAAGGTAGATCGCGAAGGTCAGCAGGACGATCGCGAGCAGGTCGACGGCGGGCAGGATCAGGGCGTTCATGGGTGCTCCTCGGGGGCGGTGTGCGGTGGTGTGAGTCCATTCCGCCGCCCGGGGCTATGTGCCTGCTGTGAACCGCCGGTGCGAGATGTATGAGGTGTGGCAGGCTTGCCCCCACGTCGGGTCGGCCGGCGGTCGAGCCGGGTGAGGAGAGCCATGGAGCGCGAGCAGATCGATCTCGACACCGAGGGCGTCGGACGGGGCGCGGTCATCCGCTACGGCCACTGGGGCCGGCCGGTGCTGGTCTTCCCCTCCGAGGCCGGCCGGGCGTGGGACTTCGAGAACAACGGGATGCTCGACGCCGTCGCCCCGCTGCTGACCGACGGACGGATCAAGCTCTACGCGGTCGACTCCTTCGACCACCTGACCTGGAGCGACAACAGCCTGCCGACCGAGGAGCGGGCGCGCCGGCACGGGGCATACGAGCGCTGGATCCTGGACACGGTGGTGCCCCTCGTCGACGAGGACTCACCGGGGCACGACCGCATCGTGACCGTCGGGGCGAGCATGGGCGGCTTCCACGCGGTCAACTTCGCGCTCAAGCGGCCCGACGTCTTCGGCGTCGGCATCAGCCTGTCCGGCAACTTCGACCCCAGCTCGTGGCACGGGTGGGGCGAGCTGGGCGAGGCGACCTACTTCTCCAACCCCACGGCCTACGTCGCGGGCATGGAGGGCGAGCACCTGCAGTGGGTGCGCCAGCACGCCAACATCCTGCTCGTCGTCGGGCAGGGAGCCTTCGAGGTCCACCCGACCCAGTCGCTTCCCGGCGCGCACCGGATGGCGGGCATCTTGGCCGACAAGGGCATCCCCCACGAGCTCGACCTGTGGGGGCACGACAGCGCCCACGACTGGCCCTGGTGGCGCAAGCAGCTGGCCCACCACCTGCCCCGCTTCTGCTGAGGTCGGACCGGTCGGGAGCGCCCGTCAGCCGACCGGTGGCCCGAGGCGCAGCAGCACCACGAACACGACGGTGACCGCCACGAGAGCGACGGCCGCCCACACCAGCGGGCGCCGCAGGACGCCGTGCAGGGCGCGTTCGGGGAGCGTGCGGGCCACGCCGTCCTCCCGCAGCCGCCACTCGGCCGGCGCCAGCCCCCGACGGCGCACGGACTGCTCGAACGGGATGGTGACGAAGGGCGGCACCGCGCTGAAGAGCCCCAGGACGAGCGTCCTGGCGCCCCAGCGCTGGTCGACGGCCACCACCACGACCACCACGCAGTAGGCGAGGAAGACGAAGCCGTGGATCGGGCCGGCGATGCTCACCCCGAGGTCGGTGGTCCGGGTGAGGTACTTCAACGCCATCCCGATGAGCAGGAGCGACCAGGTCACCGCCTCGGCGTCGGCGAGTACGCGGAGCAGCCGGCCAGGTCCAGGAGGGGTCACGGTGCCAGTGTCGCCGACCTGTCGCGGACGCTGTGCACGGGCTCCGTGACGGGGCCTGCGGGAGGCGCTAACGTTCCGGTCATGGCCAACGACGTGCGCACCCACCTGATCGGTCTGCTGCTCGGCGCGGAGGAGGACTGGCCGCGCGCCTTCGAGTCGATCATGTCGCTGGTGGGCCCGGTGCAGGCCGACGGCGCGACGCACTCGATCAGCAGCGAGCGCGTGCGGATCCATCCCTTCGACCTCACCGACCCGGTGCGCCACGGCCTGGTCATCGACCGCCTGGCGTACTGGTACTACCACCCCCGCGAGTGGCTGAAGAAGGCGTCGCTCATGAACGACACCTACCTGCTCAACAGCCCGTTCACCTTCCAGTCGATGGAGAAGCACAGCGCCTACGTCGCCATGCTCCGGCTGGGGATGAAGATCCCCAAGACCGTGCTGGTCCCCTACAAGAACCCGATCGACAACGTCCGGTGGGCCTACACCGCCGCGAAGTACAACGACCCGTTCGACCTGGAGACCATCGCGGCCGACATCGGCTACCCGCTGTTCATGAAGCCCTTCGACGGGGGCGGCTGGCGCGGCGTCTCCAAGGTCAAGGACGTCGAGGGGCTGCACAAGGCCTACGACGAGTCCGGCAACATGCTCATGCACCTGCAGGCGACGGTCGACTACGACAAGTTCGCCCGGGCCCTGACGATCGGTCCGGAGACGATGGTCATGGACTTCCGGCCCGACGAGCCGATGCACAACAGGTATGCCGTCACCCACGACTTCCTCTCTCCGCAGGCCGGGTGGGAGGCCGAGACAGTGAGCAAGGTCGTCAACGCCTTCTTCGGCTGGGAGTTCAACTCCGCCGAGATGCTCGTCGCCGGTGACGAGGTCTACCCCATCGACTACGCGAACGCCTGCCCGGACGTCGCGATCACCTCCCTGCACTACTACTTCCCGTGGGCCATCACGGCCCTGGTCCGGTGGTCGACCTACTGCCTCGTCACCGGCCGCAAGTCGGCGATCGGCGTGCGCAACCCGCGGGACTACTTCGCCATCGGGGACGACCCGGACCGCACCTACACCGAGAAGATGCAGGCCTACCGCGAGCTCGCGGACGCCGAGTTCGAGACCGACCGCTACTGGGAGTGGTGCGAGCAGCACCTGGCGCACCTACCCGAGCGGGTCATGGACTGGGTGGCCTCCGAGGACTTCGACCGCCTCCTGGTGGACACCGTGCGCGGCCACTACCCGGCGCACGAGCACGAGAAGTTCATCGCGCACTTCCGGGGCCTGACCGGCATGTGGGTGACTGACCAGAGGGGGTGAGCCGCGCCCGGTGGCCGGTCCAGCAATTCGCGGCTAGCATGACGCAACTTCAATCAAGGAGAAGACCCCGTGACGGTTTCTCGTATCGTGCGCGTATCGGCTGCTCTGTTCTTCGCAGTGACGTGCGCATCTGCTAGCTCAGTGAGCGCAGCGACCCCCCCTGTGCGTGACGTTCACGTTGAGGTGAATGGGTCCCCCGAATCAGGTCGCCCGGTGAGCGGACTGTCCAACATCGGCACGTTACCCGTGACCGTGGACGTCGCCAAGCTCGATGGGGGAACAGCACGGGTCGATAGAGACCGCGCTGGCGACGTCGCAGTACGCCTACCGGCATTCCAGCAGGGCAGCTCTATGCCGAGGGCCGTCGTGAGAGTGAGGCACCAGGCGAGGAGTGGTGACCCTCTGGCACCAGGCACCAAGGACTTTGCCTTCGGCGCGTCTTTCAACCTCGACCGCGTGTCCACGGGATCCAAGATCGACAACGGCAACAACATCATGCAGCGAGGGACGTGGGGCGAGTCCCAATACAAGTTGCAGGTCGATGATGATCGTCTGACGTGTCGTGTCTCTGGGTCCAGGGGAGCCGTCTTCGTCAGGTCCTGGGTCACCGTTCAGCCGGGCAGGTGGTACGACGCGACCTGCGAGCGATCCGGTACGGCAGTGACTCTGACGGTGACGGAGCACCTCGCGGGGGACAAGACGAGAATCGGCACGTCGACGGGCCGGGGTGCGACCGGCCATCTGTCGTGGTCAAACCGGTCCACCCCCCTGTCGATCGGCGGAAAGCTCACCGCAAGCGGACAGGTCGTGAAGGGCAGCACGGACCAGTTCAATGGCGTCGTCAGCGATCCCATGCTGGACATCGATAACTGAGATGTAGTCGAGGTCCACCCCTTTATCTCACGGGTGCTG
Source organism: Serinicoccus chungangensis (assembly GCF_001483745.1). Lineage (GTDB taxonomy): Bacteria > Actinomycetota > Actinomycetes > Actinomycetales > Dermatophilaceae > Ornithinicoccus > Ornithinicoccus chungangensis_A. The sequence goes on along the minus strand of NZ_LQBL01000008.1, from coordinate 18,090 downwards.
CCGTCTGACGCTGACTCAGCCCGTTGAGTGACGGGCACGTATGCTCATGGTTGCTCTGCGGGCCACGTCGTGAAGCCGCGCGCGGGTGGAGCGGTTGTCGTGAAAGGGTCTGTCGGTGATGGCTGTCGATGCGTGGATCACCGTCGTCGTCCTTCTCGGGGTGCTCTTGGCCTTGGTGCGGCAGCGCACCAGCCCCTGGGTGGTGGTGCTCGGGGGGGTCATCGCCCTCCTCGTGCTGGGGGTGATCACCCCGGCCGAGGCCTTCACCGGTTTCTCCAACCCCGCGCCGATCACCGTGGCGGCGCTCTACGTCGTGGCCGCCGGCATCGAGAAGACCGGTGCCCTGGCCCCGGTGATGCAGCGCACCCTGGGTGACCGGGGGGCATACCGGCTGCCGCTGCTGCGGGTGCTGACCCCGACCGTCGGGGCGTCCGCACTGCTCAACAACACCCCGATCGTGGCCATGCTCATCCCGCAGGTGACGGCCTGGTGCGAGCGGCGGGGGCGGTCCGCGAGCAAGTTCCTCATGCCGATCTCGTTCGCGGCGGTGCTCGGCGGACTGCTCACCGTCATCGGCACCTCGACCAACCTCGTCGTGTCGGGGCAGATGACCGAGCTCGGCCTCGAGGCGATCGGTTTCTTCGAGATCGGGCGGCTGGGTCTGCCCATCGCGATCCTCGGGCTCCTGGTGCTCGTCGCGGTCGCGCCGCGGTTGCTCCCGGCCCGCCGTTCCGCGCGGGAAGAGCTGCAGAGCGAGGGCCGCCGCTTCTCCATCGAGATGATCGTCCAGCCGGGTGGACCGGTCGACGGCCGCACCGTGGAGGAGGCCAAGCTGCGGTCCCTGCCCGGCCTGTTCCTCGTGTCGGTGGACCGGGGGGACACCGTCATCGCCCCCGTGCGCCCCGACACCGTGCTGCGCGGGGGCAACCGCCTGCACTTCGTCGGCTCGGTCAGCAAGGTCGTCGACGCCCAGCTCATGCCGGGACTGCGCTCGGCCGAGCTCGAGCACGTCCTCGACCTCAAGAGCGAGAGCGCGAAGTACTTCGAGGTCGTCGTCGGCTCCCAGTCGCCGCTGGTGGGCCGCACCCTGCGCGAGTCGGACTTCCGGTCGACCTACCAGGCCGCGGTGGTCGGGATCCACCGGTCGGGCCACCTCGTCGACGGCAAGCTCGGCGCCCAGACGATCCGGCTCGGTGACACCCTCATCGTGGTGTCCGACCCCGACTTCCGGAAGCGGTGGCGCGACCACTCCGACTTCCTGCTCGTGGCCGGCCTGGACGGCTCGCCCCCGGCCGCGACGCCACGGGCGTGGATCCCGGTCACCGTCCTGGCGCTGGTCGTCGGGCTGGCGGCCTTCGGGGTCATGCCGATCCTGCAGGGCTCGCTGCTCGGCGCCGTGGCGCTCATCGCCACGGGGGTCCTGTCCGCCCAGGAGGCCCGGCGCGCGGTCGACCTCGAGGTCATCCTCGTCATCGCCTCCGCCTTCGGGCTGGCGAGCGCGATGCAGGTCTCCGGCCTGGCCGAGGCGCTGGCGGGTGGACTGGTGGCCTCGCTCGGCAGCTTCGGCACCCTCGGGGTGCTGCTCGGGCTCGTCCTGGCGACCATCGTGCTCACCGAGCTCGTGACCAACAACGCCGCGGCCCTGCTCATGCTGCCGGTGGCGGTGGCCACGGCGGAGTCGGTGGGGCTGGACCCGCGAGGTGCCGCCATCGCCGTGGCCGTGGCGGCCTCGGCCTCGTTCCTGTCCCCGATCGGCTACCAGACCAACATGATGGTCTACGGGCCCGGCGGCTACCGGTTCACCGACTACGCGCGGCTCGGGTGGGTCCTGACGCTCATGGTCGTCATCGCCACCGTGCTGCTCACGCCGCTGCTCTGGCCCTGACCCCTCAGCCCAGGTCCATCGTCGCCAGCGCCGCCATGAGCTCGGCCGCCACCTCGGGGCGGCACACCACGAGATCGGGGGACCACGGGTTCTCCCGGTTGTAGACGAGCGCGCTGCCGTCGACGCGGCTCGTGTGCAGGCCGTGCGCCGCGGCGACCGCCACCGGCGCGGCGGAGTCCCACTCGTACTGCCCGCCGGCGTGCACGTAGGCGTCTGACGACCCGTCGAGGACCGACATGGCCTTGACGCCGGCCGAGCCCATCGGGACCGTCGTGGCCCCCATCGTCCGCCCGAGCTCCTCGGCGAAGGCCGGGGGACGGGAGCGGCTCACGGCCAGCCGCAGCGGCGGGTCGCCCGCCGGACGGGCCGGCAGGTCGAGCAGCGACGAGGGGTCGGTGCCGTAGGTGACGCCCCGCGCGGGGAGCGCGACCGCACCGGCCAGCAGCTCCCCGGCCTGCCAGAGCGCGACGTGCACCGCCCAGTCGTCCCGGGGCACCTCGCTGAACTCGCGCGTCCCGTCGAGCGGGTCGATGATCCACACGCGCTCGGCGGTGAGCCGGGCGTGGTCGTCGGCGGCCTCCTCGCTCAGCACGGCGTCGCCCGGCGCCCGCTCGGCCAGCGCGGCCGCGAGCAGCTCCTGGGAGGCGGCGTCGCCGGCGTCCTTGAGGTCGCGACCCTCCACCCCCTGGGCGTGCAGGTCGGCGCGGACGGCGAGCAGGCGCTCCCCGGCCAGGTCGGCGAGCTCGCGGGCGAGCTGGTGGTCGTCGGTCGTCATGGTGTCCCCTCGGAGGTCAGCGGGTGGTCGTCGGCGGGCGCGATCGCCGCCAGGATCTGGTCGACGAGCTCGTCCACTTCGCGGTCGGTCGTGTCCAGGGTCAGCGTCGCGTCGGTCGGTGTCTCGTAGGGCGAGCTGATGCCGGTGAAGTCCGGGATCTCGCCGGCGCGGGCCCGGGCATACAGCCCCTTGCGGTCCCGGCGCTCGCACTCCTCCAGCGGCGTCGCCACGTGCACCAGGACGAACCGCCCGCCGCGGCCCTCCACCATGCCGCGCACCGCACGGCGGGTCCCGTCGAAGGGGGCGATGGGGCTGGCGATCGCGGTGCCGCCGTGCCGCGCGATCTCGGCGGCGACCCACCCGATCCGGCGCACGTTGGTCTCCCGGTCCTCGGGGGAGAAGCCCAGCCCGGCGGACAGGTGACGCCGCACGACGTCACCGTCGAGCAGCGACACCGTGCGCCCCTCGTCCTCGACGAGCCGGTCGCGCAGCGCCCGCGCCAGGGTCGACTTGCCGGAGCCGGACAGCCCGGTCAGGAGGACGACGACCCCACCACGTCCGTCGAGGTATGCCGTGCCGCTCGCCGGCGAGGTCAGGTCGCGGACCTGGTCGGGGCCGCCGAGCACCTGCTGCAGGTGCGACACCTTGTCGGCGCGCCGCGCAGCGCCGCGGCCCACCGGGGCGACGGACACGGCATACCCCTGATCCTGCGACTGGGTCCGGGCGGCGCGCACGAGGTCGAGGTCGCGCTGGTTGTCGTCCCCGTCCGTCGAGGCGAGCACGACGACCGTGCGGGTGCCCTCCGGGATCCCGGTCAAGGCATCTGGGTCGTCGATCACCACGGCCGGGAGGTCGACGTCGGCGGCGGTCAGGTGCCAGGTCTCGAACGGTCGGGAGGAGCGGGACGAGCGCCACGTGAGCCCACCCTGAGCGTCCACGTCGGCGACCGGGACCCCCTCGGCGTCGACCAGGGTGACGGGCCCGGCCGGCACGTCCACGAGGTCGGCGGGGAGCAGGCCATGGCGCAGCAGCTCCAGGTCGTCGAGGGTGGGGACACCCGGGAAGATCGGCGACGAGGGGAGGGTCGTGGTCACGCCGCAACCCTAGGCCAGGTGGGGTCGGCGGCGTAACAATGCCAGAAGCTGCGGCGATGTCCGATATCGTGCAGCCCGCAGCATCCGTAGGGGAAAGGCGCAGGAGTGACAGTCGACGGCAACTACCGACTCTCCCAGCTCGACGAGCTGGAGGCCGAGTCGATCCATATCTTCCGTGAGGTGGCGGCGGAGTTCGAGAAGCCGGTGCTGATGTTCTCCGGCGGCAAGGACTCCATCGTCATGCTGCGGCTGGCGGAGAAGGCGTTCTACCCGGCCAAGGTGCCCTTCCCGGTGCTGCAGGTGGACACCGGCTACGACTTCCCCGAGGTGCTGGCGACGCGGGACCGCTGGGTGGAGCGGCTCGGGCTGCGCCTGCACGTCGCCTCGGTGGAGCAGGCGATCAAGGACGGCGTCGTCGTCGACGACGGCAAGACGCCGCGCAACCGGCTGCAGATCGGCACCCTGCTCAACGCCATCGAGGAGGAGGGCTACACCGCCGCCTTCGGGGGCGGCCGCCGCGACGAGGAGAAGGCCCGCGCCAAGGAGCGCGTCTACTCCCACCGCGACGAGTTCGGCCAGTGGGACCCCAAGAACCAGCGGCCCGAGCTGTGGAGCCTCTACAACGGCCGCATCCACGAGGGCGAGCACATGCGGGTCTTCCCGCTGTCGAACTGGACCGAGCTCGACGTGTGGGACTACATCCGGCGCGAGGCCATCGACATCCCGTCGATCTACTACGCCCACCAGCGGCGCGTCTTCGAGCGCAACGGCATGCTCTTCTCCGAGAGCGAGTACAACCCGCTGCGCGACGGGGAGACCGTCACCGAGCGGCAGGTCCGCTTCCGCACCGTCGGCGACCTGACGCTCACCGGGTGCCTGGAGTCGGACGCCGACGACCTGGACAAGATCATCGAAGAGGTGGCCGCCTCCCGGATCACCGAGCGCGGCGCGACCCGCGGCGACGACAAGTTCTCCGAGGCCGCCATGGAGGACCGCAAGAAGGAAGGCTACTTCTGATGGGTACCGGCACCGAGACAGGGATGGACCTGCTGCGCTTCGCGACCGCGGGCTCCGTGGACGACGGCAAGTCGACGCTCATCGGGCGCCTGCTGCTGGACAGCAAGGCGATCTTCGAGGACCAGCTGGAGTCCGTCGAGCGGACCTCCAAGGACAAGGGCTTCGACTACACCGACCTGGCGCTGCTCACGGACGGTCTGCGCAGCGAGCGCGAGCAGGGCATCACCATAGACGTGGCCTACCGCTACTTCGCGACCCCGCGGCGCAAGTTCATCATCGCCGACACCCCGGGCCACGTGCAGTACACCCGCAACATGGTCACCGGCGCCTCCACCGCCGACCTCGGCCTGGTGCTGGTGGACGCCCGCCAGGGCATGACCGAGCAGTCACGGCGGCACGCGGTCATCCTGTCGATGCTGCGGGTCCCGCACCTCGTGCTGGCGGTCAACAAGATGGACCTGGTCGACTTCTCGGAGGAGACCTTCCGCCGCATCGAGGCGGAGTTCACCGACTTCGTCCGCAAGCTCGACGTGCCCGACCTCACCGTCATCCCGATCTCGGCGCTGCAGGGCGACAACGTCGTGACCCGCAGCGAGAAGATGCCGTGGTACGGCGGCAGCAGCCTGCTGCACCACCTCGAGCACGTCTACATCGGCTCCGACCGCGAGATGCGCGACGTCCGCTTCCCGGTGCAGTACGTCATCCGCCCCAAGTCGGACGAGTTCCACGACTACCGCGGGTATGCCGGTCAGGTCGCCGGGGGCGTGATGAAGCCGGGCGACGAGGTCATCGTCCTGCCCAGCGGCATGACGAGCACCATCGAGGCCATCGACGCCTTCGACACCCAGGTGGACGAGGCATATCCCCCGATGTCGGTGACCGTGCGCCTCGCCGACGACGTCGACGTGAGCCGCGGCGACATGATCGCCCGCGTCAACAACCAGCCGGAGCAGACGCAGGACCTCGACGCGATGGTCTGCTGGATGTCGCCGGGTGCGCTCAAGCCGCGCGCCAAGCTGCTGGTCAAGCACACCACCCGCACCGTCAAGGCGCTGGTCAAGGAGATCGACTACCGGCTCGACGTCAACACGCTGCACCGCGACCAGGACGCGCAGGAGATCGGTCTCAACGAGATGGGGCGGGTGCGACTGCGCGTCCAGCAGCCGCTCATGGTCGACCTCTACGAGCAGAACCGCATCACCGGGTCGTTCATCCTCATCGACCAGGCCTCCGGCGTCACCGTCGGCGCGGGGATGATCCGGGACTGACCCGCGAGCGGTCATGACAGCCTCGGAACCGGACGGGCGCGTGCCGACGGACGAGGCCGACCGCTACGGGCTCGTCGGCGCCCCGTCCAGCGACGAGCTCCAGTCGCTCTCGCACCTGGCGGCAAGTATCTTCGGCGCGCCCGGCGCGGCGGTGACGATCTTCACCGCCACCAGAGAGCACCGGATCGCCGCGACCGGGACCGAGCCGTCGGTGTGCGCCCTGGGTGAGTCCCTGTGCTCCCAGGTGGAGATCGACGACGCCGTCGTGGTGCCGGACGCCCGCCGGGACCCGAGGTTGGCGGGCCACCCCACGGTGGTCGCGCGGCCCGGCATCCGGTTCTACGCCACGGCCCCCATGCGCAGCCCCGACGGCGTCCTCGTCGGCCAGCTGTGCGTCTTCGACCACCGCCCCCGGCGGACCTCCGACGCCCAGCGGGACGCGCTCGGCTTCCTGGCGGCGAGGGCGACCGACATCCTGGAGCTGCGGTTGCGCACCCGGCAGCTGAGCGCGTCGCTGGACGAGCTGACCCAGACGCGCGACGAGCTGGCTAGGTCCAACGTGGCGCTCTCGCACTTCGCCGCCCAGGTGAGCCACGACCTGCGCAACCCGCTCATGGCCGTGCGGGCCAACGCGGAGGTGCTCGCGGGCGAGCCGGCCGTCCGTGAGGACCCCGAGCTGGCGGCCGCCGTGGAGCGGATCGCCGACGCGGCGCGGGGCATGGCCGCGATGATCCACGACGTGCTCTCGGTCGCGCAGGAGGGGGGTCGGCCCACGTGGCAGGACGTCGACCTGCGCGAGGTCGTCGACCGGGTCCTGCTGGACCTGAGCCCGCTCGTCCGGCAGGCGGACGCGCAGGTGGTGGTCGAGGACCTCCCGGTCGTGCGAGCCGACCCCGCCCTGCTCTACTCCGTCCTGCTCAACCTGCTCGACAACAGCCTGAAGTTCACCCGGCACGGGGTCCCGCCCCAGGTGCGGGTGCACGCCGTCGCCAGACCCGGCTGGTGGCGCATCTGCGTCACCGACAACGGGGCCGGCGTCCCCCCCGGCCACGAGCACGAGGTCTTCCTCCCCTTCGTCCGGGCCCGGGGAGAGGGGGTGGCCGGGGCCGCGGGGCACGGGATCGGGCTGGCCACGGTGCACCGCGTCGTCACCGCGCACGGCGGGCGGGTCGGCCTCGAGCCGGCGCCCGAGACCGGCACCCGCGCGTGGTTCGAGCTGCCCGTGGACGCGCCCGCCGCGGACCGCCACGACGCGACCTGAGCGTCACCGCGGAGTCAGTCAGGTCGACCGTGGCGACCTTGTGGACCAGATGAGGATCTGGCGTGGATCAGCCGTGGAGAAGCGCTGCGTAAGGTCGGAGACATCACGCAACGCAGCTGGACACGTGGCGTCACAGCAGGTCCGTAGGACGGGCCCCGCCGGCGCCACGGCACTGCTCGCTCACGCGAGCTCCACCGCAACCTGACGGCACTGGGACAGCCGTCAGGCCAGGGCCGGTCCCCCTCCGGGCCAGGCCCCGGGGCCTTTGTCGCCTTCCGTGACGGCGACAGAGCCCCTGTCTGCTGCGGGGCGTCGCCGTCAGGGACGGCGGCGACACCCCGCAGCCCAGCTGCTGAGCCGTCCTCCTGCGCTGAGGAGGGTGTGCCGCGGATGACGCGGGGATCGACTGCCGCCACCGACCCCGATCGGAGAAGGTCGACCGAGGAGGTATGCGCGTGAGGCGTGGAGCGCCGTGGTCCGACGGACCGCGCACCACCCGGGCCGCGACACCCGCGGCATACCCCGGTGCCGTCACCATGAGCCTCGCGCTGCCTAGGATTCCTCCTATGGCCACGGTCGTGGTCGTTGAGGACGACGACAAGATCGCCGCCCCGCTGGTGCGCACCCTCGAGCGAGACGGCCATGCCGTCGACCGCTTCGACCAGGGGCAACCGGCCGTCGACCGGGTGGTGGCCGCCGATCCACAGGTCGACCTGGTCCTGCTCGACCTGGGGCTGCCCGACATGGACGGGATCGACGTCTGCCGCGCGGTGCGGGAGGCCGGCTACCTCGGCGGCATCATCATCCTCACGGCCAGGGACGGCGAGCTGGACCGGGTCGTCGGGCTGGACACGGGGGCCGACGACTACCTCGCCAAGCCGTTCGGGCTCGCCGAGCTGCAGGCACGCACCCGGGCCTTGCTGCGGCGCAGCTCCATCAACCGGGCTCCGGACCCCCCGCGGGCCGAGCCCCGTCCGGCCGACGGGGGTCTGCACATCGACGTCGACGCCCGACGCGTGCTCGTGCGCGGGGTCGACGTGCCCACCACCACCAAGGAGTTCGACGTGCTGGCCCTCCTGGCCGCACGCCGCGGAGCCGTCGTCAGCCGGGAGACGCTCATCAACGAGGTGTGGGACGAGAACTGGTTCGGGTCGACCAAGACCTTGGACAACACCGTCGGTCGCCTGCGGGGCAAGCTCGAGGGGGCGGACGCCCCGGTGCGGATCACCGCGGTGCGCGGGGTGGGCTTCCGGCTGGAGACCCAGGACGGGTGAGGCCATTCTGTCGACGTCCCCGCGGATTGTGTTCCTTGCCTTTACACTTCCAGCATGGTGGAGCAGGCGGGGTCTCCCGCGCAGCGGCAGGAGCTGAGCAAAACGCTCAAGCCACAGTGGGTCTGGGCGGTGGCGCTGGGCTCAGCCATCGGGTGGGGCGCGTTCGTGCTGCCACAAGACCTTCTGGGGCAGGCAGGACCCCTGGGCGCCAGCCTGGGCCTCGTCATCGGCGGCGCGCTCATGTGCGTCATCGCCGTCAGCTACGGGCTGCTCATCCGTCACTTCCCGGTGAGCGGAGGCGAGTATGCCTACGCCTACACCTTCTTCGGTCGTACCCACGCCTTCGTCGCGGGGTGGGCGCTGGTGCTGGGCTACATCTCGATCATCGCGTTGAACGCCTCGGCGCTGGCGCTGCTCTTCCGCCGGCTGTTGCCCCCGGTCGTGGAGTGGGTGCCGCTGTGGGAGGTCGCGGGATGGCAGGTCTATCTGGGGGAGGTCGTCGTCGCGTCGGCGGCGCTGGTCCTCTTCGCGCTGCTCAACGCGCGCGGTGGCACGCTGTCGGGTCGGGTGCAGTATGCCTTCTGCCTCGTCATGCTGGCGGCGGTCGCGTGCATCCTCGTCGCGACGTGGCTGCACCCCGACACGCCGCTGGCCAACCTGGAGCCGGGCTTCCCCGAGGGCGTGTCACCGCTGGCGGCCGTCCTGGTGATCGTCGCCATCGCGCCCTGGGCGTACGTCGGTTTCGACAACGTCCCGCAGGCGGCTGAGGAGTTCGACTTCTCCCCGACCAAGGCCTTCGGTCTCATCGTGCTGGCCATCGTGTCGGCCGCGGGCATCTACGTCGCGATGGTGGTGGCCACCGCGGTCGCGCAGCCCTGGCCGCAGATGGTCGCCGAGGCGCCGGCGTGGGGGACCGCCGACGGTCTCGAGACGCTCTTCGGTCCCGTCGGGTTGGTCCTCCTCGCGATCGCCGTGGTGATGGGGGTCTCGACCGGCCTCAACGGCTTCTACGTCTCGGCGAGCCGGTTGCTCTTCGCCATGGGGCGGGCCAAGGTGCTGCCGCCGTTCTTCGCGAAGGTCAACGGGGCAGGCGCGCCCAGTCATGCCGTGTGGTTCGCCGCCGGCCTGTGCCTCATCGCGCCGCTCTTCGGCCGCGAGGCACTGCTGTGGGTGGTCGATATGACCTCCGTCGGCGTCACCATCGCCTACACCTACACGTGCCTGGCGGCATACCGGCTGTGGCAGTGGTCCGGAAGCGACCTGGGTGACCCGGACACCCGGTCCACCGCCCGCAAGGTGCTCAGCGGTCTCGGGGTGCTCACCGGGCTGCTGTTCCTCGGGCTCCTGCTGCTGCCCGGATCGCCGGCGCAGCTGAGCACGCCCTCGTGGGTGGCGCTCGGGATCTGGGTGGTCCTGGGAGTCGTGTTCTACCTCGTGCGTCTGCCGACCAGCCGGCAGGTGGACGAGGAGGAGATGCGTCACCTCGTGCTGGGCGAGCACGCGGGCCAGCAGCCATCGGGTCCGTCCTGAGGGCCGGTATGCCGGCGCCCGGCCTGGGCCTTGGGGTCGTGCGCGTGAGCCTGCGATCACTACGCACCCAGCTCTGGCACCTACGACGGGGTGGCATCGCGCAGTGGCGACGCCACCGGGCACGCCGTCACATCCCGCCCGCACATCGTATCCCGGCTCCTGCGACCCCCGTGGTGGCTGAGGCATACCAGCCCCGCGAATGGGACCTGCCAACCCACCGGGCGCCGCGTCGGGCGCTGCGGGTGGGCGTCATCGCCGATGAGTTCACCGAGCTGTGCCTGCGATGGGAGTGGGACCAGACGCTGCTCACGCCCGACCGGTGGCGCCAGCAGGTGGAGGGGCGTGATCTGCTCTTTGTGGAGTCTGCCTGGAACGGCAACGGCGGGGCGTGGCAGTACCAGCTGACCGGGTCGAAGGCGCCGAGCGAGCCGCTGCGCGAGCTGGTCGCGCACTGCCGGGCACGAGGCATACCCACGGTCTTCTGGAACAAGGAGGACCCCGTCCACCTGGAGGACTTCCTCGACACGGCCCGCCTCTTCGACTGGGTCCTGACCAGCGACGCCGACAGCGTCCCGCGGTATGTCGCCGAGCTGGGCCACGAGCGCGTCGCGCCGATGGCCTTCGCCGCTGCATCGTGGATCCACAACCCGATGCGTCCGCGCGGGCTCCCGGCGCGGGACATCGCCTTCGCGGGGATGTACTACCGCCACCGCTTCCCCGAGCGACGCGAGCAGATGGACCTGCTCCTCGGGGCAGCCCGCCGCGTCTCACCCCGGATGAGCCACGGCCTGGAGATCTTCTCGCGCTTCCATGGCGGGGACGAGCGATACCAGTTCCCCGAGGACGTCTGCGATCGAGTCAAGGGTGCTTTGAGCTATCAGCAGATGTTGTCGGCGTACCGCGACTTCAAGGTCTTCCTCAACGTCAGCTCGGTGCCGGAGAGCGCCACGATGTGCCCCCGACGCATCTTCGAGCTCAGCGCCTGCACCACGCCGGTCGTGTCGACGCCCACGCCGGCGATCGAGGCCTACTTCGCGCCCGAGGAGATGGTCACGGTCCGCGACAACCGTGAGGCCGAGTTGGTGCTGCGCGGGCTGGTGGGCAACGACGAATGGCGCGACCGTATGGGGCACCTGGCGGCGCGCAAGGTGCTCACCGACCACACTTATGCACGCCGGGTCGACGAGCTGCTAGAACGGGTTGGGCTTCAGGACGCGACCTCGACCGAGCCCTCGGTCAGCGTCGTGTGTTCGACTAACCGTCCGCACCAGCTCGACCACGTCCTGGGGTCCGTCGCCGGCCAGCGGGAGGTCACGCCGCAGCTGGTCCTCGTCACCCACGGCTTCGAGGCACCGGAGGACCTGCCCACGCGAGCGCGGGACCTCGGCATCACGGACCTGACCCTCCTGGCCGCCGACCCCGACCTGACGCTCGGCGAGTGCCTGAACCGGGGTGTGCGGGCCGCCGACGGCGACCTGGTCGCCAAGCTCGACGACGACGACCTCTACGGGCCGCACTACCTCGCCGACCTGCGCCGGGCGCTCGACTTCTCCGGCGCCGACGTGGTGGGCAAGCGGGCGCACCATATGTTCCTGCAGTCCACGGGCGCGTTGATCGTGCGCTTCGGCTACTACGAGAACCGCTTCACCGACCTCGTCATGGGGCCGACGGTCATGACGAGGCGCGAGTTACTCCGGGCCGAGCCCTTCGCTGCACGCACCACCGGGGAGGACACCCACTTCCTCCGGACGGTCCTAGCCGGCGGCGGCGCGATCTACGCCGCGGACCGCTTTAACTTCATCCAGGTGCGGCGAGGGCGCGGTCACACCTGGGACGCCCCGGATGCCGAGCTGCTGGCCAACGGCCGGGTGGTCGCCTACGGCGCCGGAATTGACCATGTCTTTACCTGAGGACGGTCGAGGGAGTGCTCGGTTTCTGTAGAGTTCAACGATCCCCATCCCCACTGAGAGGTCCGTTCTTTCATGTCGCAGAGCGTTGCCGTCATCGGCCTCGGATACATCGGCCTTCCCACGGCCGCCATTCTGGCCAGTCACGGATACCGGGTGCTCGGTGTCGACGTGAGCGACAGGCACGTCGACGCGGTGAACGCCGGACGTATCCCCTTCGTCGAGCCTGACCTCAGCACCCACGTCGCGGGAGCGGTGAGCCGGGGCGCGCTGTCGGCGCAGAAGGAGACCCCGGCCGCCGAGGTCTACATCATCGCGGTGCCCACGCCCTTCGCTGAGGGCTACAGCGCGGATCTCAGCTACATCGATGCCGCTACCGACGGCATAATCCCGCAACTCAAGGGTGGCGAGCTGGTCATCCTCGAGTCCACGTCGCCACCCGGTGCCACGCAGCACGTGGCCGACCGGATCACTGCGGCTCGCCCGGAGCTCTCGACCGACGCGGAGGGTGACCCGTCCAACGTCGACGTTGCGCACTGCCCCGAACGGGTGCTACCTGGCCGCGTAATGATCGAGCTGGTGGAGAACGACCGGATTGTTGGCGGGCTCACGCAGCAGGCTGCCGAGCGGGCGAAGGAACTCTACTCGAGCTTCTGCCACGGCGAGATCTTCCTCACCGACGCCGTCACCGCAGAGATGGCCAAGCTGACGGAGAACTCGTTCCGCGACGTCAACATCGCCTTCGCCAACGAGTTGTCGATCATCGCTGAAAAGGTCGGCATTGATGTCTTCGAGCTCATCGAGCTGGCCAACAAGCACCCTCGCGTCAACATCCTGCAGCCGGGTCCAGGCGTTGGTGGGCACTGCATTGCCGTGGACCCCTGGTTCATCGTGTCCTCCGTGCCCCAGCAGGCGCGGTTGATCCGAACCGCGCGGGAGGTGAACGACAGCAAACCCGAGTACGTCATCAACCAAGTGGCTGCTCACGTCGAGGGTCGTGAGGCGCCCACGGTCGCGGCGTTGGGGCTCGCCTTTAAGCCCGACATCGACGACATGCGGGAGTCGCCGGCCCTGGACATTACGCACAGTCTGGCGGAGCGGCTGCCGACGGGCACGGTGCTCGCGGTGGAACCAAACGTCGAGGCGCTGCCCGCGCGGCTCGCCGATCTCTCCAATGTGCAGCTCGCCCCGCTTTCCGACGCTCTCAAGCGCGCCGACGTCATCGTGCTCCTCGTCGATCACAAGGAGTTCAAGGAGCTAGCCGGGCCCGGACGCGAGGTCCCGGTCGTCGACACCCGAGGCGCTTGGCGGTGATGGGACGTGTACCTAGGGCTGTTTAGGAACCTGCGAGATGTCGCATCGTGAGGTCACCTGATAGTTGGCTGCGTCCAAAACGGTCTATCAAGGCCTCTCAATGGCCTACGGACGCGGACGGACTGCGCGTCCTGCTCCGCAGCGGAGCCGCGAGCAATCATCGGGTTTGGTTGGCCTACGCCACCACACTCGTCAATGAGAATAATGGACGCGCGGCCTACGAGGCGGTCAAGAACGCTCTCGACCTGAATCCGGGTAACGCGGAGGCTGTCCAGCTCCTCGGGAAGATTGAGGACGCCATCCACCCTCCCGTGGCGGAGTTTTCTAGCCGCACGGCGGCCCTCCTGCGTTCGGTGAGGGGTTCTCGGTTGGGCATAGCCCAAAGTCGCAGAGTCTGGGGCCTCATCTCAACCGCAGACTTGACATCGCTTGTCCCCCATACCGCTGACCGTCACCTGCGAGCGCAACTGGAGATGGTTATTGCTCTTCGCAAGGGCGACGACCCGCCCGCTCCGCCGTCCACGGATCCGGATGCACGGGCGGCCTGGCTGCAGGCTGCAGTGCTGGCCAGGCGGTATGATCTGCTTCCTCACCGATTGTCGTCAGAACCGCTGACGGACGAGGTGCTCGACTCGATCCGGGCTGAAGTGCAGCGACCGGTCGAGGCCGAGACCGCTGAAGACTTGGTGAGTCTGGCACAGGCTTACCTCACGGCTCGACCTCAGGACAAATGGGTCCAGACCAAGCGGGACGAGCTGCAGAGGATGGTTCGGGACCGTGACGTGAAGCGAGAACGGGCTTCGCTAATCAGAGGGGGCTATCCCCTAAGAGGGGGAGATTCCTCTAGGCCCTCGGGGACGGACCGGGTCGTGTACGTCCTTCACGAATCGCAGCCCCATGTGAAGAACGGCTACACCGTACGTTCAGAGTATCTGCGCAATGCCCTACGCACCTCGGGTTGGGATGTCTCCGCCGTGACACGACCTGGATTCGGGTGGGCGAATGACGATTCGGGACCGAGTAGCGACCAGGCCATCGCGTATCACCGTCTTGCGCCTTTCGAGGATCGGGGTTTCGTCCGTTACGTGGAAGCTTACGCGGGGTTGCTGGCGCGGCACGCGCGAGAGAATAGAGCCGCTGTCATCCATGCGGCTTCCAACTTTGCAGAAGGTTTGGCGAGTATTCAGGCAGCCCGGCAGCTCGGTCTCCCCTGCGTGTACGAGATGCGCGGTTTGTGGCACCTATCGCGTTCAGCCCGCGACCCTGAATGGGAGTACAGCGACGAGTACCACTTCTGCGAAGAGATGGAGGTGCAAGCGGCCGGTGGAGCGACTCGCGTCATCGTGCTGTCCACAAGAATGAAGCGCTGGCTCATTCTGAGGGGAGTATCCCCCGAGAGGATCGATGTGGTGAAGAACGCCGTCGACGCGCGTCACTTCAGGTCACGCGAAAAGGATCATAACCTCATGGCGTCACTTGGCCTGGAAGCGGGACCAATCTTCGGCTACGTCGGTTCGATCGTCGAATATGAGGGCCTTGAGGACTTTGTTCAGGCCATGGGGCTGCTCCGCCGGCGAGGCCGGGATGCGTCCGCTGTCATCATCGGCGCTAAGGGAAAGTCTAGTGAGCGCCTATGGCGCCTTACCGGACGTCTTGGCTTGCAGAAAAGGGTCCGGTTCGTGGGGTCAGTACCTATAGAAGACGTTCCTGCCTACTACTCGCTGTGCGATGCGGTCGTGATGCCGCGAAGAATGACCCGGGTGACCGACGTTGTTCCACCTCTTAAGGTGCTGGAACCTATCGCCATGGGGATTCCCCTGATCACGACGTCTCTGCCTCCTATAGTTGAGACGATAGGCTGCCTCACCAAGCAAGTAAGGTTCTGCAGGCCGGGAGAACCGGCAGAACTCGCCGGTGCGATGAGCGAGTTTGTTGACGGTCGAATGGAGGTTGGCCCACGTTCTCTTCCCAAAGAGCCTTTAACCACGAGATCGTGGCAGGCTGCGGCCAGCCAGATTGCAGAGGTGTATAGAAGATCTATCCGCGACACGCAATAGATAGTGCTGAGAAATTGGAATTAAACAACAATCAAAGGAAGTAAATGAAAAATTATACCGGAAACCCTCGATTGATTGGCAAATTGACGGCCGGAGTCGTTCTCGTCGTGATTGGCGCTCTGTCGCTCGTAGGGGCAGCGGTGAGCCTTCCTAGTCTTCGTAGTGCACCCCTGTCTCTGGCCCTAATTTCGCTTTCTGTGGCCGCCTTTAGTGCCAGCGCACTGCAGACAAAGAGGATCTGGGGCCGGTCCCGCCGTGATGAGGTCGACGCGGTCAGGCGCTTGCGCAGCTTGGAGAGGCGATTGGGCCGGGTCGTCGCCCAAACCCAGCCAGTAGAGCCCACAAGTGGAGTCGGGCTGTCTTTGGACGATATCCGGGCTGCGGTAGCTGAGACCATCGAGGGAGCCGTGCTCCGGGGGAAGCCAGGTGCTGGCGAGACGCGGAAGATAGATCAGCAAAGCGAGGCAGCGTCAGCCGCGAAGGGCGCTTCTGAACATCACGTCAAGGTGCAAGGTCGAGTGCACGTTCCAGACGGGCCGGTGGCGCGTCCAGACATCACAGCAGCGGTGATTCTAGACCCGTTTTCCGAGCTCGCCCTACAGTACGAATGGAGGCAGGTCCTTCTCTCACCTGTCGACTGGCGACAGCAAATAGTTGATGAAAAGCCAGACCTAATTTTTTTGGAGTCGGCCTGGAAAGGCAATCGGGGCGCCTGGCGCCTGGCAATGACGGGACAGAAGGGTGTCAGTCAGGCACTCGTCGACCTTCTCGAGTTCGCCAAGTCTATAGGCATCCCAACGGTACTGTGGAACAAGGAAGACCCTCCGAACTACGACCGATTTATCAAGACCGCGCGCTTGGTGGACTTTGTTTTCACCGTCGATGCCCAAAAAATTCCGGACTATCGCCGTGACCTTGGACACGACCGGGTCGAGGTCCTCCCGTTCGCCGCGCAGCCACGTATCCACAACCCAGTCGAGTCGGGGGATGGTCGGTCGCACGGTGTGGCTTTCGCAGGTAGCTACTTCAATGAGAAACATAGCGAGCGACGTGGCCAAATGGAATATATTTTAGGACCAGCCCGCAAGCACGGGCTCGAAATCTACTCGCGCATGCAGAATGAGGACGAGCGCTATCATTTCCCTGAGAAATTTCGTGAACACATCGTGGGATCCTTGCCCTACGAAGAAATGCTTGCCGCTTACACCCAGTACAAGGTGTTCCTCAACGTCAACACGGTGACGGATTCCCCTTCCATGTGTTCGCGACGGCTCTTCGAGCTGTCGGCTGCCGCGACGCCAGTCATTTCGGGGCCGGCAGCCTCGGTCGCTCCATTCTTTGGGGCAGACGTACTCGTGTCGGAGAGTGAGGGGCAGACCGATGAGTTACTCGCCAGTTTGGTGCAGCATGAAGAGCTGCGTGCTCGGATAGGGCTAAAGGCTCATCGGCGTGTCATGCGTGAGCATACCTATGGTCAGCGAGTCAATAGGGTACTGAGCGTCCTTGGAATCCCAACAAAGGTGCCCGATCGGTCGGTCTCGATGGTTATTCCAACGCGGCGTCCCGACATGATGGAGAATGTCATTTCATTCGCCTCGTCTCAAAGCCTGAAGGATAAGGAGGTCGTGATCGTGCTTCACGGTTTCGACGTTAACGAAGACAACGTTCGGGGGCGGATGAGGGAGGCTGGCCTAGACAAGGTTGTGTTTGTAAGGGCGAAGGGGGACGTGACGCTTGGGACTTGCATGAACTTGGGTGTGGGTGCGTCATCGGGCAGGTATGTCGCGAAGATGGACGACGACAACTACTATGGGGTGCACTATCTCGAGGATCTCGTCAATGCCTTCCACTTCACCGATGCAACCGTCGTAGGTAAGTGGGCTCACTACGCTCACCTTGCCTCGTCGGGGACCACACTGCTGCGTTTTCCCTACGCGGAGAAGCGTTTCACCAAACTGGTCCAGGGCGGAACCATTGTGACCTCCCGAGAAGATGCGCTCGACATCCAATTCGAAGACCTGCCGCGCCGGGTGGACACGACGTTTCTCGAAAAGGTGGCGGCGCGGGGGGGCGGAGTATATTCCAGCGATCGTTTCAATTTCGTTTCTCGACGATCGGCTGTCACTTCTGGTCATACGTGGACGATCTCGGATAGTCAACTCTTGGCAAAGAAGTCGACGCTTGCCTTTTTTGGTGATCCCACCGAGCACGTCACGGTATGAGGCTGTCACCAACCTCGGAACGAGTTGTGATCTGCCCTGGCCGCTCATGCCGACCTACAAGCAGGGGAACGCGGAAAGGAGGCGCAACGTGATGAGCACGCAGGAGGCGCCTGTCGTCTTGCTGGCAGTTTTTTGCTGCTTGCTACTGGGGATAGTTGCGGTGCTTACGTGGCTTCTCGCTCGCCAAGGTCAGGCATCCCGCGGTTCAACTGCGGCCGCGGTGTGTCAGCTGCACGAGCTCTACGAGGAACTTTGCGGTTTGCTTCGGACTCAAGAATCTGAGCACGTTAGTCAGTTGTCAAGCCTGCACGCCAGGCTGGATATGTTCAATGTCCGCTTGGGACAGATTGGGCTATCACTGACGAACCTCAGTGCCATGCAGCCTTTAGTGGATCGTATGGATTTTCGTCTCGCACAGATTGCCCTACTCCGGCGCGACATGGGTTCCTTGAGGGAGGAGGTCGCCGGTGGGTTTGTGGGGCTGGT
>NZ_LQBL01000007.1 GCF_001483745.1 Serinicoccus chungangensis | reverse complement strand
TGAACCGCCCCGGGTTTGGTGGAGGGTCTTGATTTCTACGGGAGAGTGGAGTCATGCCTGCACCGAGGAAGTACAGCGACGAGCTGCGTGAGCGCGCGATACGCGCGGTGAACGAGACGATCCGGGAGAGTCCGGGGTTGCCGGTCAAGCGCGCCTGCAACCAGGTGGGTGAGCAGCTGGGCATCCCGGGTGCCACGCTGCGGAACTGGTTCCGTGGCCCAGCACCGGCAGCGGGGTCGTCGGCGACGGCGGCTGATCCGCACGAGCGGCTCGTGCAGCTGGAGAAGGAGAACCGGGAGCTACGCCGGGCCAACGCGATCCTGCGGTCGGCGTCGGCTTTTTTCGCGGCGGAGCTCGACCGCCCATCGAGTCGTTGATCTCCTACATCGACGAGCACAAGGACCAGTTCGGGGTCGAGCCGATCTGCACCGTCCTCACCGAGGCCGGCGCGAAGATCGCCCCGAGTACGTACTACGCGGCCAAGACACGTCCCCCGTCGAGCCGGGCGCTGGCCGACGCGGCCCTGGATGAGCGGATCAGGGCGACCGACGAGGCCAACTACGAGGTCTTCGGGGTGATGAAGATGTGGAAGGTGCTGAACCGGCAACACGTCCTGGACGAGCACGGCGAGCCGACCGGTGTGCGCTACCCACCGGTGGCGCGGTGCACGGTGGCCCGGCGGATGAAGGCGTTGGGCCTGGTCGGCGCGGTCGCCGGCGACCACAAGCAGCCCCGGACGACGGTATCGGCCAAGGACGGGCACCCGGCCGACCAGCTGAACCGGGACTTCACCGCTGCGGCCCCGGATGACCGGTGGGTCGCCGACATCACCTACGTGCCGACCTGGGCCGGGTTCGTCTACGTCGCGTTCGTGATGGACCTGTACTCCCGACGCATCGTCGGATGGAGGGTTACCGCCTCGCTGCACACCGACCTGGCCCTGGACGCCCTGGAGCAGGCGATCTGGCAGCGCCAGCGTCAGGGGCGCGACCTGACCGGCCTGGTCCACCACGCCGACCGCGGCGTGCAATACCGAGCCATCCGCTACACCGAGCGCCTCGAGGAGCTCGGCATCGTCGCCTCGGTCGGGTCCAAGGGCGACTCCTACGATAATGCGGCCGCGGAGGCGCTCAACCGCGTCTTCAAGACCGAGCTCATCCGCCGCCGCGGCCCGTGGAAGACCCTGGAACACGTCGAGCTCGAGACCCTGCGGTGGGTCGACTGGTACAACACGACCCGCCCGCACTCATGGTGCGACTACCTCGCACCCGCAGCGTACGAACACGACCACTACGCTGCCCACAACCCTTCGCCGGCAACCGCCGCCGAAGCACACACGACTCTCCACTGAACCCGGGGCGGTTCANNACAACCCGGTGTTGCAACGACCGGTTGAACCCAAGCAGTACACCAGCATCCGGCTGACCGAGCACCTCGCGCTGCAGGAGATCCGTCCCTCGATCGGGACCGTCGGCGATGCGTACGATAACGCGCTCATGGAGACGGTCAACGGCCTCTACAAGGCCGAGTGCATCCGCACCACCGTCTTCCACGACGGGCCCTACAAGACCATCGCCGACGTCGAGTACGCCACCGCCGGCTGGGTCGACTGGTACAACAACCGCCGGCTCCACTCGACCCTGGGCAACGTCCCACCGGTCGAGTTCGAGCAGGTCCACTACGCTGCCCTCAACCCCGAGCCGCAGCCCACATGAGGACGGCAGAGAACCTGGGGCGCTTCATAGTTGCTCAGAGTCATGGCGCTTTAGGCTGGGAGCGTGGGTGGCTTCACCTCAGCCAGAGGGAAACGGCCTCCGGGCCGGAACGTGACTTGCAGGTCTCGAATCTGACACCGGGCTGACACAGGGGGAGTGGAGCGAGCATTGATGCTGGTCAGAGCACTGGCGAGCAGTTTCCCCCACCTCTCGCCGCTGGCACCCACCAGCAGCGTCGACGCACCAGATCATCCTGGGTCGCCTTGTGCCATGGCGGAAAGGGCTGCAGCGATCTGAGCGTCGCGACCTTTCGCAGCATGTTGGTAGCGCATCGCTGCGGCTGGGGTGGAGTGCCCTAGCCTGCCCATGAGTTCGGCCAGCGTCGCGCCCGTTTGAGCAGCGAGCACTGCGCCGGTGTGGCGCAGGTCATGCCAGCGGAGATCAGGCCTTCCGGCGACGTCGCGAGCCCGGTAGAACACTGTGTAGAGCGAGGCGGGAGCCAGGTGTTTCAAAGGGTCGCCAGCAGCCGGAAACAGCAGGCCGTCCTGGCTTGTCACGTTCGCGGCAAGGTGCTCACGCACGGAGGGCAGCAGGTGAGGGGGGATCGCCACGTCCCGGATCCCGGCCTGGGACTTTGGGGTGCCAACGACGAACTTCCCACCAACGCGGGTGACGGCACGGCGCACCTTGACGACACCGCTCGTCAGGTCGACGTCCTTGCGGCGCAGTTCCGTCAGCTCCCCGAATCTCAGTCCGCACCACGCGGCGAGCAGTGTCATGACCTTGTAGCGCTCCGGCATAGCGCTCACCAGACTGGCGAGCTGTTCGAGGGTTGCAGGCTCGGTCTTGGTGGCGCGCTTGGCGTTCCCAGCACCCCGGATGTGCACGGGGTTTGCCGCGATCTTCTCGTCCAGCACCGCGGTGCCCATGATGGTGCGGAGCAGGCCGTAGGCGTGTGAACGGATCGTCGGTCTCTGGGGATCGAGATCGGCATACCAGTCCCTGACCACTTCGCGCGTGATCGCCGTGAGTGGAAGCGCGCCAAGGGCTGGGAGGATCTGCCGCTCCAAGAGCTGCGTATAGTGCTCGCGGGTGCGTGGCTTGAGCTCGCGATGCCTCAGCCATCTCTCGACGTAAGCTGCGAGGGTGGTGGCCTCGCGCTGATGTCGGATGCTCACGCGCTCCTTGGGCGATGACCACTCATTGCCCGTTGTCAGTCGACGCTCGGCGGCCAGCCATGCCTCGGCGTCTTCGGCGGTCTCGAAGGTGGTCGCGGCGTAGTGCAACCTAGCGTCTGGCCCCGTGTAGAACGCTTGCCATCGCTTACTGGGGAGGCGGCGCAACTGGCCGAAGCCACGCTTCTTGCGACCAGGCATGTGCTTCCTCTCGTGCAGGATACGTGCAGGATCAGAGTACATCGGTGTCGATTTAAGTCCTCCCATGTCATGCGATACTGTTGACCGTACATGCAGGTCAGAGTCCCTTTCCGCAGGTCAGTATCAGTATCGGGTTTTGGTGGTGGAACTGATTCGATCCCAGTATCGTCCACCAACAAGCCCCTGACCAGCAGGTATACCGGTCGGGGGCTTTGGTGTGTCCGCAGCACGAGACCAAGGAGATCCGTTGAGCCATCCGCACCCCGAGCTGGGCGCCCCGCCCTCCCTGCCCCGCAACGGCCTGAGGGTGGTGGCGCTCGGAGGCCTGGGCGAGGTCGGCCGCAACATGGCCGTGCTGGAGCACCGCGGCAAGCTGCTCATCATCGACTGCGGCGTGCTGTTCCCCGAGGAGCACCAGCCCGGTGTCGACGTGATCCTGCCCGACTTCACCTTCCTGCAGGGCCGGTGGCAGGACGTCGTCGGGGTCGTCCTCACCCACGGTCACGAGGATCACATCGGAGGGGTGCCGTACCTGCTCAAGGAGCGGGGGGACATCCCCCTCGTCGGCTCGCGCCTGACCCTGGCCTTCGTGAGCGCCAAGCTCAAGGAGCACCGGATCAAGCCCAGGACCACGCAGGTCGCCGAGGGTGACCGGCTGACCCTGGGCCCCTTCGACTGCGAGTTCGTCGCGGTCAACCACTCCATCCCGGACGGGCTGGCCGTCATGGTCCGCACCTCGGCCGGGTCGGTGCTGCACACGGGCGACTTCAAGATGGACCAGTTCCCCCTGGACGACCGGATCACCGACCTGCGCGCCTTCGCCCGGCTGGGGGAGGAGGGTGTGGACCTCTTCATGGTCGACTCCACCAACGCCGAGGTGCCCGGCTTCACCACCGCGGAGAAGGACCTGTCCCCGGCCATCGACACCGTGTTCCGCACCGCGCCCGGGCGGATCGTGGTCTCCAGCTTCGCCAGCCACGTCCACCGCATCCAGCAGGTCATCGACGCCGCCGCCGCGCACCGGCGCAAGGTCGCCTTCGTCGGCCGCTCGATGGTGCGCAACATGAAGATCGCCCAGGACCTGGGATATCTCGAGGTGCCCCGCGGGCTGGTCGTGGACGTCAAGGAGCTCGACAACCTGCCGCCCGAGAAGGTCACGCTCGTCTCCACCGGCTCCCAGGGCGAGCCGATGGCCGCGCTGTCGCGGATGGCCAACCGCGACCACCAGATCCGTATCGGGGAGGGCGATACCGTGCTGCTGGCCAGCTCGCTGATCCCCGGCAACGAGAACGCCGTCTCCCGCATCATCAACGGCCTGACCCGCTGGGGCGCCAAGGTCGTCCACCAGGGCAACGCCAAGGTGCACGTCTCCGGTCACGCCAGTGCCGGGGAGCTCGTCTACTGCTACAACATCATCCGACCCCGCAACGTCATGCCGGTCCACGGTGAGTGGCGGCACCTGCGTGCCAACGCCGACCTGGCCATCGCCACGGGGATGCACCCGGAGAACGTGGTCGTCGTCGACGACGGCATGGTCGTCGACCTGGTGCAGGGGAAGGCGAGGGTCAGCGGCAAGGTCCGCGCCGGCTACGTCTACGTCTCGGCGGGCAACGTGGGGGACGTCACCGAGGACGAGCTGCGCGACCGGCTGACCCTCAGCCAGCAGGGCACCGTGACCGTCGTCGCACTCGTCGACGCCGACACGGGCAGGCTCACCGAGGCACCGGACTTCGTGGCGCGCGGCCTGGGCACCGACGAGCGCATGTTCGAGGCCTCGGTCCCGGCGATCGAGAAGGCGCTGGCCGAGGCCGCCGCCCAGGGCATCGGGGACACCCACGAGCTCGAGCAGCGGATCGCGCGGGCCGTCTCCCGGTGGGCGTTCCGCACGCACCGTCGCAACCCGCTCGTGGTGCCGGTGGTCATCGACGCCTGAGGGCGTAGCGGCTCAGGAGCCCTGCGGGGCCGGTTGCTCCGGGAGCCGTCGGGTGGAGACGATGGACTGCGCGATGTCGAAGAGCTTGCTGTTGCTGTCGCGGGAGAGCCGGACCAGGACGTCGAAGGCCTGCTGGCTGTCCAGGTCGAAGCGTTCCATGAGCAGACCCTGCGCCTGTCCGATGGTCGTACGACGGTCCACGGCCAGCTGGAGGTTCTCGATCTTCTCGCTCGAGGACAACGCGAGCGCGGCCTGGCCGGCGAGGATGAGGCCCTCGGCGTGGTCGTCGGTGGTGAAGGCGTCCGGGGTCAACGAGTAGAGGTTGAGGGCGCCGACCAGGCTCGAGCTCGTGAACAGGCGGTAGGACAGCATGGAGCGGACCCCCAGCTCGTCCACCACCCGAGGCGTCCAGCGGGGCCAGCGGACCTCGGAGCGCAGGTCGGTGCTCTCGATGAGGAACTCGTGGGGTTGCATGGCCTCCAGGCAGGGGCCCTGTGCCTGCTCGTACTGCCACCGGTCGCCCGCGGCGCACCAGTCGTGGGACGAGGCGACGGTGCGGACCCTGCCCTTGCGGACCAGGGAGACACCCGCCGCGTCGCACCCCGAGACGAGGGACATCGCCAGCCCGACCACCACCTCGGCCGTCAACGCCACGGTCGGCTCGCCGTGCACGATCCGGGCCATCTCGGCGGTGCGGCGGGGCAGGTCGCTCTGGACGGCGCTCATGGGGGTGACAGTATGCCCGACGGGAGCCGCCCGGGCCACCCTCCCGGTGGACGGTGGCTGGCTGCCCGGCTGTTCACGCCGACACCGAGTCGGTGCCGTCGCTCTCGTCGATGAGCTGGTCGCCCCTCCCGTGCATGTAGCGCGCCGTGGCGGCAGCAGGGTGCTGCCGGTAGACGACGGCCCCGCGCAGCTGCCGGCTCGAGCCGGCGCCGGCCATCGCTGCGGCGGCAGGGGTGACGGCGGCCCTGCCGTCCTGTGCGAGCTCGCGCCAGGAGTCCCGCACCTGGTCCCAGTGCCTCGTGAGCAGGCCGAAGGACGCCGGGGTCGGGCCGGGCCGGCTGTCGGCTCCGCGGTCCTCGGTGGTGGCCCACGTCTCCAGCTCGCTCGAGACGGGGTACCCCAGCGGGCCGGGCGGTGCGAGGGCGACGACCTGCGCCTCCAGCACGGTGGGTGGGGTTCCCTGCACGTCCCCGGCCTGCTCCGCGTAGGCCTGGAGCAGCCCGGGAGCAGGGATGCTGTCGACCGCCATGAACACCAGCACCTCGGCGTCGCTGTCCGCGGCGGCGTCCATGGCACGCACGAGGGCCTCGTGCTCCCACGGGCGTGTGCCACCCGGCATCTGCAGCCGAGGCACCCGCGTCTCCCAGCGGTCGGACCGGATCGGCAGGCGGTTGCGGGTCAGCTCGCGGTCGCTGACCGAGAGCACGACATGCAGGTCGGGTGGCCAGGTGCTCATCGCGAGCCCGTCGACCTGGCCGAGCAGGGCCTCGTGCTCGTGGTGCACGATCGTGGCCACCGCGAGGCGGGGCCGGTCCTGACGGGGCGTCGTCATCATGCTGCTCCCACAACGGTACGTCGGACGCCCGCTGTGTTGGAGGCTCGAAACAGGGTACTACGCGCCGAGCCCCACCAGGGATGGGCGCGGCATCACCCGGCGCCGCGACGGGTGCGGGCCCGGCCCACCTCGCGGAGCCGTGGTGCGGTGCGCACGGCCAGGATCGCGGCACCGGGGAGCGTGGACAGCAGCGCCAGGATGCCGTAGCCGATCGAGACCGTGACCCCGGTGCCCATGTCGAGCCCGCGCACCATGAAGATCCATCCCGCGGCAGCCTCGCGCGTCCCCCATCCGCCGACGGTGAGCGGCACCGACATCGCGGCGACGGAGACGGTGGCCAGACCCGGGGCGAGGGACACCTCCACGTCGGGTGCGACGACGACGACGGCCAGGACGAACATCGCGACGAAGGCTGCCCACCCGGCGACCGACAGCAGCAGGACGAGGGCGAGGTCCCGCAGCGGCAGCACCCGCAGCCACCGCCAGGCCACGGCCGCGGTGACGACGGCGCCGGCCAGGCAGGCGACCCCCACCAGGGGGACCGGTCCCAGCAGCGCCACCGCCGCGGCGAGCAGCACGACCGTGGTCCCCACCAGACGCTCCGCGGCCACGGCGGCGAAGCCGCTGGCGAGCGCGCGCCGCCCGTCCGGCGCCTGGGCGTCGCTGCTGTCGTCCGCCGCGCGCAGCGCGTCGCCGGCGACGCCCCCGGGCAGCACGCTGTTGAGGAAGGCGGCCTGCCAGCAGCGGGCCACGGCGGGCCCCACGGGCAGGGAGATCCGGTGGTGCCGGGCCACGATGCGCCAGCGCAGCGCCTGGAGGACCACCCCGGCGGCACCCAGGCCGAGGCCGGTCAGGACCGCCCACCAGGGCAGTGCTCCCGCCGCGGTGGTGAACGGGCTGAGCCCCCACAACGCGACGACGGCACCCAGCAGGCCCAGGGTGAGGAGCACCTGCAGCGTCGCCCCGACCACGAGGCGCCCGCGGCGGGGCCGTGGTCGGGTCGCGACGAGGCTGTCGCTCACCGGCTCCGCGGTGCCGCGCCGGCACCCTCGTCGTCGGCCCCGCGGGGCAGGCTCAGCAGGTCGAGGTGACCGACGCGCGCCCGGAGCGAGCCGGTCTCGAGCTGGTGCGACCGCTCCTGCAGCCACTCCCGCACCACGGGAGCCAGCCCGGGGTCGTGCTCGACCGCCACCGCGGCGCGGTCCTCGAGGTAACGGCGCAGCAGCGGCTCGTCCGCGGCGTCCAGGACCCAGTCCGTCGCCCGGAGCTCCACGCGCGCCCCGCGCCGCCGCAGGGCGCGGGCCATGACCTCCGCGGCGTCCGGCCCGGGCCGACCCTCCCGCCGCTGGTGCGCGTCGAAGGCGGCCGTGACGGCCGCGTCGCCGGGGTGGCCGGGGGTGAGCGCGACCTCGCCCGTGACGCTGAGGCTCAGCAGGGCTGCCGCACCGGGCGCCGCCTCCGGTGCCACCACCTCGGCGAGCGTCTCGATCTCCGCCTCGGACAGCAGGTCGAGCAGCGCCGCGCACGTCAGCAGGACGGCACCGTCCTGCGGGACCAGGGAGGGCAGGTCCTCCACCGTCGCGACGGCCCGCTCGGTCGTGACACGGTCGCCCGCCTCGGCCGCCGTCTTGAGCTCGAGGAGGTCGGCGTCGTGGTCGACGAGGAGCCACCGTTGCCGTCCGGGCAGGCGCGGCGCGAGCCAGGCCTGGTTCGAGCCGGTGCCGGCCCCCACGTCGACCACCACGGTCTCGTCGACGCCGCGCGCCCGCAGGTGGTCGGTGAGCAGGGCCAGCAGGTCGCGAGCCTCCTCGCGGGCACGGTGGTCGGCGCGACGCCGCAGTGCCAACCAGTCGGCGGGCACCGGGCGGGCTACCACCCCAGCGCCTCGGTGACGTCCGTCGCGGTCGTGGCCCACCCGCGGAGTCTATCCCGGTGGGCCAGCGCGGCCTCCCGCCAGGCGCGCCGGACGTCGCCGTCGTCCAGCCACCGGGACAGGGCCCGGGACCAGGCCTCCGGGTCGGTGGCGTCGACGGCGGCGCCCGGCGACGGCAGACCGTCTCGTTCGCCGGACCCCAGCAGCGCCTCGACGGCCCCGGTCCCGGCCGGGACCAGGACCGGTATGCCGTGCGCGAGCGCCTCGGTCACCACCATCCCGTAGGTCTCGGCGCGGGAGGGCAGGACCAGGAGGTCGGTGGCCTCCCAGACCTGCTCGAGGTCCTCGCCGGCGCGGGGACCCAGCACCCGGACGCGCCCCTCGAGCTGCGCCGACCGCTCCCGCACCGCCGCGACGTAGGTCTCGTCCGGGCCGGCCGGCCCGACCAGGGAGGCGGTCCAGGGGCGGTCCGCCACCGTCCGGAGCGCGTCGAGCAGGGCGAGCGGGTTCTTGCGGGGGGTGACCGCGCCGAGGTGGAGCAGGTGCGGGGGAGTGCTCCCGCCCGCCGGTGTCGCCGCGTCCGCCCCGGGGGGCACGGAGTGCACGGCAGCCAGCCCGTAGCGGCGGCGCAGGTCCTCCCGGGCCCAGCCGCTGGTGGCCACCACCGTGTCCGCGACGTGCAGGGCGGCCCTCTCCAGGGCCGCGAGCCGACGCTGCTCCCGAGCGCTGGCACCGCCCTCGGCGGGCAGCGGCAGGTGAACCAGCACCGCGACCCGTACGCCGTGCACCCGGGCCCACGACAGCTCCTCGGGTGCGGCTGACCCGATGATCCCGTCGACGACGACGTCGGTATGCCGTCCCAGCGCCTCGCGCAGCACCGACCGGTCCACCTCGGTCGGTCGGGGCCACGTCCCGGGCACGTGCTCGACCGCCACCGCGAGCCCGCGGGCGAGGAGCTCCTGGACGACCCGGTCGTTGTAGTGGTTGCCCCCGCTGGGCCCGGCGAGGTCCCCGGGGACGATCAGCGCCCGCGAGGCAGCGTTCTCACGAGCGGAGGTCGAGGTCATACGTCACCCAGGCCTGCGGATGCTCGCGCACCACCACGCCGATGCCGTCGATGGCGGGCTCGGCGCGGGCGGCCAGCGCGTGCGCGACGTGGGCGGCGACGGCCTCGGTCGTGCTGAGTCGGCCCGCGAAGTCCGGGTGCTCGTCGAGGTTCTGGTAGCGCAGCGGGTCGAGCACCGCGGCCAGATGGCCCCCCGCCTCGCCGATGTCCACCACCACCCCGTGCTCGTCCAGCTCGCGGCGGCGCCAGGTGGCCTCGACGACCAGGGTGGCTCCGTGCAGACCCTGGGCCGGCCCGAAGAACGGGTCGGGCAGGCTGTGGGCGATCATGACGTGGTCGGTGACGGTGAGTCCGAACATCGTGCTCCTCGTGGGACGGGGGGACAGGGGGTCAGGGGGTCAGGGGTGCCGGCCGGGGGTGGTGGGCTCGGTGCCGTCCGCGTCGGGGTAGGCCAGCAGGACGCACCCGGCGAGGTCGTCGTGGTGCTCGAGCTCGTCGAGGGCGCTGGTGACCGCGGCGAAGGGTCGGACCCCGCCGAGGAGCACCTCGAAGGCGGGGTCGGACAGCAGGTCCAGAGCGGTGCCCAGCCGGGCCGCCGGGTCCCGGCGGTGGCGGCGGGCCGCCCCGACCCGCGAGACCTGGCTGGCGACCAGCCGGAGCCGGCGCGAGTGGAAGTCCTCGCCGAGCGGCACCTGCGGTGCGGGGGAGCCGAACCACGAGAGCTCGACGACGTCGGCGTCGTCCCCGGCGAGCGAGAGCGCCAGCGCGAGGCCCGGCTCGCTGGCCGAGGCGTGGAAGACGAGGTCGCAGTCGCCCTGCGCCTCCTGCGGGGCCACCGCGTCCAGCCCGACGTCGGCCAGCTGCCGACGCCGGGCGGCATCGGCCTCCACCACCTGCAGCCGGGCCAGCGGGAAGCGGTGCAGCAGCAGCGCGAGCGCGCCGCCGATGAGCCCGGCCCCCACGACGGCCACGCGGTCGCCCGCGCACGGCGGGGCGTCCCAGAGGGCGTTGAGCGCCGTCTCGGTCGGGCCGGTGAGGACCGCGCGGGGCGAGGGCACCTCGTCCGGGACCCGGGTGAGGGCGTCCACGGGCACGACATACCGGTCCTGGTGCGGGTGCAGGCAGAACACCCGCGCCCCGACCCACTCCCGCGGTCCGCGTTCGACCACCCCGACGGACAGGTAGCCGTACTTCACCGGGAAGGGGAAGCCGCCCTCCTGGAAGGGCGCACGCATCCGGTCGACCTGCGAGTCGGGCACGCCGCCGCGGCGCACCAGCAGCTCGGTGCCCCGGCTGATGCCGCTGAACGACGCCCGCACGAGGGCCTCGCCCGGCCCCGGCTCGCCGAGCTGCTCCTCACGCAGCTCGCCCTGGCCCGGCCCGGTGGCCCAGTAGGCCAGGGCCGTCTGCGCTCCGGCGCTCACCCGCGCGTCTCCAGGTCGACGACGTCGCGGACGAACGAGGCGGCGAGCGCCACGAGCGCCAGGGCCACCCCACCTGCGGCCCACGCGGGGGGCACGACCGGCACCAGGGCGACCCACAGGGCGATGCCCTGGACGGCGGCGACCGTCCGGCGGGCCAGGCTCGGCCTCAGCTCCGCCCGCAGGGCCGGGCGCACCCACGAGGCGAGCACGAAGACGTAGCGCATCGCTCCGACGGCCACGACCCACCAGCCCAGCGTCGCGCCCACGAGGGCCGACAGGACGAGCAGGAGGGCGGCGTCGGACTCCATGTCGAGCCTCGCCCCTGCTGCGCTCGCGGTGCCCGTGGCCCGGGCCAGCCACCCGTCCACGGCGTCCAGCAGCAGCGCGGCCCCGACGACCAGCGCCACGGCCCACGTGCGGGCGGGCAGCTGGCCGGCGAGGACGAGGACCGTCGCGGTCGCGACCACCCCCGTCAGCGCGACCCGCGCCAGGGTGACCACGTCCGGCGGGCTCACCGTCGCGGGGCGACGACGCACCAGCGCCGCGGTGGCCACGACCGGTACCACCAGGCCGACGGCGACCGCGAGGACGCCCACGCCGAGACCGGGACCGACGCGGGTGACCAGCCCCACGCACAGGGCCAGCGGGAGGAGGACGACGGCCGACTCGACCACCCCGCCGCCGCGCAGCCGTGCCGCGGGCGCCTGTGCCGACATCAGCTGGCGTCCGGCACGTCGGCCGCCAGCGTCGAGGGCACGGCGTCCCTGCGCCGGAGGTCCAGCTCGGTGACCATGTCGTCCCCGAGCTGGTAGCGGCGTGCGGGCGGCCGGAGGGCGTCGGACAGCAGGTCCTCGCCGGCGACGCGGAGCCCCGGCACCCCGTCCCCGATGAGCACCGGCGCGGTCGTGAGGTAGAGCCGGTCGACGGCCCCGGCCCGGACGAAGGCCGACACCAGCCGTCCGCCACCCTCCACGAGCACCCGGTGGAGGCCGCGGGAGGCGAGCAGGTCGAGCACGGCGCGCGGCTCCATGGGGCCCTCGCCGGGCCAGCGGACGACCTCGACGTGCCCACCCACGGGGCCGACGGGGGTGTCGCCCCCGCGGACCCACAGCGTCGGCGCCGCGCCGTCGGTGAGCACCGCGGCGTCGGCCGGGGTCACGCCCCGCGGGTCCAGCACGACCCGGACCGGGTGCGCTCCGCTCACCGCGCGAACGGTGAGCCGGGGGTCGTCGCAGACCACGGTGGCCGCGCCCACGACGACGGCGTCCACGAGGGCGCGCAGCCGGTGGAGGTGCTCACGGTCCTGCTCCCCGGTGACGAAGGCGGCGTCGCCGGTGCGGCTGGCGATGAAGCCGTCGAGGCTCTGGCCGAGCTGGGCCAGGACGAGAGGGCCGTCGGCCCGGTTGAGGTCGCCGTAGCGGTGGGCGAGCTCACCGGACGCCGGGATCCGCCCGGCGAGCAGCTGCTCCCACTCGCCCTGGTCGGCCTCGTCGTGGCCCATCCGCGTCCGCTTGGTGGCCAGGTAGAAGGCGTTCTCCTCGCGGTCCGGGACGACGAGCGGCACCCGCTCCACGACCTCGATCCCCAGAGCGCTGAGGGCGAGCTCCTTGGCCGGGTTGGACGACAGCAGCCGGACGCGGCGCATCCCGAGGTCGAGCAGCATCGCGGCGCAGTGGTCGTAGGTGCGGGCATCCGCCGGGTGCCCGAGCGCGAGGTTGGCGTCGACCGTGTCCACCCCGCGGTCCTGCAGGGCGTAGGCCCGCAGCTTCTCCGCGAGTCCGATGGCCCGGCCCTCGTGGCCGCGGGCGTAGACGACGGCGCCCCGGCCCGTGCGGGCCAGCAGGTGGAGCGCCTGCTGGAGCTGCTCGCCGCAGTCGCAGCGGCGGGACCCGAGGGCGTCCCCGGTGAGGCACTCGGAGTGCACCCGCACCAGGGGGGGCGGGAGGTCGGGGCCGTCGTCGTCGCTCACGCCGAGGCTGAGGACGACGTGGTCCATCCCCGTGTCGTCGCGGTATGCCGTCATCCGGAAGGTCGCGTGGTCGGTCGGGAGACGGGTGTCGGCCACCCGTTCGACCCGCCGCGGTGCGGTTCTCGCCTGCTCACCCATCCTCCACATTATGGTCGTGGCCGGCGATCTTCTCCTGCGGAGGGGTGAGCAGCGTGTCGACCGCCCGGGACGACGAACGCGTCGACCCCGGGGACCGCGGCCACGGTGCCCGCCTCGAGCAGCTCCTGGCGACGACCCTCGTCCTCGGCCACCCCGACCACCGGCACACCGGCCGACCGGCCGGCCTGCACGTCGGTCACCGAGTCGCCGAGGAAGACCGCGTCCTCGGGCCGGGCGTCGAGGAGGCGCATCGCGCGCAGCAGCAGGTCCGGAGCCGGCTTGAGGTCGCTGACACGGCCCGCAGAGCGTCCGACGACGAGCAGCCGCCCGCTGGTGCCCGGCCGGGCGCGGTCCAGCACGCGGGCCACGACCTGCGGGGTGTTGTTGGTGACGACGGCCAGCGAGGCACCGCGCTCGAGGGTCCGGTCGACGAGGTCCAGCGCTCCGGGTCGGGGGGACACCCGGGAGGCGGCGTCGAGCTCCAGCTCGGTGACCAGCCGCTCCAGGGGTGCGAGCAGGCCGGGGGAGTGCTCGTCCACCAGGCGCAGGCACTGCACGTGGTCCGGCTCGTCCTGCAGCCGCTCTGCCAGCCCCGGACCCCCGAGCCGGTGCGCCTCCGCCCGCACCCGGTCCCCCAGCTCGGCCCAGGACGACCCGGGGAAGAGCCGGGCGAGCGGCCCGTCGAAGTCGACGAGCAGGGTCCGGGCGTCCTCGACGAGGCGGCGGGCGGTCTCCATCCGACCGACCCTAGCGAGGTCACCCCGTCCGGCCACCGACACCCTCCGGGGGTCCGCACGTAAATTCACGCAAACCCTTGTGAGCCCCGGAGGCGGTGACCTATACCTGTCAGGGCAAAGACGCAAACGTTTACGCACGCAAGGAGAGACAATGACGTCACGGCTCCGACCACACCGGTCCCGGAGATGGACAGCCCTCACGCTCGCGACGACGGTCGGCATCACCGGCCTCGCACCCGCCGCCCTGGCGGTCCAGCCGGCCACGCAGGAGGCCGGGGGGACGGACCAGGAGGCGGCCGACTTCACCGCCCTGCTCGACTTCGAGACCTACACCCCCGGCCCGCTGGACGGTCAGGACGGCTGGGTGGGTTCGGCGGCCGCCTCGGTGGTGCAGGACCCGCTCAACCAGAACAATTTCGTGGGTCAGCTCAACGGGCCCGGGGAGAAGACCTACCGCGAGATCCCGTCCATCGAGGACGGTGAGACCGGGACGCTGTTCTTCCGGTTCCTGCGCACGGAGACCGTCGACACCTCCTTCGGGATCACCGACGTGGACGTGCCCGGCACCTACACCGACAGCCGCGCCTACGTGAACAACCAGAACGACGACATCCTCCGCGCCCGCGACGGAGGGGCGTTCGAGTCCGTCGGCATCTGGGGCCAGGACTCCTGGCAGTGCGTCTGGATCGTCGCCGACAACGCGGCCGACGAGGTCGCCGTCTACAGCCAGGGCGGCCCCTACGAGGAGCAGACCCGGCTCCCGGACGGCGCCGAGGAGCAGTTCGACTTCCGGGTCCCGGTCTCCGGCGCCCTGGACCGGTTCTTCTGGATCAACGGCTCACGCAGCCCCGGCGACCTCTACCTGGACGACGTGGGCATCGACACCGCGGGGGAGAACCTCGCCATCCCGAGCGGCAACCCCGCCGACTGCGAGGCGGGGGAGATCCCCGAGCAACCGCTGCTGAACCCGCTGCCCGACCCCGAGCCGTCGACCCTGGGCATCGAGGTGGAGGAGCTCGTCCAGCTCCCGGAGTCCACGACGACGCCGGCGGCCAGCGACCAGCGGCTCATCCGGCACAACCGGATCACCCACCTGGACGAGATCCCGGACGGCTCGGGCCGTCTGGCGATCCCGGACATGAACGAGATGCTCTACCTGGTGGACAAGGAGACGGGGGACTACAGCCCCTACCTCAACGTCCGCGACCAGTTCGTCGACAACTTCCACAACCACGCGGGCCTGGGCACCGGGTTCGGCTTCGTCGAGCACCACCCGGAGTATGCCGAGAACGGCATCTTCTACACGGTGCACACCGAGGCCGGCAGCGCGCTCACCGAGGACGAGCCGGACTTCCCCGCCTTCGGCGGCACCGGCTACCACAGCGTCGTCACCGAGTGGACCGCCGACGACCCCGCCGCCGACGTCTTCTCCGGCACCAGCCGTGAGCTGATGCGCGTGCCGTTCGCGGGCCGCGTGCACACCCTGCAGCAGATCGCCTTCAACCCGACCGTCAGCCCGGGCGACCCCGACTACGGGATGCTCTACATCCTCTCCGGCGACGGCGGCAACGGCGTCGGCAACGACAACCCGCAGGACCTGGCGACGCCGCACGGCAAGATCTTCCGGATCGACCCGATGGGCGACGACAGCGACAACGGGCAGTACGGCATACCCTCCGACAACCCGTTCGTGGAGACCGAGGGCGCCCTCGGCGAGATCTACGCCGTCGGCCTGCGCGACCCGCACCGCATCAGCTGGGACCCCGAGGGCGAGAACACGATGTACCTCGGGCACATCGGCGAGTGGCAGGTGGAGTCGGTGTATGCCGTGGAGCCGGGCGACAACTTCGGCTGGTCCGACCGCGAGGGTCCCTTCGTGGCGCAGAACCGGCAGATCTTCCCGCTGCCCGAGGACGACGCCGAGCAGTTCGACTTCACCTACCCGGTGGCGGCCTACGACCACAACCGCGACCCCGGCCAGACCGGCGACGCGGGCGTGGCGCTCAACGGCGGCTTCGTCTACCGCGGCGAGATCGAGGAGCTGCAGGGCAAGTACCTCTTCACGGACCTGGTCCGGGGGTGGGTGCTCTCCACCGAGGCCGACGAGATGAACCGCAACGACGGCGACCTCGAGGACCTGGCCGACATCGAGCAGCTCAGGGTCTTCGCCGACGGCGAGGAGACCACCTTCGCCGAGCTCGTCGGTGACAGCCGGGTCGACCTGCGCTTCGGGTCCGACGCCGACGGCGAGCTCTACCTCGTGTCCAAGGCCGACGGCAAGGTCTGGGAGGTGACCGGCGCCCGCGAGGACGTCCTGTCCTCGCCCTACGTCCTGGAGGACATCGCCGCCGACGTCGTGGCCCGCTACGACTTCGACCACCCGGTCGAGGGCGACGCCACCCAGGAGGCCGACCAGGGCCCGTCCGGGACCGACATCGACCTCGTCAACGGCGGGGTGGAGATGCGGGTGGCGGACGCGGCATACCCGGGTGCCGGCGAGGCGCTGCAGACGCAGCAGCTGAGCCCGGACCAGGACTCCGACGACGACTGGAAGGCCGGGGTCTACGACGCCGACGGCGTGCAGAGCCTGTCCCGCTTCGCCGGTGCCGAGGAGACGACGGTCATGGGCTGGTTCAAGCCCACCGGCGAGCTGCCGGCACCGAACTCGAACACCACGAACCCGGACGACCGCTACAACGCGATCGGCCTGGCGGGCGTCCTCTCGGGCGACTCCGACGGGCACGGTGTGCGCGCCCTGCTGGAGGTCATCGACGTGGGCGGCGAGCAGAAGCTCGTGGCCCTGGGCCGCCGGGTCGACGGGTCCTCCTCCTGGACCTACGCGGCCGACCTGCCCTGGGACGAGATCCTGGAGCAGGGCGAGTGGGTGCACCTGGCCGCCACCTTCGACTTCGTCGAGGGCGAGATGGCGCTCTACATGAACGGCGAGCCGCTCGAGGGCGACTACACCGCGTCCAACCCCTGGGGCTCGGGTCGGACCTCCGACACCGACCCCGCGGGGATCAAGATCGGTGGGAGCTTCCCCCAGGACACCCAGGAGCGCAACCCCTGCGACTGCCGGATGGACGACCTCATGTTCCTGGACGCCGTGCCGACCGCCGAGCAGATGGCGGCGCAGTACGCGCTGTTCGAGGTCCCGGAGGAGCAGCCGGTCTTCGACCCGGGCTGCACCCCCGGTGACACGGTCATCACCGATGTCATGGACGCCTCGAACTGGGCGCCGCGGACCCCCGAGAAGTGGGAGTTCCCCGGTGACGCGGTTGTGCTGGCCGAGGCCGGTGACAACCCGGACGACGGCATCCGCCGGCCGTTCGAGTACGCCGTGCTCACCGAGGGGCCCGAGCTGGGCTCCGTGGTGATGGACGCGCAGGTGCGGCTCGACGAGCCGGTGTCGGTCAACAACAGGGACGTCATCCTCGTCTTCGGCTACCAGTCGGACACGGAGTACTACTACGCGCACCTGTCGCAGGACAACACCATCTACGCGCACAACGGCATCTTCAAGGTCGACGGCGCCGACCGGGAGCGGATCGACGACCAGTGGGACGGCACCATCGGTGCCCCGCCCGCGGTCACCGACGACGCCTGGCACGACGTCCGGCTCGTGCACTGCGCCGACACCGGCCGGGTCGCCGTCTACCTCGACGGGCTGGAGCGTCCGCTGCTCACCGCCACGGACGACACCTTCGGCTCCGGCCGGGTGGGCTTCGGCTCCTTCGACAACGTCGGCCGGATCCGCGGCGTCACCGTCACGGGAGACAGCGCCGAGGTCCCGGTGGTGCAGCCGAGCGTGACCATCACCGGCGGTGGTGGTGAGGTCGCGACCGACGAGCCCGTCGAGGTGACGGGCGAGGCGACCCCGGGAAGCACCGGCTGGCGCAAGGACGTCGAGGCGGTGTATGCCGAGCTCCAGGACGCCGAGGGCCGCAAGGTCGTCGGACGGGAGGTCCCGGTCACCGACGGCACCTTCGCCACCTCGTTCGACGTCTCCGGCTTCACCCCCGGTGACTACACGATCAAGGTGTCGGTCCGGTCCAAGGGCCACGGCAACGCCTCGGACACCGCGGCGCTGACGCTGGTGGCCCCGGCGACCCCCACGGACGAGGTGGACCTGCGGATCTCGACCAACGCGCAGTGCTCCAACAAGACCGCCGTGGTCGCGGTGCACGTCGTCAACGAGGACGGTCACCGGGTGGACATCCGCGCGACCACCGCCTTCGGCGACAAGAAGTGGACCAACGTCAAGGACGGCAAGGCCGTCTACCACGTGTTCCGCTCGGGCGAGGGCTCCATCGAGGCCGGGACCGTCACCGTCGCGGGCTACGCGTTCTACGACGGCGTGGGCCACTACGAGCGCTACGAGGTGGACCACGGGGCGGTGAGCTGCTCCTGAGTCGCGACTGACCGGCCCTGACGAGGCCCCCCGGTGGTGGTGCTCCGCCCACCACCACCGGGGGGCCTCCCGCACGTGCGCCACCGGCACCGGCGGCGTCGGGTGGTCTGAGACGTCCCACCGAGCAGGCAGGATGGGAGGATGACCTCTCCCGCTGCCCAGGACCGCACCCGATGAGCTCGCAGGACGGCGACCTCGACCAGAGCACCGAGCCGGAGGCCGGTGGCCAGGGCGACCAGTACGAGACCGTCGAGGTCGGGGGAGTGGAGCGCCGGCTCGAGGAGGAGCTGCACGAGGAGTTCAACGCCACCGTCTCCGAGGGCGAGGAGCGGCTCAAGCGCACCCACCGAGGACTGGTGGTGACCGGCCTCTTCGGCGGGATCGACGTGGGGCTGGGCATCATGGCGATGCTCGCGGTGATGCACGCCACCGGCAGCACGCTGCTGTCCGGCCTGGCCTTCGGCATCGGCCTGCTGGCGCTGCGGCTGGCGCACTCCGAGCTGTTCACCGAGGACTTCATGCTCCCGGTCAACGCCGTCCTGGCCGGGCACGGCACCTTCGCCCAGCTCTTCCGGCTGTGGTCGGTCACCCTGGTGACCAACCTGGCCGGGGGATGGATGTTCATGTGGCTGGTGGTGTATGCCTTCCCGCAGTTCCACGAGGACCTCACCAGCTCCGCGGTCGACTACGTGACGGCCGGGTTCACCATGGAGACGATCGCCCTGGCGCTGCTCGCCGGGAGCACCATCACCCTGATGACCCGGATGAACCAGGGCACCAGCTCCGACGTCATGACGGCCGTGATCTCGCTCATCGGCGGGCTCCTCGTGGTCGGCCTGGAGATGCACCACGGGGCGCTGTCCTCGGTGCTCATCTTCGGTGCGATGCAGGCCGGCGCAGAGATCTCGATCGGCCAGTGGCTGGGCTGGTTCTGGTGGGTCACCCTGCTCAACATGGTCGGGGGCCTGGTCATCATGACGGCCCCGCGCATCGTCCGGACGTGGGAGCTGGTGCGCGAGGAGCGCGCGCGCCGGCTCTCCGAGGGCCACCTCCGCTGACGACCGGAGACGCCACCACCGCGCCGGCCGGCGTGCTGCACGGTGGCGTGGCGCTCAGGAGCGTCGCGGCGGCCCGCTGGAGTCCCGCTCCACCAGGGTGGCCGGCATGACGACCCGGCGCGGCCGCTTGGCCGCCGGGCGCAGCGCGAGCTCCAGGGCCTTCTCGCCCATCTGCTGCATCGGCAGCCGGACGGTGGTGAGCGACGGGGAGAGGTCGGCGGCCACCGGCACGTCGTCGAAGCCGGTCACCGACATGTCGTCCGGCACCCGCAGCGACCGGGACCGGAGCACCGACAGCGCACCGATGGCCATGTCGTCGTTGAGCGCGAGCACGGCGGTGCTGCCGGGGTGCTCGCGCAGCACCTCGAGGGTGGCCGTCTTGCCGCCGTCCCGGGTGAAGGGGGCCACGACGACGGGCACCTCCTCGCGGGGGATGCCCGCCTCGGCGAGCGCCCGGTGCACGCCGGTGAGCCGGTCGGCGACGGTGGTGAGCCCTAGCGACCCGGTGACGACGGCGACCCGGCGGTGGCCCAGCGCCAGCAGGTGCCGGGTGACGGCCTGGGCGCCGTCGGTGTTGGCGGGGAGCACGGCGTCGGTGGCGTGCTGGTGGCGGCCGATCGCCACCACGCGCCCGCCCGCCTGGGTGAAGCGGGTCAGCTCGCGGTGGATGCTGCGCTCGGCCTCGGCGTCGAGGTAGCCCGACCCCGCCACGACGATGACCCCGACCCGGTTGGCGATGAGGGTCCGCAGCTGCCGCAGCTCGATCTGCGGGTCCCGCCCGCTATGGCACATCTGCACGGACAGCCCCCGTCGGCCGGCCACCCGCATGACGCCGCTGGCGATCTCGGAGAAGTAGGGGTCGGCCACCTCGTGGACCACCAGGCCGACGCTGGAGCTGGTGCCCCCCGCGAGCGACCGGGCGTGGACGTTGCCGATGTAGCCCAGGGACTCGGCGATCTCCTTGACCCGCTCGGCGACGGCGGTGCTGACGCCCTGCCGGCCGCTCAGCGCCCGGGAGGCCGTGGCCACCGAGACACCTGCCGACTGCGCGATGTCCACCAACCGTGGTGCCGCCGCTCCGGTCATCATCGACTCCTCGTCCTCGTGGTGCGTCCGCTGGTCGGCGGGCCGGGCGTCCCGGGAGACCCGCGCCGGTACCTCCTTGCCAACGCCCAAGACGCACGTTATCGTACAACGCAATCGTTTGTGCAAACGTTTGCGTAATCGGTTGACCTTCCCCCGTGGGCCGCAAAGGAGCGCCAGATGAAGCACAGCACCCGCCGATCCGTCCTGATGTCCGTCGACCAGGCCGGGGGGACCTCCACCGCGGTCGGCCGGCCGGGCCGCCGCCGCGCCGCCCTGGCCGTGGCCGCCGCCGGGGCCCTCACGCTCAGCGCCTGCGGCCTCGGTGGCGGCGCAGGCTCCTCCGCCGAGGGGGAGGAGGGCGAGGGGGACGAGGGTCCGGTCACCATCGGGATCTCGCTGCCGCTCACCGGTGACTTCTCCGAGCCCGGCAAGGGCGTCCAGCGCGGCTACGAGGCCTGGGCCGAGTACACCAACGCCAACGGCGGCCTCCTGGGCCGCGACGTCGAGCTCATCATCTACGACGACCAGTCCAACGCCGACCGGGTCGCCTCCGACTACGAGAAGCTCATCAACCAGGACCAGGTGGACATCGTCGTCGGCCCGTTCTCCACCCGCCTCGTGGTGCCGGCGGCTCAGGTGGCGCAGGACTACGGCTTCCTCTTCGTCGAGCCGGCCGGCGCCGCCGAGGAGGTCTTCACCCAGGGCTTCGACAACCTCTTCTACGCCGCGCCCGCCATCGCGAACGACCACTACAACTACCTGGCCGAGCACATCCTGGCCATGCCCGAGGGGGAGCGCCCGACCACGGCCGCCTACGCCTCGATGGACGACCCCTTCGCCCAGGGCACCGCCTACGGGCTCAAGGAGAAGCTGGAGGAGGGCGGCATCGAGACCGTCGCCGACGAGGTCTACCCGCCCAACACCACCGACTTCTCCAGCATCGCCAACAAGATCGCCAACACCGACGCGGACATCCTCGTCGGCGGCACGCAGTACCAGGACGCGGTCAACCTCATCGTGGCCCTGCAGCAGCTGGACTACCAGCCGCGCCTCGCGGCCTTCTCCACGGCGCCCACCAACCCGGAGTTCCCGGAGGCCATCGGCGAGACCGAGGGCATCCTGTCGCCCACCGGCTACACCCCGGACGCGGACTACCCGTCGAACGCGGAGTTCGTGGACTTCTACACCGAGCAGCACGGCAACCCGCCCAACGAGGACGAGGCCAACGCCTGGACCACCATGCAGGTGGTCGCCGCCGCGGCCGAGGCCAACGAGTGCGCCGACCCCAGCCCGGAGTGCCAGCAGTCGATGATCGACTGGCTGCGCGAGAACGAGGTGGAGACCGTCGTGGGCCCGCTGTCGTGGGACGCCGAGGGCCGCCCGCAGGCCGCCCACCTCATCCAGCAGTGGCAGGACGACGAGATCGTCATCGTCCTGCCCGAGGACGCCAGCGACGCCGAGCTGAGCTTCCCCAAGCAGGACTGGTGAGCCCCATCCGCCTGCTGCACCGCACCCGCGACCGATCAGAAGGGAGCCTCTCGTGAGCGCCCTCATCACCCAGGCGGTGATCCTCGGGATCCTGCTCGGGGGCCTCTACGCCCTCCTCGCCGCCGGCCTGACGCTCTACTTCGGGGTGATGCGCGTGGTGATGATCGCCCACTCGGCGTTCCTCATCCTCGCCGCGTACCTCGCCTGGGCGTTCCACCGCGCCACCGGCATCGACCCGTTGTTCTCGCTCATCGCGACGGTGCCGCTGTTCTTCCTCCTGGGCGTGGTCATGCAGCGCTTCCTGCTGTCCCGGCTCAAGCCCGTCACCCTCACCATGATGTCGGTCCTGCTGACCTTCGCCATCGCCCTCATCATCGAGGGGATGCTGGGGTTCGTCTGGACCGGGACGCAGCGGCGGATCAGCCTGAGCTACTCGACGGCGAGCATCGAGATCTTCGGGGCCAACATCGCCGTGGTCAAGCTGGTGGCGTTCGGGCTGGCGGCGGTCAGCCTGCTGGCGCTCTACCTGCTCATGAAGGCCACGAGCTTCGGCCAGGCGCTGCGCGCGACCATCCAGCACAAGGAGGCCGCGGCGCTGCTGGGGATCGACACGGAGAAGGTGGCCGGGTACGGCTTCGGTCTCGGCCTCGCGACCGCGGCCATCGGTGGGACCGCGCTGTCCCTCGACTCCACGATCTACCCCTCGTTGCACTGGCACTGGATCGGCCCGCTCATGGCGATCATCGTCGTCGGGGGCCTCGGGAGCATCCCGGGCGCGGCCATCGCCGCGCTGGTCCTCGGCCTCAGCCAGAGCCTGCTGCAGATCCCGCTGGGCACCACCTGGGCCCAGACCGTGTTCTACCTCGCCCTGTTCATCACCCTGATGGTCCGTCCGCAGGGATTCTTCGGAGGTCGCCTTGCCCAACGCTTCTGACCTCGCCACCCCCACGCCGACGGCAGCGGCCGCCGGGCGACCGGACGACAGCGCCGGCGAGCGTTTCGACCGGCGCCTGGGCCTGGCCAAGGCCGGCCTGGGAGTCGTGGCGGTCGTGCTCGCGCTCATGGTGCCCTGGCTCGCGCCGGACGCCTTCATCCTGTCGGTGGCGGTCGTCATCGCCAGCTACGCCGCCTTCGCCGTCGGCTGGAACTTCGTCGGCGGGTTCACCGGCTACATCTCCCTGGGCCACGCCTCCTACTCCGGCCTGGGCGGGTATGCCGTGGCGCTGCTCACCACGCACACCGGGATCAACCCCTGGGTGGCGCTGGTGCTGGGAGCGGTCGCCGTCGCGCTGCTGGCGGTCCCGATCGGCATCGCCTCGCTGCGGGTCCGCGGCGCCTCCTTCGTCATCGTCTCCATCGCCCTCGTGCTCATCCTGCTCCTGGTGTTCCAGAGCTGGGCCTCGGTGACCGGCGGGTCGGAGGGTCTGCGGGTGCCGCGGCCGTTCGACAACTCGGTGCTGCGTCCCGAGCAGCACACCCGCTTCTACTTCCTCTTCCTCGTCCTCATCGGCATCGCGCTGCTCGTGTGGTGGCTCATCGACCGCTCGCAGTTCGGTGCCGGGCTCAAGGCCATCCGCGAGGACGAGGACAAGGCCGAGGCGCTCGGGGTGCCGACGTTCCGCTACAAGCTGGTCGTCTTCGTCATCTCCGCGTTCTTCACCAGCCTGGCCGGCGGCCTCTACGCGCTCTGGTTCGGCAACCTCGACCCGGTCTTCCAGTTCTCCATCCTCACCGGCTCCTACATGGTGCTCATGTCCCTCTTCGGGGGCATCCGCTCGCTGGTGGGCCCGGTGGTGGGTGCGGTGGTCGTCGGCTACGCCATGGAGGTCTTCAAGGCGCAGTACG
The DNA here is from genome assembly GCF_001483745.1 of Serinicoccus chungangensis. GTDB lineage: Bacteria > Actinomycetota > Actinomycetes > Actinomycetales > Dermatophilaceae > Ornithinicoccus > Ornithinicoccus chungangensis_A. Next base: position 29,453 of record NZ_LQBL01000007.1, on the reverse strand, counting down.
GCGACAGCCAGTTCCACCTCGTGGCGCTGGGTCTGCTGCTCGCGGTCGTGGTCCTCTTCATGCCCGAGGGGGTGGTGCCCGCCCTCCTCGGGCTCGTGCACCGCCTGCGCCCCGCGGCCACCTCCATCCGCGAGGAGAGCGCCGCCCAGCTGCTCGAGCGCAACAAGGCGATCGACGCCGAGCGCCGGGCCCAGAGCGAGACCGAGGCCGAGCGGGAACCGGTCGAGGACGTGCACCACGCGAGCACCGGGAAGGGACGATCATGAGCGTGCAGCAGGACGTGCGCCCCAGCCTGCAGACCGAGGGCCTGTCCAAGGCGTTCGGCGGCGTGCAGGCCGTGAACGGCGCCACGGTGACCTTCCACGAGGGCAAGGTCAACGCCCTCATCGGCCCCAACGGGTCCGGGAAGTCGACCTTCTTCAACATCGTGACCGGCATGATCGCGCCGGACTCCGGCACCGTGCGGTTCCGTGGCCAGGACATCACCCGGCGGGCGCCGCACCGCATCTGCGCGGCGGGCATCGGGCGCAGCTTCCAGCTCTGCCGCACCTTCCCCCGGATGACCGTGCTGGAGAACCTCCTCGTCGCCGTCCGCCCCTCGGGGCTGGGTCAGCTGGTGGGGTCGAGCCGGAACCGCCGCCAGGTGGAGCGGGCGCGCGAGCTGCTGCGCCGCGTCGGCATCGACCACCTGGAGGGCTCGCTGGCCCAGGACATCTCCTACGGCCAGCAGAAGCTGCTGGAGCTCGCGGGCGTGCTCATGGGAGAACCCGACACGATCCTGCTCGACGAGCCGGCCGGCGGCGTCAACCCGGCCCTCATCGGCCGCATCGGCACGCTGGTGAAGGAGCTCAACGCCGAGGGGCGGACCTTCATCATCGTCGAGCACAACATGGACATGGTGATGAGTCTGTCCGACCACATCGTCGTGTTCGACCGAGGTGCCCCCATCGCGGAGGGCACGCCGTCCGAGGTCCAGCAGGACCCCCGAGTGCTGGAGGCCTACCTTGGCGTCTGACCACCTTCTCGAGCTCAACGACATCGAGGCCGGCTACGGCCGGGCCGCCCTCGTGCTGCGCGGGCTGACGGTCAAGGTCCCGGCCGGCTCGGTCGTCTGCCTCGTCGGTCCCAACGGCGCCGGCAAGTCCACCGTGCTCAAGGTCGCCAGCGGCATGCTGGCGCCGCGCTCGGGCTCCATCGTCGTCGACGGCGAGGAGGTCACCGGGGCAGGTCCGCAGTCGATGATCCGGCACGGGCTCTCGCACGTCCTCCAGGGCCACAGCGTCTTCAAGGAGATGACGGTCGCCGAGAACGTCTCGCTGGGGGCCTACACCGTCAAGGACAAGGCCCAGGTGCAGGAGCGGGTCGAGTTCGTCAAGAACCTCTTCCCCGTCGTCGCCGACCGGTGGGCCGCCCTGGCGGGCGCGCTGTCCGGAGGCCAGCAGAAGCAGGTCGAGTTCGCCCGCTCGCTCATGGTCAGCCCCAAGGTCGTGCTCCTCGACGAGCCGAGCATGGGCCTGGACCCCAAGACGACCTCCGTCGTCTTCGAGCAGGTCGTCCGGATGCGGGAGGCCGGGATCGCGGTGCTCCTGGTGGAGCAGAACGCCCGGCGCGCCCTCGAGACCGCCGACATCGGCTGCGTGCTCGACCTGGGCCGGGTCCACATCACCGGACCGGCCCCCGAGCTGCTGGAGGACCCGCAGCTCGCCGAGCTCTACCTCGGCGGAGGTGGCGCCCGTGGCGCCGACCCGGCCGAGGACCCCACCCCCTCCGGGTCGCGCTCACCCGAGCTGAGCAGCCCCGCCCCCGAAAGGACCTGAACACCATGGCCACCCACACCACCCGCATCATCATGAACGGCGTGACCGGCCGGATGGGCTACCGGCAGCACCTCGTCCGCTCGATCCTGGCCATCCGGGACGCCGGCGGGGTCGAGCTGCCCTCCGGGGACCGCATCCAGGTCGAGCCCGTCCTCGTGGGGCGCAACGCCGAGAAGCTGCAGGAGCTGGCCCGGCGGCACGACGTCGAGGACTGGACGACCGACCTCGACGCGGCGCTCGCCGACGAGAGCGCCACCGTCTACTTCGACGCCCAGGTCACCAGCGAGCGCAAGGGCGCCATCCTGCGGGCCATCGCGGCGGGCAAGCACATCTACACCGAGAAGCCCATCGCCGAGACGGTCGGCGACGGCCAGGAGATGGTGGACGCCGCGGTCGCCTCCGGCGTCATCAACGGCGTGGTCCACGACAAGCTCTACCTGCCCGGCCTCGTCAAGCTCAAGCGGCTCATCGACTCCGGCTTCTTCGGGACGATCCTGTCGGTCCGCGGCGAGTTCGGCTACTGGGTGTTCGAGGGGGACGTGCAGCCCGCCCAGCGACCCAGCTGGAACTACCGCGCCGAGGACGGCGGCGGCATGGTGCTCGACATGTTCTGCCACTGGAACTACGTGCTGGAGAACCTCTTCGGCGCGGTGGAGTCGGTGACCGCCCGCGCGGTGACCCACATCCCGACCCGGTGGGACGAGCAGGGCCGGGAGTACCGCGCGACCGCGGACGACGCGGCATACGCGATCTTCGAGCTGGAGGGAGGGGTCATCGCGCAGGTCAACTCCTCCTGGGCGGTGCGTGTCGACCGGGGCGAGCTGGTGGAGTTCCAGGTGGACGGCACCCGTGGCTCGGCCGTCGCCGGGCTGTTCGGCTGCCGCATCCAGCCGGCCGTCAGCACCCCGAAGCCCGTGTGGAACCCCGACCTGCCGACCGAGGAGGACTTCCGGTCGCAGTGGGCCCAGATCCCGGACAACACCGAGTTCGGCAACGGCTTCCGTGCCCAGTGGGAGCAGTTCCTCCTGGACGTGTACGCCGGCCGCCCGCACGCCTACGACTTCGCCGCCGGCGTGCGTGGGCTCCAGCTGGTGGAGGCGGGTCTGCGGTCCTCGTCCGAGCGCCGCAGCGTCGACCTGACCGAGGTCGCGACCCCTCCCGCCGACCAGGCGTCGACGGAGCGGCTGCGCGCGACGGAGCCGGTGGCGTGAGCACGGCGACCGCGCGCCGGGCTCCCTCGACGACGGGGTCGGACACGGTCGCGCTGCCCGGGGCCGACGGCCGCTGGCGCGAGGTCGCCCTGCACGCCCCGAGGCAGTGGCAGGAGCACCCGGAGCCCTACGCCAGCCGGGTCGCCTTCGCGGCGGCCCACGTCGTGGCGGACCCCTACGGTGACAACACCCCGGGGGCACCGGCCCGCGTCGACTGGGACTCGACCCTCGCCTTCCGCCGCGGCCTGTTCCGGTACGGGTTCGGCGTCGCCGAGGCCATGGACACCGCCCAGCGCAACATGGGGCTGGACTGGGCGGCGGTGCAGGAGCTCGTCACCCGCAGCGCGGCGCAGGCGGCCGAGCTGGGCGCCCGCATCGCCAGCGGCGCCGGCACCGACCACGCCCCGGACGCGACGACCCTGGGGGCGGTGCGTGACGCGTACCTCGAGCAGGTGGACTTCGTCCAGGGCACCGGCTCGCAGGTCATCGTCATGGCCTCGCGCCAGCTCGCGGCCGCCGCCGAGGGCGAGACGGACTACCGCAGCGTCCTTGACCCGGTGCTGGACCGCGCGCAGGAGCCGGTGATCCTGCACTGGCTGGGGGAGATGTTCGACCCCGCCCTGTCCGGCTACTGGGGGAGCAGCGAGGTGCCGGCGGCGACGGAGGCGTTCCTGCGCCTCGTGCACGACCGCGCCGACGTCGTGGACGGCGTCAAGGTGTCCTTGCTGTCGGCCGAGCACGAGGTCGGCCTGCGGGCGGCACTGCCCGAGGGTGTCCGTCTCTACACCGGCGACGACTTCAACTACCCCGAGCTCATCAGGGGCGACGGGACGCACCACTCCGACGCCCTGCTCGGGGCGTTCGCCGCCATCGCGCCCGCGGCCTCCGCGGCCCTGGCGGCGCTCGACGAGGGAGACGTCGAGACCTACGACCAGGAGATGGCGCCGACGCTGGCGCTGTCGCGGCACATCTTCGAGCGTCCCACCTTCCACTACAAGACCGGCATCGCCTTCCTCTCGTGGCTCACCGGTCAGCAGCCCGGATTCGTCATGGTCGGCGGTCTGCAGTCGGCGCGCAGCGCGGTGCACCTGGCCCGGCTCTTCGAGCTGGCCGACGAGGCGCGGCTGCTCCCCGACCCCGACCTGGCGGCGCGGCGGATGCGCACGTGGCTCGTGGGCGCGGGGCTGACGCCGTGACGGCGGCGGCGGGCACCGTCCCGCTCGACGTCCCCTCGGGCCGCCCGGCGGCGGTGCCCACGCCGGAGCCGGGGGACCCCCGGCTCGCGCGGCTCTCGCTCAACCAGCGCACCTGCGCCGGCTGGTCGCTGCGGGAGGCGATCGACGGCTGCCTGGCCGCGGGGCTGCCCGCGATCGGCGTCTGGCGCGAGCCGGTGGCCGAGGTCGGGCTGGAGACGGCCGTCCGGTGGGTCCGGGAAGCCGGGCTGCGCGTCTCGTCGGTCTGCCGCGGAGGGTTCTTCACCGGGTCCGACCCGGGGGCCGTCGCGGCCGCCCACCAGGCCAACGTCGAGGCGGTCCGGGAGACCGCGGCGCTCGGCGCGGCCACCCTGGTGCTCGTCCCCGGTGGCCTGCCCGAGGGCGACACCGACCTGCCCGGGGCGCGCGCACGGGCCACCGAGGCCATCGGCGCGCTGCAGCCCGTCGCGGCCGAGCACGGCGTGCGGCTGGGCATCGAGCCGATGCACCCGATCTTCGCGGCGGACCGTGGCGTGGTCTCCACCCTGGGCCAGGCGCTGGACATCGCCGAGCAGCTCGACCCCGAGACGGTGGGGGTGGTCGTCGACACCTTCCACCTGTGGTGGGAGCCCGGCATCGAGCAGCAGATCGCCCGGGCGGGCAGCCGCATCGTCAGCTACCAGGTGTGCGACTGGATCACGCCGTTCCCGGCCGACGCGCTGCTGAGCCGGGGGATGATGGGCGACGGCCACATCGACTTCCCGGCCTTCACCCGCCAGGTCGCGCAGGCGGGCTACGCGAGCGACGTCGAGGTGGAGATCTTCCACGCCGACGTGTGGGCCGCCCCCGGTGCGGACGTCGTCGCCACCATGGCCCGCCGCTACGTGGAGCTGGTGCAGCCCCACCTCTGAGGCCACGCCAAGGTATCTGGCGGCCCCCACCCGACTCCTCCCAGCATGCACCGGCGCAGGGGCCGGTGCGCCCGAGGAGGAGAAGAACCCATGTCACACGACGACATCAACCCGCACGAGCCGGTCGCGCCGGAGGCGGAGCCGGCCGACGAGGTCGGCACCGAGGAGCTCACCGAGGAGCCGGGGGCCGGGGGCGGTGCGCACGAGGAGGCCGCCGCCGGGCTGGACATCGAGCCGGTGGCGGCCGTCATGGCGCAGGCGCTGGGCGAGGTCGAGCAGGCCCCGGACACGTCGGGCCTGCGGCCGGTCGGGGAGGCCACCTACGGCCCCCCGGTCGACGCCGAGACCGTGCAGGGCCCGGACAACCGGGTCCAGATCACCGCCACCGGCAGCTACCCGTGGCGCGTCCACTGCTCGCTGCTCATCACGGCCAACGACGGCTCGCAGTGGATCGGCACCGGGTGGTTCAACGGGCCGCGCAGCATCATCACCGCCGGGCACTGCGTGTTCATCCACGCCCCCGGCACCCAGCGGCACGGGTGGGTGCGCAGCATCGACGTCATGCCGGGGCGCAACGGCGCGAGCCTGCCCTACGGCCGGTTCCTCGTGCCCCGCGCCCAGCTGCGCAGCGTCCACGGCTGGACGAGCTCGCCGGACCACGAGTACGACTACGGTGCGCTGCTGCTCACCGAGCCCAAGGGCGACGCCACGGGGTGGCTCGGCTTCGCGAACTGGTCGGACGCCACGTTGAACGCCAAGAGCCTCAACCTCTCCGGCTACCCGGGCGACAAGCCCTCCGGCACCCAGTGGTACCACTGGAGCGGCGTCGCCGCGCTGAGCGCGCGCAAGGTGTACTACACGCTGGACACCGCCGGCGGCCAGAGCGGCAGCGGGGTCTACGTGTTCCACGAGGGAGGCCGCTACGCCGTGGCGATCCACGCCTACGGTGGGTCCGGGAGCAACAGCGGGACGCGCATCAACAAGCCCGTGTTCGACAACCTCAAGCTGTGGAAGGGCTGACCGGCCGGATGACCGCACGGGTCCGAGGCGTCGTGCTCGACGCCGACGGCGGCCCCGTCCCCGGCGCCCGCGTGGCGCTGGAGGCGGGGCCCGTCCCGCTGCCCGACGTCGCCCTGCTCACCGGCGCGGACGGCACCTTCGCGCTGGACCTGCCGACCCCCGGGGAGTATGTCGTGGCCGCCCACGGCGACGACGCGAGCGCCCGGGCACGGCTCACGGCACCCTCGGAGCACGTCCTGGAGCTCCGGCTGGTCCCCCGCGGCCCGTAGGGCCGGTCAGCGGCTCAGGGGGAGTCCACGACGAACCCGGCCGAGCGCCGGTCGTCGGCGAACCCGGTCACCGTCCCCTGCTCCCAGTCGACCGCCAGCGCCTGCACCGAGCCGAAGTCGGCGCGCCGCCCCGGGTCGGCGACGTCCACGGCATACCCCATCGAGCGCAGCTCACCGGCGAGCGCGGGGTCCTCGAGCCGCAGCCGGCCGTCGCTGAGCAGGAAACGCCCGGCCGGGACGGCGGCGTCCAGGGGCTCGCCGTGCAGGCCCCACCGCAGCACGACCGAGGCGGTGGTGCTCGGGATCTGCCGCCCGCCGGGGGTGCCGACGACGAGCACCGGTCGGTAGTCCTCGTCGACCACCATCGACGGGGCGCTCCACGACACGGACCGTCGCCCCGCCTCCGGCTGGTTGGCGTCCGAGACGCCGATGGCGAAGAACCGTGAGAGCTGGTCGTTGAGGAAGTACCCGTCCAGGTAGCGCCCGCTGCCCCAGAAGCTGGTGAGGGTGTTGGTCATCGAGACTCCCACGCCGTCCTCGTCGACCACCGAGATGTGGGTGGTGTTCGGGTCGCTGTCGTAGGGGTCGGCGACCGCCGCGACGCCGCCGTCGCCGTCGTAGAGGTCGGCGGCCAGCGCGGCGTTGGCCTCCTGGTCGGTGATGCGCTCGACCGGCACGTCCACGAACGCCGGGTCGCCCAGCTCCTCCTGCACCGTGCGGTCGGCCACCAGCCACGCCTGCGAGAGCCGGTCCACGAACTCGGCGGAGTCGGGGTCGACCTCACCGATTCCGCCGGCCTCGGCGATCTGCGCCATCTGCACGATCGCGGCGCCCGGCAGGGGCGGCGCCCCGGACAGCAGGACGTCCCCGGCCAGGTCGCCGGCCGCGGGGGCGGACACCTGGACCTCGTAGTCCTGCAGCGTGCGGGCGTCCAGCCCCGGGACACCGGCGACCCGTCCGGACAGGGATCCGGTGTAGAAGGACGGCGCGCCCTCCTCGGCCAGGGTCCGCATCGTCGCCGCCAGGTCGGTCTGGACGAGGGGGTCGCCGGCCTGCAGCGGGGCCCCGCCGGACCGGAAGTGCGGCAGGTCGCCGGTGGCCGCCTCGCCGTTGGGGGTCCGCAGCGCCGCGGCGACGAAGTCCGACACCGGGTGCCCGTCCTCGGCGACGGTGATGGCCGGCTCCAGCAGCACCTCCCAGGGGAGCTCGCCGTGCTCCTCGTGCAGCCGGTGCATGCCGGCGACGAAGCCGGGCACGCCGACACCGTCCTCCGGGACCGCGCCCTGCGCGTTCACCACCTCGCGGTAGTCGTAGTTGACCGCCTCGCCGTCGGCGGCGACGATCGTGACGCCCCCGCCGCCGATGCCCGACGAGGACGGCTGGGTCACCGCGTCGGTGAACGCCGCCGCGATCGCCGCGTCCACCGCCGACCCGCCCCGCTCGAGCATCTGCATCCCGGCCTCGGCGGCCAGGGGGTGCCCCGCGCTCACCCCGCTGGCACCGAGCCCGGGCTCCGGCGGGGGCTCCGGCGCCGTGGTGCTGGGCGCGGCCTCCGGGGGAGCGGGCTCGGTGGTGGCGGCGGCGTCGTCCGGCGGCGCGCTGGTGGCGGCCGGGGCCTCGGGAGCCGTCGTCGGCGCCGCGTCCGGTCCTGGGTCGCCGCCGCTGCAGGCGGCGAGGGTGAGCGCCACGAGGGCCACGGGGAGGGTATGACGTCGGGTCACGACAGGCGCTCCTGCGAGGGTCGGGGGGAGGGTGCGGTCGGCCGCAGCCACGGCGTGCGCAGGAGGCGCTCCAACGGCCCGCTGCGGCCCTCCCGCTGCCAGGCCACGGCCAGCGCGAGCAGGCCGGTCCAGAGCACGGTGGCGATGAGCACGCCGACGACGAAGGCGAAGCCGTCCTCCGGCTTGATGACGGCCAGGACGAGCACGTGGAGGACGTAGAGGGTGAGCGCCATGGTGCCCCCGCTCGCCAGCCACCGGCTGACGCGCCCCCGCAGGCCCCAGCGCAGGCAGGCGCCGACGACGCAGCAGGCCCCGGCGGTCGCGCTGACGATCCACAGCGGCATCTGCCCGTGCGCGACGCCGGTGAGGATGCGGGTCCAGCCGACGTCGGCCTCGGGCCCGAGGGCGGAGTAGGCGAGGTCGGCCACGACGAAGCTGACGACCGCGGTCACCGCTCCCCACACCATGAGGCGTCGCTGGACGAGCGGGTCGCCGAGGGCGGTGCGCGACAGCCACAGGCCGACGAGGAAGGGCACCGACCAGCTGGCCAGCGGGTAGGGCCCGGCGAAGAGCAGCGAGTGGACGATCTCGTCGCGGGGGGTCAGCAGGCTGACGGCGCCCTGGGCGTGCCCGTGGACCTCGAGGTCGTGCCACACGATCCACAGCGGCCCGGCCACGGTGAGGACGCCGGGCACGAGCAGGAGGCGGCGGGAGGGTAGCCGCCACGCCAGCGGGGCAAGGAGGAACAGCAGTGCGTAGGTCGTGAGGATGACGCTCACGCTGGTGGTGAGGGTCTGCAGCACCAGGCCGAGGACCAGGAGCAGGACGATGCGCCAGGACAGCTCGCGCCACCGGCGGGACCCGGTGCGGCCGCGCAGGAAGAAGCCCATGCCGATCCCGGCGATCGTCACGAAGAGCACCGAGGCCCGGCCGTAGGGGAGCAGGTAGAGCCGCTGCAGGAGGGAGTCGACCTGGACCGGCCCGACGTTGACGACGATCATCCCCACGATCGCCAGGCCGCGCGCGACGTCCAGCCCGTGCAGTCGTGCGGACCGTCGGGTCGGGCCTGGCTCGGCAGTGGTCATCGGCGTCCCGGGTCGAGGGCGGGGAGCGGTCCGCCGGCAGGGGACCGGAGGGACATCACCCCCCATTCTACGGGGCGCCGCACCCGACGCCCGGGAGGTCGGACCGTGCGGACGGCGCCGGCTCAGAGCTCGGGCGGGGCCTCGAACAGGTCCACCCGCGCCGGGGCCAGGATGGACCGGGAGACGTTCTTGAAGTCGAAGCGGTCGAGGATGCGGGCGGCGTCCTCGTCGCTGAGGTCGTAGGCGTGTGCCAGCATCCGCACGTGCTCGGTGTAGAACGCGTGCAGCTTGTCGACACCCTTGATGAACTCCAGCTCCCTAGCCACCGCAGCGACGCTAACGAGGCCACGTTGCGGGTGGGTGGACGAGACACGAACGTTGGGTCCGGGACCCGACTGGACACCGGCGGCCCCGGTGCAGTGGGGTGGGGCGGTGACCTCCCTGCTGCACCTGCGCGCCGCCGGCACCTCCCTCGTCCTCGACCTCGCCGACGACCTGCTCCCGGTGGTCCGCCACTGGGGCGCCGACCTCGGCGACCTGGACGAGCAGGACCTGGAGGCGGTCACCGCGACCGGGCGCGTCGCCCGTGGGGACAGCCCCTTCGACGTCGCCGACCAGGTGAGCCTGCTGCCCGAGCACGCCCGCGCGTGGCTGGGCCGCCCCGGGGTCGAGGGCTCGCGGCAGGGGCGGGACTGGTCGCCGGCGTTCCGCACCGACGGGCCCGCCGACGTCTCGACGACGTCCGACGGCACCCAGCGGGTCGTGGTGCGCGGGGCGGACGACACGGCATACCTCGCCGTCGTCCTCGAGCTCGAGCTGCACCCGGGCGGGCTGCTGCGCACCCGGGTCACCCTCACCAACACCGGCGAGGAGACGTATGACGTGGGTGCGGTCCGCGTGGCGCTGCCGGTGCCGGAGCGGGCCGGGGAGCTGCTGGACTTCGCCGGCCGGCACACCATGGAGCGGGTGCCGCAGCGCCAGCCGTTCTCCGTCGGCGTGCACAGCCGGGAGGTGCGCACCGGACGCACCGGCCTGGACGCGGTGCACCTGCTGTGCGCGGGGGAGCCGGGCTTCGGGTTCGGGCACGGCCAGGTCTGGGCGGTGCACCTGGGGTGGAGCGGCAACCAGACGACGTACGCGGAGCGGCTCTTCAACGGCTCGCGGGTCCTGGGGTCGGGGGAGCGGCTCGAGCACGGCGAGGCGCGCCTCGGCGCGGGTGGGGAGCTGACCACCCCCTGGCTGTACGCCGCGCACGGCACCGGGCTCGACGAGGTCGCCGGGCGCTTCCACGCCTGGCTGCGCAGCCGACCCCACCACCCCGACCGGCCCCGCCCGGTGACCCTGAACAACTGGGAGGCGACCTACTTCGACCACGACCTGGACCGGCTGACGGACCTCGTCGACCGGGGTGCGCGGGTGGGGGCCGAGCGGTTCGTGCTCGACGACGGCTGGTTCGGCGGACGCCGCGACGACACGAGCAGCCTGGGGGACTGGGTGGTCTCGCCGGACGTCTGGCCGGACGGGCTGGACCCCCTCATCGAGCACGTGCACGCCGCCGGGATGGAGTTCGGCCTCTGGGTGGAGCCGGAGATGGTGAGCCTGGACTCCGACCTGGCGCGGGCGCACCCGGAGTGGATCTTCTCCGCCGGGGGTCGTCGAGGTCTGGAGTCGCGCCAGCAGCACGTGCTCGACCTCGGCCACGAGGGCGCCTACGCGCACGTCCGCGACCAGCTCATGGCGCTGCTCGACCGCTACGACATCGCCTACCTCAAGTGGGACCACAACCGCTACCTCAACGACGCCGGTCACACCCCGGGCGGCGAGCCGGGGGTGCGGGAGCACACGCTCGCGGTCTACCGGCTCATGGACGAGCTGCTGGCCGCCCACCCCGGGCTGGAGATCGAGTCCTGCTCGGCCGGCGGCGGGCGGGTCGACCTGGGGATCCTGGAGCGGGCGGTGCGCGTCTGGGCCTCGGACTGCATCGACCCGCTGGAGCGCCAGCAGATCCAGCGCGGCACCATGCTCCTGCTCCCGCCCGAGTTCGTCGGCACGCACATCGCCTCGGGCCGCTCACACACCACCGGCCGCCGCCACGACCTGGACTTCCGCGCCGGGACGGCCCTGTGGGGGCACCTGGGGATCGAGTGGGACCTGGCCACCTGCACCGAGGCCGAGCTCGCCGAGCTGGAGGCGTGGGTGGCCTTCCACCGCGCGCACCGGGAGCTGCTGCATACCGGGCGGGTCGTCAACGGCGACCACCACGACGAGGCGACCTGGGTCCACGGCACGGTGGCCCAGGACCGGTCCGAGGCGCTCTTCCAGGTCGCCGCGCTCGCGCGGCCCGCCACCACCGGACCGCACCGGGTGCGGCTACCCGGGCTCGACCCGGACGCGCGCTACCGGGTGACCCTGGAGCGCCCCGGCCAGGAGCCGCTGCGGGCGGGTCCCGGGGTGGTGCCGTGGGCCGTGGACGGGGTCGTGCTGCCCGGCCGTTTGCTCGCCGAGGTGGGCCTGCCGATGCAGCCCCTGGACCCCGAGCACGGCCAGATCTGGCGCGCGGCCCGGGCGTAGGCTGAGCGGATGGCACCAGCACCCGGACGGACCTGGGCCGGCAACCTCGCCTACTCGGCCGGTGAGCTGGTCGAGCCCACCAGCATCGATGAGCTGGCCGAGGTCATGGGCGGGGCCGGGCGCGTCCGGGTCCTCGGCTCGCGGCACTCCTTCAACCGGGTCGCCGACACGACCGGCACCCTCGTCGGCCTGCGCCGGCTGCCGACCGAGCTGGAGGTCGACCGGGGGCGAGGCGTCGTGCGTGCCGGGGCGGGCCTGACCTACGGCGAGGTGGGCGTCCGGATCCAGGAGGAGGGGTGGGCGCTGCACGCCATGGCCTCGCTGCCGCACATCACCGTCGGGGGAGCGGTGGCGACCGGGTCGCACGGCTCGGGCGACGGCGCCGCGTCGCTGGCCGAGGGGGTCGCCGCCGTGGAGATCGTCACCACCGGGGGCGAGCAGGTGCGGCTGGAGCGCGGGGACCCCGACTTCGGCGGTGCCGTGGTCTCGCTGGGCATGCTCGGTGCCGTCACTGTGGTCGAGCTGGAGGTCGAGCCCACCTACGACGTCGCGCAGACCGTCTACGAGGGCCTCACCTGGGACCGGGTGGTGGAGGACCTCGACGCCGTCACCGGGCTGGGCACGAGCGTCTCGGTCTTCACCGACTGGCGGGACCCGGACCGGACGACCCAGGTGTGGGTCAAGGACCGGGTGGACCGGCCCCGGGGCGGCGACGGTGCCGTCGGTGCCCTCGGGCTGCGGCCTGCGGACGGGCCGCGGCACATGATCAGGGGCGGGCGGCCCGAGCACTGCACCCCGCAGGGCGGCGTGCCCGGCCCCTGGCTGGACCGGCTGCCGCACTTCCGGATGGGGTTCACCCCCTCGGCCGGCGAGGAGCTGCAGTCGGAGTGGTTGCTGCCGCGGCGCGCGGTCGGCCCGGCGCTGGAGCAGCTGCGGGGGATGGCCGGCGAGCTCGCCGGTCTGGCCCTGAGCGCGGAGATGCGCACCGTGTCCCGCGGCCGGCAGTGGCTCGACCCCGCGCAGGAGGACAGCGTCGCCTTCCACGTGACCTGGCGGCGGGACCAGCCCGCCGTCGAGGCACTCCTCCCGAGGATCGAGGAGGGGCTGGAGCCGCTCGGGGCACGGCCGCACTGGGGCAAGCTGTTCGACGAGCGCGCGCTCGCGCGGCGCATCGAGGAGCTCTACCCGCGGCGTGGGCGGATGCTCGAGCTGGCCGCCCGACTGGACCCGCGCGGTGCGCTGCGCAACGACTACCTGGAGAGGGTGGGACTGTGACGGACGAGGTGCGGTGGTCGCCGGCGACGGCCGACGAGGAGGTCGAGCCGGACCTGCGGGCGGCGTTCGCGCGGGAGATCGGAGGTGCCCCCGACGGGGTGTGGGCCGCCCCCGGGCGGATCAACCTCATCGGCGAGCACACCGACTACAACGGCGGCTGGTGCCTGCCCTTCGCGTTGGCCCACCGCACCTACTGCGCGGTGCGGGCCCGGCCGGACGGGCGGCTGCGGGTGGTCTCGCGGCAGGCGCCCGAACAGGCCTGGGAGGGCGAGGTGGAGCAGATCCGCGCCGGGTCGCCCGGGGGCTGGGTCGCCTACGTCGCGGGCGTCGTCGCCATCCTGGCGCAGCGGGCGGGTGGCCCGGTCGGCGCCGACATCCTCGTGGACGGCCGCGTGCCGCTCGGGGCGGGCCTGTCCTCCTCGGCCGCACTGTCCTGCTCCAGCGCCCTGGCCCTGGCCGAGCTGGTGCCGGGGCTGGCCGCGGTCGACCGGGCCGAGCTGGCGCAGGTGTGCGTGCGCGCGGAGAACGACTACGCCGGCGCGGCGACCGGGGGGATGGACCAGACCGTCTCGCTGCGCGCGGTGGACGGGCACGCCCTGCTCGTCGACTGCGACGACTTCTCGCTCACCCGGGTGCCGTGGACCCTGCCCGGTCACGAGGTGCTCGTCATCGACACCCGGGCCCACCACAGCCTGGCCGACGGCCAGTACGCCGCGCGCCGGGACACCTGCGAGCGCGCATGCCGCAGCCTCGGGGTGGCCAGCCTGCGTGAGCTGCACGGCGCGGACGTGGACGAGGCGCTGGGCCGGCTCGAGGGGGACGACGAGGCGCAGCGCCGCGTGCGGCACGTGCTCACCGAGAACACCCGGGTGCTCGACCTCGTCGCGGCCCTGGGCCAGGAGGACGCCGAGGAGGTGGGCCGGCTCATGGTGGCCTCGCACGTGTCGCTGCGGGACGACTACGAGGTCTCGTGCCGGGAGCTCGACCTCGCGGTGGAGGCGGCCGGGCAGGCGGGGGCGGCCGGTGCGCGGATGACCGGCGGCGGCTTCGGCGGCTCGGCGCTGGCCCTGGTGCGGCGCGGCGACGTCGAGGACGTCGCGGCCGCGGTGCACGAGGCCTTCCTCGCCGAGGGGCTCGAGGCCCCTCACCTGCTCCGGGCCACGCCGAGCGCCCCGGCGCACCGGCTCTCCTGAGCCGGCCCGGCCCCATACCCACCGAGCGTCGTGAGTGGTTGGCCCCATACCCACCGGGCGTCGTGAGTGGTTGGCCTTGGACCCACCGGGCGTCGTGGGTGGTTGTTCTTGGTGCCACCGAGCGCTGTGAATGGTTGCTTCTCGCGTCCTCCGGTCGACGACCTCACGGTGCGAGGACGCCACCCTGTCTCAGACGGCGGCGGTCATCAGGCGTTGTGCCAACCATTGGCGGCGTTCGGTGGGTGGTGTGCCAACCATTGGCGGCGTTCGGTGGGTGGTGTGCCAACCATTGGCGGCGCTCGGTGGGTCCAGGGCCAACCATTCGCGGCGCTCGGTGGGAGGGGGGAGGGGTCAGGTGCGGGTGACCAGAGCGGCGGCCTGCCGGGCGATCTCCCACTCCTCCGCCGTCGGTATGACGTAGCCCGCGACCCGGCTGTCCGCGGTGGTGATGAGGGTCTCCCCGTCGGCAGCGGCGTTGGCGGGTGCGTCGAGGAGCACGCCGAACCCGGCCAGCCGCTCCAGGACGGCCGCGCGGAGCTCGGCGTTGTTCTCGCCCACCCCCGCGGTGAAGACCAGTGCGTCGAGCCCGCCGAGCACCGCGGCGAAGGCCCCGACGTAGCGCAGCAGCCGGTGCACGACCACCTCGAAGGCCAGCACTGCCGCCGGGTCCCCGTCCGCCCGCCGGGCCATGACCTGCCGGAAGTCCGCCGAGCCGGTGAGCCCGAGCAGCCCTGACTCCTTGGACAGCGCACGCTCGACCTCCTCGGTCGACAGCCCGGCCACCCGGCCCAGGTGCCCGGCGACCCCGGGGTCGAGGTCACCCGGACGGGTGCCCATGACCAGCCCTTCCAGCGGGGTCATGCCCATCGAGGTGTCGACGCTGCGGCCGCCGTCGACCGCGGCGGCGCTGGCCCCGTTGCCCAGGTGAAGCACGATGCTGCGCACCTCCTCCAGCGGACGGCCCAGGAGGTCGGCGGCCCGTCGGGAGACGTAGGCGTGGGAGGTGCCGTGGAAGCCGTAGCGCCGCACCCGGTGCTCCTCGCGCCACTGCCGGGGCACGGCGTAGGTCGCGGCGGCCTCCGGCATGCCCTGGTGGAAGGCGGTGTCGAAGACCGCGACCTGGGGCACGTCGGGGAACGCCTCCTGCGTGGCGGCGATACCCGCGAGATTGCCGGGGTTGTGCAGCGGTGCGAGCGGCACGAGGCGCTCGACGGTCGCGATGACCTCCGGGGTGATGAGCGTGGGGTCGGCGAACTCCGCGCCGCCGTGCACGACCCGGTGCCCCACGGCGAGCAGGTCGACGTCGGCGAGGGTGGGGCCGTGCTCCTGGAAGGCGCGGGTCGCCAGCTGCAGCGCCGCCGCGTGGTCGGGCACGTCGAGAACCTGCTCGTGGGTCCTCCCGCCCACGGTGTGGCGCGCCACCCCATCGCTCAGGCCGATGCGCTCCACCAGCCCCTTGGCCTGCGAGGCGCCGGTGCGCGGGTCGAGCAGCTCGTACTTCACCGACGAAGATCCGGCGTTGACGACGAGCACGACCGGGTCGCCTCCCGCGGCGCCGCTCCGGCCGCCCGCCCCGGCGCGGTGGTCCGCGCTCCGGCCGCCCGCCCCGGAGCGGTGGTCCGCGCTCCGGCCGCCCGCCCCGGCGCGCTGGTCCGCGCTCATCGGCCCGCCCCCGCCTGGATCCCCGTGATGGCGACGGTGTTGATGATGTCGCGGACCGTCGCGCCTCGGGACAGGTCGTTGACCGGGGCGTTCAGCCCCTGCAGCACCGGACCGACCGCCACCGCGGAGGCGCTGCGCTGCACCGCCTTGTAGGTGTTGTTGCCGGTGTTGAGGTCGGGGAAGACGAGCACGGTGGCCTGGCCGGCGACGGGGGAGTCCTTGAGCTTGGTGGCCGCGACGGAAGGGTCGACGGCGGCGTCGTACTGGATCGGCCCCTCGACGAGGAGCGAGGGCTCCCGCTCACGCACGAGGTCGGTCGCCGTGCGCACCTTGTCGACGTCGGCCCCGCTGCCCGAGCCGCCGGTGCTGTAGGACAGCATCGCCACCCGCGGCTCGACACCGAACCGGGCGGCCGTCGCGGCCGAGGAGATCGCGATGTCGGCGAGCTGCTCGGCGTCCGGGTCGGGGTTGATGGCGCAGTCGCCGTAGACGAGGACCTTGTCGGCCAGGCACATGAAGAACACCGAGCTGACGACCGAGACACCGGGGGAGGTGCGGATCACCTCCAGCGCCGGCCGGATGGTGTGCGCGGTCGTGGTGATCGACCCGGAGACCATGCCGTCGGCCCGCCCGGTCTTGACCATGAGGGTGCCGAAGTAGGCCGGGTCGGTGACGATGTCCTGGGCCTGCTCCAGGGTGACGCCCTTGTGCGCCCGCAGCTCGGCATACGTCCGCGCGAAGTCCTCGCGCCAGTCGCTGGTGAGCGGGTCGACGACCTCGGCGGCGTCGAGCCGCAGGCCCAGTGCCGCCCCCCGCTCACGCACCTGCGCCTCGTCACCGAGCAGCGTGAGACGGGCGACCCCGCGGGCGAGCACGGTGTCGGCCGCGCGCAGGATCCGGTCCTCCCCGCCCTCGGGCAGCACCACGTGCGCGCCCGTCTCCCGCGCCCGGGCCATGATCTCGTGCTCGAACATGAGGGGGGTCACCACGCCGGACCGGCGACCGGTGTCGTCGTCGACGGGGAGCAGCCGGGTGAGGTCGACGTGCTGCTGGGCCAGGGACCGGGCGTGCTCGATCTTGCGCTGCGAGCGGGGGGTGATGCGGCCGACGACGTCGTGCATGGTCATCGCCGTGCGCATGGTCCCGCCCTCGCAGCCGATGATCGGCAGCTCCACCGCGAGGCCCTCGACGAGCCGAGACACCTGCTCGCTGGGGCGCAGCCCACCGTTGAGGACGATGGCCCCGAGCGAGGGGAAGGTCGAGGACCGGTGGGCGAGGATGGCGCCCAGCAGCACGTCCTCGCGGTCGCCGGGGCAGATGAGCACGTTGCCCTCGCGCAGCCGGTCCAGGACGTTGGGCATGGTCATCCCGGCGATGATGAGCCCGGTCGCCTCCCGCTCGAGCAGGGTCTCGTCACCCGCCCGGAGTATGCCGTCGGTCGCCGCCATGAGGTCGCCCACCGTCGGGGCGGCGAGCAGCGGGTCGGCGGGCATCGCGAGGACGACCGGGTCGCTGCCACCGCCGGCCACCTGCTCGGTGACCGCGTCGCGGACCGCCGCGGACACCTCGTCCAGGTCGTCGTCGACGCGGTTGGCGAGCACGCCCGCGACCGCCGCGTGCCGGCTCAGCGCCTCCTGCACGGTGACGGCCGCGGCCGTGGCGGTGTCCTCCACGCTGCGGCCGGCGGCCGGGATGATGAGCAGCATGGGCGCGCCGAGGTGGGCGGCGATGCCGGCGTTGGTGGAGAACTCGGTGGGGGCGGTGACCCCGGTGTAGTCCGAGCCGACGACGAGCACCCGCTCGTGCTCGGCGGCATACCGGTGGAACCGGTCGACGATGTCGCCGATGGCCGCATCGTGCTGGTGGTGCATGTCGTCGTAGGTCACCCCGACGGCGTCCTCGATGGCCGACGCCGACGTCGAGAGCGGGTGCAGCAGGTGCAGGAGCGGGTCGTGCTCCCGGTCCTGCACGACGGGGCGGAAGACGCCGACCCGGCCGCCGAGGGCGCACAGCTGGGCGAGCAGCCCGACCGCCACCGCCGACTTGCCGGACCGGGGCTCGGCGGACGCGACATACAGGGAGGTGCTCACGGGTCCCACGATAGCCACGCTTTACGCTGCGTCCATGGACACGTCGAGCTCGCTGACCGCTGCCGGTGGACTCTCCGCGGTGCGGGTGTGGGTCGACGGCGCCCTCGTCGGGCCGGAGGGCTCGGTGCCGGCGCTGGACCACGGGATCACCGTCGGCGACGGGGTGTTCGAGACCTGCAAGGTGGTCGACGGGGAGGTCTTCGCGCTCACGCGGCACCACGACCGGATGGACCGGTCGCTCGCGGCGCTCGGCCTGGAGCCGCTGGACCGGGACCGGGTCGGGGAGGGCATCGCCGCGGTCCTCGCAGAGGGAGGTATGCCGTTCGGCCGGCTGCGCTACACCGTCACCGCCGGGCTCGGGCCGCTCGGCAGCGACCGGGTCCCGGGAGCGGCGACGTATGTCGTCACCGCGGTCGAGCAGGACCCCATCCCGGCGACGACCTCCGCGCTCGTGGTGCCCTGGGTCCGCAACGAGCGGGGGGCGCTCACCGGGGTGAAGTCGACGTCCTACGCGGAGAACGTCGTCGCGCTCGCGGCGGCGAAGGCGCGCGGGCACTCCGAGGCGATCCTCGCCAACACCGCGGGGATGTTGTGCGAGGGGACCGGCACCAACGTCTTCGTCGTGACCGGCGACACCGTGCGCACCCCGGACCTCGGCTCGGGGCCGCTGGCCGGGGTCACCCGCGGGCTGGTCGTCGAGTGGCTGCGCGAGGACGGCGTCGACGTGGTCGAGGAGGCGCTGCCGCTGTCGGTGCTGGCCGAGGCCGACGAGATCTGGCTCTCGAGCAGCATCCGCGACATCACCGCCCTGCACCGGCTGGACGTCCACGACCCGGTGCTGCTGGCGAGCGGTCAGGAGCTGGCCGTGCCCGGGCTCACCCCCCGTGACCTGGGGGAACAGCCCGGCCCGATGGCGCAGCGGGCCCTGCGGGTCTTCGCCGAGCGGGCCGCGCGGACCCTGGATCCTTGACCCAACCTTGACGGAGAATTGACCTGTAAGCGGTTACAACCGCGCGGGAGCGTGGCTACGTTCGAGAGAGGACGCCAGCGACGGCGTCCGTCCCTCTCACAAGGAGGAGACGTATGCGTCCTGCTGGAAAGCGCACCCTGGCCCTCATCAGCACCGGTGCCGTGGCCCTGTCCCTGGTCGGAGCCACCGGTGCGGGAGCCGCACCCGGCAACGGTGCGGGGAACGGTCAGGATGAGGCGGTCGCCAAGCACGCCGCCGCCTCCACGCGGTCGGCGCAGGCCGAGGTCCGGGCCTACTGGACCCCCGAGCGGATGAAGAACGCCACCCCCCGCGAGATGGCCAGGCCCGACGGCAAGGGCAAGCCCGGCGGGACGACGAGCTCGGCCCAGGCCGTGCAGGCGCCCGCCCAGGCCGAGCTCGGCAAGGTCTTCTTCACCCTCGGCGGCGCCAACTACGTGTGCTCGGGCACCGCGACCGACAGCGCCAACGGCGACGTGGTGACCACGGCTGGCCACTGCCTCAACGAGGGTCCGGGCGCCTACGCCACGAACTTCGCCTTCGTCCCCGCCTACGACAACGGTGCCCGGCCCTACGGCACCTGGGTCGCCGAGTCGCTCGTCGCCCCCCAGGCCTGGGTGAACAGCGGCGACTTCAACCACGACGTCGGCTTCGCCGTCATGGCCGAGCAGGGAGGCCAGAGCCTCACCGACGTGACCGGCGACTACCCGATCGCCTTCAACCAGGGCTACGGCCTGACCTTCGACGCCTTCGGCTACCCGGCGGCCAGCCCCTACGACGGGGAGGAGCTGTGGCGCTGCTCCGGGGTCGCCGGACAGGACACGCGCGGCACCACCGACCACCGTCTGCCGTGCTCGATGACCGGCGGCTCCAGCGGGGGTGGCTGGATCACCGGCGGCGTCCTCAACTCGGTGAACTCCTTCGGCTACCAGGGGGAGCGGGACGTCATGTACGGCCCCTACTTCGGGAACGTCGAGCAGCAGGTCTACACCGCCGCCAGCACCAGCTGAGGCACCAGCCGAGGCGATTTCGTCGCTCGGGCACGGGGAGGCTAGACTGCCTCCTCGTGCCCGCGGGCACGTCCGGACGTGTAGCTCAGTTGGTTAGAGCGTTCGCTTCACACGCGAGAGGTCAGGGGTTCGAGTCCCTTCACGTCCACCCTGCTATTCCAGGGGTCGGAAGTCTGATGACTTGGGCAAACGCGGTCCAGCGGTCGCTTCCACCACATGCGAGATTGCCTAACGTGCATCTTGCGTGCATCTTGAGTGGGACTGCGGCAGAGACAGGTGTGAGTAGGTGCTTCCACAGCAGACTCCAACATGCGGTAGATGCGCGCGTGCGGCGGTGCGCCTCACCGGGGTCTAAGTGCAGGCCTCCTTGGGCTACAAGGGACGACTCTCGTGGTGGTTCAACGGATGCCCGGGGACTGCTGCACGGATGGGTGACAGTGGTTAGTCACGTAGCCTGATCGGCTGGTGCGGTCATGATCATCTCGTACTCGATGGGGGTCAACCGGCCGAGAGCGGCTTGTCGTCGGCGGCGGTGGTAGGCCGTTCGATCCAGGTGGCGATGGCGATGCGTAGGTCGTGGCGGGTGGCCCAGGCGTGGCGATCCAGGACGTTCTTCTGAAGCAGCGCGAAGAAGGACTCCATGGCAGCGTTGTCGCCCGCGACACCGACTCGCCCCATTGACCCGACCATGTCGTGGCGGTTGAGAGCGTGGACGACCTTCCTGCTACGAAATTGAGAATCGCGATCCGTGTGGACCACGCACCCGGTGACGTTTCCGGCTCTTCAACTTTGAGCGTGGTGCAGGTGTTCACGCCGCGATCTGTCGGGGCGCATAGCCAATGATGCGGCACCGGTAGTTGTCGTGATTGCGGTACCCCCGACCGACCCTCTTGATCGTTTTGGCGGTCAGGTTCGCGGCCTCGGTCTTTGCGTTCGTGAGCCTCGTGCGGCAGAACGTGAGGAGCTCACGTCGCCACGCGCGCAGCGTCCGGAACAGCGCGACCGGTTCGCCAGGCGGGTGGCGCGCACGGCGCTCTCGAGCCGGGCCCAGGCGCGCTGGAACGTGGCGTTGTCCCGGGCGACGGGGAGCTGGCGGACGTGTTCCTTGATGCCCCACGCCACGGCCAGCTCGACGTCCTCTGCCAGGATCTGCTGCAGCTTGTCGCGTTGCCGTACGGAGAGCTTGTCGCCGGCGCAGGTGAGCAGCTTGCGGTACTTCCACGGGGTATCGGTGGCCCGGCCGCGGCGCTCGTGCAGCTCCCACACCCGGCGCCGGCGGACCTTGGTGACCATCTCGTTGGCCAAGCGCACCACGTGCCAGTGGTCGACGCTGACCCGTGCCCTGGGCAGCGCCTTTCGGACGGCGGAGCGGAACTCACTGGACATGTCGAGCGCGACCAGGCGCACCCGCTTGCGCCACCACCGTGGCCGCGCCGCGAGCCACTTCTTCACGGTCGCGCCGCGCCGACCGTCGACGACGTCGAGGATGGCGCCGTCGTCCAGGTCGGTGAACACGATCGACCACGGCTCGACCCGCGTCACCGCGTGGGTGTCGGGGTCGCGCAGGTACCGCACCGTGCGGAACCGGTGCTCGTCGATCCCCAGGTGGCGCACGTGCCGGCGGTCCACGCCGGTGTCCAGACCCAGGGTGGTCGTGAGCATCCGCATCACCGTGGGCCAGGCCAGGTGCGCCTCGTGCGCGACGCGGGAGACCGCGCGCGGCTCGGCCCGGCAGGCGCTAATCACCTGCTCCGCGAGCCGGGTCGTGACCCTGGCCCGGGCCGGCAGCTGCTCGGTCTCCTCGGTGAACGAGCGCCGAAAGGCACAGCGACTCACGGCAGGCGTAGCGGCGCTTGCGCACGACGACGTCGAGGCGCCCGCCGCCGCAGGCGACATCCTTGACGTGCTGGGTCGGTCGGGCCTGGACCCGCGAGGACAGCACGCCGCAGGACGGGCAGGCGCCCTCCGTCGCGACTGTCTCGATGAGCACCTGCCGCGGCTGGTCGCCGACGGCAGGGCTGGCCGAGACGACTCGGTAGCCGGGCAGGTTGAACAGGATCGACGCCGCATCGACGTCGAACGTAGGCTGGTGCACGCTCGCGGTCCTCGCTCTTGGATGCTTCGACAACACCCATGTTGGGGCAGGGCCGCGAGCCCTACTTCAGGGCCCCACCACGCTCAAAGTCGAAGAGCCACGTTTCCGCGGCGGGCGACGGCGTTGTTGAGTGCGGTGACGGCGATCCGGGACTTCATGCGAGAGTCGATGGAGTAGCCCACGATCCGGTTGGAGTACACGTCCTTGAACGCGCAGAGGTAGAGCTTGCCCTCACCGGTCCAGTGTTCGGTGATGTCACCGACCCACAGCTCGTTCGGTGCCGTGGCGGTGAACGCGTGCCGGGTCCGGCCGTGCTTGTCGGTGATGGCGCACCGGTCCTCGTGGACCGGCGGGCCGGGCTCCTTGCCATTCTTGCCGCGCTTCTTGCCGAACGCTGACC
The DNA here is from genome assembly GCF_001483745.1 of Serinicoccus chungangensis. Lineage (GTDB taxonomy): Bacteria > Actinomycetota > Actinomycetes > Actinomycetales > Dermatophilaceae > Ornithinicoccus > Ornithinicoccus chungangensis_A. The sequence continues at coordinate 6,942 of NZ_LQBL01000007.1, read as the reverse complement.
ACCAGCCGTTGTCCGAGCACAACGCCCCGCCGTCCGCTCGCTCATCACCTGGCCGGCCTCGCGGGCTTCGTCGACCAGGTACCGGTAGCCGAACTCGGGGTCGTCGCGGTGGGCATCGAACAGGGCGTTCGCGCGGTGGGCCGCGGCGAGGTCGGCGTCGGTGACCGGGTTGGCCAGCCACCGGTAGTACGGCTGTCGAGCGATCTTCAGCACCCGGCACGTCACCGTGACGGGGATCCCGTCAACGGCCAGCTCGCGGACGAGCGGGTACATCATTTCCCCGGCAGGTTCGCCTGAGATAGATAGGTCGCAGCACGGCGCAGGACCTCGTTCTCCTGCTCGAGAAGGCGGATCCGCTTCCTGGCCTCGCGCAGCTCAGCAGAGGCGACCGCAGCACCAGGCCGGCCACCCTCGTCATCCTCGTCGGCCCTCTTCATCCACGAGTACAGGGTCGTGAAGTGGATCCCGAAGTCCTTCGCGATCTGGTCAAGCCCGACACCGGGCTCACGGTTCCGAGCGACCCGCAGGACATCATCGCGGAACTCCTGGGGGTAGGGCTTGGTCACGGTGAACATCCTTCCAGCCCAGCCCGAAGACTAGGCAGCTCAGGTGTCACCTATCCGTGCAGCAGTCCCATGGGGGGTTGACTTTCGGTGGTGAAGGGGATTCACTCAAGGAGTCGAACTCGATCGATCGAGGGAGGGGGTGAAGCAAGATGCAGCACGCAACCACGGACATCGTTCCCGCCGAGAGTGACTTCGAGGTAGTTGAGGTCATCTACGACCGGACCGACTGCGGCGCCAACAACATCGGCTGCTGAACGTCACCGGGACCTCCGCTGTTGGATTTGGCCTTCCGACACGCGAGTTGCAACACGCCAGAGAAGGAACAAATAAGGAGGTCCCGGTGAGCGCAGCAACTAGCCCCCCACAGTCATTCCGCATCGTCTCTAGCCCAGAGAACGATTGGATCCTCAGCCCCCGCGCCACGATAAAGGTCCGGCGCCAGCCTCAAAGCGCGCATAGCGGGAACGACAACAGTCCTAGCCTTGAACGTGCCCTTGAGAAGATGCGAGCCCTGGGGTACCAAAGCCCGCCAGACACCAAACTCTTCTCCGCTACCGTCCTCACTTCCACTGACTGCAACTTTCGCTGCTTCTATTGCTTTCAGAACGAGAAGACTGAAGAGGATGTTGTGCGGCGCATTCCCAAAATGCGTCTGACAGTGCCCCAAGCGAGCCGAATTTCTCTTTGGGTCAAAAACCGAATGGAAAAAGCCGGGTGCGATCGCATCTCTCTCTTACTCTTCGGGGGAGAGCCTCTGCTCAGCCCGCATGCTTGCCTTGCCCTCCTAAATGGCATGCAGGACAAACTCGAGCACGCTCACATGATATCAAACGGCTACATGCTCACAATGGAGACAGCAACCGCGTTAGCTGATGCAGGCCTCGAGTCCATTCAATTGACTTTTGACGGCAATAACCGTGACCATGACGCCGTCCGGAGTACGACTGGGGGACAACCCTCGTATCGTCGAATCATACGAAATCTAGCCACAGCCGTGGACGATACGCCCCTTAGGATTGGCGTAAGAATTAACGTCACTCGTTCCAATATTGACGGCGTGCCGGGAATAATCAGCGACCTCGTAGACAACGTTCAAGACCTCTCGCGTCTGACTCTTTCGTTCGCCATCGTCCGCGACTACTCGTGGAACCGAGACCTCGAGACGCAACAAGCAAAAGACACTGTTGACAGCATGGCGTGTAGCCTACTTGATGCCGCGCAAACGGCTCACAAGGCGGGCATGTTGCTTGGCAAGCCCGCAAGCAACGACTGCGCCTTTTGCGCGGGCACACCCGGTCACACCGGGGCGGTGGTGACACCTGATGGGGGGCTATATAGTTCCTGGGAGACGGCAGGCCGCGCCGACTACAAAGTCGGTGATATCTATGCTGGGTATCAAGTTGATCTTGAGAGCAAATGGTTGTCGTGCCATGATTTCTATGAAGACAATCAACAAGCTGCGACAGTCTCGCAAAAGATACGTAGTGCATATGAGGGCCGCCTCCTCGATTATCTCTATAGCCCGTAGATTCGCGCCACGCTATGCAAAGTTCACGACAGTATGACGGTGCAGGCTTTCTCTACGATCTGGTCTATGCTGACGCGCCGGACGATACCACTTTTTGGGAGAGTGTCGCGAGCGACGCCGCAGAAATACTTGAAGTGGGCTGTGGAACCGGGCGCGTGCTTAGACAGTTTTCAACGCGCAAAATCATGGGTCTGGATATAGACTCAACTATGCTTTCCTGGGGCAGGCAAAACACTCTTAAGCATCAGGACATCCCACTCGTTGCTGGGGATGCCGCTCAACTGCCTCTTGCTGACGAGTCCTTCGACACCGTTATTGCACCGCGTGGTCTCCTCTCTCATATGATCAGTACTCGCCGGCAGGGACTCGTTGCCAATGAGCTTCTTCGCGTTTGCCGCCAAGGGGGGACTGTGGCCGTCGATGTTCCGGACCTACGGCCCTACACCAAGGTTGGGCACCGTTCTGTGAGCTACACTAAAACGCTTAGAACTCGAACGCGCGAGTGGACGGTCAAGACGACCAGCAATTATCGCCCAGGCAAGAATTCGATGGTTACGCGACACGCGGTATGCATGTCCGAACCTGCGGGTCAAACTACGCATGGCGCCTTTGAGGTAGAGTCCTACGTCTTTACACCAAGCAGCCTGTGGCGCGTGTTTGCTTCAGTAGATGCCGCGCAGAGACTCGCCCTCCGGCCGCGAGCGGCGACCAGGTACAACGCTGGTCGTCTTCGACTGATAGTACGTAAAGGGTGGACCGTGTGACCAACCAACTGCAGGCCCTGGACGCCGGCTCGGTTCCAAAGATCGCGCAGCTGTGGCAGGCCAAAGGCCTCAGCACACCACTTCCGCGGGCGCGAGCTGAGTGGTTTGATTCGCTTGCATCGGAAGAGGGCCTCTGCGCGGTTCGGGACGGGTCCCTAGAAGGAGCGATTCTTACTTTACGTCGTTCAGTCCGTGTCTCCCACTCGGGAGCGCCTCTGCCTGTCGCCGTGATGGGTTGGTGGGCCACCCACCCAGAGACAACTGACCCTCGGCTCGGATTACTCCTACCTACTCGCGCCATTTCCCATGTCAAGAACGAGATGGGCTTGCCGATGGGCTTGACTATGTTGGCGCAACCAAGACATGCCAAGTACCTCGGGTGCCGCAGACTAACGCGGTCTGTGGTTGCCGATATAGCTTACAGCGATGTTCGAACGGGCAAGGGTCCCTTCGACTATTCGCTATACTCAGAAATGGAGGTCGAAGCCTCCGCTGTTGACTCCGAAGCGGCTATACTGGCCGCGAATCTGGTTGGACATCGCGATTCGGCGCAATGGGGGCGTCTTGGGGCCGTAGGAAACTCGGCTCTTGACCTCTTGGCGTTCTGGACGGACCCTCAGAGTTCAACCTTGGGTGAAGTTCGAATGCTGAAGTTGGTAGACGGTAGTGGTCGTATGGCGGGCTATGCGGTTGTGGCTCCGTTCGTCCGAGAGGCGAAAAGATGGAGTCTTCTAGACATGCATTGTAGTCCACAACACGAGTTCTTCTTGGTTCGCAAAATCTTTGAGGCATTCGGCGCGGCCAGTCTGAAGTCGGGGCCGCAAGCCCTGGACAGTTTTGCAGCTGGTCCACAGTTTGAGGCTCGACTTAGGCCTGTACAAGTTCTTGATGGTATATATGCAAGAATCTTTGATCCAGTGCCGTGTTTGTTGGCCAGGTCCTACGCTGTCGAAGGCCAGTTCGTGTTGGAACTGATTGACGACTTGTTTCCTGAGAATTCAGGGCGCTACGCCATTGAGGTGCGTGAATTCGAGGCAAGCGTCACTGAGACAAAGGCCGAGCCAGACGTTTGTTTAGGAATCGACTGGCTGACGCAGCTGTTTTTGTGTGACGCCACGTGGGTGCAAGCGCGAAATGCTGGTGCAATCTATGAGAATGTGGTTGGGGCATGTGAGAGGCTGGACAGATTCTTCGCTGTACCACACCAACCCCATCAGGGTATGAACATATGACAGTGCGACGGCGTGGGAATCTCCGGGTCACCTATTTTGTTTTGAGTGCGATGCAGATCATGGGTACTGCGGCAACGTTCCCTGTCTTAGTTATCCTCATGGCGGATCGCGGACTGTCTACGTCTGCTATCGGTATTGTCCTGGCCCTAGGTGCCTTCACAATCGCTTGTGCCGAAATTCCGCTGGGGATGGGCTCAGATCGCCTCCCTCGATCGGTTTCAATTATTGCGGCAAGTGTTCTACGGTTGTGTGCGTTCGCTGTGTTTGCCACTTTTTCGGAACCATTCTGGTTTGGTATCGCCTCAGTAATTTTTGGTTTAGGTCGCGCGGTTGAGTCAGGACCGTTGCAGGCGTGGTTTGTTTCAGCGAACCGAGCGCATCACAGGGTGGGGGACGCTGTTCCAGGCGACGTGGATCAGCAGCTTTCTGAAGGTCTGGGTAGTGGGTTCGCGGGCGCGGCAGTTGGGGGGGCTGTGGGAGCGGCCGTGGCCGCTACTGTCTTGCATTTCGGGTCCGGACCTTTCCTGTCGTCAGCCGAGAGTCTACAGCTTCTTACCGTGCCAGTTTGGCTCGGATGCGCGGTGGAAGTGGTGTTCATCATGATGGTCATTGGTATGCGACTTGAGAAGCACGTACCACGAAAAGACGCGCGGCAGCATGGTCCTGTCGCGGGTAAACAAGGAGGCGCGTTGCGGGCCTTCATTAATTTGGGAAAAAACAAGACAATCTGGCTTTTCTCCGCTCGATGGCTGTTCATGGCGGCGGGATTCCAAGCTTTCGAGTTGCTCACCCCCCTCAAGTTGGCGGATCTGGTGGCGTCGCCCAGTAGCGCCGCAGCATTCTTTGCCGTTCTGTTTGTGGGCACGCAGGGGTGCGCGGCGGTAGGTGCGGCTTGCGCGGGGGCTATCCGTAGGTGGGGTCACTGGGGCCGGGCGGTAGTCTCCCTGACACTCCTTTCGGGCGTACTGCTCGTAGCTGGTGGGCTGGCCGGCCATCTGTGGATATTGGCCCTGTTCTTCGGGATGGCGTTCCTGGTGGGGGGACCATCTGGCGCACTCCTGGGGCCTCTGCTGCACAGCCAAGTAGAAGATGACCAGAGAGCAACGCTTCTCAGTGTTGAATCGACCTTCGCCAATGTTGCTGTAGGGCTAGGTTCTGTCGGGCTCGGTGGTGTCGCTTCGGCGTATGGTCCGTCAACTGGACTGGTGGTTGGCGGCTGTTTCGTCATTTGCGCCGTCGTGCCAACGCTCTTCGTGCTTCGCTCAGAGCGGCGGAAGGGGCTGCTGCACGGATAGGTGACATCTGATCTGGGGTGCCGAGAGGTGCTGCTGGAAGGATGTGCACTGTACTTAAGCCCTTTCCCCGAGAGTCCCGCGATGTCGTCGTGCGTGTCGCAAGGAACCTTGAGGCGGGAGTCATCCGAAGCAGATCGCTGCCAAGTTCGGTATCAGCGAGTCGTGCCTGGCGAACTGGATGAAGACCGCGGACGTCGAGGACGGTGTGAAGCCGGGCCCCAGCGCCGCCGAGAACGCCGAGAACCGGGAGCTGTAGAGGAGAGTGCGACCGCTGGAGCAGGAGAACGAGGTCCTGCGCCGGGCTGCGGCCTAGCTGTCCCAAGCCAACTTGCCGGGAAAATGATGTACCCGCTCGTTCGCGACCTGGCCGGCGTCTGGGATGCCCGTCACGGTGACGTTCCGAATGCTAAAGATCGGTCACAAGCCGTACTACCGGTGGCTGGCGAGCCCGGTCACCGACACCGAGCGCGGGCAGGCCTATCCGCGAACGCCCCTGTTCGACGCGCACCTGGATGACCCGGAGTTCGGGTACCGGTTCCTCATGGACGAGGCTGCTGAGTCGGGCCAGCTGATGGCGACGCGGACTGCTTGGCGGGCCTGCTCGCACACCGGTTGGTGAGCGCGTTCGGGAAGAAGCGTGGGAAGAACGGCAAACCAGGACCGCCCTCACGAGGAACTCGTCGAGCGAGACTTCACCGCTGACGGTCCGAACCAGCTGTGGCTGACTGACATCACCGAGCGCCCCACCGGGGAGGACAAGCTCTACCTGTGCGCCGTCAAGGACGTCTGGTCCGGCCGCATCGTCGGGTACTCCATCGAGGCCCGGATGAGGTCTCGCCTGGGGATGCAGGCCCAGGACAACGCCGGTCCGTTGACGCTCATCGAGTACGAGGCCGACCGTGGCCGCAGTCGCCCCTCAGGCGGCCTGACCCAGCCGGTCACCTACCCGTGCAGCAGTCCCTTGCGGCATTTCCAGATGTCTCATGACCGTGTCCCGTGGACAGGTCGACGATCCCGGTCAGCGCCTTCGGGCCCCGGCTGCCGTCCTAGGGTGCCTTGGCGGACACGTTGTGCCACGCGTGCTCGGCCACGCTCAGAGTGGCCACGCCGGCGAAGCGGGTCTCATCCTCGGCCGCGGCGGCCAGGATTCGCTTGATCGCCGAGCACACCGTTCGCCACCGCGCCCCGAGCTGGCGCGCGGCACCCCACACAGAGGCGTGCTCGGACCGGATCTGAGCGATGGCCTTCCGCGCCGGCCGTGTCGTCAGCAGCCCCGCGGTGGGAACAGGTCGGACACCTGCTCGGTGAACGTACCCACCGCCCAGGCCTCCTCCCGGCACCGGTACCGGCGCTTGCGCCACAGCACCACGACGGGGGTGTCGAAGCAGGGCGCGTGGACCAGTCGCACCGTCCGTCGGCTGTGCACCTCGGCAACCGTCCGGTAGCCCGGGCCCCCCGCCGGTGCCGGGGCTCACTCTACGGTCACGGTCAGCTGGTCCGGGTCCCGCTGGACTGAACCGCCCCGGGTTCAGTGGAGAGTCGTGTGTGCTTCGGCGG
>NZ_LQBL01000006.1 GCF_001483745.1 Serinicoccus chungangensis | reverse complement strand
CCCCCCACCCCCCCCCCCCCCCCCCCCCCCCCCCCCCCCGTGCCGTCAGGACCGGCTCCACCTGGCCGTCGAGCAGGAGCAGCTCACCCTCGCGGCCCATCATCCGCTCGGGCATCGAGGGGCCGACGACGGACCCGTCCTGGGAGAGGGTGATGTCGGAGACGACCAGCACCCGTTCGCGGTCGACGGCCGGCGGGTCGTCCTCCTCCACGACGATGGCCCCGTAGAGCCCGGCGAACACCTGGTCCGCCACGCTGCCGTGGTGGTGCGGGTGGTACCAGTACACCCCCGGCGGGTGGTCCCTCGGCAGCTGGTACTCGTACTGACGGCTCGCGTCGGGCTCGACCTCGACGAAGACGTTGTCGCCGTCGCCCTCGGGGGCCACGTGCAGTCCGTGCACGTGCAGGTTGGTCACGTGGTCCAGCTGGTTGTCCAGCTCGATCCGCAGCAGGTCCCCGGGGCGCAGCCGCAGGGTCGGACCCGGCACGCCGCCGTTGTAGCCCATCGTGGTGGCCGACCGCCCCGCCACCTCGTGCGTGTCGACGCGGGCCTGGAGCTGCACGTCCAGGCGCCCGCCGCCGCTGGCCAGCACCTCCGGCTCCACCAGCTCACCCCCCGGATCGCCGGGCGCACCGGGCGTGGTGAGCTCACGCCACAGGCCCGTCCCACCTATCACGGTGGTGGTGAGACCCAGTCCACCCATGGTCAGCGCCGTGCGCCGGCTGACCGGTCTCATGACTCCTCCTCGCGCCCGGCCAGCGCAGCCCGGCGATGCTCGTACTCCTGCGTGCTCAGCTCCCCGGCCGCGTAGCGCTCGTCCAGGATCCGCCGGGCGCTCGACCCATCAGCAGGTGCCGTGTCCTCGGTCCGGTCCCGGCGGGACCGACCCGGAACGCCGGCCCCGGTCGGTCCGTGAACCAGGCCGCCGGCGAGTGGTGCATTAGCAAGATCCCCGCGGCTCGGACCGAACCGGGATCGAGAGCCGTATTGACCAGCAAAGGACGACACCATGTGCGGAACCGACACCACCACCCAGACCGCTGAGCAGACCAGCGCCGAGGAGAAGCCCTCCTGCGCGTGCTGCTCCACCCAGACTGAGAACGGCGCCGCGACCTCTGACGCGGACACCTCCCCGGTCCAGACCACCTATCTCGTCACCGGCATGACCTGCGGCCACTGCGCCACCGCCGTGACCAACGAGCTCGAGGCCCTCGAGGACGTCAGCTCGGTCCAGGTCGACGTCATCTCCGGAGGCGAGTCCTCGGTTCACGTCGCGAGCGCCAAGGAGCTCAGCGCCGAGCAGATCCGCGCGGCTCTGGCCGAGGCCGGCAACTACGCCCTCAGCGGGACGCGCTGACCCGAACCTTCCGGCCGCTTTTCACCACTCGCTGACAGCCCCGTCCAGAGCTCGCAGCTCTTGACGGCACCTCCAGACGCAGGCCCTCCCTCGCCGATGACTCGGAGAGAGGGGGCTGCGCCACTGGACTCCTTGAGCAAATCACCACCAAGGTGCCCCCTTCCGGTCACAAGACATCAGAGCGCTAGGTCGAGGTGGGTTCTTTGACGCGCCAAGGGAAGCTGTGGGCTGACCCGTTCACTCGCGAGACGGACCGGACGGCCACCTAACGTGTGCGACCCATAGCATCCGGGCGCCCGTGGGCTCGCCGACGGCTCCCCATCCGCTGCGCTGCGGCCGGTGGGGAGCCGCCCCCTGGCCGTCAGTGGCCCATGATCGCCAGGAAGGAGGCGCAGTCGGTCCAGGGCAGGTCGAAGGCCGGCGCGACCGGGACGAAGGCGTGCCCTGCCTCGGTCAGCGCGATCCCGGCCTGGCCGAAGTGCACGTGCTCGTGGTGGGAGTTCAGCGGCAGAGCCTGGTTGGCTGCGACGTCCACGCACTTGCGGTAGTCCAGCAGCACGGGACCCTCCTCGGTGAAGCCCACCTCCGCCCCGAGGACGAGGATGTGCCCGTGCGGCGGGATGGGGGCGGTGTGACCGTCCGCCATGGCCGACGGTGCCGCGGCCGCGACCGTGAGCGTGACCGCAGCGGCGATGCCGGCAGCCTTGGTGTAAGGGTTCTTCATGGTGGCTCCTTGCGGGCCAGATCCGACTGTCTGCCCCGGCGTGTGCGGGCCCCGAGATCCCTGGGAATGCCGAGCGGGCGCCCAGCCTACTCACGATAGAGCCCGTACCGGGCGCACCGCCAGAGGCAGCCTGGGCACCGGCACGGAGGTAGCGGCGCTTCCTGCCTCCCCGGCGCCGCTGTCGCGCACCACGGTCGGGCCGGAACCGGCGCCACGTGGCGTCTGCCCTCCTCGGGTAGATGCGGGCCTACTGCCTGGGGGAGCAGATCACTCGAGTGGAGTCCTACGGAGTGGTCTGCGGGCACCCGGGTGAGAACTTGCTTGGCATCTCGCTGACCTTCCTGATGATCTTCGGCGCATCGTGACTTCCTTCACATAACGCTCTATGTGGCAATAACAAGGCAATGACTATGGTTTCAGGTCAGGTGTGACCCGTGCCGTCCAGCACGATCCCTCTTCCCGATCTCCTACGAAGGACCTCATCTTGAGCACCAAGACATTGATCGCCCTCGCCGCTGCCGCTTCGCTGACCCTTACCGCCTGCGGGCAGGGAGGAAACGGCGAAGGTCAGACCAGTGGCGGCGGCGGCACCGCCGAGACCGGGGACGGTTCCGGGCTGGGCCTGGCGCAGGAGGGTGTGCTGGTCGTGGGCACCGAAGGCACGTACCGGCCGTTCACGTACCACGAGGACGGCAGCGGTGAACTCGTCGGTTACGACGTCGAGGTGATCGAGGCCGTCGCGGAGCGTCTCGACCTAGAGGTCCAGTTCCAGGAGACGCAGTGGGACGCGATCTTCGCCGGGCTGGAGGCCGGTCGCTTCGACGTGATCGCGAACCAGGTCTCGATCAACCCCGAGCGGGAAGAGGCCTACCTGTTCAGCGAGCCCTACACCGTCTCCCCCGGCGTGGTGGTGGTCAGCGAGGACACCGATGACATCACCAGCCTGGAGGACCTGGAGGGCAAGACCTCGGCGCAGTCGCTGACCAGCAACTGGTACGAGGTCGCCGAGAGCAACGGCGCCCAGGTCGAGGCCGTGGAGGGCTGGGCCCAGGCCGTGGCGCTCCTGGAGCAGGGCCGGGTGGACGCCACGGTCAACGACAAGCTCACCTTCCTCGACTACACGAACGAGCGGCCGGACAGCCCGATCAAGATTGCTGTGGAGACCGAGGACGCCTCCGTGAACGCGTTCGCCTTCACCAAGGACAAAGCGGAGTTGGTCTCCGCGGTCGACGAGGCGCTGGCCGAGCTGCAGGCCGACGGCACCCTCGCCGAGCTGGGTGAGAAGTACTTCGGGCAAGACGTCTCGGGCTGAGGGGCCATGACCCAGGAGTGGACGCTCTTCGTCGACTCGCTGTGGCCCATCGTGCGCGGCGGTCTGCTGGGGACGATCCCGCTGGCCGTCGTGTCCTTCATCGTGGGCCTGGCGCTGGCGCTGGCCGTGGCGTTGATGCGGATGTCCCGCAGCCGGGTGCTCTCCGGGCTGGCGCGGGCCTACATCTCGGTGATCCGTGGCACCCCTTTGCTCGTGCAGCTGTTCGTCATCTTCTACGGTCTGCCGTCCCTCGGTCTGCTCATCGACCCCTGGCCCAGCGCGGTCATCGCCTTCTCCCTGAACGTGGGCGGGTATGCCGCCGAGGTGATCAGAGCCGCCATCCTGTCCGTCCCCCGCGGGCAGTGGGAGGCGGCGTACATGGCCGGCATGTCACACCGGCTCACCCTGCGCCGGGTCATCCTGCCGCAGGCGGCCAGGGTGTCCGTGCCCCCGCTGTCCAACACGTTCATCTCCCTGGTGAAGGACACGTCGCTGGCCTCCTTGATCCTGGTGACCGAGCTGTTCCGCGAGGCTCAGAAGATCGCCGCCTTCAGCCAGGAGTTCATGCTGCTCTACATGCAGGCCGCCCTGGTCTACTGGGTCTTCTGCCTCGCTCTGTCCACCGGGCAGAACGCACTGGAGAAGAGGTTGGACCGCTATGTCGCCCACTGACCCCACTACCCGCGGCCCCGCGACCAGCGGCGAGGAGGTGTTGCTGCGCGCGCATGGCCTGAGCAAGAGCTTCGGTGAGCTGTCCGTGCTGCGCTCCATCGACCTCACCGTGACCAAGGGGGAGGTCGTGGTCCTCATCGGCCCCAGCGGCTCGGGCAAGACCACGGTGCTGCGGTCCCTGAACGGGCTGGAGACGCCCGACGGTGGCACCTTGACCTTCGCCGGCGGCCCGGACCTCGACTTCTCCCGGCCGCTGCCGAAGAGGGACCGGATGGCCCTGCGCGACCGTTCCGCCATGGTCTTCCAGCAGCACAACCTCTTCCCCCACCGCACCGTGCTGGAGAACGTCATCGAGGGACCGGTCCACGTCCAGGGAGTGCGCAGGGACGAGGCCGTCGCCGCGGCCGAGCAGCTCCTCGACCGTGTCGGGCTACGGGACAAGCGTGACGTCTACCCCTTCCAGCTCTCCGGCGGACAGCAGCAGCGCGTCGGCATCGTCCGCGCCCTAGCGCTGCGCCCCAGCCTGCTCCTCTTCGACGAACCCACCTCCGCCCTCGACCCAGAGCTCGTCGGGGAAGTGCTGGCCGTGATCAAGGAGCTCGCCGACGAGGGGTGGACGATGGTCGTCGTCACCCATGAGGTCAGCTTCGCCCGGGCCGCCGCCGACGAAGTGCTCTTCATGGACCAGGGAGTCATCGTCGAACGGGCAACCCCCGAGCAGATGTTCACCCGACCACAGCACGAACGCACCCGACGCTTCCTCGACCGCATCCTCAACCCCCTGCACGAACCGCCTTCGCAGTGACTCACTCAGCGACAGCATCGCCAGCATCGCCGTGAGGCATATGATCAAGCTTCATTTCCACACTGCCAGTAGGAGCCACAGTGGCGCAAAAGGTGCAAACCATCCTTATCTCCGATCTGAGCGGCGAGGAGCTGGGCGAGGAAGGCCACACCGTGAAGTTCGGCTTCCTCGGCGCGGAGTATGAGATTGACCTCTCGCAGCAGGAGGCGGACGAGTTTGCCAACGCCCTCCAGAAGTACACCGACGCCGCCCGCCGTGTCGGTGGCCGACGCCGGCCGGGGAGCGGCCGTGCCACCGCCCCGACCGACCGTGAGCAACTTCGCAAGATGCGCGAGTGGGCGAGCAAGAACGGCTACAACGTGTCAAGCCGGGGCCGCGTCCCCCAAAAAGTTCAGGACGCCTACCACGCTGCTACCTGAGATCGCCTGCACGACGACAGCCGGTCGCTCGGTCCTATCGGGGCCGCACAATTTCCCGATGCCTCTGGGATGTAGATGACGGGAATTGAACCGATACTGCTCTGACCAGCGACATTCGCTCGCACAGTCGTTCCGTGTCAGCAATGTGACAGTTCGCCGTCTCTTCACCTAACCAAGCAGCCCCTCTATAGGCGCCGCCTTCAGCCCGCGGTGGGCCTGGGGATGGCCCGGCGCTACGACCGTGGCTAGACGACCTCCTCGGAGGTCGTGACACGGTTACTGCGCCGCGGGGGGCGCGTACGGGACCGGGGCTCGATCGGTGCCTCTCGGTCCCCGCTGGACCGGGACTCAATCGGTGTCTCTCGGTCCCCGCACGGGCTGTCGGCCCCGGTCGTGGCAGACCGGACCGCCCGCCGCTTGAGCGCGTTGAACCGGCCCCTCCGGACCCGCTGACTCGTCAACCGCATCGGCATCCTGAGCGGCGTCATTCCGCCCACTATGACGGGGGGCCGCCCAGTTGCTAGCGGACATGCCAATCTCCCTGTTGGCGGACACGTGCTTC
>NZ_LQBL01000005.1:13873-145728 GCF_001483745.1 Serinicoccus chungangensis | reverse complement strand
TGGCAGATCAGCAGTGGTGTCTCACCCCATCCTGACGCACAGGGCACCGTGGGGCCGACGACTGCCCCCAACTACAGGGCAACTGACTCAACCCACCACGGTCATAACGTTTGTTTATCGGTCATGCCACTTCCAATAAGCAGCGGCAATGTTACATAGCAACGCCAGTCGTGCAAGATTGGCTGCATCTCGACACGAGATAAGAATGGATTCTGTGTCGAGATGATGCAGCAGCAGCGTGATGGACTGCTTGGTGTGGCAGGCTCCTCGGAGTGTCCTCGGCTGACTCCCCTTTCCGCAGACCGCTCCTGATGGAAGTGGTCCCAGCCGTGACGGCCGTCGAGCATCTGACTTACGACAGGTTGCTGGATGAGCAGCCAGCGGCGGCCGGGTTCACGATGTCGATCGCTTCGACCGTGAAGCTTGCTCGCGCCGGCACTGTGTTTGTGAAGGCCGGCCAGGTTGGGACCGCTGCTGGAGACGCGGTGACGACGGGCGCGCAGCTCGCTCCTGTGATCGGGGACCTGGGGCCGCCCTTGGTCGGCCACCTGATCGTCGAGGGCTGGTCGGTCGCGGTCTACGACTTCATCGCCGGCACTGCGCTCGGCCGTTGGGATGAGTCTGCCGTACTCGAGATGGCAGAAATCTCGTTCCGATTGCGTGAGCGCGTCGATCCGAGTCCGATCACCGACACGACGCCGTACGCACAAGAGTTCGCACCCCTCCTGGGGTGCTGGGAAGCACTTGAGGACCCCAACCACCCAGATCGGCGAAGCGTCGAGCACATCGTCGGGCTGGACCTGCCCAACGGGTTTGAAGTGTCTGCGCTGGCTGAACTCGAGCGGCGGTGGTTCGAGGCACTCGGCCCGGGGCGCGCACTGCAACACGGGGACCTGCGGGCAGACAACGTGGTGCGCGAGCCGAGCGGCCGCCTGTGGTTGGTGGATTGGACACACAAGTGGACTGCGCCCGGCTGGGCGGATCTCGTGCGGCTCGCACCCGATATGGCTGCCCACGGTGGCCAGGACCCTGAGGCGTTCCTGCGGAGGTCGGCCTGGAACGACGCGCCGCGTGACGGGGTCGACGTGATGCTGGCCGGACTGGCCGGACGGTGTTGGCGGGACGGCCACCTTCCCGCCGCGCCTGGCTTGCCCCATCTACGACAGATGCAGCTCGAGCAGGGAGACGCGATCCTGCATTGGCTGGCCGTTCGCGCCGGGCTGCGCTAGAGACTCACTGTCTCCCTGCCCGGAGCCGCCTGCTGACCACTCGGGATCGTAGGCCACCAGACACTCCTCGGGATGCTGCTCGACCCACGTCACGAGACGACCATCGGGCCGAATCCACTCGCCGACGGTGCGAGGATGACGGAATGGCGCCTCCGGCAACCGAGCACCCAGACCTGCGACCCGCCGACGAGCGCACGACGCTCAGTCAGCGACTCGACCAGTACCGCTCAGTTGCCGCTGCCTCGCTGACCGGGCTGTCGTGGGACCTGGCGTCGGCACACCCGCTCCCCGCGACGGATATGACCATCGCCGGGATCGTCCGCCACCTCTCGTGGGCCGAGGACCGCTGGTTCCAGGGCAGGCTGCTCGGTCGGGCCATGCCCGCACCGTGGGACACACCGGGGGCGGACGACCCGGACCACGCGATGCGGCTCGAGCCGACCGACACCGTTGAGGGAATCCTCGGAATGTATGAGGCGGCGTGCGAGCGCAGCCGGGCCGCGCTCGCCGGGTGCGCGTCACTCGATCAGGCCGCGCTCGTCCCCTCGTTCGGCCGCGGCCCAGTGAACGCCCGCTGGATCCTGGTGCACATGATCGAGGAGACAGCGCGCCACTCAGGCCACCTCGACCTGCTCCACGACGCGCTGCGGGCCTGAGTCGGGCTCCGGCACGAGGTCTCGCCCTCATGCTGTGGTCGCGCGTTGCCGCTACGCCCACGGCACTACTTTGCACAGCGCTCCGTCAAGGGTCCTGATCGTGCAGGTTTCCCCGGGACCGGTCGTGCAGTCTTCGGTGCATCTCGACAGTGAGGGCGGGCACCAGGCGGACGAGGACGACCATGGCGACGAGCTCGACCAGCGTCTGGGTCACGACGACCAGCGGGACGACCGCCAACGACGCCGGCAGCGCCAGCGCGAGCGGCAGCACGACCAGGGAGTTGCGGGTGGCGGCGCTGAAGACCACCGCCCGCGTCGACGGCACGTCCAGACGCGCGGCGCGACTCACGGCCATCCCGACGGCGACGGCGAGGACGACGAAGGCCACGTAGATGGGCACCACCCGGGCGACCTCCGCCGCCTGCGCCCCCAGCCTCGCGACCTGGGAGCCGACCACCAGCGCCAGCGTGGCCATCAGCAGGGGAACCATCGCTGCAGCCATGGTGTCCTCGACCAGTCGGCCTGCGCGGTGCCGTTGGGAGAGGGTCTGCACGAGAGCGGCCGCCGACAGCGGCACGACGATGAGCAGGAGGAAGGCCTCCACGAAAGGCGCGACCTCGACGACCGACAGCACCTCCGGTCCGGCGAGCACCAGCAGGTAGAGGGGCAGGAGCAGGACCTGCAGCACCATGAGCAGCGGGACGGCGGCGAGCAGGCGATCGCGGGCCCCGCCGGCCAGCCCCGTGAAGACGATGACGTAGTCGACGCACGGGGTCAGCAGCACGAGCAGCACACCCAGCAGCAGGCCGGGGTCGTCTGCCACGAACCGCGACAACCCTCCCGCGACCAGCGGGACCACGACGAAGTTCGCCACCACCACGCTGCCCAGGAAGCGGGCGTCGCGCAGCGCGCGGCCGACCTCGACGAGGGGCACACCCAGGAAGGTCGCGAAGAGCAGCGCCATGAGGGCCGGTTCGATGCCCGGCTCCAGCACCGGTCCGAGCTGGGGGCGGATCAGGCCGACGGCGGCGCCGAGAACGATCGCCGCGAGGAGGAGCGGGACCTGGTGGGCGTCCCACCAGTCGACGGCTCGGCGCGGCATGGTGTCCGTCAGCCGCGGGAGCGGTCGTCGACGAGCCCGGCCAACCGGTCGAGGTCCGCGGCCACCGTCTGGCAGTCTCGGTCGAACTCCTCGTCGGTGAGCTCGATCTGGCGCACGGTGAAGACGACCTCGCTGCCGTGCGGGTGAGCCAGGACCCGCAACGGGTTCGTGACGACGGTGCCGGACGGGAGGACCACGTCGTAGACCCGGTCGCGGGGCGCTCTGATCACCCGGCTGATGTGACGGCTCCTCATGCCCAGAGCCTGACACGTGACGGGGCCGCCGCGACGCAGGTCCCGTGGCGCTGACGGACGCGACGTGTCCGGCATACCCCCTAGGTTGTGGCCATGAGCACCCACACCGGCGAGCTCGCCCAGCTCGAGGTCCGCGCCCTCACGCCCGAGACGTGGCAGGCCTTCGACGACCTCGTGCTGCGGCACAACGGCATCTTCGGCGGGTGCTGGTGCACGTGGTTCCACCCGTCGTGCGCCGACCGACTGCCTGGTCCGGAGGGGAGCCAGAAGATGAAGCGGGAGTATGTCGAGTCCGGGCTCGCGCACGCCGCTCTCGTCATGGACGGCGATCAGGCGGTGGCGTGGGCCGAGTTCGGCACCCCCGAGGAGCTGCCCAACATCCACCACCGCAAGCAGTACGACGCGGAGAAGGACGCCGACCCCGACTACCGCATCACCTGCGTGTTCGTGGACCGTCGGTACCGGCGCCGTGGCCTCACCGAGGTAGCGATCCGCGGTGCCCTCGACCTGATCGCGCAGCAGGGCGGGGGAGTGGTCGAGGCCTACCCGCACGACCTGACGCACCAGACGAAGAAGATGTCGTCCTCGTTCCTCTACAACGGCACCCGGCGGCTCTACGAGCGTCTGGGGTTCACCTACGTGCGCCCCAAGGGCCTGAAGAACTGCGTGATGTCGATCGAGGTGCCCGCCAGATGAGCACCCCTACCCCGCGCGCCGCGCGTGCCCTGGCGCTGGCGGCCACGGTCGCGAAGGACCACGGCCTGCCGGGCGACGACCTGCGTGTGCTCCACGACTCGTTCAGCGTCATCGTCCACCTCGCGCCGGCACCTGTCGTGCTGAGGGTGCCGACGCTGACCGTGCTCCCCCTGGCGAAGGACGTCGCCCAGCGACGTCGGGAGATCGAGGTGTCGGCCTGGCTCGCCGGTCAGGGCTTCCCGGTGGTGGCGCCGAGCGACCTGCTCCCACCGGAGGTGCTCGTGGTCGAGGACGCCGCGATCACCGCGTGGCGCTGGGTGGAGCACCGTGACGAGGGCTTCGACCCTGCCGTCTTCCTCGGGCGTATGCCCCTGGTGGCAGACCTGCACCGAGCCCTGGCGGGGTATCCCGGACCGCTGGCGGAATGGGTGCCGCTGCGCGGGTGCGAGTCGATGCTGGACGGTGTCGAGTCGTCGGGGGTGCTCCCTGCCCAGGACGTCTCCCGGGCCCGGCGCGAGCTGGCCGTGGTGCGGGAGCGTTGCTCGGGTCTCGAGGGGCTCGTCCCGACGCACGGAGACGCCCCCTTCTACAACGCACTCGTCACGCCGCAGGGCACGCTCGTGGGAGACCTCGAGCACGTGGGTCTGGCCCCGGTGGAGTGGGACCTCGTCGGCTGCTCCGAGGAGATGGTCGAGGCCTACACCGCAGCAGGAGGGGCCGTCCCGGACCCCGAGCGCCTGCGCATGATGGAGGTCGCCCGCAACGTCCAGCTCGTGGCTGCCCACACCTTCGTCCCGTCGGTGCCCGAGCTCGGGCCGGGGATGGCTCCGCTGGTCGAGGCCTGGCGCGGGTCGCCCGAGCTGGTCTGAGGGGCTGGCGACCGGAGGAGTCGGTAGGTGTCAGGGCTCACTGGTGGACGTGCGCCCGCTGCCCCTCGCGGTCGAAGATCATGATGAGCTCGGCCGGCCCTCCCAGGGCGCTGATGGAGTGCGGGGTCATCGTCGGGAACTCGGCGGCCTCCCCCGTCTCGACCTCGATCTCCCGGTCGCCGAGCCACAGCTGCACCGTGCCCTCCAGGACGACGAACCAGTCGTACCCGGGGTGGACCCGCTGCTCGGGCCGCGTGGGTGTCGGCTCCAGCCGCTGCTTGATGGCGATCGTGCGCCCGTCCGGGCGGCTCAGCGGCCACGTCGTCCGCTCGCCGGAGCTGTGGGGCGAGGGCCGGATGACGACGTCGTCGTCGCCCGGCCGCTCGAAGAGCGCGTCCAGACTCACGCCCAGCGCCTGCGCCAGCGGCACGAGGACGTCCAGCCCGAGCGTTCGCCGGCCGGTCTCGATCCGGCTGATCGTGGACGGGCTCAGATGGGTGCGCTCGGCCAGCTCCTCGAGCGAGTAGCCCAGCGTGGTGCGCAGGCTGCGCAACCGGGTGCGGGCCAGGGTCTCGACGTCGGTGGTCGGGCTCATGGGGCCAGTGTCCCGTAGGTTTTGCGAATTCTGCAAACTGGTTCTCTGATAGTGCACGACAGGTCTACCGTGGTGGTCATGACGACGCACCACGACTCCCACCAGCACGACCACGGCTCCGGACCCGTCATGGAGCGCCACTGCGATGTCGCGATCATCGGGGCATCGGCCGCCGGCCTGGCCGCGGCGCTGCAGCTGGCGCGCCAGCGACGGACCGTAATCGCCGTCGACGACGGCACCCCGCGCAACGCCCCGGCCGACCACATGCACGGCTACCTCGGGCGGGAGGGTGCAGCCCCCTCCGAGCTGGTCGCCGTCGGACGCGACGAGGTGCGTGGCTACGGCGGCGAAATCCTCACCGGTCGTGTGCTCGCCGTCCACCCCGCGGTGGACGGCCGCTTCCGCGTGCAGCTGAGCGGCGGGCACACCCTCCTGGCCCGGCGGGTGCTCGCGGCGACCGGCATCGTCGACGAGCTCCCTGACATCGAGGGGGTCGCCCAGCGGTGGGGGCAGGACGTCATCCACTGCCCCTTCTGCCACGGCTACGAGGTGCGCGACCAGCGCCTCGTCCAGGTCGTCACCCATCCGATGGGCCTGCACCCCACAGCGGTGCTGCGGCACCTCACCGACCGGTTGACGGTCGTGCTCCACGACGCGACCGGGTGGGACTCCGGTGCCGAGGCGACCGTCGACCTCCTCGAGGCCGCCGGCGTGCCCGTCGTGCGCACCGAGGTGCGGCGCGTCGTGACCGGCGTGGACGGCGGGGTGAGTGGTGTGGAGCTGGTCGACGGGACGGTGCTCGACGCCGATGCGGTGCTGGTCGGCACCCGTTTCCACGCCCGTGTCGACGCGTTGGCCCCGCTGGGCGTCGAGGCGAGCGCGCACCCCACCGGTCTGGGCGAGGTGCTGCAGGTGGACCCGATGACCGGTCAGACCCAGGTCCCGGGCGTGTATGCCGCCGGCAACCTCACCGACCCCTCCCTCCAGGTGCTGCCCGCGGCCGCCCACGGGAGCCGGGTCGGCGCGATGATCGCCTTCAGCCTGGCCGACGAGGACCTGCGCTCGGGGCAGCGCACCTCCGGCGAGGAGGGCGACTGGGACGCCCGCTACGGCACAGGGGAGCGGATGTGGAGCGGCAACCCCAACGGCACCCTGGTCGCCGAGGTCGGGGGTATGCCCCCCGGCCGGGCGCTCGACGTCGGCGCCGGCGAGGGGGGCGACGCCCTGTGGCTGGCCGAGCAGGGCTGGGACGTGACCGCGAGCGACATCTCCGGTGCGGCGCTGCAGCACCTCGGTACCGAGGCGCAGCGACGCGGGCTCGCGGTGACCCTGCTGCACCGCGACGTCAACGCGCCGGGCGCCTTCCGGCCCGCGGCCTACGACCTCGTCTCGCTGCAGTACGGCTCGTTCCTGCGCACCCCCGAGCAGCGTGGGCTGCGGTCCCTGCTGGGTGCCGTGGCCCCGGGCGGGACGCTGCTCGTCGTGGGCCACGACCTCACCCCCCTGCGGGAGCCGGTCGACCCGGCCGAGCAGACCCGCATGTTCGACCCCGGCGCCTACGTCGGGGCCGAGGAGGTGGCCGCAGCCCTCGAGGCGGAGGGGGGATGGCGGGTGGAGGTCGTCGAGACCCGGCCCCGGCCGGCGGGGGCCGTCTCCACCCACCACGTGGACGACGTGGTGCTCCGGGCGGTCCGGGAGGGCTGAGGCCGTCGGTCCGCGGGTGCCTCGGTGCCGTTCCGGACCCGAGGCCGCGGCCGGACCGCCCCTCACGCCGGCACGCTCACCACCTGCACGCCCTCGTGGCGGAAGGGGTCGAGTCGCGCCGCCTGGGCCTCGTCGGTGACCAGCGTCCAGCCCGGCTGCAGCTGGGCCCAGGCGGGCACGGCCTCGACGGCGAGCTTGGCGGCGTGGGCAAGCACGACGGTGCGGCCGGCGTGGCGCGCGGCGACCTCCTTGGTCGCCGCCTCCTCGAGCGTCGGCTCGCCCACCCCCCGGGTGGGGTGGACGGCGTCGCAGCCCAGGAAGGCGAGGTCCACGGCGAAGCGCTCGAGCGTGAAGAGCGTGAGCGCTCCGGCCAGGCCGTGGCTCGACGGCGACACCTCGCCCCCGACGACGAGGACGCGGACCGGGCTGTCGGCCAGCATCAGCCCGATCTCCAGGCCGCGGGTGATGACCGTCAGGTCGCGCCGGTCCCGTAGGTGCTCGACGAGCTGGGAGCACGTCGACCCGGCGTCGACGAAGATCGTCGACCCCTCCTCGACCCAGGCGGCCGCGGCCGCGCCGATGCGCGCCTTGGCCGCGACCTCGAGGCGCATCCGCTCCCCGAGACGCGTCTCCCGGTAGGGCCCGGACGGCCGCGCGCCCCCGTAGGTGCGGTCGATGTGGCCCTCGGCCTCCAACGCGGCGAGGTCGCGGCGGACCGTCGACTCGGACACCTCGACGGCCACCGCCAGGTCCTCGACTCGGGTGACACCCTCCCGCAGGAGACCCACGATCTCGCGCAGCCGCTGCCGGCGGCCGTGGTGCGCGGCCCCGGAGGTCTCGCTCATCCCCTCGTCCCCGTCCTGTGGCCCTCGATGCTCGTCACCCCGGTCAGCGGGGGAGGTACTCCTCCCGGATGCCCGCGACGAACGGAGCGTAGTCGACCGCGGCGAGGTAGGCCGACCGCATGGTGCCGTGGTCGGCCGTGCCCTGGCCGGCGATGTCGAAGGCGGTGCCGTGGTCCACGGAGGTGCGCAGCACGGGCAGCCCGACGGTGACCGAGATGGTGCCGTCGAAGTCGTAGGTCTTGGCGGCGATGTGGCCCTGGTCGTGGTACTGGGAGAGCACCCCGTCGTAGCGCCCGGTGAGCCCGTGGTGGAAGACCGAGTCGGCGGGGATGGGGCCGGCGACCTCCAGGCCCCGCTCCTTGACCGCGGCCACCGCCGGGCGGAGGATCTCGATCTCCTCGTCGCCGAAGGCGCCGTTCTCCCCGCCGTGCGGGTTGATGGCGGCGGTCGCGAGCCGCGGGTTCTCGACCCCGAAGACCTCCAGGGCCCGGTGCGCCCGCACGATGGAGTCGACCTGCGAGTCCAGCGTGATGGCGTCGAGGGCCCTGCGCAGCGACAGGTGCCGCGTGGCGAAGAAGATGCGCAGGTGGTGGGCGCCCTCTGCCTCGTCACGGACCACGAACATCGTGTCCTGCTTGGTCACCCCGGTGAGCTCCCCGAGCATCTCGGTGTGGCCCAGGTGCTCGCTGCCGGCGGCCCAGATCGCCTCCTTGTTGATCGGGCCGGTGACGATCCCGGAGATCTCCTGGTCCAGGGCGGCGCGGGTGGCGACCTCGATGGCGGTGATCGCGGCCCGGCCGGCCCTGCCGTCGACCGATCCCCACTCCGGCATGTCGCCCTCGAGCACGCCGATGTCGAAGACGTCGATGACACCCTCCCCGGCAGGCGGGGTGCTCCAGTCGGACACCACCCGCACCTCGACGCCCAGGCCGAGGACCTCCACCGCCCGCTCGAGGGCGACGCGGTCGCCGACGGCGATCCCGTGGTGCTCCGGTGTCCCGGCGAACTCGGCCAGGGTCGAGGCGGTGATCTCCGGGCCGATGCCCACGGGGTCACCGACGGTCAGTGCGAGGACCGGGGTGGTGCTCATGCGAACTCATCTCCTTGTATGCGGTGGGGCCGGGTCGTCAAGGTCGTCCGGGTCGTCGGTCTCATCGTCTCGCGCGTTCGTGCGAGGTGGCGGTGCGGACCGAGCGCAGGCGGTCCCTGGCCATCCCGGCCAGCCGGTCGAGACAGAGCAGGGCGGTCTCGGCGTCGCCGACCAACCCTCCCTTGGTCACCATGGGCAGGCCCGCCCAGGGGCCGGACACGATCTCCCCGGCTACCGCGAGCGGGACGACCTCGTCCTCGATCTCCAGGCCCTGGCCGTCCAGCTCCTCGAGGACGGCCGCCGTGATGTCTCCCCCGGTGGTGTACAGGCCGTCGACCCGTGTCTCCTGCAGCACGCGGCGCGTCACGCGTCCCAGCGCGGCGGGCAGCTCGGCGCCCTCCGCGGCCGCGAGGGTGCGCACCTCGCTGCCGTCCAGCACCGTGGCCAGCAGGACCACGGCTCCTGGCTCGGCCGCCTCGAGCGCCTCCAGCACCAGCGACACGGTCGCGTCGACGTCGGGCACGACCGAGTCCTCCGTCGTCCGGGGCCGCACGACGTGACAGGGGCGTTGGGCGACCAGACGGGCGAGCTGCCGGCGGGTCAGCTCGGTGGCCGAGCCCGACACGGCGAGCAGGGGCCCCGCGGCGTGCGCGCTCCGCAGACCCAGCGCGGAGGCCATCGCCACCGCCCCCGGTCCGGGATCCACCGTGACCCACAGCAGCTCGTCCCCGGCGGAGGCCGCGGCCCCGGCGACCCGGTCGAGGTGCTCGGTGGTCATGGCGTCGGCCACGATGACGTCGGCCTGCGCGTCCACCAGCTCGCGGACCGCGGCGGCCAGCTCGTCCTCGGACCCGGTGACCAGCCGCAGCGGCAGGTGGCGGGCGGTGAGGTCGGTCGAGCGCGACAGCACCTCGGCGACGTCCGAGGTGTCGACCGGGGCGCGAGGGTCCTGCGCCAGCTCGGTGCTCTCCAGCCGCATCCCCCGCAGGAGCTGGTGGCCCTCGACCGTCACCCGGTCGGCGTCGGGATGGGCCGGCATGCACAGAGCCACCACCCGCCGGTCGGACACCTCGCGGGCCACGGTCAGCATCGCCTCGGTGGCCACCCCCACGTTGCCCCGCAGCGTGGTGTCGATGCGCGTGCTGAGCAGGTCCACCGGCCACCCGGCCCGCACCACCTCGTGCACCCGCTCCCGCACCTGCGCGGGAGGGGCGTGCCGCGACTCGGTCGTGACGACGACCACGTCGAACCTCGGGTGGAACTCGGCGACGGTGCCGGCGGGGTCGGTCTGCCCGAGGGTGACCGCGCGCATACCGGCTCGGGCGAAGCCCGCGGCGCAGGCGTTGGCCCCGGTGAGGTCGTCGGCGACGACGAGGACGCGGGTCACCGGTCAGCCCATGATGAGGTTGAGCACGAACAGCAGCGGGATCGACCCCACCCAGACCGCGGTGGTGATGCCGGACCAGCCCTTGAGGGCGGCCGTCCCCTCCAGGCCGGTGAAGCGGGTGACGACCCAGAAGTAGGAGTCGTTGAAGTAGCTGAAGACCATCGACCCGGCCGTGCAGGCGAGGACCGCGACGACGGGGTCCACCCCCAGGGTGTCGACGAGAGGGGCGGTGACCGAGGCGGCGGTGATCATGGCGACCGTGCCGGACCCCTGGGCGATGCGGACGACCGTGGCGATGACGAAGGGCACCAGGAAGGCCGGGAGCGCGGTGGAGGCGATGGCCTCGGCGAGGGCGTCGCCCACGCCGGAGTCGCGCAGGACCTGCCCGAACGCCCCGCCCGCACCGGTGATGAGCAGGATGAAGGCGAAGGGCGCCGTCCACCCGCTGGCCTCGTAGTCGCCGGCGAGCGCTCCCTGCTGGTTCCGGTCGATCGCCGCGGTGACGGTGTTGGCCACGATGAGGGCGAGCGGGATGGCGAGCGGCAGGGAGCCGAGCAGGGCGCCCACCCGGCGGTGCTCCTCGCCGGCCGGGGGCTCGCCGAAGTAGGTCTCCGGGTCGTACGTCTGGACCTCGCCCTGCGGGTCGGGGTCGCTCGCCGAGCGGTCACCGTCGGCGACGGGCCCGTCGCCGCCGGACCCGCTGCGGGTGCCCGCGCCGCCGCCCGACCGGTCCGACCCGACCGCGGCCAGGTGCGGGTAGACGGCCTCGCGGACCTCGGGCACGATCTTGTCCTCGAGCGTGGGGCCGATCCAGCGGGCGTAGACCACGACCACCGGCAGCAGGATGACCGTGAAGACGAGCCCGGTGACGATGACGAGCCCGAGGTCGGCGCCCAGGATGCCGGTCGCGGCCAACGGCCCGGGTGTGGGCGGGACCATGTGGTGCGTGAGCGTCATACCGCAGCCCAGGGCCAGCGCCAGGGCGACGTAGCCGCCGCGCTTGACCCGTGCGATGGACCGCGCGAGCGGGTTCATGATGACGTAGCCGCTGTCGCAGAAGACGGGGATCGAGACCAGGGAGCCGACGGACCCGAGGGCCCACTCCTCGCGGCCTCGCCCGAAGGCCTTGAGGAAGGCCCGGGCCAGTGCGTCGGCCGCGCCGGAGACCTCGAGGATCTTGCCGATGGCGACCCCGAGGCCGATGACGATGCCGATGTTGCCGAGGGTCGTGCCGAAGCCGGTCGTGATGGACCCCACGATGCCCGTGAGCTCCTGCCCGGCCAGGATCCCGGTGACCACGCAGGCCACGAGCAGGGCGATGAAGGCATCGAGCCTGGTCCGCAGGACCAGCACGATGATGGTCGCGATGCCCGCGACGAGCGCGAGCAGCAGCTGAATGTCCACGATGACTCTCCTGGGTGCGCGGACCCGGGGCGGCGCTGTCCCGGGTGCGCCCGAGTCTGGCAGGCAATCCTGCGCAGATCAAGCACTTGGGCTGCGTGATCTGAGCAGATCGAGGTCGAGGTCTGGTCGCCGCCGGCGGGACGTGGCAGCCCGGCGCAGGAGGTGGACCCGCTCGGCCCCGACCGCCGAGCGCCTAGGGTCACCCCATGACGGCCGCCTCCCCCCGACGTGCCGTCGCCACGATCGTCGTGGCGATGCTGCTCGGGACCTCGGTGTGGTTCAGCGCCAACAGCGCGGCCGACGGGCTGCGCGTCGAGTGGGGCCTGGACGCGCCCGGGGTCGGTCGGCTCACCCTGGCGGTGCAGCTGGGCTTCGCGCTCGGCACCGTCGGCATGGCGATGTCCGGTCTGGCCGACCGCTTCCGCGCCAGCCGGGTCTTCGCGGTCTCCGCCGTCGTGGCGGCGCTCACCAACGCGGGCTTCGCGCTGCTCGCCACGGGACCGGCCGAGGGGATGGTGTGGCGCTTCGTCACCGGGATGGCGCTGGCCGGGGTCTACCCCCTGGGCATGAAGATGGTCGTCTCCTGGGATCCCGGCCGGGCCGGCGCGAGCCTGGGCTGGCTGGTGGGCATGCTCACGCTCGGGACGGCGCTCCCGCACGGGATCCGGGCGGTGGGCGTCGGCCTCGACTGGACGCAGGTGATGCTCGCCTCCTCGGTCCTCGCCCTGGGCGCGGCGGCGCTCGTCCTCGCCCTCGGGGACGGGCCGCACCTGCCTCCGGGCAGGCCCGGCGGTCTGCGCTGGGGGGCCGTGCTGCGGGCGTTCACCGTCCGCGACTACCGTTCCGCGGCACTCGGCTACTTCGGCCACATGTGGGAGCTCTACGCCTTCTGGACCCTCGTCCCGCTCCTGGTCGCCGACGTCCACGCACCGACCGACGGGGGAGTCCCGGCGTGGTCCTTCGCCGTCATCGGTGCCGGCGCCCTCGGGTGCGTCGTCGGGGGCCGGTTGTCGGCCACCTGGGGCAGCGCGCGCGTCGCCGTGGTCGCGCTCGCGGCCTCCGGCCTGGTGTGCGCGGCCTACCCGCTGCTCGTCGCCGGACCGTCCTGGCTGGTGCTCGCCGCGCTGCTGCTCTGGGGCGTCGCGGTCATCACCGACTCGCCGCAGTTCTCCGCCCTGAGTGCGCGGGCCTGCCCGCAGGACCTCGTCGGGAGCGCCCTGGCGATCCAGAACAGCCTCGGTTTCGCGCTGAGCGCCGGGTCGATCCTGCTGGTGTCCGCCACGTACGCCGGTCTGGGCGCCGCGGTCGCGTGGCTGCTCCTGCCCGGCCCCGTCCTGGGACTCCTGGCCATGGCGCGCGAGCGCGGTCGTCCTGCCTGAGACCGCCGACGACGAACCGGGGAGTCGCCCCACCCCGGGGCGTGCGTACCCCGCATACGGCAGGCTGGGGTCCGTGGCGAGCAACCAGTCGATCCGGATCCGCAGGGCGGTGTCGCGGTATGCCGCGGGGCACGAGGCCCTGCGCGCCGCGACCGACGCCTATGTCGGGCTGGTCACCCAGCTGCTCGACGACGCGGGCATCAACTACCTGGCGGTGACCGGCCGGACCAAGACGGTCGAGTCCTTCGCCGGCAAGGCTGCCCGACGGACGAGTACGGGACGGCTGGCCTTCCCGAAGCCGCTGACCGACATCACCGACCAGATCGGGGTGCGGGTCGTCACCTACGTCCAGTCCGACGTGGACGCCGTCGCCCAGCTGCTGGACGCCCAGCTGGAGGTCCGCGACGACCGCGACATGGGCCAGGAGACCGCGGCCGAGGGTCGGTTCGGCTACGCCAGCCGGCACCTCCTGGTGGCGGTCGACGACGAGCGCGCCCGGGCGGCCGGCATCCCGGCGGGTCGGCCGGCGTCCGTGCAGATCCGCACCGTGCTGCAGCACGCCTGGGCCGAGTTCGAGCACGACATCCGCTACAAGGGCTCGGTGCCGGAGGAGCACGCGCACGACTTCGACCGCCGCTTCACCCTGGCCGCCGGGCTGCTCGAGCTCGCGGACCAGCAGTTCACCGCCATCCGGGACCGGCACCGGCAGGAGCTGACCTCCCCGGCCGACGTCCCGGACGACGACCCCCGGATCGGGGCGACCGATCTCGCCGCGTTCCTCGCCGGCCAGTTCGCCGACGCCGGGTGGTCGCGCACCGACCACTACGCCTGGATCAGCGGCCTGCTGCTGGAGCTCGGCGTCACCTCGCTGGCCGAGCTGAGGGAGGTCCTGCGGGGGGTCGACGACACGCTGATCGACGCGCGGATGGGGTACCGCTACCCCCCGGGTGCGGTGCGCCGGCTGGACGACTCGCTTCTGTCGGTCTACGGCGAGCGCTACGTCGCGCTGCACGGCAACGCCCATCGTCAGGAGCTCCTCACGGCCCGGCTGGCGCGGCTGCACGCCTAGCCCGACGCGGTGGCAGACTCGCCGGATGCGCGCCATGGTCCTGTCCGCCGCCCGCTCCACGCCTCGGGTGCAGCAGATCGCCGAGCCGGTCGCCCCGCCGGACGGCGTGGTCGTGCAGGTCCACGCGACCGGGCTGTGCCGCAGCGACTGGCACGCCTGGGCGGGACACGAGGACATCGCCTTCCCGCACGTCCCCGGTCACGAGCTCGCCGGGGTCGTCACCGAGGTCGGCGGTCAGGTGCGGCGGTGGCGCCCGGGTGACCGCGTGACGGTGCCGTTCGTGTGCGGGTGCGGCCGGTGCGCGTGGTGCCGCTCGGGTCAGGCCCAGGTGTGCCCGGACCAGCAGCAGCCCGGTTTCACCCACCACGGGTCGTTCGCCGAGCTGGTGGCCCTGCACGCGGCCGACACCAACCTCGTCGCCGTGCCCCCCACCATCGAGCTCACGACGGCGGCGAGCCTGGGGTGCCGGTTCGCCACGGCATACCGAGCCGTCGTCGCCCGGGCGCAGGTGGCGCCGCAGGAGTGGGTGAGCGTCCTCGGCGCCGGCGGGGTCGGCCTGAGCGTCGCGATGATCGCCCGGGCGGTGGGCGCACGCGTGGTCGCGGTCGACCGCAACCCGCAGGCCCTGGCGGTCGCCGCCGGGCTGGGGGTCGAGCACACCGTCCTCGCCGACGGCCGCGACGTCCCGGAGGCCGTCCACGACCTCACCGGTGGGGGCAGCCACGTCTCCGTGGACGCCGTCGGCAGCGAGCAGACGTGCAGCGACGCGCTGCTGGGCCTGCGTCGTCGCGGGCGGCACGTCCAGGTCGGGCTCCTGCCCGGGGCGGTCGGCCACCCCCGGGTGCCCCTGGAGCGGGTCATCGGGTGGGAGCTGGACCTGCTGGGGAGCCACGGCATGCCGGCCGTCGACTACCCGGAGATGCTCGCCCTCATCGAGCAGGGCTCGCTGGCGCCCGAGCGGCTCGTCG
The DNA here is from genome assembly GCF_001483745.1 of Serinicoccus chungangensis. Taxonomy (GTDB): domain Bacteria; phylum Actinomycetota; class Actinomycetes; order Actinomycetales; family Dermatophilaceae; genus Ornithinicoccus; species Ornithinicoccus chungangensis_A. The sequence continues at coordinate 130,481 of NZ_LQBL01000005.1, read as the reverse complement.
AGCGTGTCGTCGGGCTGGAGGAGGCGGCCGAGCTGCTGCCGGTCCTCGACCGCGCGGTCGTCGCCGGCATCACCCTCCTCGACCCGAGGCGCTGACGTGGCCCTCGCGGACGCGAGACGTCCGCGAGGGGTCCTACGCTCGGGCCATGGCCACTCCCTGGACGCTCGGCTGCGACGCGCAGGACCCCCAACGGCAGGCGACCTTCTGGGCCGCGGCGCTGGGCTACGTCCGCGAGCCGGGGTTCGAGGAGCCGGACGCCGCCTCGATCGTCGACCCGGACGGCGTCGGCCCCACGATCGGCTGGCTGCGGGTGCCCGAGGCCAAGAGCGCGAAGAACCGGATCCACCTCGACATCCGCGTCGCGGGCGAGCCGCCGTGGGACTGGCCGGTGCGGGCCGCGCTCATCCGGGCGAAGGTCGAGCAGCTGCGGGGGCTCGGCGCCAGCACCGTGCGCGAGGAGGCCTACGCCGACGAGGAGGGCCGGAGCATCCTCGGTCACGTCGTCATGCAGGACCCGGAGGGCAACGAGTTCTGCGTCGCCTGACCGGCGCGCCCTCGCCCGGGCGTCGCCGAGGCGGGCCCGGGTGCGCCACAAACCCGTCGACATCGGCCAGGGACCCGGCCATCCTGGAGGCGCCGCGCGCACCCGCGCGCAGGCGCACCAGGAGGAGAGCTGCGATGACCACCATGCCCCGTCTCGACGACACGGCGCTGTCAGCAGCCGCCGCGGAGGACGGTTTCAGCGGTCTCGTCAGCCTCGACGTCCCCGGGCACGAGCCGGTGACCCGCGCCTTCGGGTATGCCGAGCGCGCGTTCCAGGTGCCGCACTCCCGGTCCACCCGCTACGCCCTCGCCAGCGGCGGCAAGACCTTCACCGCTCTCGCGGTGCTGCGGCTGGTCGAGCAGGGGCGCCTGCGCCTGGACGAGCCGGTGCGCGGCGTGCTGGGCGAGGACCTGCCGCTCGTGGACGACGCGGTGACGCCCCTGCACCTGCTGAGCCACACCTCCGGCATCGGTGACTACCTGGACGAGTCGGCCGGGTGGGAGATCGACGACTACGTGCTGCCCGTGCCCGTCCACACCCTCGTCGACGCCGAGGCCTTCCTGTCCGTGCTGGACGGCTACCCGCAGGCCTTCGCCCCCGGGGAGCGCTTCGCCTACTGCAACGGCGGCTACGTCGTGCTGGCGCTGGTCGTGGAGCGGCGCAGCGGCCAGGGCTACCAGCAGTTCGTCGAGGAGGAGGTCTGCGGGCGGGCCGGGTTGCGCAGCACCGGGTTCCTGCGCAGCGACGAGCTGCCCGCGGACGCGGCACGGGGCTACCTCGACGCGACCGGACTGCGCACCAACGTCCTGCACCTGCCCGTCCTCGGCAACGGTGACGGTGGCATCGTCAGCACGGCGCCGGACCTGCACCGCTTCTGGGGCGCCTTGCTGCAGGGGCGCATCGTGGGTCCGCCGCTGCTCGAGCTGCTCACCACGCCGCGGTACGACGTCCCCGACGAGGGGCTGCGGCACGCCGCCGGTCTCTGGCTGCACGCCACCGCACCCCTGCTGGTGATGGAGGGCTGCGACGCCGGGGTGTCGTTCCGCTCCACCCACGACCCCGGGACAGGGTCGACCCTGAGCGTCCTCGGCAACACCTCCACGGGAGCCTGGCCCGTCATCGGCGAGCTCGCCGACCTGCTGGTCGCGGCTGGCTAGCCGCCCTGCGGCGGGTCGCTGAGCCGGGCGACCAGGACGTCCAGGCCGCGGCGTGCGGCCTGGTCGGCGAGGCGCACGCGCTCGAGCATCTGCTGAGCCGCCCCGAGGTCTCGCGTCGCACGCCGCTCGGCCTCACGGCAGGCCTCCACGCCCTCCTCGCGCTCCTTCCGGTCCGCGACCCGGTCGTCGCCGTAGCGCTGCACCTCGGCCGCGGCCAGGTCGACCGCGCGGTCGACCAGGAACCGGTAGGACGTCCGCAGCTTCTTCTCCGTGGTCTTGCGGGCCAGCCCGTCCACCTCCTCCTCCACGCCCTGGCGCATGAAGGGCAGCGGGTCGGAGGTGTAGGCCGCCTGGGCGACCGCCTGCTCGGCGGCCGCGCGCCGCTCCTGGGCGTCGGTCAGCGCCCGCTCGGCGTCGCGCACGGCGGCGGTCGCCGCCTCGAGATGAGGCCCGAGGCGCGAGTCCAACGCATACGTCAGCTGCTCGCGCTCACCTGGGTCGAGCCCGTCCGCCATGGCTGCGCCTCCTCCGTGTCCGATGGCCCTAGCCTCTCATCCGGGCGGGTCCGGCAGGAGAGGCGTGGCGTGGGCACGACCCGGCGGTGGTCGGTGCGGGCGACCTCAGAAGACCGGCTTGCCCCCGGTCACCCCGAGCACCGTGCCGGAGACGTAGCTCGCCTCGTCGGAGGCCAGGAAGACGTAGGCCGCGGCCACCTCGACGGGGTGCCCGGCCCGACCCAGCGGGGTGTCCGAGCCGAAGCCCTCGACCTTGTCGGCGGCCATGGTCGCCGGGATGAGCGGGGTCCAGATCGGGCCGGGGGCGACGGCGTTGACCCGGATGCCCCGTGGTCCCAGCTCGGCCGCCATGTTGACGACGAGGTTGTTGAGCGCGGCCTTGGTGGCGGCGTAGTCGAGCAGGTGGTCGGACGGGGAGTAGGCCTGGACCGAGGTCGTGACGATGATTGACCCGCCCGGGCTCAGCTCCTCGGCCAGCTCGCGCACCAGCCAGAACGGCGAGAAGACGTTGGTCGCGAAGGTCCGCTCGATCTGCTCGGGCGGGAAGTCCTCGAGCAGGTCGTGGGTCATCTGGTATGCCGCATTCGCCACCAGCACGTCGAGCCCGCCGAGGGCCTGCACGGCGTCCCGGGCCAGCTGCTCGTTGGCCTCATGCCGGGTCAGGTCGACGGCGAAGAGGTGACAGGTGCCGCCGGCCGCCTCGACCAGCTCGCGCGTGCGCTCGGCGTCCTCCTGCTCCTGCGGCAGGTGGGCCACCGCGACGGCCGCGCCCTCCTGGGCGAAGGTCAGCGCGACCGCGCGACCGATGCCGGAGTCACCGCCGGTGACGAGCGCCCGCCGACCGGTCAGGCGGTCCCGGCCGGTCCACGACTGCTCGCCGTGGTCGGGCTGCGGGTCGAGGTCGGCGACCCGGCCCGGCCAGTCCTGGTGCTGACCGGGGAGTGCGGACAGGTCTGCTCTGGTCATGGTTCTCCTGGGGGTGGACGGAGCGGGGTCGGGTCAGACGTCGCGGGCCCAGTGGCGCAGCGCGCCGCAGGCCACGAGGAACTCCTGGGGGTCGACACTGCCCAGGTCGTGGCAGGCCTCGTCGAGGCTGCCGTCGATGCCGCCGGCCTCGAGCAGCGCCCGGGCGCCGGGCAGGTGGCCGATGACCTTGTAGTGGCTGAAGGCGTCCGAGACGAAGTCCCGCGTGGCCGGGTGGCCGGCGAGCTCCTCGGCGCCGGTGCCGTCGCCCAGCAGGGCTACCGCGTCGAAGAGCACCGAGGGGGCGCCGTCGATCTTGTGGTCCACGGGGCGTCGGGTGCCGTCCGCGAGGGTGACCCCGCCCACCTTGAGGCCGATGGTCTCGACCAGGGCCCCGCCCTGCTCGAAGGTGTCCTGGAGCGTGTCCAGCACCGAGGCCTCGACCCCGTCGGTCACGAGGATCCCGAGCTTGCGCCCGTCGAAGCTCTCCGGTGCCCGCGTCGTCATGCTCAGGGCCGGGGACTCGGGCAGGTCGTGCCTCGGGGCCTGGTGCGCCTCGGTCGCGTCCGGCAGCTCCATGCCGAGCCCGTCGGCCACACCGGCGGCGAGCTCCTCGTCCACGTTGCGCAGGTTGGCCACGACCCGCGTACGGATCTGCGGGATCTCGCACTTGGAGAGCTCGAAGACGAAGGCCATCCGGATGTGCTGCTGCTCGGTCGCGCTCTGGCTGCGCCAGAACTGCCCGGCCTGGGAGTAGTGGTCGGCGAAGGACTCCGGTCGGGTGCGTCGGGTGTCGCCGCTCTCGTGCCGGGCCACGCTGCGGTAGCCCCGCTCGGCGTCCGCGCGCGGACCGGCCGCCGCCCCGGTGAAGGAGTTCGGCTCGTAGGTGGCGCGGCCGGACTGCGCTCCGGTCTGCATGTGCCCGTCCCGCTGGAAGTGGGCCACGGGGCACCGGGGGGCGTTGATGGGCAGCTGGGTGAAGTTGGGGCTGCCGAGCCGCTTGAGCTGGGTGTCGAGGTAGGAGAAGTTGCGGCCCTGCAGCAGCGGGTCGTTGGTGAAGTCGATCCCCCGGACGATGTTCTGGGTGCAGAAGGCCACCTGCTCGGTCTCGCTGAAGACGTTGTCGACCGTCCGCTCCAGCCGCAGGGTGCCGATGACCCGCAGGGGCACCTGCTCCTCGGGGATGACCTTGGTCGCGTCCAGGACGTCGAACTCGAACCGGTCGGCGAACTCGTCGTCGAAGGTCTGCACGGCGAGGTCCCACTCCGGCAGGTCACCGTTCTGGATGGCCTGCCACAGGTCCTTGCGGTGGAAGTCGGGGTCCGCGCCGTTGATCTTCACCGCCTCGTTCCACACGACCGACTGCAGGCCCTGGCGGGGGACCCAGTGGAACTTCACGTAGGTGCTGCGCCCGTCAGCGTCGACGAACCGGAAGGTGTGCACGCCGAACCCCTGCATGAAGCGGAACGATCGGGGGATGGCGCGGTCCGACATCTGCCACAGCAGCATGTGCGTGGACTCCGGCATGAGCCCGGCGAAGTCCCAGAAGGTGTCGTGCGCGGACTGCGCCTGCGGCCAGCCCCGGTCCTGCTCCTCCTTCACCGCGTGCACGAGGTCGGGGAACTTCACCGCGTCCTGCACGAAGAAGACGGGGATGTTGTTGCCGACGAGGTCCCAGTTGCCCTCGTCGGTGTAGAACTTCACCGCGAACCCGCGCACGTCGCGGGCGAGGTCGAAGGAGCCCAGGTTCCCGGCGACCGTGGAGAACCGGACGAAGACCGGCGTCTGCTTGCCCGCCTCGGCGAACAGCGAGGCGCAGGTCAGGTCGGAGAGGTCCTCGGCCGCGGTGAAGGTGCCGTGGGCGCCGTACCCGCGGGCGTGGACCACCCGCTCCGGGATGCGCTCGTGGTCGAAGTGGAAGATCTTCTCGCGCAGCGCGAAGTCCTCGAGCAGGGTGGGGCCGCGCTCGCCCGCGGTCAGGGAGTTCTGGTCGTCCGCGAGCGGCAGGCCCTGGGCGGTGGTGAGGACCTGCTGGTCCGGACCCGGCTGCTGGTGCAGCTCACCGCCCTTCCCCGGCTGCGTCCGCGGCGTGTAGACCGGGTTGTCGGCGGCCTGACCCGTGGTGCTGGGGGTCGGCGGGCTGGGCACCTCCGGGGCCGGAGGGTAGGAAGGCGCGGCCGGCTGGTGCCGGTGCGCCGCGGGGGTCGGGGTGGTGGCGTCGCCGTCGTGGTGGCCCATGTCGATCTCCTCGGTCGTCGGGGCGTGCCCCGGCGAGGTCGACAGCCGGCGGCACGAACACCGTCGACGCTAGCCACCGCGGCGCCGTCCCGCGCGCTCATCCGCCAGGGGGCCCGAGGGCGGTCACGGCACGAGGGGCAGCATCCTCGCCAGGTCCGCGCGGATCGTCGCCGGACGGGTGGTGGGGGCGTAGCGCTGCAGCACCTGGCCGTCCGGACCCACGAGGAACTTGGTGAAGTTCCAGGTGATGCGCCGTCCCAGCAGCCCCTTCTTCTGCTGCTTGAGCCACCGGTAGAGGGGGTGCGCACCGGAGCCGTTGACCTCCACCTTGGCGAACATCGGGAAGCTCACGCCGTAGTTGCGGTGGCAGAAGTCCCCGATCTCCTCGGCGTCGCCGGGCTCCTGGCCGCCGAACTGGTTGCACGGGAAACCGAGCACGACCAGACCGTCGTCGGCCAGCTCGGCATACAGCTCCTCCAGGCCCGCGAGCTGCGGGGTGAGGCCGCACCGGCTGGCGGTGTTGACCACGAGCACCGCCCGCCCGGCGTAGGCGCCGAGGTCCTGCTGCTCGCCCGCGAGGGTCTCGGCGGTGAAGTCGTGCAGGCTCCTCACGCGCGCTGCTCGTCGTCGCCGAGAGCCGCCTTCCTGGCCTTGTCGGAGGCGGAGCGGATCTGGCTGGAGTACTTCCCCTTGGTCTGCCGGTCGGCGAAGCCGGCAGCCTTGTCCAGGTAGGACCTGGTCTTCTCGGGGTTCTTGCGGGCGAAGCGGCGGGCCGCGTCGGCGGCGGCGCCGAGGGCGGCAATCTTGCGGAAGGGCATTCGGGATCCTCTGCTCGACGGTGTCACGAACCTGTCACCTGCTCAACGCGCCAGCCAACCACACGTTCCCGCCCCCGTGCGCGGACCGGGGCGGCACGCCGCGCGCCGCGTGCGGGCGCCTCCTACGGTGAGGACATGCAGATCGGATTCAAGCTCTTCGCCGAGAACTACTCCCCCACCGAGCTCGTCCGCCAGGCCGTGGAGGCCGAGCGGGCCGGCTTCGACTTCGTCGAGATCAGCGACCACTTCCACCCCTGGCTGCCCGAGCACGAGCACTCGCCGTTCGCCTGGTCGGTGCTCGCGGCCATCGCCGCCTCGACCGAGCGCATCGGCCTGGCGACCGGGGTCACCTGCCCGACGATCCGCTACCACCCGGCGATCATCGCCCAGGCCGCGGCGACCACCCAGATCCTCTCCGACGGTCGCTTCACGCTGGGCGTGGGCTCCGGCGAGCGGCTCAACGAGCACGTCGTCGGCCAGGGCTGGCCGGAGGTCCGGGACCGCCACCAGCTGCTCCGGGAGGCGATGGAGATCATCCGGCTGCTGTGGCAGGGCGGCTACCACTCCTACCGCGGCGAGTTCCTCACCATCGAGGACGCCCGCGTCTTCGACCTCCCGGACACCCTCCCGGACATCGTCGTGGCCATCGGCGGCCCGCAGGCGGCGCGGCTCGCCGCGGACCTCGGTGACGGCATCTTCACCACCGACCCGGACGCCTCGCTCATCGAGGCCTTCGAGCAGGCCGGTGGCTCCGGGCCGCGCTACACCGAGGTGCCGCTGGCCTGGGCCACGGACGAGCAGGCGGCCGCCGAGTCCGCGCACCGCATGTTCCGCTTCGGCCTGGGCAGCTGGCGGGTCAACAGCGAGCTGCCCAACCCGGCCCACTTCGACGCCGCGACCCAGTTCATCACCCCGGACTCGATGCGCGAGGTCTTCGCCTGCGGCCCTGACGTGGAGCGTCACCTGGAGGTGGCCCGGCAGTTCTCCGACGCGGGCTTCGACCGGCTCGCCCTCATCAGCGCCGGCCCGGACGTCGACGGCTTCATGCGCTTCTTCACCGACGAGCTGCGCCCCCGGCTGTCCGAGCTGTCGGGCTAGCGGCGGGCGGGCCGGGGCGGTGGGGGTGCGACCTCGACCTCACCGACCTGCAGCCCGCCACCCGCTCGGGTCGTCCCGCCACGTGCGTGGCTCAAGCACCACGCGTCGCACTCTGCGGGGACATGTGCGTCCGTCCGGGAAAAAAACGCGACCGGATGGACATCTCTCAGCAGCCTGTGGCCCGTGAGGCCCGTGAGGCCCGTGAGGTTCGTGAGGCTGCAGCCGAGCGGGCCGCTGGTCTGGCGGACGACGTGCCCCCATCAGGAGCGACCAGGCCCCCATCAGGAGCGACCAGGCCCTCAGGCCTCGATGACGCAGTCCTCGAGCGGGGTGGAGCAGCACAGCAGAACCTTGTCGGCGGCGATCTCCCGGGGCCGGATCCCGCCGCCGTGCCGCATGTCCACGCTGCCGGCCAGCAGCTGGCTCTTGCAGGTCCCGCAGACCCCCTCGGCGCAGGAGGACGGCAGGCTGAGGCCGGCCTGCGCGGCGGCGGCGAGGATCGTCTGACCGGGGGCGCAGGGCACCTCCCTGCCGCTGCGGGTGAGGGTGACGGTGTGCGTCCGCGACTCGGCCGCGGTGGTGCCGCCCCGGCCGTCCCCGCCCTCGCCGGTCAGCACCGCGCCGGCCGGGTCGAGCACGAAGGACTCCTGGTGGCACCGGGCCGGGTCGCAGCCGAGCTCGGTCAGCAGGCCGCGCACGGCGTCCATGTAGGGCCCCGGTCCGCAGGTGAACACCTCCCGGCCGGCCGCGTCGGGTGCCAGCTCGGCGAGCAGCCCGGCGGTGAGCCGCCCGCGGGCACCACGCCATACCTCGTCCTCGCTGTCGCCCTCGCAGACGACCGCGACCCGCAGCCACGGCAGGGCCGCCGCGAGGTCCTCGAGCTCGCGGCGGAAGACGATGTCGGCCGGGGTCCGGGCGCTGTGGACGAAGACGACGTCGTGCGGCCCCGGCGTGCCGACCATGGTCCGCAGCATCGACATGAGCGGGGTGACGCCGCTGCCGGCGGAGAGCAGCAGGTGCGCCGCCGCCGGGTGCTCGTGGGTGCTGAAGACGCCCATCGGCCCGCTCACCCGCAGCCGGTCCCCGACCCCGAGCCGGTCGTGCAGCCACGTCGACACCGGACCCTGCCGCTTCACCGTGAGCGTGAGGGTGCCGGCCTGCAGCGGGGAGGAGGCGATCGTGTAGCACCGGCTGGTCTCCCGGCCGTCCACGTCCGCCGTCACCGTGACGTACTGCCCCGGCCGGAACGACAGCGCCGCGCCGCCCGGCAGCGCGAGGGTGATGCTGCGCACGTCGTGGGTGACCTGCTCGACGTGGACGCACACCAGCGGCTCGTCCACGTGGTCGAGGTATGTCGTGGCGCCCGTCTCGCGGACCAGCACCTCGGTCATCGGGCCAGCTCCGCGCGCAGCCGCGCGACGTACCACGCGACGAAGGACTCCACCTGGCGCTCGCTGGGCGAGTAGGGGCCGGGGACGTAGGCGGGGTCGGTCACGCCCTGCTGGGCCCGGGCGCAGAACTCGCCGTCCTCCTCGTTGGTGTGGTCCCACACCTGGGTCAGCCGTTCCAGGTCGTAGTCCTCTCCCTCGACCGCGTCCTCGTGGACGAGCCAGGTGGTGCGCACCAGCGTCCGGTCCGGCGCCAGGGGCAGCACCGCGAAGGTCACGACGTGGTCGGAGAGGAAGTGGAACCACCCGTTGGGTTGGGTGTGCACCGAGGCGCGGCCCAGCCGGGGGGTGTCGAAGTCGGCGAGGAGCCGACGGCTGGCCACCGTCCCGTCGAGCGTGTAGGACTCGCCGGCGCCGTCCAGCGCCTCGCGCTGCACGCGGAACGCCGAGACCCGCTCCTCCTCCAGCGCCTCCACCTCGGCGAAGGCCATCCCGCGCTCCAGGCAGGCCGCCTCGAGCTCGGCCTCGGCGGCGAGGTAGCGCTCGTGCGCCGGCATGAGCCGGGCCGGGATCCTGTCCCGGTCGTAGCCGTAGGTCGGGAAGAAGGTGCAGGTCAGCTCGGGGTGGCCGCCCTCGCAGTGGTAGCACTCCCGGTTGTTCTCCATCACCAGCTTCCAGTTGGCGTGCTCGACCAGGTCGTGCTGCGCGGCGACCTTGGTCCGCAGCGGCTGGTGCGGGTCGAGGTAGGGGGCGACGGTGCCGGCCAGCTCCTCCACGTCGGCCGGGGGCTCGTCGGCGAGGCAGACGAAGACCAGCCCGGACACGGTCCGCACGTGCACCTTCCGGAGCCCGAAGCAGGACCGGTCGAAGGTCGGCGCCTGGTCGCCGGCGTGCAGCAGGGTGCCGTCGGTGGCGTAGGTCCAGCGGTGGTAGCCGCAGACGATGTTGCCCACGGACCCGGAGCGCTCGGTGAGCACCCGCGAGCCGCGGTGCCGGCAGACGTTGCGCAGCGCGCCGACCTGCTCGTCGTCGTCGCGCACGACGATGACCGAGTGCGGGCCGATGTCGACGGTGACGAAGTCGCCGGGCTCACGGATCTCGGCCTCGGTCGCGACGAAGATCCAGCACCGGGCCCACACCGCCGCCAGGTCGGCGTCGTAGACCTCCTGGCTGGTGTAGAAGGGGGCGTCGAGGCTGAAGCCCGGCACGCGCCGGGCGACCAGCCCGGCGAGGTCGGTGGCCTCGGGGGCGGAGGTCAGGGCGGTCATGGGGTCCTCCTTCGGGTATGCCGCTCAGACGGCCAGGCAGAGCCGCAGGGCGTCGTAGATCGCGGCGTGGATGTTGCGGCTGGCGACCGCGTCGCCGATGCGGAAGAGCTGGAAGCCCGGCGCGGGACCGGTGGGCGGGGTGGGTGCCGAGGCGCCGGCCCCGACCAGCTGGGGCCGGACGGCCAGCAGCGCCTCGTGGTCGACCGCGCCGGCGTTGACCGACAGCGGCACGAGCTGGTGGTAGAGGTCGTCCAGCGGCAGGGTGCCGTGCTCCACGACGACCTGGTCGACGCGGCGCTCCACCTCGGCACCCGAGTAGTCGTGGCGCAGCCGCGCCACCAGGCCCCCCTCGGGGTGGCGAGTGACCCCGACGAGCCGGGTGGCGAGGGTGACCGCCACCCCGTGCTCGTCGAAGGCCCGCAGGTAGGCGGGGGAGTTCATCCCCCCGACCAGCGGGGCGATCATCCGCTCGGGGGTGACGAACTCCACCCGGGCCCCCCGGGTGGCGAGCAGCTCGGCGGCGTCCACCCCCGGCTCGGCGCCGTTGTCGTCGTAGACGAGCACGCTGCCCCCGGCGCGCACCTCCCCGGCCATGACGTCCCACGTGTCCCGCACCAGCCCGGCGCCCTCGAGGAGGAACTCGTGATTCGGCATACCTCCCGTGGCGACGATGACGACGTCCGGCTCCTCGGCCAGCACCGTCTCGACCTCGGCGTAGACACCGAGCCGCAGGTCGACCCCGGCGTGCTTGAGCTCGCTGACCCGCCAGTCGACCACCCCGACGAGGTCGCGCCGGCGGGCCGGGCGGGACGCCAGCTTCACCTGGCCCCCGGGCAGGTCGTCGGCCTCGAGGACGACGACGTCGTGGCCGCGCTCGCCGAGCACCCGGCCGGCCTCGAGCCCGGCCGGGCCGGCGCCGACGACCACGACCCGGCGGCGTACCGGGGCCGGGGGGACGACGTGGGCCAGGGTGAGCTCGCGCCCGGTCGCGGGGTTGTGCAGGCACTTGGCGTCACCGGACTCGTAGATCGCGTCGAGGCAGTAGTTGGCCCCGACGCAGGGCCGCACCCGGTCCTCCTCGCCCCTGGCGATCTTGGCCACGAGGTAGGGGTCGGCCATCTGCGGACGGGTCATCCCGACGAGGTCGAGCAGCCCGTCCCGGATGGCGTGCCGGGCGGTGGCCGCGTCGGAGATCCGCGAGGCGTGCATGACGGGCACGTCGACCTCGCGACGGATCTCCCCGGCGAAGTCGAGGAACGGTGCGGACGGGGTGCCCATGGAGGGGATGACCCGGGCGAGGGTCGCGTCGCTCTCGATGGTGCCCTTGATGACGCTGAGCAGGTCGACGCCGTCCTGGGTGAAGGCCCGCAGCGCGGTGAGCGCCTCCTCCCGCTGCAGCCCGTCCGGCCGGTCCTCGTCCATGGACATGCGGATCGCCAGGACCGGCTCCGGCCCCAGGGCGGCCCGCACCGCGCGGACGACCCGGCGCGGGAAGGCCATCCGGCGCTCCAGGGAGCCGCCCCACTCGTCGTCCCGGTGGTTGGTCGCGGGGGAGAGGAAGGCGTCCAGCAGGTGCCCGTAGCTCTGCAGCTCGATGCCGTCGAGGCCACCCTCGACGCAGCGCTGGGCGGCGCTGACGTAGTCGTCGACGATCCGGTCCAGGTCCCACGCCTCCGCGACCTTGGGGAAGGCCCGGTGCGCCGGCTCGCGCAGCGGCGAGGGGAAGACCGTGGGGAGCCAGTCGGCGGTGTAGTTGCTGGTCCGGCGGCCCAGGTGGGTGACCTGGCACATGACGGCGGCGCCCTCGGCGTGGACCGCGTCGGTGAGGCGGCGCATCCACGGGACGATCTCGTCGCGGTGCAGCTCGAGGTTGCCGAAGGCCGGCGGGCTGTCGCGGGCGACGACCGCCGAGCCGCCGATCATGGTGAGCCCGACCCCGCCGCGGGCCTTCTCCAGGTGGTAGGCGAGGTAGCGCTCGCGCGGCAGCCCGCCCTCGGCGTAGGCCGGTTCGTGGCTCGTGCTGACGACCCGGTTGCGCAGCCGGAGGCCCTTGATGGTGAAGGGGTCCAGGAGCGGGTCGAGCGTGCGCATACCGCGAGTCTGCGGCGCGGGCGGTCGTGCGCACCAGCGCCGGAAAGTGCACGGTGTCGTGCACACTGGCTGCATGATCGACCGGCGCCTGCAGGTGCTGCGGATGGTGGCGCAGCGCGGCACCGTCACGGGCGCCGCCGAGGCTCTGAGCTACACCCCCTCCGCGGTCTCCCAGCAGCTGCGGACCCTGGGCCGCGAGCTCGGGGTCGAGCTGCTCGTCCACGACGGGCGCGGCGTCCGGCTCAGCCCGGCGGCCCGGGTGCTGCTGGACCGCACCGACGAGCTGGTGTCCCGGTGGGAGGAGATCCGCGCCGAGGTCGCCCGGGTGGCCGAGACCGGCGGTGGCGTGCTGCGGCTGGCAGGCTTCTCCACCGCGGCCTCCGCGCTGCTGCCCCCGGTGGCCGCCCGGGTGCGCGCCGAGCTCGGCGGCGAGGTGCAGATCGTCGAGGCCGACCCCGAGGAGTGCTTCGAGCTGCTGCTCACCGGACGTGCCGACGTGGCGGTCGTCGTCGCGGTCGCCACGCTGCCGGCCAGCACCGACCCGCGCTTCGAGCAGCGCCACCTGCTCGACGACCCGATCGACCTGCTCGTCCCGGAGGGCCACCCGCTGGCGGGTCAGGAGTCGGTCGCCCTGCGGGACCTGGCGGCCGAGCGCTGGATCATGGACCGGCCCGGCCGGCCCTACCACGAGCTGCTCCAGACGGCCTGCACCGGCGCCGGCTTCACGCCGTCGGTCGCGCACTACGCCGCCGAGTGGGACACCGGCGCGGCCCTCGTCGGTGCCGGCCTGGGCATCGCCCTGGTGCCGCGCCTCGCGCACGTCCCCGCGGCCTACCCGGTCGTGCGGGTCCCGCTGCACGGCGACCCCGCCCCGGCCCGGCACCTGCGCACCGGCATCCGACGGGGCAGTGCCGACCACCCCTCGGTCGCCGCCGCGCTCCGGGCGCTGGAGGACGTGGCCGCTCCCCGGCGCCGGTCCGGCGCGGGCCCGTCCGCCGCTCAGCCCGCGTAGGCCTCCCGCACCAGGGCGAGCAGCTCCTCCAGCACGCTCGGCGGGTCCTCGCGCCACCAGATGAGGAGGACCTCGACGGGCGGGGCGTCGCGGACCGGGCGGAAGACGACACCGCGCCGGGAGTACTGCGCCGCCGTCGCCTGCGAGGTCAGCCCGACCGCGCGACCGGCGGCGATGACGGTCAGCCACTCGTCGGTGCCGCGTACCTCGCGCCACGACCCGGGGGCCCGGTCCGGGTGCCACAGGTCGGTCGTGGTCGTGCCGGTGGCCGTGTCCAGCGCGACCGTGCGGTCGGCGAAGTCGTCCATCCGCAGGCTTCGGCGTCCCGCCAGCTCGTGCTCGGCGGGCAGCGCCGCCATCCTCGACTCGCGGCCCAGCGCGGCGGTGGCGATCTGGGAGACCCCCGGGTCGCGGCGGACCACGGCCAGGTCGACCGTTCCCTCGTTGAGCCCGGCGAACCGCGTCGTCGTGTTGACGAAGGTCAGCTCCGAGCCGGGGTGCCGTCGCGCCCACTCGCGCTGCACGGTGGCGGTGTGCGCGCCGAGCGCCGCCCAGGCATACCCCACCCGCACCTCACGCCCCTCGTCGTGCGCGGCCCGGACCACGGCCCGCGCCTCCTCGACGCTGGCCCGTGCGTGCCGGAGCACGCGGCGCCCGGCGGTGGTCACGGTGACCACGCGGCCGCCGCGCTGGAGCAGCCGCATCCCCAGCGTGCGCTCGAGGGCGCCGACGTGCCGGGAGACCGACGCCTGGGTGGTGCCCAGCGCGATGGCGGCGTCGGTGAAGGTGCCCTCCTCGACGACGGCGAGGAAGGAGCGCAGGTCGCGCAGGGAGACCTCGGGCTGAGCCATACGGCCAGTGTATGCAGCGTGCAGGCCGTGCATTTTTCGTATGCCTCGCCGCCGCCCAGACTCGGCGGTATGTCGATGAGCCAGACCACCGTCCGTGCGCGGACCGCAGACGCCGCCGCTCCCCGCCGCACCAGCCCGCGTGACGTCGTGCTCATGCTCACCGCGGCCACGAGCACGCAGGTGGGCGCCGCGTGGGGCAGCCACGCCTTCGGGGCGATCGGCCCGGCCGGCGTGGTCGCGGTCCGCCAGCTCGTGGCCTCCGTCGTGCTGCTGCCGCTCACCCGGCCGGACGTCCGCCGGCTGACCCGGGGGCAGTGGGCCCGGGTGGTCTGGCTGGCGGCGATGTTCGCCGGGATGAACCTCGGGCTCTACGCCGCGGTCGAGCGGATCGGGCTGGGGCTCGCGGTGACCCTGGAGTTCCTCGGACCGTTGGCGGTGGGCCTGCTCGGGTCGAGGTCGGTGCGCGACCTGGCGCTGGCGGCGGTCGCGGGGGTCGGGGTCTACGTCCTCGTGCTGCCGGGGCCCAGCAGCGACTACCTCGGCGTGGCCTTCGGGCTGGCGGCGGCGGCGTGCTGGGGCGGCTACATCCTCGCCAATCGCTCGGTCGGTGCCGCGCTGCCCGGGGTGCAGGGCACGGCGCTCGCGACCGCGGTGTCGGCGACGGCCTACCTGCCGGTGCTCGTCTGGCTGGCCCTCACCGACCGGTTCACCCCGGCCGCGCTCGGCTTCGCCGTGGTGGCAGGGGTGTTCTCCACCGTGGTGCCGTACTCCCTCGACCTGCTGGTGCTGCGCCGGGTCCCCGCGCCGGTCTTCGGGGTCGCGATGAGCGCCCACCCGGTGCTGGCGGCGCTGGTGGGCCTGGTGCTGCTCGGTCAGCTGCTCGCGCTGCACGAGTGGGTGGGCATGGCGCTGGTCGTCGTCGCCAACGCCGTGACGATGGCCGCAGGGGGCGGGCGAGCCGCTGAGCGGCAGGAGGCCACCCCGCCCGTCGGACGGGCCGCGGCCGGCAGCTCGCGTTCCCGGTGAGCACACCGGTGCCTCGACCCCCCGGCATCCTGCGGTCGACAGCACTCTCCTCCGACCGCTTGACTGGACCCATGACCGAGGAAGTGCAGATCGTGTCCGCCAGCCGTGAGATCGCCGCCCCGCCCGAGGCCATCTTCGAGCTCATCGCCGATCCGGCGCAGCAGCCCGCGTGGGACGGCAACGACAACCTCACCGAGGTCGTGCGCGGAGACCGCGTCCGGGCGGTCGGCGACGTCTTCTCCATGCGGGTGACGAACGGCAAGGTCCGCGACAACCACGTGGTGGCCTTCGAGGAGGGCAGTCTCATCGCCTGGCGGCCGGCCAGCGAGGGCAAGGACCCGGCCGGACACGAGTGGCGGTGGGAGATCGAGCCGCTCCCGGGAGGTGGCAGCCGCGTCACCCACACCTACGACTGGACCGAGCTCACCGACGAGTCCCGGATGGAGCGGGCCCGAGCGACCGGCGAAGCCCAGCTGCAGGCCTCCCTGGACCGGCTCGCCAAGGTCGTCCAGAGCGCGATATGAGCCGGCAGGAGAGCACCCACTACGACGTCATCGTCATCGGCGGCGGCCCCGCCGGGGAGAACGCCGCCGACTACGCGGCCCGCAGCGGGCTCGACGTCGCGGTGGTGGAGGCCGAGCTGCTCGGCGGTGAGTGCTCCTACTGGGCCTGCATGCCGAGCAAGGCCCTGCTCACCCCGCTCGACGTCGCCGCCCAGGCGGACCATCTGGGCGGCCTGGTGACGCCCTCCCTCGACCGGGATGCCCTGCTTGCCCGGCGCGACTCCTTCACCTCGGACTGGGACGATCAGGGTCAGGTCGACTGGGCACATGGGGCAGGGCTGACGGTGGAGCGTGGCCGTGGGCGGGTCACCGGAGAACGCGAGGTCACCCTGGGCGACCGGGTGCTGCGAGCCCGCCGTGCCGTGGTCGTCGCGACCGGGAGCGAGGCGGTGGTGCCCGAGGTCTACGTGGACGTCGCACCGTGGACCAGCCGGGACGCCACCGCGATCCACGAGGTCCCGGACACGATCGCGGTCGTCGGCGGAGGTGTCGTCGCGTGCGAGGCCGCCCGCTGGCTCGCGGCCCTCGGCGCCGAGGTCACCATGCTCGTCCGGGACGACCGGCTGCTGGCCCGCGCGGAGGAAGCCGCTGCCGAGATCGTGGCCACCTCGCTGCGCGACGCCGGCATCACGGTGCGCTTCGGGGTCGAGGTGGGGTCGGCATACCGGGACCCGCCGCTCACCACCGCGGTGGGGCACCCGCGCGGCACCGAGGTCACCCTCGTCGTCGACGGCGGGGAGGAGAGGTATGCCGAGGTGTTCGTCGCCACCGGCCGTCGCCCGGCACTGCGCGACCTGGGGCTGGAGTCCGTCGGGGTGCAGGTGCCGGAGCGTGGTGGGCTCGCCGCGCAGGACCTGCCGGACTGGTTGGAGGTCGTCGGTGACGCCTCCGACGAGGCACCGCTGACGCACTGGGGCAAGTACGACGGCCCGACGAGGTGCCCGTCCCGCAGGTGGTCTTCACCGACCCGCCGGTCGCGTGGGTGGGGCGCACCAGCGCGGAGGCGCCCGACGCCAGGGTGCTGGACGCCGACATGTCGGCCGTCGCCGGTGCCTCGCTGCAGCGGGACGACGTCACGGGGTGGGCCCGGCTCGTCGTCCAGGACGATCGCCTCCTCGGCGCGACCTTCGTCGGACCGCACGCCGGAGAGCTGCTGCACGCGGCCACCGTCGCGGTCGTCGGTGGGGTGCCGCTGAGCGTGCTGCGCCACGCGGTGCCCGCCTACCCGACCGTCAGCGAGATCTGGCTGAAGTTGCTCGAGCAGCACTGAGCCGAACCGTCGCTCTTTGCGATGATGCGGGTATGCGCTCGCTCGGCGGAGAGGTCACCCTGCACATCGACGCGACCCCCGGGGAGGTCTGGTCGCTCGTGAGCGACGTCACCCGGATCGGGGAGTTCAGCCCCGAGACCGTGGCGGGTCGGTGGACCGGCGGCTCGACCGGCCCGGAGGTGGGCGCGACCTTCGCCGGGAAGGTGGTGCGCAACGGCGTGGGGCCGACCTACTGGTCCGCCTGCCGGGTGACCCGGTGCGAGCCGGAACGGCTCTTCGAGTTCTCGGTCGGCACCAGGAAGGTCGTCGTCAACAACTGGGGCTACCGGCTGCGACCGTCGGGGGAGGGCACCGAGGTCACGGAGTACTTCCGGCTCGAGCCGATCCTGCCGCTGCGGCTCTACTGGGCCGTGCTCGGCCGTGCCCGCGGCCGCACCAACGAGCAGGGCATGCGGACCACGCTGCAGCGGATGAAGGCCGTGCTCGAGGGGTGACCTCGACGGTGGTGCAGAAACGGTGTTGCACGTCCGTCGCCCTGACGACAGATGTGCCGCACCGTTCCTGCACCAGGGTGGTCAGCCGAGGATCTCGCGCAGCGCGGCCGCGAACTCGTCCGGGCGTCCGGCCGGGCGGCCGTAGACCTCGCCCATGAAGCCGCCGTGGTCGCCCGGCACGACCACCGCCTCTGCGCCGAGGGCCTGCGCCACGGACCGCGCCCCCCGCGCGGCGGGAGTGTCCCCGGAGTCCTCGCCCACGGCCAGCACCACCCGGCCCCCCAGGTCGCGCAGCCGGTCCGGGTCGAGCTCGAGCGCGTTGCAGGCGGGCATGTTGCGGAAGAGCGGGTCGTCGCGCGACCCGTCGTCCCCCGGCGGTATGCCGAAGGCGGCGGGGTCGGGCGCGGGTCGGCCCAGGAAGCTCTCGTCCAGCTCGCCCGGGGCCATCACCAGCGCCATGAACCGGGCCATCGCCGGGCCGTGCCCGTCCCGCTCGTAGGTCCGGCGCACCTCCTCGCAGGCGGCCAGCGCCACCTCGCGGTCGGGCAGGTAGGTCACCAGCGGGGGCTCGTGCGCCACGACCCGGCGGACCTCGTCCGGGTATGCCGCGGCGTGCGCCAGCGCATTGACGGCACCCCCCTGCTGGCGAAGACGTCGACCGCGCCGACCCCCAGCGCCGCGACGACGCGGTGCAGGTCCTCCGCGTGCTGCTCCGGGGCCAGGGGATCGGTGCCGGCGGGGTTGCGGCCGGCGCCGCGGGGGTCCATGGTCACGACCGGCCGGTCGTCGAGCCTCTCGGCCAGCGCAGCGAAACCCGCGGCGTCCATCGGCGAGCCGACGGCCAGCAGCACCGGTCGGTCGGCTGAGGCCTGCGCGAGGTCGCCGTGCACGTCATACGTGATGAGGTCCTCGCCCTCGCCGACGGTGCGGGTGGTGGGTCTGTGCTGGGGCGTGGTCATGGATGTCCGTCCTGTGCCGGGGTCTCTGCACGGTGAGACATCCGCACGGCACCCGACTCATCGCCCTCGACGCGACAAGCCCGACCGACGGTAGACTGGATACGCCTCGCCCCGTGAGTCCGCCCCCGGACCGGTGCCGCGGCATACCTCCTGACACCACCGACGATCCTGCGAGGACTCGCACTGTCCATGCTGCCTGCCTCCGCACCCACCAGCACCCCCGACCCGCACTCGGTCCGCGCCGCGCTGCGCTCCCCGGCGCGCCTGCGCACCGAGATCCTGGCCGGCCTCGTCGTGGCCCTGGCCCTCATCCCCGAGGCCATCTCCTTCTCGGTGATCGCGGGCGTGGACCCCCGGGTCGGCCTGTTCGCCTCCTTCACCATGGCGGTGACCATCGCCGTGGTCGGCGGTCGCCGCGCGATGATCTCCGCGGCGACCGGGGCTATCGCCCTGGTCATCGCCCCGGTGATGGCGCAGCACGGCCTCGACTACCTCATCGCGACGGTGCTGCTGGCGGGCCTGCTGCAGATCGTGCTGTCGGTGGCGGGGGTCGCGCGGCTCATGCGCTTCATCCCCCGCATGGTCATGGTCGGCTTCGTCAACGCCCTGGCCATCCTCATCTTCATGGCGCAGATCCCCTACCTCGTCGGGGTCCCGTGGCTCGTCTACCCGCTGGTCGGGCTGGGGATCGCCGTCATGGTCCTGCTGCCCCGGGCGACCACCGCGGTCCCGGCCCCGCTCGTCGCGATCGTGCTCATCACCGGCATGGCGCTGCTCGCCGGCTGGCAGCTGCCCGACGTCGGCGACGAGGGGCAGCTGCCCGACAGCCTGCCCTCGTTCTTCGTCCCCGACGTCCCGCTGACGTGGGAGACGCTGCAGATCATCGGCCCCTACGCCCTGGCCATGGCCCTCGTCGGGCTCATGGAGTCGCTCATGACCGCCAAGCTGGTCGACGACATCACCGAGACCGGCTCGGACAAGACGCGGGAGGGCTGGGGACAGGGCGTCGCCAACCTCGTCACCGGGGCCTTCGGCGGCATGGGCGGCTGCGCGATGATCGGCCAGACGATGGTCAACGTCCGGGTCTCCGGCGCCCGCACCCGCATCTCGACCTTCCTCGCCGGGGTCTTCCTGCTGGTCCTCGTCGTGGCCCTCGGCGACCTCGTCGCCTCGATCCCCATGGCCGCCCTGGTGGCCGTGATGATCATGGTCTCGGTGGCGACCTTCGACTGGCACTCCATCGCCCCCGCGACCCTGCGGCGGATGCCCAAGAGCGAGAACCTCGTCATGCTCGCCACCGTCGTCACGACGGTCGCCACGCACAACCTCGCGATCGGCGTCGTCGTCGGGGTGCTGACCGCCATGGTCGTCCTCGCCCGCCGGGTCGCGCACTTCACCCAGGTGGTGCGGGTCGAGAGCGGCGACCCCGGGGTGGCGCGGTACCGCGTGGTCGGCGAGCTCTTCTTCGCCTCCAGCAACGACCTGGTGCACCAGTTCGACTACGCCGGCGACCCGCAGACCGTGGTCATCGACATGTCCGAGTCGCACATCTGGGACGCCTCGACGGTCGCCGCGCTCGACGCCATCGAACGTCGGTATGCCGCGCACGGCACCACGGTCGAGATCGACGGCCTCAACGACGCCAGCCGCGCCCGCCACCAGCAGCTCGCCGGTCACCTGGGGAGCATGTAGCCGCAAGTCATCCGGCGGCGGGGTCCACCCAGGCGGTGAAGACGGGGATCCCGTGCCAGGCCGCGCCGCCCCGCCCGGTGTCCAGGGCGACCGCGACGACGGCGTGCGGGCGGTCCAGCCGCAGGTGGATGCGGCGGACGAGGACCTCTTGCTCGTGCGCCATCCCGGTGGCCCGGATCCCCATGCCGGTCACGGCGGCCGCCTCGAAGCCGGTCGCGGAGTAGGCGGCGACCGCGGCCTGCCGGGCCTCGGTCTCGGCGGGTCGCTCCTCGGGGCGGACGTAGCGCGCCAGGGACGCCAGCGCGGTGGCGAAGCCGGGGGCGTCGGCGAGGTCGTGCTGCGAGGACAGCCGCCAGGACGGCACCCACCCGCTCCACTCCTCGACGACCTCGTGGACGGCGGCGCGGACCTCCCGGTGCTCGCTCACCGTCCAGGCGTGGCCGTCCTCGACCACCTCGACGGCGTCCGGGAGCCGGGTCGACGCCAGGGACGCCGCCACCTCGTGCGCGGCCGCGAGCACCTGCTCCCGCGGGACCGCCGGGTCCGCGACGACGCTGACCACCGCCAGCCCGGAGGTCGTCGTCGGGGCGACGACCCCGACCGGCCCGGCCGCCGCGGTCCGCATCACCAGGTGGCGGGCGGTCGCCGCGTCGGTGCCGAGGCCACCGTCCTCGAGCTCCTCGAGGGGGGCGCGCCAGGAGATCCGCGTGGCCAGCGCGGAGGCCAGCACCAGCCGGGTCAGCTCGGTGATCTCCAGCGGGAAGGTCTCGATGAGACCGCCGGTGCGCTCGGCCGCCCACCGGTCGGCGCCGGCCTGGTCGGGCAGGGGGCCGTCCTCCACCGCGCCCGGCACCGACCAGCCCGCGAAGTCCGCCGTGAGCGCCGCGGCGTCGGCCCACCGCGCCACCGCTGTCGTCACCGCCGGGTGCGGGTCGGCGAGGAGGTCGGCCAGCATCGCCCTCGCCCGGCCCGCCGGGAGCCCGAGCTCCTCCTCGAGGAGTGCGCGGTCCGCTGGCTCGGCCTGGTCGGCCACGAGCGCGAGCAGCAGCCACGCCCCCAGCCCGGACCCCACGCCCGGGCCGGCGAGGACGCCGGAGTCGAAGCGCACGGCATACCGGCGGAGGGCGGCGCGCGTCGCAGTGTCGGTGTCGGGGGCAGGGTCGGTGTCCACGGCTCCGATCCTGGCACCTGCGGGGCGGCCGCGTCGGAGGCATAGGCTCGGTGCCGACGGCACGACCCCGAGGAGCAGCCTGATGCGCAACCCGGTGCAGGACTACCTGGAGCAGATCGTCGAGCAGTGCGGCGCCGCCGGGGGTGAGGTCGCGGCCTACATCCCCGAGCTCGCGGCCGCGGACCCGGACCGGTTCGCGCTGTGCCTCGCGACCGTGGACGGTCAGGTCTACGAGGTGGGGCAGGCCGAGCACCGCTTCAGCATCCAGTCGATCTCCAAGCCCTTCACGTATGCCCTCGGGCTGCACGACCAGGGCGTCGAGACGGTGGCGCGCAAGGTCGACGTCGAGCCCTCGGGCGACGCCTTCAACGAGATCAGCCTGGCCCCGGGCAGCGGGCGGCCGAAGAACCCGATGATCAACGCGGGTGCCATCACGGCGACCTCGCTCGTCGCGGGGGACGACGAGGACGACCGCTTCGGGCGGGCCCTGGACTGGTTCGGCGCCTTCGCCGGGCGTGAGCTGGAGGTGGACGAGGGGGTCTACGGCTCCGAGCTGGCCACGGCGCACCGCAACCGCGCCATCGCCCACATGCTCCGGGAGTTCGAGATCCTCGAGGACGACCCGGAGGAGGTGCTGAGGCGGTACGTCCGGCAGTGCTCCATCGCCGTCGACACCCGCGACCTCGCGCTCATGGCCGCGACGCTGGCCAACGGCGGGCGGCAGCCGCGGACGGGCCGGCAGCTGCTCGAGGCCCACCTGGTGGAGCACGTCCTCTCGGTGATGACGACGTGCGGCATGTACGACGCCGCCGGGGACTGGGTGAGCGCCGTCGGCATGCCGGCCAAGAGCGGGGTGAGCGGCGGCATCATCGGCGTCCTGCCGGGTCAGGTGGGGGTCGCGGTGTTCTCGCCGCGGCTGGACGCCCACGGCAACAGCGCCCGGGGGGTGGCGCTCTTCGAGCGGATGTCGCGGGACATGGAGATGCACCTCATGCACGTCAGCCGGGGGTCGCGCAGCGCCCTGCGCAGCAGCTACTCGCTGCAGACCGCGCGCTCGCGGACCCGCTGGCAGGGGGCCGACGACGAGGTGCTCGACCGGGTCGCCGGCCGGGCGCGGGTCTACGAGCTGCACGGCGACCTGCTCTTCGCCGGTGCCGAGTCGGTGGCCCGGACCGTCGTGGAGGACGCCCCCGAGGTGGCGGTCTTCGACCTCACCCAGGTCAACGAGATCGCGCAGGTGAGCAGGGTGACCCTGCTGGCGCTGCGGGACCGGCTGCGGGAGGCCGGGTCAGAGGCGGTGGCCGTCGACCCGGCGGGCGTCTTCCCCGACCCGGACGCGGGGACCGAGCGCGCGTCACCGATCTTCCCCGACCTGGCCTCGGCCGTCGAGTGGTGCGAGCGCGAGCTCATCCGCGCGCACTGCGGGCCCCGCCCGGAGCCGGACCCGGTCGAGGACCACCCGCTGATGCGGGACCTCGAGGCGTCGGCGGCCGAGGCGGTGCGCGCGGCGATGACCCGCCGGGTGGTCCCGGACGGGGAGACGGTCCTCGAGGCCGGCGGCCCGTTCTCCGGGGTGCACCTCATCGTGCGCGGCCGGGCCGAGGCGCTCGGGACGGGGCCGGACGGTCAGTCGGTGACCCTCGTGACCATGGGTCCCGGCACGTCCTTCGGTGAGCTGGCCCTGGGGACCGACGGCGAGCAGCAGACGACGATCCGGGCGGTCGAGGAGCTGGAGCTGCTCGTGCTCACGGCGCAGGACCTGGCCCGGCTCGCCGACGAGGACCCGGTGATCGGGGTCCAGGTCTGGCGCGCCATCGCCCGGGACGGCTACCGGGTCGCCGACCGCGCCCTGCGCCGCGGAGCCGTCCGCGCCCGCTGAGCCTGCGCTCGGCGTTGTCCACAGGCGGTGCACAACGTGTGGAGAACGACAACGGTGTAACTCGGTCGTCGCGGAGGCCGGCCCGGTGCTCGCGGTGCGATGAGGAACGGCGCGCCGCGGGGTCCGACCCGCATGAGCATCGTGAGGAGAACAGCGTGAGCGACCTGACCGACCTCGTCCGACGGCACGTGCGCGAGGGCACGGCACCCGGGATCGTGGCCGCGCTCGGCGACGCCGGGGGCGGGCTGGAGGTCGCGGCGGCCGGCGACCTCGACACCGACGCCGTCGTCCGCATCCAGTCCATGACCAAGCCGGTGGTGGCCGTCGCCGCCCTGCGCCTCGTCGCGCGCGGCGGCCTCGGACTGGACGACCCCGTCGACCGCTGGCTGCCCGAGCTCGCCGACCGTCGGGTCCTGCGCGCCCCCGGTGCGGCGGTGGACGACACCGTCGACGCGGAGGGCGCGATCACGGTGCGGCACCTGCTCACCTGCACGAGCGGCTACGGGATGATCCTGGACGACTCGCCGCTGCGTCGGGCGATGGCCGACGCCGGTGTGGAGGCGGGCCCGGAGCCGGTCACGCTCGCGGCCGATGCGTGGCTGTCGGCGCTCGCGGGCCTGCCGCTGGTCGCGCAACCGGGGCGGACCTGGCGCTACCACCACTCCTTCGGCGTCCTCGGGATCCTCCTCTCCCGGGTCGTCGGTCGGCCGCTCGGCGAGCACCTGCGCGACGACCTCCTGGGTCTCCTCGGCATGACCGACACCGGGTATGCCGTGCCGCCCGCCAACGCGCACCGTCTCCCCGCGGCACACCGCCGGCTCGAGGACGGCGGGTTCGTGCAGGTCGAGCCGGCCGGCGCGGGCCACTACGTCGCGGGAAGCACAGCCGAGCGCAGCCACGACGAACTGGTCTCGACCCTCGCGGACTACGCCGCCTTCGCGCGGATGCTGGCGGCCGGGGGAGCGCACGAGGGCGAGCAGGTCGTCGATCCTGCGCTGCTCGTCGCCCTGCGCACCGACCAGGTGCCCGCCGCCGCCAAGGACCCGGAGGGCTTCTTCCCCGGCTTCTGGGAGAGCTCGGGCTGGGGCTACGGCGTGGGCCTCGAGGTCGGCGGCGAGCACGCCGGTCGGTTCGGCTGGTCCGGCGGTCTCGGCACGGACTTCTGGGTCGACCCGGACACCGGCAGGTATGCCGTGCTCCTCACCCAGGTGGAGATGGGCCCGGCGGCCTTCCGGCTGCTGGCCGACCTGCAGTCCCTCTGAGCAGGTCCCTCCCGTCCGGCGCGGCGCGCCCGGGGTCGGGTCGGGGCAGGGGAGCCGGGGCCTGGGCCGGGGTCGGGTCGCTACCCCTGGGCCACGCCGTAGACGTGCTCCACCCGGAGCCGGACGACGAGGCGCCGGTCGGCGACCATGGCCCGGCGGTAGTCGTCCCAGTCGGGGTGCTCGCCCTGGGCGTCGCGGTAGAGCGCGACGAGCTCCTCCACCGTGGCGTCCTGCTCGTGCCGCGCCGTCGGCGAGAGCTCCACCGTGCCCTGGGCCACGGCATACGACCACCCGCTCGCGCTGGTGACGAAGAGGCTGGAGCGCGGATCGCGGCGCAGGTTGGCGACCTTGGCCCGGCCGTCGGTGGTGGAGACCCGCACGAGCGAGGCCTCCGGGTCGATGACGTAGGTCACCAGCGAGAGCTGCGGCTGACCGTCGCGCTTGATCGTGGTGAGCGCGCCGTTCGAGCCGGCGGTCAGGATGTCGCGCAGGGCCGGATCCATGTCTCCATCATGGCCGCTGCGGAGCGGCACGGCCAGGGCCACGGCCCGGGCGTCCCCTCGGGCGTCCGCCGCCCCGTGTCCCTCGGACCCGCGGGTCGCGTAGGTTCGCCGGCATGCACTCCTTCCACCTCGTGCGGGTCCCGGCCAGGGTGGGTGCGCTGGCCCTCGCCCGACCCCCGCGGGACGTCCCCGGCCTGCGGCACGCCGAGGTCATGGCGACGATGACGCTGGGGGCGCCGGTCGTCTCGCCGCAGCGCCTGCAGGTGCACCGCCTGGCCGTCTTCGCCCGCTGGGAGGACGAGGCGGCGCTGGAACGCTTCCTCGCGACGGACCGGCTCGGGCGCACGCTCGGCGACGGGTGGCACGTGCGGCTGGAGTTCCTGCGCCGGTGGGGGCAGGTGCGCAGGCTGGGACCTTTGCCGGAGATCGCCGGGCGCTCGGACCCGGCCGAGCCGGTGGTCGCCGTGACGGTGGCCCGGATGCGGATCCCGGAGGTGCCGCGCTTCGTGCACTGGGGCCGGCCGGTCGAGCGCCAGGTCCGCGACCACCCGGCTGCGACGCTGGCGCTGGCGGCATACCTCCCGCCGCGCACCGTCTCGACCTTCTCGGTATGGCGCAGCGCCCGCGAGATGACCGGCATGGTCCACGGCCGCGACGCGTCGGCGGACGGCCGGCACGGCGGCGAGGTCGGGGCGCGGCACGCCCGGGCCATGCGGGAGCGCGAGCGGCGCGACTTCCACCGCGAGTTCACGACCCTGCGCTTCCGGCCGCTGTCCGAGCACGGCATGTGGGACGGGCGGTGGGTGCTGCCGGGCTGAGCGACCAGGACGGCGAGAGGGGCGGCATACCCGCCCGTCGCGACGCAGGGTGCGCCAGCGGTGTCGCGACGCAGGGTGCGCCAGCGGTGTCATGACGGGCGCCGCGCGAGAGGTGTCGTGAGGCCCCGCGGCCCCACGCGTCCCGTCGGCACCACGAGCATCAGCGTGGGGAGAGGTGTCGTGACGCCCCGCGGCCCCACGCGTCCCGTCGGCACCACGAGCATCAGCGTGCGGAGAGGTGTGCATCTGCCAGGGGTATCTCTCCGCGTCAGCGCGACATCTCCGCGCTCCGGTGCCGACGCGACGCATGGTGCACGAGAGGTGCGCCCGCGGTCCCGCGCGTCTCTGCCTGTGGACGACGGCGGCCGGCCGGCCTCCGACCCGGGCATCCTGGGGCGATGGAGGGGGAGGTGCTGACGCTGCTGGGGAGCCTGGGCCACGTCGCGGCCACCGCGGACCTGGCGGCGCTCGGCGTGGGGCCGCGAGAGACGCAGGCGCTGGTGAGCGCCGGTGTCCTGGTGCGCCTGCGCCGCGGCACCTTCGTCGAGGGGACGGTATGGCGCGCGGCCGCACCCTGGGACCGGCACGAGATGCGGGCCCGGGCGGTGCTCCGGGCGTTCGGCCCAGGGGCCGCCGTGGCGCTGAGCCTGCACAGCGCGCTGGCCGCGCAGGGGCTGGGCGTGCACGGGGTCGACGACCGGGCGCACCTGTGCCGCACCGACGGTGGGCGCAGCTCCCAGGACGCCGTCGTCGTGGTGCACCGGCGGGTGCCCAGGGAGTTCGTCGTCGACCTCGAGATCGGGCAGGCGGTGCAGGTCGCCCTGGCGGTGCTGCAGGTGGCCGCCCGGTTCGGCGTGGAGTCCGGGCTGGTCAGCGCGGACGCGGCGCTCCGGCACGGGCGGGCGACGCGCGCCGGGCTGGACCGTGCGCTCCCGGTCCTGGGCGGCGGCCGTGGGCAGCTGCGCGCCGCCCGCACGGTGGAGCTGGCGTCGGGGCTCAGCGAGTCCGCGGGGGAGTCCCGCACCAGATGGTTGCTGCTGACGCTCGGTCTGCCGCTGCCCGAGCAGCAGGCGCAGATCGTGGACCGCGACGGGTCCTTCGTGGCGCGGGTCGACTTCCTCTACCGGGACCGCGGGGTGGTCGTGGAGTTCGACGGGATGCTCAAGTACGACGACCCCGGCGCACTGCGTCAGGAGAAGCTCCGTGAGGACCGGCTGCGGGAGCTGGGCTACGAGGTCGTGCGGCTGACATGGGCCGATCTCGCGGACCCGCGCGTGGTGCAGCAAAGACTGACGGCGGCGTTCGCCCGGGCCCGCGCGCGCCGGGCCTGAGCCACGTCTGGCGCGCCCGCCACGCTCCGGACGCGCTCGCCGGCCAGCCCCCCGCCGGCGGATCGCCCGCCGCGGGCCTCCGCCTGCGCCTCGGCCGCCGCGGGCCACCCCCACGCGTCGTGGCCCCGTCGGCCGCCGGACTGCGGGCGACGCGGCATACCCCAGTCACAACAGCCACAAAGGCACCATGATGTGGGGATGTGTCCGGACGCCGGGGAAATATCCCGTGCTGCTGGACATATCCCCGCACGATGGGGACCTTGTGACGGGAGTGAGATGTGAGGCAGGGCCGGCGGAGTGGTGGGCCCCGGCAGGGACCGCCCCCCGCCGGCAGCCCGGCACCCCTCGGCCGACCCCCCGGCCCCTCAGCCGTAGGTCGGGTACTGCGGCCAGCCCTGCGGGCTGTCCTCCCAGTCCTGCTGACGGCCGTATGCCGTGCGGTCCATGATGTGCGCCACCGGCAGCGTGGCCTCGGTGCCGCGGGCGGTGGTCGCGTAGGTGAGGTAGGGCACCCCGTCGCGCAGCAGGTAGTAGGAGTACCCGGGGAGCTGGTAGGGCTGACCGTCCTCGTCCTCGCGGTTCCACCCCCAGTCGTGGTGGTAGGTCGTCCCGCCCGAGGACACCCAGGTGTGCGACCAGCCCCGCCGGGTCCGCCACCGCTCCAGCTTCTCCACCGGCGCCTGCGAGATCATCGCGAAGGCGATGCCCTCCTCCTCCAGCCGCTCCATCCGCGCCGGCAGGGTGTCGACGGCCCACGTGCAGCTCGGGCAGCCCTCCTCCCAGTCCGGCCCGAACATGACGTTCTGCACGAGCAGCAGGTAGTGCCCGTCGAAGAGCTCGGTGAGCCGCACCGGTCCGTCCGGCCCGTCGAACGCGTAGTCCTCCACCTCCACCATGGGCAGCCGCCGCCGCGCGGCCGAGACCCGGTCGTTCAGCCGGGTGACCTCCTTCTCCCGGGCGACCTGCTCGGCCAGGGCGGCCTCGAACGCCGCACGGTCGACGACCGGCGGCGCCACGTCGGGCTGGTCGGCCTTGCTGCTGCTGCTCGACAGGCTCGTCGTCATGGGTGCTCCCCTTCCCTCGTCCCCTGCTCCTCGCCGGCACGGGCGGTCACGGGGTCCGACTCTCGGGCGGTCCCGGAGTCATCGCCACCCCGACTACCCTGGGGAGCCCACGGCATACCCCCTCGGAAGGTGAGTGATGGACACCGTCCACCGCAGCCGCGACGGCAGCGTCCACGTCACCGACGAGCGCATCAACACGATCTCCCACCTCGTCGGGTCCTGCTTCGCGCTCCTCGGCTCGGCGCTGCTCGTCGCGCAGGCGGGCGCGACGGGGGACCCGTGGCGCATCGTCGGGCTGTCGGTGTATGCCGCCTGCCTGGTCACCCTCTTCGTCGCCAGCACGGCCCACCACGGCCTCGACCGCGGCCCGCGGGTCAACGAGCTGCTGCGGACGCTGGACTACACCTCGGTCTTCGGCCTCATCGCGGGCACCGTGACGCCGATCGTCCTCGTCCTGGAACGCACGGTCGCAGGCTGGGCGGTGCTCGGCACGGTCTGGGGCATCGCGGCGCTCGGCATCGCGGCGCGCTCGATGTGGACCGACCTGCCCAAGTGGGTGACCAACACCCTCTACATCGTCCTCGGGTGGATGCCGGTCGTGCTCGTGCTCACCGGGCTCACCCTCCCGCTCGGTGCCCTCGCGCTCATGGCCGCCGGCGGCGTGGTCTACAGCGTCGGGTTCGTCATCTTCATCCTCGAGCGGCCCAACCCGGTGCCCGGCGTCTTCGGCTTCCACGAGATCTGGCACCTCCTCGTCATGATCGCCGCGGCGCTGCACTTCCTGCTCATGTACGCCTACGTCCTGTGACCGCCCGCCTCCTCGACGTCCGGCGGCACGTCGACCCGGTCGCCCGGGTGCTCGTCCTGCACGGCGGCCAGCAGCAGGGCACCGAGCCGACGAGCTGGCGCCAGCTGTCGGTCCTGCGCAGCCGGGTCCTCGCCTCGGCGGTCGCCCGGGCGGGTGCCCGGCGCCGGCTCGACGTCGTCCTCCTGCGGTATGCCGTGCGCGGGTGGAACGACGGTGCCCCGCTGCGGGACGCCCGGTGGGCGCTGGGCCGGCTGCGCGAGGAGGACCCCACGCTGCCGACCGGTCTGCTCGGCTACTCCATGGGCGGCCGGACCGCGCTCCGGCTCGCCGAGGAGGTCGAGACCGTGGTCACCGCCGCCGCCTGGGTGGACCGGGCCGACCTGGCCCTGCTGCGCCCGCCGCGGGGCGGGCGGGTGCTCATGCTGCACGGGGCGCGCGACGAGGTGACCTCGCCCGAGGGCACCCTCGCCGCCGCCGACCGGCTGCGCCGGCTGGGGGCGGACGTGCGGGTGCGCACCGACCTGGACGACACCCACGGTCTGGTCCGGCACGCGCGCACCTGGCACCGGCTCGCGGCCGAGCACCTGGTCGGCGAGCTGACGGGCTCGACGCGCGAGCCACACCCCTGAGCGGCATGATGAGGTGATGCACCACACCGCCGGCGTCACCGAGATCTCGACCAAGCTGGTCGTCAACGGCTCGCCGCAGGAGCTCACCCACGACGTGCGGGTGACCCTGCTGGACGCGCTGCGCGACCACCTGGGGGTGACCTCGGTCAAGAAGGGCTGCGACCACGGCCAGTGCGGCGCCTGCACCGTGCTCGTCGACGGCCGCCGCGTGGTCTCCTGCCTGTCGCTGACGGCCTCGCTGGACGGCGCCGAGGTCGTGACGGCGGAGGGGCTCGGGCGCCCGGACGACCTCAGCGACCTGCAGCAGGCCTTCGTCGACCGCGACGCGCTGCAGTGCGGCTACTGCACGCCGGGGCAGGTGTGCTCGGCGCAGGCGATGCTCGCGGAGGCGGCCGCCGGTATGCCGAGCCACGTCACCGACCCGGACGCGCTGGCCGACCCCGACGCGGTCGTGGAACTCACCGACGAGGAGATCCGGGAGCGCATGAGCGGCAACCTGTGCCGGTGCGGCGCCTACGTCAACATCGTCGCGGCCATCCGCGACACCGCATCCGGGCGGGCGCAGACCGGCGAGGAGCGTGCGTGAGGCCGTTCACCTACGAGCGCGCCACGAGCGTCACCGACGCCCTGCGCCGCAGCGTCTCGGCGTCCACCGACGGTGAGCGGGCGGCATACCTCGCGGGGGGCACCAACCTCGTCGACCACCTGCGCCTGGGCATCCGGGAGACCGACCGGCTCATCGACGTCAGCCACCTCGACCTCACCGAGGTCGAGGAGCTCGACGGTGGCGGCGTGCGGATCGGTGCGCTGGCCCGCAACTCCGACGTCGCCGCCCACCCGCTGGTACGGACCGCGTTCCCGCTGGTCAGCGCGGCGATGCTGGCCGGTGCCTCCGGCCAGCTGAGGTCGATGGCCACGATGGGCGGCAACCTGCTGCAGCGCACCCGCTGCGTCTACTTCCAGGACGCCTCGACCCCGTGCAACAAGCGCGAGCCCGGCTCCGGCTGCTCGGCGATCGAGGGTTTCGGCACCTACAACGCGCTCATCGGCGCCTCGCCGTCCTGCGTCGCCGTGCACCCCTCCGACCTCTGCGTGGCGCTCGCGGCGCTGGATGTCACCGTGGTGGCGCAGGGTCCGCTCGGCGAGCGGCGCATCGACTTCGCCGACCTGCACCGCCTCCCCGGCGACCGACCCGACGTCGACACCACGCTGGAGCGCAACGAGCTCATCACCGCGATCGAGGTCGCCGGCCCGCCCTTCGCGCGGCACTCGCGCTACCGCAAGCTGCGCGAGCGCGCCTCCTACGCCTTCGCCACCGTCTCGGTCGCCGCCGCCCTCGACGTGCAGGACGGCCACGTCGCCGACGTGCGGATCGGCCTCGGTGGCGTGGCCCACAAGCCGTGGCGCGCGCACCGGGCCGAGGACGCGTTGCGGGGCGGACCGGCGACGCCCGAGGCGTACGTCGCGGCGATCGACGCCGAGCTGGCGCAGGCCCGGCCCGGGGAGGACAACCGCTACAAGGTGAGCCAGCTGCGGCGCGTCGTCCCCGCCGTGCTGCAGGAGCTCACCCACCACCGGCAGGGGGAGCGCGGATGAGCGAGGCGGCCATGCAGGACGCCCGCGACCGCGTCCGCGTCGACGCGCCCCTCAAGGTGGCGGGCCTCGCGCCCTACGCCGACGAGCACGCGGGCGACGGGGCGCTCTTCCTCGCGCCGGTCCTGGCGACGATCGCCCGGGGCCGCATCACCGGCATCGACGACGCGGCGGCCCGCGCGGTGCCGGGCGTGCGGCTGGTCCTGACCCACGAGAACTCCCCGCGCATCGGCCCGACGCTGCCCACCCTCACGGTGCTGCGCCGGCCCCGGGTGCGCTACCGCGGGGAGATCGTCGCCGCCGTCGTCGCAGAGAGCCTCGCGACGGCCCGGCACGCCGCGTCGCTGCTGAGCATCGACTACGCCCCCGAGGATGCCGCCACCCGACCCGACCCCGACGGTCCGGACGTGCGCGAGCTGCGACGGGTCATGGCGATCTACCCCGGTCGGCACCGGGACGGGGACGTCGACGGCGCGCTCGCCGGGGCCCGGCACCGGGTGGAGGGGACCTACGCCACGCCCGTCAACCACCACAACCCCATCGAGCCGCACGCGGTGACCGCCCTCTGGCACCGCGGCACCGGCCGGATCCCCGGCCCGCGCACGACCCGGCTGACCCTGTGGGACACCAACCAGGGGGTGCTCGCGCCGCAGGGCGTCGTCGCCGGGGCCTTCGGGCTGCTGCCGACGCAGGTCGAGGTCGTCTCGCCCTACGTCGGCGGGTCGTTCGGCACCAAGGGGGTCCCGCACCCGCACACGGTGGCCACGGTGATGGCGGCCAAGCTGCTGCCCGGCCACCCGGTCAAGGTCGCGCTCACCCGTCCGCAGATGTTCGCCGGGACCGGCTACCGCCCCGAGACCCGGCAGCGGGTCGCGCTGGCCGCGGACGACGAGGGGCGGCTCACCGCGATCGACCACGACGTCTTCGCCCCGGTGTCGCGGGTGATCCCCTGGATGGACCCCAGCGCCGGCCCCTCGCTGTCGATGTATGCCTCGACCACCCGGCGCACGGCATACCGCGCCCAGGACCTGGACATCGCCCCGGGGACGTTCATGCGCGCGCCGGGGGAGTACACCGGCATGTTCGCGCTGGAGACCGCGATGGACGAGCTGGCGCACGCGACCGGGGTCGACCCCGTCCAGCTGCGGCTGCGCAACGAGCCGGAGAGCGACCCGGAGTCGGGGAGGCCGTGGAGCAGCCGGCACGTCACGACGTGCCTGACCGAGGGCGCCCGGGTCTTCGGCTTCGAGCAGCAGCGGCGCGGCCGGCGCGAGGGGGAGTGGTGGATCGGGCAGGGGGTCGCCGCGGCGAGCTTCCCGCAGATGTCGATGGGGCCGAGCCTGGCGCGGATCACCTTCACCGGGGGGCGCTACGTCGTCAGCATGCAGGCCAGCGACATCGGGACCGGGGCCTGGACCGTCCTCGCGCAGATCGCCGCGCAGGCGCTCGGGGTGCCGGAGGACGCGGTGGAGGCCCGGATCGGCACCACCGACGCCCCGGTGGCGATCATCGCCGGCGGCAGCACCGGGACCTTCGGGTGGGGCTCGGCCGTCGTCGAGGCGGCCCAGGCCTTCCGGTCCGAGCACGGCGAGCAGCCGGCCGAGGGGGCGACCGCCCGCGCGCGGACGCGGATGCCGCAGGGGGTGCGTGGGGTGACCCGCATGGCCTTCGGCGCGCACTTCGCCGAGGTCGCGGTGAGCGAGGTCTCCGGGGCGGTGCGGGTGCGCCGGATGTACGGCCACTTCGACGGCGGCCGGATCATGAACCCGCGCACCGCCCGCAGCCAGCTCATCGGGGGGATGACGATGGGCATCTCCGGCGCCCTCTTCGAGGAGTCCTACCGCGACCCGCGCTTCGGCCACGTGGTCAACGGCGACCTCGCGGGCTACCACATCGCCGCGCACGCCGACGTGGTCGATCTCGAGGTCGGCTGGGTCGGCGAGCCGGACCCGTGGATGGGCGCCACCGGGGCGAAGGGCATCGGCGAGGTCGGGATCGTGGGCGTGCCCGCGGCCATCGGCAACGCGGTCTTCGACGCCACCGGGGTCCGGCTGCGCGAGCTGCCGTTCACCCCGGGCAAGGTGCTCGAGGCCTGGGAGGCGCTCGGCGGCTGAGGCCGGGCGGCCGGGACCGACGACCGACCGTCGTGGCAGGTCGGCTCAGAAGTCGAAGGCGTGCTCCGAGCCAGCGCCCCCAGGCCGGTAGCGCTGCAGGCGGACGCGGCGGGTCAGCCGGATCACCGGCCGGACGAGCATCTGGGCCGAGCCGATGACGAACAACCAGGTGCCGGCGGTCGCGGTCGACTCGCTGAAGAAGAGGACGCTGCCGACGAGGAACCACACGCCGATGGCCACGTCGTTGGCGATGCTCAGGGTCTCGAAGCGCTGGCGGACCACCAGCTCCTCGCGCCCGAGGTGCAGGACCAGGTCGTCGTCGCCGGAGCCGTCCGGGTGGCGCTGGGTCATTCCAGGGACTCTAGGAACTGTGCCGCCGGTCGGCGAGCCGACCCGCCCAGGTGTCCTCGACCTCACCCGTGCGGGTGGGGGCCGTCACCGGCTACCGTCGGGTATCTTTCTGCTGCCCGGGACTCCGGTGCCACCCACCGTCGTCCCGGAGGTCCTCGTGCCTGCGCTCCGTGCCCGTCCGCTCCCCGCCCTCGCCACCGCGGTGGCGCTCGGCCTCACCCTGGCCCTCGGCGCCGGTCCCGTGCCGAGCGTGGAGGCCGCCTCCGGGCTGCGCTTCACGACCTTCGTGGCGGACCCCTCAGGCAAGGACGACCGCTCCAACGCCCACCTCAACCGCGAGAAGATCACGGTCAAGAACACCGGCCGCAGCACGGTCAGCCTCTCCGGCTACACCGTGAAGGACAAGCAGAACCACACCTTCACCTTTCCGAAGGGCGTCTCTCTCAAGTCGGGCAAGAGCCTCACGGTCCACACCGGCAAGGGGACGAACACCTCGACCCACCTCTACTGGGGGCGGGGCAACTACGTCTGGAACAACACGCCTGGTGACAAGGCCACGCTGCGCAACAGCCGCGGGTCCGTCCAAGACACATGCACCTTCACCGCCTCCAAGCACCGCTCCGGCACGGTGGACTGCTGAGAAGCCTCTGCCGGCGCTTGTAGCGCGGCTGCCGTCGCCCTAGCGTGGAGCCTCTCGGAAAGGGAGGCTCATGAGCCGACAGCCGTGGCCACGCCTGAGGGTGGCCGACTGGACCGACACCCGCGACACCTTCCACCTGTGGACGCAGATCGTCGGCAAGGTGCGGATGGCCTACGCCCCCCTGCTCAACCACTGGTGGCAGGTCACCCTCTACGTCAGCCCGCGCGGCCTCACGACGGGCACGGTCCCGACGCCGGTGGGGGCGCTCGACATCGAGCTCGACCTCGTCGCCCACCGGCTGCGGATGCGGCTGAGCACCGGGGAGGAGGAGGCCTTCGCCCTCGAGCCCATGCCGGTCGCGCAGTTCCACGCACAGACCCTGGCGGCGCTGGAGCGGCTCGGCCTGACGCCGCGCATCCAGGCGACCCCCAACGAGGTGGACCCCGCCATCCCGTTCGCGGAGGACCACGAGCACGCGGCATACGACCCGCAGGCCGCGCACCTCTTCTGGCAGCAGCTCGTGCAGGCCGACCGTGTCCTGGGCGAGTTCCGGTCCCACTTCGTGGGCAAGGTGAGCCCGGTGCACTTCTTCTGGGGGGCCATGGACCTGGCGTGCACGCGGTTCTCCGGCCGCCCGGCGCCCGAGCACCCGGGCGGCGCGCCCAACTGCGGCGACTGGGTGATGGTGGAGGGCTACTCGCGCGAGCTCAGCAGCTGCGGCTTCTGGCCCGGCGGCGGGGAGGAGGGCGCGTTCTACGCCTACGCCTACCCCCAGCCCCCCGGTTTCGAGGCCGCCGAGGTCGGGCCCGAGGGTGCCTTCTGGAGCACCGACTTCGGCCAGTTCCTGCTGCCGTACGAGGTGGTCGCCGACGCGGAGGACCCCGACGCCACGCTCGGGCGTTTCCTGCAGGACACGTATGCCGCCGCCGCCGACCTGGGCGGGTGGGACCGGGCCGCCCTCGAGGACGACCCGGCCCGCTGGCCCCAGCACCGTCGCGGGTAGCCCGCGCCTCGAGGGCGAGGGAGCCGGCGGGCTGGCCGTCGCGGGGACGCTGGTCGGGCCGATGGGCGTCGGCGGGCTGGTCGTCGCGGAGGCGCTGGTCAGGCTGATCATCCAAACCCCACGAACCCCGCCAGCCCCACAGGCCGCACACTGCGGAGACATTGTCATCTGCCGGGGATATATCCCCGGTTGCGGGACATGTCCCCGCACCGTGGTGCGCGAGCGGCTGCCGTGGCGTGAGTGACCCGCCGCGAGGTATGCCGCCCGCACTGTGGCTCCCCTGACCCCTCGGGGCCCTCGCCTGACTCCTCGGGGCCCTGGCCTGACCCCTCGGGGGCCCTCGCCTGACCCCTCGAGGCCCTCCCTGACCCGTCGAGGACCATCGCCAGGCCCCCGCAGAACGCCCCGGAGGGTGAACCGCCGCGGCTCAGGCCGAGGTCGGCCGTCGGCAACCGCTGGAGCTCTGCCCTCGCTCCACGCGGCCGGACGACCGGGCTCAGCCCCGGAACCCCAGCCCGAGGTCGGCCAGCGCGTCCCGCAGCCGCTCGACGGCCACCGGGCCGACGCCGTGCAGGGCTCTCAGCTCGTCCTCGCCGCGGCCGGCCACCGCCTCGAGGCTGGTCAGCCCGGCCGCGCGGAGCGCTCGGGTGGCCGGGGCGCCGATCTCCCGGGGCAGCGGGGTCCCCTCCGGCCGCGGAGCGCGCTTGCGGGGCGGGCCGCCGTGGTCGAGGACGGCCTCGCCGCGCGGGGAGAGACGGTAGCCGATCGCCAGCGACTCGGTCAGCCCCTTCTCCTTGAGCTTGCGGACGTCGGCCTTCCACGGGGGGGTCTCCCTCCCGAGGCGGGCGGCGAGCTCGGGGGCCCGCACCTCGGGGTGGGCGTCGATGAGCTCGAGGGTGGCGCGGGTCCACGGGCCGTGCGGGGAGGCCGCGTCGAGCCGGTCCAGCCAGGAGCGGAGGCGCTCGATCTCCGCCGCGTCGGGGACCTGCTCGCGCAGCTGCGTCCGGGGGTCGGGTCCGGCATACCTCAGCCCGACGCGGTATGCCGTGCCTCCCGGCCGCGCGGCGAGGCCCTCCCTGAGCGCGGTCAGGCTGGCGACGCCGGCCCGGCGGGCGTCCTCCGCCCGCAGCGCGGACAGGGTGACCGGCTCGACCGAGGTGACCTCGACCAGCCCGACGGAGGTGCGCATCCGGGTGCCGACCCGCACCCGCGGACGGTGCCACCGGCGGAACGCGAGGTCGACCTCCCCCGCCCGGATGGCCGCGAGCTCGGCCGGGCGGATCATCACGGCGGGCCCCCGGCGACGTCCCGCCCCGGGTCGAAGGTGGTGCTGCCGTCGGCACCCTGTCCACCCACCGGGCCGGGGTCGGTCGCGGCGAGCCACTCCACGAGGGGCCGGACCTCCCCCCAGCGGGCCCGCACCTCCTCAACGAGGCGCGGGGTGGTGACGACGTCGCCGTCCTCGACCCACGTCATACAGGTGAGCGCCTTGTGCCGGAGCAGCTCGATCCGCTCGTGCTCGCGGTCCCACCCGCGAGGGGCGGTCTTGACCTGCTCGCCGCCGATCTCCCACCCACCCGCGCGCAGCTCCCCGACGAGCTGCCACAGCTGCTGGCCGGTGGCCGGGGAGTCCACGGCGGCGCGGTAGGACCGCAGCCGGGCCGGGTCCATCCGGTAGGCGCCGCCGCCGAGCATGAGTCCGTCGGCCGAGACCTGCAGGTACCACCCGGTCGACTCGGCGGCCGCGACGTAGGCACCCTGGTGGGTCTTGTAGGGGGTCTTGTCGGGGCCGAAGCGCACGTCGCGGTGCGGCCGGAAGAGCTTGGCCGCGCCGAACTCCGGCTCCAGCTCGGCGAGCAGCGCCTCCATCGGGCCGCGGACGTGGGCCTCGTAGTCGTCCTTGTGCCGGGCCCAGAACTCCTTGGTGTTGTCCTCCTCGAGCCGCGCGTAGAAGTCGGTCGCGGCGTGCGGGATGCCGGTGAAGCTGACCATGCGACCAGTGTGCCCGGTCGCGGCCGGCGTCGCCGGTCGCCGAGATGCGATCGTCCGGGGGAGGAGTCGCGCGGGGCCGGGCCCTCGACGTGCGAGAGGGCCCCGCCCCGGGCCGGTGGGACACCGCCCCGCGTGTCCAGGGGTGCGCCGGACGCCGAGGCGGCGACGCGACGGACTCCGGCGCCTGCCCGATCAGGACGCGCGATGTCGTGAGTCCCCCCCGCAGCGGGGCGTCACGGCTGCCGGGAGACGTCGTCGCGGTGGGGCTGCCACGTGCTCCGCACGATGGACGCAGCGTGGGACCCGCCCTGGAGCTGCCTAGCTCACGCCGCGGGCCACCCGCACGGTCACGGGCTCACCGGGCACCAGGGGCTCCCCGGCGGCCGGGGTGGTGCCCAGCACGGTGCCGCCCCGCACCCCTGGCGCATCCTCCTCGACGACGTCGATCCGCCACCCTGCCGCCTCGGACCGGCGCCGCACGAAGCCCAGCGTGCGGCCGGTGAAGTCCTCAATCGGCGGGATCCTGGGGCGGAGCCCAATCGAGAACCACACCTCGAACCGCCCGCCCGTCACCTCGTCGGTGGTGGGGAGCACCATGACCGGCCCCCCGTCCCCGGCCTTGACGTCGATGTGCCCGTTCAGGTGCTGCTCGGGGTTGCCGAGGTCGACCACGAGCCAGCCGTCCACCTGGAACCATGCGGTCGCGCCCAGCTCGGGGTTGGTCTGCAGCTGCTCCTCCCACTGCCCCAGCAACGCCTGCGCCTCTCGGCTCGGCGCCCACCGCAGCCGTCGTCCCTGGACGGACATGGCGCCATCGATGGTGAAGCGCTGCCGGAAGCCATCGTCGCCCATGGGCCGCTCGACGATGAGCCGGCCGACCGGGAGGTCGTCGACGGAGGCCGGGTCGGCCTCGCCGTCCAGCGTCAGGTCGATGCCCTTGGTGAGTTGCCGCGGACTGATCAGCGAGCCCAGCTGCAGGTCCAGCTCACCACCGACCCGGATGCGCTCCACGTGCAACCCGCCCGTCCGGCCGCCCGGTACGTCGAGATGCGCGGAAACGACGATCGGGGCATGGTCGTCGAGCAGGATGCGCAGGGTGTCGCTTTCCGACTGGTCCGAGCCGGGCGTCAGATCTGGCTGCCAGACCAGTGCCAGCACCCCCGCTGCATCGACGGTGCCGGAGATCGACTGTCCGGCAGACGGTCCGAAGGAGCCGCTGGCGGGAGTGGTGCCGTCCGGCACCGCCTGGACGACCGCACCCGCGGAGCCCCGCACCTCCAGCGTGGCCTCCACCGGTCCGCAGGGTGAGTCGACCACGATCCGGACCAGCTCGGGCACGACGGCGCCCGGGCGTCGCACCCGTTGGCCGTCGCCGCCGAGGAGCCGCGCCATCGGCATACCGGCGAGTCCGTCGAGTCCGCCCTGCACGGTGGAGGCGTCCGCGAGATCTCGGCACGGCGCCTCCCAGGCGACCTCACGGGCCACGCTCAGCCGCCCGGTGACGACGATAGGCACGTCCACGCCGTCGGCGACGTCGTCGAGCCGCTGCGCGGTGAGGGTCTGCGTCGTGGGCCCGGAGGGGTCCAACGTCCAGCGGACCTGGGCCAGCCCCTCGGTGTCCGTCGCCACCACCACGGGGGACCCACCCCCGGGAGTGACACCGCCACCGGACGCGGTGAAGCGCACCGGCTCGCCCACGACCGGCACCCCACCCCGACGCACGACCACGCGGACGGGCTCGTCCAGCTCGTCGCCGGGCATCGCCTCCTGGCCGTCGCCTCCGACCAGGTCGATACTCGTCAGCGCGGTCAGGGGAGGGAAGAGCGTGCGGCAGTCCGCATCCAGCGTCCAGGCGCCACTGCTGCGCTCGAGGATGCCCAGCGGTGCGCGGTGATGCACGGTCCCTGCCGGTGGCTGGGGCCGAGGGGTGCCGCCGTCGCTCGGCCAGTCGATGGTGCCCTGCCTCGCCGGTGTGCCGTAGCCGAGGCGCACCGTCCGCGCCGGGATCAGCCAGTAGTCGCCGACCGCTGGCTCTCCGTCGGCCAGGAATCGCACCGTGATCCCGCCCTCCAGCTCCTGGGTCGCGGTCGACAGCGCACGCGGCCCGCCGTCCCACCGGCGGACGACGGGGGTCTCGCCCAGGGCCGCCACCGACGTGGGGGCGTCACCGGACCACGCCACGTGCATTACCAGGTCCACCACCGGGCCAGCAGTGGCCAGGAAGCCGGGCAGTCCGCGCAGCTGTCGATCGGCGGAGGTCACCTCGATGAGGTCGCCCTCGCGGATCGAGAGGGTCTCGTCGCGTCCCACGCGATCGACGGTGAGCGTGGCGTCCATGCCGGGCTCGGGGCTGGGGGTCATCCCCAGCAGACCGGCCGTCACGGAGCCGTTCTCCCGAGACCAGACATATCTCGGTGTGGCGCCCGCCTCGATGATCTCCACCCGGTACAGCTGGTTCTCCAGCAGGGTGTAGCCGCCGCCGCTGGAGATCTCGCACGGGTCCGCCGCCCGTGCGGCCTCGCGCAACCCGGCCGCCATCTCGCGCGGCACCCTGGGGCCGGCGTCGACCTGCGAGCACACCTCCGCGTCGATCGCCTCCAGCCGCACCTGCCACACCGTCTGCTCGCGCACCGCCGTGTCCGGGCCGCCGAGCGCGGACTCCCGCAGCGTGGGGTCCTCGTCGGCGCTCACCATGCGGTCGAAGACGTCGAGGTATGCCGCCCACCGGCCGTCCCCGCCGGTGGGCTCCGAGAGCCCCGGGTCGGCGGCCACCCCTGCCCCGATGGTGCGCAGGTGCGGTTGGTCGGCCAGCGGCCAGGCGCCGGCACCGGCAGGGTTCTCCGGGTCGGGTGTCGACTCGGCGAGGATGCCGGCGACGTAGTAGCGCCCTGGCGTCACCCCCAGCCGGTCCCACGGCACCCCGACCGGGGTCGAACCGTCGGCGACGTCGACCAGGGCGAACGGCCCTGCACCGCCGTCGGTGGGCAGCGGGCCCCCGACGGGTCCTACCACGTCGACCGTGCGCACCTCGTCGTGGTGGGCCGCGATCGATCCCTGCTCGTTCCACTCGGCGTCCAGGAGCACGCGACCCTGTTGCATGACCACCGAGCGGTAGCCGTGCGTCGGGTCGAAGGTCCATCGGGACAGGTCAGCCTTCATCGTCAGCTCCCAAACAATCCGATCTGCATCCCGGCGGGCAGGTACGGCTCGACGAGGCGGCGGGCCGCGTCGAGGCGCACCGGACGCCGGAGGTGGTGGTGGACGCCCATCTCCGCCCCGAGCTCGCCTCCCCGACGCAGCACCTCGGCTGCGCCGGGGGCGAGGCTGGCGAACCAGGGCGAGCCGGGGTCGAGCGAGACGTAGCTGGGCGTGGGCGCCACGACGGCGTCCT
This sequence comes from Serinicoccus chungangensis, assembly GCF_001483745.1. Classification (GTDB taxonomy): domain Bacteria; phylum Actinomycetota; class Actinomycetes; order Actinomycetales; family Dermatophilaceae; genus Ornithinicoccus; species Ornithinicoccus chungangensis_A. The sequence goes on along the minus strand of NZ_LQBL01000005.1, from coordinate 89,985 downwards.
GCGGTGGCACGCAGCGGTAGCGCCGCGGGGTCCGGCTGCCCGGTGCGAGATAGCTGTAGCGGGCGCAGCCGACCTGCCGGTCGACGATGTCGACCACGCCGTCGCACAGGCTGGAGGTCACGGCCAGCGTCCGGGCACCCACGTCGCCGAGGATGGTCGATCCGGCGATGTCGAGGTGGGCGACCGGGGCGTCGATCGCGGCCCCGCCACCGCTGATGGAGGGGTGGACGACGCTCTCGCCGAGGCGCAGCTCTGGCACGGTGGCGGCCAGGAGCACCGCACCGACGACGCTGCGGCGGAGCGTGACGACGCACGAGCGGTTGGGGTCTGCAGGGCTGCCGTCGACCCGGATCTGCCCGGCGACCGTGCACTGGCTGATGGTCAGCGAGCCCAGGTCGCCGGGCTGCACGATCACGTCTCCGTCGATGATCAGCCCGTCGAGCAGCAGGCTCGACCCTGCCGCGCCGCTCACGGTCAGGTCCCCGGAGATCGTCGGGCGCAGCCCCTGCGCGGCGTAGACCCCAGGCACCGGGGGCAGGATGTCACCGAGGATGGTCTGTCGACCGGCCCAGTGCGCGGCCACCAGCACGGCGCGCGACTCGGCGGGGATTGTCAGGCCGACCGACTCGACGTAGCGGGCGCTGTCGCCCACGGAGACGACGTGGGTGCCGCCGCGCTCGGCCGGGTCCGCCCAGGCGGCGCCCACCTGGCCCACCGCGTGAGCCAGGGTCGGGCTGGTGCCGACGACGGCCGACCCGGCCAGCACCGGCTGCTGTCCGGTGACGGTGTCGCCGCCGGTATCGGTGTCGCCGACGAAGGGGTCGGCCGCCAGCGCCGCGTCGTGCTCCAGGGTCCGGTCGTAGGGGCCGGCGCCGACATCGGCGACGCTGCCACTGCCCCAGTCCACCACCACGTCGGTGGGGGTGCCGGCCACGCCGTCCTGCACGGTGTGCAGCACTCCGCGCACCGCGTCCACCGTCACCTGCCACCCCGGGAGCGGGCCCCCGGCGCCGTCGTCGGCCAGGTCCTCCAGCCCGCAGACCCGGATCCGGTCGGCATCGAGCTCCACGCCGTCGACCTGCACCGCCAGCGGCAGCGGCTCGCCCGGCGCCAGCGACCGGGCCGCCTGCAGCGCGGCCAGCAGGCGTCGCGGCCGGACCGGCACCGCGAGGTCGGCCTCACCGGCCAAGTGCTCGATCCCCTCCTCGACGGCCGGTCGGGCGAAGAGCGGACCCTCCCATCCGAGCGGGTGCGCGAACCACTCGTCGCCGACCGCGCGGGCGGGCAGTCGCACACCTTCCCAGACCCGCAGCGGGGTGACCACTACCCCGATGTGGGGTATGCCGTAGCGACCGTGACCGCCCCAGGGCCCGGGTTCGACGGCCCTCACCTCGGCGGTGTGCGCGTGCTGGCTCAGCCAGCCCCCGGTCAGCGGCGACGACTCCGTCTCGGCGTCGGCCGCGCGCCGCACCGACGCCCAGGTCGGCCGGTCCGGTCGGGGGTAGCGCACGTGCGTCGTGGTGCCGAGCAGCCGGTAGAACTCCACCGCCCGCGCCGGCCACCCGGTGACGTCCCGGACGACCTGCTCCAGCACGGCGACGGTGCCCTTGCGCTGCCGGTAGGCTACCGTGTTGGCGACGATGGTGCGACGGCTGACCCCGGCTCCGCTCGCGGCCCCGAGGTCGTCGGGGAGGCCGACCAGGCCGACGAGATCGGCCAGGTAGGGGACGGCCCAGTCCGGGCAGGTCTCCACGAACCAGGAGTCGTACAGCATCTCCAGGTCGCGTTCCACGACGCCGAGCTCACCGGCGACGGCCTCCAGCAACGCCCGCAGCAGGCCGCCGGACTCCTCGTCGCGGGCCAGCACGTGGGCCGGCAGGCGTGCGGCCAGGTAGTCCGCCCGGTCGGCGCGGCGCTCGGCGAAGGCGGTCATCGGTCCACCGCCACGGCCAGCAGGTGGTCGCGCAGGGCCAGGGCCTGCGCCGCGACGAGGCCACCGGCGCCCGGCCCTACGCCGGCCCAGCGCGCAGGCGCGGCGACGAGCAGGTCCGGGTCGGCCCCGGGCTGGCTCGGCATGGTCAGGGTCGGCATGGTCACCGTCGTCACGCCCGCGGTCTCGGCGGCCACCACGAGCAGCGCCGAGGCTGCCAGGGGTTGCGCCAGATCTAGACCGCCGTGGGCCGCCAGCAGGGCGGCCCGCACGTCCGCCAGCACGGTCTCCTCCTCGTGCCGCGGGTCCACCTCGATGCTCAGCGTCGCGCCGATGTCGATGACGTCGCCGGGCAGCACCACCCGGACCGCCCTCTCCTCCCGTGCCGCGTCGATGGTGTCCCGCAGGTCGGCCACGAGTGACGTGGAGGCGGGGGCGAGTGTGGCGTCCAGCACGGTCAGGACCACGGCCTCGACCTGGCCGGTCCAGACCAGGTCGGCGCGCGCACGGCCCACCCCGGAGTAGCCGCGGGCGAAGTCGGCGTAGTCCTCGACGCTGACGACCCGGTCCAGGGTGCGGATGCGTTGGGGGGCGTTGGTGCGGGCCTCGTCCAGGCCCTCGGGCGGTGCCCAGTCGCGGGTGGGCAGCAGGTTGCTGATCGCCTTGATCCCCCGCGGCTTGCGCATCGGAAGACTCACCTGCCCGGCGTCCGCGGCGCCGTCCTCGCCGATGCCCACGCGGTAGGTCGCGGTGACGTTCTCGACCCCGGTGGGTAGCCGAGCACCGTGCGTGCCGTTGCCGAAGGTCACCGAGGTCGAGCCGTCCTCGGCCTGTCGGCTCGTGTAGGCCTGGTCCGAGCGCCCGGCCTCCAGCAGCGACTCCACCGGCGACCAGGCGACACCCTCGACCCGTACGGTCAGCTCCGGAGTGGCTCCGGTCGGGTCGGTCGTGCTGCGGACGTGGGTCAGCGGTGCGCGACGCAGCGTCACCGTGGGGAACTCGACACGGCCGTCCCCGCTGCCGAGGGCCTGTGCGACGGTCTCGCCGTGGGTCGCGAGCACCACGTTGCCGCGGACCGTCACCGACCCCGGGTGGTAGCGGTGGCGCAGCGGTGGGTCCACGGTGAGCTCCAGGACGCCCGGCGCGTGGGCCGGGCCCGCAGCCGCCGTGCTGACGGCGGTCACCGTGGTGGCCTCCACCTGCCGCGTGCCGTCCTCGGTGATGCCCTCGACCAGCACCCATCGGTCGGCCTCGAAGGCGGGCTCCGTCGAGGTCACGGCCAGCGTCGTCCCCGGCGTGCCGTCGTGCGCCGCTCCGACCAGCTCCAGGTCGGGCCGTCGGAGCGCGGGCAACAGGCGGCTCACGCCCAGCACGATCGCCTCGTGCCGGTCGAAGTCGTCCAGGTGGTGGGTGACGTCGACGCCGACGCGGGTCACCTTGCCGGCGATGCCGAACTTCGCGGCACCGGACGGGGTCACCGAGGTGATCTGGTAGGACTCGGTGCGCCCCGGCTGGTCCAGCACCAGCCACCCGCCGACGGCCAGCTCCGGCACGTCGCCGTCGATCTCCAGCACCCGCTCCGCCGCGTCGATGTCCCAGTCGTCCCACTGGCCGGCATGGTCGTCGTCCAGCAGCTCGGGGGCCGGGGAGGTCCAGCCGAAGAGGTTCAACCGCCGGGTCAGGTGGTGGACGACGAGCTCGTCCTCGGCGACGAGCGGTCGCGCGCTGGTAAACCCCACGCCGCGGTCGAGCTGCAGCCGGGTCCAGCCGACGGCATACTCCGGGTCCGTGGTCACCTCGACCACCCGGCGGACGTCCCACTTCTCGTGGTCCGCGGAGTGCTCCTCGGTGGAGGTCACACCGCGCCGTTCGGAGCCCACCACCAGGATGTGGTCGTCCACCCGCACGCCGGTGGTCGTGCCCGCCAGCCACAGCGTGTCGGTGCCGTAGGGGATCTCCTGCGGCACCGAGACCGCCCCGGACAGGGCGTTCCAGGCGCCTCGGGCCTCCAGCGGCTCGGAGGTCTCGAAGATCTGCGGCAGCTCACCGGGGGCAGGGATCGTCTGCACCGGGGTGCCCTCGGGCACCTGGACCGCCTCGGGCGCCCCGGCAGCCGTCTCGACCTCCACGACCAGCTCGACCTCGGCGCTGACGCCGGGCCGCAGCTCGTAACCCAGGGTGCGGGCCAGCTGGCGCACCGAGTCCCGCTCGGTCGCGGTCCGCAGGAAGCCCTCCTGGGCGATCCGCTCGGTGTAGAACGACACGATGTCGGTGACGACGCCCCAGGAGTCCAGCAGCGCGATGGCCGGGTCGGTGGTCGCGTCGTGCGCGATCGACCGGATGGGCAGCGGTTGCGCGGGATCTGCGAGGTATGCCCGCATTCGCGCCAGGGCCTGCCCGTGGGGAGCGGCCCGCCACCGCAGCGAGCGCTGCCCTGCGGGGTTGGTGACGGCGGGTGGGCCGCCGTCCGGCGTCGTCGCCTCGTCCACGCTCATGTGCCACCTCGCACCGTCAGCTCGAGCCGCCCGTGCTCGGGGTTGCTGGGATCGCTGTCGCAGCGCAGCACCTCGCGTGGGCCGGCCTCGATGACTCCCGCGGCGAGGGTGTCCGCAGCCGCCGAGGGAGTGGCGGTGGCCCGCGAGAACGCGCTCACCTCGACCCAGGCGACCCCCTGCACCCCCATGGCCGTCGCCACGACGTCGGACAGCCTGACCTGCTGTCCGAAGGTGAACCGGTCCACGTGGAAGAAGCCGGGGCTGCCGTCCTCGCGCAGGCCGCTGGTGAAGGCGCGACGCAGCGCGGCCTCGGTCGGGGCGTGGGGGGCATCCCGGTGCAGGCAGGCGGTGAGCGCGATGCTCAGGGCCACCATGAGCGGTCGCTCCAGCGTCACGTCGATCCCCGCCATCCGCCGCACCTCCAACGCGGCAGCGACGTCCTGCGCCACGGTCGGGTCGTCGGCATACGCGGCGACCGGGTCCAGGGTGACGGCCTGGGTGAACCAGGAACCGCTCCAACGCCGCCGCGCCACGGCGCGCTGGACGCCAGGGTGCTGCTCGGCGACGGTCGCGTAGTCCGGCGAGGTCACCGCCCGCAACTGCGTGCGGAAAGCTGCCGGTGCGAGCTGCACCACGTCCTCCATCGGTTCGGGGTCGGTGCCCCCCGTCGCGGGGACCGGGTTCCACACCTGCACCGACAGACCCCCGAAGGGATCCGTGCCGTCCGGGGCCGCGAGGCGTCGGACCAGCCGGTCGGCAGCGAGGTTGCCACGCCGCCCGCCGCCGCGCCGGTAGGACGCCGCGAAGGTCGTCCCGACCGCCGGCCGCCGCCCGGTCACGCCGTCGCCGAAACGCAGTCTGGCGACGCCGCCCGGCTCCGGCTCGACCACGAGGTGGGTGTCCAGGCGGCCGCTGGCCAGCAGGTCGGGCCTCGGGGTCCAGGTGTGCTGCCCGTCGTCCAGCTCCAGCCAGGGCAGCGCGGCACGCGGGTCGGGGTGGAGGAGCTCGGCGGCCGGGGCGTCGGTGGGGTAGGCCCGGTCGACGGTGGCGACGGTGGGATGACTGACCCGGGGCCAGTAGGCGCTCATGCCCACCGTCGGCGGGACCAGCGGCTGGCGCGCGACGCTGGCGCCGTCGTCGGCGGGCACGACGTTGCCCAGTGCCACGGCCACCGGCTGCGCGGCGCCGGGCAGGGTGACCTGCAGCGGGCCGGTGAGCGCGTCGGCCACGGACCAGCGCAGCTCCCACACCCACAGCCCCGGCTCGAGCACGTCGTCGTGGCGCAGCGGGTCGCTTGTGAGGCGCACGGGGTAGCGCCGGTTCGGGTCGCCCTGGGAGACGTCACCGCCGACCGGGCGCTCGGCGAGCACCAGCAGGTCACCCGAGGCCAGCTCGGGGTCCACGCCGACGGCGGTCACGACGTACCCGGCGGTCGCCCCGGGCTCCAGCCGATGGTCCGAGTCGCCCCAGGCGTGCAGGGGTATGGCGTTGCGGGCGGGGTGCAGCGTCGCTCCCACGGCGGTCTCGAAGACGGTGCCCCCGACGTCCGCGGCATCGGCGGCGGTGACGACGTCGGCCGCCGCTGGCAGGTCGGTCACCGCGACCCCGGCGGGGACGGTGAGCGCGCTCGGCACGTCGAAGGACAGCAAGGTCCGCGCCGAGCAGCCCTCGTGCATCGGGTAGGCGAGCAGTCGTGCGTGGCGGCGCACGGAGGTGCGCCGGCGCGCCGTCGGGAGGTATGCCTCGGCGGCGACGGCATCCTGCCAGCCGGCCAACCGGTCTCCCACGGCGGCGAAGAGCTCGACCATCATGACCCCGGGGTCGGCGGGGGAGCGGTCGGTCCACACCGGGAGCACCGTGGACAAGCGGTCCAGGAGCCGCACCCGCAGCGCCTCGTAGTCGCGAGCGAGGTAGTCACCGGGCAGCAGGTCCTCGACGACCGGGACCGGCGTGCTGGGCAGGGCGCAGTCGTCGTCGGCCGGGCAGTCCACGGTGAAGCGCACCGGGGAGACCGACAGCGGCAGGTCGATGCCGAGGGGGGCGCCCTCGCCGCCGGGGCCCACGAGCCGCACGCGGTAGGTGGAGAAGTCACCGCTGGAGGAGGTGCGCAGCACGAAGGCGCCCTCACGCCGGTCCTCGGGGACGGTCGCGGCGACCAGGTCGCGGTCGGCGGCGGTGACCTCGGGCAGGGCCACCGGCGGCTGGCCCGAGGCCCCAGCGATCCGCACGGCGTCGTGCGCCCAGAGCACCTCGACCGGGTTGAGCGACGGGTCCTCGCGGACGCCGCCGAGCACCCGGACCTCGCTCGTGCCCCAGCCGGTCGGCACCGGGCCGTTCACCAGATGGACCACCAGGGTCCGCTGCGGAGGCGCCCCCGCGACGTGTCCGGGTTGTCCGACGTGGTTGGACAGCACCTCCACCCGGTCGATGCCGTCGATGTCGGTGCGCCCGCGGATCAGCGAGCGACGGGCCTCCAGGCCCACCTCGGCGAGCAGCGGCAGTTCAGTGGTCATCCGCCGACACCTCCGCTGACCTGCATCGAGCGTGGTTGATCGGCCATGCGGTGCAACGGCCGGTAGACCACGGTGACGTCCAGCCGGCCCTCGTCGGCCGTGACGCTCACGCGCTCGACCGCGATGAGGTCTCCCAGCCACTGCTGCAGGGCCCCCTGCACCAGGGCCTGCGTCGAGTCCGCGAGGGAGTCCCCGGAGGGAGCGAAGACCAGACCGGCCACCCCGCTGCCGAAGGTGGGGCGGTTGATGCGCTCGCCGGGCTGGGTGAAGAGGACCTGCTCGACCAGCCCGCGCAGGTACTGCTCGTCGTCGGCCCGGGCGGTGCGGCCCCGCCCGTCCAGTCGGAGCGGGAAGGCCAGGTGCCGTGGGGCGTAGGCCCGCTGTGGTGAGGTGGTCATGTCGCCCGCACCCGGGTCTGGGTCGCCGTGGCGAGCAGCGGCACGCCGGTCGGCGCGCAGGTGCCGGGGGCGGCCATGATTGCCAGGGGCATCCCCATGCTGGTGACGCGGGTGGTGCCGGTGGTCCACAGCCCGGTGACGCACGGGCCTCCGCTCGCCGGCAGGTAGGGGCATCCGGCGACGGCGTACGGCGTCACCTGCTGGATGCTGGCCGTGCCGCCGAGCTTCACCCGCGGGTTCACGGTGGTCGGGGTCCCCCGGCCCTGGTGCGCGCAGGCGACGCTGGCGGTCTGCGTGAGCAGGAAGCCTGGCATCACATCACCTCCAGGGCGCCGTTGTTGACCGATACCGACAGTGGTCCGAGAGCGATCTGCTGGGTGCCCAGGCTGATCGTCAGGCCAGCCGGGCCGGCCTCGATGGTGGCGTCGCCGAGCGGGGTGCTCGCCGTGATGGTCAGCATCCCCACGAGGTCGTTGATCTCGATGGTGGCGGTGTCGGTCTTCAGCACCTTCATCCGCTCGACCGGGGGCACCGCAGGTGCCTGCGCGACACCCCAGAAGCACCCGCCCAGGATCGGTTTGTCGGGGTCGCCGCCCTCGAACTCGACCCACACGTTGGTGCCGTTGGGAGGCACCATGAACAGGCCCACCCCGTCACCGGCGTAGGGCACGCAGGGCATGGCCCAGCTCATCGTCCCGTCGCCCAGCACGGCCGGGCACTTCACCTGCACCCGGCCCTGGCCGAGCGGATCGAGGGAGCTCTCGACGGTGCCGCGGTACTTCCCGTAGAACCCTGACCCGCTCATGAGACCTTCACCACCGGGACGGTCGAGCCGTAGCCCTCGCGGCCCAGCGTGAAGTCGGCGGTGTATCTGCCCGGGCTCAGCTGGTGCACGACCTGCTGGACATACCACAGGCCGTCGTGCGACCAGCCCGCACCGCGCATCCCGACGAGCCCGCGCGGACGGAGCACCGCGCCATAGACGGCACCGTCCAGTCGACCGGTGCCGGTCACGCAGTTCATCGCCGCGTCCGTGCGGGCCTGGGCGTTCGCGAGGGCGGTCACGGCGCTGATGCCGGTGTCTCGGTAGGCGCGGGTGCGGACCGACGGGGCGTGCACGGCCCAGACCGGCATCGCGGCCAGCGGAGGGCGCGTGACCGCGAAGGTCCGCACCGGGATGACCGCACCGGTGCGCGGGTCCTGCACCTCGCCGTCGACCACCTCCGGGCCGAGCACGTCCTCCCGGAACGTCGGTGAACCGATGACCGTGGTGTCCGGCCCGAGGTCGACCGACAGCGCCTTCTGCGGTGCGCCGGCGCGGACCGGTGGGCCCCAGTAGAGCGTGCTGACACCCGGCACCGGGCCGGGATCGACGTAGCAGACGAAGCCGTTCGCCGCGGCGAGCTGGTGGAGGTGCGCCCAGTCGGTGCCCTGCTGGGTGGGTGTGCGCTCGATCGGCAGTGGCGGTTCGCTCACCGGGGGCGGGATCACGGAGGGGATGAGTCCCTCCGCGGCATACCGGGCAGCGATGGCCAGCACCTGGAGGTGGTCGGTGAGCCCGACGTGCTCGGCAGACACCTCGTGCCGGTCGAGCAGCAGCGACAGGTCCTGCCCGGTGATGCGCACGCTGGCCTGCGTCTGCGCACTCCCGGGGACGTACTCCGTCTCGGTGACGATCCCGTCCATGAGCACGTGCGGGACCACGCCCAGAGTCACCATGAGCACGACCCGGTTGTTGGCCCGCAAGGGCGTGCGTCCCAGCACCGGCGTGTCCAGCGCCGCCAGTGGCCCGCTGCGTCCGGCGTCGAGGGTGATGGTGAAGGCGGAGCGTCCTTCGTCGGACTCGGTGACCGTCACATCCCGCACCCGGGCGGTCAGGTCAGGGGTCAGCGGCATCGGGATGCTGGGACCGGCGAGGATGGTGAGGCGGGTGCCGAGAGCGCTCATACGCCACCCACCCCCGGCGTGGGGATCCGCAGGTCTGTGCCGACGGCCTCGTCGCCCACGAGGTCGTCGGGGTCGAGTGCGGCGTTGGCGTCGGCCAGCCGCCAGCCGCCGAGCGCATCTGCGGTGTAGGCGTGGCTGACCAGGTCGAGCCGGTCCCGGGGAGCGACGGTGTGGGTGGCCAGGGTGGTCAGGTCGCGCGGGTCGGGCAGCTGACGGCGGCGGTAGTACCGCACCCGCCGGCGGGTGCCGTCGGCCTGGGTGACCTCCAGCTCGGCCTGGGGGACGTGGTCGTAGCGCCCCATCTCAGCCGCCGATCGAGACGGAGGCAGCGGCGCCGGCGGAGGCGACGGCGTTGACCGAGGCGAGGCTCTCCTTGACCACCTGGTGGGCGATCGACAGCGCGAAGCCCGCATCCGTGGGTGACAGGTCGCTCGCGGTGAGCACGGAGAGGTCGACATCGACGCTGGCCCGCAGCGGGGACAGGGCCGGGGAGTATGCCTGCTCCCGGATGGTGAGGCTGGTGACCGTGACGGGCACGATCTTGGTGGGGCCCAGGACGAGCACGGTGAGCGGGCCGTCGGGCGGCAGGATCTCGATGGTCCCCGCGGCCAGCAAGGCCGTGTTGGCGATGGTGGTGGCGGTCGGCGGGTGCAGCAGCATCTCCAGGCTGGCCAGGCGTCCGGCGACGCCCGTCGTGGCGGCAATCGGGTCGCCCACCTCGAGACCGTCGGTCGCGTCCAGGTCGAGGGTCATCGAGATCGTCTCGGAAGGGCTGCCCCACAGCCGTTGTGCGTTGGAGGCCCCCGACCCGCCGCTGGGCGCGGCACGCGGGATGACGGTACGGGTGACCTCGTCGGGGTTGTACTGGAAGAGCACGATCCGGGCGAGCGGGTTCGTCGGTTCGACGCCGATGATCGCGCCCGGCACGGTGCGTGCCGAGCCGGGGAAGGTGCTCATGCGGCCCACCCTGGGCCGGCGGCGTCACTGCCGTGTCACGGAGGCGTCACGGGCCGTGCCGGGGAGCGTGGCACGGCACGGGTGGACCCGAGGTATCTCCCGGCCGGGCGAGTGCTCTGAGCGGACACCACCCGGAAGGGTGAACCCACTTCGCCCTGTTCACGACGACGCACCTGTGGCACGGTAGTCGCTCACAAGCATGGCTCAGGGCCATACGGAAGGACCCTCGGTGACGACACGGACCCCCCCGACGTGGCGATCGACTACCGATGACATCACGGTGAGCATCGGCGTGCTCGGATCCTTCTCGCTGCGGGTGCAGGGCCAGGACGTGTCCCTCCCGGCGGGTGCCCAGCGGCTGGTCGCGATGCTCGCCGTGCGCGGCCGGATCGGGCGGTCGCGGCTGGCAGGCATGCTGTGGCCCGAGGCGACCGAGCACCGTGCGCTCGCGAGCCTGCGGACCGGGATCTGGCGGACCAACCAGGCGGCGGGCGGCCTCGTGCTGAGCGACCACGGGACGGTGCGCCTCGGCCTCGAGCCCCAGGTCGACCTGGAGTGCCTCGTCGAGCGGTCACGGCTGGTGCTGGACGGTCAGGACCCGCCGGACGACGACGGGTGGGAGCAGGGCACCCTGTCCGCCGAGCTGCTCGAGGACTGGGACGACGAGTGGTTGGAGCCGGAGCGGGAGCGGCTGCGCCAGCTGCGCCTGCACGTCATGGATGCCGAGGCGCGTCGGCTGGCACGGCTCGGCCGATACGGGCTAGCCCTCGATCTCGCCCTCACCGCTCTGCAGGCCGACGAACTGCGCGAGTCCGCGCACCGGATGGTCGTCGAGATCCACCTGGCCGAGGGCAACGTCTCCGAGGCGAGGCGCGCCTTCGAGGCGTGCCGTGAGCTGCTGGAGAGCGAGCTCGGCATCACCCCCTCGCAGGACCTGCTGACCCTCGTGGAGCAGGCCGTGCCGACGCCGCAGCGCGCGCTCGCCGACCGGGAGCTGGCCGGCATCGGGTGACGCACCGCGCCGGTCGCACCGCCCAGGCGCCCGGCACGCGTCAGCGAGCTCAGTCCAGCGTGGCGAGCACGCTCACCGTGGCCTCGGTGGCCTCGGTGTTCTCGATCGTCACGGTCCGGGGCCCGCCGGCCACCAGCGCCTCGAGGACCCCACCGTTGGCCACGACCAGGACGCCGTCGACGGTGAGGTCGTCGCCGTCGGTGCCTCCGTTGCTGGGGGTGACGGTGACGGTCGCGAGCCCGGCCTGCGTCGTGGCCCGGATGGCCAGCAGCGTCATCGTCCCCCCGGCGGGCAGCAACGCCGCCTCCTGCGACTCCGACCCGGAGCCGGCCGCACCGAGGGTCAGGTCGGCCACGACGTAGGAGTCGGCCTCCAGGTCGGTCCCGAGCGGGAGCATCGGGCCATCGGCCACACTCACCGTCGCTGACAAGGACAAAGTCACCATCGCCGTCTCCTTCGCGCGGGCCCGGTGGGTCCGGGCTCTCGTGACCTCGACGATCCGAGCCGCGCGTCACCGGTCCATCACCGGCGCGTCACGCCGCAGCGCTGGCGGTCGCACGTCCGCACGTCGCCGACGGTGACACGGCAGTGACGCCCCGGTGACGGGCCCGGTCCATCGTCCGAGAGGACTGCGCCCGGCGAAGGAGTCCTGCCATGACCATCACCCCGACCTATCCAGGTGTCTACATCAGTGAGGTGCCGAGCGGGAGCCGCACCGTCACCGGCGTCGCGACCTCGATCACCGCGTTCGTCGGCTCGGCCGCCCGTGGTCCCGTCGACACCCCGCTCGCGATCGGCAGCGTCGGGGACTTCGAGCGCCACTTCGGGGGGCTCTGGCGGGAGAGTGGCCTGGGGTATGCCGTGCGTGACTTCTTCCTCGGCGGCGGCGGTCAGGCGGTGGTGGTCCGGGTCGCGCATCTCGACGCCGACACCGCGCGCCTGTCGGTCGGTGGTATCACGCTGGAGGCCACCGGCCCGGGCGCCTGGGGCAACGACCTCGCGGTGACGATCGAGCACCCGAGCGCCGCCGACGCCGATGACATCGCCTCCGGCCAGGGCGGCGGGGTGAGCGGCGGCGACATCTTCACCCTGTCCGTGACCGACGGGGTCGCCACCGAGACCTATCGCAACGTGACGGTCGTGGACGGTCCGCGGCGTCTGGACCGGGTGCTGGAGTCCTCGCTGCTCGTCGCGGTCGACGGGGTACTGCCCGCCGCTCGCCCCGGGACCGGCACGACCACGGTGGCCGTCGCCGACGAGGGCTCCGACGGAGGCGCGCTCGACGCCGACGACTACGTCGGGGCCGGATTCGCCGCCGCCAAGCGCGGCCTCTTCGCGCTCGACCACGCGGACCTCGTCAACCTCATCGTCATCCCACCGCCGACCCCCACCGGTGACCTGCCCGCCACCGTGTGGCCCCAGGCGATGGCGTATGCCGTCCAGCGGCGCGCCTTCCTCGTGGTGGATCCGCCGGGCACCCTCACCCCGAGCGCAGCCCCGGCCTGGGCGAGCAGCGTGGGGCTGAGCGGTCTCGCCGCCCGCAACGCGGCCATCTACTTCCCGCGGGTGCGGCGCCCGGACCCGTTGCGCGGCGGCAGCATCGACACCTTCGCCCCCAGCGGTGGCGTGGCAGGGTTGATGGCACGCACCGACGCCAGCCGGGGCGTCTGGAAGGCTCCGGCCGGGTTGGAGGCCGGCCTGACGGGAGTCGTCGACCTGGCCACCAACCTCACCGACCACGAGAACGGCCCGCTCAACCAGTCCGGCGTCAACGCGCTGCGTAGCTTCCGCGGGGCGGGTCCGGTCGCCTGGGGAGCCCGCACCTTGCGCGGTGCCGACGTGCTCTCCGACGAGTACAAGTACGTCCCGGTCAGGCGGCTCGCGCTCTTTCTCGAGGAGAGTCTCTTCCGCGGCACCCAGTGGGTCGTCTTCGAGCCCAACGACGAGCCGCTGTGGGCGCAGATCCGGCTGTCGCTGGGTGCCTTCATGCAGGATCTCTTCCGGCAGGGGGCCTTCCAGGGCAGCAGCCCCCGGGAGGCCTACAGCGTGCGCTGCGACTCCCAGACCACCACGCAGTACGACATCGACCGCGGCATCGTGAACATCGAGGTGGGCTTCGCGCCGCTGAAGCCGGCCGAGTTCGTCATCATCTCGATCCAGCAACAGACCGCCAGCGCGGCGTCCTAGGAGGAACCATGGCTGAGTTCTCGGTCAACGCGACCCGATTCGACCCCTACAAGAACTTCAAGTTCCGGGTGAAGTGGGACGGCCGGTACGTCGCCGGGGTCAGCAAGGTGGGTGCGCTGAAGCGCACCACCGAGGTGGTCAAGCATCGCGAAGGGGGTGACCCGTCGAGCAGCCGCAAGTCGCCCGGCCGCAGCGAGTACGAGGCGATCACCCTGGAGCGGGGCGTGACCCACGACCAGGACTTCGAGCAGTGGGCCAACAAGGTGTGGAACTTCGGCTCGGGCCTGGGCACGGAGATCTCCTTGGCCGACTTCCGCAAGGACCTCATCATCGAGGTCTACAACGAGGCCGGCCAGGTCGTCATCTCCTACAAGGTCTTCCGCTGCTGGGTCTCAGAGTACCAGCCGCTGCCCGAGCTGGACGCCAACGGCAACGGGGTGGCGATCTCCTCAATCAAGCTCGAGAACGAGGGCTGGGAGCGCGACTACGCCGTCACGGAGCCGACCGAGCCGACCTTCACCGAGCCGTGACCACGTCGACGGCCACCACGCTCGCACTCTGGGAGGCCCTGGCCGGCGCGTCCCCGGTGCTGGCCGGGGCCGCCCTGCTGCACGCCCGCGGCGACGCCCCCAGCCTCGCGGCGGCCTGCGACCTGCCGCTGGCCGCCGCGGCGGCAGCCGCCGTCGGCCAGCTCCGCCAGCGCTGCGGAGACCACCTCGACACGGTCGCCGCCTGCCCGTCGTGCAGCGCTCGCCTGGAGGTCGCCCTGCCGCTGCGGGACCTGGACGAGCACACCCGCGCGTGGCCCGCGACCCGCACCGTCGGCACGCGCACCGTCCGCTCGCCGACCACGCGCGACCTGGCCGCGGCCCTGACCACCGATGACCCTGCCTCCACGCTGCGCGCGTCCTGCGCGGCGCTCGACGACGCGGCGACCGAGCAGGAGCGGCAGGCGGTGCTCACCGCGGCCGAGGACCTCTGCGGCGCTGCCGACCTGTCGGTCCGGGTCACCTGCCCCGAATGTGGCCACACCCCGAGGGTCGACGTCGACCCCGTCGCGCTGCTGACCGACCAGCTCGCGACGGAGTCGGCCGCCGTGCTGCAGGACGTCGCGGAGCTGGCCGCTGCCTACGGCTGGCGGGAGGCCGAGATCCTGGACCTCTCGCCCGCCCGGCGAGCGGCATACCTCTCGCTCGCCCGAGGGCGCCGGTGATGGGCGACGTCTTCAGCCGCCTGACGGTGCGGGCCACCGCTCCCGGGCCGCGGCTCGCGCTGCGCCGAGCGAGTCCCTTCGAGGCTGCGGCGCCCGCTCCGGTGCCGTGGGAGGGCGTCGAGGAGATCGTCGCACCAGAGCCCCCGCGGTCACCACCACCACAGGCCACGGCCCCGCCCCGCCCTGGCGACGCTGCCCCCGACCCGCCCCAGGCAGGGCCGACCCCGCCATCGGACGCCCAGCGCCGCGGCCAGGTCGCGGCGGCCGAGGGCCGGGCAACCGCCCCCGAGTCAGCCGCACCCGCCTCGCCCTCGAGGCCGAGCCCGCCGGTGCCGACGGTCGCGCGCCCGCAGGAGTCGGCCACTCCGGGAGCGCCTGACCCGGCCGGGCACCGGCCGGTGGCGGCCTCGGTCACGCCGGCAGACCCCCCTCCGCCGGCCGGCGCACGACCGGACGCCGCGGCGCCACCGGTCCAGGCGGACCGGGAGGTGGCAGCGCGACTCCCGACCCCGGAGCAACCGCCCGCGCCTGACGAGCAGCTGCGGGGCGCGTCGGCCGCCGACCGGCCGACCTCGATCGACCCGGCGCCCGCTGCGGTGCCCTCACCGGCCGCCGCGCCGCGGACCCGTCAGCTGGCGGCTCAGACGCTGGTGATGGAGCACGTCGTCCCGCTGCTGCGGGAGCGGGGCGTGCTCGACGACCGGCAGGCTCAGCGGGTGGTCGCGGTGCCAGGGGGTGCCGGCCGACCCCCGGCGCCGCGCCGCGACGGACGCGTGGCCGTCACCGCCGAAGACCTGGTCGTGCCGGCTCAGGGAGAGGTCCATCTCCACGTCGACCGGATCCAGGTGATCCACCCCGAGCGGAGCGGGGCCGGAGCACGCGACGCCACCCCCGCAGACGTACTCGCAGCCGCACCCACCGCCGGTCCGGCGACCGGCGCGGCGACGCACGCGGCATTCCTGGCTCGACAGCGCGACCGGTGGCGGCGATGAGCAACAGCCTGGCCATCGCGGCCGTCACCACGACGGTGCGGCACGTCCTGCACGAGAGCCTGAGCGGCCCGGAGCCGGGACCGGTCGGCGCGGCCGACGTCACGACTTACCGGCCCGCCCAGCTGAGCGACTCCGACACCATCGGCGACGGGGCCAGCGGCCTCAACGTCTACCTCTACCAGGTCACTCCGAACCACGCGTGGAACCTGCACGACCTGCCGACCCGGCGTGGTGACGGCAGCCTCGCCCAACGTCCGATCGCCGCCCTCGACCTGCACTACCTTGTCACCGCCTACGGCGACGACGCCGTGCTCGAGCCGCAGCGGCTGCTGGCCCGGGCCAGCCTGGCGCTGGCCGCGACCCCCGTCTTCACCCGAGAGGTGATCGAGGCGGCGATGGTGAAGTACGGCATCGACGACACCGCCTTCCTCACCGGTGCCGACCTGGGCGACCAGCGTGAGCTCGTCAAGATCTCCCCGGCGCCGCTCAACCTCGAGGAGGTGTCGAAGCTGTGGGGCACGTTCGGCACGCCCTACCTGCTCTCCCTCGGGTATGCCGCCACGGTGGTGCTCATGGAGGCGTCCGTCGCGCCACGGGTCTCGGCGCCGGTGCTGAGCCGCGCGCTCGGCGTGGCCCCGATGCGGCGGATGGAGCTGGTCGACGCCGAGATCGAGGACGGTGGGCGCAGCGTCGTCGGTGCCCGGCTCCGGATGCGCGGCGCCGGACTGCTCGGGCCAGGCACGGTGATCACCCTGGGGGAGGACCGCGTCTTCCCGGACGCCACCGAGTCCACCACCACGGAGCTGGTGGCGACGCTGCCGGACACCGTGCGCAGCGGCATCCATGCGCTGCGGTTGATCGCGGTCCGGCCCGCCGACGCCATGACCGGGGAGCCCGAGCGCGTCGAGCAGCGCTCCAACGCCCTGGCCTGGCCGGTGATCCCGACGGTGGGCACCCCCACCGTCACGGCCACCGACGTCACCGTCCCGGTCAGCCCGGCGGTGCGCGAGGGTCAGCGGGCCACCCTGACGGTGGGTCGACTGAGCGGCGGAGCCCCTGGCGACCCGGCCCACCTGGCCATCACCTTCCCACCGGTGGCCGAGGGTGCCGCCCCCGTCTCGGAGCTGACCGTCCCGACCGCCGACCTGGGGTCCGGCACCTGGCTGGTGCGGGTGGAGGTCGACGGCGTGATCTCGATCCCCACGATGAGCGGTGACACCTACGACGGCCCGGCGGTGACGGTGCCATGAGCCTCGCCGACACCACGACCACTGCGGGGGCGACCGCCGCCCCGTCCGCCCCGCCGGCGGGTGTCACCGCCAGCCAGCTCATCCGGGCCGAGATCGAGGTGCTGCGGCAACGCCTGCTGAAGCAGGACACCGACGAGGCCGAGCGGGCGCTGGCCGAGCTGCGTGAGGCCTACCCCGGACAGCCGCCGCTGGACGACGTCGAGGCCGGCTTCGGGTTGTCCCGCTTCGAGCGGGCCGCGGTGGTGTTCGCCGCAGCGCCGGACCTCGTGGGCTCCTTCGGCAGCGATCTCTCCCGGGTGCTCGGTGGTCGGCGGCCGACGCTGTCCACCGCGCTCGCGGTGCTGCCGGACCCGCACTGGGACGCCGTGCTGCCGCAGTCCCCGCTGCGCCACTGGCGGCTGCTCGAGGGCGTCGACGCCGCGGCGCCGCTGGACAGCCCCGTCCGGTTGGCCGAGTGCGTGCTGCACTACCTCGTCGGGGTGGACGCCCCGGACGCTGACCTCACGACCCTCAGCATGCCGGTCGAGCCGGTCTTCACCGTCCCCCCGTCGTTGCGTGAGGTGGCCTACGCGGTGATCGAGTCGTGGGACGCCGGTCGCGCCGTCGCCGTCACCGGTGCGCAGAGCACCAACGCCCACCTTGTCGGGACGGCGGCGGCCCGGATGGCCGGCCTCGCCCCGCGCCGGGTCGCGGCGGCCGACCTGCCGGCGGACGGACCCGGCTTCGCCGAGGTACGTTGCCTCATGACCCGCCAGACCGTCCTCAGCCAGTGGGCCTGGGTCATCGACGCGACCGACGCCGACCTGGAGCACCTGGCGACGCTCGGGCGCGCCCTCGCGGCGTCGGACGCTCCGACGGTCGTCGTCCTCGGCCCTGGCCGCACGCTGGCGCAGGTGCCCTCCCTGACGGTCCCCCGCCTCGGTCCGACCGAACGCGGCTGGCTCTGGCAGGCGGCATTGCAGGCCGTCGGTGTCGAGGTCGACCAGGCCGAGATCGACGCGGTCGCCGGGTCCCACGACCTGTCCGTCGACCACGTCGTGGACGCGGCCCACGACGTGGCGCTCGGTATGCCGTTGCGCACCGCCTGCCGCCGCCGGCACCGGCACGAGGTGGGCACGCTCGCGACGGTCCGGACGCCCCAGCAGGAGTGGGCCGACCTCGTCCTCCCGGACCCGATCCGCGACCAGATCGGTGACCTCGTGGCGTCGTTGCGGCACCGGGGGACGGTGCTGGAGGAGTGGGGCTTCGGCCGGCGCGGACGAGGCCTGGGCACCACGGCGCTGTTCGCCGGCCCCAGCGGCACCGGCAAGACCCTCGCCGCGGAGGTCATCGCCCACGAGGTGGGCCTGGACCTGGTGCAGGTCGACCTCAGCCAGGTCGTCAACAAATACATCGGCGAGACCGAGAAGCACCTCGGGTCCCTCTTCGACGCGGCCGAGGACGGTGGGATGGTGCTGCTCTTCGACGAGGCCGATGCGCTCTTCGGCAAGCGGTCGGAGGTCAAGGACAGCCACGACCGGTATGCCAACCTCGAGGTGGGCTACCTGCTCCAGCGGCTGGAGGCCTTCACCGGCCTGGCGATCCTCACGACGAACGCCCGCAGCCACCTGGACCGCGCCTTCACCCGGCGGCTGTCGACCATCATCACCTTCCCCTACCCCGAGACGGCCGCCCGGCGACGGCTGTGGCAGGTCAGCCTGCCCGACGGGATGCCGCGCGGCGAGATCGACCTGGACCGGCTGGCCGCCCTCGACCTCACCGGCGGTGACATCGCCGCCGCAGCCTTGCGCGCGGCATACCGTGCCGCCGACGCGGGCGTGCCGGTGACGACCGAGCACCTGCGCGACGCGGCCCGCGTGGAGCTCGGCAAGAGTGGCCGCACCGCACCCCGGGAGCGACGATGAGCAGCGTGGCCGTCCCCCGCAGCCAGGTGGCCGACGAGCGCACCAGCGCCCAGGCCTGGTCGGCCCTGCCCCGCAGCGGTGGGCGGGCGATCGCCGATGTCGTGCCGGCGGCTCGGAGCCGCCACGACATCGCCGACGTGACGCTGCACGACACCGCGGGGGGTCGGTCCATGGCGGGCCGGCTGCGCGCGCGGGCCTTCACCGTGGGCCGCCACATCTACCTGGGCCAGGGAGCGCCGAGCGCGAGCAGCCTGGCCGGGCAGCACCTGCTGCGTCACGAGCTGGGCCACGCCAGCCTGCGCCCGCGGGGCAGCGGCCCCGGTCACCGGGTCCCGGCGCTGGCCTCCGCTGCGGAGGAGCGGGCGGCCGAGCGGCGTGCGCACGAGGCCACTCCCGGGCCGGGCGCAGCCCTCGCCGTCGGCGAGGTCGGGGGACCCACGGGTGACGTGGTCGGTCGCGACATGCTCTCGGCGCAGCGGGACGCCGACCAGGTCGAGCGGCTCCTCGCCGGGACGCCGAACTCGTCCACCCCCGGCCAGGACGCGCTGGACTACCTCGGCACGTTGACCTTGGACGACCTCGTTGACACCGCAGTGGTCCTCGACAGCCGGGGAGGCCTGGAGGCGGTCGCCGGCCACCTCACCGTCGGGGCCACCGGAGACGTCGCGGGCGTCCTGCTCACCACGATCCACCTCAGCACCCGTGGCCGGCCTTCGCCGGCCTGGGGCATCGCCGCGGCGCGCGCGGTCGCCTCCTTGTCGGCCACGACGCGCACCTCGCTGCTCACCAAGGTCCTCACCGCGATGGGCCGTGGGGACGAGGTCCCGGACCTCCTCGAGGGGATGACGGCGCTCCAGGACTCGGAGTCCTTCCGCGCCAGCGAGGGCGAGGACGTCGTCTCCCCGGGGACCCCGGACCAGACCGTCGCAGGGATCAGTCCGGGGCCGTGGGCTCCGCCCGGTGGGCAACCGATCCCGTTCTACATCGGCACCAGTGCGCACACCGCGATCACGGCGTTCTACGCCGCGTCGCACGCCACGGACCTGGCCTTCTACAACTACATCCCGATCTCCTCCATCGTCGCCGCGGCGACCAGGGCCGGCTTCACCCTCGGCACCGCCAGCGCGTCGACCACCGACCTGGCCCTCAAGCCCGACATCGCGAACCTCACCAAGGCCCACCTCTACGAGATCAAGCCGCTCGCGGCACAAGCCCTCGGTGCCACGGAGGCCGCGGTCTACGTCGCCGCCTTGGCCCGCGCCGGCCTCACGATCGGCCTGGGGTCGACGAGCGAGCCCGGGACGGCGGGCACCGTGGCAGCTCCTGGTGGCTGGTTCGAGTTCTCCGCCCCGCAGGCCGGCGTCATCACCTACCGCTACCGGCAGCCGCGGCGGCGACGCATCCGGGTGCCGGTGCCCTCGCCGAGGACCTCGCCGGTCGTGTCCCGATCCTTCATGGAGGAGATGGAGGCGATCACCGGGCTGACGGGCGCGGCCCTCGTGACCTACATCATCATCTCCGAGGGGTCCCGGTTCGTCTTCCCGCCCCGCAACCTCGTGCCCGTGCCGTGATCCGCTGAGAGGATGGCCGAGATGTCCAGCACTGCACCGCTCGAGGTGCCCAGCGCGGTGTGCGGCAGTGCCCGGGAGGCCTCCGTCGCCTGGCGACCGCACGCCCGGGAGGCGGTGAGCCGGGGGCGGTGGCCGGAGGTCGACCTGGACCCCGCCGCCGAGCAGGAGGGGCTCATCGTGCTGGCGAAGGCGCCGCAGCTCGCCGAGGCCGGGGTGCACCTGCACCTGCCCGCGACCACCCTGGCGACGGCCGCCGAGAAGGGCACCGTCGGGGCCGATGTGGAGCAGGCCCTGGTCGAGCAGGCCTGGGAGGAGCCGTGGTCCTTCGCCTCGCTGCTGGCCCCCGCCGCCCAGCTGCTCACCATCCCGCCGGCCCGGCACCGCCCGTTCGCGCAGGCGGCGGCACGGCACTGGCCGGTGCTGGAGTCGGTCGGCCCCCGGTGGACCGTGGGGGACACCTCCGGGGCCACCCTGTGGGGACAGCACACCACGCTCTGGTACGTCCTCGGACAGCTCGGCGTGCCGGCCGAGCGGCTGACGCAGCCCCTGCCCTCCGGGGGTGTCGATGGCCTCCTCGCCGACGCCGGAGTCGCATGACCCCGGCCCGAGCCACCACCGGCCTTCCCGCGCGGGAGCGGGAGTCGCTGTCCGACACCTGGCAACGGCTGCCGCGCACGGGCGGTCGACCGTTGACCGAGGTGCTGCCGGAGACGGCCGCCCGTCCAGACATCGGTCGGATCTCGGTGCACCACGACCCCAGCGGCCACGACGTGGCGGGGCGCCTGTCCGCTCGCGCCTTCACCGTGGGCCGCCACATCTACTTGGGCGCGCACGCCCCGCCACCGGGCACGGCCACCGGAGCCCGGCTGCTGCGGCACGAGGCCGCCCACGCGCTCGCGGAGCCTCCGGGCAGCGGTCCCGGCAGCCGCATCCCGCCCCGGGCATCGGCGCAGCAGGAGACGCAGGCGCACGCCGCGGAGCGGACGGGCGTGGCCCGCCCGATCGTCGCTGCCGCGGGCCCTGCCGTCCTGGGGCTCGATGAGGACGAGTCGTGGGCAGACTCGATCATGGGGGTTCTGGAGGCCTTCGGCGGCGGTCTCATGGGCGAGTTCAACGAGGATCCGTCGTTCGCCGAGATCGGCGTCGACCTGGGCGTGAGCCTGATCCCGGTGCTGGACCAGGTGTCCGACGCGCGGGACCGCGCCGGCTGCAGCAGGTCGCGCGCGAGTCGCACGCCCGGCTGGACGAGGCATACCGTCCGGTCCAGCAGATGATCGACAGCGGGCTGCGCACGGTGGAGGAGGCGCTGAGCCTGCCGGGGCAGGCCATGCAGACCGCGGGGACCGCCGATGGCGATGATGTCCTCGATGCGTCCCGACCGTGCGGACTACGACCTGCTCTCCGGCGGTGGACGCAGCATCTCGGACCGGGCCGAGAACGCGGTGGACGAGGCGGCGGATCTCGGTGACGAGATGCTGGATCAGGGGATGAGGACCGCCGACCCGGTCCCGGCGTGCCGTCGGCGCCACCGGGCTGCCCCAGATGCACCACACCGTCTTCGTCTACATCCTGCGAGCCATCTGGGCCAAGGGCGCGGGCCTCTCCCTCGCCGACCTCACCCTGGAGTCCGCTGCAGGCTTCCGGCGGGTCGTCGACAACGTCTACCCGCAACGGCCCGTCGACCTGGAACCGGAGGCGCACCGCCGATTGCACGCTGCTGGACGCGGCACTCGACGACAGCTTGGTCAACCGTGCCGGGCAGGTGACCACCAGCGTGGGCGAAGTGTCGAGGCAAGGAGCCGTCGGCATGCTGGAACGCCTGGAGTACCTCACCAAGAACGAGCTCGTCGACATCCTGGAGGAGGCCTAGATGCGCGTGCACCGGACCAATGGCGACCTCCTCCCGGACGAGACCTGGGAGGCGCTGATGGACGCCATCACCGAGGTACGCCGCAGCCTGTGTCGAGATGCTCACTGTCACCAGCAGGTCCTGTCTGTCAGAGTGACGGGTATGACGCTCGCCCCCGATCTGCTCGACCTCGCCGACGCGCTCGTCCCCGGAGAGGGCAGGGGCCTGCTCGGCATCGTGGGGCTGCCCGGCTCGGGCAAGTCGACGTTCGCCGAGGAGCTGCTCACCGCGCTCGCGCAGCGCCACGGCGAGGATCACGTCGGGCACGTGCCGATGGACGGCTTCCACCTCGCCGACGCCCAGCTGGAGCGGCTCGGGCTGACCGACCGCAAGGGCGCCCCGGAGACCTTCGACGCCGAGGGGTATGCCGCGCTGCTCACCCGGCTGCGCGAGGACACCACCGACACCGTCTACGCCCCCGGCTTCGAGCGCACCCTGGAGCAGCCGCTCGCCGCCGCGCTCGCCGTGCTGCCCTCGGTGCGCCTCGTCGTCACCGAGGGCAACTACCTGCTCGACCCGGACGAGCGGTGGCGGGCGGCGCGGGCCCGGCTGAACGCGGTGTGGAGCGTCGAGGTCGACGAGGAGCAGCGGCACACCCAGCTGGTGGCGCGGCACGTCGAGTTCGGCAAGACGCAGGAGCAGGCGCAGGCGTGGGTCGAGCGGGTGGACGAGGCCAACGCGCGCCGGATCCGCAAGCGCTCCGAGGCCCCCGACCGGGTGGTCCGCTGCGCCCCCGACGGGACCTGGCAGCTGGCCTGACGCGACGCCTCGGCCCGGGACGCGCGCCACACCCCGCGTCGGGTGACCTCAGGACAGCCCCGCGTCGGGTGACCCGAGGACAGCTCGGCGTAGGGGACCAGGCCCCCGGCCCACCGGTGTGCCGCGGCGGTGGACGCCGGGGTCCACGTGTCAGGCTGGTCGGCATGACCGACCTGTCCACCCCGACCCGCAAGCCGGACCGCTACCTCGCCGACCGCGCCGCGCTCGACGACCTCCTCGACGCCATGCCGGTGGGCGTGCTGTCCACCGTCGTCGACGGGCAGCCGTGGTCGGTGCCGCTGCTGGTCGCCCGGGACGGGGACCGGGTGCTGCTGCACGGGTCGACCGGCGCGGGGGCGCTGCGCCATCTGCTCACCGGCGCCCCGGTGACGCTCACCGTCGTGGCCCTCGACGGGCTCGTGGTGGCGGAGACCGCCTTCGACTCCTCGGCGAACTACCGCAGCGCCGTGCTGCGCGGCACGACCGTGGAGCTCGGCCCCGAGGAGGCCACGGGGGCGCTGGAGCGGCTGACCGACCGGTTGCTCCCCGGGAGGACGGAGGAGGTCCGGGCCAGCACCGGTAAGGAGCTGCGGGCGACCAGCTGCCTGGCGCTCCCGATCGTCGACGGCTCCTGGCTGCTCAAGGCCCGCACCGGCGGCACCGACCCCGCCGAGGACCCCACCGTCTGGACCGGGGTCGTCCCGCTCGCGCTGGCCGCCGGCACCCCGCAACCGACCCCCGGCACGACCGCCCCGGAGCCGGCCTCCGTGACCGCGACGCGGGCGGCATACCCGGTCCCGGTGTGACGGCGGCCTGGGCTCGCCGCCCCTGACCCCTACCCTCCCTCAGAGGCGGGCGGCCAGCTCGGTTGCCTGCCGGATCGCCCGCTCGGCGTCCAGCTCGGCGGCCACGTCGGCCCCGCCGATGACGTGCACCGGCATCCCCAGCGCGCGCACCGGCTCGACGAGGTCGGTCACCGACTCCTGCCCGGCGCAGAGGACCACGGTGTCGACCGGTATGACGTGCGGCACCCGCTCGCCCGCCCTCCCGTCCTCGACGGGCAGGGTGAGGTGCAGGCCGGCGTCGTCGATCCGGACGTACTCCGCGCCGCCGACGAGGTGCACCCCCGCGTCGGCGAGCTCGGTGCGGTGCACCCACCCGGTGGTCTTCCCCAGGCCGGCGCCGTGCCGGGAGGTCTTGCGCTGCACCAGGTGCACCTCGCGGCGGACCGGCGGCTGCCGCTTCTCGCCGAGTCCGGAGCGGACCTCCCACGGGTCGGCGACCCCCCAGCGCTCGCGCCACTGCGCCACCGTCTCGTCCGGCTCGTGCAGCAGGGCGCTGCTGACGTCGAAGCCGATGCCGCCGGCGCCGACGACCGCCACCCGCGCCCCGACCCGGCCCGGGTCGCGGATCGCCTCGGGGTAGCTCAGCACGCTCGGGTGGTCGACGCCGGGGATGTCGGGCACCCGCGGCACGACGCCCGTGGCGACGACGACCTCGTCGAAGCCGGTGAGCCGCTCCGCCGTGACCTGCACCCCCAGGTGGGTCGTGACCCCGCGGACCCCGAGCAGGTGCTCGTAGTAGGCGAGCGCCTCGCGGAACTCCTCCTTGCCCGGGATCTGCGCGGCCAGCCGGAACTGCCCGCCGACCTGGTCCTGCGCCTCGAAGAGCTCGACGGCGTGCCCCCGGCCGGCCAGCTCGACCGCCGCGGCCAGCCCGGCCGGCCCGGCGCCCACGACCGCGACCCGTCTCGCCCTGCGGGTGGGGCCGAGCACGAGCTCGGTCTCGTGCGCCGAGCGCGGGTTGAGGATGCAGGTCGCGCGGCGGTTGGCGAAGGTGTGGTCCAGGCAGGCCTGGTTGCAGGCGATGCACGGGATGATCTCGGCGCTGCGGCCCTGCTGCGCCTTGCGGACCCAGTTGGCATCGGCCAGCAGCGGCCGGGCCATCGACACCAGGTCGGCCTCGCCGTCGGCGACGACCTGCTCGGCGACCTCGGGCCGGTTGATCCGGTTGGACGCGACGACCGGTATGCCGATCTCCGCCCGCAGCCGCGCCGTCACCCAGGTGAAGGCCGCCCTCGGCACGGAGGTGACGATGGTGGGGACGCGCGACTCGTGCCAGCCGATGCCGGTGTTGACGCTGGTGACGCCGGCCTCCTCCAGCGCGTGCGCGAGGTCGACCGTCTCGGCCCAGTCCTGCCCGTCGGGGACGAGGTCGAGCAGGCTCATGCGGTACTGGACGACGAAGTCGTCCCCCACCAGCTCGCGGGTCCGCCGCACGATCTCGACGGGGAAGCGCATCCGGGCCCGCGCCGACCCGCCCCACGCGTCGGTCCGGTCGTTGGTGCGGGCGGCGAGCATCTGGTTGACGAGGTAGCCCTCGGAGCCCATGATCTCCACCCCGTCGTAGCCAGCCCGCTGGGCGAGCCGGGCCGAGCGGGCGAAGTCGTCGACCGTGCGCTCCACCTGGCGGGTCGACAGGGCCGAGGGCCGGAACGGCGTGATCGGGGACGTCGCGGTGGAGGCCCCCTGGGCGAACGGGTGGTAGGCGTAGCGCCCGGCGTGCAGGAGCTGCAGCAGGATGCGGCCGTCGTGCCCGTGCACCGCGTCGGTGACCGTGCGGTGCCGCCGGGCCTGCGCCGACCGGACCATGCTCGACCCGAACGGCAGCAGCCACCCGCGCCAGCCCGGGGCATACCCTCCGGTGACCATGAGCCCCACCCCGCCGCGGGCCCGCTCGGCGAAGAAGGCGGCCAGCTTGTCGGTGTCGCGGGCGCGGTCCTCGAGCTTGGTGTGCATCGAGCCCATGACGACGCGGTTGCGCAGCGTGAGGTGACCGAGGCGGACGGGGCTCAGCAGGTGCGGGTACGCGCTCGGGCCGGGCATGACGACAGGGTATCCAGCGGTCGGCGGGCGGCACCCCGCTGCGCCCGCGAGGTATCTGCGGGTCGTCCGCGTGCTCTGGGGGGTGGACGTGCACGCACACGTCACCGACAAGGAGGTCGTCATGAGCACCACCCGCACCACCCCGCGCGCGACGCTGCGCGCCACCCCCCGCACGCTGCTGGCCGGCGCCCTGCTGGCCGTCGGCGCGCTCACGCCGGTGGCGGCGATCGCCCCGGCCGCGCACGCCGCCCCCTACTGCGGCATCACCTGGGGATCGCTGCCCAAGGTCACCGGCTTCGACACCGCCCAGGCCCCGCTCACGGACGTCCGGTCGGGCCGGCACACCTGCTTCGACCGGGTCGTCGTCGACATCTCCGGCGACGCCGGGGAGTATGCCGTCCGCTACGTCAGCACCTACCGCGCCCCGGGCAGCGGGCAGGCCCTGTCGCTGCGCGGCGGCGCGAAGATCGAGGTCCTGGTCGGCAACCCCGCCTACGACGCCGACGGCGACGCCGTCTACGACCCGGCCAACCCCGCCGAGCTGGTGGGCACCGGGGGCTACCGCACCCTGCGCCAGGTGAGGCTGGGCGGTAGCTTCGAGGGGCAGACCTCGTTCGGCCTGGGCGTGCGCGCCCGGCTGCCGATGCGGGCCTTCGTCCTCGACGGGCCGGGGTCGGGTCAGCGGCTCGTCGTCGACGTCGCCCACCGGTGGTGAGCCCAGGGCGGCGGTGAGCCCCACTCCCAGCCGGTTCGTCAGCCGTCAGCCCCCTCGAGGAGGCTGACGGCTGACGAACCGGCTGCCGGACGCCCGCAGGCCCGGCTGGGACACTGGGTGTCATGTCACGCCCTCCCGCCCCCGGTTCCGCCCGCCTGCTGGACCACGCCATCTGGTGGCACGTCTACCCCCTCGGTGCCGTGGGTGCGCCGGCCGTCCTCGAGGGCGACCCGGCGCAGGCGACGGTCGAGCACCGGCTGCCCCGGCTCGAGGCGTGGCTCGACGAGGCCGTCGGGCTGGGCTGCTCGGGGCTGCTCCTCGGCCCGGTCTTCGCCTCCCGCAGCCACGGCTACGACACCCTGGACCACACCCGCGTCGACCCGCGGCTGGGGGACGAGGCCGACCTGGACCACCTCCTCGAGCAGTGCCGTGAGCGGGGCCTGTCGGTGCTGCTCGACGGCGTGTTCAACCACGTCGGGGCGGACCACCCGATGGTGGGCGACCCGCATACCTCCTCGATGCTCAAGCAGGGGGAGGACGGCCGCCCGGCGTCCTGGGAGGGGCACGAGGGGCTCGTCGAGCTGGACCACGGGCACCCTGCGGTCGAGGACCTCGTCGTCGACGTCATGCTGCGCTGGCTGCGGCGCGGGATCGCCGGGTGGCGGCTCGACGTGGCGTACGCCGTGCCCACCGAGTTCTGGGCGCGCGTCACCGCGCGGGTCCGCGAGGAGTTCCCGGACGCCCTCTTCGTGGGCGAGGTCATCCACGGCGACTACGCCGGGTTCGTCGAGGCCAGCGGCGTGGACACCGTCACGCAGTACATGCTGTGGAAGGCGATCTGGAGCTCGGTCGTCGACACCAACTGCTGGGAGCTGGCGCACGCCCTGGGCGAGCACGACGCGCTGCTGGGCTCGTTCGTGCCGCAGACCTTCGTCGGCAACCACGACGTCACCCGCATCGCGAGCAAGGTCGGGGACGACGGGGCGGTCGTCGGGCTGGCCGTGCTCATGACCGTCGGAGGTATGCCGTCGGTCTACTACGGCGACGAGCACGCCTTCCAGGGGGTCAAGGAGGAGCGGCTCGGCGGGGACGACGCCATCCGCCCGGCGTTGCCGGACGGGCCTGCCGACCTGGGCCAGGACGGGGCGTGGATGCTCTCGCTGCACCGCGAGCTCATCGGGCTGCGTCGACGCCACCCCTGGCTCGCCCGCGCCCGCACCCAGGTGGAGGACCGCACCAACGAGCAGCTGACCTACGTCTCCTCCGGCGGTGACGACCGGTGGCTCCGGGTGGGCATCACCCTCGCGCCCACGGCCTCGGTCACCGTCGCCGGGCCGGACGGGGAGGTCTTCCGCTGGGCCTCGGGTGGCTGAGCCCCCGCGCACCTGTGCTCCGCCGGCCCGACTCCGGCGGCCCGAGTCTGTGCATGCCGGGCCGGGCTCGAGCGGGCCGAGCCTGTGCACGTCGAAGGCACTCTGTGCATGTCCTAGAACCCCCGTGGGCAGCCTGAGCAAAGAAACATGCCCGAGGCAAGGTTCCTACGGCTGCGTCGGGCCTGTTTCTTTGCTCAGGCGCGTCCGACCCCGGCTACGGCCCCCGCGTGCCCGGCCCGCCCGGTGGCCGCCGCACGCCCGCCCACCCCGCACGCCCGCCCGGTGGGCCCGGCACGCCCGCCCGGCACGCCCGCCCCGCCCGGCCGGGGCGCCCGCACCTGCTCGTGTCGGCGGCACGGCATACCGTGGGAGCCATGACCGAACTCGTCCTCGTGGCCAACGCCGCCGACAGCACGATCAGCACCTTCCGGGTGGACACCGCCGCGCAGCCGCCGACCCTCGAGCGCCTCGCCGTGAGCGAGGTGGGGGAGGGCTGCGGCACGTTCGCGATCGACGCCGACCGCGACCTCGTGTATGCCGCCGCCAAGGGCGACCCGCCCGGCATCGACGTCTTCGCGCTCGACCGGGAGACGGGCCGGCTCGAGCACCTGGACCACACCGACGTCGAGGGCTCGATGAGCTACCTGGCGCTGGCGCACGGCGGGAGCCTGCTGGTGGGCGCGTCCTACGGCGGCGGCAACGCGCAGGTCTTCCCGGTCGGCGACGAGGGGCACGTGGAGGAGCCGACCGCGCAGGTCCACTGGCCCAACGCCCACTGCGTCGCGCTCGCCGGCGACGGTCGGCACCTCTACGTCGTGTCGCTCGGCGCGGACGTGGTCGCCCAGTACTCCCTCTCGCCCGGTGGCGGCCTCACGCCCCTGGTCCCGCCGACCGCCCAGGCGCCCGACGGCTCGGGGCCGCGCCACCTCGTGCTCGACGCGGACGAGGAGCATGCCTACGTCATGACCGAGTTCTCCGGCGAGGCCCTGACCTACGCCCGGGACGCCAGCGGCGACCTGACGCTGAGCGGGTCGGTGCCCGCCTACGCCCAGGACCGCGGCCTGCGGCACAGCGAGCTGGGGGCCGACCCGGTCGAGGGCCACCTCATCTGGGGTGCGGACCTCCACCTGGCCCGGCAGGGGACCTACCTGCTGGCCAGCGAACGCTCGGAGTCCACGCTCGCCTCCCTGCCGGTCGCCCCCGACGGGTCCCTGGGGGAGGCGGTCTCGATCGTCGGCACGGTCGCGCAGCCGCGGGGCTTCCTCGTGCTCTCGGACGACCGGTATGCCCTCGTCACCGGCGAGCAGGACACGGCGGTCGCGCTCGTGGCGGTCGACGAGGCCGGCCTGCTCATGGAGGTCGCCCGGGCCGAGACCGGCAACGGCGCGAACTGGGCGCGCTCCGTCCAGCTCTGACCGGGCGCCGCGGGTGGTTGCCCAGGGGCTGACCGGGCGCCGCGGGTGGTTGCCCGGGGGTCGACCGGGCGCCGCGGGTGGTTGTCCTCGTCCACCCGGCTCAGGCCCGGGCGTCCAGCGCCTCCCGGATCTCCTGCTCCTCCTCGTCGGTCAGCCCGGCCGCCCGGGGCGTCTGGCGGGTCTCCTCCCAGGCCAGGGTGTCGCGCAGCGTCTGGTCGACCGGCCGGGTCCGCAACCCCGCCGCCCGCGCCCGCGTCGTGTCGAGCGCGGCGAACGACCGCAGCGCCGGGTCGTCGATCCACAACGGCAGCGACCGCGGACCCATCCAGGGGTGGACGCCGAGCTCGGCGAGCCGCGCGGGTGGCGCCGGTCGTGCGGGGACCTGCGCGCCGGCCACCGCCCGTGCCGCCTCGAGCAGCTCGGCCAGCGGCACCACCGGCCCGGTCGCGTTCAGGGCGCCGTCCAGCCTCTGCTCCGCCGCATGCACCAGCCAGGAGGCGAGGTCACGGACGTCCACGAAGGCGACGGGGAAGTCGGGGTCGTCCGGCACGAGGACGTCCGGCCCGCTCGGGTGGGCGAACCGCCAGGGCCAGTAGCCCACCCGGCCGGACTCGTCGCCCGGCCCGCCGATGAGACCGGCACGCACCAGGGTCGCGGTGCCCCCCTGCCGCGTCATCTGCGCGGTCACGGCCTGCTCGCAGGCGACCTTGGCCGGGCCGTACTCCTCCATCGTCGACATGACGTCCGCCTCGAGCGGCTCCAGCAGCGGATCGGTCTCGGTCGGGGGCGTCCCTGCCGATCCCTCCTCGGGCAGGGCGTAGACGTTGGCGGTCGAGACGAAGACCCAGTGCGGCGTGTCCAGCTCCGCGACGGCCCGCCTTACCTGCCCCGGCTGACGCGAGACGTCCACCACCGCGTCCCACCGCTGCCCCCGCACGGGCGCCAACCCGTCCGGCTCGTCCCGGTCACCCCGCACGAAGCGCACCCCCTCCGGTGCGGGTGCCGAGCCGCGGGCGAGGCAGGTCACCTCGTGGCCGCGGCGGACCGCCTCGGTCGCGGTCGCGTGGGAGAGGAAGGCGGTGCCGCCCAGCAGGAGGATGCGCATACGGCAGGTCTACCACCCGCCCGCAGCGCCCGTCGTGTGGCGCCGCTCGCTCTCCCAGCGGCCCCCGCCCGCGACCTACTCCTCGTCCGGGTCCGGGCCGACGTCGAGGACGGAGTGCACGTTGCCCGCGGGGTCGGCGAACCAGGCGATCGGCGGGCCGTCCCCGGACTCCACCACGCCCAGCTCGTCCTGCGGCATGCCGTCGTAGCGGAGGAACTCGACGCCCCGGTCGGCGAGCGCCCGCACGGTGGCAGGCACGTCGTCGGTGGGGAAGTTGAGGACGGTGTAGCTCGCCGGCTGGTGCGCCTCGCCCTTGGGGTAGACCAGCACCCGCCGGTCGCCGAGCCGCAGCTGCAGCATGCCCATCGGCTCGGACTCCCGCTCGACGGGCACGCCGAGCACGTCGCGGTAGAACGCCTCGGCGGCGTCCAGGTCGTCGACGGAGAAGCCGTTGAAGACGCGGTCGAGGCGCGTCAGGGGGGTGGTGCCGTCGGTGTCCATGCCGGGTATGACCGCCGGGGCCGGCCGGACTCATCGACCCGGGCCGAGGCGCGGGGACGGCATACCTGACAGTGCTGTTATATTAGCCCTGTGACATCTCCCGACCCCACGCGGAGCAGCCGCCTGCGGCAGCTCTTCGCGGTGCTCGCCGACATGGACGCGGCGATCAACGAGGCCTACCGGGAGCGGGGTCAGGGGCAGGTGCGCAGCCGCTTCGTGCTGCCGCTGGTGCGTCTCGCCCACCTCGGGCCGATGACCATCACCCAGCTCGCGGGCGAGCTCGACCGGACCCACTCCGCGCTGTCGCAGACGATCGGCCAGATGCGCCAGGCCGACCTCGTGACCAGCGAGGCGGGGGAGGACGGCCGGACCCGCGTCGTCACCCTCACCGAGCGCGGCCGTGCGCTCGTCCCGCTGGCGGAGGCGGAGTGGCGCGCCACCGAGGCGGCGGTCGCCGAGCTGGAGGAGGAGCTGCCGTACGCCCTCAGCGCGGTCGCCGCGGACCTCGCCGAGGCGCTGGGGCGCCGGTCGTTCGCCGAGCGGCTGGAGGACCACCTCGGCAGGGACCAGGTATGACGTGCCCCGCCGCCACCGGCGACGCCCGGTGGGTGAGGTGAGGGCGCGGGGGGCGTTCCTCGACCTGACGCCGTTGCGCATCAGCGCGGCCTACCGCCGGCTGTGGCTCGGAGGGGCGCTCTCGGGGCTGGGGCACCAGGTGGCCGTCGTGGCCGTGCTCTTCCAGGTGTGGGAGATGACGCGCAGCCCGTTCTGGGTGGCGGCGATCGGCATCGCCCAGGCGGTGCCCATGATCGCGCTCGGCCTGGTCGGGGGGCCGCTGGCGGACGTGCTCGACCGTCGACGGGTGGCGCTGGCCGCCACCGGCGGTCAGGCGGTCGCGGCGCTCGCGCTGGGCGCCCAGCTGGTGCTCGGCTTCTACCCGCTCCCGCTGCTGCTGGCGCTGCTGAGCCTGCAGACGGCCTGCAACGCCCTCGGTGCGCCGTCGCGGCGCACCTTCATCACCCGGCTCATGCCGCGCGAGCAGGTCGCCGCGGGGATCGCCCTGCACATGATCAGCTTCCAGGCGGCCATGATGGTCGGCCCGGCGGTGGGCGGGCTGCTGCTCGGGGTCGCCTCGCCGGCGGTCTGCTACCTCGTCAACGCCGCCGCGCTGAGCATCAGCTGGTGGACCGTGCGGGCGCTGCCGCCCATGCCGCCGGAGCGTCAGGCGGGGGCGCCGGAGGCAGCGGCCCTCGCGGACCGGCCCGCGGACCGGCCCGCGGACCGACCCGCGGACCGACCCGCGGACCGACCCGCCGCGCCGGGGTCTGCCCACATCGCGCCGACGGGGACCGGCACCGGACGCGCGGCCGACCACGGGCGCGCGCTGACGGCATACCCGCGGGCGCGGACGAGTCCGCTCGCCCGGCTGCGCCGTCGCACGCGCACCGCGCTCGTCATGCTGGGCGAGGGGGTCGACGCGGTGCGGCGGGACCCCGTGCTGCGCGGGTCGT
Organism: Serinicoccus chungangensis; assembly: GCF_001483745.1. Classification (GTDB taxonomy): domain Bacteria; phylum Actinomycetota; class Actinomycetes; order Actinomycetales; family Dermatophilaceae; genus Ornithinicoccus; species Ornithinicoccus chungangensis_A. The sequence continues at coordinate 57,443 of NZ_LQBL01000005.1, read as the reverse complement.
TCCTGCTCGACCTCGCCGCGACGCTGCTGGCCTTCCCGGTCGCGCTCTTCCCCATGGTCAACCAGGAGCTGTTCGGCGGCGACCCGCGCACCCTCGGCCTGTTCCTCACCTGCGTCGCCGTCGGCGGGGTCGGCGCGGGCCTGGCGTCCGGGCTCGTCACCCGCCGGGCGCGGCTGGGCGTGGTCCAGCTGGTGGCGGTGGGGGTCTGGGGCGTGGCCCTGCTCGGCTTCGGCCTGGCCGCCCTCGGTGGGCTGGCCGGGGTGGCGCTGGCCACGCTCGTGGTGGCCGGCGCGGCGGACACCGTCTCGGTGACCAGCCGGGCCGCGATGGTGCAGCTCGCGACGCCGGACAGCCACCTGGGTCGGGTGTCGTCGGTCGAGCACGTCATCGGCGTGTCCGGCCCGGACATCGGCAACGCCCGCGCCGGGCTGGTCGCTGGGCTCACCACGCCGGCCTGGTCGGCGCTGCTCGGGGCGCTGGGGTGCCTGGCGGTCGGGGCCTGGGTCGCGCTCACGCACCGCGAGGTGGCGGCCTTCCGGGTCGGCGACCGAGACGCCTGACCTCACTCGTCCGCAGCAGGTGTTCCTCTGCGGTGATGCATCACGCCAGAGGAACACCTGCTGCGCAGGAGTCGCCGGACCTCCCTGGGCAGGCCGGGACTCGAGCGCGGCCCACGCCCGCCCGGCCGCTCAGCGCCAGCCGAGCTCCTTCGCGACGTCCAGCACGCCCTCGATGACGTGGGCGCAGTAGTCCACGCCGAGCTGGTTGGGCACGGTCAGCAGCAGCGTGTCCGCGGCCGCGACGGCCTCGTCGGCGGCCAGCTGACGGGCCAGCTCGTCGGGCTCCGCGGCATACGTCTTGCCGAAGGTCGAGCGCGACCCGTCGATGACACCCACCTGGTCGGTGCTGCGCCGCTCCAGCCCGAAGTAGGCGTGGTCGCGCTCGTCCACGAGCGGGAAGATGCTGCGCGACACCGAGGTCCGCGGGGTGCCGGCGTGCCCAGCGGCCCGCCAGGCCTCCTGGAAGACCTGGATCTGCTGCGCCTGCAGCTGGTGGAAGGGCAGGCCCGCGTCCTCGGTGAGCAGGGTGGAGCTCATGAGGTTCATCCCCTGGGTGCCCGCCCACTCGGCGGTGGCGCGGGTCCCGGCGCCCCACCAGATGCGCTCGCGCAGGCCCTCGCTGTGCGGCTCGACGCGCAGCAGCCCCGGGGGGTTGGGGAACATCGGGCGCGGGCTCGGCTGGGCGAAGCCCTCGCCGGAGAGCACCTCGAGGAAGCGTGCGGTGTGCCGCCGCGCCATGTCGGCGTCGCTCTCCCCCTCGGCAGGGTCGTGGCCGAACCAGCGGTAGCCCTCGACGACCTGCTCGGGGCTCCCGCGGGAGATCCCCAGCTGCAGGCGGCCGCCGGAGATGAGGTCGGCCGCGCCGGCGTCCTCGGCCATGTAGAGCGGGTTCTCGTAGCGCATGTCGATGACGCCGGTGCCGATCTCGACGCGCTTCGTGCGCGCGCCCACCGCCGCCAGCAGCGGGAACGGCGAGGCCAGCTGACGGGCGAAGTGGTGCACGCGGTAGTACGCCCCGTCGGCGCCCAGCTCCTCCGCCGCGATCGCCAGGTCGATCGACTGCAGGAGGACGTCGGAGGCCGACTGCGTGGCCGACTGGGGGTGCGGGGTCCAGTGGCCGAAGGAGAGGAAGCCGATGCGTTTCATGGACACGTCAACGACCTCGCCCGCCCGAGGATTCCGCCGTTCAGTGCCGGGCGACCCGGTCGCGACGGCCGAGCCAGAGCGCCAGGCCGACCCCGGCGGCGGCCCCGAAGAGATGGGAGAGCCAGGAGACCCCCTCGCGCAGCGGCAGCACCCCCCAGATCATCGAGCCGTAGACCAGGATGACCAGCACGCCGAGCAGCGCCCGCCACAGGTGGTGGGAGACGAACCCGTAGACGGCGAGGAACGCGGCATACCCGTAGACGACGCCGCTCGCGCCGATGTGCACCGTGCCCGGGCCGCCCAGCAGCCAGACGCCGAGACCGCTCACCAGCACCACGCCGCCGGTGACGACCCAGAGGTGACGGGTGGTCAGCGCCAGGAGCGACCCGAGCACGAGCAGGGCGACCGTGTTGGCCATGAGGTGGCCGAACCCCAGGTGGAGGAAGGGGCTCAGCACGACGGCGGGCAGCGAGCCGAGGTCGCGCGGCCGGATGCCGAACTGGTCGAGGTCCAGCGGCAGCACCAGGTCGACGATCTCGGTCACCCACATGAGGGCGACCAGCAGCACGACGGGTATGACGCGCCGCGCCCACGCGGGGGCGTCGCGGCGCCAGGTGGCCGGGCTCGAGCTGCTCACCCCGCCAGTATCGCCCAGGGGGCCGGTCGGCGGGAAGGGCACTGGACGGCATCCTGAACGATCGTTTAGGATGCTGAACATGCGTTCAGACCTCACCCCGAAGGCGCGGATCCGGGAGGCCGCGCTGCGCCTCTTCGCCGACGACGGCTTCGACGCCGTCACGGTGCGCCGGATCGCGGCCGCCGCGGGGGTCTCGCCGGCCCTGGTGCTGCACCACTACGGCTCCAAGGAGGGCCTGCGCGCGGCGTGCGACGACCACATCCTGCGCCTCACCGAGGAGCTCATGCCCACGCCCGAGGAGTCCGGGGCGAGCGGCGCCACCTCCGCCGCGGAGGTGTTCGACGCCTCGGCCGAGGCGAAGTTCGGGTCCTTCGCCGAGGTCTTCCCGGACGACTCACCGGTCCTGCCCTACCTGCGCCGCATGCTCCTCGCCGATGACGAGCGCGCCCGCGAGGTGCTGCGGGGGTGGCACCGGATGACCGTGGACCTGCTGACCCTGTGGCGGGACGCCGGGGTCCTCGACCCCGGCCCCGACCCCGAGGTCCGCGCCGCGCTGCTCCTGGCCATGGACCTCGGTGCGGTGCTCCTGCGCGACCCGCTCACCGAGCTGCTCGGCTTCGACCCCCTCGGCTCCGGCGGCATCGACCGGTGGGGGCGCGACGCCTACTCCTTCTTCTCCCTCATGCTCACCGACGCACCGCCACCGGAAGGACGCCCGACATGACCACCTCCTCGGACCGCCTCGTCGAGATCTCTGGGCTACGCAAGACCTTCGGCTCCGTCGCGGCCCTGGACGGCCTCGACCTCGTCGTCGAGCGCGGCGAGGTGCACGGCTTCCTCGGCCCGAACGGCGCCGGCAAGTCCACCACCCTGCGGGTCCTGCTGGGGCTGGTGCGCGCGGACGGCGGCACCGCACGGCTCTTCGGTGGCGACCCGTGGGCCGAGGCGGTCGAGCTGCACTCCCGGCTGGCCTACGTCCCCGGAGACGTCACCCTGTGGCCGGGTCTCAGCGGGGGCCAGTGCATCGACATCCTGGCCCGGGCCCACGGCCGGGTCGAGGAGTCCCGCCGCGCCGAGCTCGTCGAGCGCTTCGACCTGGACCCGACCCGCCGCGCCCGGGACTACTCGAAGGGCAACCGCCAGAAGGTCTCGCTCGTCGCGGCCCTCGCCACCGACGCCGAGCTGCTCGTCCTCGACGAGCCGACCTCGGGGCTGGACCCGCTCATGGAGGAGGTCTTCCAGCAGGTGGTGCGGGAGCGTCGGGAGCAGGGCACCACGGTCCTGCTCTCCAGCCACATCCTCGGGGAGGTCGAGGCGCTGGCCGACCGGGTCTCGATCATCCGGGCGGGTCGGACGGTGACGACCGGCACCCTCACCGACCTGCGGCGGCATACCCACTCGGCGGTGCGCGCCGTGACCGAGCGCGCGCCCGCGCTGGAGGGCCTGCCCGGGGTGGACGACGTCGAGACCGGCTCCGACGAGCAGGGTCGCACCGAGGTGGTCGCCTCGGTCGAGCCGGACGCCGTCGGCCGGCTGGTCGGCGTGCTGCACGACGCCGGGATCCATACCCTCACCGTCACCCCGCCGAGCCTGGACGACCTCTTCCTCCGGGCGTATGCCGGGCACGACGAGCGGGTGGACGCCCGATGAGCGCCACGACCGGTGTCGGCACCATGACCGGGATCGCCCTGCGCACCGGGTGGCGGTCGCTGCTCGCCTGGGTCGTGGGTCTGGCCGCCGTCATGGTGCTCACCGGGTCGTCGATCAGCGCGCTCTACGACACCCCGGAGAAGGTCGCGGGGTATGCCGAGAGCCTCGGCGGCGACGCCCTCGCCGTCATCAACGGCCGGGTGGCCGGGCTGGACACCCTGGGCGGGGTGCTGGCCAACGAGTTCGGCTTCGTCCTGTCCTTCGCGGTCCCGGTCATGGCGATCGCGCTCACCACCCGGCACACCCGGCGGGAGGAGGAGACCGGACGGCTCGAGCTGCTGCTCGCCGCTCGGATCGGTCGCCACGCCCCGCTCGCGGCGGCGGTGCTGCTCGTCAGCGCGGCGACGGTCGTCACCGGGGCCGCGGTGGGCGCGGCGATGGTGCCCTTCGGTGCCGACCCCGCCGGCGCGCTGCGCTACGGCCTGGCGGTCGCCGGGCTCGGACTGGCCTTCGTGGGCATCACCGCCGTGGCCGCCCAGGGGGTGGAGCACGCGCGGGCCGTCTGGGGGATCGGCCTCGCGCTGACGCTGGTGTCCTTCCTGCTCCGCGGGCTCGGGGCGCTGCGGGAGGGGGCCCTGGTCTGGGCCAGCCCGCACGGCTGGGTGGACGAGGTCCGGGCCTTCGGCGAGGATGCCCGGTGGTGGCCGCTGGCGCTGCCGGTGCTCCTCTGGGCCGGCCTGGTCGCGCTCGCCGTCGCGCTGCGCAGCCGGCGCGACGTGGGTGGCGCCCTGCTGCGGCCGCGCCGGACGCACGCCCGGGCCTCGGCGTCCCTGCAGACCTCGCTGGGGCTGGCCTGGCACCAGCAGCGCGCGGTGGTCGCGGGATGGGCCCTGGGCGCCGCGGCCCTCATGGCCGTCTTCGGGTCCCTGGCCCAGGAGATCGTCGACGCCGTGCTCGACAACCCCGCGCTCGGCGCGTTCCTCGGGGCCGGTCCCGAGGCGCAGGCACGCGCGGCGGACCTCGTCCTGGCGCCGATGATGTCGACCTTCCTCGTCATGCTGGCCCTGCTGGTCACGGCGTACGTCCTCGTCGGCGTCGGGTCCTGGCGCCGGGAGGAGGAGAGCGGGCGGCTGGAGGTCGCCCTGTCGGCCCCGCGCCCGCGGAGCGCCTGGCTCGGCCCGCGCCTGCTCGTGGTGACCGTCGGCGCCCTCATGGTCGGTGCCGTGGGTGCCCTCGCCCTCGGGGCCGGCGCCGCCGCCTCGCTCGGGGACGACGCCTGGCTCGGTGACGTGACCGGCGCGGCTGCCGCGCAGCTCCCCGCCGTCCTGGTCTTCCTCGGCCTGGGCACGGCCCTCGTCGGCTGGCTCCCCCGAGCCGCCGTCGCGGGCTGGGGGGTCTTCGCGCTCGCCGCGGCCCTGGCCTACCTCGGCCCGGGCCTGGACCTGCCGTCCTGGCTGCTCGACGCCACCCCCTTCCTCGCCGTCGGCCAGGACGTGGTGGGGGAGGGCCCGCAGCCCGCGGCCCTCGCCGTCCTCACGGTGCTGGGGCTCGTCCTGTTGGCGTCCGGGTTCGTGGGCCTGCGACGCCGCGACGTCCCGGCCGGTTGACGCGGCCCGGGGTCCGGACCGGTCAGCCGAACCGCCACTCGGTGGTCGAGGCGTAGGTCTGCCCCGGCTCCAGCACGACCGACGGGAAGTGCGGCTGGTTCACCGCGTCGGGGAAGGCCTGGGTCTCCAGCGCGATCCCGGCACGCGGACCGTAGGCGACCCCGCGCGGCCCGGTGACGGTACCGTCGAAGTGGGCGCCGGCATACACCTGGAGCCCGGGCCGGTCGCTCCACACCTCCATGCGACGGCCGGATCCGCCGACCAGCACCGCGTGCCGGCGCAGGCCCCCGCCCGGCACGACGAGGTGGTGGTCGTAGCCCTGGCCGATCTCCAGCTGCTCGTCGTCGACGGCCAGTGCCTCGCCCAGGACGACGGGGCGGCGCAGGTCGAAGGGGGACCCGCTGACGTCGCGCACCTCACCGGTCGGGATCTGGTCGGGGCGCACCGGCAGGTAGGTGTCGGCGTCGACCTGCAGGGTGTGGTCGAGGATGTCGCCGGCGCCCTCCCCGTCGAGGTTCCAGTAGCTGTGGTTGGTCAGGCTGACCGGCGTCGGCGCCGCGGTGGTGGCGCGGTGCTCGACGGTGAGGCGACCGGGCGTGACGGCATACCTCACCTCGACCTCGACCTCGCCCGGGAACCCCTGGTCCCCGTCCGGGGAGGTGAGCGACCACGTCGCGCGGTCGTCGGTCGCCTCCACGAGCGCCCACTCGCGCTGGTCGAAGCCCTCCGGTCCGCCGTGCAGCGCGTGCGGCTCGTCCGGGTCGGGCGGCACCTCGACCGGGCGGTCGCCGAGCCGGAACCGGCCGGCGTCGATGCGGTTGGCGACCCGCCCGATCGTGGCCCCCTGGAAGTCGCGGACCCGGCCGTAGTCGGCCAGGTCGGCGTGGCCGAGGACGACGTCCACCGGGCCGTCCCCGTGGCCGTCGGTGAGCTCCACCCTGGCGATGGCCGCGCCGGTGCTGAGGAGGTCGACGCGGAGGCCGGGCGCCGTGAGCGTGACGGAGGTGGGGCCGGGGGGTGGCGTGGGCATGCGGCTCCTCGGGACGGCAGGGACAGGCGGGCGGTCGGCGAGAGACTACCGGGGGGTGGCCTCGGCCAGGTCGCGCAGCGTCCGCAGCTGCCGGCGCATCATGACCAGGTCGCCCCAGGCCAGGGCCCGCGCCCGCCCGCGCGCGAGCCACCCCGTGCCGGTCTCCAGCAGGAGCACGGCGACCAGGCGGGAGCGGTCGGGCTGCTCGGGCACCACGCGGTAGGACACCCGCACGCCCCCGAACAGTCGGGTCCCGAGGCCCTCGCGCGTGCGGATCGTCAGCTCGGACCCCTGGTCGACGTGGATGACCGTGAAGATCGTCATGACCCGCTGCCCCGGCTCGAGCGGGCCCAGGTGGTGGGCCGGCGTCCGGGGCGAGCGGCGGCCGAGGTTGTCCAGCCAGTCGTAGCTGTAGGGAGCCAGCCGCAGGTTGCCCAGCCAGACCCACACGCTCTCGGCGGGGGCGGCGACCCCGATCGCCCGCACCAGCCGCACCGGGCGCACCGACCCCGGCGCCGCGTCGGTGAGCCGGTCGCAGGCGTACCGCCCCGCGACCTCCGCCTCCGAGGCCCCCCAGACCCAGGGCAGGCGGGCAGCCGGCACGCGGCTGCCCTCCTCGCGTCCGGTCACGGTCGCCTCCTCAGGGCAGCGGCGCGGGTGCCTCCGGACCGACGTACTCCGCCGCCGGTCGGATGATGCGCGGGTCACCCGACTGCTCCAGGATATGGGCGCCCCACCCCACGATCCGGGCGGTCGCGAAGGTCGGCGTGAACATCTCCCGGGGGATCCCGCACTGCTCCATGACGACACCGGCGTAGTACTCCACGTTGGTGTGCAGCTCGCGCCCCGGCTTGAGCTCGGCGAGGGCGTCGACCACCTCGCGCTCGACCTGCACCGCCAGCTCGGCCAGCGGTCCCCCCAGCGCCTGGGCGTGCTCGCGCAGGAGCACCGCCCTGGGGTCGGTGGTCCGGTAGACCGCGTGCCCGAACCCCATGATCCGCTCGCCGGCGGCCACCCGCTCGCGCACCCACTCCCGGGCCCGGTCGGGGGTGCCGATCTCGTCGAGGGAGTCCAGCGCCCGGTCCGGCGCCCCGCCGTGCAGCGGCCCGGAGAAGGTCCCGATCGCCGCGCAGACGGCGGAGGCCACGTCGGCGCCGGCGGAGGTGACCACGCGGGCGGTGAAGGTCGACGCGCTGAAGCCGTGGTCGACGGTGCTGACGAGGTATGCCGTCACGGCCGCCGCGTGCTCCGGCGCCGGCTCCTCACCGGTGAGCATCCACAACCAGCTGCCGCCGGCGCCGAGCTCGGGGCGCGGCTCGAGCGGCGGCATACCGGCGCGCAACCGGAAGAGGGCCGCCTGCAGCACGGGGACGACCCCGATGAGCCGGACGACGCCGGCGCGCACCTGGTCGGCGCCGGCGCCGTAGGTCGCGGGGAACTCCTCGACCGACCCCAGCAGCGAGACGGCCGTGCGCAGCCGGGCCAGCGAGCCGCGGTCCGGGCCGGATCGTGCGATCGCCAGCAGCTGCTCGAGGAGCGCGTGCGGGAGCGTCGACGCGGCGGCCAGCTCGGCGGCGAAGGCGGCGGACTCGCCCTCGTCGGGCAGGTGCCCCTCGACCATGAGGTGCGCGACGTCCTCGAAGGTGCGGTGCCGCGCCAGCTCGACCGCGGAGTACTCGCGGAAGTGGTAGAACCCCTCCTGGCCACGGACGTCCCCGGTCCGGGTGCGGGCGACGACGAGGCCCTTGAGGCCGGGCGGGGCGATCTGCGTGCTCATGCGCCGAGCGTGCCGCTAGGGTTGATCTCGTGTCAACGTTGATCACATCAACATGAGCGGGGAGCTCACCACCGCCCAGGTGGCCGACTACCTCGGGGTCAAGACGCAGACGGTGTATGCCTACGTCAGCCGCGGGGTGCTCTCGCCGCTGCGGCGCGAGCCCGGCACGGGGAGCGTCTTCGCGCTCCAGGACGTGCAGGCGCTCGGGCGCGGCCGGTCGGGGCGGCGCACCTCCCCCCGGGCCACCAGCGAGGACGTGCGGACCGCGGTCACGCAGGTGGGACCGGGCGCCCTGGCCTACCGCGGGCACGACGTGCGCGACCTCGCGGGCGCCTGGACCTTCGAGGAGGTGCGGGACCTGCTCGTCGGGGTGCGCGGGGAGACGGCGCCGGCGGTGCCGATGCCGCGCGCGCCGGTGGACGCGCTCATGGCTGCGCTGCCGCGGGAGACACGCGTGCTCGACCGGTGCAAGCACGCGGTCCTCGTGGCCGGGTCGAGCGACCTCGGCCGGCACGACCGCAGCCCTCGGGCGTTCGCGACCGCCGGCACCCGGTCGGTGCGGGCGATGGCGGTGGCGGTGGGCAGCTCCCTGGGAGGCAGGTGGCCCCGGGAGGCTGCCGAGCGGACCCGCGAGGCGGGCGACGGGTCCGGCCAGGCGGGCGACGGGTCCGGCGAGGCGGGCGACGGGTCCGGCGACGGGGCTCTCGCCCCGGTGCTGGCGGCATACCTGGGGCTGCCGGTCGACCTGCTCGACCTGGCCCTGGTCCTGCTGGCCGACCACGACCTCGCGGTGTCGACGACCGCGGTGCGGGTGGCGGTCTCGGCGGGGGCGGACGGGTACTCCGCGCTGCTGGCCGGGCTGGCCGCCGCGGACAGCCCGGTGCACGTCGGGGCGTCGGTGCAGGCACTGGACTGGCTGCGCGGCGCGGTCCAGGACCCGCGCGGCGCGCTCGCCGCGGCGCTGGCCGAGGGGCCTCCGCCGGGCTTCGGGCACGTCGTCTACACCGAGGTCGACCCGCGGGCCCGGCTGCTGCTCGACCGGGTGCTGCCGGACGCCGGGCGCGACCTCGCCGACACGATCTCGCTGCTGGAGGTCGAGCTGGCCGAACGGCGCGGCTGGGTGCTCAACGTCGACCTCGCCCTGGCCGCGCTCGTGCTCGCCCACGACCTGCCGCGGGACGCCGGCCCGGCGATCTTCGCGTGCGCCCGCACCGCGGGGTGGACCGCCCACGCCATCGAGGAGCTCGCCGAGCCGGGCATGCGGTTTCGGCTGCGGGGGGTCTACACCGGGCCGCGCCGTGTCGACCGGGAGGCGGCCGAAGCACTGCGGTCCCACTGACCTCAGGAGCACCACGGTGCGGGGATGTGCCCATGGGCCTGGGTCGCGTGGCTGGTCCCAGGAGGACCTGCTGCCCCACGAGCACCACGGTGCGGGGATGTGTCCAGCAGCCGGGGATATACCCCGTGCGGACGGCACCGTCCCCGCGTCATGGGGCTCGTGTGGTCGGCGTGCTTCGTGGTGTCCGGGGCTCGGCCGTCGGACCCTGATCAGGTCCGGGCGCGCCGGTATGCTGGGCTTCGGCGCCGCCGCAGCGCCCAGCCCGACCCGCCCCCAGCCGGCCGGTCACCGGGGCGGAGGGGAGCAGATCCTCGCGGTGAGCACACGGCATACCTGTCGAGCACCGCACCAGGACCTGCCGCGGCTGGGGCGTGCGGTCCGCGAAGGATGCGTGAGCACGACCATGACGACCGATGCCGACCTCAAGGCCCGGGTGCGCGAGCGGATGACCCGCACCGGCGAGACCTACACCGCCGCCCGGGAGGCGCTGCTCGCGCAGCCGCCCCCGCCGCGCGCGCCGCGTGCCGACACCGAGCCGCCCCCGCCGCGCGCGCCGCGTGCCGACACCGAGCCGCCCCCGCCGCGCGCGCTGGTCGTCGAGACCGACCTCGCCGCCGACCGCGCCGTGGCCATCTTCGTGGACGGCGACCGGCTGCGCTCGATCCCCACCCGGCGCCGGCCCCGGGCCGCCGTGCTCATGCACCTGCTGCTGCGCTTCGAGCGGGGCCGCGAGTATGCCGAGCGTGAGGTCAACGCCCTCCTCGCCACCGCGCACGAGGACGTCGCGTCGCTGCGCCGCGAGCTCGTCGACTACCGGTGGCTGCAGCGGGCGGACGGCGTCTACCGCGTCGCGGACGAGCTGCCCGAGCGCTTCCCGGCCGAGGCCCAGGAGGTGCCGACCGACGAGGTGGCCCGGTTCGCCCGGGTGCCGCGCCACCGGGACTGAGCGCGAGGTCGCCCGCGCGACCGGGCCCGGCCGGGGGTCAGCCCCCCGCCCGGCCGGGTGGAACCCCTCTGGTCCTCGGCCCCGAGGCGGCCTAGCGTGGGGGCATGGCTTCCTCCCCCGCTCTCGTCCGCCCTCGCCGACGCGTCCTCGCGGGAGTCTGCGCCGGTCTCGCCCGCCGCTTCGGCATGAGCCCCACGCTCGTCCGGGTGCTCTTCCTGCTCTCGATGCTGCTGCCGGGGCCCCAGATCCTGGCCTACCTGGTGCTGTGGGTCATCATGCCGTCCGAGTGAGCCGCACCCGCCCGGGGCCGGGGTCGTAGCCTGATCCTCGCCCGACCCCGACCGTGAGGAGCCCCTCGTGCCCGTCTACCGCAAGGACGGCCGCTCCGTGCTGTTCATCCACGTCCCCAAGACCGGCGGCACCTCGGTCGAGCACCTCTTCCGCGCCAACGGCTGGGAGCAGGGGTTCTTCAGCGCGAGGTACGGCCGGGGCACCCTCAACCACCTGATGGTCTGCGGCCCCCAGCACCTGCACGGCGAGCCCCTGGAGCAGCTCTTCCGGCTCGAGCGCTTCGACCTCGTCTTCACCGTCGTCCGTGAGCCCATGGCGCGGCTGCGCTCGGAGTACGTCTGGCGCCACCGCAAGAAGGAGCAGGTCGACATGAGCGGGTCGACCGTCGCGTCGTGGTTCCGCCGGTCGGTGCGCCGCTCCCGCGAGAACCCCTACCTCTTCGACAACCACCTGCGCCCGCAGCACGAGTTCCTCGTCCCGGGCACCGAGGTCCTGCGGCTGGAGGACGGGCTCGCCGAGGGGCTGCGTCGGCTGAGCGACGCCCACGGGCTCGGCCTCGAGGGCGGCCCGGAGCAGTTCAAGGACAGCAGCTCGGGCCCCCGTCGCTCCGCCGACGTCGAGATCTCCCGCGCCACCCGCCGTATGGCCCGCCGGTTCTACAAGCGCGACTTCAGCACCTTCGACTACCCCAGGCCCTGAGTCAGCTCGCGGACGCCCAACACCAGGCATACCGCGCAGACGAGCCAGAAGGCCACGATCCACAGCCCCGCCGGCAGCCCCGTCAGCCGGGCCAGCTGGTCGGCGTCGCTGCCCCGCCCGCCGCGCCGGCGGCGCTGCCGCTGCAGCTCGACCACCGAGCGCGGGGCGGCGAGCAGCAGCGACCAGACGACGAGGTAGGCCACCGCCGAGAGCATCCGTCCGCTCACCGACCAGGACAGCAGGGCGACGCTGGCGCCGGTCGCGAGCACGACCCACAGCCCGTAGAGGTTGCGGATGAGCACGAGCATGAGCGCGCAGGTGAGGACGAGCCCCCAGAGCAGGCCCGCGGCATACCCCGCTCCGAGGAGGTATGCCCCGGCGAGCCCCACGAGCGCGGGCGCCGGGTAGCCGGCGAGGACGGTCGCGACCATGCCCGGCCCGCGGGGGCGCCCACGGGAGACGGTGACGCCGGAGGTGTCCGAGTGCAGCCGGATCCCGGTCAGGCGCCGGCCGACGAGCGCGGCCACCAGCGCGTGGCCGGCCTCGTGGACCAGGGTGACCAGGTGACGGACGAGCCGGTAGCCCGCGGGGCTCCAGGTGAGCGCGAGCGCGACCACCCCCAGCAGCAGGCTGACCGGCCAGGTCAGCGGCGGCTGGGTGGTGGTGGCACGGTCCCACAGGTCGAGGAGCACGGCACGAGCCTGCCAGGTCCGGCTGGGCGGTTGCGGGGAGCGGCGGGCCGGGCCAGCATGGACAGGGTGCGGACGATATGCCGCACGAGGGGATGTGATCCCGTCCGACGGCCTGCCGTGGCTGCACGGGGCGCGCCGCCCGGCGCGTCGTCCAACGACAAGGGAGTCGAGCCATGGCATCAGGGAATCGCGTCGTCGTCTACACCGGGCCGGGGGAGGTGGCCGTCGAGTCGGTCGACTACCCCAGGTTGGAGATCCCCGGCGAGGTGGCCGACCACTTCGGCATCACGAAGGCGGCGCCGCACGCGGTGATCCTCAAGCTGGTCACCACCAACATCTGCGGCTCGGACCAGCACATGGTGCGCGGCCGGACCACCGCGCCGGTGGGGCAGAGCCTCGGGCACGAGATCACCGGCGAGGTGGTCGAGAAGGGCGAGGACGTCCTCTTCGTCGACGAGGGCGACATCTGCTCGGTGCCGTTCAACATCGCCTGCGGGCGCTGCCGGATGTGCCACGAGGGGCACACGGGGGTGTGCCTCAACGTCAACCCGGCCCGGGCCGGCGCGGCCTACGGCTACGTCGACATGGGCGGCTGGGTGGGTGGTCAGGCCGAGTACGTCATGATCCCCTACGCCGACTTCAACCTGCTGAAGTTCCCCCACCGGGACCAGGCCCTGGAGAAGATCCTGGACCTCACCATGCTCTCGGACATCTTCCCGACCGGCTACCACGGGGCCTACACCGCCGGCGTGACGACCGGATCCACGGTGTATGTCGCCGGCGCCGGTCCGGTGGGCCTGGCCGCCGCGCACTCCGCGCAGCTCCTGGGCGCTGCCGTGGTCATGGTGGGCGACATGAACACCGAGCGGCTGGCGCAGGCCGAGAGCTTCGGGTGCGTCGGGATCGACCTGACCACCGACGGCGACCTCGTGGACAAGATCGAGGCGATCGTCGGTGAACCGGAGGTCGACGCGGCCGTCGACGCGGTGGGCTTCGAGGCCCGCGGTCACGGCGAGGGTGCCGACGAGGCGCCCGCCACCGTCCTCAACGACGCGATGACGATCACCCGCGCGGCCGGGGGGATCGGCATACCCGGGCTGTATGTCACCGGCGACCCCGGTGCCGTCGACGACGCCGCCAAGGAGGGCACGCTCGGGGTGCGGCTCGGGCTCGGCTGGGCCAAGTCGCAGCACTTCACGACCGGCCAGTGCCCGGTGAAGCGCTACAACCGGCAGCTGATGAACATGATCCTGCACGACCGCGCGCACATCGCGAAGGCCGTCAACGCCCAGACGATCAGCCTGGACGACGCGCCTCGCGGCTACGCCGAGTTCGACCAGGGCGCGGCGACGAAGTTCGTCATCGACCCCCACGGCATGGTCGCCTGAGCCGAGGGGGTGCCGCGGCCCTCGCGGCGGACACCCGCTGTCCGCCGCGAGGGCTAGCGTCGCGGTCATGAACACCTCACCCGTGTGGGAACCGCCGCGCACCGGCGACGAGACCGCGCACCTGCTCGGTGCGCTCGACCGCCAGCGGATGACGTTCTGGTGGAAGGCCGAGGGTCTGGACGCCGCCGGGCTGAGTGTCCGGGTCGGCGCGTCGTCCCTCACCCTCGGCGGCCTGCTCAAGCACTCACCGGCGTCGAGGCGGTCGCTGCGACGTGGCGCCTGGACGGTTCCTCGCCCGGCAGCCCGTGGGCGGAGGTCGACTGGCAGGCCACGCCGTCCTGGGGCTTCGAGAGCGCCGCGGACGACCCGCCGGAGGAGCTCTACGCGCGCTACGTCGAGACGGTCGCGGCGACCCGGGCCCGGCACCGCGAGGTGATCGCCGCCGACGGGCTGGACCGGGTCATCTGCTGGGGCCAGGAGTGGGGCATCGAGCTCAGCCTGCGCCGCATGCTGTTCGACCTGCTCGAGGAGTACGCCCGCCACACCGGGCACGCCGACCTGCTCCGGGAGGCGGTCGACGGCCGGGTCGGCGAGGACCCGCCGGACGGCTGGTCGCCGCCTGCGGCGTGGACGTGAGCGGCGGCATACTCGTCCCATGGGGTATGACGCGGGGCTGGCGCAGCGGATCCGGGACCTCCTGGCGGACGAGCCCGGGGTGGTCGAGCAGCGGATGTTCGGCGGGCTCGCCTTCCTCGTCGCCGGTCACCTGGCGGTGGCGGCGACCGGGGGCGAGGGCGTGATGGTCCACGTCGACGAGGCGCTCGCCGACGACCTGGTGCGCCGGGACGGGCTGGAGCGCATGGTCATGCGCGGTCGGCCGATGCGCGAGTGGGTGCACGCCGACGGGTCGGAGGGGGTCGCGGACGAGCTGCTCGCCGAGCTGGTGGCGCTCGGGGTGGCCCGGGCGCGGGACCTGCCGCCGAAGCCGTGAGCGTGCACCGGCTCTCCCGCCGTGACGCGCGGCGGGTCGCCGTGCGGGCCCAGCTGCTCACCGCGGACCGGCCAGGTGACGTCGTCGAGACCGTCCGCGAGCTCACGCTGCTGCAGATCGACCCGGTCACGGCCGTGGCCCCCGCGCACCACCTCGTGCTGTGGAGCCGGCTGGGCTACGCCTACGACACCGGCGAGCTGGACCGGCTGCTGGCCGACCGGACGCTCGTCGAGGTGCTGGGCTTCGTCCGACCCGCCGAGGACGTCGCCCTCTGGCGGGCCGAGATGGAGGCGTGGCCGGCGCCGTCCCGGCGGGACGGCACGCTGCGCCCCTGGCAGGAGGGGCAGGCCCGCTGGGTCGAGGCCAACGACCGGGCCCGCCGCGACATCCTGGCCCACCTGACGGCCGAGGGCCCCACCCCCACCGGTGTCCTGCCGGACTCCACTGAGGTGCCGTGGCGCTCCAGCGGCTGGACGAACGACAAGAACGTCCAGCGGCTGCTCGACCTCATGGTCGCCCGGGGCGAGGTCGCCGTCTCCGGCCGATCGGGCGGCCAGCGGCTCTGGGACCTCGCCGAGCGGGTCTACTCCGACGTCCCCGCGGTGCCGCTGGAGCAGGCGCGGGCCGAGCTGGACGAGCGGCGCCTGGCCGCGCTGGGGCTGCTGCGCGCCCGCGGCCCGGAGTGCCCCACGGAGCCGGCCGACGCCCGGGCCGCGGGCGAGGAGGCGGTGGTCGAGGGGGTGCCAGGCAGCTGGCGCGTGCACCCGGCATACCTCGAGCCGGTCGAGGCGTTCGCGGGCCGCGCCGCGCTGCTCTGCCCGATCGACTGCCTGGTCTTCGACCGGGAGCGGATGGCCGAGCTCTTCGAGTTCGACTACGTCCTGGAGATGTACAAGCCGAAGGCGCAGCGCCGGTTCGGCTACTACGCCCTGCCCGTCCTGGACGGGGACCAGCTCGTCGGCAAGCTCGACGCCACCGCCGACCGCCGGCGCGGCGTGCTGCGGGTCGACGCGCTGCACGAGGACGGGGCGTGGAGCGCCGCCCGCCGGGACCGCGTGCTCGCCGAGATCCACGACCTGGCCGAGTGGCTGGGCCTGGAGGTCGGCCTGCCGGCCCACCTGGGCGGCTGACGCCGACGCGGGCGCAGCACGGCGACGGCGGCCGCCTCGACGTCTCCCGCCGCACGCCCACGGGCCGCGCGCCAGGAGTAGCATCGCGGTGCCGCCGGTGGGGGCGGGGCCCACCGGTCCACCACCGCCGGGGCGGCAGGGCGCGACCGGGCCCTGCGCGACCACGAGCCGGCGAGGGATGAGCAGCGATGACCGACACGCAGACCGACGACCCCCGGACCACCACCACGCCCAGCAGGCTCGTCGAGCGCCTCGACCAGGGTCCGGTGATCTGCGCCGAGGGGTTCCTCTTCGAGCTCGAGCGCCGCGGCTACCTCACCGCGGGGGAGTTCGTCCCCGAGGTGGCGCTGGAGTTCCCCGACGCGCTGCGCACGCTGCACCGCGACTTCCAGCGCGCCGGCAGCGACATCGTCGAGGCCTTCACCTACAACGGCCACCGCGAGAAGATGCGGGTCATCGGCAAGGAGGAGCTGCTCGAGCCGCTCAACCGGGCCGCGCTGCAGATCGCCCGCGAGGTCGCCGACGAGAAGCCCGGCGACCTCGTCGCCGGCAACATCTCCAACAGCAACGTGTGGGACCCGGACAGCCCGGACGCCCAGCGCGAGGTGCGCGCGATGTTCGAGGAGATGGTCGGCTGGGCGGTCGAGGAGGGCGCCGACCTCATCATCGGCGAGACCTTCTACTACGCCGGCGAGGCCGAGGCCGCCCTCGAGATCGCCCGGGCCAGCGGGCTGCCCGTGGTGCTGACCGTCGCGCCCATGGCCGGCGAGCAGATGCGCGACGGGGTGGGCATCGTCGAGGTGTGCCAGCGGCTGGAGCAGGCGGGTGCCGACGTCGTGGGGATGAACTGCTTCCGCGGCCCGGCCACCATGCTGCCGTGGCTGCGGCAGATCCGGGAGGCGGTGAGCTGCCACGTGGCCGCGCTGCCCGTGCCCTACCGCACCACCGACGCCGAGCCCACCTTCTTCAACCTCACCGACGACCGCGGGGTGCTGGTGCCCTCGCCGCACGGCCGGACCTTCCCGACGGCGCTGGACCCGCTGGCGTGCAACCGCTACGAGGTCGGCGCCTTCGCGGCGGAGGCCTACGCGCTGGGCATCGGCTACCTCGGCGTCTGCTGCGGGGCCTCCCCGATGCTCATCCGCCAGGTGGCCGAGGCGGTCGGGCTCGAGACCGAGGCCAGCCGCTTCTCGGAGAAGATGCAGAACCACTTCATGTACGGCGACCACGCCCGCCTCCCCGAGCACATCAAGGGCCTCGGCGACTCCGCCTGAGTCCGGTGCGCGCCTGAGCCCCCACGGCGCCTGAGCAGAGAAACGCTCCCGAGGCAGGGGATACGACCCCCGAGTCGGGGCCTTTTCTCTGCTCAGCCGTGGGTGGGGATAGGTCTTGCGTTATTCGTAACCAGGTGGTTACCTATCGTCATGGACGTGTATGCCGCGCTCGCCGACCCCGTGCGGCGCTCGCTGCTGGTGCAGCTGGCCGACGAGGGGGCCTGTCGGGTGGCCGACCTCACCGCCGGCCGCGGCATCTCCCGCCCCGCCGTGAGCCGTCACCTGCGGGTGCTCGGCGAGGCGGGGCTGGTGCGCGGGCAGGACGTCGGCCGTGAGCGGCACTACCGGCTGGAGACCGCACCGCTGGGCGAGGTCGTCGACTACGCCCGGCGGCTGGCCGGTGCGGCCCTCGCCCCGCCGACCGACGAGCCGTCCGTCCTGCCGGCCGACGTGCCGCCCGCCCTGCCGACCGACGCGCCGTCCGCCCCGCCGACCGACGCGCCGTCCGTCCTGCCGGCCGACGTGCCGCCCGCCCCTCCGGTCGGCGAGCACGTCCTGGACGCCCTCGACCTCGAGGTGCGCCGCACAGTGCGCGAGCACCGCCCGGGCGAGGCACCGCATACCGCCGCCACCGACAACACCGAGGAGACCGCATGATGACCGGAGCACCCGAGACCATCGACGGGCAGGAGCACCTCGTGCTCACCCGCACCTTCCGCGCGCCGGTCGAGGACGTGTGGGCGGCGGTGACCGAGAGCGAGCGGCTGGGCCGGTGGTTCGCCACCTGGACCGGCGACCCGGGCTCGGGGCGGGTGCGCCTGACCTGGGCGTACGAGGAGGAGATGCCCACGGAGACCTACGTCATCGAGGTCTGCGAGGAGCCCACCCGGCTGCGCGTCCGCAACGAGAACGACGACCCCATCCAGGTGTGGACCCTCGACCTGCGTCTCACCGAGGAGGCCGGCGTCACGACCCTGCGCTTCGCCCAGGTGCTGACCGACCGTTCGCTCGTGACCGACGTGGGCCCGGGCTGGGAGTACTACCTCGACCGGCTCGAGGAGTCCGTGCGGACCGGCGCCACCGCGACCGTCGCGTGGGAGGGCTACCTCGACCTGGGCCGCGAGTATGCCGTGGCGTTCGGCCTCCCGGACGCGCCGGATCCTGATGCGTCGGCCGGGACGCCCCGGGAGGACGGTCCTCCGCGGACGTAGGGTGATGCCGAGCGTGGCGGATGGGCCGCGGTGGCGAGTTGACCAGGGGGACGCATGCTGGTGGAGCTGCGGGACGTGCTGTTCACGACGGCGTGGTTCGGGCTGATGACCATGGTCTGGTGCGGGTGGGCGCAGGAGTCCCCGGCCCGCGGCTGGCGGGTGCCGCTGGGCGTGGGGTCCGCCGCCGGGTGCTCCTCGCCGTGGGGTTCGGCATCTGGACCGGCTTGAGCTGGGGAGAGCCGACCGCGCTCGAGGGTCGCTACGCCGGCTTCGGGATCGTCGTCGGCGCGGAACTCCTGCTCGCCGGGGCGGGAGTCGCCGTCCTCGCCTTCCGACGACAGGGCCGCTGGATGGCGTGGTGGGTCGCCGTCGTGGTGGCGGCGCACTTCCTGTCGCTGTCGTGGATCTTCGGCGGGTGGATCCTCACCGCCCTCGGGATCGTCCAGCTCGGCGGGCTGA
The DNA here is from genome assembly GCF_001483745.1 of Serinicoccus chungangensis. Classification (GTDB taxonomy): domain Bacteria; phylum Actinomycetota; class Actinomycetes; order Actinomycetales; family Dermatophilaceae; genus Ornithinicoccus; species Ornithinicoccus chungangensis_A. Next base: position 38,616 of record NZ_LQBL01000005.1, on the reverse strand, counting down.
TACGGATGTTCGGGCCGCTGCGCCGCACCGAGGCTCCCACCAGCCGCGTGGTCGGACCGTGGATGGGAGCGACGATCTTCGGGACCGCGCTCGTCCTCGGTGTCAGCGCCCTCGCGGGTCTTGAGCCGGTCAACCGGTGAGGGTCGCGCCGATGCGCTCCATCTCGTCGACGACCCTGCGGACGGCGAGCCGGGCGTAGCGGTCGGGCCGGCACAGCGCCACGACCGCGCGCCGGGCGGGGACCCCGGCCAGCGGCCGCAGCACGACCTGCTCGTCGGTCGGGGTGGTGAAGCGGGGCAGCAGGGCGAGCCCGACCCCGCGGGCGACGAGCGAGCGGATGAGCGCGTTGTCGCGCAGCCGCTGGACGCGGTGCAGCGGTTGGGCGGTGAGCGACTCCGCGGCCAGCAGGATGGTGTCGAAGGGGTAGCCCTCGGGCACGCCGATCCAGGTGGTGCCGACCAGGTCCTGCGGGGTGAGGCGGTCGCGCCCGGTGAGGGGGTGCCCGGCCGGCAGCGCGACGTCGATCGGCTCCCGGGCCAGGACGCGTGAGGTGAGCCGCTCCGCGCCGGCCGGCACGTCGCCGCGCAGGCTGTGCGCGATGACGACGTCGGCGTCGAGGGTGCGGGTGGCGAAGTCGGCCTCGGCGAGGTCGAAGTCGTCGAGCGCCAGGTCGATGGCGCTGGCGGCCAGGGCGTCGACGAGGTCGGGCAGCAGCGCCTCGCCCGCGCTGGGCAGCGTGCCGATGCTGACCCGGCCCCGCGGCTCGCCGCGCGCCGCGTCCAGGCGCGCCTGCACCTGGGCGTGGGCACGGCATACCTCGTCCGCGGCGTCGGCGAGCAGCTGTCCCTCGGCCGTCAGCCGCAGCCCCCGACCGACCGGTTCCACCAGCGTGGCGCCGAGGTCGCGCTCGGCCGTGCGCAGCTGCTGGGAGAGGGCGGAGGGGGTGCGGTGGGTCGCCTCGGCGACAGCGGCGAGGGTGCCGCGCACCGACAGCTCGCGGAGCAGCTCCAGGTGGCGGACGTCCATGAAGCCAGCCTAAGCATTGACATCACGAAGACTCGCTGGACCTTCCTGGTCCTCGACCGCAGACTCGCAGGTATGCCGCTGCGCCACACCCTCCTCGCCGTCCTGGTCGCCGCGCTCTGGGGGCTGAACTTCCTCGCCATCCACGCCTCGCTCGAGCACTTCCCGCCGCTGTTCCTCGTCGCGCTGCGCTTCGCGGTCCTGGCGGTGCCGACGCTCCTGCTCGTGCCGCGGCCGCAGGTGCCGGTGCGGTGGCTGGTGGGCTACGGGCTGGGCTTCGGGACGCTGCAGTTCGTCGGGCTCTACCTCGGGATGGCGGCCGGCTTCCCTGCCGGCCTGGCCTCGCTGGTGCTGCAGGCGTCGGCGCCGTTCACGGTGCTGCTGGGCGTGCTGCTGCTGGGGGAGCGGCTCACCCCGCGGCGGGCCGTCGGGGTCGGCGTCGCGGTGCTGGGGCTGGCCGTCGTCGGCGCGAGCCGGGCCGACGGGAGCGCGGGGCAGCTCGTGCCCTTCCTGCTCGTCGTGCTCGGTGCCTTCGGCTGGGCCGTCGGCAACCTCTCCAGCCGACTCGCCGCCCCACCGAACCCGCTGCACCTCACGCTGTGGATGTCGGTCGTGCCGCCGCTGCCCATGCTGGCGGTGTCTCTGCTGGTCGAGGGGCCGGGGGAGATCTGGGGCGCGCTCGCGACGTCCGGCACGGCGGTGGCGCTGCCGGCCTGGCTGGGGCTGGCCTACACGGTGGTGCTCGGCACGGTGGTCGGCTCGGGGATCTGGGTCTGGCTCATGGCCCGCCACCCGGCCGGCGTCGTCGCGCCCTTCTCGATGCTGGTGCCGGTGGTCGGCATCTCGGCGGCGTGGTGGGCGCTGGGCGAGCGGCCCTCCGTGCTCGAGCTCGCCGGCGGAGCGCTCGTCGTGGGCGGCGTGCTCTGGGCGGCCCGGCGGGGTCGGCCGGCCGCCGCCGGCCTCGCGCCGGCAGGGCTCGACCCGGCGGGTGCCGACGCGGTGGGGCTCGACGCGGCGGCGGGGGCGCACGTGGCGGGGCCGGACGGCGATGAGGTGGCCGTGGGGTGGTCCGGCGCGCCGCGACCCTAGGCGGCCCAGCCCGGCCCGGCCTGGCCCTGTCGCACCTGAGCAGAGAAAAGCCCTCGAGGCAGCAGTCGCATCCCCTGCGTCGGGCATGTTTCTCTGCTCAGCCTGGGCCTGCCGAACCTGAGCAGAGAAAGGCTCCCGAGACAGGTGATGCAACTCCCGAGTCGGGCATGTTTCTCTGCTCAGGTTCATGATCGTGCTGGGCTGGCGGGGGTGGGGGCCGGCACGCTGGGGACTGGCAAGTAGGGGCTGGCGCGGTGAGGGTCGGCGTTCCCAACGGCTTGTGATCGTTCGGATAACTGGGCATGATGGGTGCATGCTCTCTCGGGGTTGGCACCTCACGACCTGCCACGAAGTGGACCTCCTGCGCGTCAGCAGCATGCTGATGTGCCCCTGTCGCTGAACCCCATCCGTCCCCACCGGGTCGCCGCAGACCCACCGCAGCGCCGGGGCCGACCACGGCCCGCCTGCGCCCGCGCGCGACCCAGCCCAGCGACATACCCCGAGGTGACCATGAGCACGACCACCCTGCACCTGGCGTCCCCCACCGAACGCGACCAGCGCGCACGCCTGCGGGCGCTCGCCGCCGACGCGGCGGAGGAGCTGGCCGACGCCGACGCCGACACCGTGCTGGCGTGGGCCGCGCGGACCTTCGGCGACCGGCTGGCGGTGACCTCGAGCATGGCCGAGGCGGTGCTGCCGCACCTGGCCTCCCGGCACCGACCGGGCGTCGACGTGCTCTTCCTCGACACCGGCTACCACTTCGAGCAGACCCTGCAGACCCGGGACCGGGTCGCCCGTGAGCTCGACGTCACGGTCGTCGACGTCCGGCCCCAGCGCTCCGTGGCCGAGCAGGACGCCGAGCTCGGACCCCGGCTGCACGACCGTGACCCCGGCGCCTGCTGCGCCCAGCGCAAGGTCGAGCCGCTGCGCCGGGCGCTGGCCGGGTACGACGCCTGGGTCACCGGCGTGCGCCGGGCCGAGAGCCCGACCCGGGCGGGCACGCCGCTGGTGGCCTTCGACGAGTCGTTCGGGGTCGTCAAGATCAGCCCGCTCGCGGCCTGGAGCGATGCGGAGGTCGCGCTCTACGCCGAGCTCCACGACCTGCCGGCCAACCCGCTGCTGGACCAGGGCTACCCTTCGATCGGGTGCGGCCCGTGCACCCGCAGGGTCGCCCCGGGCGAGGACCCGAGGGCGGGTCGCTGGTCGGGCTTCGCCAAGACCGAGTGCGGCCTGCACGGAGGGCCGGCCGCCGACGAGCGCGAGAGGGAGGCGTCGTGAGCGGACCGTTCCTGCTCGGGCTGTCGCTGTCGGGGCGGCGCGTCGTCGCCGTGGGCGGCGGGCCCGTCACCGCCCGCCGGGTCGCCGACCTGCTCGCCGAGGGCGCCGTCGTCGAGGTCGTCGCCCCCGAGCTGTGCCCCGCGCTGACCACGCTGCTGTCCGAGCGCACCGCCCTGTCGTGGACCCCGCGCCGGTATGCCGGTGCCCCCGACCTCGACGGCGCCTTCCTCGTGCACACCGCCACCGGCGACCCGGAGACGGACCGGCAGGTCGCCGCGGACGCCGAGGCGCGGCAGACCTTCTGCGTGAGCGCCGGGGACGGCGCCGCGGGCAGCGCCCAGGTCCCGGCCCGCGCCGCCGTGCCGACCCCGGCCGGAGAGGTCCGGGTGGCGGTGCACGCCGGGGGCGACCCCCGCCGCGCCGCGAGCATCCGCACCGACCTCGCCGACCACCTGACCAGCGGCGTCGTGGACCTGCGCGCCCGGCGCCCGCACGGCGGCTGGGTCGCGCTCGTGGGCGCCGGCCCCGGCGACGAGCAGCTGCTCACCCGTCGCGCCACCACCCTGCTCGCGGCGGCCGACGTCGTCGTCGCCGACCGGCTGGTGCCGCAGGCCGTGCTCGCCCGGCTGCCCGAGTCCGTGCGCGTCGTCGACGTCGGCAAGCAGCCGCAGCACCACCCCGTCCCGCAGCAGGAGATCAACCGCATCCTCGTCCGGGAGGCGCTGCGCGGGCACGGAGTCGTGCGGCTCAAGGGCGGCGACCCCTACGTCCTCGGTCGCGGCGGCGAGGAGCGGGCCGCGTGCGAGGCGGCAGGGGTGAGCGTCGAGGTCGTCCCGGGCATCACCAGCGCCGTCTCGGTGCCCGCCGCCGCCGGCATCCCCGTCACCCACCGCGGGCTGGCGCGCGGCTTCACCGTGGTGACCGGGCACGAGGAGCTGCCCGGGCTGCCCACCGGCACCGACCACACCCTCGTCGTGCTCATGGGCGTCGCCGGGCTGCGCGAGACCGCCGCGCGCCTGGTCGGGGCCGGTCGGCCGGAGGACTGCCCGGTGGGCATCGTCGAGCGCGGCTGGACCGCCGAGCAGCGGGTGACCCTCGGCACCCTCGCCGACATCGCCGACCGGGCCGACCAGCGCGGCGTCACCTCGCCCGCCGTCGTCGTCGTCGGTGACGTCGTCACCCTGGCCCACGGGTGGGCGGACCAGGTCGGCGGAGGGTCCGGCCCCGGCACCCAGCCCCTCGACGAGCGTGCCGGTGGTCCCCTCGACGCCCCCACAGCAGCCCGGCTGGCCCGCCTCGCCGCCCACGCCGTCGCATGAGCCCCGCGCCGGCCACCACCCGCACCGCCCACCCGCGTCGACGCATGAGCAGACCCCTCGTCGTCGCCGCGCACGGCACCGCCAGCCCGGAGGGACAGGCGGTCGTGCGCGGGTGCGCCGACCGTGCCGCCGCAGCGCTCGGTATGCCCCTCCCCGCCGTCGTCGGCTACGTCGACGTCTGCGGCCCGACCCTGGACGAGGTGCTGGCCGACGTCACCGACCCGGTGGTCGTGCCGTTCTTCCTCGCCTCTGGCTACCACGTCAGGCACGACGTGCCCTCGGCGCTGGAGGAGGTGCCCGGATCGACGCTCACCCCGGCGCTCGGGGCCGCCGACGAGGTCGTCGACGCCCTGGTGGACCGGGTCCGCGAGGCCGACGCGGAGGCCGACGCGGTCCTCGTGGTCGGGGCAGGCTCCAGCGTCGACGCGGCCCGTGCCGAGGTGGCGCGCGTCGCCGAGCTGGTCGGCTCCCGGGTGGGGGCGGACACCGCCACGGCCTTTCTCAGCGGCCCCGGCCCGCGCGCGGCCTGCGCACTCACCGCGCTGCGGATCGCCGGGCATACCCGTGTCGTGCTGGCGACCCACCTGCTCTCGCCCGGGTACTTCGCCACGAAGGCGCGGCGGGTGGCCGAGGCGGGGGGTGCGGTCGCCACCGGGCCGCTCGGCACCCACGACCTCCTCCGCGACCTGGTCGTGCGCCGCTACCGGGAGGCCGTGGCCGAGTCCTCGGGCCACTCGCACGCAGAAGGTGTCCCTCTGCCGTGACGCATCACCACACCGGTACAGCTTCTGGGTAGAAGACCCCGGCGGCGTGCCCGAGGATGACCGGTATGCCGACGTCACCGCAGGCCGAGGACCGGGGCGGCTGGTTCACCTTCCGCGAGGACTGGACGCTGCCGGTCGAGCCGGCGGCGGTGCTGGACCGGCTCGTCGACCTCGGGGCCTACCCGACGTGGTGGCGCCAGGTGCGCTCCGTCGAGCAGCTGGGCCTGGACCGGGCGCGGGTCCGGGCGCGCTCCGTGCTGCCCGTCCCCCTCGTCCTGGTCCTCACCCGCGAGCGCGAGGACCGGCAGACCGGGCGGCTGCGGGTCGGCCTCGCGGGCGACCTGCAGGGGTATGTCGAGGTGCAGGTCACCCCGGCCCCGGGCGGGTGCCGGATGGTCTGGGAGCAGCGGGTCCTGCTGGCCAAGCCCGGCCTGCGCCACCTGGCCGCGCTGCCGCCCGCGCGGTGGGTGCTGCGCGCCAACCACGCCGCGATGATGCGCTCGGCCCGCACCGGCCTCGGCCGCGGGGAGGCCCCGCCCCGGGTTCGCGGCCCCCAGGCCTGAGGAGCACGCCGGAGGGGGCGGGGGTCCGGCTCCCAGATGCCGTCCAGGCTCGCGTGTGAGAGGTTGGATGAGTCCCCGCTCGTCACTCCCTTCCCCAGGAGCGCTCCATGCTGTCCACCCTCGACCGCGAGCGCACCGTCGCCGGACCAGGGTTCAACCGGGGTTCGTGCCGCCGGCGGCCCTCGCCGTGCACCTGTCCATCGGGCAGGTCTACGCGTTCAGCGTCTTCAACATCCCCCTCGAGGAGCGCTTCGACGCCTCGGCCACGTCCGTGTCGATCATCTTCTCCATCTCCATCGTCATGCTCGGTCTGTCCGCCGCCGTGCTGGGCACCTGGGTGGAGCGCAACGGGCCGCGCAAGACGATGGCCGTCTCTGCCGCGCTCTGGGTGGCGGGCTTCCTCGTCTCGGCGCTCGGCGTCTCGGTCGGTCAGCTGTGGATCGTCTACCTCGGCTACGGCGTGCTCGGCGGCATCGGCCTCGGGCTGGGCTACATCTCCCCGGTCTCCACCCTCATCAAGTGGTTCCCCGACCGACCCGGTCTCGCCACGGGCCTGGCGATCATGGGCTTCGGCGGCGGCGCGCTCATCGCCTCCCCGCTGAGCAACCGGCTCCTCGGTCTCTACGGCGGCGAGGACCCGGTCGCCGGCCTGGTCCCGACCTTCCTCACCCTCGCCGTCCTGTATGCCGTGCTCATGGGCCTGGGTTCGTACGTCATCCGGGTCCCCCCCTAGGACTGGACGCCGGAGGGCTGGACCCCGCCGCAGGAGTCCGACGAGTCGTCGATGCGCACGACCGCGGACGTGAGCGCCCGCACCGCGCTGCGCACCCCGCAGTTCTGGCTGCTGTGGACGGTGCTCTTCTGCAACGTCACGGCCGGGATCGGCATCCTCGCGCAGGCCTCACCCATCGTGCAGAACTTCTTCCCCGGCGTCGGCGCGGCCGCGGCCGCGGGCTTCGTGAGCCTGCTCAGCCTGGCCAACATGGCCGGCCGGCTCGTGTGGTCCTCGACCTCCGACGTCATCGGTCGCAAGCCGACCTACATGATGTACCTCGGGGTGGGCGCGCTGCTCTACCTCGGCGTCGCGACCTTCGGCCGGTCCTCGCTGCTGCTCTTCGTGCTCATGTGCGTGGTCATCCTCAGCTTCTACGGCGGCGGCTTCGCCACCATCCCGGCCTATCTCAAGGACCTGTTCGGCGGGCTGCAGGTGGGGGCCATCCACGGCCGGCTGCTCACCGCGTGGTCGGCGGCCGGCATCGCCGGGCCGCTCATCGTCTCCGGCATCCAGGACCTGCAGACCGCGCGCGGCGAGGAGGGCGCAGACCTCTACCTGCTGTCCCTCTACATCATGGTCGGCGTGCTCGTCGTCGGGTTCATCGCCAACCTGCTCGTCAAGCCGGTCGACGAGCGCCACCACGAGCCCGACCCCGACCAGCTCGAGAGCGAAGGAGCGTCCGCATGAGCGACTCCCCGTCCAGCACCGCCGAGCGTCCCGAGGGCGCAGACGCGGCAGAGCGCACCGCGGCGATCGTTCTGTGGGTCATCGTCAGCGCGGGCCTGCTCTACGGCGTCGGCGAGACCGTCGCCCGGGTCACCCAGCTCTTCGGCTGACCCGCCGCCCCACGACATACCAGGAGGACCCCCGTGGCCACCGACGCACCCCAGCAGGACTTCACCGACGACGACCTGGAGGTCGGGCGGCGCAAGGACTGGGCCGCCGGGATCCCCGGGGTCTACCACGCGCTGAAGATCTCCCAGGAGCAGATGGGCACGGTGCGGACGCTGCGCACGCTGACCCGGCTCAACCAGAAGCACGGCTTCGACTGCTCCGGCTGCGCCTGGCCCGACCCGGACCACCGCTCGCCCGCCGAGTTCTGCGAGAACGGCGCCAAGGCGGTGGCCGAGGAGGCGACCCTTCGCACCCTCGGGCCCGACTTCTTCGAGGAGCACGACCTGGCCGACCTCGCCACCCGCAGCGACTGGTGGCTGGGTCAGCAGGGGCGGCTGGTCCACCCGGTCGTCAAGCTGGCGGGCAGCACCCGGTACGAGCCGATCAGCTGGGACGACGCGTTCCGGATGGTCGCCGAGGAGCTGACCTCGCTCGCCGACCCGGACGAGGCCGTCTTCTACACCTCTGGACGCACGTCCAACGAGGCGGCCTTCGTCTACCAGCTCATGGTGCGCGCCTACGGCACCAACAACCTGCCGGACTGCTCCAACATGTGCCACGAGGCCTCCGGCGCGGCGCTCGGCGACACCATCGGGCTGGGCAAGGGCACCGTCCTGCTCGAGGACCTGCACCAGTCCGAGCTCATCATCATCGCCGGGCAGAACCCGGGCACCAACCACCCCCGCATGCTCAGCGCCCTCGAGCGCGCGAAGGAGAACGGCGCGGCCATCGTGGCGGTGAACCCGCTGCCCGAGGCCGGGCTGCAGCGGTTCAAGAACCCGCAGAACCCGATCAGGGCCGTCGGCCCGGGCACCGACCTCGCCGACGACTTCCTGCAGATCCGCCTCGGCGGCGACATGGCGCTCTTCCAGGCCCTCGGTGCGCTGCTGCTGGAGCGGGAGGCCGCCGACCCGGGTTCGGTGCTGGACCACGAGTTCCTCGAGGAATACACGGACGGCCTCGAGGCATACCGTGAGCACCTCGCCGACCTGGACTGGGACGAGGTGCTCACCGCGACCGGCCTGGAGCGGCAGCAGATCGAGGACCTCGCCGACCGCCTCGCGCGCAGCCGGCGGACCATCGTCTGCTGGGCCATGGGCCTGACCCAGCACGAGCACTCGGTGGCCATGCTCACCGAGGTGGTCAACGTCATCCTGCTGCAGGGCAACATCGGCCGGGACGGTGCGGGCCTGTGCCCCGTGCGCGGCCACAGCAACGTGCAGGGCGACCGGACGATGGGGATCTGGGAGCAGATGCCCGACGACTTCCACGACCGGCTCGACGCGGAGTTCTCGTTCGCCAGCCCGCGGGAGCACGGCTACGACACCGCGTCCGCCGTCGAGGCGCTGCGGGACGGGCACGCGAGGTTCTTCATGGGCATGGGCGGCAACTTCGTCAGGGCCGCGCCGGACACGGACGTGACCGAGGAGGCGCTGCGCTCCTGCGCGATGACGGTGCAGATCTCGACCAAGCTCAACCGGTCGCACGTCGTCACCGGGGAGACCGCCCTCATCTTGCCGGTCCTGGTGCGCTCCGAGCGGGACCAGCAGGCCACTGGTCCGCAGCGGATCACGGTCGAGGACTCGATGTCCGCCGTGCACGCCAGCCACGGTCCGCTGCCGCCGGCCTCCCCGCACCTGCTGAGCGAGGTCGCCGTCGTCTCCCGCCTGGCGCGCTCGATCGAGCGGGTCGCCGCGGTGGCCGACTGGCAGGCCTTCGAGGACGACTACAGCACCATCCGCGACGCGGTCTCCCGCGTGATCCCGGGCTTCGAGGACTACGAGGAGAAGATCAACGACCCGGCAGGCTTCGTGCTGCCGCACGCCGCCAGGACACGGGAGTGGGGCGACACCACGATCGGCAAGGCGCAGTTCACCACCAACGTCCTCACCTACCCGGAGGTCCCGGAGGGTCGGCTGCTGCTGCAGACGCTGCGCAGCCACGACCAGTTCAACACCACGATCTACGGGCTCGACGACCGCTACCGCGGCATCGAGAACGGTCGGCGGGTCGTCTTCGTCCACCCCGACGACCTCCGCGAGCGCGGCCTGCGCGACGGCCAGGAGGTCGACCTCGTGAGCCACTGGGAGGACGGCGAGCGGGTCGCCGAGGAGTTCCGGATCGTGTCCTACGACACCGCCCGCGGATGTGCGGCCGCCTACTACCCGGAGACCAACGTGCTCGTGCCGCTGGGGCAGCGTTCCCGGCGCAGCGGCACCCCGGCCAGCAAGTCCGTCGTGGTGGAGCTGCGCGCCCGCGCCTGAGGAAGCCCTGTCACCACCCACGGCTGGTGAGGAACAGCGCCGGTGGGTGCGGTGTTGGCCAGGGTATGCGTATCGCCATCATCGGAGGACACGGCAAGATCGCCCTGCAGCTGGGACCCCTGCTGGCCGGGCACGACGTCGACGCGGTCGTCCGCAACCCTGACCACGGGCCGGACGTCGAGGCCGCCGGGATGCGACCGGTCGTCGCGGACGTCGAGACCATGAGCCGCGAGCAGATGACCGAGCTGCTCCGCGGGCACGACGCCGTCGTGTGGACGGCCGGTGCCGGGGGCGGTGACCCGGAGCGCACCTACGCGGTGGACCGAGACGCGGCCATCCGGTCCATGGACGCCGCTCAGGAGGCCGGCGCGGAGCGCTACCTCATGGTGAGCTACCTGGGTGCCCGGACCGACCACGGAGTGCCCGAGGACAACCCGTTCTTCGCCTACGCCGAGGCCAAGGCCGCCGCGGACGAGCACCTGCGGGGCTCGCAGCTCGACTGGACGATCGTCGCGCCGGGCGCCCTGAGCCTGGACGCCGGCACCGGCCAGATCGAGGTCATGGGCGACGGCACCGGCGCGATCGAGACCCCGGAGGGCCGGGACGTCCCGCGTGCCGATGTCGCCACGGTGCTCGCGCTCGCGCTGGACCGTGACGACCTCACCGGCCGCATGATCGAGTTCCTCGGCGGGTCGACCCCCGTCGCCCAGGCCCTCGACGCGGTCGCCGGCAAGGCCTGAGGCGCCCCACGCGCGGCCGGGCTCGGTAGTCGGCTCGGCGGCTCGTCAGCTCTGGGCTCGTCGGCCCGTCAGCTCGTCGGCCCGTCAGCTCGGCGGCTCGTCACCTCTGCGCTCGGCTGCTCGTTGGCTGTTGTCTGTGCACGGCATATGCAGTCTGTGCACGCGCTCGTCACCTGTGCACGGACATGCAGCCTGTGCGTGCGGTATACCGCGTGCAGGCTGCACGAGACATGCACAGCCTGCATAGACGCGCACAGCCTGCGTGAGACATGCACTGCCTGCGCGGGGAGCACATGCTGCACGGGGGTGCACAGCCTGCGCGAGACGTGCACAGGCTGCGTGAGACGCGCCCCGGCGAGCCGTGCCCGGGCGTCCCCCGGCCGCCTGCCCTCAGCCCGTGGGCACGTCCTCGAGGATGGGCGTCTTCGGCAGCTTGCGGACCCGCCGGGGCCGCCGGGACCGGGCCGGGATGAGCGAGCGCATGTGCTCGTGCTTGCCGAAGCACAGCAGGCGGTCGCCGTCCTCCAGCACCTTGGCGCCCGCGGGGTTGGGCACCACGCGGGTGCCGCGGTGCAGGGTCAGCACCTGGATGTCCTTCTCCCACAGCCCGGAGGCCTCGATGGTCTGCCCGACCAGCTCGGAGCCGGACATGACCGCGATCTCGGCGACGCCATACCCCGTCGACACCGCGAGCCGCTGGCGCACGTCGATGTCGGGGAAGCCGGACTGGTCGGCGATGTAGTCCACGATGGCGCCGGCGACGTCGAGCTTGGTGGCGGCCTCGATGCCCTGCAGGCCGGGGGAGGAGTTGACCTCCATGACGAGCGGGCCGTCGTTGCCCTCGAGCATGTCGACACCGGCGACGCGCAGACCCATGATGTGGGCGGCACGGACGGCGATCTCCTCGTACTCCGGGTCGAGGTCGACCCGCTCCACGCTCCCGCCGCGGTGCACGTTGGACCGGAACTCATCACCCTGGGCGCGCCGCCGCATCGCCGCGACGACCCGGTCGCCGACGACGAGGGCGCGCACGTCCTTGCCCTTGGACTCCTTGACGAAGCGCTGGATGAGCACCTGCTGGTTGGTGCCGTGCAGGGTCTCGATGATGGCCTCGGCGACCTTCATGGTCGGGGCGAGGATGACGCCGATGCCCTGGGTGCCCTCGAGCAGCTTGACCACCACGGGCGCGCCGCCGACCATCTCGATGGCGTGCGGGATCTCGGCACGGTTGCGCACGAAGGCGGTCGCGGGCATACCGATGTTGTGGCGCGACAGGATCTGGGTGGCGCGCAGCTTGTCGCGGCTGTTCATGATGCCGTTGGCGGTGTTGGGCGTGTAGACGTCCATCTGCTCGAACTGGCGCACCACCGCCGTCCCGAAGTAGGTCACCGACGCGCCCACGCGGGGGAGCACCGCGTCGTACGTCGACAGCGGCCGGCCGCGGAAGTGCAGGTCGGGCTCGTCGCCGGACAGGTCGATGCCGAAGCGCAGCGTGTCGAGCACCTTGACCTGGTGCCCGCGCTCGAGGGCGGCGGTCCGCAGCCGCTGGGTGGAGTAGGCGCGCAGCGAACGGGACAGGATGGCGAGCTTCATCGGGGCGTCCTGAGAGGATGTGCGGGTGACAGGGTCGAACCATCTCACCACAGATCGCGCCGTCGTCGGATGGCGGGAGTGGGTGCAGATCCCGCAGATCGACGTGCCGTGGATCAAGGCCAAGATCGACACCGGCGCCAAGACCTCGGCGGTCCACGCCTTCGACCTGCGCGGCTTCGACCGCGGCGGGCGCGACTGGGTGAGCTTCAGCGTCCACCCGTGGCAGGCGAGCGCCGAGGACTCGGTCTCCGTCGAGCTGCCGGTGCACGACTCACGCTCGGTCCGCTCCTCCTCCGGGCACGAGGAGCAGAGGTATGTCGTGCTCCTCCCGCTGGTCCTCGGTGGCCGTGAGGTGCGCGCCGAGGTGACGCTGACCGACCGTGACGAGATGGGCTTCCGGATGCTCGTCGGGCGGGAGGCGCTGGTGCAGGGTTTCCTCGTCGACCCGGCCCTGAGCTATGCCGGTGGCCGTCCCGACCGTGCGGTGCGACGACGCAACTGGGGGAAGCGGTGAGCGCGACCCGGCGCACGCTGCGGCCGTCCTTCCCCATCGGCACCGTGAAGGTGCGGGCGGGCAGCCGACGCGAGGTGTCGCTGCCGATCTCGCGCCTGGTCACCGGGGCCGAGGTGAGCCTGCCGGTGCACGTGCTGCACGGCCGCGAGGACGGCCCCACGCTGTGGCTCTCCGCCGCGATCCACGGCGACGAGGTCGTCGGCATCGAGGTGGTGCGCCGCGTGCTGGCCCGGCTGGACCCCAAGACCATCCGCGGCACCGTGCTCGCCGTGCCCATCGTCAACGTGCTCGGCGTGATGTCGGGCGACCGCTACCTGCCCGACCGGCGCGACCTCAACCGCAGCTTCCCGGGGTCGGCGCGCGGGTCGCTCGCCGGCCGGATCGCCCACCTCATGATGACCGAGGTCATCGGCCCCTCCGACGTCGGCATCGACCTGCACACCGGGGCCGACCGACGCTCCAACCTGCCGCAGATCCGCTGCGACCTCGAGGACGAGCAGACGCGGGCGCTCGCCGAGGCGTTCGGGGCGCCGGTGGCCTACCACGCCAGGCTCCGCGACGGCTCGCTGCGGTATGCCGCCCGCGAGCGCGGCGCCCGCGTGCTCCTCTACGAGGGGGGTGAGGCCTGGCGCTTCGACGAGTGGGCGATCGTCGCCGGGGTCGACGGGGTCCTGCGCGTGCTGGCGCACCTCGGGATGATCGACCCCGAGGAGGTCGTCGTGGAGCCGGCCGAGAGCCCCAGCGACATCTGCTGGCGCAGCGGGTGGGTCCGCGCACGCCGCACCGGGATCGTCCACATGGACGTGGCGCTCGGGCAGCGGGTGAGCGAGGGGGAGAAGCTCGGCGAGCTGTTCAACTCCTTCGGCAAGCGGTTGGCCATCGTCAAGGCCGACCGTGACGGCGTCGTCATCGGCCGGGCCGAGGCGCCGCTGGTCAACCGGGGCGACGCCCTCGTCCACATCGGTGAGATCGAGTCGACCGACCGGTCCGGGCTGGACGAGGACGCCCGGGACACCGACACCCCCTGACGCGAGGGGTCGAGCCTGTCGGTCCACCGGAGTAGGTTGCGCCTCACCCTGACGGATGAGCCGCCAGCGACAGAGAGGTCTCGACATGTCCACGCTCAACCCCTACATCTCCTTCGACGGCACCACGAGGGCGGCGATGGAGCGCTACCAGCAGGTCTTCGGCGGGGACCTGTCGATGAACAGCTTCGGCGAGTACGGCATGGAGGGCGAGGGCGCCGACGGCATCATGCACGCGCAGCTCGTCACCCCCTCCGACCTCGTCCTCATGGCCTCGGACACGCCTCCAGGTATGCCGCCCGCCGGCTCCGACGGCAACGTGTCGCTCAGCCTCAGCGGGGACGACGAGGCCGAGCTGCGCGGCTACTGGGACGGCCTCGCCCAGGGTGGTCAGGTCACCATGCCGCTCGAGCCGCAGATGTGGGGTGACACCTTCGGCACCCTCGTCGACGAGTTCGGGGTGTCCTGGATGGTCAACATCGCCGGCCCCCACGCGTCGTGAGGACGCGCTGAGGCGGCCACCACGCCGCTGGCGGTCCTCGTCAGGCGACGAAGATGCAGAACGGGTGCCCCGCCGGGTCGGCGTAGACGTAGAGCGGTTCGTCGGGGTCGTCGGTGCGGTCGAACAGCAGCTCGGCGCCCAGGTCGAGAGCCCGCCGGTGCTGCGCCTCGAGCGCTTCCCGGTCCGGGACGGTGAGGTCGAGGTGCAGCTGCATGGGCACGTCGGGCCGCGGCCAGGTCGTCCGCTCGAGGCGCTCGACCTGCTGGAAGGCCAAGGTGCGGTTGCCCTGCCCGTCGGTGAGGACCAGCCAGTCGGCCTCGTCCTCACCCCCGGCCGGCGGGTCGTCGCCCGGCCGGTACTGCAGACCGAGGAGACGCCGGTAGAACTCGGCCAGCTCTCGGACCTCCACGGCGTCGAGAACGGTATGCAGCAGCTGGGGGTACTCGGCCATGACGTGAACGTACCGAGTCCGGATGTCGATGGCACGTCGTCCGGAGGGGCATCGTTCGAGCCAGGCGGTGAGACCCTCACGTGGTCCTCGCTAGATTGCCCTGATGGAGGGACGCGAGGAGCCGGCGCGCCTGAGGTTCCGTCAGGCGGGGCCTGCGGACACCGCCGCGGCACAGGCCGCCTACCGACAGGTCATCGACCACCTGGCCACGACCGTGGACTTCCCGCACTGGCACACCGAGAACCGGCCGACCAGGACCGAGGTCACGGGCTGGGTCGACGCGGGGGAGCTGTACCTCGCCCTGGATGAGAGGGAGAGGAGCATCGCCGGCGTCGTGGCGCTGAACCACGAGGCTCCCGACGCATACCGGCAGGCCGCGTGGGACGTCGAGGCACCTCCGGAGCAGGTGCTCGTGGTGCATGCCCTGGCGGTCTGCCCGGACTTCCTGCGCCAGGGTGTCGCGCGCTTCCTCGTCGACGCCACGCTGGAGGTGGCGAGGGAGAAGGGTTGTCGCGCGGTGCGTCTGGACACCTACGTCGAGAACACCGCGGCGCGCGGGCTCTACGCACGCTGCGGGTTCACCGACCTGGGCGTCCACACCCTGCACTACGAGGGCACCGACCTCAGTCAGTTCCACCTGTTCGAGCGCGTGCTCTGACGCCGCCTCGTCGTCAGTCGCCGAACACCGACCAGCAGAGGTCGTTGCGGCGAGCCTGGTCCTCGACGACCAGGGCGGACAGGTGCCCGGGGACCTGGTCTCGCTGCCAGTCGCGCTCCGCGCGGCGCGCGTCCGGATCGTGCGGGTATGCCGCCACGACGGCCTTGATCGCGTAGGCGGCGGCGCCGAGGTCGTGCTCGGCGACGTGCCCCACGCAGGGGCCTGACCGGCGGAGTAGGCGGCGAACCGGGCCGCTCCGCGCAGCGTCCGGGCGGCACCCATGGCATGTCCGCCCGCCGCCCTGGCCCGCATCATCCCCAGGTCCCCCGCCGCCCAGGCGCGGGCGGCGGCGATGGCGTCGCGCGGGCGGTGGTCGTCCGGGACCTGCTGCTCGAAGAGGTGCAGCACGTGGCTGGCGCAGTCCGCTGCCCACAGGGCGAGGAGGGCGTGGTCGGCGTCGCTGAGGAGCCCACCCCGCCGGACCGTGACGAGACGGGGGTCACGCACCTCGGGCAGGATCACCGACCCATCCTGGCACCGGTCACGCCTCGCGGTCCTCCTCTCCGGTCGCCTCGTCCAGTCGTGAGCGCAGCCGGTCCAGCCCGCCTCGGATCATGTCTCCGTAGCCGTCCGCCGGGAGCTCGTGCCGCTGCTGCAGTCCCTTCTCGAGCTCGGCCTCGGCCTCGCGTCGTCGTCCCTGGCGCAGGTAGCCGTCGCCGAGGTTCAGATGGAGGCTGGGCGCCATGCCTGCGGCTGAGGTGATCCCCACGGGCGCCAGGTCGGCGTCAGCGACATGGGCATGCTCTGCCAGCGCCAACTCGTCCCAGCGCACCTCGTCCTCGAGGGAGGGCTGGAGGTCGGCCACGTAGTGCGCGATGACGCACCGGCGCGCATGGTCGGCCTCCCGAGTCTCCTCCCAGGCGCTCATGAGAGCGGCGAGGCCCGCCTCCCGGTCACCGCTCATCGCCAGTCCCACTGCTTCCACGGTCGCGTGCCACTCAGCCATGCGAGCCACCGTAGGGCCGACCTCCGACAGCCGCCGTAGACTCCGGCAGGTGAGCAACCCTGGGCCCTACCCCACGATGGAGGATGTCATCGGTGGCACCCCGCTGGTGCGTCTGCAGCGCCTCCCGGGGCCGGAGAACGAGCGCCGCGGCAACGTTCTGCTCGGCAAGCTCGAGGGCAACAACCCGGCCGGCTCGGTCAAGGACCGCCCGGCGATGAGCATGATCCGGGGCGCCGAGAGGCGGGGCGAGATCTCCCCCGGCGACACCCTCCTGGAGGCCACGTCCGGCAACACCGGGATCGGCCTGGCGATGGCGGCGGCGATCAGCGGCTACCCGCTGGTCATCGTCATGCCCGAGGACGCCTCCACCGAGCGCATCCAGACCATGAAGGCGTATGGCGCCGAGCTGGTCCTCACCCCGGCGGGGGGCGGCATGGAGGAGGCTCGCGACGTGGTGACCCGGATGGAGATGGAGGGCAAGGGTCGGGTCCTGGACCAGTTCGGCAACCCGGACAACCCCCGGGCCCACGAGGACGGCACGGGCCCGGAGCTGTGGAGCCAGACCGACGGCCGGATCACCCACTTCGTGTCCGCGATGGGCACCACCGGCACGATCACCGGGGTCTCGCGGTTCCTCAAGTCGCGCAACCCCGACGTCCAGATCGTCGGGGCGCAGCCCGCGGAGGGCTCGAGGATCCCCGGGATCCGCGCCTGGCCGCCGGAGTACGTGCCACGGATCTTCGACCCGTCCGCGGTGGACCGCACCGTGGAGGTCGCCCAGGCGGACGCCGAGGAGATGGCCCGTCGGATGGCTCGCGAGGAGGGCATCTTCGGCGGCATCTCGGCGGGCGGCGCCTGCTGGAGCGCCCTGCAGGTGGCCGAGGAGGTCGAGGGGGCGACGATCGTCTTCGTCGTCTGCGACCGCGGCGACCGGTACCTCTCCAGCGGCGTGTTCCCCGCCTGAGAGGCTCGCCGGCCCGCTGTCGAGGCCCCCGGGCGGGAGGCCCAGGTCGGAGCGATCGGCATGCTCGGTCAGGGCTGACGCAGACCGAGCAGACGGGCCCCGATGGCGTCGTTGAGCCGTGTCGGCAGGGCCTGGTCGACGGTCATCATCGCCCGTGCCTGGGCCCCGGCGGCGTAGCGCGCACGAGGGCGGCGCGAGGTCAGCGCCCGCTCGATCACCCGGGCGACCACGTCGGGTGGCACCGTCCGGGACTGCAGGGTGCCGACCAGCCTGAGCATGCCGCTGATGTGCTGGGCGTAGAGCTCGCGGTGACGGGGCGCCATACCCTGCTCCATGTCACGCAGCATCGACTGGATCTGCCGCCACGGGCCCGTGTCGGTGGGGCCGGGCTCCACGAGCGACACGTCGATCTGCCAGGGCCGGAGCTCGACCCGGAGCACGTCCGCCACGGCTTCCACCGCGAACTTCGACGCACAGTAGGCGCCCTCCATCGGCACCGGCGCCCGGCCGCCCGTGGAGGAGACGAAGACGATGCGGCCGCCGCACGCGCGGATCTGCGGGAGGACGGCCTGCGTGACGGCGACCTGGCCGAAGAGGTTGACCTCGAACTGGCGGCGGAAGTCGGGGATGGAGACGGCCTCCACCGGGCCGAGCACGCCGATGCCGGCGTTGTTGACGAGGGCGTCCAGCTGGTCGGGCAGGTGGTCGCCCAGGGCGGCGACGTGCGCCGCGTCCGTGATGTCGAGCAGGACCCGGGTGATGGTGCCGCTCCCGGGGCGAGAGGCCTGCGTGTCGGGGTCGCTGCGCACACCGGCGAAGACGGTCCACCCGGCGCGGGCCAGCCGCAGCGCGGTGGCCTCGCCTATCCCGCGGCCCGCTCCGGTGACGAGGACTGCTGGCATGGTGAGCGTCTCTTCCCGGCAGGCACGCCCTGCCACCCTCACGACACTACTCTCGTAGTGGCCGTCTGTCACTACACCTATAGTGGATTGATGAGTTCCTCGCGCGACCGGGCCCTCGACGCCGCCATCGAGCTGCTGGGCACCAGGGGGCTGAAGGCGCTGACTCATCGCCGGATCGACGAGCGGGCGGACCTCCCGCCGGGATCCACGTCGAACTACTTCCGGACGCGAGATGCGCTGCTGCGCGGGGTGGCGGACGCGATCCTCGAGAAGGAGATGTCGGGTATGCGAGCGACGTTCGCCCCGCGCTCTGCCGAGGAGCTGCTCGACGCCCTGGTGGCGCTCCTGGACCGCACCACCGAGGACCAGCGGACGCTCACCAGCGCGCGGCTCGTCCTGTTCATGGAGGCGAGCCACAGCCCTGCTCTGCGCGAGAGCCTCGGTCGGGGTCGCGCGGCCTTCGAGGCGGCTCTGCAGAGCGCACTCGGCGAGCTGGGCGCCAGGGACACGGTCGCCTCGACCCGGGCCGTCATGGCGTGCATGGAGGGGCTCATCCTGCATCGCGTCGCCCGTCACGACGACAGCGACGTCCGCCCGGTCCTCGAGCTCGTCGTCCGCTCAGCCCTGACGTAGGTCGACGCAGGCCGTCGAGGCGTCAGGGCTAGGTCGTCGCGATCAGGCGTCACCTGGTGGCGTGAGCGCCTCCACGAAGCGACCCAGGGAGGTCGGGTCGGACGCGGTGTGGGCGGGCACGAGCTGGCCGATCGACATACCGATGAACCCGGGTGCGCGCCACAGCGCGTCCAGGGCCTCGCCCAGCTGGACGAGGGTCGGTCCCGAGTTGCGGCCGTTGACGTTCTCGGCCAGCGGGGCGTCGAGGAAGTCCAGCACGTCCACGTCGACGTGGACCACGAACGGCCCGTCGGGCAGAGCGCCTCTCGCCCTGGTGGCGGCGGCGGTCGGGTCCGCGACCAGCTCCGCCTGGGTGGTGACGGGGATCCCGAGGCGGTCGACCTGGCCGCGCTCCCACTCGGTGGCCTCGGTGGCGGGCTCGACCCCGAGGTAGCTCAGGTGCGAGGGCTGCAGGAGCGGGTGCCGGCTGGTGAGTCTGACCAGCGACTCGTCTGCGCCAGGTATGCCGAGCGCATGGGCCATCCCCATCCAGCTGAGCGACCCCTCGGTGGTCGACTCGGGTGTGTTGAGGTCGAGGTGACGGTCCAGGTAGACGAGGTGGGGCTCGATACCGGCGTCCGCCACAGCCGCGCACAGCCCGAGCGCCACCGTGCAGCTCCCACCGAGGACGAGCAGGCGGGTGTCGGTCGAGACGAGCGGTGCCGCCGTGCCGGCCAGCTCGCGCAGGGCCTCGACCTCCTCGTCGAGGTTCTGGACCCGGGGGCGCTCGCGGTCCGGCTTCCAGAGGTGCACAGGGAGGTCACCCAGGTCGTCGACCTGGTGCCCCGCGGCGTGCAGGGACGCCACCAGACCGGCCTCGCGCAGAGCGGCCGCGGCGCGTGCTCGACGCCGACGCAGTAGGCAGCGGCGCTGCTGGGGTAGCCCAGGACGTTGATGCTCACCATGACTCGAGGATGCCCGATCCACGTGCCGGTAGCGCGCCCTGGACGCACCGTCCTCGGCGGTGGTGGCCCGCACGGCCCCGGGAGGCGCATACTGAGGGGTGATGACATCGACCCGGTCCGGATCCCAGCGACGCCACCTCGCCTCCAGCCCCTTCAAGCCACGAGTCGAGCCGGACGTCGAGAACTTCGAGGTCGACGACAGGGTCTCGCACCAGGCCTTGGGCCTCGGACGTGTCGTGGGCACGGAGAGCTCGGCGGTCACCGTGAACTTCGGCACTCGCACGATGCGCATCCCGAGCCCGTTCCACAAGCTCGAGAAGCTCTGAGGGACGGACTGACGCGTCTCCTGCGCCTGCGTGCGACGGGTCGGGCTCGGTGTTCGTCTGGTCGGCGGGTGGTCACGCTCCGGGTGGCCGTCAGCGCGCCTCGAGGGCTGTGATCGGTCGCCCCATCGTCCGGGTGTGCCAGAGGGCGGTCACCGTGCCGACCACTAGGATCGTGACCGCGGCCAGCCATCCGAACTCGCCCATGAGCTGGTCGCTCCCGGCGAATGCCGGGACGCGCACGCCGCCCTCCGTGACCGAGAAGCTGGTGGCGACCAGTCCGTTCCACGCCCCGTGGGCGACCACGCCGGGCCACAGCGCGCGTGACCGGTCGGTGATCACGCCGATGAACAGCGTGATGCCGACGATGGCGGCGGTGAAAGCTGGGAGGTGACCCACGTCGCCGTACCAGCCCAGGATGATCAAGGGCACGTGGTAGGCCCACCAGATGACCACCACGATGGAGCTCGTGGCCCAGAAGCCGGATCGGCCGCGGAGCATCGGCCACAGGAGGCCGCGCCAGCCGATCTCCTCACCGACCGCGGACAACGAGGCGGAGAGGATCGCGACGGGTGCGGCGATCAGCGCGTGACGCAGCAGGTTCGGGTCCTCCACGTCCCACCCCACGACCGAGCCGAGCAGGTAGACGCCGAGGACGGCCAGCGCCGGGACCAGCCCCGCGAGAAGCCACAGGTTCGGGCGTCCCCACTGGATCCGTCCGCCGGCGAACAGCCGGGCCAGGATCGCGCCCACCGTCGGCGCGAACATGAGCACCAGGAAGATCGCCTGGTTCGGCTGCTCACCCGAGGCGGGCCAGAAGATGACCAGGCCCGCGGCGTAGGTGACGATCAGGCCGCCGAAGTACCAGACGAGCTGGCGCGTGATCCCAGGCCGTCTGGTCCGCTCGACGCTCGTGCCCATGGGGTTCCTGAATCTCCGACGCTGCGTGATGTCCGACTGTTGCCGTCCGCTGCACACAGGGGTAGAGATGTCACGACCATCGACTCACACCGATCGGGCGCTGCTGGGTGTCATCAGTTCGAGTCGGTTGCCGAAGGGGTCGCGACAATGGAATCTCTCGAAGCCGACGAACGTGGTGCGCTCTGACCAGTCCACGTCGTAGCCTGCCTCCTCGATCTGCTTGCCGAGGTTGTCGAGAGCCGCGACATCGTGGACCAGCAGTCCGGGGTGTGCCTTTCTCGCGGGGATGAACGGGTCATCCACGCCGAGGTGAATCTCTACCGTGGACACCCCGTCCTCGACGTTGCGGAACCAGCATCCCCCGCGGGTCACGGTGCCGGAAACTCAGCTCGTGGTGGGTTCTGATCGAGGGGAAGTGGCCCTCTCATCAGGCAGCCTCGACCGCTGCTGAGCGGTGCCGTGGAAGCCGAAGGGGCGCGGGCGTCCTCCTGCGGTAGATCTGCGCCTCACGCACCGTTGGTCGCGGCCGGAAGCGCGGTGAGCAGGGCGGAGTACAGGTGCGCGCCGACGCGCTCGTACTCTCGCTGCGCCCCGGGATCCGCAGGTCCGCCGTCGTTCCACGACCCCATCCCGCCGAACACCCAACCCTGCACGACCGCGGCAGCCAGCTGGCGACGCTCGAGATCGGCATCGGGCGGAAGCAGGTCCTGGTGGTAAGGGGCAGCCGGGGTCGGGTCGGTGAGGAGGCTCTCGGCCTTCGTGAACCACGACGCCCACCTGTGGAGTTCGTCGAACTGCTGGGCGAAGCCCCGGATGTCGTGCAGCGCGACCTGCAGCGCCGTCCTGGCCTCTGTCACGCCGACCTGTGGTGCTCTGAGGCCCTCCGCCGACGAGCCGTGAGCAGACACTGACCAGATCCGGGAGTCCGGGGCGGTGCGGTCGCCGACCTGCCAGCCAAACGCCCATACCGTCGGCGCTGACGCGCCCGTGGCGAGCAGGGCCCATGTGCCCGAGTTGGAGAACCCCGAGGCGACATGCGGAGGCAGTGAACCCGCGGCCGGCAGGTCGGTGACCAGCCAGAGATCCGTGACTCCCCGGGACCGAAGGCCGGTGAGCCATTCCGCGGGACTCGTCGCCGTCGATGTGCGCCTCAGGAGGCCATGTGGGGGCAGGGTGGCGGTGAACGAACCGACGTACTGGAAAGCTGAGTTGCTGCCCGACAGCTCGGGTATGGATGCACTCGATCCTCCCCGGAGCCAGCGGCCCCCGATCGCGGCGAGCGCCGCTACCAGGGCCAGCTGTCCGTTCACGGAGAGAGTGTAGGAAACGGTCAGTCTTGTCCGCTTGCCGGCGCGACGGGTAGTAGCTCGCCGTGCGGACGCCAGCACGAGCGAGCCGCGCGGCCAGCGACTGTTCGGAAACTCGTTGCACACCGATGGGCGCCATCCGAGCATCGGGGTCGAGTACCGACCGTGCATCAGCCGCCAGTGGCAGTCATTCGCTCGGCGATGACCTGCCCACGCTCCAAGACCTTTCCCCCGTCCCGCCGGATGTGCTCGGTGAGGTAGACGATCTTTCCCATCCGATCCCCGAGCCACAAGTTGTCAAAGGCGACCGGCACCGTGAACGCTGCGACGAATCCCCCGTCGTACAACAGGGCAGCGGCGAACGCGAGGTTCCAGTCGGGGCTGTCACCCGATGGCTCGAAGCGCAGGTAGACCGGGCTCTTCGTCAGGCTGTTCGTGTCCAGGGGCATCCCGATGCGCGGATCATTGAATGTCGGGTCGACCACGTCGATCAGCTGTGGCGGTGTTGTCGTGGGCGGCAGCTCGCCGAGCGCATACTCCCGCCACGAGCCACGCTCATAGTCATCCTTCTCGGAGTCCAGCCGGAACTCGCGGCCGCCCACGCCGAGGTACACGCGGCCGTCCGTTCCCGCGCCGTCAAGGTCGCTCGTGATGACCTGGCACAGGATGCCGGTGATGGCTGCCATGGTGAACTCCCGGTGAGTCGTTACAGACGCGCTTGCGTCGTCTCTTCATGGGAAAGGAACCTGACCGGGCGATCCAGATACATGCGGAGGCTCAGCCTTGCCAAAAGCGCCGCTCGTGCTGCAGGACCCACCGTGGTGCCGACGGCCAGGACACAGCCGAGCTGGCATCTCGTGGCAGTAGCGTGCGTATCCAGGCTTCGCACAGTGGTGGCTTTGCGTGTCCGCTCTATCAGCGCCATATCGTTGAGGGATGGGACAGCAGCCCTTGGATCGGCAGTGCGGGAACGACTACTTCTTTCTGCCGCTCGTCGATGACGCGAAGGACAGCGTGACGCTTCTGCGCGTCGACTCGACGCCGGACGGTCGGGTGCGCATCCACCTGCATCGGGCTGTGAACCGTGCTGCATTCGGGATGCGGTTCGGTAGTGCCGCTGACCCGGTTTGGCAGCCTGAGGCGGAGCCGAACGTGACACTCGTTGCTCCTGCCTGTGGCAGGGCCGGGCTCACGGAACCTGAGGTCGTCCTGGCAGAGGTGGGTGGGTTCCTTGCTGGAGTCGTTGTGGGAGACGGGGGGATGAATGCGTGGGGGTTCGAGAGCTTGATGTCCAATGACGAGTTGGTCCTGCACCTGATGGCGTTGGCGAGGTTGCATGAGCGGCTCGAGCCGGCGCGACGCAGCGAGGTGGCAGAAGACCATCGGGTTGTGGCTCGCATGCAGGAGATCGCCGAGTCCACGAACTCACATGCTGGAGCGCTACGGGAGTGGCTGGCCCGGGCAGAGGAGGTGGCCGAGGACGTGGTCGCAGCCGCGAGAGCGCAAGTACATGAGCGGCGGGTCCAAGAGGTGCTCGAGGACCTGAATGGGCATGGGGTCGAAGACACGCGAGCGCGCACCAACCCAGACCTGCCACGCCTCACCACCGACTGATCCCGAGCCCGTCGGACGGGTGCACTGAGTGCGGCTACGTGTTTCATTGACGTCAGGATCGGGCCCGGCCAGGCTCGGTCTCAGGTGACCGGGGTGGCCGCTCTCAGTGCGGCTGCCCACGCCGTCGGCGTGAGGCTCACATTTGGCCTGCGTCGCCCCGGTTACCGCCAGGGCCGGGAGAGGCTCGAGAGGGGTTTGCCCAGCCGTACGTAGCGGTGCCCTCCCAGCTCGACACGAAGTGATGTCGACGCAAGGGAGCACAACATGGACGAGCAAGGTACCCGGGTCGTGATCGGGATGGACCCGCACAAGCGCACCGTCACGATCGAGGTCATGACCAGCCACGAGCAGGTCGTCGGTGGCGGCCGGTTCACCACCGACGCTGACGGGTACGCCCGCCTGCTGGGCTACGCGCGGCAGTGGCCGCAGCGTCTCTGGGCGGTCGAGGGCTGCGCCGGGATCGGCAAGCACGTGGCCTCCCGCCTGGTCGCCGACGGCGAGGAGGTGGTCGACGTCCCGGCGAAGATGTCCGCGCGAGTGCGGGTCTTCGCCACCGGCCAGGGCCGCAAGACCGACGCCACCGACGCCCACTCCATCGCCCTGGTCGGAGTCCGCATGTCCGGGCTGCGCCCAGTCGTCGACGACGAGCAGCTGGAGGTGCTGCGCATGTGCGTGGA
>NZ_LQBL01000005.1:0-13846 GCF_001483745.1 Serinicoccus chungangensis | reverse complement strand
ATCACCCGCTTCCCCGACCGCAACCACTTCGCGTCCTGGACCGGAACCGCCCCGGTCGACGCCTCCTCCGGGGACCACACCCACCACCGGCTCTCCCGCAAGGGCAACCGGCAGATCAACCGGGTGCTGCACATCATGGCCGTCGTCCAACTGCGGCACGCGACCGAGGGCAGGGCCTACTACGACCGAAAGGTCGCCGCCGGCAAAACGCCGATGGAAGCGATGCGCTGCCTCAAACGGCGCCTGTCCGACCTGGTCTATAAGGCGATGCTCGACGACCTCGCCCGACGTGCGACGACGGGCCCGGGAGGGCAACTGGGTGACGACTCTGACTCCAGCGCGACCGGCTCACAACCCGATGCCGGCTCTTCGGACAAGCCACTTCCCGGACCCGCCACCACCAAGCCTAGAACCACCCTCCCAGCGGCGTCTTGACACAGAGGGGTGCCATGTGCGTGCGCTTCTGCGTCAACGGCCTCCGTTCGCGGCGGTGTGACGCAATCCCGGTCCCTTGGTTCGCCACGCGGCCTTCTCTGTCGGCGGCACGTGCGACGATCCACCCGTGGAACTCACTGCGGTCATCGTGTCAGGTCTGTCCCTGGTCGTGGCTCTCGTCGGTACAGCGTTGGCCAACAAGCGGTCCAAGGAGGCGCTAGAAGAATCGCGCAAGGCTGCCGTCAGCGCTCTCTGGTCCGACGTCCAGCAGGCGGTCCAGCGGTTCATCGGTTTCGACCCGACCATGGAGCCCATCGGGGATCGGCTCGCCAATTTCCGCATTGCCACAATCGCACTCGTTGACGAGCTAGACGGCTGGGCGGGCCTCGACACGTGGCTGGAGGCAGAGCGCGCCCTCGGCGCTGTCCTCGGTCGGCAGGTCATGGAGGCTTCGCAGCCCAGTGACACGGTGGATCAGCGACTGGCCAACCTGGACCCGTACCAGCGATGGGCACAAGTGCTCAGTCAGAATCTACGCCGCTTCCGCATGGTCGGATTCGATGCTGACGTCGTGGCGAAGCTTCAAGCATCGGCCCAGAACCACATCGAAGCGATCTCCGCGAAGCACGGATGGGAACTACCGCCAACAACGCTGCCCGGCGTCAGCTCTATCGAGCCCTGACGGGGTCCACCTTCCAGCGGGGAGTCGTGGACAATGGCCTCATGGCGAAACTTGACGTTGACTGGGCAATCAACGAGATCGATCAGTTCCTCCATGTTACGGCGCAGGTGGGCTACAACAACCGGCCCCGCTCCGGCGTTTTCATTGCTGGTACACACATGCGCGGGGACAAAACTGAGGCATCGCAGCGGGCGCACGTGGTTGAGCAGGTGCTAGACCGGGCCCTTCCGGGCTGGCGGAAAGACCGTCCTGCGAGGGACAGCGAGTACCGTTGGCTGCGCGACCAAGCAGCGCGCGGCAAGGCCGCGCTTCAGCGGGAGGCCGAGCTCGCCGAGAAGCTCGGGGACAACGCTCCTGACATGGACGCGACCAACCTTCACCCGTGGGCCTGGGAAAACGGCAAGAGTTACTGGAACACCGGCCACTACCACCAGGCAGTGATGCAGGCGGCGATCCGCATCAACGCCGAAACGCAGGCGAAGCTGAGCCGAAGGGATGTCTCGGAAACGGCACTGTTCAATGAAGCGTTCTCGGTGGGCGAGCCGAGGGAAGGCGCAGCACGCCTCCGCCTGATGGAGAACGACGGTAGCAGGACGTACGAGAACCTGCACCGCGGTGCCCGCGCATTCGCGGAGGGTCTGTACGCGGCGATCCGCAACCCTGGCATGCACGTCCCGCACGACGGCGGCGAGGAGCAACTCGCCCTGGAGCAGTTGGCAGCGTTCAGCCTGTTCGCTCGGTGGGTCGACCAGGCGGACGTACTGGAGGTCTGACGAGTTGAGTGAAGAGGCCTCAAGGTGACCGTCACGCAAAGGCACCTGAGCCGATGAGCCGCTCGCGGCAGTCGAGGACGTTCCGCCGAGTCTTAGAGAGCGCAACCCAGCGTCTCGCAGAGGTGCGGCATTGCACCCAGTCACCACGCGGTGCATGCGGGACTTTGGCTGGGACTCGACGCACAACTATATGCTGGAATTGCTGCACGGCAAGACCAAGACGGGCAGAGGATGGCCATTGAATGACACACGAGGCTGAGCGCGTTTCGGCTCTAGAAGAGGGTGACCGAGCCCGTGGCACGGCAGGCGGGGCTCTTCGCGGGTACAAGTTCAGACAGATTCGGCGGTGGTACTGCGGCTCAACATGTGAGGTAGTGCTGGCCCGTGGCTGAGTCTGATCACGCGGAGCAACCGGCGGTTGCGAGTGCCGCTATGAGCCCGTATGCCACGGGTGGCGGCGGTGTCACGTTCGAGCGCAAGGTCGCCGTCCGCTATCTCGGCCAGCTGCTAACGGGCCTTGGAGCAAGCGAACTCGGTGAAGGCCGATCGGTCGTAGCCGTGGCCTTCCAACAGTCTCCAGAGCATGCAGCAGATGACCTGGTTATTCGGGCTAAGCGACCAGACGAAGACAAGCCGTCCCTAGTACTGGGGCTCGCCGTTCGTCGTGCGCCATCAATCGTGAAGTGCGATGAGAAGTCCCGCAAGCTGGTCGGGTCGTTCCTGGCCGAGCTAGCGAACGACCTGGGTGAGGACGTCGAACATCAGGTCGGCCTCGTTGTGGCTGGCCATCAGGCTCATGCCTCTCAATTGGCGGAGCTTGCTGGGCTGGCTCGTGGCCAGTCCGACGCCGCATCTTTTGTCGCGTTGATTCAGGAACCGAAACGATTCGAACGGGCCATCCGGGACCGCCTGGAACACCTGCAGGAGTTGGTCAAGCTAGCGCTTGAAGATGCAACTGGCGGAGTTTCGACCGATGAGACGGTCACCGAGCACGCCTGGCGCCTATTGTCGCACCTTCAGGTTGTGCTGCCTCGGTTCGAGTCGCCGGACGAGTCTGACTGGGCGGGCGTCGCAAACGAACTGATCACGGTCGCCAGGACCCAGGACGTTACGGGTGCGGCACTGATCCGCGATCGCCTCAGCGTGCTCGCTGGGGAGTATGCGCCCAAGGCGGCGGTCGTCGATCTGACCCTCCTGCGACGGGATACGCACCACCTCATCGCACCAACGATCCGTCGGCACCGGGACGCCTGGCAGTTGTTGAATGGTCTGCACCAGCGGGCAGTTGCCGCTGTGGGTAGCCAGGTCACCTCGGCTGATGGTGCCCGTCAGGTGCATATCGATCGCAGCGCAACGGTCACCGAACTTCGCGCGCTGGCCACGGCCAACGATGGGGTCGTCGTGCACGGCGAATCTGGCGTGGGAAAGAGCGCTCTCCTTGTTGAGGCAGCAGCCGCCGCAGACGAAGGGGAAGGTCAGGCACTTGTTGTCAACCTGCGGCATCTTCCGGCTACAGCGATCGAGCTTGAGGGGGCACTGGGCGCTCCACTGGCGGACATCCTTGCCGAACTGAGCGCTCCCGAGCGGCTGCTGATCATCGACGGCGCGGATGGGATCGCAGAAGGAAAAGCAGAGCAGTTCCGGTACTTGGTGGAGGCCGCTTTGCGAAGCGACGTTCGGGTTGTGGCACTGACGTCGAACGATGTGCAAAAGCTCGTTTACGACGCTTTCGCTGATTTCCATCCCGACAGCGTCGCTACCTTCGAGGTCGAGGCGCTGACGAACGGCCAGGTTGACGAACTTATTGAGACATTCCCCGAACTTTCGGCACTGGCTGGGAACGTCCGGGCTCGAGAACTCCTGCGTCGACTGGTTGTCGTCGATCTTCTTGTGCGTGGCGGTGTGTCTGGTGTGCCGCTGACGGATGCCGATGCGATGCAGCATGTTTGGGCTGGCCTCGTGCGGCGCCGCGGGCAGGTTGATCGGGGCATGCCCGATGCCCGGGATGCAGTGATGCTGCGCCTCGCGGAACTCGCCGTTACCGGCGGTGATCCCCTTCCCGTGGTCACGACCCTTGACGGTGCTGCACTCGATGGACTCCGGCGTGATGGCGTCTTGCGGACCGCAACTGATGAGCCATTCAAGATCGGCCCAGAGTTCGCGCATGACGAGGTGCGGCGCTATGCGGTAGCTCGGCTACTTCTCGGCTCGAACAGGCTCACGGCCAGACTGTTGGCGGCCGGGATGCCACGCTGGTCACTTGGGGCGTCACGTCTCGCATGCCAGATGTACCTCTGCGCACCCAGCACCCCCGCTAATCCGGTTGCTGGCAGATTGGCTCGACTGCAAGGTGAGTTCGATGCCGTCGTTGTAGCAGGCCACGGAGAGCGATGGGCCGACGTGCCCAGCGAAGCACTTCTCGCGCTGCCGGAGCAGGGGTCAGTCTTGGCTGACGCCTGGGCAGAGCTGTGCGCGCACAACAAGGCAGGTCTTTATCGTCTCTGCCGTCTGATCGATCAGCGCTTTCGGGACTCTTCGCATCTTGTGCGCGTTACTGCCGTAGAGCCCTTGATCAAGCAACTGCTTTCAGGCGCTACAGCATGGCGTGGCGACGAGAGGCTGCAGGAGCTGATTCGTGACTGGCTTAGGTCCCTCATTGCGGCCGATGTCCCGGCCGGCGACGCATTGAAAGCGCAGCTCCGCTCGCAATTGCTAGGCTGGTGCGCAGTAGCAGACCAGCGCCAGCGAGATGAACGAGCGGCTGCTGAAGCGGCTCGCGCGGCGCGGACTCCTGAAGAGGTAGAACGCGACGAACGCTTGGCTCAGCGTAGTGATGCCTTCGACGAGATTGGCTACCCACGGAGCCGACGCCGCCGGAGAAGGGATGTGCCACGCGAGATCACCGACGAGGTGACGGTTGAGTTACTGGCGCTCCTTGGCCCAGATTTGGGAGACGAAGGCGAAGCCATCCTTCGTCGTATCGGCAGCGACGCACCCTGGGATCTCGGCCCCGCAGTCGAGGGGCTCTTGGCCGCCCGTGCTCTGGCACACCGCTCGCGCGGCTTCCTGGCCGAACTGACGGAGTCGTACTACATAGACGAGGACGAAGACGGGTCCGGGTTCCACGAGGACGGCATCCGCGATCATGACTTTCACGGTTTCGGGATGCCGCATGCGGCGTGGTATTCCGGCCCGTTCATGTCCTTGCTGCAGACCGACTTCCGCGGTGGGGTCCGGGCGATCAATCGGATGCTGAACCATGCTGCGCGTGCGCGCGTGCGTACCCTTGCCAGCATCGGGCACTACGGCGCAGTCTCCGACGAGGAACTGGAGCGTTACCGCACGGAGTTACAGGTCACGGGAACCGCTCGCACCTATATCGGTGACTCACACGTCTGGATCTGGTACCGAGGCACCGGAGTCGGTCCCTATCCGTGCATGAGCGCACTTCAGGCGCTGGAACGGGTCGTTGACCAGTTGATCCAGATCGACATCCCGCTCGAAGACCTCGTGCCCGTGCTGCTCGACGGCTGCGAAAGCCTGGCGATGGTCGGTTTCGTTGTCGGCCTCTTGGTGCGCCACATCGAGAAGAGCGACAGACTTCTTGACCCGTACTTGTCGGAGCCGGTGATCTGGCAGCTAGAGTTCGGCAGAGTTGTACAGGAGTCGAGCGGACTCGCCGCCTCCTCCGACGGGGTTGTTGGCGGAGATCGTCGCAGCTGGTCGCTGCGTGAGGCCGCGATGATGCTCGTACTGCGCGCCGATGAGGCCCGAGCCGAGGAGCTGCGCCAGGTGGCCCAGGTGCTGGTCGAGCGGGCCGCGCAAGATATCCGATCTGCCGTTCCGGGCATCGATGACGCTGAAGTTCAGCGGCAACTCGTGAGTGTGCGCGGCTGGGCGAGCGGTATGGACCGCAATACATACAGCGCCGAGGCAACCGACGACGGCCAAGTCCTCATCCAGAGCACGCCACCCGAACCCCTTCTTGATGCGCTCCAAAGTGGAAGCGTCGACATCCAGCGCGGACATGAAGCGACGCGACTCTTTGTGGAGTACCACATCAACTCGAAGAAGGGCCTGGCCGAACCACGGTCTGCAGAGACGCTCGTCGCGGACTTGACCAGTGCAGAACAACTTCTCGCAGAGCCACCTGGTCTCAGTGTTGGAGCAAAATGGGACGCGCCGGTAGCAGTTGCCGCCGCCGCACTCGAAGCGCATCTGATCGATGGGGTAGGGCTGCCGGTTGACTCGCTCCGATTCGCCGCCGAAACTGTCATTGCTGCTGCGGAGATCGCTGGCCAGGAGCGTCAGTTCGAGTCCGAGGAGTCGTATTTTGAGCAAGGCGCCGATCGAGTGGCGGCCCGAGTTCTGCCGGTCCTCCTACTGCCATACGCCCGCGACGTGCGGACCGTCCTTGATGGTCACGACGGGACAAAGACTTACGCTCGGGTCGCGGCAGCAGCGACGAGTCTGGCCTCGTCGCTGCCGAATGAAGTCCGTGTATATCTGGCTCGCGGCCTTGATCGCTTGTGGCAAGTGCCGTGCGCACAGGGCGGGCGATGCCATCATGAGGATGCACTCGACCTCGTCATAGCAACGATGCGCGACTGTGCCCTTGGCAACTGGGATTCGGACACTGGTCGACGAGCCACGGTTCTCTTAGCTGACCCCATCACTCAGTCGCTGCAGCAAGTAGCCGGTGACGCAATCGATTTCCGTCGGCTTGACGCTGCTCTCCGGGCGCTCGCGCCCGCTGTCGTTGCCGACATCGGCGTGTCGGAACGTGCCGAGGCATTGTTTACGGCGGCCCTCGCTGCACAACGTCGGGCGCTCCTTGCTCACGAACGAGATATGGATCATCGCGGAACGCACGCACTCATCTCGGCACGCGCTTTGCTGACGCTGATCGAGAATGGGAACGACGAGCTGCTGTTTGAGCACCTCGACGCGTTCGCCGATCGCTCAGACCTGCTCGGCGTATTTATTCGCGCAGTCTCAGCCGCTGGGGAAGAATCAACAAGCCGAGCTAGTACGGCTGCGCGGATCTGGCCCACACTTGTCAGTCGAGTCCTCGGATACGAGAAGGATCACAAGCCGTTCGAGGGACGGCACTACGGCGATTATGCCCGTGCATCCCTCATGCCGAATCTGGCTGGTGAGGTCGCCTACCTCTACCGCGAGACTGCAGGTGCGCCGATTGTATGGTGGAACCCTCGCGACCTTGCCTCAACGGTTGAGGAGTGGCTTCTAGGCGCCAGGGGTGATCCGACATGCACTGATCACCTGATCAGTTTCGTGCGGGCGCTCGATGTTGCTAGCCAGGTTCGTCTGGGTCTGCCGTGGATCGCAGATCTTGTACTTGCTGACCCCGACCACATAGCTCGACGGAGTTACCTGCTCTCGACGTGGCTGATCGAAGTGCGGTCGGCAGTGACTGATGATGCCTTGCTTGCTACATGGCAACGTGTGGTCGACGCCCTCGTCGTCGCAGGCGACTCGAGCCTGGCGCCCTACTCTGAGTAGCCCACCTAACTACTCACGCGGTATGCCTGCCGTATCGAGATAACCGCGCGGATAGTTGAAGTTGCCGAGTGCAGCCTGCAGGATCTCCCCCGAAGCGCTCCGCTGCCTGAAGCGTGGGGATCCCCGACGTCATCTCCAGCAGTTGGTCAGCGAGGCGGATGACGCCAGGCTGAGGGAGCCGGCGGGCGATGCGGGCGCCTCAAGTATCACCGCGGTTGCCATCAGAGGGGAGCCAGACGAATCCGCGTCGTGCAAGTGTCGACTTGTCGTACTCGTCGTAGTCGCGAACCGCGCTGTCATCGGCAGTACAGCGATGTACCGACCCTCTGCGCTGGCCGAACATCCACAGATCCCCGGTAGGCGACTGATCGGCTGAGAGTATGCACCGACCGTCGACTCCGGGCGGCCAATCGATCTCGCGACTTCGAGACGGGCCGCCGACGTGGACGGCGGGGAGGGGCGACCGGTCTAGGCTTGCGGAGGACCCAGGGGTGCCGGACGAACTTGGACCGCTGTCCGCCAGGTCGCCCCGGCTGCTGGGTATGTGACCTCCCTCCTGCAGGAGAGCGGCCCGCGTGGCGGCCAAGACGAGTCATGAGTCGCCAGCCATGATGCACGTATGCTGCACGAAACGGCCCGAAGGCCCATTTTCCGGCTGTTTGTGCAGGTCAGCGCGTTTCAGTCGGGAGTCTTGTAAATAGGTGGTTGAGGGTTCGAGTCCCTTCGCCAGCTCTGGATTCGCCTGTGGCGCAGGCGATTTGAGCTCTACGGTCTCTACTTCAGTCTGCTGTTCGAAAAACAGTAGCGCGGCCCTGCCGTGCGCCTGTGACCTGCGGTTTCGCGACTCCGCCATGACCTGGGATGCTTCGGGCCTTCGAGTCGCTGATGCACGTATGCTGCACGCCCGACAGGGGCGTGGGCAGCGCTGGGCAGCTGGCAGTTGCCTGGACGCTAGGGGTTCGATGCCGAGCATCGTGCCGCGGTCCCGGCCGTGTCCGAACCGCTTGCCGGTGCCACCAGCGGTTCGAGGCGTAGGGGGGCTGACTCATCTGGAGCGGTCTGTCCTGTTGCCTGGGTCGTCCGCTCGGCGGAGGCTTGACATGAGTGCATGGGTGTGGGTTACTTCTGCGCAGAAGGGGAGTATCCCACTCACCGTCTCGTCGTCACTTCGGCCCCCAAGTGGGTTCCGGCGAGCAGCCCCGTTCCAGGGGCCGGGAGAGACCTTCGGTCGTACTGATCGAAAGGTTTCGTCATGGATATCTCTGGGTGGGTGTGGGCCGCGGTCCTGGTCTTCATCGCGGTCATGTTGGCCATCGACCTGTTCGCGCACCGTCACGCGCACGTCATCGGGGTGCGCGAGGCGGGCCTCTGGTCGGGGGTGTGGGTCGCCTTCGGGGTGGCCTTCGGTGTGATCGTCTGGGTCACCTGGGGTGCAGAGTTCGGGCAGCAGTACTTCGCCGGGTACCTCATCGAGAAGTCGCTCGCGGTCGACAACGTGTTCGTCTGGGCCATCATCTTCAGCTACTTCGCCGTCCCCCGGGAGTTCCAGCACCGGGTGCTGTTCCTGGGCGTCGTCGGCGCCCTGGTCTTTCGCGGCATCTTCATCGCCGCGGGTGCGGTGCTGATCCAGAACTTCTCCTGGGTCCTCTACGTCTTCGCCGCGTTCCTGCTCTGGACGGGGTACCGGATGCTCCGTCAGCGCCACGAGCACATGGACCCGGAGCAGTCTCGCGCTCTGCGCCTGTTCCGCCGGCTGGTGCCGATGACCGAGACCTACCACGACCAGAAGTTCGTGGTCCGTCGTGGCGGGGTGCTGCTCGCGACCCCTTTGCTGGCGGTCCTGGTGCTCGTCGAGGTCACCGACGTCGTCTTCGCCGTCGACTCCATCCCCGCGATCTTCGCCGTCACCGACGAGGTGTTCCTCGTCTTCACCGCGAACGCGTTCGCGGTCCTGGGGCTGCGCGCGATGTACTTCCTGCTCGCCGACCTCATCCACCGGTTCGTCTACCTCAAGACCGGACTCGCCCTGGTCCTGGTCTGGGTGGGCGTCAAGATGCTGCTCAAGATCGACCTCTTCTACATCCCGACCACCGTCTCCCTCGCGGTCGTGGCCACCATCATCACCGTCTCCATCTGGCTCAGCCTGCGCGCCACCCGCGGGCAGGACCGACAGGCTCTGCCCACCCCGACGGACCCGCCGTTCCGCGTCGCCACCGCGGCCGAGAACGCCGAGCTGGAGCCGGTGTGGAGGACCCGGAGGCCGTCCGCACCCACCAACACCCCGACCTGAATCCACCCCCTCACCACCACATCAAGGAGAAGAATCGATGCGACTCAGGGCCACGATCATCAGCGCCGCCACCCGGCACCGCGCCAAGCTCGAGCAGGGCCTCGACAAGCTCGGCGAGGTCGCCAACACCAAAACCCACGGGCGCTACGAGGACACGATCCGCAAGGGCAGGGACCACGCCCGGACCGGCCTGGACAAGCTCACCCACGACCGCCCAGACCCCGACAGCCAGGTCCCCGCCGCCCGCTGACCCGCCTCCACTTCACGGACAGGCGCGCCAGGGTGCCCGAGAGTCGAGTGACTCTCGGGCACCCGTCAGGCTGACGCGGTCCACGTTAGTGCGGCTCAGTGACGACCGTTTTCGAGCTGTCTGGTTCGCTGCATGATCGCCTCGGGCCGCGCGGTGCTGGTGATCACCAACCGTGGATCAAGTCCATTCTTGGGGCGCTGGCTTGCGGCGGGGCTGTGTGGCCCAACCACGTCACCTACCCGTGCAGCAGTCTCGCGTGCTCGACGCGACTACCTCCAGGCGCCATGACTCGACCACTCTCCTGGTCTCGACGAACTTCGGACTCAGGTCACCTGGCAGCCTCAAGCGCGCCGCATCACTATCCCGAGTTCGTCGCCTGACCGCCATGCAGCGTTCCGGTAGGCTGGTGAGCCAGCCCCGAGCGTGAGTCTGCATACTTGCGGTGACGATAAGTCGTCAGCGCCCTGCAACGCCCAGTATCGGCCTTGGTGAGCGGCGCCCACCAAGCCAATGCTCCATCTATTCGACGTATCGACTAAGAACCACCGGAGGAACAAACATGAATCTCCTCACTATCGTCGACGTCAAGGACCGTGACAGTCCGCATTTGTACGTGAAGTGCACTCTCTTCCTTGAGACTCATGCCGGTGGCCGCTTGCCGTTGCTCGTGGACCGCGGCTGGGCCACGAACCAGAGCTGGGAAGACGTGAGACTCGAAGAGATCGTAGACGAGGCGCCCGTTGTAGTTGGTCCTGACGCAGGCGGGTCAGGAGATGAGGAGGCGCTGGCCTCGGGTCATTGGGAATTCTTAACAGCGAGAGCGCGGGCCGAAGGCGTTAATGTCTCTGCAAATGAAATGCGCACCTTGCCACATCATGTTGAACTGACAGAGCAACTAAAGTCCCGATTGGCAAAGGCGTGACGCGAAACTGCAATCTCAATTCCAACCAGGCGCCCGCCACCACGTTCACGGTTTGAACTACCAAACGCGGCAGGGCACAGCCTCCTTCGCCTCAGCCCGCGACCAGTCGTCAGCCTCCCATCGCACGTCAACTGTCACCACGTTCAACCAGTGCGTTCGAGAAGACGAATCACAGCCGACACGGACGTTAACCTGATTGTTGCTCACGCTCTTCGGCTTGAGCGTATCGGAATTCTTCTTCTTGAAGACCCACGCGCCGGTGGTTGGCCTGCTCCTGTTGACATACCACTCGTACAGCCTGGCTGTGACAACCGCCCGATCCTTCTTGCAGTTCCCCTTGTTCCACTTCCCATGCGCCGACACATCCCAGGTGTTTGGAGAGGTCGACAAGTGTGGGTCGTCCGCATAGGTGACTGGAGTGCACACAACTGCTTGAGTTGTTGCCAGTGGGCCCGCAGTCGTAGGGTCAGGAACGGGATCGTCAATGACCACAGTTTCCGCCTCGATCAATGCCTCAAGCATAACCGGGTCGGGTGCAGGAGGGAGCGTGGTTCCGTCAGCAAACAAGCCTGGCACCATGTCAGCCGTTGGCTCCTCGAGAACGGCAGCGTACCCAGGCGCGGGTTCTCCCGCCTGCGACACGGGCTGCATAGCAGCTCCCGTGTTTGCGATTGCTAGAACTTGCAAGGCAACAACTAGGGAAACTGCGCCTTTGCGCGGCAGTGGTCTCATTGTAAAGGGCCTCTCCAATGGGTACCTGAGACGTGTAATCGGTCCCCCGAAATCTGGCCCGATGGCTGATCATCGGGCTCTCCTGCCTTGTCTGTCAAGTGGCCAATGCAGCTCTTCCGAGATGAGGGTGAGAGGTAGCGTCGGCCCGATGTAGGTGTCCAGGTCTTCTAGAGAGGTTCTCACGCCCAGCATCTCCGAGACCTTGATGCGCCCAACGCTACGTTCACATGCCCTAGCCCGACCACCTTCACCGGCTGGGACGATGTCGGCCGGAAGGCCAACGAACGGCTGCTCACACCCGACGATGCGGTGCTTGTCTGCGGGGTCGTGGAGCCGCATGACTGCGCACGAGATCGTCGTCGACGGTGAGGTCAGGTGGCGGGGACCACCTCGCGCGCTGATCCGCCGGTGCGGCAGACCATCCCGCGTGGTGGACAATAAGCGCTGCTCAAGCCCACTAGAGGCGGGCGTTGGGCTTGGGTCGATGGGGGAGATCTTGGTAGATGGGTCCATGACTCTTGTGGGGGCAGTGCGCCGAGGGCGTCATAACACGTTGTTTCCGTGGACAGGGAGCCAAAGTCCGCCTGGCGCCGTGACGACCCTTTCGAGCGATGCTCTGCCAGCCTGCTCGTTCACTCGCCGGACCTAGGGTGTGCCGTTATGGGAGCACCCGACGAGACAGACCCGATCGATGACTTCCCCGCGGTGGCGGACAACTTCGACGTCGTGCAGTGGCTGCGACCCAAGGGCGGTCCTCGGTCGGTGGTCGAGCAGTACCACGCTCTGCGCGGCATCCCGGTGCGGCCCGTACGTCAGGGCCAACGGTTGGGCGAGTTCCTCCTGACGGAGGAGGACCCTGAGGTCGTGGCGTTCGGTCACGACGAGCACACCTTCTACATGGCCAGCACCAGCATCCTGAGCCTGGGCCCGCAGATCGAGCCGTGGCGCACCCTGGACGTCACTGCGGGCGAGATGCGCCACGTCGCCCGTAGCACCAGGGTCGGCTGGGAGGAGTTCGACTGGTGGGTCCGTGGCGTCCTCAAGCGACGGCTGAGTTACGGGCTGGACGATTCCGACACCGGCGTCCAGGTCGGTGATCCGCCCGATTTCGAGGAACCGTTCTGGACCTGGGTGGCCAACGCCGAACCCATCCCTGACGAGAACGGCAGGCTGCCCGACCGGGACGGCCTGTGGGTGGAGGTCTCCGATGTCTGAAGCGCCCCAGGTTTGATGCCGCATCCTTGTGAGTTGGAAGGATGCAGTTCATGCCGAAGAAGATCGATCCGAAGGTCAAGGAGCGGTGCGTGCGTCTGGTGCAGGAGCACCGGGGCGAGTACTCCTCGCTGACCGCGGCCGCTGAGGCCGTCGCTCGCCGAGAAGGGTTGGGCAAGGAGACCGTGCGCCGCTGGGTGGTCCAGGCCGAGGTCGATGGTGGCCGGCGCCAGGGCGCCACGAGTGAGGAGCTGGCCGAGATCCGCAAGCTGAAAGCGGAGAACCGGCAGCTGCGCGAGGACGTCGCGATCCTGAAGGCCGCGACCAGTTTCTTCGTGGGGGAGCTCGACCCCCGGAACCGATGATCGTGGCGTTCATCGACACCCAGCGTGCCCAGGGGCGCACGGTCGGGTCGGTCTGCCGGGTCCTGCGACAGCAGGGCCTGCAGGTCGCCGAGCGCACCTACCGCACCTGGCGCCGGTCCGGCCGCCAGGTCGCGGACCGCACGGTGCAGGACGCGTGGGTGATGGACACGGTCCGCGACCTCGCCTGGACCACCGACCCTGCGGGTCGACGCAGGCTCACCCCGGAGGGCCTGTACGGGCGGCGGAAGATGACGGCCCTGGTCGCCCGCAGGATGCCCTCGGTATCGCCGGGCAGCGTGGACCGGGCGATGCGGGCCCTGGGCCTGTCCGGCATCCGTCGGAGCAAGGGCATCCGGACCACGATCCCGGCCAAGGACGGCGTTCGCGCCGGGGACCTGCTGAACCGCGACTTCACCGCCGCGGCCCCGAACCGGACGTGGGTCATGGACTTCACCTACGTCCGGGCGTGGTCGGGGTGGGTGTACGTCGCGTTCGTCGTCGACGTGTACGCCCAGCGCATCATGGCTTGGCACGCCGCCAGCACCAAGGACGTGGACCTGGTCATGACGCCGGTCAGGATGGCGACCTGGCAGCGCGCCCGGGAGGGTCACCCGGTGCTGCCCGGCGAGCTGATCCATCACTCTGATGCCGGGTCGCAGGGC
>NZ_LQBL01000004.1 GCF_001483745.1 Serinicoccus chungangensis | reverse complement strand
CTTCCCTGCTGACGGACAGCTCATCTCCCTGCCCGTGGCCAAGGGGCCGGGCCGTGTCGGTCCCGAATGAAGCGTCCCTCCGGGGGTGTGCTCGAGGTCTTCGACCACCAACGAGCACTCACCTACCGGAGGGACGCGTGAAGAAGTCTGACAGGGAGATCATGGAGATTCTCGAGGCGTTCGACGTCACCGAGTGCGCGAACTCGGCCGCGCAGCTGGCCGGGGTAGACCCCAAGACCGTGCGACGGTATGTCGCGGCCCGTGACAGCGGGGCGCCGGTGACCGGTCCGGGCCGGCGGCCGCGGATCATCGATCCGTACCTGCCCAAGATCGAGGAGTGGGTCGACCACTCCTCGGGCAAGGCCCGCGCGGACGTGCTCCACGAGCGTCTGGTGGGGCTTGGTTTCACCGGGACCGAGCGGACCACGCGCCGAGCGGTCGCGGCCGCCAAGGCCGCGTGGCGCGCGGGCAACGCTCGCACGTACCGGCCCTGGATCACCGAGCCCGGGCTGTGGCTGCAGTTCGACTGGGGCGAGGGCCCGAAGGTCCCCGGTCCGGACGGGCGGGCGCGGGGCACGCTGCTGTTCTGCGCGTGGCTGGCCTGGTCGCGCTACCGGGTCGTGATCCCGACCTGGGACCAGACGTTGCCGACGCTGGTGGCGTGCCTGGACGCCACCTTCCGCACGATCGGCGGGGTTCCCTCGTACGTGCTGACCGACAACGCCAGGACGGTCACGATCGACCACGTCGCCGGCGTGCCGGTGCGCCACCCCGACCTGGTGACCGTGGCCCGGCACTACGGCACGACGGTCCACACGTGCGTCCCGTACGACCCGCAGTCCAAGGGCGGGACCGAGGCCACGGTCAAGATCGCCAAGGCCGACCTGGTCCCCACTCAGGCCAACCTGGGCGAGCAGTACGCCTCCTTCGAGGAGCTGCGGGCCGCGTGCGAGGCGTTCATGGCCAAGGTCAACGGGCGCAAGCACCGCGAGTCCGCCCGCGTCCCCGAGCTCGCCCTGACGCAGGAGCGAGCCAGGTTGCACACCCTGCCCACATCGCCGCACACCATGGCCCTGGGGGTGACCCGGGTCGTGAACACCGACCAGACCGTGCGGTTCGGCTCGGTGCGCTACTCGACCCCGCCGGGCCTGGTCGGGGCCGAGGTATGGGTACGCGTCGTCGGCACCGAGGTCGTCATCGTCGCCGACACCACCACCCTGCCCGTCGTGCCGGCCTGGGCCGGCGGCGTCGCCGGGCTCA
This sequence comes from Serinicoccus chungangensis, assembly GCF_001483745.1. Lineage (GTDB taxonomy): Bacteria > Actinomycetota > Actinomycetes > Actinomycetales > Dermatophilaceae > Ornithinicoccus > Ornithinicoccus chungangensis_A. The sequence continues at coordinate 14,806 of NZ_LQBL01000004.1, read as the reverse complement.
TCGAGGCCGCCCGGCACATCACCTCCACCCCCGGCAGCCCGAGGATCGAGCCGTCCCACTACCCCGACCACCCCCAAGAGGTCGACGGGACACCACGGCCGCCTCGGCCGCGGGCACGCACCGAGGCCGAGGCCGCGTTCCTGGCCCTGGGTGAAGGAGCCCGCGCCTGGCTGGTCGAGGCCTCCGCCGCCGGGACCGTGCGGATCCGGGCCAAGATGGCCGACGCCGTCCAGCTCGCCGCCCTCGTCGGGACCGAGCGGGTCGACGCCGCGCTCGGCGTCGCCGCGGCCGCCGGCCGGTTCGCCGAGGCCGACCTGGCCAGCATCCTCGACCACCTGGCCGCCGGCACGACCAGCGTCGACCTCGTCATCGCCGACGAGACCGCAACCACCCAGCCCGGCACGAACGGGTGGGCCGGGTTCACCACCGGGGGCACCCGATGAGCACCACCAGCACGAGCACGCGCGCGAGGACGACGACCACCACCGGGCCGGGGACGGCGCCACCCCTGCCGGCCGACCTGGAGCAGGTGCTGCGCCGCATGCGGCTGCCCTACCTGCGCACCGCCGCCCCCGAGGTCCTGGCCACCGCCAAGGCTCAACGGTGGGACCCGGCCGAGGTCCTGCGCGTGCTGCTCGATGAGGAGGTCCGCGGCCGCGACGAGGCCACCAGGGCCATGCGCCGCAAGGCCGCCGGCCTGCCCGCCGGCAAGACGTTCGCGTCCTGGCGTGAGGCCGACTCCTCCATCCCGGCCCCATTCCAGTCCGCCCTGGCCGCACTGGAATGGGTCCACCGCGCCGAGAACCTCGCGATCAGCGGGCCCTCCGGCACCGGCAAGACCCACTTCGTCGAGGCCCTGGCGCACAAGGTCATCGACGAGGGCATGCGGGTGTCCTGGTTCACCCTGGAGTCCCTCACCACCGCGATCGGGCGGGCCGCGGTCGATGGGACGGTCAGCAAGGTCCTGGCCAGGATCACCCGGGCCGAGCTGATCGTGGTCGACGACATCGGCATGCTGCCCTCCGGGCAGGCCGCCGCCGAGGCGTTCTACCGACTCGTCGACGCCACTTACGAGCGCCGCTCCCTGGCGGTCACCAGCAACATCCACCCCTCCGGGTACGACACGATCATGCCCAAGACGCTGGCCACCGCCGCCGTCGACCGGCTCCTGCACCACGCCCACGTCATCATCACCGAGGGCACCTCACTCCGCCTCGCCGAGGCCACCACCGGACGAGGAGTGATCCCCTTGACCTAACCGCCCCAGGGAGATCAGCTGACCACGGACAGGGAGATGAACTGTCCGCCAGCAAGGAGATCTACTGTCCGCCTACAGGGAAGTCCCACTGTCCCTTGACAGACAGTCGAACGTGCAGTTCTGCGTCCGCGCCTCCGCGATTGATCCGGGTGAGAGCATCAGGGCGGCCTGGCGGTGTGGCGTCTCTGCCTAGCTACGCACGCGCCGACCCCACCCCGAGCGGGGTGGGGCCGACGTGGGTGGGATTTGGGGTCAGTGGTTGTGGTGCTGGTCAGGCAGGTCGGTGTCGATCTGCTCCTTGCGGACCTCGTCGCTGACCTGCTGCTCCTCGGTGACGGTGTCGGTGTTCAGGCGCACCTCCTCGACCGGAACGGTCTCCTTGTCGACGACGACCTGGTCCTCGGCGAGGGTGACTTCGAGCTCGTCTTCGCTCAGGTCGGACCCGGACAGGCGGTCCCGGTCCTGTTCGTCGAGGGGCTCGCGTTCGATACGGACCTCCTCACGCTGGACGGGGACGGTCTTGGTGACGTGCTCGGTGACGACGTACTTACGCAGGCGGGCCTTGCCGGTGGCGACCTTCTCGGTGCCGACGTGCAGCTGCTCCTCGGAGCGGACCATGCTGGCGTCCGACTCGTCGTCGCCGGTGCCGCGCCCAGTGCCCCCGGCGCCTGCGGCGGTTTCTGTCCCGCCGGTCATGCCCGTTCCGGCGTCGGCCCGGCCGGCGGTGCCGGCGCGGGTGTCTTCCTGGTCGCGGGTGGCCGGTGCGCCGTTGTTCGCGTTCTTCTGGCCATCCCGGCCACCGTAGTAGGAGAACAGCTCGCGCTCCTCCTCCACGGAGATGTGACCGTCCTCCTCGACCCGGGGGGCGTCCTTGACCTGGTCCTTGGTGTACGGCACCCGCACCTCCTGGTCCTGCACGGTGGCACCCTGCAGGGGCACGAAAGACTCCGAGGTGCCGAAGAGCCCGGTCTTGACTGTCACCCACGCGGGCTCACCGGTCGAGTCCTCCAGGTAGACCTGGCCGACCTTGCCGATCTTCTCCCCGTCCTGGTCGACGACCACACCGCCGTTGTGCAGGGACTGGATCTGTTCCTTGTTCCACATGCGGGAACCTCCTGTGATGGTGGCCGGCGCCCTGATGCGCCGTCCGTTTACACCGTAAACGTAGGCGCCTTCACGATGACCCCGCAACCCAGGCGGGCACCGCGCCACCGCTTGGCCCTCGGACGACGTGAACCACCGCACGGCGGTCACCGGCGGCCTAGGACCCTGCCACCGCGATCCGTTCGCAGCGTTCGGACAGCGTGCTCTCCGGCAGGCGCAGTGCCCCCGGGGAGTACCTGGTGTCGGCAAATCGGGGGTGCTGCCGGTACAGCACCGCGTCGTCGGGAACCTGGACGTGCGAACCGCCTACAGACCTCACCGCGTCAACCAGGGAGGGCACGGGCTGCGGCTCACGTGAGCTTGATGTCATGGTGGGCTGCTCCTCGGCCGGTGACTTCCTGCCGGCCCACGCCTTGCGCACGACCGCCCAGTCGCCGGCCCGGACAGCAAACGACTCCGCCCACGGCACCGACGGTCCCGTCGTCGGGCTCGGTCGGGCGTCGACCGGTGTTGGTGTGACGAGGGACCCCAGCCCGCCCGAGACGGGATACACGGTCCCCGGTGGTACGTCGAGCTGGACGGTCTGAGCGGCGCTCCACAGGACTGGGGTTGTCTGGGTGCTGTTGGTGGCGTGCTCGGCGTAGGTCTGCAGCAGTCGCCGGCCTGGCAGGCACCGAACATCGACGAACACGACCACTTCTGCACCAGCGTTCAGCGCCACGTCGCAGGCATGCATCACCGAGGAGCGGAAGGCGGCCCTGGGAGCTCGTCGCAGGTCCCTGCCGGGGACGATGAAGGTCTCCCACCGGTCAGACCGTATTGGCAGCTTGTTGCGGTTCAGCTCGCGATCCGCGACCGCGAGGGTGACGTGGACGTCGGGGGGCCACGTGCTCGTGGACAGTCCGTCGACCTGGGCCAAGAGCGCCCGATGCTCGCCCCGGACCACCGTCACGACCGCGACCCGCGGACGCGCCGGCCGGACCGATGGGACGACCTCACTGCACGCGATTGCCATCACCCCTCCTACCCCTGCCTGACATGACCGGATGAACGTACCGCTTACGCTGTAAACAGCAACAGGTTACGCCGCACCTCGGCGGTGGTAAAGACCAGAGGCATCGGGTGGGCTCAGGAGCGGGCAGTTGGCCGCCTGACCCGCAGGTGGGCCCGATGTGCCCATCGCGGGCGCTCCCCACCGGGCCGGGGGCTAGTGAGAGACGGTGTTCTCGATGCGGTTGAGCAGGCTCTCGAGGCCGGTCTCGAACTCGGCCTCGCTGTGGTCCTGGCTGAGTCGGTCGCGCATTCGCACGACGTGCGGTGCCTGCCCGAGGTCGACATCTTCTACCGTGTCTTGCTCGGGTATGTCGGCACTGCCCTCGTTCATCGGTTCTTCCACCGCGGCGACGTTCTCGGTCTTGGTGGAGACCTCCAGCAGCAGGGACCCGACGAGGAAGCTGGTGAATGCCTTGTAGGTGTCCACCGCTTGGTCGTCGCTGAAGCCTCGCTCGCACAGGGTGGCCAGGAGGTGCTCGACCATGGCGATGTCGCGCAGCGGCGGTCGCAGCCAGGGCGCCGCCGGGTGCCGCGAGACCACCAGTGGGAACGCCGTGGGGTGGGCCAGAGCCATGTGGCGGATCTCGTGCGCGACGTGCTGCAGGTACTCCTGCCAGCTCGTGGTCTCCGCGGCCTCCACGCGCTTGATGAGCCCGTCCAGGAGACTCTCCACGACCGCCTCCAGCAGATCTTCCCGCCCGGAGACGTACCGGTACAGGGCCATCGCCTCAACCCCCAGGTCGCGACCCAGGCTGCGCATGGTCATTTGGTCCACACCATGAGCCTCGATACTGGCAAGGCCAGCATCGACGATGCGCTGACGGCTGAGGCGTGGCGGCCGCGTGGACCGCGCCTCGTCCGGCTCCTCTGGGCTCATCGGCACACCTCCTGAGCGTCCAGCCTGTCACACGCACCGCGTGTCGGCTCGCCGTCCCCTCGCGGTCAACTCGCGACCGACTCGGGCAGGTGTCCCTTGCGCTTGGTGTAGGCCTCGGTCGACTTGTGGTTGATCCACACCCGCACCAGCTGCACCACCGCGCCGGAGACCAGCGCGAAGGCCACAGCCTCCCCCCAGTCCACCTCCGGGTCCTCGGGGTTGCTCGGGGAGTTGCTGCCGGTGACGAACTTCCACGTCGTCTCGATGACGTTCTTGGCCATCACCCCACCACCGATCGCCGCCGCCGTCGTCGCCACGCTCCACATCTTGTCGCCCACTGACCTCACCACTTCCTCGTCTTGCCCCGGACCCCCCGGGGACACGCTTGCACGCCATTCGATTACGCCGTACGTTTACACCGTATTCGCCTGCCGGGCACCACAGCAAGGCGACGCGGCCCCAGCCCTGGGTCCGTGCGACACCCCCTCTGCAGTCAGGAGCAGACGATGAGCAAGATCATGATGGCGACCGCCTTCGGGGCCGGGTACGTCCTGGGCGCCAGGGCGGGCCGGGAGAGGTACGAGCAGCTCAGCGCGAAGGCGCAGGAGCTGTGGGGGCACCCGAAGGTGCAGGAGCAGGCGGACAAGGCCAAGGCCCAGGCCGGGAAGGTGACCGAGCAGGCCAAGGGCCGGCTGAGCAACGCCAAGGACGGCGACCGGGACAGCATGGATGACCCGTGGGAGGTCGACACCGACACCGCCCTCGCGGGTGATGACCTGGAGGGGCCTCGTGGCTGAGCGGTTCACGCCGGACACCGATCATGCGTCAACGGGTGAGCTGATCGGGCGGTTGAGCGAGCAGACGAGCACGCTCATCCGGGACGAGATGCGCCTGGCGCAGGCTGAGCTGAGCGCCAAGGCCAAGAACGCGGGCGTGGGCATAGGCATGTTCGGCGCCGGTGGCCTGCTCGCCTTCTTCGGCATCGCCGCCCTGATCACGACGGCCATCCTGGCCCTCGCCCTGGTGCTGCCCCCGTGGGCCGCCGCGGGCATCGTCACTCTGCTGCTGTTCGCGGCGGCGGCCGTGGTGTCGCTGGTGGGCAAGAAGCGCGTGCAGGAGGCCACCCCGGCCAAGCCCGAACGTGCCATGGACAACGTCAAGCAGGACATCGAGCAGGTCAAGGGGGCAGCCCAGTCATGAGCACCACACCGCACGAGAACCTCGACAGCGACAACACCCAGGACGAGGCCAGCAACGACCCGGCACAGATCGAGGCCGACATCGCCCGGCACCGCGCCGAGCTCGGCGACACCGTCGACGAACTCACCGAACGCCTGGACGTGAAGAAGCAGGCCCAGTACAAAGTCGAGTCGGTCAAGAAGCAGACCCACGACACAGTCGAGTCGGTCAAAACCCGGCTGCAAAGTGATGACCACCGGGACGTGCTCAGCGTGCTGGCCCCCGCGCTCGGTGCCGTGGCCGCCGTGGTGCTGATCATCGGGGTCGCCCGGCGGGTACGGCGGTGAGCTCCAGCGCAGCCAACCGCAAGGAAACCGGCGGCAAGGACTCGGGCCGCAGGGCCGGGCAGGTGGACGCGCCGGACCCGGAGCGGGAGGACAAGCCGGACTCGCCGGCGCAGATGACCGGGCCGGCGTGGAAGTACACCGCGGGCAAGGCGTTCCGGGAGTTCCTGGACGACGAGTGCACCGACCTCGCGGCCGCGCTGACGTACTACGCCGTGCTCGCCATCTTCCCGGCGCTCATCGCGATCTTCTCTCTGCTCGGGCTGGTCGGGCAGAGCCAGCAGGTCGTCGACGCGGTGATGCCCGTGCTGAGCAGCGTGCTCGGCGAGTCCGGGGCCTCGACCCTGGAGCCGGTGGTGGAGTCGTTGGCGACCTCCCCGGGTGCCGGGCTGGCCCTGGTCGTAGGTCTGGCGACCGCGCTGTGGTCGGCCTCGGGGTACGTCACCGCGTTCAGCCGCGCGATGAACCGGGTCTACGAGATCGAGGAAGGCCGGCCGGTGTGGAAGCTGCGCCCGGTCATGCTCCTCATCACCCTGGTCATGGTGCTCATGGTGGTGCTCGTCGCGCTCATGCTCATCGTGTCCGGGCCGGTGGCGACGGCGCTCGGCGAGGCCATCGGCCTGGGGTCGACCGTGATCACCGTGTGGCAGATCGCCAAGTGGCCGGTCGTGCTGGTCCTGGTCATGCTGATCGTGGCGCTGCTGTACTACAGCACGCCCAACGTCCAGCAGCCGAAATTCCGGTGGCTCAGCATCGGCGCCGCGTTCGCGATCCTCGTCTGGGTCCTCATCTCGGTCGCGTTCGGCTTCTACATCGCCAACTTCTCCAGCTACGGCGCCACCTATGGCTCGTTCGCCGGGGTGATCATCTTCCTGCTCTACCTGTGGATCACCAACCTCGCGCTGCTGCTCGGGGCGGAGGTCGACGCCGAGCTCGAGCGGTCCCGTCAGCTCATCGCCGGCATCCAGGCCGAGGAGGACATCCAGCTGCCTCCCCGCGACGACGCCAAGATCCGCGCGGCGGAGGAGAAGGAGCAGGCGGACCAGGACAAGGCCCGCGCCCTGCGCCGCAGCGGCGGGGACACCACCGACCCCGACCAGGCACCCGGCACGGTCAACGGGGCCGAGCACCCCGACCGAAAAGACCGCTGATGGCGCAGAACGTGACAACGGTCCCTTCATACCGGGTGTCGGCGCGCGGAGACCTCGTGGAAGGCTCGAGCAATGGAGTGGATGTGTCGTCCAGACTCGCCCGTGCCGGAGGCGGCGGAGCAACTGTTGGCATCGGTGCCGGAGTGGTTCGGGCTGCCCGAGGCAAACGGCGACTACATCGAGGCGGCCCGATCCAAGGAGACATGGACAGTGAAAGGTGAGGACGGCGGCGTGGTCGGTCTGACGTTGGTCGATCGTCACTTCCCGCACGTCGCCGAGCTGCACCTCATGGTCGTCGACCGTCAGCATCACGGTCAGGGTGTCGGAACAGCCATGGTCCAGGCCATCGAGCAGGACGCGCGCCAGCGCGGCGTGAAACTCCTCGAGGTCAAGACGCTCGGCGCATCCCACCCCGACTCCGGCTACGCGCGCACCCGCCACTTCTACGAACAGATGGGCTTCCTGCCACTGGAGGAGACCGACCTCTGGGGCGACCAGAATCCCTGCCTCTTCATGATCAAGGCCCTGTGACTTCACCCCTGCTGAAGCCGCCAGCACCCGCACGTCCCGCTCACCATGACGCGGTCCACCGGACTTCGGTAGACCAGATGTCACCAGGCGTGCCAGCAGTCCCGACGAGCCTGTTGACGGGCCCGGTAGCAGCCCCATTCCTCCCGCGACGCCGGTCAACGCCGCGCACCCAGAGCGTTCCGTCCTGCGCGAAGGACGTGTGTTGCCTCGCCGCGCCGGGGGTCCACGGATATCGCAAGTGAGACGCGCCGGGCATCATGGGGTCATGACGGCTGCTCACGCCCGGTTTGCTGGTGTGGTGGCGATCCACCAGGATCGGGTGATCCTGGTCCGTGAGGAACACCCACGCTGGGCCGATCCTTGCTGGAGCATCCCCAGCGGCATGGTGGAGTCCGCCGAGACGCCGGCCGAAGGCGCCGTGCGCGAGCTGCGGGAGGAGACCGGCGTCGACGTCGCTGCCGAGGACCTCCGCTTGGCCAGCACGTCCTCGGTCATCGCGGGCGGAACGACGATCTTGGCGTGGAACTTCGCCGTCGAGTTGGAGGTGGAACCCGTCCTGGCGGTCGATGACCCCGATGCCGTCGTCCAGGAGGCCCGGTGGGTGGCCATCACCGACGCTGTCGAACGGTTACGCTTGCACCCGTGGCGTCCCCTGTCCGAGCCGGCCATCGCCATACTCACCGGAGCGGCCGGGTCGGGCACGCACTGGGCGTTCGAGCACCCACAGGCACACCCCACCATTGCCCCGACGGCCCGCGGTTGAGGCACCGCCCGCGCACCCTCGTGGGCTCACATGGTTTCAGGGTGCGTAGTGGTCTGGTCCCGGGGCCGGTCGTCCAGCGGCGCGGGCGAGCCTTGACCACCCCAGGGGCAGCCACTCGGGTGCCGGCCCAGCGAGGAGATGCCGCAACTTCTGAGCGGTCTGGAGGGCCAGGTCGGCGGTGGCCCGATCCATGATCCCGGTGTCGACAGACTCACCGAACTCGTCCCAGTCCTGCACCTCTACCTGCCCGGTGCGGACGTGCAGCACGGGATCCAGCTCCAGGTCGACGTAGGACCACCGGTCCCCCTGCTCAGACGGTGCGGGCGGTAGGCAGACGTCGAGCTCGACCCCAGGGTCGGCCGGGTCGTCCACCCACCAGGTGACCCAGGGCTGGCCAGGGCTGACCAGGACGACCGCATCGACGGACACCCGGCCTGCAGCGTGCGGTCCCAGCCACGTCGCGCCCTGGCCGAGGAACAGCCAGTGTCCGTGCTCGTCCTCGCCCAGAGGGTGAGCTTTCCAGGTGAACACCCCTGCAGGGCGCTTGACCTTCTTGATCACGACTGTTCGGCCCCGGCGATCCGTCATGCCCACCATCCTCCCCCGACCCCGCAAGGTCCGACCTGCCCTGGCGCCAGGCGCGCGACAACGCTCCGGCCTCCCGTGGTTGCGGGCTGGTGCGGGCGCCGGTTCTGATGGGGGTATGGCGTTCTTGTCCTGGCCGCAGGTGGTGTCGCAGGTCAACGGCCACCTGGGCACGGACTACCAGCTCCTCGGGCGCCTGGGCGGCGGACGGCAAGGTGGCGCCTGGACCGTCATCGACGGGGCAGCCGGGTCACGGCCCGTGGTGCGGGTGCTGACCTGGACGTCACATCCCGGCCTGGTCGCCCGCCGCGCGCAGACCGCCCGCATCGTGCGCGACCTCCGTAGGCGGGGGTATCCCACCCCGTGCTGGCACCACTGGGGCACGTTGGCCAGCGGTGTCACGTTCGTCATCGCTGACCTAGCGCCGGGCCATACGGGCACCTGGGACACGATGCCAGTGGAGGACCTGATCGCCGCGGTGGAGCTGCAGGCCGGCGCCGCGGGCCCCTCGGAGGGATCGTGGAGCGACTACCTGTCCTGGGCCCTGACCGCCCCCGACGGGCCCCGCGCCGACCTGGCGGCCCTGGGTGCGACATCCGACCCGCTGCTGCGGCGCATCGAGGACACGGCGAGGCTGCTGTCGCGCACCATGGTCCCCAGCGGCGATGCCGTGCACGGCGACCTGACCCTCGACAACATCCTCATCGACCACACCCACACCCGCACGGGGCAGCCGCCGCGCATCGCGATCATCGACGTCGGCGCCTGCGGGCCTGGGACCCGAGCCCTGGACTACGCCTGGCTCTACCGGGACGCCACCACCCACGACGCACGGCCGGCAGCCGAGCGCCTGCAATCAGCAGGCCGGGGTGTCGCCGGTGACCACGTCTGGCAGCTGTGCCTGGCCCTGGCCTGCCTCGAGGTCGCCGCCTTCGTGGCCCGCCACGGCAACGGTGAGGACGCCGCAGCCGAGCTCACCACCCAGGAAGCGGTTCTGTCCCACGCGACCACCCACCCCTGATGATCATCGGTCAACCAGGACCCCGTCGGCGGGGGCGTTGCGAAACCCGCGCGACCTGGGTGCGAACAGCCTTGCCGGTGCGGGCTGCTGCGACCTGGTCGCTAGTGTCGACGTCATGTCGCAGGTCAGCCGGCGGGTCAGCGTCCGCACCCTGGACCGAGACGAGTGGGCCATCCACCGCCAGGTCCGTCTGGCTGCGCTCGATACGAACCCGGAGGCCTTCGGTGCCACCCTGGTCAGCCAGCAGCTGCTCGACGAGGCCGACTGGCGTCGTCGCGTCGATGACCGCTCGTGGTTCGCCTTCCTCGACACCGAGCCCGTGGGCATGGTCCGGCTCTGGTACGACCCGTGCACCAAGCCGGTCCCCGAGGTCATCGCCCTCTGGGTCGCTCCCCCGGCACGCCGGGCCGGGGTCGCACGCCAGCTGATGCTGACCGCCGTGGGCACTGCGCAGCGGTTGGCCGGGTGTGCGGACCTGTGGGTGTCCCTCGACAACACCGCAGCGCGGGGGCTGTACCAGAGTCTGGGCTTCCAGCCCACCGGCTCGACCCAGAGCACCTCCGACGGCCGCCCCGAGATGCACATGCGGCTGCCGCGGCGCTGAGAGGGTCGCGACCGACACCCCGCACCCACGGCCAGGTGACCCGAGCAGCGTTCGTCAGCTACCGACCAGCAGGCCCGCGGCGATGTTCAGCTGCGGTACCCCGCCTACTACCGGGATCAGGACGCTGGGCATCCCGGCGTGCACTGCCCCACCGTCGGTGTTCGGGGTGTCTCCGACGAACACACACGCCCCGGCGGGGACCCCGAGGCGCTCGGCGGCCAGGCCGAAGATCCGCGGGTCCGGCTTGACCATACCCTCCTCAAAGCTCAGGACCACCGTGTCCAGCAGGGCCAGCAGGCCAAGGTCGGCCAGACGTGGACGCAGGTCGATCCCCGTGTTCGACAGCAACCCCACCCGGTAGCCACCTGCCCGCAAGGACTGCAGGAGCTCGACAGCACCAGGAGCCGGTCGCCACTGGTCAGGCATCGTGTCGTACAGGACACCTGCCAGCCTGCGGGTGCACCCCGCCTCGCTCGTGAGGATCCCCTCGAAGACCTCCCGGTGCAGGTGAGGGTCGAGGTCCCATCGCGCGTCCGGGTACCGGTCGGCAGCCCGCGCCCAGACCGTGCGCAGCACCTCCGCGACGTCCTCCTCCTGCATAACTGGACCGTCGCCGGACGCCTCGACCGCCCGACCCAACCAGCCCTGGAACGAACCGACCATCACCAGTGTCCTGAAGCAGTCGAAGAGCACACCGGTGAACGCCATGCCTGGCATCCTCGCTCACCACGCGGCGAATGCCCGGTCCCACCACCCGGCGCACGCCAGGTCTTCAGGCCGTGATGCTGGCGGGTGGTTGGATGACCGCATGCTGCCCCAGGTGATGCCGACGCTGTCCCATCAGGGCGTGCAGCTCAGGGCGTTCGAGGAACAGGACGTGCCCCTGATCCAGTCCGTCGCCGACGACGACCTGATCCCGCTGATCACGACCGTCCCCCGAGAGTCGACCCGGGCCGCGGCCATGGCCTACATCGCCCGGCAGCACGAACGGCTCCGAAGCGGAGTCGGGTACTCCTTCGCCATCGTCGACACCCGCACCGACCACGCCGTCGGACAGATCGGGCTCTGGGTCCACAACATCCACGAGGGCCGCGCCAGCACCGGCTACTGGATCGCTGCCCCGCACCGCCGCCGCGGCCACCTCGTGGCCGCACTCACGGCCCTCACGGACTGGGCACTCCGGTTGGACGACGTCCACCGGCTCGAGCTGCACGTCGAACCCTGGAACCAAGGATCGTGGCGCGCCGCCGAACGCTGCGGCTACCTCCGAGAAGGACTCCTGAGGTCCTGGCAACAAGTCGGCACCCAACGCCGAGACATGTACGTCTACAGCGCACTCCCGCACCGCGACGCTCGCCGCCGAACCGAGATCCCCTCCGACTGACCGCCTCGCAGGACAACCCAACCTCTACCCGGCTGCCGACTGTGGCCCACAAGTTGCCAGCCTCCTGGGCCTGATCCACGTGTCAGACAGCCTGTCACCTGATCGCGCGGTGTTCGAACCGGCAGATGCACCCGCCCGCGGCGTGCAGCATACGTGCATCAGGGCTTCGCAGGTCCAGGAACACTCTCGCCCTGCCGCAAGACGAAAACGGCAGGTCAGAGGCGCTCGGCGGGCTAACCCACCTTTTCTTCAAACAGCAGACTGAAGTGCAGTCCATAGAGCCCAAATCGCCTGCGCCACAGGCGATCTCAGAGCTGGCGAAGGGACTCGAACCCTCAACCACCCATTTACAAGACTTCCAACCGCAACGCGCTGACCTGCACAAAGAGCCTGGAATCAGGCGTTCGGAACGTTTCGTGCATTATACGTGCACCACGGCTGGCGCCTCATGGCTCCTCTTGGCCACTACTCCGCCGATCACCCGACGGAGGAGGGTTGTGCACACCCGCAGCCAGGAACTCATAGCGGAGCCGGTCGAAGGTCGTCCGGCTGTCCTTCGCGCCTTATGCAAGCCTCAGCCCGCTTGCCCTTCCCCGCACTGTTCCCCTTCGGCGGCCGTCTCGACTTCGCGAGGTCGTGTGACCACTCGGAACAGGCGGTCACCCGTCAGCCAAGTACAGTGCGCTGCCCACTGGCCGCGGGGCCCGGCGGAAAGGTTGCCACGGCGCACTCGTGCCGGAGATATGTCGGTGCCGCTACTCGGACAATGCCACCGAGCGCGCAGTAGCCCCTCTCGACAGAAGGGCGGCAGGCGGGAGCCGTCGAGCCGCAGGACCGACTGAAGCAGCAAGCCCAGGGAGTGGGCGAGCCCGCCGCGCGGCTGTCGGTGGCCAGTGGCATAGTGAGGAGCAGCGACTCAAGACCCGGAAGGGGCGTGCAATGACCGTCGTCCAAACTCTCACCCGCTCCGAGGCCGAAGCCGAGCGCGACGAGCTGCTCGCCATGTTCGACACCGAGGACCGAGACCTCATCCGCGACGCTTTGCTGTCCGGTCTTTACGACGACGTACATGCACAAGCGGCGCGTCGTCTGGCACATTTGGACTTTCTACTCGGGTGAGGCAGCCCAATCTGGACGAGGCTGCACGACACTTCGCCGAGCAACTGAGCGGGACGATAGGGGCAGTTGTCGGCTTTGACGTCGCGTTCACCGCTACCAGACTCGATGAGGGGGACCGCCTGACGGTCAGCACTACCGATCGCATGGGGATCGTGTTGACCGCAGGCCGAGAGCCTCTACTCCGCCTCGCCGTCGAGTTCCAGTGCGGGTGGGATGCACCCGGCCACTTCCTCGCCGTTCACAAATCGCAGGTCCACGTCTCGTCTGTCGAGGATCGAGCACCCCTGCATCGCTACGAGTTCGTCAAGTCCCCCCAGAGCGGCATCCCGTGTTCACACCTTCACGTCCACGCTCACCGGGATGCCTTCACGCACGCCATGAGCCGTGCTGGTGAGCGGACCCCTAGGGCGAAGCGCCGCGCTCGAGGCCGCGCCGTCGGCCGCGTCGAGGATCTGCACTTCCCTCTTGGCGGTGCTCGCTTCCGCCCCGCGCTGGAGGACGTCCTCCAAATGCTTGTCGACGAGTTCGGCATCGATGCAGCCGACCACTGGGAGTCGCACCTAGCCCAAGGTCGTCAAGACTGGCGCCATCACCAACTCGCCGCCGCAATACGCGACAACCAGAAGCACGCCGCCGACACGTTGGCCGGACTCGGCTACACCGTCGAGCCACCCCCTGAGGGTTACCCGGAAGGGCCGGGCCGACAGGTCAGCAGCTACTAGCACCGGCACCACGACGCTATGGGCGCTCGACGCGCATCCTGACCGAGGTGAGCGGCAGATACTGGGCCATTGCCGGCCACGGCGCCTTCACACCTCGGACCACTCGACAGGACGGCCATCGTGGACGTGACTGTCCCGGCCGTCAATGCTGGAAGTGCGCAACGCCCAGGTGACATCCTCGAGTGATGGCCCAATGGTCATCCAGGCATCCATGGAGGCACTCACGAGTCCGACGTCGGAGCCCGTTAGGGTCGAAGAATGAGCCCACGCGACGTGTCTCGAGCAACAAGGACGGCAGCCGTCGTCACGGTGTCGGGCCGGTCCTCGGCCGGGCTCCGCGAGGACGAGTCGGGCCGCCGCCTCACGGAGGCGCTGCAGGCGCTCGGGTATGCCGTCAAGGGCCCCGTGGTCGTGCCCGATGGGGTGGAGTCGGTCGCCGGGGCGCTGCGTGACGCCGTCGCCGACGGAGCCCGCCTCGTCGTGACCACCGGTGGCACGGGTATGGGTCCGCGCGACCTCACCCCCGAGGGCACCCGCCAGGTCATCACCCGGGAGAACCCGGGCATGGCCGAGCTCATGCGCCGGGAGGGCTCCCGGCAGACCCCCTACGCCGCGGTCTCACGCGGGGTGGTCGGGGTCGTCGACTGGCCGGCCGAGCGCGGCGTCGGCGGCACCCTCGTCATCAACCTGCCCGGCCGCCCCGCGGCCGTGACGGAGGGGATGGACATCATCGGGCCGCTGCTCGGCCACCTGGTCGAACAAGTGGTCGGTGGCGATCATTGATGCGGGACCCGCTGGTCGACGGCTACGGCCGGGTGCACCGTGACCTGCGGATCTCGGTGACCGACCGGTGCTCGCTGTGCTGCACCTACTGCATGCCCCAGGACGGCGTGCCCTGGCTGCCCCGGGCCACGATGCTCACCACCGAGGAGGTGGTGCGTCTCGCCGACGTGGCGGTGTCCATGGGCATCGACGAGATCCGGCTCACCGGCGGCGAGCCGTTGCTGCGCCGTGACCTCGTCGACGTCGTCGCCGGACTCTCCGCGCTGGACCCGGCTCCCGAGATCTCGATGACGACCAACGCCATCGGCCTGGCCAAGAACGCCACCGC
>NZ_LQBL01000003.1 GCF_001483745.1 Serinicoccus chungangensis | reverse complement strand
TGGGCCAGGACGACGGCGAGGGAGAGCCCCACGTATCCGGTGCCCGCGATCGCGATCTTCATCGGAGCCCTTCAGGTTGCGAGTGGCCAGCGAGGGTGAAGCCGGGTAGAGAGCTCCCAGGTGACCACTCTGACGCCGTCCTAACTACACGCTGGAGAACGTCCTTCGGGGCCGCTATATGGCCCTGCCCCCAGTCACCCATAATGACTTTGACGCGGTCGAAATCAGCAGCATTTAACCACGGGTGCATGTGAGCGTCGACGTGGCTGTCCGTCCGGTTCTGTAGGTAGGCAACGTAGTTCTGCATGGGACGAGCCGAGTAGAGCCGGACGAGATTGGTCGTGACGGTACTGGGGAGCGAGGCAAGCTCCTTACCAGCCCAGCACGTGTCTCGCCACACCTTGACCGGTCCAGGCACGTAAGCCGCGATATCGGTCTGCGGGTTCATCACAACGGCGAAGGAGTCCGGGACGAGGTTAGAGAAGTACAAAGCTGCGAAGCCTCCGCCCGAGGCCCCGAATAGAACGACGCGTTCTGGCTGGACGGCAGAGATGCACTTCCGGATGGTCCTGACGATCATGTCCTGCAGATCAGGTTGGTGCAGGCTGCCTGCGTACCAGCCAAGGCGCAGCCGGTCGCTACAGTAAAGGGAGGGATCCGAGAAAGACAGGCGTGAGACCCCCAGTCCTCTCGTTAGTCCCGCGCCCGAAAACCGCGGCAATCTCGTTGTCGAGCGTTCGAGGGCCCCGTCGAAGACGACGACTAGTGAGGGCCGCGAACCGTGGACAAACGAGAGGTCGAGGGGCAGGCCCCCGTGCCAGATCGTGTGTAAACCATGGTCTGCGGGCGAGTCTTCGAACGCCGAGACGCTGTTATGTTCCGTCGATTTGGAGCCATCGGGGAGATTGCGCAGTGCTTCGAAAGAAGGGGGTTTGGGTTGAGGCGAAAATTCGTCATCGGGCAACGACACGGTCAGCCCTCCGGAAGGTGATGTGTGCTGTGGGCGCCCATTACCACAGCGTACGGGCGCCCGTTAGCTAGATCGGTCTGCAGCCGTGCCTCTGCCTGCTCCCACTCAGCTGCCATCCAGGAGCTGTGCTCCTGTCGAAAACGCTGCATGCCACCAGGGTTAACCGTCAGCTCGCCGAAGAGAACATCTTCATGGCGGGCGTAGAGATCTACGCGTACGAACGGTAAAGGCACCGCGAGGGATAAGAGTTCGGCGACCCGGACGACCTCCTCAAGGTTGGTCGGCACCGGCACCAGGGGAGACACCTGCCGCGCGGGAGTGACTTTACCCAGGTCGTGCCCAGACTCGTCGACGTACCGGTACTGGGCAACTGTGGTGTCTGCATGCTGCGGCATTCGCCTAAGCATGATGTGCAGCACCTTGCCGTAAGCGCAGTAAACTTTCACATCGTCGGGCAACGGCGCATCAGAAGAACCTGACAGAAGAAACTCCTCAGCAAAGATCGGGAGCCGACGGCCGATCGCCTTGGACGCCACTAGACCCCGCAGCTCGTCGGCATCAAACTCCCTCATTTGGTCGACCGTGGAAAAACTTCTTCCTTGTCGACGCAGCGGCCAGACGGAGGCTCCGCTGTGGCCTGTGTTTGTTTTTAGTACGAATTCTTCTGGGAGAAGGTCCCAGTCGATGAGAAACGGATCTTGCCATGAGCCCAAGATCTGCGGTATTCGAATACCGTGACTCGCGGCAAGCCTGTAATTGAACAATTTGCGGAGTAATTGGCGGCGCGGGTGGGATCGAGACTCGGGGGTCGCGGCTAGGTGGCTGCCGATGCGTCGCTCCAGTAGAAGATGCCCGAAGAAGTCGGGATCGTTCCAGGTTGGTCCGTTGCTCATTTAAGTGGGTCCTTGTTCATCTTGAAGTCTGCTCTCATGTCGCAGGTCAGAGTCCGCGGCAAAACTTGCGATCTGAGAGGCCAATGATTCGTAGACCGCTCGACTGTAGTGGAATGGGGCCAATCCCCACTTATGCTCTGGATCCGCAACAGCCTCCGTCGGTGACACCGTGACCAAGGGTAGGCCCAGGGTCGTATGGACCACCTCGTAGTAGGCCTGCATGATCTCATTGGCGCGATCTGGCATTAGGGAGTACGAGGGCGGCGCGGGTGTTCCTTTGGCAGTGGTGGTGGCCCACGGAGGGGCGACCACGAGGGTACGCTTCAGAAGATCAAGTGAATCTAGCTCGGTGCCGAACCGGGTCACCGCATCCGTGAAACCGCGCAGATGCTGGTCAAGTCCGAAGGTGATACGCGAGCTGGTTGGCGGCAGGGCTGCCTCCAGACCGGTCGAGAGCGTGTCCACTGAGCGCGTAACCACTTTTCCATTCGCGAGCCGATTGGCACCGAGACGTTCGTCGAACAAGTCCCACAGCAGCAGGTCGATGCCCTCACTGTGCTGTCGTAGTAGCCCGAGTAGAGACCCCTCCCAGTCGCCCATGAGCATCCGTCGCTGAAACGGCGAGGTGGACTGAAACTCTGGGGGAGCGTCTGTGTTCGGGCCAGACGTTGCGCTCCACAACGATTGTCGAGCGACGTAGGTGACAAGCTCGAATTGGGAGTCAGCCAAGAAGTCGAATGTGTCCCGGGAGACACAGCTGCCGTAGATAAAAGTACGATTCACCCGTCTGCGCCCGTAAAGTCGGGTAGGCGCCGCCCGCCTAGAATAAGCTGCTCGATCGCGGCGACGCTGCGTGCGGCGGCCTTGCCGTCTCCGTACGGATTGACGGCGTTGGCCATGCGCATGTAAGCCGACTCGTCATCGAAGAGTGAACTCACCTCGGAGACGATTCGCTCCTCGTCGGTGCCGATGAGACGCACCGTGCCTGCGTCCACCGCTTCGGGGCGCTCCGTGTTCTCCCGCATGACGAGGACCGGCTTGCCCAGGGACGGTGCCTCTTCCTGCACCCCACCGGAGTCGGTGAGGACCACGCTCGCCTGGTTCATCATGCGGGTGAACTCCCCGTAGGCCATGGGCTCGGTGACACGTACGTTGTCGCAGCCCTCAAGCTGCGGGAGTACCGCCTCCCGCACGATGGGGTTGCGGTGAGCGGGGAGCAGGATGGTGACGTCCGGGTAGCGGTCTGCCAGGCGGCGCAGCGCCCGTCCAACGCCCTCCATGGCACCGCCCCAGTTCTCACGGCGGTGGGTGGTGACGAGTAGCAGGCGACCCTGGCCACCGTGGATCTCTTCGAGGACGGGATCGGAGAACGGAATCTGTTCAGCGACGGTGTGTAGCAGGGCATCGATCACGGTGTTGCCCGTCACGGCCACGGTCGCTGGATCTATCGACTCACGCACCAGGTTCGCCTTGGAGGTCGGCGTAGGGGCGAGGTGCAGCGTGGTGACCTGGGAGGTGATCTTGCGGTTCGCCTCTTCGGGGAAGGGGGAGTGAATGTCACCACTGCGCAGACCGGCCTCGAGGTGCACCACGGGGATCTGGCGGTAGAAGGCCGCGATGGATGCCGCCGCGACCGTGGAGGTGTCGCCCTGCACCAGCAAGGCGTCCGGATCGACCTCGGAGAGCACCGGGTCGAGGCGCTCGAAGACCTTGGCCATCAGCACATTGAGAGCCTGCCCATGGGCGAAGACGTCGAGGTCGAAGTCTGGAGTGATACCGAAGATCTCGTTGACCTGGTCGAGCATCTCGCGGTGCTGGCCCGTGACGACTGTAATCGACTCCAGCCTTTCGCTCGACTCAATGGCACGGATCACGGGGGCCACCTTGATGGCCTCCGGGCGGGTGCCGTAGACGGTCATCACTCGTCTGTGCGGGTTCATGCGTGGGTCAGCCTTCCCATGGTCGTGATCACTGCGGCCGCCTCAGACGCGGACTCGTCCACGCCCCGGCGACCTTCGGTCGTCTCCCGCAGCAGCTCGGCCGCGGTGTCGTGCTCGCCCTTGGCGACGTTCCACGCCCACCAACGATAGGCGCGGGCCGTAGCACTCGCCTCACCGTCCTGGATGAGGTTGCCCTCGTGGATCCACAGTGCCCGGGTGCACATCTCCTCGATAGTCTGCGCCGCGTGTGACACCAGAAAGACAGTGCCGGCACGTGCCCGGATCTCCGTCATGCGCGCCTCGGCCCGTTGTGCCGAGGCGGCGTCCCCCGTCGACAACACCTCGTCGAGCAGCAAGATCTCCGGCTCTGCCGCTGCAGCGATGGCAAACCTGAGGCGTGCACCCATGCCGGACGAGTAGGTGTTCATCGGGCGGTAGACGGCGTCACCGATACCCGCGATCTCGAACACACGGGGGAGGGTCTCAGTGACCTGGGAGGGCGTGAACCCCAGAGAGAGAAGACCGAGTCGAGCATTCTCTGCGCCCGACAGCTCTGGCTGGAGGGCGGCGGAGACCCCAAGCAGCATGGGCTGGGCACGGGCCAGGACCCGGCCACCGCTTGGGAAGTCGAGCCCGGCGATCAGCCGCAGGAGTGTGCTCTTGCCCGAGCCGTTAGTTCCGACGATGCCGATGGTTTCACCGGCGTGGGCAACGAAAGACACCGAGTGCAGGGCATGGACCGCCGTGGTTGATCCGCCCCGTAGCCATCCGCTCACCCTTCTACGCACGCCGCTACCGGGTGGCCGGCTTTCGGCGACATAGAACGTGCGGCTGACGTTGTTGACGACCACCGTCGGCTCACCTTCACTGCTGACCATAGGTCTCCTCCCCGCGCCAGAAGTACCAGAAGCCCAGGATCGGCGTGATTGCCGCCCAGAGGCCGAGGAACATCCAGTTCTCCAGGCTGGGCACGGTGTCGTAGAGGAGGAGATCCCTCGACATGTCGAGGACGAGGTAGAGCGGATTTGCCTGCAAGATCGCCTGCCAAAGGGGGTCGGTGACGAAGCGGTCGATGGCGAAGAAGACCCCGGATGAGTAGAACCAGATACGCACGATGAAAGCGGTGAGGTTGCGTAGGTCCGGAAGTGCCGCACCGAGCCGAGCCGTGTACATCGTGATCCCAAGGTTGAACATTGCCTGCAGGACGAAGACAGCGGGGAACAGCAACCAGGTCCAGGTTACCTGCGTCCCTGGTGGGACGACGAGCAGCAACAGCGCCATCGTGACGAGCACGGGAAACATCGACAGCGTCTCTCGAAGGAGCGCCGAGAGGGGAATGGCGGCACGCGGAAAGGTGAAGGCGCCAACGATGCCCTTGTTCTGGGACATCACGGTGATGCCCTGCTGCATGCTGCCAGCGGTGAAGCGGAAGAGGAAGACGCCGACGAGCAGGAACCCGGTGAAGTTGTCGATCCCCCGGGAAGTGTTGAGGATCAGCCCGAAGATCAGGTAGTAGGCGAGACCTTGAAGGATGGGGACCCCGATGAGCCACAGGTTGCCCAGGAGAAGGTCCCGGTTGCCGGAGAACGCCTTGGTGCGGGCCTCGGCAGTGATGAAGTGTCGCCGCTGCCACAGCTGGCGCAGATAGCTAGCGAGCGTCGGTCGCTGCCCTATGAGCTGCCACTCGGGCGCCACGGAGCGATGCGAGGCGCGGGGGGTCATGTGCCCATTCTCCACAAACGTGCCGAGCTGGCCGTCGCGACGTCGTACACCTCTCGGTAGGTCTCGGCGAGCGCTCCCCAGGTCCGGTCTGCGGCCAGCACTCGACCGCGGGCCGCGACCTCCTGGCGGCGGTCCTCGTCCCGCAACAGACCGTCGATCGCCTCGGCGAGCGCAGCGGGGTCGCCGGGCGGCGTCAGCAGCCCGGTCTGGCCCGGCACGACGATCTCGGCCAGCGCCGGGAGGTCGGAGGCGATCACCGGGCGGCCGGCGCCCATGGCCTCGACCACCTTGAGCGGCGGCACCAGCCGGGTCACCTCGTGGTCCTCCCGTGGCACGACGACGGCGTCGAGCGCGTCGAGCCAGGCGAGCGCCTCCGGCCTCGGCAGCCGGCCGGGCAGCAGGAACACCTCGGTCAGACCCAGCGCCTCGACCCGGCGGGACAGCTCGGGCCAGGCCAGCCCGTCGCCGACGACCGCACCGCGCACGTCCGCGCCCTGCGCGCGCAGCAGCGCGACCGCCTCGACGAGGTCGGCCAGCCCCTCGTAGTGCACGACCGACGACACGGCCCCGACCCATAGGCCGGCTCCCGGCAGACCGAGGCGCGCCCGTGCCCGCTCCGGCGTGATGTCGCGCTGCAGGAGGGCGGCGTCGATGCCGTTGGGGACGACGCTCACCCGGCCCGGCTCGACACCCCGCCGGACGAGGTCGGTGCGCATGGTCTCGCTGATGGTCACGACGTGGTCGGCGGCGGCCGCCAGCTCGGCCTCCCGGGCGCGCCACGCGACGAACCGGCCGCTCGCATAGGGGGCGGGGTCACCCGCCCGGCGGCGTGCCGAGGCCCAGGTGCGTTCCAGCTGGCCGCGCACCTCGTGGACCCAGGGGAGACCGAGCGCGCGGGCCGCGGCCTGGGCGGCCAGCGCGTTGGGGTAGTGCGTGGTCGAGTGCAGGTGGGTGGCGCGGTGAGCGCGGGCGAGGCGGGCGAGGTCGGCCGCCCACCGGTCGATGCGCCCGGCCTCCCCGGGGGCCAGGACGGTCGGGACGCAGCGGTGGTAGGGCACGCCCTCCACCACGTCGACGTCGGCGGTGAGCACCCGACCGATGGAGACGGGGTATGCCGGTCGCGTCAGCGCGGCGACCTCGATCCCGGCCTGCTGCTGCGCGCGGAGGACCGCCTGGCTGCGCAGGGTGTAGCCCGACCGGGTCCACGGCAGGGAGTTCGTGAGGGCATGCACGACACGCGGTCGGGACGCATCCGTGCCCCAGTCACGTGGTGGCACGGCGGGTGCGGGTCGTGGGCCGGGCTGCAGCGCCTCCACGTCGCCGGCCAGCTTCCTCCGCAGGCGGCGCGGCACGTCGTCGTCGGCGAGAAGGGCCTCGACCTCCTCGAGATCACCCACCAGCCAGGCCCACCGGGCGCGCGCGCCGCCACCCCCGGCCGCATCGGGACGCTGGCCGGCGTGCACGGCCAGCGCGCGAGAGAGCGCACCGCTGCGGCGCTGTCGGGAGAGGCGCTCGCGTGCCTGCTCAGGCCGGTCCAGCAACAGCTCGCCCCACACCGCCGTGGCGGACGGACTGTCCGTACGGGTCGCCACCCGGCCCAGCAGCCCCCGAAGTCGGCGCGGAGCCCGGCGCCCGGCCTGGACAGTCAGCCACGCGGGGTCGTCGACGGCCATCGCGAGCACCGTGACCCCGGCCGCGCCCAGGTGCCGCGCGCGCCGCCAGGGGCGAGCGGGCGTCATACCCCGAGCCTGTCGTGGCGCAGACCGGTCAAGGCGTCCAGCAGGACCCCGGCCGCACCCGACTCGCTGGCGTGCCGGTCCACCCAGTGCCTCATCCGTGCGGTGTCCTGCTGCGGCCCGGTCTCGGCGAGCGCCCCCCAGGCACGGGCGAGGCCCTGCGCATCGCCGGGCGCGGTCGCGAAGCCCGCCCCGGTCTCGCGGACGATCGTGGCCGTCTCACCGGTGGCCGACGCAGACACGTGCAGCCCAAGAGCCAACGCCTCGTAGAGCTTCGAGGGCACGGTGCTGTCGAGACCGGGCCAGTCGCGCAGGCTGACGAGGAAGGTGTCGCACCACTCGTAGTGCTCCGCCACCTGGTCGCGCGTCACCGGTCCGACGAACTCCACGGGTGCCTGCAGCTCGCGTGCGAGGCGACGCACCGATGCCAGCCGGGCCCCGGTGCCCACCACCCGGAGGATCACGTCCACCCCGTCATGATGGGCCAGGTATGCCGCGCGAACGGCCGTCTCGAGGCCCTGGGCGCGGCCCACGGTGCCGACGTACACGATGCGCAGCGGACCGGTGGCGCGGGGGACCGGGACCGGCGTGGAGGGGTCCGGCAGGCCGTGGTGGGCGTTGCGGACGGTCACCACCCGGGTCACCTGTCGCCCCCGCAGGGTGGTGGCGAAGCTGTCGGTGGTGGTGACCACCAGGTCCGCCGACCGTTGCAGCCAGGTGACTCCGGTCGAGACCAGCCGCACCACGCCCGCACGCACGGCATCCCGGGGTGTCTGCCGGTCCCCGGAGGCGGCGCCCCCGAGGATGTCCGGCCAGGCGTCGCGCATCTCCAGCACCAGGGGGGCGCGCAGGAGGGTGGCGACGGCGCGTCCGGCGAGAGCGGTCGGCAGACCCGGGACCGTGGCGACCACGACCTCGGGGCGCAGCTCGCGACGACGTCGCCAGGCCGTGCGCACCGTGTCCGCGGCCGACACGACCTGGTCGAGCAGCAACGAGCGCGCGCTGCCCGTCGAGGGCCGGAAGCGGACCCGGTGCACGGTCTCGCCGTGCTGGCCAGGATGGGCGTGGCCGACCTGTGCCGGGTCCTCGCCGCTCAGCAGGCGCCCCGTCGGGTAGTGCGGTGCCGGTGCCACCACGTGGACCTCGTGCCCCGCCGCCACCAGGTCCCTGACCAGGGCGGACCACCGCAGCTGCGGCGGTCCCGTCTCGGGGGCGTAGTAGTGGCTGAGCAGCAGGATCCTCATGAGGTGATCAGGTGGCCGTCCACCAGGACAGCGGGGCAGCGGTGTCCGGCCCCGTCGGCTCCGGTTCCGACGGCTCGGGAGCAGGGGGATCTGGCGTGGGGGACGGCCCGGGCTCGGTGCTCGGTGGGCTGCTCGGCGTGGGGTCGGTCGGCGTGGGGGTCGACGGCGGACCTGTCGGACCCGTGGGGGCCGGGGTGGTGGGCACCGGGTCAGGCGCCGGTGCCGGTGGTGGGGACCACGGAGACGTCGGCGGCTGCCACGGCGACGGTTCGGCCGTCGGTCCGACCAGCGACGGCGCGGGTGGCGAGGGCTGCGCGCTCGGTTCCTGGGGCCCGGCGGCACCAGCCGCCTCCTCCTCGGCCGCGCCGTCCTCGGCGGGCGGGCCGGCCCCGGCGTTGCCACCATCCTGCGGGGCATCCTCCTCGGCCTGCTGGTCGCCGCCGAAGACCGCCTCCTGCACGATCTGCGCCCACCGCTGCCCGCCGAAGATGTTGACGCTGAGCGGGTCGCGGGCGGACACCGTGGCGTCGACGATGCCCTCGTCCTGGAAGACCTGGGCCACGTCGACCAGCTCGACGTCGGCCTGATCGGCGGCCCACTCACGGACGGTGTCCGCCACGACGGGTTGACCGTCGCGGCGAGGGGGCTGGACGACGTAGCGCACCTCTGCCTCCGGCAGCTCCTGGGTGAGCTCGTCGTGCAGGTCGCTCAGCTGACCGGGGAGGTCGTCAGGGGTGTTGGCGCGCCCGAAGCTCACCAGCACCAGGTCGGGGTCGTCTCGGACGAAGAGGTCGAGGCGCGCGGCGGCATACTCCGGGGTCCCCTGCACCAGGCTGGCGTTGTCGATGTCCACGGCCGGGCCCTCGCCGCCGAAGTCGACCGGGTCGCCCCAGCGGGTGGGATCCTCCGCCAGCGTGCTGGTGAGCTGCACGTCGCGTGAGCCGGTGAGCTGGCGGGCCCACGCGGCGACCCAGTCGTTCTCGTGGGTGCCGGTCCGGTCTCCGAGGACGAGGACGGACAGGTCCTCTCCCTCCTCGAAGCGCTCCTCCAGCGAGGGCGGCTCCGGTTCCTCGGTCGTCGGGGACGGGGAGGGCGTGGGTGTCGGCTCGGTCTCGGGCTCGTCCTCGGTCGGTGGCGAGGTCGCCTCGGCTGCGTCGTCGGCGTAGGGGTCGCTCACCGTCGGGGGTTCCCAGTCGCCGCGGAGCGTGTCCCACCAACCGGAGAACCCGCGCTGCGAGAAGCCGATGGCCACCAGCGCCACGATGAGCACGTTCGTCAGGATGACCACGAAGCCGAGACCCGTGGACCTGACCCTGGAAGCGCCGCTCACGAGGCACCATTGTGCCGCAGCAGCCACCAGATCCCGGACCCGGCGAGTCCGAGGCCCGCCCAGAGGAGCGCCACGCGCGCGTGGGTCCACCCGGGGCGCCGCGAGAGGCGTTGGTAGAGGTGCTCGCGGTGCGCCTCGGTGAGCCGTTCCCCTCGTGCCGCGCGCCGCACCAGGGTGAGGCCGGTGTCCGCGACCGAGGGGAGCAGCGGGAGGAGCAGCAGCAGCACCTGACCGCCCCCGGACTGCTCCAGGAGGAGGCCTGCGGTGACGAGCGCCCCGACGAGGTAGCTGCCGCAGTCCCCGAGGAACATCCGGGCCCGCGGGAGGTTCCACGGCAGGAACCCGGCCGCCGCCCCCAGGGTGAGCGCTCCCAGGGCCACGGCCCCTCCCGTGTCACCACCCAGCACGGCGACGAGCCCCCAGGCCATGGCGGTCAGGGCGGTGATGCCGTTGATGCCGTCCATGAAGTTGACGACGTTGACCAGCACCGGCATCGCGACGGCACCGAGGAGGGCCGTGCCGGGCCCCCCCAGCAGCGAGCCGAGCCCGGCGCCGACGAGGGCGAGCAGCACCAGGCGCACGAGCGGGCTGGGCTCACGCAGGTCCACCGCGAGGCCCAGCAGAGCCGTCACGGCGCACGCCGCCAGCGCGACCCACGGCAGGTCGGCCTCTCCGACCAGCTCGGCGGCGGCGGCGGTGAGCAGGACGCCCAGGAGTAGCGCCAGACCTGCGCCCCGCAGGGTCGGGGTGCCGTGGGACGAGCGGTGGTTGGGGACGTCGACCAGGCCCCAGGAGCGCAGCAGCGGGGCGAGGGCGGGTGCGGTCGCCGCGGTCAGCAGGCCCGCGCCCACGGCCAGCGCCGCGGGGGCGAGGTCGCTCATGCCGGGCGCAGCACGCTCTCGGCGGGGTCGGAACGGTCACGCAGCCACGCGATGAGCTCGGGGGTGCTCGAGAGGCGGCCGGAGGGCACGTCGTCAGGGTCCAGGCCCGGCACCCGCACCGACCAGAGGAGGTGGTGGCGGGTCTGCTGCTGCTCGTCCAGCCCGAAGAGGTCCTCGGTGAGCTTCTCGCCCGGCCGCAGCCCGACATACTCGATCGTCACGTCCGGGCGGCCCGACATGGTGATGAGCGTGCGGGCCATGTCATCGATGCGGACGGGTACCCCCATGTCCAGGACCAGGACGTCGCCGTCCGAGCCCAGGGAGGCGGCCTGCATGACGAGCTGGCAGGCCTCGGGGATGAGCATGAAGAAGCGCTCGACGTCGGGATGGGTGACGGTGACCGGCCCACCGCGCTCGATCTGCTCGGTGAAGACGGGGATGACCGAGCCGCGCGAGCCCAGGACGTTGCCGAACCGCACCGAGACGTAGCGCCCGGGCTGGCTGAAGGCGAAGTGAGAGGTCAGCCGCTCCGTGACGCGCTTGGTGTAGCCCAGGATGGAGGTCGGGTTGGCCGCCTTGTCGGTGCTGATGTTGACGAAGGTCCCGACCCCGTAGGCCGCCGCCGAGCGGAGAACGTTGAGGGTGCCCGAGACGTTGACCCGCCACGCCTCCATCGGGAAGCGCTGGAGGAGCGGCAGGTGCTTGAGGGCGGCGGCGTGGAAGACGACGTCGGGCCGGTGCTGGTGGAAGACGCGGTCCACCATGCCGGCGTCGCCGATGTCGCACAGCACGACGTCCTCGCTCTGCAGCAGCCCGCGGCCGGTGAGGGAGAGCTGCACGGCGTGCAGCGCCGACTCGTCACGGTCGAGCAGCACCAGCCGGCGCGGGTGGAAGCGTGCGATCTGCCGGCAGAGCTCGGAGCCGATCGAGCCGCCCGCACCGGTGACCAGCACGACCTTGCCGGTCAGGTGGTCGGTGATGGCGCCCTGGTCGAGCTCGGTGCGACGACGACCCAGCAGGTCCTCGAGGTCGATGTCGCGCAGGTCGTCCGCGTGCGGGTCGGCGTCCAGCAGCCGGTCGAGGTTGGGCAGCACCTTGACCGTGAGCCCGGCCTCGCCCGCGAGGTCGTTGACCTCTCTCATCAGCGCCGAGTCGGCCCTCGGGATCGCCACGATGAGGTGGGTGGCCTCGTAGCGCCTCGCCACGCGTCCCATGGCCGTCCGGTCGCCGCGCACCCGTATGCCGTCGATCCGCAGCTTGCGCTTGCTGCGGTCGTCGTCGAGCAGGGCCACCGGCCGGAAGGGTGAGGTGTCGTCCTGCAGCATGTTGGCCACGAGCCGCCGCCCCAGCACCCCGGCGCCGTAAATGATGGCGGTGTGGTCGACCTCGCGCCGGACCGCGGCCCGGGCGCGGTAGGACCGCACGACGAAGCGCGCGGCCAGCATGAGCGAGATCGCCACCGCGGCGCCCACGCTGGGGACCGAGCGCGGCACGATGTAGGGCTGGAGCCAGATGGCCCACACGCTGACGATCAGCGCCGTGAGGAGGGCGGCCCGGCAGACCGCCGTGACCTCCTCGAAGGACCCCCGGATGTGCTTGATGAGGTAGGGCCCGAGCAGCATGCCCAGGATCAGGTGGATCGCGGCCGCGGTCCCGGCGACCACCCAGGTGTCCGTGACGAAGGCGCGACCGGCGTCGTACTGGAACCTGATCCAGGTCATGCCGAGGATCGCCACCGCCCACACCGTCCCGTCGCCGAGGGCCCAGAGCACGCGTTTGAGCGCATCCGGGACACGACGGGGGCGTGGGCTCACGAGCATCCTTGGGGGGAAATGGTGCGGGGCATGACAAAAGGCCAGTCCCAAGAATGACCGCTCACCCGCAGAAAGGCAAGAGTGCAGGTCACAGGGTCGCTATGGCGGTGGGAACCGCAATGTGGGGAGAAAGAGAAGGTGGCGTCAGGAAGGGCGGTGAATTCTTTACCTTCCCTTTACTTCTTGCCGTTCAGTTCGTCTCGTCGGCGACCTGTTCCGAGCTCTTGCGGCTCGCCCGGGCGATGACGCGGCTCGACTCGCGGTTCGCCAGCATCCGGGCCAGGCCCACCAGGGCACCGGAGAGGACGGCGAAGGCCACGGCCTCCTTGAGGTCGATGTCGGGGTCCTCGGGGTTGGCCGGGGAGTCGCTGCCGGTGACGAACTTCCAGGTGCCGTCGGTGGCCTTGCGGGCGATGCTGCTGGCCGCGAGGACTGCGGCGACGGTCACGGCCTTGGCGACGAGATTTCCCATACCCCGATAGTGCCACAGCGCTCCCCGCGGCGAGCCCGTGGCGGCATTCCACCCTTTGGGGTGAGAGCGCTTCCGCAACGGTCTGCGCGGCGGGGCCTGTTTGATACGGTCTGGCCCTCGTCGCTCCGGCAGCGGCGGGCCAGCCAACGGCGGTGGACCGCCTCCCCAGATCCAGAAAGGCAGCCGCATCCCTCATGGTGCCGGACTTCCCCGGATGGATCGTCGTCGTGCTCTGGGTCCTGCTCGGGATCGCCGGCCTCGCCATCGTCTGGGCGTCGACGCGCAACACGCTGAAGGGCATGGACATGGTGCTCGGCCCCCCGGGGGGCGAGGAGGACCAGCGGGGGAAGGACCGCCTGCGGGGGGAGGGGTGGCGCCCCGATGGCGGTGGTAGTGTCGAGGACGACCACGACAGGGGAGCGCCCGAGCGCTGAGAGTGCGGCACCCGCCGCAGACCCTCGAACCTGCACCGGCTAGCACCGGCGAAGGAAGTCGATGAGGAGACGCTGCACCATGACCCATACCCGTCCTCGACGGACCACCACCGCCCTGACCCTGGCCCTCACCACCGGCCTCGTCCTCACCTCCTGCACCCTGACCGGTGGCGGCGACGAGCCCGGCGAGGACCAGGGCGCCCCCGCCTCCACGGAGTCACCGGACGCTGAGGGCGGCGACGACGACGCCTCGACCGACGGCGCCACCGACACGGCGCCGGCGCCCACGCCCGCCGACACCGGCACCGTGGTGCTCGCCGCGCACGACTCCTTCACCCTCCCCGACGAGCTGCTCGCGGCCTTCGAGGCCGACACCGGCTACGACCTCGAGGTCCAGCTCTCCGGGGACGCCGGGCAGATGGCCAACCAGATCGTGCTGACGGCCGGCAACCCGACCGCCGACGTCGTCTTCGGCATCGACACCACCTTCGCCACGCGCGTGGTCGGGGCCGAGGCGCTGGAGGCCTACCGCCCCGACGACCTGCCGGAGTCGGTGGAGGAGCACGACCTCGCCGAGGGGGCGGAGGCCTACCTCACCCCCGTCGACTACGGCGATGTCTGCGTCAACATCGACAGCGTGTGGTTCGCCAACGAGGGCATCGAGCCGCCGCAGACGCTGGCCGACCTCACCGACCCCGCCTACGAGGACCTCTTCGTCACGCCGGGCGCGAGCACGTCCAGCCCGGGCCTGGCCTTCCTGCTCGCCACGATCGGCGAGTTCGGGCCGGGGGAGTGGCAGGGCTACTGGGAGGACCTCATGGCCAACGGCGCCAAGGTCACCAGCGGGTGGACCGACGCCTACACCGTCGACTTCACCGCCGGCGGCGGTGATGGGGACCGCCCGATCGTCCTCTCCTACGCCTCCAGCCCGCCGTTCACCATCCCCGACGGCGGCTTCGAGCCCACCACCCGGGCGCTGCTGGACACCTGCTTCCGGCAGGTGGAGTACGCCGGCGTCCTCGCCGGCACCGACAATCCCGAGGGCGCCCAGGCGGTGGTCGACTGGCTGCTGAGCCCGGACGTCCAGGCCGCCATCCCGGACAGCATGTACGTCTTCCCGGTCGACGACGAGGTCGTCCTGCCCGACCTGTGGGCCCAGTGGGCGCAGGTCGCCGAGGACCCGATCGTCGTCAGCCCCCGTCAGATCGAGGCCGAGCGGGAGGCCTGGCTGCGCGAGTGGGCGGACATCGCCACCGGATGAGACGCGCCCCCGGGCTGGCGCTCGGGCTCGCCGCGCTGGTCCCGCTCGCCTTCCTCGCCGTCTTCTTCGTCCTCCCGGTCAGCGGGATGCTGGCCCGCGGGCTGTGGCCCGAGGGTCGCCTCGACCTCAGCGGCGTCCCCGAGGTCCTCGGCCGGGCTCGCACCCTGCGCGTGCTCACCTTCACCCTGGTCAGCTCGCTGGCCGGCACGGTCGTGACCCTGCTCCTGGGCCTGCCGGTCGCCTTCGTGCTCTACCGCCTGCGCTTCCCGGGCCGCGGGGTGCTGCGCGCGGTCGTCGTCATGCCCTTCGTCCTGCCGACGGTGGTGGTGGGCGTGATGTTCCGCTCGTTGCTGGCCCCCGGCGGCCCGCTGGGCGGGCTCGGGCTCGACGGCACGTGGGTGCCGATCCTGCTCGCCTTCGTCTTCTTCAACCTCGCCGTCGTCGTGCGCACCGTCGGCGGTCTGTGGGAGGGGCTGGACCGGCGCGCGGAGGAGTCCGCCGCCACCCTCGGCGCCGGTCCCTGGACGGTATGGCGCACGGTCACCCTCCCCGCTCTCGCGCCGGGCATCATCTCCGCGGCGACGCTGGTCTTCCTCTTCTGCTCCACCGCCTTCGGGGTGGTGCTCACCCTCGGCGGCCTGCGCTACGGCACCGTCGAGACCGAGATCTACCTGCTCACCGTGCAGTTCCTCGACCTGCAGGGCGCCGCGGTGCTCTCGCTCCTGCAGCTCCTGGCCGTCGTCGCCATGCTGGCCCTCGCGGCCCGCACCCGCACCCGGCGCGAGCAGACTCTGCGCCGGGTCGGCGCCCTGGCCGCGGCCCGCCGCCCCCGGCGCGGCGACATAGCGGCGCTGGCCGCCACCGCGCTCGCCGTCGCCTTCGTGCTGCTGCCCGTCGGCACCCTCGTGGTGCGCTCGCTGCGGGTCGGACCCGGGTGGGGTCTCGAGCACTACCGCGCCCTCACCGACCCCGACGCGACCGCCGCCCTGCGGGTGAGCGTCACCGAGGCGATGGCCAACTCGCTGCGCACCGCCGTCGACGCCACCGTGCTCGCGATGCTGCTGGGGCTCATCGTCGCCGTCGTCGTCTCCCGGCGCCCGCGCTCGCCGCGCTGGGCGCGCACGGTGTCGGTCCTCGACGGCGCCTTCATGCTGCCGCTGGGCATCTCCGCGGTCACCGTCGGCTTCGGCTTCCTCATCACCCTCGACCGCCCGCCGCTGGACCTGCGGACCTCGCCGATCCTCGTGCCCATCGCCCAGGCGATGGTCGCGCTGCCGCTGGTCGTGCGGACCCTAGCCCCGGTGCTGCGCTCGGTCGACCCGCGCCAGCGGGAGGCGGCCGCCACCCTCGGGGCGGGGCCGTGGCGGGCGGCGTGGACCGCCGAGGCGCCGGTGCTCGCCCGCCCGGTGCTCGCCGCGACCGGCTTCGCCTTCGCCGTCTCGCTGGGGGAGTTCGGCGCGACGAGCTTCCTCGCCCGCCCGGACCGGCCGACCGTGCCGGTCGTCATCTACCAGCTCATCTCCCGGCCTGGTGCCGACCACCTGGGGATGGCGCTCGCCGCGAGCGTGCTGCTCGCGCTCGTGACGGTCGTCGTCATGGGTGTGGTCGAGCGGCTGCGGGTCGGCTCGGTAGGAGCCTTCTGATGCTCGAGCTCGACGACGTCACCGTCACCTTCCCCGGCGCCACCGCCGTCGACCGGGTCGGCCTGCGCGTCGAGGAGGGCAGCGTGCTCGCCGTGCTCGGGCCCTCCGGCTGCGGCAAGTCGACGCTGCTGCGCGCGGTCGCCGGGCTGGAGCCGATCTCCTCCGGCTCGATCCGCTGGCGGGGCCGGGACCTGGCCGGGGTGGCGACCCACGAGCGCGGCTTCGCCCTGATGTTCCAGGACGGGCAGCTCTTCGCCCAGGCCAGCGTCGCCGACAACATCGGCTACCCGCTGCGGCTGCGCGGGCAGGGTCGGCGGCAGCGGGCGGGGCGGGTCGCCGAGCTGCTCGAGCTCGTCGGGCTCGGGGGGTATGCCGACCGCCGCCCCGCCACCCTCTCCGGCGGGGAGCAGCAGCGGGTCGCGCTCGCCCGATCGCTGGCCGCGGACCCGGCCCTGCTGCTGCTCGACGAGCCGCTCAGCTCCCTGGACCGGTCGCTGCGCGACCGCCTCGCCGGCGACCTGCGCGAGATCCTCACGACGACCGGCACCACGGCCCTGCTCGTCACCCACGACCACGACGAGGCCTTCACCGTCGCCGACCGGATGGCTGTCATGCTCGACGGGCGCATCGCGCAGGAGGGCGACGCGGTCGAGGTATGGCGTCAGCCGGTCTCCCGGGAGGTGGCCTCCTTCGTCGGCTACGACACGATCCTCGAGCCCACCTCGACCGAGCGTCGCTCGTGGTTGCCGACGGCCTCCCCGGGCGTCGCCGGCAGGGGGCCGGGGGCCGACCCGGCGTCGTCGGTGGTGGCGCTGCGCCGCTCGGCCCTGCGCGTCGACCCCGAGGGGGAGCTGCGCGGGGTGGTGCGGCGGGTGGTGACCGTCTCGGACGCGCTGCACCTCGAGGTCGACGTCGAGGGCGTCGGGCGTATGCCGGCGCTCGCCGCGGACCGGGGACCAGAGGTCGGCGACGACGTGCGGCTCACGGTGGATCCGCGAGGCGTCGCCCACCTTCCCGAGTGATCTGTCGACACCCGGGCCTTCTCACGCACGACCTGCGGCAAGATGAGGCGAGGTGTCGCGTGGCCGGAAGAAACTGCATACCTCGAGAGGCGGAGCCGATGCGGCCATGGGCACCACCGGGCCCTAGATTGGTGCCCCATGGACACCCCTGACGGCTGGCGGCCGGACACGCTCGCGGTGCGCGGCGGTCTGCTGCGCAGCCCGTTCGACGAGACCTCCGAGGCGCTCTACCCGACGTCCGGCTACGTCTACGGCAGTGCCGAGGAGGCGCAGGCGGCCTTCAACGACGAGATCGAGCGCTTCGTCTACAGCCGCTACGGCAACCCCACCGTCGCGATGCTGGAGGAGCGGATGCGGCTGCTGCACGGCGCCGAGGCGGCGCAGGCGACGGCCTCCGGGATGTCCGCCGTCTTCACCGCGCTCGGCGGCCTCTGCGCCGCGGGTGACCGCATCGTCGCGAGCCGCTCGCTCTTCGGCTCCTGCTTCGTCATCATCGACGAGGTGCTGCGCCGCTGGGGCGTGGAGAGCACCTTCGTCGACGGCACCGACCTCGACGACTGGGCGCGGGCGCTCCAGACCCCGGCGGCGGCCGTCTTCTTCGAGACCCCGAGCAACCCCACGCAGGAGCTCGTCGACATCGCCGCGGTGAGCGAGCTGGCGCACGCCGCCGGGGCGGTCGTCGTCGTCGACAACGTCTTCGGGACCCCGGTCTTCTCCCGCCCGCTGGACCACGGCGCCGACATCGTCGTCTACTCCACCACCAAGCACATCGACGGCCAGGGCCGCGTCATGGGCGGGATGATCCTCGGCCCCACCGCGCTCGTCGGCGGGCCGATCCAGACGCTGCTGCGGCACACCGGGCCGGCGATGTCACCGTTCAACGCCTGGGTCACCATCAAGGGGCTCGAGACGCTCACGCTGCGTGTGGAGCGCCAGGCGGCCAGCGCCCTGGAGCTGGCGCGCCACCTCGAGGGCGACCCGCGGGTGGCCCGGG
This sequence comes from Serinicoccus chungangensis, assembly GCF_001483745.1. Classification (GTDB taxonomy): domain Bacteria; phylum Actinomycetota; class Actinomycetes; order Actinomycetales; family Dermatophilaceae; genus Ornithinicoccus; species Ornithinicoccus chungangensis_A. Next base: position 244,669 of record NZ_LQBL01000003.1, on the reverse strand, counting down.
TGTTCCACCCCTGGCTGGAGTCCCACCCGCAGGCGGAGCTGGCGCGACGCCAGATGACCGGGGGCGGCACCGTCGTCACCTTCACCCTCGACGGGGGTCAGCAGGAGGCCTTCGCGTTCATGAACGCCCTGCAGGTCGTCGACATCTCCAACAACCTCGGCGACGCCAAGTCGCTCACCACCCACCCGGCGACCACCACGCACAAGCGGCTGCCCGAGCCGGCGCGCGTGGCGGCCGGCATCACCGGCGGCACCGTCCGGCTCTCGGTCGGGCTCGAGGACGTGGAGGACCTGCGGGAGGACCTCGAGCGGGGGCTCGTCGCGGCCTTCGGCTGAGGCGGCGTCTGGCCGAGCGCTGTGCCGGGGATCGCGAGCTGCCATGAGGAGCCTGCGAGAGGGTTCGCGCCGACCCTTGAGGCACATGTGATGCACATCACAGTATCTGGATGCAACGATCCCGCTCTGAGGGACGTCTAGGGAGTGTCGGTTCGGGACAGCCGACGCAACCCCGTCGTGGGGGCCGCGTCACGCGGGACGGTGGGGAGACGGACGGTGGGGCGCCGGTTCAGGGACCGGCGCCCCACCTCCATACCCCTCGTCGACGCGTGACGGCAGCCCTCCGGACCTAGACTGGCGGGGACGCTACCTGGAGGTGTCACCCGATGACCCGCAACCGCCGACCCATCCTCGCCGTCACCACCCTCAGCCTCGCCGCCCTGCTCTCCGCCTGCGGAGACGCCGACGGCGGCACGGACGGGGAGCAGGCGGCCACCCCCACGCAGAGCGAGGACGCCGGTGGGGAAGGTTCCGGTGGCGAGGACGGCGAGGCCGACGAGAGCGAGGACCCCAGCATGAGCACCGACGAGCCCGGGGCCGGCGACAGGCCCACCCAGACCCAGATCGCCCCGGGCGGCGGTGACGTCTCGCTGCCCCTCGGCGCCGTGCCCGACGCGGTCGTCCAGCGCTCCGACGTGCAGGAGGCGGTCGAGGCCGAGGCGGAGCGCGCGGGGGTCGAGCCCGAGGCGGTGACCATCGCCGGCTACGCCGACGTCACCTGGAGCGACGGCTCGATCGGCTGCCCGACGCCCGGGATGATGTACACCCAGGCGCTCGTCCCCGGCCACCAGCTCGTCCTGGAGGTCGACGGCTCCTACGCCAGCTACCACGCGGCCGAGGGCAAGGCGTTCTCGTACTGCGCCCAGCCCGTCGGCCCGGCCACCTCGCAGTCCTCCGGAGGGCCCGTCACCGACCGCTGAGCGTCGCTCAGCCGGCCGGCCGCAGGGTGAGGGCCTGCACGAGGGTGCCGACCGGCCCCTGCTCGTCGTGCACCACCGAGGCGGTCTGCCCGATGCCCGTCGGGCCCCACGAAACCCGGGTGTCCAGCCCCACCCAGGGGCCCTCCGGCACGCGGTGCAGGTGCAGGGTGAGGTCGACGTTGGGGAAGAGCCAGTCGTGCGGCGCCTCCCGCCCGGCCGTGCCGTTGGCGGTGTCGAGCAGCCCCACCCACGACGCCAGCGCCGAGGCCTGCTCGTCGTCGCGGCCGCCGACGAGGGCCACGTCGGTGCGCACCCAGGTCCGGCCGCGACCGGCCCGCGACCCGGGGACCGAGCGGAAGTCCAGGCTGGCGATGAAGCCGCCGTCCCAGTGGTCCATGCCGTGCCACGGCTCCAGCTCCGACGGCGCGGGCATCTGCGCGTGCTCCTGGCCGGCCACGGCTGCGGTGTCGCTGCTCATGAGCCGCCAGGCGGTGAGCCGCACGGCGTCCCGGCCCCCGATCTCCACGCTGGCCTCGAGCAGCTCGATGGTCCGCCCGGGTCGCAGCACCCGGGTGGTGACCTGCATCTCCTCGCGCCGGATGAAGCCCAGGATGTCCACGCCCAGCCGCGCCCACTGCAGGTCCTCGCGCGGGTGCTCGTGCTCCAGCGCGTGCAGCAGCAGGCCGATGACCGGCGCGACGTGCTGCTCGTCCGGCGACCAGGCGCCCTGCACGTGCTCGGTCGGCGCATACCTGCCCTCGCCCAGCGCCGTGAAGTAGTGCCGCCCGTCAGCCGTCATGAGGCGCGAGTGTAGTAATGGTCGCGTGACCCCCGACGCACCACGCCGCGACAGCCGCCCGGACCCGACGGCACACCCGCACCCGCACGCCCGCGCGTGGAGCCGCATCGCGCGCGAGGTGATCGGCACGGCATACCCCTGGGCCCCGGGCCACGTCGTCCTCGGGCCGGACGACACCGACGTGACACCGGAGAGCCTGCACCCCGCCTTCCACGGCGCGCTCGACTGGCACTCCTGCGTGCACATGCAGTGGTCCCTCGTCACCCTCCTCACGAGGTATGCCGACGCGCTCGGGGCGCAGGAGCGCGCCGCCACGACGGCGCTGCTGTCGCAGCGGCTCACCGAGGAGCACCTCGCGGTCGAGGTCGACTACCTGCGGGCCCGGCCCGGGTTCGAGCGTCCCTACGGCTGGGCGTGGGCCGCGCAGCTGGCCGCCGCGGCCGCGAACCTCGCCGCGCCATCCGAGCGGTTCGACGCGTCCGCCGCGGTCGAGGGGACGAGCGCCCCCGAGGCGGGCACGTGGGCGCGGGCGCTGGCCCCGCTGGCCGACCTGCTCGCCGACCGGGTGGTGGAGCACCTGCCGCGGCAGGCCTACCCGGTGCGCCACGGCAAGCACCAGAACGACGCCTTCGCCCTCCTCCTGCTGCGCGACGCCTACCGGCGCCTGGGGCGCGAGGACGTCGTGCGGGCGTGCGAGGAGGCGGCCGTCCGCTGGTTCGGCGACGACGGCCCGCTGGCGACCGAGGACGAGCCAGGTGGCTCGGACTTCCTCTCCCCGGCGCTGACCGAGGCCCTGCTCATGACCGCGGTGCTCGGGCGGGCCGACGGCCCCGACTGGCTCGCGCGCGCCCTGCCCGGGCTCGGCGAGGGGGCGCACGCCCACCTGCTCGAGCCGCCGCTCGTGCTCGACCCGACCCACGGCCAGGGCGCCCACCTGCTCGGCCTCGCGCTGTCGCGCGCGTGGGCGCTGCGGACTCTGGCACCCTGGGTGGCGGAGCCTGCCGCCGACCGCGTGCGGCAGGCCGCCGACGAGCAGGAGGGCGCGGTGCTGGAGCAGATCACCGACGGCGACTTCATGGCCACCCACTGGCTGGTGTCCTTCGCGCTCCTCGCCGACGGGGCGGGGCCGTGAACGACTCCGTCCGCCGCGGCTGGAGCGTCCACCGCCGGCTGCTCGTCATGATGGTGAGCATGATGGCGCTGGGCATCGCGCTCACCGGGGTGCTGTCCTTCGCCGTGCAGTTCCGCTCCCTCGACGAGCGGGTCAGGGAGGAGCTCGAGCAGGAGATCCAGGAGGTCTCGGCGCTCGCGCAGTCCGGCCCGCTGCGGGACGGGGAGCCCTTCACCGAGACCGACGCGCTCTTCTTCTCCTTCATCGAGACCTCGATCGCCAGCTCCAACGAGGCCTTTCTGGCGTTGCTGGACGGACAGCCGCGTTTCCAGAGCCCTGGGGAGCGCGACTTCCAGGTCGACCACCCCGACGTCCTCGCGCTCATCCGGAGCACCCCGCTCGAACCCGGTCGGGCGGTCATCGACACCGTGAGCACGCAGGGGACGACGCTCTCGGTCATCATGGCCGACGTCCGGCTGCCCGACGAGGAGCGGCTGGGCACCTTCGTCGTCGCCATCGACTCCGGGACGCTCGCCGGTGAGATCTGGCGCCGGGTCTGGACGTATGCCGGCGTCGGCCTGGCCTCCCTGCTCGTCGCCGGGGCGCTCGCCAACGTCGTCCTCGGCCGCCTACTGCGCCCGCTGCGCGAGCTCCAGGACGCCACCGCGCAGATCAGCGCGGAGGACCTCTCCCGCCGGGTCGAGGTGTCCGGCGAGACCGACATCGTCGACCTGGCCCACCGCTTCAACGCCATGCTGGACCGGCTGGAGGACGGCGTCCGGATGCAGCGCCAGTTCCTCGACGACGCGGCCCACGAGCTGCGGACGCCGCTGACGATCCTGCGGGGCAACGCCGAGCTGCTGCGGCCCGAGGACCCCGCGGACGTCAGCGCAACCCGCACCCTCATGCTCGACGAGGTCGACCGGATGCAGCGGCTGGTCGACGACCTGCTCATGCTGGCGCGCGCGCAGCGTCAGGACTTCCTGCGGCCGGGCGCCACCGATGTCACCGAGCTGGCCGTCGAGTGCATGGAGCGCATCACCTCGCTGGGTCAGCGCCAGTGGCAGCTGGCCGCGCACGCCGAGGGCCCGGTCGTCCTCGACCGCCAGCGGCTCATCCAGGCCGTGGTCCAGCTGGCGGCCAACGCGGTGAAGTTCAGCGACGAGGGGTCACCGGTGGAGCTGGCGACGGCGTGGGTCGAGGGGGAGGACCCCCAGGTGCGGCGGGCCCGGGACTTCGGCGCCCGACCCGCGCCCCGCTACCTGGCGCTGAGCGTCTCCGACCACGGCACCGGCATACCCGAGAGCGAGCAGGAGCGGGTCTTCGAGCGCTTCGGCCGGGCCGAGGCCGCCGCCCAGGTCGACGGCAGCGGCCTGGGCCTGGCCATCGTCCAGGCGATCGCCGAGGCGCACGGCGGCGCGGTCGGGGTGGAGTCGGTCGAGGGGCTGGGGTCGCGCTTCACCATGTGGATCCCGGTCGACCCCGCCGACCAGCCCGCGCACCGCGTCGCCGCGGCCGCCGAGGGTGAGCCCGCCCGCACCGCCGCCGGGTAGCCTGCCCCCATGGCGCACATCCTGATCGCGGAGGACGAGGAGGGGATCGCCCGGGTCGTCGACCGGGGGCTGCGGGCCGACGGCCACCGGACCACCGTCGTCACCGACGGCATCGCCGCCCTCGAGGCGGCCAGCGGGGGACAGGTCGACCTCGTGGTGCTCGACGTGGGGCTGCCGAAGATGGACGGCTTCACCGTCCTGCGCATGCTGCGGACCATGGACGAGCCGGTGCCGGTCATCATGTGCACCGCCCGCGACTCGGTCGAGGACACCGTGCACGGGCTGGAGAACGGGGCCGAGGACTACCTCGCCAAGCCCTTCCGGGTCGAGGAGCTGCGCGCCCGGGTCAAGCTGCGGCTGCGCCAGCACGCCGAGGCGATGGCCGGGGGGCGCACGGAGGACGTCCTCGAGGTGGGCGGCGTGCGGCTGGACATCCCGGCCCGGACCGTCCACGTGGACGACGAGCCGGTCGAGCTGTCCGCGCGGGAGTTCACCCTGGCCCGCGAGCTCATGGACCATGCCGGCCAGGTGCTCAGCCGGGACCAGCTGCTCGACCGGGTGTGGGGCTTCGAGGTCACCGGCAGCTCCAACGTCGTCGACGTCTACATCCGCTACCTGCGCGCCAAGGTCGGCGCCGAGCGCATCAGCACCGTCCGGGGGGTCGGCTACCGCTTCGAGCGCTGACGCCGGCGCCTGAGCCGGTCCGTGGCGTCCGGGCTGGTCGCGTGGCGTCTGGGCTGGTCACCGTGCATGAGAGCAATCTCATGGATGTGTCATCCACCCCTCATCCCACCCGTGTTCACTCGTCTCCACGCACCGGCACCCGGTCGGCGCGGGAGAGGACGACATGGACCACCGCACCAGTCACGTCCCCGGCAGCGGCACCCCGCTGCGCGCCCTGTTCTACTCCCACGACTCCCAGGGTCTGGGTCACTTCCGGCGCAACCGCGCCCTCGCGCACACCCTCTCCCAGCGGCTGCCGGTCCTCACCGGTTCCCCGGTCACCGGGCTGCTGCTCAACGGGGTCGCCGGGGCCGCCGCCCGCAGCCTGCCGGCCGGCTTCGACGTCGTCACGCTCCCGGCCATCGGCAAGACGGCCGGGCGCCGCGGCTACGGCCCACGTCACCTCGATCTCGGCATGGACGCCGTGCTGTCGGTGCGCGGGGAGATCGTCCGCGCCACCGGGCTCGCCTTCCGTCCCGACCTCGTCGTCGTCGACCGGCACGCCCTCGGCGTCGGGGGTGAGCTGCTCGCCGGCCTGCAGGCCATGCGCCGCGAGCTGCCGCAGACGCGCTTCGTCCTGGGCCTGCGCGACGTCCTCGACGCCCCCGAGGCGGTGGAGTCGGAGTGGCGGCAGACCCCCGCCGACCTGGTGGCGCAGATCTACGACGAGATCTGGGTCTACGGCGACCCGGCCGTGCACGACCTGCGCCGCTCCGGCGAGCTGCCGCCCGAGCTCGCCCCGCTCGTGCGCTACCAGGGGTTCCTCGCCCACGGGCGGGCCGAGGAGCCGACCGACGTCGAGCCGGACCGGCCCTACCTCGTCACCACCGCCGGCGGGGGCAGCGACGGCACCCGGCTGTGCCTCGCGGCGGCCCGCGCCCGGGTGCCCGCCGGGCACCGCCACCTGCTCGTCACCGGCCCGCAGATGAGCGACGCCGACCACCGGTCGGTCGAGCGCGAGGCCGTCCGCGGCACCCAGGTCGTCCGCAGCGTGCACGACGCCGCCGGGCTCATCCGCCGGGCCGCGGCCTCGGTGTCCATGGCCGGCTACAACACCGTCGCCGAGACGCTGGCCACCGACGTCCCCGCCCTGCTCGTGCCGAGGGAGCGGCCGCGCACCGAGCAGCTCATCCGGGCCGCCGCGCTCGCCCGGGTCGGTGCCGCCGACCTGCTGCGCGAGGGCGACCTCACCGAGACCGCGATCAGCCGCTGGTGGGCGGACGCGGTGGCCCGTCGCGTGGACCGCGGCGCCCTCGACCTGGGGGGCCTGCGCACCGTGGCCACCTCCGCGGCCGAGCTGGTCCGCACCTCGCCGGCCCTCGCGCCGGTCCCGTCGTTCGCCCCCGCCCGCGTGGAAGGACTCCCCGTTGCCGTCTGACCGCACCGCCTACGTCCTCAAGGTCTACCCGCGCTTCTCCGAGACCTTCGTCGTCACCGAGATCCTGGCCCGCGAGGCCGCCGGCGACGACCTGGCCATTTACGCCCTGCGCCCGACCACCGACTCGCGCTTCCACCCCCAGCTGGCGCAGGTGCAGGCGCCGGTCACCCACCTGCCCCGGGCGCACAAGCTGTCGGCCGAGTGGGAGGTCTTCGCCCAGGCCCACGCCGAGCTGCCCGACTTCGGCGCCCGGTTCGGCGCGCTCATGCCGCTGCTGGTGCGCCTGGACCCCTCCGACGTCGCCCAGGGCGTCGACCTGGCGCTGCGCCTGCGGCGCGACGGCATCACGCGGGTGCACGTCCACTTCGCCAGCATGGCGTCGTGGTGCACCGCGATCGCGAGCGCGCTCACCGGCATACCGTTCACCGTCACCACGCACGCCAAGGACCTCTTCCACGAGGACGTCGACCGGGTGGTGCTGCGCGAGGTGCTCGCCCGCGCGTCCGCCGTCATCGCCATCAGCGACTACAACCGACGCTTCATCGTGGAGGAGGTCGACCCCGGGCTGGCCGACCGGGTCGCCCTCGTGCGCAACGGCCTGGAGCTGGGCCGCTTCGACTACCGCGACCCGCGGCCGGTCGGCGACACGCTGCGGGTCCTGGCCGTCGGGCGCATCGTGGAGAAGAAGGGCTTCGACCACCTCGTCGACGCGGTCGCCGCCCTCCGAGCCGAGGGGGTGCCGCTCGACGTCCGGATCGTCGGCGAGGGCGAGCGCGCCGCCGAGCTCGCGGCGCAGGTCGAGCGCACCGGGGTCGACGACGTCGTCACCCTCCTCGGGTCGCGCAGCCAGAGCGAGCTCGTCGCCGAGCTGGACCGGGCCGACGTCCTCGTCGCCCCGTGCGTGGTCGGCGCCGACGGCAACGCCGACGGGCTGCCCACGGTGCTGCTCGAGGCGATGGCCAGCGGGGTGCCGTGCGTGGCGACCGACGTCACCGGCATCCCCGAGGCGGTCCGCCCGGGCGACGACACGACCCCGGCCACCGGGATCCTCCTGGCCAGCGACCCCGCCGGCCTCGCCGACCGGGTCGCCGGCGCGCTGCGCCAGGTGGCCGACCCCTCCTGGCCACGCGTCGAGGTCGCCCGGGCCGCCCGCGCGCTCGTCGAGCGCGACTACGACACCACCACCCAGGCGGCGCGCCTCGCCGCCGTGACCGCAGGAGCCACCCGATGACCCGCGTCGCCTACGTCTGCGCCGACCCCGGCATCCCCGTCTTCGGCACCAAGGGCGCCAGCGTCCACATCCAGGAGATCGTCCGCGCCTGGCGCCGGCGCGGCGCCGAGGTCGAGGTGTATGCCGTCCGCCTCGGTGACGTCGACCACGTCCCCGCCGACCTCGCGGACCTCGTCGTGCACCACGTGCCGGTCGGCCGCGTCGGCTCGGGCCCGGGTGGCGACGACCCGGGCGCCGCCGCCCGGCGCGAGGTGGCCCAGCGCCAGGCCGCGGCGGAGATCGGCCGGCGGGTGGTGGCCGCCGCCCCCGACGTCGTCTACGAGCGGTACTCGCTCTTCTCCGGCGTGCTGCACCTCGCCCGGCGCGGGCTGGGCGGTGGGGTCCGGACCGTCCTGGAGGTCAACGCCCCGCTCATCGACGAGCAGCGGCGCCACCGCGTCCTCGTCGACGAGGCCGGCAGCGTCGACGCCCTGCGCGCCCAGGTCGGTGCCGCCGACGTCGTCGCCTGCGTGAGCGAGCGGGTGGCCGCGTGGGTGCGTGAGCGCACCGGGGCCGACGAGGGTGGTGCCGTGCAGGGTGCTGGTGCCGCACGGGTGGTCGTCGTGCCCAACGGGGTGAACACTCGCCGCATCCGCGCGGTCACCCCCGACCTGGACGGTGACCCGGTGGTCGTCTTCGTCGGGACGCTCAAGCCCTGGCACGGCGTCGAGGACCTGCTCGAGGCGGCCGCGATGGCCCGGCGTCCCTGGCGGCTACGGATCGTCGGCGACGGGCCCCAGCGGGAGGCGGTCGAGCAGGCCGCCGCCCGGCACGGGCTGGCCGTCGAGCTGACCGGGGCCGTGGCGCCCGAGGAGGTCCCCGCCGCGCTGGAGGGTGCCCTCGTCGCGGTCGCTCCCTACCCGGCCAGCGACGACCACTACTTCTCCCCGCTCAAGGTCTACGAGTACGGCGCGGCCGCCCTGCCCGTGGTGGCCTCCCGCATCGGCCAGATCCCGGCGGTGGTGCAGGACGGTGTCACCGGGGTGCTCGTGCCGCCGTCGGACCCGGTCGCGCTCGCCGCCGCCGTCGACGCGCTCGTCGACGACCCGGACGCCGCGCGGGCCCTGGGCGCCGCCGCCCGCCGCCTCATGGAGCGCGAGCACTCGTGGGAGCACGTCCTCGACGCGACCCTCGCGCCGGTGACGTCGACCGCGCCGCCGGCGTCCCCGCATACCTCCGTCCCGGCCGCCGGAGGACGGTGATGGCGGCGGACCCGGGGACGGCCCCGGCGACCTCGCCGCTGCGGCGCACCCTGCGGCTCGTGCTGCCGCACCTCGACGGGCAGCGGGCCCTGCTCGCGGGGGGCGGCGTGCTGCTGCTGCTCGAGGTGGTCTTCCGGGTCCTCGAGCCGTGGCCGACCAAGCTCGTCATCGACGCCCTCACCCGCAGCCTGGGTGCCGACCTCGCCGAGCCGGGGCCGCAGGCCTCGGTCCAGCTCCTCGTGGCGTGCGGGCTCGGCACCATCGCCATCATCGGGCTGCGCGCGGTCTGCAACTACGGGGCGACGGTGGCCTTCGCGCTGGGGGGCAGCCGGGTCGCGACGCGGCTGCGGGCGGCGGTCTTCGACCACGTCCAGAGCCTGTCGCGCAGCTACCACGGCCGGGCGCGCTCCGGGGACGTCGTCCAGCGGCTGGTCGCGGACGTCGGCCGGCTGCAGGAGGTCGCCGTCACCGCCGGTATGCCGCTCGTCGTCAATGTCTTCACCCTGGTCGCGATGCTCGGGGTGATGACCTGGCTGGACCCGGTGCTGGCGCTCATCGTGCTCGTGGCGATCCTCGTCTTCGCCCTCTTCTCCCGGCTGTCGACGGGCAAGATCACCCACGCCTCGCGCAAGACGCGCCGCAGCGAGGGCGAGCTGGCCAACGTCGCCCAGGAGACGCTGACCGGGATGACGCACGTCCAGGCCTACGGGATGGAGCGCGACCGCTCGACCACCTTCCAGGGCTCCAACGACCGCTCGCTCAAGGACGGCGTCGTCGCGCGCCGGCTCGCGGCCGCGCTGGAGCGGCGCACCGACGTCCTCGTCGGCGTCGCGACCGCGGCCGTGCTGCTGCTGGGCGGCGCGCGGGTGCTGCAGGGCGCGATGACGCCCGGGGACATGGTGATCTTCCTGACCTACCTCAAGACCTCGATGAAGCCGCTGCGCGACCTGGCGAAGTACACCGGCCGCATCGCGCGCGCCAGCGCCTCGGGGGAGCGGGTCGCGGACCTGCTCGACGAGCGGCCGGACATCGTCTCGCCGGCCGACCCGGTGCGGCTCGGGGTCGTGCGGGGCGCGGTGGAGCTGCGTGACGTGCACCTCGAGTTCGTGCCCGGCCTCCCCGTGCTGCGGGGGGTGGACCTGCGGATCGAGCCGGGCGAGCGGGTCGCGATCGTCGGGCCCTCGGGCTCGGGCAAGTCGACGGTGGCCGCGCTGCTCCTGCGCCTGCTCGACCCCGGCTCGGGCAGCGTGCGGCTGGACGGGGTCGACCTGCGCGAGCTGGACCTGCGCGACCTGCGCAGCCAGGTCGCGCTCGTGCAGCAGGACGCCGTGCTCTTCACCGGGACCATCGAGGACAACATCCGGCAGGGGCGGCCCGAGGCCAGCGACCACCAGGTGCTGCGCGCGGCCCGGCTCGCCCGGGTGACCGAGTTCACCGACGGGCTCCCCGAGGGTCTGCAGACGGAGGTCAGCGAGCGGGGCAGCAGCCTCTCCGGCGGGCAGCGTCAGCGGATCTCCCTGGCGCGCGCGTTCCTGCGGGACGCCCCCGTGCTGCTGCTCGACGAGCCGACCACCGGGCTCGACCCGGACAACGTCACCCTCGTGGGCGACGCCATCACCGAGCTGAGCCGCGGACGCACGAGCGTGATGATCACCCACGACCTCGACGTCGCCCGCGGCGCCGACCGGGTCGTGGTGCTGGAGCAAGGACGGGTGACCTGGACCGGGAGGCCCCAGGACGCGCCGCTCGACGGAGTGCTGGAGGAGAGCCATGGATGAGCGGCAGTGGTATGCCGGTGGATGCCCCGTGCCGGCCGTCGAGGACGGGGACGTCCCGCGGCCGGTGGGGCGCGGTCGGGCGGACGCGGACGGGTCGGTGGGGCGTGGTCGGGCGGACGCGGACGGGTCGGTGGGTCCTGGTCGGGCGGACGCGGACGGGTCGGTGGGTCATGGTCGGGCGGACGCGGACGGGTCGGTGGGGCGTGGTGAGGTGGCTCCCCGGGGTCCCGCGCGGGTGGACGGGGAGACCAGGGGGAGCGGGCGGCATACCTCGGACCCGGTCTCCTCGGACCCGGTCATGTCCAACTCGGTCTCTTCGGGCCCGGTCCCTTCCAACTCGGTCTCTTCGGACCCGGTCTCCTCGGACCCGGTTCTCGAGCTGCTGCTCGACCCCGAGCGCCTCAGCGGGCTGCTCCGCACGCCGGTGCGGGTGACGCGCGTCCGGCCCAAGCCGGGGGTGAGCCACACCGCCGCGCTCCTGGGGGCCGACGGCCGGGTCCTCGGCTGGGTCCAGGCGCTGGTCGGGCCGGCGCGGGCGAAGGCGGCCAAGGCGCGGGACCGGGCCGAGCGCTACGGGCACGGCGCCCTCATCGGCTCCCTGCCCCTGCCGCAGTGGGACGCCGAGCTGGTCTGGGGTGGCATCGCGACCGACCCCGAGCTGGGCAGCCCACTGCGCCGCAGCGGGCTCGACCTCACCTCGCCGGACCTGGTCCTGCTGCGCTACAACCCCCTGCGCCGGCTCGTCGTGCGGGTGGGCGGGCAGGTCGTCCGCGTCACCGCGGAGCCGCACGCCCAGCGGATGTCGGCTGTCGCCCGGTCGTTGGCCGAGCGGGGGCTGCCCGTCGTGGCGCCGTGTGAGCTCGGGCCGCAGCCCCACCCGGGCTCTGTGCCACCTCGGGTGCGGGTGTCGCGGCGGGTGAGCGCGTGGCCGTGGGTCGAGGGGAGCGACCTGACGCAGGCGGACCTGGGGCCCGTCCGGGCTGCCGGCGAGCTGGCGGCGCGGGTGCACGCGACATCGCCGCCGGTCGCGGTGGACCTGCCCGAGCGTGGGTGGGGCGACCTCCTGGCCGCGGCCCGGCGCTCGGTGGCGCTGCTGCACGCCGTCGCTCCGCAGGCGGCGCACGCTGCGCGGCTCGCCCTCGCCGGGCTGCCGGAGCAGGAGCCGGCCCCCGACCCGCTCTCCCACGAGGGCCGGACGGGCGCCGAGGACGGGCGCCACGTCCTGCTCCACGGCGACCTCTCGCTGGACCAGTTCCTGCTCGGCGACGACGGCGTGGTGCGGCTGACCGACCTGGACCGGGCCTGCTGGGGGCCCGTCGAGCTGGACCTCGCCTCGGTACGTGCCGCCCAGATCGTGCACGAGGTTCGCCGGTCCTCGGAGACCGGTGGTGTCGGTGACTCGGCTGTCGGGCACGGGCACGAGCAGCGGGACGAGCACCGGCACACCCGTCGGCACGACCACCGGTACGGGCACGAGCAGCGGGACGAGCTCCGGCACACCCTCCGACACGACCACCGGCACGGGGCGGCGGCCTGGGAGGCGTTCGTGGACGGCTACGGGCGGGCCCCCCTGCCTGGCGCGTGGGTGTCCGCCGCCCTGCTCGCCCGGGTCGCCGAGCCCTGGCGCTCGCAGGCCGCGGGCTGGCGCGAGCAGACCGAGGAGGTGGCGCAGCTGGCGCTCGACCTCCTCGCGGGGACGCTGCTCCCCGGTGGCTCGGGTGGCCAGCATGCGCAGGCTGACCCGGGCGGCTCGGCTGTCGTCGCCGGGCCGCTCACCTCCCGGCCGTCCTGGCGGGTGCCCCGGGTGGTCCGGGCGCGCGCCGAGGACGAGAGCGGCGACGACGATGCGGTCACCGTGACTGTCGGCCGGGCCTGGCCGGCGGGAGCGCGTGACGGTCAGGCCCGCGTGGCGATCGAGGGGGACGACGGGCGTGGGCGGCTGCGGGCCGGCACCATCAGTCCCGGGGGTGCGGTCACCCTCCTCCCGCACGGTGAGGACCCGCGGCTGCCCGGGCTGGCGGCCGCGGCCCGCACCGGCAGTCTGCTGGTGCACCGGGCCGGGCGACGGGCCGTGGTGCACCGGGCGGACGGCTACCTCAAGATCGTGCGGCCCGGACGTGCGGCCGCGCTCGTCGACGCCTCGGCGCGAGGGGCGGCGGTGGCCCGCGACGCCGGCCTCGTGGCCGCCGACGTCGTCAGCAGCACCGACGAGACGGTGCTCACCCGGACGCTGCCCGGCATACCGGTGCAGCGCCTCGCCTCTGACGGCAGCTGGTCGGACCTCTGGGCCGCCTGGGCTGCCGGGTGGACGCGATGGCAGCAGCTGCCGCCGGCCGGGCTGGCGGCCCACACGCCTGCCGACGAGGCGCAGGTGCTGCGGACCTGGGCGCAGCGGGTGGGTGCGCTCGACCTGCTGACCGGGACGCCGTGGCCCGAGCGGCTGGCCCGCGTCGCGACGCAGCTCGACGGGTCGCCGGACGTGACCCTCGTCGCCGCCCACCGCGACCTGCACGACGGCCAGCTGCTGTGGGACGGCCGGCGGGTCGGGGTCGTCGACCTGGACACGGTATGCCGTGCCGAACCCGCCCTCGACCTCGCCAACCTGCACGTCCACGCGGGACTGCGGCAGGCCCAGGGCCTCTGGCCTGCGTCGGCAGCCGACCTGGTGCGGGAGGCGGTGGGAGAGGTCGCGGTGGCCGGGTCCGTGCCCGCGAGTCGTCTGGCTCTTGCCCGGCGGGCCACGGTGGCTCGCCTGGTCGCGGTCTACTGCCTGCGGCCGCGCTGGCGGGACGTCGTGCTCGCCTGGGCCGAGGAGCAGTGGCAGAGCGAGGCTCGGCATGGATGAGAGTCTTCTCATGATGCTCTCACCCTTGTCTCCTCCCTGGCAGGAAGACTGCAGAGCATGAAGATGATCGCCTCTGCCCTCGCGCTCGTCCTCATCGGTCTCACCGGCGGCTGGCTGTGGATCGACGCCGCTGCCGACGCGCAGGAGACCGAGGGCATCGTCGTCGCCGGTGCGCTCGCGGCGGACGAGGGGACGACCACGGGCGCACTGACCCCGTCGGCCGCTGGGCCGGACGTGCGAGGCGTCGCCCTCCTGGGCGCGGTCCACCAAGGCACGACGCTGTTGTCCGCGGAGTTCGCCCAGGCACGCCAGGCCGCAGAACAGCAGGCCGAGGACGAGGCGGCAGCCGAGAAGGCCGCGGAGGAGGAGGCCGCCGCAGAGAAGAAGGCCGCAGACAAGAAGGCGGCAGAGAAGAAGGCCGAGGAGCAGGCGGCGGCCGACCAGAAGGCCCAGCAGGAGGCGGACCGCGCGGCGCAGGAGTCCCAGCCTGCTCCGGCTCAGCCCGCGCCTGCTCAGCCGGCGCCCGCTCAGCCCGCGCCCGCCCAGCCGGCGCCGGTGCAGCCCTCACCGGTCATGTGCTGGGACGACGACGAGTGGGAGGAGTGCGACGACGACTGGGACGACGACGACTGGGACGACGATGATGACGACGACTGGGACGACTGAGCTGAGTCCGTCCGCACCCGCTTGAGGTGGGGCCCGCCTGATGACGCAGATGAGGGAGTCCGACGTGCGTCGGAGGTGGGGCGCGCGGCATCGCGGAGGTGAGGCTTCCGCATACCGAGGCCTCGCACCGGGGCCCCTGCACCTAGCCTGAGGGGGTGGACCCCCGCCTTCCACCGACCGACCTCGCCCGACGCAGCCTGCTGACCGAGACGCTGCTCGTCCTGGGGGTGAGCCTCGGGGCCTCCGCGGTGTGGTCGGTGCTCAGCATCACGCGCAAGCTGACCGCGCCCGGTGGCCTCGCGGCCCAGACGACCAGCATGAACACCAGCGCGGCCCCCGACCAGCCGTGGATCGACCTCGCCTACCAGCTCGTCGGCATCGCGCTGGCGCTGGTGCCGGTCGTGCTCGCCCTGCACCTGCTCGGGCGAGAGGTCGCCCGGCCCTGGCGCCTGCTCGGACTCGACCGAACCCGACCTGTCCGCGACCTCGCGCAGGGGACGATGCTCGCGGCGGTCATCGGCATACCCGGACTCGGCCTCTACCTCCTGGCCCGCGAGCTCGGCGTCAACACCACGGTCGCCCCCGCCAACCTGCCCTCCGTGTGGTGGGCCGTGCCGGTGCTCGTCCTCGCCGCGGTCCAGAACTCGGTGGTGGAGGAGGTCATCGCCGTCGGCTACCTCTTCACCCGGTGGGCGCAGGCGGGCTGGTCGACCTGGACGATCATCCTGACGTCGGCGGTGCTGCGGGGCACCTACCACCTCTACCAGGGCTTCGGGGGGTTCGTCGGCAACATCGCGATGGGCATCATCCTCGGGTGGTTCTACACCCGCACCCGCCGGGTCATGCCGCTCGTCGTGGCGCACACCCTGCTCGACGTCGTCGCGTTCGTCGGGTATGCCGCGCTCGCCGGCCGGGTGGGGTGGCTCTGACCTCGTCCTCGTCCAGGGAGGCTGGCGCTGGCTCCGACGGCGGGGACGGCGCTCGTGCTGTGGGCGGTGGACCGGGCCGGGCGGCATACCCTGGACCCATGACGCAGATCGTGCATCTCGCCGACCGGAGCCGCTGGGAAGCCCAGGAGGATGGCCGCTCGATCGGCTACCTGTCCTACGAGCTGACCGACGGCGACGTCATCGACCTCCAGCACACCGTGGTCGACCCCGCGGCCCGCGGCCAGGGGCTCGGTGGTCGCCTGGTCGAGGAGGCCTTGCAGTATGCGCGCGCCGAGCACCTGCGCGTGCGCCCCACCTGCCCGTTCGTCCCGGACTACCTCGAGCGACACCCCGAGCACGCGGACCTCGTCGAGGGGGCGGAAGGTGACGCCGTCCCGACGGTGCCGATCCGCGACCAGAGCATCCGCCTGGGGCAGCTGCTCAAGCTGGCCGGCCTCGTCCCTGACGGCGCGATGGCTCGCATGGTCATCGAGAACGGCGAGGTCGAGGTGGACGGCGAGGTCGTGATGCGCCGGGGTACGCAGATCCGCCCGGGTCAGGTCGTGACCTACGCGGGCGAAGGGGTCTCGCCGGTCCACGAGGGCTGAGCCGGTCCCGGCCCGGGGGCGCCTCCTGGGGCGAGGGCGCCCGTGGGGGAGGTGTGCCCGGCACGTGGGTAGGGGCGTCCCCCACGGTTCCTCTTCTGCGCAGCAGGGACGGGGGCGTGCCCCTCAGAAGGGCGGGGGACCCTCGTCCCGGCGCGGGCGCTCCGCGGAGCGCCTGCGCCGGTCCGGTGACGGGTCTGCCGCCCGGTCCGGTGACGGGTCTGCCGCCCGGCCCGGTGACGGGTCTGCCGCCCGGCCCTGCGAGGAGCTGGGGGCCCGGTCCTCAACGGCGGTGCTGTTCGAGAGATCCTGCGAGACAGCCTGCGCCGCAGCACGCTCGGCGAGGAGCGCGCCGCTCGGGCCGGAGCGACGCATACCTCGCTCGTCGGTGTGGGTGAGGGAGACGAACCCCCACCCGCCGAAGCGCGCCTCGTCGGGTTCGACGGTGTCGTCGCCCGCCTGCAGGCCCTCACCCGCGGCTCTGAACGCCAGGGTCAGGAGGATCTCACGGTCGATCTGCGGCAGCCGATCGGCAGGATCCGAGGTCGCTGCGTCGTGGACGCGGTCGACGGCGTCCGTGACGAGATGGGCGTACTGACGGTAGTCGTGGGACCGCGTGCGGTAGAGGCGGCCGAGCAGGCTCGTCCACGTCATGTCACGGTTCTCGGCCAGCGAGCAGTCCCAGGCCTTGAGGGTCTTGGGGTGGTGGTGCCCGACGTGCAGGGGGGCGAGGTTGGTCTCGGCCGTGATCCCTCCAGCCGTGCCGTGCTCGATGACGTGGTCGAGCTGGCACGCTGCGGCGTGCACCTGGCAGCCGGGCGCCCGGCAGGTGACGTCGGCGGCGAGGATCTGGTCGCGCATGGCCGCGTCGGGGCGGTAGCGCTCCAGGGTCCGCTCGACGCACCGCCCGTCGGCCGGGTCGATGAGGATCCGTTCCAGGACGGTGCCCGGGAGGACGGCCAGGTCGTGGATCTGGTCAGCGGAGATGGAGGCAGAGTGGGCCCCGAGGACCTGGCCCACGAGCAGCAGCTCGTCAGCGGAGGTGCTATCGGCTGGTGTGACGGGCGGGTCGACGGGTGCGACGAGCGGCCCGGGCTGTGGTGGAGCGTGCTCGTGCGACGCGGTCGCGGGCTGAGGTGGACCGCCGTGGATCGCGGCGTAGGGGACGACGACCTGGAGGGTGGCGGAGGGCATGCCGGACAGGATCTGAACGAGGTCCGGGGTCCATCGCAACCCCGTGGTGGTCGTCGCGTCGTCCGCCGGCGCAGGCGCATGCTCCGATGCCGTTGCCGATGCCGATGCCGATGCCGATGCTGACGTCGCGACGGGCCGGGGTGGCCGCGACGTCGTCGCGTCGGGCGGCAGCACCGTGCCGTGCAGCATGAGGGACAGGCCGATGTCGGTGCGGAGCTGGGCCAGGGTGCGTTCGTCACCGGTGGCCCGCGCGCGACGTGCCGCCTGGTCGACGCGGTCGGCGATCGCCGTCACCTGCAGGGCGGACCCGAGCATCGTCACCGTGCCGGTGCCGTTCTCGTCGATCGTGACGCCCATGCTCCGGCTGGCCAGGGCTGCTTCCCGCTCCGCCCGGGCGGCGACCGGATCGGTGCTGCGCACCCGGGTCACCTCCCGGCGCAGGGCCGCGCGGAACTCACGGTGGAACCACGGGGCCTCGCTGAGCGCACCGTCCGGGTCGAGGCGCTCGGGGGCGCACTGCTCCGCGTCCGTCCCGAAGAGCACCTCCGCCACGTGCGCGGCCTCGTCGGCGCCGAGAGCGCCGCAGTCTCGCCAGAACGAGCGCGCCAGGCGCCAGGGGGCGACGCCGGTCGCCATCGCCTCGATCGCCGGCTGAGCCGCCTCGCGTGGTGCGGTCGCCAGCCCGACCAGGTCGACGACCTCGCCCGAGCCCCAGCCCGTGGCTGCCTCGATCTCGTGACGTGACAGCGCCTTGGCCCGGGCCCGCCAGCGCAGGCGCTGGTTGGTGCTGAGGTCCTCGGGTGAGCCGACGTCGCGCTGGACCAGCAGGGACCTCCCGATGGCGGCGGTCTGGTGGCGAGCCGCCAGCACCAGGGCGGCGTCGAGGCGGGCTGCCGTCTGCGTCACGCCTTCGATGACCGACAGCAGGGCGCGGGCGCGGGCGAGGTGGTCGTCGACGGAGGAGAGGGGTGTGACCGTGCCGGTCGATGTCTCGGCGGTGGTGGGGGCGGTCGGGCCGGTGTGGCTGTGAGTCTCCGGTGGCGGGACGGCGAAGGGAGGGGGAAAGGGGGAGGGAGACGTGCCGAGAACAGCGGCGGACTCGAGCGGGGAGCCTGAGTCGACCGCCCCCACCGCGAGAGCTGCGCGGGCCATGGCGTCGACCGACTCCGGCTTCATCCCGGTCATGCGCAAGGCGTGTCGCAGGAGCGACTGCGCCCTGGCCTGGTCCGCTGGACTGACGGTCGTCACGATCGCACCCCCTTCCCGAGTGGACGCCACCCCCTGTGCCGTCCGTGATGTCGATCTTCCGCCATCATAGAACACATGTTCGAATCACATCCTTCGACACGCCGATATGTGGACAGCTGAGAGTGGTGCGCGCCGGCTGTGGACAGCCCGGGACTTCTCGGCTGACGCGCAGCGGCTGCGGTCGGCGGTGGTGCGGAGGAGGGGCGCGTGGCAGGACGCGGACGTGCGAGCGGCGGCGAAGAGGCGGACCCTGCGCACCAGGGCGGAGCCAGCGGCGTTCGAAGGGGAAAGGTGCGGAGGGGGCGGATGGCAGGGGTCGAAGGCGCGGACCGAGGAGAGGGCGACGAGGAGGGGACGAACGGGGAGGGGGCGAGGGCGCGGATCGAGGAGGAGAAGGGCGACGAGGAGAGGGCGAACGGGAGACGGTGACGAGGAGAGGGCGAACGGGAGACGGTGACGAGGAGAGGGCGAACGGGAGACGGTGACGAGGAGGGGGAGAACGGGAGAAGTCGAGGAGGGAGGGTGAAGCGGAGACGGGTGACCCCGGCGCCGACGGTCAGCGCGACCAGGGCAGGTCGGCGGCGGACCGGCCGAAGGCCTCGAGTATCCGCTGCGCCCCTTCGACCGCGCTCAGCCGCTGCCCGCGGATCTCCCGCTCGACCTCGGCGGCCACCTCACGCACGGCCGGGGCAGCGCGGAACGCCGACCACAGCTCGGTCTGCAGCAAGGCCCACAGCCACTGCAGCTGCTGCTCCCCGCGTCGCCGCGCGAGACCACCCTCGACCGACGACTCGAGGTGGGCGCGATGGGCGAGGACCTCGCGCCATACCTCGTCGAGGCCGTCGGTGGAGAGAGCGCTGCAGGTGAGGACGGGCACCCGGCGCTCGCCCTCCCCGCCGCGCAGCAGCCGCATCGCGATGGAGAGCTCGCGGGCCGTGCCGCGGGCCTCGGCGGCGTGCGGGCCGTCGGCCTTGTTGACCGCGATGACGTCGGCGATCTCGAGGATGCCGCGCTTGATTCCCTGCAGCTGGTCGCCGGCGCGGGCCAGCGTGAGGAGCAGGAAGGTGTCGACCATCTCGGCCACCGCCACCTCGGACTGCCCGACCCCGACGGTCTCGACGACGACGACGTCGAACCCGGCCGCCTCGACCACCATCATCGACTCCCGCGTGGCCCGGGCGACGCCACCCAGGTGCAGGCCGGTCGGAGAGGGCCGGACGAAGGCGTCGGGGGAGGCGGTCAGCTCGCCCATCCGGGTCCGGTCGCCCAGGATCGACCCGCCCGAGCGTGCGGAGGAGGGGTCGACGGCCAGCACCGCGACCCGGTGCCCCTCGTCGATGAGCCGCAGCCCCAGCGCGTTGATGAAGGTCGACTTGCCCGCGCCCGGCACGCCGGAGATGCCGAGGCGCACCGACGGGGTGGAGGCGGTCGGGGGCGTCACGCGCTCGCCGACCCCTTCGTCCGGGTCGTGGGCAGACGTCCCGGTGGGGTCTGCGGCCTCCGGGTATGCCGTCTCGCCCGTCGCGGGGGCGAGGCGGCGCAGCAGGTCTCGGGCGGCGGCGCGGTGGGACGGGTGGGTCGACTCCACGAGGGTGATGGCGCGCGCGAGGTGCGCGCGCGAGCCGGAGGTGACGCCCCCGGCTAGGTCGTCGACGTCGACCGGCCTAGGCACCCGGGCGGCCGCCCTGCGCGCCGGCGTCATCCCGCGCCGCGTCACCCTGCGCGGCGGCGCCGTGCGATGCGTCACCCTGGGCGCCGGCGTCACCCTGCGCGCCGTCACTCAGCTCGCCACCGGCCTGCGCGCCGTCAGCCCCGTCGTGCCCCAGCCGCCGGCTCAGCTGGCGCACCAGCTCCGCCGCCGCCACGGGGATGACCGTGCCCGGAGGGTAGATCGCGTCGGCCCCCAGCTCGTGCAGCTGCGCCACGTCGCCGTCCGGGATGACGCCGCCGACGACGATCATCATGTCGTCCCGGCCCAGCTCGTCGAGCTCCCGCCGCAGGGCCGGCACGAGGTAGAGGTGACCGGCCGCCAAGGACGACACCCCGACGACGTGCACGTCGCCCTCGACCGCCTGCCGCGCGGCCTCCGCCGGGGTCTGGAAGAGCGGGCCGACGTCCACGTCGAAGCCCAGGTCGGCGAAGGCGGTGGCGATGACCTTCTGACCGCGGTCGTGCCCGTCCTGGCCCATCTTCGCCACGAGGATCCGCGGCCGCCGGCCCTCGGCCGCCTCGAACTCCTCGACCAGCGCCAGCGTGCGCTCCAACGACCCGGTCCCGCTCGATCCCATGGCTTCCTTCGCGTAGACGCCGCTGATGGTCCGGACCTGCGCCGTGTAGCGCCCGAAGACCTCCTCCATCGCGTCCGAGATCTCCCCGACGGTGGCGTGCGCCCGCGCGGCGTCGATGGCGAGGGCCAGGAGGTTCTGCGAGAGGTCGCCCGGGTCCGGCTCGCTGCCGTCCTCCACGGCCGCCCGGGCACCCGCGGTGAGCGCGGCCAACGCGGCCCGGCAGGCGTCCTCGTCGCGCTCGGCCCGCAGCCGCTCCAGCTTCGCCAGCTGGTCGCGGCGGACCTGGGCGTTGTCGATCTTGAGCACGTCGAGGCTCTCCGGCTCCTCCAACGGGTAACGGTTGACCCCGACGAGCGGCTGCGTCCCCCCGTCGATCCGCGCCTGGGTGCGCGCCGCCGCCTCCTCGACCCGCATCTTGGGGATACCCGCCTCGATGGCCGACGCCATACCCCCGGCCTCCTCGACCTCCTCGATGTGCGCCCACGCGGCGCGCGCCAGGTCGTGGGTCAGGCGCTCGATGTAGGCGCTGCCGCCCCACGGGTCGATGACCCGGGTCGTGCCGGACTCCTGCTGCAGGAAGAGCTGGGTGTTGCGGGCGATGCGCGCGCTGAAGTCGGTCGGGAGCGCGATCGCCTCGTCGAGGGCGTTGGTGTGCAACGACTGGGTATGCCCCTGGGTCGCGGCCATGGCCTCGACGCAGGTGCGGGTCACGTTGTTGTAGACGTCCTGCGCCGTCAGCGACCAGCCGGAGGTCTGGCTGTGCGTGCGCAGCGAGAGCGACTTCGGGTCCTGGGCGCCGAACCGCTGCACGAGCCGCGCCCACAGCAGCCGCGCCGCGCGCAGCTTGGCGACCTCCATCGCGAAGTTCATGCCGATGCCCCAGAAGAAGGACAGCCGCGGGGCGAAGGCGTCGACGTCGAGGCCGGCGGCCTGTCCGGCGCGGAGGTACTCCACCCCGTCCGCCAGGGTGTAGGCGAGCTCGAGGTCGGCCGTGGCCCCCGCCTCCTGGATGTGGTAGCCCGAGATGGAGATCGAGTTGAACCGCGGCATCCGCGCGCTGGTGAAGGCGAAGATGTCGGAGATGATCCGCATCGAGGGGCCCGGCGGGTAGATGTAGGTGTTGCGGACCATGAACTCCTTGAGGATGTCGTTCTGGATCGTCCCCGAGAGCTGCTCCGGCGCCACCCCCTGCTCTTCGGCGGCCACGACATACAGGGCCAGGACCGGCAGCACGGCACCGTTCATCGTCATCGAGACGGACATCTGGTCCAGCGGGATGCCGTCGAAGAGCTGGCGCATGTCGAGGATGGAGTCGATGGCCACCCCGGCCATGCCGACGTCACCCTCGACCCGCGGGTGGTCGGAGTCGTAGCCGCGGTGGGTGGCCAGGTCGAAGGCGACCGAGAGGCCCTTCTGCCCGGCCGCCAGGTTGCGGCGGTAGAACGCGTTGGACGCCTGCGCGGTCGAGAACCCGGCGTACTGCCGGATCGTCCACGGCTGGTTGACGTACATCGTCGGGTAGGGCCCGCGCAGGAACGGCGGCAGCCCCGGCCAGGTGTCGAGGAAGTCCAGCGGCGCCAGGTCGGTCTGGCCGTAGACCGGGGCGACGTCGATGTGCTCGGGGGTGTGCCACGGCTCGGGCAGGTCGGGGTATGCCGTGCCGCCCGGGTCGGAGGCGTCGCCAGCAACCACTGGCGGCGCTCGGTGGGGGTCGGGGGCAACCACTCGCGACGCTCGGTCGGGGTGGGGGTCGGGGTCGGGGGAGAGCGGGACCTGGCTGAAGTCGGGGATCGTCACCGGGCCACCCCCAGGGTGTCGAGCAGGTCGTCGAGGAAGGCGACCACGTCCATGCCGGCCCGTACCGCGCCGTCGACGAGGGACGCGTCGGGGTCGCCCAGCTCGCGCTCGGAGCCGGCGAGCAGCACCGTGCTCGCGCCGGCCCGCCTGAGCGCGCGGGCGAGGGCGGGGCCGTGCTCGGCGTACCGCTCGGCGCTGGAGGTGAGGACGGCGACCGGCGACCCCGTCTCGCGGAGGGCGGTCGCCAGGACCTCGGCGGTGTCAGCGGTCTGGGTGCCGGCGGTGTCAACGGTCTGCGTGCCGGCGGTGTCAGCGGTCTGCGTGTCGGCGTCCCCGTCGGGGAGCCCGGCGACCTCGACCAGCACGCCGCGGATGCCGCCCGCCGCGAGCAGGCTGGCGGTGAAGGTCTCGCGCGGCCCGAAGTCGCGTCGGGTGCCGATGCCGACGAGCAGGACCTGCGGGGGCTCGCCGTGCTCCTGCTCATGGGCGCGCGACCGGTCGCGCAGCGCCTCGAAGACCGCGGCGTCCCGCACCCTGGGCAGCCCGCCGGTGACCGGCGCCAGGCGCGGCACCCGGGCCAGCGGGGTCTCGTCGGTCGCGGGGAAGCTGCTGACCCCGGTGATGGGGGCGGTGCGGTCGGCGACGCGCCGGGCCCGCTCCTCCCGGCTCGCGGCGAGCAGGTCCTGCACGAGCGACGAGTGGTCCAGCGCCCGCACCAGGCCCCCTTCCGCCTCGACCCGCTGCACGAGCTCCCAGGCCCGGGCCGCGAGGTCGTCGGTGAGGGACTCGACGTAGCCCGAGCCCCCGGCCGGGTCGGTGACCCGCCCGATGCCCGCCTCCTCGGCCAGCACGACCTGGGCGTTGCGGGCGACCCGACGGGAGAAGGCGTCGGGGTAGCCGTGCACGTGGTCGAAGGGCAGCACGGTGACCGCCTCGGCGCCCCCGACCGCCGCGGCGAAGGTCGAGGTCGTGGCCCGCAGCATGTTGACCCAGGGGTCGTCGCGGGTGAGCATCCGCCACGAGGTGACCGCGTGCTGGCGGGCTCCTCGCTGCGCGGCCGGCACCCCGCACTCCTGCAGGACCCGGGACCACAGCACGCGCAGCGCCCGGAGCCGGGCGATGGTGAGGAACTGGTCGGCGCCCGCCGACACCCGGAAGTCCAGCTGGCCGGCCGCCTGCTCCGGCCCCACCCCGGCGGCCTCCAGGACCCGCAGGTGGGCGATGCCGGCGGCGACCGCGAGCCCCAGCTCGTCGACGTCGGAGCCGCCCGCGTCGTGGTAGACGCACGCGTCCACCGTGACGGCGCGCACCCCGGGATGGTCGGCCAGCACGTGGCGGGTGAGCTCGCCGACCCCGGCGACGTCGACGGGGGTGCCGGTCACCGCGGCGTGCGCCACCGGGTCGAGCCCGAGGTTGCTGCCGGGGGCGAGCGGCATACCTCGCTCGACGGAGACCGCCAGCAGCGCGCGGGCCGCGGTGCCCTGGTCGTCCTCGCTGGAGACGGCGACCGGCGCCAGGCCCAGCTCCACGCCGGAGAGCAGCCGGCCGAGGTCGGCCGGGGCGACCGCACCGGCGCCGACCCGCACCCACAGCGAGGTGACGCCGCGCTCGAGGTCGGTGAGCACCGCCTCCGCGCCGGCCGCGGTGTCCGGGTCGTCGTGCAGGGCGCGCACGTCCCACGCGCCGTCGCGGCGGACCGTGGTGCCCCGACGGAACGGGGCGACGCCGGGCTCGCCGAGGTCGCTCCCGGCCGGGGGGTAGAGCGGCTCGATCGTCAGCCCGTCGACGGTGCGGGTGCGCAGCGCGTCGAGGCACTGCTCGGCGGAGAGCTGCCGGTCCGCGGGGCGTCGCCGGTTGAGCACCCGGACGACCTGCTCCTCCCACTGCCCGCGGGTGGCCGCGGGGAAGGACGAGGCCAGCGCCAGCACCTCGGGCAGCGCGTCCACGACGTCCTCGGCCGGCTGGATGGTCTCCTCCATCGGTGGCGCTCTCCCTCGAGTGACGGACACGGCACCTGGATCGTAACGCCGCCGTGGCCCCGCCGGGCCGGGGGCCGACTACTGTGGAGGGACCGAAGGAGGCCCGATGTCACTCTCCCCCCACGGCTCCAGCGCCGTGGCCACCGGCTCCCTGCGCAAGGGCGTCCCGGTCATGCTGCTCGGCGGGATCCTCGCGTGGGTGGCCGGCCAGTCCTGGAGCGTGCAGCGCGGGTCCGGCGAGGTCTTCCAGGTCCTCATGGCCTACGGCAACCTCGCCGTCATGGCGGTCGCGGCCCAGCTCATCGCCGGGCCCCGGGGCCGCGGCTGGATGATGGCCACGGCCGGGGCGGTCGGGATGACGGTGCCGTGGTTCTTCGGCCTCGCCGTCGCGCAGCAGGGTCAGGGGGTGCTCGTGCCGACGCTCGTCGTGGCCGTCACGAGCTGGGCGATGACGTATGCCGTGGCGACGCTCACGCGGCGCACCCTCGGCAACCGGCACACCTGACGCCCACCTCCCCGGGGCAGGTGTCCCGAGGGGAGCGTCCCTTGTCCCCGAGGGAGCGTCCCTCAGCCCTGGGTCGAGAGCCACTCCCGCGCCACGTCGACCAGCCGGTCGTTGGCCTCGGTCTCGCCGATGGTGCACCGCACCCCGTCGCCGGCGAAGGGCCGCACCATGAGCCCGCGCGCCTGCGCCGCCTGGGCGAAGGCCACCGCGTCGTCGCCGAGCGGCAGCCAGCAGAAGTTGCCCTGCGCCTGGGGGACGTCCCAGCCCTGGTCGCGCAGCGCGGCGACCACCCGCTCGCGCTCGGCGACGAGCTCCTCCACCCGCGCGAGCAGCTCGTCGCGCGCCGCCAGGCTCGCGATCGCCGCCTGCTGCGCCAGGTCGGTCACACCGAAGGGGGTCGCCGCCTTGCGCAGCGCGGTCGCGATCTCGGGGTGCGCCACGGCATACCCCACCCGCAGCCCGGCCAGCCCGTAGGCCTTGGAGAAGGTGCGCAGCACGACGACGTTGGGCCGGTCGCGGGCGACCGCGAGCGCGTCCGGCACCGACTCCTCGGTGGTGAACTCGAGGTAGGCCTCGTCGATGACGACGAGCACGTCGTCGGGCACGCGGTCGAGGAAGGCATCCAGCTCGTCGGCGCGCACCGCCGGGCCCGTGGGGTTGTTGGGGGTGCACACGAGGACGAGCCGGGTCCGGTCGGTGATGGCGTCGGCCATCGCGTCCAGGTCGTGCCGGGCGTGCTCGTCCAGCGGGACCTGCACCGAGGCCGCGCCGGAGAGCGCCACGACGATCGGGTAGGCCTCGAAGCTGCGCCAGGCGTAGACGACCTCGTCGCCGGGGTCGCAGGTGATCGCGACGAGCTGGGTGAGGACGGCGACGCTGCCGGTGCCCGTGGCCACCTGCTCGACCGGCACCCCGAGGTCCGCGGCCAGCGCCTCGGTGAGCGCCACCACGCCCATGTCGGGGTAGCGGTTGACGCTCTGCGCGGCCTGCGAGATCGCGTCGAGCACCGAGGGCAGCGGCGGGTGCGGGTTCTCGTTGGAGGAGATCTTGTAGGCCGTGACCCCCTCGACCGGCGCCGGCGGCTTCCCGGGGACGTAGGCGGGCACGCCGCTCAGGGCGGACCGCAGACGGACGGGGCTGGGCTGCTCGGTCATGTCGTCAGCGTAACGACGCCGGTGCGTGGGATCATGCAGGTATGAAGCTCCTCGCCTCCGTCGTCGCCAACGGCGTCGCCCTGTGGGTCGCCTCCGCCCTCGTCTCCGGGATCGAGTTCGGCGGCCAGGGGGTGAGCCAGCTGCTCACCATCCTCGGCGTCGCGCTCGTCTTCGGCCTCGTCAACGCCGTCGTCCGGCCCCTGGTGCAGCTGCTCTCGCTGCCGCTCATCGTGCTCACCCTCGGGCTCTTCCTCATCGTCATCAACGCGCTCATGCTGCTGCTGACGTCCTGGCTCTCCGGTGTCCTCGGTCTCAACTTCAGCGTCGACGACCTCTTCTGGAGCGCGATCCTCGGGTCGATCATCATCTCGATCGTCTCGCTGTTCGTGAGCATGCTGCTCCCGGACGGGCGCGACCGCGCCTGACCCGCGGGCCCCGGTGGCCGCTGCCGGACGCGGCTGCCCGCGCCACCACCGCTGCCGCGACGTGCTCCGAGGTCAGGTTGACGTCTGCGGTAACGTTCCGGCCAGGTCAACGGCAGAAGGAGTTTTTGGGTGAGCGACGACGAGGTCGCGCCGGAGGGCGCCACCCCCACCAGCCACGAGCCGCCCGAGCGGGACATCACCGACGGCGGCCCGGACATGGTCCAGTTCCTCGCCGCGGACGGCACCCGGCTGGAGGTGACGCCGCAGACCGAGCCCTACGCGGCATACCTCGAGGACCTCGACGAGGACGACCTGCGCGGCCTGCTGCGCGACCTCATCCTCGTCCGCCGCGTCGACGCCGAGGGGTTCGCGCTGCAGCGCCAGGGCGAGCTCGGGCTGTGGCCCAGCCTGCTCGGCCAGGAGGCCGCCCAGGTCGGGGCGGGGCGGGCGATGCGGCCGCAGGACTACGCCTTCCCGGGCTACCGCGAGCACGGCGTGGCCTGGTGCAAGGGGGTGCCGCCGGAGAACCTGCTCGGCATGTTCCGGGGGGTCAACCACGGGGGCTGGGACTCCAACGACAACAACTTCCACCTCTACACCATCGTCATCGGCAACCAGATGCTGCACGCCGTCGGCTACGCCATGGGCGTGGACCGCGACGGGGCGGTCGGCACCGGGGACCCCGAGCGCGACACCGCGGTCATGGCGTTCACCGGTGACGGCGGCACCGCGCAGGGCGACTTCAACGAGTCGCTCGTCTTCGCCGCGGTGACCAACGCGCCGGTCGTGTTCTACGTCCAGAACAACCACTGGGCGATCTCCGAGCCCAACGACCGGCAGTTCACCATCCCGCCCTACCGCCGCGCCGACGGCTTCGGCTTCCCCGGCGTCCGGGTCGACGGCAACGACGTGCTCGCGAGCTACGCGGTGAGCCGCTACGCCCTCGACCGCGCGCGCAACGGCCAGGGGCCGACGCTCATCGAGGCGTTCACCTACCGGATGGGCGCGCACACGACCTCCGACGACCCGACCAAGTACCGCATCTCCGCCGAGGTCGACGCCTGGAAGGCGAAGGACCCGATCGACCGGATGACGGCATACCTGCGGGGCCGTGGCGTCGTCGACGACGCCTGGCTGGAGCGGACGCAGGAGGAGGCCGACGAGCTCGCCGCGCGGATCCGCAAGGCCTGCCAGACGATGCCCGACCCGCCGCACGAGGAGATGTTCGCGCACGTGTACGCCGAGCCGCACCGACTCATCGAGCGCGAGGCTCAGGCCTTCGCCGACTACCAGGCCGACTTCGAGGACTGAGGGGCAGCGATGAGCACGCAGAGCACGGCGACCCGGATGACGATCGCCAAGGCGCTCAACGCCGGGATGCGCGCGGCGATGGAGCGCGACCCCAAGGTCGTCCTCATGGGCGAGGACGTCGGCAAGCTGGGCGGGGTGTTCCGCATCACCGAGGGCCTGCAGAAGGACTTCGGTGAGGACCGGGTCGTCGACACCCCGCTGGCCGAGTCCGGGATCATGGGGGCCGCGGTCGGTATGGCGTTGCGCGGCTACCGCCCGGTCGTCGAGATCCAGTTCGACGGGTTCGTCTACCCCGCCTTCGACCAGATCGTCAGCCAGGTCGCCAAGATGCACAACCGCAGCCTGGGGGCGCTCAAGGTGCCGATGGTCATCCGCATCCCCTACGGCGGCGGCATCGGCGCGGTCGAGCACCACAGCGAGTCCAACGAGTCCTACTTCGCGCACACGGCCGGGCTGCGGGTGGTCACCTGCTCCGGCACCGAGGACGCCTACTGGATGATGCAGCAGGCGATCGCCAGCGACGACCCCGTCGTGTTCTACGAGCCCAAGCGCCGCTACCACGAGCGCGGGGTCCTCGACCTGGGCGAGGGGGGCGGCAGCTCGCTCGAGGACGCGCCGCACGCGCTGGAGGACGCCGTCGTCCGGGTGGAGGGCAGCGACGTCACCGTCCTCACCTACGGCCCGATGGTCAAGGTCGCGCACGCCGCGGCGCAGGCCGCCGAGCTCGAGGACGGCCCCTCGATCGAGGTCGTCGACCTGCGCTCGCTGTCGCCGCTGGACGTCGACGTCATCGAGGCGTCGGTGCGCAAGACCGGGCGGTGCGTCGCGCTGTCCGAGGCGCAGACCTTCGCCAGCATCACCTCCGAGCTGGCCGCGCACGTGCAGGAGCACTGCTTCTACCACCTCGAGGCGCCGGTCCTGCGGGTCGGCGGCTACAACATCCCCTACCCGCCGAGCCGGCACGAGGAGGTCTTCCTCCCCGACCTCGACCGCGTCCTGCACGCCGTCGAGACCGTGCTCGCCTACTGACCGCAGCCCGCCCGTCCCGACCACCCACGCCCAGACCAGCTCAGCCAGCCCACCCAGGAGGCGGCCCTCGTGCCCGAGTTCAAGCTCCCCGACCCCGGCGAAGGCCTCGTCGAGGCGACGATCATCCAGTGGAAGGTCGCCGAGGGCGACACCGTGAGGACCAACGACATCGTGGTCGAGGTGGAGACCGCGAAGTCGCTCGTGGAGCTGCCGATCCCGTGGGCCGGCACCGTCACCAAGATCCTGGCCGCCGAGGGTGACGAGGTCGAGGTCGGCACCCCGATCGTCGTCGTGGACGACGGCTCCGGCGAGGGCGGCGGGGGTGCCGCTGCCGCGGGCGGGGGCGCCGGCACCGACGTCGAGGACGTCACCGACGAGGCAGCCGCGGCCTCCGACGACCTGGTCCCCAGCCCGCCCGAGGACGGCGGGAGCAGCACCGGGAGCACCCGCGAGGCGATGCTCGTCGGCTACGGCGCCATCGAGGGGTCGACCACCCGCCGCAAGCGGCGCCGGGGGGCCTCCGGCGCCGAGGCGGAGGCGGCGTCCGCGCCCCAGCGCAAGGCCAAGGCCTCGCCCCCGGTGCGCAAGTACGCCAAGGACCGCGGCGTCGACATCAACGAGGTGGACGCCGCCGGGCCCACCGGCATCGTCCGGCGCTCCGACATCGACGCCTTCCTGGAGGGGGCCCCCGCAGGCGCGCCCGCGCCCCGCCCGACCCCACCGGGCGCCGCGAGTGGTTCCTCCTCGACCCCACCGGGCGCCGCGGGTGGTTCCTCCTCGACCCCACCGGGCGCCGCGGATGGTTCCCCCTCGACCGGGGCGACCGGTCGTGCGGGTGAGGCGGCCGGCGTCACCGGGCGGTCGGCATACCAGCGACCGGTGTTCGACCGCTCGGGTGAGCGCGAGGAGCGCACCGACGTCAAGGGCGTGCGCAAGATGACGGCGCAGGCGATGGTGGGCTCGGCGTTCACCGCGCCGCACGTCACCGAGTTCGTCACCGTCGACGTCACCCGGACGATGGAGCTCATCGACCGGCTCAAGGCGGACCGGGCGTTCCGGGACCTGCGGATCAACCCGCTGCTCGTGCTCGCCAAGGCGATGACCGTCGCGGTCCGGCGCAACCCGGGGATGAACGCCGTCTGGGACGAGGACGCGCAGCAGATCGTGCAGCGCAACTACGTCAACCTCGGCATCGCCGCCGCGACGCCGCGGGGCCTGGTCGTGCCCAACATCAAGGACGCCGACCTCATGGACCTGCGGCAGCTGGCCGAGGCGATGACCGACCTGGTGGCGACCGCCAAGGCGGGGCGCACCCAGCCGGCCGACATGTCCGGCGGCACCATCACCATCACCAACGTCGGGGTCTTCGGCATCGACACCGGCACCCCGATCATCAACCCGGGGGAGTCCGCGATCGTCTGCTTCGGCGCCGTCCGGCGGATGCCGTGGGTCGTCGGCGAGGGCGAGCAGGAGCGGATCGAGCCGCGCTGGGTCACCCAGCTCGCGGTGAGCTTCGACCACCGCCTCATCGACGGCGAGCTGGGCTCGATGTTCCTCGCCGACCTGGCCGCGCTGCTCGAGGACCCGGCCCGGGCGCTCGCCTGGGCCTGAGCCGGTCCTTCTCGTCGGCGCTGCCCTGCGCTGGCCCCTGGCTGGCCCCTGCTGACCTGAGCTTCTGGACATAGGTTTCTGGGCGACGGGTCCCAGAAACCTATGTCCAGATCGGTATGCCGCGGCGCTCGGGCGCCGGTTCCTGTCGCCTGGGCCTGAGTCAGTCCTGCTCGTCGGCGCTGCTGCTGCGGGCCTCGACGACCACGAGCACGGCGACCACCGCGGCACCCAGCAGGGCCAGGAGAACCGGTCCGAGCACGGGGGCGTAGGGCGCGACGAGCGCGCCGGGCCCGTGGTCCTCGCCGCCGGCCGACTCCTGCCACGGCCACAGCGCCCGCAGCGAGCCGACCATGAGCCCGGCCATGACGATGAGGGTCGAGCGGCGGTGGTGCTCCAGCAGCCAGCTGAGCAGCTGCACGAAGGACGCCAGGCCGGTGGCCGCGCCCAGCGCGAAGACGCCGATGTAGAGCAGGTCACGCGAGTCCACGGCGTCGAGGGTGGTGGTGTAGAGGCCGACGGCCAGCAGGAAGAAGGACCCGGACACCCCGGGGACCACCAGCGCGCAGATGGCCACGGCCGCCGCCCCGAAGACGAGGATCAGCGGGGGGTCGGCGACCGCCTGGCCGCCGGCGAACCCGATGAGCGTCCAGGCCAGCACCGCGGCACCGACGGCCAGCACGACCTCCAGCCACACGGGCCGGCGGCGCTCGGTGAGCATCCGCAGCGGCACCGCCACGCTGGTCGCGACCATGCCGAGGAAGAGCCCGCGGGCGTGCTCGGGGGCCTCGGTGACGAAGCGGCTCATCACCCCGGCCATGGTGAGGACGGCCAGCACCATGCCGACGAGGACGGGGACCAGCAGCCACCAGTTGGTGCGGCGCAGCTCGGTCAGCGCACCCTGGACCCGGCCGCGCTCGTCACCGACGACGAGCGCCTTGGCCGCGGACACGACGTGCGAGGCGCTGCCGATGAGCTGCTCGTAGAGCCCGGTGACGAGGGCGACGGTGCCCCCGGAGACCCCGGGGATGAGCTCGGCTATGCCGATGAGGAAGCCGCGCAGGAGGTCCAGCGGGAGCAGCTTCCGGCTGCGGGCGGCGTGCTGCGAGGCGGCGCGGGAGGTGTCGGTCACAGTCGTCCAGCGTACGGGAGCCACGGGGGCGCCGGACCGGTTCCGGGCGGGCGCGGCGCGCGCGAGGGGGTGGTGAGGGCACGGCATACCATCGGCCCATGCCCCGGCCCCGCCTCAAGGACCGCATCTTCACCGCGCTGACCACCCTCGCCGCGGTGGTCGTGCTCATCGTCGGGCTGTCCCGCGGCAACACCCGGGTGGCGGTGCTCGGGGCGGGCTTCTTCCTCGGGTATGCCGTGCTCCAGTCCGTGAGCCGGCGCCTGGAGCCGGCCGCCCGGCTGGTGACCGGGAGCGAGGCCGACCGTGCCGAGGCGCTGGCGCAGTTCCGGGCCACCCGGCTCGCCGCGCAGGGCGGGCTGGCCATCGCGCTCGTCGCGGTGATCCTCGACGTCACCCTCGGGTGGGCGCCCGGGCTGTGGGTGGCGGGGACGGTGCTGGCGGTGCTCGCGCTCTTCGTCGGCGGCCTGTGGTGGTTCAGCCGCGGGGCGCGCGGGCGCCGAGCCGGGGGGCGCTGAGCCGGGGGGCGCCGAGCCGGGGGGCGCCGAGCCTGGACGCGCGCGTCAGCGCGTCAGCGTCAGGGCGTCGAGCACGGCCCGGGCGAGCTCCTCGTCGCCCTGCACGTGGTAGGCCGTGTCCTCGGTGCTCGCGCGCCCGGCGGTGCGGCGGGCGAGGGCGTGGGTGGACAGGGAGATCGTGGTCACCGCCTCCTCGCCGCTGTCGGTGACCGGCACGTCGTCGCCCTCCTCGGCGGAGTGGCCGGTGAACAGCTCGTGGGCGACCGGTTCGCCGTCCTCGTCGACGTCGATCCGGACCCCGGCGCGCCCGGTCGCCGGGCCGGTGCTCTCGAGGATGACGACGGTGCCCGGCTCCGGCTGCACCTGGCGCAGGACGACCTGGGGGAGGGCCTCGAGGACCGTGGCGGTCCAGGTCGCCGCGCCGTCGCCGTCCAGCGACCCGGGCCGGCCGACCGCCTCCCGGATGTCCTGCTCGTGGGTCCAGACGTCGCACAGGCGCAGCCGGACGAGCCGCTCGAAGCTCGTCTCCTTGTCGCGGATGGAGCGGACCGTCGAGTCCAGGGCGAGGTCGCGGGCATACAGGTCGGCGCTGCGGATCTCGACCAGGCCGCGCAGCTCGGCCAGCAGCTGGTCGGGGGTGAGGGCTGCCCGCGAGCGGACCCCCTGCTCCATCCAGACGCCCCCCTCGTTGCGCACGTGCTCGGGGGAGCCGACCTCGATCCTCTCCTCGACCACGGGGTGCTCGGAGCCGGAGAGGTAGTCCTCGATGTGCACCGTGTGGGCCACGTGGTCGCGGACCCTCCAACCGGGGCAGTCGGTCGGCAGGTCCCACTCCGCCTCGCGCAGCCCGTCACAGGTGTTGACCATCGAGAGCAGCACCTGGCGGTAGGCCTCGACGTAGCCGGGCACGTCGGCGGGCGGGGAGGGATGAACGACCATGCCCGCCACCCTAACGACCACCGGTGCGCGGTGCCGGGTGTCGGTGGGGCTCCGTAGCATGGGGGTATGTCGCTGCGCACCCCCTCGCCTCCGGTCGCCCCGGAGGTGCACGGCGCGCGCCCCGCCCCGGCCCTGCGCTGGGCCGTGCCGGTGACGACCCTGGTGACCGCGCTCGTCGTGGCGGTCCCGGCGGCCCTGCTCAGCGGCGCCGTGGCCCCGTTGCTGCTGGGCGACGCCGGCCCGGTCGTGCGCTGGGGCATGGTCCTGCTCAAGGTCGTCCACCACCTGGCGGCCGCGCTGACTATCGGGCTGCTCGTCGCGGCGGCCTTCCTGGTGCGCGAGGGCCGGGGGACCGACCGGCGCGGTGCGGCCGCGCGGGTGGCGGCCCTGTCCGCGCTGGTGTGGGCGGTCGCGTCGGCGGCCATCCTCGTCGTCGGGTTCGGTGACCTGGCCGGCCTGCCGCTGGGCGCCCCCGGCTACCTGTCCGACCTGCTGGCCAACCTCTGGGGGCTGGAGGTCATGCGCCTGCGCCTCATCGAGACCGTGCTGGTGGCCCTCCTCGTGCCGCTCGCGGCCTCGGCGAGGACGCGCGGTGCCCTGGCGTGGGCCTCGGCGCTCGCGCTCGTGGCGCTGCTGCCGCTGGCCTACGGCGGTCACGCCAGCGGCACCGACGGTCACGAGACGGCCGTCACCGCCCTCGCGCTGCACCTGGTCGGGATGTGCGTCTGGGTGGGCGGCCTCATGGCGCTGGGGCTGCTGCTGCCCCTGCTCGGCCCGGCGCTGCCCGACACCCTGCGCCGCTACTCGCTGCTCGCGACCTGGTGCTACGCCGCCATCGCGCTCTCCGGCCTGCTCTTCGCCCTGCTCACCGCCGACGACCTCGCCGACCTGTCCAGCGTCTACTGGGTGCTCATCTGGGCCAAGGTCCTGCTGCTCGGCGTGCTCGGCGTCTTCGGCCTGGTGCAGCGCCGGGCCATCATCGCCCGCGGCGCCGACCGGCCCTGGCTGTTCGGGGCGCTGGCCGCCGGGGAGCTGGCCGTCATGGGGGCCGCGGTGGCGCTCGGCGCGGTGCTCTCACGCACGCCGCCACCGGTGGTGGAGTCCTCCGCCGACCTCGACACCGCGGTCTTCGCCCTCACCGGCTACCCTATGCCGCCGCCCTACAGCCCGGGCCGCCTGCTCGACGTGTGGGAGGTCAACTGGCTGTTCCTGCTCGTGGCGCTGGTGGCGGTCGGGCTCTACGCCGCCGCCTGCGTGAAGCTGTGGCGCCGCGGCGACCGCTGGCCGTGGTGGCGGCTGCTGGTGTGGGTCCTCGGGTGGGCGCTGTTCGTCTACGTCACCAGCGGGGCGCCGGCGGTCTACGGCCGGGTGATGTTCTCGCAGCACATGATGATGCACATGGCGCTCATGATGGGCGTGCCCATCCTGCTCGTGCCGGCGCAGGCGATCACCCTCGCCTACCGCACGCTGCCCGCACGCCGGGACAAGACGCTGGGCCCGCGCGAGCTCCTGCTGGCCGTCGTGCACTCGCGGTGGGCCACGATCGTCGTGAACCCGGTGGTCGCCGGCGTGGTCTTCTTCGGCAGTCTCGTCGCCTTCTACTGGACCGGGCTGCTGGAGCTCGCCATGACGACCCACGTCGGGCACGTGCTCATGGTCGTCCACTTCTCGCTGTCCGGCTACGCCTTCGTGTGGTCGCTCGTCGGCCAGGACCCCGGCCCGGAGAAGTGGCCGGCACCGCTGCGCATCATCGTGCTGCTCGGCACCCTCGCGACGCACGCCTTCTTCGGGCTCGCGCTCATGCAGGGCACCTGGCTGCTCGCGCCCGGCTTCTACAAGGCCATCGAGGTGCCCTGGGTGCCCGACCTGCTCGCCGACCAGCAGGTGGGCGGGGCCATCGCCTGGGGGGTCGGAGAGCTGCCCACGGTGGTGCTCGTGCTCATGGTCATGGTGGACTGGATACGCCGCGACGAGCGGGAGAGCGCGCGCTCGGACCGCCAGGCCGCGCGTGACGACGACGCCGAGCTCGCCGCCTACAACGCCCACCTGCAGAGCCTGGCGCAGAGGAGCAGCCGATGAAGGTCGCGATCATCCAGCTCGGGTATGCCGACGGCAGCGAGGAGGGCGTCGAGGCGCGGGCCGAGCGGGCGGCGGCGCTGGTGCGGCGCGCCGGAGCCGGCCACGACCTGGTGCTGCTGCCCGAGCTGTGGAGCGCGGGTGGCTTCGCGTCGAGGGAGTGGGAGGAGCGCAGCCAGGACCTCTCCGGGCTGGCGGACGGCCACCTGCCCCCCGCCCTCGTGCCCGTCGCGGAGGCGACGCGGGAGATCGGTGCGGTGGTGCATACCGGCTCCCACGTGGAGCGGACCGCCGAACCGGGGGAGGAGGGGCGGCACCTGTGGAACACCTCCGTCGTGCTCGACCCTCAGGGCTCGGTGTGCGCGACCTACCGCAAGATCCACCGGTTCGGCTTCGGTGGCGGCGAGCCGAAGCTCATGGAGGCCGGCACCGACCTCGTCGTGACCGAGCTCCCGGCGCCGGCGGACGGCGTGCAGGTCGCCCTGTCCACCTGCTACGACCTGCGCTTCCCCGAGCTCTACCGGCTGCAGCTGGACCAGGGCGCCGGGCTCTTCCTCATCCCCTCGGCCTGGCCCATGGCCCGCGTCGAGCACTGGCGGCTGCTGCTGCGGGCCCGGGCGGTCGAGAACCAGTGCTTCGTCGTCGCCGGCAACACCGCGGGCACCCACGCCGGGGTCGAGATGGGCGGCCGCAGCGCCGTCGTCGACCCGTCGGGGGTGGTGCTGGCCGAGGCGGGCAGCGGTGAGGAGACGCTCTCGGTCGAGCTCGACCTGGACGAGGTGGAGCGGGTGCGGGACGGCTTCCCGGTCCTGTCGGACCGCCGCCTGTGAGGGCCTGCGGCTAGGCTGTCACCGAGCCAACCGAAAGGATCTGTCATGGGCATCGGTCTCGGAATTTTCCTGCTCGTCGTGGGCGCCATCCTCACCTTCGCGGTCGAAGGCGTGGTGCAGGGGGTCAACCTCACGATGGTCGGCTACATCCTCATGGCCGCCGGCGTACTCTCGCTGCTGCTGAGCCTGGTCATGAACACCCAGCGCACCAACACCACCCACCGCGAGGTCGTCGACCGCCGGACCGACGCCGACGTGCGTCACCGCGACCAGTACTGAACGCCGCCGACGCCTTCGCCCGGGCCCGCGCCCGGGTGCACTCCCTACTCCCCGCGCCCCTCGCCAGGGTCGTCCCGGAGACCGCGGTCGGCTTCGCGGCCATCAGCGGCACGACCTACGCGATCGACCTGACCCTCCTCGCGCTCCTCTTCGACGTCGCCCGCTGGCCCTACCCGCTGGCGGTGACGACGGGCTACGTCGTCGCCTTCGGGCTGGCGTTCCTGCTCAACCGGTGGCTGAACTTCCAGAGCCACGGGCCGCTCGGCCGGCAGACCGGGCGCTACGTCGTCACGGTGCTCGCCAACTACGTGCTCTTCATCCTGGCCCTGTCGACCACGCTGGAGTGGCTCGGCGTCCAGTACCTCGCGGCCCGCCTCGTCGCCGGGGCCTGTGAGGCGGTCTTCATGTACGTCATGATGCGCACCTTCGTCTTCCGCCTCAAGCGCTACCCCTGACCTGCACCGGACGCGTGGTGAGGCGGCACCGGACGCGTGGTGAGGCGGCACCGGACGCGTGGTCAGGCGGCACCGGACG
Source organism: Serinicoccus chungangensis (assembly GCF_001483745.1). Classification (GTDB taxonomy): domain Bacteria; phylum Actinomycetota; class Actinomycetes; order Actinomycetales; family Dermatophilaceae; genus Ornithinicoccus; species Ornithinicoccus chungangensis_A. The sequence continues at coordinate 207,712 of NZ_LQBL01000003.1, read as the reverse complement.
CGTGGTCACGCACGCGGCGACAGGTCTCGCCGCATCACCAGCCGCGGGAGCCGGCTCGCGGTCGCCTCCGTCCGGCCGGCGACCTCGAAGCCGACCTTCTCGAACATCACCCGGGTCCCCACGAACGCCATCGTCGTGTCCATCCGCCCCGGCGGGTCGACCGGGTATGCCTCCACGGCCGGGGCGTCGTGTGCTGCGGCATACCCGACGGCGCCTTCGATGACCCGCGACGTGTGACCGCGCTTCCGGTGCCCACCGCGCACGACCGTGCACACGATGCTCCAGACGGCGACGTCGTCCAGCGGACGGATCCTGCGGGAGTGCACGAGCGCGGGGATGTCCGAGCGGGGGCCGATGTTGCACCACGCCACCGGTGTGCCGTCGGCGTAGCCCACGACCCCGGGCGGCAGGTCCCGCTCGCACAGGGCGCGCATCGCTCGTTCGCGGTCCCCGCCGCCGAGCCCGTCGACCTCGGCGCTGCGGAGCCGGTGCGGGACGCACCAGCAGTGCGTCGCGCGCCGGTTCGGGTTGACGACGTCGGCGAAGTCCTCGAACCGGTCCGGAGTCATGGGGTGCACCTCGAACACCATCCGGCCAGTCTGGCACCCGGGGCGAAGGTATGCCGGTCGCTCGGCACGACCGCGCGTCCGGTGAGCCCTGACCGGGCGTCCGGTGTGGTCGGACGGCGCGTCCGGTGAGCCCTGACCGCGCGTCCGGTGAGCCCTGACCGCGCGTCCGGTGAGCCCTGACCGCGCGTCCGGTGAGCCCTGACCGGGCGTCCGGTGTGGTCGGACGGCGCGTCCGGTGAGCCCTGACCGCGCGTCCGGTGTGGTCGGACGGCGCGTCCGGTGCGGGAGGGCGGGTCAGAAGGCGGCGTCGGGGAGGTCCATGACCGCGGCGACGTGGTCGGCGTCGGCGGAGGTGACGGTGCGGCGGTCGGCGCCCAGACGCGGCAGCACCTCGGTCGCGAAGAAGCGCGCCGCGACGACCTTGCCCTGCAGGTACGCCCGCGCGTCCTCGTCGGCGGCCCGCAGCCCGCTGACACCGGTCTCGCCGGAGTCCAGCAGCCGCTGGGCCACCTCGGCCTGGCGCAGCAGCAGCCAGCCGACGAGCAGGTCCCCGGCCGCGAGGAGCAGCCGGGTGGTCCCCAGGCCGACGGCGTAGACCGCGCTCGGCCGCTCCCGCGACTCGGCGGCCCGCGCCGTCATGAACTGCACCATGGCGTCGACCTCGCCGAGCGCCCGCAGCACCGCACCGCGCACCTCGCCGAGCCCGTCGTCCGCCTGCGTGTCGGCGGTCTGGCGGACCTGCGCCGCGACATACCCCAGCGCCTGCCCGCGGTCCCGCAGGATCTTGCGGAAGAAGAAGTCCATGCCCTGGATGGCGGTGGTGCCCTCGTAGAGACTGTCGATCTTGCTGTCCCGCAGGTACTGCTCGATCGGGTAGTCCTGGAGGAAGCCGGACCCGCCGAGGGTCTGCAGCGACTCGGTCCCGAGCAGCATGAACGCGCGCTCGGAGCCGCAGCCCTTGACCAGCGGCAGCAGCAGGTCGTTGACCCGGGCCGCCATCGCGACCTCGTCGGCCCCCTCCAGCGCGTCGTCCCCGGCGAGGTCCTGCCGGGCGTGCACCTGGTCCTGGAAGGTCGCGGTCCACAGCATGAGCGCGCGCAGCCCCTCGGCGTAGGACTTCTGCAGCAGCAGCGAGCGTCGCACGTCCGGGTGCGCGGTGATCCTCACGCGCGGGGCGGTCTTGTCGGCCATCTGGGTGAGGTCGGCGCCCTGCACCCGCTCACGGGCATACCCCAGCGCCGCCTGGTAGCCGGCCGACAGCGTGGCGATCGCCTTGGTCCCGACGAGCATCCGGGCGTACTCGATGACCCGGAACATCTGCGCGATCCCGTCGTGCGTCTCCCCGAGGAGGTAGCCGACGGCCGGGCGCTCCTCGTCCTCGCCCAGGGCCACCTCGCAGGTCGTCGACACCTTGAGCCCCATCTTGTGCTCGATCGCGGTGACCTGGACGCCGTTGCGCTCCCCGAGCTCGCCGGTCTCGAGGTCGGTGACGTGCCGGTCTGGCACGACGAAGAGCGACAGCCCCTTGGTGCCGGGGCCGGCGCCCTCGGGGCGGGCGAGCACGAAGTGGAGGACGTTGTCGTAGAACGGCGCGATCCCGCTGGTGATGAAGCGCTTGGTGCCGGTGAGGTGCCAGGTGCCGTCGCCGGCCTTGACCGCTTTGGTGCGCCCGGCCCCGACGTCGGAGCCGGCCTCGGGCTCGGTGAGCATCATCGTCGCGCCCCACGCGTGGTCGACCATGAGCCGGGCGAGCTGCTGCTGCTCGGGGGTGCCGAGGCGGTGCAGCACGTTGGCGAAGGTGTAGCCGGCCGCGAACATCTTCACCGCCGGGTTGGCGCCCAGCACCAGCTCGGACATCGCCCAGGTCAGGCTCGGGGGAGCGGGGGTGCCGCCCAGCCCCTCCTCGATCTCCAGCCGCCACCACTCGTTCTCTACCCAGGTCCGGTATGACGCCACGAAGCTCTCCGGCATGCTCACCTCGCCGGTGGCCGGGTCGAGGACCGGCGGGGTGCGGTCGGACTCGGTGAAGGAGGCGGCGAGCGGCCCCTCGGCGAGGTCGGCGACCGCGCGCAGCGCCTCGCGGGCCACCTCCACGTCGACCTCGGCGTAGGGCTCTCGTCCTAGCACCTCCTGGCGCCCCAGCACGTCGAGGAGCATGAACTCGATGTCGCGGATGTTGCTGCGGTAGTGGCCCACGGTGGCCTCCTGAAGTATGCGGTACCGGCGGTACTTGGATCCTGGGGCCAGTCTATACCGGTCGGTAACCGCGTGGCTGCTCCTCGGCTGGACCGGCCGGCGCCGTCAGCCCAGCCCCCGCAGCTGCTCGGCGACGGCGCGCCCGATGCAGGCGGCCGTGTCGTTCCAGGACGCCGCGGCGCCGTAGGTGGCGGAGAGGTCGACGACGCGCAGGCCGGACAGCCGGGCGGCCGGGGCGTCCTCGCGCAGGACGCCGGCGACGACGACGACGGGGATGCCGTAGGGCTCGGCCGCGTCCACGACGCCGCCGACGACCTTGCCGTTGAACGACTCGGCGTCCAGCGCCCCCTCGCCGGTGACGATCGCGTCCGCGCGGCCGACGGCCTCCTCCAGGCCCACCTGGTCGGCCACCAGCCGCAGCCCCGGCACGAGCGCGCCGCCGAGGACGAGCACCCCGCCCCCCAGGCCACCGGCGGCGCCCGCCCCGGCGGTCTGCGACACGTCGACGCCGAAGCGCTCGACGTAGTCGCTCTGCAGCGCGAAGAGCCGGCCGGTGAGCTCGACGACCTGCCCGGCGTCCGCGCCCTTCTGCGGGCCGAAGACCTGTGCGGCGTCGACGAACGGGGTCTGCACGTCGCACGCCGCGAGCAGCTCGACGCCCCGGTCGACGGGCCGGTCGCCGTCCAGCGCGGCGAGGACCGCCTCGACCGCCCCGTGACCGCCGTCGCTCATGGCCGAGCCGCCCAGCCCCACGACCACCCGGCGGGCGCCGGCGAGCACGGCCTGCGCGACGAGCTCGCCGGTGCCGGCGCTGGTGGCGTGCACGGGGTCGTTGCCTTCCTTGCCCCCGGCGAGGACCAGCCCGCTCGCCGCCGCGGACTCGATGATCGCGAGACCGTCGTCGCCGAGCCGCCACTGCGCCTCGACCGGTGCGCCGAGCGGACCGGTGACGGTGGAGGTGCGGTTGGCCCCGCCGAAGGCGTCGAGCATGCCCTCGCCGCCGTCGGCCATCGGCATCCCGATGACGTCCCACCCCGCCTCCTGCGCCCCGGCGCGGGCGGCCTGCACGACCTCCGGCGCGGACAGCGAGCCCCGGAACTTGTCCGGCGCGACGAGGACGACCGGGCGGGCGGGGCTGGCGTCGGTGCTCACGTCACGAGACTAGACGAGCCGCGGTGGCGCGTCCGCGCACGCATACCCGATGATGGGGCGCATGAGGACGTCGACGACAACCCGCTCCCTGGTCGCCGCCGTGGCCGCGACCGCCCTGCTGGCCGGCTGCAACGCCGGGGCGGGCACCAGCGGCTCCGCGGGCGACGGGTCCGAGGAGGGCTCCGGGGGCGGGGGCTCGGAGGAGGGCGACGGCGACGCCGGGCAGACCGGTGGCTCGGCCTCCGGAGGCTCCGACGAGACCGTGCGGGTGGGCCTGGTCGCCGAGCCGGCGAGCCTGGACTTCACCACGACGGACGGGGCGGCGATCCCCCAGCTGCTGCTGGACAACGTCTACGAGACGCTGGTGACGGTCGACGTCGAGACCGGCGAGATCGTCCCGGCGCTCGCGACGGACTGGGAGGTCAGCGAGGACCGCCTCACCTACACCTTCACCCTGGAGGAGGGGGTCACCTTCTCCGACGGCAGCGAGTTCACCGCCGAGGACGCCGCCTTCTCCCTCGAGCGGGTGTCCTCCGACGCCTGGACGATCAGCCTCGCCGCCCAGCTGGACGTCGTGGAGTCCGTCGAGGCGGTCGACGACACCACCCTCGAGGTCACGCTGGCCCAGCCGTCCAACTCCTTCCTCTACGCCCTCACCACCCGGGTCGGCGCGATGTTCGACACCGAGGGCGTCGACGACCTCGCCGACGAGGCCATCGGCACCGGGCCCTACACCTTCGAGTCCTGGGACCGCGGCTCGATGGTCACCCTGGAGCGCAACCCGGACTACCACGGCGACGCGCCCTACTTCGCGACCGTCGAGATGCGCTACTTCCAGGACGCCAACGCGCTCAACAACGCCATGCTCACCGACGCGATCGACGTGGTGGGGACGGTCCAGGCGCCGGAGTCGTTGGCCGAGTTCGAGGAGGGCGACTTCCAGATCGTCGAGGGCACCACCAACGGTGAGGTCGTCCTGTCGATGAACCAGCAGGAGGGCAACCCGCTCGCCGACCCGGCCCTGCGCGAGGCGGTCCGGCACGCCATCGACCACCAGTCGCTCCTGGACACCTGCTGGGCCGGTCGCGGCGAGCTCATCGGCTCGATGGTCCCGCCGACCGACCCGTGGTACGAGGACCGCACCGGCGACTTCCCCTTCGACCCGGCCCGCGCCGAGGAGCTCATCGCCGAGGCCGGCGCGGAGGGCACCGAGCTGCGGCTGCGCATACCCACGCTGCCGTATGCCGTGTCCTGCGGCACCGTCGTCGAGTCCATGCTCGAGGACGTCGGGCTGGAGGTGACCATCGACGAGCTGGAGTTCCCCGCCGCCTGGCTGGAGACCGTCTTCACCAACAAGGACTTCGACATGTCGATCGTGGCGCACGTCGAGCCGCGCGACATGGCCAACGTCTTCGGCAGCCCGGACTACTACACGACCTACGGCACCGAGGAGATCCAGACCCTCTTCGAGGAGGCCGACACTGGGACCGAGGAGGAGCAGGTCACGAAGCTGCAGGAGGCGGCCGCGCTCATCAGCGAGGAGGCCGCCGCGGACTTCCTCTTCCTGCTGCCCAACCTCATGGTCGCCGACCCGGACATCACCGGCCTGCCGACCAACGCCATCAAGGAGTCCTTCGACCTCGGCGACCTCGCTCGGGGCTGACCTGCACTTCTGGACCTAGGAATCTGGGACCCGTTCCCCAGAATCGTATGTCCAGAACCAGGGACGATCGCTCTAGAGTGCTCGCATGGTCCTGCGACTGCTGCACCGCGCGATGGTCTTCGTGCTCAGCGTGCTCGCGGCCTCGGTGCTGGTCTTCGCCTTCATGCGGGTCCTGCCCGGCGACCCGGCCCGGGTGGCGCTGGGCATCAACGCGTCGGACGACGCGGTGGCGGCGCTGCGCGAGCAGTTCGGGCTGGACCGGCCGGTGGTGGTGCAGTACCTCGACTGGATGCGCGGCATGCTCACCCTCGACCCGGGCATCGAGTTCATCTCGAAGGCCGCCATCGGCCCGCAGATCGCCGACCGGCTGCAGGTCACCCTCATCCTCGTGACCACGTCGATGGTCCTCGCGGTGCTCGTCGCGGTCCCCGTGGGCATCTGGATGGCCGTGCGGCACCGGCACGTGGACGGGGTCGTCATGTCGGCGGCCTCGCAGGTCGGCGTCGCGATCCCGGCCTTCCTCGCCGGCATCGTGCTCATCTCGGTCTTCGCGGTGCGGCTGGGCTGGGTGCCCAGCGGGGGCTGGGCGGTCCCGGCGCAGGACCCGGTCGGCTTCCTGCAGCGGCTCGTGCTGCCCTCGGTCGCGCTCGCCGGGGTGCAGGCGGCGGTGCTCGCGAGGTATGTCCGTTCGGCCGTCCTCGACGTGCTCCGCGAGGACTACCTGCGCACGGCGCGGGCCAAGGGGCTGCGGCCGGTGCAGGCGCTCTGGCGGCACGGGCTGCGCAACGCGGCGGTGCCGGTCGTCACCGTCCTGGGGCTGCAGCTGGCGACCCTGCTCGTCGGTGCCGTGGTGATCGAGCGGGTGTTCGTCATCCCCGGCCTGGGGTCGCTGCTCCTGGACTCGGTCGCCCAGCGCGAGATCCTCACCGTGCAGACGGTGGTCATGGTGCTCGTCGTCGCGACGCTGCTCATCACCTTCCTCGTGGACGCCCTCTACCTCGTCATCGACCCGCGGCTGCGGACGGGCTCGCGGTGAGCGAGGTCCAGGGGGCGGCGGCCGACGCGGTGACCGACGCGGGGCAGGCACCGGCGGGCGGCTCCCGGGGGCGCCGGCTCAACCCCTCGCTGCTCGTCGGGGGCGCGATCGTGGCGCTCGTGGTCGGGCTCGCGCTGCTGTCCTACGTCTGGACCCCCTACGCACCCATGCGCGTCCTGCCGGTCGAGCCCTACCAGACCCCGAACGTCGAGCACTGGCTCGGGACCGACCGCCTGCGTCGCGACGTCCTCACCCAGATCCTCGTCGGCGCCCGCACGACCCTCTTCGTCGGGTTCGTCGCCGTCGGCGTCGCGGCGCTGGTCGGCGTGCCGCTGGGGATCCTCGCGGCCATGTCGCCGGGCTGGCTCGGGCAGCTGGTCATGCGCTCCAACGACGTGCTGCTGGCCTTCCCGGCGCTGCTGCTCGCGATCATGTTCGCCGCGCTCTACGGCGGCTCGACCCGGGTCGCGATGATCGCCATCGGCATCGCCACCATCCCGGCGTTCGCGCGGATCACGCGCTCGGGAGCGCTCGGGGTGATGCGGACGGAGTATGTCGTGGCCGCCCGGTCCGCCGGTCGATCGCCGCTGGGGATCGCGGTGCGCCACGTCATGCCCAACGTCGCGGGGCTCGTCATCGTCCAGGCCTCGGTGTCCTTCGCCATCGCCATCCTCGCCGAGGCGGCGCTCGCCTACCTGGGGCTGGGGACGCCCACGGGCCAGGCCAGCTGGGGCCGCATGCTCTACGAGGCGCAGACCACCCTGCGCTCCGCGCCCCACCTCGCGCTGATCCCGGGCGCGGCCATCGCGCTGTCGGTCCTCGGCTTCAACCTCTTCGGCGACGGCCTGCGCGACTGGCTGGACCCCCGGCTGGAGGACCGGTGAGCGGGGCCGGCGACCGCGCCGTGCTGGCGGTGGAGGGCCTCGACGTGGGGACGGGGCATACCCCGCTGCTGCACGACGTGAGCTTCGCGATCGGCCGCGGCGAGCGCGTCGGGCTCATCGGGGAGTCCGGGTCGGGCAAGTCGCTCACCGCGCTCGCCGTCATGGGCCTCCTCGGGGAGGGGCTGCACGCGCGCGGCGACGTCCGGCTCTCCGGGCGGACACCGGCGACCCGCAACCTGCTCGACGTGGGCGAGCGGGAGATGGCGCGGCTGCGCGGTGACGCGGTGTCGATGGTCTTCCAGGAGCCGATGACGGCGCTCAACCCGACCATGCGGGTGGGGGCCCAGGTCGCCGAGGTGATGCGGATCCACGGCACCCGCGACAAGGCCGGTGCCCGGGTTCGCGCGGTCGAGCTGCTGGACCAGGTCGGGCTACCCGACCCGGCGCACCTGGCCCGGTCCTACCCGCACGAGCTGTCCGGCGGGCAGCGGCAGCGCGTCGTGCTCGCGATCGCGCTGGCCAACGACCCGGCGCTGCTCATCTGCGACGAGCCGACGACGGCCCTCGACGTCACCGTGCAGGCGACCGTGCTCGACCTCGTCGTGCGCGGCGTGCAGGAGCGCGACGCTGCGATGCTCTTCATCACCCACGACCTGGCCGTGGTCGCGACCGTCTGCGAGCGGGTGCTGGTGATGTACGGCGGCCGCATCGTCGAGGCCGGTCCGGTCGGCGAGGTCTTCACCGACCCGCGCCACCGCTACACCCAGGGCCTCGTCGGCGCCTCCGACCTCGCGGGGGAGCAGGGACGGCGCGGTCGGGGGGCGCTGCCCACCATCCCGGGGACGGTGCCCCCGGCCGGGCGGTTCCCGGACGGCTGCGTCTTCCGGAGCCGGTGCGGGCATGCCACGGAGGAGTGCGCGACGCTGCCGGGGTGGACGGCGCGGGCCGGGGCCGAGGAGCAGCAGGGGTCTGTGCCGGGCGAGGCCGGGCGTGCTGCCGGCTACGCCTGCTTCCACCCCGCGGGGGACGCCGCATGATCGTGCCGCCCCCCACCGCCCTGCCACCGAGCGCCGCCTGTGGTTGCCTCTCGCCGCACCGGGCGTCGCGTGTGGTTGCCTCTCATCGCACCGGGCGTCGCGTGTGGTTGCCTCCCACCCACCGAGCCTCGCGAGGGGTGAGCTGACGTGACTGACACTCCAGCCATCGAGCTGCGGGAGGTATGCCGTGACTTCCGGCGCCCGCGCACGTCCCTGCGGGAGGCGCCGCCGGTGGTGCGCGCGGTCCGGGACGTGTCGCTGACGATCGGGCGGGGCGAGCGCTTCGGCATCGTGGGCGAGTCCGGATCGGGGAAGTCCACCCTGCTGCGACTCCTCTGCGGGCTGGACCGGCCGACCTCGGGAGAGATCCTCGTGGAGGGCCGCTCGATCGGCGACCAGCCGGCCCGGCGCCTGGGCTGGCTGCGCAGGAGGCTGCAGCTGGTCTTCCAGGACCCGATGAGCAGCCTGGACCCCCGCCTGCGGGTCCACGACATCATCGCCGAGCCGCTGGTCTCGCAGGGCATCGGCGGCGACCACGCGGACCGGGTCGGCGAGCTGCTGGAGCAGGTCGGGCTGGACCGGGAGGCGGCCCGGCGCTACCCGCACCAGTTCTCCGGGGGGCAGCGGCAGCGGATCTCGGTCGCCCGGGCGCTGGCCCCCGACCCGGACATCCTCGTCATGGACGAGCCGGTCTCGGCGCTGGACGTGTCGGTGCGGGCGCAGGTGCTCAACCTCGTCGACGAGATCGTCGACGGGCTCGACCTCACGCTGGTCTTCGTCAGCCACGACCTGTCCGTGGTGCGCCACGTCTGCGACCGGGTCGCGGTGATGCGGGCCGGGGAGGTCGTGGAGACCGGGGAGACCGAGCGGCTCTTCGCCGAGCCGCGCCACGACTACACGGCCTCGCTCGTCGCGGCCATCCCCGACCTGCACACCGCCCTCGCCGGCCGCACGGCCCAGGACCTCGCCCGTGGGGTGGGACCGACCTCCTGAGAGGTCGTCGCCGGTGTCGCGCGGCGGGTCCGCGGCCCCTGTGTCGGACGCCCCCGCTAGTGTCAGCAGCGCTGGACCACACTCGACGCAGAGAGGGGGGAGCGGCGTGCTGATCGGCATACCGCGCGAGCCCCGTGAGGCTCAGGCGATCGTCGCCGCCACGCCCACCACGGTGACGGCGCTGCGCAAGCGGGGTCACGAGGTGCTCGTCGAGCGCGGCGCGGGGGAGCGGGCGAGCTGTCCCGACGTGGCCTACGCCGAGGCCGGGGCCCGGCTCGCCGACCGTGCGGAGGTGCTCGCGGCCGACCTCGTGCTGCAGGTGGACGCCCCGACGACCGAGCAGCTCGACGCGATGCGTCCCGGTGGCGCCGTGGCCTCGCTCATGGCCCCGGCCCGGGCGCCGGAGCTGCTCACGGCGCTGGCCGCGCACGGGGTCACCGGTCTCGCGATGGACGCCGTGCCGCGGATCTCACGCGCCCAGAGCCTCGACGTCCTGAGCTCCATGGCCAACCTCGCTGGCTACCGCGCGGTCATCGAGGCCGCGCACGACTACGGCGGGATGCTGGCCGGGCAGGTCACCGCCGCCGGCACCACACCACCGGCCACGGTCTTCGTCGTCGGGGCGGGGGTCGCCGGGCTGGCCGCGATCGGCGCCGCGCAGTCCCTCGGCGCGCAGGTGCGCGCCTTCGACGTGCGGCCGGAGGTCGCCGAGCAGGTCGAGTCGATGGGCGCCACCTTCGTCAGCCTCGAGGTCGAGGTCGAGGTGGGCGGGGGCCGCTCCGACGGGTATGCCGGTGAGCTCACCGAGGACGCCGAGCGCGCCACCCAGGAGCTCTACGCCCAGGAGGCGATGACGGCCGACATCGTCGTCACCACGGCGCTCATCCCCGGCCGGCCGGCGCCGAGGCTCATCGACGCCGGCACGGTCGCGGCGATGCGCCCGGGCTCGGTCGTCGTCGACCTGGCCGCCGCCAACGGCGGCAACGTCGAGGGCACGATCGCCGACCAACGGGTCGTCACCGACGGCGGGGTCACGCTCCTCGGCTGGACCGACCTCGCCGGGCGGATGCCCGCGCAGGCGAGTCAGCTCTACGGCACCAACATGGTCAACCTGGTGGCCCTGCTCGCCGCTGACCCTCGCGCCGCCGACACCGCCCTCGACGACGCCGCCGGCCCCCCGCTCGTGCTCGATCTGGAGGACCAGGTGCTGCGGGCCATGACCGTGGCCCACGACGGCGAGGTCCTCTGGCCGCCGCCGCAGGTCGCGGTGAGCGCCGCGCCGGCCCCGGCCCCTGACCGGGGCGAGGCAGCCGGGGAGCCAGGCGCACGGCATACCCCGGACGACGTGGTGCGGGACCCGCGGCGTCGTCGGGCGGTCGTGCTCACCCTGGCGGTGCTCGCGGCGGTGGGTGCCGCGTTCGCGCCGGACGAGCTGCGGATGCACCTCACGGTGTTCGCGCTCGCCGTCATCGCGGGCTATTACGTCATCTCGCACGTGACCCACGCGCTGCACACGCCGCTCATGTCGGTGACCAACGCCATCAGCGGCATCATCTGCGTGGGGGCGATCCTGCAGGTCGGCAGCGACAACACCTGGGTCACCGCGCTCGCTCTGGTCGGCATCACCGTCGCGTCGATCAACATCTTCGGCGGGTTCACGGTGACCCATCGCATGCTGGGGATGTTCCGGAGGGCGGACTCGTGACACTGACCTCGGCGGTGGACGCCGCCTACCTGGTCGCCGCGCTGCTCTTCCTCGGTGCCCTGGCCGGGTTGTCGCGGCACGAGTCCGCCCGCCGGGGCAACCTGCTCGGCATCACCGGGATGGCGCTCGCGCTCCTCGCGAGCGTCGTGCTCGCGGTGAGCACCGCGGAGCGGGGTGCGCTGGCGACCCTGCTGCTCATCGCCGCGGCCATGTCGGTGGGGGCGGTCGTCGGCGTCTGGCGGGCCCGCGTCGTGGCCATGACCGGGATGCCGGAGCTGGTCGCGATCCTGCACAGCTTCGTCGGGGTCGCCGCGGTGCTCGTCGGCATCAACACCTTCCTCGGCGAGCGGCAGACCGGCGCGGCCGGCGTCAGCCAGCGGATCGAGATCGCGGCCGGCGTCCTCATCGGGGCCGTGACCTTCACCGGGTCGGTGGTCGCGTGGGCCAAGCTCTCCGCGCGGATGAGGAGCGCGCCGCTCGTGCTGCCGCGGCGCCACCTGATCAACCTCGTCGTGGTGCTCGCGAGCCTGGCGGTCTCGGTGTGGTTCGTCGTGGCGCCCAGCCTGGCGCCGTTGCTCGTCCTCACGCTGCTCGCGCTCGCCCTGGGCGCCCACCTGGTCGCCTCGATCGGCGGGGGCGACATGCCGGTCGTCGTCTCGATGCTCAACTCCTACAGCGGGTGGGCCGCCGCCGCGGCCGGGTTCATGCTCGGCAACGACCTGCTCATCATCACCGGCGCGCTCGTCGGCAGCTCCGGGGCGATCCTGTCCTGGATCATGTGCCGGGCCATGAACCGCTCGTTCGTCTCGGTCATCGCCGGCGGCTTCGGGGCCGACCCGGTGCCGGGCGCCGGCGGCGACGACGAGGTCGGCACCCACCGTGAGGTCGGGGCCGAGGGGGTGGCGGAGATGCTGCGGCAGGCCCGCACGGTGGTCATCACCCCGGGCTACGGCATGGCGGTCGCGCACGCCCAGCACCCGGTCGCCCGCCTGGTGGAGCGGCTGGGCGAGCTGGGTGCCGACGTGCGCTTCGGCATCCACCCCGTGGCGGGGCGGCTGCCGGGCCACATGAACGTCCTGCTGGCCGAGGCGCGGGTGCCCTACGACGTCGTCCTCGGCATGGACGAGATCAACGGCGACCTCGCCTCCACCGACGTCGTGCTCGTCATCGGCGCCAACGACACCGTCAACCCGGCCGCCATCGAGCAGCCGGGCAGCCCGATCGCAGGGATGCCCGTGCTGCAGGTATGGGAGGCCCGGGACGTCGTGGTGTTCAAGCGCTCGATGGCGACCGGTTACGCCGGGGTCCAGAACCCGTTGTTCTTCCGCGACAACACGCAGATGATCTTCGGGGACGCCAAGGCCAAGGTCGAGGAGATCCTGGCCGCGCTGAGCCCGTGACAAGGTAGGCGCATGCAGCCCACCGCCGGCCCGACGAACTCCCTGCTGGACGTGGCCGGCCTCGCGGTCGGACACCACCAGCGGGTCGGTGACGGGTGGCTCACCGGCACGACGGTCGTCCGCTGCCCGGCCGTGGGTGCCGTCGCCGGGGCGGACGTGCGCGGTGGGGCCCCGGGCACCCGGGAGACCGACCTGCTCGATCCGCGCAACCTCGTCGAGCGGGTGCACGCCCTCGTGCTCTCGGGAGGGTCGGCCTTCGGGCTCGCGGCCGCCGACGGGGTCATGCGCGAGCTGTATGCCCACGGCCGGGGCTTCCCCATGGGGGGACCGGGCGAGGTGGTGCCCATCGTGCCGGCCGCCGTGTGCTTCGACCTGGGGCGGGGCGGGAACTTCGGGGCCTTCCCCGACGCCGGGTTCGGGGTCGCCGCACTGCAGGCGGCGCAGGAGCACGGAGGTGCCGCGGACCAGGGCGGTGGGCCTGCGGGGGCGGGGGCGGGGCACGTGCCCCAGGGCAGCGTCGGCGCGGGCACAGGCGCCCAGGTGGGCGGGCTGCGGGGCGGGGTGGGCACCGCCAGCGGCGTGCTGCCCGACGGCACGACGATCGCCGCGCTCGTGGTGGTCAACGCCGTGGGCTCCGCGGTCGACCTCACGACCGGCGAGCTGTGGGGCGCCCGGCACCTGGTGGCCGAGGACCTCACCGGCCTCGGTGAGTGGCCCGACGGCCGGTGGCCGCAGCGCCCGCGCCCCGAGGAGCTGGCGGCGGCGCGCGCGGCCGCCGAGGAGGCGAACGCCACCAGCTCGGTGCCGCGGTCGCTGGCCACCACCATCGGGGTGGTCGCGACCGACGCCACGCTCGACCCGGCGCAATGCGCCCGGCTCGCCACCAGCGGGCACGACGGCATGGCCCGCGCCGTCAACCCGATCCACACGATGTTCGACGGCGACAGCCTCTTCGGCCTCGCGACCTGCGCCCGGGACGCCCCGGACCAGGCGGGCGTCCACGCGATGCTGCATACCTCGGGCGAGGTCGTCACCCGGGCCATGGTCCGGGCCGTGCTCGCGGCAACGACCATCACCACCCCGGCCGGCACCTGGCGCAGCTACCTCGACGCCTTCCCCTCCGCCGCCCGTCCCTGATCCCGCATCCTGGGTGCGGGATCAGGCCGGCGGAGTGGCTCTGGGGGCGCGCCGGTGACCCCCGGGACGTCCTAGACTGGGCGTCCGTGAGCCCCGAGACCAACCGCGACTTCGTGCTGACCCTGTCGTGTCCCGACCGCAAGGGCATCGTCTACGCGGTCTCGCGCACGCTGCTGGAGCACGACCTGTCCTTCACCGACAGTCAGCAGTTCGCCGACCCGAGCAGCGGTGAGTACCACCTCCGGATCGAGGCGCACGCGGACGGTGACCCCATCGGGGTCGAGGACCTGCGGGACGCGCTGGCACCGGTGGCTGCCGAGCTCGGCGGTCAGTGGCAGGTGCACGACCAGGCCGAACCGCAGCGGTTGCTCATCATGGTGAGCCGGATGGGGCACTGCCTCAACGACCTGCTCTTCCGCACCCGCACCGGGCAGCTGCCGGTGACCATCCCGGCCATCGTGTCCAACCACGAGGACTTCCGCGGCCTGGCGGAGTGGCACGGGATCCCCTTCCACCACGTGCCGATCACCGCGGAGACCAAGCCGGAGGCCGAGGCTCAGCTGCGGGCGATCGTCGACGACCACCGCGTCGACACCATCGCCCTGGCCCGCTACATGCAGGTCCTCTCGCCGGAGCTGTGCCGCGACTACTCCGGGCGGATCATCAACATCCACCACTCGCTGCTGCCCAGCTTCAAGGGTGCCAAGCCCTACACCCAGGCGCACGACCGTGGCGTGAAGGTCATCGGTGCGACCGCGCACTACGTCACCGCCGACCTGGACGAGGGCCCGATCATCGAGCAGGACTTCCGGCGGGTGGACCACCGGCTGACCCCGGCCCAGCTCGCGCAGCAGGGGCAGGAGGTCGAGGCGGCCGCCTTCTCGCGGGCCATCCGCTGGCACGCCGAGCACCGGGTCGTCCTGCGCTCGGGTCGCACCATCGTCTTCTCCTGAGCCGACCGCGGCCGGGCCGGCCGTCCCAGGGTGACCACGTGAGGGGATCGGCACCCCCTCGACCCCAGCCGCGCGCCTGGCGGCGACACGAAGGTCACCCGGGCGGGGTGAACCGCCCGTCGATCGCGGTCCAGCCGCCGTCGACCATCACCTGGCTGCCGGTGACGAAGCTCGCCGCGTCCGAGGCCAGCCACGCCACGGCCCCGACCATCTCCTCAGGCCGCGCCCACCGACCCAGGGCCGACTTCTCGGCATACGCCCGGTCCCAGTCCGCGTCATCGCGGATCTGCTGCGTCAGCGGCGTCGCCACGACCCCCGGCGCGACCGCGTTGATGCGCACCCCGGCCGGTCCGAGCTCCGCCGCCCACGTGCGCACCAGCTGCGTCACCCCGGCCTTGGTCGCGGCATACACCCCTTGCCCCGGCTCGACGGTGACCGCGCGGATCGAGGTCAGCGCGACGACGGACCCCCGCCCGCGCTCGACCATGCCGGGCGCGAAGGCGCGCACCGCCTGGAAGGTGCCCCGCAGGTTGAGGTCCACGACGCGGTCGAACTCCTCGGCCGTGTAGTCCAGCAGCCGCTTGCGGACGTTCATCGCGGCGGTGAGCACCAGCACGTCGACGTCACCGAGCTGCGCGGCACAGCGCGCCAGGGCGTCGGTGTCCAGCACGTCGACGGGGTATGCCGCTCCTCCCGGCGCGCGCTCCAGCGCCGCCCGGGCGACACCCGGGTCCTGGTCGAGGCAGCTCACCCGGGCGCCCTGGGCGGCCAGGCCGGCGACGATCTCGGCGCCGATCCCGCCGCACCCGAGCACCGCGGCGTGCCGGCCGTCCAGGCGGAACATCTGTGCGTAGTCCAGGCTCATGAGCCGATCTTGCCAGCAACCATGCGCGGCGCTCGGTGGGGCTGGGGGCAACCAGTGGCGGCGCTCGGTGGGGCTGGGGGGTCAGGGCTCCTGCAGCAGCTCGGCGCCGCGCTCGCGCAGCTCGACCTTGCGCACCTTGCCGGTGACCGTCATGGGGAACTCCTCGACGACCTGCACGTGGCGCGGGATCTTGTAGCGGGCCAGCGAGCCGGAGCAGAACTCCCGGACGGCCTCCGCGGTGAGCGGTGCGGCTCCCTCCCGCAGCCGCAGGAAGGCCATGAGCTCCTCGCCGTAGCGCTCGTCGGGCACCCCCACGACCTGGGCGTCGAGCACGTCCGGGTGCGCGTGCAGGACCTCCTCGACCTCCCGGGGGGAGATGTTCTCCCCACCGCGGATGACCAGGTCCTTGATGCGGCCGGTGATCTCGACGTACCCCTCGTCGTCCATCACCCCGAGGTCCCCGGTCGACATCCACCCGTCCCGCAGCACCTCGGCGGTCCGCTCCGGGTCCTCCCAGTAGCCGAGCATGACCGAGTAGCCCTGGGTGCAGAACTCCCCGGCCGCACCCCGGGGCAGCACCTCGCGCGTCGTCGGGTCGACGATCTGGATCTGCAGGTGCGGCCCCACCCGGCCGACGGTGCCGACCTTCTTCTCGAAGGGGTCGTCCGGGGCCGTCTGCGTGGACACCGGCGAGGTCTCGGTCATGCCGTAGCAGATGGTCATCTCCTCGACACCCGCCTCGATGAGCGAGCGCATGACCGACGCCGGGCACGGCGACCCGGCCATGATCCCGGTGCGGACCGTGGCCAGGTCCGCGGTCGTGAGCTCGTCGTCGGCGTCGAGGAGCTCCAGCATGGCGATGAACATCGTCGGTACGCCGTAGAGCGAGGTGCACTGCTCGTCCCGCACCGCGCGCAGGGTCGCTCCCGGGTCGAACGCCGGCCCCGGGATGACCGCGCATGCGCCGTGCGTGGTCGCCGCGAGCGTGCCCATGACCATGCCGAAGCAGTGGTAGAACGGCACGGGTATGCAGATGACGTCCTGCTCGGTGTAACGGCACCCCTCCCCGACGAAGTAGCCGTTGTTGAGGATGTTGCGGTGGGACAGCGTCGCGCCCTTGGGGAAGCCGGTGGTGCCGGAGGTGTACTGGATGTTGATGGGCTGGTCCGGGGTGAGCGTCGCCTGCAGCTCGGCGAGGCGTCCGGGGCTGACCTGGTGAGCCCCGGCCAGCGCCTCGTCCCACCCCTCGTCACCGATGACGAGCACCTGGGCGAGGTCGGGGCACCCGTCCCGGACCCGCTCGACCATCTCGGGGTAGGAGCGGCCCCGGAACTCCTGCGCGACGACGACCGTGCGGGTCCCCGACTGCCGCAGCACGTAGGCCAGCTCACGCTCGCTGTAGGCCGGGTTGATGGTGACGAGGATGGCCCCGACCTTGGCGGTCGCCAGCTGCACGAGGGTCCACTCGGCGCAGTTCGGCGCCCAGATGCCCACCCGGTCACCGGTGCGCACCCCGGAGGCGACCAGCGCGCGGGCGACGAGGTTGACGTCGCCGACGAGCTCGGCATACGTCCAGCGGCGCCCGGTGGCGACCTCGACCAGCGCCTCGCGGTCGGGGTGCTGGTGGGCGGTCTCGTCCAGGTTGTCCCCGATGGTCTGCTCGAGCAACGGCGGTTCGCCGACCCCGATGGTGTGCGCCAGCGCCTGTGCCATGCCCCCCATCCTGCCGTGCGTCCGCGACGGGCACCAGGGGTGCGGCTGGCCTAGAGTCGCTCCCATGACGACCGCTCCCGACCTCGCCCGCGACGTCCGGATCCGGGAGCTCTCCCGGGCCCATGTCATGACCTCCTGGTCGGCTCAGCGGGCCATCGACCCGGTGCCGCTGGCCGGGGGCGAGGGCGCCTACTTCTGGGACCACCAGGGCCGGCGCTTCCTCGACTTCTCCTCCCAGCTGGTCAATGTCAACATCGGCTACCAGCACCCGCGGCTGTCGGCCGCGATCGCCGAGGCCGCCGGGCGGCTGACCACGGTGGCCCCGGCGTTCGCGGAGGAGAGCCGCGCCGAGGCGGCCGCCCTCATCTCGGGGCTGGCGCCGGAGGGCATGAGCAAGGTCTTCTTCACCAACGGCGGGGCGGAGGCCAACGAGAACGCCCTGCGGATGGCCCGGGCGCACACCGGCCGGCACAAGGTCCTGGCGTCCTACCGCAGCTACCACGGGGGCACGGCCGGGGCCATCACCCTGACCGGCGAGGCCCGCCGGTGGGGTGGCGAGCCCGGCATCCCGGGGGTCGTGCACTTCTGGGGCCCGCACCTGTACCGCAGCGAGTTCCACGCCACGACGCAGGAGGAGGAGAGCGAGCGCGCCCTGCTGCACCTGCGGCACACCCTCGAGGCCGAGGGACCGGGCCAGGTCGCCGCGATCATCCTCGAGACGGTCGTCGGGTCGAACGGCATCCTCGTGCCGCCACCGGGCTACCTGCCCGGGGTGCGGGCGCTGTGCGACGAGTTCGGGATCCTGCTCATCCTCGACGAGGTGATGGCCGGCTTCGGGCGTACCGGAGCGTGGTTCGCCCTCGACCACTTCGGGGTGCGGCCCGACCTCATCACCTTCGCCAAGGGGGTCAACTCCGGGTACGTCCCGCTCGGCGGCGTGGTCATCGACGACCGGGTTGCCGCGACCTTCGACGAGCGCCCGTTCCCGGGCGGGCTGACCTACTCGGGGCACGCCCTGGCCACCGCCTCGGCCGTCGCCGCGATCACGATCATGCGCGAGGAGGGCGTCGTCGAGCACGCCGCTCAGGTGGGGAAGCACAGCCTCGGGCCGGCGGCGACGGCCCTCCTGGGCACGACCCCGCTGGTGGGGGATGTGCGCGGGCTCGGGGTGTTCTGGGTCGTCGAGCTCGTGGCCGACCACGCCTCGCGCGAACCCGCCTCTGCTGCCATGATGAAAGCGGTGCAGGCCGGTTGCCTGGAGCGGGGGATGTGGCCCCTCATCGTGGCCAACCGCGTGCACCTGGTGCCGCCGTGCGTGATCACCGACGAGGACGCCTCCCGTGGCGTGGCGATCCTCGCCGACGTGCTGGCGGGCGTGACGCCGTGACCGCTCGAGCAGGAAGCAGGGGCTATGACCGACCCGTCCCATCTGGTGGAGGTCCGCGTCAGCGTGCCCTCGATGGAGTCCGCCCGGCACATCGGTGAGGAGCTCGTCGCCCGGCGGGCGGCCGCCTGCGTGCAGGTTCTGGGGCCGATGACCTCGATCTACAGCTGGAGCGGGGAGGTGCACGAGAGCAAGGAGTGGTTGCTGCTGGCCAAGACCTCCAGGGAGGCCTTCGGCCGGCTCTGCGAGACCGTGCGGTCGCTGCATCCCTACGAGGTGCCCGAGATCATGGCCGTGCCCGTCGTCGACGCCCTCGACAGGTATGCCGCGTGGGTGACCCACCACCTGCGGGGGTCGGGGGCCGAGCAGCCCCGGGGGCCAGGCTACTGAGTCCGGCGCGTGGAGCGGGCGACGAGAATCGAACTCGCGTATTCAGCTTGGGAAGCTGATGTTCTACCATTGAACTACGCCCGCGCGGCCTCGGATCGAGGCGACAGTCATGATAACCACCCCGGGTGTCCACGACCAAAGTCACCCCCCGGCTAGGGTGTCGTCGTGCTGCTCTCCGACCGCGACATCCTCGCCTCGATCGACTCCGGGCGGGTCCGGCTGGACCCGTGGGACCCGACGATGGTCCAGCCCTCCAGCGTCGACATCCGGCTGGACCGCTACTTCCGGCTCTTCGACAACCACAAGTACCCCGTCATCGACCCGGCGCAGGAGCAGCCCGACCTGACCCGCCTGGTGGAGGTCGAGCCGGAGGAGAGCTTCGTGCTCCACCCGGGTGAGTTCGTGCTCGGGTCCACCTACGAGCAGGTGAGCCTCCCGGACGACATCGCTGCCCGCGTCGAGGGCAAGTCCTCGCTGGGGCGGCTGGGGCTGCTCACGCACGCGACGGCCGGGTTCGTCGACCCGGGCTTCACCGGTCACGTGACCCTGGAACTGTCCAACGTGGCCACCCTGCCCATCGTGCTGCACCCGGGGATGAAGATCGGTCAGCTCTGCTTCTTCCGGCTGAGCTCGGCCTCGCAGCACCCCTACGGCAGCTCGGAGAAGGGGAGCCACTACCAGGGCCAGCGGGGGCCCACCGCCAGCCGGTCCTGGTCGAACTTCTCCCGCAGCGACGTCGCCCGCTGAGCGCCCGCCGCGTCCGGACTGCGCCGGACACGCGTCCGGACTGCGCCGGACACGCGTCCGGTGCGGGCTCACCGCGCGTCCGGTGCGAGCCTAACGCGCGTCCGGTGCGGCGGCGGGGGCGTCGTCGTCCTGGCTCGGGTCGGGCTGGTCTGAGTCGGGCTGGTCCGGGGTGGTCTCGTCCTGCCCGGCGCGGCGGACGGCGGCGAGCAGCATCTGGGCGACGTCGACGACCTCGACCTCCTCGCGGGCGCCCTCGGCCTGCTTCTGCGTGAGGCCGTCGGAGAGCATGACCCGGCAGAACGGGCAGCCGATCGCGATGCGGTCGGCGCCGGTGGCCAGCGCCTCCTCGGTGCGGTTGAGGTTGATGCGGGTGCCGAGCTTCTCCTCCATCCACATCCTGGCGCCGCCGGCGCCGCAGCAGAAGGACTTCTCCCCGTGCCGGGGCATCTCGGTGAGCTGCACCCCCGGCAGCGCCCCGATGAGCTCGCGCGGCGGGGCGTAGACCTGGTTGTGCCGGCCGAGGTAGCACGGGTCGTGGTAGGTCACCGACCCCGCCGTCGAGGCCGCGCCCACCGTGTCCGCGGAGTCCGGACGGGAGACCGGGGTGAGGCGCTTCTCCCGCACCAGCCGGTTGAGCAGCTGGGTGTGGTGCACGACCTCGAACTGCCCGCCGACCTGCGGGTACTCGTTCTTCAGCGTGTTGAAGCAGTGGGCGCAGGTCACGACGATCTTGGTCGCACCCACCTCGTTGAGCACCTCGACGTTCTGCATCGCGAGCATCTGGAAGAGGAACTCGTTGCCGCTGCGCCGGGCCGGGTCGCCGGTGCAGCTCTCGCCGTCGCCGAGCACCGCGAAGCTCACCCCGGCGGTGTGCAGCAGCTCGGCCACCGCGCGGGTGGTCTTCTTGGCGCGGTCCTCGAACGCGCCGGCGCACCCGACCCAGAAGAGGTAGTCCATCTCCGCCAGGCTCTCGAGGTCCTCGCCCACGACGGGGATGTCGAAGTCGAGGTCCTTGGCCCAGTCCATCCGCAGCCGGGCGTTCATGCCCCACGGGTTGCCCTTGTTCTCGAGGTTCTTGAACAACCCGCCCAGCTCGGAGGGGAAGGCCGACTCGATGAGGTTCTGGTAGCGCCGCATGTCGACGATCGCGTCGACGTGCTCGATGTCGACCGGGCACTGCTCGACGCAGGCGCCGCAGGTGGTGCAGGACCACAGGACGTCCGGGTCGATGACGCCACCCCCGTCGGGCACCGTGGGGTCGCCCTCGGTCTCGCCGACCAGCGGGCGCTGGGCGGCGATGACCGCGGTCGTGGGGATGCCGTGCAGCTGCTCGGGCAGGCCCTCGGCCCCCGGCCCGCCGGCCGACTCCAGGGCCTGGGCGGCGGCCTCCCGGTGCTCCTCGCCCGCCTGCAGCCAGGGCGCCACGGCGTGGTGCTGGTCGCGCAGGTTCTTGACGAGCATCTTGGGCGAGAGCGGCTTGTCGGTGTGCCAGGCCGGGCACTGCTCCTGGCAGCGCCCGCACTCGGTGCAGGTGGAGAAGTCGAGCAGGCCCTTCCAGGTGAAGTCCTCGACCTTGCCGACGCCGAGCGCGGCGTCCTCGTCGAGCTCCTCGATGTTCTCGAAGTCCACCGGCTCGCCCGCGACCCGGATGGGCTGCACGGCACCGAGCGACGTCGCGCCCCCCGGGTGGCGACGGAACCAGATGTTGAAGAAGGCGAGGAAGCGGTGCCAGGCGACACCCATCGTGGGGGTACGGGCGATGACGATCATCCACGCCATGGAGATGAGGATCTTCAGCAGGGCGACCCCGATGATCCACCCCTCGAGGGTGGCGGCCGACGCCCCGGTCAGGGGCGCGCCGAGCCAGGCGGTGAGCGGGAAGTGCAGGGCGCTCGCCCACTCCTCGCCGGTGACCCGGCCCAGGGCGTACTCCAGCGCCCGGAGCGCCACGATGCAGACACCCACGCCGAGGATGACGAGCTCGACGACGTAGGCCTGCCAGAACGTCGACCCCCAGAACCGGGAGCGGCGGCCGTGGCCGCGGGGGTGCTCCCGCTGCCGCACCACGATCAACGCGACGATGCCGATGACGGCACCCCACCCGAAGAGCTCGGTCAGCCACTCGTAGGGCCAGAAGTGGCCGATGAGCGGCAGCACGAAGTGCGGGTCGACGAGCTGGCCGTAGGCGGTGACCAGGGTGAGGAAGAGCAGGCCGAAGGAGACCATGACCACCCAGTGGGCCACGGCAACCCAGCGCTTGCGCGCCATCCTGGTGTGCCCCACCACCTCCCGCACCAGCGTCGAGGTCCGCACCAGCGGCTCGTCGGTGCGGGTCTCGGGCTGCCCGAGACGGAACCGCTCGACGAAGGCCGCGAGGGTGCGGACGAAGAGGGCGACCGCGGCCAGGGTGACCAGGCCCGCGACGACGATGGCGAGGACCTGCAGCGCTGCGAAGGACATGGGGGCAGCGTAGTCGTCGCCGCCGACAGGACGCAGCGCGCACGGGCGGCCCGCGCGACGGCATCCGGGGAATAACAGGGTGTTGCATGATGTATAACGTGCTGAGAGCAGCATCCTGCTGACCCTGCGACGAAAGGCTTCTCCCGTGCGCGTCCACGACGACATCACCCAGGCCATCGGCGGCACCCCGCTGGTGCGCCTCAACCGCCTGAGCAAGGGCATCGCCGACGGTGCCCAGGTCCTGCTCAAGATGGAGTCGCAGAACCCCGCCGCCTCGGTCAAGGACCGCATCGGTGCGTCCATCATCGACGCCGCGGTCGAGGCCGGCGAGCTCCAGCCCGGCGGCACCATCGTCGAGGGCACCTCCGGCAACACCGGCATCGCCCTCGCCATGGTGGGGGCCGCGCGCGGCTACAAGGTCGTCCTGGCCATGCCCGAGACCATGAGCATGGAGCGCCGCGCGCTGTTGCGCGCCTACGGCGCCGAGCTCGTGCTCACCCCGGGGCCGGAGGGGATGAAGGGTGCCGTCGCCAAGGCCGACGAGATCGCCGAGGAGCGCGGCGCGGTCCGGGCCCGGCAGTTCGCCAACCCGGCCAACATCAAGGTGCACTACGAGACGACCGGCCCGGAGATCTGGGCCGACACCGACGGCCAGGTCGACATCTTCGTCGCGGGCGTCGGCACCGGGGGCACCATCACCGGCGCCGGCCGCTACCTGCGCGAGCAGAAGCCCGACGTCGGCCTGGTGGTCGTGGAGCCCGCCGACAGCCCCATCCTCACCGGCGGTCAGCCGGGCCCGCACAAGATCCAGGGCCTCGGTGCCAACTTCGTCCCCGAGATCCTCGACACCGAGCTCTACGACGAGGTCGTCGACGTCGCCCTCGACGACTCGCTGCGTACGGCCCGCTCCCTGGCCACCGAGGAGGGTGTCCTGGCGGGCATCTCCTCCG
This sequence comes from Serinicoccus chungangensis, assembly GCF_001483745.1. GTDB lineage: Bacteria > Actinomycetota > Actinomycetes > Actinomycetales > Dermatophilaceae > Ornithinicoccus > Ornithinicoccus chungangensis_A. The sequence continues at coordinate 184,478 of NZ_LQBL01000003.1, read as the reverse complement.
GGGCCAACGTGTGGGGCGCGCTCCAGGTGGCGAGGCGTCCGGAGAACGCGGGCAAGACGATCGTCGTCATCATCCCCTCCTTCGGAGAGCGCTACCTCTCGACCGTCCTCTTCGAGGACCTGAGGGACTGACCATGCCGACCTGGCTGACCCGGGGCGCGCGCCGTGGCGCGGAGATCGTGCGCCGTGCCACGGACGCGGTCCGGGAGGACCTCGACGCCGCCGTGGAGCGCGACCCCGCGACCAGCAGCCGGCTCGAGATGGCACTGGCCTCGCCGGGGCTGCACGCGCTCTGGGCCCACCGGGCGAGCCACGCCCTGTGGACCTCGGGCAGGCGCCTGCCGGCCCGGCTGCTCTCCCAGGCGGCACGGGCCGCGACCGGGGTCGAGATCCACCCCGGCGCCACCATCGGCCGCCGGTTCTTCGTCGACCACGGGATGGGGGTCGTCATCGGGGCGACCGCGGAGATCGGTGACGACGTCATGCTCTACCACGGCGTGACCCTCGGCGGGCGGTCCCTGGACCCCACCGTCAAGCGCCACCCCACCCTGGGCGACGGCGTCACCGTAGGCGCCGGCGCCAAGATCCTCGGGGACATCGTCGTGGGCCACGGCGCCCAGGTGGGCGCCAACGCGGTGGTCACCAAGGACGTCCCCTCCATGGCGGTCGCGACCGGCATCCCCGCCACGGTGCGCCGTCCGGATCCCGGTCGGGACCCGCAGGAGGCGCTCTACGACGAGCCCGCGCTCTGGATCTAGCCGTGGCACCGCATACCCGCTGAGCGCGACACCGCCGGCCCCGGCATGACGAAAGCCCACCCCCGCTGCGGGGGTGGGCCTTCGTCATGTACGGGGGTGGGTCAGGGGAGCTTCTCCCCGCCCGGGCCGAACCCGGTGGCGTCGATCGTGGCGTCGCCGTCGGCGTCGAGGCTGCCGGTGGCGTTCTCGTAGGTGCCGTCCTGGCCGGTGCTCTCGTGCCCGGTGACCTTGGACTTCACGCCGTCGGCGGTGACCTTGGCCTGCTCGCTGACCTTCTGGCCGAGCTCGGGCGCCTTGGCCTTGACCTGCTCCACGGTCTCCTGGACCTTGGGGTTGCCCCAGGCCTTGCTGGCCTGGTCGGCGATCTGGTCGTAGCGCTCGCGGCCGGCGCGGGCGCCGAGGACGTAGCCGGCGGCGGCGCCGACCAGCAGCAACAGCTTGTTGCGCATGTTGACTCCTTCTCGTGGGTCTGCGTTCGCTCCGACCCTACCGCGCAGTCGGCGGGACGTCCGCCGGGATCGCCTGCTGCGGGGCGGACGTGCGCGCGGAGGGTGTGGGATTCGAACCCACGGAGGTTTCCCTCGGGCGCTTTCAAGGCGCCTGCACTCGGCCACTATGCGAACCCTCCAGGCCTCGGTCGGCCCGCGTGCGGACCGCGCCTGGCGTGCTGCCCATCATCGCACGGCCCTCGGATGTCACCATCGGGCCTTCCGGCTGATAGCGTGGTGTCTCGGTTGGCGTTGTATCTTCTCGCGAGTGAGCTGGGGGGTTCACCACCACCACCGTTCGCACCCTGCGGTCGGTTGCACATGCACAGCACATCAGAAAGAAGATCGCCCATGGCACAGGGAACCGTGAAGTGGTTCAACGCGGAGAAGGGCTTCGGCTTCATCGCTCAGGATGGCGGTGGCCCCGACGTGTTCGTCCACTACTCGGCCATCGAGACCAACGGCTACCGGACGCTCGAGGAGGCCCAGCGGGTCGAGTTCGACGTCACCCAGAGCCCCAAGGGGCCGCAGGCGGACGCCGTTCGCCCCGTCTGAGGTAGGTCGTTCCACAACCTTCCGCGAAGGCCCCCGTCACCCTCGAGGTGGCGGGGGCCTTCGGCATACCGGGGGAACTCAGTCGCAGACGGCGCCGACGTCCTCGAGCTCGTCGCTGGGCTCCTCGGTCGTCGTCGGGGTGTCCGGCGCGGGCGGCTCCGTGGTCGGCGCGGCGTCGTCGCGGGCCGTGGGGGCCTCGCTCGGCTCCGGCGCCGGGGGCTCCGGCGCCGGGTTGAGCGCCTCGTAGACCCGGGCGCGGATCTGCGAGTAGTTCGGGTCCACGGTGTCGATGTTGGCGCCGGTGAACGGCAGGCTGCGCATGGTGCCGTCCTGGACCTGCAGCACCAGGCCGGCCCACTCGTCGAGGTCCTCCTGCGGCAGGTCGGTGAGCACGTTGTCGCCCACCGCGCCGATGATCTGGGGGTAGCGCTGCAGCATGGTCATGGGGTTGACCTGGTCCACGACCGCCGCCACCATGCACCGCTGCCGTCGCATGCGGGAGAAGTCGTCGGTCGTCACCCGGGAGCGGGAGTAGGCCAGGGCCTGCGGCCCGTCCAGCCGCTGCGGTCCCGGCTCCAGCCACTCGTAGTCGGAGGTGGGGTCCAGCTGCAGGGTGCCGTTGGCGTCCGTGTAGGTGGAGCCCCCGATCGGGATGCGCTCCTGCACGTTGACGAGCACGCCCCCCATCGCGTCGACGAGGTCGGCGAAGCCGCGCATGTTGACGATGACCGTGTGGTGGATGGGTATGCCGAGGATCCCGGAGAGCACCTCGCGCGTCGCGGTCTGACCCGGGTTAGGGTCGTCGGCGTACCACTCCGGGTGCTCCTGCGCGGTGAGCTCCGCCTCGGTCCAGATGCTGTTCATGAGGCACTGGTCGCCGCAGTCGTAGACCGGGCCGTAGACCTCGTGCAGCGGGTTGTCGCGGGGGAGGGGGACGTTCTGCAGGTTGCGCGGGACCGAGAAGAGCACGCTGTCGCCGGTCCGCGTGTCGATGCTGGCGACGATCATGGTGTCGGTGCGGGTGCCCTCCCGGGCCTCGGCGGCGTCCGAGCCCAGCAGCAGGACGTTGACCCGGGGCAGGTCCTTCCACGGGTCGTCCGGGTCGTCGCCGACGACCGAGGTGGGGGTCGCGCCGCTGCTGCTCCCGCCCCCGCCGACGGTGCCCCCGCCGGCCTCGAAGACCTTGTCCACCGCGTCGACGTGGGCGGAGATGTAGCGGACCCCGAGCACGGCGGGAGCGGTCACCGCGAGGCACAGCACGGCCGTCAGGGTGGTCAGGGCAGCCCGCTGGCCGCGGGAGAGACGCCGCGGCGCCGCAGCGAGCGCGGTGAGGGCGATGGCCGCGACCCACACCAGCGTCCCCAGCACGAGCACCACCGCGATGGTCCGCAGCCGCCCGGTGTCGGCAGCGGTCTGCAGGGCCGTGGTTGTGAGCCCGTTGGTGAGCGCGTATGCGGCCAGGACGACCAGGGCGAGCGCGGCCAGCCCCAGGATCACCAGACCCAGGCGCCGCCGTGACGTGCCCAGCAGCCCCGCCCCCGGCACGACCGCGCTGAGCGTGGTCAGCCCTGCCGCCCGACCGACCCCCTCGCCCTGCTCCGGCTGCTCGGCGCTCGACCGCGACCGCGGCGCGGGTGCGTCGGACCCGGGGTCGGACGAGCCACGGGAGTCAGTCATGCCGGAGGTGCCTTTCGGGTCGAGGACGAACCTTACTCTCCCTCCGGACCCTGGTGCCGGGCTGGGAAGGAGGGGTTTGGTCGCGCCCAGCATGACAGGTAACCTGATCCACGCCGTGGAGGTGTCGCCTAGTCTGGTCTATGGCGCCCGCCTGCTAAGCGGGTTTCGGGTTTATAGCCCGATCGAGGGTTCAAATCCCTCCACCTCCGCCCCGGTCGCCACGCGCGACGAGAACCCCCGAGCCCTGGTGGCCCGGGGGTTCTGCCGTGCACGACGCCTGCTCAGGAGACGTCGGGCGCGTCCTGCTCCGGGTCGTTGGGGTCCTGGCCCTCCTGGCCGGAGCCGTCCGCGTCGTCGGTGTTCTCGGCGTCCTCGTCGTCCTCCGGGGCCGGGTCCCCCTGGGTCTCCTTCGACTCCTGCGCCTGGGCGGCCTCGTCCGAGCCCTCCTCGCGCTCCTGCTGGGCGAGCGCGTCGACCGTCTCCTCGATGTCGTGCTCTCCCGGCGGCAGCGGCTCGTCGGCCAGCATGGGCCGGCTGCCCTCGGGGCGGGGCTCGGAGCCCGGGATGATGCTCATGGGTGGGTGACCTCCTGCAGTCGTTGCTCGAGGATGGCCAGCTCGTCCTCCATCGCCGCCGGGAGGGACCCGGGGTTGAAGGCGGCGAACCACTCCTTGATCAAGGGAAGCTCAGCCTCCCACTCGGCGGCGTCGAACTCCAGCGCTGCCGCCACGTCCTGCGTGGTGAGGTCCAGGCCGGACACGTCCAGGTCCTCCGGCAGGGGCTGGTAGCCGATGGGGGACTCCTGCGCCTCGACCTCGCCCTCCAGCCGTCGGACGATCCACGTCAGCACCCGGGAGTTCTCGCCGAAGCCGGGCCACAGGAACGAGCCGTCGGCGTCCCGGCGGAACCAGTTGACCAGGAAGATCTGGGGCAGCCGGGAGGCGTCGGCCTGCTTGCCGACCTCCAGCCAGTGGCCCAGGTAGTCGCCCGCGTCGTACCCGATGAAGGGCAGCATCGCCATCGGGTCGCGGCGGACGACCCCGACGGCGCCCTTGGCGGCGGCGGTGGTCTCCGAGGAGAGGGTGGCGCCGAGGAAGGTGCCGTGCTGCCAGTCGCGGGCCTGCGTCACCAGCGGCACCGTCGTCCTGCGGCGCCCGCCGAAGAGGATCGCCGAGATCGGCACCCCGTCCGGCCGGTGGTACTCCGGCGCCAGCGTCGGCACCTGGGTGATGGGGGTGCAGAAGCGGCTGTTGGGGTGCGCGGCCGTGCGGCCGCTGCCGGGGGACCAGGCCTGGCCGTGCCAGTCGGTGAGCTCGGGCGGCTCCTCCTCGGTCAGGTCCTCCCACCACACGCCGCCCTCCGGCGTGCGCGCCACGTTGGTGAAGATCGAGTTCCCGGCCTCGATCGTCTCCATCGCCACGGGGTTGGTGCGGGCGTTGGTGCCCGGGGCCACGCCGAACAGCCCGAACTCCGGGTTCACGGCATACAGGCGGCCGTCCTCGCCGAAGCGCATCCAGGCGATGTCGTCCCCCACGAGCTCGGCGGTCCACCCCGGCACCGTCGGGCGGATCATCGCCAGGTTGGTCTTGCCGCAGGCCGAGGGGAAGGCGCCGGCGACGTAGTGCACGGCCCCGTCCGGGCCGGTGAGCTTGAGGATGAGCATGTGCTCGGCCATCCAGCCCTCGTCGCGGGCGATGGCCGACGCGATCCGCAGGGCGTAGCACTTCTTGCCGAGCAGCGCGTTGCCGCCGTAGCCCGAGCCGTAGGACCAGATGGCCCGCTCCTCGGGGAAGTGCACGATGTACTTGTCCTCGTTGCAGGGCCAGGGCACGTCCTGCTCGCCCGGCTGCAGCGGCGCCCCGAGCGAGTGCAGTCCCTGGACGTAGGGGGCCTGGAACTGCTCCATGCGCTCCAGCACCGGGGTGCCGACCCGCGCCATGATGCGCATGGACGCGACGACGTAGGGGCTGTCGGTCAGCTCCACGCCGAACTTGGGGTCGTGGGCGTCGAGGTGGCCCATGACGAAGGGGATGACGTACATCGTCCGGCCGGCCATGGAGCCGGCGAACCGCGGCCACAGCTCGTCCTTCATCTGCTGCGGCGCCACCCAGTTGTTGGTGTGCCCCGCATCCTTCTCCTCGACCGAGCAGATGAAGGTGCGGTCCTCGACCCGGGCGACGTCGTCGGGGTCCGACAGCGCCAGGTAGGAGTGCGGGATCCGCTCCTCGGCGAGCGGGCTGGCGGTGCCCGCGGCCACGAGGATCTGCTCGATGGTGCGCCGTTCCTCGTCGGACCCGTCCACCCAGACGACACGGTCCGGGCGGGTGTGGGCGGCCACCTCCCTCACCCAGGCGTCCAGCGCGGCGTGGCGGGTGCCACCGGTGGTCGTGATGTCGGGCATGGCCGTCCTCCCTGGCCTCGTCGCCAGTCGCGGGTGACCGGGGCAGCGCCGCCCCGGTCCTCCCACGGTAGCGCCGGCCGGCGGCCCACGGCAGCCATCTGCCGGCCGTCCTCGTGCGGCGTTGGTCACAGCCGGGCGAGTGTCACTACATACCCCGGGGGGTATGTATGCTGAGTCCCGTGATCGTCCTCGTCGCCGCCCTCGCCGTCCTCGTCGGCCTGTCGCTCGGCCTGCTCGGGGGTGGGGGCTCGATCCTCACCGTCCCGGTGCTGGTCTACGTCGCCGGCATGGACGCCAAGGAGGCGATCGCCACGTCCCTGCTCGTCGTCGGCGTCACCAGCGCGGTCGCCACCCTCGCCCACGCCCGGGCCGGGCGGGTGCGGTGGCGGACCGGGCTGCTCTTCGGCGGCGTCGCCATGGTGGGTGCCTACCTCGGCGGGCGGGTGGCCGAGTTCCTCCCCGGCACCCTGCTGCTCCTCGCCTTCGCGGTGATGATGCTGGCGACGGCCTGGGCCATGCTGCGCCGCCGGTCCGGGCCCGAGCCTGGTGAGGGCCACGGCTCGGGGTCGTGGGTGCTCGTCGTCGCCGAGGGGTTGGTGGTCGGGTTCGTCACGGGCATCGTGGGGGCGGGCGGGGGCTTCCTCGTGGTGCCCGCGCTGGTGCTGCTCGGGGGACTGTCGATGCCGGTGGCCGTCGGCACCTCGCTGGTGGTCATCACGATGAAGTCCGGGGCGGGGCTCGCGGGCTACCTGTCCTCGGTGAGCATCGACTGGGGGACGGCGGGGGTCGTCACCCTGGCCGCCGTCGTCGGGGCGCTGGTCGGCGGCCGGCTCGTCGCGCGGGTCCACCCAGACCGGCTGCACACCGCCTTCGGCTGGTTCGTGCTCGTCATGGGGGTGCTCGTGCTGGCCCAGGAGATCCTGGCCCTGCTGTAGGACCGCGAGGCGGGCGGACGGCGATTAGGACGGGTGAGCGCCGATCCGTTAGAGTTGCTGATCGCCAGCGCCCGTAGCTCAACGGATAGAGCATCTGACTACGGATCAGAAGGTTAGGGGTTCGAATCCCTTCGGGCGCGCTCTGGTTGAGACAGATGACGACGGCCCCCACCGGATGCGGTGGGGGCCGTCGTCATGTCCGCAGACACGCCGGGGGCGAACGGCTCATCGACGCACGTGCGCGGATGAGCCGGTCGGGGCGGGCGTGTCCCCGGGACGTCGGGGGTCAGCTGCTGCTGGAGGGTGGCGGGTGCCCCTCGGAGGCCTGCACGACGACGACGCCCGAGCCGGTGAGCGCGAGCTGATAGGCCTCGCCCGAGCCCCGGCCGACGACGGCGCCGAGCCGGGCCGTCTTGCGGACCGAGGAGCGCAGGCCGCCGGACCACAGGACGGCCGACTGCATGTCGACGAAGGTCGGGGCGTCGACCTGCAGCACCACCGGGTCGCCGTGGGCCAGCACGGCGATCATCCCCGAGCCGCTGAAGGTCGTGTTGAACAAGCCACCCGTGAGCATCGAGGCGCCCTCGACGCGGTTGATGTCCCACCGCAGACTGCTCTCGAACGCCAGGACGTTCTTGCCGTTCACGGTGACCTGCTCGTCCTCCAGCTCCAGCACGAAGATCTCGTCGGCGTCCTTGGCGAGGAACACGTCCCCGCTGCCGGAGACCTTCATGAGCGACATGCCCTCGCCGGTGAAGGCCTTCTTGAAGAGCTTGGCGGCCCCGCCCGCGCCCTCGTAGGCGAAGTCGACGTCGCCCTGGTAGGCGACCATGGACCCCTGCATGGCGTAGAAGAACCCTCCCGTGCCGCCGAGGTCGACCTTGAGCATCCGGGGGTTCTGCAGGGTGAACCGCCCCGGCTCGCCGTGACGTTCGGCCTGCTCCAGCAGCTGTCCTCGCATGACGAGAGGCTACCGGCACCGGACCGCGAGGTGCACCCCCTGGCCCGGCTTCCGGGCCCGGTCAGCGGATGGGCGTGGGGGGCTCCTCGCCGGCGAGCACGGCGACGGCGTTGTCCGCGGCGAGCGTGGCCATGGCGGTCCGGGTCTCGATGGTCGCCGAGCCGAGGTGCGGCACGAGGACGGCGTTCTCGCACTCCAGCAGGTCGGGGTGGACCTGCGGCTCGTCCTCGAAGACGTCCAGCCCGGCCCCGGCGATCTGCCTCTCCTGCAGCGCCTTCGCCAGCGCCGCCTCGTCGATGACCGGTCCGCGGGCGGTGTTGACCACGTAGGCCGTGGGCTTCATGGCGGCGAACTGCTCGGGCCCCAGCAGGTGGTGCGTGGCGGGGGAGTAGGGGCAGTGCAGGGAGAGCACGTCGCTCTCCGCCAGCAGGGTGTCCAGGTCCACCCGGTGCGCCCCCAGCTCGAGCTCCAGCTCGCGCGGGGCCTGGGAGCGCGAGGAGTAGATGACGTTCATCCCGAAGGCCCGGGCACGTCGTGCCGTGGCCGCGCCGATGCCCCCGAGCCCGACGACCCCGAGCGTCTTGCGCTGCAGCCCCGACCCGAGCAGGTAGAACATGCCCCACTGCCACGGGGTGCCCGAGCGGATGATGCGCTCGCCCTCACCGAGCCGGCGGGTCGCCATGAGGATGAGGCCCATCGCGATGTCCGCGGTCGCCTCGGTGAGCACCCCGGGGGTGTTCGTCGCGACGACGCCGCGCTCACGGCATACCTCCACGTCGACGTTGTTGTAGCCCACCGCGACGTTGGCGACGACCTGCAGCTGGTCGCCGGCGGCGTCCAGCAGCTCGGCGTCGACCTGCTCGGTCAGCAGCGTCAGCAGCGCGTCGGCGCCGCGGACCTGCTCGAGCAGCTGCTCGCGCGGCTGCTGGTCCTCGCTGTCCCAGACGTCGACCTCGTGACCGGCGCGACGCAGGATGTCCAGCCCCGGCTTGGGGATCCGGCCGGTGACGACCACCCGGCTCATGCGTGGCTGCCGATCCAGTCGCGCAGCCCGCCCAGACCGCGCCGGATCTGCTCCTCCGGGAGGCCCGAGTAGGCGAACCGGATGTAGCTGCGGTCCTCCCCGGGCTGCGGGCGGCCGAAGTGGTTGCGGGTGCAGAAGCTCACCCCGGTCGCGTGCAGGGCCTGGGTGGCGAAGTCGCCGACGTCCCGCGCCCCCACGATCTGGATCGCCTCGGTGACGTCCGGGAAGAGGTAGAAGGTCGAGCGCGGGGTCTCGACGGACATACCCGGGGTGTCGCCCACGATCTCGCACGCGGCGTCCCGGCGCGCCTTCAGCGTGGCGAGCATGTCGGCCACCGGCTCCTGCGTGCCCGTCAGCGCGGCGATCCCCGCCCACTGGACGTAGTGCGTGGTGCACGACTCGTCGTTGGTGTTCATCGTGGAGAAGACCGTGCTCATCTGGGCCGGCGCGACCGCGCAGCCGAGGCGGGAGCCGGTCATCGCGAACTTCTTGGAGAAGGTGTAGAGGATGCAGGTGCGCTCACGCATGCCCGGCAGGCTCGCGATGGAGGTCGACGTGCCCTCGTAGCGCATCTCGAAGTAGGCCTCGTCCGAGAGCACCCACAGGTCGTGCTCGATGGCGAGCTGCGCGATCGCCTCCCGCTCGGCGTCCGTCGACTCGGCCGAGATGGGGTTCTGCAGGTCGTTGTAGATGATCGCGACCGTCTTGTCCGTGATGGCGTCGCGGACCTGGTCCAGGTCGATCCGGAAACCGTCGTCGGTCGGCAGGTAGCGGTAGGAGCGCCCGTGGCCGCCGAGGTACTCGATCTGGCTCTCGTAGATGGGGAAGCCGGGGTTGGGGTAGAGCACCTCGTCACCGGGGTTCATCACGGCCTGGAGGAACTTGGTGATGACCGGCTTGCCGCCGGTCATCACGGTCACCTCGTCCGGGCCGAACGACATCCCGCGGCGGGAGCCGATGTCGTCGGCGAGGGCGGCCCGCAGCTCTGGTATGCCGGGCCCCGGGCAGTAGCCGGTCTTGCCGTCCGCGATGGCGGCGTTCATGGCCTCGACGATGTGGCCGGCCAGCGGGACGTCGAGGTCGCCCAGGTGGAAGGGGAAGACCTCGTGGCCCTGCGCCTTCCAGTCGGCGGCGGCCGCGGCGACCGCGAACGCGGTCTCGGTGCCGAGGTTGTCGAGCCTGGAGGCCAGCTTCATACCCCACGTCCTTGTGTGTCGAGATCCGAGACGTGCTCACCGTATCGCGCGCCTGGTGGTGCGACCCCGCTCGGAGGTGCACACTGTGCGGTGTCGTTGCGTCAAGGATGACGACCGAAAGGGTGGTGGACATGAACGAGCGGTCACAGGTGCAGGTCGGGGAGCGGGACTACTATCTCGGGAAGGCGATCCTGCTGGCCTCGGTGGCCGCGCTGGGGGGCTTCCTCTTCGGCTTCGACACCGCGGTCATCAACGGCGCGGTGAACGCCATCCGGGACGAATTCGGGATGGGGGCCGGCCTCACCGGCTTCGTCGTCAGCTCTGCCCTGCTGGGGTGCATGCTCGGGGCGTATGCCGCCGGGCGCCTGGCCGAGCGCATCGGCCGCATCCGGGTCATGATGCTGGCCTCGGCGCTGTTCACCATCTCGGCCATCGGATCGGGCTTCGCCTTCGGGCCGGTCGACATGATCCTCTGGCGCGTCATCGGCGGCATCGGCGTGGGCGCCGCGTCGGTCATCGCGCCGGCCTACATCGCCGAGATCGCCCCCGCCTCGATCCGCGGGCGGCTGGGGTCGCTGCAGCAGCTGGCCATCGTCTCCGGCATCTTCATCGCCCTGCTCTCCGACTACTTCCTCGCGGGCGTGGCCGGCGGCTCCAGCGAGGCGCTCTGGGGCAGCACCGCGTGGCGCTGGATGTTCTGGGCCGAGATCATCCCGGCGGTCGCCTACGGCGTGCTGGCCACGACGATCCCCGAGTCACCGCGTTACCTCGTCACCCTGGGTCGGGTGGACGAGGCCCGCGAGGTCCTGGGGCGGGTGATGATGCGCGGCATCGCCGACCGCATCACCGAGATCCAGCGCACCGTGCGGCGTGAGGCCAAGGCGTCGCTGACCGACCTCATGAAGTCCGGCGGCGGGCTGCTCCCGATCGTCTGGATCGGCATCGGGCTCTCGGTCTTCCAGCAGTTCGTCGGGATCAACGTCATCTTCTACTACTCCTCGACGCTGTGGCAGGCGGTCGGCTTCACCGAGGAGGACGCGCTCACCCAGACCGTCATCACCTCGGTGACCAACATCGTCGTGACGATCGTGGCCATCGCGCTCATCGACAAGATCGGTCGGCGGGTGCTGCTCATGGTGGGCTCGGCGGGGATGTTCGTCTCGCTCGGGACGATGGCGTGGATCTTCGCCAACGCGCCGGTGGTCAACGGGTCTCCCGAGCTGGGGGACAGCACCGGGCTCATCGCCCTCATCGCGGCCAACGGCTTCGTCGTCTTCTTCGGTATGTCGTGGGGACCGGGCGTCTGGGTGCTGCTCGGCGAGATGTTCAACAACAAGATCCGCGCGACGGCGCTCGGTGTCGCGGCGGCCGCGCAGTGGCTGGCGAACTTCGCCATCTCCACGAGCTTCCCGCGCATGGCCGAGCTGGGGCTGGGCTTCGCCTACGGCTTCTACACCCTGTGCGCCCTGCTCAGCTTCCTGTTCGTCATGAAGTTCGTGCCGGAGACCAACGGCCGGGAGCTGGAGGACATGGAGTAGGCATGGGCGAGTCGCGCGTCTCGACCGGGCGTCGCGGATGGTTGCTCTCTTCCCTCCCGTATGGCGCCGCGCCGGCGGGGGCGTGACTGCTAGCTCAGCGGCGGGCTGATGCCGTCGAGGATCTCGACGACCCGCTCCCACGCGCTGGTGGTGACGTCGATGAGGTCGAAGTGCCCGCCGGTGACCTCGACCAGCTCGGCCCGGGTGCCGGACCCGCGGGCGGCCGCGACGTAGTCCTCCGACTGCTGGATCGGCACCTGCTGGTCGTCCGGGGCGTGCAGCGCCCAGACGCTCGCCTCGATGGGCAGCTGCTGTGCGGGGTCGACGGAGGCGAAGCGGGGGTCCTCCGGGCCGAACCCGAGCAGGTCGTCGACGGCGCCCGACCCGAGGCGCTCACGGTAGGCCGATCGCAGGTCGAGCACGCCCGCCTGGGAGAGCACGTGGGTGACCTCGACCCGGCCCGGCCACGCGCTGCCGCGCAGGCGCCCGGCCGCCCAGGCGGCCAGGTGACCACCCGCCGAGTGCCCGAGGGTCACCACGGGCCCGGCGGTGTCGACGAGCTCGAGGGCGGAGTGCACGTCGTCGAAGGTCTGGGGGAGCCCGCCGCCGTTGCCGACCCGGCGGTACTCCATGTTGAGCGTGGTCCACCCGCGCTCCACGAGGTCGGCGGCCAGCGGCTCACCGAGCTCGGCGCCGTAGGCCTCGCGCCAGAAGCCGCCGTGGATGACGACAACCGTGCCCCGGGTCTCACCCTCAGGCCGCCGGAGCTCGGCCCACTGCGACGGGTCGTCGCCGTAGGAGACCTTTCCGACCGCGCTCGCGTCGACCGAGCCGGTCGCGCTGTCCTGATCCGGGGTGCGTGGCGAGCCGACCTCGGTGTCGCGTGGGGTGGAGGCGGATCCGGCACACGCGGCCAGCGGCACGGTTCCGGTCATCGCGAGCAGGGTTCGCCGCCCGATGCGACTGCGCACGTCCATGGCGCCACCCTAGGTCGACGCGGGATACCCCGCGCGCGGTCCGTGTCACAGGACGGGTATGCGGTAACCCCGCTTGACCACCGTCCGCACCAGGCCGGGAGTCGGCAGCGCGCGTCGGACACGGCTCACAGCCATGTCCACCGCCGGGGCATCCAGCGGCTCCGGGAGGGCGGCCCCGATCTCGGCGCGGGAGAGCGTGCGGCCGTCGGCTTCGATCAGCACCCGGACGAGCGCTCGCTGATGGGGGGTCAGGGTGACGTACCGGCCATCCACCTGGATCTGCTGACCACGCAGCTCAACAGGGCCTACCTCGGTGTCGAGGCGCAGCACCTGTGTCGACTCCAGGTGGTCGCTCAGCAGCTTGATCAGCGCTCCGGTCCGGAAGCGGTCTGGCACGAGCGGAGTCACCCCGGCCTCGAGCAGGGGCGCGGCGGTGACCGGCCCGACAGAGGCGGCGACGACGTCGGATCGCAGGGCTTCCTGCACCTGCTCCCCCAACCCCGCCCGGGCAGCGGCCGCGAAGAAGGCCTCGACCGCCGGCGCGCTGGTGAAGGTCAGGGCGTCCACCGTGCGGCTGCACACGGCGTCGGCGAGACGGACGACCGCCGCGGTGTCGGGGTGGGGCTTCCACCGGTACGGCGAGATCGGCAGGACCGTGGCTCCTGCGGCGCGCAATCGCTGCGTCGCCTCCTCGTCCAGGTAGCCAGGATGCTGCACCGCCACGACAGCCCCTGTCACCGTCCGTTCCAGCACGCGGTCCACCAGGGACGCCATCGTCTCGGTCTCGCCCATGCCCTGGTCCTCCAACCCCACCGCGCGCAGCGCACCGCGAGCCTTGGGACCGCGCACCCAGATCTGGCTACGGGCGAGCGCGTGCGTCAGGTCCTCCTGGAGCCCTTCCTCGTCGGCCAGCTCCCACCACCGGCGAATGCCGTAGCCGGTGTTCGCGAGCACGATGTCGGGTCCGGCGGCGATGATGGCCCTCGTCTCGGCCACGACCCCGCCGTCGTCACCGGTGCCGGTCTGGATCGTCGGAGCGTGCACCACCTCCGCCCCGCGGCGCTCGAACGCGGCGATGTACTCCGCGGCCCGTCGGTCATTGGTCAGCCCCACCCGGAAGCCGGCCAGCTGGGCGACGCGCGCGACCGTCGGGGTCATGCGGCCCCCTCGACGGTGCGGGCAAGGTCCTCCCAGACGGAGCTCTCGGCGAGAGCGACCACGGCGCCGATGACGACGACCGCAGGGGAGGTCGCGTGCTGCATACCACCGCGGCGGACCACCTCGGCCACCGTCGTGACGGTGGTGCGCTGGCCGGGCAGGAAGCCGCGCTCGACCAGCGCCAGCGGGACGTCCGGTGGCATCCCGGCGCGGAGCAGGCCGGTGCACACCTGGATCAGGGTGTTGACGCCCATGAGGATGACGAGCGTGCCGCCGACCCCATGGAGGTGGGCATACTCCTGCGGCTCGAAGGGCACGTGACCCGACACGATCGTGAGGCTTCGGCTGAGGCCGCGGTGGGTGACCGGGATCCCCGCAGCCCCGGGGACGGCGATAGCGCTGCTCACCCCTGGGACCACGGTCACGGGAACGCCGGCGCGCGCGCAGGCACGGACCTCCTCCGAGCCGCGACCGAACACGAAGGGGTCGCCGCCCTTGAGCCGCACGACGTGAGCACCCGCGCGGGCGTGCTCGATCAGCATCGCCTCGATCTCGGGCTGGGGGATCGGGTGGTGCCCCGGTGCCTTGCCGACGTCGATCAGCCTCGCCCCGGGCGCGAGGTCGGCCAACGACTCCTGAGGGCCCAGCCGGTCGAAGAGCACGACGTCGGCGTCGGCCAGCGCGGCCTGGCCGGCGAGGGTGAGCAGGTCGGTGCGCCCCGGGCCGCCACCGACCAGGGTGACGGTGCCCGTGGTGGTGGCCGCCGGTGCGCAGGTGACGGGGAGTCGCCGGATGCGGGCGAGGGCTCGCCCCTCGGCGCGGGCCGACTCAGGTCCCTCGACCCAGACGACCAGGCCGACCGCCCGATCCGAGGCGGACAGCAACTCGAGCGCCTGCGCCGCGCCGACCAGCATCACGCGGCCACCGGCGTGTTCGACGCGGGCACGCACCCTGCGGGTCCCCTGGGCGCTTCCCACCACGAGCACGTCGAGACCGTCGAGCTCAAGGTCTGCCCACATCAGCCCATACCCCCAGGAGGCTGCGACGTGCGAACGGGCAACCGCGCGCCCGCGATGAGCAGGGCCCGCTCCTCCTGGGTCGCCGGGCGCTGCTGGCCGCGCTCGCCGACCATGAGCACCTCCGGGTCGGGCTGGCCGGGAGCATTGACGAACGAGCGGAACCGGCCCAGTCGCACCGGGTCCTCGAGGGTGGCCGCCCACTCGTCGCGATACGCCTCGACGTGGCGGGCCATCGACTCCTCCAGCTCGGCGGCCAGCCCGAGCGAGTCCTCGCAGACTACGTCGCGGACGTGATCCAGCCCGCCCTCCAGCTCCTCCTGCCAGCGCGCCGTCCGCTGGAGCCGATCGGCTGTGCGCACGTAGAACATGAGGTAGCGGTCGATGAAACGCACCAGGGTGTCGTCGTCGAGGTCGGCGGCGAGGAGCTGCGCGTGGGCCGGCTGGAAGCCACCGTTGCCCCCGACGTAGAGGTTCCACCCCTGCTCGGTGGCGATCACGCCGACGTCCTTCGAGCGCGCCTCCGCGCACTCGCGGGCACAGCCGGAGACGCCGAGCTTGAGCTTGTGCGGCGAGCGCAGCCCGCGATAACGCTCCTCGAGGAAGATCGCCATCGCCACCGAGTCCTGCACGCCGTAGCGGCACCAGGTGGACCCGACGCACGACTTCACCGTCCGCAGGCTCTTGCCGTAGGCGTGGCCCGACTCCATCCCCGCGTCGACCAACCGTCGCCAGATCAGCGGCAGCTGCTCGAGCCGGGCACCGAAGAGGTCGATCCGCTGGCCGCCGGTGATCTTGGTGTAGAGCCCGAAGTCCTCTGCCACCTCGGCGATCACCTTGAGCCGTGCCGGGGTGATCTCGCCGGCCGGGATGCGCGGGACGACGGAGTAGGTGCCGTCCTTCTGCATGTTGGCCAGAGCCCGGTCGTTGGTGTCCTGCAGCGGGCCGGACCCGCCGTCGAGGATGTATTCGCCGGTCTGGGTGGCCAGGATCGAGGCGATCACGGGCTTGCAGATGTCGCACCCGAGCCCCGTCGCGAAGCGGGCCAGCACCTCCTCTGCCGTGCGCAGACCCAGGATCCGGACAGACTCGAACAGCTCTGCACGGCTGATCGAGACGTGCTCGCACAGGGCGCGCGACACCTCGACCCCGGCCCGGGTGAGCTCGGCCTCCAGGATCTTCTTGACCAGTGGGGTGCACGAGCCGCACTGCGTCCCGGCGCGTGAGCAGGCCTTGAGGCGCGTCAGGTCGGTGCACGGCTCGTCCCGTTCCCCACAGATCAGTTCCTTGATGGCACCGGCGCTCACGTTGTTGCACGAGCAGACCACGGCGTCGTCCGGCAGGTCGGTGGTCGGTGCCCCCTCACCTCCGCTCGCACTCAGGTATGCCGCCGGTTCGGCTCCGAGCTCGCGCCCGAGCAGGGGGCGCAGCGCGGTGTAGGGCGAGGCGTCCCCGACGAACATCCCGCCCAGCAGGGTGCGGGCATCCCCACTGACCACGATCTTCTGGTAGAGGCCCCGGGCGGGATCGGCATACACGATCTCCAAAGAGCCATCGGCCCGACCGAAGGCATCACCGAAGCTCGCGACCTCGATGCCGGCCAGTTTGAGCTTGGTCGCGTCGTCGACTCCGGGGAAGATCGCCTCGCCGCCCCAGATCCGGTCGGCGGCCACCTCAGCCATCGCGTTCGCGGGAGCCACCAGGCCGATGCAGCGGCCCCCGATCGCCGCCACCTCCCCGATCGCCCAGACGTGGTCGGCGCTGGCGGCGCACCGGTCGTCCACCGCCACGCCGCCGCGCTCACCCAGGGCCAGGCCCGCAGCCCGGGCCAGCTCGTCGCGGGGCCGGATGCCGACCGAGAAGACGACGATATCGGCGGGCAGGGCCCGGCCGTCGACCAGGCGGACACCGACGACCCGCCCTTCCTCGAGCAGCACCTCCTCAGGGGCCGTGCCCAGGTGGAGCTCGATGCCGGTGTCACCGATCAGGCGACCCAGGGCCTGCCCTGCACCCTCGTCCAGCTGGGTGCCCATCAGCCACCCACCGAGGTCGACCACCGCCACCTGCGCACCCAGCCGCGCCGCGCCGCCGGCAGCCTCCAGCCCGAGCAGACCACCCCCGATGACCAGCACCTTGGCCGGTCGACCGTGCGTCGCCGCCACCGCGGCGATCTCCGCGACGAGCCCGTCGACGTCCTCGACCGTGCGGTACACGCGCGCCGCCTCGTGATGGATCACCGGCGGGACGAACGGGGTGGACCCGGTCGCCAGCACCAGCTCGTCGTAGCCCAGCTGCTCCCGCGCCCCGGCGACCTCGAGCGTGAGCGTCCGGGTCGCCGGGTCGAGAGCGACGACGCGGGCACCGGTGCGCAGGTGGACCGCCGGGTGGTCCCACACCTGCGGGGCCAGGGTGAGGTCGGCCCGGCCGTCGAGGCGTCGCGAGAGCGCGACCCGGTCGTAGGGCCGGTGGACCTCCTCGGCGAGGACGGTCACCCGCAGCGGGCTCGGTGCACCGCCGTGGCGGGCGGTGAGGGACTCGGTGACGCGGTGTGCGGCGGGGCCGCCTCCGACGACCACCACGTGCCGGGGTCGGGTGTGCGGCGCTGTGGTCATGGCTGCTCCTCTAGGTGAGCTCGAGCTGACCACATGGACGCTAGCTAGCCGAGGTGTCCACGATGTTTCCGCGGTGTAACGCCAGGTGACCGGATCCTCACCCGGCGCGGAGCGTGCGTGAGGAAGCCGAAACAGGGCTGTGCGACAACGCGTCCTCTCCCGAAACATCGCCGCCCTAACGTCGTGCCACCGCCGACGAAAGGCCCGATCGTGACCGTGACCTCCACCCGCTGTTCATCCACAGATCTCTGGACGCCCGTCTGTCGCCGCGACCAGCTCGCACCGGGCTGGGGCGAGGCCGCTCTGCTCGGCGACACCCAGGTGGCGTTGTTCCTCGTCGTGGAGCAGGTCGGCTGCGCCGGCCGGGTGTATGCCGTGTCCAACCTCGACCCCGCCACCGGCGCCGCCGTGATCTCCCGCGGCATCGTCGGCTCCCGCAGCGGGTGCCCCACCATCGCCTCCCCCCTGCACAAGGACGTCTTCGACCTCTCGACCGGCGACTGCCTCACCCGGACCGACCTGCGCCTGCCGGTCTGGGCCGTGCGCGAGGTCGATGGCCTGATCGAGCTCGCTCCCGGAAAGGGCTGAGACGATGACCACCACCCTGACCCCCGACGGGCCGGACGCAGGCGTCGGGACCGCGACCACGCCATACCCCGTCGCATCGGGAGCGCCGCTCACCCACCACCCGGGCCGCTGGATCGAGGGCTGGGATCCCGAGGACCGGGACCAGTGGGTCGCGCACGGGCGTGGCGTGGCGACCCGCAACCTGCGCTGGTCGATCTTCGCCGAGTTCCTGGGCTTCTGCGTGTGGCAGCTGTGGTCGATCGTCGTCGTCCTGCTGCCCGCGGCGGGCTTCGACCTCACCACGGCTCAGGTGTTCTGGCTGATCTCGGTACCGGCGCTGGTGGGAGCGACCCTGCGCATCCCCTACACGTTCATGGTCTCCCGGGTCGGTGGTCGGAACTGGACCATCATCTCCGCCGCTCTGCTGCTGGCGCCGACCCTCGGACTGGCGCTGGTCTTGGACCGACCGGACACCCCCTTCGCCGTCCTGCTGATCATCGCCGCCCTCGCCGGTGTCGGTGGAGGCAACTTCGCCAGCTCGATGGCCAACATCTCCTTCTTCTACCCCCAGCGGGAGAAGGGGTGGGCGCTCGGCCTGAACGCTGCCGGGGGCAACATCGGCGCCGCCGTCGCCCAGCTCCTCGTGCCGATCGTGGTCACCATCGGTGCGGCCAGCGCGCTGCGCCTTCCGCTCGCAGGTTGGATCTGGGTGCCGCTCATCCTCATCGCCGTCGTCGGTGCAGCGCTGCGGATGGACAACCTCACCCACGCCCGGGCAGACGTCACCGCCGTGCTGTCGGTGCTGCGCGAGCCGCACCTGTGGATCATGGCGCTGCTCTACGTCGCGACCTTTGGCTCGTTCATCGGCTTCGCCGGCGTCTTCCCCAAGCTGATCGCCGACTCCTTCCCCACCTACTCGACCTTCCAGGTCGGCTCGGCGACGCTGTCCCTGGCCTTCCTCGGTGCGTTGGTGGGATCGCTGTCCCGGCCCTACGGCGGCCGGCTGGCCGACCGCTTCGGGGGGACGGTCGTCACCATGGTCGCCCTGTTCGTGATGGCGCTCGGCGCCCTCGGGGTGGGAGCGACCATCGACCTGGGCAACTTCTGGGTCTTCCTGGGAGTGTTCCTGGTGCTCTTCGCCGCCGCAGGGGTCGGCAACGGCTCGACCTACCGCATGGTCCCGACCATCTTCGCCCTGCGGGCTGGTGTCGCCGACGCGCACCTGCGCTCGGGCGATGTCAGCGCGCAGCGGGCAGCCTCGGCCGCCCTCGGCCTCATCTCGGCCATCGGCGCCTACGGCGGGTTCCTCATTCCGCAGGCCCTGGGTCGCTCGCAGATCGCCTACGGCACCTACGAGGTCGGTCTGCTGTGGTTCGTGGCGGTGTATGTCGTGATCCTCGCCGTGACCGGGGCGGTCTACCTGACCCTCGGACGGCGGACCGGGGTCCGCATCTGAAGCGGGCCGTGTCGGCCCGTCGACCTGCACATCAGATCTACGTCCGAGCAGGACAAGGAGGCGCTGTGAGCGTGGAGACCCACTGCCCCTACTGCGCGTTGCAGTGCGGGATGCGACTGACCCGCACCGCCGCGGGTCCGGGCGGGACTGCAGTGCACGTGCAGGGCCGCGACTTCCCGACCAACCGCGGCGGTCTGTGCCGCAAGGGATGGACCGCGGCGGAAGTCCTGACGGTCGGGGACCGACTCACCCGGCCTCTGGTCCGGGACGACCGCGGAGACCTGGTGCCGACCACCTGGGGCCAGGCCCTCGACGTGGTCGCGAGCCGACTCGAGGGCCTGCAGGCCGAGCACGGGCCGGAGGCGATCGGCGTCTTCGGCGGGGGTGGCCTCACCAACGAGAAGGCCTATCAGCTCGGCAAGTTCGCCCGGATCGCCCTGCGCACCAGCAGGATCGACTACAACGGGCGGTTCTGCATGTCCTCTGCGGCGGCCGCGGGCAACCGCGCCTTCGGGGTGGACCGAGGGCTGCCCTTCCCGGTCACGGACCTCGACGACGCGAGCACGGTTCTGCTGCTGGGCTCCAACCCGGCCGCCACCATGCCGCCGCTGCTCTCCCACCTCCAGGGCGTCCGCGAGCGTGGTGGGCTGATCGTCGTCGACCCGCGACGCTCGCAAACCGCGCACCTCACCGAGCAGGGCGCAGGCATCCATGTTGCCCCCACGCCCGGCACCGACCTGCCGCTGCTGCTCGGCCTCACCCACCTCGTGCTCGCGCAGGGGTGGGCGGACACGGCCTACCTGGAGCAACGGACCGACCCAGGCGGGCTGGAATCGCTGCGGCGGAGCGTGAGCGCCTGGTGGCCGCAGCGGGTGCAGCAGGTCACCGGTGTGCCGGTCGCCACACTGACCCAGGTGGCGGGCCGCCTCGCCGGCGGCGACGGGGTCTACGTCATCACCGGGCGTGGGGTGGAGCAGCACGTCGACGGCACCGACACGGTGACGGCCGCGATCAACCTGGCGCTGGTGCTCGGCCTGGTCGGGAGGGCGGGTTCGGGCTACGGCACGCTGACCGGGCAGGGCAACGGCCAGGGCGGCCGGGAGCACGGGCAGAAGGCTGACCAGCTGCCAGGTTACCGGTCGATCAGCGACCCGGCGGCGAGGGAGCACGTGGCGGCGGTCTGGGGCGTGGAGGCCGCCGACCTGCCCGGTCCAGGGCTGCCAGCGGTGGAGCTGCTGAGCTCGATCGGCCGCCCGGCCGGGGTCCGCGGGCTCCTCGTGCACGGGTCGAACGTCGTGGTGAGCGCGCCGGATGCCGGGGCGGTCCGCGCCGCACTTGCGACCCTGGAACTGCTCGTCGTCAGCGACGTCGTGCTCTCGGAAACCGCCGCGCTCGCCGACGTCGTCCTCCCGGTGACCCAGTGGGCGGAGGAGGAGGGGACCATGACCTCGATCGAGGGGCGGGTCCTGCGGCGTCGGGCCGTGGTGCCACCGGTGGGGGAGGCGCGCAGCGACCTCGACGTCATCGCCGAGCTCGCGCACCGTCTCGGCGCGCCGGGGAGGTGGAGCACCGACCCGGCGACCGTCTTCGACGAGCTGGCCCGCGCCTCGGCCGGGGGGATCGCCGACTACTCGGGGCTCACGCACGCGCTGCTGGACAGCGGGGTGGCGGCCTACTGGCCGTGCCCCGCCGAGGCCGCGACCGACGAGCTCGTCGGGGTGCCCCGCGGTGGCGACGTCGTGATCGGCACCCCGAGGCTCTTCGGTGAGAGCTTCCCCCGGCCCGGGGGGCGCGCCCGGATCGTGCCGGTGACGGCCCGGCTGCGAGAGCCTCTCGGGCAGCGCGACGGCGAGCTGACGCTGGTCACGGGTCGGCTGCTCGAGCACTACCAGTCCGGCGCGCAGACCCGGCGGGTCCCAGAGCTCCTCGCGGCCCAGCCACGGCTGGTGGCCGAGCTGCATCCGGCGACCGCCTCCCGCCTCGGACTGGGTGAGGGGGACGGCGTGATCATCAGCAACGCGCGCGGCACCGTGCGAGCACACCTCGCACTGGCTCCCGGAATGCGGCTCGACACGGTCTTCCTACCCTTCCACTTCGGGGGCGAGGAGTGCGCCAACCTGCTCACCGAGGCCGTTGCCGACCCGATCTCCGGCATGCCCGAGTTCAAGCGCACGCTCGTCACGGTGGGTGCCGCCGACGACGCCGCGGACGATCCTCGACGCACCCACGACGACTCGAGCGCGCCCGTCCGACAGGAGATCCTGCGATGAGAAGCAGTACCAGCAGCGTCCGCAGCGACCGTCCCGTCCGCGTGGTCCTCATCGGCTACGGCCCCGTCGGTGCTCGGTTGGTCGAGCACCTCCTGCCCGGGGTGGCCGGCGGTGAGCTGGAGCTCACCGTCGTGGGCGCGGAGGACGAGGACGCCTACAACAGGGTCCTCATCGGTGAGTATGCCGTCGGTCGGGCCGACCGGGACGGGCTGGAGATCACCGACACCCCGGCCGCGAGGGCGGCAGGTGTCCGGATCCGCACCGCCGAGGTCGCCGTGTCGATCGACCGCGACCGCCAGTGCGTGCGGACGAGCATCGGCGCGGACGTGCCCTACGACCGGCTCGTGCTCGCCACCGGGTCACGGCCCAACATCCCCCGCCTGGCCGGGCTGGAGCTGGTCGGCCGGGCACCCGATGCCCCGCCGTCACGCGATCCAGCAGCCCTGGACCGCGGCGCCTCCCGTCGGCCGAGCGGCGTCCTCGCGCTCCGCGACCTGGGCGATGCCGAGGCGTTGAAGGCAGGCCTGCGTGCCGGCGGTCGGCTCGTGGTGCTGGGCGCCGGTGTGCTCGGTATGGAGATCGCGCTCGCCGCGCGGGATGAGGGCGCCGCCGTCAGCATCGTGCACCCCGGCGAGACGCCGATGGCGGGAGCGCTCGACCGGGACGGGGGCCTGATGCTGGCCCGCGCCGCGCGCATGGCGGGCGTGGACGTCATACCCCATGCGGTGGCCGAGTCCGTGAGCGTGCGGCAGACGGGGCGGGGAGCGCAGTTCCGGGGGCTGGTCTGCGCCGACGGAACCTTTGTCGGCGGAGACCTGCTGGTGGTGTCGTGCGGGGTTCGGCCTCGCATCGAGCTGGCGCACCGAGCCGGACTGGACACCGAGTTCGGGATCCTGGTGGAGCCCGATCTGCGGACCTGGGCCGACCCCGACATCTTCGCCATCGGCGACTGTGCCCACGTCGCTCCGGCCGACAGCGCGGGGTCGGACGGGCGGGTGGGCGGCGCCCCGGCTGGCCTCATCGCCCCGGGGTGGCGGCAGGCCGAGGCACTGGCGGCGAGGCTGGTCGCTCAGGCCCGGGGGGATGAGGAGCTCGGCCAGCAGCCCGCCGCACCTCGCGCACCCGTGGTCATGCTCAAGGCGCGGGGCGTGGACCTGGTCGCCGGTGGCGTGGTCGATGCGGACCCGTGGGACAGCGGTGGGCGCGAGGTCGCCCAGTGGTTGGACCCCACTCGCGGGCGCTACGTCCGTGCGGTGAGCCGCGGTGGTGTCCTCGACGGATTCGTCGCCGTGGGCGCACCGCGGGCCGGGGCCGAGCTCACCCTGCTGCTCGAGCGCGGCTCCTCGCTGCCGGCTGACCCCGCCACGGTCCTCCACCTGGACCGCGAGGGGCAGGACGTCGGGGCGCAGACGGGCCACGACGCCGCGACCGTGTGCTGGTGCAATGGCGTCAGCATCGGCGGGGTCGAGCGTGCGGTGGCCGACGGGGCGAGCACGGTCGAGTGCGTCGGTCGCGCCACCCGTGCCGGGACCGGCTGCGGTGGCTGTCGCGGGCGCATCGCCGAGGTGCTGCTGCGGCTGACTGAGCCTCGGCCCGAGGGTGCCGCCCCAGCCCAGCCGGGCGTGGCTGAGCGGGGCGTGGCTGCGCCGACATCTGCCGAGCCTGCCCTGGCTTCCGTGGAGACCTGAGCAAGCCTGGTCCGCTCGCTACACCACGGCCATGGTGTGGCGAGGGGACTCACCTTGCCCAGGTTCGCCAAGAGCAACGTGGGCTTGCTCAGGTGGGTCCAGGTCCCGCGTGTCGGTGCCGGGGCGCCGAGGACCTCAGACCTCGTCGGCGGTGGTGGAGGAGGGGTCCCACTTGACGATGCCGTCGGCCAGCCAGCCGCGGTCCTTGAGGGCCTCGCGCGCCTCCGCCTTGACCGGGCCGGTGAGCTTGTCGACGTAGAGGTAGCCGTCCAGGTGATCGGTCTCGTGCTGCAGGCAGCGGGCGAGCAGGCCCTCGCCCTCGACGACGACCTCGTTGCCGTCGAGGTCGGTCCCGGTGACCCGGGCGCGGGGGTGGCGGGCCAGGGGGAACCACTCGCCCGGCACCGACAGGCACCCCTCGCCGTCCTCCTCCTGGTCCAGCGGGCTCGGCGTGCCGAGCCGCTCCAGGACCGGGTTCACGACGACGCCGCGCGCGTTGTCCTTCCCGGGGACAGGGCAGTCATACACGAAGAGACGTAGGCGCACCCCGACCTGGTTCGCCGCCAGGCCGACGCCCTCGGCAGCCGCCATGGTGTCGAACATGTCGTCGACGAGGGTGCGCACCTCGTCGGTGATCTCGCGGACCTTCTTGGTCGGAGCATGGAGGGCCTTGTGGCCGATGACGGTGATGGGACGGACTGCCATAGGAGCAGATTCTAGGTATGCCGCGCCGCTGGCCCTACTCTGCCTCCATGAACTGGATCGAGGTGCTCGGGTGGGTCGGGTCCGCCATCCTGGTGGTCTCCCTGCTGCAGACGCGCGTCCTGCGGCTGCGCTGGATCAACCTGGTCGGCTGCATCGTGCTCATCGGCTACAACGCGGTCGTCGGCGTCTGGCCCATGGTGGGGCTCAACGTGGTCCTCGCGATCATCAACGTCGTGTACCTCTGGCGGATGCTGCGCACCCGGCACGACGCCGACGCCTACACCGTGCTGGAGGTCGAGCCGGACGACCGCTACCTCGGCCACGTGCTCGGCGTGCACGGCGAGGACATCGCGCGCTACAACCCGGGCTTCGCGCACGACCCGGCCGCCGAGCACTCGGCCTTCCTCGTGCTGCAGGGCGACGAGACGGTCGGGGTGGTGCTGGCGCGCGACGCGGGGGAGGGCACCGCCGAGATCGTGCTCGACTGGGTGACGCCGAGCCACCGTGACTTCTCGCCGGGGGAGTTCGTCTACCGCGAGTCGGGGTTGTTCGCCCGGCGCGGCTTCACCCGCGTGCTCTCACCTGCGGGTATGCGGAGTCCCTACTACGAGCGGATCGGCTTCCGCCCGCAGGGGGAGAGGTTCGTGCTCGAGGTGCCCGCGGGGAGGTGAGGGTGCGCCGGCCGAGGGTGCGGTCGGTTGGGGTCGGCGCCACCTCGCGCTGCCGAGCGGTCAGCGCAGCGGTGTCGGATCAGGGTCGACGGCCACCCGCCGCCGGCCCGAGCGGGCGGGCGCGGCGCGCCGCGGCTCCCCCTCCCACTCCCAGTCGGCCGGGAGCTCGC
The DNA here is from genome assembly GCF_001483745.1 of Serinicoccus chungangensis. GTDB lineage: Bacteria > Actinomycetota > Actinomycetes > Actinomycetales > Dermatophilaceae > Ornithinicoccus > Ornithinicoccus chungangensis_A. The sequence goes on along the minus strand of NZ_LQBL01000003.1, from coordinate 159,656 downwards.
CGGGGTCGACCGGCTCCCAGTGCTGCCGGCGCTCGCCCTCGCGGGCCGGCGTCGCCCGGGGTTGCGGCCCGGTCCGGTCGCCTCCATGCCCCTGCGGGCCCCAGTCGTCGTCGTCCTCGTCCCACCGGTCGGCGTCCTCGCCCGGGTCGCGGACGTCGCGGCCGAAGATCGTCTCGCACATCGCCTGGTACTTCTCGTCCGGCTGCGGGATGTAGTCGATGTGGCTCAGCGCCTGGTCCTGGCCCGCGGACTCCATGACGAAACGGCCGTAGCCGAGCATCCGCCCCAGGATGGTGCGGTCGTAGCTCATGTCGGTCACCTTGACCAGCGGCATCATCGCGACCCGCTGGGTGATGAGGCCGTAGGTCTTGAGTAGGCGACGGTCGGTCGCGATGAACCACTCGCACCGCCACTCCAACACCTGCCAGCCGGCCCAGGCGCACACGACCGCGAAGACGCTCAACGCCATACCGGTCGCGGCGGCTTCGGTCACCGACGCGGCGACCCACAGGGTGAGGAAGAGGGCGCCGAGGACAGCCGCGGCCGGGCCGATGAGCTTGGCCCAGTGCCACCGGGTCGAGACGACGACCCGCTCGTCCGCCAGCAGGTAGCGTTTGGCGACGCGGCGGCTGATCTGCGGGGGTGGGGGCAGGTGTCCGCGCACGGGGACCCCTCTGCGTCAGACTCCCATCAGCTGGTTGAAGAACCGGCCGATGTTGAGGAAGCCCTGCGAGATGATGTCCCAGACGGCGCGCACGATGTCCGCGGCGCGGTCGGGGTTGGTGATGATCGCGTAGATGATGAAGCCCCACAGCAGCCAGTGCAGGACCTTCTTGACCGTGGACGGCATGTCAGGTGCCTTTCGCTGGACAGGTGGACACGGGCTGGTGTCAGTGTGGCAGATGTGACGAGGTATGCCGAGTCTCGCCACCACGTGCGTGTCGAGCCCGGACCGGGTCCCCGCGGCGGCGCCGAGGTCGGCGGGCCGGGCCGTCAGGCCCGCAGCAGCGGCGAGGCGGCCATCCGGTCCAGGGCCTCGTCGACCTCCTGCGTGGACCCGGCGAAGCTGAGCCGCACCTTGCGGTGGCCGTGGACGGTGTCGAAGTCCACACCGGGCGTGAGGGCCACGCCGCAGTCGTCGAGCAGCGCCCGGCACCACGCGACCGAGTCGTCGGTGAGGTGGCCGATGTCGCACCAGGCGTAGAACGCACCGTCCGGAGGGGCGTAGTCGCGCAGCCCGATCTCGGGCAGGCGACGGAGCAGGAGGTCGCGGGTCGCGGCATACCGCGCACGATGCCCGTCCAGCTCGGCCCGCGCACCCTCGCCGAGCGCCGCGATCGCCGCGTGCTGACCGATCGCCGGTGGACAGATGTTGAGGTTGCCGGTGAGGATCTCGAGCGGCCGCCGTAGCGAGGGCGGCGCCAGCAGCCAGCCGACCCGCCACCCCGTCATGGAGAAGTACTTGCTCACCGACCCCACGACGACGCTCTCCTGCGAGGTCGCCCAGGCGCTCGCGACCTCCCGGCCGTAGGTCAGCCCGTGGTAGATCTCGTCGCTGATGAGCAGCGTCCCGTGCTCCTCGCACCAGGCGGTGAGCTCGGCCAGCACCTGAGCATCGATGACGGTCCCGGTCGGGTTGGCGGGGGAGGCCACGATGAGCCCGGCGGGGGGCTCCGGCAGGGCGTCGAGCATCTCGACCGTGGGCTGGAAGCGGGTGTCCGGTCCGCAGGCCAGCTCGACCACCTCGCAGCCGAGGGCCGCCAGGCTGTTGCGGTAGGCCGGGTAGCCGGGCCGCGTCATCGCCACCTGGTCGCCGGCGTCGAAGGCGGCGAGGAAGAGCGTGGTGAAGGCGCCCGAGCTGCCGGGGAAGACGACGACGTCGTCGGGGTCGACGTCGATGCCGGCGCTCTCCCGGTGGTGCTCGGCGACGGCGCGGCGCAGCGGCAGGATGCCGGTCGACTCGGTGTAGCCCAGGACGTCGGTGTCCAGCGCCGCGATCGCCGCGGCCCGGGCCACCGCGGGGGCCGGGGTGGAGGGCTGCCCGGCGCACAGGGTGAGCACGTCGCCGTGGGTGCGCTGACGCAGGGCGGCGGCCTTGAGCACCTCCATGACGTGGAAGGGCTCGACCGCCGAGCGCGCCGACGCGAGCCTGCGACCCGCCGGGACCTCGCTCGCGCGCGTCGCAGCGGGCGCCGCGTCCGCGGGCTGGGGCGGCGGCATACCTGTCCTCAGACCACGCCGTAGAGCCGGTCGCCGGCGTCGCCGAGCCCGGGCACGATGTAGCCCTGCTCGTTGAGGCGCTCGTCGATGGCTCCGGTCACCAGGGTGATGGGGGGCTCGACGTCGGCCAGCCCGGCCTGGACCTTCTCGATCCCCTCCGGCGCCGAGAGCAGGGTGATCGCGGTGATGTCGTCGGCGCCGCGTTCCACGAGGAAGCGGATGGCCGCGATGAGCGTCCCGCCGGTCGCGAGCATCGGGTCGAGGACGTAGCACTGCCGACGGTCGAGGTCGTCCGGCAGCCGGTTGGCGTAGGTGTGCGCCTCGAGGGTCTCCTCGTTGCGGACCATCCCGAGGAAGCCGACCTCGGCGGTCGGCAGCATCCGCATCATGCCGTCCAACATCCCCAGCCCGGCGCGCAGGATCGGCACGACGAGCGGCTTGGGCGTGGCCAGGTGGATGCCCGTCGTCGCGGCCACCGGTGTCTCGATCTCGAAGGGCGAGACCCGCACCTCGCGGGTGGCCTCGTAGGCGAGCAGCGTCACCAGCTCGTCGGCCAGGCGGCGGAAGGTCGGGGTGTCGGTCCTCCGGTCGCGCAGGTAGGTCAGCTTGTGGGCGATGAGCGGGTGGTCGGCAACGAGGACGCGCATAGGCCAGACTCTAGGACGTGACCGACGTCCCCGACACCCCGCCCGCGACCCCGCCCGGCGCGGCGTGGGGCCCGGGGAGGTATGCCGACTGGGTCGCCCAGGCGCTCGCGCAGGCCCGGGCGGTGGGGGAGTCCGGTGACGTGCCCGTGGGGGCGCTCGTCGTCGACGCCGGCGGGCGGGTGGTCGGGCGGGGCCGCAACGTGCGCGAGCTCGCGCACGACCCGACCGGGCACGCGGAGGTCGTGGCCCTGCGGGAGGCGGGGGCCGCCCTCAGGTCGTGGCGGCTGGACGGGTGCTCGCTCGTCGTGACCCTCGAGCCCTGCGCGATGTGCGCCGGGGCCGCCGTCCTCGCCCGGGTCGACCGGGTGGTCTTCGGGGCGTGGGACGACAAGGCGGGGGCCTGCGGGTCGGTGTGGGACCTGCCCCGGGACCGCCGCTCGCTGCACCGGGTCGAGGTGGTCGGTGGGGTGCTGGAGGAGGAGTGCGCCGCGCTGCTCACCACCTTCTTCACCGACCGTCGCTGACGGGGGCGACTGTTTGGGGTGGGCCCGTCTCGTCGGGTAGCCTCGTCGACGGTGGCGTGTCCGAGCGGCCTAAGGAGCACGCCTCGAAAGCGTGTGTGGGCGCAAGTCCACCGTGGGTTCAAATCCCACCGCCACCGCGGTGTCGCTGGATCGACACGAGAACCCCCGGACCACCGGTCCGGGGGTTCTTCCGTGCCGGGGACGGCCGGTCAGCCGAGGGCGTCGGCCACGCCGACGACGACCGCGACGAAGAGGCCGGCCAGCATCCACAGCAGGAGGAAGACGGAGCCGACGATCCCGAGCGTACGGGCCACGACCAGCTGCCAGCGGCCACGGGTGGGGACGGGGGAGCGGTCGACCTCGCGCAGCGCGAGATGGGCCACCACCCACGCGACGGGTCCGAGGACGGCGACGCCGCACACGGACAGGATCCCGAGGACGAGCGCCGCCCCGGTCCGCGGGTGGGGTGCTGCGGGCGCGGTGCGCCGGGGCCCGGCGGGGGGCCTGCGGTCGGCGGTGGCCGGTCCGGGGTCGGCATACGGGTCGTCGGGCTCGGAGCCGGCGCCGAACTGCGGCGCGGGTGGGGGCTCGAAGCGGTACATCCTCCGAGGCTACCCGCCGGTCCTCGGAGCCACCTGGGCGAGACCACGGCGCTCGCCGCGGGCCTGCTGGCCTCCCCGCTCGTGGCGCTCGCCGAGCCCCCGGCGGACGAGGAGGGCCGGCCCGGCGCGCTCACCCTCCCGGCGGCGCCCGCCGTCGAGGTGCCTGGCCCGGCGGAGGCGTCCACGCCCCCGGCCGGCGAGGTGCCCGCCCCGGGCGTGCGCGCGGCCGACCTGGCGGCCGCCGCCGACCGGGGTGCCGTCTGGCTCGCCGCCCAGGCCGGCACCGGCCGGATGACGACCGACGGGCTCGCCCTGGCCGTCATCGCGCTGGGTGCGGCCGGTCCGGAGCACGCGAGCGACCTCCAGCGCCTCACCGGCCAGCTGGAGCGGCGCGCCCCCACGGCGGCGGCCGACCCCGTGGTCCTCGGCCTCACCGCCATCGCGGTCGACGTCGCCGGCCGCAACCCGAGGTCGTTCGGTGGTGTCGACCTCGTGGCCGCCCTGCGGGCCGAGCTGGCCGACGGACGGTGCGGCGACGACTGGGTCTTCGTCACTGGCATCTGCGTCATGGGTCTGAAGCGCAGCGGCGGCACCGTCCCCCAGGCCGCGGTCGACGCCGTCGCCGCGGCGGCCGACCCGACGACCGCCGGCATCAGGTCCGGGGGCGGGGTCGAGGCGTGGTCCACCGCGGTCACGCCCCAGGCCATGGCGGCCGTGGACACCATGCGCCACGCCCGCGCCACCGGGCTCGGTGCGCGCGACTACCTCTCGCTCTCCCGCGGCAGCGCGCCGGTGCTCGCCGAGGACCTGCCCGTCGGGGTCAACGCGCTGGCCCAGCAGAGCTTCGCCGTGGCCCGGACCGACGCCGACGAGCTCGCGCGGCGGGACGCCACCATGACCTGGCTGCTGCAGCAGCAGCACGCCGACGGGGCGCTGCCGGAGTACTTCGAGCACGCCGACGGCGACGTCTGGGCGACCGCCCTCACCGTCCTCGCGTGGTCGGGGCGCTCCCTGACCACCGACGCCGCCGCCACGACCGACTACCAGCGGCACTCCGTCGTCGAGCGCATCAGCGGCACCGACCGCTACGCCGTCGCCGCCAACATCGCCGCCTCCTGGGCCGACGGCGCGGACACGGTCGTCGTCGTCTCGGGCCAGAACTTCCCCGACGCGCTGTCCGGCTCCGCGCTCGCCGGCCTGGTCGGCGGCCCCGTCCTGCTCACCAAGAAGGCCAGCCTGCCGGGCTCGACGGTGCGCGCCCTGAAGGCCCTGGACCCGCGCCGGATCGTCGTGCTGGGCGGCACCGGGGCGGTGACCCAGGGGGTGGCCGACGAGCTCCTGCGCTACGCCGACGGGGTGGAGCGCGTCACGGGGGCCGACCGCTACGCCGTCTCGGGCGCGGTCGCCTCCTCCTTCTGGGAGCAGGGCGGGTCCACGGCCTACCTGGCGACCGGCGCCGACTGGCCGGACGGGCTCACCGGCGGGGCGGCCGCGGCCTACGAGGGCGCGCCGCTGCTGCTCACCAAGCACGACGAGGTGCCGTCCCCGGTCATGGACGCCCTGCGCTACCTGCGGCCGGACGAGGTCGTCGTGCTCGGCGGCACCGGCGCGGTGTCCGGTGACGTCATCACCCAGCTGCGCCGGGGCCTCGGCGGCGCCTCGGCACCCACCGTCCGTCGGATCGACGGCGCGGACCGGTATGCCGTCGCCTCCCGCGTCGCGCAGCGCATCCCGGCCGCGCAGCGGATGGCCTTCGTCGCCACCGGTCGCAACTGGCCGGACGCCCTCGCCGGCGGCGCCCTCGCCGGTCAGGTCGACAGCCCCATGCTGCTCGTGCGTCCGGACGGGGTGCCCACCCAGACCCGGCAGAGCCTGCAGGTGCGCCGGCCGGGCTACGTCGGTGCGTTCGGCGGTCCGGCGGCGATCCTGCCGGTGGCGCTGCAGCAGGTGCGGCTCGTCGACACGGGACGGTAGTCGACACCCGGCCTCAGACGGCGAGCAGCAGGACCCCGAGCACCGCGGCGACGACGATGACCGTCATGACGGCGAGGAGGGCGCTCGCCACGACCCCCATCGCCTGCGCGGCCACCAGCTGGCCCCGGTTGACGACCACGACCGGGGCGGCGTCCACCTCCCGCAGCGCCCGGCGGGACATCGCCCAGGCAAACGGGCCGAGCGGGGTGAAGACGGTCACGCTCAGCAGCCCCAGCACCAGCGACGGGGTGCCCCGCGGGTGCTGGTAACCCGGCGGACCCCACGGGCCGTACTCCAGTGGCGGTGGTCGCCAGGGGGCGCCGGGGTCAGGAGGGGCTGCGAGGTGGTCCATGCACCGAACCTAGGGCCGGCCGGGGGGCGGCCGCTGCAGTTGTCCACAGGCAGGCTCAGCGGGCGTGCAGCCCTTCGGCGGCCGCCGCGATGTCGTCGAGCTCGGTGCGCAGCGCCTTCTCGGTCAGCTTGAGCCCGAGCGGGCCGACGACCCGCAGCGCCAGGCGCTGGAGGGCGCGGGGGTCGGGCGTGCTGGCGCTGAAGTGCACCGTCAGCAGGGTGGCGTCGGACTCGGCGAGCGGCTCGAGGGTGAGCACGGTGCGGTAGGTGGTGTTGCCGGAGCGCGCCTCGGTCTCGGTCCGGCGCTCGGGGTCGTTGTCGACCACCCAGATCTCCTGGGTGTCCGAGGCTCCCATCATCCGGCGCGTCTCCCGCCAGCCGGTGCCGATGGCATACGGGCCGGGGGTGATGACGTGCAGGTCGGTGACCTGGGAGAGGCGCTCCTGGGCGCGCTCGAGGTCGGTGATGACCTCCCAGACCGCGCCCGCGGGGGCCTCGACCCGGCGCTGGACGCGGACCTCGTGCTGGGGGCTCACCGGCCGTCCCCGGTCGGCTCGGGCTCCTCGGGGGCGGGCAGGTCCTCCCACGCGTCGCCCAGCACGAGGTCCAGCGTGGCGTCCTCGCGCTCGTCCTGCACCAGCTCCACCTCCTGGGGGAGGGCCTCGGCCAGCAGCTGCGCACCCTCCAGGCCGGAGGGACCGTGGATGATCTGCCCGGGGCCCTCGAGGTCGGCACCGGAGTTGTCCACCCCGTCGACGGTGAACCCCCGCGCCTGCAGTCCTTCGCTCGCCCGGCCGGCCAGCCCGACGACGCCCGTGGAGTTGAAGACGTTGACGACGACGTCCTCCGTCTCCAGCGTGGGGGTCGGTGCCGCCACCGTCGCCGGGGCCTCGTCGGCGTCCCCGCCCATGCCGAACCAGCCCTGCATCGAGGCCATCGCCAAGACGAGCGCCAGCACGAGGACGCCGAGGAGGGCCGCCATGACCATGGCGGCGCGACGGCGCGCCCGGCGGGCGGCGGTCGACATGCCGGCGGTGCGCACGTATCCCACGCAGAAGTCCTTCCCGAAGGGCAGCAGGCTAGCGAGTCGCCGTGCCGTCGAGGTCGAGGACACGCCCGTGGACGGCGGGTCGGCCCTGGAGCGCGGCCCGCAGGGCACGGTGCAGGCCGTCCTCGAGGTAGAGCGTGCCCCGCCACCGGACGACGTGGCAGAAGATGTCGCCGTAGAAGGTGGAGTCGGAGGACAGCAGCGCCCTCAGGTCCAGCTCCGAGCGGGTGGTCACGAGGTCGTCCAGGCGCAGCATCCGGGGTGGCAGGTGGGCCCAGTCGCTGGGCTCGTCCAGGCCGTGCGGGGGGTAGGGCTGCTCGTCCCCGACGCCCTTGAAGATCATGCCGTTCAGTCTAGAGTCTGGGGGGTGAGCGAGCAGAGCAGCAGCCAGGTCGACCGGATCAAGGAGGCGTACGCCTTCGACGGGCCGAGCATCACGCTGGGTGGCGCGGTCGGCGCCGACGGGGACGCCGTGGCGAGCGAGGCCGTCGTCCGGCTGCCGCTGGGGTCGATGAACCGGCACGGGCTGGTCGCCGGGGCGACGGGCACCGGCAAGACGGTCACCCTCCAGGTGCTCGCCGAGCAGCTCTCCGACGCCGGGGTCCCCGTCTTCCTCGCGGACGTCAAGGGCGACCTGACCGGGCTGGCCACCCCGGCCGAGGGCGGGGGGAAGGTCGAGGAGCGGATGACCGGCCTCGCCCAGGAGTGGGAGGCGAAGGCCTACCCGGTCGAGCTGCTCAACCTCGGCGGGCACGGCGTGGGCAACCCGGTGCGGGCCACGGTCACCGGCTTCGGGCCGACGTTGCTGTCGAAGGTGCTCGGCCTCAACCAGACCCAGGAGTCCAGCCTGGGCCTCATCTTCTACTGGGCCGACCAGCAGGGGCTGGTGCTGCTGGACCTCAAGGACCTCGTCGCCGTCATCCAGCACCTCGTCTCCGACGAGGGCCGGGCGGACCTCAAGGGGCTGGGCGGCATCGCGACGTCGACGGCGGGGGTCATCCTGCGCGAGCTCATCGGCCTGTCCGCGGCCGGGGGAGACGTCTTCTTCGGCGAGCCGGAGTTCGAGACCGCCGACCTGCTGCGCACCACCCCCGAGGGCGCCGGCGTCATCACCCTGCTCGAGCTGCCCGGGGTGCGGGACCGGCCGGTGCTCTTCTCGACCTTCCTCATGTGGCTGCTGGCCGAGCTCTTCCAGGACCTGCCCGAGGTGGGCGACCCGGAGAAGCCGACGCTCGTCTTCGTCCTCGACGAGGCGCACCTGCTCTTCGACGACGCCTCCGACGCCTTCCTCGACGCCGTCGAGCAGGCGGTCCGCCTCATCCGGTCCAAGGGGGTCGGGGTCTTCTTCGTCACGCAGACCCCGACGGACGTGCCGGACGCCGTCCTCGCCCAGCTCGGCAACCGGGTGCAGCACGCGCTGCGCGCCCACACCCCCAACGACGCCAAGGCGCTCCGGGCGACCGTGTCGACCTTCCCGACCAGCGACTACGACCTGGGGGAGGTCCTCACCTCGCTGCGCACCGGGGAGGCGGTCGTCACCGTGCTCTCCGAGGAGGGCGCGCCGACCCCGGTCGCGCGGACCATGCTCCGGGCCCCCCAGGCCCGCATCGGGCCCTCGGAGGAGGAGGTCGTGCGGACGCTGGTGGCCGGCTCCTCCCTGTCCGGCCGGTATGCCGAGGCCCTCGACCGCGAGTCCGCGCACGAGATGCTCGCCGCGCGGATGGAGGCGGCGACCCGGGCGGCGCAGGAGCAGGAGGCCGCCGAGACCGCGGCGCGGGAGCGGGAGGCGGCCCCGGCCCCCGGAGGCGGAGGGGGCCGCGGCGCGGGCGCGGATGCAGACCCTGGGCGCCAGGACGCGGAAGGCGGAATACTCGAGCAGGTCGTCTCCTCCGGCGCGTTCCGCTCGATGCTGCGCTCGGCGGGCACCGTCATCGGGCGTGAGATCACCCGCTCGGTCTTCGGCACCCGCCGCCGCTGACCGCACCGGACGCGCGCTCAGCCCGCACCGGACGCGCGCTCAGCCCGCACCGGACGCGTGCTCAGCCCGCACCGGACGCGTGCTCAGCCGGCACCGGACGCGTGCTCAGCCGGCACCGCACGCGCGTTTGGGCCGCCCGGACCGCCTCGGGTATCCTGCTGCGCGGAGGATTCGCATAGCGGCCTAGTGCGCACGATTGGAAATCGTGTTGGGATAAAACCCTCGGGGGTTCAAATCCCCCATCCTCCGCCAGTCGGCGAGGCCCCGGGCCACCGTTCCACGGTGACCGGGGCCTTCCGCATACCCGGGCCTTCCACACACCCGTGCAGCCTGCGCGCGCGGGCCGTCTTGGACAGTCTCGGCCGAGCACCTAGACTGGGCGCCGGACCCCTCGTGCGGTGGTACCTCGGTGAACTCCCCCAGGGCAGGAATGCAGCAAGGGCAATCGAGCTCTTCCAGGTGCGCGAGGGGTTCTCCATGCCCTGCTGCCGACGGCCCCGCACCGTCGCTCCCCCGTGGCAGGATGTCCGCACCCCTGCGAAAGGACACGCCATGCCGTTCCACGTCGGATCCGAGGTCGGTCGCCTGCGACAGGTCATCGTGCACCGCCCCGGGCTGGAGATGCACCGGCTGACCCCCGACAACAAGGAGCGCTACCTCTTCGACGAGATCCTGTGGGTGGAGAAGGCGCAGGAGGAGCACGACTACTTCGTGCAGGTCATGCGCGAGCGCGGGGTGACCGTGCACCACTTCGACACCCTGCTGCGCGAGGCGCTCGCCGTCCCCGAGGCGCGCGCCCACGTCCTCGCCCACTCGCTGGACGAGCGGCACGTGGGCCCCCAGGCGGCCGAGGACCTGCGCGCGATGTTCGACGGCATGGACGACGCCGAGCTCACCACCCACCTCATCGGCGGCATCACCAAGGCCGAGGTGCTCGAGCGCATCGGCAGCCCCCGCTCGGTGGTCATCGACCAGTTCGGCCTGCACGACTCGGTGCTCGCGCCGCTGCCCAACCACCTGTTCACCCGGGACACCTCCGCGTGGGCCTACGGCGGGGTGGCCGTCAACTCGATGCACAAGAAGGCCCGCCGCCGGGAGACGGTGCACTACGACGCGATCTACCGCTACCACCCGATGTTCGCCGAGGCCGGTATGCAGTGGTGGAGCCACGGCGTCGACGACGGCCCCGCGACGGCCGAGGGGGGCGACATCCTCGTGCCGGGCAACGGGATGGTCCTCGTCGGACTCTCCGAGCGCACCACGGCGACCGGGGTCGAGCGCCTGGCCCGCGGGCTGCTCGCCTCCGGCCAGGCCGAGCGGGTCGTCGCGCTGGACATGCCCAAGGCCCGCGCGGTCATGCACCTCGACACGGTGATGACGATGCTCGACGAGCAGACCTTCACCCGCTACCTCGGGCTGCCCGACCTCACGTCCTGGACCATCACCGCCGGTGACCAGGACGCCTCGACCGGCGAGTTGCGCCTGGAGATCGAACGCCACGAGCCGGAGCAGATGATGCAGGTCATCGCGCGCGGCCTCGGCCTGGACTCGGTGCGGGTGCTCGCCGCCGAGCAGGACCCGAGGGCGGCGGCCCGGGAGCAGTGGGACGACGGCTGCAACGTGCTCGCGCTCGAGCCCGGAGTCGTCGTCGGCTACCAGCGCAACACGGTGACCAACGCCTACCTGCGCGAGCAGGGCGTGGAGGTGCTGGAGATCGCCGGCTCCGAGCTGGGGCGGGGGCGCGGCGGCCCGCGGTGCATGTCCTGCCCGGTCGAGCGCGACCCGCTCGCCTGATGCCCGCCCGCCGCAGGGTCGACCCGGCCGCCGGCGAGCAGGCGCTCGCGGCCTGGGAGGCTGCCCGGTCCGCCGGCCCGGGCGGCGCGCCGGAGGTCTCCCGCAGCCAGCTGGCCACCGCGGTGCGCTACCTGCTCGAGGACCTCGTCGAGCGCGCGCCCGGCAGGTCGGTCGAGGTGCGGATCCCGCCGTATGCCGCCGCGCAGGTCGTCGAGGGCCCGCGGCACACGCGCGGGACCCCGACCAACGTGGTGGAGACCGACCCGCAGACGTGGCTGGCGCTGGCGACCGGGCGGACCACCTGGGCCGAGGCGACCGCGAGCGGCGCGGTCCGCGCGTCGGGGCAGCGGGCCGACCTCACGGCATACCTGCCGCTGCGCTGAGCCGGGCTCAGGCGTCGGTGGGCTCCTCCGGCGGCAGCGGGAAGAGCAGCTGGTAGAGCTTGACCCGCCGGGCCCCCTCCTCGCCGTGCTCGGTGCGGGCGGCCTTCGCCCGCTCGAGGTGCTCGGTCATCGTGGCGGCGATGGCGTCGCCGAGGGCGTCGGCCTCCTCGAAGGTCAGCATGGCCGTGGCCTCGTTGGAGGTGGCGATGCCGGCCCACGCCTCGTCCTCGGACTCCATCCGCGCGATCCACTCCTGCACCCGCGCGTTGCGCATCTCCATCTGGTGGAGCATGACCGTCTGCGCGGCGGTGCGCGCCGCGGCGTCCTCCGCGACCGCGTCCAGGCCGAAGGAGAAGCCGACGCTGGTCCACCACCGCTCCCGCGCCGAGCCGCGCGCGGTGTCCTCCTCGACGAGCCCGTGCCGCTCCAGCTGGCGCAGGTGGTAGCTGGTCTGCCCGGTGTTCTCGCCCATGGCCCGCGCCAGCATCGAGGCGGTCGCCGCGCCGTGGTCCTTGAGGTAGTCGTACATCCGCAGCCGCAGCGGGTGGGCGAACGCCTTGAGCGTGGCGGCGTCGACGGCACGGGCGACGTGGGGGGAGGGGTTGCGTTGCGGCATAGTCCAAAGATACCTTTGCAGAGGTTAGTTTGCACACAATCTTCTGCACCCAGGATAGGGGACCGGCCATGACGGCATCCACCACTAGGACCGCGGCGACCTCGCCCGGCACGGCCACCACGCCCCTGGGGCGGCCCTTCGAGGCCCACCTCGGTGCCGTCGGTCTGGCGAACCTCGCTGACGGGGTCGTCCAGATCGGGGTCCCCCTGCTGGCGGTGACCCTCACCCGGTCCCCTCTGCTCATGGGGGTGCTGACCGCCGCGGTGTGGTTGCCGTGGCTGGTCTGCGGCATCCCCGCCGGGGTGCTGGTCGACCGGTGGGACCGGCGCCGCACGATGGTGGTCGCCCTCGGCGTCCGGGCCGCCCTCCTGGGCGGGGCCGGGGTCCTCGCGCTGTCCGACCGGCTCACCATCTGGGTGCTGGTCGGGCTCGCGCTGGGCTACGGCGTCACCGAGGTCTTCGCCGACCTCGCTGCGGCCGCGCAGGTGCCGGCCCTGGTCGGGCGCTCGGCCGGCCCGCTGCGCCGGGCGAACTCCCGCCTCCTCGCGGTGGAGCAGGTGAGCAACGGCTTCGTGGGGCCGCCGCTGGCCGGTGTGCTGGTCGCGCTCGGCGCGGCGTGGCTCGTCGGCTCCTCGGCGCTGGTGGTGGTGGGCGCCGTCCTGGTCCTCGTCCTCGGCCTGCGCGGGAGGTATGCCCCGGTGGCCCGCGAGGTCGAGAGCGTGGGGTCGCGGTGGTCGGAGCTGACCTCGGGGATGCGCACCCTGTGGACCCACCCCGTGCTGCGCCCCCTGGCGATCGCCGCGGGGCTGTGGAACTTCGCCTCGACCGCCCTCAGCGCGGTCCTCATCCTCTGGCTCGTCGGTCCCGAGTCGGAGGGCGGCCTGTCCCCGCAGCTCTTCTCCCTCGCCATGGTGGCGCTCCCCGTCGGTGCCCTGCTGGGCAGCATGGTGGCCAGCAGGATCATCGAGCGCTTCTCGGAGATGTCCGTCCTCGTCGCGTGCTGGGGGCTCAACGCCCTCTTCAACCTCCCCCTGCTCCTGTGGCCCTCGGTGTGGGGGCTGGCCCTGTTCCTCCTGGCGGCCGGTCCGCTGGGGGTGATCGGCAACGTCGTCTCCGGCTCCATCCGGCCCCGCCTGGTGTCGGGTGACCAGCTGGGCCGGGTGGGGGGCGCCTCCCGGGTGCTGGTCTTCGGGGCGATGCCCCTCGGCGCCCTGGTGGGCGGGCAGGTCGCGGCGCTCCTCGGCATCCCGGCGGTCCTGGCCGGTGTCCCCGTGGTGATGCTCCTGGCCACCGCCCTGGTCGCCGTCGGTGTCCCGCAGGCGCTGGTGGACGCGCACGAGCTGGCTCCCGACCCGGAGCCGGTCGGCTGAGACCGGCCGGAGCGCGTTAGCGTCCTGCGCATGAGGATCGGTGTCTGCATCCTGCCCGAGCATCCCTGGCGCGAGGCCGAGCCGCTGTGGCGGCAGGTGGAGGAGTGGGGGTTCGAGCACGCCTGGACCTACGACCACCTCGTCTGGGCCGGGCTCCCGCGGGCCCCGTGGCACTCCACGGTCGCCACCCTCGCGGCGGCCGCCGTGGTCACGGACCGGGTCCGGCTCGGCACCTTCGTCGCCTCCCCGAACTTCCGGCACCCGGCGCTGCTGGCCAAGGACGTCACCACCCTGGACGACCTCAGCGACGGGCGCGTCCTGCTCGGCCTGGGGGCCGGCGGGGACCTGGACAGCCGGCTGCTCGGCGACCGGCACACCCGCGGGGAGCGCACCGCCCGGTTCGCGGAGTTCGTGCCCCTGCTGGACCGGTTGCTCACCGAGGACGACGTCCAGGTCGAGGGCGAGTTCTTCACGGTGGCCGGGGCGGGGGCCCGCCCGCGCTGCGTCCAGCAGCCACGGGTGCCCTTCGTGGTCGCCGCCAACGGCCCGCGCGCCATGCGGCTGGCGGTGGCGCACGGCGCCGGCTGGCTCACCACCGGGCCTCCCGGCGCCGCCGACGAGGGGCTCGACGCGTGGTGGCGCGGCGTGCGCGAGCTCGGCGCCCGGGTGGACGCGCTGGAGGCCGGGGCGGATCGGGCCCGGCCCCTGGACCGCTACCTGTCCCTGGATGCCGGGTCACCCGCCCTGGGCAGCCTGGAGGAAGCCCAGGACCGCATCGGCCGGGCCGCGGAGGCCGGGTTCACCGACGTCGTGGTGCACTGGCCGCGCGCGGAGGACCCCTACCACGCCGACGTGCGCGTCCTGGAGGCGCTCGCGGCCGCGCGTCCCTGAGCGAGGCGCGGCGCGGCATACCGGTGATGTATCCCGGCGGGGCGGGGGCGCTCTGAGCCCCCGACGCCCCGGCGGAGGCGAGGGGCCTCCCGGCGTCACCGGCCCGTGACGGCCGGCGCCCGAAGGAGATCCGCATGACCACCACCACCAGGACCCTGCGCAGGGCAGGGTTCGCGACGGGGACGGCGCTCGCGCTCGGCACCACGGTGCTCGCCGCCACCCCGGCGCTCGCCGCCACGCTCGGCGACCACGAGATCAGCGGGGTGCAGTTCGTCAACGACGACTGCAGCCGCAACGAGTACGCCATCCAGGCCGACGTCACCGGCACCACCGACGACGTCGGCGGCTTCGACCGCGTCCGGTTCGAGGTCTGGGACGACGGCACGCTCAAGGACAGCCGCATCCTCGAGGTCGAGGTGGGCACGACGCGGGAGCTCAACGCGTTCCTGTCCTTCGTCGGCCTCTACGGCACCGGGGCGCCCGGGGTCGGCATCGTCATCAGCGACGTGGACGCCGACGGCGACGTCGTCGGCACCCTGGAGACCGTCGACCCGTTCTACCCCGACGACGTCGACGGGCCGTGCACCTTCGACGTCGAGCGGATCGGCGGGCCGACCCGGATCGAGACCGCCGCCATGCTCTCGGAGCAGAAGTTCGTCATGGCCGACACGGTGGTCATCGCCACGTCCACGACCTACCCGGACGCCCTCGCGGCGGCCCCGTGGGCCGCGCAGCTCGGGGCCCCGCTGCTGCTCACCACCCCGGGAGGGCTGTCCGCGGCGACCCGCGACGAGCTGCTGCGGCTCGCGCCCGACGACGTCTACGTCGTCGGTGGGCCGGCCGCGGTGGGCGGCCAGGTCCTCACCGACGTGCAGGCCGCCCTCCCGGGAGCCGACGTCGAGCGGGTGTCCGGGCCCGACCGCTACGGGACGGCCGGCGAGGTCGCGCAGCGCGTGGTGCAGGACAGCTCGGCCGAGCTCTTCGTCGCCTCGGGGCAGGACTTCCCGGACGCCTTGGTGCTCAGCGCCCTGGCGGCCCGCCACCAGGCCCCGCTGGTCCTCACCAAGCACGCCGAGGTGCCTCCGGAGACCGCGAGCGCCGTGGCCGCGCTGACCTTCGACGACGTCTACGCCGCCGGCGGCACCACCGTGCTCTCCGACGACGTCCTCGACGACGTCTCCCTCGGTATGCCGTGGACGCGCTACAGCGGTCCGGACCGCTACGACACCGCCGAGGCGGTCCTCGAGCAGTTCCCGGCGGAGGGCAAGGTGATGGTGGCCACGGGGCAGGACTTCCCCGACAGCCTGACCGCCGTGCCGGTCGCCGCGCGGACCGGGGCCGGGGTGGCGCTGACCCGCCCGGACGCGGTGCCGCCCGGGGTCCTCGACGAGGTCGAGCGGCTCGTGACCGGCTTCTCGTTCCCGCTCATCACCGTGGTCGGCGGGGAGCTGGCGGTGCACGACACCGTCGAGACGCAGCTGCTCGGTCTCGTCGGGGGCCTGGCCGACCCGGCGAGCCGCTCCAGCGGTGGGCTGACCGACCGCAACATCGGGCAGGGGTGATCCCTCCCGCCTGGTCCCCGTGACGGGTCACCGGCGCGGCAGCCACCCGGCTGCCGCGCCGGTCCGCGTCCTGACGGATACTGGTCGGGTGCCACCCTCGGACCCCACGGACGAACCCACCCGGCTGCCGGTGCGGCGCCGGCCCCGGCTGAGCCGGTTCCTCGTCGCCGGCGCGCTCGTCGGCTTCGTCGTCGGCGCCGTGATCTCCCTGCTCGGGCCGGACGCCCCCGGCAGCAGCGCCGGCCAGGAGGTCATCCTCCTGGGGGCTACCGGTGCCGTCTTCGCCGGGCTCGCCGCCGCCATCGTCTACCTCGCCCTCGACCGTCGCGCCGGGCGCGACTGACCGGCCAGGGCCCGTGGAGCAGCGTCGTCCCGACCTGGTGCGCTTCTTGGCGACCGGGGCGGTCGTCGGTGCGGTCGTCGCGGTGATCGTGGCGGCCCTCGGTCGGGACGTGCCCTACGTCAACGGGCTGGAGGAGTACCTCCTCTTCATCCTCATCGGCGGCGGGGCGGGGTTCGCCCTCGGGGCGCTGGCCTACCTCGTCGCCGACCGCCCGCGGCTGGGCTCCTGAGCCCCCGGCCCGACCCGGCGGGCGGTGCGCCGGGTCCGTGGACTGTGGGACCATGGGGCCGTGGCTCGCGCTGACGGACGGCTCTCGCACGACCTCCTTCCCGAGGAGCGTCTGCCCCAGGACGCCTGCGGCGTCTTCGGGGTGTGGGCACCCGGCGAGGAGGTCGCCAAGCTCACCTACTACGGTCTCTACGCCCTGCAGCACCGCGGGCAGGAGGCGGCGGGGATCGCGACCAGCGACGGGCAGCGGCTGGTCGTCTACAAGGACGTCGGCCTCGTCAGCCAGGTCTTCGACGAGTCGGCGCTGGCCTCCCTCCAGGGTCACCTGGCGGTCGGGCACTGCCGCTACTCCACCACCGGGCGCAACTCCTGGCAGAACGCTCAGCCGACGCTCGGCGGCACCGCCGAGGGGACCGTCGCGCTGGCCCACAACGGCAACCTCATCAACACCTCCGAGCTGCGCGACGTGCTGCGCGAGATGCTCGGCGGGGACCTCTCGCGCTCGACCGGCGAGGTCGGGCGCGGCAACACCACGGACACCGCGATCGTGACCGGGATGCTGACCGCCGACCCGGACCTGTCGCTGGAGGAGGCGGCCATGCGGGTGCTGCCGCAGCTGCGCGGCGCCTTCTCCCTGGTCTTCTGCGACGAGGGCACCCTGTATGCCGCGCGCGACCCCCAGGCGGTGCGCCCCCTGGTGCTGGGCCGGCTGGAGCGGGGCTGGGTGGTCGCCTCCGAGACCGCGGGGCTGGACATCGTCGGTGCCTCCGTGGTGCGGGAGGTCGAGCCCGGGGAGCTCATCGCCATCGACCACAACGGTCTGCGCTCGCGCCGGTTCGCCGAGCCGGCGCCCCGACGCTGCGTGTTTGAGTGGGTCTATCTCGCGCGGCCCGACACCACGATCGCCGGGCGGGAGGTCTACGACTCCCGGGTGGAGATGGGCCGACAGCTGGCCCGCGAGCACCCGGTCGAGGCCGACATGGTCATGCCGACGCCGGAGTCGGGGACGCCGGCCGCCATCGGCTACGCCCAGGAGTCGGGTATCCCCTACGGCCAGGGGCTGGTCAAGAACGCCTACGTGGGCCGGACCTTCATCGCCCCCAGCCAGACCATCCGGCAGCTCGGGATCCGGCTCAAGCTGAACCCCCTGCGCGACGTCATCAAGGGCAAACGGCTCGTCGTGGTGGACGACTCGATCGTCCGCGGCAACACCCAGCGGGCGCTCGTGCGCATGCTGCGGGAGGCCGGAGCCGCCGAGGTGCACGTGCGGATCTCCTCGCCCCCGGTGCGCTGGCCCTGCTTCTACGGCATCGACTTCGCCACCCGGGCCGAGCTCATCGCGACCGGCCTGGAGGCCGCCGACATCTGCGCCTCGCTGCGCGCCGACTCCCTGGGCTACATCTCCACCGAGGGCATGGTGGCGGCCACCGAGCAGCCCCGCTCCTCGTTGTGCACCGCCTGCTTCACCGGGGACTACCCGATCGAGCTGCCCCGCGAGGACCAGCTCGGCAAGGACGTCCTGGAGCTGCAGTTCCCCGTCGACACCCAGGGGGCGGACCCCACCGACGTCGGCACCCTCGAGGTGGATCGC
The DNA here is from genome assembly GCF_001483745.1 of Serinicoccus chungangensis. GTDB lineage: Bacteria > Actinomycetota > Actinomycetes > Actinomycetales > Dermatophilaceae > Ornithinicoccus > Ornithinicoccus chungangensis_A. The sequence continues at coordinate 141,534 of NZ_LQBL01000003.1, read as the reverse complement.
GCCCGCGAGGCGCGCGACATGGACAACGTCGGCGTCACGGCCGGCGCCGGCGGCTCCGACGCCGTCCGCCGCCCCTGACGCCCGCACCGACGGCGCAGGCGACCCTGTCGCCCGCGCATCCCTGACCGCACCGTCCTCCTGTCGCCCGCACCGACGGCACCGGCGACCCTGTCGCCCGCGCACCCCTGACCGTTCTGTCGCGAGGCTCGACCCTGTGCACGCCACATGAGCCCCAGGGATACCTGTGCACGCTGGTGCAGCCTGTGCACACGGTAGAACCTACGTACAGGCTGCATGCGCGTGCACAGGCTGCGTCTGGGACCGCGAGGAGCACTTCACCGCGCGGAGCGGGAGGAGCACTTCACCGCGCGGGCCGGGGCGAGGAGGTCTAGCGTCCGTGGCGACGGGTCGGTGACCCGGGATGCGGAGGCGCCATGAGCGAGCACGACGACCAGACCGTGCCTGACACCGACGAGGACCAGGCCCCGACTGAGCCGGACGACGAGCGGGCTGCGGCCGACGCGGACCGGGCCGCGGCCGAGCCGGACGACGAGCGGGCCACGGCCGAGGACCCCGACCCCGCGGAGCCGGAGGGGACGGCAGACGAGGATCAGGCCCCGGCCGAGCCCGACGACTCCGAGGCGTCCGCCGCGCCGTCGGCCACGGAGGACCACGACGCCGAGGAGGCGGAGGAGACCCGGCGCAGGCAGGAGGAGTTCGCCCGGGAGCACGACCCGGCCGACCACGACGTGGACGCCGGTGAAGAGTTCCGTCAGCCGGGCGACTGGACCGCCGACGAGGACGGCCCGCAGGAGCTCGAGACCGACCGGAGCATGCTCGCCGCGACCGGGTCGGCGACCACCGGAGAGGGTGGCGCGGACGGGTCCGGCGCGACCGAGGGTGGTGCGGACGGGTCCGGCTCGACCGAGGGTGACGCGGACGGTGGCAGCTCGGAGGAGGAGATCCGGGACGGGGGTCACGGGTGGGGCTCGGCGGCACCCCGTGCCGACGGGGGCGCGCCGGAGGGCCACCCGGTCAAGGCCTGGCACGACACCATGACCTTCGTCCTCCCGGACGAGGAGGGCTACGACGCCGAGGCGCACGAGTACTTCGTGGACGGGGAGACCGCGGAGCGCGCCGGCTTCCGGCACGCGCACGGCTGAGCCCGGTCGTCCCCGGCCGTGCCCGACCGGGCGGGGCGTCGACGGGGTGCGGTTCGGCATACGCTGGGGGTGCCCACCCACCGCCACGCCCCGAGGGGACCCGCGATGAGCGACCAGCCGATCACCTATGCCAGCGCGGGCGTCGACGTGCACGCCGGCGACCGCGCCGTCGAGCTCATGAAGGAGTCGGTACGGCGGGCGCAGCGTCCGGAGGTCCTCGGTGGGCTGGGGGGTTTCGCGGGGATGTTCGACGCGTCTGCGCTGCAGGGGATGCGGCGGCCCGTCCTGGCGACCTCGACCGACGGGGTCGGCACCAAGGTGGCGGTCGCCCAGGCGATGGACGTCCACGACACCATCGGCCAGGACCTCGTCGGCATGGTGGTCGACGACATCGTCGTGAGCGGGGCCGAGCCGCTGTTCATGACCGACTACATCGCCTGCGGCAGTGTGGTGCCCGAGCGGATCGCCGCGATCGTCGCGGGCATCGCGCGCGGCTGCGAGCTGGCGGGCGTCGCCCTGGTGGGTGGCGAGACGGCCGAGCACCCCGGTCTGCTCGACCCCCACGAGTATGACGTCGCCGGGGCCGCGACGGGTGTCGTCGAGCACGACGCGGTGCTGGGTCCGCAGCGGGTCGCCGCGGGCGACGTCGTGCTGGCGCTGGCCAGCTCGGGCCTGCACAGCAACGGCTACTCCCTCGTGCGCCGCGTCGTCGCGGCCGCGGGGTGGGGCTGGGAGCGGGAGGTGCCTGAGCTCGGGCGGACCCTGGGGGAGGAGTGCCTGGAGCCGACCCGCATCTACACCCGGCCGCTGCTCGAGCTGGTCCGCGCGGCGGGGCCGGACCTACACGTCCTGTCGCACGTCACCGGTGGCGGGCTGGCGGCCAACCTGGCCCGGGTGCTGCCACCGGGGATGCTGGCGACGGTGGAGCGGACCTGGCAGCTGCCGCCGATCTTCACGCTGGTGCAGGAGCTGGGGCAGGTGCCGCTGGCCGACCTCGAGCAGACGCTCAACATGGGGGTGGGGTTCGTCGCCGTCGTGGCCCCCGCGGAGGCCGACCGGGCGGTCGCGCTCCTGGAGGAGAACGGCATACAGACCTGGCCGGTGGGGACCGTCGAGGTGGCGGGGGAGGATGCGACCGGTCCGGACGTCGTGCAGGGAGCCAAGGGGGTCGACGGCGGCGCGGTGCGGGTCGTCGGGGACTACAGGCGCTGAGTCTCCCTGACCGCGCGTCCGGTGCTGCCTGACCGCGCGTCCGGTGCTGCCTGACCGCGCGTCCGGTGCTGCCTGACCGCGCGTCCGGTGCAGATCAGGGGGTGTCGGGGGTGATGAGGACCCAGTACTCGGTGGGACCGCGTCCGCCGATGAAGCCGCCCCACCGGATGTCCGCGGCGTCGGGCGTGAGCTCGGTGCGCACCCGCTCGTTGGTGGGCTCGGCGACGACGATGCTCTCCGCCGGGTCCTCGAGACGGACCTGCACGCTGTGCTCGGGGGAGTTGACCGCCCAGCCGTCCCAGGCGAGGACCGCGCCCTCGGACCGGTCGGGCTCGACGGGCTCCTCGCCGCGCATGAGCACCACGGAGGGGAGGGCGACCGCGTCGACGGGGTCGCACGCCGCTGCCTGCACCTCGCTCCAGGAGGCGTCCTCGGTGAGGACCTCCTGGCACCGGCGCACCTCGTAGGTCACGGTGTCGACCCCGTTGTAGACGCGCCAGGCGACGAACATGACCAGCGCGATCCCGGCGAGCAGCAGGGGGAGGACCCACCACTGGTTGCGCGGGAGTCGTCCGCTGGCCGTGGACCGGGCGTCGGTCCACCGGGCCTCGTGGCGGCTACGGGTGCCCACCGGCTGCCCGTCGTCCGCCGTCCTCACCGGCCGGCTGCGGACCGGCGAGGCTCACCGTTCTCCGCCGGCCGCCCAGGAGCCGTACTTGTCGTCCTCGTCGTCCTCCGCGTAGGAGGCGTAGGGGTCGTCGTCGTCCTCGGTCTCGTCGTCGTCGGTCTCGTCCGACGGCGGGGAGTAGTCGAACTCGCCGCGAGAGGAGTGCAACTCCCGCTCGAGTGCCGAGAGGTCGGTGTCCGGAGCCGAGTACTTCAGCTTCCGTGCGACCTTGATCTGCTTTGCCTTGGCCCGGCCGCGCCCCATGGCGTGACCCCCTTGTGTCGAGTCTGCCGGGGCGGCATCGCTGGCTGATCGCTCAGGTCGCGGAGCCGGCCCGGGGATGTGTATTCCGTGGGCCCTACGGTACATCAGTGCGGGCACGGCACCCGCATCGGCTCAGGGTGCGGAGCGGCGTCCGCGCTGCCAGGTGGCGACCATGAGCGCGAGCACCCCGACGCCGCCGGCGGCCAGGAGGACCCACGCCCAGACGGGCAGGCCGGAGGAGTCGGCGGTCGAGGCGTCCGAGGTCTCCCCGTCCTGCGAGGTCGCCTCCGGCGACGACTCCTGGGTGGTCTCCTCGGCGGTCTCCTCGGTCTCCGTCGGCGAGGCGGAGGCCTCCGCCTCCTGCGACCCGGACGCCTCCTCCGTCTCCTCGGTGGGCGCCGGGGCCTCGGCGGTGTCCTGCTCCGCCTCGTCCTCGCCACCGGTCACGCTGAACCCGAACTCGCCGGAGATGGGGTGCCCGTCCTCGCTGGTCACCCGCCACGCGACGGCGTAGTCACCGTCCGCGAGGTCGTCCACCAGGTCCTGGGTCATCTCGGTGCCCTCGACCTCCGGCTCGCCCTCCAGCGCCGACCCGCCGTCCGGGTCGGTCACCGTGACGGCGGCACCGACCTGGGCGATCTCGCCGCTGAAGGTCATGGTCAGCTCGTCGAGGTCCCCGGCCTCGACCGTCGCGCCGTCCTCCGGGTCGCTGCCGGTGAGCTCGTCGTGGGCCTGGGCCGGCAGCGGAAGGGCGACCAGGGCCAGGGCCGCGAGCAGGGCGGCGGAGCGGCGCGTCGGTGACATGCCGAGAAGTCTAGGCGGCGCACCTGGACGGCATACCCTGCCCGGGTGGAGCCGACGACCTGCCGCACCCTCGCCGCGCCCGTCGTGGTGCGCACCGAGGAGCGGCGCTCGGTCTTCGAGTGCTGGCTGCGCCGGGTCGAGGACGAGGACGGGGCCCGCGCCGTGGTCGAGGAGGCCCGGTCCACCCTCTGGGACGCCGGGCACCACTGCTCGGCCTTCGTCCTCCGCCCGGACGCCGCGACGGTGCGCAGCAACGACGACGGCGAGCCGGCAGGGACGGCCGGTATGCCGATGCTCGAGACGCTCACGCACGCGGGGGTGACCGACGTGGTCGCCGTCGTCTCGCGCTGGTTCGGCGGCACCAGGCTCGGCACCGGCGGGCTGGTCCGCGCCTACTCCGGCGCCGTCCGCCTCGCCCTCGACGAGGCGCGGCTGCTCACCCGGGCCCGGGTCCGCGAGGTGGACGTGCGGGTGGGGCACGAGGTGGCAGGGCGCCTGGAGCACGACCTCAGGGCCCGCGGCGTGCACATCGCGGACACCCGCTACGGCTCGCAGGTGACGCTGCGGCTGCAGGTGCCGGTCGACCGGGCGGACGCCGTGCCCGACCTGCTCGCCGAGCTCACCGGTGGGGCGGCCGAGCCGGTGCCCGGCACGGACGGGGAGGCCTGGGTCGACCTGGTCTGACCGGGGCCCGGCGCGCGGGGCGTTCCTCCTCGCCCCGTGCGGGGCGCGCGGCTACGGTGGGCCGACGCCACCGATGTCGACCCTTGGAGACTGCCCATGGAACCGATGGACCCCGTCTACGGAGCGGGCACGCTCCTGACCATCGCGGCGGTCGCCGTCGCGGTGCTGCTCTTCCTCATCATCAAGCTGCGGATGCATGCGTTCGTCGCGCTCATCACGGTCAGCTTCCTCACCGGGCTCGCCGCGGGCATCCCCTTCGGCGAGCTGGCGGGGGTGGCCACGAGCTTCTTCGGCAGCACCCTGGGTGCGGTGGCCCTGCTCGTCGGGCTCGGGGCCATGATCGGCCGGCTGCTCGAGGTGACCGGCGGGGCCCAGGTGCTCGCCGACACCCTCATCGGCGGGTTCGGCGAGAAGCGCGCGCCGTTCGCGCTCGGTGTCGCGGCCCTGCTCTTCGGCATACCGATCTTCTTCGACGCCGGCCTCGTCGTCTTCCTGCCCATCATCTTCTCGGTGGCCCGACGCTTCGGCGGTTCCGTGCTGCTCTACGCCATCCCCGCCGCGGGCGCGTTCGCCGCGATGCACGCGATCGTGCCGCCGCACCCCGGCCCGGTGACCGCCGCCACCGAGCTCGGCGGCTCCATCGGCCTCAGCATGCTCATCGGCATCCCCGTCGCCTTCGTCGCGTGGTACCTCGGCGTCTACCTCTTCACCACCGCCTACGCCGGCAAGATCATGGTCCCGATCAACGACTCCATGCTCCGCGGCACCGTCTCGGGCGAGCCGTCGGACCTCGACGACGGCGACGACGACGCGCGTGCCGAGCGCATCGCCCGGGGCGAGGAGGAGGTGACCCCGCCCTCCTTCGGGCTGGTGCTCGGGCTCCTGCTCCTGCCCTTCGTCCTCATCGCGCTCAACACCGGGATCGCGACGCTGCGCTCGGCGGAGGTGCTGGGCGACAGCGTGTTCCTCGACGCCCTGGTCTTCATCGGCCAGACGCCGGTGGCGCTGCTCATCACGCTGCTCGTGACGACCTACGTCCTCGGCACCCGGGGCCGGTCGCTCGCGACGGTCGAGACCCTGCTCAACGACGCGCTCGGCCCCATCTGCGCCATCATCCTCATCACCGGCGCCGGCGGCATGTTCGGCGGGGTGCTGCGCTACTCCGGCATCGGCGGCGCGCTGTCCGAGAGCATGGCCGACCTGGGCCTGCCCCTCATCGTCTCGGCGTTCCTCATCGCCACCCTGCTGCGGGTCGCGCAGGGCTCGGCCACGGTCGCGCTGACGACCACGGCCGGGCTCATCTCGGCGGCCGTCACCGCCGAGGGCCTGTCCGACCTCAAGATCGCCTGCCTGGTCCTCGCGATCGCCGCCGGGGCAACGGTGCTCTCCCACGTCAACGACTCCGGCTTCTGGCTGGTCAGCCGGTTCTTCGGGATGGACGTCAAGACGACCCTGAAGACCTGGACGGTCATGGAGACCACGCTCGGCCTCGCCATCTTCGTCCTCGCCGCCGGGCTGTGGGTGGTCGTGCCATGACGCCCACGCCCGACCCCGCCGGGCTGCCCCTGCACCTCGTCATCATGGGCGTGTCGGGCACCGGCAAGTCCACGATCGGCGAGGCCCTGCACGAGCGGCTGGGCTGGGAGTTCGCCGAGGGCGACGACTTCCACCCCCAGGCCAACGTCGACAAGATGACCAGCGGCCGGCCGCTCATGGACGAGGACCGGTGGCCGTGGCTCAAGGCCCTCGCCGCGTGGACGGCCGAGCGGGACGCCGCCGGCACCCCCACGCTGCTCACGTGCTCGGCCCTGCGGCGGTCCTACCGCGAGGTCCTCACGGAGGGGGGAGCGGGCACCTGGTTCGTCCACCTCTCCGGCGACAAGGGGCTGCTGCTGGACCGCATGAGCGCCCGCGACCACTTCATGCCGCCCTCCCTGCTCGAGTCGCAGCTGGACACCCTGGAACCGCTCGGGGCCGACGAGCGGGGGGCGGTCTACGACGTCGCGAACCCGCCCGAGCGCATCGCGCGGATGGTCCTCGCCCAGCTCGACCAGGACTGAGGCGCCCACCCTAGAGTGGGCGGTATGCCGCTGCCGCTCGACGAGCCCCTCCCGCGCGACTGGTGGTCCTCCGCCGTCGTCTACCAGATCTACCCCCGCAGCTTCGCCGACAGCGACGGCGACGGCATCGGTGACCTGCGGGGCGTCCTGGGCCGGCTGGACCACCTCGAGCACCTCGGGGTCGACGTGGTCTGGCTCAGCCCGGTCTACCGCAGCCCGCAGGACGACAACGGCTACGACATCAGCGACTACCAGGACATCGACCCCACCTTCGGCACCCTCGCCGACCTCGACGAGCTCGTCGAGCAGCTGCACGCGCGCGGCATACGCCTCGTCATGGACCTCGTGGTCAACCACACCAGCGACGAGCACCCGTGGTTCGAGGACAGCCGGACCTCCCCGGAGGCGGACCGGCGGGACTGGTACTGGTGGCGCCCGGCGCGGCCCGGGCACACCGGGGGAGAGCCCGGCGCCGAGCCCAACGACTGGCGCTCCTTCTTCTCCGGCCCGGCGTGGGAGTGGGACGCGGCGAGCGGGGAGTACTACCTGCACCTCTTCAGCCGCAAGCAGCCCGACCTCAACTGGGAGAACCCGCAGGTCAGGGAGGCCGTCTACGCGATGATGCGCTGGTGGCTCGAGCGTGGCGTCGACGGCTTCCGCATGGACGTCATCAACCTCATCTCCAAGCCGCTGGACCTGCCGGACGGTGACGCCTTCGCGCTGGTCGCCGACGGCCCCCGGGTCCACGAGTTCCTCGCGCAGATGCGCGAGCGCGTCTTCGCCGACCACCCCCGCGCCTTCCTCACCGTGGGCGAGATGCCCGGTGTCACCGCGCAGGAGGCGCGTCTCTACACCGACGCCGACCGGGGGGAGGTGGACATGGTGTTCCAGTTCGAGCACGTCGACCTGGGGATCGGCCCGGGCGGCAAGTTCGACCGGCTGCCCATCACCATGCCGCTGCTACGGGCCAGCCTCATGGGCTGGCAGACCGCGCTGGCGGACACCGGCTGGAACTCGCTCTACTTGGACAACCACGACCAGCCGCGCGCCGTCAGCCGCTTCGGCGACGACGACCCGGCGTGGCGCGAGCGGTCGGCCAAGACCCTGGCGACGGTGCTGCACACGCTGCGCGGCACGCCGTTCATCTACCAGGGGGAGGAGCTCGGTATGACGAACCTCCCCTTCTCGTCGCTGTCCGAGCTGCGCGACATCGAGGCGCTCAACCACGTCGCCGAGCAGGAGGCGGCGGGCCGACCGGCGGAGGAGCTGCTCGAGGGCATCCGCGCGGTGGGTCGCGACAACGCCCGCACACCTGTGCAGTGGACGGACGCGCCGGGCGCGGGCTTCACCAGCGGGGACCCGTGGATCGGCATCAACCCGAACCACGTGCAGATCAACGCGGCCGCCCAGACCGGGGTCCCCGGGTCGGTGCTGGAGCACCACCGCGCGCTCGTGGCCCTGCGCCACGACGAGGAGGTAGTGGCCAGGGGGACGGTCCGGCCGCTGGCGATGGACCACCCGGACCTGTGGGCCTTCGAGCGAGAGCTCGACGGCGTCGGTCTGCTGACCCTCGCCTCCTTCACCCGGCAGCCCCTCGTCGTCCCGCCCGAGCTGCTGCAGGGGTGGGACGGGTCCGAGGTGGTGCTCGCCACCTCGGAGGGCGCCGCGGGCGTGCTGCACGACGGGACGCTGCCGGGCTGGGAGTCGGTGGTCCTGCGCCGGCGGTGAGCGGCCGGGACCTGCCTCCGGACGGGGTGCGGCCCGGGGGCGGGGTCAGGTCAGGGTGAGCCCGTCGGCGACGACCCGGCCGCGGTGCAGGACGGTGCGGTCCTGCGGCCGGTCCATCACCACGGACGTCGGGGTCTCGCCCGCGACGAGCACGAGGTCGGCCCGGTCGCCGGGCGCCAGCCCGGGCCGGTCGGCGGTGCCCGCCAGCCGGGGCAGCTCGCGGTCCATGATGCTGGCGCCGCCACGGGTGGCCACCGCCAGCGCGTGCTCGACGAGCTCGTCGGCCCGGAAGCCGTGGGTGAAGGCGAGCTGCCAGGTGCGGTCGAGCAGGTCGCCGTTGCCGTAGGGCGACCAGTAGTCGCGCTGGCCGTCCTGACCGAGCCCGACCCGGACGCCGGCCTCGGCGAGCCGGGCGAGCGGCAGCGTCTGCCGGCCACCCGGCGCGACCGTGGCGGTGGCGATGTCGAGCTCGGCCAGGCGCTCGACGAGGCCCTGCGTCTGGGACTCGGTGCCGTCCCACAGGCCGTAGCCGTGCGAGATGAGCACGTCCCCCTGCATCCCCAGGGCCGCGGTGCGCTCGCAGACCAGGTCGGCGGAGAAGCGGCCCAGGTCACCGGGCTCGTGCAGGTGGATGTCGACGGGCACGGCATACCGCTGCGCGAGGTCGAAGACGAGGTCGAGGTGACGGACCGGGTCGCGGTCCAGGCTGCACGGGTCGATGCCGCCCACGACGTCCGCGCCGGCGCGCAGGGCGTCCTCCAGCACCCGGGCCGACCCCTCCTCGCGCAGCAGCCCGGCCTGCGGGAAGGCGATGACCTGCACCTCGGCCCGGTCGCGGTGGGTCTCGCGGGCGGCGAGGACCGCCTCCAGCCGCTCCAGCCCGCAGTCCACGTCGACCTGCGCGAACGACCGCACCCGGGTGGCCCCGCGGGCGATCATGAGGCCCAGCGTGTGCGTCGCCCGTCCGACGACGCCGACCTCGGCGTCCCGCCAGTGCGCCCGGTCGTTGAGCATCATCGTCCACACCCCGGGACCACCGGTGTGCGGCCGGAACGGCAGCCCCAGCCGGGTCGAGTCGAGGTGCACGTGGACGTCGCTGAAGGACGGGAGCAGCAGCCGACCGCGTCCCTCGAGCTCCTCCTCGCCCGCGGCCCCGGGGTGCCGGGCACCGGCCGGCCGGTCGGCCTCGTCGTCCCGAGGTCGCACCTCGGCGACCAGCCCGCCCTCGAGCCGGACGTCACTGGTCGGGCCGCCCCAGGGGCGTACGTCGCGGATCCACATGGGCCACAGACTACGAGCGGGGCACGACACCAGGTGTCGTGCCCCGCTCGTCGCGCCCCGCCGGTCGGGACCGGCGGCGTCGGCGCTCAGCGCTGCGTGGTCAGCGCCGCGTGCTCAGCTCTCCTCGCGCCGCCAGGGCTGGCCCTCGCCCTCGGCGCGGTCCCAGGGCTGCGCCTCACGGTCGGGCTGCTCGGCGGACTGCCCCTGGCTCTGACCGGCCTGCTGGCCCAGGTCGGGGGCGACCTGCTCCGGCTGCTCCAGCTCACCCAGCCGGCCCTGGCCCTCACCCCCACCCGTGCTCTGCTGCTCAGCGGTCATCGCCGCAGCACGCTTGGCCTTCTCGGCGGCCTCGGCGACCGCCCGGTCGGCGTCCTCCTTGGACCGACCGCGGTTGGACGTCTCGGCGTCGCGGGTCGCGCCCTCGGCCTCCTCACGGGCCCGCCGCAGCGCCTCGCGGGGGTCCTCCAGGGTCGGGGTGTCCATGTCGTCCAGGCCCAGGTCGCCGGCGTCGGAGCGTAGGCCCTGGGAGGGGGCGTCCAGCGCGGCCGCGTCACCGGGGCGTCCGCCGCCCAGCGCGTTGCCGATGCCCGACAGCGCGGCGGTGAGCTCGGTGGGCACGACCCACATCTGGTTGGAGTCGCCCTTGGCGATCTCGGGCAGCATCTGGAGGTACTGGTAGGCCAGCAGCTTGCTGTCCGGGTTGCCCTTGTGGATGGCGTCGAAGACCTGCAGGATGGCGCGCGCCTCACCCTGGGACTCGAGGATGGCCGACTGCGCGGTGCCCTCGGCCTTGAGGATCTGCGCCTGCTTCTCACCCTCGGCGGTGAGGATCTGGCTCTGCTTCACGCCCTCGGCGTTGAGGATGGCCGCGCGGCGGTCGCGCTCGGCGCGCATCTGCTTCTCCATCGAGTCCTGCACGCTGGCGGGCGGGTCGATGGCCTTGAGCTCGACCCGGTTGACCCGGATGCCCCAGCGGCCCGTCGCCTCGTCCAGCACCCCGCGCAGCTGGCCGTTGATCATGTCGCGGCTGGTCAGCGTCTGCTCCAGGTCGAGCGAGCCGATGACATTGCGCAGCGTGGTGACGGTGAGCTGCTCGATGCCCTGGATGTAGTTGGCGATCTCGTAGGTCGCCGCCTTGGGGTCGGTGGGCTGGAAGTAGATGACGGTGTCGATGGACACGACCAGGTTGTCGCTGGTGATGACCGGCTGCGGCGGGAAGCTCACGACCTGCTCACGCAGGTCGACCACCGAGCGGGGCCGGTCGATGAATGGCACGAGGAAGTGCAGGCCGGCGTCCAGGGTGCGGTCGTACTTGCCGAGCCGCTCCACGATGACGCTCGTCGCCTGCGGCACGATCCGGATCGCCCTGGCCACGGCCACGACGACGAAGAGCGCGAGCAGGAGGACGACGGCCCAGACGATGACGTTGATGGGATCCATCTAGCTTCTCCTTGGTTGGGTGATGCTGAGGTATGCGGTGCCGCGCCGCGGTCAGTCGCGTGGCGGCTCGAGGTCGAAGGGCTTGTCCTCCGGGGGCGCGGCGGCGACCACTGCGGTCGCCCCGTCGATGCGCACCACCGTGACGAGGTCGCCCTCGGCGAAGGTCTGCCCCTCCAGCTCGGCCCGGGCGGTCCAGCTCTCGCCGCGCAGCTTGACGAGGCCGTCCCGGTCGGAGACCGGCTCCAGCACGGTGGCGGTCTGGCCGATGTTGCCCTCCATGAGGATCTTGCCGCCCTTGCCCTCCAGACGCAGGTGGCGCAGGGCCACCGGGCGCAGGGCGAAGACGAAGAGGCCGGAGGCCACGGCGAAGATCAGCACCTGCCAGATGAGACCGACACCGATCGCCCCGGCGACGATGCCGGCCACGAGCGCGCCGAGCGCCAGCATGAGGAAGAGCAGGTCGAGGGTGGTCATCTCGACGATGCCGAACGCCAGTGCGGCGCCGATCCACCAGAGCCACTGCGGAGAGTCGCGTAGCCAGTCGGGCATGTCGGGCTCCTTTCCCCTGTGACCCTCGATCCTATGACGTAGACGTCAACGACGCGCGGTCGGTTCCCGGCCGGCCCTCGTCAGGCCCCACCACCGGATCACCAGACCCCCCACCGTCCCCTCATCCCCCGTCCCCTCACCCCCCGTCCCCTGACCCCGCCGTCCCCTCACCCCCACCGTCCCCTCACCCCCCACCGGACGCGTGGTCAGGCGGCACCGGACGCGTGGTCAGGCGGCACCGGACGCGTGGTCAGGCCGCACCGGACGCGTGGTCGCGCCGCGCCCGGTGCGGCCCGACCGTCACCAGAGGCCGGTACCGGCCAGTCTCGGCAGCTCCGACCGCGTGGCGGGCACGGTCGGAGCCGCCGGCTCCCCACCTCGGAGGGCTCGCGCGATGATCCCGAAGACCTGCTCGGTCTCCACAAGGAAGGCGTCGTGGCCGTAGGGGCTGTCGATGACCGCGAGCTCCCGGCAGGTCGGCGCGGACGCGACGACCTCCCCGTCGGCCGGCGTGAAGAGCCGGTCGCTGCTCACGACGCCGACGGTGAGCTCCGCGGTGATCCGCTGCAGCGCGGCCGCGACGCCACCGCGCCCCCGCCCGATGTCGTGGCTGTTCATCGCCTCGGTGAGGACGAGGTAGGCGTTGGCGTCGAACCGGCGCACGAGCTTCTTGCCGTGGTGCTCGAGATAGGACTGCACGGCATACCGGCCGCCGCGCAGCGCGTCCTCCCCGTCCTGCGCCCCGCAACCGAAGCGCAGCGCCAGCTCCGCCGCGGAGCGGTATGTCGTGTGCGCGATCTGGCGGGCGATCTCCAGCCCGGCGCGGGGTCCCGGTCCGGGGTAGTAGTCGCCGCCGTGGAAGCCCGGGTCGAGGCGGATGGCGTGCAGCTGCGGCACCGACCAGGCGATCTGGTCGGCGCTCGCCACGGCGCTGGCGGCGAGGACGACGCACCGTCGCACCCGGTCCGGGAAGGTGGTGGCCCACTCCAGCGAGCGCATCCCGCCCACGGAACCGCCCACGACGAGCGCGAAGCTGTCGATGCCGAGGCGGTCGGCCAGCAGGGCCTCCGCGTGCACCTGGTCGCGCACGGTGACACGGGGGAAGGAGCTGCCGTAGGGCCGGCCGTCCGGCGCGGCCGAGGACGGCCCGGTGGTGCCGCCGCAGCCGCCCAGGACGGAGGGTGCGACGACGAACCACTCGTCGGTGTCGATCGGGCATCCCGGACCGATGAGGCCCGGCCACCAGCCGGACGTCGGCTGACCCGGCCCCTGCTCCCCGACGACGTGGCTGTCGCCGGTCAGCGCGTGCAGCACCAGGACGGCGTTGCTGCCGTCGGCGGCGAGGCGGCCCCAGGTCTGGTAGGTGACCCGGACGTCCTCGAGGATCTCCCCGGACTCCAGCGCGAGCGGGCCGACCGGCTGGGTCCGTCGCCGGGAGCGGGGAGGGTGCTCCTCGAGGGGCACGGTGGCCATGTCAGGCCGCCTCGGTGCCGCGGGCCGCGGCGGCCGCGGCGGCGAAGCCCCGGTCGAGGTCGGCGAGGATGTCCTCGATGCCCTCGATGCCGACCGAGAGCCGCACCAGCCCGGGGGTCACGCCCGCGGCCCGCTGGGCCTCCGGGGTGAGCTGGGAGTGGGTGGTGCTGGCGGGGTGGATGACCAGCGAGCGGACGTCGCCGATGTTGGCGACGTGGCTGTGCAGCTCCAGGGCCGAGACGAAGGCGCGCCCGGCGGGGGCTCCGCCCTCGATCTCGAAGGCGAGGACGGCACCCGCACCGCCGGGCAGGTACGTCTGCGCCCGCCGGTGCGAGGGGTGGCCGGGCAGGCCGGCGTAGGCCACCGTGGCCACCTGGTCGTGCGCCTCCAGCCACTGCGCCACCCGCTGCGCGTTGGCGACGTGCCGCTCGATGCGCAGCGACAGCGTCTCCAGCCCCTGGGCGATGAGGAAGGCGTTGAACGGCGACACCGCCGGCCCGAGGTCGCGCAGCAGCTGGACCCGCGCCTTGATGATGTAGGAGACGTTGGCGCCGAGCAGGCCGCCCTCGCCCAGCGCCTCGGCATACACCAGACCCTGGTAGGACGGGTCGGGCTCGGTGAAGCCGGGGAACCTCCCGCCGCGGCCGTAGTCGAAGCGGCCGGCGTCGACGATGACCCCGGCGATGGAGGTGCCGTGGCCGCCGAGGAACTTCGTCGCCGAGTGCACGACGACGTCGGCGCCGTGCTCGATCGGGCGGCAGAGGTAGGGCGTGGCGACCGTGTTGTCCACGACGAGGGGCACGCCCACCTCGTGCGCGACGTCGGCGACCGCGCGCAGGTCGAGCACGTCGCTGCTGGGGTTGGCGATCGTCTCGCCGAAGAACGCCTTGGTCTCCGGGCGCGCGGCGGCCCGCCACGCCTCGGGGTCGGCCGGGTCCTCGACGAAGGTCACCTCGATCCCCAGGCGGGGCAGGGTGCGCGCGAAGAGGTTCTGGGTGCCGCCGTAGAGGCTGGGGGAGGAGACGATGTGGTCGCCGGCGCCGGCGACGTTGAGCAGCGACAGGGTGACGGCCGAGGAGCCGGAGGCCACGAGCAGGGCACCGACGCCGCCCTCGAGGTCGGCGATGCGGTTCTCGACCGTCTCGGTGGTGGGGTTGGTGATGCGGGTGTAGATCGGCCCGAGCTCGGCCAGGGCGAACCGGTCGGCTGCCTGGTCGGCGTCGTCGAAGACGTAGGAGGTGGTCTGGTAGATCGGCAGGGCGCGCGCGCCGGTCTGGGTGTCGGGGGTCTGGCCGGCGTGGATCTGCCGGGTGGCGAAGTCGCTGTAGGTGCTCAAGGGAGGTCTCGTCTCTCGCTGGGGGGTGGCAGGGTGCTGGTCACTCTGCTGAGCCCGCCTCAGCAGCGGGAGGGACGGGGCGGAGAAGGGTCGTCCGCGGCGCGTCGGCTGCGAGGGGTGGGCTCAGCAGCGGCGCATTCGGCGGGAGCGGCTCGTCATGCGTCCTGTTCTACAGGCCGGTCACCACGAAGTCAATGCGGGCGCAGGCCGTCCGAGCACGCCTCTCCCGCAAGATCTGCAGCGGAGATGGTCCCTTGGTTCAATCCTTCGGTATGCCGCCCGCTGCGGTGCAGAGCCGGGTCACCTCGTCGCTCGCCACGAAACCGGGGGTGGTGCAGAAATGGTGCTGCAGGGTGGTCGCCAGGGCGACCGGTCCGCAGCACCGTTCGTGCACCACCGGGGTCAGCCCCGCCGCTCGACGACCCGCACGTCCGGCATCGGCGACGCGGGGCCCAACGCGACCAGCTCGTCCACCCTGGCGAGGAAGCTCCGGGGTCGGGCGTGCAGGGTCCACGGGGTCACGCCGAGCACCCTCGCCCCGGCGGCCACCAGGACGGAGTCCTTCTCGACGGTCGCGGCCCACCGGTCACCGCCCCGGTCGTCGACGCCCTGGTGGTACTGCCGCGAGTGCACCTGCAGAGCCGCTCCCATCGTGGGCATCCAGCCGTCCGGGCAGGCGAGGAAGCGGCCGGTCCGGGCGTGCACGAGCCGGCAGTTGGTCAGCAGCACGGGCAGGTCCGGCCGTCGGTCCCATAGGCGGCGCAGGACCGCCTCCGGGCGGGACCAGGCGCCCCCGGTGAAGGCCTCCAGCCCGGCGCGCACCCGCTGCACCTGCACCCCCGGGCGCTGCCACAGCTCGGCGTCCAGCTCCGCCGGCGCGGCGAGCCCGCGCTGCAGGATCGCGATGGCCAACGCCTCCTGCTCGGGCGGCGGCACCCGCTCCAGGCACACGGCGTCCACCAGCGCCCGCGCGGGCGGTGCCACCGCCAGCGGGCCATCGCGCCTCGCGGGGTCGGGGAGCCGGGTGGTCCGGACGGCCCTGGCCCCGTCGTGCTCCCGCGCCCGGGCCGTGGCCGGCACGAGGAAGGTCGCGACCTGCCGCGGCGGCGTCCGGACCCCGTGCTCGCGGAGGGCGACCAGGCCGGTCAGCACCGCGTCCTCACCCGCCCACAGCGCCGTGGCCGTGAGGAGCGCCTCGGGGCCCAGCGGCCCACGGTGGGGGGACACGACGCGCGGGTAGGGCATGCGCCATACCGTCGAGCGTCGGTGCCGGATCTGCGCCGGCGTCCACCCCGCGCCCCGCAGCTGCCCGACGGTCGCGAGCCCGCGCTGGCCGGCGACGTCGGGGAAGGGCGGGTGCTGCGGTGCCATGCGACCATGCTGCCGCGGCGCGCCGGGCCCGCGCAGCGAGCAGCCTCCGCCCTGTGGACGAGCAGGATGGTGCAGGAACGGTGCTGCACGGTGGTCGCCAGGACGACCCGTGCGCAGCACCGTTCCTGCACCACCATGCTCAGGCTCCGAGGTCGATGGTGCTCACCGGCTCCAGGGTCGTGAGGTCGGCCACGTGCAGGGTGCTCTCGCCCAGGACCCAGAGGTGGTCGTCGACGACCAGGGTGCGGCGGGCGTGGTCCCCGGTCACGCCGGAGTCGCCGCCCAGCTGCAGCCGCGGGCCCTGGGCCAGGGCGCCGGCGTCGACACCGGCCGAGACGACGCCGGTCCACTGCGAGGTCTCGGTCCACGCCTCGGCGGGCAGGAAGAGCTGCCCGGTCCGCGGCCACCACGTGAAGGCCCGGTGGTCGTGCTCCGCGGCGGACCAGTGGTCCGCCCACGTCTGCTTCGCGACCTGGGTCGGGGCGGACGGGTCGGAGATGTCGAACAGCGAGACCTGCAGCCCCGTCGTCCGCCCGTCGTCGGTCGCGTCCTGGCCGACGCCGAGCAGCAGGTCCTCGCCCACCGGGTGGAGGTATGCCGAGTAGCCGGGGATCTTCAGCTCGCCGGTGACCCGGGGCTCGGCGGGGTCGGAGGTGTCGAGCAGGTAGAGCGGGTCGGTCTGCCGGAAGGTCACCACCGCCGCGGTGTCGGCGGACAGGTAGCGCACCGCGTAGATCTGCTCGGTCTCGCCGAGGCCGTCGACGCGCCCCTGCTCGACCAGCCGGTCCCCCTCCTCGGCGAGCACCACCAGCGAGCTGCTGGACGGGGTGCTGCCCGAGCCGTCCATGGTCGTGGCGACCCGGATCCTCCCCCCGTCCTCGTCCAGGCTGAACTGGCCGAGCAGACGGCCCGGCACGCTCCCCGAGGCCACGTGGGCGGTCGAGTCCGGGGCGGTGAGGTCGAAGGTGTGCAGGGCGGTGGTGGCCGCTGCCCCGCCACCCCGGGGGAGCGTGTCCGGCCCGTCGCCGGCGGCGGAGGACCAGGCCTCCCACGGGCTGGTCGCCACGACGAGGCGGTCGGTCGAGGCATACACCGTGGAGCCGGAGGCGATGAGCCCACCGGCGGAGGTGATCTCGAGCTCGTCCTGCGCCAGGTCGACGGTGAGCACCGACATGGTGGTGAGCCCGGAGAACTCCGGCGGCCGGGCCACGTCCTCGCAGGGCACCGCGAGCCGGGCCCCGTCGGAGCGGGTGCCCTGGACGGTCTGGACGTGGGGCAGCCAGTCGTCCAGCGTCGAGGCCCGGATGATGTCGCGGTTGACCTGCTCGGCCTCCTCCTCGGCGACGAGGCTCCCGGTGCGCGGCTGGACGAACGCCAGCCCGGGGGGTGGGGTGACCATGACGACCCGGGCGGTGCCGTCCTGCATCCGTGCCGAGCGGTAGTCGCCCTCCAGCCGGAGCGTGCCGCCGGCGCTCGGCTCCGTCGGGTCCGAGACGTCGACGAGGGTGACGACGGTCCGGGTGGCCTCGAACGCGGGGAAGGAGGTCAGCCCGTCCGCGGCGTCGGGGGTCGGCATCGGCGCGACCTGCTGCGGCCACTCGCGGGTGAGCACCAGGACCTGCCCGGTGGCGCGGTCCAGCAGGAGCTCCGCGTCCGACCCGAGGTCGCGCCCCGGGAGCCGCAGCGAGCCGACCTGGGTGCGGGTCGCGACGTCGACGACGACCAGCCGGCCACCCCGGGTCGTCACGAGGATCTCCCCGTCGGTCTGCACGACGTCGGGCTCCTCCACGCCCTGCTCCTGGTTGTTGGTGCCGGAGAAGTCCTGCCCCTCCACGGCGCTGCCCGTCCCGTCGCCACCCCCCACCGAGCTGTCGGCGGCTCCGGACTCCTCCCTCGCGAGGTCCGGCCCGAACCACCCGGCACCGGTACCGAGCCCCCACGGCCCGACCCGCTCGAGCGCGTGCTCCTGGACGTAGTCCAGCAGCTCCTCGCAGGAGCCGAAGTCGGTGAGCTCGGCGGCCCCCGCACGCGGCGGGGCGACGACGTCGGCCGGGGTGCAGGCCCCCAGCGCCAGCGGCAGGGCGAGCAGGGAGGCGGCGAGGGCGGTGCGGCGGCCAGACGACGGTGTCATGGCGACTCGATTCCTGGGAGGGGGCCCGCGGTGCGCGAGCCCGGGCGGTGCGTCGGTCAGGCGTATGACGCCACGTCACCCTCCCCGGTTCCGTCCCCACCGCGCGTCCGGTGCGTCCCCACCGCGCGTCCGGTGCGTCCCCACCGCGCGTCCGGTGCGGCACGCGGACCGGCCGCCCGTCCTGCAGGGGCAGGTCGGGCGGCCGGTGGGTGGTGCCTCGGCGGTCGTTCAGCGGTCGTCGTCGAGGTGGTGCTCCTCGGCGTACTCGCTGAGGTGGCCCTCCGCGTGGGCGGCCACCAGCTCCGAGCGGCCCGGGTAGCGGACGTCCTCCACCACCTGCTGCATCAGCTCGCTGGGCTCCTTGGTGAAGCGCGAGACGACGACGATGGTGAGGAGGTTGAGGATCATGCCGATCGTCCCGATGCCGGTCGCGGGGATGCCCAGGATCGGCTCGTTGCCGAAGAAGGTCGGCAGAGTCCACAGCTGGTACAGCAGCGTGACGCTCAACCCGACCGCCATACCGGTCGCGGCGGCCGTGGCGGTCGCCTTCTTCCAGAAGATCCCCAGGAAGAGGATCGGGAAGAAGGAGGCGGCGGCCAGACCGAACGCGAGGGCGACCACCTCGGCCACGAACCCGGGCGGGTTGATGCCGAGGTAGCCCGCGACGAGGATGGCGGCGGCCATGGCGATCCGGCCGACGCGCAGCTGCTGGGCGTCGGTGGCCCGCGGGTTGATCTTCTTCCAGTAGATGTCGTTGGCCACCGAGCTGGAGATGACCAGGAGCAGACCCGAGGCGGTGGACAGCGCCGCCGCCAGACCGCCGGCCGCGACCAGGCCGACGATGGGCGCCGGCAGGCCGGCGATCTCCGGGGCCGCGAGCACGACGATGTCGTTGTTGATCGCCAGCTCGGTGCCCTCGCCGATCGCCCCGGCGACGTCGATGACCCCGTTGCCGTTGAGGTCGGTGACGGTGATGAGCCCGACGTCGCTCCAGGTGTTGAACCACGCCGGGGTGTCACCGATCGCGCTGCCCGGGATCTGGGTCAGCACGTTGTACTTGCTGAACGCGCCGACCGCCGGGGCGATCGTGTAGAGCAGCGAGATGAAGAACAGCGCCCACAGCGCCGAGTAGCGCGCGGCCCGCACCGACTTGGCGGTGTAGAAGCGGACGATGACGTGCGGCAGCCCCGCGGTCCCGAACATCAGGGCGGCGGTGATGAGGAGCATGTTGACCATGGAGGTCTGGGTGAAGGCCTCGGTGTAGGCCGCCAGCCCGAGGTCCTGCTGCAGGCCGTCCAGCTCGCCGAGGATCTGCCCGAAGCCGATCTGCGGGAAGGGGTTGCCGGACAGCTGCAGCGAGATCGCCACCGCGGGGATGATGTAGGCGATGATGAGCACGGAGTACTGCGCGACCTGGGTCCAGGTGATGCCCTTCATGCCACCGAGCACGGCGTAGAGGAAGACGATGGCCATGCCGATGACGACGCCCCAGGTGCGGTCGACGCCGAGGAAGCGCTGGAAGACCACGCCCACCCCGGCCATCTGCCCGGCGACGTAGACGAACGACACGACCAGAGCGCAGACCACCGAGACCAGGCGGGCGGTCTCGTTGTAGCGGTCGCCGACGAAGTCGGGCACGGTGTACTTGCCGAACTTGCGCAGGTAGGGCGCCAGCAGGAGCGCCAGCAGCACGTAGCCGCCGGTCCAGCCCATGAGGAAGACCGAGCCGGCGTAGCCGTTCTGGCTGAAGGCGATGAGCCCGGCCATCGAGATGAACGACGCGGCGCTCATCCAGTCGGCGGCGACCGCCGCACCGTTGGCCGGCGCGGGGATGCCGCCGCCGGCCACGTAGAACCCGGCCGTGTCGGAGACCCGGCTGCGGTAGGCGATCCAGATGTAGAAACCGAACGTGAGGACGACGAAGACGAGCGTCCAGGCCTGGATGGGGCTCACTGGTGATGCACCTCCTGCTCGTACTCGGTGATGCCGAACTCCGCGTCCAGCTTGTCCATGCGCCACACGTAGAAGGCGATGAGCAGGACGAAGACGATGATGGACCCCTGCTGGGCGAACCAGAACCCGAGCGGTATGCCGAAGATGCTCACGGTGTTGAGCAGGTCGACGAAGAGGATGCCGGCGCCGAAGGACACCAGGGCCCAGATCACCAGCAGGACCGACATCAGGCGGACGTTGCGCCGCCAGTACTCACGTCGTTGGTCGACGTCAAGCATGGAGCCTCCTTGCTCTGCAGGACGGATGTGGCCAGCAGGCCTACCGAACAGCAGGCCGTGACGGGGCGGCAAGGAGCGCGCGGCGGTGGTGCGCCGAACGGTGCCGCCGGTGCGGCGAGCGGCGAGGTGGCGGCGACGAGTGGCACCGCCCCTCCCGTGGCCGGTCGCGGACCCGCCCGCCGGGCCGGCGCGCGGGCCACCCCAGCGGGGGGACGTGGCATACAGTGCCGCTCATGCGCTCCCGACGCGCCCCGGGCCAGGGCCGGCTGCTCCTCGCCGCGGGGATGATGGTCCTCGGCGGCTTCCTGCCCTGGGTCTACACGTATGCCGGTCCGGTGAGCGGCGCCGTCGGCGCGGGTCTGTGGGTGTTCTACGCCGGGCTCCTCGCGCTCGCCGGCGGGATGGTGCCGGCCGTCCGGCTGCGCGGCCTCGTCGTCGCCCAGTCGGTGGTGTGCGCGGTCGTGGCCCTGGGGCTCCCGCTCTGGCAGGTGGTGCATCTCCTGCGCCTCGTGGGTCTCCAGGGGTGGATGCCGGGGCCGGGACTGGTGCTCAGCGCCTTCGGCGGGGTGCTCTGCCTGCTGGCCGCCCGGCAGCTCTCGCAGGTCCGGCCGGTCCAGGCCTGAGCCGTGGACGCCGAGCAGCTGCGCGAGCGGGTGCTGGAGCTGGAGGACCTGCGGGCCCGCTCCCGCCGCCTACGGCTGTCCCGGGAGCGGCTGCAGCCTCGGCTCGACCGTGACCGGGCGCTGCTGGCCGAGCGCACCCGGCTCCGCGACGCCCATCAGGGAGACGTCGACCGGCTGGACCGCCAGGGTCCGCATCGGTGGATCGCCTCCCTCGACGGATCGCTCGACGAGCGGCGGCAGCGCGAGCTGGCCGAGGCGCAGGAGGCGGCCGAGCGGGTGGAGGAGGTCCGCGCCCGCCTCGCGACCCTCGCCCTGGAGGCCGACCAGCTCGACGGCGACCTCGCGGCGCTGGGGGACACCGAGACGCCCTACCAGGAGGCGCTCGCCGACCTCGTGCTCGCGGCCCGGGCCGGGACGCCCCGGCCCGGGGTGCGGGGGAGTCCCGGTCCGCCTCCGGAGGAGCAGATCGTCACCTGGGCCGAGCGGCGCCAGCAGGCCATCGCCCGGCGCGCCGACGTCGAGGTGCTGCTGCCGCAGGCCCGGGCGCTCGTCCCCGTGCTGCGACGGATCAGCGCCCGGATCCCCGTGGTCGCGGCCGGGATGGAGGCCTCGGCGATGGCGACCGACGTGCACGGCGCCGCCTTCTGGTCCGACGGGCTGGGCGAGCTGCGTCGCCAGGTCGCCGCGGCGGACGAGGCCGTCCTACGGCTGCGCGAGGAGGTCGAGGGCTCGGAGCTGCCTGACCTGCCGCTGCCCGACCTGAGCGGCTTCCCCTCGCCGTCCCCGGGCTGGCGGATGGTGGACTCCACGGAGGTCGCGGCCCGGATGGACCGGGCGCAGCAGTGGGGGGACCGGGTCCTCGCCGAGACCGAGGCCCTGGTCGACCAGCTGCTCCGGCTGCGGGAGGAGCTGGCCGACGCCTGAGCGCCGTGTCGGGCGCGCACGAGCGCGCCGGCCCGCCCCGAGGGGCCGGGCCGGCGCGGCCACCGCTGCTGGCGGGGAGTCCCTGCCCCGGTCAGCGGGTGGCGTCCTCGCGCGGCCGGCGACGGTGCGCGCGGGTCCACGCCCAGTAGCCCAGGGCGGCCAGCGCGGCCACCCCGACGAGCTCGGGCAGGATCGCGGCGAGGAAGGACAGGCCGCCGCCGAGCACCCCCAGCGCGGCGAACGCCCCGAGGGCGAGGACGAGCAGGGACCGGCCCCGACCGTCCCGCAGGCCGCCCTCGAGGTGGGTGCGCCCGGCGGGGTCGGGCAGGAGCGTCCAGGCGATGAGGTAGATCCCGACGCCCACGCCACCCAGGAGGGCGACGACGGCGGCGGCGGCGCGGACAGCGATCGGCGCGACGCCGAGGCGGTCGGCCACGGTGGCGCACACGCCGCCCAGCACCGCGTCGTCCGTGCGGCGGGCGGGGAGGCGGCGCAGCGCGGCGTACACGCCGTCGAGCGCGGAGGAGCGGTGCTCCCCGTCCTGCTGCGGACGGGGCTGCGGGAGGATGGGTGGGAGGTCGGGAGCGGGGGTGGAGGCGGTGTTCTCGTTCATGGGTCCAGCCTGCCGGGGGAGCGGCGACGGGACGACGGGGCAGGCTCCCGGATCCGGGAGGGGGATATCCCCCCTCGGCCGGCGGCGGCGATTCTCCCCCCGATGAGGCCGGCGGGCGCATAGGGTCTGCACATGTCCACCGCCGGGAGCCCTGCCGCGTCGGTGCTCATCCTCGCGCACACACGTGACCGTGGCGCCGTGACCGCCGCGCGGGCGCTGCGCCGCGCGGGCTGGCGGGTCGGCGTGGGGTCCTCGCGACCCGGTGCCGGCCTGGTGGGCTCCTCCCGGTCCGTCACCCGCACCCACCTGGTGCCCCGACCCACGGGTGACCCCGCGGCCTTCGTCGCCGGCGTGCGCCGCGCGACCCGCGAGGGAGGGTATGCCGTCGTCGTCGGCTCCGGCGACGACTGGATGGCGGCCCTCACCCACCACCGCGACCTCCTCGACACCCCGGTGGCGCATCCCGCGTCGTCGGTCGTCGGCGCGGCGACCGACAAGCTCGTCCTGGCCGAGCTGGCGACCCGGGTCGGCCTGGGCACGCCGGCGACCTCGACCCTGCTGCCCGGGGCGAGGGCGGACGTCGCCCTGCCGGTCGTGGTGAAGAACCGCTGGCACTGGTCGCCCCAGCAGAGTCGCACCCACCGCATCGAGACGCGGGTGTGCTCGACCCGGCAGCAGCTCGAGGAGCACCTGCGCGCCTTCGAGGGGTCGCAGGACCAGCCGATCCTGCAGGAGCCGGTCGACGGTCACCTGGCCGCGGTCATCGGCGTCATGCACGAGGGGGATCTGCTGGGGAGGGTGCAGCAGGTCTCCCCACGGTTGTTCCCCACCCCGTCGGGGGCGTCGGCGCGGGCGCGCACGGTCCCGGTCGACGCCGTCCTGGCCGATCGCTGCGAGGAGCTGCTGCGCCACCTGGGGTGGACGGGGCTGGTCGAGCTGCAGTTCCTCGTGGGTGCCGACGGCGAGCACCGTCTCATCGACCTCAACGGCCGGTTCTTCGGCTCCCTGGCCCTCAGCGAGCGCGCGCGTCCGGGCCTGGTGGACGCCGGCCTGCGGGCGACGACGGGCGCGTCCGTGCCCCGGCTCGGCGAGGGCCGCCCCGGGGTGCGCTACCAGTGGCTGGCCGGTGACCTGCGGCGCGCTCGTCAGGAGCGGCGCGGGGGAGTGGCGGCGGACCTGACGGCCACCCTGTGGTGGGCGACCCGGGCCCGGCACAGCGTGGCGGCGCTCAGCGACCCCGGGCCGGCGCTGCACCTGGTGGCCGGCAAGGTCGGTGCTGCTGCCGAGCCCGACGCGTCCGTGGCCGCCGTCGGCCCGACCGTCGAGCGGTCACCGGCGGCGCACCTGGCGCACCACCTGGAGGGCGACGTAGCGCTCGGGGGCACGGAGCACGGCGAGGGCGAGCTGGTAGGTCACGGCCGCGACCACGAGGCTCAGCCCGGCGCCCGCCCAGGCCGGCTCCAGGCCCGCCAGCCGCACGGCATACCCCGTGACCAGGGCCGCGCCGAGGCCCGCGACCGCGGTGCGGCCTAGCAGCGGCAGCGTGCTCCGGGCGGGGACCAGCCCGTGCCGCCGGGCCGCGAGCCAGCCGGTGAGCCCGGCGGCCACCAGCAGCGAGGCCGACGTCGCCAGGACGATCCCGGCCACGCCGAGCAGCGGGGCGAGCGTGAGGTCCCCGACGACGTTGACGACCATCGCCAGCACACCGACGGCCACCGGCCCGCGGGTGTCGCCGACGGCGTAGCAGGCGCTGACGAGGACCTGCCGGCAGGCCAGCGCCAGCAGCCCGGGCAGGAAGCACACGACCGCCACCGCGGTGACCTGCACCGCGCGCTCGTCGAAGGCCCCCCTGCCGAAGGCGAGGGTGACGACCTGCTGCGGCGCGGCCAGCAGGGCCACCGCGACGGGCGCGAGGAGGGTCAGCGAGACCGCGAGCCCCCGGTGCACCAGGGCCCGCAGCCGCTCCCGGTCCTCCGCCCCCGCCGCCGCGGCCATCGCGGGGTAGAGCGGGGCGACGAGCGCCGCCACGACGAGCGTCTCCGGCAGGTTGACCAGCCGCCAGCCGAGGAAGACGGCGGTCACCGCCCCCTCGCCCACGGTGGACGCCACGGCGCGGTCGACGATGGTGTTGACGTTGAGCATGGCCTGGCCGACGAGCAGCGGGGGCAGCAGCCAGCCGATCTCGCGCACCCCGGGCGAGCGCGGGTCGAGGCGGGGCCGGACCGGCCAGCGGTGCTGCGCGACGGGGACCAGCTGCAGGGCCAGCCGCGCGAGCGATCCGACCACGAAGCCCACCGCCAGGGCGACCACCCCGATGCGCGGGCCCAGCAGCCCGGCGGCGGCGATCATGACGAGGTTGAAGGGCACCCCCTGCAGGGCTCCCCAGCTGAAGACGCCGTGCGCCTGGGCCAGGGCCACGAGCAGGTCGGTCGCGGCGACCAGCACCGTCGTCACCAGGACGATCCGGGTGAGCAGCACGAGCAGGTCGGCCGCCTCGCCGTCCAGGCCCGGGGCCAGCACCCGGGACACCGGCGCGGCGGCGAGCCCCAGGGCGACGCTCAGGGCGCCGATGCCCACCACGGCGAGGGTGAGGACGACGTCGAAGGTCCGGTGCCCCGGGCACTCCTGCTCGCCGTCGGCCTCGCGCGCGAGCACCGGGGTGGAGGCCCGGGTGAGGGACGTGCCGAGCAGCCCCAGGACGATGTTGGCCAGGCCGAGCGCGACGAAGTAGGCGTCCAGCTGCGGCCCGGCGCCGTAGACGGCCGCGATGACGGCGTCCCGGACAAAGCCGAGCAGGGTGGAGACGCCGGTCAGTCCGGCGACGAGCACGGCGGCGCGGCCGATGCTCCAGCGGGCAGCCACGGCGCCGCTCAGCGCGTGGTCAGAGGTTGATCATGTGCCCGGCGATGCCGTGCACGGCCTCCTTGACGGCCTCGCCCAGGGTCGGGTGGGCGAAGACGGTGCGCGACATCTCGTCGGCGGTGAGGTCCCAGGTCTGCGCCAGGTTGAGGATCGGCAGCAGCTCGGTGACGTCCGGGCCGATGAGGTGGGCGCCGAGGATCTCGTTGTACTTCGCGTCCGCGACGACCTTGACGAAGCCGATGCCGTCGCCCAGGCCCATGGCCTTGCCGTTGGCGGAGAAGGGGAACTGCGCGGTCTTCACCTCGTGGCCGGCGTCCTTGGCCGCCTGCTCGGTGAGGCCCATCGAGGCGATCTGCGGGTGGCAGTAGGTCGCCCGCGGGATGAAGGTGTAGTCCAGCGGCATGGTCTCCGCGCCCGCGAGGGTCTCGGCGGCCACGATGCCCTGCGACTCGGCGGTGTGCGCCAGCATGAGCTTGGCGGTCACGTCGCCGATGGCGTAGACGCCGTCGACGTTGGTCCGCATGTAGTCGTCGATGGCGATGGCGCCGCGCTCGGTGAGCTCGACCCCCGTGCTCTCCAGCCCGAAGCCCTCGACCCGGGGGGCGAAGCCGATGGCGGAGAGCAGCTTGTCCGCCTCCAGGGTCTGCGAGTCGCCGCCGTCGGCCGGGGTGACGGTGACCTTGACGCCGTCACCGGTGTCCTCGACGTTGTCGACCTTGGTGCTGGTCATCATCGTGATGCCGAGCTTCTTGTACTCCTTGGCCAGCGCCTTGGAGATCTCCGGCTCCTCGAGCGGCACGATCCGGTCGAGGTACTCGACGATGGTGACCTCGACGCCGAAGTTGGCCATGACGTAGGCGAACTCCACGCCGATGGCGCCGGAGCCGGCGATGACGATGGACCCCGGCAGCTCCTCGTCGAGGATCTGCTCCTCGTAGGTCACGACGTTCTTGCTGACCTCCACCCCGGGCAGCATCTTGGTGACCGACCCGGTGGCCACGATGAGGTTGTCGAAGGTGAGCTGGCTGGTGCTTCCCTCGTCGTCCTTGACGTCCATGGACGTCGCCGAGGTGAGCGTCCCCCAGCCGTCCACCTCGGTGATCTTGTTCTTCTTCATGAGGTAGTGCACGCCCTTGACGATGCCGCTGCTCACCGACCGGGAGCGCTGGAACGTCGGCCCGTAGGACATGGTGGCGTCGCCCTCGATGCCGTACTTCTTCTTGTCGTGCGCCAGCAGGTGCGCGATCTCGGCGTTGCGGATCAGCGCCTTGCTCGGGATGCACCCGACGTTGAGGCAGACACCGCCCCAGTACTTCTTCTCCACGACGGCGACTGATCTGCCCAGCTGGGACGCGCGGATCGCCGCGACATACCCGCCGGGACCGGCGCCCAGGACAACAACGTCATAGTGATCGGCCATGAGGCCACACTATGCCCACGCCCGGGGGCTGCGCCCCCGGGTTCCCCCCACCGGCCACGGCACGGAGCTCGCTACGCTCGCTCGCCCTCTCCGCTCCGGGCAACCAGGCTCGCTTCGCTCGCGGTTGCCCGGTCAGTCCTCGACGATCTCGCCCTCGGCGATCTCCTCCTCGGCGCGCTCCTCGTCGAACTCGTCACGGGCCACCTCGGCCTCGGCGAGCATGCGGTAGAGGTCGCGCCGTGCGCGGTCGAGCAGCTCGGCGGCCTGCTGGTTGAGCTCGTCCTGGCCGGACTGGCCGACGGCCTGGGTCGCCATCGCCACGCTGCCCAGGGCCTTCCACAGGGTCCCCGCGCTGCCGCGGCGCTCGCTCCAGGGCCCACGGGAGGAGTGGTGGCGGTCCCGGTGCCCGCCGTGGCCGGGACCCCGGCCCCGGCCGGAGGCGCGGTCCTGCGCCCACGGGTCATCCGGCTCCTCGCCACCGGTCCAGCCCTGGGGCGGGAGGTCCTCGGCGGCCGCGCGACCGGCCTCGGTGAGCTCGTAGGCGCGGCGCCCGTCGACCTCGGTCTGGCTGACGAGCCCTTCGTCCTCGAGCAGCGCCAGCGCCGGGTAGATCGCCCCGGAGCTGGGCCGCCAGGCGCCGCCGGAGCTCTGCTCGATCTCCTGCATGAGCTGGTAGCCGTTCATGGGCTCGCGCCGCAGCAGGTGCAGCACCGCGTTGCGGACGTCGCCGCGGCGTGCGCGGCGCGGGCCCGGCCCGGCCGGGCCGCCCTGGGGGCCGAAGAACCCGCCCTTGCGCCCGAAGCCCTGGGGGCCGCCGCCCGGACCGAACGGGCCGCCCTGCGGTCCGAAGACCTGGCCGAGGAGCCCGCCCGGGCCGAAGATCTGGTCCTCGAAGGAGCCGAAGCCTCCGGAGCCGTGTCGAGATGTCATGAGTGCCCTCCTGGGGTGTGGGTGTCGTCTGGTGTCTCGACCAGTCGTCTGGTGTCTCGACCAGTCGTCTGGTGTCTCGACCAGAAGAATAACGCGACCTGTCTCGACATGTCAACGATATATCGAGAACTGTCGCCGAGGGTCGAGTGCGCCCGAATGGCACGCCGGGGTTGACGCGACGGCATGGGCCGGGGTTGTATGTCCCCATGCAGTTCTCCGCTCTCGTACTTATTACCTAGGGACGCGCCGCCGGCCGATCCTCGCCATCGACGCGTCCTCCCCTCGCCAGCCCGACCGGGCCGAGGGGTTTTTTGTTGCCACCGCCCCACCTCCCGGACGTCAGGAAGACCCGCACATGACCGCGACCCACATCTCCGACGGTGCGACCGCCACCGCCCCCGGTGACACCGGTGGACGGTCCACCGGCACCACGCGACGCACCGGCGCCGAGGCCCTCGTCGCGACCCTCGAGCGCCTGGGTGTCGAGCACGTCTTCGGCCTGCCCGGGGGAGCGGTGCTGCCGCTCTACGACGCCCTCTACGGCGCCAAGGTCCGGCACATCCTGGTCCGGCACGAGCAGGGCGCCGGCCACGCCGCCCAGGGGTATGCCGCTGCCACCGGCAAGGTGGGCGTGTGCCTGGCCACCTCCGGCCCGGGGGCGACCAACCTCGTCACGGCCCTGGCGGACGCCAACATGGACTCCGTGCCGATGGTCGCCATCACCGGCAACGTCGCGAGCACGGCGATGGGCTCGGACGCCTTCCAGGAGGCGGACATCCGGTCGATCTCCATGCCGGTGACCAAGCACTCGTTCCTCGTCACCAACCCCGACGAGATCGCCGCCACCGTCGCCTCGGCCTTCCACATCGCCTCCACCGGGCGCCCTGGCCCGGTGCTGGTCGACGTCAGCAAGGACGCCCTGGTCGCGCTGGCCGACGAGACCCTGCTGCAGCTGCCGATGCCGGGCTACCGGACGCCGACCAGCCCCACGCCCGAGGCGGTCCGGGACGCCGTCGAGCTGATGCTCACCCACCGGCGGCCGGTGCTCTACGTCGGCGGCGGCTGCCTGCGGTCCAACGCCGCGCAGGAGGTCCTGCAGCTGGCCGAGGTCACCGGCTTCCCGGTCGTCACCACCCTCATGGCCCGGGGCGTCTTCCCCGACAGCCACCCCCAGCACATGGGGATGCCCGGGATGCACGGCAGCGTCTCCGGCGTGGCGACCCTGCAGAAGTCCGACCTCATCATCAGCCTGGGTGCGCGCTTCGACGACCGGGTGACCGGCGCCAAGCACACCTTCGCCCCGGACGCGACGATCGTGCACGCCGACATCGACGCCGCGGAGATCGGCAAGAACTTCCCCGCGGCGGTCGGCCTCGTCGGCGACGCGCGGGGGACCATCGGCCAGCTGCTCACGGAGTGGACCCGGCGCACCGCCGCCGGCGCGGCCCCGCAGCACGAGGCGTGGGTGCGGCGGTGCCGCTCGTGGAAGGAGCGCTACCCGCTGGGCTACGACACCCCCTCCGACGGTGCGCTCGCCCCGCAGCTGGTCATCGAGCGGCTCGGCGCGCTCTCCGGACCGGACACCGTCTTCGCCGCCGGCGTCGGCCAGCACCAGATGTGGGCCAGCCAGTTCATCACCTACGACGAGCCCCGCCGCTGGCTCAACTCCGGTGGGCTCGGCACCATGGGGTATGCCGTGCCCGCCGCCATGGGGGCCAAGGTCGGCAGGCCCGAGGCCACCGTCTGGGCGATCGACGGGGACGGTTGCTTCCAGATGACCAACCAGGAGCTCGCGACCTGCTCGGTCGAGGGCATCCCCATCAAGGTGGCCATCATCAACAACGCCGCCCTCGGCATGGTCAAGCAGTGGCAGGCGCTGTTCTACTCCGAGCGCTTCAGCCACTCCCAGCTGCCCTCGATGCAGGTGCCGGACTTCGCCACGCTGGCGACGGCATACGGGTGCGTCGGGCTGCGCTGCGAGCGCGCCGAGGACGTGGACGCCACCATCGAGCGGGCGATGGAGGTCGACGACCAGCCGGTGGTCGTCGACTTCCGGGTCAGCCAGGACGCCATGGTCTGGCCCATGGTCGCCGCCGGCACGAGCAACGACGACGTCCAGCACGCGCGCGACGTGCGACCCGACTTCGGGGAGGACGAGTGACCCTGCTCTCCGACTACCCTCCTCGTGACCCCGGGCTCCCCACCCCGGCCCCCGCCTACCGACCGCACACCCCCCGGCAGACCCCCACGAAAGGCACCACCATGAGCGACGCAGCTCGCACCCGTCACGCCCTGTCCGTCCTGGTCGAGAACAACCCGGGCGTCCTCGCCCGGGTCTCGGTCCTCTTCGCCCGGCGCAACTTCAACATCGACCACCTGGTCGTCGGCCCGACCGAGGACAACAAGGTCAGCCGGATGACGATCGTCGTCAACGTCAGCGCCGAGCAGCTGCACAAGGTCACCAGCCAGCTGGACAAGCTGGTCGAGGTGATCCACATCGAGGAGCTCGAGGACGCCGACGCCATCCGCAGCAAGCTGTGGCAGATCAACGACAACGGCCCGCGCCCCGTCGGCGCCATGGCCGCCGCCGCCTTCTGACCCGCACCGGACGCGTGCTCCGGACGCACCGGACGCGTGCTCCGGACGCACCGGACGCGTGCTCCGGCCGCACCAGGCCACCGGACGACCGGTCCGACGGCATACCCACACCGAACCCACAGGAGACACCCACCCCATGGCCACGATGTACTACGACGACGACGCCGACCTCTCGCTGATCCAGTCCCGCAAGGTGGCCGTGCTCGGCTACGGCAGCCAGGGGCACGCGCACGCGCTGTCGCTGCGCGACTCGGGGGTCGACGTCCGCGTCGGGCTCGCCGAGGGCAGCTCCAGCCGGGCCAAGGCGGAGGCGGAGGGCCTGCGGGTCCTCACCCCGGCGCAGGCCTGCGCCGAGGCCGACCTCGTCATGGTGCTCGTGCCCGACCACGTGCAGCGCCTCGTCTACCGCGACGCGATCGAGCCGAACCTCAAGGACGGCGACGCCCTCTTCTTCAGCCACGGCTTCAACATCCGGTTCGGCTACATCGAGCCCCCGGCCGGCGTGGACGTGTGCATGGTCGCCCCGAAGGGCCCGGGCCACCTCGTCCGCCGCGAGTACGTCGACGGCCGTGGGGTTCCGGTGCTCGTCGCCGTCGAGCAGGACGCCTCGGGCCAGGCCAAGGCCCTCGCGCTGTCCTACGCCTCGGCCATCGGTGGCCTGCGCGCCGGCGGCATCGAGACGACCTTCACCGAGGAGACCGAGACCGACCTCTTCGGCGAGCAGGCGGTGCTCTGCGGCGGGATGAGCCAGCTGGTGCAGTACGGCTTCGAGACCCTCACCGAGGCCGGCTACCAGCCCGAGGTCGCCTACTTCGAGTGCCTCCACGAGCTCAAGCTCATCGTCGACCTCATGTACGAGGGCGGCATCGCCAAGCAGCGCTGGTCGGTCTCCGACACCGCGGAGTACGGCGACTACGTCTCCGGCCCCCGCGTCATCGACCCCCGCGTCAAGGAGAACATGCAGGCGGTCCTCGAGGACGTGCGCAACGGCGCCTTCGCCCAGCGCTTCATCGACGACCAGGACCACGGACGCCCGGAGTTCGAGCAGCTGCGCGCGAAGGGCGCCGAGCACCCGATCGAGGGCGTGGGCCGCGAGCTGCGCGGGATGATGGCCTGGGTCAAGGGCCACGAGGCGGACAGCGACTACGTCGAGGGCTCGGCCGCCCGTGGCTGAGGTCGACGTCAAGCCCCGCTCACGGGACGTCACCGACGGCCTGGAGAAGACCGCCGCGCGCGGCATGCTCCGCGCCGTCGGGATGGGCGACGAGGACTGGGTGAAGCCGCAGATCGGCGTCGCCAGCAGCTGGAACGAGATCACCCCGTGCAACCTCTCGCTCGAGCGGCTCGCCCAGGCGGTCAAGGACGGCGTCCACGCCGCCTCCGGCTACCCGCTGGAGTTCGGCACCATCTCGGTGTCGGACGGCATCTCCATGGGGCACGAGGGCATGCACTACTCCCTCGTCTCCCGCGAGGTCATCGCGGACTCGGTCGAGACGGTGATGTCGGCCGAGCGGCTGGACGGCTCGGTGCTGCTCGCGGGCTGCGACAAGTCGCTGCCCGGGATGCTCATGGCCGCCGCGCGCCTCGACCTGGCCTCCGTCTTCGTCTACGCCGGGTCGATCCTGCCCGGTCGGGCCCGCCTCTCCGACGGCTCGGAGAAGGAGGTCACGATCATCGACGCCTTCGAGGCGGTCGGGGCGTGCTCGCGCGGGCTCATGTCGCGCGAGGACGTCGACGCCATCGAGCGGGCGATCTGCCCGGGTGAGGGCGCCTGCGGCGGGATGTACACCGCCAACACCATGGCGGCCGCGGCCGAGGCGCTGGGTATGTCGTTGCCCGGGTCCGCGGCCCCGCCGGCGACCGACCGGCGCCGGGACGGCTTCGCCCGCCGCAGCGGCGAGGCCGTCGTCGGGATGCTCCGCCAGGGCATCACCGCCCGGCAGATCCTCACCCGGGAGGCCTTCGAGAACGCCATCGCGGTGACGATGGCCTTCGGGGGCTCCACGAACGCGGTGCTGCACCTGCTGGCCATCGCCAACGAGGCGGAGGTCGAGCTGAGCCTGGACGACTTCCGGCGCATCGGCGCGAAGGTCCCCCACCTGGCCGACGTCAAGCCCTTCGGGCAGCACGTCATGGTCGACGTCGACCGGATCGGTGGCATCCCCGTCGTCATGCAGGCGCTGCTCGACGCCGGGCTGCTGCACGGCGACGTGCTGACGGTGACCGGGCGGACCATGGCGGAGAACCTCGCGGACCTCGGTGCACCTCCGCTGGACGGCACGGTGCTGCGGGCCATGGACAACCCCATCCACGCCACCGGCGGGCTGACCATCCTCGACGGGACGCTGGCGCCCGGCGGCGCGGTGGTGAAGTCGGCCGGCTTCGACTCCGACGTCTTCGCGGGCACGGCGCGCGTCTTCGACGGCGAGCGGGCGGCCATGGACGCCCTCGAGGACGGCACGATCGGGGCCGGGGACGTCGTGGTCATCCGCTACGAGGGGCCGCGGGGTGGCCCGGGGATGCGCGAGATGCTCGCGATCACCGGGGCCATCAAGGGCGCCGGGCTCGGCAAGGACGTGCTGCTCGTCACCGACGGGCGCTTCTCCGGCGGCACCACCGGGCTGTGCGTCGGGCACATCGCGCCCGAGGCGACCGAGGGCGGCCCGATCGCGCTGGTGCAGGACGGCGACCCCATCACCCTCGACGTGGCGAACGGCCACCTCGACCTGGGGGTCGAGGAGGACGAGCTGGAGCGCCGGCGCGCGCAGTGGTCGGCGCCGCAGCCGCCGGAGCGCGCCCGCCGAGGCGTGCTCGCGAAGTACGTCGCGCTCGTCCGGTCGGCCTCCGAGGGGGCCGTGACGCACTGACCGGGCACCTGAGGCACCGACGGCCGGTCCCCGACGCACCGGGGCCAGCCGTAGGTGCGTCGGCCGTCGGTGCGTGGCTGCGCTCAGCCGCGCTCGGGGTCGTGCAGCTCCCCGATGACCCGGCGCAGCTCCTCCTCGACCTCCGGGTCGGCCTCGCGCTCGGCCAGGTCCTTCTCCTTCTCCAGGAGCGCGTCGACCAGCTCGGACACCCGGGCCTCGATCTCGCCGAAGGCGACGTCGAGGTCCGAGCGCCCCTCGAGCGAGGTGAGGTCGTCCCAGTCGACCTGGTGCAGCCCGTGGGTCGGCATCTGCACCTTCTCCTCGTCGCTGAGGCCCATCGTGACGACGACGTCGGAGGTGAGCACGAGCTTGCCGGTCATGGGGGTCACGGTGAACTCGTCCGGGTCGAACCCCCGGTCCCGGAGCAGCTCCTGGATCTCGGGCCGGATCTGCTCGCCGGGGACGACACCCCCGGACCGTGCCCGGATCAGGCCCTCGCCGCGGCCGTTGGCGATGACGGCGGCGACGTGGCTGCGGCCGGTGTTGGCGTCGTCGACGAAGAGCACCTGGGTGACGTGGGCGAGGTCGATGCCGCGCTCGCGGGCCTGCTCGGCGAGCAGCTCCTCGGCCCGGCGCTGGACGAAGACGGTGAGGAACTCGTCGATGCGGGCCTCCTGCTCCAGCTCCGCCCGCGCCCGGTCGATCGCGTCGCCGACGTCCTGCGAGGACAGGGTGCCGTCCTACTTGCCCACGAGGGCACGGTGGAGCATGTCGATCTCCTGCGGGTCTGCGTGCGCCATGGGGCCAGCCAAGCACTGCTGCCGGGACCGGGGCATGACGTGCGGGTGACGGGCGGGCGGACGCTGGCCGTCGAACGGGTGACGCGGCTCAGCGCAGCCCGCGGTAGTGCGCCATCTGCGTGAGCCGGTCCCGGGCGTCCTTGCGCAGCAGGGCGGTGAGGAAGTGCGGGGTGCGCGAGTGCGACTGCAGGTCCTGCCAGCTGTCCTCGACCACGAAGGCGACCTCCGCCCTGGTGAAGACCCCCTCGAAGACCGTCACGAGCTCGTCGACGACGGCCGTCACGGCGGCGGGTGCGGTCACGGACATACCGCGAGCCTGGCACCCGGAGGTGTCGCCCAGGTGTCGGCCCGGTGACGCGCCGACGGATGCTCCGGGACGACCCGAGGTCAGGGGGTGTCCGCCTGCATGGCGCGCACCCAGTCCGCCTTGACCGAGCGCCACTCCTCGTCCGTGGAGCCTCGGCGCCAGTAGGGCGAGCAGGAGAGCAGCGCCGGGTCGACGAGCGCGCGCTCGAGCAGGTGACGTCGGACCGCCCGGATCGACTCGGCCTCGCCGTGGACGAAGGCGCTGAGCCGCCCCGGGGGGAGGGGGGCCGCGGCGAGGGCGTCGGCGAGCAGGCGGCTGGGGTCCGGGTGCCCGTCGCGGTGGACGTAGACGACGCGCAGGTCGCCCGGCGAGTCCAGGGCCAGCTCCTCGTCGGGCCCGTCGACCTCGACGAGGGCCAGGGCCGGACGGCCGGCGGGGACGGACTCGAGGCAGGCCGCGACCGCCGGCAGCGCGCTCTCGTCACCGACCAAGAGGTATGCCTCGGCCGAGGGCGGCGGCGAGAAGTCCCCCGCCGGTCCGCGCAGCTGGACCCGGTCGCCCGGAGCGGTGTGCCGGGCCCAGCGGCCGGCATACCCCACCTCGCCGTGCACCGCGATGTCCACGGTGAGCTCGCGCCGGCGCGGGTCCCAGGAGCGGACGCTGATGCGGCGCGGGTAGGGGCGCCGCTCCCGCGGCAGGTCGCGGACCGCCTCGGTGTCGAACGGCGGCTGGTAGCCCGCCCCGGGGGGCAGGAAGAACATGTTGACGTAGGAGTCCGCGAAGGTGGGCTCGGCGAAGTCGTCGAGTCCCTCGCCGCCGAGGACGACGCGGACCAGGTGGGGGGTGAGCTGCTCGGTGCGCACGACCGTGCCGTACATGGGTCTCCTTCAGACGCGTATTAGGCAAGGTTACCCTCACCAAATTGCCGTGACGGCCGACGGGTGGTCGTCGGCGCCTCGACCGCGTCGGCGCCTGGACCACGTCGCCGGACGCGGTGCGCCCTGCGGTGCATGACAGACTTCGGCCCATGCCCTCACGCCTGCTGGACGAGATCCTCGCCGACCCCTCCGGGCAGGCGTGGGCGATCCTGTGGCGCGAGGGTCAGGACGAGGCCGAGATCCTGGTCGGCGAGGTGACCGACCTCGAGCTGCTGGCCCAGATCCCGCGGCCCCGGGGCGGGGCGCCGGTCCTCGCGCTGGTGCCGTTCCGGCAGATCGCCGAGCGGGGTTTCGACGCCCGTCAGGACGACACGCCGCTGCGTGTCCTGCGACCGACCCGCACCGCGCGCGTCGGGCTGCAGGAGCTGGTGGCGGCCCTGCCCGAGCGGCCGGTGCAGCTGACCGGGGAGCGCTTCAGCGTCGAGGACGCCGACTACGCCCAGACCGTCGGACGGGTCGTCGAGGAGGAGATCGGTGAGGGTGAGGGGGCCAACTTCGTCATCCGCCGCGACGTCCTGGCGCACTGCGAGGGCGACCACGCCGTGGCCGCGCTCACCTGGCTGCGGTCCCTGCTCGTCGACGAGCGCGGTGCCTACTGGACCTTCGCCGTCCACACCCCCGGGCACACCCTCGTGGGGGCGACGCCGGAGCGGCACGTCAGCGTCCGGGACGGACGGGTCTGGATGAACCCCATCTCCGGCACCTTCCGCCACCCCGTCGACGAGGCGGAGGTGGAGCCCGAGTTCCGGGCCTTCGTCAAGGACACCAAGGAGACCGAGGAGCTCTTCATGGTGGTCGACGAGGAGATGAAGATGATGGCCCAGATCTGCTCGGACGGCGGGCGGATCACCGGGCCGTACCTCAAGCAGATGGCCCACCTCACGCACACCGAGTACCTCCTCGACGGGCGCAGCGACCGTGACGTCAGGGACGTGCTCCGCACGACGATGTTCGCGCCCACCGTCACTGGCTCCCCGATGGAGAACGCCTGCACCGTCATCGCCCGGCACGAGCCGAGCGGCCGCGGCTACTACTCCGGGGTGCTCGCCCTGCTCGAGGAGGACGACGAGGGCGGGGAGACGCTGGACGCACCCATCCTCATCCGCACGGCGCACGTCCGCGGCGACGGCACCGTGTCGGTCAGCGCGGGCGCGACGCTGGTGCGGCACAGCGACCCGGTGTCCGAGTGCGCCGAGACCTCCGCCAAGGCGCGCGGGGTCCTGGCCGCGCTGGGGCTGCGGCCGCGCCGCCACCTCGGGTATGCCGTGGACCTCGGCTCGCTGCCCGGGGTCGCCGAGGACCTCACCGCCCGCAACGACACCCTCGCACCCTTCTGGCTCAGCCCCCAGGGGGCGCGCCCCGACCCCGACCTGCTGGGGCGCCGCGTCCTCGTGGTGGACGCCGAGGACACCTGGACCCAGATGCTCGCCCACATGGTGCGCCACCTGGGCATGGTGCCCGAGGTGCGGCGCTGGGAGGACGTCACCCAGGCGGACGTCACCGCCCGGCGGGATGCCGTGGATGGGGGCGAGGGCGTCGACCTGGTGCTCTACGGTCCCGGGCCGGGTGACCCGACCGACACCGCGGACCTGCGGATCGTGCGGCTGCGCCAGCTCATCGCGGCCCGGGTCGAGGCGGAGCTGCCGGTGCTGGCGGTCTGTCTGTCGCACCAGGTGCTCGCCGCGATGGCGGGTCTGGGGATCACCAAGCTGCCCTCCCCGAACCAGGGGGTCCAGCTGCCGGTCGACCTGTGGGGGGAGGTGCACCGGATCGGCTTCTACAACACCTTCGTCGCCCGGCCCGGTCCGGCGAGCCTGCTGGGGCGCCCGCTCGAGGTGGCGGTGCACGAGCCGGACGACGCGGTCGTCGGGCTGCGCGGGGACCGGGTGGCCACGATCCAGGGCCACGCCGAGTCGGTCCTGTCCCGGGACGGGCTGCGGGCGCTGCACGCCCTCGTCCGGCACGCCCTGGGCCACCCCGCCGCCCCGGACGCACGGTAGACGCCCCACCCGGACGCGCGGTCAGGTCCGGCGGACGTAGAGCTGCTTGCGCACCCGGGCCAGCACCGTGCCGTCGTCGGTCACGACGTCGGTGGAGAACCAGCGCCGGACCGGCGCCCCGTCGGCCGCAGCCGCCCGCAGCTCGTCCAGCACCTGCTCCTCGAGCGTGAAGCTCACGCTCGCGGCACCGCGGCCGGGGGCCACGAAGGTGATCTCCGCGGCCTGGTCCCACACGACATACCCCGGGCCCAGTCCCGCAGCACCATGAGCATCCAGAACGGGTCGGTCATCGCGAAGAGCGAGCCGCCGAAGAGCGTCCCCACGTAGTTGGTGGTGAGCGGGGTGTGCCGGAGGCGCACCCGGACGTGCCGGAGGTCCGCGTCCATCCGCACGACCCGGATGCCGGAGCCGAGGAACGGGGGCCAGAGGTTCATGCCGAGCCGAAGCGCGCGCGGGGAGGTGGCCAGCGCCTTGAGCCGCCCGACCCGTTGCGGGGAACGGCTGACCGGTGGGGTGCTGCTCACCGCGCGGGGCGGGGGGCGGGTGAGGGGCCGGGCAGGCCCCCGGGGACGGCACGGCACGCCCCCTGGACGCGCAGACCCACGCGCGCGCCCACGGCCGGCGGGTGGGCGCCGCTGCGCGAGCGCACGAGGGTGCCGTCGTCGAGGGCGAGGGTGACCAGGGCGTCGTGCCCGTGGAAGTCGACGGTCCGGACCTGGGCAGGTATGCCGTGCCCGTCCAGGACGACCTGCTCGGGGCGGACGAGGACGTGCGTGGCGTCGTCGGCGCCGCCGGTGACCTCGACCCGGCCCAGCGGGGTGTCGACGAGACCCTCGGCGTCCGTCCCGGGCACGGGGAAGAGGTCGGCCTCCCCGACGAAGGAGGCGACCCAGGCGTCGACCGGGGCGGCGTAGACCTCCTCGGGAGGGGCGACCTGGTGGACCCTCCCGTCACGCATCACCGCGACCTGGTCGGCCATCGACAACGCCTCGCCCTGGTCGTGGGTCACGAGGATCGCCGTCGCGCCGTCCGCGTGCAGCGCGTCGCGCACGTCGCGGCGCAGCTCCACCCGCAGCGAGGCGTCGAGGGCGCTGAACGGCTCGTCCAGCAGCACCAGCGGCGGACGCGGTGCGAGCGCCCGGGCGAGGGCGACCCGCTGCTGCTGGCCGCCGGAGAGCTCGTGCGGCATGCGCCGCCCGAGCCCGGCCAGCCCGACGAGCTCGAGGCACTCCTCCACGCGCCGGGACCGCTGCGCCCGGGGGGAGCGCCGGGGCAGGCCGAAGCCGACGTTGTCGGCGACCGAGAGGTGCGGGAAGAGCGCGCCCTCCTGCGGCACGACGGCGACCTGGCGGCGGTGCGGGGGCAGGTGGATGCCGGGCAGCGCCACCGCGCGGCCGTGCACGGCGAGACGGCCCTCGTCGATGCGCTCGAAGCCGGCCAGGCAGCGCAGCAGGGTGGTCTTGCCGCACCCCGACGGCCCGAGGACGGCGAGGAACCCCCCGTCGTCGAGGTGCAGGTCCACGTGGTCCAGCGCCCGGACCGGGCCGAAGGACTTGCCGACGCCGATCACCTCGACGGCGTGCGTGCCGACCGAGGTGCGGGTGGCCCGCGGGGCGTCCGTGGTCACGGGCATCGACGGTCCTTCCTGGTCGGCGGCGGGCACGCGAGGGGGGTCGAGATCATGGTGACACGACCGGCTCCACGGCAGCCGGGTCGGCCGGGCGGTGGGCCGCCCGCTTGGGGCGCCGACGGGTGGCGCCGGCGGGCACGATGCCGGTCCGGCGGACCACCACCCAGGTGGGGACGGCGGCCAGTGCGACGAGAAGCAAGGCGTAGGGGGCGGCCTCGGCATACCGGCCGATCCCGGTCGCGCTCCACAGGCGGGTCGCGAGCGTCTCCATCCCGGTGGGGCGCAGCAGCAGCGTGGCAGGCAGCTCCTTCATCGCGGTGAGGAAGACGAGCGCGGCGCCTGCCCCGATCCCGGGCAGGGTGAGCGGCAGGGTGACCCTGCTGAAGACGCGGGCGGGAGAGGTGCCCAGGGACTGCGCCGCCTCCTCCAGCGACACCGGCGCCTGCGCGGCGGCCGAGGCCACGGAGGCGACCGCGAGCGGCAGGAAGAGGGAGGCGTAGGCCAGCGCGAGCAGCCACGTGGTCTGGTAGAGCGGCAGCGCCACGGTCACGCCGAAGAAGACGAGGGAGAGCCCGACGACGACCCCGGGCAGGGCGTGGGCGAGGTATGCCGCCCGCTCCAGCAGGGCGCTCAGGCGCCCCGGGTGGCGGGCGGCCAGGAGTCCCACCGGCAGCGCGAGGGCGACGGTGAGCAGCGCCCCGAGCAGCGAGGCGCTGAGCGAGCCCCACGCGGCGCCGCCGATCCGGTCCCAGGCCTGGCCGGCGGAGGAGCCGGCGGCGATCCAGCGGGCCAGCGAGAGGGCCGGGACGCCGAGGGCGGTGAGGACGACCAGGGCGAGGGCTCCGGTGCCGACGAGGCGCCAGGGGCCGAGGTCCAGGGCCGGCGCGGGGCGGCTCACCGCGGCCGTGGAGAAGCGGGCGCCGGCCCGCCGGGTGCGGCCCTCGGCCCCGAGGATGGCCAGGGTCAGCAGCACCAGGACGGTGGCCAGGGTCAGCGCCAGGGAGCGGTTGAAGCCCGAGCTGAGCGCGGTGAAGATGGCGCGGGTGAAGGTGTCGAGGCGCAGGATCGAGACGGCCCCGAAGTCGGCGAGGACGTAGAGCGCGGCGAGCAGGCCGCCGCCGGCGATCGCGGGGCGGACCTGGGGGAGGGTGACGGTGGTCAGGGTGCGCCAGGGGCCGTAGCCCAACGACCGTGCCACCTCCTCCTGGCTGGGGTCGACCCGGGCCAGCGCGGCGGCGACCGGGAGGTAGACGTAGGGGTAGGTGTAGAGGGTGAGCACCAGGGCCGCGGCGCCGAAGCCCTCGAACCGGGCGCCGGGGTCGGCGGACCACAGGTCGGACACCGACACCCAGGTGAAGGCGGCCACATAGCTGGGGACGGCCAGCGGCAGCGCCAGCAGCACCGCGAGCGGGGCGCGGCCGGGGGCGTTCGACCGGGTCACGAGCCAGGCGCTGCCGACCCCGATGACCAGACAGGCCAGCGTGACGACCACGGCGAGCAGGAGCGAGGTGGTGGCGAGCCGGGCCACCCGCTCGGTGGCGACCGTCGCCCACCAGGCGGGGAGGCCCCCCTCCGCGGTGCGCAGCAGCAGGTAGCCGAGCGGGAGCAGCGCGACCGCCGTGGCCGCGAGGGCCACGGCGGTGAGCGCGGGGTGAGCCCGGCTGCCGGTCAGAGCAGGCCCGCCTCGGTGATCATCCCGATCGTCGTCTGGAGGTCCTCGAGGTCGTTGAGATCGATGTCGGGGGTCTCGAGCTCCTCGAGCGCAGGAAGACCGGCCGGACCGTCGAGGCCCTCGATCATGGGGTACTCCGAGGTCTGCTCGACGAAGTAGGTCTGCCCGGCGTCGGAGAGCAGGTAGTCGACGAGCGCCTGCGCGTCGCCGTCCGGCTGCTCCCCCACGAGGCCGAGGCCGGAGATGTTGACCAGGGCACCGGTGTCGCCGTCCGGGAAGAAGTGCAGGGCGACGTCCAGCTCCTCGGGAGGAACGCCCTGCTCGGCGGCCAGCTCGTAGACGTAGTAGTGGTTGACCAGGCCCACGTCGATCGCGCCGGAGTCGACGTCGGCGACGATCTCGCCGTTGCGCTCCCGGATCTGCGGGTCGTTGGCGGCGAGGTCCTCGAGCCAGGTGGCCGCGGTGTCCTCCCCCTCGAGCACGCGCATCGCGGTGACGAAGGACTGGAAGCTGGCGTTCGTCGGGGCCACGCCGACGCGGCCGGTCCAGTCCGGGCCGGTGAGGTCCTGGACCGACGCGGGCAGCTCGTCCTCGGGCACGGCCTCGGTGTTGTAGGCCAGGACCCGGGAGCGCCCGGTGAGCCCGACCCACGTGCCGTCCGCCGAGCGGTAGGTGTCCGCGACCAGGTCGAGGGTCTCCTGCGGCAGCTCCTCGAGCAGTCCCTCCTCGGAGACGGCACCGAGGGCGCCGGCGTCCTGGGCGAGGAAGGCGTCGGCGGGGGAGTTCTCGCCCTCCTCCAGGAGCTGGGCCGCCATCGCGGCGGTGTCAGCATACCGGACCTCCACCTCGATGCCGGTCTCGCTGGTGAAGGCGTCCAGCACCGGCTGGACGAGCTCCTCGTTGCGGCCGGAGTAGAGCGTGAGGGTGCCGTCGCTCGAGGCGGCGGGCTCCTCGCCGGTGCTGTCGGCAGCGGCGTCAGTGGTGGTGTCGTCGGAGGCGGGAGCCTGCTCGTCCGTCGGGCCACAGGCGGCGAGCGTCAACGGGAGCAGGGCGCCGACGAGGGCGAGACGGGTCACGCGGATCATGGGGGTGGTCTCCTCGAGGAGCGGTCCGACTTAGGTTGACCTAACTTCACCACAGGCATGATCGGCTGCGCAAATTCGTCGACCCCCGGGAACGCGAAAGCCGCGGGTGTCATCAGGGCAGACCCGCGGCTTGTCGCGTGGCCAGGGGCGGGGTCGAACCGCCGACCTTTCGATTTTCAGTCGAACGCTCGTACCAACTGAGCTACCTGGCCGGAAGTAGCGAGCCGGCGTGGTCCCCGGATCTCTCCGGTGACCACGCCGCTCCTACTCTGCGACCCCGACGGGACTCGAACCCGCGACCTCCGCCGTGACAGGGCGGCGCGCTAACCAACTGCGCCACGGGGCCTCGATTTCAGGTCGAGACCTGGTGCATCCCCAACGGGATTCGAACCCGTGTTACCGCCGTGAAAGGGCGGGGTCCTAGGCCACTAGACGATGGGGACCTATCCGTTGAGGACGACGATGAGCATACGTGATGGCGCAGGGATGGACCAAAACGGTCGGCGCCGTCCGCGTGGCTGGGCCTCAGAGCGCCGACGCGGGGTCCCGGGCCCACTCCAGCAGGCGCTCCAGCGGCCAGGTGTTGACCACCCGGTCGGCGGGCACGCCGTGGCGCACCGCCCGCTCGCAGCCGTAGTCGAGGAAGTCCAGCTGACCGGGGGCGTGCGCGTCGGTCGACACGGCGAAGAGGCAGCCGGTCTCCACGGCGAGATCCAGCAGCGCACCGGGCGGGTCCTGGCGCTCGGGCCGGGAGTTGACCTCCACCGCGGTGCCCGTCCGCGCGCACGCCTCGAAGACGGCGGCCGCGTCGAAGTCGCTGGGCGGGCGGGCCCGGGAGCCGCCGCGTGCGCCCCGGTCCCCGCGACGTGGCATGACCCGGCGACCGGTGCAATGGCCCAGCACGCTGGTGAGCGGGTTCTCGACCGCGGCGACCATGCGCCGGGTCATCGCCGTCCGGGCCATGGTGAGCTTGGAGTGGACCGAGGCCACCCGCACGTCGAGCTCACCGAGCAGGTCCTCGTCCTGGTCGAGGCCGCCGTCGTCGAGGATGTCCACCTCGATGGCCTTGAGGAGGGTGAACCCCGGAGCGGTCTGCCCGTTGACGGCGTCGACGACCTGCAGCTGGCGGCGCAACCGGTCGGCCG
Organism: Serinicoccus chungangensis; assembly: GCF_001483745.1. GTDB lineage: Bacteria > Actinomycetota > Actinomycetes > Actinomycetales > Dermatophilaceae > Ornithinicoccus > Ornithinicoccus chungangensis_A. The sequence continues at coordinate 98,726 of NZ_LQBL01000003.1, read as the reverse complement.
TGAGGCCGCGGGCCACGGTGAGCCGGGGGGAGTGGTCGGTGAGCGCGAGGTAGTCGTGGCCCAGCTCCATCGCGCTGGCCACCATCTCCTCGATGGGGCTGCCGCCGTCGGACCAGTCCGAGTGGCTGTGCAGGTCACCGCGGAGCAGCTCGCGCAGCGGCTCCCCGCCGGTGGCCAGCGGGGTGCCGGCCCGCGACTCGAGGTCGGTGAGCTTCTCGGGTGTCTCGCCGCGCACGACGGCCTCGACGACGGACGAGGTCGAGGGGCCGATGCCGGCCAGGTCCCGCAGCGTGCCGGCCTCGACCCGGCGGCGCACCTCGTCCTCGCCCAGCGGCAGGATGACCGCCGCGGCGTTGCGGTAGGCCTCCACCCGGCGGGTCTCGGCGCGCTCGCGCTCGAGGAGGAAGGCGATGCGCCGCAGCACGTCCACCGGCTCGGCACCGCCCGGTGCGTGGCTCATGCCCCCACTCTAGGCGCCCCCAGCCGCTGCCGGCCGGGCGCTGGACGCCCCGGCCGCAGCCCGGGCGGCCGGTGCGGTCGGCATACCCTGCTGGCATGGGCACCCTCCACGCCGCCAAGTTCGCCGACCTCGACGTCAGGACGCTGCACGACCTGCTGCGGCTGCGGGTGGACGTCTTCGTCGTCGAGCAGCAGTGCCCCTACCCGGAGATCGACGGGCGCGACGTCGAGCCCACGGCGGAGCACCTGTGGATGGACGTCGACGGGCAGGTCGCGGCGACCGTCCGCACCCTCGTCGACCCCAACGGCACGCGTCGGCTGGGCAGGGTGGCCACGCACCGCGACCACCGGGGGCGCGGGTATGCCGCACAGCTGGTCCGCGAGGGGCTGCGGCGGCTCGGCGACGGACCGGTCCAGATCGGCGCCCAGGCCCACCTGGCGGACTGGTACGCCCGGCTCGGGTTCGTCCGCAGCGGCCCCGACTACCTGGAGGACGGCATACCGCACCTGCCGATGACGCGGGGCTGAGTCAGCGCTTGGGCTGCTTGCGGAAGTCCTCGCCGAGGTACTCCAGGGCCAGCCGGGCGTACACCTGCTGCTCGGTGACCGTGCGCTCGGAGCGGTCACGGCCCACGAAGCTCACCGCCCAGTGCATCAGCGTCGCCAGCTGGCTCTTGAACCCGATGATGTAGAAGAGGTGCACCGCCAGCCAGGCGACCCAGGCGGGGTAGCCGGTGAGCTCGATCCGGCCGCGCTTCATCACCGCGCGGAAGCGGGAGATCGTGGCCATCGAGCCCTTGTCGAAGTACTGGAACTCCTGGCCGGTCTCCTCCCCGCGCACCCGCCGCAGGATCTGGTCCGCCGCGTGCCGCCCGCCCTGGATGGCTCCCTGGGCGACGCCGGGAACACCGTCCACGGCGGCGAGGTCACCCACGACGAAGACCTCGGGGTGCCCGGGCAGGGTGAGGTCGGGGAGGACCTTGACCCGGCCGGAACGGTCGAGCTCGGCGCCCGCCTGCTCGGCGACCTTGCGACCCAGCGGGTTGCCCTGGACGCCGGCGGCCCACACCTTGGTCTGCGCCTCGATGCGCTCCTGGCTGCCGTTCTCGGTGGACTCCAGGACGACCCCGCCCTCGTCGACGTCGACCACCTTGCGGCCGAGCTTCACCTCGATGCCGATCTCGGTGAGGCTGCGCTCGGTCTTCGCCGCCAGGCTGTCGCCGAAGGGGGCGAGCACCTGGTCCACGGCGTCCACGAGGATGATCCGCGCCTGCGTCGGGTCGATGTGGCGGAACTCCTTGCGCAGCGTGCGCTTGCTCAGCTCGGCCAGCTGGCCGGCCATCTCCACGCCCGTCGGCCCGGCCCCGACGACGACGAAGGTCAGCAGCCGACGCACGTCGTCCTCCCGCCCGGCGGCGGCCGCCAGCTCGGCGAGCTCGAAGGCGCCGTAGATGCGCCCGCGCAGCTCCAGGGCGTCGTCGATCGACTTCATGCCGGGGGCGTACTCGGCGAAGTGCGGGCTGCCGAACCACGACTGGTTGGCGCCGGCCGCGAGGATGAGGCTGTCGTAGTCGTAGACCATGTCCTCGCCGGCCGTGACCGCGGTCACCGAACGCTCGTCGATGTCGATGCTCTTGACGTCGCCCAGCATCACCGTCACGTTGTCCTGGCTGGCGAGCACGTCCCGCGTCGGCGGGGCGATGACGCCCTCGGAGAGGATGCCGGTCGCGACCTGGTAGAGGAGCGGCTGGAAGAGGTGGTGGCCGGTGCGGGCCACCATGAGCACCTGCACGGCCGGGTCGGAGAGCGCCTTGGTGGCGAAGAGGCCGCCGAAGCCGGAGCCGATGACGAGGACGCGGTGGGGACGGGGGGCGGACGGCTGCTGCGCCGGGGCGGACGGCTGAGGAGTGCTCATATGTCTAGTCAACAACACATCCGCGCCACGGGATTCCGCTGCAGCCCCCTGGTGCCCGCGGAGAGGACGAGACGTTGCTCACGGTGGGAGGATGGGGCGATGAGCTCGTTGGAGACGCGCCCGGACGAGGTGACGTGCGGGGACGGCCCAGCACCGGAGGGGGCGGTGACCGTCCTGACCCCCCGCGAGGTGCCGCTCGGCGGACCCCGGGCTATGCGGGTGCGCCGCACCCTCCCCTCCCGCGGACGGACCATGATCGGGGCCTGGTGCTTCGTGGACCACTACGGTCCGGACGAGGTGGGTCGGTCCGGCGGGATGGTCGTGCCCCCGCACCCGCACACCGCCCTGCAGACGGTCTCCTGGCTGTTCAGCGGGGAGATCGAGCACCGCGACTCCACGGGGGTGCACGCGGTCGTCCGTCCTGGCGAGCTCAACCTCATGACGGCCGGGCGGGGGGTCTGTCACTCCGAGGTGTCCGTCACTGGCGACGAGCCCCACCTGCAGGTGCTCCACGGCGCTCAGCTGTGGGTGGCGCTGCCGGCCGCCGACGCCGGGGTGGACCCGGCCTTCCAGCACCACGCGCCGCAGCCGCGGGACGTGCACGGCGGGCGGGTCAGCGTCTTCCTGGGCGCCCTCGGCGTCGACGGGGAGCAGACGCGCTCGCCGGTCGCGACGTATACCCCGCTGCTGGGGGCGGAGGTCGTCCTCGACCCCGGCGCGCGGGTCCGTCTCACGGTCGACCCCGAGCACGAGCACGGGGTGCTCGTCGACCACGGACGGGTGCGGATGGGGGAGACCGCCCTCGAGCGCGCCGAGCTCGGCTACCTCGCGCCGGGTCGCTCCGAGCTCGAGCTCGCCGCAGGGGAGGACGGTGCCCGGGTGCTGCTGCTCGGGGGCCCGCCCTTCGGCGAGCAGATCGTCATGTGGTGGAACTTCATCGGCCGCTCCCACGAGGAGGTCGTGCAGGCGCGCACGCAGTGGCAGGACGAGCTCGGGCACGACCCCGACGGCCGGTTCGGCGCGTTCGACTACCCCGGCGACTCCCTCCCCGCGCCCGAGCTGCCGCAGGTGCGGCTGCGCCCCCGGGGCTGAGGCGTGGCGGGCGAGGTCCTGCTGATCGACCACCTCGACAGCTTCATCTACAACCTGGCCGACCTGCTGCACCGCGTCCTGGGCCGCGCCCCCGTGCTGTGGCGGCACGACCACCCGGCCACCGCGCAGGACCTCCGGCGGTTCGCCGCGGTGGTCATCGGGCCCGGGCCGGGCCGGCCCCAGGTCGACAGCGACCTGGGTCTGTCGGCGCTGGCGCTGGGCCAGCGCGAGGTCCCGGTGCTGGGGGTGTGTCTGGGGCACCAGGGTCTCGCCCACGTGGCCGGGGAGACGGTGGCGGAGATGGACGTGCCCCGGCACGGCATCGTCAGCCCGGTGGAGCACGACGGGCGGGGGCTCTTCGCGGGCCTGCCCTCGCCGCTGCGGGTCGTGCGCTACCACTCCCTCGAGGTGGTCGAGCCGCTGCGTTCCGACCTGCAGGTCACCGCCCGGGCCGTCGACGACGGCTGCGTCATGGCGCTCGCGGACCCCGGCCGGCCGTTCTGGGGCGTGCAGTTCCACCCCGAGTCCGTCCTGTCCGAGCACGGGGAGCGGCTCGTGGCGAACTTCCTGGCGCTGGCCGACGTCCCGGTGGCGGCCGACGCGGGCGGGGCGGTGGTGGCCGTCGGCGACACGCTGCGGCCCCAGGAGCACCGTCGTGGGGGGCGGCCGGTGCGGTTGCGCGCCCGGCTGCTGCGCGAGGACGCGGCCCGAGTGCGGGTGCCCGAGCTGCACGAGCACCTCGTCGGCCGCGCGCCGAGCTCGGTCTGGCTGGACTCCTCGGACGGCAGCGGATGGTCGCTCCTCGCCGACGGGCGGGGGCCGCTCTCCCGAGAGCTGACCCACCGGGTGGGCGAGGGCGCCCCGCTGCTGGACCGGGTGGACGCCGAGCTGGACGCCTGGGCGCTGGAGGTCGCGGACGAGCGGCCCGGGGAGGTGCCGTGGCGGCCCGGGCTCGTCGGCTGGATCGGCTACGAGGTCAAGGCCGAGACCGGCGCCGACCCGGCCGGCACGCACCGCTCGCCGTGGCCGGACGCCTGGTTGCTCCTCGTCGACCGTGGGGTGGTGATCGACCACCGCACCGACCGGGTGTGGGCCGTGTGGGTCGAGGACGCGTCGACCGCCGGGGAGCAGGGGCGGTGGGCCGACGAGGTGGCCTCGGTCCTCGAGGCGGCCGGACAGCCACAGGCGGGGCCGTCCCGGTCGTCGGCGGCGCCACCCGGGCCGTCGGGGTCACCGGCGCTCGACCGGGTGGACGGGTGCCCCGCCGCCGCCCCGGACTGGACGCCGCAGGACGACGAGGCGGGGTATCTCGCCAAGGTGCGCCTCGCCCAGGCCCAGATCGCGCGGGGTGAGTCCTACGAGATCTGTCTCACCACGGCATACCGGACGAGCGCGCCGGAGCTCGACGAGGGGGTGCTCTACCGGGCGCTGCGGGAGGTGTCGCCGGTGCCGCACGGGGCCTGGCTGCGCGCGCCCGGCCTCAGCGTCCTCAGCGGTTCGCCCGAGCGCTTCGTGTCGGTGGACGCCGGCAGCGGCACCGTCGAGGCGCGGCCGATCAAGGGCACCCGCCCGCGCGGGAGCAGCGCCGAGCAGGACGCCGCGCTCGCCGCGGACCTCGCGACCGCGGTCAAGGACCGGGCCGAGAACCTCATGATCGTGGACCTGCTGCGCAACGACCTGCACCGCGTGTGCCGCTCGGGCAGCGTGCACGTGCCCCAGCTGTGCGGGGTGGAGACCTACGCGACCGTGCACCAGCTCGTCTCCACGGTGCGCGGTGCGCTGGCCCCGCGGATGGGGCCGACGGACGTGCTGCGGGCCTGCTTCCCGGGCGGGTCGATGACGGGGGCGCCCAAGGTGCGCACGATGGAGATCCTCGACGACCTCGAGGGGCGGGCACGCGGGGTCTACAGCGGCACGATCGGGTGGATCGGGCTGGACGGGTCGATGGACACCTCCATCGTCATCCGGACGCTCACCCGGGGGCCGGACGGGGACCTCGCCTTCGGCGTCGGCGGCGCGGTCACCGCGCTGTCAGACCCGCGGGAGGAGTATGCCGAGACCCGCGCCAAGGCGCAGGCGATGCTCAGGGCGGTCGACCGGGCAGCTGCTGCGGCGCGGACGGGGGAGCGGCAGGAGCTGGGCGGGGTCAGTCCGGCTGGTCGGGCCCGATGAGCCAGATGCGGACCGGCTCCCTCCCGGGCACCCCCGCCAGGGTGAGGAGGAGGCCGTCCTCACGCTGCTCCCAGCCGGCGACGGTCACGGCGTGGCGGTCGTGTAGGGCGCGCAGGACACGACCGAGGTTGCCCGGGGCCGCGCCGCCGACGAGGAAGGTGGTGGAGTCGGCCAGCCGCAGCCGACCGACGCCCTGGATGGGGCCCGGCGTGATCCCGCGGACGGGCACCCGGCGCGCGACCAGCCCCGGCAGCTGCAGCTGCAGGTGCCGGCTCAGGCGCAGCTGGGCCGCCGCCTCGTCCCGGCGGTCCCACCGCTCCCGCTCGGGGTCACCGGGCAGGTCGTCCCATGCCATGCCCCCCAGTGTGCCCGACGTTTCGTGGGATGCATGACGAGTCAGCCAACGATCACCCTCAGCCCCGATGTCACCATCCCCCAGCTCGGCTTCGGCACCTTCCAGGTGGACGAGAAGGAGACCCAGCGGGTCGTGGAGGCTGCGCTGGAGGCCGGCTACCGGCACATCGACACCGCCGCGGGCTACTACAACGAGGCGGGGGTCGGCGCGGCTCTCCGGGCCAGCGGCCTGGCCCGGGACGAGGTCTTCCTCACGACGAAGCTGCGCAACGGGGACCAGGGGCGCGAGCGGGCGAGGGCGGCCTTCGAGAACTCCCGCGAGGCGCTCGGCGTGGACGCCGTGGACCTCTACCTCATCCACTGGCCGGTGCCCGGCAAGGGCCTCGCGGGGCAGACCTGGGAGGTCTTCGAGGAGCTGCAGGGCGAGGGTGCCGTCCGGGCCATCGGTGTGTCCAACTTCCTCCCCGACCACCTCGCCGAGCTGCTGAGGAGCGCGTCGGTGACGCCTGCGGTCAACCAGATCGAGGTCCACCCCTCCTTCCAGCAGCCGCAGACCCAGCGGGCCTCCCGCGAGGCCGGGGTGGCGGTCGAGGCCTACGCGCCCATCGGCCAGGGCGCCGACCTCGAGCTCGCGCCGGTGACCGAGGCGGCGCAGGCGCACGGCGTCAGCCCGGCACAGGTCGTCATCCGGTGGCACCTGCAGGAGGGCCGCATCGTCATCCCCAAGTCCGCGACCCCGGAGCGCATCGTCTCCAACGCCGACGTCTTCGGCTTCGAGCTGGACGAGGCGCAGATGAGCGCGATCAGCGGTCTCGACACGGACGAGCGGATGTTCCCGGACCCGCAGACCGCGGAGTTCACGCAGTTCCGCAGCTGAGCGCGCGGCACACGCGGGCGGGCGCCGCCTGCGTCGTGCGCAGGGCGTCCGGTGAGTCGTCCCCGGACATGACGACGGCCCCGCCGGGTCACAGGTCCAGCGGGGCCGCGCTCACCCCGGACCGGTTGCAGGCACGGTCCGGGGGAGTGTGTGGCGAGATCAGACGGACTTGATGGCCGAGATCTCGAACTCCAGGGTAACCTTCTCCGCGACCAGGACACCACCGGTCTCCAGCGCGGCGTTCCAGGTGAGGCCGAAGTCCTTGCGGTTGACGACGGTGGAGCCCTCGAAGCCGATGCGCTGGTTGCCGAACGGGTCGGTCGCGGCTCCAGCGTACTCGAAGTCGACGGTGACGGGGCGGGTGACGTCCTTGATCGTCAGGTCGCCCGTGACGCGCAGCGTGTCGTCGTCCACCGCGGTGACCTCGGTCGAGGTGAAGGTCATCGTGGGGTAGTTCTCGACGTCGAAGAAGTCCGGCGAGCGCAGGTGCCCGTCCCGGTCCGCGGAGCGCGTGTCGACCGAGGCGACCTGCATGGTCAGCTGCACGGAGGCGTCCTGGAGGCCGGGGCCGGTGGTGGCGCTGCCCTCGATCTCGTTGAAGGCGCCGCGGACCTTGGTGACCATCGCGTGCCGGGTCGAGAAGCCGACACGGCTGTGCGAGGCGTCGATGGCGTAGGTGCCGTCCAGGTCGTGCAGGGAGGTGGAGGTGGGGGTGACGTCGGTCATGAGGGTCCTTCCCGAGTAGTTGATCGGTCAACTGTCACTGTAGATGTTGTTGACGTGTCACGCAAGTGTTAGTCTGGACCCATGCCCACCGCACCCGCCGCTCCCTGGCTCGACGAGGACGAGATGCGTCTGTGGCGCGCCTGGCTGCGCGTGCAGACCGAGCTGCCGGCAGCCATGGGGAGAGCGCTCCACGAGGACAGCGACCTGTCGTTGCAGGACTTCGAGACCCTGGTGCGGCTCTCGGAATCGGGGGAGGGGCGGCTGCGCGTGTCGGCGCTGGCCGACGAGATGCACTGGGAGCGGTCGAGGCTCTCGCACCACCTGCGCCGCATGGGCGCCCGGGGGCTGGTGGAGAAGGTGGAGTGCGCGGAGGACGGCCGCGGGTCGTTCGTGGTGCTGACCCCGGCCGGTCGGGAGGCCCTGGAGGGCGCCGCTCCCGACCACGTGCGCACGGTCCGTCAGGTCTTCCTCGACGGGATGAGCGCGCAGGAGCGCGACGCTCTCCTGCGGGTGCTCACCCGCGTGCTGGACCGGGTGGACCCGGCCTGACGCGAGCTGACGCGGCGGGCCGGGTGCCCGCTAGTCAGTGCTCGTCGTAGTGGTCGCCGTGGGGGGCGTGACGGTGCTCGCCGTGGAGGTAGTCGACGTGGTTGCCGTGCTCGACCGTCTCGTGGCCGCACCCCTCGCCGTGGGTGTGGTCGTGGTCGTGGTCCTGCGCCGCGACGTGGGCGTCGGACTCGTGCTCGTCGTAGTGGTCCTCGTGCGGATGGTGGGCGTGCCCGTCGTGCAGGTAGTCGGTGTGCCCGTCGTGCTCCACGGCGACGTGCCCGCAGCTCTCGCCGTGCTGGTGGGTGTGCGTGCCGTGGGTGTCATGGGTGACGGTCATGATGCTCCTTCGGGTCCTGTCGGCCTGCGCACCCCAGCATAGGTCCGGGTGGTCAGTCAGAGGTCGGATCGGGCGCCGGGGCCGGCTCGATCGTCAGGCGCCGGATGACGCCGTAGTCGGTGAGGAAGCGCTGGCGCAGGGTGGCGGTCCCGCCCGGGAAGGCTCCGTCGATGCGGACGAGGACGTCCACGGTCCGGTCGTCGACGACCGTGTGGCCGAGCAGGGTGGTGGTGTGCTCCACGGCGGTGGCCGACTCGATGACCCACTCGGAGACCGCGTCGATGCCCGTGTGCGTCCTGCCGTCGTCCTCCACCACCGCGTCCGGGGCGAAGAGGGCGGCGGCGTCGGCATACCGGCCGGTGTCGCGCGCGGTCAGGTAGGCGCGCACCAGTCCGGGGAGGTAGCGGGTCTGCTCGGGGTCGAGGGTGGGTGTCACGGGTCTCCTCCGTCGCTCGGGTCCCTCCCAGTATGGGTGCCCGGTCCGACAGGTGCTCGGACCCTTGCGCCCCTCGGTGCCTAGTCATACTATGTACCGGTAGTCAGCAACACTGAGTAGACGGGAGCGGCGGTGGGCAGGCAGTCGACGGAGATGCTCAAGGGCGTCCTCGAGGGCGTCGTCCTGGCCTTGCTGTCCACGCGTCCCGCCTACGGCTACGAGATCACCGCGCGGCTGCGCGACCAGGGGTTCACCGACCTCGCCGAGGGGACGGTGTACGCGTTGCTCATCCGCATCGAGCAACGCGGCCTGGTCGACGTCGAGAGGGTGCCCTCGGAGAAGGGTCCGCCGCGCAAGGTCTTCACCCTCAACGCCCGCGGTCGCGAGGACCTCACCGAGTTCTGGAGGACCTGGAGCTTCCTCACCGAACGACTGGACCAGCTCCGAGAGGATGGTGCGTGAGCATGGCGGCACGCTGGATCGAGAGGGTGACCGGCCCGTGGGAGCAGAAGCGGCGCTACTGGCGCTACAAGGTTCGGCGCCGGGCCCTCCCTGCCCACCACCGCACCGCGGTCGAAGGCCTGGACCGGTATGTCGTGGTGACGGGCGGCATCGCCCGCGGTGACGTGCTGGTGCAGATGCTGGAGGACCTCGTCGAGCTCTTCGAGCAGAGCGCGGCCGACGGTCTGTCCGTCACCGACGTCGTGGGCGCGGACCCGGTCGAGTTCGCCGAGACCTTCCTCGCCACCTACGACGACGCACGGTGGGTGACCCACCAGCGGCGGCGGCTCGACGAGACCATCGCCCGCGCCTCCTCCCTCGAGCAGCACGGAGCGCGGGGATGACGACCACCACCGCCGGGCCCACGATCGAGGTGCACGGCCTGAGGAAGTCCTTCGGCGGCGTCGACGTCCTCCGCGGCATCGACCTCGAGGTCGACCGGGGCAGCATTCACGCCCTCCTGGGCGCGAACGGCGCCGGCAAGACCACCCTGGTGCGCATCCTGTCGACGCTCCTGCCCCCGGATGCCGGCACCGCGACGGTCTGCGACCTCGACGTGGTGACCCGGGCCGCCGAGGTCCGTGGCTCGATCAGCCTCACCGGCCAGTTCGCCGCCGTCGACGAGGTCCTCACCGGCCGGGAGAACCTGGTGCTCATGGGTCAGCTCTGGCACCTGCCGGGCCCGCGCGGGCGCGCGCGGGAGCTGCTCGAGCAGTTCTCCCTCGTCGAGGCGGGCGGTCGGCGCGTGGCGACCTACTCGGGAGGTATGCGGCGGCGCCTCGACATCGCCATGAGCCTGACGGGGCGCCCACCGGTGGTCTTCCTCGACGAGCCGACCACCGGCCTCGACCCGCAGGGGCGCCTCGAGGTGTGGGACGCCGTCCACCCTGGCCGCCGCCGGCACCACCGTGCTGCTGACGACGCAGTACCTCGAGGAGGCGGAGAACCTCGCCGACCGCATCGCGATCCTGCATCGCGGCAAGGTCCTCGTCGAGGGCACCCTCACCGAGCTGCGCGCCCTGCTGCCCCCCACCACGGTGGAGTACGTCGAGAAGCAGCCGACCCTGGAGGAGATCTTCCTGGCGCTCGTCGGGGACGACCCGGCCGACGCCGGCGAGCACGTGGAGGACGGACGATGAGCACGCACGCCCTGCACGAGACGGCCGCGCTGACCCGCCGATCGCTGCGCCACGTCCTGCGCAGCCCCGACACGATCGTCACGACGGCGGTCATGCCCATCGCCTTCCTGCTGCTCTTCGTCTACGTCTTCGGTGGCGCGATCGAGGCCGGCGTGGAGGGCCCGGCGGCCGGGTCGTCGGGCGGGGAGGCCTACGTCGACTACCTGCTGCCGGGCATCCTGCTCATCACCATCGCGACCGGTGTCGCCTACACGGCATACCGCGTGTTCCTGGACCTGCGAGGGGGCCCGGTCCCTGGACGGCGCGACCGCCTTCTCCTACCCCCTGATCTTCCTGCCCTTCCTCAGCTCGGCCTTCGTGCCCACCGCCACCATGCCCGCACCGGTCCGGTGGTTCGCCGAGCACCAACCGGTGACCTCCGTCGTGGACAGCCTGCGGGCCCTGCTGGCCGGAGACCCGGTCGGTGGGGAGATCTGGGTGGCGCTCGCCTGGTGCGTCGGCGCCCTCGTGCTGGCCTACACGGTCGCCGTGGTGCTGTTCCGGCGTCGCGTGGGGTAGCCCCTCCTGCCCGCCCACGGGAAGGAGGGATGCTGTACGGGCTGCCTGCCTAGGCGCTCGCGGACAGGTCGAAGACGAGGCGCGCGGGGACGCGACCCGAGAGCACCTCCTCGAAGCAGTCGTTGACGTCCTCGAGGCGCCGTGGCTCGGCGACGACGCGGGTGCGTCCCTGGGCGTGCAGGGCGAAGCAGTCGGCGAGGTCGTTGCGGGTGCCCACGAGCGAGCCGATCACCGAGATCCCCCTGAGGACGGTCTCGAACACCGGCAGCTCCAGCCGGTTGTCCGCGGGCAGCCCGACCAGCACGAGCCGTCCGCCCGGGTTGAGCGAGGCGTGCGCCGCGTGCATGGCCGCGGGGGAGGGCACGGTGACCAGCGCCACGTCCACCCCACCCAGTGCGGCCAGCTCCTCCTCCTGCCGGCCCGACCGGGCGTCGACCGTGTGGTCGGCCCCCAGCTCGCCGGCGAGCTGCAGCTTCTCGTCCTCGACGTCCACCGCCACCGTCCTGGCCCCGAACACCGAGGCGTACTGGAGGCCGAGGTGACCCAGCCCACCGATCCCGACCACCATGACGGTCTCGTTCGGCTGCGGGTGGGCGACCTTGAGCGCCTTGAACGTCGTGACGCCCGCACAGGTGAGCGGGGCGGCGTCGAAGGAGGTGACCCCCTGGGGCACGGGGACGACGTGCGAGGCGTGCGCGAGCACGTACTCGGCATACCCGCCGTCCACGGTGTAACCGGTGTACTGGGGGCTCAGGCAGTAGGTCTCCCAGCCTGCGACGCAGTAGCGGCAGTGGCCGCAGGCGTGACCCAGCCACGGGACCGCCACCCGGTCACCCTCCTCCACGGGGAGGTCGCCGTCCCCGCGGGCGACCACCGTGCCGACGCCCTCGTGGCCCGGGATGAGCGGCATCTTCGGGCGGACCGGCCACTCTCCGCGGGCGGCATGGATGTCGGTGTGGCACAGCCCGGAGGCCTCGACCTTGACGAGGACCTGACCCGGGCCCGGTTCGGGGACGGGGACGTCACGGATCTCCAGAGGGGCTCCGAGCGAGGGGACGACGGCGGCTTTCATCTCGATCCTTCCGTTCGATGGGGACCTGCAGCGCCGCAGGAGGGCGCGGGGCCAGAATACTACGTATCGTAGTATCTCGGTGCGGGTGAGCGCTCAGGTGCGAGGGAAGAAGGCCCGTGGACGTCGGCCGCGTCAGACGGGTGAGGCCGGACCCGGCCTGGACGTGGGCCCCGTGGGGCTCGAACCCACAACCTACGGATTAAAAGTCCGCAGCTCTGCCAATTGAGCTAGAGGCCCGCAGCCGGTGCACGAGGACCGACCGCGACGTCCCAGGCTAGCTCCCGCCGCCTGCCCCTGGCACCGGCCGCCCCGTCCGGTGGCTCAGAACAGCTTGTGCCACCACTTCGGCTCCTTCTCGCCCGGGTCGAGCGAGACGATCTCCACGCTGCTGAAGGCGCCGTTGTGGGCGATGGTCAGCCGCCAGCGACCGGGGTCCGAGACGCCCTCGTAGTCACCGCTGAGGCTGCTGAAGAGCGCGCTCCCACCCTGCACGTCGACCCCCACCCCCCGGGGAACGATGACCTTGCAGCTGGAGAAGATGTCGTTGAGGCGCAGCTCCACCACGCGCGAGGTGACGACCGCCTCGCGCAGGTCCAGGACCGTCTCGGAGAAGCCGCCGGACACGGTGAGGACCTCGGGGACCTGCCAGCGCCCGATGCGGTGGGTCGAGCTGAAGAAGCTCGTGATGCGAGCCGGGGCGGGGGCCGGCGGATCAGCGGGACGCCGTGCCGGCTCGGTCTGCTCGGGAGGGACGCCCGGTCGCCAGTCGGGGGAGTCCTCGGCGGCCGGGCCGCCGACGATCGTCACGGGGCGGTCGACGTCGTCGCCGGGGCCCGTGACCGGCGGACCCGGCAGGGGCGGCACGCGATCGCTTGTGGTCTGGTGCGGGTCCCCGGACCCTCGCCCGTCTGCTCCGTCCGTCATGCCCCCACCGTAACCGGCCCGCTCAGCGGCGGTGCGGCAACCGGACGTCGGTCCAGACCAGCCTGTGGTCGCTGGTGGGGAACGGGAAGGTACCCACGAGGTCGAAGAGCGGGTCGTCGCTGGTCGGCCAGAAGACGCCGGCGTCCCGCACCGGCAGCGACCTGCTGGGCAGGACGTAGTCGACCCGCAGGTTGCCCGGCTCCGGATCGTCGTTGAAGTCGGCGGTGTCGTGGGCCGGGTCGCCGACGTGGGAGTCGTTGGCCCCGCCCTGCACCTCGGCCGCCTCGACCGCTCCGTCGCTGTCCGGCACCAGCTGCGTGCTCACCCGGGGGTGGTCGAGCAGCTGGTTGATCGCCCCGTCACGGGAGTCCCCGTCGACGGGGTCGGCGTTGTAGTCGCCCGCGATGACGAAGCGCTCGCCTGGACGCAGCCCGCCCGTGCGACCTCGGTCGTCGTAGATGTAGCGCGAGTGCTGCGGGCCGGCCACGTAGTCCGCCCAGAAGCGGATCTCGTCGTGGTTGCGGCGTCCGTTGCGGTCCTCCGGACCGTCGAAGGTCGGGGGAGTGGGGTGCGCCGCCAGCAGGTGGACGGTCCTGGTCCCGACCCGGATCGGCACGTCCCAGTGGGACTTGCTCGACAGCCGCAGGGCCCGTCGCTCCTGCGGGTCGTAGAACCCGCTCGGGATGAGGTTGCCCGGCATGTCGGTCCAGCGGAAGCGCTGGAAGGTGCGGACGGCGTCCGTGTCGATCGGGAAGCGGGAGTAGACGATCATGCCGTACTGCCCGGGGAACTCCCCGAAGCCGTAGGCGTCGTCCGGCCCGCCGACCTCTCCGTCGTTGTTGAGGTCGAAGCCGCTGGGCACCCCGGTGTTGGAGGGGGCGATGTAGGCGTAGGGGTAGTCGATCGGCTCGGCACCGCCCTGGCCGACGGCGAGGTAGTGGTCGCGGAAGAGGTCGACGTTGTCCCGGGAGTAGTCGAACTCGTTGACGAGCACCACGTCCGGGGCGGCGCGCTGGATCGTCTCGGCCACGTTGCGGGCCTGCTGGTCCTCGCCGGTGGACAGGTCGGCGGTGAGCTCCCCCTCGCCGGCTCGGTTGAGCGAGGCGTTGAAGGTCGCGAAGCGCACGTCGAGCTGGACCGGCCGGTCCGGCCCGCGGGACGGCGCGGCCACGGCGGGCGTCGTCAGTGCGGCGCCGACCAGGGCGGCCGCCACCAGGGCGGCGAGGGGGGCCGGGCGCATCGTCATACCCCTCACGGTAGGGGGTGGCACCGACACACCGCCAGCCCAGCGCTGTGGGACAGTAGGCCCATGAGCCAGACCTCCCCGGCAGCAGCGCCGCGGCTCAGCGAGACCGAGCGGCGCCTGGTCGAGACCAACGGCATCGAGATCATCGCGGAGGCGGAGCGGACGGCCAGCCCGCACGACCTCTTCTGGCCCTGGTTCGCCGCCAACATCTCGGTCTTCGGGATCAGCTACGCGAGCTACGTCTTCGGCTTCGGCATCAGCTTCGCCCAGGCGGTGCTGGTGACCGTCCTGGGGGTCGTGGCCTCCTTCCTGGCCTGCGGCATCATCGCCATCGCCGGCAAGCGTGGGTCGGCACCCACCATGGTCCTCTCGCGGGCCGCCTTCGGCGTCAACGGGCAGAAGGTGCCCGGCGTCTTCTCCTGGCTCATCTCGATGGGCTGGGAGACGTTCCTGGCCATCATGGCCGTGCTGGCGACCGCCACCGTGTTCACCCAGCTGGGGTGGGGCGGGGGCACTCTCACCTCGGTGCTCGCGTGCGCGGTGATCGCGGCGCTCATCGTCGGCGCCTCCGTCGCGGGATACCACACGATCATGCGGATGCAGTCGGTCCTGACCTGGCTCACCGGTGCCGCCACGACCGCCTACATCCTCATGACCTGGGACCGCATCGACCTCGCGGCCGTCACCTCCCGCGAGGCCGGTCCGACCGAGGCGGTCATCGGAGCCCTGGTGCTGCTCATGACGGGGTTCGGGCTGGGCTGGATCAACATCGCCGCGGACTGGTCGCGCTACCAGCGTCGGGACGCCAGCGGTGGCGCCATCGTGCTGTGGAACACCCTCGGTGGTGCCCTGGCGCCGACCCTGCTCGTCCTCTACGGCCTGCTGCTCATCGGGTCGCAGCCCGAGCTCGAGGAGGGGATCGTCAACGACCCGATCGGCACCCTCGCGACGATCCTGCCGATCTGGTTCCTCGTGCCGTTCCTGCTGGCCGCCGTCCTCGCCCTCGTCAGCGGCGCGGTCCTGGGGATCTACTCCTCCGGGCTCACCCTGCTCTCCCTCGGGATCGACATCCCCCGGCCCGCCGCCGCGCTCATCGACGGCACCATCCTCACCCTGGGGACCATCTGGGTCGTCTTCTTCGCCCAGAGCTTCCTCGCGCCGTTCCAGAGCTTCCTCATCACCCTGGGCGTGCCGATCGCCGCCTGGGCCGGGATCCTCATGGCCGACGTCGCGCTGCGCCGCCGCGACTACGACGAGCAGGCGCTCTTCGACCCGCGCGGTCGCTACGGCGACTGGAACTGGACCGCCGTCGGGATCATGGGCGTCGCGGCCGTCGTCGGCTGGGGCCTGGTCATCAACACCTTCGCCGAGGCCGCCGCGTGGAACAACTGGCAGGGCTACCTGCTCGGTCCGCTCGGGTTGGGCGGCAAGGAGGGCACCTGGGCGTGGGCCAACCTCGGCGTGCTGGTGGCGCTCGCCATCGGCTTCGTCGGCTGGCTGGTCCTCGGCCGTCGCATCGTCCGGCGCCAGGAGCTGGAGGAGCAGGTATGACGTCGCAGCCCTGGTTGGTCGTCGTCGACGCCCAGCGGATCTTCGCCGACCCGGCCTCGGAGTGGTGCGCCCCCCGGTTCGCCGAGACGCTCGGGCCCATCCGGGCGTTGGTGGACGAGCACGCGGGCCGGGTGGTCCAGACCCGCTGGGTGCCGCCGCACGTGCGGCACGGCTCCTGGGTGGCCTATCTCGAGCGCTTCCCGTTCGCCGACCGCGAGCAGCACGACCCCGTCTTCGACCTGGTCGACGAGATCGCCGAGCTGCGGCTGCCGCACACCGTCACCGAGCCAACCTTCGGCAAGTGGGGCGAGCGGCTGCACGACGTCGTCGGCGCCGACGCGCACCTCGTGCTGGCGGGCGTCGCCACCGACTGCTGCGTGCTCTCGACCGCCCTGGCCGCCGCCGACGCCGGCTGCACCGTCGAGGTCGCGGCGGCCGCCTGCGCGGGGTCCAGCGACGAGGCGCACGAGCGGGCGCTCGCGGCGATGGAGCTGTACGCCCCGCAGGTCACCATCCGCCGCTGACCGGACTTGCCGACGGCAGCTGCCGGTGCAGGGCCAGAGCCCTCAGGGCCGAGGCCACCCCGACCAGCACCACCACCACCAGCGTCGGCGTCCGCACGTCGGCGACCTCCTGGAGCGGCACCGCGCGGGAGAGTCGCACCACCTGCCACGCGGTGACCAGACCGGCGAGGGTGAGCAGCGCCCGCGCGGCTGTCGCCAGGGTGAGCCAGGCCCAGCGCAGCGGACCCAGGAGCCATCCCCGGCGCAGGTGCACCGCCACCTGTCGGCGGACGACGGCGACCGCCCACGCCAGCAGCCAGAGCGGGGTGAGCACGCCCAGGCCCAGGAGGAGGGCCGCCCACCAGCGCTCACCGGCGGCGTCCACCCAGTCCGGCGGGACGACCCCCAGGAGGCCCCCGGACCAGCTGGGGTAGGCGGCCAGCACGTCGTCGAGCGCAACCACCGACGCCACGGCGAGCAGTGCGGGCAGCAGCCAGAGCAGACCGCACCCCGAGCGTGCGGACCGCTCCCTGGCCGCCGCGTCCTCCGCGGCCTCCCGCTGCTGCCGCAGGTACTCGTAGTGCGCCCGGTCGGTGTGGAAGAACTCGGTCTCGTCCGGCGGCATGCCTCAGGCTAGTAGCCGCTGGACGACCACGTCCACGGTCTCAGTGGCGGGTGCGGAGCACCGCCAGGGTCGCGAGCCCGTAGGCCTCCTCGGCGTCCTGGTGCGCGAAGGTCGTGGGCGAGCCCTCGACCAGTGCGACCACGGCGTACTCGATCCCGCCGTGGTCCTCGTTGCTCTCGTCGTCGCTGCGGCGCAGCCCGAGACCGACGAAGTCGTGACCCAGCACCGCGCGCAGCTGGTCCTCCCGCGGCAGCCAGGTGGTGTCGTCCAGCGCGACCGAGTCCAGGGCCCACTCGGCGACCCCGTTGAAGCCGATGACCGACCCGCCGACGAACTCGTGCACCTCCACCGTCATGTCGGCCAGGTAGAACACGTCGTGCGTCATCCCGGAGCGATCCACGACGAAGCGGTCCCCGGCGAGGGGAGACCAGATGAGACCGGCCTCGTGCAGCCGGCGGGCGAGATCGACGCTGAGCATCTGCCCATCGTGCCCGACGTGACCGGGGCGACGCGCGGCGAGGCGGGCAGCCGGGCGCCCATCACCGACAATGGAGGAGATGGCCACCGACCAGACCCTGACCGACCGGCTCCCGTCCACGGGAGAGGGTGGCGGCACCCCCGACGCCGACACCGTCTTCGACACCTTCGCCGCCTGGGCGGCCGACCGCGGCACCACGCTCTACCCCCACCAGGAGGAGGCGCTGCTGCACCTGCTCGAGGGCAGCAACGTCGTCCTCGCCACACCCACCGGGAGCGGCAAGTCCCTCGTGGCGACGGCGGCCTGCTTCCTCGCGCTGGCCCGCGACGAGGTGGCCTTCCTGACCGCGCCGATCAAGGCGCTGGTCAGCGAGAAGTTCTTCGACGCCTGCCGGACCTTCGGGGCGGAGAACGTCGGCATGCTCACCGGCGACGCGGCCGTCAACGCCGACGCCCCGATCGTCGTCTGCACCGCGGAGGTGCTCGCCAACATCGCTCTGCGCGAGGGGGAGGGCGCCGACATCGGCGTCGTCGTCATGGACGAGTTCCACTACTACGGGGACGGCCAGCGCGGCTGGGCCTGGCAGGTGCCGCTGCTGACGCTGCCGCAGGCGCAGTTCGTCCTCATGTCGGCCACGCTGGGGGACACGAGCCGGTTCAGCGAGGACCTCACCCGGCGCACGGGACGGCACACCGCCCTCGTCGCGGGCGCGGAGCGGCCGGTCCCCCTGCACTTCGCGGAGTCCCTCGCCATGACCCCGCTGCCCGACACCATCACCGAGCTGCTGGAGGAGCGGCAGGCGCCGATCTACGTCGTCCACTTCACCCAGCGGGAGGCGTTGGAGCGCGCGCAGTCGCTGCTGTCGGTGCCCAAGCTCGTCGACGCCGCCGAGAAGGAGGCGATCCGGACCCGGATCGGTGCGTTCCGCTTCACCGCGGGCTTCGGCCGGACCCTGTCCCAGCTCGTCCGGCACGGCATCGGGGTGCACCACGCCGGGATGCTGCCGCGCTACCGCCGGCTCGTCGAGCAGCTGGCCCAGGACGGGCTGCTCAAGGTCATCTGCGGCACCGACACCCTCGGGGTCGGCATCAACGTGCCCATCCGCACCGTGCTGTTCACCGGGCTCGCGAAGTTCGACGGCTCCCGTCAGCGGGTCCTGCGCGCGCGCGAGTTCCACCAGATCGCCGGGCGCGCGGGGCGCGCGGGCTTCGACACCGCGGGGTATGTCGTGGTGCAGGCCCCCGAGCACACGATCGAGAACGCGCGGGCGCTGGCCAAGGCCGGGGACGACCCGAAGAAGCAGAGACGCGTGCAGCGCAAGAAGCCGCCCGAGGGCTTCGTCTCCTGGAGCGAGCAGACCTACGCCAAGCTCGTCGGCGCCGAGCCGGAGTCCCTGCAGTCCAAGATGAAGGTCGACCACGCGGTCATCCTCAACACGGTCGCCCGGCGCGGCGACCCGGTCGCGCACCTGACGCGCCTGCTGCGCGACAACCACGAGACCCCGGCGGCGCAGAACCGTCTGGCCCGGCAGGCGGTGAGCCTGGGACGGTCCCTGCTGGACACCGAGGTGCTGGTGCGCCTGGACCCTCCGGGGGACGGGGGCCGCAGCGTCGACCTGGGGCCGGGCGTGGCCGAGAACTTCGCCCTCAACCAGCCGCTGGCGCCGTTCGCGCTGGCCGCGCTGGACCTCTTCGACCCCGAGGCCCCCACCTATCCGCTCGACGTGGTCTCCGTCGTCGAGGCGGTGCTCGACGACCCCATGCCCATCCTGCTCGCCCAGCGCTACCGCGCCCGCGGCGAGGCGGTCGCGCAGATGAAGGCCGACGGCGTGGAGTACGACGAGCGCATGGCCCAGCTGGAGGAGGTCAGCTGGCCGCAGCCGCTGGCCGAGCTGCTGCAGGCCACGCTGTCGACCTACCGCCAGTCCAACCCCTGGGTGCGCGAGGACGCCCTGTCCCCCAAGGCGGTGGTCCGGGACATGTGGGAGCGGGCGATGAGCTTCACCGAGTTCGTCGGCTACTACCAGCTCGCCCGCTCCGAGGGCGTGGTGCTGCGCTACCTGACCGACGCCTACCGCACGCTGCGGCAGACGGTCCCGGAGACGGCCTACACCGAGCAGCTGCACGACCTCGTCCACTGGCTCGGGGAGACGATCCGCCAGACGGACTCCTCGCTGCTGGAGGAGTGGGAGGCGCTCACCGACCCGGACCGGGTCGAGGAGGCGGCTCGTCAGGCCGCCGCCGGGGCGCCGCCACCCCCGGCGCGGCCCATCACCGGCAACGAGCGCGCCTTCCGGGTCATGGTGCGCAACGCGATGTGGCGTCGGGTCGAGCTGGTCGCCGACGATGCCTGGGAGGCGTTGGGCGACCTCGAGGCCCAGGTGGCGGCGCTGCCCGAGCCGGCGATCGAACCCCTCATGTCGCGGCAGGACTGGGACGACGCGGTGGGCGCGTTCTACGACGACCACGACCAGGTGGTCCTCGACGCGGACGCCCGGGGCCCGCAGCACCTGCGGGTCGAGCCGGTGCCCCCGGCCCAGGCGCGGATCGGCGACGGCACCGCCCAGCGGGTCTGGCGGGTGAGCCAGACCGTCACCGACCCCGACGGCGACCTGGACTGGGTCGTCGAGGCCGAGTGCGACCTCGACGCCAGCGACGCCGTCGGCGAACCGGTCCTGCTGGCGACGAGCTTCCGCCGGCTCTGAGGAGCGCGGCGGCGGGGCGACGCGCCGCAGCGGCGGGGAGTCGGCGGCGCGACGGGTGGTTCAGCCCGCTGACCGGCCGACCGTCGCCGCGAGGGCGTGGAGCGCCCCGATCCAGCCGTCGCGCATGGAGGTGTCCGCGTCGGCCTGCGCGATCTCGTGGGTCAGCACGACCAGGGTGCCGTGCGAGTGGCCGGTGAGCGCGACGGTCACCAGGTCGTCCTCCTCCTGACCCTCCCCGCTCTCCCACCGCCACGCCAGCTGCACCAGCGACGGCGGCTCGAGCCGGGTGAAGTGGCCCGCGGCCCCGAGCGAGGCGACCTGCGAGCTCACCTCGAAGCGACCTCCCACGGTGGCGTCCACGGTGTGCCGGGTGTCCGGCAGGCCGGGCCACCACCAGGTGGCGAGGACCTGCGGGTCCGTCCACGCGGCATACACGGCCTGCGGGTCGGCGTCGACGTCCTGCGCGACGACGATCCGGGGGCCGGGGTAGCTGCGTGGCTGCGTCATCGTTCGTCTCCTCGGTCACCGGTCGGGTCGGTGCCGGGCTCCGGCTCCAGGCCCAGGACGGCCCGGATCGTCGGCACGCACTCCACGGTAGCTGCCCGTCGCTGCCCGGCACCCGGCAGCGGGTCCCAGTAGCGCAGGTGGTCGTGTAGCGGCAGCAGGCGGTGCCACCCGGGGCGGTGCCGCCCCGAGTGGTGCACCGCCACGTCGCGGATGCCGGTGCCCAGGACCCCGCGCAGCGGCCCGCCCACCGGGTCGCCGAACGCGAGCCATCGCGCCGGGAAGTAGAGGTTGGTCCACCGGGTCGGCCCGAAGGGGGCGCCGTGGTTGCCGACGAGCACCGTCCGCTCGAGGTCGCCCCTCCTCAGCACGGCGGGGTAGAAGGACCCCGAGCGCTCGTCGGCGTCCGCGGACGGTGCGAGCGAGGGCATCGGTGGGCACATCGGCAGCTCGAGGTCGTCCTGACGACGCTGCAGCGAGGAGGCCCGGGTGTCGAGCAGCAGGCGACCGTGCGCCAGCGGCGACCCCAGGGTGAGGAAGTCGGTGACGAGCCACGGCACGCCGCGCTCGCGGCACTCCCGCCAGAGCCGACGCTGCACGTGCTGGAAGACCTCGACCTCGCCGGCCTCCAGGCCCAGCGCGTCGCTGTAGTCGAGCACCAGACGCTCGGCCTCCGG
Organism: Serinicoccus chungangensis; assembly: GCF_001483745.1. Taxonomy (GTDB): domain Bacteria; phylum Actinomycetota; class Actinomycetes; order Actinomycetales; family Dermatophilaceae; genus Ornithinicoccus; species Ornithinicoccus chungangensis_A. Next base: position 77,327 of record NZ_LQBL01000003.1, on the reverse strand, counting down.
CTGCGGACCGGCCTTCTCGAAGGTGGGATGGCGGGCCTCGTCCCAGAACAGCCGCAGGATGTCGTACCCGATGACCGAGCCGAGGGAGTGGCCCACCACGGCGATCTCGTCGTAGACGCCGGAGGTGTGCAGCCGCCGCATGAGCTCCAGTCCCTCGGTGCGGATGTCGGTCCGGGCGGCGACGCCGGACGGGTCGGGCGTGAGGTAGCGCTCGGCGTCGGCCAGGCGACGGGTGAGCAGCGGACGGACGGCCGTCTGCGCCCCGGCCAGGCCGGCCGCCACCCAGAAGGGCGGCTGGGTGAGCCAGGCCCGCACCCCCTCGCGGGAGACCATGACGACGGCGATGAGCGCCGCCGCGGCGACCGTGAGCAGCAGTCCGAGGGTCAGCACGTTGAGGGCGGGGGCGGCGGGACCGCCGGCCCACCCCGACCGTCGGCGCAGCAGCCGACCCAGCCAGGCCAGGACCTGCGGCGCGCTCGACGTCGGGGCGTGGTGCGCCCAGTAGAGCTCGTAGAGGTCGGTCGGGGCCCGGCGGGAGGAGCGGCCGTAGAGGGACATGCGGCGCAGCTCGAGGTTGTCGCTGACCCGGTCGGGCTTGCTCCAGGCCGCGCGGCCCACGCCCAGGCCGTCGAGGAAGCCCCGCAGGGTGCCCGTGGGCTCCTGCTCGCCGATGCCGTGGATGAGGACGACGGCGCGACGGACCCTCCCGTCGCCCTGCCCGGCGACCGGCCGGGAGGGCTCCCCGAGCCGGGCGTCGGCGGCGAGCGGGTCACCGGAGCGCGTCCCCCACCTCGTCGTCATCCGAGCACTCTCGCAGGAGGGTGCGACAGACCCGGCCGCGGCAGGTCAGGCCTCGTCGAGGACACCGCCGAGGTAGTCCAGCAGGGGGGCGCGCACCGGCATGAGGTAGGCGTGGTGGCCGCGGTCGCGGGCGAAGTCGACGACCCGCCGGGCGAAGTCGCGCTGCCAGCCGATCGAGGTGTCGAAGCCACGGGGGAAGACGACCCGGTTGCGGCGGCGCCAGTAGCCCATCGCGCCGTCCGTCGTCACCGAGGTGGCACCCCACCACACGGGCAGCTCGGGCGGGAGGACCGAGGCCCAGGCGGACATGAGGTGCAGGTCGAAGAAGGGCTGGGTGAAGATGCCGCTGGCCCCGGCCGCGAGCTTGCGGTCGAGGTAGCGCATCTCGGTGGTCATCGCCTGGCGGTACGGGTCCAGGCCGGCGTAGATGGTCACCCCCGGCAGCTCGCTGCGCAACCGCCGGATGACGTCGACGGCGTCCACCGGGTAGGTCGCGGAGTGGAAGTAGTCGGCGTCGTCGCCGGACACCACGAGCAGCTCGCCGGTGCGTCGGGCCTCCCGCGCCATGGGCAGCTCGGCGTCCGGGTCCACGTCCGCGGCCCGGATGTGCGGGATCGTCCGGTATGCCGCGCCGTCACCGCGGGTGGTCGCCTCACGGGCGACCTCGGTCGCCTGCCAGCTGCGCAGGTCGAACTTCAGCAGGTCGGGGATGTTGATGGTGTCGACCACGGGTAGCCGTGCGGCGACCTGCGCCATCTCCGAGCGCACCGACTCCGGGCTGCGGGGGACGAGCTCGACGGAGATGCGGGACGTGGTGGACATGGTGGTCCAGTCTTCCAAGCGGTCACGCGGGTCGGGAAATCGCCTGGCACGCCGACGGCCCTGCGGCGTGCTGCCGCAGGGCCGTCGGATCGTGCGGTGGGGCTCAGCCCTCCTCGGTGACGATCGTCTCGAAGGCGTCGGGGTACTCCTCCAGGAAGGCGTCGATCGCCTCGGCCTCCTGGCCCTCGCCGTACTCGTTGACGACCATGTCCTCCAGCGCGCCGTACTCCTCGTCGTCCAGCTCGATGCCAGCGATGAGCTCAGCGGCCTCCGGGAACTCCTCGGCGAAGCCCTGGGTGCCCAGGAAATGCAGCGCCTCGGCCTCGCCGAGCGCACCCTCCGGGTCCTCGAGGGTCTTGACGTCGAAGGCGCTGTTGGCCCAGAAGGGCTGCCACAGCGTGACGACGATGTCCTCCTCGTCGTTGATGGCGCTCTCCAGCTCGGTGAGCATGGCGGAGGTCGAGGAGGTCACCAGCTCGTAGTCGCCCTCGAGGTCGTAGGTCGGCATGACCGAGTCCTGGGTGGCGGCGGTCAGGCCCGCGCCCGGCTCGATCCCGATGATCTGCCCGTTGAACATGTCGGCGTTGCCGGTCAGGTCGGCGATGGACTCGATCTCGGTGTAGGACGGCACCGCGAAGGTGAGCTTCGCGTTGTCGTAGTAGGCGCCGAGGTCCTCGATCCGGTCGCCGTACTCCTCCATGTACTGGGCGTGGGTCACCTCGGGCCAGGCCGAGGGGTACATGTCGACGTCACCCTCGGCGAGCCCGGTGTAGAGGAGGGCGGCCTCGGTGAGCTCCTCCATCTCGACCTCGTAGCCGAGCTTGGTGAGCTGGTCCTCGAGGAGGTAGGCGGTGGACAGGCCGTCCGTCCAGGACGGGATGAAGCCCATGGTGATGGTGCCCTCGGCGCCGCCGGCCTCCGAGCTGCCGCCGTCACCGCCGGCCTCGGAGTCGCCGCCGGAGTCCCCGCCGCCGCAGGCGGCGAGGGTGAGGCTGGTGGCCAGAGCGGCCCCGGCCAAGGTCATCGTGCGGTTGCGTCGCAGTGTCATTACTGGTTGCTTCCCTTCTTCTGGTGCGACCGCCACGGGACGGTCCGTTCTGTGTGGTCTGGTATGTGGGTGGCTGACGATCTCGTTACATGCGGGTCTGGGGACCGACGGACGACCGCTCGTCGCCCTCGGACTTGGCGGAGTCAGAGGCGGCAGAGCCGGAGTCGGAATCTTCACCAGCCTTTCGCCGCAGCATGCTCAGGCCCGAGTGCGGGTAGTCGCCGGGTCGACCCAGCGCGGCGGTGACCCGGTCGAGGTAGATGGCGATGATGACCACGGACAGGCCGGCCTCGATGCCCTGCGGGCCGTTGAGGGTCGAGATGGAGGCCACGACCTCCTTGCCGAGGCCGTCCGCGCCGGCGATGCCGGCGATGACCGCCATGGACAGCGAGAGCATGATGACCTGGTTGACGCCGGCCATGATGGTCGGCGTCGCCAGCGGCAGCTGGATCCCGCGCAGGATCTGGCCCGGGGTCGCGCCGAAGGCCTGGCCGGCCTCGACGGTCTCCGAGTCCACCCCGCGGATGCCGAGCTCGGTGAGCCGGACCCCCGGGGGCAGGGCGAAGATGACCGTCGCGAAGATGCCGGGCACCACGCCGATGCCGAAGAACACCACGGCGGGGATGAGGTAGACGAAGGCCGGCATCGTCTGCATGAAGTCCAGCACCGGTCTGACCACGGCGCTGACCTGGTCGTTGCGGGCGGCCAGGATGCCGATCGGGACGGCGATGAGGATGGCCACCAGGGTGGCGATGAGGACCAGGGCGAGGGTCTGCATCGCTGTCACCCACTGGTCCATCGCGATGACGAGCAGGAAGGTGACGACCGTGCCGACGGCCAGCTCCCAGGAGCGGACGAGCATCCCGATGAGTGCGAAGACCACGACGAGCACCAGGGCCGGGACGGTCACCAGGGCGTCGGTGAGGGTGGTGACCAGGAAGTCCAGCACGGTCGCCAGGAAGTCCAGCAACCACTCGAAGTTGTCGTTGATCCAGTCGAGGGCGGAGTCCCCCCACTCGCCGACAGGGATGCGGGGGACGATCGAGTCGTTCTCGTTCATGCGGCACCTCCGGTCGGCTGCAGCTGGGGATCGGGTGCCTCGGACGGCTCGTCGCCGCCCCCGTCAGGCTGGGCCGGGCTGGTGCGCAGCGCGGCCAGCAGGGTGACGCGAGGGATGACGCCCGCGACCTTGTCCTGCGCGTCCAGCACGATGAGGAGGGCGTGCTCGGTGGCGTGGGAGAAGAGGTCGACCAGGTGGTCGTCGGCCCGCACCACGCCGACCTGCTCGGCGGGCACGACGCGCATCTCCCCGTTGTCCCGGACGGCGCTCGCCACGTCGCGCTCGTGGACGAGACCGGCCAGCGTGCGGTCGCGGCGGACCACCGGCAGGATCGTGGTCTGGTGCTCGCGCATGAGCTTGTGGGCGGTCTGCGGCCCCTGCTCGGTCCCGAGGACGGCGACCGGCGGCTCCATGACGTTGGCGGCGGTGAGCACCCGGGTGCGGTCGACGTCCTGGACGAACTCCGCGACGTAGTTGTTGACCGGGTTGTTGAGGATCTCCTCGGCGCTGCCGATCTGCTCGATCCGTCCGTCGCGCATCATGGCGATCCGGTCGCCGAGGCGCATGGCCTCGTTGAGGTCGTGCGTGATGAAGAGGATGGTCTTGCCCAGCTGGTGCTGGAGCTCGATGAGCTGGTCCTGCATGTCCCGACGGATGAGCGGGTCCAGGGCGCTGAACGCCTCGTCCATGAGCATGATGTCGGTGCCGGAGGCCAGCGCGCGGGCCAGGCCGACGCGCTGACGCATGCCGCCCGAGAGCTCACCGGGCATGGACCCGCCCCAGCCGCCGAGGCCGACCATCTCCAGCGCCCGGTCGGCCTGCTTCTCGCGGTCGGACCGGCCGACCCCGCTGATCTCCAGCGCGTAGGCGGCGTTCTCGCCCACGGTGCGGTGGGGGAGCAGCGCGAAGTGCTGGAACACCATGCTGACCTTGTCGCGGCGCACCCGGCGCAGCTTCTCCCCGGTGAGCCGGGTGACGTCGTCGCCGTCGATGGACACGGTTCCGCTGGTCGGCTCGAGCAGCCCGTTGACCATGCGGATGAGGGTGGACTTGCCGGACCCGGACAGGCCCATGACGACGAAGATCTCCCCCTCCTTGACGTCGAAGGAGGCGTCGATGACGGCAGGGGTCAGGCCCTGCTGGCGCAGGTCGGCGCGGGTGGCGCCGTTCTCGAGGGCGTCGACGCCGCGTTGCGGACGGCGGCCGAAGACCTTGTAGAGCTTCTCGGCAGAGATGGAGGCCACGGGACTCCTGTGATCGGGGGCACACGAATTGCCACGAACGTAGCAACGTCGCCTCCCGCAGCGCAGGTTCTGGACGGGCCCTGGGCCGCTTCGTGACAGGAACGTTACGTAGACAACGGTCAGGTCACGATGCGGTGGGAGCGGGAATGAGGTATGCCGTGCGCCGGCTCACCGCCGCTCCCGGGGGTCGTCGTCCCGGTCGGTGGGGCGGCGGTCCCCCGGTCAGTGGAGCAACGGTCCCAGCCAGCGCTCGGCGGTGACGACGTCCCAGCCCTTGCGCCGGGCGTAGTCCTCGACCTGGTCGCCGCCGATCCGCCCGACCGAGAAGTAGCGCGACTCCGGGTGCCCCAGGATCAGGCCGGAGACCGCGCTGTTCGGGCTCATCGCCCCGTGCTCGGTGAGCGTCATGCCCGCCTGCTCCTGCGCGTCCAGCAGCGACCACAGGGTGAACTTCTCGGTGTGGTCCGGCTGGGCCGGGTAGCCCGGGGCCGGGCGGATGCCGTCGTAGCGCTCCCTGATGAGGTCGTGCGGCGCGAGGTCCTCCTCCGGCGCGTAGCCCCATAGGTCGGTGCGCACCTCCCGGTGCACCCACTCGGCGAACGCCTCGGCCAGCCGGTCGGCCAGGACCTGCACCATGATCGCGCCGTAGTCGTCGTGCTCCTCGTCGCGCAGCCGCGCCGCGAGGGTGTCCGCCCCGTGGATCGACACCGCGAACGCCCCCACGTGGTCGCCCTCGGGCGCCACGAAGTCGGCGAGCGCGGCATACCCGCCCTGGCGTCGTTCCTTCTGCTGCCGGAGGGTGTGCAGGGTCACCGTCGAGCTCTCCGGCGCGTCCGGTGCCGTGTCCAGCACGATGTCGTCGCCGTCGGCGGACCGCCGCGCGGGCCACAGACCCACCACGCCACGGGGGGTGAAGAGCCCCTCGTCGACGACCCGCCCCAGCCAGCGCTGCCCGTCCTCCCACGTGGCCCGCGCCTGCGTGCCGACCTTGGGGTCCTCGAGGATGCGGGGGTAGGACCCGCGCAGCTCCCAGGCGGTGAAGAAGGGTGTCCAGTCGACGATCTCGACGAGCTCGGCGAGGGTCGGCTCGACCACCCGGGTGCCGAGCAGCCGCGGGGTCGCCGGCACCGGCTCGGCCACCGCCCGGGTGCTGGCCCGCGCCTCCTCCAGCGGCACGAGCCGCACGTCCTTGGCCCCGTGCCGCTCGCGCAGCTCGGCGTAGGACCCGGCCACCCGGTCGCGCAGCTTCTCCTCGTGGTGGATGGCGTCCGCGACGACCCCGACCGCCCGGGAGGCGTCGACGACGTGCACGACGGTGCCCTCGTAGGCGGGGTCGATCTTCACCGCGGTGTGGGCGGGGGAGGTCGTGGCCCCGCCGATGAGCAGCGGGGTGGTGAGGCCGCGGCGCTGCATCTCGGTGGCCAGGGAGACCATCTCGTCCAGGCTGGGCGTGATGAGCCCGGAGACCCCGATGACCTCGGCGCCGAGCTCGTCGGCGGTGGCCAGGATCTTCTCCGCGGGGACCATGACCCCGAGGTCGGTGACCTCGTAGCCGTTGCACCCGAGCACCACGCCCACGATGTTCTTGCCGATGTCGTGCACGTCGCCCTTGACCGTGGCCATGACGACCCGGCCCTTGCTGTGCCCACCGCTCTCGGCGGCCGCCGCCTCGAGGTAGGGCGTGAGGTGGGCCACCGCCTTCTTCATGACCCGGGCCGACTTCACCACCTGGGGGAGGAACATCTTGCCGGCGCCGAAGAGGTCCCCGACGACGTCCATGCCGGCCATGAGCGGACCCTCGATGACCGCGAGCGGGCTGCCCAGCTCCTGGTAGGCCTCCTCGGCGTCCTCCACGGCATACGTGTCGATGCCCTGGACGAGGGCGTGCCGCAGCCGTTCGGCGACCGGGGCATCGCGCCACGCCAGCTTGGCCGCGGCGGCGGCCGAGCGCTCACCCGGCGCGGCCCCCTCGCTCTCGGCCTTGATCCGCTCGGCCAGCTCGATGAGCCGCTCGGTGGCGTCCTCGCGTCGGGCGAGGACGACGTCCTCCACCGCGTCCCGCAGCTCGGGGTCGAGGTCGGCGTAGACCCCCAGCATCCCGGCGTTGACGATGCCCATGTCGAGCCCGGCCCCGATGGCGTGGAAGAGGAAGACCGAGTGCATCGCCTCACGGACGACGTTGTTGCCGCGGAAGGAGAAGGAGACGTTGGAGACGCCGCCGGAGACCAGGGCGCCGGGCAGGTTCTCCTTGATCCACCGGGTGGCCTCGATGAAGTCGAGGGCGTAGCGGTCGTGCTCGCTCATGCCGGTGGCGACGGTGAGGATGTTGGGGTCGAAGATGATGTCGTGCGCCGGGAAGGGGTCGGGCAGCCCCGCGCTCGGCGTCGTCAGCAGGTCGTAGGCGCGGCGGCAGACCTCGATGCGGCGCTGGTAGGTGTCGGCCTGGCCGGTCTCGTCGAAGGCCATGACGACGACGGCCGCGCCGTAGCGGCGCACCGCGGCAGCCCGCCGGAGGAACTCGGCCTCCCCGTCCTTGAGCGAGAGGCTGTTGACGACGCCCTTGCCCTGGATGCAGCGCAGCCCGGCCTCCAGCACCTCCCAGCGGGAGGAGTCGATCATCACCGGCACCCGGGCGACGTCCGGCTCGCCGGCCAGGAGGTTGAGGAAGTGCGTCATCGTCTCCGGGCCGTCGAGCATGCCCTCGTCGACGTTGACGTCCACGATCTGGGCGCCGGCGTCGACCTGCTGGCGGGCGATGGCCACCGCGGCGTCCCAGTCGCCCTCCCGGACGGCCCTCGCGAACTTCGGGCTGCCGGTGAGGTTGGTGCGCTCGCCGACGTTGACGAAGTTGACGTCCGGGGTGAGGGTGAACGCCTCGAGCCCGGAGGTCCGCAGGTATGCCGTGGGCCCGGGCGCGCGACGCGGCGCGACCCCGTCGACGGCCTCGGCGATGGCCCGGATGTGCTCCGGGGTGGTGCCGCAGCAGCCGCCGACGATGTTGACCAGGCCCTCCCGGGCCATGTCGCCCAGGACCTCGGCCATGTCCTCGGGGGTGTCGTCGTAGCCGCCGAAGGCGTTGGGCAGCCCGGCGTTGGGGTGCACCGAGGTGAGGGCGGTGCTGGCGCCGCCGAGCTCGCGCAGGTGCGGGCGCATCTCCTCGGCGCCGAGGGCGCAGTTGAGGCCGACGGAGGCCAGGTCGACGTGCTCGGTGGAGACCGCGAAGGCCTCCGGGGTCTGACCGGACAGGGTGCGCCCGGAGGCGTCGGTGATGGTGCCGGAGAGCATGACCGGGACCCGGGCGTGGCCCTGCGCCTCCCGGGCGTCCAGCACGTCGCCGACGGCGTGCAGGGCGGCCTTGGCGTTGAGGGTGTCGAAGACGGTCTCCACCATGAGCACGTCCGCGCCGCCCTCGAGCAGCCCGTCGACCTGCTCGGCGTAGGCCTCGCGCAGCTGGTCGTAGGTGATCGCGCGGAACTCGGGGCGCTCCACGTCGGGCGACAGGGACGCGGTCCGGTTGGTCGGCCCGAGCGTCCCGACCACCCAGCGCGGCCGGCCGGTCTCGGCCTCCACGGCGTCCGCGACCTCCCGGGCGACCCGCGCGGACGCCACGTTCATCGCGTGCGCCAGGTGGCCGGCCTCGTAGTCGGCCTGGGCGATGGTCGTCGAGGTGAAGGTGTTGGTCGTGAGCAGGTCGGCCCCGGCCTCGAGGTAGGCCCGGTGCACCTGCGCGAGGACCTCGGGGCGGGTCAGCGCGAGCAGGTCGAAGTTGCCCTTGAGGGTGACCTCGCGCAGCGGCTCCCACGCGGGGTCCTGCGCCGGCCGGTGGAAGTCCTCCTCCTCCAGCCCCTGCTGCTGCAGCAGGGTGCCGTACCCGCCGTCCAGGACGAGGATGCGCTCCTGCGCCAGGGCGCGCAGGTCAGGTCGGGAGAGGGCAGACACCCTGAAGATTCTACGGCCGGCCCCGGCGCCTCACCCATTCCCGCCGCGGGCGCCAGCACCCGCCGGAGCGGGGCGGCGGGGGCCGCAGGACGTGCGACCCGGGCCGCGGCGCACCGCATACCGTGCGGGGTGCCGACCAGGGCCCGCCCCGGGCGCGCGGGTGAGAGACTGGGCGGGTCATGACAGCATCCACGCCGCGTCCCCTGACCGCCACCTACCGCCTGCAGCTGCACGCCGGGTTCACCTGCGCCGACGCGCAGGAGGTCCTGCCCTACCTGCGGGCGCTCGGGGTCAGCCACGTGTACCTCTCGCCCGTGCTCACCGCCGTCCCGGGCTCGGAGCACGGGTACGACGTGCTCGACCACACGCAGGTCAACCCCGAGATCGGCGGGCGCGCCGGGCTCGTGGCGCTCGCCGACGCCGCGCACGACCTCGGCCTGGGGGTGGTCGTGGACGTCGTCCCCAACCACATGGCGCTCGTCGCCCCGCTGTGGCGCAACCTGCCGGTCTGGGAGGTGCTGCGCGACGGGCCGACCGCCGCGCGGGCCGCCTGGTTCGACGTCGACTGGGACCACCTCGGCGGCCGGTTCGGCCTGCCCGTCCTGGGGGAGGACCTCGACGCGGTGCTCGCGCGCGGCGAGATCACCCTGGACACCGGTCGCGACGACGAGGGCCCGGCCGCCGGCCAGCCCGTCGCCCGCTACTTCGAGCACGTGCTGCCGCTCGCCCCGGGCACCGAGCGGCTGGCCCACGAGCACCCCGAGGGTCCGGGCTCGCCGGCCGCGGTGCGCGCCGTGCTGGACGCCCAGCGCTGGCTGCTCGCGTCCTGGCTCGACGCCGCCGACGTGCTCAACTACCGCCGCTTCTTCGAGGTCGACGGGCTCATCGGCGTCCGGGTCGAGCAGCCCGACGTCTTCGCCGACACCCACGAGCTGCTCCTCGACCTGCACCGCCGCGGCGTCGTCGACGGCTTCCGCATCGACCACCCCGACGGGCTGGCCGACCCCACGGCATACCTGCAGATGCTCAGCGACGCCGTGCAGGAGGGCACCCCCGTCTGGGTGGAGAAGATCCTCGAGGGGGACGAGCGGCTGCCGGAGGTGTGGGCGTGCGCGGGCACGACCGGCTACGACGCCAACGCGGCCCTGTCCGCCGCTCTCGTCGACCCCACGACCACCGACGTCGTCAGCGCCACGTGGGCGCGGACCGGGGGCGAGCCCGACCTGCACGTGGAGGTCGAGCGCTGCAAGCGGCTCGCGGCCACCGAGCTCCTGCGCCCCGAGGTGGCCCGGCTCATGCGGCGGGCGGTGCAGGCGCTGCCCCGGCACGACGAGGACCGGCTGCGCGAGGCCCTGGTCGAGCTGCTGGTCTCGGTGCACGTCTACCGCGCCTACGTCCGGCCCGGGGCCGCCCCGACCGAGGCCGACGAGGCCATGGTCCGGCCCCTGCTGGACGGGCAGGAGCGCGCCCGCGCGGCCCGGCCCGAGCTGCGCGCGGAGATCGACGCGCTCGCCGACGTCCTCGCCGACCCGCAGGGGTGCGCCACCGACCCGGCGGCCGCGACCGACCTGTGCGTGCGCTTCCAGCAGACCACCGGCCCGGTCATGGCCAAGGGCATCGAGGACACCGCGTTCTACCGCTGGCACCGACTCGTGGCGCTCAACGAGGTGGGCGCCGACCCCGCCGTGGGGCTCGACCCCGCCCACGGGGTGGCCACGCTGCACGCCTGGGCCCGCCACCAGGCCGAGCACTGGCCCGTCGGCATGACGACCCTGTCCACCCACGACACCAAGCGCAGCGAGGACGTCCGCGCCCGCATCCTGGCCGTCTCCGGTGACGGCGAGGCGTGGGAGGCGATCTCCCGGCGGACGCTCGAGGCCGCGGGACGCCACGGGGTCGACGGCGAGACCGCGCACCTCGTGTGGCAGACCCTCGTCGGGGCCGGCCGGGTCGACACCGAGCGGCTGGACGCCTACCTCACCAAGGCGGTGCGCGAGGCCAAGGTGCGCTCGACGTGGACCGAGCCGGACGAGGACTACGAGGAGCGGGTGCTCGCGCTCGCCCGCGAGATGCTCGGCGGGGGAGACGTCTCCGAGGCCATCGCGTCCGCCGTCCGCGACAACGCCCCGACGATCCGCACCCTCACCCTGGCGCAGAAGATCCTGCAGCTCACCCTGCCCGGGGTCCCGGACACCTACCAGGGCTCCGGCGTGGTGGACCTGTCCCTCGTCGACCCGGACAACCGGCGGCCGGTCGACTACGACGAGCGCATCCAGCGGCTGGAGCGCCTGGACGCCACCGGCTGGACGGGCGACCTGTCCGACGAGGTGCTCTGGGTGACCTCGCGGGTGCTGCGCCTGCGCTCCTGGCTCCCGCACGCCTACGGCCCCGGTGCCGACTACGTCCCCGTCGACGCCGGCGAGCACGTGCTCGGCTTCCTGCGGGGCGGGGTGGCGGCGACCCTCACCATCCGGGCGCCCCGCGCGCTGGGTGCGGCCGGTGGTCTCGGGGGACAGCGCATACCACTTCCGCCGGACCTGTGGGTCGACGCGCTCACCGGTGCCGAGCACCCGGTCCGGGAGGACGCGGACGGCCCGCTCGCCGCCGACGTCTTCGACCACGGCCCGGTCGCGCTGCTGGTGCGGGCCGCCGACCTGCGGGAGGGTGGCCGATGAGCGCGCAGCAGGTGCGCCTGTGGGCGCCCGACGCCGAGCAGGTCGAGCTGGTGCTCGGTGCGACCGGGGGCGAGCGGGTGGCGATGGCGCCGTCCGGCTCCTCCGGTGGTGGTGCCGGCACCGCGTCGGGGGACGGCTGGTGGTCGGTCACCGCCGACGTCGCCGCGCACGGCGGCCGCTACGCCTTCGCCGTCGACGGCGGTGACCCGGTGCCCGACCCGCGCTCCCGGCACCAGCCGGACGGCGTCCACGCCGCCAGCGCGCTGGTCGACACCGGCGCCTTCCCCTGGACCGACCAGGGCTGGCGCGGGGTACCGCTGGAGCGGGCGGCCGTCTACGAGCTGCACGTCGGGACCTTCACCGAGGCGGGCACCTTCGACGCCGCCGCCGAGCGGCTCGGCCACCTCGTCGAGCTGGGGGTGAGCGTCGTCGAGCTCATGCCCGTGGCCGCCTTCCCCGGTCGGCACGGGTGGGGCTACGACGGCGTCGCCCTGTATGCCGTGCACGACGCCTACGGCGGGCCGCAGGGACTGGCCCGCTTCGTCGACGCCGCCCACGCCGCCGGCCTCGCGGTGTGGCTCGACGTCGTCTACAACCACCTGGGTCCGAGCGGCAACTACCTGCGGCAGACCGGGCCCTACTTCACCGACCGGCACCACACCCCCTGGGGCGAGGCGGTCAACCTCGACGGGCCGGGCAGCGACGAGGTGCGGGCCTACCTGCTCGACAACGCCCGGATGTGGCTGGAGGACTACCACCTCGACGGGCTCCGGCTGGACGCCGTGCACGCGCTGCACGACGAGCGGGCCGTGCACGTCCTGGAGGAGCTGGCCGCGCTCGCCGACGACATCACCGGGCGCACCGGCGTGCCGCGCTCGCTGGTCGCCGAGTCCGACCGCAACGACCCCGCGACCGTCGCGCGGCGCGGGCCGGGCGGTGCGGGCGGTCTCGGGCTGCACGGCCAGTGGGCCGACGACGTGCACCACGCGCTGCACGTGCTGCTCTCGGGGGAGTCCCAGGGCTACTACGGCGACTTCGCCGACCCGGGGGCCGTCCCCAAGGTGCTGGGCCGCACGCCGTTCTTCCACGACGGCACCCTGTCGACCTTCCGGGGGCGGGTGCACGGGCGCCCCGTCCACCTCGAGGTCACCGAGCCGTGGCGCTTCGTCGCCTCGCTGCAGACCCACGACCAGGTCGGCAACCGGGCGGTCGGGGACCGGCTGCACCACGGCATACCGGCCGGGCGGCACGCGGTCGGGGCGGCGCTGCTGCTCACCGCGCCCTGGACGCCGATGCTCTTCATGGGTGAGGAGTGGGGCGCCTCGACGCCGTGGCAGTACTTCACCGACCACGAGGAGGAGTGGCTGGCGCAGTCGATCCGCGAGGGGCGCCAGGCGGAGTTCGCCGAGCACGGCTGGGCCGGGGAGGTGCCCGACCCGCAGGACACCGGGACGGTGACGGCCTCTACCCTGCGTTGGGCGGAGGTGGACGAGGGTGAGCACGCCGAGATGCTGGCGTTCTACCGCGCCCTGCTGCACTGGCGCCGCGACACCCCGGCTCAGATGCGCGGGACCGTCGGAGAGGTGACCCGGAAGCCGGACGGCACCGGTGGGGAGGTCCTCACCGTCACGCGCCCCGGGGTGGCGCTGGTGGCGCGGCTGGGCGGCGAGGGCGAGGTCGCCGTGCCGCCGCCGGGCGGAGACCACGCGGCGCGGCCGGCGGGGGTGGACCTCGTCGCGGCCTTCCCGGCGACGGCGGGGGAGCCGGCAGCCGGGCAGCTGCGGCTCGGCCCGGACAGCGTGGTGGTGGTGCGGCGATGAGCGGGGAGGAGCCGCGCCGCCGCTTCCACCGGCCCACGCTGCGGCCCCCGGACCGCCTCGAGGACGCCTCCGAGCAGGTCGACCCGCTCGAGGTCGCCGAGGCGGCCCACCGCAGCGCCGAGCTGGTCGTGGGCCGGGGCCGCGCCGAGTCGGCCCAGGACAGCGAGCTGGCCTCCCGCCTGGTCGGCCTGGTCGGCGAGGTGGGGCTGGCCACGGTGGCCCAGCTGTGGTCGGACCGGCCGGCCCGCAGCCTGCCCGGGGCGCTCTGGCGCATCTACCTCCTGCACGAGTGGGTGCTGCGCCAGCCCGAGGAGGTCGGTCGCCGGTTCGTCGCCGGGTCCGGGCACACGGAGGTCTACCACGCCATCGCGGGGGTCGCCGAGCCCCCCGACCCGGACGCCCTGCGCCGCCTCACCGAGCAGGTCCTCGGGGGCGTCTTCACCGGCGACCTCGCGATCGCCCTCGAGCGCGCCAGCGCCTTCTGCCACGTCATGGCGGTCGGGCTCGCCGACCCGGGGGACGACGACATACCCTCCGAGCAGGTGACGCGGGCCGCGCGCCTGCGCGACACCGCCGACGACCTCGCGGCCTGCGCCGGCCTGTGGCGCCTCGGCGACCTGCACTGACCCACCCTGACCGGACTGACCCACCCTGACCCGCCCTGACCCGCCCCCTCTGCACCGGACGTGTGTTCAGCACGCACCGGACGCGTACTCGGAGTGCACCGGACGTGTCTTCGGAGTGCACAGGACGCGTCCTCCGAGCGCACCGGACGCGTCGTAGACGTCCGGTGAAGGCGGCCGGACCGGGGGAGCGGGTCGGCGAGCGCGCGAGGCACGGTGCCTACCTCGTCGTCCTCCCTTCGGGTCCGCAACGTGCGTCCGGTGCGTTCCGACGACGAGTTCGGTGCGTATGGAGCGCGCGTCCGGTGCAGGTTTGGGGAACCCCGGGCGGAGGCGTACCGTGGGAAGGTGCGTGCCGGGCCGCGGCAGCCCCGGGCTCCAACACACGCCGCTTCGAGCGGCCACGCGCCGAGAGGCGCTCCCGGCCCGGCACGCACACACCCCCCTCGTCGGCTGGTTGCTCGTCCACTTTGTGCTGGCGGCTCGGGCGCCCGGACCGTGACCAACGCGGGTCGCCGGCGGCTCAGCGGGGCCGGTACCTCGTCGCCGAGAGCACCCGGGCGCCCGCTCCGGAGCCCGTCATGGTGCAGGCCAGGACCTCGCCCTTGTCCATCGTCACCTGCGTGAGGCGCCGCAGCACCCGCACCTCCGACCGCTCCATGCCCGGCGCGGTCCGCTCGAGCAGCACGCCTACCAGGTCCGGCAGCAGCGGCCCGTGGGTGCACAGTGCGGTCGAGACCCCCTTCTCCAGCACCCGCCCGAGGTGTTTGCGCAGCGTGCCGGGGTCGCTCTCGAAGCCCTCCTCCGACAGCCCCTTCTTCGTCGTGACGTCCAGCTTGGCCGATCGCGCGAACGGGGCGAGGGTGTCGGTGCAGCGCACCGAGGGGCTGCTGAGCAGCCGCTCCGGCCGGTATGCCGTCAGCAGGTCCGCGAGCCGGTGCGCCGATCGGCGGCGCCCGGGTCCGGTGAGCGGACGCAGCGGGTCCGGGCCGGACCAGTCGCCCCGGGGGACGGCCAGGGCGTGGCGCACCACGAGGAAGGTCCACGTCGGGAGCCTCCCGGCCTCGTGCAGGTCCACGACGGCCGCCAGCTGCTCTCGGTCCCGGTCGTAGCTCAGGCGACGGCCGGCCAGGGTCGGCGAGAGCCAGCGCACCTCGTCGACCTCGTGCTCCAGCGACCCCCGGCCGCCGACGACCTCGCCCACCCAGTAGTGCACGACCTTGTCCGACCCACCGGCCAACCGGTAGCGCGAGACCGGCAGCGGCGCGCCCAGCCGCACCTGCAGCCCGGTCTCCTCCCAGGTCTCGCGCACGGCCGCGACCGGGTAGTCCTCCCCGCGCTCCAGCTTGCCCTTGGGCCAGGACCAGTCGTCGTAGCGCGGGCGGTGCACGAGGGCGACCTGCAGCCCTCCCTTGCGGACGCGCACCGGCAGCACCCCGCCGGCGCGCACCACCGGCGGACCGGCGCTGCTCATGCCTCCGCGTCCCCCGCGGCATACATGACGTCGACCGCGGAGCGCTCGAAGCCGAGGCGCTGGTAGGTCGCGATCGCCGGCGCGTTGTCCCCGTCGACGTAGAGCGTGGCCTCCTGCACCCCGCACGCGCGCAGGTGCTGCAGACCGAGCAGCGTCACCGCGGTGCCGAGCCCCCGGCCCTGGTAGTCGGGGTCCACCCCGACGACGTAGACCTCGCCCGTCTCCGGGTGGTCGGTCTCGACCTTGGTCCAGTGGAAGGCCGCCATCCGGGCGCGTCCGTCCGGGTCGACCTCGGTGGTGTCCTCCACGACGAGGAAGCCCGAGGGGTCGAACCACGGCTCGTGCTGGCGGTCCTGGAGGTCGGCCAGGCTCGTGCGCCCCTGCTCGGCGTGGTCGGCGAAGGCCCGCGCGTTGACCGCGAGCCAGGCCTCGTCGTCGGCGCCGACCCGGTAGGCACGCACGGCGAAGCCCTCGGGCAGCTCCACGTGGTCGGGCAGGTCGGCCCACTCGCCGGCCAGCGGCCGGGCCATCTGCCAGAGCTCGCGGACGACCCGCAGCCCGCGGGAGGCGTAGAGCGTGCGCGCGTCCTGCAGGTCCCCGTGGCTCCAGAGCCGGACCTGCGGCCACCGCCGCAGCACGTGGTCGAGGAGGGCCCCGCCCACCCCGCGGCGGCGCTGCTCGGGGTCGACGACGAGCTCGGCGGACGGGGCCTGCGGGTCGCTGGTGCCGACGTGGCCGTAGCCGATGACCGGCCCCTGCGCCCCGTCCCGCACCACGAGGTGGACCCCCGTCTCGTGGCTGGCGCTGCTCTCCGGCAGCCGGCGCGCCTGCAGCACGGTCTGCTCGGACAGCGGTCTGACGCCGTCGTGGCCCGCGGCCCGCACGGCCAGGGCCAGCACGTCGCCGGACACCCGGCCGGGCAGTGCAGGGAGCTCGTCGATGTCGGGCTGGGGGCGATCTCCAGGCATGGGGGTCAGTCTGGCACGCAGATCAGCGCTCGGTGGTGCGTGCCCCGGTGAAGCGGTAGCCGACGCCGCGGATCGTCCCGATGAGCGACTCCCGCTCCGGCCCGAGCTTGGCGCGCAGCCGGCGGATGTGGACGTCCACGGTCCGCGTGCCGCCGTAGTAGTCACCGCCCCAGACCTGCTGGAGCAGGATGTCCCGGGTGACGACCCGGCCCGGGTGCTGGACGAGGTAGCGCAGCAGCTCGAACTCCTTGAACGTCAGGTCCAGCGCCCGGCCGCCGGCCCGCACCGTCCAGCTGGCCTCGTCCACGACGACGTCGGCGACCCGGATGGCCTCCGGCTCCTCCGGACCCCCGGCCCCGTGGGCGGGGTCCGGCGCCGGTCCCGCCTCCCGCGGGCCGCGCCCCAGGGCCAGCCGCAGCCTGGCGGACAGCTCGGCCGGGCTGGCGGTGGCGGTGACCAGGTCGTCCATCGGCCACTGGTCGTCGAGGACCGCGAGCGCGCCCTCGCCGACGACGGCCACCACCGGCACCCCCAGACCGAGCGCGGACAGGGAGCGCAGCACGCCGCGGGCCTGCACCAGGTCGGCGGTCGCGTCCACGAGGACGAGGTCCGGGTCGCCGCGGCTGACGAGGGTGCCGACGTCCATGCCGAGGACCGAGACCCGGTGCGGCAGCAGGGCCAGGCCGGGCAGCACGAGGCCCGCCGAGGTGTCCTCGGCGGGGCGGGGGGTGAGCAGGACCAGGTCGGCCACGGACCCAGGATAAGGAGTCGGCCCGCCTGCGGCCTCCACCAGGACGGGTGCGGCAAGATGGAGGTATGCCGCACCCCACCTCCAGCGCGCGGGTCGCCGATGCCCCCACGCCAGGACTGGTGGGGGCGCTGGCGGTGGTGGCGTGCGCCGTGGCCGGGCTGCTGGCGGTGTCGGCGGTGGCCGCGCCCTGGCTGCTGGCGGTGACCCTGGGGGTGTGCGCCGTGGTGGTCGCCTGGGGCTGGTCGGGCACCCTGGGGCTGCCCTCGCCGCGCGGCACCGCCGCGGTGCTCCTCATCGGGGGGCTCGCGCTCGTGGTCTCGGTGGGCGTCCGTCAGGAGGAGCCGTGGCTGGAGTGGGTCCCTGCGGCGCTGGCGCTGGCGATGATCACCGCCTTCCTGCACCAGATCCTGCGCCGCGACGGCCGGCCCCGGGTGGTGCAGTCGGTCAGCGCGGTGGTGCTCGGGCTGGCCCTGGTGGGCTGCGGGATCCTCATGGTGCCCGCGAGCCACACCGCCGGGGGCATCGGCCTGCTCCTGGGCGCCCTCGCCGCGTCCGCCGCGTCCTCGGTGACGGACCTGGCGGTCCGCTGGCGGGCGGTGGGCGGGTGGCTGCTGGCGCTGGCCATGGCCGGCGGGGCCGCGGCCTCGCTGGGCGTCGCGCTCTCGCTCGGGGCGCCGTGGGAGACCTGGGTGCTGCTCGGCGTGGCGGCCGGGGCGGTGAGCCACGCGCTGCGGGCCGTGCTGGTGGGGCTGCCCACGCTGGCGCACTCACGCCCGCGCCTGGTGACGGGCATCCTGTCGGTGCTCGTCGTGGGGGTCACGCCCTACCTCGTGGGCCTGGCCTTCCTGCCCTCGTCCTTCCCCGGCTGAGCCGCCTCAGACCCGCCGGAGCTCGGCCGACATGTAGGACTGCATCTCGTGCCCGTGCGCGGCCATGTCCATGACCCACATGAGGTTGCCGTTGACGTAGCCGTAGAGCCGCTGCGCCGCGGCATACTCCGGAGAGCTGGGGCTGCGCACGATGCTGTCGGTGGCGACCTCGACCTTGGCCTGGCCGCTCTTGCCGTAGTACATCTCGACGACGCCGGTCGGGTGGGCGAGGAGCAGCTCGACGTCGCCGTCCGGTTGCGGACGCCAGTAGCCGCTCTCGACGGCGAAGACCTCCTGCTTCTCGCCCTGCTCGTCGAGGAGCCAGGTGCGTGAGGTCCAGTGCAGGAACGGACGGCCGTCGTGGGTCACCTCGACCTCCTGGCCGAAGTTGCGGGACGTCATCGTCGGGTAGCCGACGACGCCCGCACCGGCCCAGGTGCCGAGCAGCCAGGCGAGGGGGGCGTTGTCCGGGTGCATGGTCGGGTCGAGTTCGATGGGCACCCGACCATGGTAGGGACTCAGCCGCCGAAACCGGACCTCGGGGACACCGGGTCGGAGTAGTCCTCCATGGTGTCGTTCTTGAGGTGCTCGGACAGCACCTGCATCTGCTCGTCGGCCATGATGACGATGGAGCCGGCCACCGGGTGGTCGGCGATGCCGCTCCACGGCGCGGTCTCGAAGTGGATGTCGTCGCCGCGCACGCCGCGCATGGCGAAGCCCAGGTCGCGCATGTCGCCCACCTGCAGGTCCGCGTCCACCGTGAGGTTCGTCGTCGCCGCGTCGACGAACCGCGAGAGCCGTGCCGGGTTCGTCAGCGTCTCCCGGGAGAGCGCCTCGGTCATGATCCCCTGGATGAAGGCCTGCTGGCGCTGCCCGCGGGAGATGTCGCCCTGCGACAGGGCATACCGCTCCCGGACGAACTCCAGCCCGGTCGCGCCGTCCATGTGCATGACGCCCTCGGGGAAGCCGGGCGAGGCCTCGGCGACCTCGACGTCGACCCCGCCGATGGCGTCGGTCATCGCGCGGAAGCTCTCGAAGTTGACGATGACGACGTGGTCGATCGGCACGTCGATGAGCGGCTGCAGGGTCTGGACGAGCAGCGGTGCGCCGCCGTAGGAGTAGGCGGCGTTGATCTTGGACGAGCCTCCGGTCCCCGCGATCGGCACGAAGAGGTCGCGCGGGAAGTGCACGAGGTCGACCCGGTCCCGCTCGTCGTTGATGTGCATGAGCACGATGACGTCCGAGCGGCCGCGCTCCACGGACAGGTCGCGGCTGTCCGAGCCGATGATGAGGAAGTTCATCGCGTCCCCGGCCTCCGCCGGCCGCTCGGGGCTGGTGGCCACGAACTCGCTCTGGAGCACCTCGATCTGCTCACCGTCCTCACCCACGATGGGGGCGGCCGCCTCGTCCTCGAGCTGCTCCTCGCCGGGCCCGCCGTCGGTCTCGACCGCCCCGTCGAGGTCGACCGACCCGCCGTCCTCGGCGCCGGCCTCGTCGTCACCGGGCTGCGTGGAGCCGAAGCGGTCCGGGGAGATGGTCACGACCGAGTTGTCGTCGGCGTTGAGGTCCTCCCGCTCGATGTTGCCCTCGACGGTCCGCTGGAGGAAGAACGCGTAGCCGCCCAGGGCGAGCACCCCCACGAGCGCCAGCAGGCCCACCCCGACGACGAGGGCGCGCACCGGGTGGCGCGGTCCACGGTCGCGGGTGGGGGCGTCCTCGCGGTGGCGGGAGGTGTCGTGAGCCGGCATGGGCCGGATTGTATGCCCGCAGCCTGCATGTTCTCCGTGACGACAGGCGCGTACCGTGGTGCCGGTGACCGGCCCGGATCCACGACGCGAGGAGAGACGATGAGCGTGCTGCTGCAGCGGCCCGGCGCCGTGGACGGCACCGGGGTCGACGCCGGGGTGGCGGCGCACTACGGCAACCCGCACCGCGAGCAACGGCTGCTGGCGGAGGGGCTGGCGGTCGTCGACCTCTCCCACCGCGGCGTGGTCACGGTCACCGGTGCGGACCGGCTGAGCTGGCTGCACTCGCTGACCACCCAGCAGCTGGTCGACCTGCCCGCCCGGCAGTCCGCCGAGACGCTCGTCCTCTCGCCCAAGGGGCACGTCGAGCACGCCCTGCACGTCGTCGACGACGGCACGACCACGTGGATCACCACCGAGCCGGGTGCGGCTGCGGCGGTGGCCGGCTGGCTGGACTCGATGCGGTTCATGCTCCGGGTGGAGGTCGCCGACGTCAGCGAGGCGTATGCCGTGCTCGGCGAGCCGGTCGCCCGCGAGTCGGCGCCGGGCGAGCCGGTCGCCTGGGTGGACCCCTGGCCGGGGCCGGTCGGCGACACCTTCTGCTACGGCCCCGAGGGGGAGGAGCACCCGGGCCACGGTCGCGCCTGGCGCGAGCTCGTCGTTCCCTGCGCCGAGCTCGCGGCCGCGGTGGGGGACCGGCCGCTCGCCGGCACCTGGGCGGCGGAGGCGCTGCGGGTGGCCGCCTGGCGTCCCCGGGCCGGCGTGGACACCGACCACCGCACGATCCCGCACGAGCTGGACTGGCTGCGCACCGCCGTCCACCTGCACAAGGGCTGCTACCGGGGCCAGGAGACGGTCGCCCGGGTCAAGAACCTCGGACGCCCGCCCCGGCGGGTCGTGTTCCTGCACCTCGACGGCTCGGGGCACGTCATCCCCGAGCCGGGGACCGACCTGACCCCGCTGGAGGGGGGTCGCGCGGTCGGCCGGCTCACCACGGTGGCCCGGCACGCCGAGGACGGACCGATCGCCCTGGCGCTGGTCAAGCGCAACCTCGACCCCGGTATGACGTTGCTCGCCGACGGCGCGTCCGCCGCCCAGACGGTGGTCGTCGGCGGCTGAGCGAGGGCACCCCCGCGCGTCCCGGGGTGCGGGGGCCGCGGGCGCGGCTGGCAGGATCTGGCCCATGGAACCCCAGCTCCCGCAGGCGTCCGACTCACCGCTGGCGTCCGCGCCGGTCGTCGCCGAGGTGGTGCGCAACGGCTTCGTCGAGTCGGTGCACCACGGCGTCGTCGCGCTGACCGGCCCGGGCGGCTCGCCGGAGCTCGCGCTCGGGCCGGTCGGGGCTCCCGTCCTGCCGCGCTCCTCGCTCAAGCCCCTCCAGGCGGTCGCCATGCTGCGTGCCGGCGCCGCGCTGGACGGGGAGCTCCTGGCGCTCGCCTGCGCCAGCCACTCGGGGGAGGAGCGCCACCTCGACGGGGCCCGGCGGATCCTCGCCTCGGTGGGGCTGGACGAGTCGGCGCTGCGCAACACCCCCGACCTGCCGTTCGACGAGGACGAGCGGCGGCGCTGGGTGCGGGAGGGGAGCCCCGCGACCTCGCTGGCCCAGAATTGCTCGGGCAAGCACAGCGGCATGCTCGCGGCCTGCGTGGCGGCGGGGTGGGACACCGCCACCTACCTCGACCCCGAGCACCCCCTGCAGCGGCTCGTGGTCGAGGTGGTCGAGGAGCTGACCGGCGAGCCCGTCGAGGTCTCGACCGTGGACGGGTGCGGCGCGCCCGCGCTGGGGGTGTCCTCGCTCGGGCTGGCCCGGGCGTTCGGGCGCATCGCCGCGGCCGACGCGTCGACCGAGGAGGGGCGGGTCGCCGACGCGATCCGCAGCCACCCGGAGTTCCTCGGGGGGACGGGCCGGGACGTCACCGAACTCATCGGGGCGGTGCCCGGCCTCATCGCCAAGGACGGCGCGGAGTCGGTCTACGCGGTGGGCCTCGCGGACGGCCGCGGCCTGTCGGTCAAGATCACCGACGGCGGGGAGCGGGCGCGGGTGGTCGTCGCGACCGCCGCCCTGCGCCGGGCCGGGGCGCACGAGCTCGGGCCGGGCGCGTCGGACACGATGGACGCCCTGGACGCGCGCGCGGTGGTGCGCGGGCACGGCGAGCGGGTCGGCGCGGTGCGCGCCGTGCTGCCCGGGGCGGGCTGATGCTGTCGCGGGTGCTGCGGCCCGGTGCCGGCCGGCCGGGGGCGGGCTAGTGCGGGCGGTGCTGCAGCGGGCCACCCGGGCGGCGGTCCGCGTCGACGGCGAGGTGGTCGGTGAGATCACCCGGCCGGGTCTGGTCGCGCTGGTCGCCGCCACCCACGAGGACGGCCCGGACGACGCGGGGACGATGGCCCGCAAGATCGCCGAGCTGCGCATCCTGAGGGAGGAGCGCTCAGTGCTGGAGAGGGGCGCGCCGGTGCTGGTGGTCAGCCAGTTCACCCTCTACGGCAGCACCCGCAAGGGACGGCGCCCCTCCTGGGGCGATGCGGCCCCGGGCCCGGTGGCCGAGCCCCTGGTCGAGGCGGTCGTGGCCGCGCTGCGGGACCGGGGCGTCGAGGTCGCGACCGGTCGCTTCGGCGCGATGATGGAGGTGGAGCTCGTCAACGACGGCCCGTTCACGCTGATCGTCGACACCTGACCGTCTGCGATTCGCCACCTGACCGCTCGACCCAGGGCCCGTCACCGCCCCCACCGCACCGGACGCGTGCTCAGTCCGCACCGGACGCGTGCTCAGTCCGCACCGGACGTGTGCTCAGGCGACTCCGGACGCGTGCTCAGGCGACTCCGGGCATACCCCCGACACCGGGGGGGTCACCAGGGGCCGTAGGGACCCATGTGGCTGGACGACCCGCCGTGCCCCTGGACCGACTTGACGGCCGGGCGGACGTCCGCCAGGTAAACCGCGGCGGCGACCACGGCGATGACGTTGAAGATCGAGAACGGGCTGAACATGAAGATGAAGCCGATGAGCGCCGCGCCGCCGGTGAGGAGCAGCCAGAACTGCTTGGTGCGCTTGCCCGCGGCGGCGAACGCGTCGGCCCGGGTGCGGGCGCAGTCGATGAGCGCCCACAGCATCATCCCGAAGACCGCGACGCCCACGACGACCTGCAGCAGGTTCTGTGCCTCGTAGATGGCTGGCATGGACCCACCCTACGCCGCCTGGCTGGGCGCAGCCTGTCGGCGGCGGGCGACGTCCGGTGTCTGCCGAGCACGCGTCCGGTGTCTGCCGAGCACGCGTCCTGTGTATGCCTAGCGCGCGTCCGGTGTCTGCCGAGCACGCGTCCGGTGTATGCCGAGCGCGCGTCCGGTGTATGCCTGGCACGCGTCCTGTGTATGCCTAGCGCGCGTCCGGTGCGGGGGCGGAGGTCGTGGAGGTCGTGGAGGTCGTCGAGGTGGGGGCGACGGCGGGCCAGGCGACGGTGAGCTCGCCCAGGCGCCAGCGGGCGACCCCGCCGCTCACCGGCCAACCCTCCTCGCGCAGGGTGCGGGCGGTGGCCACGAACCGCTGGCGGGCGCCGTAGCTGCCCATCGGCGCCGACCGGTCCCAGGCCGCGTCCAGCGCCCCGAGGAAGGCGTGGACCGGCTCGCCGGGGACGTTGCGGTGGATGAGCACCTTGGGCAGCCGCTCGGCGACCACCGAGGGCGACCCGAGGCCGGCCAGCCGCAGCGACAGGGTCAGGGACACCGGCGTCGGACCCCCGTCCGGACCACGACGCACCTCGACCCAGCTCGCCAGCCGGCCCAGCTCGTCGCAGGTGCCCTCCACGAGCGTGCCCCCCGGGGCCAGCCGCTGCGTCACCCGGGCCCACGCCGGCGCGACCTCGTCCTCGGCATACTGGCGCAGCACGTTGAACGCCCGCACCACCGTCGGTCGCGCGTCCGCCCCCAGCGCCCGGGGCAGCGGCACCTCGAAGCCACCGAGCGCGAAGTCCACCCCCGGAGGGTCGGCCAGCGGGCGACCCCGCTCGACCCGCTCCGGGTCGATCTCCACCCCGACCAGCCGCACGTCGGAGCGGACCTGGCGCAGCCGCGCCGCCAGCTCCAGCACCGTGACGGGCGAGGCGCCGAAGCCCAGGTCGACGACGACGGGCGGCTCCGGCGCGGCGCGCAGGAGGCCGCCCAGGGCGTACCCCATCCACCGGTCGACCTTGCGCAGCCGGTTGGGGTTGGTCGTCCCACGGGTCACGGTGCCGACGGGTCGGCGGGCGGGACGGGCGGGCACCGACCCAGACTAGGTCGCCGCGGGGCGCCGCGTGCCACACTGCTGGCGTGACGACGACCGCCGCCGACCCGCCGGTCCGCCGGGTCGCGATGGTCTCGCTGCACACCTCACCGCTGCAGCGGCCGGGCACCGGGGACGCGGGCGGTCTCAACGTCTACGTCGTCGAGACCGCGACCCGGCTGGCCCGCCGCGGCGTCGAGGTCGACATCTTCACCCGCGCCGGCCCCGGCGGGGCCGGGAGCGTCGAGCTGGAGCCGGGGCTCGACGTCACGGTGCACCACGTCCCGGCCGGACCGCGCGAGGGGGTCCCCAAGGACGAGCTCCCGGGCCACCTGTGCGCCTTCGCCGACGACCTGTCCCGGCACGTCGCCGGCCTGGCCGAGGGCCACTACGACGTCATCCACGCCCACTACTGGCTCTCCGGCCAGGCCGGCGGCCTCACCGCCCGGCGCTTCGACGTGCCGCTGGTGCAGACGATGCACACCATGGCCCGGGTCAAGAACGCCGCGCTCGCGGACGGCGACACCCCCGAGCCGCCGGCGCGGGTCGCGGGCGAGCAGGAGCTCGTGGACCGGGCGGACGCCCTGGTCGCCAACACCCCGGCAGAGGCCCGCGACCTCGTGCAGCTCTACTCCGCGGACCCCGCGCGCGTGCACGTCGTCCCGCCCGGGGTCGCCCTGGAGACCTTCCGGCCCGGAGACCGCGACGCCGACCGCCGGGCCCTGGGGCTGGCGCCGCAGGACCGGGTCCTGCTCTTCGTCGGCCGGATCCAGCCGCTCAAGGCCCCCGACGTGCTGGTGCGCGCCGCGGGGGAGCTGGTCCGGCGCGACCCGGCGCTGCGCGACCGCCTCGTCGTCTCGGTGCTGGGCGGGCTCTCGGGCTCCGGCACCGCCACCCCCGGTGCCCTGCAGCAGCTGGCCGCCGCCGAGGGCGTCGAGGGGCTGGTGCACGTCGCCCCGCCGGTGACCCGCGAAGAGCTGGCCGGCCGCATGCGGGCCGCCGACCTCGTCGTCGTGCCCTCCCACAACGAGTCCTTCGGGCTGGTCGCCATCGAGGCCCTGGCCTGCGGCACGCCGGTCCTGGCGGCGCGCGTCGGCGGCCTCCCGCTCGCGGTGGGCGAGGCCGGCGTCCTGGTCGACGGCCACGACCCGACGACGTGGGCGGACGCCCTGCAGCAGGCGCTGGGGCGTCTCGAGGACCCGCAGGAGCGGGCGGCGTGGTCGGCGCAGGGGGTGGCGCACGCGCAGGGCTACTCCTGGGAGCGCACGGTCGACGCCCTCCTCGCGGCCTATGCTGCCGCGAAGGACACGCACGCACGTCGGCGAGGAGGACCGCATGGATGAGTCCGCGCAGACCCGGCTCCGCGAGCAGCTCGACGCCCTCGGCGTCGCCTGGGAGGTCGGCACCCGCCCGGGGGAGACCGCGGTCGCCCTGCCAGGGGAGCGCAAGCTGCGGACGGTCCTCTCCCTCGTCGTCGGGGAGCGCGCGCTGGAGCTGCGCGCCTTCGTCATCCGCAACCCGGACGAGAACCACGAGGCGTTCTACCGCTACCTCCTGCGGCGGGCGCTGCGGTTGCCCGGCGTGGGGTATGCCGTGGACGCCAGCGGCGACGTCTACCTCACCGGGCGCGTCCCGCTGGCCGGGCTCAAGGACGAGTCCGTGCTCGACGAGCTGCTCGGCGCCGTGCTGGCGGCCTGCGACGAACCCTTCAACGAGCTGCTGCGCCTGGGGTTTTGGACCTCGATCCGGCGCGAGTGGGCCTGGCGGGTGGACCGCGGCGAGTCCACCGCCAACCTCGAGGCCTTCCGGGCCGAGCTCGAGTCCTCGACCGAGGGCCAGGTCGGTCGGTCCTGATCGGTAGGGTGGGTGGCATGAGCGAGGCCGCATACACCCTGATCCTGCTGCGCCACGGCGAGAGCCGGTGGAACGAGAAGAACCTCTTCACCGGGTGGGTCGACGTCGACCTGACGCCGACCGGCCACGAGGAGGCGCGCCGGGCCGGCGAGCTGCTGCTCGAGGAGGACCTGCTGCCGGACGTCCTGCACACCTCCCTGCTGCGCCGTGCGATCACCACCGCCAACACCGCGCTGGACGTCGCCGACCGCCACTGGATCCCCGTGCACCGGCACTGGCGGCTCAACGAGCGCCACTACGGGGCGCTGCAGGGCCTGGACAAGGCGCAGACGCGGGAGAAGTACGGCGAGGAGCAGTTCATGGCCTGGCGCCGTGGTTTCGACACCCCGCCCCCGCCCATCGAGGACGACGCCGAGTACTCCCAGGCCGGCGACCCCCGCTACGCCGACCTCGGCGAGGACCTTCCCCGCACCGAGTGCCTCAAGGACGTCGTCGCCCGGATGCTGCCCTACTGGGACGACGCGATCGTTCCCGACCTGCGCAGCGGCCGGACGGTGCTGGTGGCCGCCCACGGCAACAGCCTGCGGGCCCTGGTCAAGCACCTCGACGGCATCAGCGACGAGGACATCGCCGGGCTCAACATCCCCACCGGCATCCCGCTGCTCTACGAGCTGGACGCCGACCTGGCGCCGACCACCCCGGGCGGGCGCTACCTCGACCCGGCGGCCGCGGCCGACGCGATCCAAGCGGTCGCCGACCAGGGCAAGAAGTGAGGCGTCGCCCGGGTCAGCTGGTCTCGAACTTGTAGCCCAGCCCCCGGACGGTGACGATGTGCTGCGGGTGCGACGGGTCGGGCTCGATCTTGGCCCGCAGCCGCTTGACGTGCACGTCCAGGGTCTTGGTGTCGCCGACGTAGTCGCTGCCCCAGACCCGGTCGATGAGCTGGCCCCGGGTGAGCACCCGCCCGGCGTTGCGCAGCAGCATCTCGAGCAGCTCGAACTCCTTGAGCGGCAGGGACACGGACGCGCCGTCCACGGACACCGTGTGCCGCTCCACGTCCATGCGGACCGGGCCGGACTCGACCGTGGAGGGCATGAGCTCCTCGGGCTCGCTCTGCCGGCGCAGCACCGCCTTGATCCGGGCCAGCAGCTCGCGGCCGGAGTAGGGCTTGGTGACGTAGTCGTCGGCGCCCAGCTCCAGGCCGACCACCTTGTCGACCTCGGAGTCCTTCGCGGTGAGCATGATGACCGGCACGCTCGAGCGCTGGCGCAGGGCCCGGATGACGTCGACGCCGGACATGCCCGGCAGCATGAGGTCCAGGAGGACGAGGTCGGCGCCGTTGCGCTCGAACTCGGACAGCCCGTCCGTCCCCGTCTCGGTGACGGTGACGTCATACCCCTCCTTCTCGAGCAGGTAGGCCAGCGGGTCGGAGAAGGACTCCTCGTCCTCCACCACCAGGATCTGGGTCATCGGGTCACCTTTCCTCGGTCGGGTCGGTCCGCCTTCGGGGCGGGTGGCGGGGCGTCGCCGTGGGCCGGGTCGAAGACCTGGACGGGGCGACCCTGCTGGTACGGCGCGGGGGTGCCGACGGCGCGCGTCTCACCGACGGCGGCGGGGAAGCGCAGGGTGAAGGTCGAGCCCTGGCCCTCCTCGCTCCAGACCGAGACGCTGCCGCCGTGGCCGGCGATGATGTGCTTGACGATCGACAGACCCAGCCCGGTGCCGCCGGTGCGGCGCGAGCGCGCCGGGTCGACGCGGTAGAAGCGCTCGAAGATGCGCTCCTGGTCCTGCGCGGAGATGCCGCGGCCCTGGTCGGACACCGAGACCTCGACCAGGTCGTCGACCCGACGGGTGACCACCCCGACGCGGGTCTTGTCGTCGGAGTAGGCGATGGCGTTGGTGACGAGGTTGCGGATGGCGGTCGTCACGAGGTCGTGGTCGCCGTAGATGCGCAGGTTCTCCGGCCGGCCCGCGGGGGCGGCCACCACCGTGCGCGCCCCGGCGACGACCCGGGCCTGGTCCACCGCCTCCTCGGCGCAGGCCCCCACGTCCACGACGACCATGTCGGCCAGCAGGTCACCGGCCTGCAGCCGGGACAGGTCGACGATCTCGGCCACCAGCCGGGTGAGCCGCTCGGTCTCGACCTTCATCCGGCCGGCGAAGCGGCTCACGGCGTCCGGGTCGTCCGCGGCCCCCGCGATCGCCTCGGCGAGCAGCGCCAGCCCCCCGACCGGCGTCTTGAGCTCGTGGCTGACGTTGACCACGAAGTCGCGGCGCACCTCCTCCACCCGTCGGGCCTGCGTGCGGTCGTCGACGAGGATGAGCGCCAGGCCGTCGCCGAAGGGGGCCACCCGGACGGCGAGCAGCACCCTGCCGGAGGAGAGCGGGCCGCGGACGTACTCGAGCTCGTCCTCGGTCACCTGACCGTGCGCGAGCACCTCGGCGACGAGCTCGCGCAGCCGGGTGTTGACGAGGTCGTTCCCCCGGACCAGCCCGAAGGCCAGCGCGGCTCCCGTGGCGACGTGCACCTGCGCCGAGCGGTCGGCGACGATGGCGCCCGAGCGCAGCACCGACAGCACCTGCGTGGCGCCCTCGGGCACGACACCGACCGGCGTGGCGCCCTCGGGGTCGTCGGCGGGGCGCCGGGCGGGTCGCACGAGCGACCACACCAGCGCGGCCAGCAGCAGCCCCACGAGGAGCCCCAGGAGCCCAGCGGTCAGGGGATTCACGATGACCAGCCTAGGGTCTGCGGGTGACCACCCCGTGCACGTCGGGTGCCCGGGGGGTGCCCTGTCCGACCAGAGTTCATCCGGGGGTCGTGCGGCGTTCACGTGGGTCTGCCACGGTTCCACGCTGGTGGCACCTGCCCAGGTGCCCGACAATGGGGCGACGGCCCCGTCCCCCGTCCCGGCCCCGAGGAGGCAGGCATGCGCAGCGCGTTCACCGAGGAGCTCGACCTCATCAGCGGACAGCTGGTGCAGATGAGCCGGTTGTCGGCGACGGCGCTCCGGCGGGCCACCACGTCCCTCATGGACACCGACCTCGCCCTGGCCCAGGAGGTCATCTCCGACGACCAGCTCATCGACGCCCTGCGCCGCGAGCTGGACAACCGCGCCATCGACGTGCTCGCCCGGCAGCAGCCGGTGGCCACCGACCTGCGGCAGATGGTCACCGCGCTGCGGATGAGCTCGGACCTCGAGCGCAGCGGTGACCTGGCGCGGCACGTCGCCAAGCTCACCCGCCTGCGCTACCCCGCGCACGCCCTCACCGACGAGCTGCGCCCGACCTTCGCGGAGATGGCCACGACCGCCGAGGCCATGATCCTGCGGGCCGGCGACATCATCGACAGCAAGGACGCCGACGGGGCCGGCGAGCTCATCCGGGCCGACGACACGATGGACCGTCTGCACCGGGAGGTCTTCCGCGTCCTGCTCGAGCCCTCGTCACCGCAGTCCGCGCAGGTGACGGTCGACGCGACGCTCCTCTCCCGCTACTACGAGCGGTATGCCGACCACGCGGTCTCGATCGCGCTCCGCGTGGTCTACCTCGTGACCGGGGTGTGGCACGACGAGCAGCTGCCCGGGGACGACGACCGCTACCCGGGGAGCGTCCCGCGCGAGAGCTGAGCCCCGCAGACGCACGCGGCCCCGGACCTCGTGGGTCCGGGGCCGCGTCGGCTGCTGGGGTATCGGCTCAGTGGTCGCCCTCGTCGTGCTCCTCAGGAGGCTCGACGGGGCCGCCGGCGTCGTCGGCGAAGACCGCGTAGGGGCCCTGCGGGAGCAGCACCGGGGCGGTGGAGGACAGCGTCTCGCCGTCGGCGCTGACGCGGACCTCGACGTGCTGCCCGGACGGGCCCTCGAGGGCCGGCACGATGATGCGCTCACCCTCGGTGCCGCTGGCGGACAGCCCACCGTCGAGCCGGGCCGAGCCGTTCGGGTCGACGGTCACCTCCGGGCTCAGGCTCTCCCCGGCCACGCTCACGGTCACCGTGACCGGCTCCGAGGTCTGGTTGATGACGGCACCGGAGACCACGGCGGGCGCTCCGTCCCCTTGGGAGACCAGGAGCAGGTCGCGCACGTCGAACACCTCGCCGTCCATCTGCACGCCGTCGGCGGGGGCGTAGACGAAGGTGGTCGCCTGGGGGGAGTTGACCGAGCATCCGGTGAGGGCCAGCGCAGCGAGCGCGCCGGTCACCAGGGCAGCCGGGCGGCGGGTGCGGGAGGTGCGTGCAGTCGTCACGAGGACAGCGTAGCGTCCGGCCCCCACGCCCCGCCCGTCGTCCCCGCCCCACGTGCTCGGGGGCGCGCCGACCTGCCCCTCCACCTGCGCCGACGTGGCTCCCGGGCCGTCCGCCGGACCCGGCCCCGGGGTCGGCGGGGAGCCCTCTGGGCGGGGGCGGGACGGCATACCCCGGGGGCTATCCGGGCCCCGCCCGGAGCACATCACCTGGTGCTTGTCAACCCTTTGACCTGCGGAAACATCGTTCTCGAGATTACGTGACCTGCGCCACGCGTGGTATCCTGGGAGTCCGCCGAAAGGGGCTTTACCACGATGACGTTCAAGGTCGGAGAGACGGTTGTCTACCCCCATCATGGGGCCGCTCTCATTGAAGAGATGAAGACGCGAACCATCAAGGGCGAGGAGAAGCTCTATCTGAAGCTCAAGGTCGCCCAGGGCGACCTCACGATCGAGGTGCCGGCAGACAACTGCGACCTGGTCGGGGTCCGCGACGTCGTCGGCAAGGACGGCCTGGACAAGGTCTTCGCCGTGCTGCGCGCCGAGCACACCGAGGAGCCGACCAACTGGTCGCGCCGCTACAAGGCCAACCTCGAGAAGCTCGCCTCCGGCGACGTCATCAAGGTCGCCGAGGTCGTGCGCGACCTGTGGCGCCGGGACAAGGACCGCGGCCTGTCCACGGGCGAGAAGCGGCTGCTCTCCAAGGCCCGCCAGATCCTGGTCAGCGAGCTCGCGCTCGCGGAGAAGACCAACGAGGACACCGCTGAGGCCACCCTCGACGAGGTCCTCGCCTCCTGACGATGGAGGCGGACGTCGCCGCGGGTGGCGTCGGCATCGTCCTCGTCGCCGCCGGGCGCGGCACCCGTCTCGGAGCGGGCCGGCCCAAGGCCCTGGTGCCTGTCGGCACCGGTAGGGACGCGCGGTCCCTGGTCCACCACGCGCTGACGCGCGCACTGGGGACCACGGGGCTGCGGCACGTCGTCGTCGTCGCTCCGCCCGACGAGGCGGGGCTGCAGGCCATGGTCGACGCCGTCTCCGATGCCGCTCCCTCCCTCCCGGGCATCCCTCGCGCCGCAGACGGTGCGGTCGGGCCGGGTCCCGAGGGTGCGCGGGGCGTCCCCGTGGCCGTCGTGCCGGGCGGGGCCGAGCGCCCCGACTCCGTCGCCGCGGGCCTGGCCGCCCTCCCGGCCGGGCTCGACGTCGTGCTGGTGCACGACGCCGCCCGCGCCTTCACGCCCACCCCGGTCTTCGACCGCGTCGTCGCTGCCGTGCACGCAGGCCACGACGCCGTGGTGCCGGCGCTGGCCGTCACCGACACCGTCAAGCAGGTGACGGCTGACGGGGACGTCGAGAGGGTCACCGCCACCCCCGACCGCGCGGGTCTGCGGGCCGTGCAGACCCCGCAGGGCTTCCGCCGGGCGACCCTGGAACGGGCGCACGGGCAGGCACGGGGCGAGGCACGGCATACCGACGACGCCGGGATGGTCGAGGCCACCGGCGGGCGCGTCGCCGTGGTGCCCGGCGACCCCCGGGCGCTCAAGGTCACGACGCCGGGCGACCTCGAGCTCGCCGCCCGCTGGGTCGACGACGAGCGCGCCGCGGGCCAGCCCCTCCTGGTCGTCCTCGCCGGCCTGCCGGGGGTCGGCAAGACGACCCTCGCGCGGACCCTGTGCCGACGCCTCGCCGCGGCCCACGTGCGGGTCGACACCGTCGAGCAGGCGCTGGTGCGGGCGGGGACGCCCGGCGCGGAGGTCGGGGCGCGGGGGTATGCCGTCGCGCTCGCCGTCGCCGCCGACCAGGTCGCCGTGCGGCGCCCCGTCGTGGCCGACCTGGTCAACGCCGTGCCCGAGGCACGGGAGGCGTGGGAGCGCCTCGCGGTGGACGTTGGTGCCCGCCTCGTCCGGGTGGAGCTCGTGTGCTCGGACGTCGACGCGCACCGCAGCAGGGTCCAGGGTCGGGTGGCCGACATCGACGGGCACCGGCTGCCCACGTGGGACGAGGTCGGCCCGCAGGACTGGACGGCCTGGACGGGCGCCGAGCTGACGATCGACACCGCCACGACCGGCGTCGAGGACGCCGCCGCCCTCGTCGAGGAGG
This sequence comes from Serinicoccus chungangensis, assembly GCF_001483745.1. GTDB lineage: Bacteria > Actinomycetota > Actinomycetes > Actinomycetales > Dermatophilaceae > Ornithinicoccus > Ornithinicoccus chungangensis_A. The sequence goes on along the minus strand of NZ_LQBL01000003.1, from coordinate 45,045 downwards.
TCTGCCGATGACGACGAACCTGCCGCGCACCGGGATCGGGGTGGACGTCCACGGGTATGCCGACGACCCCCGCCCCCTCTGGCTCGCCTGCCTGGAGTGGCCGGGGGAGCGAGGGATCGAGGGGCACTCCGACGGCGACGTGGCGGCCCACGCCGCGTGCGACGCGCTGCTGTCGGCCGCCGGGCTCGGGGATCTTGGCTCGGTCTTCGGGACCGGCCGGCCGGAGATGGCCGGGGCCAGCGGCCGGCAGATGCTCGCCCACGTGCACGAGATGCTCGCGGCGGCCGGCTGGCAGGTCGGCAATGTCGCCGTGCAGGTGGTGGGCAACCGGCCGAAGGTCGGGCCGCGCCGCGCGGAGGCGGCCGCCGCCATGTCGGCGGCCCTGGGCGGGGCCCCGGTGTCGGTGAGCGCCACCACCACGGACGGGCTCGGGCTCACCGGCCGCGGCGAGGGCGTCGCCTGCATCGCCACGGCGCTGGTCGTCCGGGCCTGACCGACCGGCGGCCTCAGGCACCACCGACCTGTCCCTCTGCCAGCCGCGTCGTCCACTGACAGCCTCGAGGTCATCTGACAGCCCCCTCGAACAGGCTGTTAGCTGACAGACCGGTTCTCAGATGACGCACCGGCTCCCAGTGGCGGCCCGGAGTGCGGCTGCGCGCTGACGTCCCCCGGCTGCGTGGGGGGAGGGGACGGCATACCGTGGGCGCAGCACGTCGACCGCCGCCAGAGAGGACCGCAGCATGCCGCAGACCGTCAAGGGTGTCATCGCCCGCAGCAAGGGGGCCGACGTCGAGGTGGTCGACGTCGTCGTCCCCGACCCGGGGCCGGGCGAAGCCGTCGTCAAGGTCGACGCCTGCGGGGTCTGCCACACCGACCTGCACTACCGCGAGGGCGGGGTCAACGACGAGTTCCCCTTCCTGCTCGGGCACGAGGCGGCCGGGACGGTCGAGGCGGTCGGCGAGGGGGTCACCGACGTCCAGCCGGGCGACTTCGTCATCCTCAACTGGCGCGCGGTCTGCGGCCAGTGCCGGGCCTGCGCGAAGGGCAAGCCGTGGTACTGCTTCGCCACCCACAACGCCAGCCAGAAGATGACGATCGCCGAGGGCGACGAGATGGCCGGCACCGAGCTCTCCCCGGCCCTGGGCATCGGCGCGTTCATCGAGAAGACGCTGGTGCACGCCGGCCAGTGCACCAAGGTCGACCGGGAGGCCTCCGCCGTGGCGGCCGGGCTCCTCGGCTGCGGTGTCATGGCCGGCTTCGGCGCGGCCGTCAACACCGGCGGCGTCACCCGGGGCGACTCGGTCGCCGTCATCGGCTGCGGCGGGGTCGGGGACGCCGCGATCGCCGGTGCCTCGCTCGCCGGCGCGACGACCGTCATCGCCGTCGACGTCGACGACCGCAAGCTGGAGACGGCGAGAAGGTTCGGCGCCACGCATACCGTGAACAGCACGGAGACCGATGCGGTCGAGGCGATCCAGGCGCTGACCGGTGGCAACGGCGCCGACGTCGTCGTCGAGGCGGTGGGCCGGCCCGAGACCTACCAGCAGGCGTTCTACGCCCGGGACCTGGCCGGCACGGTGGTGCTCGTCGGCGTCCCGACCCCCGAGATGGAGGTCACGCTGCCGCTCATCGACGTCTTCGGACGGGGCGGCGCGCTGAAGTCCAGCTGGTACGGCGACTGCCTGCCCAGCCGGGACTTCCCGATGCTCATCGACCTCTACCGCCAGGGCCGCTTCGACCTGGACGGCTTCGTCACCGAGACCATCGGCATCGGGGACGTGGAGTCCGCCTTCGCCAAGATGCACGGCGGCGACGTGCTCCGCTCGGTCGTGGTCCTCGACCAGGCGGCCGCCGGCGAGGAGGTGGGCGCATGAGCGCGCGCATCGACCACGCGACCACCAGCGGCACCTTCGAGCTGGACGGCGGCTCGTGGGACGTCGACAACAACGTCTGGGTGCTCGGTGACGACACCGAGTGCGTCGTCATCGACGCCCCGCACGACGCCGACGCGATCGCGGAGGTCGTCGGGGACCGGCAGGTCCGCGCCATCCTGCTCACCCACGCCCACAGCGACCACGTGGACGCCGCGCTCGACCTCAAGGAGCGCACCGGCGCGCCCCTGCTCCTGCACCCCGGCGAGGCCCCGGTGTGGGAGCTCACCCACCCGGAGGCGCGGTGGGACCAGGACCTCGCCGACGGGCAGCGCATCGAGGTCGCCGGCGTGACGATCGAGGTGCTGCACACCCCCGGGCACTCGCCGGGGGCCTGCTGCTTCTCGGTCGCCGACCTCGGCGTCGTCTTCTCCGGCGACACCCTCTTCCAGGGCGGTCCGGGTGCCACCGGCCGCTCGTTCAGCGACTTCGACGTCATCGTGGAGTCCATCACCGACCGGCTGCTCACCCTGCCGGAGGACACGGTGGTCCACACCGGCCACGGCGACACCACGACGATCGGCGAGGAGAAGCCGCACCGGCAGGAGTGGATCGACCGGGGGGAGTGAGCGGCACCGGAGTAGGCTGCGTGCCATGACCTCCCGCGGCGACCGGCTGCCCCTCCTCGGGGTGCTGCTGCCGCTGCTCGCGGTCGTCGTGCTGCTCTCGGCCGCCGCGACGCCCGACCACCTGCTGGTCGCGCTCGCCGCGGCCGCCGTGGTCGCGCTGGCGGCCGACCGGGGAGCACTGCCGCTGCGGGCGCAGGTCGTCTCCGTGCAGCACCACAACGAGGTATGCCGCGGCGCCGGCGTGCGCTCGAGCGACCCGGACCGCTCCGGCTGGGTCCGGCCGCGGGCACCCGGGCGGGGCTGACCCGGCTCCGCGACCCGGTCAGGACTGACCGTCGGCAGGAGCCGGGCTGACCCCCAGCCCCTGCCCACGGCATACCCCAGCGGTGTGCCCGCGCCCTCCGGAGACCCACGTGTTCGCCTTTCTCGACCCCCTGCTCATCCACGTCCACGACCTGCTCGCCGCCCTCGACGACTGGGTGCCGCCCGCCCTCGTCATCATCGCGCTCACCCTCGCGGTGCGCCTGGCCCTGCACCCCATGAACCGTGGCCTCGCCCACGGCACCGTGCGCCGCCGCGACCTGCAGCCGCGCATCGCGGCGCTGCGCGCCGAGCACGGCGAGGACCACCGCGCCCTCCAGCAGGCGATCCTCGACCTGCACCGCGAGGAGGGTGTCTCCCCCCTGCCCGGGTGCCTGCCCGTCCTCGTCCAGATCCCGGTGTTCTCGATGGTCTACCGGCTGTTCACCGCCACCGAGATCCACGGCGAGCACAACCAGCTGCTGGACCACACCTTCCTCGGCGTCGGGTTGTCCGAGCACCTGCTGACCGCGGGCGCCGGGGACCGCTGGGTCTTCCTGGTGCTCATCGGTCTCACCCTCGTCGTCGCGGTGTTCGCGGCCCGGCAGATGCGGCGGCACATGGCGCAGGACCGGGAGCGGACGGCGGCGCTCGACCCCGGCGCCCGCGAGCGGCTCACCGACGCCCAGCGGGCGATGCAGGACTCGATGGAGCAGATGACCAAGGTGCTGCCGCTCATGTCCTTCCTCACCGTGCTCGCGGTGGTGTCGCTGCCGCTCGCGGCGGGCCTCTACCTCGTCACCAGCGCGATATGGGGCCTACTCGAGCGGGCCAGCCTGCGGCGTATCAGCGCGGTGCCCCCCGCCGCGCCTGCCTAGACCGCGGCGACGGCCGGGTCAGGCCGCCGTGACGATCTCGGTGAGCGCGCCCACGAGGGCGTCGTCGAGGCGGGCCGAGCGCAGCTCGTCGGCGACCCGGGCAGGGCCCGCGCCACCGTCGCCGAGGCCGCGCTGCAGCACCACCCAGGCGCGCTCCTTCGCCGCGTGCTCGACCTGCGCCGCGTCGAGCAGCGCGAAGCACTCGCCCAGCACGTCGGGCGCGCCCGGGTCGGGCAGCTCCACCGAGACCTGCTCGCCCACGGGCACGTCGCGCAGGGTGTGCACCTCGTCCGCCCCGGCGAGGCGCACGCTCCAGGTCCGGGTGGTCGGCAGCACGCCGAGGTCGCCCTCGGCCGGGCCGACGACGAGCCGGCGACCGGCCTCGTCCCAGCGCAGCGGGGTGCGCGCGAGCCGGCGCGTGTCCTCGGGGCCGTCGTCGTCCTCGACGAGCAGGTGCTCCCCGTCCTGACCGGGGAAGACCACGAGCTCCAGGTGCTCGGGCAGCTCGACCCCGTTGACCGGCTCGCCGCCGGTCAGCGGCAGCACCGTGCCCGCCCGGGCGAAGACGGCCGTGCTGCCCAGGTCGCGGTATGCCGTGAGCTCGCGACCGTGCGCCCCGGCGTCGTAGCGGCGGCCCGTCTCGAGGTCGGACCACTGGCCCGGCGGCAGCCAGACGGGGGTCGCCGACAGGTCGACGCCGGGCAGGCGCGGGGTCACCGCCGGGGCGCAGAGTAGGTCCTCGCCGAAGAAGAAGGTGGCGCGGTGGGCATACGCCTCCGGGCGCCCGGGGTGGCGGTGGTAGACCGGCTCGACCAGCGAGATCCCCTCGACCGCGGCCCGCTCGGCCATCGTGGCGAGGTAGGGCAGCAGCCGGTGCCGCAGCCGCAGCGCCTCGCCCATGAGCCGCTCACCCTCGGGGCCGAAGCGCCACGGCTCCTTGCCCTGGAACGGGCTGGCGCTCGCGTGCAGGCGGTTGACCGGGGACCACACGCCCAGCTGCACCCAGCGCACCGCGAGCTCGACGTCCTTGGAGCCGGCCCAGTGACCGCCGATGTCGTGGCTCCACCAGCCGTAGCCGATGTTGGCCGCGCTCGCGGTGAACTCGGGCTGGAAGGCCAGCGACTCCCAGCTGATGAGCGAGTCGCCGGAGAAGCCGATGGGCGTGCGGTGCGAGCCGGGCCCGGCATACCGGGAGAAGACCAGCGGTCGCAGCCCGTCGGCCTCCTGCTGGGCGAAGTGCCGCTCGTTGAGCAGCCACAGCGGGTCCAGCCCGGGCAGCGCGGTGTGGGTGCCCTGCTGCCAGTCGATCCACCAGAAGTCGACACCCTGCTCCGCGAGCGGTCCGGCGACGTGGGTGAAGAACGCCTGCCAGAAGCGCTCGGAGGTGGGGTCGAACTCGACCGGCTCCCCGCTCGCCGGATCGATGCCCATGGCCCGCGCCATCGCCGGGTAGGCCTCCTCGTGCCGCCGGATGCCGTCGGCCGGGTGGTCGTTGAGGGTGACCTTCAGACCGCGACGGTGCAGGTCGTCGAGGAAGGCCTGCGGGTCGGGGAAGAGCTCGCGGTTCCAGGTGTAGCCCGTCCACCCGCTGCCGATCTGCGGGTCGACGTCGACGAGGTGCCAGTCCATGTCGATGACCGCGACCGAGAAGGGCAGCCGGTCGGCGGCGAACCGGTCCAGCAGCGCGGCGTACTCGTCCGCGGAGTAGGGGTGGTAGCGGCTCCACCAGTTGCCGAGGACGAAGCGCGGCACCCGCGGCACCGGCCCGGTCAGCGCGTGGAAGTCCCGCAGCGCGCCGTGGAAGTCGAGCCCGTGGGTGAAGACGTAGAGGTCGACCGCACCCGGCTCGCGCGGGGTCAGGTCGGTGAGCGCGGGGCCGGTGCGGACCAGCGAGGGGGAGTCATCGAGCACGCCGAGACCGCTGCGCGACAGGATCGAGGGCTCCAGCGGCACCGGCCCGTCGGCGTCGTCGAGGGTGCGCGTGGTGCCCGGCAGCGCCGCGTCGACCGGCTCCCCGAAGCGCCAGGTGGAGTGGTATGACGTGAGCCCGCCGCGCGCCTGCACGCTCAGCCCCGCGGCGGAGGGGTCGGCGCCGTCGTAGCGGACCTCGAAGCCGTCGCTGAGCGCCCGCACGCCGCCGCGCCACGGCTCGACGTGCAGGGGCAGCTCCCCGCGGTCCTCCCGCCACAGGTCGCGGTCGACCACCACCTGGGTGGGGTCGTCGGTGAAGGTGCCACTCGGGGACCACTCGATCCGCAGCAGGTGCGGGGTGAGGGCGGTGAGGCGGCAGCGGTCGTTCTGGTGCACGATCGGCATGCCGCAACCCTAGGGGGCAGGACCCGCGGGCCTCCGCGGAGCCCTCGCGCCGATCCTCGCCCCCTCGGCACCGGCCCGTCCCTCGGTCCCCCTCGGTCAGCTGCTGGCGGCCGCGCCCCCGGCGGCGACGGCCGCCGCAGCCGCCGCGGTCGCCGCCTGGATCGCCTCGGACACCGCGCTCGCGGCCCACCGCCCGCGGGCGACCTCCTTGGCCCGCTTCCGCAGGTCGCGCAGCGGGATGCCGCTGCGCGCCGCGGTCGGCAGCGCCTGGCCCAGGGCGTTGGTGGCGTGCAGCAGGGCCACGAGCGAGCCGGTGCGCCCGTCCGGCTCCTGCCGCCCGGTGAGGACGGCGAGCAGCTCGGCCCGCAGGGCGTCGCGCCGCGCCACGTCGACGACCTGCCAGCGCGACCACCACCGCACCCCCAGGGCCCGCGCCTGCTCCTCCTGCACCACCTCGGCGCGGCTCAGCCGCTCCAGCGCCCGGCCCGGCAGCCCGCGGCCGATCCGGGCCAGGACGTCCCGGGGCTTCTTCCCGGCCCGGTCCGCGAACCGGGTCAGGGCCTCGTCCAGCAGCTCGTCACCGGTGGGGGAGGCGTCGACGACCGCGATCCGCCCGCCGTCCAGGCTCACCCGCTCCGCCAGGGCCAGCTCGCACAGCAGCGCCCCGGCCACGGCGAGCTCGGCGCGGCCGACCCTGTCGAAGCCGTCGTCGGCGCGGGTGACGAGCAGGAACTCCTCGGCGATGAGCATGCCTCGACGCTACCCATGCCCGGTCGCGCGCGCGTCGGCTCCGGGACGGAGATCGGCCTCCGACCACGGGAGGAGAGGACGGCGCCCGTGGCGGGGAGGCACGGCATACCGGGTCCGACCCGTAACCTTGACTCCTGTGACCCTGCACCTGTTCGACACCGCCACCCGCGAGCTGCGGCCGTTCGTGCCGCTGGACCCGGACGGCCGGAGCGTCGGCATCTACATCTGCGGGCTCACCACGCAGGGCAGCCCGCACATCGGGCACGTGCGCTTCGCCGTCGCCTTCGACGTGCTGCGGCGGTGGCTGGAGCGCGGGCACGGCTACGACGTCACCCTCGTGCGCAACGTCACCGACATCGACGACAAGATCCTCACCAAGGCCGCGGACGCGGGCCGGCCGTGGTGGGCCTGGTCCTACCGGCACGAGCAGGAGACCAGCCGGGCGCTCGACCTGCTCGGGGTCCTGCCGGCGACCTACGAGCCGCGGGCGACCGGGCACGTCACCGAGCAGGTCGAGCTCGTAGAGACCCTCGTCGAGAGGGGCCACGCCTACGCCGCGCAGGACGGCAGCGGCGACGTCTACTTCGACGTGCGGTCCTGGCCGGACTACGGCTCGCTCACCCGGCAGCGGCTGGAGGACATGGAGCCGGCCGGCGACGCCGACCCGCGCGGCAAGCGCGACCCGCGCGACTTCGCGCTGTGGAAGGGGCACAAGGAGGGCGAGCCGGAGACCGCCAGCTGGCCGACGCCGTGGGGGCGCGGCCGCCCGGGCTGGCACCTGGAGTGCTCGGCGATGGCGCGCAAGTACCTCGGTGACGCCTTCGACATCCACGGCGGCGGCGTCGACCTGCGCTTCCCGCACCACGAGAACGAGCAGGCCCAGTCGCACGCCGCCGGGCTCGGCTTCACCAACTTCTGGCTGCACAACGCCTGGGTCACGGTCAAGGGCGCCAAGATGGGCAAGTCGCTCGGCAACGCGCTCGCGGTGACCGAGCTGACGAGGACGGTGCGGCCGCTGGTGCTGCGCTTCTACCTCGGCGCGGTGCACTACCGCTCGGTCATCGAGTATGCCGAGGGCTCGCTCACCGAGGCCGCCGCCTCGGTGGAGCGCGTCGAGGGCTTCCTCGCGCGGGCGCTCGAGGAGCTCGGTGTCGCGGCCGGCGACGTGGTGGCGCAGTCGCGGGCGCTGCCCGTGGAGCAGGCCTTCCCCGAGGCGTTCCGGGCTGCGCTGGACGACGACGTCAACGTCTCCGAGGGTCTGGCCGTCGTCTTCGGGGCGATCCGGGAGGGCAACCGGGCGCTCGAGGGTGGTGGCGTCCGTGGTGACGCGGACCCGAGCGACGCCGACCCGGGTGACGCGGACGGTGCCGACGGTGCGCTGCGGCATACCGTCCTGCAGGTGGTCGCCATGCTCGACGTGCTCGGCGCCAACCCCCTGGACGAGCGCTGGGGCGGCGGCCCGGGCGCGGACGACCACGCCGGCGAGGTGCTCGCCGCGCTGGTGCAGGACCGGCTGGACGCGCGGGCGCAGGCCCGGGCGGACAGGGACTTCGCGACCGCGGACGCCATCCGCGACCAGCTGACCGCGCTCGGCGTGGTCATCGAGGACACACCGGCCGGGGCCCGCTGGGCCCTGCGCTGAGGAGGAACAGACATGGCAGGCAACCAGCGACGCCGCGCGGCGCGCACGACCAACAAGAAGGGCGCCGTCGTCGGCTCCGGCGGGCAGCGGCGCAAGCAGCTCAAGGGCAAGGGCCCGACGCCGCGGGCGGCGGACCGCGTCGGCCACCCGGCGGCGCGCCGGGCCGGACGGTCCGAGGGTGCGGGCGAGAAGGGCGGAGGTCGTCCGGGGGGCGGTCGTGGTGGCCAGGGCGGCCGGCGCGGCGGGGCGAACAAGGGCTCGACCGAGCTCGTCGCCGGGCGCAACAGCGTTCTCGAGGCGCTGCGGACCGGGGTCCCGGGGACGGCCCTGCACGTCGGGTCCCGGATGGAGTCCGACGACCGCGTGCGGGAGAGCATCACGCTGGCCACCGAGGCGGGCATCCCGGTCATGGAGTCGCCGCGGGGCGAGCTGGACCGGATGACCGACGGGGCCGTGCACCAGGGCCTGGTCCTCGCGGTGCCTCCGTACGACTACGCGCACCCCGAGGACCTCCTGAGCCAGCAGCTGCCGGGCGTGCCGCTCGTCGTGGCGCTGGACGGCATCACCGACCCGCGCAACCTCGGCGCGATCGTCCGCTCGGCCGGGGCCTTCGGCGCACACGGCGTCGTCGTCCCCGCGCGGCGCTCGGCCGGCCTCACCGCCGCCGCCTGGAAGACCTCGGCGGGGGCCGCCGCCCGGGTCCCCGTCGCGCAGGCGACGAACCTCACCCGGGCGCTGGAGGCCTACCGGAAGGCGGGGTTCTTCGTCATCGGTCTCGACGCCGACGGCGACGTGCAGCTGCCCGGCCTGGAGCTCGCCGACCAGCCGCTCGTCGTGGTCGTCGGGTCGGAGGGCAAGGGGCTGTCCCGGCTCGTCCGGGAGACCTGCGACCAGATCGTGTCGATCCCCATGGCGGCGGCGACCGAGTCGCTCAACGCCGGGATCGCGACGGCGGTCACGCTCTACGAGATCGCGCGCGCCCGCACCCGCTGAGCGCCGGGGCGGTGCCGGTCCTCGTCGCGCTCGGCCGGATGGCCTCCGGAGCCGCTACCGTCCTGCTGTGACGAGTTCGCCCGTGCGGGCCACCACCTGGGCGGTCGTCCGCCTCGCCTCGGCGGCGCTCATCCTCGCCGCCGTCCTCGCCCAGGCGCGGGTGACCCTCGGGGGCGCGGCGGACGCGGGCCGCGACCTCGGGCTCACCACCGTGAACTTCTTCAGCTTCTTCACCATCCTGTCCAACGTCGGGTCGGTCGTCGTCCTGACCTGGGCGGGGGCGTGGCTGCTGCGGGCGCGCGGCGACCACGGGGCGCGCCGGGAACCGCCGGCCCTCGCGGTCGCGCTCGCGTGCGTGACGACATACATGGTCGTCACCGGGGTGGTCTACAACACCCTGCTGCGCGGGATCGAGCTGCCGCAGGGCACGACGGTCGCCTGGTCCAACGAGGTGCTGCACGTCGTCGGCCCGGTGCTGCTCGTGCTGGACCTCGTCCTCGCGCCGAGGCGGGGCGGGCTGGCGTGGCGGGCGGTCGGGACCGTCCTCGTCGTGCCGGTCGTCTGGGTCGCCTACACCCTCGTCCGGGGCCCGCTCGTGCCCAACCCGGTGACCGGCGCCGACCGCTGGTACCCCTACCCGTTCCTCGACCCGGAGAACCCCGCGCTCACGCCGCCGGGGTATGCCGGGGTGTCGCTCTACGTCGTCGGCATCGCCCTGGTCATCGGCGCGACCGCGGCCGGGGTGGTCGCGGTGGGCCGGGCGCGCGGGCTGGCGGACGGCATACCTGAGCGCGTCGCCGGTGGGTGAGGTGCGGTCAGGCGTCGGACCGGCGGGCGACCCGGGTCGCCCGCCCGCGCCTCACTCCGCGAGCTGGGCCCGGATGGGGATCTCCTCGGTGTCGACGCCGAGGATCGAGATCTCGTCGGGCTTCTGCGGCAGCACCGTCGCGACGTAGTCCTGCACGGCCTCCACGAGGTCGACGTCGTGCTGGACCCGCTCGGAGAGGTACCACCGGTGCTCGAGGATCTCGTGGAAGAGCTCGGCCGGCTCCAGCTTGCTGCGCAGCTCGCGCGGCACCGTCCGGGTGACGGGCTCGTAGACCCGGGACAGCCAGTCGTGCGCGACGAGCTCCTCGTCGTCCTCGAGCCGGTCGGTCGCCGCGCGGTAGGAGTCGAGGTCGTTGAGCAGCCGGCGCGACTGGTTCTCCTCGACGTCCAGGCCGGTCAGGCGCATGAGCCGCCGCGAGGCGTGGCCGGCGTCGACGACCTTGGGCTGGATGCGGATGTAGGCGCCGTCGATGTCGGTGGTCATCTCCAGCTCGTCGACGTCGAAGCCCAGGTTGTTGAGGCGGCGCATGCGCTCGTCCACCCGCCAGCGGTCGCCGCGCTCGAAGCGCTCCTCGCCGGTCAGCTCGTTCCACAGCAGGTCGTAGCGGTGCATGATGCGGTTGGCGATCTCGATGGGGTCCTCCCCCTCGTCCAGGGCGCCGGCCGCCTCGAGGTCCATGAGCTCGCCGGCGATGTTGCCGTGCGCGACGAAGAGGTCGTGCTCGCGCTGCCCGGGGGAGAGCTGGGGGTGCAGCTCGGCGGTCTCGGCATCGACGAGGTAGGCCGCGAAGTCGCCCGCGTCGCGGCGGAAGAGCGTGTTGGACAGGGAGACGTCGCCCCAGAAGCAGCCCGCCAGGTGCAGCCGCACGAGCAGGACGGCGAGCGCGTCGAGGGTGCGCCTGGCCGTGTCGGGGCGCATCCGCTGGCTGAAGACCGCGCGGTAGGGGAGGGAGAACTTCAGGTGCCGGGTGACGAGGCAGGCGTCCAGCGGCTCGCCGTCGGCGTCGGTGCGCCCGGACACGACGGCCAGCGGCTCGACGGTCGGCAGGTCGAGCCGGCGCAGGTTGCGCAGGGTCTGGAACTCGCGCCGGGCCAGCGGCTCGGAGATCTCCTTGATGGCGATGACCGCCCCCTGGAACCGCACGAAGCGCACCACGTGGCGGGAGATGCCCCGGGGGAGCGCGGCCAGGTGCTTCTCCGGCCACTCCTCGAGCGGCACCTCCCACGGGAGGTCGAGCATCGCCGGGTCCAGCTTGATGGCGCTGATGTCGAGCGGCATACCGCCCAGCGTAGGCCCGTCCTGGCTCCCCCGCACCGGGCGCCGTGAGTGGTTGCTCTGCTCCCCACCGGGCGTCGTGAGTGGTTGCTCTCCTCCTCACCGGGCGTCGTGAGTGGTTGCTCTGGTTCCCACCGGGCGTCGTGAGTGGTTGCTCTGGTTCCCACCGGGCGTCGTGAGTGGTTGCTGACGTCGCTCCAGGCCGTGCACACCGTCACTCTGCGCGTGGCAGGAGCGGGAGCCTGCGGAACTCTCCCTCCCACCTGACCCAGCCGGTGAAGGGACGCGACAGCGCTCGGGACCGGGCGGCGTTGATGCGCTGGGCGACGACCTCCGGGGTGTGCATGGCCTCCTCGGTCATCCAGCGCGCGACCTCCAGACCCAGCCGCTCGATGCGTCCTTGGCGAACCGCCTCGGCCGCGAGGACCGACCGGGCCACCTGCTCACCGGTCTCCGCCGTCGCTCCCAGTCGGTACTTGCCCTGACCGTCGCACTCCGTGGCCACCTGCTCGTGGTCCAGGAGGCCGTCGAGCCGGGCGACGAAACGGAACTCTTCGTCATACAGCTCGACCTGGGGGATGGGCTGCGGAAGCTCGGCCAGGTGGATGACGCCGGCGGAGTATGCCTCGCCCCAGCTCTCGCGACGCCCGTCCAGCAGGTCGATGACCTGGAGCGCCCTGGGTCGGCCGACCCAGCGCCGCTGGGTGTCGAGGACGGCCCGGACCTCCCGGGGCGTGACCGTCGACGCGCGCACCGCCTCGTCGAGCATGGCCAGAGCGTGCGGGAGGCGTCGTGTGCGCAGGATGTCGGCGCAGGTCTGGGCGATCGTGGTCGTGCGCATCCCGTCCACGGTCGTGACGGGGACGTCGATCGTGTCCGTGTGGTGGATCGTCACGCCAGGGAGCCGCCGCGAGCTCGGTGCGTCCTCGACGCGCACGAGCTCCACGTCGGCGTGCGGGGAGATGACCAGCGGCAGGTCGTGCACCACCCCTCCGCTCGCATGGCTGGCGACGCACCCGGGGTGATCGAGCAGGGCCTCCCCCAGCCGTTGCAGGTGGTGGCGCCGCGTGAGCTCCCAGCGCTCCCCGTCGGGAAGGGCGACTCCGGCCGCGGCATACCAGCCGCGGCGCAGGCGCACGACCCGACCGCTGCCGACGAGGTGACGCAGCTGCTGACGCGACAGGCCGAGACCCAGCGCATCGGCATACCGGAACGGGGTCAGGGGGAGGTCGGTGAGCGTCGCCATCCGGTCACGTTGAGGGCGTCCGCACTCCGTTCGCCAGGGACGCGCGACGATCTGTGGACGGGTGCGGGCAGCCACGGACGATGTGGACAGCGTCGCCAACCATTCGCGGCGCTCGGTGGGGTGGTGGGCAACCACTGGCGGCGCTCGGTGGGGTCCTGGGCAACCATTCGCGGCGCTCGGTGGGAGATAGGGGGCGCGCGCGGACGCGGCGAGGCCGCCTGCCCCGGGTGGGACAGGCGGCCTCGGTATGCCGCGCGGCTGGTCGCGACGATGCCTGCGGCTCTACGCAACGATCCCGCGCGGCTCGTCGCGGGCGGGGTCAGCCGCTGATGCGCTCGCCGGACTCGGCGTTGAAGAGGTGCACGTGGTCGCCCTTGGGGGTGAAGTGCACGATCTCGCCCTTCTTCGGCGGGGTGCGGCCGTCCACGCGGGCGATGAACGGCTTGTCGGCGGCGCCGGCTCCCGGCAGCTCGCCGTAGATGTAGGCGTCCGCGCCGAGCTCCTCGACGACGTCGATCTCGATCGGCAGGCCGCGACCGGAGTCGGACAGGTCGACGTCCTCGGGGCGGACCCCGAGCACCAGCTCGTTGCCGGCCTTGGCGAGCACGTCGCGCTCCACCGGGTGCACGTAGTCACCCAGCTTGATGCCGCCGTCGGCGACCGGCACGGTCATGAGGTTCATGGCCGGGGAGCCGATGAAGCCGGCGACGAAGACGTTGTTCGGGTGGTCGTACATGTGCCGCGGGCTGTCGCACTGCTGCAGGATGCCGTCCTTGAGGACCGCCACGCGGTCGCCCATCGTCATGGCCTCGACCTGGTCGTGGGTGACGTAGACGGTGGTGACGCCGAGGCGGCGCTGCAGCGAGGCGATCTGCGTGCGCGTCTGCACGCGCAGCTTGGCGTCGAGGTTCGACAGCGGCTCGTCCATGAGGAACACCTGCGGCTGGCGCACGATGGCGCGGCCCATGGCGACGCGCTGACGCTGGCCACCGGAGAGCGCCTTGGGCTTGCGCTCGAGGTACTGCGTCAGGTCGAGGATCTTGGCGGCCTCCTCGACCCGCTCGCGGATCTCGCTCTTGGACTTGCCGGCGATCTTGAGCGCGAAGCCCATGTTGTCGGCCACGGTCATGTGCGGGTAGAGCGCGTAGTTCTGGAAGACCATCGCGACGTCGCGGTCCTTGGGCGGCATGTGGGTGACGTCCCGGTCGCCGATGAGGATGCGACCGCCGTTCACCTCCTCCAGCCCGGCGAGCATGCGCAGGGAGGTGGACTTGCCGCAGCCGGACGGGCCGACGAGGACGAGGAACTCGCCGTCGGCGATCTCGATCTCGAGCTCGTCGACCGAGGGGGTGTCCGCCCCGGGGTAGATGCGCGTGGCCTTGTCGTAGGTCACCGTTGCCATGATCAGCTCCTTCACCGGCAGGTACGTGCCGGACGATCCGTTGTAAAGGACGGACCCGGCGCCGGTCGGCACCGGATCATCTCCGGGCGGCGGGGTGGCGGTGGTATGCCGTCAGGGCGCCGTTGCCGGTGACGGGCGTCACGTTAGCAGATCGTGACCTCACGACTTCTTGCAAGTTCTTGCAAAGTCGCGGGACGTGCTTGCATACTTGCCGCAACGGTCGTCGACCCCCCACCTGCACGACGACGACCGCGGCATCGTCGCCGCTCCTCGAGCAGCGCCGGGCCGGTGACCTCACCACTGTTCGAAGGAGAACCATGAAGCGCACCACCGGTGCTGTAGCCATCACCAGCGCGGCGGCTCTGCTGCTGTCCGCCTGCGGCGGCGAGTCGGGCGAGGAGAACGCCGACTCCGGCTCGACCGCCGAGGAGTCCGCCGCGGAGGACGACGCTGCCGCGGAGGACGACGCTGCCGCCGAGGACGACGCTGCCGCCGAGGACGAGGAGGCCGCGGGTGACGAGGCCGCCTCCACCGAGGCCCCCGTCCGCGACGAGAACGCCGAGCTGGTCATCTGGGCCGACGACGTGCGCGCCCCCATCCTCACCGAGTGGGCCGAGCAGTTCGGCGAGGAGTACGGCATCACCACGCAGGTGCAGGTCGCGACCGACGTGCGCCAGCAGTTCAAGGACGCCGCCAACGTCGACCAGGGCCCGGACATCGTCGTCGGCGCCCACGACTGGCTGGGCGAGTTCGTCCAGAACGGCATCGTGGAGCCCGTCCAGATGTCGTCCGACACCCAGGCCCTCTTCACCGAGGACTCCCTCGCGGCCACCCAGTTCGACGGCCAGATCTACGGCGTCCCCTACGCCACCGAGTCCCTCGGCCTCATCCGCAACACCGCCCTCGCCCCGGACGCCCCGGCCTCGATGGAGGAGCTGGCCTCCTTCGGCAACGAGCTCGTCGACGCCGGCGACGCCGACCAGGCCTTCGTCACCCCGGTGAGCAACGTCGGTGACGCCTACCACGCCTACCCCTACCTGTCGGCCTACGGCGGCGGCATCTTCGGCACCAACTCCGACGGCGGCTGGGACCCGGACAACGTCATCGTGGGCTCCGAGGAGTCGATCCAGGGCGGCGAGAAGATCGCCTGGATGGCCGAGGAGGGCCTGCTCAACGTCAACGTCGACTCCCCGACCATGGAGTCGCTGTTCGCCGAGGGCCGCACCCCCTACATGGTGGCCGGGCCGTGGGCCATCCCCAACGTCGAGGGCGCCGAGATCGAGTACGCCATCGACCCGATCCCGGATTTCGAGGACGGCGGCGAGACCGTGCCGTTCCTGGGCGTCCAGATGTTCTACGTCGCCTCCGGCGCGCAGAACCCGACCCTGGCGCAGGAGTTCGTCAACACCTACGTGACGACCGAGGAGATGCAGCTGGCGCTCTTCGAGGTCGGCCAGCGTCCCCCGGCCCTGCAGTCGGCGCTGGACACCGTCTCGGCCGAGGACGAGGACATCGAGGCCTGGTCGGCCGCCGGCGAGGGTGCCTCACCGATGCCGAACATCCCCGCGATGAACGCCGTCTGGGGTCCGCTGGGCCAGGCCACCTCCGACATCGTCGGTGGTGCCGACCCCGCCGAGCGGCTCCCCGCCGCCGAGGAGGAGATCGTCTCCAACATCGGCCGCTGAGCCGTCCCTCATCCCTCGGTCCGGCGGTGCGGACACCGTCCCGCCGCCGGGCCGAGGCCCCACAGCACGCTCCGCGGCACCACCCCTGTGGCGCCACCCCCTGAAGCACCAGCCCCAGCAGCACCACCCCGCAGGCCGACGGCCGCAGCAAGAGAGGGACGACGACGATGTCGCAGACACGGAGCAGCGAGGTCGACGCTGCGCTGGAGAACCTCGAGCCGACCGGGGAGCACCTCGAGTTCAGCTCGCGCACCCCGCTGTGGGTGCAGGTCGTCAAGTGGGGTCTGATCCTGCTGACCCTCGCGGTGCTGGGCTGGATGGCCCAGCAGGTGATCGAGGCCGGCTACTGGATCATGGTCTCGCTCATCGGCTTCATCGCCCTGTGCGTGCTCGCGGTCTACGCGACGAAGCGGGCGATCCCGGCGAAGTACCTCTTCCCCGGCGTCCTGCTCATGCTGCTGCTGCAGATCTGGCCGCTGATCTACACGGTGCAGATCTCCTTCACCAACTTCGGTGACGGCCACATCAGCTCCAAGGAGGAGGCGGTCGCCTCCATCGTGGCCAACTCGGTGCGCGAGGTCGAGGGCAGCAGCCGGTATGCCTTGAACATCGCCGTCCCCGAGGGCGGGGACGTGGCCACCGGTGACCTCGCCTACCTGCTCACCGATGCGGAGGGGACCTACTACGTCGGCACCCTCGACGGGCTGGAGGAGCTGCCCGCCGACGGCGTTGAGGCGGGCCCGACGGGGCGCATCATCTCCGCCCCCGGCTGGACCACGCTGACCCCTCAGGAGGTCAACGAACGGTCCGACGACCTCGCCGACTTCGGCGTCCCGGTGTTCAACGACGCGGGGGAGCAGACCGCCGGCATCCGGCAGGTGGGGCTGTCCGAAGCCTTCATCGGCACCCCGACGAGGGTCTACGACGAGGA
The DNA here is from genome assembly GCF_001483745.1 of Serinicoccus chungangensis. Taxonomy (GTDB): domain Bacteria; phylum Actinomycetota; class Actinomycetes; order Actinomycetales; family Dermatophilaceae; genus Ornithinicoccus; species Ornithinicoccus chungangensis_A. Next base: position 28,298 of record NZ_LQBL01000003.1, on the reverse strand, counting down.
GGCCGACACCATCACCGACACGGTGACGGGCACGGTCTACGTCGCCGAGGACGCCAACTTCGTGCCCGAGAACGGGGAGGGCGCCGCGCTGCCCCAGGGGTGGCGCGAGTTCGTCGGATTCGAGAACTACACCAACGCCTTCACCAACGCGACCCTGCGGGAGGGCCTGACCAAGGTCTTCGTCTGGAACGTCTTCTTCGCCGCCTTCACGGTGGTCGCGACGTTCCTGCTCGGCATGGCGATCGCGCTGCTCATGAATGACGAGCGGCTCAAGGGCAAGGGGATCTACCGCTCGATCCTCATCCTCCCCTACGCCCTCCCGATCTACGTGACGGCGCTCGTCTGGGCGTCGATGTTCAACCAGGACTTCGGCCTCATCAACAACCTCTTCGGGCTGGACATCAACTGGCTCGGCAGCGCCTGGTGGGCGCGGGTCGCCGTGCTCATCACCAACCTGTGGCTGGGGTTCCCCTACTGGTTCATCGTCTGCACCGGGGCCCTGCAGGCCATCCCCAGCGACGTCAAGGAGGCGGCGGCCATCGACGGGGCCGGCGCCTTCGCCACGGTCCGGCGGGTCATCATGCCGCTGCTCCTCGTGGCCGTCGGCCCGCTGATGATCGCCTCCTTCGCCTTCAACTTCAACAACTTCGGGCTCATCTGGCTGCTCACCGAGGGCGGGCCGTTCGTAGGCGGGCAGAGCTCGATCGGCTCCACCGACCTGCTCATCACCCTGGCCTACCGGCTGGCCCTGGGCGGCGCGTCGCCGAACTTCGGCTTCGCCTCGGCCATCTCGGTCATCATCTTCTTCCTGGTGGCCGTCATCAGCTACTTCGGCTTCACCCGTACCGCGGCGCTCGAGGACGTGAACTGACATGACTTCTCCCCAGGACCCCACCAGCAGCACCCTCGGGTCGGTCGACGCGCACGGCAGCGACCGGGGTCGCGGCGGCCGGCTCGGCACCGCCGCCGCCGACGTCTACACCGTCACGCGGAAGTCACGACGCACCTCCTTCCGCGCCGTCTGGTGGCGGCACGCGCTGGCCCTGCTGGCGCTGGCCTTCGCCCTCTTCCCGATCGTCTTCATCGTGTCCTCGGCGTTCAACAACGCCGGCACGCTGTCCACCTCAGGGCTGCTGCCGACCCGATTGGGGCTGCGCAACTTCGACGCGCTGTTCAGCGACGGCGCCCGGCCCTACTGGACGTGGTACAAGAACTCGCTCATCATCTGCGGGGTCGCCACCGCGGCGACCCTCATGCTGGGGGCGGCGGCGGCCTACGCCTTCTCCCGGCTGCGCTGGACCGGCCGCCGGTTCGGGCTCCTCTTCATCCTGCTGGTGCAGATGTTCCCCGCCCTGCTGGCCTTCGTGGCGCTCTACATCACCTTCGCGACCGTCGGCGAGGTCATCCCGCAGATCGGCCTGAACACCCTCTGGGGCCTGCTGCTCGTCTACCTCGGCGGCGCGATGGGCGCCAACATCTGGCTGTTCAAGGGCTACTTCGACACCATCCCCAAGGAGCTGGACGAGGCGGCCAAGATCGACGGCGCGAGCCACGCCCGGGTGTTCTTCACCATCATCATCCCGCTGGTGACGCCGATTCTCGCGACGGTGGGCATCCTGGCCTTCGTCGGCCTCTGGGGCGAGTTCCTGCTCGCCAGCATCTTCCTCACCGACGCGGACGACCAGACCCTGGCCGTCGGGCTCTACGCGACCCGCAACGCCAACCAGAACGAGTACTTCGGCCAGTTCGTCGCCGGCGCCCTGCTCGCCTCGCTGCCGGTGGTGCTCGTCTACCTCAGCCTCCAGCGCCTGCTCATCGGCGGCATGACCGCGGGCTCGGTCAAGTGAGCCGGGCGGTCGATCCTCACCACGACGGGTCACCGCTCTACGTCAGCGACCAGCACCCCGCGCCCGGCGCGGTGGTGTCGGTGCGGGTGCGGGTGCCACGGGCCGCGGCGGTGGGCGCCGTGCACGTGCGCACCACGCCCGACGGCGAGCAGTTCTTCACCGACGCCCGCGTCGTGCGGCGGACCGAGGACGAGGACTGGTGGCAGGGGGAGGTGCTCTGCCACAACCCGGTGACCACCTACCGCTTCCTGCTGCAGAGCGACGCGGAGGACGTGCCGGCATACCGCTGGCTCAACGGCACCGGCGTGCACCTGCGCGACGTGCCCGACACCAGCGACTTCCGGCTCGTCACCCACGCGCCGCCGCCGGACTGGGCGCAGCGCGCGGTCGTCTACCAGGTCTTCCCCGACCGGTTCGCGCGCGACGAGACGGTGGAGCCGGTCGGCGACCCCGGCGGGCCGCGCACCGACCTGCCCGACTGGGCCGTGCCCGCCCGGTGGGACGACCCCGTGGCCCTGGGCCGGGGGGACAACCCGGCCCAGGTCTTCGGCGGCACCCTCGACGGCGCCCGGGAGCGGCTGGACCACCTCGTCGACCTCGGCGCCGACGTGCTCTACCTCACCCCGGTCTTCCCGGCCCGCTCCAACCACCGCTACGACGCCTCCACCTTCGAGGCGGTCGACCCGGTGCTCGGCGGCGACGCGGCGCTGCTGCGGCTGCAGGAGGCGGCGCACGAGCACGGCATACGCGTCATGGGCGACATCACCACCAACCACACCGGCGACCGGCACGAGTGGTATGCCGCCGCCCGGCAGGACCCGGACGGCGAGCAGGGCGGGTGGTACGTCCGCGACGACGAGCGGTGGGTCACCTGGCTGGGCGTGGCGAGCCTGCCCAAGCTGGACCACTCCGCCGACGGGCTGCGGGCGAGGCTCACCGAGGGGCCGGGGTCGGTCATTGAGCGCTGGCTGGGGGAGGGCGGCGGCTTCGACTCCTGGCGGGTCGACGTCGCCAACATGACCGGGCGCTACAAGGGGGTCGACCTCACCCACCAGGTGGCCCGCGAGACCCGGGCCGCGGTGGACCGGGCGACCGGCGGGCAGGGCCTGCTCATCGCCGAGCACACCCACGACCACAGCCGGGACGTCGACGGCGACGGCTGGCACGGGGTGATGAACTACTCCGGCTTCACCCGGCCCGTCTGGACCTGGCTGCGCGCGGCGGACTTCGCGCCGAAGTTCCTGGGCAGCCCCCTGCAGGTGCCCCGGCTCGGGGCCGAGCTGGTCGCCGAGACCATGCGCGACTTCTGCTCGATCGTGTCCTGGCGGGCGTGGACCCACTCGATGACCCTCGTCGGGTCGCACGACACCACCCGGGTGCACACCCTCGTCGGCGACGACGTGGACCAGGTGAGGGTGGCCGCCGGGCTGCTGCTGACGATGCCGGGGATCCCGATGATCACCTACGGTGATGAGATCGGTATGCCGGGCGACTTCGGGGAGGACGGGCGACGCCCGATGCCCTGGGCGTCGCGGGACACCGAGGACGGGTTGTGGGACGCCGGGCTCGTCAAGCACTACCGGCAGCTCATCGCGCTGCGGCACGACTCCCCGGCGCTCTGGGGCGGCGGGATGCGGTGGCTCTATGCTGAGGGGGACGTCATGGTCTTCCTGCGGGAGCACCCGGAGCAGACGGCCCTCGTGCACGTCGCGCGGGCGGCCCACGACGGCGTCGAGATCCCGACCACCCAGGTGGCCGGAGCAGGGGCCGCGCAGGGCCGGACACCGCAGACCGCGGGGCTCGACGTGACCGGGAGCGGGGTGCGGCTGGCCGCGCCCGGCCCGACCGTGCAGGTGTGGACCTGGGCGACCGACGCACCGGCCTGGGAGCCGGTGCCCGAGACCTACCGAGGTGGTTGGTGAGCAGCACATCCGTCCCCGTCCGCCCCGGCGCGGGTGAGGGCTCGGGCGCCTCGCGCGGTCGGCTCGCCGACCTCGCGGCGTATGCCGGGGTGAGCGAGGCGACCGTCAGCCGGGTGCTCAACGACAAGCCGGGCGTGGCGGTGGCGACCCGCCAGGCCGTGCTCACCGCGGTCGACGTCCTGGGCTACGAGCGGCCCGGCAAGCTGTCCCGCAACAGCGCCGGCCTCGTCGGGCTCATCACCCCCGAGCTCACCAACCCGGTCTTCCCGATGTTCGCCCAGTCGATCGAGACGCAGATGGCGGCGGCCGGCTTCACCCCGGTGCTCTGCACGCAGACTCCGGGCGGGGTGCACGAGGACGAGTACGTCCAGATGCTGCTGGACCGCGGCGTCTCGGCCATCGTCTTCGTCAGCGGCTACCACGCCGACTCCCGGGCCGCCATCGACCGCTACACCGCGCTGCGCGAGCGCGGGCTGCCCATCGCCCTGGTCAACGGCTACCGCGAGGGCATCGACGCGACCTTCATCAGCCACGACGACCACGCCTCCATGCGGCTGGCGGTGCGGCACCTGCGCGACCTGGGGCATACCCGCATCGGCTTCGCGACGGGCCCGGCGCGCTACGTCCCCGTGGAGCGGCGGATCGAGGGCTTCCGCGCGGCGATGGCCGACCTCGACGGCAGCGACGGGGTGGACCTCGACGAGCTCATCTGCACGACCCTCTTCTCCGTCGAGGGCGGTGCGGCCGCCGGGCGCCAGCTCATCGAGGCCGGGGCGACCGGGATCGTCTGCGGCTCGGACGTCATGGCGCTGGGCGTCATGCGGGCGGCGACGCAGCTGGGGCTCAGCGTGCCGGGCGACCTGTCCGTCGTCGGCGGCGACGACGTGCCTTTCATGACCTTCGTCGACCCGCCGCTCACGACGGTGCGCATGGACGTCATGGGGATGGCCGAGGCGGCGGTCACGGCGGTGCTCGAGGAGATCGCGGGCGAGCCGGTGGACCGGCGGGAGTACCTCTTCGACCCCGAGCTCATCCTGCGGGAGTCGACAGGGCCTGTCCGGCGCTGAGAGCGCTCCAACCGCTCCGTGGGCAACCATTCGCGGCGCCCGGTGGGGTGGGGGCAACCATGGGCGGCGCTCGGTGGGGGTGAGGGCCAACCATTCGCGGCGCTCGGTCGTGATGGGGGCGGGTGAGGGCACGGGCCTCAGCGCGCGGTGGCCGCGCGGCGGGCGTCGAGCAGCGCCTGCAGCAGCGCGACCATCGCCTGCTCGTCCGCGACCCGGAAGCGCGCCTGCGTCTCGCCGTCGCCGACGTGCACCGTGAGCCGCCGTGCCGCGCGGTCGGCGTCCGCGTCGTCGGCCAGGGCCTCGAAGCCGTGCTCGTCGGTGAGGTCGTCGCCGGCGTAGAACACCGCCTCGGCGCCCACCTCGTCGGCCAGCGCCACGAGCGCGACGCCCTTGCCGACGTGCGCGGCGGCGAGCTCGACGACGCCCTTGCCGGGCGTCACCTCCAGCGAGGTATGCCGTGCCCCCAGCTCCCGGGCGGCGTCCAGGGCGGCCTGGGCCTCGTCCTCGGGCAGGCCCCGGGTGTGCACGACCCGGCCGGCCGGCTTGTCCTCGACCCGCAGGCCCGGGTGCTCCTCGCGCAGGGTCCCCAGCTCGTCGTCGAGGGTCGAGAGCAGCGCCTGCTGGTCGTCGTCCAGGGCCAGGCCGCCCTCCGCGCGGGAGTCCTCGGCGCCGTGGCTGCCGATGAGCACGAGCGGCCCGTCGAGGGCTGCGCCGGAGAGCTCGCGCAGCGGGTCGAGGGCCCGCCCGCTGACCAGGGCGACCGTCGTGCCGGGGAGGTCGGCGAGGGAGGCGAGGGCCGGCATACCTCCCTCGACGGGGCGGGAGTCCATGGGGTCGACCACGAGCGGGGCGAGGACCCCGTCGAAGTCGGTGGCGACGAGGACGCGGTCGTGGGCGGCGAAGTCGGCGAGCGCCGCGACGAGGGCGGTGTCCAGCTGGGGCGGGCCGCTCACGCCTCGCCCCTGGCGCCGCTGCGGGGCCGCTCCGGCGCCGACTCCAGGCCGTTGAGGAAGTCCTGCGCCCACGTCTGCACGTCGTGCTTGCGCACGCGACGACGCAGCGCCTTCATCCGGCGCTCCTTCTCGGCGGGCTCGTCGCTGATCGCGCGCAGGATGGTCTCCTTGAGCCCGGTGATGTCGTGCGGGTTGCACAGGTAGGCCTGCGGCATCTCCTGCGCGGCCCCGGTGAACTCGGACAGGACGAGGGCGCCCTTGCCGTCGTGGCGGGCGGTGACGTACTCCTTGGCCACGAGGTTCATCCCGTCGCGCAGCGGGGTGATGAGCATGACATCGGCGACCTGGTAGAGCGCGGCCATCTCCTCGCGGGGGTAGGACTGGTGCAGGTAGTGGATGGCGGTCGCGCCGAGGTGCGAGACGTCGCCGTTGATCCGGCCCACCGTCCCCTCGATCTGCTCGCGCAGGGTGCGGTAGGCCTCCACCCGCTCCCGGCTCGGGGTCGCCACCTGGATGAAGGTCACCTCGTCGGGGGAGATGGAGCCGTCGTCGTAGAGCTCGCCGATCGCGCGCAGGCGATGGCGGATGCCCTTGGTGTAGTCGAGCCGGTCGACGCCGAGCACGACGACGTCGGGGTTGCCGAGCGAGGCGCGGATCTCCTCGGCCCGCTCCTGGACGGCCTCGGAGTCCGCCAGCTCGCGCAGGCCGACGGCATCGATGGAGATGGGGACGGCGGCCGCCCGCACCGTGCGGGGGGCGCCGCCGAGGCGGTCGTCGTCAGCCCCGGACCACTCGATCTTCTCGCCCTTGGTCGTGGCCCCGAGGACGGCCCGGCAGGAACGGCCGAAGTTGCGGGCGTCGTCGGGGCGCTGGAAGCCGAGGAAGTCGGCGCCGAGCAGGCCGCGCAGGATGCTGGAGCGCCACGGTAGCTGGGCGAAGAGCTCGACCGGGGGGAAGGGGATGTGGTTGAACCAGCCGATGCGCACGTCGGGGCGACGGTCGCGGACCAGGGCCGGGACCAGCTGCAGCTGGTAGTCGTGGATCCACACGGTCGCGCCCTCGGCGGCGACCTCGCACACCGCCTCGGCGAAGCGCTGGTTGATCTCGCGGTAGCAGGTCCACCAGGAGCGGTGGAACGTCGGCGGGACGATGACGTCGTGGTAGAGCGGCCACAGGGTGTCGTTGGAGAAGCCCTCGTAGTAGTCGGAGAGCTCCTTGGTCGACAGCGGCACCGGGTGCAGGCGCAGCTTCCCCTCGTCGAACGGCTCGGGGGCCTCACCCGGGAAGCCGGCCCACCCCACCCACGCGGCATTGCCCTCCCAGCTGCGCATCACCGAGTCCATGGCGGTCACCAACCCGCCGGGGGCGGTGCGCCACTCGGTGCTGCCGTCGGGGTTGGTGTGCTGGTCCACCGGCAACCGGTTGGCCGCGATGACGAAGTCGTACCTGGCGCTCGAGCCCATCGACATACCTCCAGGTCAGTGGTCCGTGTGGTCGTGGTCAGCCTACGAGGTGCGCGGGCCGCACGCCGGGGGAACCGGGTCCCACCCTTGCACGTTCTCCACCGGAACCGGTCCTGGCGCCGGTGCCCTCTCGCGCACGCGCCACACCGGGGCCGCCCGCCAGACATCTGAGATCCAGGAAGACCCCCTACCGTGGAGTACGTGACCACCGAGATGCCGCGCTCGAGCCACCCGGACGTGACCCGCCCGGTGCCCTCCGGCGGCGGCTCCGCGGACACCCAGCAGATCGTCGTCCCCCGGCGGCTCGGTCCGTGGACGCTGCAGGAGCGCATCGGCGAGGGGGGTATGGGGGTCGTCTGGCGGGCGAGCGACGAGCGGGGTCGCGAGGTCGCCATCAAGGTGCTGCGCAGCCACATTGCGCACGACGACGGCGCCCGCGAGCGGCTGCGGCGCGAGGTGCACACCCTGGCGCGGGTCCACCACCCGCGGGTGGCGGCGGTGATCGACGCCGACGTCGACGGGCCGGCGCCCTACATCGTCACCGAGTTCGTCCCCGGGCGACCTCTCGACGTCGTCATCGAGGAGCGCGGCGGCCTGGGGCGGGAGCCGCTGCTGCGCCTGGCCCGGGGGCTGGCCGACGCTCTGCAGGCGATCCACGGGGTCGGCATCGTGCACCGGGACCTCAAGCCGGGCAACGTCCTGCTGGTGGGGGAGGGTGAGCAGCTGGACCCGGTCGTCATCGACTTCGGCATCGCCCAGGTGGCCGACGACGTGCGGCTCACCTCGACCGGGCTCGTCATGGGGACGCCGGGCTACCTCTCGCCCGAGCTCGTCGACGGCGGCGACATCACCGAGGCGACGGACTGGTGGGGCTGGGCGGCGTGCCTGGCCTTCGCCGCGTCCGGGCACCCGCCGTTCGGGCGCGGGCCGATGACGGTGGTCCTCGACCGGGTCGTGCGGGGGAGGGTGCAGCTGGACGGGGTGGACCCCGAGCTGGCGCCGCTGCTCGCGCTCGCCCTGTCGCCGAAGCCGTCCTGGCGGCCGGACGCCCGGGAGGTGCTCGAGGCGGTCGAGCTGTATGCCCGGGGCCAGGACGTCACCGGCGCGCTGCCCCGGGTGCCGCAGGACGCGGCGGACGGTGGGTCGGACCGGGGCGCGGACGCGACGCAGGTGCATCGTGCCGCCGGGGCTGCCGCCTGGGCGGCGCCCCCCGCGGACGCACCCTCGGCGGACGCCACCCGGGCGACGCCGCAGGGTCCGCAGACCCGGCAGGCGCCGGTACGCCGCCCCGACCCGACCCGGGCCGCGCCGAGCGGCCCGCAGACGCGGGAGTGGGACGGCCGGGCCGCCGGGACGTATGCCGGGTTCGCCGGTGCGGGCCAGGCGCGCGAGCCGCAGCAGTGGCCGGCAGACCCGCGCGAGGCGCAGCGGTGGGCGCAGGGTGGTCAGCGCGGCGAGAGTCCGCGGTCGTCCTTCCCCGACCCCTCGCCGAACCCGCCGGTCGCCTACGCCGACCGCGGCGCCGGGGGTGCGGCCACGGCATACCCCGAGGGAGCGGAGCGACCCAGCCCCCTGGACCCCCAGCAGCGGCAGCCGGACCCGCGGATCGGGCGCAGCGCGCGCCGCGGGACCCTCGCGGCGATGCTCGTCGGCTTCACCGCGGTCGCGGCCGCGGCGCCGCTGCTGGCGTGGGGGCTGTATGCCGTGTGGGGCGTCGTCGCGCGCACCGTCGACCGGTCGCTGACCGGCCTGGTCCTGCGGCGGCACCAGAACGGCCCGCGCCCCAGCGACGTGCCGATGGCGGTCGTGGCCTCGCCGTGGCACCTGCTGACCGCCACCTTGGCGACGGTGCTCTCGCTGCTGCTGCCGCTCGCGATCGCGGGCGTGGTGGCCATGGTGATGTCGGGGCTGCTGACGACGACCGAGCTGGCTCCGGGGGTGGGGTTCGCCCACCCGGTGGCCGTGGGCACCGGCTCCCTCGTCGGTGGGTGGCTGGGCTGGTGGGGCCTCGGGAGCACCTCGCTGCGGCGCGGGTCCCGCACCGTGGTCCGCGGCGTCGTGCCGCCGGGGGTGGCGACGATGGTCCTCGTGACCCTGTGCCTCGCCGGCGGGGCGGGCCTGGCGTACTGGTCGCTCATGGACGGCGACGTGGTCTCGTGGTGGCCGCTGCCGGGTGGGGCGAGCCCGTGGGACTACCTGCCGCTCGGGGTGCGCTGAGCCGCTGAGGCGGGCCAGGTATACCGCCACATCCGTCACACGCGATGCATTGCGTCACGTGAGACTCGTCACATTGGGCTTCCCAGGCGTGTCGCCTTGACCTAACGTGGGCCGGGCGCCTCGTCCCAGGCGTCACCTGTGTCCCAGACGGAAGGACCTTCCATGGCCCGCCACGCCCGCCACCGCGCCGCCCGCACGGGTGCCGCCCTGCGTCGAGCCGGGCAGGCCACGCTCGCCGGCACCGCCTCCCTCGCCTCGGTCGGGCTCACCGCCCAGGGCGCCGCGGCCGACGACAACGTGTGGGACCGCGTCGCGGCCTGCGAGTCGACCGGCAACTGGAGCATCAACACCGGCAACGGGTTCTACGGCGGGCTGCAGTTCTGGCACCCGACGTGGAAGGGCTTCGGCGGGCAGGAGTTCGCCGGTTACGCGCACCAGGCGAGCAAGGTCGAGCAGATCACCGTGGCCCAGCGCGTGCTGCGGGTGCAGGGCCCGGGCGCCTGGCCGGTGTGCTCGGTGCGCGCGGGGCTGACCATGCAGAACGGGCTCGAGCCCTACCCGGGTGGCGGCGGCTCGCCGGCACCGGACCCCGAGCCCGAGCCGCAGCCCGACCCCACCCCGCCCCCGGGCGAGGCCACCACGTGGACGGTCACCGCCGGTGCCGGTGCGAACATCCGCTCCGGGCCGGGCACGAGCTACGGTGTCATCGGCGGCGCGTCGAAGGGCACCCGCTTCCAGGGCGTGGCCAGCAACGGCTGGGTCAAGCTCGACGGGCGCTCCGGGTGGATCAGCGCCAGCATCATGAGCTCCGGCGGCAACCAGGGCGGCGGTGGCGGGGGTGGCAGCGCCTCCGACATGGCGCCGCTCGTGGCCGACGGCATCCGCGGCCCGCTGACGACCAAGGCGGTCCAGCGCTGGGTCGGCGTCGCCGAGACCGGCGCGTGGGACACCCGGACCATCAAGGCCGTCCAGGCCAAGGTCGGCACCGGTGTCGACGGCGTGTGGGGCCCGAAGTCGCAGGCCGCGCTGCAGAGCTACATCGGCGTCTCCCGGGACGGCTCGACCTACATGAACCACCGCACGGTCGTCGGCCTGCAGAAGTGGCTCAACTCCAACGTCATCGGCTGAGACGGGTAGCATCGACGCGCCGTCCGGCCTGCGGGCCGGACGCGCTGGCGTGGCGCAATTGGTAGCGCACCTGTCTTGTAAACAGGTGGTTGAGGGTTCGAGTCCCTTCGCCAGCTCGGAGATCGCCTGTGGCGCAGGCGAATCGGGCTCAACAGCAGCAAACGTGCCTATCTGCGCGAAAGCAGGTAGACCAGGCCGCGTGGCACGTCTGACCTGCGGTTTCTGTTGGCACGCATCGCCGAGGCGCTCAGACGCTTCAGGTCACTGATGCACGTGTGCTGCACGTCCGTCAGGACGCCCTGTCCTCCAGGCCCCGGTACTTGAGCTGTCCTCAGCCACCGACGGACACTGGGGTGGGCTCGGCCTGCGGAGCGATTTGCGCTGCGAGGTTGGGTGTTCAATCGTCGGTCCGCGCAGTGACCTGTATGACCCCGTGGGCGCCGCGCTCGGCGTCGGCCATGACGTGGGAGACGAACGGGTATGACCCCGGTTCGGAGAAGGTCAGCTCGACGAATCCACCCTGGGCGGCCATCAGGCCCAGAGTCTGGGCCCCTGCGCCCTCGGCCGGGCCCTCGGGGCTCCCGAGACGCCAAGCCCCTTCGGCGTAGACGGTGTCGAACTGGCCGCCGACGACGTGGAAGGACGTCGAACGGTTCGGGCCGGCGTCCAGCACCCAGAGCCGCACGCGGTCTCCCGCCACGGCGTCCAGGACGTGCTCGTCGTACTGGTTGGCAATGCCGTTGAAGGTGAGGAAGGTCGGCCGGTCCGAGGCGGCCGCGACGGCGTCGACCTCGGCCGCGGGCACACCCCCGCGACCCGTGGCGGGGGAGAGGTGTACCTCGGACTGGACGAGCAGGTACTCCCGGTCGACCGGGGGCAGGCCCTCGGGTGGCTCAATGATGACGGCACCGTGCATGCCGGCCGCGATGTGGCTGGTCATGGGCATGGTCGAGCAGTGGTACATCCAGATCCCGGCCCGCTGTGCCGTGAAGGTATAGACGAGCGACTCCCCGGGTGGGATGGTGCGCATCGGCTCGTCAGGGGCCAGTGCCCCGGCGTGGAAGTCGATCGAGTGACCCATCGTCCCGTCGTTGACCAGGGTGATCTCGAAGACGTCCCCCACCTTGCCGCGCAACGTCGGACCCGGGACCCGACCGTTGAAGGTCCAGCGGAGCTGGGTGATGCCGGGGGCGACCTCGAGCTCCTCCTCGGTCGCCCTGAGGGTGAGCCGGTGCGTGGTGCCCGCGGTCGTCGTCACCGGCGGCAGAGCTGGGTCGACCGGGTCCGTCACCGAGGCCTGCGGGTCGGGGTGCACCAAGGTTGGGCCGTCGGTGTCGTTGCCCCCGGCGTCGTGGTCGGTGTGGTCCTCAGCGGCGACAGACACCTGGTCGTCCCCGGTCATCACGACGTCCAACACCATGCCCATCTGCCGGTGGCCCACGATCGTGCACCAACCCTGCGCCGGCTCCCCGACGACACCCAGGTCGAGCGTGGCTGACTCGCCTGGGGCCAGGCGGGGCGTGCGCTGGCCGAGGACCTGCAGGTCGTGCACGGTGGTCGGGTCGGTGTTGGTCAGCTCGACGACGAGGCGATCACCGCGGGCCACCTCGATACGGGCGGGCTGGAAGCGCATGTCGACGGCGGCCACCTGCACGGTGGTGGTGGCGCCGGTGGGGGCGACCGTGACCGCCCGACCGGTCGACGTTCCCCCCGCCAAACCGGCTGCGGAAGGGTCGAGCGCGACGCCGACCGACACGGCCAGCACGAGCGCGGACACCGCGGCCACCAGCTGTCCGCCGGACCAGACTGACGGCATGCGGTCGGGCTCGCCGCCGGGAGTTCTCGGCGTGGGGGCCGCCCCGGCCGGGCGTTCTCCCCGGGCGCGGGCCGTCTCCACCTCCTTCTTCGCGCGCACCGCGGCGCGGATTCCCCTGAGCATCAGCGGGACGAACGCCGCGAGGGCCAGGACGACGAGCACGGACAGGATGACGCGGACGATGCTCGGGACGGGCAGCAGGCACAGGAGCAGGCCGGCGTTGACGACGACCAGCCGCGCGGTGCCCCACCGGTCGAACCACGCCTGGCCGGCACGCACGACGGTCTTCCCGCCGCCGAGCACCGACGGGACCAGGTAGGACAGCGCCCCCGTCAGCAGCTGCGCGGCGAACCCGACGACGAGGATCGCGCTGGTGGTGCCGAAGCCGTCGGTGAACTCGGCCCACGTCTGCGTGGTCGAGAGCCGCACGAGGACGACCACGATGCCGGTCAGCCACCAGACCAGCGACAGACCGACCGAGGCCGGGGCGAACTCGCGCGGGCGGGTGGTCCGGGCCGGCGCGAGGACCGCGGAGGCCCACCACACCAGGGCCACGGCATACAGGCCGAGCGCGACCACGGTGACCCACCGCAGGTCAGCCAGGGCACCGGCCACGAGCAGCACGATCGCGCCGGCAAGTCCGGGCAGGGCCTGGCGCGCGCGCCGTTCCGCCGCGGACCCGATGGGGGTGCGCAGCATCGTGGGCCACAGGGTGAGCAGGGTGCCGGTGACGGTGAGCCCGACCCAGCCCAGGACGTTGACGCTGATGTGCGCCAGCAGGATGCGCCCGTGCGTCGCGTCGTCGAGACCCAGCGCGAGGGTGGCGCCCAGAGCGACACCGACCGGCAGACAGGCGGCGGCGGCCAGGTAGTACCGCACCGTCACCCGGAACCGGCCCGGCAGCGCCGTGCGCAGCCTGCGGAAGAGCTGGGCGCCGTGCCAGACGACGGCGACGGTGACCAGCGCCGCGCCCGACGCGGTGACCCACCACTGGACCGTGGGCACGCCGACCAGGGTGGTCGTGGTGCCGACCAGCAGGAGGACCAGGCGGCGGTTCTGTTGGCGACGGTCGTCCAGGCCGGGCGCCGTCTTCAGCAGCGCCTGGCTGAAGTGGGTGCTCCACACCATGATCGAGTGCGTCAGGGCGCCGAGCAGCACCAGGTGCACCATGAGCCACCGGGAGCCGGGCACGAAGGGGTGCACCAGGGTCGTGATCACCGCGAGCACCATCCAGAGCACGCCGGGGTAGTCGCGCAGCGGCCACCTGCCCCGTGCGCCGCCCGGACGGGCGGGACCGGTCGGTCGCGGGGCGTCGGGGACGGCAGGGCTGGTCAGGGCAGGCATGCGGGCTCGTGTCCCTCGGTCGTTGGGGTGGAGGAGCGGTGGCGGGAATGCCGCGCGCGCCCGTTCGGGCGGCGCCGCGCGCCGACCGCGGTGAGCGCCGCGACGGCGACGAAGAGCAGGACCGCAGCGATGTTGCCGACGAGCGCGGCGTACCAGCCGGTCGTCGTGCCGGCGGCCACCGTGAGGACCCGTCCGAGCAGCGTGAGATGCAGCAGGACCAAGGGGCCCCACATGAGCGTCGTGTAGGGCAGGTGCACCCTCAGCACGGCGGGCAGGATCACCGGGGCGTGAGCCAGGATCATCGACATCGCGAAGCCGAGGAAGGTGGCGTGGACCACGATGTCGTACCCGGCGACCGAGACCGCGGGCGACCCCAGCAGGGCCAGGCCCAGCCCAGCGACGGCCAGCCACGCGTAGCCGGCGAGGAGCGCGGCGGCGGCGAAGCGCGGCAGGCCGGTCGAGCGGACCAACCGGCGCGCCACGTCGTGCCGGACGAGCCAGGCCGTCAGAAGCAACAAGGACACCCCCAGCAGGCGCCCTCCCGTCGAGGGCCACAGCACGGCCGCGACGGCGGTGCCGGTCAGGGCCGTGGCGTGGGCGGTGAGGGTGGCCCGGGCGATGGGCGGCATCGCCAGGCGGGCCAGCTCCACGCGCTCAGCGGCGATGGTCAGCACGACGAAGCCGATCAGCAGAGGCATGACGGCCGCCACATCAACGCGGGTGAGCAGCAGCGCGGCCGCGGCGGCGAGCACGGCGCCAAGAGCCTGCACGGCCACGAGCAGGTCGCCGTTGCGCCGCCACAGCGCGAAGTAGACCACCACGAGCAGCAACATGCCCTGCACGAGCAGCAACCGTCCGAGCAGCGGCCGGGGCAGCAGGACCAGGGCGAGGGCCCCGGCGCCCAGCAGTGCAGGCGCAAGGAGAGACCAGCCCGCACGCAGGGCGACGGCACGTTCGAGGGCGATGACGGTGCCGAGGAACCCGAGCACCATGAGCGGCCCGTGCAGGACCCCCAGCCGCGCGCTGCCGACGGGAGCGGGCAGACCGGCCAGGGTGAGTGCGGCGTCGAGCCCGGATAGCAGGGCGAGTCCACCGCCGGCGATGAGCAGCGGGGCCCAGCGCGGACTGCGGCCGGCGGGGCCCGCGCTGCTGCTCATCCTCGGCCCGGTGCCTTTCCTGGGGCCCCGGACGCGGGTGCCAGGGCCGGTGTCACCTCGTCCACCTCAGCCCAGTCGGGAGAGTCCAGCGCGATCGCCGCAGCGGGGAACAGGCCGTTGTCCTCCCTGTCGATGTGGTGACGCAGGTCGCGCAGGAAGGCGTCGACGAGCACGGGGTCGACGTCCGCACCGGCCCGCCGGATCGCCTCGAGCTGGGCATCGAGCGTCGTGTGCTCCGAGCAGAGGCTGTCGATGTGGTCGGTGAACTCCTCCTGGCGGCGCAACACGGCGAACAGCCCGGTCTCCTCGTCGCGAGTGTGCGGGTGCAGCAGCGCCTCGACCCGGTCGACGGCCGCCGCGACCTGCGGGGCGCCGCCGCCCTCGCAGGCCCGGCGCAGCTCGCCGGCGGCGTTGATGATCTCGGTGTGCTCGGCCATGAACCGGCCGATCACCCCGATCGACTCGCAGCCGCAGTAGGTGCACATCCTCAGGCGGAGCGGGTGAAGCGCAGGGTCCAGGCCTCGGGGCCGCGGACTCGGTAGTCCCAGGTGATGGCCTCGCCCTCGCGGTCGGTGATCTGGGCGAGCAGCGGCAGCGGGTCGTGCGGGGCGACCAGGTCCATCTGCTGGCCCGGGCGCAGGCCGGAGAGCGCGCCGAAGATCGTCGCGTGCCGGATCGCGTGGGGGATCTCGCGGGCGTCGAGCGCGGGCACGCCCTCGTCGGTGCAGCCGCAGGCGCAGCCGCTGCGGTCGGAGAGGGGCAGCGCGGTGGTGCCGGCGGGGGCGGTGGAGTCGCTCATGAGGAGTCCTTCGCGGGTCGGGAGGAGTTTGACGGACAGATCCAATATAAACTAAACAACGGAGTCCGTCGTCCACTATGCTCCGTAGTGTCCGCTCTCGACGGACCCGGCACCATCCCTGCCCCAGTCCTGCACCGACCGACGCCGAAAGAGAACTGTTGATGACCGACTCCCCGAGCCGCGACGTCGGCACGCCCGCTCCCGACCTCGGGGCTCCTGCGGCCGCCCCCGCCGGGGCCGGCGCGACCGCCGCGACGGGTGAGCCCGACCCCCGCACCGCGCGCACGATGCTGCTGATGGCCACGCTCGGCTTCGCCCTCTGCTTCTGGGCCTGGGCCCTGCTCTCCCCGCTGGCGGTCACCCTGCGCGAGGAGCTGGGCCTGACCTCGCTGCAGCAGTCGCTGGTCGTCGCCACGCCGGTGATCGTCGGCTCCCTGGGCCGGATCCCGGCCGGCGCGCTCACCGACCGCCTCGGCGCCAAGGTGATGTTCCCGGCCGTCGCGGTCCTGACCATCCTGCCGGTGCTCTTCCTCGGCTTCTTCGGCGACAACCTCGCCGCCCTCCTGATCGGTGGCTTCTTCCTGGGCATCGGCGGCACCTCCTTCGCGGTCGGTGTGCCCTTCGTCAACGCCTGGCACCCCCCGGCCCGGCGCGGCGCGGCGCTCGGCATCTTCGGCATGGGCACCGGTGGCACCGCGGTCGCGGCGTTCACCACCCTCCAGCTGGCCAACGCCTTCGGCCGCCCCGCCCCCTTCGTGCTGGTCGCGGTGCTCCTCGCCGGGTATGCCGTGCTGGCCTGGTTCGTCCTGCGCGTGCCCCCGGGCCGCGCCGGGGGTGCCCGCGGCGGCAACTGGCTGTCCGCGGCCCTGCACACGCTGGCCCAGCCGGTGGCCCTGAAGCTGGCGATGCTCTACGCCATCGCCTTCGGCGGTTTCGTGGCGTTCAGCGTCTACCTGCCGACCTACCTGGTCAACAACTTCGGCATGGACAAGGGCGACGGGGCCCTGCGGATGGCCGGCTTCGTCGTCGTCTCCGTCGTCGCCCGGCCCGTCGGTGGCTGGCTGTGCGACCGCTACTCCAAGACCCTCGTGCTGGCCTCCCTGCTCATCGTCACCGGGCTCTTCGCGCTGCTCGCCGCCCTCGTCGGTGCGGGCACCACGGTCATCGTCGGGGACAACACCTACCCGGTGGCCCTCGAGCCGGTCGGCACCGTGGCCTTCCTCGGGATGGCTGCCGGGCTCGGTGCGGGAGCCGGTGCCGTCTTCGCGCTGGTCGCCGCGCTCGTCGAGCCGGCCCGGGTCGGCGCGGTGACCGGTGTCGTCGGCGCGGCCGGCGGGCTGGGCGGGTTCGTCCCCCCGCTGCTGATGGGCGCGATCTACGGTGCCTTCGGCAGCTACACCCCCGGTCTGCTGCTCCTGGCCGTCGTGGCCGTGGGGGGTGGCCTGTTCACCCTGGTGGGCTTCCGCAAGGAGCTCGCCGCCACCACCCAGTAACGTGACCGGCTCATCGATGCGACGAGCCGGACGGCCCTTGTGAGGAGGTGAAGGTGCCCGTTCCAGCCATCCAGCCCACGCGGCCGGAGCCGCCCGCCGGGGCGGCCCTGCTCGTCTCGCCGGTGCGCAGGGCCGTCGTGGACGAGCTCGCCGCCCTCGACGAGGCCACGCGTCCGGTCGGGCTGACGGCCGCCGAGCTGGGCTTGCGCCTCGGGCTGCACACCACCACGATCCGCTTCCACGTCGACCAGCTGGTGGCCGGCGGTGTGCTGGAGTCCCACTTCGTGCGCAGCGGCGGCGTGGGCCGGCCGAGCAAGAAGTACGTGCTGCGCGAGCAGGTGCTCGGCGAGACCGACACCGCCCAGCACGGTGCCGGGCCCTACCAGGTGCTGGCCGGGTTGCTGGCCTCCGCGATGTCGGCCGGGGAGGCCGAGCAGATGACGCCCGAGGAGGCTGGGGTGCGCTGGGCCCGCCACCGGGCCGAGGAGGCCGAGGCGGCGCACGCCCCCGAGCCCGGGGCGCCCGCCCCGGCGACGGCTTCCCGGTCTGCGGTGGAGGGGGTCATCGAGCTGCTGGCCGAGTGGGGCTACACCCCCGAGACCGAGCCCGCCGAGGAGGGGAGGGCCGTCGACATCACCCTGCGCGACTGCCCCTTCCTCGACCTGGCGCACACCCACCCCGACGTCGTCTGCGGCGTGCACCGCGGCCTGCTGCGCGGCGCGCTCGACGCCGTCGGCGAGCCCGACGCCCGGGTCAGCCTGCAGCCGTTCGTCGGGCCGACCACCTGTCGCGCGCGTCTGTACGTGCCGGGCGAGGCCTCCCCCGTCCAGGCCCCTGACCTGGGTACCATCACCGATCCCGACCCGCCCACCACTCAAGGAGTGCTTCCTTCATGACGGACATCCACGAGCGTCCCGCCGCCGGTCTTGACGGCCCCCTGAGCGAGGCGCTGGTCGGGACCAGGCGGTTCTTCACCCGGGGCCAGGTCTCGCAGGACCGGCGGACCCTGAGCCTGGAGGGCGGCCGCAGCGGCGACTCCTTCTACCGCGACCGCTGGAGCCACGACAAGGTCGTCCGCTCCACGCACGGTGTCAACTGCACCGGGTCCTGCTCCTGGAAGGTCTACGTCAAGGACGGGATCATCACCTGGGAGGCGCAGCAGACCGACTACCCCTCGGCCGGCGCGGACCGGCCGGAGTACGAGCCGCGCGGCTGCCCCCGGGGTGCCGCCTTCTCCTGGTACACCTACAGCCCGACCCGGGTGCGCTACCCCTACGTGCGCGGCACCCTGCTGGAGATGTTCCGAGCCGCCCGCCAGCAGTACGGCGACCCCGTGCTGGCCTGGGCCTCGATCGTCCAGGACGAGGAGAAGGCACGGGCCTACAAGACGGCACGCGGCAAGGGGGGGCTGGTGCGGGCCAGCTGGGAGGAGGTCGTCGACCTCGTGGCCGCCGCCCACGTCTACACGATCAAGCGCTTCGGCCCCGACCGGGTCGCCGGCTTCTCCCCGATCCCGGCGATGTCACCGGTCTCCTACGCCTCCGGCGCCCGTTTCCACGAGCTCATCGGCGCGCCGATGCTGTCCTTCTACGACTGGTACGCCGACCTGCCCAACGCCTCGCCGCAGATGTTCGGCGACCAGACCGACGTCCCGGAGTCCGGTGACTGGTGGGACGCCGGCTACCTGATCATGTGGGGCTCCAACGTCCCGCTGACCCGCACCCCCGACGCACACTGGATGGTCGAGGCGCGCTACCGCGGCCAGAAGGTCATCGCGGTCGCGCCCGACTACGCCGACAACGTCAAGTTCGCCGACGAGTGGGTCGCCTCCGCCCCCGGCACCGACGGCGCGCTCGCGATGGGTATGGGGCACGTCGTCCTCCGCGAGTTCTTCGTCGACCGCCAGGTTGACTTCTTCACCGACTACAACCAGCGCTTCACCGACCTGCCCTACCTCGTGACGCTCGACGACGCCGGTGACGGGAGCTACCGTCCGGGCAAGTTCCTCGTCGCGGGCGACCTGGAGGGCCACCCCGAGGCGGGCAGCGAGAACGCCATGTGGAAGCCGGCGGTCCTCGACGGGGCCACCGGTGAGGTCGCGATCCCGAACGGGTCGATCGGCCACCGCTTCGGCGACGAGGGCGAAGGCCGCTGGAACCTCGACCTCGGCGACATCCGCCCGGTGCTCTCGCTCTACGGCGGCACCGCCGAGGCGGTCGAGGTCGCGCTGCCACGTTTCGACAACCTCGAGGGCCATCAGGTGCTGGAGCGCCGCGGCGTCCCGGTCCGCCGGGTCGGGGACCGGCTGGTCACCACGGTCATGGACCTCCTGCTCGCCCAGTACGGCGTGGGCCGCGACGGGCTGCCCGGCACCTGGCCGTCCGGTTACGACGACCCCTCGGCCCCCGCCACCCCCGCCTGGGCGGCCGAGATCACCGGCGTCCCGGCCGAGCAGATCATCCGCATCGGCCGGGAGTGGGCCCAGAACGCCATCGACACGCAGGGTCGCGGCATGATCCTCATGGGCGCCGGCATCAACCACTGGTACCACTCCGACCAGATCTACCGGGCCCTGCTGGTGCTGACCTCGATCACCGGCTGCCAGGGCCGCAACGGCGGTGGCTGGGCGCACTACGTCGGCCAGGAGAAGGTCCGCCCGATCATGGGGTTCCAGCACCTCGCCTTCGCGTTGGACTGGGTGCGCCCACCGCGACACATGAACCAGACCGCGTACTGGTACGTCCACACCAGCCAGTACCGCTACGACACCTTCGACGCCGACGCGGTCAACGGCGCGACCGGCGCCTTCACCGGCCGGTCCACGATGGACCTGCTCGCCCAGGCGGTCCGGCTGGGCTGGGTCCCGTCCTACCCGCAGTTCGACCGGAGCTCCCTGCAGGTCGCCGACGAGGCCGCCGAGGCCGGCATGGCCGCCGCAGACTACGTGGCCAGCCGCCTCAAGGACGGCACGCTGCGGTTCGCCGTGGAGGACCCGGAGCACCCGGACAACTACCCCCGGGTCCTGTCGCTGTGGCGCTCCAACCTGCTCGGCTCCTCGGCCAAGGGCAACGAGTACTTCCTCAAGCACCTGCTGGGCACCGACCATGCGGTGAAGGCGACGCAGGCCTCACCAGAGCACCGGCCGCAGGACGTGGCCTGGCCCGAGCAGGCCGGCGAGGGCAAGCTCGACCTGCTGCTGACGCTCGACTTCCGGATGACCAGCTCCACGCTCTTCTCCGACGTCGTGCTCCCGGCCGCGACGTGGTACGAGAAGCACGACATCAACACCACGGACATGCACCCGTTCATCCACTCCTTCAACCCTGCGATCGCCCCGCCGTGGCAGGCCAAGAGCGACTGGGAGGCGTGGAAGGCCATCGCCCGGCGCTTCTCCGAGCTGGCGGTCGAGCACCTGGGCACCCGCAAGGACGTCGTGACCAAACCGCTGTGGCACGACACCCCGGAGGCGATGGCGACCGTGCACGGCCGGGTCCAGGACTGGCGCACCGGCGAGGTCGAGCCGGTCCCGGGACGCACCATGCCGGTGGTCGCCGAGGTCGAGCGCGACTACACCGCCGTCTACGAGAAGATGACCTCGATCGGCCCGCTGCTGGAGAGGGTCGGCATGCTGACCAAGGGCGTGAAGTACGAGGTCGGCCGCGAGATCGACATCCTGCGCCGACGCAACGGCACCGTCCGCGGTGGCGTCGCGGACGGGCAACCGAAGATCGAGACCGACATCCAGGTCGCCGATGCGATCATGCACCTGTCCGGGGTCAGCAACGGCCACCTGGCGACGCAGGGGTTCCGTTTCCTGGAGAAGCGGACTGGCACCCAGCTGCACGACCTGTCGGCCGAGCACGAGGGCAAGCAGATCACCTTCGCCGACACCCAGGCCGCGCCGGTACCGGTCATCACCTCCCCGGAGTGGTCCGGTTCGGAGAGCGGAGGGCGGCGCTACGCACCGTTCACGATCAACATCGAACGCTCCAAACCGTTCCACACCCTGACCGGCCGGCAGCACTTCTACCTCGACCACGACTGGGTGCAGGGGATGGGCGAGTCGCTGCCGACCTACCGGCCGCCGCTGAACATGACCACGCTCTTCGGCGAGGACCCGGTCGGTCAGCAGAGCGACCACGACGGTGCGGTCGCGGTCGCGGTCCGCTACCTGACCCCGCACAGCAAGTGGTCCATCCACAGCGAGTACCAGGACAACCTGTTCATGCTCTCGCTCTCGCGCGGCGGTCAGACCATCTGGATGTCCGACGTGGACGCGGCCAAGATCGGCGTGCGGGACAACGACTGGATCGAGGCGGTCAACCGCAACGGCGTGGTCGCCTGCCGGGCCATCGTCAGCCACCGCATGCCCGAGGGCACGGTCTTCATGCACCACGCCCAGGACCGGCTCATCGACGTGCCGCTGACCGAGACCGACAACAAGCGCGGCGGCATCCACAACAGCCTCACGCGGATCCTGCTCAAGCCGAGCCACATCGTCGGCGGCTACGCCCAGTTCTCCTACTTCTTCAACTACATCGGGCCCATCGGCAGCAACCGTGACGAGGTCACGGTCATCCGCCGGCGCACCGCCCCGGTGAAGTACTGAACCACCCGACGCACGACATACCGACCTGAGGAAAAGAGACAACATGCGCGTCATGGCACAGATGGCCATGGTCATGAACCTGGACAAGTGCATCGGGTGCCACACCTGTTCGGTCACCTGCAAGCAGGCGTGGACCAACCGTCAGGGCACCGAGTACGTCTGGTTCAACAACGTCGAGACCCGACCGGGCCTGGGCTACCCCCGGGGATACGAGGACCAGGAGGAGTGGAAGGGCGGCTGGATCCGGGCCGACAACGGCCGGCTCAAGCTGCGCGCCGGCGGACGCATCAACAAGATGCTCAACATCTTCTCCAACCCCAAGATGCCCTCGATCCAGGACTACTACGAGCCCTGGACCTACGACTACGAGACGCTGCTCAACGCCCCGGCGCAGGACACCTTCCCCGTCGCGCGGCCCAAGTCGCTCATCTCGGGCAAGCACATCAACATCGAGTGGTCGGCCAACTGGGACGACGACCTCGGGGGTTCCACCGAGCACGCCGCCACGGACCCGATGCTCAAAGGCATCGAGGACAAGGTGAAGTTCGAGTTCGAGCAGACCTTCATGTTCTACCTCCCGCGGATCTGTGAGCACTGCCTCAACCCCAGCTGCGCTGCCTCCTGCCCCTCCGGTGCCATCTACAAGCGCGAGGAGGACGGCATCGTGCTGGTCGACCAGGACAGGTGCCGTGGCTGGCGCATGTGCGTCACCGGCTGCCCCTACAAGAAGGTCTACTTCAACCACAAGACCGGCAAGGCAGAGAAGTGCACTTTCTGCTACCCACGCGTGGAGGTCGGCATCCCGACCGTGTGCGCCGAGACCTGCGTGGGCCGGCTGCGCTACATCGGCCTCATGCTCTACGACGCCGACAGGGTCCTCGAGGCCGCCGCGGTCGAGGACGAGCACGACCTCTACGAGGCCCAGCGCAGCGTCTTCCTCGACCCCCGTGACCCGGCGGTCCAGCGCGAGGCCGAGCGTGCGGGCATCCCCGGCGACTGGATCGAGGCGGCCAAGAAGAGCCCCGTCCTCAAGCTCATCACCGACTACAAGGTCGCGCTGCCCCTGCACCCGGAGTACCGCACGATGCCGATGGTCTGGTACATCCCGCCGCTGTCGCCGGTCGTCGATGTCATCAAGGACACCGGTTACGACGCCGAGGACAAGGACAACCTCTTCGCCGCCATCGACGCGCTGCGCATCCCGGTCGAGTACCTCGCCAACCTCTTCACCGCCGGCGACACCCGTCCGGTCCAGGAGGTGCTGCGCCGCCTGGCTGCGATGCGGTCCTACATGCGCGACATCAACCTGGGCCGCGACCCCCAGGCGCACATCGCCGAGGCCGTCGGTATGGAGGAGGAGGAGATGTACGAGATGTTCCGCCTCCTGGCGATTGCCAAGTACGGCGACCGCTACGTCATCCCGACCGCCCACGGGGAGCAGGCGCACGCCCTGGAGGAGCTGGCCACCGACTGCCCCGTGAGCTCCTTCGACGACGAGCTGCTCGACTCCTCCGGCCCGTTCGGCGAAGGCTCGGGCCGCGGCGCCGTCACCCCGGTCGCGGTGGAGAACCTCAAGATGCTCCAGGAGCGGGCCCAGTCGGAAACCCTGGTCTCCGGCGGCGCCAAGCGCGGTCGCGTCAACCTGCTCAACTGGGACGGGCGCGGCATACCCGAGGGTCTCTTCCCCCAGCGCCAGGAGGGCGTCGAGTCCCCCTCGGGTGGCGGCAGCCCGCACCAGCCCACCGCCGACCGGTCCGTGCTCGGGGACGGCCAGGCACGGCCGGACAACGTCGCCGGCGCCGACGAAGGGCAGCAGCGATGATGCCCTGGCGGCGCCACCGGCGCAGCAGCCCCCGGTTCGACGCGCGGACGCAGGCCGACACCTGGCAGCTGTGCTCGATGCTGCTGGACTACCCCCGCGAGGACCTGCCCGAGCGCCTAGCGGCGCTCCGGGACGTGGCCGCGTCTCTGCCGCGGTCGGCGGGCGAGCCGCTGGCCCGGTTCCTCGACCATGCGGAGACCGTAGGCTTGCCCGAGCTGCAACGCGACTACGTGGACACCTTCGACGTCACCCGCAAGTGCGCCCTGCACCTGACCTACTTCCTGCACGGGGACACCCGCAACCGGGGCGTGGCACTGGTGCAGTTCAAGCAGCTCTACCGCCAGCACGGGGTCGAGCTGGACGACGCCGATGCAGAGCTCCCTGACTACCTGCCCGTCGTGCTGGAGTTCGGCGCGACCGTCGCCCCCGACACGGCCTGGAAGGTCCTCAACGACCATCGGGTCGGCATCGAGCTCCTCCGGCGGGCCCTGGACCGGCGCGGCTCACCCTGGTTGGACGTGGTCGCGGCCCTTCGGGCCACCCTGCCCGACCTCGACGGCGACGACGAGCAGGCCCTCGCGCGGCTCATCGCCCAAGGACCGCCGCAGGAGACGGTCGGGATCGACGACGCGCCCTACGCCATGGACCCCGCTCTCGACGGCCTACGCACACCCCCGGCCGACGGGTGCGCGCCCCCCGGCAGCGCACCGCACACCCCCCAGTCTCTCGGCCCGACCATCCCCGTAGGAGCCCCCCGATGAGCACCTTTCTCTGGGTGATCTTCCCTTACATCTGCCTGGCGACCTTCGTCGTGGGCCACGTCTGGCGCTACCGCTACGACAAGTTCGGGTGGACCACCCGAAGCTCCCAGCTCTACGAGGACAAGCTGCTGCGAATCGGTAGCCCGCTGTTCCACTTCGGCATCCTCTTCGTGGCGGTCGGCCACTTCATGGGGCTGATCGTGCCGCAGAGCTGGACCGAGCGGGCCGGGATGAGCCAGGAGCTGTATCACATCGTCGCGCTCGCCGGCGGCCTGCCGGCGGGGATCGCCTGCCTGGTCGGGCTGGCCATCCTCGTCTACCGGCGGCGCACGGTCGGGCCGGTCTTCCGCGCGACGACGGTCAACGACAAGGTCATGTATGCCGTGCTCGCCGTGGTCATCGTGCTCGGCATGTGGAACACCATCGCGGGCACCCTGCTGAACCTGGGTATCGCCGGCGACCATTACAACTACCGCGACGGCGTCTCGCCGTGGTTCCGGCAGATCTTCTGGTTCCAGCCGGACGCCTCGCTCATGGAGGGCGCACCGATCGGCTTCCAGCTGCACGCCCTGCTCGCCTTCCTGCTCTTCGCGATGTGGCCCTTCACCCGTCTGGTGCACGTCTTCTCCGCACCGATCGGCTACTTCACCCGGCCCTACATCGTCTACCGCAGCCGTGACGAGCGGCCTGGGACGGCGACCGGCACCCGGGCGCAGAAGCGTGGCTGGGAGCGGGTCCAATGAACGAGCACCCCGTGCTCGAGGAGCCCGGTCGGTCCCGCGCTCAGGGCACCTCGGCGGTCGTCGACCTGCGCGCGGAGGGTGAGGCGCTCCTGGACCAGGCTCGCTCCACCGGCAGCGGCCGGGCGGTGCGGGCGGTCGTGCGCCAGCCCGGGCAGAGCCTGATCCTGCTCGGTCTGCCCGCCGGCGGCGGCCTGCCCGAGCACGACGCGCCCGGCCCGGCCTCCCTGCTCTGCCTCTCCGGCCGGGTGACCTTGGCCAGCGAAGGGGCGTCGCACACCCTGCCCGCGGGTACGGCGTGCGTCATACCGTCGGAGCGGCACGAGGTCACCGCCGCCGTGGACAGCGTCTGCCTGCTCGCGCTCTCGCTCCCGGACTCCTGACCGTGCCCGGACAGGTCGTGGACCTCCTGGTCCTGGCCGGCGGCCGCGGAAAGCGGCTCGGGGGCCGGGACAAGGCGGCGCTGGAGGTGGGCGGCCGGTCGTTGCTGGCACGGGTGCTCGACGCCAAGCCGCTGCTCGGGGGCCGGGTGGTGGTCGTGGGCGACACTCCTGTGCCACCGGGCGTGCTCCGGGCGGTGGAGGAGCCCCCCGACGGGGGCCCGGTCGCCGGCATCGCCGCGGGACTGGCAGCGCTGCGCGGCGGCGCCGAGGGCGACGGGGGCGTCCACGGCCCGAGCGGAGGACAGGCTGGTGCTCCGTCACCCGACTGGGTAGCAGTCGTGGCGGTCGACCAGCCCGGTGCCGCGGTCGCGCTGGCCGCGCTGCGCGCTTCGTTGGACGTCGCGGCGGATCACGTCGACGCCGTCGGTCACCAGGACGCTCAGGGTCACCGGCAGTGGCTGCTGGCCGTCTACCGCCGGGTCTCGCTGGAGAGGGCGCTGGGCCAGCTGGGGCAGGCTCGCGACGTCTCGGTCCGCCGTCTCGTCGCCGACCTGCGCTGGCAGGACGAGGAGTCCGGGCGGGAGCACCTCGGGGACGTGGACACCTGGGCCGACGCCCGGGACTGGGAACATCGCCTGCGGGGTGGGTCGATGACGACGGATGAACCGCAAAGGAAGGGATAGACGATGGCGACCGTGAGGTACTTCGCCGCTGCGGCAGAAGCGGCCGGCACCCAGAGCGAGCAGGTGCCCGCCGACAACCTGGGCAGCCTGCTCGACCAGCTCGCCGAGCTGCATGGCGCCGAGCTCGCCCGCGTGCTCTCCTGCAGCTCGGTGCTGCACGAGGGTCGCTACGTCAGCGACCGGTCCCTACACCTGGCCCAGGACGCCGTCCTGGACGTGCTGCCGCCCTTCGCCGGCGGCTGACCGGTCTCAGCCGCCGATGGCGCTCATGGGCCGCGGCGGCTGCAGGAAGTCGGGCTGGTTGATGCCGTGCCCGGGCAGCTTGGCGGTGATCGAGGCCCGCAGCAGCGCGGCCAGCTCGTCGTCCGAGGCGCCCTCGCGCAGGGGGGTCCGCAGATCGGTCTCCCCGGCGGCGAACAGGCAGTTGCGGATCATGCCGTCGGCGGTGAGCCGGACGCGGTCGCAGCTGCCGCAGAACGGCATCGTCACCGACGCGATGGCGCCGACGGTGCCGAGCGGTTCGCTGCCGGGTGCGGCACCCAGGGGCCGGACGTCGAAGAGCTCGGCCGGTGCGCTGCCGCGGGACTCGTCCGGTTGCGGGGTGAGGTCGTAGCCGGTGCGCAGCTTGTCCAGGATCTCGGCGCCGCTGATCATCTGCGAGCGGTCCCAGNNGGCTCTTCGACTTTGAGCGTGGTGGGGCCCTGACGTAGGGCTCGCGGCCCTGCGCCAGCATGGGTGTTGTCTAGACATCTCATGAGCGAGGACCGCGAGCGTGCACCAGCCTACGTTCGACGTCGATGCGGCGTCGATTCTGTTCAACCTGTCCGGCTACCGGGTCGTGACGGCCAGCCCTGCCCTCGGGGGTGAGCGGCTGCGGCAGGTGGTGATCGAGACGACCACGGGCGAGGGTGCCTGCCCCTCCTGCGGGGTGCTCTCCTCCCGGGTGCACGCCAGGCCGGTCCAGCATGTGAAGGACGTGGCCTGCGGTGGTGAGCGGCTCGACGTGCTCGTGCGCAAGCGGCGCTACGCCTGCCGTGAGGCGCTGTGCCCGCGGCGCTCGTTCACCGAGGAGACCGAGCAGCTGCCGGCCCGGGCCCGGGTGACGACGAGGCTGGCCGAGCAGGTCATCAGCGCCTGCCGGAGCGAGCCGCGCGCGGTGTCCCGGGTCGCGGACGAGGCGGACCTGTCGTGGCCGACGGTGATGCGGATGCTCACCACCACGCTGGACCTGGACACCGGCGTCGACCGTCGGCACGTCAAACGCCTGGGAGTCGATGAGCACCGGTTCCGCACCGTGCGCTACCTGCGCGACCCCGACACGCACGCGGTGAGGCGGGTCGAGCCGTGGTCGATCGTGTTCACCGACCTCGACGACGGCGCGATCCTGGACGTCGTCGACGGGCGCCGCGGCAAGGTCGTCACCTCCTGGCTCGCAGCGCGGCCGCGGTGGTGGCGCCGCCGTGTGCAGACCGTCGCGCTCGACATGTCCAGTGAGTTCCGCGCCGCCGTCCGCAAGGCACTACCGAAGGCGCGGGTCAGTGTCGATCACTGGCACGTGGTCCGGCTGGCCAACGAGATGATCACCAAGGTGAGGCGCCGTCGGGTGTGGGAGCTGCACGAGCGCCGCGGACGGGCGACCGACACCCCGTGGAAGTACCGCAAGCTGCTCACCTGTGCCGGCGACCGTCTCACGGTCCGCCAGCGCACGAAGCTGCAGGAGATCCTGGCCGAGGACGTCGAGCTGGCTGTGGCGTGGGGCATCAAGGAGCACGTCCGCCAAGTCCTCACCGCCCGCGACACGTCCTCGTTCCAGCGGCACTGGGCCGCCCTCCAGCGTGCCGTGCGGGCCACCCGCCTGCCTGAGCCCGCCGCGCTGTTCCGCACCCTGCGCGCCTGGCGGCGTGAGCTGCTCACGTTCTGCAGGACGAGGATCACGAACGCGCGCACAGAGGCGGCGAACCTGACCGCCAAGACGATCAAGAGGGTCGGGCGCGGTTACCGCAACCACCGAAACTACCGATGCCGCATCATTGGCTACGCGCCCCGACCGATCGCGGCGTGAACACCCGGGACCACGCTCAAACTCGAAGAGCC
>NZ_LQBL01000002.1 GCF_001483745.1 Serinicoccus chungangensis | reverse complement strand
CCCACACCAGGGGCGGGCCCTTGCGCATGTCCACCACCAGACGGACCCGAGGGCCTGAGACCATGGGGGCGGTGTCGAGGAGGGACGGGGATGATGGGGTCGATGGCGATTAACCGGCGAAGCATGGCGCGGATGGCCCTGCGCACGCTGCCCGCTCCGGTGGCGGAGCGGGCCAGGGCGAGCCGCCGCCGGCGGCGGAAGCAGACCGCTGCCCGACGTCGCGAGCAGCGGACCGCCGAGCGACGCGCCGCGCTGCTGGCTGCCGAGCCGGGCGTGCGCCTGGTGACGATGGGAGCCCACGAGGGTCCCGGGCGGGTGGTCACCGACTTCACCGTCGGTGGCGCCAAGGAGCACAACCTCCGACTGGTCGTCGACGTGCTCGACGAAGCCGGAGTCCGGTACTTCCTGGTACGCGGCAACTCGCCGCGTCGGCACGTGCTCGGCGTGCACCTGCGCGACCGGCCGGCCCTCTTCCGGGCCATGCGGGCCCGTCACGACGTCAGTGCCGTGTGGGCGGTCACGCCCGGCCCGGGCGGGTCGGTCGGGCTGGCGAGCGCGTACGTCGACGGGGGGCTGCGGCGCGGGGTCAAGTCAGCACCGGTGGTCCGCTTCGCCGAGCCCCTGCTCGCCCCCTCGGGGCGGGTCGTCGGGGGGCTGGCGTTCGGGTGCGACGTCGAGTTCTGGCAGGACGGGGAGGAGCTGGTCGACCAGGGGAGCGAGCGGCTCGACCAGGTCCGGTGCCAGACGCCGGAGCCGGCGCTGGCGGGGGCCCTCGTCGCGCCGCGGCCCAACCGGGTGGCCGACGTCGTGCCGGCCTCCGCGC
Organism: Serinicoccus chungangensis; assembly: GCF_001483745.1. Classification (GTDB taxonomy): domain Bacteria; phylum Actinomycetota; class Actinomycetes; order Actinomycetales; family Dermatophilaceae; genus Ornithinicoccus; species Ornithinicoccus chungangensis_A. The sequence continues at coordinate 303,547 of NZ_LQBL01000002.1, read as the reverse complement.
AGGTGGCCTCGCACCTGACGGTCGCGGAGCGCGTCATCCCGACCTTCGAGCCGTTCACCTGGACCCTCACGGACGAGGTGACCTTCCCGGTCGACCTGGTCTACACGTGGGTGGACGGCGCCGACCCCCGGCACGCGGCCAGACGGGCCCACTACGCCGGCGAGGCGCCCGTGGGCCTGGGGGCCAACGCCTCGCGCTACGCGAGCCACGACGAGCTGCGCTTCTCCCTGCGGTCGGTGCACATGTACGCGCCCTTCGTGCGCCACGTCTACGTCGTCACCGACGACCAGGTGCCGTCGTGGCTCGACCCCGACGCGGGTGGCCTCACCGTCGTCGACCACCGCGACATCTTCGAGGACCCCACGGCCCTGCCGACCTTCAACTCGCACGCCATCGAGGCGCGGCTGCACCACATCCCCGGGTTGTCGGAGCACTACGTCTACCTCAACGACGACGTGTTCCTGGCGCGGATGCGGCGGGCGGAGGACTTCTTCCACGCGAACGGCATCGCGCAGGTCCCCTTCTCCTCGGCCCAGTTCGGTGTCGGTGACCCGGTCGTGGGCGAGGTGGCGCCCAACTCGGCCGGCAAGAACGTCCGGTCCCTGCTGCAGGCGGACTTCGGGCGGGGCATCACGCACAAGTTCAAGCACGCACCGCACCCGCAGCTCCGCTCGGTGATGGCCGAGCTGGAGGAGAGGTATGCCGAGCCGGTCGCCCGGACGAGTCGTCGCCGCTTCCGGTCCACCGACGACGTCGCGCCGGCGGCGACCATGCACCACCACTACGCGCTCCTCACCGGCCGGGCGGTGTCCGCGCCGACGCGGATGCGCTACGTCAACATCTCCTCCACCGACGCCGTCCGGCGGCTCGAGGCGCTGCTGACCTCCACCTCGATCGACAGCTTCTGCCTCAACGACGTGGACACGCCTGAGCACACGCGCGAGGCGGTGCACGAGATGGTGGGTGCCTTCCTCGAGGAGCGCTTCCCGTTCCCGTCCCCGTGGGAGCGCTCCGGCGCCTGACACCGGGCGCCTCCGTTTGCAAGATCTTGCGTAGGGGTGTTGTCTTTCTCGCAAGATGCCCCTACGTTGGGGGCAACGTCCCTGTCCTGACCCTTGGAGACCGCAATGACGCGTCCACTTCTCGCTGCTGCCCTCAGCGCCACCCTGCTCGCGACGACCGGGGCAGCGACCCTGGCCAGCCAGGCCGTCGCCCCGAGCATGGCGGCGGCCGCGCCCGCGAGGACGGTGACGCTGGTGGGGGATCTGCAGAGTGAACTCGGGTGCGCCCAGGACTGGGCCGCGGCGTGCGAGGCCACCGTCCTGTCCCCGGTGGAGGGCAGCCCTGACCTCTACCGCTCCTCCTTCGAGGTTCCCGCTGGCCGGTGGGAGTACAAGGTGGCCCTCGACGGGGCCTGGGACGAGTCCTACCCGCAGGCGAACCTCGCCTTCGAGCTGCAGGGCCCCGCCACCGTCGAGTTCTCCTTCGACGACGTGGAGGACGAGGTCGGGCTCGTCCCGCTGCTGGGCGAGCAGACCACCGAGCAGGACGCGGCGCTGGCCACGGACAGCCTGCGGGCCCCGGTGACGCGCGAGCAGTTCTACTTCGTCATGGCGGACCGGTTCGCCAACGGCGACCCGACCAACGACACGGCCGGCATCGCGGGCGACCGGCTGCAGCACGGTTTCGACCCGACGGACAAGGGGTTCTTCCACGGCGGCGACCTGGCGGGCATCCAGGACAGGCTGGACTACATCGAGGGGCTGGGGACGACCGCGATCTGGCTCACCCCGAGCTTCAAGAACCGCCCCGTGCAGGGCGAGGGTGCGGACGCCAGCGCCGGCTACCACGGCTACTGGGTCACCGACTTCACCCAGATCGACCCCCACCTCGGGACGAACGAGGAGATGAAGGCGCTCATCGACGAGGCGCACGACCGGGGGATGAAGGTCTACTTCGACATCATCACCAACCACACCGCGGACGTCATCGACTACGCCGAGGGGGAGTACGGCTACGTCGACAAGGAGACCGAGCCCTACCGCGACGCGGCCGGCAACGCCTTCGACGACCGCGACTACGTCAACAAGCCGTTCCCGCTCCTGGACCCCGAGACCTCCTTCCCCTACACCCCCGTCTTCCGCACCGAGGAGGACGCGGAGGTGAAGGTGCCGGGCTGGCTCAACGACCGCACGCTCTACCACAACCGCGGCGACTCCACCTTCGCCGGCGAGTCCAGCCTGTACGGCGACTTCGTCGGCCTGGACGACCTCTTCACCGAGAACCCCGAGGTGGTCGACGGCATGGTCGACATCTACTCCACCTGGGCCGACCTGGGCATCGACGGTTTCCGGATCGACACCGTCAAGCACGTCAACCTGGAGTTCTGGCAGGAGTTCAGCCCGCGGGTGCTGGAGGCGGCGCGTGAGGGCAACGAGGACTTCTTCATGTTCGGCGAGGTCTACGACTCCAACCCGGAGTACCTCTCCACCTTCCCCACCGAGGGTGAGCTCCAGGCCGTCATCGACTTCGGCTTCCAGGCGCGCTCGGTCGCCTTCGCGCGGGGTGCCGCCACCACCGATCTGCGGACGTTCTACGCGCAGGATGACTACTACACCGACACCGACTCCAACGCCTACCAGCTGCCGACCTTCACCGGCAACCACGACATGGGCCGGGCGGCGATGATGCTGGCCGGGGACCACTCCGGGGAGGACCTGCAGCGGCGGGTCGAGCTGACCAACGCGCTGATGTTCCTCACCCGCGGGCAGCCGGTCGTCTACTACGGCGACGAGCAGGGCTTCATCGGAGCCGGCGGCGACAAGGACGCGCGGCAGGACATGTTCGCGACCCAGGTGCAGCAGTATGCCGACGAGCCGGTCATCGGCGCTCCCTCCGGTGCGCGGGACCGCTACGACACCGGGCACCCGCTGTACCGGCAGATCGCGGCGCTCAGCGACCTCGTCGAGGCCAACCCCGCGCTCGCCGACGGGGCGCAGATCCACCGCTACGCGAGCAACGAGGCCGGGATCTACGCCTTCTCCCGGATCGACGCCGAGGAGCAGGTCGAGTACCTCGTCGTGGCTAACAACTCCGACGAGCCCCAGCAGGCATCCCTGTCGACCTACGGCTCCCGCACGATGTTCCGCGCCATCTACGGCGAGCGGGGCCGGTTCATCACCGGGTCCGAAGGCCGTCTCACCGTCGACGTGGACCCGCTGTCCGTCGAGGTCTACCGGGCCGAGAAAGACCTGCGCGGGCGTCGTGAGGCACCGTCGGTCGCGATGACCAGCCCGGCGGCCGGCGGGGTCGTGGGCGGGCGCGCCGAGATCGGTGCCGCGGTGCCGGAGAACGTCTTCGCGCAGGTGACCTTCGCCTACCGCCCCGTCGGTGTGCAGGAGTGGTCGGTGCTCGGCACCGACGACAACGCGCCCTACCGTGTCTTCCACGACGTCACCGGTCTGCCGGACGGCACCCTGCTGGAGTACCGGGCGATCCTGCAGGGCCACTCCGGCAACGTCTCGGCCTCCTCCAGCTACGGCATCGTCGGCGAGGCCGGCAGCGGCGGGGGCGGCGGTGGTGGGGTGGACCCCATCGGCCCGGTCGAGCAGCCGGACGCGGTCAGCGTGCCCGGCAGCCACAACCCCGCCATGGGCTGCTCGGGTGACTGGCAGCCGGACTGCGACCAGGCGCAGCTCACGCTGGACGCGAAGGACACCGTCTGGAAGGGCACCTACGACGCCGGCACGATCCCGGCCGGCGACTACGAGTACAAGGCTGCGATCGACCGCTCCTGGGACGAGAGCTACGGCGCCGGCGGAGCACCCGGAGGTGCCAACATCGGCTACACCGCCGATGGCGGGCCGGTGAGCTTCTACTACGAGCACGCCCGCCACTACGTGACCTCCGACGCGGAGGGCCCGATCATCACCGCTCCCGGCTCCATGCAGAGCGAGCTGGGCTGCCCCGGCGACTGGGACCCCTCCTGCATGGCCCCCTGGCTCATCGACCCGGACGGCGACGGCACGTATACCTATGCCACCACCGCGATCCCGGCCGGCACCTACGAGCTCAAGGTGGCGCACGGCCTGTCCTGGGACGAGAACTACGGCGAGGGCGGCGAGCGGGACGGCGCCAACATCGGCTTCTCCGTGCCCTCCGACGGGGTGCGGACGACCTTGAGCTACGACCTGCAGACGCACGTGCTGAGCGTGACGACGTCCGAGGCGGGCGTGGCGCCGGACCTCGGCTCGCAGCGCGCCTACTGGGTGCGCGACGACCTGGTGGCGTGGCCCGCAGAGGGGGTGGGGGACGCCGTGCTGCGCGACTGGCGGCTCCACTGGTCCGCCGACGGCGGGCTGGGGATCGACGCCGAGGCCGTCACCGGAGGTGACTCCTCGCCGCTGACCCTCGACCCGGACGGGCTTCCTGAGGAGGTGCTCGAGGACTTCCCGCACCTCGAGGGCTACCTCGCCCTGCGGCTGGACCGGCGCAGCGCCCGGGCCGCCGGGGACATCCTCACCGGACAGGTGGCCGTCGCGATGTACGACGACCTCGGCCGGCTGGCCGACGCGACCGGGGTCCAGGTCCCGGGTGTCCTCGACGACCTGTATGCCGAGCGGGCCGCCGACACCGCGCTCGGCGTGAGCTGGCGTGGCCCGAACCCGACCCTGCGGCTGTGGGCCCCGACCGCCCAGGACGTGCGGCTGCTGACCTGGCCCGAGGGCGGCCAGGGTGACCCCCAGGAGTCGTCCCTGCGCCGGCTCAAGGACGGCAGCTGGGAGATCAAGGGGAAGAGGTCCTGGACGGGTCGCGAGTACCTCTTCGAGGTCGACGTCTTCGTGCCGGAGACCGGGGCGGTGGAGACCAACCGGGTCACCGACCCGTACTCGGTCGCCCTCACCCTCGACAGCGAGCGCTCGGTGCTGGTCGACCTGGACGACCGGCAGTGGCAGCCGCGGGTCTGGCAGCGGGCGGAGGCGCCGGCGCTCGAGGACGAGGTGGACCAGACGATCTACGAGCTGCACGTGCGCGACTTCTCGATGGCCGACCCGGACGTGCCGGCCGAGCTGCGCGGCTCCTACCTGGCCTTCGCCGAGGACGGCTACGGCCGCCGCCACCTGGAGGCGCTCGCCGAGGCGGGGATGAACACCGTGCACCTGCTCCCGACCTTCGACATCGCCTCGATCCCGGAGACGACCGCCGACGCGGAGGCGGTGCCGCAGCCGGACTGCGACCTCGACTCGCTCCCGCCGGACAGCGCCGAGCAGCAGGAGTGCGTCATGGCGCAGGCCGACGCGGACGCCTTCAACTGGGGCTACGACCCGTGGCACTTCATGGCGCCCGAGGGCTCCTACGCCTCGACGACGCAGGCGGCCCAGGGCGGTGCCCGGGTGGCCGAGTTCCGGACGATGGTCGGCGGGCTGCACGAGTCCGGTCTCCGCGTCGTCCTGGACAAGGTGTTCAACCACACCGCCCAGTCGGGCCAGGGGAGCAAGAGCGTCCTCGACAAGGTCGTGCCCGGCTACTACCACCGGCTCAACGCCGTCGGTGACGTGGAGACCTCGACCTGCTGCGAGAACATCGCGACCGAGCACGCCATGGCCGAGAAGCTCATGGTGGACGCGGTGGTCGTCTGGGCGCGGGACTACAAGGTCGACGGCTTCCGCTTCGACCTCATGGGTCACCACAGCCGGGACAACATGCAGGCGGTGCGTGCCGCGCTGGACGAGCTCACCGTCCGCCGCGACGGCGTCGACGGCTCGCAGGTCACGCTCTACGGCGAGGGGTGGAACTTCGGCGAGGTGGCCGACAACGCCCGGTTCTACCAGGCCACGCAGGGTCAGCTCGACGGCACCTCGATCGGCACCTTCAACGACCGGCTGCGCGACGGCGTCCGCGGTGGCGGACCCTTCGACGAGGACCCGGGTGCGGAGAAGGGCTTCGCGACGGGTGGCACCAGCGGCAACGACACCGACCTGGTGCAGGTCGGCCTCGCCGGCAACCTGCGGGGCTTCGAGCTGCGCAGCCAGGAGACCGGTGAGGTGGTGACCGGCGAGCAGGTCGACTACAACGGCTCGGCCGCCGGCTACGCGGAGGACCCGGACGAGGTCGTCAACTACGTGGACGCCCACGACAACGAGACGATCTTCGACGCCCTCACCTTCAAGCTGCCGCAGGACCTGCCGATGGCGGACCGGGTGCGGATGAACACCCTCGCCCTGTCCACCACGACGCTGTCGCAGTCGATCAGCTTCTGGCACGGTGGCGCTGACCTGCTGCGCAGCAAGAGCCTGGACCGCAACTCCTACAACAGCGGCGACTGGTTCAACCTGCTCGACTTCACCATGACTGAGAACGGCTTCGGTCGCGGGCTGCCCCCGGCCGCGGACAACGAGGACAAGTGGGACCTCATGCGCCCGCTGCTCGCCGACCCGTCGCTCGCGCCGGAGCCGGCCGACATCGAGCAGGCCTCCGAGATGGCGGCGGACCTGCTGCGGCTGCGGTTCTCCAGCGACCTCTTCCGGCTGGCCGACCCGGAGCTGGTCCAGGAGAAGGTCTCCTTCCCCGTCTCCGGCACCGCGGACGGCGACGCCCAGGTCGTCGTCATGCGGGTGGACGACACGGTGGGTGCCGACGTCGACCCCGGCCTGGACGGTCTGGTCGTGGTCTTCAACGCCAGCGGGGAGCAGGTGGACCAGGTCGTCCCCGGGCTGGAGGGCGAGCAGCTGGAGCTGTCACCGGTCCAGGCCGAGGGTGCGGACGAGGTCGTCAGGGAGGCGACCTGGGAGGCGGCGACCGGCACGGCCACGGTGCCGGCCCGCACCGTGGCGGTCTTCGTCCAGCCGTGAGGTCCGGGGCAGGATGGACCACGTGGACCCCGACGCCCTCGACCTGCTCCGTGCCCGCGCGCACTGGCTGACCGCCGACCTGCTCGCCGTCCCCGCCGCGGTGCTGCCGCAGGGCGCCGGTCCGCAGGAGATCACCTGGAGCCTCGCGGTGGCACCCGACGGAGGGATCGACCGTCGCGGCGACGGTGCCGTGGAGGAGCTGCCGCTCACCGTGGCCCTGGCCGGCCTCCCGGACGCGCTCGCGCGTCGCTGGCCGCACCTGGCGGCCTGCCACGCGCTGCGCCCGGACGCCGAGACAGCGGCGCGGGCGGCGGTCCTGCTGACGGGGCAGGTCGCCCTGCTCGGGCGTGACGGCACCGGCGCCAGGGTGCTGGCCACCTCGCTGCAGATCCCCGGTGTCCTCGACGACCTGTATGCCGAGGCGGCCGCGCACCGGGTGCTCGGCGTCAGCTGGGCGGGGGAGCGGGGCCGGCGGGTGCCCACCGTCGCGGTGTGGGCACCCACCGCCCGCGCCGTCGAGCTGCTGCTCTGGGACGGGGTGCCCGAGCGGCCCCGCGAGCAGGCGTGGGCCCCGGCCGGGGAGCCGATGCGGGTCCCGATGCAGCGGGGGCACGACGGTGCGTGGACGGTGACCGGCACGCCCTCCTGGGCGGACCGCTGCTACCGGCTCGAGCTCGACCACGTCCTGCCGCGCACGGGTGAGCGTCGGCGGGTGGGCACCACCGACCCCTGGTCTGTCGGGCTGTCGCTGGACTCCCGCCACAGCGTGCTGGTGGACCTGGAGGACCCGGCGCACGCCCCGCCCCGCTGGCTCGAGGCGCCCGTGCCGGCCGCCGTCCGGGCGGTCGACCAGGCGATCTACGAGCTGCACGTGCGTGACTTCTCCCGCGACGACGACACGGTCCCGGCGCAGGAGCGCGGGTCCTACCTCGCCTTCGCCACCGAGGGGGAGGGCCGCCGGCACCTGCGCCGGCTCGCCGAGGCCGGGCTGACCAGCGTCCACCTGCTCCCGACCTTCGACCTCACCTCGGTGCCGGAGGACCCGGCCGAGCAGGCGCACGAGGCCCCCGGTGCGCTCGCGACCCTCCCGCCGGACAGCAGCGAGCAGCAACGACGGGTGCGGGCCCACGCCCTGCGCGACGCGTTCAACTGGGGCTACGACCCGTGGCACGTCCTCGCGCCGGAGGGCTCGTACACCAGCTCGCCCGGGCAGGCCCACGGCGGCGCCCGGACCGCGCAGTTCCGGACCATGGTGGCGGGGCTGCACGAGCTCGGGCTCCGGGTGGTGCTGGACCAGGTCTACAACCACACCACCGACTCCGGCCTGCACCGGTCCTCGGTGCTGGACCGGGTGGTCCCCGGCTACTACCACCGGCTCGACGCGGACGGGGACGTGCACACCTCGACGTGCTGCCAGAACATCGCCACCGAGCACGCCCTCGCGCGCCGGCTCATGGTGGACGGGTGCGTGCTGTGGGTGCGCCACTACCGGGTCGACGGGTTCCGCTTCGACCTCATGGGCCACCACAGCCGTGCGGACCTCGAGGCGGTCCGGGCCGCGCTCGACGCCCTCACCCCCGAGGCCGACGGTGTCGACGGCTCCGCCGTGCACCTCTACGGCGAGGGGTGGGACTTCGGGGAGGTGGCCGGCAACGCCCGGTTCCGCCAGGCAACCCAGGGGCAGCTGGACGGCACCGGCATCGGGACCTTCAACGACCGCCTGCGTGACGCGGTGCGCGGCGGCAGCGTCCACGACGCCGACCCGCGGTCCGGGCTGGGGTTCGCGACCGGGGGCCTCGACCCCCGGCATACCGATCTGCTGCAGGTCGGTCTGGCCGGCGGCCTGCGCGGGCTGCGCCTGCGCTCGCAGGAGACGGGTCAGCCGGTGAGCGGCGAGGAGGTGGACTACGGCGGCGCGGCCGGCGGCTACGCCGCGAGCCCCGAGGAGGTGGTGAACTACGTCGACGCCCACGACAACGAGACCCTCTGGGACACCCTGACGCTCAAGCTGCCCCCGGACACACCCATGGTGCAGCGGCTGCGCCGCAACACCCTGGCCCTCGCCACCGTCACCCTGTCGCAGGGCATCAGCTTCTGGCACGCCGGGGCCGAGCTGCTGCGCAGCAAGAGCCTGGACCGCAACAGCTACGCCTCCGGCGACTGGTTCAACCGCTACGACCCGGCGCTGCGCGACAACGGCTTCGCCCGGGGGCTGCCGCCGAAGCCGGACAACGGGCCGCGGTGGGAGCTCATGGCACCCCTGCTCGCGGACAGCTCCCTCGTGCCCACCGAGGCGGACATGGCCGTGGCCCGCGGCTGCGCCCTGGACCTGCTGCGTCTGCGCTCGGCGCACCCGCTGCTGCGGCTCGGGTCGGCCGAGGCGATCCGCAGGGCGGTGTCCTTCCCGGTGTCCGGGACCGAGCACGGGGCACCTGACCTCGTGGTCATGCTGGTGGACGGGCGCGCACTGGACCTCGCGCCGCGCGGGGACGAGGGGGTGCTGGTCGTGCTCAACGCCTCGACCGGGGAGCGCGCCGTGACGGTGCCCGGCCTGGCCGGTCAGCGCTGGGAGCTGTCCCCGGTGCAGCGCGAGGGTGCCGACGAGACGGTCAAGGGCACCCGGTGGAGGCTGGCCGAGGGGCAGGTGCTCGTGCCGGGGCTCACGGCTGCGCTGCTCGTCCGGTGACCGAGGGCGGCAGCGGCAGCGCGCAGGTGTAGACGACGACGCGTCGGGCCTGCGGGTTGCCCTGCCCGACGCGACGGTAGCGTTCGAGCACCTCGAGGAGCTCGGCCCGCAGCGCGGTGACCTGCTCCCCGGTGACCTGCACGACGTGGTCCTCCAGGCCGCAGGTCTCCTGCCACACCGGGTCGTGGTCGTCCTTCTCCAGCAGCCAGCCGCGGGCCCGGTCGCCGAAGTGGGCGAGGTAGTCCAGCGCCAGCCAGTCCGCGGCCTGGGCGTCGTCGTCGTCGAGCGGCTCGTCCTCCTGGCCCATCGCCGGAGCGAGGTCCAGCGCCCGCCACACCCTGCGCCGCCCGGTGCCGGTACCGGTGTCCTCGACCAGGCCCACCTCGGCGAGCTTGCGCAGGTGGTACGACGTGGCGCCGGTGTGGGTGTCGAGCGCCTGGGCCAGCTCGGTGGCGGTCCCCTGGCCGTGCACCCGCAGCTCGGCCAGCAGCCGGCTGCGCAGGGGGTGGGCCAGCGTGCGCAGCGCTGAGCGTTCGCCCACCTCAGGTCTCCTGCTCGAAGCTCTCCCGGGTCGTCTCGGCCCGGGCGGTGTCAGGGTTCGAGGCGAGGAAGGCGTTGACCCACCGGGCCGCAGGGTCGGCGTCGATGAGCACGGCCTTGACCAGCAGGGTGGCCGGCAGCGCCAGCAGTGCGCCCACCGGGCCCAGCACCCAGGCCCAGACGATGAGCGAGATGAACGTCACCGTCGGGGTGACGCCGACCGCGTCGCCGGTGAACTTGGGCTGGATGAGGCTCTGGATGACGAAGTTGAGCGCGCTGTAGACGACGACGACGAGCAGCGCGTTGACCGGCCCGTTGGCCAGCAGCGCGACCGCGGCCGGGGGCACGAGGCCGATGACGAAACCGATGTTGGGGATGTAGTTGGTGAGGAAGGCCAGGACGCCCCAGGCCAGCGCCAGGGGGACACCGAGCCAGAACAGCGCGACGACGTCCAGCACCGCGACGATGAGACCGAACAGCGTCGTCACCACCCAGTACCGGCGGACCCCCTGCGCAAAGCTCACGAGCGCGTGGGCGACGTTGGGATGCTGGTCCCTGACGAGCGACAGCCTGCGCCCGGCACTCATGGAGTCGATCATGAGGAAGAAGATGACGATGACCGTCGTGGTGAGCAGGCCGAGGATCCCGCCCAGGTTGCCGATCACCCCGCCGAGCGCACCGATGACCCGTGCCGGGTCCAGCACGGACTCCAGCTGGTCGGTCAAGGTGTCCTGCTGCAGCCCGTAGCCCTCGAGGAAGGTCACGGCCTGCGTGTAGAGCTCGGTGTAGCGCTGCCGGTACTCCTGGGAGCTCAGCTCCTCCACCATGGCGGCCGCCGACCACCCCAGCGCGGTGAAGAACGCGATGAGGAAGGCGAAGATCGCTCCGCCGGTGACCACCGCGGCGACGACGCGGGGGACCCCCACGGAGACCAGCCAGCGCTGGAGCGGAGCCGCGGCGAGCACGAGGTTGAGCGCCAGGAAGGTGGGGGCGATGTAGTCACGCAGCTGGTTCAGGCCGAGCAGGACCGCGAAGGCCAGCGCGATCCCGAGCAGCACCAGCACCGCCCGGGGCCAGGGCGACGCGGGGACGGGCGCCGGCGCGGGCCCGGGAGCGGTCGCCGTCGGCGGGGCGGTCCCGGGCCGGCCGCGACGCAGGGAGGGCAGGACGGGCACGACGGCTCCTCTCGACGCACCTGAGGCTACGCCACCCAGGGCTGAGTGCACAATAGTTGTGCAAGGGGCTGCCGTCGATGGCTGAGGATGCGCCCGCATACCCGTCGTGACCTGCGGTTTCGTCACCTTTGGGTGATCTGTGGGCGCTGGGTAGACTTGAACGGTTGCCCATCACCAACTCTCGAAGAAGGTAGGCGAATGCGCACCTACTCCCCGAAGGCCGGCGAGGTCACCCGCGCCTGGCACGTCATCGACGCGACGGACGTCGTCCTGGGCCGGTTGGCGTCCCAGACCGCGACCCTCCTGCGCGGTAAGCACAAGACGATTTTCGCCCCGCACATGGACACGGGCGACTTCGTCATCATCATCAACGCCGACAAGGTGGCCCTGACCGGCTCCAAGCTGGAGCAGAAGAAGGCCTACCGCCACTCGGGCTACCCGGGCGGGCTCAAGGCCGAGACCTACGAGCAGCTGCTCGAGAAGCACCCGACCCGGGCGGTGGAGAAGGCTGTCCGCGGCATGCTCCCGAAGAACTCGCTGGGGCGTCAGATGCTCTCCAAGCTCAAGGTCTACGCCGGTGGCACGCACCCGCACGCCGCCCAGCAGCCTGTCCCGTTCGAGATCTCCCAGGTCGCCCAGTAAGGAAGCCGAAGGACCTATGACTGTCAACGACATCGACACCGCCGACGGCGCCGACTTCGACGAGAACGCCGTCTCCGAGTACACCACCGAGTCCGCCGCGGCTCCCGAGGGCGCCGTCCAGCGTCCCAGCGCGTCCTCCCCGGGCGCCGGCACCGGCCGCCGCAAGCAGGCTGTCGCGCGCGTGCGCATCGTGCCGGGCACCGGCCAGTGGCGGATCAACGGCCGCACCCTCGCCGAGTACTTCCCGAACAAGGTGCACCAGCAGATCGCCGCGGAGGCGCTGACCCTGCTCGAGCTGGACGGCGCCTACGACGTGCTCGTGCGCGTGCACGGCGGCGGCCCCTCCGGCCAGGCCGGTGCGGTCCGCCTCGGCGTGGCCCGCTCCCTCAACGGCGTCGACTCCGAGCTCAACCGCCCGGCCCTCAAGCGCGCCGGTCTGCTGACCCGTGACGCCCGCGTCCCCGAGCGCAAGAAGGCCGGCCTCAAGAAGGCCCGCAAGGCGCCGCAGTACAGCAAGCGCTGACCCGCGCCTCGCCCTCCGGGCGGCGCACGACGACGGCCCGCCCGCAGCATGGCTGCGGGCGGGCCGTCCGTCATCTCCGGGACGGTGTCAGCGCAGGCTGACGTCGTCGACGAGGAAGGACGTCGCCAGGGTGGAGTCCTCGGCGGCGACCAGACGCAGCGAGACGGTCCGCCCGGCGAAGGCGTCGAGACTGAGGCTGCGCTGGACGTAGCCCGAGGACGCGTCCAGGTTCGACCACGTCCCCAGCACCGTCGTGCTGCCGCCGGAGACCACCTGGACCTGCATGCGGTCGTAGGCGCTGGAGGTCGTCGTCTCCTGGGTCACCACCCGCAGCCAGAGGTCGAGGTCGGCCCCGGTCGAGGGGACGCCCACCTGCTGGGTGATCGCCTCGCTGCGGGTCTGGCCGTAGCCGACGAGCCAGGCCTTGGCCGAGCCGCTGCGCGCGGCATACCCCGTCGTCCCGATCGTCCCGGTGTCACCGCTCCACCCGGTGGCCCCGGACTCGAAGCCGCCGTTGGTGATCGCGCCGCCCGGCACCGGGGACGGGTCCGGGGTACTGCCCCCGGACTGCAGCGTCGGGGTGTAGAGCAGCCGGTTCGGCGACCCCGACCCGAGGCCGGTCAGCCGGCCGGTGGTCGAGGCCCCGGTCAGCGCCGTGGCCACCTGCGCCGGCGACGCCGAGGGGTTGCCCTGCAGGTAGAGCGCCGCCGCGCCGGCCACGTGCGGGCTGGCCATCGAGGTGCCTGAGATGGTGTTGGTGGCGGTGTTCGAGGTGTACCACGCCGAGGTGATCGAGCTGCCGGGGGCGAAGAGGTCCACGCAGCTGCCGTAGTTGCTGAAGCTCGACCGGGCGTCGCTGCTCGTCGTCGAGCCGACCGTGATGGCGCTGGGCGCCCGCGCGGGGGAGACGTTGCAGGCGTTCTGGTTCTCGTTGCCCGCGGCCACGACCACGGGGATGCCCCGGGCCACGAGCCGGTCGACGGCCGCGTCCGTCGAGGTGGACGCCGGGCCCCCCAGGCTCATGTTGACGACGGAGGGCCGGGGGGCGTTGTTCGCCACCCAGTCCATCCCCGCGACGACCCCGGCGTTGGTCCCGTTCCCCGCGCAGTCCAGCACCCGCACCGGCACCAGCGTGGTGCCCTTGGCGACGCCGTAGGTGGCGCCGCCGACGGTCCCTGCGACGTGCGTGCCGTGCCCGTTGCAGTCGGTGGTGCCCCGGCCGTCGTTGATCGCGGTGTAGCCGGCGGCCGTCCGGCCGGAAAAGTCCCCGTGGGTGCTCCGGATGCCGGTGTCGATGACGTAGCTGCGCACCCCGGCACCGGTCGCGCTCCAGGTGTAGGACCCGCTGAGCGGTCGGGTGCGCTGGTCGATCCGGTCAAGACCCCACGGGGGGTTGCTCTGGGTGGCCGAGACCGAGACGACCGAGTTCTCCTCCACCCAGGCGACGTCGGGGTCCCTGCGCAGGTCGGCGAGCTGGGTCGCGCTGAGGGTCGCCGAGTAGCCGCCGATGGCGGTGTAGGTGTGCCCGACCGCGATCCCCCTGCCCCGGGCCTGGGCGACCTTCTTCTGGGTCGCCGCCGCGACGGCCTGCTGTGCCCGCTCCGAGGCCCGCTCGCTCGGCCCCCTCTTGCTCTGGGCGGCGACGTCGAGGACGACGATGTAGGACCCCTCCACCGCCTCGGTGGTGCTCTCGACCAACGGGGCCACGACGTCCGGTCGGTCGGGCGCCGCGACCGAGGGCACGGCCAGACCGACCGCGGCGGCCAACGAGGCCGCGACGGCCAGTGAGGTCCTGCGGGTGCGCTGCATCTCTGCTCCTCCATGAGGCGGGGCGGTCGCGACGGTGCGACCGCTGGGTTCACTGTGCGCCCCTGACGCGGCGTCAAGGTCGGGCGGGGCGTGGGTGCAGACTGAGTCTCTACCGACTGCTGACCGATGCTTGACCGGGTCCTGACGCGGGCTTGACCGAGGGCGACGCACGGCGGGGAGCGGTCGCGCCGTCACCTCGGTGCGGCATACTGCCCTGCAGCCCTTCGACCCGCAGCGAGACAGGAACAGGACAGACCATGGGACGACTCTTCGGCACCGACGGCGTACGCGGCCTGGCCAACAAGGACATCACCGCCGAGCTGGCGCTCGACCTGTCGGTGGCCGTCGCCCACGAGCTGGGGGGGCACAGCGTCTTCGGCGGCAACCGGGCGACCGCGGTCGTCGGACGGGACCCCCGGGCCTCCGGTGAGTTCCTGTCCGCCGCTGTCATGGCGGGGCTGGCCTCGGCCGGCGTGGACGTGCTCGACGCCGGCGTGCTGCCGACCCCGGCCATCGCCTACCTGACCCAGCGGATGAACGCCGAGATGGGCGCCATGCTGTCCGCCTCGCACAACGCCATGCCGGACAACGGGTTGAAGTTCTTCGCCAGCGGGGGCCACAAGCTCGCCGACGAGATCGAGGACCGGATCTCCGAGCGGATGGGCGGCGGGTGGGAGCGGCCCACCGGGGCGGGGGTCGGCCGCATCCGGCCGTTCCAGCGGGGCGCCGAGTTCTACATCGAGCACCTGCTGGAGGCCGCCCCCGGGCGGCTGGACGGTCTGCGCATCGTCATCGACGCGGCGCACGGTGCCGCCTCCGAGGTCGGACCGGAGGTGTTCCGCCGGGCCGGTGCGACCGTGGACGTCATCGGCGCCGACCCTAACGGGCTCAACATCAACGACGGGGCCGGCTCGACCTACCTCGACCAGCTGCAGGAGGCCGTGCGGCTGCGGGGCGCCGACATGGGGGTGGCCTTCGACGGCGACGCGGACCGGTGCCTGGCCGTCGACGCGCGCGGGGACCAGGTCGACGGCGACCAGATCATGGCCATCCTCGCCCTGAGCTTGCGCGAGCGCGGCGAGCTGCGCGACGACACCCTGGTGGCGACGGTCATGAGCAACCTGGGTCTGCTGCAGGCCATGGAGCGTGAAGGGGTGCGGGTGGTGCAGACGGCGGTCGGCGACCGCTACGTGCTGGAGGAGATGCGCGCCCACGGCTACTCGCTGGGCGGGGAGCAGTCCGGCCACGTCATCATGCTCGAGCACGGCACGACCGGCGACGGGGTCCTCACCGCCCTCGCCCTGGCCCAGCGGGTGGTCGGCTCCGGGAGCGCGCTGCACGAGCTGGCCGGCGTCATGACGCGCATGCCGCAGGTGCTCGTCAACGTCAAGGAGGTCGACAAGGACCGGGTGGGTCAGGACGAGGGCGTCGCCTCCGCCGTGGCCGAGATCGAGTCCGAGCTCGGGGACCAGGGGCGGGTGCTGCTGCGCAAGTCGGGCACCGAGCCGGTCGTGCGGGTCATGGTCGAGGCGGACTCGCAGGAGCGGGCCGCGGCCTGCGCCGACCGGCTGGCTCAGGTGGTCCGCGACCGGTTGGCGCTGTAGCCCAGGAGCCTCTCGATCTCCGCCACCCCGGTGACGGGGCCGGCGAGCAGCCCCTCGCCCCCCAGGAGGACCCCGGTGGGGCGCGCGCCCTCCCCCCAGGACGCGTGCAGTCGTCCGCCCGGGTCCCACCAGACGTCGGCGAGGTCGCGCACCCGCGGCTCGGACCAGGGTGGCTCCGTGTGCACCAGGTGGATCCCGGTCCGAGGGTGCTCCTGCCGCCATCCCGGCAGCCGCCCGGCGACGTCGAAGGTCGGCCCGCACCAGCAGCTGACCAGCACCAGGACCTGGGGGCCGGAGAAGGCCAGGGTCCGCGGGGTGACGACGTCGAGGTCGCGGTCCACGAGCGGCAGGGACCATGCGGCGTCCTCCTGCGCCGTCGCCCGGGGCCGGTCGCCCGTCCGGGTGTCCGCTGCGGCCCGGACCGGGTGGGCGGGGGCGGGGGTGCCGCCCCCGGTCGGTGCTGACGACCGGCGCAGGGCGAGGACGGCCGTGGCCGAGGTCACGAGGGCGAGGCCCAGCCACCACCGGTCGGAGGCCCCGAAGTCGGCGAGCAGGCCCCAGGCGGTCCGGCCACCCACCGCGGTCCACCCGGCCCCGAGGCCGAGCGCGACCAGGAGCAGGTTGCGGACCAGGGTGCGGGTGGTGATGCGGTGGTCCCCGATCCTGCCGAAGCAGGCGCAGTCCGGTCGCGGGTGCATGCGCAGGGCGCGGGCCACCACGGCGGTGAAGACGAGGCAGAGCGCCAGCGCCGTCCCGGCGCCAGCGGCATACGTCACGAGCCACGGGGTGAGCAGGAGCACGGCGCTCGCCAGCTCCACCCACGGCAGCACCCGCTCGACCACGGCCGGTCGCAGCCCGCCGGGCAGGCGCAGCGCACGGACCATGTCGGCGGTGGCGCCGGGCGCGGACAGCTTGGCCAGGCCGGCGAGTCCGAGGACCAGGGCCAGGAGGAGGGCCGCGAGGGCCAGGGCTGGGGGCACGGGTCGGGTCTAGACCAGCTGGGTCAGGCGTCCTGTGTCGACGTCGTAGCGGAAGCCCCCCACCTCGGCTCGCCCCTGGATGAGCGGGTGGGAGGTGACCCGGTGGACGTCCTCGGCCAGGGCGGCCTCCTGGTCGGGCACGACGTGGAAGCGCTGGAACCAGGCGTCGATCCCGGTGAGCTCGGAGATGGTCTCGCGCAGCTCGTTCTCCGTCTTGACCGTCATGGCGCAGCGGGTGTGCGGGACGACGAGGATGCGCCGCACGCCCAGGAGGTGGACCCCGAGGACCAGGGCCTCGAGCGCCGCGTCGGTCACCCGGCCACCCGGGTTGCGGAAGATCTTGGCGTCGCCGTGCGTCAGCCCGAGCATCTGCAGCGGCTGGATCCGGGAGTCCATGCAGGTGACGATCGCCACCCCGGCGCGGGCGACCCCGTCGAAGCCCTCCAGCTCGGCCGCGTGCTCGGTGGCGAAGGTCTCGTTGGCCGCCAGGAGGTCGGCGAAGGGGGAGGTGCCGGAGTCGTCCCGGGCGGGTGAGGTGGCGTCCATGGCCCTGGAGTTTAGTGGGTCCGGGGGAGGGGCAGGGGCGTCGACCGCCGGTCAGGACAGGTCGAGGTCGTCCCGGGTCGGGGCCGCGGCGCCGGACCGCGCCACCGTCCAGCCCGCGCAGGCGACCGCCCGCTCCAGGGCCGGCGCGATGTCCTCCAGCTCGGCGTGGGCCAGGCGGTCCCGGGCCTCGGGCGAGCCGAGGAGACCGGCGTCCAGGAGCCCGCTCACCAGACCGGACATGAACGAGTCGCCGGCTCCCACGGTGTCCACGACCTGCACGGTGAGCGAGGGCAGCTCCAGGGTGGTGTCGTCGCGGGACAGGTGCACCACGGCACCCTCCCCGCCGCGGGTGACGACCACGAGGTGCGGACCCAGCTGGCCCCAGCGGTGCACGATGTCGACGACGTCGGCCTGGTCGGCCTCGCCGTAGAGCCACTCGACGTCCTCCAGGCTCGCCTTGACGACGTCGCTGCGGCCGATGCACTCCTCGATGCGCCCCCGGGCGTCCTCCGGGGCACCCATGATCGTCGGCCGCGCGTTGGGGTCGTAGGAGACGGTGGCCTCCCGGCGGGCCCTCTCGATGAGCTCCACGACGGCCGAGCCGCCCGGCTCCAGGGTGGCGGCGATGGACCCCGTGTGGACGTGGCCTACACCGGTGAGGTCCTGAGGCCCGAGCTCCCAGGCCAGGTCGAAGTCGTAGGTGGCGACCGCGTCGGCGTCGAGGTGCGCCGTGGCGGTCGAGGTGCGGGGGGCGTCCTCGGACCCTTCCGTCAGGGTCACCCCGTAGCGCTCCACGTGGCGGCGGACCCGCTCGCCGTGCTCGTCCGCCCCGAGGTATGCCGTGAGCCGGCTCTCGTGGTCCAGCGCCGCGAGCCCGATGGCGACGTTGGCGGGCGAGCCCCCGACGTGCTCGCTGCGCTCGCCGCCGTCGTGGGGCACGACGATGTCGATGAGCGCCTCGCCGACCGTGAGGACGGCGGCCATCAGACGGCGTCCGGGGAGAGGGCGTCGGCGATGGCGGCGACCTTGTCCAGCCGGTGGTGGGAGGTGATCTCCCGGATGGTGCCGGAGCGCGAGCGCATGACCAGGGACTGGGTGACGGCCGTGCCGGAGCCGTACTTCACCCCGTCCAGGAGCTCCCCGGTGGTGATGCCCGTCGCGACGAAGAAGCAGTTGTCCCCGGTGACGAGGTCGTCGGTCGACAGCACCCGGTCGAGGTCGTGACCGGCGTCGATCGCCTTCTGCCGCTCCTCGTCGTCCTTGGGCCACAGCCGGCCCTGGATGACCCCACCCATGGCCTTCATGGCGCACGCGGTGATGATGCCCTCCGGGGTCCCCCCGATCCCGATGAGCATGTCGACCGAGGAGTTCTCGCGGGCGGCGGCGATGGCGGCCGCGACGTCGCCGTCGGTGATGAAGCGCAGCCGGGCGCCGGCCTCGCGCACCTCGTGGGTGTACCGGTCGTGCCGGGGACGGTCGAGCATGATGACGGTGAGGTCCTCGACATACCTCTTCTTGGCGCGCGCGATCCGCCGCAGGTTCTCCCCGACGGGCAGCCGGATGTCGACCCGGTCGGCGACGTCGGCGCCGACGACGAGCTTGTCCATGTAGAACACCGCCGACGGGTCGTACATCGTGCCCCGCTCGGACACGGCCATCACCGCGATCGAGTTGTCCATGCCCTTGGCGGTCGGGGTCGTCCCGTCGATGGGGTCCACGGCCACGTCGACGGCAGGCCCGTGGCCGTCCCCGACCTGCTCACCGTTGAAGAGCATGGGGGCCTCGTCCTTCTCGCCCTCCCCGATGACCACCACGCCGTCCATGGCGACCTGCGAGATCACCTTGCGCATCGCCTCCACGGCGGCGTTGTCGGCGAGGATCTTGTCGCCCCGACCGACCCAGCGTCCGGCGGCGAGGGCGGCGGCCTCGGTGACCCGCACCAGCTCGAGGGCCAGGTTGCGATCCGGGAGGACCTGGTCGGTGGTCTTCGGTGAGCGGTCGGCCATGGGCCCCTCCTTGGGCGAGACGGTGCTGCCGTCACCCTATCGGGTGCGCTCGCCTGCCCGTCGGTATGCCGGGGGTGCGACCATGGAGGGGTGAGCACCTCGTCGCAGACCACCCCCGCGCCGTCCGGCGGACCCGCACCGGACCGGCGTCGGCAGCGGCTGGCGTCCTACACGGTGCGCAACATGGTCTACTCCACGCTGCTGGTGCTCGCCGTGGTGCTCGTGTGGTGGTCGCTGACCTACAACCCCTCCGAGCAGCAGGGCCGCGAGGTCGAGGTCGGCAGCACGGCCTCGTACGCCGTGGCCCAGGCGGACTGGCCGGTGTGGGTGCCGGACCCCGGTGAGGGCTGGACCCCCACGGTCGTCTGGTTCGAACCGCTGGAGCAGGTGCCGACCTGGCACATCTCCTACGTCACCCCGCAGGGGGAGTACCTCGCCGTGCACCAGGGCGCCGGGGTGGACCAGGCCTGGCAGGACGCGGTGCTGGCCGGGGGCGAGCGCCTCGGGGAGACCGACCTCACCGGGCCCACGGGTGAGCACCCCTGGCAGGTCTGGGAGGCGGAGTCGGGCAACGCGCAGAACGCCTGGCTGCTGGGTCCCGAGGACGCGGACGGCACGACGGTGGTCGTGCACGGCACCGCGGGGGAGGCGGAGGCCGTCGAGCTGCTGGCCAGCGTCGAGGCGCGCGACTAGGCGCCGAGCCCTCGAGCGGCCTGGGTCAGGCCGCGGCGTCGGTGCGCGTCACGGCTGGTCGGCGGGCTGCGTCGTCTCGGTGCTGTCGGTGTCGCCGTCGGCGCCGACCCCCTCGCCACGGTCCGTCGCCCGGTCCAGCGTCTCCTGGGCGGCGTCGAGCTTGCCCTGGCAGTGGGCGGCCAGCTCCTCGCCGCGCTCCCACAACCCCATGGCCTCCTCCAGCGGCACCTGACCGGACTCGATACGGGACACGAGGGCGACGAGCTCGTCGCGGGCCTGCTCGTAGCTGAGGTCGCCGACCGGGGCGGGGTCGGCGGTCGTCGGGCTGTCGTCAGAAGTCACCGGACCACCGTACGCCGCCGCGAGATGCGCGGGGAGCGAGCGGCGGCCGTCCCAGGGAGCACGTGAGCCTCACCAGCCCCACGCTGCGGTGATGTGTACGTCAGCGGGCGATATAGCCCCCGCGAACGGGCATGTCCCCGCACCGTGCGGCTCCTGTGGCTGCTGTGACTGATGAGACGTGTGCGGTTCGTGGCCGTGCAGCCCGAGCGACCCGAGCAGTACTCGGGGTCGCCGTGGCCCCGGTGGTCGGGGGGCGGGGGCTGCCCTACCTCGTGACGGGGCGGGGGCTGCCCTACCTCGTGACGGGGCGGGGGCTGCCCTACCTCGTGACGGGGCGGACCGCGAAGTCCCCGCGGGCCACCGTCACCCGCAGCACCTCCTCGGCGTCGACCTCCTCCCGGTCGCGCACGATGGTGCCGTCGCCGTGGCGCACCACGGCATACCCCCGCTCCAGGGTGTGCTGCGGCGAGACCGCCCGCAGGTGGCGCAGCAGCTGGTCGCTGCGGTCCCGCTCGCGCTCGAGCCGGGAGGTCAGGGCCGTCCGGCCGCGGGCGTGCAGCTCGGTGACGTCGCGGCGGTGCTGCGCGACGATGGCGGCGCGGTCGGCCATGACCGGGCGGGCCATGAGGTCCTGCAGCCGCTCGCGCTCGCGGGCGAGCCGGCTGAGCAGGGCGCGCCGGCTGCGGGCGGTCACGGTGCGCAGCCCGGCGAGCTCGTCGGCCACGTCGGGGACCACCGCCGCGGCGGCGTGCGTGGGGGTCGACGCTCGCAGGTCGGCCACGAAGTCCAGCAGCGGGGTGTCGCTCTCGTGGCCGATCGCCGACACCACCGGGGTGCGGGCCGCGGCGACGGCGCGGACCAGCGCCTCGTTGGAGAAGGGGAGCAGGTCCTCGAAGGAGCCTCCGCCGCGGGCGATGACGACGACCTCGACGTGGGGGTCGGCATCGAGCTCGCGCAGCGCGGCCGTGACCGCGGTGACCGTCTCGGCGCCCTGCACCGGCACCTGGCGCACCTCCACGACGGCCGCCGGCCAGCGGCGCGCCACGCCGGCCAGGACGTCCCGCTCGGCGGCGGTCGCGCGGCCGGTGATGAGACCGATGCGGCGGGGGAGGAAGGGCAGCGGCCGCTTCCGGGAGGCGTCGAAGACGCCCTCGCTGCGCAGCAGCTGACGCAGGTGCTCGAGCCGGGCGAGGAGCTCGCCCACCCCGACGTGGCGCATCTGCCGCGCCTCCATCTGCAGGCTCCCTCGCTTGGTCCAGAACGTGGGCTTGGCGTGCACGACGACCCGCGCCCCCGTCTCGGCCGGTGCCGGCATGGCGTCGAGCGCCCCGGTCGGGATGGCGACCGACAGCGACATGTCGACGTCGGTGTCGCGCAGGGTCAGGAAGGCGGTGGCCATGCCCGGGCGACGGTTGAGCTGCACGATCTGCCCCTCGACCCAGAGCGGGGACATCTTGTCGACGTAGTCGCTGATCTTCATCGACAGGGTCCGCACCGGCCACGGGGAGGAGGCGGTCGTCTCCCTGGCGGTCTGCGGCAGCTCGGGTGGGGGCACCGCCTCAGGGTATGCCGCGCGCCACGCTGACCGTGGAGGTGCGGCCGAGCGCGCGCCGGCCGGTCACCCAGCGGGCGTCCGGGTGGGAGGGGCAGACTCCCGCCATGGACGCGAGCGAGCCCGGGTCACCGTCACGACCCGCCCTGGTGCTGGTCCACGGCACCCGCATGAGCGCGGCGCAGTGGGAGCCCTACCGGGCCCTGCTCCCCGACGTGGAGCTCGTCACGGTCGACCTGCCCGGCCACGGGGACCGGGTCGGGGAGGAGTTCACCGCGGAGTCCGCGCTCGCGACGATCGACGGGGCCGTGCGGCGGGCGCGGGACGCGGCCGGCGGTGCGCCACCGGTCCTGTGCGGCCACAGCCTGGGCGGGTACCTGTCGATGATGTGGGCCGACCAGCACCCCGGGCAGGTCGGCGGGCTGGTCCTCCTGGGTGCGACGGCCGACCCGCGCAGCCGGCTGGCCGGGGTCTACCGCGGCTTCGCGCGGGTCCTGCCGCTGGTGGGTCCGGACCGGATGGCGCGGGCCGTCAACGCGGTCATGCGCGTGCTCGGGGCCCGGGGCGAGCACGCCCGGCTGCTCCCCGACGGCGCCGCCTACGCGGCCCTGCCCGCCGCCTGGGAGCTGGTGATGTCCACGGCCGGGCCGCAGCTGCTGGCGTCGGTCGACGTGCCGGTGACGCTGCTCAACGGCCAGTTCGACCAGATGCGCCTGCACGTCGACCGGTATGCCGCGGCGTGCCGCCAGGTGCGCGTCGTCACCGTCCCGCGAGCCTCGCACCTGCTCCCGGCCACCCACCCCGACCAGGTGGCGGAGGCGCTCCGCCGGGCGTGGGTGCAGGCCTCGTCGGGCTGACCCGGGGTTCGGGGAGCGTCCAGGGGGAGCACCTAGACTGAGTAGGTGACTTCTGCAACGCCCTCGACCCGACCGACCGAGGCGATCGACGTGCCGGCCGACGCCTCCGCCGCCACCAAGCGGGTGCTGCTGGCGGCGCCCCGTGGCTACTGCGCCGGGGTGGACCGTGCCGTCGTGACGGTGGAGAAGGCCCTGGAGCTCTACGGTCCGCCGGTCTACGTCCGCAAGGAGATCGTGCACAACAAGCACGTGGTGCGGACCCTGGAGAGGCGCGGGGCGATCTTCGTGGAGGAGACCGACGAGGTGCCCGAGGGCGCGCGAGTCATCTTCTCGGCGCACGGCGTCAGCCCCGCCGTGCACCAGGAGGCCGCCCGGCTCTCGTTGCGCACCATCGACGCGACCTGCCCGCTGGTCACCAAGGTGCACCGTGAGGCGGTCCGCTTCGCCGGTGACGACTACGACATCCTCCTCGTGGGCCACGAGGGGCACGAGGAGGTCGAGGGCACCGCCGGCGAGGCGCCCGAGCACATCACCGTCGTCGAGAGCCCCGACCACGTCGACGCGGTGGAGGTCCGGGACCCGGACAAGGTGGTGTGGCTCTCGCAGACCACGCTCAGCGTGGACGAGACCATGGAGACGGTCCGCCGGCTGCGGGAGAAGTTCCCCAACCTCCAGGACCCGCCCAGCGACGACATCTGCTACGCCACCCAGAACCGTCAGGTGGCCGTCAAGCAGATGGCGACCGACTGCGACCTCATGATCGTCGTCGGCTCGCAGAACTCCTCCAACTCCAAGCGGCTCGTCGAGGTCGCGCTGGAGTACGGCTCCCGGGACGGCCACCTCGTCGACTACGCCGACGAGATCGACGAGGCCTGGCTGGAGGGGGTCCGCACCGTGGGGGTCACCAGCGGGGCCAGCGTCCCCGAGGTGCTGGTCCGTGACGTCCTGGACTGGCTGGCCGACCGCGGCTTCGAGGACGTCCAGGCGGTGACCGCGGCCGAGGAGTCCGTCCTCTTCGCGCTGCCGACGGACATCCGTCGCGACCTCAAGGCCGCCGGCCAGGAGGTCAAGAAGGTGCAGCACGACCCCAGCTCGATCCCCAGCGGCCGCGAGGACTCGCTGCGCTGAACCGGGCGGTCACGTCACGGTTGGGTCACGATCCGGCCGTGGCCTCCTGGGTGGCGGCGCGGTCCCAACGCGCGCGTGCGTAGCAGCCGGAGGGTGGCTGGGCAAGCCGGTGCCGCCTCGCCCGTCGGGCAGGCAGGGGGTGCTTATGGTGGTCGGGTGCCCAGGTCCCGTCGGGGGAGACGGAGGGCCTGGCGTCCCGAGGGAGCGCGCAGACCGGCGGCTCCCGCTGAACCGATGAGGAGCTCGTCGTCATGACCGCATCCCGCACCACCCTCCTGGGCGCACTCGCCGCCGCCACCCTCGCCCTGTCCGCGTGTGGTGACGGTGGTGGGTCCGAGGCCGGGGGAGAGCCCCAGCTGGTCGAGGACGGCACCCTGGTCGTCGCCATGAGCGGTGAGTTCCAGCCGTTCAGCTACTTCGAGGGCAACGAGCTCACCGGGTTCGACTACGACATCGGCGCGGCGGTCGCCGAGGAGCTGGGCCTGGAGATGCAGTCCGAGACGGCCGCCTTCGCCTCCCTCATCGGGGGCGTCCAGGCCGACCGGTACGACGTCCTCATCGCCTCCATGACGCCCACGGAGGAGCGGGCGGAGGCGGTCGACTTCACCGGCGGCTACTACAGCTCGGGGGCCCAGGCCTTCGTCCCGACGGGCACCGAGTGCACCGAGATCTCGGAGATGGACGCCCCCACGGTCGGGGTCGCCACCGGCACCACCTACCAGGAGTACCTCGAGGAGGAGGGCGGCGACTGGGTCGGGGAGGTCCGCACCTTCGACTCCGACGTGGTGGCGCTGCGCGACCTCGGCACCGGTCGGCTGGACGCGGTGATGACCGACCGGCTGGTCGGGCTGCACCAGATCGAGGAGGCCGGGCTGGACGTCGTCGAGTGCGGCGACCCCCTCTACACCGAGGAGCCGGCCTTCGCCGTCAAGAAGGGCAACACCGCCCTGGTGGAGGACCTCGACGAGGCGCTCCAGACGATCATCGACGACGGCACCTACGCGGAGATCAGCGAGCGCTACTTCGGCCAGGACATCTCGGGCGACGTCGCCGGCTCGTCCGACGACTGAGGCAGGACCGTGGACTTCGTCTCCCTCTTCGTGGAGTACGCGCCGCTGTTCCTGGAGGCCACCTGGGTCACCCTCAGCCTGACCGCGGTGTCCCTGCTCCTGGCCATGGTGGCGGGAGCGGGCGTCGCCTGGCTGGCGATGAGCGCGGTGCGCCCGCTGCGGTGGCTCGCGACCGCCTACATCGGGCTGGTCCGCGGGACCCCGCTCATCACCCAGATCTTCATCATCTACTTCGGTCTCGCCTACGTGGTCACCCTCCCGGCCTTCTGGGCCGGCGCGCTGGCCCTGGCGTTCCACAACTCGGCCTACATCGCGGAGATCATCCGCTCTGGTTTCCAGGCGGTGCCGAAGGGGCTCACCGAGGCGGCCCGGTCGCTGGGGATGTCGCGGCTGAAGACCCTCAAGCGGGTGCAGGCGCCGCTGGCGCTGCGGACGACCCTGCCGGTGCTGGGGAACCAGTACATCATCGCGGTGAAGGACTCCTCCTTGGTCGCCTTCATCGGGATGACCGAGCTCTTCCGCACCTCGCAGAACATGGCGGCGTCCACCTACCAGCCGCTCACCTCCTACGTGGTGGTGGCCATCTACTACCTCGCCATCGTGCTGGTGCTCACCCTCCTGGTGAACACGCTGGAGGCGCGCCTGTCCAAGCACCGTCGGCCCGAGGTGCAGGCCAAGGCCAAGGTCAAGAGCGAAGGAGCATTCTCATGACGAGCGAGGACCGGACGGCGACGGGCGGGGAGCCCGTCGTGCGCCTGCGCGGCATCGTCAAGGCATTCGGGTCCACCACGGTGCTGGACGGGATCGACCTCGACGTGGCCCGGGGCGAGGTGGTCTGTCTCATCGGTCCCTCCGGTGCCGGGAAGTCGACCCTGCTGCGCTGCATCAACGGGCTCGAGCGGATCACCGGCGGCAGCATCGAGGTCGGTGGCGAGCGGCTGAGCTACGACGAGAAGCACCTGAACGGAATCCGGTCGCGGATCGGGATGGTCTTCCAGTCGTTCAACCTCTTCCCGCACATGACCGTGCGGGAGAACATCTGCGTCGCGCAGCGGGAGGTCCTCGGCCGCGGCGCGGCGGAGGCGCGAGACCGGGCGCACGCTCTCCTCGAGCGGGTCGGCCTGGACCACAAGGCGGAGGCCTACCCGGACAACCTGTCCGGCGGGCAGCAGCAGCGGGTGGCGATCGCCCGGGCGCTCGCCATGGACCCGGCGTTGATGCTCTTCGACGAGCCCACCTCGGCCCTGGACCCCGAGCTGGTGGGGGAGGTCCTCGCGGTGATGAAGGACCTGGCCTCCGAGGGGATGACCATGGTCGTGGTGACCCACGAGATGCGCTTCGCCCGCGACGCGGCCGACCGGGTGGTCCTCCTGGCCGACGGTGGCATCGCCGAGCAGGGGCCGCCCGAGAACGTCCTCCTGCGGCCCAGCAGCGCCCGGGGCCAGGCGTTCCTGCAGGAGATCGGTCAGGCGTAGCGGCTGCGCGGGGGCTCGCCCGCCACGCCGTGACCGGCGTCCGACGCGGAGGGCGGCAGCTCCTCCCGGCTCGGGGTGGCCTCCTCCAGCTCGCCGGCGAGCCACTCCGTGCCCGTCGGCCGGGGAGCGACCTCGACGACGGGCAACGGGTCGTGGGCCGCGTCCACCAGGCCGAGCTCGCTCATCCGTCGCGAGGTGACCATGACCCGGGCCTCCAGGGTGCCGACGAGCTGGTTGTAGGTCTCGACCGAGCGGCGCAGCGCGGAGCCCATCGCGCGGGTGTGCCGGCCCACGGTGCCCAGGCGCTGGTGCAGCTCGGTGCCCAGGGCGAGCAGCTCGCGGGCGTTGCCGGCGAGGGCGTCCTGCTGCCAGGCCAGGGCGGTGGCGCGCAGCACGGCCAGCAGCGTGGCGGGGGAGGCCAGCACCACCTTGCGCGACTGGGCGTGGTCGTAGAGGTCGGGCGCCGCCCGTAGCGCCGCCGCGAGCACGGCGTCGCTGGGCACGAAGCAGATGACCAGCTCGGGCGAGGTCGTGAACGCCGACCAGTAGTCCTTGGCCGCGAGCGCCTCGACGTGCCCGCGCAGCGCCGCGGCGTGGTCGCGCAGGAGGTCGTCGACCCGGTCGGGAGGGCACTCCGGCGCCTGGGCCCGCAGGAAGGCCGACAGCGGCGCCTTGCTGTCCACCACGAGGACCTTGTCCCCGGGCAGCCGGACGACCGCGTCGGGCCGCACCCGGGCGTCGTGCCGGCTCACGGCCCCCACCTGCTCGTCGAAGTCGCACCGGGCCAGCATGCCCGCGTGCTCCATGATTCGGCGCAGCTGCACCTCGCCCCAGGTGCCGCGGGTCCCGGACGCGGACAGCGCGCCGGAGAGGGCAGCCGTCTGCTCCTGCAGCGCCCGGGTCTGCGACACGACCTGGTCGAGGTGCTCGCCCACCTGCCCGAACTGCTCGAGACGGTCCCGCTCGAGGGTGCGCACCTGGCGCTCGACCCGCTCCAGGGCGCTGCGCAACGGCGCCAGCTCGGCGGCGGTGCGCCGGTCGGCCTCGCCCTCCTGCTCGGCGTCGACCAGCGCCTGCTCGAGCTCGGCGGCGCGGGAGCGCTCGCGGTCCCGGTCGGCGTGGGCCAGGGCGACCTCGGTGTCCGCGCGGGCCAGGCGCGCCCCGGTGCGCGAGGACCCGACGAGCCACCCGAGGGCGAGCCCGACGAGGAGGACCAGGACGAGGGGGAGGAGTCCCTGCACGGTGGTGCTCATGCGCACACCGTGGCACGCGGCGCCGACAGACCCGCCGACCGACCCGCGGCGGGCCGGTCGGCCCTGGTCCGGGGGGCCGGGCGGGCGGTGGCCCGGGCCGCCTCGTTGACAACGGGAGGCGGGCCGCACACCTTGAGCGAAACATGAATCACCTTTCATGTTGGCCCGCACGAAGGAGTGTCCGAGGTGTCCGCACGTCCCCTGATCGCCCTCATGTCCGCGACCGCCGTCCTCGCCGTGGCCGGGTGCGCGCCCTCGAGCCCCGAGGGGGGTGACGGAGGCGAGGCGGCCGGCGGGGAGGAGTCGTCGGGAGGCACCGCCTCGGTCGGCATCATCTACTCCGAGACCGGGCCGCTGGCCGCCTACGGCGAGCAGTACCGGCAGGGCCTGGAGGCCGGCATCGACCACGCCACCGACGGCACCGGCGAGGTCGACGGCACGACCATCGAGCTGGAGTACCGCGACGACGCGGGCAACCCCGACACCGCCGTGGCCGCCGCCAAGGACCTCATCGGCCAGGACTACCGCATCCTCGGGGGGACCGTGGTCTCGGGCATCGCGACGGCGATGGCCGAGCAGGCCGCCCAGAACGAGGTCCTCTACATCTCCGGTCCTGCGGCGACGGACGCCATCACGGGGGTCAACGAGTTCACCTTCCGCTCGGGGCGCCAGAGCTTCCAGGACGTCGCGACCGCGGGTGCCATGCTCGACGACGAGTCCGGCAGGGTGGTCGTCCTGGCCCAGGACAACGCCTTCGGCCAGGGCAACCTGGCCGCCGTGGAGGCCGTGCTGGGTGCCGAGGGTGCGGACGTGACCAGCGTGCTCGTCCCCGAGGACGCGACCGAGTTCACCGGCTTCGCCCGTCAGGTCGTCGACGAGGACCCCGACCTCATCTTCGTGGCGTGGGCGGGGGCCACCGCGGGCACCATGTGGCAGTCCCTCTCCCAGCAGGACGTCTTCGACGCGGCCCCGGTCGTCACCGGCCTGGCCGACTCGGCCACCTTCGCCGCCTACGGCGACGCGGGGGAGCAGATCTCCTTCCTGTCGCACTACTTCCCCTCGGCGACCGACAACGAGGTCAACCAGGCCCTCGTGGACCACGTGACCGAGGCCGGCGGCACCCCCGACCTGTTCACCGTGGACGGCTTCGTGGCCGGCCAGATGATCGTGCACGCCGTCGCCGAGGGCGGGGACGACGTCCAGGCCATGGTCGACGCGCTCGAGGGCTGGGAGTTCGAGGGCCCCAAGGGCACCACGACCGTCCGCGAGGGAGACCACGCGCTGGTCCAGGACATGTTCACGGCCCGCCTCGTGCAGGACGGGGACGCGTGGGTGCCCGAGGTCATCGACACGGTCCCCGCCGACGAGGTGGCGCCGCCGGAGGCCTCGGGCGAGTGAGCGCCCCCACCCGACCGGGTCCGGCGCCGGGGGCGGCGGACGGCGACGCGGCCCCCGCCCTGGAGGTCCGGGACCTCTCGCTGCGCATCGGTGGCGCGCAGATCCTGGAGGACATCACCTTCTCCGTCCCCACCGGGCAGATCGTGGGCGTCATCGGCCCCAACGGCGCCGGCAAGACGACGCTGTTCAACCTCGTCTCCGGCGTGCACCAGCCGACGTCCGGCCAGGTGCTGCTCGCCGGCCGGGACGTGACCCGCGTCAGCATCACCCGGCGTGCGGTGGCCGGCCTGGGCCGCACCTTTCAGACCTCCTCGATCTTCCCCGGCCTCACCGTGCACGAGAACGCCCGCCTGGCGGCGCAGGTGACCCGGGGTCGCGCGCTCTCGCTCGTCAGCCGGCCCCGCGCCGGGGACGCCGCCTCGCGGCGGGCCGACGAGCTCCTCGAGGAGGTGGGGCTGGCGCACCGGGCCGGGCACCGCGCCGCGGACCTGCCGCACGGCGACAAGCGCAAGCTCGAGATCGCCATGCTGCTGGCGACGGACCCGCAGGTGGTCCTGCTCGACGAGCCCATGGCGGGCGTGGCCTCCGGCGACGTGCCCGGCCTCACCGAGGTGATCCGCGGGCTGCACCGCGACCACGGCTGCACGGTGCTCATGGTCGAGCACCACATGGAGGTGCTGCTGGGCCTGGTCGAACGGGTCGCCGTCCTCCACTTCGGCCACCTCCTGGCCCTGGACACGCCGGAGGCGGTCATGGCCGACCCGACCGTCCAGAGCGCCTACCTCGGGGAGTCGGTATGACGAGCACGTCGCCCCGCGAGGACACCCGGGCGGGCACCCCGTCCACGGCCCACCCGGTCCTGCGGGTGCGCGACCTGAGCGCGCACGTGGCCGGCCAGCAGGTCGTCGAGCACGTCGACCTCGACGTCGCACCGGTCGACGTCACGGCGCTGCTGGGCCGCAACGGCGTGGGCAAGACCTCCACCATCAAGGCCGTCCTCGGCCTCGTCGGACGCTCCGGCACCGTCGAGCTGGACGGCACCGACCTCGTGACCCTGCCCACCCACCTCGTCGTCCGGCGCGGGGTCGGCTACGTCCCCGAGGACCGGGAGGTCTTCGCCGGGCTCACCGTCACCGACAACCTGCGGCTGGCCGAGCGGCGCGGCAGCGAGCACCGCTACGACCTCGTCTACGACCTCTTCCCCGAGCTGGAGCAGCGGGGCGCCCAGGCGGCCGGGACGCTGTCGGGCGGGCAGCAGCAGATGGTCTCCCTGGCCCGCGCCCTCCTCAACGAGAACCGGGTCCTGCTCGTCGACGAGCCGACCAAGGGGCTGGCGCCCCGGCTCGTCCAGGAGGTCAGCCGCGTGCTCGCCCGGGCCGCGCAGGTGGCCCCCATCCTGCTCGTGGAGCAGAACCTGCAGGTCGTCCGCGACCTGGCGGAGCACGCCGTGGTGCTGACCGACGGGCGCAGCGTCCACCACGGTCCCGCCGCCGACCTGCTGGCCGACGAGGAGCTCACCCAGCGCCTCCTCGGGGTCCACGCCGACACCGGTCCCGACAGCGCCCCGCGACGGGCCGACGACGAGGAGGGGCCCGCGTGAGCACCGTCGTCCTGCTGCTCTTCACGGGGGTGGGGCTGGGGGCCATCTACTTCCTGGTCGCCTCCGGGCTCTCCCTCATCTACGGCCTCATGCACGTCCTCAACTTCGCCCACGGCGTCTTCCTCTCGCTGGGCGCCTTCCTCGGCTTCGAGGTGGCCTCCCGGCTGGGAGCGACGACGTGGACCGGCTTCGCCGCGTCGCTGCTCGTCGGGGCCCTGGCCGGCGCCCTCTTCGCGGCGCTGACCGAGCGGCTGCTCGTGCAGCGCCTCTACGAGCGGCACATCGAGCAGGTGCTGGTCACCGTCGGGCTCGGCCTGGCCGCGGTCGCCCTCTTCGACGGCATCTGGGGTACCGACCCGAGGTTCATCACCGGGCCGTCCTGGATGGGCCGCACGACAGCCGTCCTCGGCGCCAACGTGCCCAACGACCGCTTCGTGGCGATCCTCGTCGCCGGGCTGGTGCTGCTCGGGATGGTGCTGTTCCTGCAGCGCACCCGCTACGGCATGATCATCCAAGCCGGGGTGGAGAACCGCGCGATGGTGACCGCCCTCGGCATCGACGTCCGCACCGCCTTCACCCTCGTCTTCACCATCGGCGGCATCGCCGCAGGCCTCGGGGGTGTCCTGGCCAGCCACTACTTCGGCTACGTCTCCCCGCTGCTCGGCCAGACCCTGCTCATCTTCGCCTTCATCGTCACCGTCATCGGCGGGCTCGGGAGCCTCACCGGCGCGGCGATCGCCTCCGTGCTGGTGGCGCTCCTGCAGCAGTTCGCCAACTACTACCTCTGGGGCACCGGCGACCTCGCCGTCGTCGTGCTGCTGGCCGTGGTGCTCCTGACCCGGCCCTCCGGACTGATGGGGAGGCGCGCATGAGCCCGTCGACACCCGCGAGCGGGACGGCATACCGGGGCGGCGCCCGCGCCTGGGCCGGCCGGCTGACGCCCCCCGCCCTCGTGCTGCTGCTCGCCTGCCTGCCGCTGCTCGACCTGCGCCTGCCAGGGGTGCTGCCCGGACCGACCTACACCCCGGGCACCCTGCACCTGCTGGCGCTCGCCATGGTCATGGCCGCCCTGGCGCTGTCCTACCACCTGCTGCTCGGGGTCGCCGGGCTGCTCTCCTTCGGCCACGCGCTCTACTTCGGGCTGGGGGCCTACCTGCTGGGCATCGTCATGTCCGAGCTGGAGCTGGGCCTCGTGCCGTCGGTCCTCGTGGTCCTGGTGGCCGGTGTCGTCATCTCCCTCCTCCTCGGCGCCGTCAGCCTGCGGATGACCGGCATCCCCTTCGCGATGGTCACCCTGGCCTTCGCCCAGGCCGGGTCGGTGCTGGTCCGCCGCGACCCCGGCCGGGTCACCGGCGGCGAGGAGGGGCTGCGGCTCCCGACCGAGCAGGTGCCGGACGCGCTGGTGGGCGTCGCCGACACGCGCAACCTCTACTGGCTCGCGCTGGCCGCCCTCGTGCTGGCCTTCCTGCTCGTCTCCTGGGTGCAGGGCAGCCGGGCCGGGCACGTGGCGGCGGCCGTGCGCGAGAACGAGCTGCGCGTCCGGGTGCTCGGGATGCGGCCGTTCCTCGTCAAGCTGGCCATCTTCGTGGCCGCGTCGGTCATCGCCGTCGGCATGGGCATGGTCCACCTGCTGCTCAACTCCGGCGCGGTCCCCCACATCGTCAGCGCCGAGCTCACCATCTCGCTGCTCCTCATGGTCGTCATCGGCGGCGTCGGCTCCCGGTGGGGCGCGGTCGCGGGGGCGGTCCTCTACGTCCTGCTCAACCAGCGCCTCACCGTGCTGGCCCAGGCGCCGTGGGTGCACGACCTCCCGGCGCCGCTGCGGATCCCGCTCTCGGAGCCGATGTTCGTCCTCGGCACCCTCTTCGTCCTCGTCGTCCTGTTCCTGCCCGGCGGCCTCGCCGGGACGGTCGCGCGGGTCCGCCGGTGGCGCGGTGCGGCCGGGTCTGGCGGGTCGACCGAGGGTGCTGACAGGCTGGAGGACGTGGACGACGAGCAGCAGGTGGCGACGGCCGGCGGTTCCCGCGCATGAGCGCGACGACGCCGGGGGGCGCACCGGCCGACGGGCAGCACACCCTGGGCCGCTGGCCGGCGGACCGGGCCCGCATCGCGCCGGCCCACCCGGCGATCGTCGACCGCGGGGTCGCGCTGAGCTACGGCGAGCTCGAGCACCGGGTGCAGCAGCTGGCCGCCCTCCTGCGCGGATCCGGGATCGGACGGGGGACGCGGGTGGCCACCCTCGTCGGCAACAGCGCGGACCACGTGGTCCTGCTCTTCGCCTGCGCCCGGGTCGGGGCCGCGCTCGCACCGCTGTCCTGGCGCCTGGCCCCGGTCGAGCTGGCCCGCCAGGTGCGCCTGCTCGACCCGGTCCTGCTCGTCGCCGAGGAGGAGACCGGGTCCCTGACCCGCGAGCTGGGTGCGTTGCTCTTGCAGCCGGTGCCCACGGCATACCTCACCGACCTGGCGCGCCCGGGGGTGCTGGACGCGCTCACCCGGCGTTCCCCGGCACCCGTGGAGCCGGTGCAGGACGAGGACGCGCTGCTCGTCGTCTTCACCTCGGGCAGCTCCAGCGAGCCCAAGGCCGCGGTCCTGTCCCACCGCACCTGCTGGTGGACCAACCTGTCCCTGTCACGGACGCTGGAGCTCACCGAGCGCGACGTCGTGCTGTCGGTGCTGCCGCAGTTCCACGCCGGGGGGTGGAACATCCAGCCGCTGCTCGCCTGGTGGACCGGCGCCACCGTCGTGCTGGAGCGCACCTTCGACCCCGGCCGCGTGCTGAGCCTCGTCCCCGAGCACCGGGTCAGCACGATGATGGGGGTGCCGACCCACTACCTCCTGCTCGCCGAGCACCCGGCCTTCGCCGACGCCGACCTCTCCAGCCTGCGCAGCGCCGTCGTGGGCGGTGCGCCGATGCCGCCACCCCTGCTGCGCACCTTCCACGCGCGCGGGGTCGCGCTCACGCAGGGCTACGGGCTGACCGAGGCCGGGCCCAACGTCCTGTGCCTGCCCCCGCACGAGGCCGCCCGGCGCGCCGGGTGGGCCGGCGTGGCCTACCCGCACGTCGAGGTCGCGCTCGCCGACCCGGCCACCGGGGAGCGGGTCGTGGGGGCGGGCACCGGCGAGTTGCTGGTGGCCGGGTCGGGGCTGTTCTCCGGCTACCTGCACGACGAGGAGGCCACCGCGGCGGTCCTGCACGACGGGTGGCTGTGGACCGGGGACGTCGCCACCCGGGACGAGGACGGCTACCTGCGGATCGTGGACCGGCTGCGCAACATCTACATCAGCGGCGGGGAGAACGTCGCCCCCGCGGAGGTGGAGGCCGCGCTGCGCCGGCACCCGGCGGTCGCTGCTGCGGCGGTCGTCGGCGTCCCGCACGAGCGCTGGGGCGAGGTCGGTGTCGCCGCGGTCGTCCTGCGACCCGGGGTCGCCACCGACGAGCACGACCTCGTCGAGCACTGCCGCGGCCTGCTGGCCTCGTTCAAGGTGCCCGACCGGGTCGTCGCGGTCCCCGGGCTGCCGACCGTTGGGATCGGCAAGACCGACCAGGGGGCGGTGCGCGCGCTCGTGGCGCACGCCCTGCGGCAGGAGGCGGACCGGTGAGCCTCGGGGAGACCACCCCGCGACCCGCCCCCCGCACCCCCCGGGGTGCCCGCACCCGGGCCAGGCTCCTGCAGGCCGCGGAGGACGTCTTCGCGACGGTCGGCTACCCGGACGCCTCGATCGTGCGCATCACCGAGCTGGCCGGAGTGGCGCTGGGCACGTTCTACGTCCACTTCACCGGCAAGAAGGAGATCTTCGACGAGGTCGTGCGCGACCTGTCCCGGCGGGTCCGCCAGGCGATGAGCGAGGCGTCCTCGGCGGCGCCGGACCGGCTGCAGGCCGAGCGCGCGGGCTTCCGCGCCTTCTTCGCCTTCACCGCGGAGCACCCGGCGCTCTACCGCATCATCCGGCAGGCCGAGTTCGTCTCGCCCGAGGTGATGCGCACGCACTACGACGACATCTGCTCGGGGTATGCCGCGGGCCTGGAGTCGGCGATGGGGCGCGGCGAGATCCGTGGTCTCGACCCGGAGGTGGCGGCCTGGGCGCTCATGGGCGCCGGCGAGCTCATCGGCATGCGCTGGGTGCTGTGGGAGCAGGACGGGCGGATCCCGGAGCCCGTCTTCGAGCAGCTCATGGCCTTGATCGAGGGCGCGCTGGCGCCAACCCCGACGACGGACGGAGAGCGGACATGACCCGGACAGCGATCGTGACCGGTGGGGCGAGCGGCATCGGTGCCGCGGTCGCCCGCCGGCTGGCGGCGGACGGCCTGGACGTCGTCGTCGCCGACCGGGACGAGCGGGGGGCGGCGGCGCTCGCCGAGGAGATCGGCGCCCGCCCCTGGACGGTGGACCTGTCGGACACCGCGACGCTGGAGTCGAGAGCCGTCGACTGCGACGTGCTCGTCAACAACGCCGGGGTGCAGCGGGTGGCACCGGTCCACGAGCTCGCACCCGAGGACTTCCGGCTGATCCACCGCCTCATGCTCGAGGCGCCCTTCCTGCTGGCGCGGGCCGCGCTGCCGGGGATGTATGCCCGGGGCTGGGGCCGGGTCGTCAACGTCTCCTCGGCGCACGGGCTGCGGGCCTCGGCGTTCAAGTCGGCCTACGTCTCGGCCAAGCACGGGCTCGAGGGGCTCTCCAAGGTCATCGCGCTGGAGGGGGCCGGGCACGGGGTGACGAGCAACTGCGTCAACCCGGGCTATGTCCGCACGCCGCTGGTGGAGGCGCAGATCGCCGACCAGGCGGCCACCCACGGGATCGGCGAGGACGAGGTGGTCGAGAAGATCATGCTGACCCGCTCCGCGGTCAAGCGCCTCGTCGAGCCGGAGGAGGTCGCCTCCCTGGTGGCCTACCTCGTCTCCGACGACGCGGCCATGGTCACGGGCACGTCATCCACCATGGACGGGGGGTGGACGGCCCAGTGAGCACCACGACCCAGCAGCTGCCGGAGAGCGTCTCCGCCGTCCTCGGCCCCCGCTACCGCGCGGTCGCGGTGCCGGTCGACGGGGGAGACCTGCACGTCGGCGTGTGGGAGCCCGAGGACGCTGCCGCCACGGGCGCGGCGACGCCCACCGCGGTGCTGACCCACGGCATCACCGCCTCCCACGTCTCCTGGGCGGCCCTCGCCCGGGCCCTGCCCGGGGTGCGCCTCGTCGCCCCCGACCTGCGGGGGCGGGGACGCTCCCGCGACCTCCCGGCGCCCTACGGCATGCCGCGGCACGCCGACGACGTGGCGGCCGCCCTCGACCACCTGGGTGTGCGCGACGCGGTCGCGGTCGGGCACTCGATGGGGGCCTTCGTCGCGCTCGTGCTGGCCGACCGGCACCCGCACCTGGTGCGCAGCCTGCACCTGGTCGACGGGGGTATGCCGTTGCTCCCGCCGCCGGGGGTCGCGCCGCAGGACGTGGCGGCCGCGGTGCTGGGGCCGGCCGCGGACCGGCTGCGGATGACCTTCCCCAGCCGCACGGCATACCGGGAGTTCTGGTCCGACCACCCGGCCCTGGGGCCGTACCGGGACGAGGTCGTCACGGCCTACGTCGACTACGACCTGGTGGGGGAGGAGCCGGAGCTCTCGCCCGCGACCCGGCCGGCGGCGCTGGAGGAGGACATCCGCGACCTCGTCGACGGCGCGTCCGTCCAGGCGTCGCTGCAGGGCGTCCCGGCGCGGCCGGTGACGTGGTACGTCGCGCCCCGCGGGCTCATGGACGAGGTGCCGCCGCTCTACCCGGACGCGGCCCGGGAGCGGTGGACGCGCGAGCTTCCCACGCTGCGGCTGGTGGCCGTCGACGACGTCAACCACTACACCGTCGTGCTCGGCGCGCACGGTGTGCGGCAGCTGCTGCCGCACCTGGAGGCGGACCTGCGGTGAGGCCGCAGGCCGACGTCACGGGTCTCCGGCCGGCGCTCGCGGTGGTGGCATGGGCCAGACTGGCCGGGTGGACGACCTCGAGGTGACCCCGGGCCCGGGTGCCCCGCAGGGTCTGCGGGTGCCCGCCGACGAGCTGGTCGAGCAGTTCTCCCGCTCTTCCGGGCCCGGAGGGCAGGGCGTCAACACCGCGGACACGAGGGTGCAGCTCAGCCTGGACCTGGCCACAACCACGGCGCTGGACGACGACCTGCGCGCGCGGGTCCTGGCCCGGCTGGCGAGCCGGCTGTCCGGCACCGTGCTCACCGTCACCGCGAGCGAGCACCGGACCCAGCTGCGCAACCGGGCCGCCGCCCGTCGGCGTCTCGCCGAGCTGCTGCGGGAGGCGGTGACCCCGCCGACCGTGCGGCGCCCGACCAGGCCCACCCGTGGCTCCCGGCGTCGACGCGCCGAGGCGAAGACGAGGCGCTCGCAGGTCAAGCAGCTGCGCCGTCGCCCCGGCGCGGAGTGAGCCCAGGTGGGCGACCGGCCGTCGGCCCGGGTCCGCCGGGCACGGTCCTGGCGGCCCGCCACGCCGACTAGACTCCTGTCCCCGTGGCACTCACCATCGGAATCGTCGGCCTGCCCAACGTGGGCAAGTCCACGCTCTTCAACGCGCTGACCAAGAACTCCGTGCTCGCGGCGAACTACCCGTTCGCCACGATCGAGCCCAACATCGGGGTGGTGCCGCTCAAGGACCCGCGCCTGGAGCGGCTGGCGCAGATCCACGGCAGCGCCAAGATCCTGCCCGCCACGGTGAGCTTCGTCGACATCGCCGGGATCGTGCGCGGCGCCAGCGAGGGGGAGGGGCTGGGCAACAAGTTCCTCGCCAACATCCGGGAGGCCGACGCGATCTGCCAGGTCGTCCGTGCCTTCCGTGACGACGACGTCGTGCACGTCGACGGCCGGATCAGCCCCGGCGACGACATCGAGACCATCAACACCGAGCTCGTCCTGGCGGACCTGCAGACGCTGGAGAACGCCATACCCCGCCTGGAGAAGGAGGTGAAGGGCAAGCGGACCGGCAAGGAGGTCCTCGACACCGCGCTCGCCGCCCAGCAGGTGCTCGAGCGCGGCGACACGCTGTATGCCGCGGGCGAGGCCGCCGGTGTCGACAGGTCGATCGCTCGCGGCCTCGGTCTGCTCACCACCAAGCCCTTCCTCTACGTCTTCAACCTCGACGAGGACGGCCTCACCGACGAGGCCCTCCACGCCGAGCTGGCGGCCACCGTCGCGCCGGCCGAGGCGATCTACCTGTCCGCCAAGCTGGAGGCCGACCTCGCCGAGCTCGAGGAGGACGAGGCGCGCGAGCTGCTGGAGTCGGTCGGCGTCACCGAGCCGGGGCTGGACCAGCTGGCCCGGGTCGGCTTCGACACCCTGGGCCTGCAGACCTACCTCACCGCCGGGCCCAAGGAGTCGAGGGCCTGGACGATCCGCCAGGGGTCGACCGCGCCGCAGGCCGCCGGGGTCATCCACACCGACTTCGAGCGCGGCTTCATCAAGGCCGAGGTCGTCAGCTTCG
Organism: Serinicoccus chungangensis; assembly: GCF_001483745.1. Lineage (GTDB taxonomy): Bacteria > Actinomycetota > Actinomycetes > Actinomycetales > Dermatophilaceae > Ornithinicoccus > Ornithinicoccus chungangensis_A. The sequence continues at coordinate 265,352 of NZ_LQBL01000002.1, read as the reverse complement.
ACGCGCTCGACGAGCTCGGCTCCATGGCGAAGGCCAAGGAGGCCGGCAAGGTGCGCATCGAGGGCAAGGACTACGTCATGGCCGACGGCGACGTGGTGGAGTTCCGCTTCAACGTCTGAGCCGCGCCTGCTGGAGCTCGGCCACCGTCACAGCGGGCCGAGGACGGTGCTCACCTCGGCGTCCAGCCGGAGCGTCTCGAGGACGGGCAGGAGCTGACGCTCCTCGTAGCGCAAGTGCGACTCCATGACGGCTGCGACGCCCTCGAGGTGGCGGTCGAGCTCGGAGGCGCCGGCGCGCTGGTCCACCGCCGTCTGCAGGGCACCCAGCAGGTGGGCGATCATCGAGTGGTCCTGCTCGAGGGAGCGCAGCGTGTCGCGCAGGTGCGGGTGGGCAGCGGCGACCGCGGGGAACAGCTCCCTGTCCTCACCGACGTGGTGCGCCGTGAGCGCCGTGCAGAAGCCGTGGGAGAACAGCAGCAGGTCCCGGGTGGCCGGCTCGCCCGGCACACCGGCAGCATGCCTGGCACGGTCTGCCACCGGCACGCGACGTCGCCGGCAGCCTACCCCTCAGACCGGGTGGGCAGAGGTGAGGATCTCGGGGCCGGCCTCGGTGATCGCGACCGTGTGCTCGCTGTGCGCGGTCCGGCAGCCGGTCGCGCTGCGCAGCGTCCACCCGTCGGGGTCGGTGACCAGGCGGTCGGTGTCCTCCATCACCCAGGGCTCCAGCGCGAGGAGCATGCCCGGCCGGAGACGGTAGCCACGACCGGGGCGCCCGTCGTTGGCGACGTGGGGGTCCTGGTGCATCGTCGTGCCGATGCCGTGCCCGCCGAACTCGAGGTTCACGGCATACCCCGCCTCGGCGAGGACCGTGCCGATGGCGTGCGAGACGTCGCCGGTCCGCGCGCCCACCGTGGCGGCCGCGACGGCCGCGGCGAGGGCGCGCTCGGTCGTCTCGATCATCCGCTCGTCCTGCGGGCGGGCAGACCCGCCCACCACGAAGCTCACCGCGGCGTCCGCGGCCACCCCGTCCAGGAGGAGTGCGAGGTCGAGGCTGACGAGGTCGCCGTCGACCAGGGTCTCGTCGTGCGGCAGGCCGTGCAGGACGGCGTCGTTGACCGAGGTGCAGAGGTAGTGACCGAAGGGGCCGCTCCCGAAGGACGGTGCGTAGTCGACGTAGCAGGACTCGGCGCCAGCGCCGCGGATCATCTCCTCGGCCCACCGGTCGATCTCCAGCAGGTTGGTGCCCGCGCGGGCTCGCTCGCGGACCGTCGCGAGGATCTCGCCGACGAGCCGGCCGGCCCCGCGCGCCCGGTCCAGCTGCTCAGGGGTGAGGATCTCCACCATACCGATAACTATACCGGTATGATCGTCCTACCATGGTCAGACTCCCGCTCACCGCCCAGGACCGCGAGCGAGGTCGGCGTCTGGGGCTCCTGCTGCGGCAGGCCCGCGGCGACCGGTCCGTGCTCGACGTCGCGCTGGCGGCCGGGATGTCCCCTGAGACGCTGCGCAAGATCGAGACAGGACGCATCGCCACGCCGTCCTTCCCCGTGGTGGCGGCCCTGGCGGTGGTGCTGGGGGTGTCCCTGGACCACCTGTGGGGCGAGGTCGAGGCGGCAGGGTCGGGCATCGACCCGGCCGGTGAGCGGCTCAGCCGCTGACCTGCTGCCGGCGCTCGCGGCGCACGGCGACGAACGAGCGGATGCCGAGGACGAGATAGGCGACCAGCAGCACGAAGGTGATGGTGCCGGCGACCACCGCCAGCGGGCGCTCGGCGTCCCCGGAGGCCAGGTCGGCCAGGCCCAGGACGTTGCGGATGGTCCCGAGGGCGCCGAGCAGGGCCACGACCAGGGCGGCGTGGATCCAGACCTTCGGGTTGCTGCGGCCCAGCAGGCCGCAGACCGCCAGCACCACGCCGAGGACGGCCGGGATGAGGGCGGTCCAGCTCGACATCCCCGCGGCGAGCCAGCCGACCACCCCCACGGCGACGAGCACGACCCCGAGGAGGATGGTGGTGCGCGGCATGGACGAGTTCTGCATGGTGCTCCTTCTCGGGTCGGTCGGGGCTCCAGGATATCGGGGTCTGCCGCCCCTACCCTCGGCCGGTTCGTCTACCCTCGGCCGGTTCGTCAACCGTCGTCCTCCTCGACGAGGCTGATGGATGACCTGGCGGTTGATGGTGGACCGGGCGGCTGATGGTCCAGGGCGACTGCCGGGCGCGCGCGTGGAGGAGCACGGCACGAGCCGGTGGGCGGGCATCCGCGTCGAGGGGCGGCTGTCGGTGGTGCCGCCTAGCATGGGTCGGTGACCTGGACGAGCACGACGTGACGGCTGACCGCACCTCCCGGACCGACACCACCCACGACCCCGATCCCGCCCGCTGGCGCATCCTGGCCGTCACCCTGGCGGTCGGCTTCATGTCGCTGCTGGACGTGACGATCGTCAACGTGGCCATCCCCTCGATGCGCGAGGGTCTGGACACCTCGGCGGCCTCCATCCAGTGGGTGGTGTCCGGGTATGCCCTCACCTTCGGCCTCATGCTCGTCACCGGCGGCCGGCTCGGGGACGCCTGGGGCCGGCGCCGGATCATGCTCGTGGGGCTGGCCGGGTTCGTGCTGGCCAGCGCGGCGTGCGGGCTGGCGCCGACGGCCGGCGTGCTCGTCGCGGCCCGGCTGGTGCAGGGGCTGTCGGCGGGGCTGTTGGCCCCGCAGAACACCGGCCTCATCCAGGACCTGTTCACCGGGGCCGAGCGGGGGCGCGCCTTCGGGCTGTTCGGCCTGGTGGTGTCGGTGGCCTCCGGCATCGGGCCGGTCCTCGGCGGGATCATCATCACCCTGGCGGGGGAGGAGGGCGGATGGCGCTGGGTGTTCCTCGTCAACGTCCCCATCGGTCTGGTCCTGCTCGTCGCCATCGCCCGGATCGTGCCGGACCTGCGCGGGAAGGAGTCGGACCCGCGGCTCGACCTCGTGGGCGCCCTGCTGCTGGGGGCCGCCGTCATGTGCCTGCTGCTCCCGGTCGTCGCCCTGGAGTCGGGGGACCTCTGGGCCCTGGTGCTCCTCGTCGGGGTCCCCGTCTTCGCCTGGGCGTTCCTGTCCTACGAGAAGCGGCTGGCCCGCACCGGGGGGATGCCGCTGCTCGACGTCGACCTGCTCCGCCGCACCCCGGGCTACGCCAACGGCATCGTCGTGGGCTCGCTCTACTTCACCGGCTTCACCGGCGTGTTCCTCGTCCTGTCCATCTTCCTGCAGGACGGCCTCGGCTACTCCACGCTCGTGACCGGTCTGCTGCTGACCCCCTTCGCCGTCGGCTCGGCGGTCTCCTCGCCGTGGGCCGGGCGGGCGGTGACCCGGGTCGGGCGGGTGCTGGTCGTGCGCGCCCTCCTGGTGATGATGAGCGGTCTGGTCGTGCTGGGGGTCCTCGTCGGCCCGGCGCAGGACAGCCCGTGGCTGTGGCTGGCGCTGGCGGCGCCGCTGCTCCTCGCCGGTCTGGGTGGTGGCGCCGTCGTCTCGCCCAACTTCACCCTCACCCTCGCGCAGGTCCCCCAGCGGATGGGCGGGGCCGCCGGGGGAGCCCTGCAGACCGGGCAGCGGGTGGGCTCGGCGATCGGTGCGGCCGTGCTGGTGACGGCCTACCAGGTCGGGGCCGGAAGCGGTGACGACGCGGCCACCGGGCTGCGGGCGGCACTGGGGACCGCGCTGGTGCTGCTCCTCGCGGCGCTCGCGGCGGCCGTCTGGGACGGTCGTCGTCGCGCGGAGGCCGCGGCGGCCGACGAGGAGGAGAGCGGCGTCCCGGGGTAGGGGTGACGTCCAGGGGGTGGTCAGTCGGGTGACGGCCGGCCGGTCGGCGGGGCGGTGAACGCGGCGAGGAAGTCGACGAGCAGGCGCGCGCTCTGCGGGCGGGGCAGGGCCTCGACGAGGGCCAGCACCGCCGGCAGGTCGAGCTCGCCGCTCTCCCGCGCGGCCCGGGCGAGCGCCACCGGGTCGGGCAGGTCGGTGACGGGGCCGCCCGCCTCGACGGGCGCGGCCGCCTGCCCGCGGACGTCGTCGGCACCGGCGCGCAGCGCCGCCCCCAGCTCGTCCAGCACGCTCGCGCTCGCCGGGGTGAGCGTGAGGTGGGTCGTGCGCGGCAGGACGGTCCCGTCGGCCTGGGTCAGGGCGGGCTGCCCCTGCAGCACGAAGCCCCGCGCCGCCACGGCCTGCGCCCACGCGTGCGGGTCGACCTGCTCCGGCCGGGGCACGTCGGGGTCGGTGCCGACGGCCAGCAGCGGCCCGGTCGGCTCGCCGACCACCCGCAGACCCGCTGTGCCGTCGACGACCTCGCGGACCTCGGCGGTCGCGCGGGCCACCCCGGCCGTGAGCTCGGCATACCCCTGCGTCCCGAGCCGGGTGACCACCGCCCAGGCCGCGGCGAGGGACATGGCCGAGCGCGAGCCGAGCACGGTCGGGTTGACGACCGGGTAGCCGGGCCAGTCGGTCAGCGCGTAGTAGCGGGCCCGGTCCAGCGCCGGGTCGGCGAGGAGGAGCACCGAGGCCCCCTTCGGGGCGTAGCCGAACTTGTGCAGGTCGGCCGAGATGCTGGTGACCCCCGGGACCGCGAGGTCCCACGGCGGCGTCCCCTCCCACCACGGCAGCACGAACCCGCCGACGCAGGCGTCGACGTGGCAGGGGATGCCCCGCTCGGCCGCCGCCGCCGCGATCCCGGCCACCGGGTCGAGCACGCCGTGCGGGTAGGCCGGCGCGCTCGCGACGGTGAGCGCGGTGGCGTCGTCGAGGTGCGCGGCGAGGCGGTCCGCCTCGAGGGTGCCGGTGCGCGGGTCGACCGGGACGGTCACCATCTGCAGCCCGAGGTAGTGGGCGGCCTTGTGGAAGGCGGCGTGCGCGGTCGACGGCACCACCACCCGCGGCGTGCGCGGGTCCCCGGGATGGTGCTCGCGCCAGCGCTCCCGGGCGGCGAGCACGGCGAGCATGATGCTCTCGGTGCCGCCGGAGGTGACCGCGCCGCTGGTGCCGGGGGCGCCGCGCAGCACGTCCCGGGCGAAGGACAGCAGGTCGGCCTGCATCAGCGCGACGGAGGGGAACGTGGTCGGGTCGAGACCGTTGACCGCCTGGACCCGGGCCGCGGCCCGGCCGGCGAGCGCGTCCAGCTCGGCGAGCCCGCTGTCGTAGACGTAGCTGAGCACGCGGCCGCCGTGGGTGGGGGCGTCGTGCGCGCGGTAGGTGTCGAGGAGGGAGAGGACCTGCTCGTCGTGCTCGCTCATGCGGTTCCTTCCGGGGCGGGGACGGGCGCGCTGCTGGGTGCGCCGGGGTCGACGTAGCGGCGCAGCACGAGCAGGCTGAGGGAGACGAGGGCGGCCGGGACGACCGAGAAGGCGAGCACGATCGCGGCCTGCGCCGCGGCCGGCTGCGCCAGCTGCTCGGCGGCGGTGCTGGAGCGGAAGCCGGTCCCGGCGAGCAGGAGCAGGACCACGACCGGGCCGAGGGCCAGCCCGGCCGTCTCGCCCGCGGTCCACAGACCGCTCATGGCGCCGCCCCGGCCCCGACCGGCCGCGGTGACGACGTCCGGCAGCATCGCCAGCGGGAAGAGCTGCATCCCGGCGTAGGCGACCCCCGCGACCCCCACCAGGACGTAGATCCACGCGCCCGGGAGCCACAGCATCCCGACCAGGCCGAGGCAGGCCGTCGCGAAGAGGCCCGACGCGACGGTGAGGGCGGCCCGCTTGCCGCGGGAGGCGGCATACCGCGTCCACAGCGGCATGACGAGCAGGGCGGGGGCCACGAGGGCGGCGAAGAGCAGCGTCAGCGCGCTCTGGTCGCCGAGGGTGTAGGTCGCGACGTACTGCGCCGCGGCCAGCATCACCCCGGTCGCGACGGCCTGCAACACGAAGACCGAGAGCAGGACGCGGTATGCCGTGACCTCGCGCCAGGCGAGGAGGCCGGCGTGGTAGCCGCCGCCGGTCCCGGGCGCCGCGACCGGCGGACGGCGGAGGTGGCCGCGGGTGGTGACGACGGTGGTCACCATGCCGGCGAGGAGCAGCAGCGCGATGCCCAGCGCCATGGTGAGGTAGCCGGACCGGCCACCGCCCGCGGCGTCCCGCAGCGCGGGGCCACCGGCACCGACGAGCAGGATCGCCAGCGCCAGCACGGCGATCCGCCACGCCATGACGCGGGTGCGCTCGCGGTAGACCTCGGTCAGGTCGGCGGGCAGGGCGATGTAGGGCACCTGGAAGCAGGAGAACGAGGTCGTCGCGAGGACGAAGAAGACCAGGACCCACAGCCCGGCGGAGGCCGCACCGAGCGGGTCGGGGACGGCGAACATGCCGACGAAGCCCACCGGCAGGGTCAGGGCGCCGGCCAGCATGAGCCGGGTGCGACCGGCACCGGTGGTCGCGTCCCGGTCGCTGCGCGCCCCCACGGCCGGGTCGATGAGCACGTCCCACACCTTGGGGAGGATGACGACCACCGTCGCCAGCAGCGCCGGCACCGCGAGGGTGTCGGTGAGGTAGTAGGCCAGCACCAGCCCCGGGAGGGTGCTGAAACCGCCGGTGCCCACGCTGCCGACGGCATACCCCAGCACCGCAGAGCGGGGCAGGGGGCGGCTCATGGTGAGCAGGGTAGCCAGCCCCCGGGTCCCGGTGCCCGGCGCGCCCGGACCGGAGCCGGACCGGGTCCGGGGTCAGCCCTCCAGGAAGTCCAGCCGCACCGACCGGTCGGCGTTGTCCACGTTGAGGTCGACGAGGCAGATGGACTGCCAGGTGCCGAGGGCGAGCCGCCCGCCGTCGACCGGGACGGTGGCGTAGGGAGGGACGACCGCGGGCATGACGTGCGAGCGTCCGTGGCCGCGCGTGCCGTGCGCGTGCCGCCAGCGGTCGTCGGCCGGCAGCAGGTCGCCCAGGGCGGCGAGCAGGTCGTCGTCGGAGCCGGCGCCGGTCTCGATGATCGCCAGCCCGGCCGTCGCGTGGGGCACGAAGACGTGCAGCAGCCCGTCGCCCAGCCCCGAGACGAAGCTCGCGCACTCCCGGGTGAGGTCCAGGACGACCTCGTCGCCCCCCGTCCGCAGGTTCAGCGTCGTGGTCCGCATGGGCCCCAGCATGGCCGATCGCGCGCGCCCTGTCAGGGTGGGGGCACGTCCACCCCCAGCAGGCCGGCCAGGCGCGCGGCGTCGTACGGCGCGCGGACCTTGACGTCGTTGTCGAGGTAGACGTAGACGTCGGCCTCCTCGCGCCACCGCTCGACGCGACCGGCCCAGGTCTGCAGCGCCTCGTCGGAGTAGCCGCTGACGTAGAGCTCGCTGTCGCCGTGCAGCCGGACGTAGACGACCGGGCTGGTCACCGCGTCGAAGAAGGGCCACAGCCCGGCGCTGTCGGCGACGACCACGCCGACCCGCTGCTCGCGCAGCAGCTCCAGGAACTCCAGGTTGCCCGCGAACGAGTCGTGGTGGCGGACCTCGAGGACGTGCTCCAGGGGCCGGTCGGCGTCGATCTGCAGCCAGGTGCGGTCCGCGACCCGGTCGTCGTGGCCGCGCGCCACGTCCAGGGCGGCCGCCGTCGTCCGCGGCAGCCGGGAGAGGAAGTCGCGCAGCTGCTCCCGGTCGTAGCGGTGGCGGGCCGGCAGCTGCCACAGGACCGGGCCCAGCCTCGGGCCGAGGGCGAGCACACCCGAGGCCCAGAAGTTCGCCAGTCCCTGGTCGACGTCGCCCAGGCTCTTCAGGTGGGTGATGAAGCGGCTGCCCTTGACCCCGAAGACGAAGCCCTCCGGGGTCTGCTCGGCCCACTGCCGGTAGCTCTCCGGCCGCTGCAGGGAGTAGAACGAGCCGTTGAGCTCGATGGTCGAGAACCGCTGCGCGGCGTACTCCAGCTCGCGCCGCTGCACCAGCCCGGGCGGGTAGAACTCCCCGCGCCACGGGCGGTACCGCCAGCCCGAGATCCCGACGCGCACGGTGCCCATCCGCCGACGGTATGCCCTCCGCCGGGCGGGCGCAGGCCGCACCGGTAGCGTGCCGCCATGGCGCGGATGGACGGGACCTGGCTCATCACCGGACTGAACGGCACGGTGGCGCCGAAGGTGGCGGCCCGGGTGGTCGGGCTCGGCGGGGAGGTCGTGGGCTGGGACCGCGCGGCGGTGCCGCCCGACGACGTGGCGGCGGGGCGGGCCTTCCTCACGGCGCTCCGGCCGGCCGGCATCTTCCACCTCGGGATGGGGGCGGAGGCGTGGGCGGGGCGGCTGGCGGCATACGCCCGGGAGCACGAGCTGCCCTTCGTCGTCACCAGCTCGGTGTCGGTCTTCGGCGACGCCCCGGGGGACCCGGACGGCCCGTTCCGTCCCTCGGACGCCCCGACCGCGACCGACGACTACGGCAGCTACAAGGCGCGGTGCGAGGTGGCGGTGCGCGAGGCCCACCCGCGGGCCGTCGTCGCCCGCATCGGCTGGCAGGCGGACCCCGACGGGGTCGGCAACAACATGGTGGCCCAGCTCGCCGCCCAGGCGGAGGCCTCGGGAGGCGTTGTCCGCGCCAGTCGCCGGTGGCGCCCGGCGACCTCCTGGATGGCGGACACCGCAGCCGCGCTCACCGACCTGGCGACCTCGGGGCGGGCGGGGACCGTGCACCTGGACGGCAACGCCGCCGACGCGTGGACCTTCCCGCAGGTGGTGCGGCACGTCGCGCGGGTCACCGGGCACGCGTGGACGGTGCAGGAGCACGAGGAGCTGGACCACGACACGCGCCTGGTCGGCGACGAGGACCTCATCCGGCCCTTCTCCGCGCGCACGTGAGCCGCGGCGCGGCCCGACGGCCCGGATCCGGCCCGGAGGGTCAGACCATCATCCCGCGCAGGGCGAAGTAGAACAGCGCGGACAGCACCGCCGAGGCCGGCACGGTGATGATCCAGGCCGAGACGATCCGGAAGAGGTGCTCGCGCCGCACCTGCTGGCGCTTGAGCGCCTTCTTGAGCTTGCGCCGCTGGGCGGCGGTGATGACGGCCTCGTGCCCCATGTCGCTGAGCTGGTGGAGCATGTCGCGTTTGGTCTCGGCGTCGGCGTTGACGAAGGTGTAGAGCATCCGCTCGACCTCGGCGATGTGCTCGTCGCCCTGGTGGCTGTGCAGGACGTCCTCGACGGCCTTGGCCATCCGCTGGTCGAGGTACTCGCGCAGGAAGCCGACCCCGAAGATGCCGCCGAGGGCGACGTGGGTGGAGCTGACCGGGAGCCCGAGCTGGCTGGCCACGATGACGGTCAGGGCGGCGCTGAGGGCCACGCAGAAGGCCCGCGAGCGGTCCAGCTGGGTGATCTCGGAGCCGACCGTGCGGATGAGGCGCGGGCCGAAGAGCGCCAGCCCGAGCGAGATGCCGATGGCGCCGATGACGAGCACCCACAGCGGGATGCCGGCCTCGCCGTCCGCGCCGACCCCGCCGCTGGTGAGCGCCTCGACCACGCCCGCGAGGGGGCCGACCGCGTTGGCGACGTCGTTGGCGCCGTGCGCGAAGGACAGCAGCGCCGCGGCGGCCACCAGGGGGATGGTGAACAGGGTGTTGACGCCCTCCCGCGACTGCTGCAGGGAGGAGGACCGGCGGGCGATGCCGGGGCGGGTGAGCAGGAAGGTGACGACACCGGCGACCACGCCGAGCCCGAAGGCGACCGGGGTGCTGATCGCCACGACGTTCTGCACGCCCTTGAGGGCGATGTAGGTGGTGAAGGCCCCGGCCATGAGCCCCAGGAGGTAGGGCAGGTAGCGGATGGCGGACTGGACCGGGTCCACCTGCCACAGCACCTTGCGCTCCAGCACGTAGAGCAGGGCGGCCGCCAGCAGCCCGCCGACCAGGGGCGAGATGACCCAGCTGGCGGCGATGGCGCCCATGACCGGCCAGTTGACGATCGCGAACCCGGAGGAGGCGATGCCGGCGCCCATGACCCCGCCGACGATGGAGTGGGTCGTGGACACCGGGGCGCCGAGCCAGGTCGCGATGTTGAGCCAGATCGCCGCGCCGAGCAGGGCCCCGATCATCACCCACACGAAGACCATGGGATCGCCGATGTCGGCGGGGTCGATGATGCCGTTCTTGACCGTGCTCACCACGTCGCCGCCGGCGATGATCGCGCCGGCCGCCTCGAAGACGGCGGCGATGACGATCGCCGTCCCCAGGGTCATGGCCCGGGAGCCGACCGCCGGCCCGACGTTGTTGGCGACGTCGTTGGCGCCGATGTTCATCGCCATGTAGCCGCCGATGAGGGCGGCGGCGACGAGCAGCCAGGCGTGGTCCAGGTGACCGAACTGGGCGCGGGTGAAGACGATCACCCCCGCCAGGAACACCGCAGCCAGGGCGAGCCGGCGGAGCTGGGCCGGACCGCGGGTGGTGATGTGCTCGATCTGGCGATACTCCGTCAGCTTCACCGGGGCCATACCTTTCACCCGCGGGTGCGGGGACGGAGGCCCGCAGGCCACTCACGAGACACCTGACGGTAACCGGCTCGCTGCCCAGGAGCAATCTGCGCCCGGTCAGCCCCCGTGCGCACGGGCGTCGGTCGGTGCCGCCGGGCCGGGGCCGGCGAGCTCGCGGTAGAGGCCGGCGAGGCGCTCGGCCGCGGAGGCGCTGCCGGAGCGGGCGGCGATCCGGGCCGCGCCCCGGTGTTCGGCCGCAGACCTGGCCGGGTCGGTGCGCAGCGAGGTGAGGGCGGCGCCGAAGCCGTCCTCGTCGCAGCGCAGCACGTCGGCACCGAAGGTGTCGTCGTACTCCCGCAGGTCACGGACGACGAGCGGCAGGCCCGCGGCCGCGGCCTCGAGGACGCACACCGGGTGGTTCTCCTGCTCGGCGGGCAGGCAGAAGACGTCGGCCGCCCGCAGGTATGCCGTCACCTCCTCCCGGGGGAGGGCCCCGGTGAAGTGCAGGTTCCCCGGGGCGTCCTGCATCAACCGCTGCATCGCGGCGGGCTGCGCCCCGAGTCGCCCGAACGGGATGCCCCCCACCCACACGGACCGGACGTCGGGGTGCTCTCGCGCCAGCCGGACGAAGACGTCGACCCGCTTGCGCGGCTGCACCTGTCCGACGCCGAGCACCATGAAGGCGCCGGGGTCCACGCCCAGGCGTCGGCGCTCCAGGGCCCGGGCGGTCCGGTCGGTGACGAAGGCCGTGGTGTCGACGGTGTTGGGCAGGGTCTCGACGCGCTCGGCCGGCACGCCCAGCTCGTGCTCGAGGGTCCGTGCGACGGCCTCGGAGACGGCCAGGACCCGGTCCGCGCGGCCATAGAACCACCGCAGGTACCACCGGGCCAGGGGCCGCCACGCCCGTGCCCACCGCAGCGAGCCCACGAGCGAGTCCGGGACGACGTGGGCCGACACCACCGTGGGCGCCCGCGGGTCGAGCAGCTTGGGCCACACCGCCCAGCCCACGGTGTGCAGGTGGTAGACGTCGCAGTCCACCCGGCGGCCGTAGACGCCCCGGACCACCTCCACGTCGTCGCGCCGCTCCAGGGCCCGCGCCATCTCGACGTAGGCCGAGTGCACGCCGTGGCCCTGCACGCTGATGTCGCTCTCGCTTGCCATGTTGACCACGAGCGGCGCCGTCGGGCCCGTCGGTACCTCGGTCATCCGGTCAGCCCCGGGACCCACCGGTCCAGCACGGTGAGCACCCCGACGGTGTAGAGCACGAGCGCCCACGGCTTGAGCAGCAGGACGAGCAGGACGAAGGTGCGCCACCGCATCCGGGACAGCCCGGCCAGGCAGCACAGCAGGTCGTCCGGTGCGAGGGGCAGCGCGATCCCGAGGGCGAACCACCGGGTGAAGCGGCGGTCCTGCAGTCGGCCCAGCCACCGGCGCACGGTCCCGGCCCGGAAGCGTGCGGCGAGCAGGTCCTGGCCGAGGTACCGGGACAGGGCGAACACCGCCGCCGAGCCCAGGCAGGTCGCGCAGTACGCCGCGGCCAGGCCGACGACCGGCCCGAAGAGCACGGGCCCGGCGATGACCGTCACCGAGCCTGGGACGACCGGGAAGACCGCCTCGGCGGCTCCGACCAGCGTGTAGACGACGGGGGCGAGGACCCCGAGGCCCGAGAGCAGCTCGCGCAGCTCGGCGACCGAGGTGAGGGCGCCCGACCCCACGCCCCAGAGCACGGCGGAGGCCAGCGCCAGCCAGCCCAGGGCCACGGCCCCCCGGGCCCGGCGCAGCCAGACCCGCGCCCGGGCCGCCCCGGCCGTCGCGTCCCCCCGGCGGGGCGGGCCGTCCACCGCGCGGGCAGCAGGCCCCGGGCAACGCGCCACCCGGTCCGCAGGGTCTCGCGCCACGGCCAGCCCGGTGCTCACGCGGCCACCGTCGTGCTGTCCCGGCCCGCGGCCCGGTCGTAGGCGGAGCAGACCGCGGCCACGAAGCCGTCCCGGCCGAGGCCGGTCGCGGTCCGGACAGCCTCGCGGCCCCACCGGCGGCGCAGGTCCGGGTCCCGCAGCAGGCGGGTCATCGCCCGGGTGAACTCCTCGGGGGTGGTGTAGCGCTCCCCGTTGCGGCCCGCCACCACGACGCCGTCCACCGCGGCGTCGTCGCGGCACACCACCGGCACCCCGGTGGCCAGGGCCTCGAGGACGGTCAGCCCCTGGGTCTCGGTGCGGGAGGCCGAGACGAAGACGTCGGCGAGCCGGTAGAGCTCGGGGACCCGGGACGGCTCGACGGCCCCGACGAAGCGCACGCGGTCGCCGAGGCCGAGCCGCCCCACCTGCCGGTGCAGCGCTCCCGCCTCCGGGCCGTCGCCGGCGACCACCAGCTGCCACGGGTCGGGCACGCGGGCCAGCAGGTCGACGACCTCGGCGAGGTTCTTCTCGGCGGCCAGGCGCCCCAGGCTGAGCACGACCGGCACGCCCGGCTCCAGGCCGAGCGCCGAGCGGAGCTCCGGCGAGCCCGCGCCCGGGGCGAACCGCGCCAGGTCGACGCCGGTGGGCACGACCTCGACCGGCGGGCGGACGGCATACCCCTGCAGCAGCCGACGGATCTTCTCGGTGGGGGCGATGACGAGGTCGGTCCGGTCGAGGGTGTGCCGCGCGAAGGCGGCGCACAGCGACCGACCGAGCCGCTCGTGCGGGCAGAAGTAGTGGGTGTAGTCGGCGTAGAGCGTGTGGTAGGTGTGCACGTGGGGGACCGCCACCCGGTGCGCGAGGCGCCGGGCCCACCAGAACGCGACGAACTCGGTGTGCGAGTGCAGCACCTCCGGGCGCCACCGGACCAGGTCGGCCAGCAGGGGGCCGTCGACCGGCCGGCCCAGGCGGGCGTGCGGGTAGACGTGGCTCGCGTCCAGGGAGGGCAACCGGTAGACCTGGCCGTCGAAGGTGGTGCGCCGGGTCGGTCCGACCGTCAGGACGCGGACCTCGTGACCGGCCTCGAGCAACCCCTGGCGCAGCTCGTCGACCGAGCTCACGACACCGTTCACGGTGGGCCGGTAGGAGTCGGTGAGCAGCAGGACCCGGCGCCGCCCGGGCGGCGGGTGCGGGTGGGCGGAGGGGTGGACGCGCATACCGTCATCGTGGCCGCCCGGGCCGACCGGCGGCCAGGGTGCGGACCACCTGGGCGGCCGGGGGCTACCCCCACTCCCCGGGAGCCTGCGGAACCGCCCCGGGGGCTACGGTGCCCTCATGGACGCCTTCCAGGACCTGCTCGTCGACGGCTTCTCCCGCGTGGAGGAGGGCGTGGGTGCCGTGCTCGAGGGACTGGGGGCCGAGCAGCTGCGCTGGCGGCCCGACGCCGAGGCGAACCCGGTCGGGTGGCTCCTGTGGCACCTGCTGCGGCAGCAGGACGCCCAGCTCGCCCGGCTCGCCGGCCGGGAGGAGGAGTGGGCCCAGGGCTGGCGGGAGCGCTTCGACCTGCCCTACCCGCCGGACGCCATGGGCTACGGGCAGGACGCCGCCGAGGTCGGACGGTTCGAGCTCTGCGACACCGGGCTCCTCCTCGGGTATGCCGGTGCCGTCCACGCCTCGACCCGGCGCCTCGTCGAGGGGTGGGACGCCGCGGACCTGGACCGGGTGGTCGACGACACCTGGGACCCCCCGGTGACGGTGGGGGTGCGGGTCTGCTCCGTGCTCGAGGACGCGCTGAAGCACCTGGGCCAGGCGGAGTACGTCGCCGGTCTGGCCCGGCGCCGGGGCTGACGACCGGCGGGTCGCCGCAGGCCGCCGCACCGGTCGGGGCTCAGACGGCGGCGCTGCGCACGCCCGGGGGGTCGAGCTCGTCGTCGACGTAGACCGGGCGTGAGGCGCGGACCCCCGCCACGGCCAGCGGCACGCCGCTGAGCGCCAGCAGGACGAGGACCAGCTGCCAGTCCCCGGTCCAGGAGTGGAGCAGCCCCACGAGGAAGGGCCCGGCCGCGGCGCAGAGGTAGCCCACCGGCTGCACGAACCCGGACAACCCGGCGGTGACCTCGGGGCGACGGCTCCGGGCGGTGAGCAGGGCGATGACCGTCGGGAAGGCCCACCCGGACAGGCCCAGCAGCGCCACCCACAGCCACGGCAGGGCCGCCGGGGCGACCAGGAGGCCGGCGTAGCCCAGGACCGCGAGCACCCCGAAGGCCACCATCCACGGGGCCAGGGTGCGGGAGCGGTGGATGACCGTCGGCATGAGCAGCCCGCCGAGGATGCCGGTCGCGGTCAACGACCCGGTGAGCAGGCCGGCCGAGGTCGCGGACAGCCCCGCGTCGCGGTAGATCTGCGGGAGCCAGCCGAACTGGACGTAGGCGTTCATCGACTGCATGCCGAACAGCACGGTGAGGGCCACCGCCGTCGGGGACCGGACCAGCCGACCCGTGGCGACGCCCCGGCCCGTGGGGGCCAGGGACCCACGCTCGCGGCGCGCCACGAGGAGCCAGGCCACCAGGGCGGTGAGGGCGACCCCGGCCCACACGCCCAGGGCGCCGCGCCACCCCGGTCCCGCGGCCGCGACGGGCGCCGAGAGGGCGGCTCCCGACGCCCCGCCGACGGTGAGACCGGTGCTGTAGATCGTCATGAGGCGCACGCCCGCGCCCGGCTGACGCTTGATCCAGGCGGGGACGAGCACGTTGCCGACGGCCATGCCGCCGAGCGCCACCGCCGACAGGACGACGAAGGGGACGGTCGAGCCGGTCAGGACCCGCAGGCCCAGTCCCGCCACGACGAGCCCCAACCCCAGGCAGATGGTGCCGGTGAGCCCCCACCGGCGCGACAACGGCACGGCGGCCATGCCGAGCAGGCCGAAGCAGAGGCCGGGCAGCGCGGTGAGCACCCCGGCGACGGCCGGGCTGACACCGATCCCGGCCTCGAGCTCGGCGAGGACCGGTCCGATCGAGGTGGCTCCGGGGCGCAGGTTGACCGAGACCAGGGCCACCGCGAGCAGCGTGAGCAGCCCGACGGGGGCGGCGCGCCGCGCGGCGGGTGAGCCGGCGACGCCGCGCCCCTCCTCAGTCACGCAGGGCGTCGATCACGGCGTTGAAGGTCTCCGAGGGACGCATCGCGGCGAACGCCTTGGCGTCGTCCGGGTGGTAGTAGCCGCCCAGGTCGACCGGGCTGCCCTGCACCGCGACGAGCTCGTCGGTGATCTGCTGCTCCTTCTCGGTCAGCTCCGCCGCGACCGGGGCGAACCGCTCGGCGAGCGCGGGGTCCTCGGTCTGCTCGGCCAGCGCCTGCGCCCAGTAGAGCGCGAGGTAGAAGTGGCTGCCCCGGTTGTCGATCTGCCCGAGCGCCCGGGCCGGGGAGCGGCCCTCGGTGAGCACCCGTCCGGTGGCGGCGTCGAGCGCGTCGCCGAGGACCCGCGCCGTCTCGTTGCCGTCGCGGTCGGCCAGGTGGCGCAGCGACTCGGCCAGCGCCAGGAACTCGCCGAGGCTGTCCCAGCGCAGGTAGTTCTCCTCCGCCAGCTGCTGGACGTGCTTGGGGGCCGACCCACCGGCGCCGGTCTCGAAGAGGCCACCGCCGTTCATCAGCGGCACCACCGAGAGCATCTTCGCGCTGGTGCCGACCTCGAGGATGGGGAAGAGGTCGGTGTTGTAGTCGCGCAGCACGTTGCCGGTCACCGAGATGGTGTTCTCGCCCTCGCGGATGCGCTCCACCGACAGCCGGGTGGCCTCGACCGGGGAGAGGACCCGCAGGTCCAGCCCGTCGGTGTCCTCCTCGGCGAGGTAGGCCTCCACCTTGGCGATGAGGTTGCGGTCGTGCGCCCGCTCCTCGTCCAGCCAGAAGACCGCGGGGTCGCCGGTCGCCCGGGCGCGGGCCACGGCGAGCCGGACCCAGTCGCGGATCGGCTCGTCCTTGGTCTGGCAGGCGCGCCAGATGTCGCCGGCCGCGACCTCGTGGCGCAGGAGCACGTCGCCCCCGGCGGTGACGACCTCGACGGCGCCGTCCGCGGCGACCTCGAAGGTCTTGTCGTGCGAGCCGTACTCCTCGGCCTTCTTGGCCATGAGCCCGACGTTCGGCACCGAGCCCATGGTCGTGGGGTCGAAGGCGCCGTTGGCCTTGCAGTCCTCGATGACCGCCTGGTAGACGCCGGCGTAGGAGGAGTCCGGGATGACGGCGAGCGTGTCGGCGGTCTCGTCCGAGGGCCCCCACAGCTGGCCGCCGTTGCGGATCATCGCCGGCATGGACGCGTCGATGATGACGTCGCTCGGCACGTGCAGGTTGGTGATGCCCTTGCGGGAGTTGACCATCGACAGCCGCGGGAGCTGCGCCAGGCGCTCCTCCACGGCGGTCCGGACCTCGGGAGCCTGCTCACCGAGGGCGTCGAGCCCGGAGAGGATCCCGCCCAGCCCGTCGTTGGGCGACAGGCCCGCGGCGGCGAGCTGCTGGCCATACCGCTCGAAGACGTCGGCGAAGAAGACCTTGACGGCGTGCCCGAAGACGATGGGGTCCGAGACCTTCATCATGGTCGCCTTGAGGTGAAGCGACCACAGCACGTCGTCCTGGGCCGCCTCGTCGACCGTCGCCGCGAGGAAGTCCTCGAGGGCGCGCGCCGACATGAAGGTGGCGTCGACGACCTCCCCGGCCAGCACCGGGACCGACTCCTTGAGCACGGTGGTGGTGCCGTCGGCGGCGACGTGGCGGATGGTCAGGGTGTCGTCGGTCTCGACGACGACCGAGTCCTCGTTGTGCCGGAAGTCGCCGGCGTCCATCGTGGCGACCCGGGTGCGGGAGTCGGCGTCCCACTCACCCATCGAGTGGGGGTAGGCGCGCGCGTAGCTCTTGACCGCCTCGGGGGCGCGCCGGTCGGAGTTGCCCTCGCGCAGGACCGGGTTGACCGCCGACCCCTTGACCTTGTCGTAGCGGGCGCGGGCGTCGCGCTCCTCGTCGCTGTCCGGGCTCTCCGGGTAGTCCGGGAGGTCGTAGCCCTGCTCCTGCAGCTCGGCGATCGCCGCCTTGAGCTGCGGCACGGAGGCGGAGATGTTGGGCAGCTTGATGATGTTGGCGTCCGGCGTGGTCGCCAGCTCGCCGAGCTCGGCGAGCGCGTCACCCACCCGCTGGTCGTCGTCGAGGCGGTCGGCGAACTGCGCCAGGATGCGCCCGGCGAGGGAGATGTCCCGGGTCTCCACGTCGATCCCCGCGGCGCCGGCGAAGGCCTCGATGATCGGCTTGAGCGAGTAGGTCGCCAGCAGCGGTGCCTCGTCGGTGCGGGTGTAGATGATCGTGGACATGCCTCTCCCTGGTCGGTGGCGTCGGGGCGTGCGGACCAGAGTCTACGGGTGCTGGTCGGTGGCGTCGGGGCGTGCGGACCAGAGTCTACGGGTGCTGGTCCGCGCCACCAGGGCGGCTCGTCGTCGTCCCGGGGGACGGTGGGGCGGATCTCGGAGGGTGGCGGATCGTCATACCCCGTGCTGGCGCGCCACCGCCAGGACGCGCCGGTCTTGTCCACGGGCGGACCGGGGGACCCGGGCGGTAGGCTGAGGGCACTCTTCCCGGAGGCCATGGAGGTGGTGTCGGTGACGACTCGGCTGGAGCACCCGATCGTGGTCGGTGCGGCGGGGACGGGGGAGGGGGACGTCGCCCTCGAGTGGGCGGCCCGCACCGCCGCGAGGACCGGGGCAGGCCTCGTGGTCGTCCACGCCAGCGAGCCGGAGGCCCTCGCGGCGCGGATGGCCGGCGGCGAGGCCGTGGCCGTGACCGCGGTGCTGGAGGCCGAGGAGGAGACGGTCGCGGACCTGCGTGCGCACGTCACGGCCCTGGGCGAGCGCCTCGGGGTCGAGGCACGGCTCGACACCTCGCGCGGCTCGCCGGTGGCGGCGCTCCTGGCGCACCAGGACTCCGCCGCGCTGCTCGTGGTGGGGACCGGCCGCAAGAGCGCGGTGGAGGAGTTCCTGCTCGGCAGCACCTCGCTCGGGGTCGCGGCCCACGCGCACCGCCCGGTGGCCGTGGTGAACCCCGGCGTCGACGTCGACGCGCTGACCCACGGCCAGATCGGCCTGGGGATCGACGGCAGCCGGGACAGCGCCCGGGCGGCCCGTGCCGCGCTGGCGCTCGCCGACCTGACAGGAGCGGCCGTCACCGCCCTCAGCACGTGGTTCCTCGAGGTCGTCGACGGGTATGTCGTGACCGAGCCGGACAGCCCGGAGTGGGCGGCCGTCGAGCGGCGCCACGCCGAGGCCCTGGTGCGGGCGCTGCAGCCGGCGGTCGAGGCCTACCCGCAGGTGCCGGTGGACTGGGAGGTGCGGCGGGGCCCGGTGGTGCCGACCCTGCTGGACGCGGCGCGGGCGTGGGACGCCCTCGTCGTCGGGAGCCGGGGCCGCGGAGCGGTCCGCGGACGCCTGCTCGGCTCGGTGAGCCAGCGCCTCATGCGGGCCGCGCCCTGCCCGGTCGTCGTCTCGCGCGCCTCCTGAGCCGGGCGGTCGGGAGGGCCGGCGTCAGAGGCCCCCGGTCGTGGCCTCGGCGGCACGCTCGGCGATGGTGGCCCCGGCGCCCTCGTAGAGGTTGACGACGACGTCCGCGCCACGGGCCTCCAGGTCGCCCACCTCGTCGTCGTACTGCGCGACCACCGCGATGACCCCGTCGTAATCGCTGGCCGTGAGCTACTCCAGCGCGATCCGGTTGGCGCCGTGGAAGGGCATGGCGAGCACGACGATGTCCACCTGGCGGGTGGACTCCAGCCGGCTCCAGAAGTCGCCGTCCGCGGCGTCGGCCTCCACCACGGTCAGGCCCTGCTCGCGCAGCCGGGCGACGCGGTTCGGGAGGTTCTCCACCCCGAGCACCGCGAGCCCGTAGACCTCGGAGAGCTCGGCGTAGGCGCTCCGGCCGATCCGGCCCATCCCCATGACCACCGCCCGCGCGTCGCCGAAGGAGATCGGCAGCTCGTGCGGGTGCACGTCGGTCGGGGGGTGCATGGGCATGACCTGGCGCGCCCAGCGCAGGATCGCGTCCGACTTCTCGTTGACGAGGGCGGCGGCCACGAAGCTGGCCGCGACGGCGACCGACATCACCACCAGCCACTCCTCGTCGAGCATGGCGCTGGCCACCGCCACCGAGGTGACGATGAGACCGAACTCGGAGTAGTTGCCCAGCAGGACGCCGGCCTTGACCGAGGTGCGTCGGCGCAGCTTGTGCCGGTCGAGGAGGAAGACGTAGAGCGCGATCTGGGCGGGCAGGAGCAGCAGGAGGAGCAGGCCGAGCACGGCGGAGGAGGGGGTGGGGGTGCCGATGAAGCCGATGGAGATGAAGAACCCGATGAGCAGCAGGTCCTTGAGGAGGAAGAGCGTGTGCGACAGGTCGCTGGTGGCCGGCCAGCAGCATGCCGATGACCAGGGCCCCCAGGTCGCCCTTGAGCCCCCACGGCGTCGAAGGCGGCGTAGCCGGGGCCCAGGGCCATGGCCAGACCGAAGAGCGCCTGCATCTCGCCGTGCGGGATGTGGCTCCACAGCCATCGCCCGAGCCACGCCGTCGGGACCAGCGCCAGCACGACCGGGATCGCCCAGATGCTGGGGATCCGACCGCCGGAGACCGTCATGAAGACGACCGCGGCGAGGTCCTGCAGGACCAGGATGCCGATGGCCACGCGGCCGTAGAAGGACTGCAGCTCGGAGTGCTCCTCGAGCACCTTGACGACGAAGACCGTGGAGGAGAAGGAGAGGGCGAAGCCGACGAGGGCGAGGGTCTGCAGGTCCAGGCCCTGCAGGAGCGGGTACCCGAGCAGCGCCACCACCCACAGGAAGCCGGTGCCGACGGCGACCGAGAGGGCCATGTGTCCCACGGTGGTGGCCCACATCCCGGGAGAGCAGGCTGCGGACGTTGAGCTTGAGGCCGATGCCGAACAGCAGCAGGGTCACGCCGAGGTCGGCCAGGAAGTCGAGGTAGGGCAGCTCCTCGACCCCCAGCCAGTTGAGCCCGAAACCGGCCAGCAGGAAGCCGAGCAGGGCCGGGAGGCGCAGCGTGGTGGCGAGCAGGCCCGCGGCGAAGGTCGCGGCGATGAAGATCGCGGCGTCGTTCATGGCTGGCTCCTCGCGTGGGCCGCGGCGGTGGGCCACCGTCTCCCACGGCCCTGCCGGGGCCCGCCCGGCGCCGGCCGGGGCAGGCCCCGGCGCCCGGCCCTCAGGCCGGTTGCGCCTGCGGCGTGGTGGCGAGCAGCGCGAAGCGGTGGATGAGCGCGGCCCACGCGGGGTGCAGCTCGGCCTGCCGCTCCCGGAGCTCGCGCACCGCGCCGGTCTCGGCCTCGGGCCGCCGGCCGGTCACCCAGCCCTGGACGAGGGCGTCGTCCACCTCGGGGTGGAACTGCACCCCCCAGGCGAGGGGGCCGTAGCGGGCCGCCTGGACGGTGCCCTCGGCGTCGTGGGCGAGCGGCGTCGCGCCCGGCGGCAGCCCGGTGACCGCGTCCGAGTTGTAGTGCAGCACCTCGGTGCCGGCGGGCAGCGCGCTGGTGAACGGGTCGGCGAGGCCCTCGGGCGTGGGTCGCCACGGCCGCAACCCCGTCGTCCGGCCGCCGGGCTGACGGCCCACCGCGCCGCCCAGGGCCAGCGCGGCCAGCTGGTGCCCGAGGCAGACGCCGAGGAAGGGGCGGCCCGCCGACACGGTGCCGGCGATGAGGGCCCGGGTCGGCAGCAACCAGCGGTACGCCTCGTCGTCCCAGGCGTCCATCGACCCCCCGAGCACCACCAGGGCGGCGTGGTCGCCGAGGTCGGCCGGGACGGCATACCCCTCGTGGGCGGGCAGGACGTCGCACTCCAGCCCGGCCTGCTCCAACCACGGGGCCAGCAGGCCCGCGGGGGCCTTCTCTTCGTGCTGCACGACCAGCGCCCGTGGCGTCATGGGCACAGGCTAGACCCCCTGCGGGGCCGGTGCGTCACCCGCTGGAGCCGGGCAGGTCCCGGGAGGCGGCCTCGGTGCCGTCCGCCTCCTCGTCGGTCCCGGACCAGTACGGTTCGTCGTCCTCGACCGGGTCCACGGTATGCGGCTGCAGCTCACCGCTGGCGATCTGCTCGGCCCAGTGGCAGGCCACCCGGTGGCTCGGAGGCACGCCGTCGATCTCCACCACCCGCAGCTGGGGGCGCTCCTCGTCGCAGCGCGTCTCCTGCCGCCAGGGGCAGCGGGTGTGGAAGCGGCAGCCCGTGGGCGGGTTGGCCGGCGAGGGGAGGTCGCCGGTCAGCAGGATCTGCTCGCGGGTGTCCTCGACCGTGGGGTCGGGGACGGGGACCGCGGACAGCAGGGCCCGGGTGTAGGGGTGCAGCGGCGTGTCGTAGAGGTCCTCGGCGTCCGCCTCCTCGACCAGCGACCCGAGGTACATGACCCCGATGCGGTCGCTGATGTGGCGGACGACGGCGAGGTCGTGGGCGATGACGAGGTAGGTGAGGCCGAACTCCTCCTGCAGGTCGCCGAGCAGGTTGATGACCTGGGCCTGGACGGAGACGTCGAGGGCGCTCACCGGCTCGTCGGCGATGATGAGCTGCGGGTCCACCGACAGCGCGCGGGCGATACCGACGCGCTGTCGCTGCCCGCCGGAGAACTCGTGGGGGTACTTCGACAGCGCCGCCGTCGGCAGGCCCACGGCGGTGAGCAGCTCGGAGAGCCGCTTCCGCGCGGCCTTGGCGTCCGTGGCCATGCCGTGCGCCCGCATACCCTCCAGCAGCAGCTGCTCCACCGTCTGCCGCGGGTCCAGGCTGCCCAGCGGGTCCTGGAAGACCATCTGCATGTGCCGGCGGTGGGTGCGCAGCTTCTCGCCCTTGAGGCTGGACAGGTCGATGCCGTCCACGTGGACCTCGCCGGCGGTGATCGGCTCGAGCTGCAGCAGCGCCCGGCCGAAGGTGGACTTGCCGCACCCGGACTCCCCGACGAGACCGTAGGTCTCGCCGCGCCGGATCTGCACGTCCATGCCGTCCACCGCGTAGACGTGACCGACGGTCCGGTCGAAGACGATGCCCTTCTTGATCGGGAAGTGCACCTTGAGGCCGCGCACGTCGACGAGGAGGTCCGGCTCGGTCTCGGTGGGCTGCGGGGCGGCCGTCCCGGCGGGGGTGCTCACGGCTGGTGCTCCTCGTGCTGCTCGGGCGCGCGGTCGTCGTCCAACGGGTTCTCCTCCAGGGGATGGTGGCAGCGCAGCAACCGGCCCTCGCCGGGCCCGTCCTCGTCGGTGACCAGCTCCGGCGTGGTGGACCGGCACGCCGCCACCTCCGAGGAGCAGCGGGGCGCGAAGGCGCACCCGCCCTCCCACGGGATGTTGTCGGCGACCGAGCCCGGCACCGGGTCGAGCCGGCGCCCCCGCTCCTCGGTGAGCCGGGGGATGGACGCGAGCAGCCCTCCGGTGTAGGGGTGACGCGGCCGGGCGAACAGGTCGTGCCGCTCGGCCCGCTCCACGACCTTGCCGCCGTAGAGGACGTTGACCTGGTCGCACAGGCCGGCCACGACGCCCAGGTCGTGGGTGATCATGATGAGGGCGGTGCCCGACTCGGTGACGAGCTCGCGCAGCAGCGCGAGGATCTGCGCCTGGATGGTGACGTCGAGGGCGGTCGTGGGCTCGTCGGCGATGAGCAGCCGGGGCTCGCAGGCGAGCGCCATGGCGATGAGGGCGCGCTGGCGCATCCCGCCGGAGAGCTGGTGCGGGTACTCCCGCAGCCGCCGGGTCGGGTCCGGGATCCCGACCTTCTCCAGCAGCACGGTCGCCTGCTTCTGCGCGGCGGTGCGACCCATCCCGCGGTGCCGCTGCAGCACCTCGGCCACCTGGACGCCGAGCGGGACCACCGGGTTGAGCGAGGACAGCGGGTCCTGGAAGATCATCGCCAGGTCCCGCCCCCGTCGGTCGCGGAGCTGGTCCTGGCGCAGCCGCAGCAGGTCCTCGCCGTCGAAGAGCACCTCGCCGCTGACGGTGTTGCCCCGGGCGGGGAGCAGCCCCATGATCGCCAGCGAGGTCACCGACTTGCCGCAGCCGGACTCGCCGACGAGGCCGACGGTCTGTCCGGGGTGCACCTCGAAGCTCACCCGGTCGACCGCGGTGAAGGCCTTGGCGCCCTTGCCGAAGGTCACGGTCAGGTCGTTCACCGCGAGCAGCGGGCTCCCTCCGCCGGCGGGGCCGGAGGGGTGGGTCAGGGAAGTCTGGGTCATCGGCCGGGCTCCTCAGCGACGGGACTTGGGGTCGAGGGCCTCGCGCAGGGACTCGCCCATGAGGGTGAAGCCCAGTGCCACGGTGACGATGCAGATCGCCGGGTAGAAGGCCAGGTGCGGGTAGCTGTTGAAGTACGGCTGGGCGGCGCCCAGCATCTGGCCCCACTCGGGCCGGGTGTCGTCGGGGTTGCCCAGGCCGAGGAAGGACAGGGCGGCGGCGTCGATGATCGCGACGGCCAGGACCAGGGTGGCCTGGACGATGACCGGGCCGATGGCGTTGGGCAGCATGTGCCGGAAGACGATGGGGATGGGTCGCACCCCGAGGGCCCGCGCGGCGAGCACGTGGTCGCTGTGCCGCTGGCTGAGCATCGAACCCCGCAGCAGCCGCGCGAAGATCGGCACCTGGATGACGGCGATGGCGGCGATGACGCTCCACTGCGACGGCTCGAGGATGGCGGCGAGCGAGAAGGCCAGCAGGAGCGAGGGGATGGAGAGCATGACGTCGACCACCCGCATGACGGCCGCGTCGACCCATCCGCCGATGCCCCCGGCGAGGATGCCGAGGGTCAGTCCGCCGAGGAGACCGCCCAGCGTCGCCAGGACACCGACGATGAGGGTCTGCCGGGATCCCACGATGAGGCGGGAGAGCAGGTCGCGGCCCCGGTCGTCGGCGCCGAGGGGGAAGCCGGGCCGGGGCTCGGGCACCGGGTTGGACTGCCGGCTCACCTCACCGATGAGCAGCCTCGCGGCGGGGTCGTGGGGGGCGATCCAGGGGGCGATGATCGCGAGCAGGACGAAGGCCGTCACGATCGCGGCACCGATGAGGAAGACCGGGTCCTTGCGCAGCCGCAGCCACGCCGAGCGCCAGAGGCTGACGCCCTCCTCGTCGCTGAGCGCCCCGGCCTCGGCGAGGGAGTCGATCCGCGCCTTCTTGGTGTCACCGTAGGAAGTCATGTCCGCGTCCTCACTTGGTCCGCACGCGCGGGTCGATCAGGGCATAGGCGATGTCGACCAGCAGGTTGACGACGATGTAGATGATCGCGGCCATCATGATGAGGACCTGCAGCACGGGGTAGTCGCGGGTCTCGAACCCGAGGGCCAGGGCCTGTCCGATCCCGGGGAAGGCGAAGACCTTCTCGGTGAGCACGGCCCCGGCCAGCAGGGCACCGACCTGCAGCCCGATGATGGTGATGACGGGGATGAGGGCGTTGCGCATGATGTGCCGCACCCGGATGACCGGGGCGCGCAGACCCTTGGCCCGGGCCGTGCGGACGTAGTCCTCGTCCATGACGTCGAGCACGGAGGCCCGGGTGATGCGGAAGATCACCGCGAAGGGGATCGAGGACAGCGCGATCGCCGGCAGCAGCAGGTGCCGGAACGCGTCCCAGGACGCGTCCCACTCCCGGGTGAGGATGCCGTCCAGCACGGCGAACCCGGTCACCCTCGTGGCGTCGATGCCGGCGGTCTGGTAGCCGGACGGGGGCAGCAGGCCCCACCGCACGGCGAAGAGGTACTTGAGGACGAAGGCGAGGAAGAACACGGGGACCGCCACCCCGACGAGCGAGCTGATGACCAGGCCCGTGTCCAGGACACCGCCCCGTCGGCGGGCGGCGATGTAGCCCAGGGGGATCGCGAGGGTGAGGGCGATGGCCAGGGCGAAGATGCTGAGCTCGACGGTCGCCGGCAACCGGGTCAGGAAGATGTCGATCGCCGGCTGCCCGCGGAACACGCCGGTGGAGATGCCGAAGTCACCCTCCAGCGCCCGCTGGACGAAGCGGACGTACTGCACCGGCAACGGCTGGTCCAGGCCCAGCTGGCGGCGCAGGTCGGCGGCGGCCTCGGGGGAGCCCCGCTCACCGAGCAGCGCGCTGACCGGGCCGCCGGGCAGGGCGCGGAGCCAGGCGAAGAGCAGCAGGCTCAGCATGAACAGCGCGAGCCCCATCTGCAGGACACGGCGGATGACGAACTTCAGCACGGCGGACTCCTCGGCCCAGCAGGGGTGCGGAACAGGGACCATGACGACGGACCGACCGGGGAGGTCGGCCCGTCGTCATCGTCGGTGGCAGGACGGTCTCCCGTCCTGCCACCGCGGGATCACTCGCTGAGGGTGATGGTGGAGAAGTCCTCGGCCGTCAGGGGGCTGGGCACGAGCCCCTCGACGTTCGGACCGACCACGATGGCCGGCGGGGAGTGGCTCAGCGGCAGGCCGGGCAGCCACTCCTCGGACATGATCTGCGCGTTGAGCTCCTCGTAGAGCGCCGTGCGGGCGTCCTCGTCGGGCTCGGCGTCCCCGGCGCGCAGGCCCTCCTGGAGCTCGTCCTGGAAGGGGAGCGCACCGGTGCCGAACTGGTTGTCCTCACCGCAGAAGAAGGCGCACAGGAAGTTGTCCGCCGAGTTCAGGTCGCCGGTCCAGCCCAGGAAGAAGGCGGGTGCCTGGCTCTGCTGCGTGCCGTCGATGTAGCCACCGGCCCAGGGGCGGGCGACGGGGTTGATGGTCACCCCGACCGCCTCCCAGTCCGCGGCGACCGCGTCGTAGATGGCCTGCGGGTTCGGCATGTAGGGGCGGGTCACCTCGGTGGGGTACCACAGGTCGATGGTGAGGTCGGACGCACCGGCCTCCTCGAGCAGGTCCTGCGCCGCCTCGGGGTCGTAGGCGTAGGGCTCGATCGACTCGTTGTAGCCGGCCACCGTCGGCGGGATGAACTGCGTGGCCACCTCGGCGCCGTCGGGAAGCTGGCTGGCCACCAGCTCCTCCCGGTTGATGGCGTGGTAGAGCGCCCGTCGGATCAGCGGGTCCTCCAGCTGCGGGTCGGCCACCGGGTTGAGCGCGAGGTAGAGGATGTTGAAGGGGTCGCGGATGAGGACCTGGTTGCCGGCCTCCTCCAGCCCGGCCCAGTCCACCGGGTTCGGCAGGTCGTAGCCGTTGATGGTGCCGGACTCCAGCTCCTGGCGGCGCGCGGTCTCGTCGCTGATGATGCGGAAGATGATCTCCTGCACCCCGGCCTGCTCGCCCCAGAAGTCGTCGTTGCGGGTCAGGGTGACGTTGCTGGTGCCGTCGAAGGAGTCGAACACGAACGGTCCGGTCCCGGTCGGGTGGTCCGTGGCGTACTCGGGGAAGGTGAACCCCTCGCCCTGCACCTCGATGCCGTTCGCGTCGTACTCCTCGAGGGCGGCGGGGGAGGAGATGCCGTAGGAGCTCTGCGAGAGGACGCCGGGGAACTTGCCGGTGGCCCGGGTGAGCACGACCTCGGCGGTCATCTCGTCGGTGGCGGTGCAGCTCTCGTAGAGCGAGTCCTCGCCGAAGCCGAAGTCGTTGCCGTAGTAGTACGCGGCCGACGGGTTCTGGCCGGCCTCGTTCTGGTCGGCCCAGCGCTCGAAGTTGTAGCAGACCGCCTCGGCGTCGAAGGGCTCGCCGTCGTGGAAGGTCACGCCGTCCTGGAGCTGGAAGGTCCAGGTCAGACCGTCCTCCGAGGACTCCCACTCGGTCGCGAGCTCCGGCACGAACTCGGTGCCCCCGGGCTCGATGCCCACGAGGTTCTGGAAGATCTGCCGGGTGACGCGGAAGGTCTCCCCGTCGCTGGCGTAGAAGGGGTCGAAGGTGGTGGGGGCACCGGCGGCACCGAACACGAAGGTGGCGTCCGAGCCCTCTGCGCCACCGGCCTCCTCGGACCCGGAGGCGCCGTCGCCCTCACCGGAGCTGTCGTCGCGCTCGGACTCGGCGCACGAGCTCAGCACGAGGGCCAGAGCTGCGCTGGTCGCGGCGATCGCGACCCTGCGGTTCTTCATCGTTCCTCCTACAGCGTCATGACCGGACGCGGATAGCCCGGTATAGGGGGTGACCTCACCACACCGGGGGCCGGTTGCCAAGGGTGACGGGCCGTTCGTGACGGGACCGTGACCTGCCCCTGCGGCAAGCCCGGCGGGCTGGGAGGATGAGCCGATGCAGCTCGTCGCCGCCGTGGCCCTCTGCGACTCGTTGGCGCGACCGACGCGGGTGCTGGCCGGGTGCCGCAGCGCCCCCGCGGCGCTGGCGGGGGGTTGGGAGTTCCCCGGCGGCAAGGTCGAGCGGGGGGAGGAGCCCTCGGCGGCCGCGGTACGGGAGGCGCGCGAGGAGCTCGGCGTGCGGGTGCTCCTGGGGGGCAGGGTCGGGGACGACTGGCCGCTGGCGCACCCGTGGTCCATGCGCCTGTGGTGGGCGGTGCCCGAGCCCGGTCAGCCCCCTCCCCGTCCGCTGCAGGACCACGGCGAGCTGCGGTGGCTGGGCCCGGAGGAGCTGCTGGGCCTGCCCTGGCTCGAGCACGACGTGCCGGTCGTGCGCCACCTCGTGCCGCTGCTGCACCACGGACCTACCCCGCTGGTGTGAGGTCGGTCCGGGGTCCCCGGGGTGAGACACTGGAGGTATGCCCCTCGCTGACCGTGACCCCGCCCTGCCCGCAGGAGTGCGCGCCGACATCCGCAACGTCGCCATCGTGGCGCACGTCGACCACGGCAAGACGACCCTGGTCGACGCGATGCTCACGCAGGGCGGAGCCTTCGCCGACCAGCAGCAGCGCGGGGGTGAGGGTCCGGACCGGGTGATGGACTCCGGGGACCTCGAGCGGGAGAAGGGCATCACGATCCTGGCCAAGAACACGGCCATCCGCTACACCGGTGCCTCGGCCCCCGAGGGCGGCATGACGATCAACATCATCGACACGCCGGGCCACGCCGACTTCGGTGGTGAGGTCGAGCGCGGCCTGTCGATGGTGGACGGCGTCGTGCTCCTGGTCGACGCCTCCGAGGGGCCGCTGCCGCAGACGCGCTTCGTCCTGCGCAAGGCCCTCGCCGCGCACCTGCCCGTCGTGCTCTGCATCAACAAGGTGGACCGACCGGACAGCCGCATCAGCGAGGTCGTCGACGAGGTCTACGCCCTCTTCATGGACCTGCTGGACGAGCACGACCCGGCCCAGGTGGAGCTGGCGCTCGACTTCCCGGTCGTCTACGCCTCGGCCAAGGCCGGCCGCGCCAGCCTGGAGGCGCCGGTCGACGGCGGGCTGCCGGACAGCCCCGACCTGGAGCCGCTGTTCGCGACCATCCTCGAGACGGTGCCCGCCCCGACCTTCACCCCGGGCGCGCCGCTGCAGGCGCACGTGACCAACCTCGACTCCAGCCCGTTCCTCGGCCGGCTCGCGCTGTGCCGCGTGCACGAGGGCGAGATCCGCAAGGGGCAGCAGGTCGCCTGGTGCCGGCGCGACGGCTCGGTCACCTCGGTGAAGATCACCGAGCTCCTGCTCACCGAGGCCCTGGAGCGCAAGCCGGCCGAGCAGGCCGGCCCGGGGGACATCATGGCGATCGCCGGCATCCCCGACATCACCATCGGCGAGACCCTCGCCGACGCGGCCGACCCGGTGCCGCTGCCGCTCATCACCGTCGACGAGCCGGCCATCTCCATGACCATCGGCACCAACACCAGCCCGCTGGCCGGCCGGGTCAAGGGGGGCAAGGTCACCGCCCGCCTCGTCAAGGACCGGCTGGACAAGGAGCTCGTGGGCAACGTCTCCCTCCGGGTGCTGCCCACCGAGCGGCCGGACGCCTGGGAGGTCCAGGGGCGTGGCGAGCTGGCGCTGGCGATCCTCGTCGAGCAGATGCGCCGCGAGGGCTACGAGCTGACCGTCGGCAAGCCGCAGGTGGTCACCCGGGAGGTAGACGGGAAGCTCCACGAGCCGGTGGAGCGGCTCACCATCGACACCCCCGAGGAGCACCTCGGCACGATCACCCAGCTCATGGCCGCCCGCAAGGGCCGGATGGAGCAGATGACCAACCACGGCACCGGCTGGATCCGGATGGAGTACGTCGTGCCCTCCCGCGGGCTCATCGGCTTCCGCACCGAGTTCCTCACCGAGACCCGCGGCACCGGCATCGCCCACCACGTGTTCGACGGCTACGCCCCCTGGTTCGGCGAGATCCGCACCCGGCAGTCCGGCTCGCTGGTGTCCGACCGGGCCGGGGTGGCCACCACCTACGCCATGTTCAACCTCCAGGAGCGCGGCACGATGTTCCTGGAGCCGACGACCGAGGTCTACGAGGGCATGATCGTCGGCGAGAACTCCCGGGCCGACGACATGGACGTCAACATCACCAAGGAGCGCAAGCTCACCAACGTGCGCTCCGCGGGCGCCGACGTCCTCGAGCGACTCGTCCCCCCACGGGTGCTCTCGCTCGAGCAGTCGCTGGAGTTCTGCCGCGAGGACGAGTGCGTGGAGGTGACCCCCGAGGCGGTCCGCGTGCGCAAGGTGATCCTCGACGCCAACCAGCGGGCCAAGGCGGCCCGCTCCAAGGGCTGAGCCGTGCCGGTGCGCCCGGACCTGCGCGACGGACTGCCCCCCGGCAGGCCGCTGCGGCTGGTGGCGGTGCACGCCCACCCCGACGACGAGACGCTCGCCACCGGGTTGGCGCTGGCGCACCACGTCGAGGCCGGCGACGACGTCCACGTCGTCACCTGCACGCTGGGTGAGGAGGGTGAGGTCATCACCCCCTCGCTCGCCGCGCTGGAGGGGGACGGCCCGGCGCTCGCCGAGCACCGTCGGGGCGAGCTGGACCGCGCGATGGGCCGGCTGGGGGTCACGCACCACCTCCTCGGCGGCACCCGGCCCCGGTGGCGGGACAGCGGCATGGCCGGCTCGTCCGCCGCCGCGCACCCGCGGGCCTTCGCGGGCGCGGACGTCGGCGAGGCCGCCCGCGCCCTCGCCGACCTGCTGCAGCCGCTGCGGGCCGACGTCGTGCTGACCTACGACCCCTGGGGCGGTTACGGGCACCCCGACCACGTCCAGACCCACCGGGTCACCGCCCGGGCGGTGGAGCTGCTCGGGGAGGAGGTCACCGGTGCCGCACCTGCGCTCTACGTGGCGCTCGTCCCGGCCTCGTGGGCCCAGGAGGACCGGCGCTGGCTGCGCGCGCACGTCCCGGGCGGGGTGCGCAGCCCCGCGGGCGGCACGGCGCGGGTGCCCGACCCCGACGACCCCTTCCCTCCGGGCGTCGTGGCCGACGACCTCGTCACGCACGCGGTCGTGGACGAGGGTGCGCTGCCGCGCCAGCGGGCGGCGCTCGCCGAGCACCCCACCCAGGTGACCCTCCACGAGGGCTGGTACACCCTGTCCAACGACGTCGCCGCCCGGCTCCCCGGTCGCGAGGGGTATGCCGTGTGGCCGGCGTCCCGGGAGGCGCTCATCCGGGCGCAGGGGGAGCCCCCGGCATGAGCGCGCAGGAGCCGGCGCCGCCCACCCCCGGGTCCGTCGACGCCGCGACCTACCGCCTGGCGATGAGCCGGTTCGCCAGCGGGGTCGCGGTGGTGACGTCCCAGGTGCGCGGCCACGACGTCGCCCTGACCGTGGACTCGCTGACCAGCGTCTCCCTCGAGCCCGTGCTGCTCCTCGTCAGCCTGCACCCGGAGGCGCGCGTGCTCGAGGGGCTCGAGGCGGGGGCGGACTTCGCGGTCAGCGTGCTCACCGCCGCCCAGCGGGGCACGGCGGAGTGGCTCGGGGAGACCGGCCGGCCGCTGCACGACCAGCTGGGCCGCGTGCCGCACCACCGCGGCGCCGCCAGCGGCATGGCGGTCGTCGACGACGCCCTCGCGAGCTTCGAGTGCCGGACCGTCGACCTGCGGGAGGCCGGTGACCACGTCCTCGCGCTCGGCGAGGTCGTCGCCCTGGAGGCGAGGCCGACCGA
This sequence comes from Serinicoccus chungangensis, assembly GCF_001483745.1. Lineage (GTDB taxonomy): Bacteria > Actinomycetota > Actinomycetes > Actinomycetales > Dermatophilaceae > Ornithinicoccus > Ornithinicoccus chungangensis_A. The sequence goes on along the minus strand of NZ_LQBL01000002.1, from coordinate 234,154 downwards.
CCGTCCCGCCCTCGTGCACTACCGTGGTCGGCTGGGAGAGCTGCGGTGACCACGGCGTGCTGCGCCCCCGCCACGACCGGGACGGGACGACAGGGACGGAGCGCAGATGGCTGACGCCACCGATCGACCAGGGACCCTCCGCGAGGAGGGTGACGGCCGCGGCTGGTGGTCCGTGGTGGGCCGTCTGACCGCGGCCCTGCTCGTGCTCGCGGCGGTCTACGTCGGGGCCGCGCTCTACTTCCAGGACCGCCCGCCGGCCGGCGTCAGCGTGGCAGGGGTCGACATCGGGTCGCTCACCGACCAGGAGGCCAGGGCCGAGCTGACCCGCGAGTTCGGCGACCGCACCACCGAGCCGCTCGTGCTGACGCTGACCCCCGACGGGGCGGCACCGGAGGAGGCCGAGCGGGTCGAGGTGGTCCCGGCGGACGCCGGGCTGTCCCTGGACCTGGACCGGACCCTGCGGGGGGTGACCGGACTGTCGTTCCACCCGGCTCGGCTGTGGGACCACGTCGCCGGCGCCGACCGCGACCTGCCGCTCTACGGAGGTGTGGACGAGGAGGCGCTGCGGGCGGAGGTCACCCGCCTGGCCGCCGACTACGACACCGACCCGGTCGACGGGGAGGTCGGGCTCACGCCGGACGGGGTGGAGGTCACCGAGGCGCAGCCCGGACGCACGCTGGAGGTCGAGGAGACCGTCGAGGAGCTGCAGCAGGCCTGGGTCGGCCAGGTCTGGGACGAGGAGCAGGGCCCGGACCGCGAGGTGGCCGGCGTCGCCTCGACCCAGCGCCCCGAGCTCACCGCCGCGGAGATCGAGCGGTTCACCCAGGAGGTCCTGGACCCGGCGCTGGCGGCGCCCGTGGTGGTGGAGGCGACCCGGGGCGAGGGTGAGCAGGAGGAGGAGGCCCGCGCGGAGCTCGCGCGCCGGGACCTGCTGCAGCTGCTCACCGTCGAGCAGTCGGACGGCGCCCTCGCGCTGGGCATCGACGCCGAGGCCACGCTCGACCGGGTCCGGCAGGACCTCGGTCGGCTCGAGCGCGGCCCGCGCGACGCGACGGTCCGCCTGGCGGGGTCCTCGGTCGAGGTGGTCGGCGGCCAGGTCGGCTACGCGCTCGTCGAGGAGGGCCTCGTCGACGCCGTCGAGGCGGCGCTGACCGAGACCGGGGAGGGCCGGACCGTCGCGGCGGACGTCGACACCGTCCGGCCGCAGATCACCAACGCCGTCGCGCGCGAGTGGTCCTTCTCCCAGATGTCCTCCTTCGTCTCGGTCTTCCCCAGCGGTCCGGACTACGAGGCGCGCACGGCCAACCTGCGCACCGGGGTCGCGAACGTCAACGGCACGGTCGTCATGCCGGGGGAGCAGTTCAGCCTCGGTGCCGCCCTCGGGGAGGTCAGCGAGGAGGCCGGGTATGCCGAGGCGCCCGTCATCGTCGACGGGGAGCTGGTCATGGGTCTCGGCGGCGGCCTGTCGCAGATCTCCACCGTGGTGTTCAACGCCTCGTGGTTCGCGGGCGTCCAGCTCGACGCCCACACCACCCACTCGTTCTACATCCCGCGCTACCCGGCCGGGCGCGAGGCGACCCTCGCCCTGCCCTGGATCGACAACCTGTGGACCAACGACACCGACACCCCGGTGGTCGTGCGCGCCTGGATCACCGGGGACGAGATCCACATGGTCCTCCTCGGCGACAAGCAGTACACCGTCCGCACCGTGGACGGCGAGCGCCGCGACGTCACCCGGGGCGAGCGGCGCGAGGACGACAGCGAGGACTGCGTCGACCAGGCACCCTCCGAGGGCTTCACCATCCGCAACATCCGGATCCTGCTCCAGGGCGGCGACGAGGTCGCCCGCGACGACTTCACCACGACCTACGCCGCGGCCGACGAGATCGTGTGCACCAACCCACGCGCGGGGGGCCGGTGAGCCCGAGCGGCGCGCCGTGCGGGCCGAGGACCCCGTGAGGCGGTCCTGGCCTGGGACGCCGTAGTCTGTGCCCATGACGTACGTGATCGCCCAGCCCTGCGTGGACCTGAAGGACAAGGCCTGCATCGAGGAGTGCCCGGTCGACTGCATCTACGAGGGGGAACGCTCCCTCTACATCCACCCCGACGAGTGCGTGGACTGTGGTGCGTGCGAGCCGGTCTGCCCGGTCGAGGCGATCTACTACGAGGACGACGTCCCCGAGGAGTGGGCGGACTACTACAAGGCCAACGTCGAGTTCTTCGACGACCTCGGGAGCCCCGGAGGGGCGGCCAAGATGGGCGTCATCGCCAAGGACCACCCCGTCGTCGCGGTGCTGCCCCCGCAGTCCCACGACGAGTGACGCGCACCCCCCACCGGCCCACCCCGACCAGGAGGACCTCATGACCGACACCACCAGCACGACCCCGGCCACGCTGACGCACGCCGGCCACGAGCTGTCCCTGCCGGTCGTGCCGGCTGCCGAGGGCAACAACGGGCTCGACATCAGCTCGCTGCTCAAGACGACGGGTGACGTGACCCTCGACGTGGGCTTCGTCAACACCGCCTCCTGCCAGTCGGAGATCACCTACATCGACGGCGGCGAGGGCATCCTGCGCTACCGCGGCTACCCGATCGAGCAGCTGGCGGAGCACTCCACCTTCCTGGAGACCAGCTACCTGCTCATCTACGGCCAGCTGCCCTCCGCCTCCGAGCTGGAGGAGTTCGACCAGCGCCTGCGGCGGCACACCCTGCTCGTCGAGGACATGAAGAACTTCTTCGACGGCTTCCCCCGGGACGCCCACCCCATGTCCGTGCTCTCCTCCGGGGTCTCGGCGATGGGCACCTTCTACCAGGACAGCCTGGACCCGCACGACCCGGAGGCGGTGGAGATCTCCACGGTCCGGATCATGGCCAAGCTGCCGACCATCGCGGCCTACGCCTTCCGCAAGAGCCAGGGGCAGTCGATCCTCTACCCCAACAACGACTACAACCTCGTCGAGAACTTCCTCTGGATGACCTTCGGGCAGCCGACCGAGCGCTACGAGCTGGACCCGCTCGTGGCACGGGCCCTGGACCAGCTGTTCATCCTGCACGCCGACCACGAGCAGAACTGCTCCACCTCGACCGTCCGGCTGGTGGGCTCCTCGGAGGCCAACCTCTACAACGCCATCTCCGCCGGCATCCACGCCCTGTCCGGTCCGCTGCACGGCGGCGCCAACAGCGCCGTCCTCGCGATGCTGGACCAGATCAAGGCCGACGGCGGTGACGTCTCCGAGTTCGTCCGCAAGGTCAAGGACAAGGAGGACGGGGTCAAGCTCATGGGCTTCGGCCACCGGGTCTACAAGAACTACGACCCTCGCGCGGCCATCGTCAAGGAGACCGCGCACGAGATGCTGGCCAAGGCGGGCAGCAACCCGCTGCTGGAGCTCGCGATGGAGCTGGAGCAGAAGGCCCTCGAGGACGACTACTTCGTGGAGCGCAAGCTCTACCCGAACGTCGACTTCTACACCGGTCTCATCTACGAGTCCATGGGCTTCCCCACGGACATGTTCACCGTGCTCTTCGCGATCGGGCGCCTGCCCGGCTGGATCGCGCAGTACCGCGAGATGATCAACGACCCGGCCACGAAGATCGGCCGCCCGCGGCAGGTCTACGTGGGCGAGGGCGCGCGCGACTACTCCCCGGTGGACCAGCGCGGCTGACCGCCGCTCAGCCCACCTCGACGACGACGGTGGTCGGCGACCCGTTCGCCGCCCCGTCGTCGTCGGCGTCGGACCACGTGCCGGACGCGCGGTCCCACACCCGCCCCTGCACCTGGACCCGGACGATCTCTTCGGCCTGCGCGTGGCTGACCGCCCAGGTCGCCGCGGCCCACGCCCGGGCGGGGTCCCCGGCCTCGAGCAGCACCAGCCGCCCGTCCGGCCGGCCGGTCAGCCCGAGCTGGGCGGCGGCCTTGTCGGCGACCTCCTGGGCCGAGCCGGTGCCCGCCCGGCCCCCCAGCCGGCAGTCGAGGGCGGTGCCCGCCCCCTCCTGGCCGGTGAGCACCGAGGCGAGGACGCGTCCTTCCCACTCGTGGTCGGCGTACGCGTCCGGGAAGGCGCTGCGCTGGACCTCCTGCGCCACCTCCGTGACGACCCCCTCGTCCCACCCCCGCACCTCGACGAGCGCGTCGTAGAAGGCGTCGCTGGCGTAGACGGGGTCGGTGACCTGCTCCACGGTGCCCCAGCCCTGGCTGGGGCGCTGCTGGAACAGGCCCTGGCTGTCGGCGTCGCCGTACCGCAGGTTGCGCAGCTTGCTCTCCTGGATGGCCGTGGCCAGGGCGATGGTGGCGGCCCGTGGCGGCAGCCCCCGCCGGACGGCCACGGCGGCGATCGTCGCGGCGTTCGCCGCCTGCTCGGGGGTGAGCCGCACCTCGCGGTCGGCGGCGCTGAAGGTGCACCGCGCGGGGGCCAGCTCGGCCGCCGCCCACCGGGTCCCCAGCACCGCCCCGGTGGCCGTCAGGCCGACGACGAGCGCGGGCACGAGGAGGCGGCTGACGGTGGAGCGGGGCACCGGTCCAGTCTAGGAGTCCTCCTCGGTGCCCCGGCGGACCCTCGCGTAGGGTCGTGCGCGTGACCCGTCGCTACTACCACAAGGGGCCGGTGACCCTCCGGGGCACCCAGGTCCCGCGGACGACCACCGACCAGCGGCTCCTCGACGACGCCGGGCCCGCGGACTGGGTGCACTCCGACCCGTGGCGGGTCATGCGCATCCAGGCCGAGTTCGTCGAGGGGTTCGGCGCGCTGGCCGAGATCGGTCCGGCGGTGGCCGTGTTCGGCTCGGCCCGGACGGCGGCGGACCACCCCTACTACGCCTGGGGCGAGCGCGTCGGTCGTGCCCTCGTCCAGGCCGGCTACGCGGTCATCACCGGTGGTGGGCCCGGGGTCATGGAGGCGGCCAACAAGGGGGCCGCGCAGGCCGGGGGCACCTCGGTCGGGCTGGGCATCGAGCTGCCCTTCGAGACCGGCCTCAACGACCACGTCGACCTGGGGGTCAACTTCCGCTACTTCTTCGTCCGCAAGACGATGTTCGTGAAGTACTCCGAGGGCTTCGTCGTGCTGCCCGGTGGGGTCGGCACGCTGGACGAGCTCTTCGAGGCGGTCACCCTCATCCAGACCGGCAAGGTCACCAACTTCCCGATCGTGCTCCTCGGGGAGGACTACTGGTCCCCCCTGCTGGGGTGGTTGACCTCGACCCTGCTCGCCGAGGGCATGATCTCGCCGGGCGACCTCGACCTGCTGCGGGTCACCGACGACGTGGACGAGGCGGTCCGGTGGGTCCGCGAGCACCGGGAGCAGCGGGTGCCGCCGGAGCACCGCGACGTCTGAGCCGGTCGGGGCGGTGTCGGTCACCGGGGTCCTGGCGTGCCATGATCGGTGCCGTGATCATCCTCGGGGTCGTCTGTCTGGTGGTCGCCCTCGGAGCCGTGCTGGCTTGGGCGGTCACCCGCCGTGAGGTGCCCGGGGTGGGCCCGGCGGTCGACACCCAGTCCTCCCGCGGCCTGCCGGACGGGCCGGTGCCGCCGGAGGGCGTCGGGGCGGTCCGCTTTGACCAGGCGCTGCGGGGGTACCGCATGGAGCAGGTCGACCGGGTCATGGACCGGCTCGCCGGCGAGCTGAGGGAGCGGGACGCCGAGATCGCCCGGCTGCGCGAGGAGCCGGCCCCGGCGGCGGGGGAACGGCGGGACCGGACGTCGGAGGGGCAGAGGTGAGCGACGCGCGAGCACAGGACCTGACGGTGGGTCCCGACGGGGTCGCCCGGTGCGGGTGGCCCGGGCTGCAGCACGCGGACTACCGCGACTACCACGACCGGGAGTGGGGCAAGCCGGTCCACGGGGAGTCGGCGCTGCTGGAGCGCCTGTGCCTGGAGGGCTTCCAGAGCGGGCTGTCGTGGCTGGTCATCCTGCGCAAACGGCCTGCCTTCCGGCGCGCCTTCGCCGGCTTCGACGCGGAGGTGGTCGCCGACTTCACCGAGACCGACGTGCGGCGCCTGCTCGCGGACGAGTCGATCGTCCGCAACCGGCGCAAGATCGAGGCCACCATCGCCAACGCCCGGGCCACCCTCGGGCTGCGCGAGCACGGGGGGCTCGAGGAGCTGCTGTGGACGCACGCGCCCGAGCCGACGCCGAGGCCGCGTCGCTTCGCCGACGTCCCCACGCAGACGGCCGAGTCCGAGCTGCTCGCGAAGCGGCTGCGCAAGGCCGGTTTCGAGCAGGTCGGGCCGACCACCCTGTATGCCGCCATGCAGGCCTGCGGGTTGGTCGACGACCACCTCGTCGGGTGCTTCCGCGCCGGCTCGGCGCGCTCCGGGCTCCGTCCGACGGAGATGCGCGCCACCTCATGACCCGTGCGGCGACCCGGGCCCCGGTGCCGGCCCGCCTGCTCGACCTGCGCTTCGTGGGGGCGGTGCTGCTCCTCTGGACCCTGTTGCGCGCGGTCAGCGGGGTGATCCTCCTGCGGCTGGCCCACGACCACCAGGACCCCTCCGTCTACGACGACCCCGGCGTCGGCCTGTACTTCCAGTTCGCGACGCTGTGGGACGGCCAGTGGTACGAGCGCATCGCGACCGAGGGCTACCCCGACGAGGTGCCCGTCGGGACCGACGGCGTGGTCCAGCAGAACCCCTGGGCCTTCTACCCCGCCTTCCCGCTGCTGGCGCGTGGCGTCATGGCGCTCACCGGGTGGCCGTTCGCGGTCGCCGGCGTCGTCGTGGCCACGGTCCTGGGGTATGCCGCAGCGGTCGTGGTGGCAGGCCTGCTGCGCGATCGCGTCGGCCCGGCCGGTGCGCTGGCCGGGGTGGCCCTCCTCGGGGCGTACCCGAGCTCACCCACCTTCCAGGTCGCCTACACCGAGTCGATCGCCCTGCTCGTGCTGGCGACGGCGCTGTGGCTGCTCGTGCGGGAGCGGTGGTGGGCTGCGGGAGCCGTCGCCCTGCTCACCGGCCTGGCCCGTCCGGTGGCGCTGCCGCTGGGGCTGGTCGCGCTGGTGGTCGTGGTCGCGCGGTGGCGCCGCAGGCGGGAGCGGCCGCTGCGGCCCCGGGAGTACGTCGCGATGGCGGCCGCCCTCGTGGGGTGCGGCCTCGCCGGTCTGGTGTGGCCGGCCGTCGCGTGGGTGCGGACCGGCCGGGCGGACGCCTACACCTCGACGATGTCCGCCTGGCGCGGTGGCGAGCAGGTGCTGCCGTTCCTGCCCAGCATCGAGCGGGCGCAGTGGCTGTGGGGGGACCTCGTCGGGCTGCTCGTCCTGGCGGCCGGCATCGGGGTGCTCGTCCTGGCCGTGCTCGGGCCGTGGGCGGCGGGGCTGGGCCTGGCCCTGCGCACCTGGTGCCTCGGGTACGCGCTGTACCTGTTCGCGGCGCTGGACCCGTGGACCAGCCTCTACCGCTACCTCATGCTGCTCTTCCCGCTCTTCGTCGTGCTGGCCGGCGCCGGGTGGGCGCCGGGCAGCCGGGAGCACGAGCAGCCGCGGTGGCTGCTGGTGGTCCGGACGGGCGTCCTCGCGGCCCTCATGGTCGCGTGGCAGGTGTGGTGGGGCTGGTACCTCTTCCGGTTCGAGCCGCCCAGCGACTACCCGCCGTGACTCGGGGCCTCAGCGGCCGGTGAAGACCGGCTTCTCCTTGGCGAGGAAGGCGTCCACGGCCGCGCGGTGGTCGGTGCTGGTGCCGGTGCGGGTCATGAGCGTCTCCTCGACCTCCAGCGAGTCGGCCAGACCGTGGCCGGCGGAGAACGCCACGGCCCGCCGCACCGCGCCGTAGGCCAGCGTCGGTCCGGCCGCCAGCTGCCGCGCCACGTCGAGGGCGCGGGGGAGCAGCTCCTCGTCCGGGACGACCTCGGTGGCCAGCCCGAGGCTCAGCGCCTCCTCCGCCGGGACGGTCCGAGGGAAGAGCAGGAGCTCCTTGGCCCGGGCCGTGCCGACCAGGCGGGGGAGGGACCAGGAGGTCCCCGAGTCGCAGGACAGCGCGATGCCGGTGAAGGCCAGGTTGAAGCCGGCGGAGGCCGCGACGTAGCGCAGGTCGCAGGCGAAGGCGAAGGCGGCCCCGGCCCCGGCCGCCACGCCGTTCACCGCGGCGACGACCGGCTTGTCCATGGTGGCGAGCAGCTCGACCACCGGGTTGTAGTGCTCGGCGACGGTCCGCCACAACGCCTCGGCGTCCTCCCCGAGCAGCTGCACGTGCTCCTTGAGGTCCTGGCCGACGCAGAACGCCCGACCGGTCCCGGTGAGCACGACGCACCGGACCTCGGGATCGCCGGCGACGGTCCGCAGCGCCTCGAGCAGGGCGTCCTTGGTCGCGACGTCGAGGGAGTTCATGGCCTCGGGCCGGTGGAACCGCAGGACGGCGACGCCGCTGCCGGCGTCGTGGTCCACCTGGACGGGGGAGGAGGCGTCGCTGCTCATCGTCCCAACCTACCGAATGGCCGAGGCGAGGACGCCATCCACGTAGTCGTCGGCGGCCGGCGCCAGCGCGGCCGCCCGGTCGAGGAAGAGCTCCCGCGAGCGGTGCCCCGGCCAGCCGACGGGCAGCACCTCCGGTGGGAGGTCAGGGTCCCGGAAGAGGAAGCGCCGCCAGGCGTGGACCAGGGCGGTGCGCTCGCGGTAGGCGAGCTCGGGACGCAGCCCGGCCACCGCCGGCGCGGCGGCGAGCGTCCGCGCGAACCGGTGGTGCTCGTCGGCCAGACCGTCCAGGTCCCAGACGCGGCCGGCCAGCCGGGCCGGGTCCTGGGCCGGTTCCAGCCGGCCGTGCACCGCCACCCAGCCGACCTCGAGGGGCTCCAGCGAGGGCTCGAGCTCGGGGCTCGGCCGGGGGCTGACCCAGCCGCCGGAGCCCAGCCGCCCGTAGCCGAGGTAGGTCATGGTGCGGGTCACCTGCTCACGACGCCGGCGGTCGCCGCCGGAGTCGACGTGGACGAGGTGCCAGCACCCGTCCCAGGCGGGGGGGCCGGGGGCGTAGACCCGGTCGTGCGCCCGCTCCCAGCGGACCCGCGCCCGGGGGGTCGCCGCATACCCCCGGACCCCCTCCTCGGCCCGGGCCTCGAGCCACCCCTGGGCCACCAGCCGGGAGATCGCCGTCCGGGTCGCCGGGCCGGCCACCTCGACCGCGGAGGTGAGCGCCAGCACCGCGGAGACCGGGGCCCACCAGCCACGTCGTCGCAGGTGGTCGCCGAAGAGGTCGACGACGGCGGAGCGGGCGTGCACGGGGACAGTGTGCCGCACGTCGGGTCACCCCGATTAGGCACGGCGTCAGCCAGGGGGGATAATTCGGTGGTATGTCTCCGTCGACACCGCGGCGGAGGAGCGGCGGCAGGCCGCGCCACGAGGAAGGGCAACCATGGCAGCAATGAAGCCTCGCACCGGGGATGGTCCTCTGGAAGTGACCAAGGAGGGCCGCGGCATCGTCCTGCGCATGCCTCTGGAGGGTGGTGGCCGGCTCGTCGTCGAGATGAACGCCGAGGAGGCGAGCGCCCTCGGCGACGCCATCAAGGACTGCGTGGGCTGACGCGCCCCTCGCGCCGACACCGAGCCCCCGGACGCCGTGATCGTCCGGGGGCTCGGTCCGTGCTCAGCGCTTGACCGCGACGAGCAGCCCGTCGCCCACCGGCAGCAGGGCGGGGACCAGTCCGTCCTCCTCGCGCAAGGTCTTGCCGAGGTCGCGCAGGATGCTGGTGGTCTCGTCACGCGCGGCCGGGTCGGCGACCTTGTCGTGCCAGAGCATGTTGTCGAGGACGAGCAGCCCACCCGGACGGAGCAGCCGCAGCGCGGCCTCGGCGTAGACCGGGTAGCCGTCCTTGTCCGCGTCCACCAGGACCAGGTCGTAGGCACCGTCGGTCAACCGGCCGAGCACGGCTGCGGCGTCCCCGCTGATGACCCGGGTGCGCTGCGGCGGGATGCCCGCCGCGGCGTAGGCCTCCCGGGCGGCCCGCTGGTGCTCCGGGTCGCTGTCGATCGTCGTGAGGATGCCGTCGCGCGGCATCCCCTGCAGGAGCCACAGCCCCGAGCTCCCGGCGCCGGTGCCCACCTCGACCACGTGGGCGGCCCGGACCGCCGCGGCCAGGAGCCGCAGCGTCGCGCCCGCACCGTTGCCGAGGGGCGTCGCCCCGAGCTCCTCGCCGCGCCGCTGGGCCGACTCGATGACGGGGTGGGGCGCGATGAAGTCCTCGGCGTAGGCGACCGAGGATGCCTTGGGTGCTGCCATGGGCGTAGCCTATCCCGGCCCGGACCGTCCAGCCTCCTCCCAGCCGGACCTGACACCGTTGATTCATGTCGACGCCGGACTGGGTGCCCCCGAGCTGGGAGGAGATCGTGCGCGAGCACTCTCCCCGCGTCTACCGCCTGTCCTACCGGCTGACCGGTGACCCGCACGAGGCCGAGGACCTCACCCAGGACGTCTTCGTCCGGGTCTTCCGCTCCCTCGACTCCTACCGTCCCGGCACCTTCGAGGGCTGGCTGCACCGCATCACGACCAACCTGTTCCTGGACAAGATGCGCCGTCGGCAACGGATCCGCTTCGACGCCCTGACCGAGGAGCTCTCCGCCCGGCTGCCGCTGCGCGCCTCGGGCACCGACCCGGAGCAGGTCTACGCCATGACCCACCTCGACGGGGACATCCAGCAGGCGCTCAACGCCCTGCCGCCGCAGTTCCGTGCGGCCGTGGTCCTGTCCGACATCGAAGGCCTCTCCTACGAGGAGGTCTCCCAGACGCTGGGCATCAAGATGGGGACGGTGCGCTCTCGCATCCACCGGGGACGGGCGCTGCTGCGGCAGTCCCTCGCCCACCGCCGTCCCAGCCGCGGGCTGCGTCCCGCGGGGACGGGTGCTCGGCTGGGTCGACCGGCCGCCGCGCTCGGCTGACGTCGGCGCTGGCAGAATCCGTGGGTATGACCGGCCCCACGACCGAGCGGCCCACCGACGGCCCCGCCCCGCCACCCGCTGGCCCGGCGCCCCGTCGCGCCGCCGCGCGTCGCCCGGCACGACGATCCCTCGTGCCGGTGGTGCTCGTGGCCCTGGTCAGCGGCGCGCTGGGCGGCCTGGGGGGCGCGGTGCTCGCGGACCGGATGGAGCCGGGGGCCGCGTCCTCGACGTCCGCTCAGGACCAGTCGCCGGGCCGGGCCGACGGACCCGTCCGTGACGACGCCGCGCCGAGCGTCGCCCCCGCCGCCCCGCCGGCGCAGGCCGACGGCACCATCAGCGGGCTCTCCCGCGCGGTGCTGCCCAGCGTGGCCCTCATCTCGATCGGCGAGGACGGGTCGCTGGGCCTGGGGTCCGGCTTCGTCGTGCGCCGTGACGGCTACCTCGTCACCAACCACCACGTCATCGAGGGGGCCGGGGAGGGTGACCCGATCCTCGTCGAGCTGCCCGGTGAGGACCCGCTCGAGGCCGAGGTGGTCGGGTCGGACCCCGCCTACGACATCGCCGTGCTGCAGGTGGAGCGCGAGGACCTCACCCCGCTGGCGTTCGCCGACTCCGACGACGTGCTGGTGGGCCAGACGGTCGTCGCGGTGGGCGCGCCGCTGGGGCTGGACAGCACGGTGACCAGCGGCATCGTGTCGGCGAAGGACCGCCCGGTCGTCGCGGGGGAGACCCAGGAGAGCACGAGCTACATCAGCGCGATCCAGACCGACGCCGCCATCAACCCCGGCAACTCGGGCGGGCCGCTCCTCGACCTGTCCGGACGCGTCGTCGGGGTGAACTCGGCCATCGCCCAGGTGCCCCAGGCCGCCGGGTTCGGCGGCAGGTCCGGCAGCATCGGTCTGGGCTTCGCCGTGCCCGCCGAGCAGGCCGACCGCACGGCGACCCAGCTCATCGAGACCGGGACCAGCGAGTACCCGGTCATGGGCGTCCTCGTCGACCTCACCTACACGGGGGACGGCGCCCGGGTCCGGCGGCAGGTGGCCGGCGAGGACGCCCCGGTGGTCGCCGGCGGTCCGGCGGACCGTGCCGGGGTGCGACCGGGCGACGTCATCCTCTCCGTCGACGGGACGACGATCCGGGACTCCCAGCACCTCATCGTGGTCCTGCGCTCCTACGCCGTGGGCGACACCGTCGAGCTGGAGCTGCGGACGGCCTCCGGCGAGGACCGCACGGTGAGCGTCACCCTGGTCGGCTCGGGGGACTAGGTAGGGTGACCCCGGTGTCCCGTCCACCCGCACGAGGTGGCCCCTGGAGCGGAGGAGCAGCGTGATCGGCAACCTCGCGGGCGGCGAGATCCTCCTGCTCGTGCTGGCCGCGCTCATCATCCTCGGCCCGACCCGGCTGCCGGGGTACGCCGCCAAGCTCGGCCAGGGGGTCCGTTACCTGCGCGACCTCGCCGAGGGGGCCAAGGGGCAGCTGCGCGACGAGCTGGGCCCGGGCTTCGACGACATCGACTGGCAGCAGCTGGACCCGCGGCAGTACGACCCCCGACGCATCGTGCGCGAGGCCCTCACCGAGCCCCGGGGCGCCACGTCGTCCTCGGCCCGCGCGGGTTCCGACGCGGGGGAGAGGGCGGAGAAGCCGGTGTCCGCGCGGATGCGCCCGGCGCTGGGTGCGGGGCACGACCCCTCGCGGCCCACCCCGTTCGACACCGACGCGACCTAGCCCCTGCGGACCTGGCCGGGACGCGACCTCGTCCCTACGACGAGGCGCGAGCGGTGGGGGTGATGCCGAGCTTCCGCCCCGCCAGACCACGGCCTCGCCGGGCCAGCTGCCGGGCGACGCCACGCAGCGCGGTCGCCGCCGGGGTGTCGTCGGCGCCGTCGACGTTCCCCGCCGCCACGACAGGGGTGCCGTGGTCGCCGCCCTCGCGCAGGGCCACGTCGATGGGCACCTGGCCCAGCAGCGGCACCTGCGCGCCGATGGACCGGGAGAGCGAGTCGGCGACCGCCTGGCCGCCACCGCTGCCGAAGAGCTCGGAGCGGGAACCGTCCGGCAGCTCCAGCCAGGACATGTTCTCGATGACCCCGGCGAGCCGCTGGTGGGTCTGCAGCGCGATGGCGCCGGCCCGCTCGGCCACCTCGGCGGCAGCCTGCTGCGGCGTGGTGACCACCAGCAGCTCGCTGCTCGGCAGCAGCTGGGCCACGGTGATGGCGATGTCACCGGTGCCGGGGGGCAGGTCGAGCAGCAGGACGTCCAGGTCGCCCCAGTAGACGTCGGCCAGGAACTGCTGCATGGCCCGGTGGAGCATGGGCCCGCGCCACACCACGGGCTGGTTGCCGGGGACGAACATGCCGATGGAGATGACCTTGACCCCGCTCGGCTCGGCGACCGGCGGCAGGATCATGTCGTCCACCTGCGTGGGGGCCTGGGTGATGCCCATCATGCGGGGCACCGAGAAGCCGTAGATGTCGGCGTCGACCACCCCCACCCGCAGTCCCTCCTCGGCCAGGGCGACGGCCAGGTTGACGGTGACCGAGGACTTGCCCACGCCGCCCTTGCCGGAGGCGACGGCATACACCGTCGTGAGGGAGTCGGGCCGGGCGAAGGGGATCTCGCGCTCGGCCTGCCCGCCGCGCAGCTGGTCGCGCAGCGCACCGCGCTGCTCCTCGGTCATGACGCCCAGCCGGACGTCCACGCCGGTGACGTGCTCCACCTCGCTCACCGCAGCCGTGACGTCACGGGTGATGGTGTCCTTGAGCGGGCAGCCGGGGACGGTCAGCAGCACCGTGACCTGGACCTGGCCGTCGTCGGTGACGTCGACCGCCTCGAGCATCCCGAGCTCGGTGATCGGCTTCTTGATCTCCGGGTCGTTGACGCGGGCCAGGGCAGCGTGCAGGGCGTCGTCGCTGGGGATGGGCATACCTCCATGGTAGGCGCCGGCCGCCCCACCGGCGACGGCGCCCTCAGCGGTCGTGGCGGCGTCCCGCGCCCCCCTCGCCGTGCTGCTGCCGCTCCGGGGCAGCGTCCTCGGCGTCCTCCGCGTCCTGGGCGCGCAGCTCCTCGAGCAGGTCCCGGAGCTCGGAGCGCACGAAGTCCCGGGTCGCGACGTCGCGCATGGCCAGGCGCAGGGCCGCCACCTCACGGGTGAGGAACTCGGTGTCGGCCTGCGTGCGCTCGTCCCGGGTGCGGTCCTGCTCCATCTGCACCTTGTCGCGGTCGTCCTGCCGGTTCTGCGCGAGCAGGATGAGCGGTGCCGCGTAGGACGCCTGGAGGCTGAGCATGAGGGTGAGGAAGATGAAGGCGTACGGGTCGAAGCGCGCCTCCGCGGGGAGCACGGTGTTCCAGGCGATCCAGACGAGGACGAAGAGCGTCATCCACACGAGGAAGCGCGCGGTACCCATGAAGCGCGCGAAGCGCTCCGCGAAGGCCCCGAAGCTCTCGGGGTCCATGCGGGCCTGCGGCATCCAGCGCGACTGCTTGGCCAGCGGCTGGTCGAGGCGCGGCCCGCCCGAGGTGGGGTCCGCCCGGCGGTTGCCCCCGCGGCCCCGTGCGGTGTGGCGCGTCGGCTCAGACATCGTCCGCCTCCGTCAGGTCGGTCTCGCGCCAGTCGTCGGGGAGGATGTGGTCGAGGACGTCGTCGACGGTCACCGCTCCGAGCAGCCGGCCCTCCGGGTCGGCCACGGGGAGGGCCACGAGGTTGTACGTCGCCAGCGCCCGCGTCACGACGCCGAGGCTGGCGCCGGGGGAGACGGGGTCGATGTCGGTGTCGAGGATCGAGCCCACGGGCTGGTGCGGGGCCTCGCGCAGCAGCCGCTGGATGTGGATGCTGCCGAGCAGGCGGCCGGTGGGGGTCTCGTGCGGAGGGCGCGTGACGTAGACCAGCGACGCGGTCGCGGGGTGCATCTCCTCCCGCCGGACCAGCGCCAGGGCCTCGGCGATGCTGGCCTCCGGCCCGAGGATCACCGGGTCGGTCGTCATGAGGCCACCGGCGGTGTTCTCGTCGTAGGTCAGCAGTCGCCGCAGGTCGGCGGCCTCGTCCGGCTGCATGAGAGCCAGCAGCTCCTCCTGGACGGCCTCCGGGAGGTCGGACAGCAGGTCCGTGGCGTCGTCCGGCTGCATGACCTCCAGGATGTCGGCCGCCCGGTCGGTCGGCAGGTGGGTGAGGATCTCGAGGCGGTCGTCGTCGGGCAGCTCCTCCAGGACGTCGGCCAGGGTCTCGTCGTCCAGGGCGTCCGCCACCTCGGCGCGTCGCTTGGTCGACAGGTCGTGGATGGCCTCGGCGAGGTCCTGCGGCTTGAGGTCCTCGTAGGCCTCCAGGAGGGCGGTGGCCGCCTGCGGGGGGCCCTGCTCCTGCAGGCCCTCGACGGCCTCGATGTCGACGAGCAGCGTCTCGCCGCGGCGCCGCCGGAGCAGCCCCCGTCGGGGCGCCTCGTCCCGCCCCTTGCGGACGAAGACCTTGGTGATGCGCCAGTCCCCGCTGCGCTGCTGGTCCATCGCCATGTCCTCCACGACGGCAGGACGGCGCTCGGACCCCTCGGTCACGGTGACCTGCCGGTCGAAGAGCTCACCCACGACGAGGGTCTCTCCCGCCCGCTGCTCGAAGCGCCGCATGTTGAGCAGCCCCGTGGTGATGACCTGTCCGGCGTCCACCGACGTGACCCTGGTGATCGGCACGAAGACGCGCCGACGGCCGGGGACCTCGACCACCAGACCGATGACCCGCGGCCCGTGCGCGGCCGAGCGGGCCGTCAGGGTGACGACGACGTCGCGGACCCGGCCCACCTCGTCACCCAGCGGGTCGAAGACGCTCAGGCCGTTGAGGCGGGCGACGAAGACACGGTGGGTGCTCACCCCCAGGACAATACGAGGTCGGCGACCCCCGGGGAGCGCGGTGCACCGGAATGGCGCGGCCGGGGGGGTGGTGGGCACAATGAGGGGGTGACTACCCCGACCGGTCCCCGTGCTGCCCTGCCCCGGCCGACCCTGGACCTCGACTACCCCAAGAGCCTCGGGGTCTTCGAGCGCTACGACCAGGCCCAGGAGGCCGTCGACTACCTCTCCGACCACGAGTTCCCGGTGGACCAGGTCCTCATCGTCGGCACCGACCTCAAGCAGGTGGAGCGGGTCACCGGCCGGCTCACGACGGGGCGTGTGGCGCTGGGCGGGGCGCTGTCCGGCGTGTGGCTGGGACTCTTCGTCGGTCTCATCTTCGCGCTGTTCGCCGGGCCGCGCGACGCTTTGATGACGGTGATCTGGACGGCCTGCTTCGGCGCCGTGTTCGGGCTGGTCTGGGGCCTCATCGGCTACGCCTTCACCCGCGGGCGTCGCGACTTCACCTCGGTGACCCAGGTGGTGGCCACCCGCTACGAGGTGCTCACCGAGCACAAGCTGGTCGAGCGCGCCCGCGACCTGCTGGACGGTCGGCTGTCCTGACCGCCGACGTGGCGCCGGGTCAGCCCCGTCGCCCGCCCCCGCGCACCCAGGCCTCCACCTCGGGCACCGTCCGCGGCAGCATGGCGGACAGGTTGCGTGCCCCGTCCGCGGTCACCACGACGTCGTCCTCGATGCGCACCCCGATCCCGCGCAGCTCCTCCGGGACCAGCAGGTCGTCGGACTTGAAGTACAGCCCGGGCTCCACGGTGAGGACCATGCCCTCGCGCAGCTCACCCTCGACGTAGTCCTCGCGCAGGGCCTGGGCGCAGTCGTGCACGTCGAGCCCGAGGTGGTGGCTGGTGCCGTGCACCATCCAACGGCGGTGGAACTGCCCCTCCTCGGCGTCCAGGGTCTGCTCCAGGGTGACGTCCTCGGGCAGCAGCCCCCACTCCAGCAGGTGCCGGGCGATGACCTCGATGGCGGCCGCGTGCACGTCCTTGAACCGGTTCCCGGGCCGTACCGCGGCCAGCCCGGCCTCCTGGGCCTCGAGGACGGCCTCGTAGACCCGTCGCTGCGGATCGGTGAAACGACCGGACACCGGCACGGTGCGGGTGACGTCGGCGGTGTAGAGCGCGTCGGTCTCGACACCGGCGTCGAGGAGCAGGAGGTCGCCGTCCTTCACCTCGCCGGTGTTGCGGATCCAGTGCAGGGTCGTCGCGTGGTCGCCGGCGGCGCAGATGGAGTCGTAGCCGACGCCGTTGCCGGCGTGACGGGCGTGCAGCCCGAAGACGCCCTCGACCCAGCGTTCCCCGCGCCCGCGCCGGACCGCCTCCGGGAGCTGCTCCACCACGGCGTCGAAGGCGGTCGCGGTGGCGTCGACCGCCTCCTGCATCTGCTCCACCTCCCAGTCGTCCTTGACCAGGCGCATCGTCGAGAGCGTGCGCGCCAGCGCCAGGTCGGCCTCCTGCGCCTGCTCGGCGGAGGACAGGCCGGACTGCTCGCGAACCCTGTCGACGGTGGCCGCGACCTCGCGGTCGGCGTCGCGCACGACCCGCACCGCCAGCCCGGAGGGGCCGACGTCCTTGGCCACGGCGTCCGGGAGCTCGGACAGGTGGCGCGTCGACAGGCCCAGCTCGGCGGAGGCGCTCGCCAGGGTCGGCCGGGACCCGACCCAGAACTCCCCGGATCGGGAGTCGGCGAAGAACTCCTCGCTGTCGCGGTCCGCCAGCGGCAGGAAGTAGAGGGTCGCCTCGTGGCCCTCGCCGGAGGGCAGCGGGTCCAGGACGAGCACGGCGTCCGGCTCCCGGTCGGCCCCCAGGCCGGTGAGGTGGGCGAAGGCGCTGTGCGGGCGGAAGACGTAGTCGGTGTCGTTGCTCCGGATCTTGAGCCCACCGGCGGGGACGACCAGGCGCTCGCCCGGGTAGGTGGCGGACAGCTCCTCCCGGCGCGCGGCGGCATACCGGGCGGCCTCGGTGAGCTCGGGGAGCTCGCCGGACCGGGGTGCCCAGCCCGCCCGCATGAAGGCCATGAAGGCCTCTCCGGTCGGCCGGTTCCGGTGCTCTGGCTGGTGCTGCTTCTCACTCACCCGGCTCATGGTAGGCGGTGCCCAGGGAGCACCGAGCGGACGGTCAGCGGCGGGCCCTACGCTGGATCCTGATGAGCGATCAGACCCCCTTCACGACCATGCCCGGCGAGGTGACCGGACCGCAGCGGATCGCCCGCCCGCAGCTGATCCCTGCGGCCCGGCTCGGCCGCCATCTCAAGCACGCCGCCGTCCACGTCGTCCGCTCCAGCTCGCCCCCGACCACGGCGTTGGGGGTGCGCACCGACGGCGACGAGGCGACCCAGCGGCACGCCCGGGCGGTCTGCGACCTCGCATTACGGGTCGGCGAGGCGTTGCTGTCGACGGGGGCCTCGGCGGCCGACACGGTGGCCATCGTGCTGCGCCTCGGGCACGCCTACGGCATCCGCTCGATGCACGTCGACATCACCTACACCTCGATCTCGGTGTCGGTGCACCGGGGGCTGGACGAGGACTCCCTGACCGTGATGCGCGTCATCAACGACCGGGCACCGGACTACACCCGCCTGGAGGCCGTGCAGCGGCACATCGAGGAGATCGTCCGCTCTGCCGAGGGCAGCAGCGAGGGACCGTCGCTGGACGTCGACGCGGCCCGGGCCCACCTGTCGACCCTGCTCGCCTCGCCCCACCCCTACCGTCGCTGGGTCGTCACCGTGGGGGCCGCGATCATGTCGGTCGGCGTCGTCATGCTCTTCGGGGCGGGCCCCCTGATGTGGCTGGTGGCCGCGATCTCCGCGGCCACCGTCGACCGGGTCCAGCGCCAGCTCTACATCTGGGGCGTCGCCGCCTTCTTCACCCAGGTGCTCAGCGCCGCGATCCCCACGGGCATCGCGCTGGTCATGTATGCCGTCGGTCGGGAGACACCCTCGGTGGTCGTCGTCTCCGGCATCGTCGTCCTCCTCGCCGGGCTGGGCGTCCTGGGCGCCGCGCAGGACGCCATCGACGGCTACTACGTGACGGCCGGGGCGCGGGGCCTGGAGGTCCTCATGATGACCCTGGGCATCGCGGTCGGGGTGGCGTCGGTGCTCGGGGTCTCCCGGTGGTTCGGGGTGGACATGCAGGTGTCGCCGATCATCGCCCTGGGTGGCACCCCCTTCATCTCGACCATCGGCGCCATGCTCATCGCGCTGGGCTTCTGCCTGAGCACCTACTCCGGCACCCGCACCATCCTGGTGAGCATCGGGATCGCCGCCCCGGCGTGGCTGGTGCTCGAGGCCGCCATCTTCGTGGGGTTCGCCGCCCCGGCCGGCGTCGCGGTCGCCGCCTCCCTGGTGGGCGCGTTCGCCTACGTCACGTACCGCGTGCTGCGGGTGCCGGAGGCCGCGGTCGCCACCGCGGGGATCGTCTCGCTCCTGCCCGGGCTGGCGGTCTACCGCGCGCTCTACGTCATCATGCAGAACGACGCGTCCACGGTGGCGAACGCGGTGATCTACTTCGTCGACGCCGTGGCGACCGGGCTGGGCCTGGCGGGCGGGCTGGCCATCGGTGGCTACCTCGCGCGACGCAAGCTCGGCCTGGACCGGGCCGCGCTCCGGGCCCGCCGCCGGTCCCGGGGCACCTACGTGGCCGAGGCCTGACCGGCAGCCCGACCGCGCCGGGCCGGCCGGGGCGGGCCGTCCACGGTCGGTGCCGGGGTCAGTCGTTCCAGGTCCAGCCGGCGAGCAGGTCCTCGAGGACCGGCTCGGCGTCCTCGGCCTGGCTCTCCACGGCGGAGAGGGTCACGACGTAGAGCGTGCCCTCGTGCGACACCCAGCGCTGCGTCTGGTGCACGGTCGCGTCCTGGACCTCGCGCACCAGGGTGTACCCGGGGGCCCGGTTGCCGTCCACCTCCGCCGGCTCGAGCAGCTCGTACTCCCCGTCCTCACCGGCCAGCTGCTCGGCCGAGCTCTCCACCGCGGAGGTGAGGTTGCCGACGTACTCCTCCTGGGTGATGACGATGTTGGTGTAGAAGGAGTCGACGCGCTCGCCGTCCCGGGCCGCCAGCACGGCCGTCTCGGTCTGCTCCTGCGCCGTGGAGGTCGCGTCCTCCCAGCCGGCCGGGACGGTCACCGTGAAGGACCCGTCGCTCGCGCTGAGCTCGAGCTCCTCCGGCTCGCTGGTCGCCTCCGCCTGCTCGGTCTGCGTGGCTGTGTCCGCCGCGGCGTCCTCGGAGGCGGTCTCCTCCTGCGCATCCTCCGGGGCGCTGCTGGTCGCCGCGTCGTCGGTCGCCGTGCTGGTCGCCGTGGGCTCCGCGACCGGCTCCTCCTCCGCGCAGCCGGCCAGGGCCAGTACGGCGAGCACGGTCGCGGCTCCGGCGGTCCGGAGCGAGGCTCGGGTCGTGGTCATGCTTCTCCTCGGTGTCTCGTGTCGGTCGCGCCGGTGGCGCGGGCGGATGGGGGAGTGGGGTTCCAGTATGCCCGTCCCTGGGCGCCGCCTACGGTGGGCTCATGAGCCGTCTCGCGCCGAGCGCCCGGATCGACCTGCACGTGCACTCCACGCACAGCGACGGCACCGAGTCACCCGCGCAGGTCGTGGGCCGGGCCCGGGAGGCCGGCCTGGACGTGGTGGCGCTGACCGACCACGATGCCGTCTCGGGCTGGGAGGAGGCTGACCGGGCCGGTCGGGAACGGGGCGTCGCGGTGGTGCCCGGGCTGGAGCTGTCCTGCAGCGCGGCAGGAGCGTCGGTCCACCTGCTCGGCTACTTCGTGGACCCGACCCACCCGGCCCTGCTCGAGGAGCTGGGGCGCATCCGGGGCAGCCGGGACGACCGCCTGCGGAGGATGGTCGACCGGTTGGCGGAGGCCGGCTTCCCCGTCTCCTGGGAGGAGGTGCTGGGCCAGGCCTCCGCCGGCGCGTCGTTGGGGCGCCCGCACATCGCGGACGTCCTGGTGCTGCGCGGGAGGTACCCGGACCGCGACGCGGCCTTCGCCGACGTGCTCCACTCCAGCAGCCGCTTCCACGTCGCCCACATCGCACCGGACCCGCGGCGGGCCGTCGAGCTGGTGCGGTCGGCGGGGGGAGCCGCCGTGCTGGCCCACCCGTTCGCCGCGGCCCGGGGCCGGGGCGTGCCGCGCGAGCTCCTGGGCGACCTCGTCGAGGCCGGTCTCGCGGGCATCGAGGTGGACCACCGTGACCACGACGGGGCCGGGCGGGAACTGGCCCGTCGGCTCGCGAGCCGCCACGGCCTGCTGCCGACGGGGTCCAGCGACTACCACGGGTCGGGCAAGCCCAACCGTCTCGGCGAGCACACCACGCAGCCGAGGGTCCTCTCCGCCCTGCTCGAGCGGACCGGGGGTCAGCTGCTGGGCGCCTCGCCGTGACCGGCGCTGGTGCGACGACGACGCCGGCGACGACCCCCGGAGCCCGCGGACTCGGTCGAGCTGGATCGGCGCGCCGATCCACCGGTGCCCTCTGCTGCTGACCCGCCCCTCGGGCCGTGGCCCTCACGGGCGCTGCTCCGACCGCCGTCCTGCCCGCTGCGCTGACCACCGCGCCCGGAGCGGCCACCTCGGCCGCGTCCGCGCCGGTCACCCCGCTCCCGGCCGGAGGTGCCCTCGATGTCCTCGACCGCCTCGGCACCCAGCCCGGCCCGGGTGCGGGCGGACTTGGGGAGCGTCCCACGGGTGCCCTCGGGGATGCCGAGCTGCTCGAAGAGGTGCGGGCTGGAGGAGTAGGTCTCCTCCGGCTCGGGGTAGCCCAGGTCCAGCGCCTTGTTGATGAGGCCCCACCGCGGCATGTCGTCCCAGTCCACGAAGGTCACCGCGACACCGGTCGCGCCCGCCCGGCCGGTGCGGCCGATGCGGTGCAGGTAGGTCTTCTCGTCCTCGGGGCACTGGTAGTTGATGACGTGGGTCACGGCCTCGACGTCGATCCCGCGGGCCGCGACGTCCGTGGCCACGAGGATGTCGACCTTCCCGCTGCGGAAGGCCCGCAGCGCCTGCTCCCTGGCTCCCTGACCGAGGTCGCCGTGGATCGCGGCCGCGGCGAAACCGCGGTCGCCCAGCTCGTCGGCGACCTTGGCGGCCGTTCGCTTCGTCCGGGCGAAGACGATGGTGAGCCCTCGTCCGTCGGCCTGGAGCATGCGCGCCAGCATCTCGACCTTGTCCATGGCGTGCGCGCGGTAGGCGAACTGCTCGACCGCCGCGACGGTCTGCCTGCCGTCGTCGTCGTCGCTGACCGCACGGATGTGCGTGGGCTGGGTCATGTAGCTGCGCGCCAGGGAGACCACGGCGCCGGGCATCGTGGCCGAGAACAGCATGGTCTGGCGACCGGCGGGGGTCAGGGCCAGCAGCTTCTCCACGTCGGGCAGGAAGCCGAGGTCGAGCATCTCGTCCGCCTCGTCGAGGACGACGGTGCGGGCGTGCCCGAGGGTGAGGTGGCCCTTGGCGGCGAGGTCCAGCAGGCGGCCCGGGGTGCCGACGACGATCTCGACGCCGCGGTTGAGCGCCTCGATCTGCGGCTCGTAGGCGCGGCCGCCGTAGACGGTGAGGATGCGGGTCGAGCGATGGGCTGCCGCCTTGGACAGGTCCCCGGCGACCTGCACGGCGAGCTCACGGGTGGGGGCGACCACGAGGGCCTGGGGGGCGCCCGGCCTTTCCAGGTCGGCGAACGCGGCGTCCTGGGGAGCGACCACGTTGTGCAGCAGCGGGAGGCCGAAGCCGAGCGTCTTGCCCGTGCCGGTCTTGGCCTGACCGATGATGTCGTGCCGGGACAGCGCCACCGGCAGCGTCATCGCCTGGATGGGGAACGGGTGGGTGATGCCACCGTCGGCGAGCGCCCGGACGATGTCCGGGTGCAGCCCGAAGTCGGCGAACGTGCGGGTCTCCTGCATGGGTACTCCCTGATCGGGTGAGTGCGGCCAGCTCCCGACGAGGTGACGTCGGGGTGGTCCGGGCCGATCGGGAACTGGGCGATGAAAGGGGCCGGGCCGCTCGCCCGACCCGCCAACAACCGTCTGACCATCGTGGCATGACGGCCGACCGGGCACCGGTGTACATGCACCAGGCTACCCGAGAGACCGTCCGGGACCGGACGCGCGGACGGCGCGCCCCCCACGTGGGGAGGCGCGCCGTCCGGACCGGCTCGGCTCGGTGCGCGGTCAGCGCACCGCCTTGCGGCGGGTGACCGCGATGTAGGCCATCACGGCGACGATCGCGAAGACCGTGCCGAGGATGAGGCCCCAGAAGCTGAACTGCGCACCGCTGGTCCCGAGGAAGTTGGCCCCGACCCAGGAGCCGACGAGCGAGCCGACGGCGCCCAGCAGGATGGTCATGGGGACGGAGATGTTCTGGTCACCCGGCAGGATGAGCCGGGCGAGGGGGCCGACGATGCAGCCGACGATGAGAGCGACGATGATGGTGGTGATCATGGGTATGACCCTTTCGCACAAGTCAGCCCAGGAGGAGAGAGCCCTCTGGGTGAGCGACGCGGGAGCAGTCTCCCGCGACGATCGCCCTCACAGTAGAGAGCGCGCGGCAGGAACACCAACCGACACGACGCGACAGGCCGTTTCGTGACGTTCTCGTGACCGACGGAGCGGTGTCAGTGGGTCCCGAAGCCCACGCGGCCCTTCTCCTGCACACCGATCTCGACGTAGGCGATGGTCGCCGTCGGCACGATGATCGTCTGGCCCTTCTCGTCCTGCAGCTCGAGGACCGAGGAGCCGCTGCTGAGCGCCTCCGTCACGGACTCTCGGACGGCGGCCGGCGTCTGCGCCGACTCGAAGGTGACCTCGCGTCCGACGTCCCGTACTCCGATGCGGACCTCCACGGTGGGTTCCTCCCTGTCGACTGGCAGTGGGTGCGCCCCGGACCGGGGCAGGACCCAGCCTAGCCCGGGACCGGGACCACCCTGGCGCGCGGGGGCACCGCCCCGAACCCGCGCCAGGCGATGGTCGAGAGCAGCTCGAGGACCCGTTCGCGGCTCATGCTCCCGCGGCGGTCGTACCAGGCGACCGCCGCGGCCTGCGCCATCCCGGCCATGGTGGTCCCGAGCAGGACGCACTCGTCCCAGCTGAGCTCGGTCTCCTCCGCCAGCACCCGGCCCATGGACTCGCCGCAGGCCCGGCGGGTGCGCTCCAGGATGCTGGCCACGGACGGGTCGGACGTCATGTCGGAGCGGAAGAGCACCGGATAGCCGGACGACGGCTGCTCGACGAACTCGAAGAAGCTGCTGAGGCAGCCGGTGATCCGGGCCTCGTTGCCCTCCTCGGAGGCGAGCGCCGCCTCGATCCGTCGGACGACGTCGTCGGCCACCGACTCCGCGATCGCGACGTAGAGGGCGAGCTTGCTGTCGAAGTGCTGGTAGAGCACCGGTTTGCTGACCCCGGCACGGTCGGCGATGTCGTCCATGGCGGTGGCGTGGTACCCCGACTCGGCGAACGCCTCCAGGGCGGCGCCGAGCAGCTGGGCCCGGCGCTCCCCTCGGGGCAGGCGCACGCGTCGTTCGGGGGTCAGGGGGCTGGTCACGGGGCTCCCTCCTTCTCGATCCTCCCATCGTAGGCCCACCCGACCGCTCCGGGCGGTCTGTCGGCAGCGGGTGATGTGATGGCCCCATGGCACGACCGCAGACCGCCGCACCGGCACCGCCCGGCGACGACCCGGACCAGCGTCGGGCCGTGGAGCACCGGGGTGGCGTCCTGCTCGTCCTGGGGGCCCCCGGCACCGGCCGCACCAGCGTGGTCGTGGCGCAGGCGCAGGCGCGGCTGCGCGAGGGGCTGGAGCCGGACCGCTGCCTCGTCGTCGCCGCGACCCGGCAGGGAGCGGGCCGCCTGCGCGCCGCCATCGGCCAGGACCTCGCGGCCACCCACACCGAGCCGCTCGCACGGACCGCCGCGTCCCTGGCGTTCTCGGTGCTGCGGCTCGCCGCGGCACGCGAGGACGGGCCGACGCCGCGGCTCATCTCCGGGGCCGACCAGGACGCCGTGCTGCGCGAGCTGCTCGCGGGGCACGAGGCCGACGGTGGCGGCCCTGCGTGGCCCGAGGAGCTCGACCGGGCCCGCCGCACGGACGGCTTCCGGGCCCAGCTGCGCGACCTGCTCATGCGTGCGGTCGAGCACGGTGTGGGGCGCGAGGACCTCGAGGTCCTCGCCCAGGTCCACGACCGGCCGGAGTGGGCGTGCGCCGGCGCCGTGCTGGAGGAGTACGACCAGGTCACCGCCCTCGCAGATCCGGGCAGCTACGACCCCGCCTGGATCACCACGGCCGCGGCGGAGGCGCTGGAGGGCGACCCCGACCTCCGCGCCCTGGTGCACCGCCGGGTGGGGGCCCTGCTGGTCGACGACGCGCAGGAGCTCACCGTGTCCGCGGCCCGCCTGCTCGACGCGGTGCGCCCCCCGGGCGCGGACGGCGTCCTCGTGGGCGATCCCGACTCCGCCGTCCAGGGCTTCCGTGGTGCGGTCCCGGAGGCGTTCCTGGGGCTGGCCCGTCGCTGGGCGGGAGCGGCAGGGCCGACGACCCTGACCCTGGGCACCCGGCACGGGGTGGCCGGGGACGTGGGGCGGGCGGCCGACCGGGTGGCCGAGCGCATCGGCGTGGTGGGTGCCGGGGGCCAGCGCCGCCCCGCCGACGGTGCGGACCCGGGGGCGGTGCGGGTCCACGTCACCCGGAGCCCGGCCCAGGAGGCGGCGCTGGTGGCCCGGTGGCTGCGGCAGGCGCACCTGCTCGAGGGGGTGCCCTGGCAGGAGCTCGCGGTGGTGGCCCGCAGCCGCGCGCAGCAGGCCACGGTCCGCAGGGCGCTCGCGTCCGGGGGCGTCCCCGTGCGGGCGGACCGGTCGTCCGTGCCGCTGGGGTCCGACCCCGCCGTGCGTCCTCTGCTCCTGGCCCTGGACGTGGTGACCCGGGGTGACGACGACGACCCAGGATGGTCCCTCGCCCCGCAGGAGGCCGTCGACCTGCTCACCGGGCCGCTGGGAGGGCTGGACCCGGTGGGGCTGCGCCGGTTGCGCCGGCAGGTCCGGGCGGCGGAGCTGGCGGGCGGCGGGGGTCGCGGCGCCGACGAGCTCCTCGCCCTGCGCCTCGGCGACCCGGACCTGCGGCGGCAGGCCCCGCACGACGTCCCCGTCGAGCTGCAGGCACTACGGCGGGTGGCGGAGGTCCTGCAGGCCGGACGCGACGTCGTGGTGCGAGCCGCGCGGGCCGAGGCGTCGGAGGCGTCGTCGGGGACCCCGCATCCACGGCGCGGTGCACCTGGCCTCCCGGGACCGGACGAGGTCCTCTGGGCGCTCTGGTCCCGGAGCGGGCTGGCGAGGGCGTGGTCCCGTCAGGCGCTCGCCGGTGGGCCGTCGGGTGCGCGGGCCGACCGCGACCTCGACGCGGTCCTCGTCCTGTTCTCCGCGGCGGACGACCACGTGGACCGGCTCCCCGGGGCCAGGGCCAGGACCTTCCTCGACACCGTGCGGGGGGCGGAGGTGGCGGCCGACACCCTCGTGGTGGGGGCCCAGCAGCCCGAGGCGGTGGAGATCCTCACCCCTCACTCGGCGGCCGGCCGCCGGTGGCGCCGGGTCGCCGTCGTCGGGGTGCAGGAGGGCGTCTGGCCGGACCTCCGGCTGCGGGACTCGCTGCTGGGGTCGCACGCGCTGGTCGCCGCGGTCGAGGGCCGCCCGGTGACGGGCACCGAGGCACGGCGGCACGCCCAGGCGGCCGTGCGCTCGGACGAGCTGCGCCAGTTCCACGTCGCGCTGACCCGCGCCCGGGAGGAGGTGCTGGTGACGGCGACGGCCAGCACCGACGACCAGCCCTCGGCCCTGCTGGACCTCGTCGATCCCGCGTTCCGGGACCGGCCCCCGGTCGACGTGCCGCCTCCCCTCACCCTGCGGGGCCTGGTCGGTGAGCTGCGCCGCTGCGCCGTCCAGGCCCACCGCGACGGCGACCAGCCGGCCCGGACGGCCGCCGTCGAGCTGCTGGTCCGGCTGGCGCGCGAGCAGGTCCCGGGTGCCGATCCGGCGGCGTGGTGGGACCTGCGGGAGCTGTCGAGCACCTCGCCCGTCCAGCCGGAGGGGCCGGTCCGTGTGTCGCCCTCCCGGCTGCAGACGTTCCTCGACTGCGAGCTGCGGTGGTTCCTCACCTCGAGGGGCGCCGAGACCGGGGAGGCCTCCGGCGCCGCCCTGGGGACCCTGGTGCACGACGTCGTCGCCACCCGGCCCGACGCGACCGCCGACGAGCTGGTCGCCGAGCTGGACCGGCGGTGGCCCGACCTGGGCCTCGTGGAGGGATGGGTCTCCGAGCGCACCCGCCAGGACGCGCACCGCATGCTGGAGCGCTACGTCTCCTACGTCCGCGACGCCCGGGCCGCCGGGCGCGAGCTCGTGGGTGCCGAGCTGGACCTCTCGGTGGCGCTGCCACCGGGCGAGGGCGAGGCCGCCCGGGAGCCCCGGCTGACGGGAGCGGTGGACCGTCTGGAGCGGCAGTCCGACGGGGCGCTCGTCGTCGCCGACCTCAAGACGGGACGCACCCCCGTCCCCCGCGCCGACGTGGACCGGCACGCCCAGCTCGCGGCGTACCAGGTCGCGGTGACGCACGGAGCCTTCGCGGACCTGGGTGCCGCGAGCGGGGGCGCCCGGCTCGTGCAGCTGGGCGCGCCCGGCTCGGTGGAGCAGTCGCAGCCGCCGCTGACCTCCGCGGACGACCCCCGGTGGGCGCTGTCCACGATCCAGGACGCGGCCACGCGGATGGCCGGGGCGCAGTTCACGGCCCGGGACCAGGACCGGGTGTGCCGCCGGTGCCCGGCCCGGTTCGCCTGTCCGCTGCAGCCCGAGGGCCGCGCACGGTGAGCAGGTCGACCGGGCCGCGCTTCTCCCCCCAGGACCTGGCGCTGGCGCTGGGGACCCCTGAGCCCACCCCGGAGCAGGCAGCGGTCATCACCGCGCCCCTGCTGCCGGGCGTCGTCGTCGCCGGGGCAGGCTCCGGCAAGACGGAGACGATGGCCTCGCGGGTGCTGTGGTTGGTGGCGAACGGGCTGGTGGCGCCCCAGGACGTGCTCGGACTCACCTTCACCCGCAAGGCCTCGGTGGAGCTCACCACCCGTCTCACCGGCAAGCTGCGTCGGCTCCGGGAGGCAGGTCTGTGGTCCGGCGAGGAGGCCGCGGACGGTCCCGACGTGGCGTCGGGACCTGCGGGCGGCGACGGCTTCGACCTCCCGACCATCTCGACCTACCACGCCTACGCGGGCCGCCTCGTCAGCGAGCACGGGCTGCGCCTCGGCGTCGAGCCCGACGCCGTGCTGCTCTCCGAGGCCGCCTGCTGGCAGCTCGCGCACGACGTCGTCAGCCGCTACGACGGGGACATGACGCCGATGGACCGCGCCCCGAGCACCGTGGTCCGCGCCGTCCTCGCCCTCTCGGGCGAGCTCGGTGAGCACCTGGTGGAGCCGCAGGACGCCGAGCAGCTGCTGCTGGATCTGGCGGAGCGCTTCGAGGACCTGCCGCACGACGGCCGACCGCTCAAGGCCGGGAGGGACCTCGCCGCGACCCTGCGTCAGCAGGCCTGCCTCTACCCGCTCGTGCTCGCCTACCGCCGCGCCAAGGCCGAGCGCGGGGCCCTCGACTTCGGCGACCAGATGGCCCTGGCGGCCCGCCTCGCCCGCGACGTTCCCGTGGTCGGGGCCACGGAACGCAGCCGGTATGCCGCGGTGCTGCTGGACGAGTTCCAGGACACCTCCGAGGCGCAGCTCGTGCTGCTCACCTCGCTCTTCGCCGGGCAGGAGATGCCGGTCACCGCGGTCGGTGACCCCCACCAGTCCATCTACGGCTGGCGCGGGGCGAGCGCCACGACGCTCACCCGGTTCCCCGAGCAGTTCGCCGTCGACGGGCACCCGGCGCAGGTCCTGCAGCTGAGCACGTCCTGGCGCAACGACGAGATGGTGCTGGGCGCGGCCAACGCCGTGGCGGGGCCGTTGCGCGAGGAGAGCCCGGTGCCGGTGGCCACGCTGCGCCCGCGTCCGGGGGCCGGGGCCGGGACGGTGGAGGTGGCCCGCCTCGTCGACCACGTGGCGGAGGCCGAGCACGTGGCGGACTGGGTGCGCGTCCGGTCCACGGACGGTGCCACGGCGGCCGTCCTCTGCCGCACGCGCGCGCAGTTCGGGCCGGTCGTCGACGCGCTGCGCCGGCGCGGTCTGCCGGTCGAGGTGGTCGGCCTGGGCGGGCTGCTGGACACACCCGAGGTGCTCGACCTGGTCGCCCTGCTGTGGGTGGCGCAGGAACCCACCCGGGGCGACCAGGTGATGCGCCTGCTCGCCGGGCCGGTCGGGCGTCTCGGCGCGGCGGACCTGGACGCCCTGTGGGCCCGCGCGCGCGAGCTGGCGCGGTCGGCGGGTGGCGGGGTGGCCCGGGAGCGGGAGCACGCCCCGGTGCTGGCCGAGGCCCTCGAGCATGTGCCGGGAGAGTCCTGGACCGGTCAGGAGGGCCAGCGCCTGTCGTCCCAGGGCCGCGACCGGGTCTCCTGGTTGGCCGAGGTGCTCCACCGGGTGCGGTCCCTCGCCGGGCTCCCGCTGCCCGACCTGGTGTCCGAGGCCGAGCGGTTGCTCGGGCTGGACATCGAGGTGGCTGCCGACCCGGACCTGCACCCCACCTGGGGGCGTGCGCCGCTGGACGCTCTCGTCGAGGTCGCCGCCGGGTTCGACCACGGCGCGGACCGGGCCAGCCTGGGTGCGTTCCTGGACTGGCTCGACGCAGCGCGGGAGCACCAGCGGGGGTTGGAGGACGCCGAGACCCCGGAGCTGGCCGAGGTGTCGGTCGACACGACGGCGGTCCAGGTCCTCACCGTGCACGCGGCCAAGGGGCTGGAGTGGGACGCGGTGGCCGTCCCCGGACTGGTCGAGGGCGTCTTCCCCTCGGGGAGGGTCACCCCGCAGCACCGGGACGGCCGGTGGCAGACCAAGGAGCGGACCGACAACGGGTGGCTGGCGGGCATCGGCCGCCTGCCGACCCCGCTGCGTGGCGACCGCGAGGGCCGACCGGACCTGTCCTGGTCGCAGATCCCCGACACCCGAGCCCTGCGGGCCGCGCTGGCGCGGCTCGCCCTGGACCAGGGGCGCTTCGCGGTCCAGGAGGAGCGGCGGCTGGCCTACGTCGCGACGACGCGGGCCAGGCAGCAGCTGCTGCTCACCGCCCCCGTGTGGTCGACGGGCAAGCAGCCCAGGGTGACCTCACGCTTCCTCGAGGAGGTCACGGACCTGCCGGGGGCCGTGGTCGGGCCGTGGGTGGACATGCCCGACCCGGGGGAGGGGATGCTGAACCCGCGCCTGGGCGAGCAGACGGCCGCTCCGTGGCCGGTCCAGCGCGAGGACCGACGGGAGACGGTCCGGGACGTCGCGGCCGCCCTCGTCGCCGCGGGGGGCGTCGGTGGTCCGCCGACGGTCCAGCAGGACGCCCGCGCCCCCTGGGTCGAGACCGTCGACCTGCTGCTCGCCGAGCGCGCGGACCGGCACACCCGCCGGGACGGGCCGCAGCTCCCCGGACACCTGTCGACGTCGGCGGTGGTCGCGCTGGTGGCCGACCGCGAGGCCTACCTGCGCGACCTCCGTCGCCCCGTGCCCGTCCCCCCCACGCCCCGGACGCGGGTGGGCACGCTCTTCCACGCCTGGGTGGAGCGGCACTACGCGGCGGCCACGCTCGTGGACCTGGACGACCTCGACGCCGGGTCCGACCCCTCCGACCAGGCGTCCGGGCTCGGCACGCTGCAGCAGCACTTCCTGGCCAGCGAGTGGGCGGACCGGGTCCCGCTGGCGGTCGAGGTACCTCTGCAGACGACGCTGGGGGGACGCACGGTGGCGGGCCGGATCGACGCCGTCTTCGGCGACGCCGACGGGGGTGTCACCGTGGTGGACTGGAAGACGGGGACGCCCGGGAGCACGGCCCAGCAACGGGCCCGGACGGTCCAGCTGGCCGTCTACCGCCTGGCCTACGCCCGGCTGCGCGGGCTTCCGGTGGACCAGGTGCGGGCGGCCTTCTTCTACGCCGCGACCGGCACGACGGTCCGGCCACGGCTGCCCACGGAGGCCGACCTCGCACGGCTCCTGGACGAGGCGCAGCGGATCGCGGGGCAGGGGTCACCCGGCGAGGGTCAGCGGTCCTGGTCCTCCTCGGAGGGCATGCCGTAGAGCTCGTGCAGCCGGGTGTCGTCGTCCAGGAGCTCGACGTCCTCCGACGCCGCGTCCTGGTCCGGCTCGGGCGTGGCGCCGTGCTCCGGCGCCGCGTCCTGGTCCGGCTCGGGCGTGGCGCCGCCCTCGGGCGCGCCCTGGGCGGGCGCGCCGGACGGCTCCTCGCCCAGGGGGGTCCCCCCGGCCGGTCCTGCGGCCGGGGGCTCCGCCGGCTCGCCCCCCGGGGCGGGGGCGTCCACCCCCTCCGGGGTGCCCTCCTCCTCCGGGCGCTGCGGCACGGCCGGTGCCGGCCCGTCGGCGAGGGGACGGGGGGCGTCGTCGGGGCGCACGACGGGGACCTCCGTCGTGATGTCCGCGTCGTCAGCGCCGTCGTCGGCGCCGGACCACGGGTCGGCACCGGGTCCGGAGGACTCGTCGTCCGGGTGCGGGTCGGGGTCGCCGTCGTCGAGATAGGGGTCGGGCCGCGCCACGGCCTCGTCGCTGTCGAGGTCGTCGTCCTCCTCGTCCAGCTCCTCGCCCTCGGGGGGCTCGGGCAGGTCGCCCTCGGCAGCGAGCGGTCCCGGCCCACCTTTCGGTGCCGACGGCCCCTCGGGCACGGGGTGGGCGGCAGCCGAGAGGGCGGCTCCGCCGGCGCGGGCGGTCGTGGGCACCAGGGAGTCCTCGTCCTCGGTGAGGCGGTCCATGCGGCGCAGCACCTCCACGACCCGACGGGCCGACTCCTCGTCGCCGGCCGCGACGTGCTGGGCCAGCCCCCGCAGCCGACCCGTCTCGGACAGGAGACGGGCCCGGGCGTGCAGGTAGGGGTCAGGGCGCTGGGCGCGCGCCAGGGCGTAGCTGTCGAGCACCGACTCCCAGGCCTCCGGGGACGCCTGCGCGTAGACCTCGGCGAGGTCGGTCGCCGGGTCGCCCACCATCGCCTCGTCCCAGTCGGTCACCGCCACCACCCGCCCGCTGTCGGCCCCGTCGTCGGCGAAGGTCACGACGACGGTGGCGCCCCGGAAGGAACCGTGGACCGGGGTGCTGGCGAACTGCCACAGGGGGGAGGCGTCGAAGGCCTCCTCCCAGCGGGCGAGGAGCCTGGTGGGCACGCGCCCGGTCTCGGCGGCGCGGTCGACCTCGGCGATGAGCCGCTGCCGCCAACCGGCGGCGTCGAACGAGGGCACGTCCTGCTCCTCGAAGACCCCCGCGGGGATGTTGTGGACGGCGGCGACGGCGCGGCCGACGGCGTGGGCGAGCCCGGCCCCCGCCGGCAGGCGGGTGAAGTCGAGGGTGGCGCCCTCCACGTGGGGGTAGACGGCAGCGTGACCCTCCCGGCCGACCGCGGCGTAGCCGGCCGCGGCGGGCACCTTGAACGGCAGGTGCCTGGCGAGCTGACGGACCAGCTCGTCGTTGCGGTGCAGCCGCGCCCCGGCGACCGCGGTCAGCGGTGAGCGGACCAGCCACCGTCGCCCGGTGGCGTCCTCGACCACGGCCTGCTCGAGCTCGGTCTCGGCCCCCCTCTCGACGCTCATCCGGGCCACGGTCACCGGCTTCATCCCCGGGACGGCGGCGCTCGCGAGGGCAGCGAGGGCCAGGTCGGTGCGCTTCACGCCCCCACCGTATGCCGTGTCCTCCACCCGGGGCGTCATTCCACCGGCACGTCCCCGAAGCGGCCCGCCCCCGGCGCGGTGGCACCGTCGGCGCCGGGACCTACAGTGTCCGGGTGAGCGCTGCCGACGAGACCTTTCTGGACCTGGCCCTCTCCCGGTCCCGGGTGGACCGCCTCGCGCGGGTGCGGACCGACGACGCCGAGCTGGGTGCGCTCCTCCGGCGCCCGGGGACGCGCGTGCTCGAGCTGCGCGGCGACACCGTCGCGGTCCTGCGCGACCCGGTGCGGCTGCGGTTGCGGGCGCCTCGCGAGGACGACGCCCACCACGAGCCGTGGTTCCTCGGCCGCGACGCCGGGGTCGACTACGTGGCGGTGACGGCCGGGCGCGCCAGGCAGCAGGACGGCGACCAGGCGGGTGGTCCGGGCGCGCTGAGCTGGGTCGGTCTCCGGGAGGTCGGTGCCGACCTGGACGACCGCGACGCCGGGCTGCTCACGGCGGCGACCGCGCTGCGGGCGTGGCACGACCGCCACGGCCACTGCCCCCGGTGCGGGACCGCCACGCAGGTGGTGCAGGGGGGATGGCTGCGTCGCTGCCCGACCGACGGGTCGGAGCACCACCCACGCACCGACCCCGCCGTCATCATGGCGGTCACGGACCCGGACGACCGGCTCCTGCTGGCCACCGGCATACCGTGGCCCGAGGGACGGTTGTCCGTCCTGGCGGGGTTCGTCGAGGCGGGCGAGTCCCTGGAGGCGGCGGTCGTCCGCGAGGTGGAGGAGGAGGTCGGCGTGCAGGTCGACGACCTGGTCTACCGAGGCAACCAGCCCTGGCCCTTCCCGGGGTCGCTGATGCTCGCCTTCCGCGCCCGGACCGGCCAGACGCGCCTGACCATCCAGGAGAGCGAGCTGCGGTCCGCCTCCTGGTACACCCGGGACCAGCTGACGCGAGGGCTGCAGGAGGGGCGGTTCACCCTGCCCTCCCGGGTCTCCATCGCCCACCGGCTCATCGAGGAGTGGTTCGGCGGTCCGCTGCCGGGGCACGGTCCCGCGGTGCCGCGGTGAGCGCGGCGCCGGACCCGGACACCCTCCTGGACGGTCTCGACCCCGAGCAGCGGGAGGTGGCGGCCGCGCCGCTGGGGCCGATGGTCGTGCTCGCCGGCGCCGGCACCGGCAAGACCCGGGCCATCACCCACCGCATCGCCTACGGGGTCGCGAGCGGCGCCTACCCGCCGGACCGACTCCTCGCCGTGACGTTTACGGCGCGAGCCGCGGGGGAGATGCGGACCCGTCTGCGGAGCCTGGGCGTGCGCGGGGTCCAGGCGCGGACCTTCCACGCCGCGGCCCTGCGGCAGCTGCAGTTCTTCTGGCCGCAGGCGGTGGGTGGGCCACCCCCGACCGTCGTCGCCCACAAGGCCCCCGCGGTGGCCGAGGCCGCCGGTCGGCTGCGCCTGAGGCTGGACCGGGCCGCCCTGCGCGACGTCGCGTCCGAGATCGAGTGGGCCAAGGTCTCCATGCTGACGGCCCAGACCTACGCGGCGCGGGCCACCGCCCTGCGGCGATCGGTCGCCGACCTCGACGCGACCGCCATGGCCCGGCTGCTGGAGACCTACCACGAGGTGTGCTCCGAGCGTCATGTCATCGACTTCGAGGACGTCCTCCTGCTCACCGTCGGCATGCTGGACGAGCACCCGCAGATCGCCGCCGCGATCCACGACCAGTACCGCCACTTCGTCGTCGACGAGTACCAGGACGTCAACCCCCTCCAGCAGCAGCTGCTCGAGCTGTGGCGGGGGCGGCGCGAGGACGTCTGCGTCGTGGGCGACCCGGCGCAGTCGATCTACTCCTTCACCGGGGCGAGTGCCGACCACCTGCTCGGGTTCTCCCGGCTGCACCCGGACGCGCGACGGGTGCGCCTCGTCCGCAACTACCGCAGCACCCCCCAGATCGTGCACCTGGCCAACCTGGTGCTCGCCTCGGGCGGTCGGCAGCGGGACCCCTCGGCCGACCTGGTGGCGCAGGCGGCCGACGGCCCGGCGCCCGTCCTCACCTCCTACCCCGACGACGAGGCGGAGGCGGCGGGGGTCGCCGACGGCGTCCGGGTCCTCATGGACGCCGGGCAGGAGCCCAGCGAGATCGCGGTGCTCTATCGCACCAACAGCCAGTCGGAGGTGCTCGAGAGCGCGCTCGCCCAAGCCGGTGTCCCGTACCTCGTGCGCGGTGGCGAGCGCTTCTTCTCCCGCGCCGAGGTGCGCAACGCCATCGTGCTGCTGCGCGGGGCGGTGCGCTCGGACGACGGTACCCGGCCGCTGGGCGAGCAGGTCCGCCACGTCCTGGCGGGGGCCGGCTGGGCACCCACGCCGCCGGAGGGCTCGGGCGCGGTGCGGGAGCGGTGGGAGAGCCTGCAGGCGCTCGCGCTGCTGGCGGACTCCCTGGTGGAGCAGGCCCCGGGTGCGCGGACCTCGGACCTCGTGGCCGAGCTGGACCGGCGTGCCCAGGAGCAGCACGCCCCGACCGTGCAGGGCATCACCCTCGCCTCGCTGCACGCCGCCAAGGGCCTGGAGTGGGACGCGGTCTTCCTCGTGGGGGCCAGCGACGGACTCCTGCCCATCACCCTCGCCGACACGCCCGAACGGGTGGAGGAGGAGCGTCGACTCCTCTACGTCGGGCTCACCCGCGCCCGCCACCGGCTGACCGTGAGCTGGGCCGGGGCACGCAGCCCGGGCGCCCGGTCCAGCCGCGCGGTCTCACCCTTCCTCGCCTCGGCCGCAGGAGTCCTCGGGGCGGGCGCGCAGGCCGGGCGACGGGCCCCCGGCAGGCGCGCGGGGAGCCGACGCTCCCCGCGACCGCCGCGGACCTGTCGGTCCTGCGGGGCGGTTCTCGCGGCGGCGGGCGAGCGAAAGATCGGCCGGTGCGGAGCCTGCCCGCCCACCTACGACGAGGCGACCTTCACCGCGTTGCGGGAGTGGCGTCGAGGGGTGGCGGCGGAGGGCGCCGTGCCCGCCTACGTCGTCTTCACCGACGCCACCCTGGTCGCGATCGCCGAGCAGGTGCCGGCAGACCGCGACGCGCTCTCGCAGGTCTCGGGGGTGGGGGAGCGCAAGCTGCAGATGTACGGCGACGCGGTGCTGCAGATCCTCTCCGGCGCGTCCCCGCCCACCGGCTGAGGACGCCGACGGAAAAGGCGTTGCGCCCCTGGTGGAGGGGGGCATACAGTGACCGAGTCAAGCCCACGGCCTCGTCGCCCTGGGGTCACGCGCACCGAGAGGAGGGTGGATCACGATGGAGAGCACGATCGTCACCGGCGGCTTCCCCGCCCGTACGACGCACGCCGCGTCCACCCTCCGGACCGTCCGCCCCCGCGCCACGGTCCTCTCCGTGGGGACGTCCGCGACCGCGCCGTTCGGTGCCGGAACCGCGCAGACGTCGTTCCCGCACGTTGCCGACCCCTCCCAGGGCCTGGGCTCAGCACGGACACCGTAGAAGGCTTCTCCTTCCCGTTCCGGCCGCGAGTCCTCGCCTGAGGATCCGCGGCCGTTCTCGTTGCTCGCCGGTCAGCCGGCGTCATCGGCGGTCCTGGATCCGACCACCTCGGAAGACAGACGCCATGACGACCAGCCCCCGACACCAGCAGCACCGACATCAGGAAGGAACCACCGTGTATCCCGCAGCGCGCCGAGAGCACGAGGCCACCCACGACTCCGCCGCACCCCGGCTCGTGCTCGGCCACGCGCCACTGCCGTGCCACGAGCACCCGGCGGACCTGTGGTTCGCCGAGCTCCCCGCCGAGGTCGAGCACGCCAAGGAGCTCTGTGCTCCCTGCCCCGTGCGTGAGCAGTGCCTCGCCGGGGCGCTCGAACGGCGTGAGCCCTGGGGCGTCTGGGGTGGGCAGCTGATGCTGCAGGGTCGGGTGGTGCCGCGCAAGCGTCCCCGGGGCCGGCCCCGCAAGGACGAGGTGGCCGCCTGAGCGGTGCGCCGGAGCCGGCCCTCAGCCGGCCCCGGTGCCCGCGTGCCACGGACAGGCGACGTGGCGCGACCACCGACGGGTGACGAGGTGCGGGTGCCACGGCCCCACCTCGTGGGCGTCGCCGGTCGCGGTCGCCGGGACCCGCGCGGTGAGCAGCGCCACCAGGGCGACCACCGCACGGAGCACCTCGTCGGGCACGGCCGGCGGCAGCGGGGCGGTGAGCGGGTCCTCGAGGGCGGCGGCACGGGCCGGCCAGGCCGGGTCGCGGTCCCGGCGGTGCAGGTCCAGGCAGTGCAGGCACGGTCCGCCGGCCAGGCCCGTCCACGGGCCGATCACCACCCGGGTGCTCTGGGCGACCACGGGCAGGACCGGCCGCCCGGTCAGCCCGGGCTGCCGGGCCGTCCCCACCGGCACCACGTGGTCGTGCACCGTGACGACGGCCCGCCCCGTCGGGGACGGCCACGCCGGCCGCGGGCTGGGGCTGGCGGGTCGGTCGTCGCGACCGGCACCGGTCGGGGGGAGCGGTGCCGCCGTGGGGGCGAGGCACGCACGCAGCGTGCCGACCAGGTGGCCTGGACCCCGGACGTCGGTGGGGGTCACGTCCCGGTGACGAGACCCCGGGGCGGTCGCGAGCCGTTCGACGACCCGCCACCCGAGGGTCTCCGCAGGCCCCGGGGGCAGCCCGCCGGCCACCGCCCACGCCCCCGGACCCACACCCAGCTGCAGGGCGCCGTCCGGACCGAGGGGCCACCAGTGATGACCCCGCTCGACCGTTCCGCCGCCCGCCATGGACCGACCCTGCCACGCACCGAGCGCGGCAGGGTCGGCTGTCCACAGGCCGGTGCGGCCCCTCAGGTGTCCCTGCGGCCCTCGGGGCCGGAACCCTCGCCGTCGCTCAGCAGCCGCTCGATGTCCTCGTCGGTGACCGTGAGGCCCTCCGTCAGCGCACCGTGCCGCTCCACGAAGCCCAGCGGGTCGTCGAGGTCGGCACCCGTGGGAGCGACGTCGGGGTGGCCCCAGGCCTCGTCCCGGGCGTCGCGCCCGTGCCGCGACTCCAGCGCCGCCCAGAGGTTGGCGGCGTCGCGCAGCCGACGCGGCCGCAGCTCCAGCCCCACGAGCGAGGCGAAGGTCCGCTCGGCCGGACCGCCGGTCGCCCGACGGCGGCGCACCGCCTCGGCGAGCGCCTCGGCGTGGGGGAGGTGCGGGCCCACGGCCTGGGCGGCCACGACGTCGACCCACCCCTCGACGAGGGCGAGCAGGGTCTCGAGGCGGGTGAGCGCGGCCTGCTGGGCGGGGCTGTGGTCGTTGGAGAACAGGCTGTCGCCCAGCGCGTCCTGGAGCGACGCCGGGTCCTGGGGGTCGACGTGGCGGACCGCCTCCTCGATGCCCTCGGTGTTGATCCGGATGTCGCGGGCGTACTCCTCGACCGCCGTCAGCAGCTGCGGCCCCAGCCAGGGCGCCCCGGCGAAGAGCCGCACCCGGGCCGCCTCGCGGACGGCGAGGTAGAGGTGCAGCTCACCGGCGTCGACCTCCAGGCCCTCGGCGAAGTCGGCGACGTTGGCCGGCAGGATCGCCACGCTCTCGTCGCCGAGGATCGGCAGGCCCACCTCGGTGCCCGAGAGCACCTCCCCGGCCAGGGTGCCGACGGCCTGTCCCACCTGACCGCCGAACATGCTGGCCGACATGCGCCGCACCATGGGCGCCATCTGGCCCATCATCGCGGCCGGGTTCATCCCCGGGGGCAGGCCGGGGATGGGGGGAGCACCCTCCTCGCCCAGCTGGCCCAGCTGCTGCTCCATGGCGGCGGTCATCGCGGACTGCAGACCCTCGGCCACCGGTGCCGTCAGCCGTTCCCACAGCGGGAGGGTCCGTTCCACCCACTCGGCCCGGCTGAGCGCCAGCGCGGCGCCCTCCGGCCGGGGGAGGTCGGTGACCTGGTCGATCCACAGGGTGGCCACCTGGACCACCTGCTCGACGTCCCGCCGGGTGCCCTCGCTGATCGACGAGTCCTCCTCGGCCACGGCCTGCCGGGCCACGTCCCGGGCCAGCTCGGAGTTCACCGGCCCGTCGTCACCACCGGGGCCCCCGCCCATGAGCATCTCGAGCTGGGAACGCATCTGCGCGACCTGGTCGGGGTCGAGGTCGCCGAGGCCCATGGCGCTGAGGGTCTCGCGCAGCTCGGGCGGGACCGGCCCGCCGAACAGCGCCTCGAGCGGGTCGGGCTCGTCGCGACGCTCCGGGTTGTCCTGATCTGACACGGTCCTCGTCCTTCTCCTTCGGGGGTTCCGGCGCCCCAGCCTGTCACGTGTCGGACGGCGACGCCGGGCACCGGTCGTGCGCGCTGTCCCTTCTCTGGTCTCAACACCGGTGGGGGCGGCAGAGTTCCCGCTCCCGGGCGGGGCGGCCCGGGGAGCGGTCAGGCAGATCAGGCATGATGACGCGATGAGCGAGGACCAGAGCATCGTCGCCGGGGTGCGTGAGGCGCCGTTGTCCGTCGACGAGGCGCTGCGCGCGGTGCGGCACCCGAGGGCAGGGGCGGTGACCATCTTCGTCGGCACCGTCCGCGACCACGACTCGGGGCGCACCGGGGTGACGCGGCTGGACTACTCGGCCCACCCGGAGGCCGCCGACCGGTTGACCGCGCTGGCGACGTCGGTGGCCCGGCACGAGCAGGTGCACGGGGTGTATGCCGTGCACCGGGTCGGCCAGCTCGAGGTCGGGGACCTCGCCGTCGTGTGCGCCGTCGCGGCCGAGCACCGCGCCGAGGCCTTCGAGGCCGGCCGCACGCTCATCGAGGAGCTGAAGGGCGGCATACCCATCTGGAAACGGCAGCAGTTCGACGGTCACGAGCACGAGTGGGTGGGTCTGTGAGCGGGGACGTCCAGGCCGGCCCCGAGGGACGCCCGGGCCAGCCCCCGCACACGCGCGTCGGCGTCAGCGCCGCCGCGCTGCTCGTCGTGGTCGCGGCGGGCGTGCTCACCGGGTCGGTGCTCAACCTCGTCACGGTGCAGCGGGTGATCTACGTCCCCGGACCCGTCTACGACACCCTGGGGCAGATCGACGGGGCGGACATCGTCAGCGTGGACGAGGAGCTCACCACCTACGACGACACCGACGGCCACCTCTACTTCACCACCATCCGGCTCCAGGGTGGCCCCGGCGACACGGTCTCCGCGTGGGAGGCGCTGCGGGCGAGCATCGACCCGTCGACGACCGTCGTGCCGCGCGAGGAGGTCTTCCCCGAGGACGTCACCGCCGAGCAGGTGCGCGAGCAGAACACCGAGCTGATGCAGCACTCCCAGGACGACGCCGCCGTCGTGGCGCTGCGGGCCCAGGGCGTGCAGATCGACGAGAACGTCGTCGTGGCGCAGGTCATCGCCGACGCCCCCGCCGACGGGGTGCTGGAGGTCGAGGACGAGATCGTCCGGGTGGCGGGCGAGGAGGTCAGCGACACCACGGCCGTCCGGGACCAGATCCAGGCCGTGGAGCCCGGGCAGGAGGTGCCGGTCACGGTCCGCCGCGCGGGGGAGGAGATCGAGCTGGACGTGCCCACCCGGCTGGACGAGGAGAGCGGCCGCACGATCGTGGGCGTCTACCTCGCCCCGGTCTACGACAACCCCTACGAGGTCACCATCGACGCCGGCAACGTGGGGGGACCCAGTGCGGGCCTGATGTTCTCGCTGGCGGTCTACGACGAGATCACCCCCGGTGCCCTGACCGGGGGTCGCTCGATCGCCGGGACCGGGACGATTGCCGGGGACGGGACGGTCGGGGGGATCGGGGGCATCACCCAGAAGATGTATGCCGCCCGCGAGGCCGGTGCCGAGGTGTTCCTCGCGCCCAGCGACAACTGCACGGAGGTCGTCGAGGGCGACCCCGGGGGGATCACGGTGGTGCCCGTCGGCACGTTCGACGACGCGTTGGCGGTCGTCGACGAGCTCGAGGGGTCCCCGGGCACGTCGGCGAGCGCGCTCTCCTTCCCCACCTGCGCCGACGAGCTCGAGGACCAGGCGGAGCAGACCGGCTGAGTCAGTCCGTCCCGTCGACGAGCGTCGAGGCGAGGGCGTGCGTCAGGCCCGGGGCGATGTCGGGCCCGACGGCCACGGCGTCGTCCTCGTCGAAGTCGCGCTGACGCAGCAGGCAGGTGCGGGAGCCGTCCCGCAGACAGGCCGCCAGCAGCCGCACGTCCTTGCGGTCGGGGTGGGCCATGAGGGCGTCCGTCGCCTCCTGCGGCCCCCGCGGGAGCTCGCGCTCGGCCTCCGGTGGCACGACGATGCGCTCGACCGACAGCGCCACGCCCTCGACGTCCGGCGGCCAGGCCATCCGGCCCAGCAGCGACTCCAGGTCGGCGGTCGGGGGCAGCCGCTCCTGCTCGACGGCCGTGAACCCGTCGTCCTCGGGATCGGCGAGCTGGCCGGCGAGGGAGGGCTCCCGCTCGCGCAGCAGGGCGGTGCGCACGAGGGCGAACAACCGGGGCGGCTGGTCCCACCCGGAGCGCGCGACGTGCTTCTCGGTGTCGACGGCCGCGCGCAGGAGGGCGCTCGGGCGGGACGGGTCGGTGGCCGGGGTGGGGTCAGGGTCGGTGGGGGGCACGTCGCCATCGTCGCATCCGGGTCGCCGTGGGGCCGCGCAGCCGCGGCAGTTACGCTGGAACGGTGAGCGAGCGCGAGCCAGAGCCCGGCCCGGATCCCGACGAGAGCGGCCGTGGTGCCGCCGGTACGGGCGGCGGACCGACCGGACCGGCCTGGTCGGGAGGGCCTCAGGAGCGCGCCGGCGCCGACCCCGGAGCCCGTGGGGGCGGGCCGGGCCGTCCGTCCTCGGGTGGCGGTGGCGGTGGGGGAGGCGGCCGTCCGGGTCGCCGTGGCGGGGGACTGCCCCGGGGGCGTGTCCTGCCGACCGTGCTCATCGTGCTCGCCCTGCTCAGCCTGCTGGGCTGGGGTGCGACGCTGTGGACCGACCTGCTGTGGTTCCAGGCGCTGGGCTTCCGCGAGGTGCTCGTCACCCGGCTCCTCACCCAGGTCGGGCTGTTCGTCCTGGCTGCGGTCGTCACGGCAGGCGTCGTGTGGTCCGGCCTCTGGCTCGGCTGGCGGCACCGGCCCATCTACGCCCCCTCCACCCCCGAGCAGGCCGCTCTCGACCGCTACCGCAGCGCGCTGGACCCGGTGCGCCGGCTCGTCTTCATCGCCGTGCCCGCGGTGCTCGGGCTGTTCGCCGGTACCGCCGCCGCCGCCCAGTGGCAGACCGTGCTGCTCTTCATCCACCGTCAGCCCTTCGGCGAGGTCGACCCCGAGTTCGGGATGGACGTCGGCTTCTTCGTCTTCAGCCTGCCGTTCTGGCAGATGGTCATCTCCTTCGCCACCCTGGTCCTGGGGCTCAGCCT
The DNA here is from genome assembly GCF_001483745.1 of Serinicoccus chungangensis. Lineage (GTDB taxonomy): Bacteria > Actinomycetota > Actinomycetes > Actinomycetales > Dermatophilaceae > Ornithinicoccus > Ornithinicoccus chungangensis_A. The sequence goes on along the minus strand of NZ_LQBL01000002.1, from coordinate 192,345 downwards.
CATCGGGGCCCTCCTCACCCACTACATCTACGGCGGCATCCAGCTGCAGGGGGGCAGCCGGGGCCAGCGCACCACCACCGCCGCGCGCATCCACCTCGCGGTGCTCCTCGGGCTCATCCTCGTCGTCCGGGCCGCCGGCTACTGGGTCGAGCGCTTCTCGCTGTCCATGACCCAGCACGCCCGCATCACCGGCATGACCTACACCGACGTCAACGCGCTGCTGCCGACCCGGAGCATCCTCGCGGTGGCGGCGCTGCTCTGCGCGGCGTTCTTCGTCGCCACCATCTGGACGAAGACCTGGCGGCTGCCCGTCATCGGGCTGGCGGGACTCCTCGTCATCGCGCTGGTGCTCGGCGGGGCATACCCCTCGCTGGTGCAGCAGTTCCGGGTCAACCCCTCGGAGGCCCAGCTGGAGGCCCCCTACATCCAGCGCGCGATCGACTCGACGCTCAGCGCCTACGACCTGGAGGACATCGAGCGGACCGACTACAACGCGGTGACCGAGGCCGAGCCGGGCCAGCTGCGCAGCGACGCGGACACCATCCCCGGCATCCGCATCGTGGACCCCTCCATCGTGTCCCCGACGTTCCGGCAGCTGCAGGGTGTGCGCAACTACTACCAGTTCCCGGAGGCGCTCGACGTCGACCGCTACGAGGTCGACGGCGAGCTGGTCGACACGGTGATCGCGGTCCGCGAGCTCAACCTCGACGGCATCTCCGCGGACCAGCGCAACTGGGTGAACGACCACACCGTCTATACCCACGGGTTCGGGGTCGTGGCCAGCTACGGCAACCGTCGCTCGCCCGAGGGCGAGCCGATCCTCTTCGAGCGCAACATCCCGCCGGTCGGCGCTCTGGGGGAGTACGAGCCGCGCATCTACTTCGGCGAGTCCTCACCCGAGTACTCCATCGTCGGGGCCCCCGAGGACCAGCCCCCGCGGGAGCTGGACTACCCGGTGAGCGGTCAGGACACCGGCGAGGTGCGCAACACCTACAGCGGCGGGGGCGGGGTCGCCATGGGCAGCTTCGCGCGCCGCGCGGCCTACGCCATCAAGTACCGGCAGATCGAGATCATGCTCTCGGACTCGGTCAACACCGAGTCCCGCATGCTCGACCACCGCGACCCCCGGGAGCGCATCGGCCGGGTGGCGCCCTGGCTGCGGCTGGACGGCAACCCCTACCCGGCGGTGGTCGACGGCCGGGTGAAGTGGATCGTCGACGGCTACACCGTGAGCGACCGCTACCCCTACAGCCAGATGGAGGAGCTGGGTGAGGTCACCCTCGACTCGCTGCAGACGGGGGCGGAGAACGTCAGCTCGATCGGTGGCGGCCAGGTCAACTACATCCGCAACTCGGTCAAGGCCACCGTCGACGCCTACGACGGCAGCGTCGACCTGTACGCCTGGGACGAGGAGGACCCGCTGCTGCGGGCCTGGTCCTCGGCCTTCGACAGCTCCGTGCAGCCGCTGTCCGAGATCGACGGCGAGCTCATGGCGCACCTGCGCTACCCCGAGGACCTCTTCAAGGTGCAGCGTGAGGTGCTCTCCCGCTACCACGTGGACGACGCCGGGTCCTTCTTCACCGGTCAGGACTTCTGGGCGGTCTCCGAGGACCCGACCGTCTCGGGCGAGAACCAGCCGGACATGCCGCCGCACTACCTGTCGGTGACGATGCCCGGTCAGGAGGAGCCGACCTTCAGCCTCACCACGACCTACATCCCGCGCGGCAACGACCGGCAGAACCTCACCGGCTACGTCGCCGTGGACGCCGATGCCGGCTCGACCTCGGGCGAACGGCGCGAGGGGTACGGGCAGATGCGCATGCTGGTGCTGCCACGTGACACCACGGTGCGCGGGCCCGGGCAGTTCCAGAACGACATCAACTCCTCGGACGCCAACTCCGAGGCCTTCGGGCAGACGCTGTCCCAGTTCCTCAACCTCAACCGGAACACCGAGGCCTCCGAGGTGCTCATGGGCAACCTGCTCACGCTCCCGGTCGGGGGCGGGCTGCTCTACGTGGAGCCCGTCTACGTGCAGGCCCAGGGCGGCAACGCCTACCCGCTGCAGCGCATCGTCGTCGTGGCCTTCGGCAACGACCTGGCCTGGTCCGACACCCTCGACGGGGCCCTGGACGAGCTGTTCGGCGGGGACTCGGGAGCCACGGCCGGGGACGCCGGGGACGCCGGTCCCCCCACCGACGGCGACGCGCCGGCCGACGAGGACGGCGCCTCAGGTGAGGAGGGCGACGGCAGCTCGGGGCAGGTCGACGAGGGCGCCCTGGCCGAGGCGCTGGCCGACATCCAGGCCGCCTACGACGACGGCCAGGAGGCACTCGCGGACAGCGACTGGGAGGCCTACGGCCAGGCCCAGGAGCGGCTGCGGGAGGCGATCGACCGCGCGGTCGAGGCCGACCCCTCCGGCGGGTCGGTCAGCGTCGACGGCGGCGAGGAGGACCCGGCCGACGACGGAGCCGCCCAGACGCAGGAGCCCTGAGGAGAGGCGCAGACGTCCCCGGACCGGGATTTGGTGAGCACCTCGGCATCACGTAGAGTGGTGCTCACCACGACGCGGGGTGGAGCAGTTCGGTAGCTCGCCGGGCTCATAACCCGGAGGTCGCAGGTTCAAATCCTGCCCCCGCTACGCATCGCGTCGGACGCGAACGAAGGCCCGGACCCTCTGGTCCGGGCCTTCGTCGTGCGGGGGCATAGGGTGACAGCCCTATGCCCCTCGACCTGCCCGTCGCCCGCCTGACCCTGGCCAACGGCCTGCAGGTCGTCGTCAGCGAGGACCGCGCCGTCCCGAGCGTCAGCATCAACCTGTGGGTGGACGTCGGGTCGCGCCACGAGGAGCCGGGGCGCACCGGGCTGGCCCACCTGTTCGAGCACCTCATGTTCCAGGGCAGCGAGCTGGTGGCCGAGGGGGAGCACATGGCGGCGCTCATGGCCCGCGGTGGACGGGCCAACGCGACGACCAGCTTCGACCGCACCTCCTACGTCGCCTCCGTCCCGCGCAACGCGCTCGAGCTGGCGCTCTGGATGGAGGCGGATCGCCAGGGGCACCTCCTGCCGGCGCTCACCCAGGAGACGCTGGACAACCAGCGCGACGTCGTGGTGGAGGAGAAGCGTCAACGCTACGACAGCGTGCCCTACGGCACGGCGCTCTCCCGCCTGGGTGAGCTCGTCTTCCCCGTCGGGCACCCCTACCACCACCCGACGATCGGCTCGATGACCGACCTGCGCGCGGCGACCCTCGACGACGTCCGCGCGTTCTACGGTGCGCACTACGGTCCGCGGACCACCGTGCTCTCCCTGGTCGGCGACATCGGGGCCGAGGAGGGGTTCGACCTGGCGGAGACGTACTTCGGCCACCTGCAGGACACCACGAGGCCACGGCCGCCCTCGAGCCCGCCGCTCGGGCCGCTGGCCGCGCCGGTGCGCGAGGTCGTGGTGGGCGGGCCGGAGCTGCCCTCCGAGCGGATCTTCCTCGCGGCCCGTCTCCCCGGGGTCACCGAGCCGGACTTCCTGCCCTGCGCCATGGCCCTGGACGCCCTGGCCTCCTCGTCCATCTCCCGGGTCCACGAGCGGCTCGTCCGGGGTGCCGACGTCCTCAGCGGGGCGTCGGCGAGCGCGCTGGGTCTGCGGGACGGCACCTCTCTCGGCCTCGTCGTCGTCGACGTGACCGAGGGCGTGGACCCCCGGGCGGTCGAGGAGCAGCTCGCCGAGATCCTGCAGGACTTCGCCGACCGTGGCCCGAGGCCGGTGGAGATGGAGGCCTCGGCGGCGGACACCGAGCGGTCCTGGCTGGAGGCCCTGTCGGGCCACGACGAGCGGGCCGACCTGCTCAGCCGGGCGACCCTCCTGTTCGGCGACCCCGGTCAGGTCGACCGCTACGTGGACGAGGTGCTGGCGGTGACGCCGGAGCAGGTGGGTCGTGCCGCCGCGCAGCACCTGGTCCCCGGGGCCATGGCCACCCTGGTCTACCGCTGGGAGGAGGAGGTATGACGCGCCCGGCCCGGGTCCGTCGGCGCCCCGACGTGGGTGAGCCGGCGCTGTGGAGCTTCCCCGAGCCGGAGCGGACCCGGCTGCCGAACGGGCTGGACCTCCTGATCGTCGACCTGCCCGGCCAGCACGTGCTCTCGCTGCGCGTCAGCCTCGCCGTGCCGATCGGCCGGGAGCGACCGGGGCAGGAGGGCTCGACCCTCATGATGGCCCGCTGCCTCGACGAGGGGACCGGCTCGCGCTCGGCCACCGAGCTGGCCGAGCTCGCCGAGCGCCACGGCATCGCGCTGGGAGCGGGGGCCGGGGAGCACGGCGTGCACCTCGGTGCCGAGGTGACCGGGCGCCACCTGGGCACCGCCCTGGAGCTGATCGTCGAGTGCCTCGACGATCCGACCTTCCCCGAGGCGGAGGTCGCGCGTCAGGTGCGACACCGCCTGACCGACCTTGCGCACGAGCTGGCGGACCCGACGGGTCGGGCGCACCACGAGCTGCGCCAGGCCTACTACGCGGCCGGGGACCGGTCCCGGGTGCCCGTCGGTGGGACGACCTCGTCCGTCGGCGTCCTCACCCCGGACGTCCTCCGGGCGCGGCACCGGGTCCTGGGACCGCGCGGTGGGGTGGTGGTGCTGGCCGGTGACCTCGCGACGGTCCAGGACCCGGTCCGGCTGCTGTCCGGCACCCTGGGGTCGTGGCACCCGTCCCCGCCGGAGGCTCCCGACGGCCCCCGCCGGGCGGAGCGGTCGCCCGACGCCCACCAGGTGGTGCTCGTCCCCCGCCCGGGCGCCGGGCAGACCGAGCTGCTGCTCGCCCGTCCCGGGCCGGACCGGCGCACCCCCCACGGCTGGGGCACCTACCAGGCCCTGTCGATGCTGTTCGGAGGTGCTCCGCACTCCCGCCTGGACCGAGTGCTCCGCGAACGGCGCGGCTGGACCTACGGGATGCGCCTCGGTTTCCGGCCGCGTCGGGTCGGGGGACAGTGCGTGGTCGGAGGTGCGGTCCGCGCGGACGCGACGCTGCCCGCCCTCGAGGAGACCCTGCGGATCCTGGGCGCACCGGGGGAGTCCCTGGGGCAGCAGGAGGTCCGTGAGGCGGCGGACTTCGTCGCGATGACCGCGCCCGCGCGGTACCTCACCGCGGACAGCGTCGCCGACGAGCTCGTCTCGCTGGTGGGTGACGGGCTCGGCCCCGAGGCGGTGACCCGGACCTTGCGCGAGGTGCACGACCTCACGACCGAGCGGGCGGCGCAGGCCTGGGACGAGGTCCGGACCGGACCCGGCTGGACCGTCGTCGTCGTGGGTGACCCCGACGCCATCGCCCCGGTGGCGGACGCCGGTCTGGGACCCGTGCGGACGGTCGGGCCGCCGCGGCTCAGCCCTCGGCCCCGCCCCCCTGGCCCAGCATCATGAGGACCTCCTCGTGCATCCTCCCGTTGGTGGCCACCACCGGGCGGGCCTGCGCCGCCGAGCTCAGCGGGGAGGCCGCCGGGTGGCCGGCCAGGTCGGTGACGGCACCCCCGGCCTCGCGCAGCAGCGGGGCGAGCGTCGCGAGCTGGTAGCCGTCGGCCCAGGCGGCCAGCCCCAGGTCGACCGCACCCTCGGCCACGAGGGCGTGGCTCCAGAACTCGCCGTAGGCGCGGGTGCGCCACACCCGGTCGGTGAGGGTGGCGAACCCGCTGCCGTGGTCGCCGTGCAGCCATCCGGCCACGTCGTCGGTCGACAACGAGGCGTGGGCCAGCACCTCGGTCCCGGAGACCTCGATGCGGCGTGCCCGGGACAGCGTCCGGCCGGTCCAGGCACCCGAACCGGCGCCGGCCCACCAGCGCCGGGCCAGCAGCGGGGCGGCGACGAGGCCGAGCACCGGCTCGTCCTCCACGACCAGGCTGATGAGCGTCGCCCAGACCGGGACGCCCCGCACGTAGTTGGCCGAGCCGTCGATGGCGTCGAGCACCCACCGCCGCGCGCCGTGCCCGGTCGGGTCGAGGGTGCGCCCCTCGACCCGGTCGCGGGGACGGGTGCGGTGCAGCTGGTGGCGCAGCAGCTCCTCCAGCCGACGGGCGGCCGGGGTGGTGAGCGCACCCTCCGGGTCCATCTCGACCTCCTCATGCAGCGCGCCGAAGAGCTCGAGGGAGGTCCGCTCCACCGCGTCCGCGAGGACGTGGGCCAGTCTCAGGTCGTCGTCGAAGCCAGGCACCCGTTCACCGTAACCGCTGGTCAGCGTTCAGCCGTGGTCCTCCCCGGTGCGGCTGCGCAGCAACCGGCGCAGGGACTCCAGCCGCGCCGCACCGGCCGGCCCCGCGTGTCCCTCGTCCACCCAGGCGTCCAGCGCGCAGTCGGGCTCGTCGTGGCTGCAGCCCCGCGGGCAGCCCGAGGTCCCGGCGGCGAGGTCGTCGAAGTGCTCCACGAAGCTCGCCGGGTCGACGTGCCCGAGACCGAAGGAGCGCACTCCCGGGGTGTCGACCACCCACCCGCCCCCGGCCAGCTCCAGGGCGACGGCCGAGGTGGAGGTGTGCCGCCCCCGCCCGGTGACGGCGTTGACCACGCCGGTCGAGCGGGCCGCGTCGGGGACCAGGGCGTTGACCAGGGTCGACTTGCCGACCCCGGAGTGGCCGACGAGCACGCTGGTGCGACCGAGCAGGGCCGCGCGCACCCGCTCGAGGGCGGTCGGGTCGACCGCGTCGCCGCCCGCGCCGGGCACCGTCCCCGTGACCACGGAGGGCACGTCGAGCGCCGCGTAGTGCCGCAGGAAGGCGACCGGGGAGGCCAGGTCGGCCTTGGTGAGGACCAGCAGCGGGTCCAGGCCCGCGTCGTAGGCGGCGACCAGGCACCGGTCCACCATGCGTTCGCGCGGCTCGGGGTCGGCGAGGGCGGTGACGACCACCAGCTGGTCGGCGTTGGCGACGATGACGCGCTCCACGGTGTCGGAGTCGTCCGCGCTGCGGCGCAGCACCGTGCGCCGCTCCTCGACCCGGACGATCCTGGCCAGCGTGTCGGGTCGTCCGGAGGTGTCGCCCACCATGCCCACCCGGTCGCCGACCACGATGCGGCTGCGGCCCAGCTCGCGGGCCCGCATCGCGACCACCGTGCGGTCCGAGACCCGGACGGTGTACCGTCCCCGGTCCACCGCGGTCACCACCCCCAGGACGGCGTCCTCGTGGGCAGGGCGGTCCTTGGTCCGGGGCCGGGAGCCCTTGCGTGAGGGGCGCACGCGCACGTCCGACTCGTCGAGGTGGTCGTAGCGACCGCTCATGACGGGCTCATCCTGCGCCCACGCCGGCCGCGGGGCCCACCGCCCGCTCCCAGGCCAGGTCGAAGCCGGGGTAGGTCTTGCCCGCCGCCCCCGGGTCCTCGAGCACCACGCCGGGGACCACGGCCCCGACCACCGCTCCGAACATCACCATCCGGTGGTCGTGGTAGGTGCGCACGCGGGCGCCGACCAGGTCGCCGGGTCCGATGGCGAGGCCGTCGGGGAGCTCCTGCGCCCGCGCGCCCAGACGGCCCAGCTCCGCGGCCAGGGCGGCGAGACGGTCGGTCTCGTGACCGCGCAGGTGCGCCACCCCCCGCAGCCGGCTGGGGGAGTCGGCGAGGGCGCAGAGGGCGGCGACCACCGGGGTGAGCTCGCCGACCTCGGCCAGGTCGAGGTCCACGCCGGACAACCGACCACCAGGAGCGCCGGTCGCGAGCAGTCCCTCGGGGGTGGCCTCGGTGCGCGCGCCCACGGAGGCCAGGACCTCGCGCATCCGGTCGCCCGGCTGGGTGGTCCGCTCCGGCCAGCCCGGCACCAGGACCCGCCCCCCGGTGGCTGCGGCGAGGGCGAGGAAGGGGGCCGCGGAGGACAGGTCGGGCTCCACGGCCACGTCGAAGGCGCGGACCCGGCCGGGGGGGACCAGCCAGCTCCTCGGGTCGGGACGATCGACGTGGACGCCGACCTCGGCGAGGACGTCCAGGGTCATCTCGATGTGGGGCAGGCTCGGCAGCGCCGTCCCGGTGTGCTCGAGGCGGAGGCCGGCCGGGTACGCCGCTCCCGCCAGCAGCAGCGCCGAGACGAACTGCGAGCTGGCGGAGGCGTCGATGCGCACGTGCGGGGTCCGGCCCCCGGCGGCGCGCAGCGGGCCGACGACCTCGAAGGGCAAGGTCCCGGTCCCGGTCTCGCGGACGGCGACCCCGATGTCTGCGAGCGCCCGGAGCACCGGCCCCACGGGTCTGGCGCGGGCGCTCGGGTGCCCGTCGAAACGGACCGGCCCGTCGGCCAGGGCCGCCACCGGCGGCACGAACCGCATGACCGTGCCGGCCTGGCCGCAGTCCACGTCCACACCACCGCGGGGTCCTCCCTCCGGCGGCCGGACCACCCAGGCCTGCGGGTCCTGGTCGTCCACCTCCGCACCGAGGGCCCGCAGGGCCCCGACCATGCGCAGGGTGTCGTCGGAGCGCAGCGGGTGACGCAGGGTGCTCGGGCCGTCGGCCAGCAGCGCCAGCACCAACCAGCGGTTGGTCAGCGACTTGCTCCCCGGCACCCGCACCCGGGCATCGATCGGGCCGTCGGCGCAGGGCGCGGCCCAGGTCGGCGCATCGGTCATCGCAGGTGGCTCCTCGGCATGGTCTCGGTCCCGGTCGCGGTCAAACCTAGCGCCTTCGCCGTCGCCACGGACCTGCGGTGCTACCGTTCCCGCGTCGGTCGGTGGGTGCCGTCCCGCTCTTCCCGGACCAGGTCGAGCGGGCCCGCCCCGCCCCGACCGACGGACCTGTCCGACGCACACCCTGGCCGCACGAGGCCGAAGGACTGCCCGAGATGACTCGCTCCCCGGTGTCGACCCGTCGGTCCGTCCTCGGTGCGGCGGGCGTGCTGACTGCCATGCTGCTGTTCGCCGTCACGGTGGGGGCCGCGATCCACACCAGCGGGACGACCTTCGTCTGGTCGGTGAACATGATCAGCGACCTGGGAGACGGGGCGTGCCGTCCCCGGGACGGGCGGTGGATCTGCTCGCCGGGCTCGGCGGCGTTCAACGTCGGGCTGCTGCTGACGGGGGTGCTGCTCGGCGTCGCGGCCCTCTGCCTGACGGCCCGCTGGGGCCGCTGGCTCGCCGGCAGCGTGGCGGTCATGGGGCTGGGTCTGGTCGTCGCCGCGGTCTTCCCCGCGGGGGACACGGGGGCCGTGCACCTGGCGGGCGTCATCCTGGCCCTCGTCGTGCCGGCCGGCGGGCTGCTGCTGTCGGCCGTGCGCCCGGAGACGTCCTGGCTGCGGCGCGGGCGCCGGACCCGGGGCACGTTGGCCACGGTGGCGCTGCTCTTCTGCGCGGAGAACCGCATACCCCCCGCCCTGGTCCAGGAGGGCACGGGGCAGATCATCATCGTCTCCTGCCTGCTGCTCGCCCTGCTCGTGGAGTCGGTGCGCGTCCTGGCCACGCGATCCGGCTGAACCCGTCAGCCGGTCAGCCGGCGGAAGCGCGGCCACAGGGTCTGCCAGTCCGTCACCGGGCCCTCGCAGCGCAGCAGCGGCACGTGCACGAGCTGGGGGTGGACGACCGGGCCCGTCTCCAGGGTCCCTGCGGACCGGCAGGTGTCGAAGGCGTCGCGCTGCCGCACCGCGTCCTCGCCGACGAGCAGCACCAGGTCGCCGGCGGGAGGACCGAGGTCCCAGAGCGCGTTGTGCCCGGAGTGCACAGCCGCACGGTCCTCCGCGGTGCCGTAGCGGTGCACGGCGCCCGCCAGGGCGTAGGTGTCGACGACGACGTCCTCCCCGGCCCCGCGCAGGGAGGTGATCTGCTGGGCGTACCCGGGCCATCCCACCTGGTCGCGGATGGTCGGGTTGACCCGCGACAGCGCGGAGAGCCACGGCTCGGTGGGCGGGAGGAGCGGCAGGCAGACCAGGCAGGCGACGAGCCCGTTGGCGGCGACCACCCAGGAGCTCTTGCGCAGGCTCCACCGCCGCGCCGCCCCGGAGGTCACCCATCCCACGGCCAGGGCCGGCAGGAGGACCCCGACCGGGTAGTAGGGCTGCGAGGGGTTGGCGAGGGTCCAGAGGAGCACGACGACGAAGGTCGGCAGGAGGAAGCGCCCGGGACGGTCCGTCCGCCACGGCGCGAGCAGGGCGCCCCCCCAGACGAGCAGCAGCGGGGGTCCCACGAACAACGCCAGCGCGGGCAGCAGGGCGAGGCGGACCAGGTCCCCCTGCTGGTCGACGAGACCGCCGGAGACCTGCGTCATCGGCAGGCCGTGGACGAGCTGCAGCAGGACCTGCGGGGCGCCGAGCGCGACGAAGACGAGGGAGCCCAGGAGAGCGTCACGGGTGACCAGGAGGCTGCGCCGGGTCAGCAGCAGACCGACCAGCAGGGCCGCCGCGAGGACGACGACGAGCAGCTTGTTCCAGCACGCCAGTCCGGCGACCGTGCCCGCCCAGAGCAACCCGTGCGGGTGGCCCAGGGTCGCGCGCAGGACGCACAGGACGACGACCTGCCAGGCCAGCAGGTCGAGGGTCGACGTGGTGAACAGGTGCCCCATGATGAGCGGGTAGACGGTGAAGGCGTGCGCCCAGCCCGCCAGGCGCTGCACCTGCGGAGAAGCCCCCAGCGTGCGGGGGTAGAGGGTGGCCACGAAAGCCCCGGCGACCGCGGCCACGACCCCGGGCAGACGCTGCACCCACAGGTCGTCGCTGACCCTGCCCAGGGCCCATGTGACCCACACGGTCAGCGGTGGCTGGTCCTCGTACCACCAGCGCGGCGGCAGCATCCCGAAGTACAGCTCGTCCCAGTGCGGCCCGTATCGGGGTGCCACGGCGAGCAGCACCAGGGCCACCGCCAGCATGGGCGGCGCCGCCACCCGGAGCGGGCTGGGGTGGGCGTGGGCCGCAGCCCTCGACCTCACCGGCGCTCCGCGTGGGCCAGCCACTCCTCGACCTGCCGGACGGCGACCCCGCACCCGTCCTGGCCCTCGACCCGACGGGCGAGCTCGGCGGCACGGTGGTGCAGGGGCGCCGACATCGCCTCACCCAGCGCCCGCGTGAGCCGCCGGGTGGAGGCGGTCGTCCGGGGGACCGGGTGGGGCGCCACCCCCAGGAGGTGCAGCCGGCGACCCCAGTAGAACTGGTCGGCGAGGTGCGGCACGACGACCGACGGGGTGCCCGCCCGGACGGCGGCGCCCGTCGTGCCCGCTCCGCCGTGGTGCACGACGGCCCGCACCCGTCCGAACAGCTCGTCGTGCGGTTCCTGGGTGACCGCCAGCAGGTGCGGGTGCCCGCTGGTGTCCGCCCCCGCCACCTGGACGAGGGCGTGGACCCCGAGCCGGGCGCACACCTGCTCCAGGCGGTCCAGCAGGGCGTCGGGGTCGCGCTGGTGCATCGACCCGAAGCCGACGTAGATCCACTCGTGGCCGTCCTCCAGGGCCCTCGCGACCGGCGTCGAGACCGGTGCTGGGCGCTCCGGCGCGGTCCACCAGCCGGTCACGGTGCCGTGCGCCGGGCTGTCCGGGACGAGCTCGCGACTGAAGGCGAGCAGCGAGCCGTGCGTGGCGGTCGTCAGCGTCACGGGGTGGCGGGCGACCAGGTGGAGCCGACCGCGACGCCACCTGCCGTCCACGCCGCCCAGGTAGCGCTCGAGCCGGCGCAGCCCGTGCCGTGCCAGGCGTCGCAGCGGCCCGGGCAGCAGCCACGAGTAGGGGAGCAGGGGCATGGGCCCCCGCAGGTCGGCGTACTCCGGCCACATGTGGGCCCGCACCACCGGCACCGACCGGTCCAGGGCCTCGTGCACCGCGGCGATGGCGAAGGTGGACGCGACGAGCACGTCCGCACCGTCCAGGGCCTCCAGCGCGGGTCGGTGCGCGGAGTCGATGAAGTCCGCGAAGAGCTGCCGGGTGCGGCTCAGCTGCCGGGGGCTCCCGCGGCGCACGGCCCGGGCCGCGGGTCCGGCCAGCAGCTCCTCCGGGTCGCTGGACACCTCCGCCACCCGCAGACCGGGGTGGGCGCCGTCGACCAGCGTCCCGTGGGTCACGAGGGTGACCTCGTGCCCCTCCGACGCGAAGCGTCGGGCCAGGTGGGTGAAGGGCAGGACGTCACCTCTGCTGCCGATGGCGGCGACCACCACCCTCATCGTGCGGTCACCCGCCGATCACCTCTCCGCTGGCCGGATCGACCACCCCGACCAGCTCGGTGCTCGGCAGGGGCTCCACGAGGCCCGCGCCGTTGCTGCCGGCGTTGCCGACGGCACGGCTCACGGGCCAGGCGGTGAAGCGGCCCGGCACGTGCGCGGCCGCGACCATCGAGCGGACGTCGTCGGCGTCGGTGAGGTCGGGGTCCAGCCAGTCCTGCCACTGCTCCGGCTCCAGGGCCAGGGGCTGACGCTCGTGGATCCGGTCCAGACCCGGCTCCGCGGCCGTGGTGAGGACGGCGTAGGTCACCAGCCAGGCGTCCGCGCCGTCGGGGTCGCCCTGCGGGTTGCGCCAGAACTCGTAGAGGCCGGCCAGCGCCAGCGGTCGGCCGTCGGAGCGGGTCACGTAGAAGGGCTGCTTGCGGGGCCGGCCCCTGGTGTCGGTCGCGACCGGGCTGGCCTGCCACTCGTACCACCCGCTGATCGGCACGAGGGCGCGTCGGGCCAAGGCGGCGCGGGCGAAGGCCGGCTTGTCGAGCAGGGTCTCCTGGCGTGCGTTGATCATGCGCGCCCCGATCGAGGGATCCTTGGCCCAGGACGGCACGAGACCCCACGTGAGCAGCCGCAGCTGACGGACCGGCACCGGGCCGGTCTCCTCGGACGGTGCGCCGTCCGACGCGGCCCGGGGCGCGCGGGTCAGGACCACGGGGGCCTGCTTGCTGGGGGCCACGTTGTAGTCGGGCTCACCCGGTGGTGGCGTCTGGGGGTTCTTCAACAGGCTGAGCGACCCCTCCCCGGTGGCGTCGAGCTCGACGTCGTAGGCCTCGACGAGCTCGTCCGGCCGGGCGCTCGCGGCATACCGTCCGCACATCAGGTGCTCCGCGCTCTCACTGGCGGTAGGCGGACAGGAAGTTGCCCATCCGCTCCAGGGCCGCCCTCAGGTCCGCCCCCCAGGGGAGGGTCACGACGCGCAGGTGGTCGGGAGTGGGCCAGTTGAAGCCGGTGCCGTGCACGACGAGGATCTTCTCGCGCTCCAGGAGGTCGAGGCACAGCTGCACGTCGTCATGGATCTCGTGCACCTCCGGGTCGAGGCGGGGGAAGACGTAGAGGGCGCCCCGCGGCTCGACGCAGCTCACCCCCTCCATGGCGTTCAGCATGCCGGTCGCGATGTCGCGCTGCTCGGCGAGGCGCCCCCCCGGCGCGATGAGCTCCTCGATGCTCTGGTGTCCGGACACGGCCACCTGGATCGCGTGCTGGGCGGGGACGTTGGGGCACAGCCGGGTGGAGGCGAGCAGCTCGATGCCCTCCAGGAAACCCCGCGCGTGCGCGGTGGGCCCGGTGATGGCGACCCACCCGGCCCGGTAGCCCGCGACCCGGTAGGTCTTGGACAGGCCGTTGAAGGTGAGGCACAGCAGGTCGGGCGCCAACGAGGCGATCGACACGTGCCGGGCGTCGTCGTAGACGATGCGGTCGTAGATCTCGTCGGCGAGCAGCAGCAGGGAGTGCTCGCGCGCCAGCTCGGCGGCCTGCTCGAGCACCTCGCGCGAGTAGACCGCCCCCGTGGGGTTGTTCGGGTTGATGACGACCAGGGCCTTGGTGCGGGGCGTGATCTTGGCCCGGATGTCCTCCACCTGCGGGTTCCAGCCGTCCGTCTCGTCGCAGAGGTAGTGGCGGGGTATGCCGCCGGCCAGGCTGGTCGCAGCGGTCCACAGGGGGTAGTCCGGCGCCGGCACCAGCACCTCGTCCCCGGGGTCGAGGAGGGCGTTGAGCGTCATCATGATGAGCTCGGAGACGCCGTTGCCGAGGTAGACGTGGTCGACGTCGAGCGGCGGGAAGCCGGGCTCGTCCTGGTAGCGGGAGACGACCGCCCGACGGGCGGGCAGGATGCCCTTGGACTCCGAGTACCCCTGCGCGCCGGGCAGGGCCGCGATCATGTCCTGCAGGATGATGTCGGGCGCCTCGAAACCGAACGGCGCGGGGTTGCCGATGTTGAGCTTGAGGATGCGGTGCCCCTCGGCCTCCAGGGCCGCGGCCCGGGCCGCCACCGGTCCGCGGATCTCGTAGAGGACGTTCTGCAGCTTCGCCGGCTGGGTCAGCGGGCGGAGTCGGTCGGGGCGGGTGCTCGGGTTCACCCGGACATCGTCCCATCCCCCCTGCGCCGGACCGGCGGCCGGGAATGCGCGCGCCCGATCCCCACGTTGACCCCCCAGTTGCGATGACACTGCGGAGGAGACGAGAGTGCTGAGGACCACCACCGCTCCCGGTGAGGCGGCTGGCGACTTCGCCCTGGCGGGCCCGCACGGGCTAGGCTGGACGGCGATGAGTACTGACCAGCCGGCCGTCGAGGAGATCGACGCCCAGGCAGCGGCAGATGCGGCCGTCGACGTCGCGACCGAGAGCCCGCAGGACCGTTCGGCCCGCTTCGAGCGCGAGGCCATGCCGCTGCTGGACCAGATGTACAGCGCGGCTCTGCGGACCACCCGGAACCCGACCGACGCCGAGGACCTGGTGCAGGAGACCTACGCCAAGGCGTTCGCGGCCTTCCACCAGTACCGGCCGGGCACCAACCTGCGCGCCTGGATGTACCGCATCCTCACCAACTCCTACATCAACAGCTACCGCAAGAAGCAGCGTCAGCCGCTGCAGTCGGACGCGGCCGAGGTCGAGGACTACCAGCTGGCCCGGGCGGCCTCGCACACGTCCTCGGGGCTGCGTTCGGCCGAGGCGGAGGCGCTGGACCACCTGCCGGACAGCGACGTCACCCGGGCGCTGGCCAGCATCGGCGAGGACTTCCGGATGGCGGTGTACCTCGCCGACGTCGAGGGCTTCTCCTACAAGGAGATCGCCGACATCATGGACACCCCGATCGGCACCGTGATGTCCCGGTTGCACCGGGGCCGCAAGCAGCTGCGGGAGCTGTTGACCGACTACGCCGCGGAGCGCGGCATCACGCGCGCGGGGGAGGGGTCGTGATGGGCGAGCGCCCTCAGGGAGACGGCGAGGCCGTCGACTGCGCCGGCGTGCTGCTGCGGCTCTTCGAGTTCGTGGACAACGAGACCGGTCCGGTGGACCGCGCGCGCATCCAGGCGCACCTGGACGACTGCGGGTCCTGCCTGGCGGAGTACGACCGTGACCTGCTGCTCAAGGCGCTCGTCCGGCGGGCGTGCGCGCGCCAGAGCGCACCCCCGGAGCTGCGCAGCCAGATCCTCACCCGTATCACCAGCACCCAGGTCACCGTCGTCCGTCGGACCGAGACGTAGCCCCGCGACCCTGACCTGGCACCTGACGTGACGAGGGCCGCCCCGGTCGGGGCGGCCCTCGTTCGGTGCCGGCGCTCAGGCGTTCGGCTTGCGGCCGTGGTTGGCCGCCTTCTTCTTGCGGTCGCGGCGCTTGCGGGCTCGCTTGCTCATGTGGGTCCTCCCAACGATCGGTGACGGCACCCAGTGTCCCACAGGCGCCCCCGTGACCAGCCTCGTGTGACTGGCGTCACGGGTATGGTAAAGGTTTGTCCAATTTTGTCCGTCGCGGTCGTTCTCGACAGGACTGGCCTGTGACGCATGTGGCATATTGGGAGGTAGGCCGGAGGTCTCACCGGCTACCGCTCCTACCCGTCGGGAGCGTCTCTACGGAAGGACACCATCATGTTGCAGCTCATCACCGACTTCGTCACCTCGGGTGCCTTCAGCGCCCTGTTCAGCTTCATCGACGTCGTGCAGTGGAACGGCTGAGCCGACCCACTCACCGGACGAGGGGCGCGGATCGTAACGATCCGCGCCCCTCGTTCATGCCCGTGGCGTTGCTGGCGGGCTCTCTCATCCTTCTCGCGGCGGCGCTGGCCGCCCTCGGGGGGCTGCTCCGGGCGCCGGACCTGGGCGCCGGTGTGGGCGTGACGCTCCTCCTCATGGCCCTGGTGACCCTGGGGGTCCAGATCCACGAACGGGGGATGAGTCACTGGAGCGTGTCCGTCTCCACGGTCGTCCTGGCCGCCGCCATCCCCATCGCAGGCCCGGTGGGGACGACGGTGGCCGCGGGGCTTCCGTACCTCACCGACTTCCGCAGCCGCAACTGGCGCACCCGCTTCTTCAACTGCGGGATGACGGCGACCATGGGCGCCGCCGGGTCCCTCGTCTACCTGGTGACCGGGGGGGTGCTCGTGGACGAGATCCCCGACGGCCCCGGAGGTCTGCTGCTGCGGGTGGGGGGGCCGTTGCTCGTGGCCTACGTGGCGATGATCGGGGTCAACGTCCTGTGCATCGGCCTGGTGTCGGCGGTGAGCCGGGGGACCCGGGTGCTGCCCGTCGCGGAGTCCGTCCTGCGCAGCCTGGGCTGGGGGTACCTCTCGCACGCCGCCATCGGTTTCCTCTTCGTCGTCCTCTGGGGGCCGGTGGGTCTGGGGCCCGGGTCGGCCCTCTTCGTGCTCGGCCCGCTGCTCATCGCGCACTGGGCCATCGGCCGCGACGCGCTGGCCCGACGCGAGCACCAGGAGACCGTCACCACCTTCGTCGCCGCGCTGGAGGAGGCGGACCCCTCGTCCGTCGGCCACAGCGCCCGGGTGGCGGACCTGGCCGAGGCCCTCGCCGAGCAGCTCGGCGTCGGGGCCCCCGAGGCCGAAGACCTGCGCTACGCGGCCCTGCTGCACGACATCGGCATCATGGTGGTCCGTGCCGACCTGCCGACCGACCCGCAGGACGAGATCGCCTATCTCAGCGCCCTCAGCGCCCACCCCCTGGCGGGGGTCAACGTCCTCGAGGGCCTGGACTTCCTGGAGGACTCGCTGCCCGCTATCGCCCATCACCACGAGCGGTGGGACGGCCGCGGCTACCCGGCCGGCCTGCGCGCCGAGGAGATCCCGCTGGCGGCGCGCATCATCGCCGTGGCCGACGCCTTCGACGCCCTGACGGGCGCGCCGGCGGGCCGCGCGGTCAGCGCCCCCGAGGCGCTCCAGGAGCTGCGTCTGCGGGCCGGGAGCCACCTCGACCCGCAGGTCGTCGAGGCGCTGGACGGGGTGCTGGCCCGACCGGGCAGCCCGTGGCTCGGGGGCCGACGGTTGGCGTCCGGCAGCGGGCGGCTGCTGCCGGACCACGACCACCCCAGCATCAGCGACGCCTTCGCCGACTGGCAGCCCGAGTCGGCCGACCTGCTCTTCCCGGGTGCGGGTGAGACGCTGTGACCCTCACCTGGGGGACCGCACTGGTGGGGCTGGTGGTCATGGTGCTCAGCGAGATGTGGCGGCAGACCTCCTCCGGTCCCGGGCGCGACGCCCCCCTCTCCCAGGCCACGGCCATGGCCCTGGCCATGACGACGGCGTGGCCCGTCGCCTCGGGCGAGCCCGGGCACCTGCTCGGGATGGTCGGCCCCCTGCTGCTGACGACGGGTGCCGTCCTCCTCGCCGCAGTCTGGCGTCGACGTCTGCGCTCCACGCAGCGCGAGCTCCTGCGCCTCGGGACCTCCGTGATCGTGGCGGGCGTGCTCGTGCGCATCCCCGGCCCCGGAGGGGACACCCTGCTCGAGAGCGTCTGGCACGCCCAGGACGCGACCGTGCTCATCGCGGTCCTGCTCCTGCTGGTCGCCGTCCTCGCCGCCGCCGCCCCGCTGGTGTGGCGCGGCGTCCGCGCCTCCGCGCGCAGCCGGAGCATGGCCTGGGCCACCCTGAGCGGGGAGTTCGAGCGGCAGGGCCCGGTCTCGCTCGCCGGGGCCACCACCGCGGTCGTCATGGCCCTCGCGCTGACCGCGCTCGGCCCGCTGAGCCTGGTGCTCTTCCTCGTGCCGCTCCTGGTGCTGCAGCCCGCGGTCAACCGCCAGCGACGGATCCGCCGAGCCCAGCGGCAGACCATCTTCGCGCTCGCGCGCCTGCCGGAGGAGGCCGGGCTGGCGATGACGGGCCATGCCGCCCGGGTGGCCGAGCTGGCCGTGCCCATCGCCCGCGACATGGGGGTGGAGGCGGCCGACCTGCGCGACGTGGAGGCGGCCGCGCTGCTGCACGACATCGGCCAGGTGGGCCTGAGCCGGCCGGTCCCCGGTGGCGCCACGGTGGAGCTCTCGGCCCGCGACCAGCGGCAGATCGCCTCGACCGGCTCCTCGATCCTCGGGCGTACCGCCGAGCTGTCACGGTTGGCGTCCGTCGTCGCCGACGTCGGGCTCGCCCACCACCGCGCCGTCGAGCGCGGCGACGTGGCGCTGGCCTCCCGCATCGTCCGGGTGGCGTCGGCCTACGACGACCTCACCGGCCGGGGCACGCGGCTCGCCGGCAGCAGCGCTCCCGTCGAGGCGCTCGAGCGGCTCCTGCGCAGCACCCCGCACGAGTACGACCCGGAGGTCGTCCGCGTCCTCGTCCACCAGCTCGAGCGCCGGGGCTCGTTGTCCACCGGGCAGGCGGAGTCGTTGAGCCGTTGACCACCCGGCGGGGAGCACGACGAGGGCCGACCCGCCGCGGCGGCGGGTCGGCCCTCGTCGGTGCCGGAGGTCAGCCCTTCTTGGTCTCGGCGTAGATCTCCGCGATGCGCTCGATCTTGCCGAGCAGCTCGTCCGCGGTCGCCACGTCGAAGCTGCCCTTGGTGCCCGAGGCACCCGCGAGCTTGGTGGCCTCGTTGACGAGGACGTGCAGCTCGGGGAACTGCTCGAAGTGCGGCGGCTTGAAGTAGTCGGTCCACAGCACCCAGAGGTGGTGCTTGACCAGCTCGGAGCGCTGCTCCTTGATGATCATGGCCCGCATACGGAAGTCCGCGTCGTCGTTGTCCGCGACCTTCTCGCAGATCTTCTTGACGGACTCGGCCTCGATCCGCGCCTGGGCGGGGTCGTAGACGCCGCAGGGCAGGTCGCAGTGGGCGCTGACCTCGATGGTGGGGGCGAAGAACCTGGTGAACATCGGCCATCCTTTGCAGTAGGTCGGGAGGGGGACTCCAACACCCACCACGTTAGCCTGAGCGGGTGCTGCTCGCGATCGACACCGCCACCGGGTCCGTCGGTGCCGCCCTGCACGACGGCGAGGCGGTCCGTGCCGAGGTGGTCCGGCACGACGTCCGACGCCACGGGGAGCTGCTCGCCCCGGCGGTGGGCGAGGCCCTCGAGGAGGCGGGTCTGCGGATGAGCGAGGTGACCTCGGTCGTCTGCGGCGTGGGGCCCGGCCCGTTCACCGGTCTGCGGGTCGGCGTCGTCACCGCCCTCGTCCTGGCCCTGGGGCGCGGACTCCCCGCGCCTCAGGGCGTGTGCTCGCTCGACGCCCTGGCCCACGCGGCCCACCTCGGAGCAGCCGGCGCACCGGGCATACCCGGACCCGGGCTGCTGGTGGCGACCGACGCGCGTCGGCGCGAGGTCTACTGGGCCCGCTACGAGATGACCCCCTCCGGGGCCCGCCGGGTGGCGGGGCCGGCCGTGGGCCCCGCCTCGGGGCTGCCCGAGGACGTGCGGGTGCTGCCCACCGTGGGGCGCGGCGGGCTGCTCTACCCGCAGGCCCTCACGGGGCAGCTCGACGGTGGCCCCCTAGACGTCTCTCCCGGGGTCCTGGCCGACCTCGCCGTCCGCCTGCGCGACGGGACGCACCCGGACAGCGCCACCGGCCTGCTGCCTCCGGAGCCGCTCTACCTGCGTCGGCCGGACGCCGTGGAGACGAGGGCGCGGTGAGCGTGGTGTCCCCACCCGTGCCGCTGCGCCCCGCCACGTGGCGCGACATCCCCGCGATGCTGGCGGTGGAGCGAGCGGCCTTCCCGGACGAGCCCTGGGACGAGGCGGCCCTGTGGTCCGAGCTGGCGTCCCGGCCGCGGCGCGCCTACGTCGTCGCCGCCCGCGAGGGGCACGACGGTCTGGAGGGGTATGCCGGTCTGGACCTGGCCGGTGACGTCGCCGACGTCATGACCCTCGCCGTCCACCCCGGGTCCCGCGGGCGTGGTCTGGGGGCCCTGCTCCTGGGGCGCCTGCACGACCTGGCCCGGGAGGCGGGGGCCACGGGCGTCCTGCTCGAGGTCCGCAGCGGCAACGAGGTCGCGCGCCGTCTCTACGCCGCGCGCGGCTACCAGCTGGTGCGGACCCGGGAGCGGTACTACCGGTCCGGCGAGGACGCCCTCGTCCTGAGGAAGGAGCTCCTGCCGTGAACGGACCTCTCGTCCTGGGCATCGAGACCAGCTGCGACGAGACGGGCGTGGGCCTCGTCCGCGGCCGGACGCTGCTGTTCGACGCCATCGC
This sequence comes from Serinicoccus chungangensis, assembly GCF_001483745.1. GTDB lineage: Bacteria > Actinomycetota > Actinomycetes > Actinomycetales > Dermatophilaceae > Ornithinicoccus > Ornithinicoccus chungangensis_A. The sequence goes on along the minus strand of NZ_LQBL01000002.1, from coordinate 172,097 downwards.
GAGCAGCGTGGAGGAGCACGCACGGTTCGGCGGCGTGGTCCCCGAGGTGGCCAGCCGCGCCCACCTGGAGGCCATGGTCCCCACCATCGAGCGCGCCTGCCGCGAGGCCGGGGTACGCCTGGCCGACGTCGACGCCGTGTCGGTCACGGCCGGCCCCGGTCTGGCCGGTGCCCTGCTCGTCGGGGTGGCCTCCGCCAAGGCGCTCGCGCTCGCGCTCGGCGTGCCGCTCTACGGCGTCAACCACCTCGCGGCGCACGTGGCGGTCGACGTGGTCGAGCACGGGCCGCTGCCCGAACCGACCTTGGGGCTGCTGGTCAGCGGGGGCCACTCCAACCTGCTCCTCGTGCCGGACGTCACTGACGACATCCGTTCCCTCGGCGCCACCGTCGACGACGCGGCCGGCGAGGCCTTCGACAAGGTGGCCCGCGTCCTGGGGCTGCCCTTCCCCGGTGGCCCGCACATCGACCGGGTCGCCCGCGAGGGTGACCAGGTCGCCATCGACTTCCCCCGCGGGCTCACCTCCGGCCGGGACCTGCAGCGGCACCGCTTCGACTACTCCTTCTCCGGTCTCAAGACCGCGGTCGCCCGGTGGGTGCAGGCCCGCGAGGCGACCGGTCAGCCGGTGCCGGTCGCGGACGTCGCGGCCAGCTTCCAGGAGGCGGTCGTGGACGTCCTCACCCGCAAGGCGGTGCTGGCCTGCGCGGAGCACGGGGTCGACGACCTCCTCATCGGTGGCGGCGTGGCCGCCAACAGCCGCCTGCGGGCGCTGGCCCAGGAGCGGTGCGACGCCGCCGGCATCCGGCTGCGCGTCCCGCGCCCCGGTCTGTGCACCGACAACGGGGCCATGGTGGCCGCGCTGGGGGCGCAGATGGTGATGAAGGGCCGCCCCGAGTCCCGGCTCGACCTGCCGGCCGACTCCTCCCAGCCGGTCGAGCAGGTCCGGGCCTGAGCCGACGGACCCACGGCACGACCGGTCGGCAGACCGGACGACTTGGCCGGCGTGGGATCGAGGCGCACCATGGACCCTCGTGCGCGTCTTCTGGGCCCACCCGGCCCGCTCGGTGACCCTCGGTTTCGTCCTGGTGGTGCTCGTGGGGACAACGCTGCTCATGCTCCCCGTGTCCCGCGGACCGGGGGCGGAGGCCGACCTCTTGGTCGCGGCCTTCACCACCGTGTCCGCCACCTGCGTCACCGGCCTCATCACCGCCGACACCACGAGCTACTGGTCGCCGTTCGGCCAGGTGGTCCTGCTGGTGCTCATCCAGATCGGGGGGTTCGGGGTGATGACCCTCGCCACCCTCATCGCCCTCGTCGTCCGCGGCAAGCTGCGGCTCTCCACCTCGCTGGCGGCCCAGGCGGACACCCGCAGCCGGTCCCTGGGGGACGTCCGCGGCATCCTGCGCCGCATGCTGCAGCTGATGCTGGTCATCGAGGCGGTGACCTGGGCGGCACTCACGCTGCGCTTCCACCTCGGCTACGGCTACGACTGGCCGACCGCCCTCTGGCACGGCCTGTTCCACGCCGTGTCCGCGTTCAACAACGCCGGCTTCGCGCTCTACCAGGACAGCCTCATGGGCTTCGTCGGAGACCTGTGGATCATCGGGCCGATCTGCGCCGCGCTGGTCCTCGGCGGCCTGGGCTTCCCGGTCCTGCGCGAGCTCCTGCGCGGCCGGCGGCCTGGGACGTGGACCATCCACACCCGGCTCACCGTCTGGGGCTCGGCGGTCCTCATGGTCCTCGGGGTGACGGCGTTCTGGGCGTTCGAGGCGCAGCCGGGGGGCACGCTGGCCGAGCTGGGTCCGCGGGGGCAGCTCGTCGGCGCGCTCGGGGGCGGGCTGTTCCCGCGCACGGCCGGCTTCGACTCGGTCGACTACGCGGCGATCACCGACGAGACGGAGGCCATCACCATGGCCCTGATGTTCGTGGGAGGGGGGGAGCGCGGGGACCGCCGGTGGCATCAAGGTCACCACCTTCCTGCTCCTCGCCGCGGTCATCTGGTCCGAGGTGCGGGGAGAGCCCGACGTGGTCATCGGACGTCGGCGGGTGGGGATGCCGGTCGTCCGGCAGGCGCTCTCCGTGGTGCTGCTCGCGGTGGGGCTCGTCATCACGAGCACCATCACCCTGATGATCCTCACCGACCTGCCGCCGCTCGACCTGCGCTTCGAGGTCATCTCGGCGTTCGCCACCGTCGGCCTGTCCACGGGGATCACGGCCAGCCTCCCCCCGGCAGCGCAGCTGATCCTCATGGCGCTGATGTTCCTCGGCCGCCTCGGCCCCATCACCGTGGCCGCCGCCCTCGCCCTCAACACCCGCCACCGCCACTACCGACTCCCGGAGGAGAGACCCATTGTTGGCTAAGAGAAGGCGTCCCGCCGACAGCGGCGCCTACACCGTCCTCGTCGTCGGCCTCGGCCGGTTCGGCACCGCGGTCTGCGAGTCCCTGGTCTGTCAGGGCGTCGAGGTGCTGGCGATCGACACCGACGAGCGACGGGTGCAGAAGTACGCCGACGAGCTGACGCACACCGTCGTGACCGACGCCACGGACGGGGAGGCCATGCGCCAGCTCGGCGTCGGGTCGGTGCGCCGGGCGGTCGTGGCCATCGGCTCCGACATCGAGGCCAGCGTCCTGTCGGTCATCACGCTGCACGAGGCGGGGGTGGAGCGCATCTACGCCAAGGCGATCACCCGCAAGCACGGCAAGATCCTCACCAGCATCGGGGCTCACCACGTCATCTACCCGGAGTACGTCATGGGTCAGCGGGTGGCCCACATGGTCACCGACGGGGTCGCCGACTACCTGGAGTTCGACGACGAGTTCGCCATCGCCCGCTGCACGGCACCGGCCGAGACGTGGGGCCGGACCCTGGCCGACTCCGGGGTCCGCACCCGGCACACGATCACCGTGGTCGGGCTCAAGCGGCCGGGGGAGGAGTTCACGTATGCCGTCCCCGAGACCGTGGTCGAGGAGGGGGACGAGCTGGTGATCTCGGGGCGCATCGCCGACGTCGAGCGCTTCATCGCCCTGCCGCGGACCCCGCAGCGTCGGTCAGTGCTCGACCGCTGACGGCGACGGGGGCGCGAGCCGCTCCACGACGAGAGCGCGACCGGAGGCGCCGACGGTCGTCAGCACGAGGACGAGCTCGTCCCCGCCCCGCGCCCTCCTCGGCAGACGGAGGTCCCTGCGGAAGCCGTCGGGGTCGAGCCGGACCCCGCTCTTCTTCAGGGTGACGGGACCGGCCGGGTCGTGGTGGTGCCGCAGCCAGGCCCGCACCGCCGTGGCCCGCAGCGGCAGGACCTCCCGGACGGCGAACCAGCGCATCGCCGGGTGGTCGACGGCCGCGGCGGCGGTGACGTAGCCGGTCCCGGGCGCGGTCTCCCGCCCGTCGACCGCGGCGGCCAGGGACGGGGTCAGGCCGGCCGCCCGCACCGCGTCGTCGACCTCGGCCAGATGGCCGAGCAGCCCACCCGCGTCCGGCAGGGGCGCCGGCGGGTCGGGGGACTCGACGACCTCGTCCCAGACGGCTGTCGTCCCGGGCCCGGTGCGGCCGACCACGGCGCGCCGCCGGGGCGGCCCGGCTCCCCACCACAGGGCGCACTCGAGCAGGTCGCCGTCCAGGGACACCCACTCGGCGTCGGCGCCCGCCGGCACGTCGCCGGGGTCGAAGGAGGGGCCCAGCTTGGCGACGGTCGCGCGAGCCCGGCCCGCCACGCCCCTGACCTCCTCGAAGGAGGGCGACAGCCCCTCCAGCCCGCGCACCCGGCGGGTGCGCCCGCGGGCGTCCGCCACCCCGGTGACGCGCCGGGCCGGGTCCAGGAACGCCGCGTCGTCGGCCCCGACCGGCTGGGAGAGGGCGTCACCGGTCAGCACCCGGGCACCGGGCCACGGGGCGAGGTTGGCGCGGGCCGCAGCGGCCACCACCGGGTCCCGCTCGACGGCGGTCACCTCCAGCCCCTCCCGGGCGAAGGCGATGGCGTCGAGCCCGAGCCCGCACCCGAGGTCGAGCACGTGCCGGACCCCGGTCCCGGCCAGCCGCGCGGCCCGTCGGGTGGCCACCGCCGGACGAGTGGCCTGCTCCAGCCCGTCCTGCGTGAGCAGGAGGCGCTCGACCCCCGGGCCGAGCCGCTCCCGTCCCCGCGTCCGCAACCGGGACTGGGTCAGGGCGGCAGAGACCAGCTCCGGGTCGTGCCCGTCGGCGCGCAGCCGGGCCAGCAGCGAGAAGGTGTCCTGCTCGTCGTAGGGCGGCAGGGCGTCGAGCAGGCGGGCCCCGGGACCCTCGGCGAGCCGCCGCAGGAGGTCGGCGGCAGGATCGGCGGTCATCGCCCCATTCTGCGGCAGTAGATTGGGCGCATGCCCCGCGTCTTCAGCCGTAAGGTCCACCGCCTGGTGCGTCGTGGGCGCCGGCTGGCGGTCGGCGCCGCCGGCGTCGCCCTCGCCGGACAGCTCACGCTCGCCGCCGGGGTGGTGGCCGTGGACGCGGTCCGCAAGCGACGCGACCACGTGGACCGGGACGCCCCGGTCCAGGAGCCGGTGTCCACCACGGTCGAGGGGTCACGGGTGACGACGTACACCTACGGCCGGTACCTCTACGACGACATGATCGCCGCGATCGACGAGGCAGAGGACTACGTCTACCTCGCGTCCTACATCTGGAAGGCCGACGACGTCGGGCGAGCCTTCAAGGAGGCGGTCGTGCGGGCCGCGGACCGGGGCGTGCTCGTGTGCCTCGTCGTCGACGGCTTCGCCAACCTCGTCGTGCCACGGGAGTTCCTCCGCTTCCCGGACGGCGTGCACATGCTGCGCTTCCCCGTCCTGCGCACCGCCCTGCCCATCATCGACGTCCGCGCCTCCGGGCGGGACCACCGCAAGATCCTCGTGGTGGACGGGCGCGTGGGCTTCGTCGGCGGCTACAACATCGGTTCCCTCTACGCCACCAGCTGGCGGGACACCCACGTCCGGGTGGAGGGGCCGAGCGTCTGGGAGCTGCAGAACGCCTTCGCCGACTTCTGGAACCGGCACAAGGGGGCACGCCGCCCGAGGCTGCTCGACAGCGGGACCGTGGACTGGAAGACCTCCATCCGCGCGGCCCGCAACGAGCCCAGCCGGGTGGTCTACCCGGTGCGCGCCCTCTACCTGGACGCCATGGACCGGGCGGTGCACAGCATCTGGATCACCCAGGGCTACTTCATCCCCGACCGGGAGATCCTGCACGGGCTGCTCACCGCCGCCACCCGCGGGGTGGATGTGCGGGTGGTGCTGCCGGAGGCCTCCAACCACGTCCTGGCCGACGTCGTGGCCCAGTCCTACTACGAGACCCTGCTCGAGGGCGGCGTACGGATCTTCCTCTACCAGGACGTCATGGTCCACGCGAAGACCATGACCGTGGACGGCCGGTGGGCCACCATCGGCACGGCCAACATCGACCGGCTCTCCATGCAGGGCAACTACGAGATCAACCTCGAGATCGTCGACGAGGACCAGGCCGCCCACATGGAGGACATCTTCCGCGCCGACCTCGAGCGGTGCGAGGAGCTGACCCTCGAGACGTGGGCCCAGCGGGGCGTGGGGACCCGCGTCGTCGAGCGGGTGCTGCAGCCGCTGCAGGTCCTGCTGTAGGGGTGGCGTGCCCGGCCCGAGGCGGCCGGGTGCCGGGCGTGTTGGCACTCGGCTTGACCGAGTGCTAACCCGGTGCCTAGATTCGTCCCTAGCACTCTCGGCACGTCAGTGCCAGCCGCGAGAGCCGACCGACCCCCGCGACGGCGGTGGGTGATCGCGGGGGAGTGACGGCCAGCACAAGACCACCTGGCGAGCCGCACAGGCCCGTCACCTGAACGAGAAGGAAGGTAACCGTGTCGGTTTCCATCAAGCCGCTCGAGGACCGCATCGTCGTCAAGGCCGTCGAGGCCGAGCAGACCACGGCCTCCGGCCTGGTCATCCCGGACACCGCCAAGGAGAAGCCCCAGGAGGGCGAGGTCCTGGCGGTCGGTCCGGGTCGCATCGACGACAACGGCAACCGGGTCCCCATGGACGTCACCGTGGGTGACCGCGTCATCTACAGCAAGTACGGCGGCACCGAGGTGAAGTACTCCGGCGAGGAGTACCTCATCCTCTCGGCGCGCGACGTGCTCGCGATCGTCGGCTGACGACCGCTCCACCTCTCTCGACGCGTCGCCCCGGCCGCCCCTCGGGCGACCGGGGCGACGCGCATCCGGACGCACACCGCATACCTGCAAGAAAGGAGCTCTTTGCCCATGGCGAAGCAGCTGCAGTTCAACGACGACGCCCGCAAGGCGCTGGAGCGGGGCGTCGACGCCCTGGCCAACGCGGTCAAGGTGACGCTGGGCCCCAAGGGCCGCAACGTCGTCCTCGACAAGAAGTGGGGCGCCCCCACCATCACCAACGACGGCGTGACCATCGCCCGTGAGGTCGAGCTGGAGGACCCCTACGAGAACCTCGGCGCCCAGCTCGCCAAGGAGGTCGCGACCAAGACCAACGACATCGCCGGTGACGGCACGACGACGGCCACGGTGCTGGCCCAGGCCATGGTCAAGGAGGGGCTGCGCAACGTCGCCGCGGGTGCGGCGCCGTCCGGCCTCAAGCGGGGCATCGACGCCGCGGTGAGCGCCATCAACGACCGTCTCCTGGAGACCGCCCGCGAGCTCGAGGGTCGCGACGAGATCGCCCAGGTCGCCGGGCTGTCGGCCCAGGACCCGCAGATCGGCGAGCTCATCGCCGACGCCTTCGACAAGGTGGGCAAGGACGGGGTCATCACGGTCGAGGAGTCCTCCACGACCGCGATGGAGCTCGAGTTCACCGAGGGTATGCAGTTCGACAAGGGCTACCTCTCGCCGTACTTCGTGACCGACAGCGAGCGCATGGAGGCCGTCCTCGAGGACGCCTACGTGCTGCTGGTGCAGGGGAAGATCTCCAAGGTCGCCGACCTGCTGCCGCTGCTGGAGAAGGTCGTCGGCGAGAGCAAGCCGCTCATGATCATCGCCGAGGACGTCGAGGCCGAGGCGCTGTCGACCCTGGTCGTCAACAAGGTGCGCGGCACCTTCAACGCGGTCGCCGTCAAGGCCCCGGGCTTCGGTGACCGGCGCAAGGCGATGCTGCAGGACATGGCCATCCTCACCGGTGGCCAGGTCGTCGCCGAGGAGGTCGGCCTGTCGCTGGACTCCGTCGGCCTGGAGGTGCTGGGCACCGCCCGCCGCGTCGTGGCCACCAAGGACACCACGACCATCGTCGAGGGCAGCGGCGACGCGCAGGCGGTCTCCGACCGCGTCGCGCAGCTGCAGGCCGAGGCCGCGGCGACCGACTCCGACTGGGACCGCGAGAAGCTCCAGGAGCGGATCGCCAAGCTGGCCGGTGGCGTCTGCGTCATCAAGGTCGGAGCCCACACCGAGGTCGAGCTCAAGGAGAAGAAGCACCGCATCGAGGACGCCGTCTCGGCGACCCGGGCGGCCATCGAGGAGGGCATCGTCGCCGGCGGTGGCTCGGCGCTCGTGCACGCCGCCGGTGCCGCGCAGGAGCTCCAGCTGGACGGGGACGAGGCGGTCGGTGCCGCCATCGTGCGCAAGTCCGCCGCGGAGCCGCTGCGCTGGATCGCCGAGAACGCCGGCCTGCAGGGCTACGTCGCCACGACGCGCGTCGCGGAGATGAGCCCCGGTCAGGGTCTCAACGCCGCCACGGGCGAGTACGGCGACCTGTTCTCCGCCGGCGTCATCGACCCGGTCAAGGTCACCCGCTCGGCCCTGCGCAACGCCGCCTCCATCGCCTCCATGGTCCTGACCACGGACACCCTGGTCGTGGACAAGCCGGAGGACGACGAGGACGAGGGCCACGGCCACTCGCACTGAGCCCGACGCACGGGGGCCGCTCCGGCCTCCCGGCAGCACGACCACGCCCCTCCGGGTCCACCCGGAGGGGCGTGGTCGTCAGGAGGGGCGCGGCGTGGCCCGTGGAGGTGGGTGGGTCAGCGGCGGTGCGGGCGGGCGGCGTCGACCTGCTCGTAGTGGGCCACCCGCTCCTCCTCGGTCATGCCGCCCCAGACGCCGTAGGGCTCGCGCACGGCGAGGGCGTGGGTGCGGCACTGCTCCAGGACGGGACAGCTCGCGCAGACCTGCTTGGCACGCTCGTCGCGGCGGCGGCGTGCCGGACCGCGTTCCCCCTCGGGATGGAAGAAGACCTCGGGACTGGCGGTGCGACAGGCCCCCTCGAACTGCCACTCCCACAGATCTGCCACCGGTCCGGGCTGATGGGTGGCCTCGGCCACGCGTTTCCTCCTCTCGAGGGCGGTGCCCGATCCCGCCAGCCCGCCCCGTCAGGGGCCGCGAGCACCAGGGGTCCGGGCGTGACGAGTACCTCGTCGTCCCGTCACTCTACGTCGTGGACGGCGCGCGGCATAGCCGCGGGTGCCGCGCGGTGGGGCACGCAGCAGGCCCGCCTAGACTGCCGTCATGAGCGCTGGTGATCTCGAGGGCCCCGCCGACCCGTTCGCCCGGCTCGGGCTGACCTACGACGACGTCCTGCTGCTGCCGGGCGAGACCGACATGTCGCCGGACCAGATCGACACGAGCAGCCGGCTGACGAGGGAGATCTCGCTGCGCCTGCCCCTGGTGTCGGCGGCGATGGACACCGTCACCGAGGCGCGGATGGCGATCGCCATGGCGCGCCAGGGCGGGATCGGCATCCTGCACCGCAACCTGTCGGTCGAGGACCAGGCCCTGCAGGTCGACCTCGTCAAGCGCACCCAGACCGGGCGCATCACCAACCCGGTCACCATCGCCCCGGAGGCCACCCTCGAGGACCTGGACCGGATCTGCGGGCAGTACCGCGTCTCCGGGCTCCCCGTCGTCGACGAGCGGGGCATCCTCATGGGCATCTGCACCAACCGGGACCTCCGGTTCACGCCCGTCGCCGAGTGGGACCGCACCCTCGTGAGCGAGGTCATGACCCCCATGCCGCTGGTGACCGCGCCGGCCGACGTGTCGCGCGAGGAGGCCACCGCGATCCTGCGCGCGCACAAGCGCGAGCGGCTCCCGCTGGTGGACGACGCGGGCCGCCTGTCGGGCCTCATCACGGTCAAGGACTTCGTCAAGAGCGAGCAGTTCCCGCACGCCTCCAAGGACGGCGACGGTCGGCTGCTGGTGGGGGCCGCCATCGGCTACTTCGGGGACTCCTGGGAGCGCGCCACGACCCTGGTGGAGGCGGGAGTCGACGTCCTCGTCGCCGACACGGCCCACGGTCACGTGCGTCTGCTGCTGGACATGGTCGCCCGGTTGAAGCAGGACCCGGCCACCCGGCACGTGCAGGTGGTCGGCGGCAACGTCGCCACCGGGGCCGGTGCCCAGGCCTTCGTCGACGCGGGGGCGGACGCCGTGAAGGTGGGGGTCGGACCAGGGGCGATCTGCACCACCCGGGTGGTGACCGGGGTGGGGGTCCCGCAGCTGTCCGCGGTGCACGAGGCGGCCCAGGTGTGCGGGCCGGCCGGGGTCCCCGTCATCGCCGACGGTGGCATGAAGTACTCCGGAGACATCCCCAAGGCCCTGGTCGCCGGCGCCGAGGCGGTGATGATGGGCTCGATGCTCGCGGGCTGCGAGGAGAGCCCGGGCGAGCTGATCTTCGTCAACGGCAAGCAGTTCAAGAGCTACCGGGGGATGGGGTCGCTGGCCGCGATGAGCTCGCGGGGCAAGACCTCCTTCTCCAAGGACCGCTACTTCCAGGCCGAGGTCGCGAGCGACGACCAGCTGGTGCCCGAGGGCGTCGAGGGCAAGGTGGCCTACCGCGGGGCGGCCAGCGCCGTCGTCCACCAGATGGCCGGCGGGCTGCGGCAGGCGATGTTCTACGTCGGCGCCCGCACGGTGCCCGAGCTGCGGTCCCGCGGTCGCTTCGTGCGGATCACCCAGGCCAGCCTGCAGGAGTCGCACCCGCACGACATCGAGATGACGGCGCAGGCCCCGAACTACGGCTGAGCAGCACGCCGATGGCGTGGCGCGGGACGGGAGCACCCGCCCCGGACGGTAGCCTGACGTGGTGAGCGAGATCGAGATCGGACGAGGCAAACGGGGCCGCCGCGCCTACTCCTTCGACGACGTCGCCGTCGTCCCCTCCCGCCGCACCCGGGACCCCGAGGACGTGTCGATCACCTGGCAGATCGACGCCTACCACTTCGACCTCCCGATCCTCGCGGCCCCCATGGACTCGGTCGTGTCGCCGGAGACCGCCATCGCGCTGGGACGCCTCGGCGGCCTGGGGGTGCTCGACCTCGAGGGGCTCTGGACCCGCTACGACGACCCCTCGGCACGCCTGGCCGAGATCGCCGGGCTCGACGGCGAGGCGGCGACGGCCCGGATGCGCGAGCTGTATGCCGCACCGATCCGTCCCGAGCTCATCACCGCTCGCCTGCGCGAGGTCCGGGAGGCCGGGGTCACCGTCGCCGGTGCCCTGTCGCCGCAGCGCACCCAGCAGTTCTGGAAGTCGGTCGTGGACGCCGGGGTCGACCTCTTCGTCATCCGCGGCACGACCGTCTCGGCCGAGCACGTCTCCAGCCAGGCCGAGCCGCTCAACCTCAAGAGGTTCATCTACGAGCTCGACGTCCCGGTCGTCGTCGGCGGGGCGGGCACCTACACCGCGGCGCTGCACCTGATGCGCACCGGCGCGGCCGGCGTGCTCGTCGGCTTCGGGGGCGGGTCGACCCACCGGACGCGCACCGCCCTCGGCATCCACGCGCCCTCGGCGACGGCCATCGCCGACGTCGCCGCCGCGCGTCGGGACTACCTCGACGAGTCCGGCGGTCGGTACGTCCACGTCATCTCCGACGGGGGGACCAGCGTGTCCGGCGAGATCGTCAAGGCGGTGGCCTGCGGTGCGGACGCCGTCATGCTCGGGGCGGCGCTGGCGAGGGCGCAGGAGGCGCCGGGCGCGGGCTACCACTGGGGCAGCGAGGCGCACCATCCGGAGCTGCCACGGGGCGAGAAGGTGCACGTCGGGACGGTGGGGACCCTCGAGGAGATCCTCGTGGGTCCGGCTCGCACGGCCGACGGCACGACCAACATGATGGGCGCCCTGCGACGCGCCATGGCGACGACCGGCTATACCGAGCTCAAGGAGTTCCAGCGCGTGGATGTGGTGGTGGCGCCGTATGGCGAGCGATGACCAGGGTCGCGGGACCGACGGGCGCCCGCGTCCGGCCGGGGTGCCCGAGGTGAGCGTGAGCAAGGACCCGGTGCACGTGCGGCGTCGGCGGCTGGCCGCCGGCGCCCTGCTGGGCGCCGTCCTCCTGGGCGGCTGGGGGATGGCCCAGGTGTTCGGCGGGGACGGCTCCTCGGCCGGTGAGGACGGGAGCGTGGCCGGGCCCACGGAGGCCACCGCGCCGCAGCAGGGCGCGGCGGACGGCGAGGACCCGGGTGCCGACGAGGCGGGCCCGGCGCAGGAGGAGTCCGAGGCGCAGGGTGGGACCTCCGCCGACACCTCCGGCGAGGACTCCTCGGCCGAGGACACCACCGACCCGGCGGGTGCGCAGGACGAGGCCGACCAGGTGTGGCAGCGCGAGCCCGCCCCGGCCGAGCACCCCAGCGACACCACGGCGCTGGAGCAGGTCGACTACCTCACCGGCGGCCTCACGCCCAAGTCGGTCATGGCGTCCGGGCACGGCCTGATGATCGCCAACAACATGATGTACTCGCACACCTCGACCGTCTTCGACAGCACGACCCGTGAGCAGGTCGAGGTGCTGGACGACGGCGTCGAGCTCGCGGCCTTCGGGATCGAGGGCCACCCCGGGGTCTCGCAGGGTTCCCCGGTCGAGGCGGTGTGGACCGAGGACGGCCGCTACGCCTACGTCTCCCAGTACACGATGTACGGGGAGAACTTCGGCGTCGAGGGCTTCGACGCCTGCACCCGGGACAGCGGCGTCGGCGCCTCCTTCGTCTACCGCTTCGACGCGGAGGAGATGGCGTGGGACCAGGTCTTCCAGGTGGGGGCGGTCCCGAAGTACCTCGCGCTCAGCCCGGACCAGCAGACCCTGCTCGTCAGCAACTGGTGCGACGCCACGCTCAGCGTCGTCGACACCGAGAAGGGTGAGGAGACCGGCACCGTCGAGCTGGCCGCCGCGCCGCGCGGGCTGGCGATCATGCCGGACAACCGCACGGTCTACGCCGTCGCGATGTATGCCGACGAGCTCTACAAGGTGGACCTGGACGAGGGCACCGCGGAGGTGGTCATGCAGACCCCGCCCCGGCCCCGCCACCTCAACCTCGCCGACGAGGGGCGCACCCTCTACCTCACCACGAGCGGCGGCAACGCCGTCCTCAAGATCGACACCGCCACCGACGAGGTGGTCGACGAGGCGGCCCCGGGCGCGGAGCCGCGCAGCGTCGTCCTGAGCCCGGACGAGACCGCGCTCTACGTCGTCAACTACGACGAGGCGAGCGTCTCCAAGGTCCGGACCTCGGACATGGAGGTCATCGACACCGTCGGCGTGGACGCCAACCCGATCGGGATCGACTACGACCCGGTCACCCACACCGTCTGGGTGGCCTGCTACGGCGGGTCGATCTACGTCTTCGACGACCAGGACAGCCTGCTCTGACATCCAGGACCACCACCTACCCTGGTGGGGTGATCCGCACCGCCCTCAGACCAGCCTGGCTGGCGCTGCTCGCGCTGCTCGTGGTCGTCGTGGTGGCCTTCTACCAGCTCGGTATGTGGCAGCTCGGGGTGAGCTCGAGCGCCGCCTCGCGCGAGTTCGCGGCCGAGCAGGCGGCCCGGCCGACGGTGCCGCTCCAGGAGGCGCTGCAGCCCCGGACCACGTTCCCCGACGACGGCGCGGGGCGCTCGGTCGTGGTGGCCGGCAGCTACCTGCCCGAGCTGCAGTTCCTCGTCCCGCAGCGGCTGCTGGAGGGTGAGGAGGGCTACTGGGTGGTGACGCCCGTGGAGGTCGCGGACACCGGCGCGCTGCTGCCGGTCGTGCGCGGCTTCGTCACCGACCCGCAGCAGGCGGACCGGCCTGCCCCGACCCCCGTCGAGGTCACCGGCACGCTGGCGCCCGGCGAGGCCCCGGGGCGCAGCGGACTGCCCGAGGGTCAGCGCGGCTCCATCGACACGGCCGAGCTCGTCAACGACTGGGCCGCACCGATCTACGACGCCTTCGTGTTCCTCGTGCAGGAGCAGCCGACCCTCACCGGCGCGGCCGTGGAGCGGGTCCCCCCGCCGACCTTCGGCGAGTCCGGGGTGCTGTGGCGCAACGTCGGCTACGGCCTGCAGTGGTTCGTCTTCGCCGGCTTCGCGATCTACATGTACCTCCGCTTCCTGCACGACGCGTCCCGGCGGCGGCCGGCCCCGCCGGAGGCGGTCCCCGCACCCACGACCCCCGCCCCGCCCGTGAAGGAGCTCCGTCCATGACCCCCCGTGCCAAGCTGCTGTTCTTCCGCGTGATGGCCTTCGTCGTCGGCGTGGGACTGCTCCTGCTCGTCCTGCACATGGTGCTGCGCTACGGCTTCGGCAACCACGCCCTGGCGTGGTGGCCCTCCCCGCACGGGTGGGTCTACATGGTCTACCTCGTGGCGACGGCGCTGCTGGGCTTCCAGCTGCGCTGGGGCCTGGGCCGGATGGTGGGGGTGATGCTGGCCGGCTGCGTGCCCTTCCTGTCCTTCTGGGTCGAGCACCGCGTGGCCCGGCAGGCCCGGGCGCAGATCGAGGGCGACGAGGCCTCCGGGGCGACCGCCGGTAGGGTGACGGCGTGACCTCGGCCCCCCTCCTGGACGCCCGCCCGGTGCTCGTCGTCGACTTCGGCGCGCAGTACGCCCAGCTCATCGCGCGCCGGGTGCGCGAGGCCGACTGCTACAGCGAGATCGTGCCGCACACCATGCCGGCCGAGCAGATGCTCGCCCGGGACCCGGCGGCCATCATCCTCTCCGGCGGACCCGCGTCCGTGTATGCCGAGGGCGCCCCCGCGCTGGAGACCGCCGTGGTGACGGCCGGGGTGCCCGTGCTGGGCATCTGCTACGGCTTCCAGGCCATGGCCCAGGCCCTGGGCGGCACGGTGGAGCGCACCGGGCGACGCGAGTACGGCCAGAGCGACGCGACCGTCGCCGGCCCGCCGAGCACGCTCTTCGCCGACCAGCCCGACCAGCAGGTCGTCTGGATGTCGCACGGCGACGCCGTGACGGCGGCTCCCCAGGGGTGCGCGGTGACCGCCCGGACCTCGGGCGCGCCGGTGGCGGCCTTCGAGGACGACGAGCGTCGGCTCTACGGCGTCCAGTGGCACCCGGAGGTGCTCCACTCGACCTACGGCCAGCAGGTGCTGCGCAACTTCCTCACCCGGGGCGCGGGCATCACGCCCTCGTGGACCAGCGGGAACGTCGCCGACCAGCTCGTCGAGCAGGTGCGGGAGCAGATCGGGTCCGACCGCGTCATCTGCGGGCTGTCCGGGGGGGTCGACTCCTCGGTCGCCGCCGCCCTGGTCCAGCGGGCCGTCGGGGACCAGCTGACCTGCGTCTTCGTCGACCACGGGCTGCTGCGCGAGGGGGAGGCCGAGCAGGTCGAGACCGACTTCGTGGCGGCGACCGGCGTGGACCTCGTCGTCGTCGACGCCCGGCAGCGCTTCCTCGACGCCCTGGCCGGGGTGACCGACCCCGAGGCCAAGCGCAAGGTCATCGGCCGCGAGTTCATCCGCGTGTTCGAGCAGGCCGCCCGCGACGTGGTCCGGGCCCACCAGGGCGGTGCCGGCGACACGGACGCCCCGGAGGGCGAGCACCCCGTGCGCTGGCTCGTGCAGGGCACGCTCTACCCCGATGTCGTGGAGTCCGGCGGGGGCACCGGCGCGGCCAACATCAAGAGCCACCACAACGTCGGCGGCCTGCCGGAGGACCTGCAGTTCTCCCTCGTGGAGCCGCTGCGCACGCTCTTCAAGGACGAGGTGCGCCAGGTCGGTCTGGAGCTGGGGGTGCCGGAGGGGATCGTCTGGCGGCAGCCGTTCCCCGGACCGGGCCTGGGGATCCGCATCATCGGGGAGGTGACCGCCGACCGGCTCGCGATCCTGCGGCGGGCCGACGCCATCGCCCGGGAGGAGCTCACCGCCGCCGGCCTGGACCGGGAGATCTGGCAGTGCCCCGTGGTCCTGCTCGCGGACGTCCGCTCGGTCGGCGTCCAGGGCGACGGCCGCACCTACGGCCACCCGGTGGTGCTGCGCCCCGTGTCCTCCGAGGACGCCATGACGGCGGACTGGACCCGGCTGCCCTACGACGTGCTCGCCCGCATCTCCTCGCGCGTCACCAACGAGGTGGAGGAGATCAACCGGGTCACCCTGGACGTCACGAGCAAGCCCCCGGGGACGATCGAGTGGGAGTGAGGACCAGCCTGGCCCTGGCGGCCGGCAAGGGGACCCGCGCCCTGTCCCGGCTCCGGGGCGGCGGGTCGGCGCTGCCGGGTCTGGTGACCGAGCGTCTCGACCCGGCGGTGCTGCGGCATACCCTCGGGGCGCTGCCCCAGGGCGTGGTCGTGGTGAGCGGCACCAACGGCAAGACGACGACCACCAAGATGCTCGTGGCGCTGCTGCGGGCGCACGGCCTGCGCGTCTTCACCAACCCCACCGGCTCCAACTTCACCCGCGGGGTCATCTCCTCCCTCCTGGGCGAGGTGGGGCTCTCCGGCCGCCTGGACGCCGACCTGGCGGTGGTGGAGCTGGACGAGGCGCACGCCCTGCACTTCAGCGCCCAGGTCCCGCCCACCCACTCCCTGCTGCTCAACGTCGCCCGGGACCAGCTGGACCGGTTCGCCGAGATCGACCACACCGCGCGGCTGCTCACCACGCTGGCCGAGCAGACGACCGGCGGTGTCGTCCTCAACGCCGACGACTCCTTCGTCTCCCGCATCCACGGGCACCTGGGCGACGGGGTGCAGGTCCGGTGGTTCGGGGTGGACCCCAGCATCGCGGACCGGCTGCCCGAGCTGCAGGAGGCCGACGTCCGCTTCGAGGACGCGCAGCCCCCCCGGGAGCCGGGCCCCGACGACGCGCTGCTGCTGCCCGAGGAGGACGGTCGGGGCTTCACCGTCCGGTTCGTGGGCGACCCGGACGCCGACGTCGGTCCCCTGACGCTGCGCCAACGGGGACTGGCCGCGATGATCAACGCCACCGCCGCCACGGCCACCGCCCGCCACCTGCTCGGTCCGTCCTTCTCGGCACCGACCGCCGCCCGTGCCCTGGAGGCTGTCGCCCCGCCGTTCGGCCGGGGCGAGGTCATCGACGTCGACGGTGCGCCGCTGGAGCTGGTCCTGGTGAAGAACCCGGCCGGGTTCACCGTGGCGCTCGGCACCTACGGCACCGAGCCGGTCGCGACGATGGTCGCCATCAACGACAACTACGCCGACGGGCGTGACGTGTCCTGGTTGTACGACGTGTCCTTCGACTCCCTCCGCGACCGGGGGGTGGCGCTCACCTCCGGGGTCCGGGCGTGGGACATGGCCCTGCGGCTGCGCTACGACGGCGTCGAGGTCGACCACGTCGAGCAGGACCTGGACGTGGCCCTGGACCGGTTCCTCCGGGACCACCGGGGCCGGCCGATGCGGATCTTCTGCACCTACACCGCCATGATGCACCTGCGACGCCGGCTGGCCGAGCGGTTCGCCCTGGCGCGCTTCGGAGAGGACCCCGACGCATGAGCGAGGACCGGGGAGTGGCGCAGGCCCTGCCGGACGACGTCGCCGCGCTGGCCGACGTGCCTGCCGACAAGGGCGAGGTGCACGTCGTCCATCTCTACCCGCGCGAGATGAGCATCTACGGCGACCTCGGCAACACCCGGTGCCTGGCCGCCCGCCTGCGCTGGCACGGCTACCGCCCGGTGGTGCACGACCACCACCCGGGGGCGCCGTGGCCCGAGCGGGCCGACATCGTCCTCGGGGGCGGCGGGCAGGACAGCGGCCAGGTCCGGGTGACCGAGGACCTGGCGCGCCACGCGGACCGGCTGCGCGAGCTCGCCCTCGACGGCGTGCCCATGCTCATGATCTGCGGGATGTACCAGCTCTTCGGCGAGGCCTTCATCACCGTGGAGGGCCAGCGGCTGCCGGGCCTGGGCATCCTCGACGTCACCACCCGCGGCAACGCGACCCGGATGATCGGCCCGGTGGTGCTCGACACCGACTTCGGCTCGGTGGTGGGCTACGAGAACCACTCCGGGTCCACCGTGCTGGGGGAGGGGCAGCAGCCCTTCGGGCGGGTCCGGCACGGCCGTGGCAACAACGGCTCCGACGGGCACGAAGGTGCCCGGACCGCCAACGTCGTCGGGTCCTACCTGCACGGCCCGGTCCTGCCGGCCAACCCGGCCCTGGCGGATGGGCTGCTCGAGGTCGCCGCCCGACGGGCCACCGGTGGATGGTCCCCGGCCGTGGTGGACGACACCGTCGCCGACCGGGCCCACCAGGCTCAGGTGCGCAGGCTGCTCGGCTCCTGAGCGGGGAGCCCGCTGCCGCGGCCGCCGGTGCGGGCGGGGGAGAGCCACCACGCGGCCGCCGCGGCCAGGCCGAAGGGCACCACGACCACGTGCGCGTAGATCGCGTAGAGGAGGGCGGTCGCGGACGCCGCACCGGGGTCGCCCCCGAGCAGCACGAGCAGCCCCGCCGTCCCGACCTCGGTGACCCCGAGACCCCCCGGCGTGACGGCCACCACGGTGAGGAACTGGCGGAAGGTGTAGGCGCAGACGAGCTCGGCCAGCGGGAGGTCCAGACCGACCACGCGGGCGGCATACCAGTAGAGCCCGAAGAGGAGGACGAACTGGCCGGCCATCCCCAGGGACATCGACACCCCGCTGGTGCGCACCACGTCGGCGACCCGACGGCGCTGGTCGGTCAGCAGCAGGGCCAGGGGAGGGCGGCCCGGGCGTGCCGGCAGGACCCTGGCCAGCAGCGGCCGGCCGAGGGCCGCCAGGGCGTCCGCCACCCGGTCGGAGAGGACGACCAGGCTCGCGAGCAGGACCAGGGCGGTGCCCGCGGCCACCGCCACCCAGCCGCCGCGGAGGACGACGTCCGGGGCGTCGATGGGGCCGGCGACGAGGACCAGGCACCCGATGACCGGGAGCGCGATCCGCGCGAGCAGGTTCCAGAGGCCCACGACGGCGACGCTGGAGGAGAGGGCCCGCCGGGCGAAGCCCCAGGAGCGCAGCATGAGGACCATGAACCCCACCCCGAGCGCGCCGCCGAGCGGCAGCAGGTTGGCGGCGGTCGCGGACACGGCGTTGACCTTGAGCGCCTGCAGGTGGCCCAGGCCGGGCAACGAGCCCATGAGCACCCAGGTGTAGCTGAACAGTCCACCCAGGAGCAGGCCGGCCATGACGACCGCGGTGCCCGGGCGGATGCGCCCGAGCTGGGCGCCGATCTGGGCCCAGGAGGTGTCGAGGAAGGACGGCAGCCCGAACGCGATGAGCAGCACGGCCACCGTGGTGCCGAGCACCGAGGCGGCCGCGTCCTTCCAGGTCAGCCGCCGCAGCGCCGGTTCACGGTCCTCCACGCTCACGTCTGTCCCCGGGTCATGCCCTTCATGCTGGCAGACTCCCCGTCCGGCGCCGGGTGCGACACGGCACGGGCCCCCCGGGCCGACAGCAGCCACCACAGACCGGCCGCCGGCAGCACGAGCGGGATGAAGAGGTAGCCCTGGCCGTAGTGGCTCCACACCGTCTGGTCCGGGAACATCGAGGGGGCGAGGTAGCTCCAGGTCCCGACCGCGAGGACGCCGGCCAGCTCGACGCTCAGCGCCACCAGGCTCACCCACCACGCGGCGCGCCCGCGGAGGGAGAGCGAGACCAGCGCCACGACGTAGACGGCCGCGGCGACCGCGGACAGGGAGTAGGCGAGGGGGGCCTGCTCGAACCGGGTGGAGATCTGGGCCGCCGAGCGGGAGACCGTCCCGATGACGAAGACGAGGTAGAGCGCGAGGATGACGCGGCCCGGGCCGTGGCGGCGATCTCCGGCGTCGGCGGTGACGCGGCTCACGCGGGCATCCCCACGCCGTACCAGATCTGGGCGCTGCGCGCGGCCATGACGGCGACGGTGAAGGCGGCGACCGCGAGCACGAAGGTGCTCCAGCGGGTGGGCTCCTGCTGGGCCCAGACCAGCGCGAGGGCGGGCAGCATGAGGATGGTCACGAGGTAGGCCCACAGCTCCCAGCCCGGCCCGACCGGGTCCGCCCCGCCCAGCTGGCGGCCGAGGTAGCTCGCGCAGTAGGCGACCACGCCGGCCTGGAGCGCCAGGGTCAGCCCGACGGTCACGCGTCCCGGCGACCTGCCGTTCAGCCCGGCGAGGAGACAGACGACGGCGATGACCAGGCCACCCACCAGCACGGCGAGGGTCGGGGGGTCGAGGTATGCCGAGGAGCCGGTCGTCACGGCAGGCACCGGCGGCGCGGTCGACGGGAGGTCACGCCACCAGGGTAGGGCTCGCGGTTGTGGACGACCTGGGTGGGCACGTCGGTGCGGCTGCCTAGGATGGAGGGCGATGAGCGGCCTCTTCGACCACCTCCCCTTCGACGACCCGGTCCCCTCGATGAGCGCGGCCGCGGCCAGCGGGCACGCGGGCCCGCACCGGGGCGACGGGCCCGTCGACGACCGCGGTGTGCCCGCCTGGGCCGTGTCCGGCGACCCGCCGCCGTCCGGGACGGGCCCGGGCCGGAGCCCCTCCGGACCCACCGTCGAGGAGCTCCTCGCCGGGCTCAACGAGCCCCAGGCGGAGGCGGTGCGTCACCAGGGCAGCCCGCTGCTCATCGTGGCCGGTGCGGGGTCGGGCAAGACCCGGGTGCTGACCCACCGCATCGCCTACCTCCTGGGTGAGCGGCACGTCCACCCCGGACAGATCCTGGCGATCACCTTCACCAACAAGGCGGCGGCCGAGATGCGCGAGCGGGTCGAGGCACTCGTCGGCCCCCGGGCCAAGGCCATGTGGGTCTCGACCTTCCACTCCGCCTGCGTGCGCATCCTGCGCCGGGAGGCCCAGACCGCCGGGCTGCGCAGCTCGTTCTCCATCTACGACGCGGCCGACAGCCAGCGGCTCATGGGCATGGTCATCCGTGACCTCGACCTGGACCCGAAGCGCTACCCGGCGCGGGCCTTCCTGGCGAAGGTCTCGAACGCCAAGAACGAGCTCGTCGACGAGGAGGCCTTCGCCGCCACCGTCGGGGCCAACAGCTACGAGGCCAAGGTGGCCGAGGCCTACACGATGTACCAACGCCGGCTCCGGGCGGCCAACGCCCTGGACTTCGACGACATCATCTCCACCACGGTCCACCTGCTGCGCGCCTTCCCCGCCGTGCGCGAGCACTACCGGCGGCGGTTCCGGCACGTCATGGTCGACGAGTACCAGGACACCAACCACGCCCAGTACGCCTTGGTCAGGGAGCTCGTCGGGTTCGCCGGGGACATCGTCGACGGGGGCAGCCGCGAGCTGCCGCCGGCCGAGCTGTGCGTCGTCGGCGACGCCGACCAGTCCATCTACGCCTTCCGCGGCGCGACGATCCGCAACATCGTCGAGTTCGAGCAGGACTACCCGCAGGCCCGCACCATCCTGCTCGAGCAGAACTACCGCTCCACCAGCACCATCCTCACCGCGGCGAACGCCGTCATCGCTCGCAACCCGCGGCGGCGCGACAAGCGCCTGTGGACCGACCAGGGGGAGGGCCACCGAATCGTCGGCTACGTCGCCGACAGCGAGCACGACGAGGCCTCCTTCGTGGCCCGCCGCATCGACGAGCTCGCCGACGAGCGGGGCGTCCGGCCCGGTGACGTCGCGGTGTTCTACCGCACCAACGCCCAGTCCCGGGCCCTGGAGGAGGTGCTGGTCCGCACCGGGCTGCCCTACAAGGTCGTCGGGGGCACCCGCTTCTACGAGCGCCGGGAGGTCAAGGACGCCCTGGCCTACCTACGGGTCATCGCCAACCCCGCCGACGACGTCAACCTGCGGCGCATCCTCAACACCCCCAAGAGGGGCATCGGTGACCGCGCGGTGGCCGCCGTGACGTCCCTGGCCGAGCGTGAGCGCATCCCGTTCGTCGCCGCCCTGGGCCGGGCCGGCGACGCGCCGGGCATCGCCTCGCGCTCGGTCGCCGCGCTCTCCGGCTTCACGGCCCTGCTCGAGGAGCTCGGCGACCTCGCCGCGGAGGAGGGGTCGGGGATCGGGGCCCTGCTCGAGGCGATCCTCGACCGCACCGGCTACCTCGCCGAGCTCCGCGCCAGCCACGACCCCCAGGACGAGACGCGGGTGGAGAACCTCACCGAGCTCGTCACCGTCGCCCGCGAGTTCGACGACAACTACCCGGAGGGGGGCCTGGTCGACTTCCTCGAGCAGGTCTCGCTGGTCGCCGACGCCGACGAGATCCCCGAGGGCTCGGCCGAGGGCGAGGCAGGGCGGGGGCAGGACCAGGGCGTGGTCACGCTGATGACGCTGCACACCGCCAAGGGCCTGGAGTTCCCGGTGGTCTTCCTCACCGGCCTCGAGGACGGCACCTTCCCGCACCAGCGCAGCCTCGACGACCCGGACGAGCTCGAGGAGGAGCGACGGCTGGCCTACGTCGGGATCACCCGGGCGCGCGAGCAGCTGCACCTGTCCCGGGCCGGCAGCCGGGCGGCGTTCGGCGCGCCGCAGTGGTTCCCCGCCTCCCGCTTCCTCGACGAGATCCCCGACGACCTCGTCACCTGGGAGCGCACCGACGCCGACCGGATGAGCATGGGCGGGCGTCGATCCGCTGCCGAGGGGATGGGCCTGAGCTGGTCCGGGGGGTATGCCGGGGGCCGCGGGGGGCCGGGCGGCGGACGTCCGGCGGCCGTGCGGCTCGACCCGCGGGGCAGCGTGCCCGGGCGCGACCGCACCCCGGAGCAGGAGACCGAGCTGGCGGGACTGGCCGCCGGCGACAAGGTGAGCCACGACAGCTTCGGCATGGGCACGGTGGTCCTCGTGGAGGGGACCGGCAAGCACGCGATGGCGCACGTGGACTTCGGCGAGGCCGGCCTCAAGCGGCTGCTGGTGCGGGTGGCTCCGCTGGTCAAGCTCTGAGCTGGCGGTCGGGCCGGCTCCCGGCACCTCCGCTCGCCCGCCGTCGCTCTGCGGACCTGTGCACGCCAGCGTCACGTGTGCACGCCAGCGTCACCTGTGCACGCTTCTGCACCCGGTGCGCACGTTCTACCGCACGCACCGGGTGCAGGAGCGTGCACAGGTGTCGAGGGTGCCGGTGTCCCTGCCGTCCACCGTCGCTGGTGCTGGCGCAGACCGGGTATGCCGCTGCGATAGTCTGCCTCGCAGTGCCGCCGACGGCGCCCCTTGCGTGCGGTCGTGCGGTGACCACCGGCAGGCCGGAGCTCCTCCGGCCCTCATCGACAGACGGGAACCGCAACTGTGGATCTGTTCGAGTACCAGGCACGTGACCTCTTCGAGAAGCACGGGGTGCCCGTGCTCGCCGCCGAGGTCGTCACCGACGCGGCGGACGCCGGTCCGGCGGCCGAGCGCGTCGGCGCCGGGAGCGGCGGGGTCGTGGTCGTCAAGGCCCAGGTCAAGGTCGGGGGGCGGGGCAAGGCCGGTGGCGTCAAGCTCGCCCGCAGCCCGCAGGAGGCCGTGGAGGCTGCCGAGCAGATCCTCGGCATGGACATCAAGGGCCACACGGTCGGTGCCGTGATGATCGCCCAGGGGGCCAAGATCGCCGAGGAGTACTACTTCTCCCTCCTCCTGGACCGCACCAACCGCTCGCTGCTCGCGATGTGCAGCAAGGAGGGCGGGGTGGACATCGAGACCCTCGCCGAGGAGCGGCCCGAGGCCCTGGCGCGGGTGTCGGTCGACGCCCGGACCGGCATCGACGACGCCACCGCCCGCCACATCCTGGAGCAGGCCGGCTTCGACACCGCCGACGTGGACGCGATCGCCCCGGCGCTGGTGCGCCTCTGGGACGTCTACCAGGGCGAGGACGCGACGCTCGTCGAGGTCAACCCCATGGTGAAGACCGAGGACGGCCAGGTGCTGGCCCTCGACGGCAAGGTCACCCTGGACGACAACGCCGACTTCCGGCACGAGGACCACGCGGCGCTCGCCGACACCGCGGCCGCCGACCCGCTGGAGGCCAAGGCCAAGGAGATGGGCCTCAACTACGTCAAGCTGGACGGCAACGTCGGCATCATCGGCAACGGCGCCGGGCTGGTCATGTCGACCCTCGACGTGGTGGCCTACGCCGGCGAGGAGCACACCGGAGGGCGGGCCAAGCCGGCCAACTTCCTCGACATCGGGGGAGGCGCCTCGGCCGAGGTCATGTCCAACGGTCTCGACGTCATCCTGAACGACGACCAGGTGAGGTCGGTCTTCGTCAACGTCTTCGGCGGGATCACCGCCTGCGACGCGGTCGCCACCGGCATCGTCTCGGCGCTGGAGATCCTCGGGGACGAGGCCACGAAGCCTCTCGTCGTCCGGCTCGACGGCAACAACGTCGAGGAGGGGCGCGCCATCCTCGCCCGGGCCGACCACCCGCTGGTGACCATCGAGGACACCATGGACGGCGCCGCCCGGCGGGCCGCCGAGCTGGCCGCGAACTGACCCTGACGACACGACATACCGAAGGAATCTAGAGACCACCATGGCGATCTTCCTCACCCACGACTCCCACGTCATCGTCCAGGGCATGACCGGCTCCGAGGGCATGAAGCACACCCAGCGCATGCTGCGCTCGGGCACCCAGGTCGTCGGCGGCGTCAACCCGCGCAAGGCCGGGCAGACCGTCGACTTCGAGGACGGCGTGCAGGTGCCGGTCTTCGGCTCCGTCGCCGAGGCGATGGAGGCCACCGGCGCCGACGTGTCCGTCCTCTTCGTGCCTCCCGCCTTCACCAAGGCCGCGGTCGTCGAGGCGGTGGACGCGGGCATGCCGCTGGCCGTCGTCATCACCGAGGGCGTGCCGGTCCAGGACACGGCCGAGTTCTTCGCCTACGCGCAGGCGAAGGGGACCACCCGCATCATCGGCCCCAACTGCCCCGGGCTCATCAGCCCCGAGCAGTCCAACGCCGGCATCATCCCGGCCGACATCACCGGCCCCGGCCGGATCGGCCTGGTGTCCAAGTCGGGCACCCTGACCTACCAGATGATGTACGAGCTGCGGGAGATCGGCTTCTCCACGGCTGTCGGCATCGGTGGCGACCCCATCATCGGCACGACCCACATCGACTGCCTCCAGGCGTTCCAGGACGATCCGGACACCGACGCGATCGTCATGATCGGGGAGATCGGGGGCGACGCCGAGGAGCGGGCCGCCGACTACATCAAGGAGCACGTCACCAAGCCGGTCGTCGGCTACGTCGCCGGGTTCACCGCGCCGGAGGGCAAGACCATGGGCCACGCCGGCGCCATCGTCAGCGGGTCCTCGGGCACGGCCGCGGCCAAGAAGGAGGCCCTGGAGGCCGCCGGGGTCAAGGTCGGCAAGACTCCCTCCGAGACCGCCGAGCTCATGCGGGAGATCGTCGCGGGCCTGGGCTGAGCCCGGGCGCCCGCCGGTCCGACCGGACTGCCCGGCCCGGACCGGCGCGCCTCCCGACGCACCCGCCCGCCGTCCCCGACCATGGTGGGGATGACTGTGGTGGAGCGGACGAGCGGCAGCAGGTCCCCGGAGGCGGCGCGCGAGGGCGTGCCCGGGCGGGGGCCGGTCCTGACCGTCCGCCGGCTGGGTGAGCTGCTCGGCGCGGCGACGGCCGGGGTCGTCTGCGTGCTCGTCGGGCTGCTCGTCGTGGTCCTGCCCACGGTGCTGGCGTGGGTCGTCGAGGAGCGCAGCACGGCGACCTTCTGGCAGACGGTCGGCGTGGGGGTCGACGTCTGGGCGCTGGCGCACCGCGCGAGCATCAGCACCCCGGCGGCGGAGGTGGTCCTGGCGCCGCTGCTGCTCACCCTGCTCTTCCTCGGGCTCTGCTGGTATGCCGCCCGTCAGGTCGTCCTGAGCCGGCACCACCTCACCGCCCGGGTGCCGCGGATCGGCGGGTGGCGGACGGCGTGGAGCGCGCTGGGCGGCTCCGACGGCACGGCCTTCGTCGTCGGCTACCTCCTCACCGGCCTGCTCGTCGCCCACACCGCGAGCTTCGGGCTCGCGCCGGTACGCCTGCTCACGCTCGTCCCCGGCGCCGTGCTCGTGCCGCTGGTGGCCCTCGGGCTGGTGTGGCTGGGGGAGCACCGCCGGGAGGAGCACCCCACCGTCGGGGCCGGTCTGGCCTTCCTCGAGGCGCGCACGCCGGTCCTCGTGCGCCGGGCCCTCCCGCCGGTCGCCGAGGTCCTGGTCGGGCTGGTCACCGTCGCGCTGCTCCTCGTGCTGGGGCTGCTGGTGCTGCGCGGGGAGCGGATCGTCACCCTCTACGGCTCGCTGGACGCCGGGCTGGTGGGCACCTCGCTGCTGACCGTCGGCCAGCTCCTGGCGCTGCCCAACCTCATGGTCTGGGCGCTGGCCTGGATGACGGGATCGGGGGTCACCGTCGGGACCGTGCACGTGGGGTGGACCGACACCACCGCGGGCGACCTGCCCATGCTGCCGGTGCTCGGTGCGCTGCCCGAGCCGGGGGCCATGCCGCCCGGGATGTGGGCGCTGGCGCTGGTCCCCCTGGTCGCGGGGGGCTGGATCGGCTACCGCGCCGTCGGCTCGGCCTCGCGGCTGGCCTCCTGGTGGACGAAGGCGCAGATCATGCTGGCCTCCTGCGTGGCCGTCGCGGGGGTCGTCCTGGTGCTGTCCTGGCTGGCGACCGGCGGGCTCACCCCGGGCCGGCTGGGGACCGTCGGCGTCGAGCCGTGGCGGGTGTCCGGGATGCTGCTGTTCGAGCTGGCGGCGGGCGGGCTGGTGGTCGTCACCGCGCTGCACCTGAGCCGGCGGCGGCTCCGGAGCCGTCGGTGAGCCGGGCCGGTCACCCGTGAGCGGGCTGCCCCGACCCCGCGTGGTGGCCCTGGTCTCCGGCAGCGGCACCCTCCTGGAGGCGGTGCTCGAGGCGTGCACCGACCCCGCCTACGCCGTGGACGTCGTGGCCGTGGGGGCCGACCGGGACGGGATCGAGGGCCTGGAGCGCGCGCGTCGCCGCGGTCTGCCGACCTTCGTCGAGCCGGTGACCGCCCACCCCGACCGGGAGGCCTGGGACGTCGCGCTGGCCGCGCGCATCGCCGCCCACCACCCGGACCTCGTGCTCAGCGCGGGGTTCATGCGGATCCTGGGCCCCGCCGTGCTGGCCGCGCACCGGGTCGTCAACACCCACCCCGCGCTGCTGCCCGCGTTCCCCGGGGCGCACGCCGTCCGGGACGCCCTCGCCCACGGCGTCAAGGTCAGCGGGTGCACCCTGCACGAGGTCGACGCCGGGGTCGACACCGGCCCGATCCTCGACCAGCGGGCCGTGCCGGTGCTGGCCTGCGACACCGAGGAGAGCCTGCACGAGCGCATCAAGGTCGCCGAGCGGGAGATGCTCGTGGCCGCCCTACCCGGGCTGGCGCGCGTGCACCCGCTCGATGAGGCCTAGCGTCGTCCGCCGCGACTCCACCACCTCCAGGCCGAGGGCGGCCAGGCGGGCCGCGGGGCGACGCCCGAGGTGCTCGCCGGCCAGCGGCACGGTGACCGCGTCCACCAGCGCCTGCGGCGCCCGCACCCACCAGTGGTCGGAGGCCACGTGGTCGGCCAGCAGCAGCGCCCCGCCGGGTCGCAGCACGCGGACCATCTCCGCGAGCGCGGCCTCGAGGTCGGGCACGCAGCACAGGGTGAAGGTGGAGACGACCGTGTCCACGGAGGCGTCGTCGACGGCGAGGGCGCCCGCGTCGCCCAGGACGAAGGTCGCCGGCCGGTCGACGGCGGCCGCGCGCCGCCGGGCCTGCTCGAGCATGGGGGCGCTGCGCTCGAGGCACACGAGCTCGACACCGGCCGGGTAGAAGGGCAGGTTCGCCCCGGTCCCCACCCCGACCTCGAGCACGCGCCCGCGGGCGCGGCCCGCCACCCAGGGGCGGCTGGCCGCGAGGAAGCGGCGCTCCACGCCGGCCGACACCTCGTCGTAGCGGTCGGCCAGCCGGTCCCAGTGCCGGGCGTGCCGCACCCCCCGTGCGTCCCGTGCGTCCACGTCCCGAACCTACCGGCCCGGGGGTGCGCCCGGTGGTGGCTAGACTGGGGGCACACGACTGGCGCGGGTGGGGCACCACCGGGGAGTGCACGCGTGGGTATCGCCCGCCTGGGTGCCCGCACCGTCCGTCCGGACGCCCGGAACCGGCGGCCCGGACCGCACCAGAGGAGCGATTCGCCCTGAGCAGCCCGACCCCCTCGCACGACACCCTGCCCGACGGACGCCGGCCGGTCCGCCGCGCCCTCGTCTCGGTCTACGACAAGACCGGCCTGGACGAGCTCGTCACCGGCCTGGCCGAGGCCGGCGTGGCCCTGGTCTCCACCGGCGGGTCGGCCGCCCGGATCGAGGGCCTGGGCCTGCCGGTCACCCGCGTGGAGGAGCTCACCGGCTTCCCCGAGTGCCTCGACGGCCGGGTCAAGACCCTGCACCCGCGGGTCCACGCCGGGCTGCTGGCGGACACCACCAACCCCGAGCACGTGCGGCAGCTGGACGAGCTGGGCGTCGAGGCCTTCGACCTGGTCGTCGGCAACCTCTACCCGTTCGCCGACACGGTGGCCTCCGGGGCGGACCAGGACGCGTGCGTCGAGCAGATCGACATCGGTGGCCCGTCCATGGTCCGCGCCGCGGCCAAGAACCACCGCAGCGTCGCCGTCGTCACCAGCCCCGCGGTATACCCGGAGGTGCTGGCGGCGGTCGCCGGGGGCGGCTTCACCCTGGCGCAGCGCCGGCGGCTGGCCGCCGACGCCTTCGTGCACACCGCGACCTACGACGTGCACGTCGCCTCGTGGATGGGCGACGCGCTCACCGACACCGGCGAGGGGAACGGCTTCCCCGCCTGGAGGGGGGCGACCTGGGACCGCGCGGCGGTGCTGCGCTACGGCGAGAACCCGCACCAGCGGGCCGCGCTCTACGCCGACGGCCACCCGACCGCCCCCGGCCTGGCCCAGGCCGAGCAGCTGGGCGGCAAGGAGATGTCCTTCAACAACTACGTCGACGCCGACGCCGCCCGGCGCGCCGCGCACGACCACGGCGACCAGCCGACCGTGGCGATCATCAAGCACGCCAACCCGTGCGGGATCGCCGTGGGGACCGACGTCGCCGACGCCCACGCCAAGGCGCACGCCTGCGACCCGGTCTCGGCCTTCGGCGGGATCGTCGCGACCAACCGCCCGGTGAGCGAGCAGATGGCCCGGCAGGTCGCCGAGGTGTTCACCGAGGTCGTCGTCGCACCGGACTTCGAGCCGGCCGCCCTGGAGATCCTGCGCACGAAGAAGAACCTGCGGCTACTCCGGGTCGCCTCGCCGCAGGCCGGTGGGGTCGAGACCCGCCCCATCTCCGGCGGGCTGCTCGTCCAGGAGGTCGACGCCGTGGACGCGCAGGTGGAGGGAGGCGGGGACGACGCCGCCCGCTGGCGCCTGGTCGCCGGCGAGCCCGCCGACGAGGCCACGCTCGCCGACCTGCAGTTCGCCTGGCGTGCGGTCCGCGCGACGAAGTCCAACGCGATCCTGCTGGCCGACGCCGGCGCGTCGGTCGGGGTGGGCATGGGCCAGGTCAACCGGGTGGACTCCTGCCAGCTGGCGGTGCGCCGGGCGGGGGAGCGGGCCAGCGGGTCGGTCGTCTCCTCCGACGCGTTCTTCCCCTTCGCCGACGGCCTCCAGGTGCTGCTCGACGCCGGGGTCCGGGCGGTGGTCGCCCCGGGCGGGTCGATCCGGGACGAGGAGGTCGTCGCCGCGGCCGAGCAGGCGGGGGTGACGATGTACTTCACCGGCACCCGGCACTTTGCCCACTGACGCCGCGCAGACGTCCCCCGTCGGGGCCCGGCCCCTGCTGACCACCCTCCTGCCGCTGCTGGCGGCCGGCGTCTGCGGGGCGGTGCTGCCGGTCCAGTCCCGGGTCAACGGGGTGCTCTCGGAGCAGGTGGGGGCGCTCCCCGCCGCCACGCTCTCCTTCGGCAGCGGGCTGGTCGTGCTCACGCTGCTGCTGGCGCTCGCCCCGCTGCGCCGGCGCGCCGCGGCCGTGTGGTCGGCGGTGCGGTCCGGGGGCTGCGGCGGTGGCAGGTGGTCGGCGGTGTCGGGGGTGCGCTGCTCGTCGCCAGCCAGACGTATGCCGTTCCGCTGGTCGGGGTGACCGCCTTCCTCGTCGCGGTCATCGGCGGGCAGTCGGTCAGCGCGCTGCTCGTGGACCGCGCCGGTCTCGGCCCCGGACCCGCGCAGCCGTGGCGGGCCGGCCGGGTGGGGGCGGCCGCGCTCGCCGTGGTCGGGGTGGCGGTCGCCGCGACGGCCCGGCCGGAGGAGGGTGGTGCCGCGACCGGCGCGGGCGTGGGGTTCGCCGTGGCGCTCGTGCTGGTCTGCGCCGCCGGCGCGCTCACCTCGGTGCAGCAGGCGCTCAACGGCGTGGTGACCACCGTGAGCAGGGCGCCGGTCGCGACCGCCTGGGTCAACTTCCTCACCGGGACGCTGACGCTGGTGCTCGTCGGTCTGGTGGCCTCGCTCGCCGGCGGGGTGCGACCGAGCGCCGTGCAGGCCGGGCTGCCCTGGTGGGCGTGGACCGGAGGGGTCATGGGCATCGTCTTCATCGCCCTCGCGGCCTACGCGGTCCAGCACCTGCCCGTCCTCGTCTTCGCCCTGGTCACCATCACGACCCAGCTGGTGGTGGGCGTGCTGCTCGACGCCCTCGACCCGGTGGGCCGCGCGGCCCTGGGACCTCAGCTGCTCCTGGGCGTCGCCCTGGCGCTCACCGCCTCGGTCTGGGCCGCGCTGGCCCGGCCCGCGCGGGGCCGGCGTGCGTCCTCGCCCCCGGTGGTCGCGCACCGGTAGGCTCCCCGCCATGGCGACTCTCGTGATCACCGTCATCGGCGACGACCGCCCGGGCCTGGTCAACGTGCTGGCCGACGTGGTGGCCGCGCACGGCGGCAGCTGGGAGCGCAGCCAGCTGGCCGAGCTCGCCGGCAAGTTCGCCGGCATCGTCACCGTGGACGTCCCGGACAGCCGGTCGCAGGCCCTCGCCGAGGCCCTGGGGTCCCTCGGGGGCGTGCTCGAGACGACCGTGCACCTCGTGGGCGAGGACGAGCCGGCCGCCTCCGCCCCGTCCGGCCCCGAGGGGGACCTGCTGCACCTGGACCTGGTCGGCAACGACCGTCCCGGCATCGTCAAGGAGATCACCGGCATCCTGGCCGGGCACCAGGTGTCCGTGGAGGACCTCCAGACCAAGGTCGTGCCGGCACCCCAGGCCGGCGGGGACCTCTTCGCCGCCAGGGTGCGCCTGCGCGCCCCTGCCGGGACGGACCTGTCGACCCTGCGGCAGTCCCTGGAGGAGCTGGCCGCCGAGCTCCTCGTCGACATGAGCTTCGACGCCGACGACCAGCCGGAGTGGGAGTGAGCCCCGCCGCCCGCACGTCCCTAGACTCGAGGCCATGACCGCGACGATCCTCGACGGCAAGGCCGTGCACGCGACGATCCAGGACGAGCTGCGCACCCGGGTCGAGGCCCTGGCCCGGCGGGGGGTGGTCCCCGGCCTGGCCACCGTCCTCGTGGGCGAGGACCCGGCCAGCCGCTGGTACGTCGGGGCCAAGCACAAGGACTGCGCGGCCATCGGCGTCACCTCGGTGCGGCGCGAGCTGCCGGCCGGCTCGGGTCTCGCCGACGTCCTCGCCACCGTCGACGAGCTCAACGCCGACCCCGCGGTGACGGCCTTCCTCGTCCAGCAGCCCACGGGCCTGGACGAGTTCGCCATCCTCTCCCGGGTCGACCCGGCCAAGGACGTCGACGGGCTGCACCCGCAGAACCTCGGGGCGCTCGTGCTGGGCGAGCCGGCGCCGCTGCCCTGCACCCCCGTGGGGTGCGTGGAGCTGCTCCGTCGCTACGACGTGCCGATCGCCGGCGCCGAGGTCGTCGTGGTGGGCCGCGGTCTCACCGTCGGCCGGCCCCTGGGTCTCATCCTCACGCGGCGCAGCGAGAACGCGACGGTGACCCTGTGTCATACCGGCACGCGGGACCTCGCCGCCCACACGCGGCGGGCCGACATCGTCATCTCGGCGGCCGGCGTGCCGGACATGATCACCCCCGACATGGTCAAGCCCGGTGCGGCTGTCATGGACGTGGGCGTCGCCCGTCGGGAGGGCAGGATCGCCGGCGACGTCCACCCGGACGTCGCGGAGGTGGCCGGCTGGCTGACCCCGAACCCCGGCGGGGTGGGCCCCATGACGCGGGCCATGCTGCTGAGCAATGTCGTGGAGGCCGCGGAACGCACCCTCGACGCGGCGTGATGGGCAGCGGGCCGGGGGAGGAGCACCGGCGGGAGTCCGGCGCCGCGACGCAGCCGCTGGGTGCCTGGTGGGTCGGGGTGCTCGGCCTGGTGGTCTCCGGTGTGCTGCTGACCTCCTCGAACCTGCGCGCCTACGGCTACGCCCTCGGGGCCACCCTGGGTGTGCTCGCCCTGCTGCGGGCGTTCCTGCCGCCCGGCCGGGCGGGGGGGCTGGAGGTGCGCAGCCGGCTCACCGACGTCGCGACGCTCCTCCTCCTGGGGACGGCGACGGTGGCCGTCGCGGCCACCCTGCGCCTGGGCTGACCAGGTCTGACCAGGGCAGACCAGGGCCGGCCGCAGGCGGCGCCGGCGTCCTGCCCCCCTCCCCAGGCGTTCTGTCACCCGCCCGAGACGACCACCGCCCCTCCTCGGCGGGCGAGGAGGGGCGGTGCTGGTCCGTGCGAGGGGGTCAGACGAGGCCCAGCTGGGTGACCGCGGCCTTCTCCTCGGACAGCTCGGCCACCGTGGCGTCGATGCGGCCGCGGGAGAAGTCGTCGATGTCCAGGCCCTGGACGATCTCGTAGGACCCGTCGCGGGTCGTCACGGGGAAGGAGGAGATGAGACCCTCCTCGACGCCGTACGACCCGTCCGAGCGCACCGCCATCGACACCCAGTCGCCCTCCGGCGAGCCGCGCAGCCAGTCCCGGGCGTGGTCGATGGTCGCGGAGGCCGCGGACGCCGCGGAGGAGGAGCCGCGCGCCTCGATGATCGCGGCGCCGCGCTTGGCGACGGTCGGGATGAAGGTGTCCTCGATCCACTGCTGGTCGCCCACCGCCTCGGCGGCGTTGCGGCCGCCGACCTGGGCGTGGAACAGGTCGGGGTACTGCGTCGCGCTGTGGTTGCCCCAGATGGTCATGTGCGAGACGTCGGTCACGGGGGCGCCGACCTTGGCCGCGAGCTGGGCGATCGCGCGGTTGTGGTCCAGCCGGGTGAGGGCCGAGAAGCGCTCGGTCGGGATGTCGGGGGCGTTGCTCATGGCGATGAGGGCGTTGGTGTTGGCCGGGTTGCCGGTGACCGTGATCCGCACGTCGTCGGCGGCGTGGCTGTTGAGGGCCTTGCCCTGGGCGGTGAAGATGGCGCCGTTGGCCTCGAGCAGGTCGCCGCGCTCCATCCCCTTGGTGCGCGGGCGCGCGCCGACCAGCAGCGCCACGTTGACGCCGTCGAAGACGACGTCGGCGTCGTCACCGGTCTCGACGCCGGCGAGCAGGGGGAAGGCGCAGTCGTCGAGCTCCATGACGACGCCCTCCAGGGCGCCCAGCGCCGGGGTGATCTCGAGCAGCCGCAGCTCGACGGGGGTGTCCGGGCCCAGCAGCTCGCCGGAGGCGATGCGGAAGAGCAGGCTGTAGCCGATCTGACCGGCAGCTCCGGTGACGGCGACCTTGACGGGAGTGTTCACGAGCGGGGACCTTCCTTCGGGTGCAGATGGACTGGCGCCGTGCACGCACGGTGTCGGGCAGCGCCATGCCGCCGGACGGCTGATGCGAGCGACGCTAGCACCCTGCCCGCGGGCCACCACGTCCGAGTGGCCGGGCGCAGCGGTCGTGGGCTACGGTGCGCGGGCACGACGGTCGTCGCGTGCGGGGCGCCCACCCCGCCCGGCCGCAGGAACGGAGTGGACCATGGGACTCATCGACCGGATCAGGGGGGCGTGGCGCGGTCGGCGCCCCGGCGCCTCCGGCACCGCCGCGGGCCGTGCGGCCGGGCCCGCGCGTCCGGACCCCGCGGCCGGCCCCGGGCAGGCCGCGACCCCAGCCACCCCCGGCGGCGGTGCACCCGCGGGCCTGCCGCAGGTGCCGGCAGACCCTGCCGGACGTCACCCCACGGCCACGGTGCAGCCCGGCGACACCCTGGCCGACCTCGCCGCCCGGCACGGCGTAGACGAGGACGGCATCGTCCGCCTCAACGGCATCCCGGACCCCGAGCTCGTCTTCGCGGGCCAGGTCTTCCGCCTGCCCCGCGACCAGGGCTGACCGGGCGGACGCCGACCGGCGTGCTCACCCCCCGGTCAGCGGGTGGTCGGCACAGGTGCGCCACATACCGTCCCCGTCGTGGGCGTAGAGCCGGACGACGTCGGCGGTGAAGGTGCAGCTGAACGCCGCGAGGTCGCTGAACGCGCGGTCCATGGCGGGGGCGGGGAGGTCGTGCGCCAGGGTGACGTGCGGGTGGTAGGGGAAGTCGACCCGTCGCCGCACCGGGCCCGACCGCACCTCCTGCTCGATGCGCTCGCACGACGCGACCCCCTTGGCCACCTGGACGAAGACGACGTCGGACACCGGGCGGAACGTCCCGGTGCCGCGCAGCAGGACCTCGAAGGGCGCGTGCGAGGCGGCCACCCGGCTCAGGTGGGCGTCGAGCTCGTCGGCCACGCCCGGGGTGACCTCGGTCGGCGGCAGCAGCGTGATGTGGGTGGGGATGCGGGCCGCGCGCTCCTCGCCGTAGCCGATCCGCAGGCGCTGCAGGTGGGCCCCCCACGGCTCCGGGACGGGGATGGCCACGCCGACCACGGCCGGGTCGACCACGGGGTCGGACGAGGAGCCGCTGGTCATCGGCCCACCCTACTCGGCGCCGTCGGTCTCCCTCGGGAGGCGTTCAGGCCACCGAGAAGGCGGCCTTGTGCACCACCCGCGAGTAGTGCCCGACCAGCTGGTCCACCAGCGCCGGCCACGACCGCTCTTCCACCCGCCGACGCCCGGCCGCGCCCAGCCGCCGGCGCCGCTCCTGCTCCTCGGTGCCGGCGCCGACCAGCGGCAGGACCGCCTCCCGCAGCGCGCCCCGCACGTCGGGGTCGAACAGCGCACCGGTCTCCCCGGGCTCGATGAGGTCGACGGGGCCGCCCCGCGCCGGCGCGACGACCGGCAGCCCGGCGGCCGAGGCCTCCTGCAGCGTCTGGCCGAAGGTCTCGCGGGTGCCGGTGTGCACGAAGACGTCGAAGGCGGCGTAGGCGCGGGCCAGCTCGGCCCCCTCCCGACGGCCCAGGAAGACCGCCTCGGGCAGCTGGGCCTGCAGGATCTCCCGGCTGGGCCCCTCGCCCACGAGGACGAGCCGGGTGCCCGGCAGCGAGGCGAGCTCGGTCAGCCGGTGCAGCTCCTTCTCCGGGGCGAGCCGGCCGACATACCCCAGGACGGTCTCGCCGCGCGGTGCCAGCGTGGCGTGCAGCGCGCCGGCGGCGGGGTCGCGACGGCGGTCGGGGTGGAACAGGTCGCTGTCGACGCCCCGGCCCCAGAGCGCGACCCGGGGCACGTGGTGGGCGGCCAGGTCGGCGAGGGCCGAGGTGGAGGGGGCGAGGGTGAGGTCGGCCTGCTCGTGGATGCGCCGGATCCAGCGCCAGGTGGCCCGGGCGGTCAGGTCGCCGGCGGGGCCGGCGTGCTGGCGGATGTAGGACGGCATGTCGGTCTGGTAGATCGCCACCGACGGGATCCCCAGCGCCCGGGCGGCGACGAGGCCGCGCACCCCGAGCACGAAGGGCGAGGCGACGTGGACCACGTCGGGCCGGAAGCGGTGCAGGACGGTCTCGAGCTCGTAGGAGGGCAGCCCGACCCGGAACTTGCGCACGGGCAGGCTGGTGACGGTGTGGACCGGGAAGCCGGCGTAGTGCTCCGGGGTCATGACCGGGCTCCACGGGCTGGTGCCGGGGGCGATGACGAGGGCCTCGTGCCCCTGCTCGCGCAGGCACTCCAGCACCTTGCAGACGCTCGTGGTGACGCCGTTGAGGGCGGGGAGGAAGGACTCGGTGACGATGGCGACGCGCACGTGGTCCATCCTCGGCGCGTCGGGTATGGCGTCGGCGGACCCTGGGGGTGTGTCGGGTGGCCGGCGGGTGACCAGATGGTGCCCGATGCCGTCGCGCAGCGCGCGCCGGGGGGAGCGCACGGTGCCCGGTCGTGTCGTCACGTGAGGTCCTCCCGCCCGAGCTGCTCCAGGGCGGCCACCACCGAGCGGACGTCCTGGCAGCGCTCGCGGCTGGTGACGAGCAAGGCGTCGGGGGTGTCGACGACGACGACCCCCTCGACCCCCAGGGTCACCACGGTCCGTCCCCCGCGGGCGGCGACCAGCCCGGTGGAGTCCTGCGCCAGGACGTCCCCGGGGCTGCCCAGCACCCGCACGCCGGCGTGACGAGGATGCTCCTGGAGCAGCGTGGCGAGGGAGGCGAAGTCGCCGAGGTCGTCCCAGCCCAGGTCGGCGGGGACCACCTCCACCACGCCCGCGCGGGCCGCCGGCTCGGCCACCGCCCGGTCGATGGCCACCGCCGGCAGCGAGCCCCATACCTCGTCGAGCCGTCCCGGGTCCCGGGCGAGCAGCCGCAGGAGGTGCACCATCTCCGGGTGCTGGTCGGCCAGCAGGTCCAGGAGGACACCGGCCCGCACGACGAAGATGCCGGCGTTCCACAGGTGCCGCCCGCCCTCGAGGTAGCGCTCGGCGACGCTGCGGTCGGGCTTCTCCACGAACGACACGACCCGGTGGGCGTCCGGGGCCCCTGGGGAGGGGCGTCGCTCTCCCACCTCGACGTAGCCGAACCCGGTGGCGGGGTAGCGGGGCTGGACGCCCAGCGTGACCAGGGACCCGCGCCGGGCGGCGACCACCGCCTGGCGCACGCAGTCCGCGAAGGCGTCCTCGTCCTCGATGACGTGGTCCGCCGCGAACGAGCCGAGCACCGCGTCCGGGTCGCTGCGCTCGAGCACCGCCGCGGCCCACCCGATCGCCGGCATGGAGTCCCGCGGCGAGGGCTCGAGCAGCAGACGGTCCTCCGGCAGCCCACCCAGCTGCCGCCGCACGGCCGCGGCGTGGGCCCGGCCGGTGACGACGAGCACCCGCCCGCCGACCAGCCGACCGACCCGGTCGACCGTCCCCTGCAGCATCGAGCGGCCCGAGCCGGTGAGGTCCTGGAGGAACTTGGGGGCCGCGCTGCGCGACAGGGGCCACAGCCGGGTGCCCGAGCCCCCGGCCGGGACGACGGCCGTGAGGTCGGCGACGGCGTCGTCCAGGCTGCCGGCGGCGCGGCGAGAGGTGCTCACCCCTGCCAGTCTAGGGTTGCTCACATGCCAGCGTCCCTGCCGTCCGCCGCCGCCCCGCGCCGGGTCCTCGGTGCGGCCCAGCGCCTCGGCTACCGC
The DNA here is from genome assembly GCF_001483745.1 of Serinicoccus chungangensis. Lineage (GTDB taxonomy): Bacteria > Actinomycetota > Actinomycetes > Actinomycetales > Dermatophilaceae > Ornithinicoccus > Ornithinicoccus chungangensis_A. Next base: position 135,618 of record NZ_LQBL01000002.1, on the reverse strand, counting down.
GGGGTGGTCCGGCCGGTCGCCTGGCGGCTGGAGGCCGAGCAGGCCCACCACCTCACCGTCCGCGGCGTGGACGTGCTGGGCCGCAGCGCGCTCACCCGGGGGTTGCTCTGCGCCGGGGGCGCCGCGGTCCCTGCGGGTCCGCCGGTGGAGGTGCTCGGGCTGCGCTTCGCCCACCGGGTCGGTCTGGCCGCCGGGATGGACAAGGACGGTCGTGCCGTGGCGGGCTGGGGGGCCCTCGGCTTCGGGCACGTCGAGCTGGGCACGGTCACCGCCCGGCCGCAGCCGGGCAACCCCCGTCCGCGCCTGGTGCGGCTGCCGGCCAGCCGTGCCGTCATCAACCGGATGGGGTTCAACAACGAGGGCGTCGAGGCGCTCGCCGCCCGGCTCCGCGCCGCGCGGCGGGCCGGGTCGGTGCGGCTGCCCGTCGGGGTGAGCATCGGCAAGAGCAAGGTCACGCCGGTGGAGGAGGCGGTGGAGGACTACCTCGCCTCGGTGCGGGCCCTCACCGGCCTCGCCGACTACCTGGCGGTCAACGTGTCCTCGCCCAACACCCCGGGCCTGCGCTCGCTGCAGGACGCGGGCCCGCTGGCCGAGCTGCTGACCGCGGTGGTGCGGGCGGCCGACGTGCCGGTGCTCGTCAAGGTGGCGCCCGACCTCACCGAGCCGGCGCTGGAGCAGGCGGTCGGCGTGGCCGTGGACTCCGGTGCGCGGGGGGTCATCGCCACCAACACGACCCTCTCCCGGGAGGGGGTGGCGCAGGTCGACGCGGCCCGCGCGGCGGCCGAGAGCGGCGGGCTGTCCGGGGCGCCCCTCACGCTGCGGGCGAGGGAGGTCGTCGGCCGGGTGCGCCGGTGGACCGACCTGCCGGTCATCGGGGTGGGCGGGGTGCTGACCGGCGCGGACGCCGCAGCGCTGGTCGACGCCGGTGCCGACCTCGTCCAGCTCTACACCGGTCTCGTGTATGCCGGCCCCGGCCTCCTCGCCGACGCCGTCGCCGCGACGGCCCCGGACGGCGCCCGGTGAGGGGAACCACTCGCGGCGCTCGGTGGGGGTGAGGGGAACCATTCGCGGCGCTCGGTGGGGGTGAGGGGAACCATTCGCGGCGCTCGGTGGGGGTGAGGGCAACCACTCACGGCGCTCGGTGGGGGTGAGGGGGCGGTGGGGGAGCCGCGCGTATGCTCGGGGTGACCCCCCAGCCCCGTCCGGAGAGAGCCGTTGACCACCGACGCCCGCACCCAGCGCGAGACCGCAACCCCCGACCCCGGTCCGGGGGAGCGCGGCGGCCCCCGCCCCCTGGCCGAGGTGATGCGACGGATCGAGGCCGTGGTCGAGGGTCGGGCCGAGGAGTTACTGGCCTGGCGGCGCCAGGTGCACCAGCACCCGGAGGTGTGCTGGACCGAGCACCGGACCACCGAGCTCGTCGCGGGCGTGCTGTCCCAGGCCGGTGCGCAGGTGCGCACCCTGCCGGGCACCGGTGCGCTGGTCGACATCGGGCACCCCGAGCCCCGCACCCGCATCGCCCTGCGCGCGGACCTCGACGCCCTGCCCATCGACGAGGTGACCGGCCTGCCCTTCGCCTCCACCACCGCCGGCGTGTGCCACGCCTGCGGTCACGACGTGCACACGGTCGGGCTGGTCGGGGCGGGGCTGGCCCTGCACGAGCTGTCCGAGGAGCTGGTGGCACGGCAGGCGGCGGTCCGGCTCGTCTTCCAGCCGGCGGAGGAGACCCACCCCGGGGGTGCGCTCAAGGTCATGGACCAGGGCGGGCTCGAGGGTGTCGACCGGATGCTGGCGGTCCACTGCGACCCCTCCGTCGACGTCGGGCGCATCGGGCTGCGGGTCGGGCCGATCACCGCGGCCTCCGACGAGGTCCGCGTCGTCATCACCGGCCGCGGCGGGCACACCTCCCGCCCCCACCTCACCCAGGACATCACCTACGCCCTGGCCAAGGTCGTCACCGAGGTGCCCGCGGCGCTGACCCGGCGGCTGGACCCCCGGGCGGCCGCGATCCTCGTCTGGGGCGTGGTGCGGGCGGGCGCCGCGGCCAACGTCATCCCGGCGCGCGGCGAGGCCCTCGGCACGCTGCGCATGCTCGACGCCGAGCTGTGGGACGTCGTCGAGCCCATCTTCACCGAGACCGTCCAGGCGGTGGTGGCGCCCTACGGCGTGACCGCCACCGTCGAGTACACCAAGGGCGTGCCCCCGGTCGACAACGAGAACGCCTCGGTGGTCGCGCTCTCCAAGGCCGGCATGATGCTGCTGGGGGCGGGGTCGGTGCAGGCCACCAAGCAGTCCATGGGCGGGGAGGACCTTGGGTGGTACCTCCAGCAGGTGCCCGGGGCGATGGCCCGGCTCGGGACGCGGGCACCGGGCGGCCCGACCTACGAGCTGCACCAGGGTGACCTCGTGGTCGACGAGCGCTCGGTGCTCGTGGGCGCCAAGCTGCTCGCCGGCGCGGTCTTCACCGCGCTGGGGGAGACGCACCCCTGACCCCTCCACCCGGGTCGGGTGGCCCGGGTGCGGGACGCGTGTGACAGGTGTGACGTCGCAGGTCACGAGTTCGTCACGTCTTGCCGCGCGCCCGTGAGGCGAGGCACCTACCGGCGAGTCACCAGGGTTACCATCGTCGCGTCATACCCCCAGGACAAAGGAGTATCCCGTGCGTCGGGTCCTGAAGCTCGCCACCGCCGGTGCGGCGGCCACCCTCGTCCTTGCCGCGTGCGGTGAGGCCCCCTCCGAAGAAGAGACCACTGCCGGTGGCGGCGAGAACGCCGAGAGCAGTGAGGACGGCGAGGCCGCCGGCGGCGACGCCGGTGACTTCAAGGCCTGCATGGTCTCCGACTCCGGCGGGTTCGACGACCAGTCCTTCAACCAGTCCGGCAAGGAGGGCCTCGACGCCGCCGCTGAGGAGCTGGGCATCGAGCCGGTCGAGGTCGAGTCCCAGGCGGACACCGACTACGCCACCAACGTCTCCAATCTCGTCTCCCAGGGCTGCAACATCACCATCGGGGTCGGCTTCCTGCTCGAGGACGCCATCCAGGCGGCCGCCGAGGAGAACCCCGACACCAACTTCGCCCTCATCGACTCGGCCTTCAGCGACGCCGACTTCAACCCGGTCGAGCTGGACAACGCCAAGCCGATCCTCTTCAACACCGCGGAGGCCAGCTACCTCGCCGGCTACCTCGCGGCGGGTATGACCGAGTCCGGCACCGTCGCCACCTTCGGTGGGCTGCAGATCCCCTCGGTCTCGGTCTTCATGGACGGCTTCGCCGACGGCGTCGACAAGTTCAACGAGGACAACGGCACCGACGTCAACCTGCTCGGGTGGGACAAGGAGGCCCAGGAGGGCGCCTTCTCCGGCGACTTCGAGAACCAGAGCCAGGGCCAGACCCTGACCGAGCAGTTCATCTCCCAGGGCGCCGACATCGTCATGCCGGTCGCCGGTCCGGTCGGCCTGGGCGCGGCCGCGGCCGCCTCCGAGTCCGACGGTGTCAAGATCGTCTGGGTCGACTCCGACGGTTACCTCACCGCCTCCGAGTACTCCGACCTCATGCTCACCTCGGTCATGAAGGAGATCGGTGCCGCGGTCGAGCAGACCATCACCGAGACGGTCGAGGGCGGATTCACCAACGAGCCCTACGTCGGCACGCTGGAGAACGACGGTGTCGGCCTGGCCGAGTACCACGACTACGCCGGCGACGTCGAGGCCATGATGGTCACCGGCCCCGACGGCGAAGAGGTCTCGCTGGCCGAGGCGGTCACCATGCTCGAGGAGATGATCGTCTCCGGCGACATCACCGTCGAGTCGGACAACAGCCCGCAGCAGTGAGGTGAGGGTCTGCCCGACCGGTCCCCCCGACGCGCAGACCCCCTCCGGTAGCGGCCCGGCCCACCTCGGGCCGGGCCGCTACGCTGTCCCTCCGCACCCCCCGGGCGCCCCCGATCGCCGGCACCCGGACCGCACCACCCGTGAGGTTTGTATGAAGCAGGTTCTGCGATGAAGCTCGAGCTGCAGGGCATCACCAAGGTCTTCGGCTCGCTGGTCGCCAACGACCACATCGACCTCGTCGTCGAGCCCGGGGAGATCCACGCCCTGCTGGGCGAGAACGGTGCCGGCAAGTCGACCCTGATGAACGTCCTGTACGGCCTCTACGACCCCGACGACGGGCAGATCCTGCTCGACGGCACGCCCGCGACCTTCAAGGGGCCCGGCGACGCCGTGTCCGCGGGCATCGGCATGGTGCACCAGCACTTCATGCTGGTGCCGGTCTTCACGGTCGCCGAGTCGGTGGCCCTGGGCTACGAGCCGACCGGCACCGGTGGGGTGCTCCGGCTGGAGGAGGCGCGCCGGCGGGTGCGCGAGATCTCCGACCGCTTCGGCTTCCAGGTGGACCCCGACGCCCGGATCGAGGACCTGCCGGTCGGGGTGCAGCAGCGGGTCGAGATCATCAAGGCTCTCTCGCGGGACGCGCAGGTGCTCATCCTCGACGAGCCCACCGCCGTGCTCACCCCGCAGGAGACCGACGAGCTCATCCGCATCATGCGCGAGCTCAAGGACTCCGGGACCTCGATCGTCTTCATCACCCACAAGCTGCGTGAGGTCCGGGCGATCGCCGACCGGATCACCGTCATCCGGCGCGGCCGGGTCGTGGGGGAGGCCAGCCCGACCTCGACCGAGACCGAGCTCGCCTCGCTCATGGTCGGTCGCTCGGTCAGCCTCACCGTCGACAAGGAGCCGGCGCAGCCCGGGGAGGCGACCTTCGAGGTCGAGGGCCTGTCCGTCGTCGCCCCGACCGGCACCGTCCTCGTCGACGACATCTCCTTCGACGTCCGGGCCGGTGAGATCCTGTGCGTGGCGGGGGTGCAGGGCAACGGGCAGACCGAGCTCGCCGAGGTCATCCTCGGCATCGAGCAGGCCGACGCCGGGTCGGTCCGCCTCGACGGCAAGGACATCCTGGGCACCGGGGTCAAGGAACGGCTGCGCTCGGGCATCGGCTTCGTGCCCGAGGACCGGTCGACCGACGGCGTGGTCTCCAGCTTCTCCATCGCCGAGAACCTCGTGCTCGACCTCTTCGACACCCCGCCGTTCGCGCGCGGGGTCTCCATGAGCCCGGCCAGGGTCACCGCGAACGCCGAGCAGCGCACCGAGGAGTTCGACGTGCGCCACACCTCGGTCCACGACCCCATCTCCACCCTCAGCGGCGGCAACGCGCAGAAGGTCGTGCTGGCGCGGGAGATGTCCCGCCCGCTGCGCCTGCTCGTCGCCTCCCAGCCCACCCGGGGGCTGGACGTCGGCTCCATCGAGTTCGTGCACGGGCGGGTCGTCGCCGAGCGAGACCGGGGCACGCCGGTCATCATCGTCTCGACCGAGCTGGACGAGGTGCTCGGTCTGGCCGACCGGATCGCGGTGATGTACCGCGGCCGCATCGTCGGGATCGTGGACGCCGTCGGGGAGGACGGCACCCCGGTCAGCCGCGACGTCCTGGGCCTCATGATGGCCGGCGTCCCGCTCGAGGACGCCCAGCAGCAGGCCGCGCAGCACCGGTCCGTGCTCGGTGCCGCCGACCTCGGTGAGGAGCAGGCATGAACGACCAGAACAGGCCCGACGCCGCCGAGGAGCAGTCGGTCACGGCGACTCCCCCCGGTGAGACCGGGGGCCCCACCGTGCGCGAGCAGGAGCGCCCAGGTGTCCTCCAGCAGATCCTCGGCGGCAGCGCCCTCATGTCGGTGCTCGCCGTCGTGCTGGCCCTCTTCATCGGCGGTCTGCTCATCGCCTTCGCCGACGAGGACACGCGAGAGGCGGCGACCTACTTCTTCGCGCGGCCCCTCGACACCATCTCGGCCGGGCTGAGCGCCATGGCCGAGGCCTACGTCGCGATGTTCCGCGGCTCGGTCTTCGACTGGCAGGCGGCGACCTTCGCCGGCATGGTCAACCCGCTCACCGAGTCCATGGTCTTCGCCGTCCCGCTCATCCTGGCCGGCCTCGGCATCGCCGTCGGCTTCCGTGCCGGACTGTTCAACATCGGCGCCCAGGGGCAGATCATCGTCGGCGCCATCGGCGCCGCCTGGCTGGGTTTCGCCTTCGACCTGCCCCCGGTCATCCACCTCCTGGTCGCGATCCTCGGCGGTGCCATCGGCGGCGCCGTCTGGGGTGGCATCCCCGGCGTCCTCAAGGCCAGGTTCGGGGCCAACGAGGTGATCGTCACGATCATGCTCAACTACATCGCCGTCTACCTCATCAGCTACATCCTCAAGCAGCCCGGCTTCAACCCCGGGCGCACCGGCCAGCGCAGCCCGGCCGTCAGTCCCGACGCGACCTACCCGCTGCTCGTGCCGCAGTGGCTCTGGCCGGACAACGGCTTCCGGCTCCACTGGGGCTTCGTCGTGGCGATCCTGGCCACGGTCTTCGTCTGGTGGCTCATGGAGCGGTCCACCGTCGGCTTCCAGATCCGGGCCGTCGGCGCCAACCCGGCCGCCGCCCGGACGGCGGGCATGTCGGTCGGCCGGATCACCATCATCACGATGGTCGTCGCCGGTGCGCTCGCCGGGCTGGCCGCGACCGGGCAGGTCCTCGGCACCGAGCGCTCGCTCACGGCGGGGGTGGCCGCCTCCTTCGGCTTCGACGCCATCACCGTCGCGCTGCTGGGCCGGTCCCGCCCGTGGGGCACGTTCTTCGCGGGGCTGCTCTTCGGGGCGCTCAAGGCCGGTGGCTTCCTCATGCAGTCCCTGACCTCGACCCCGATCGACATCGTCCTGGTGGTGCAGTCGCTCATCGTGCTGTTCATCGCCGCGCCCCCGTTGGTCCGGTCCGTCTTCCGGCTGCCCGACCCCGACCGCCGGCGACGGCGCAAGGCCGACACCCGCACCACCCAGGAGGCGACGGCATGAGCACCGCCACCCAGCCGCGGCAGGCCACCCCCTCCGAGGGCGCCGGACCCGAGCGGACCCGCCCCAAGGTGAGCCTCAAGGCGACGGTCGTCTACGCCCTCGCCGCCCTGGTCACCCTCGTCGCCTGGGTGCTCGACACCCCCGCGGACGCGCGCACCACCTTCCAGTTCGGCACCAGCGGCGACGTCGTGAGCATCCCGAACATCCCGGTCCCGGCGCTGGCCTTCCTCGTGGTGCTGCTCGTGGTCATGCTCGCGGCCACCGGCTTCTCCTTCTGGCGCTGGCGCGAGCGGAGGCCGTTGCCCGCCTGGACGCACGTCGTCGTGGGGGTCGCCTTCGTCCTGGCCTTCCTCACCTTCGTCGGGTCCGGCCGCAGCACCGTCATCCCCATGGTCTCGCTGCTCGCGGGGGCGCTCGCGCTGTCGGTGCCGCTCGTCTTCGGCGCCATGTCCGGCGTCATCTGCGAGCGCTCGGGCATCATCAACATCGCCATCGAGGGCCAGCTGCTCTTCGGTGCCTTCATGGGGGCCGTCGTGGCCTCGGCGGCGGGATCGGCCTACCTCGGGCTCGTGGCGGCTCCGCTCGCCGGCGCCCTCGTCGGTGCCGGGCTGGCGTGGTTCTCGGTGTCCTTCCGGGTCAACCAGATCATCGTCGGCGTCGTGCTCAACACCCTCATCATCGGGCTGACCGGCTTCCTCTTCTCGACCGTGCTGTCGGACAACAAGGCGCTGTGGAACAGCCGGATGCCCCTGCCCCGCATCCGGATCCCGCTGCTGGCGGACATCCCCGTCGTCGGGCCGGTGCTGTTCAACCAGACGATCCTCGTCTACCTCATGTACGCCCTCATCTTCGGCCTGCAGTTCATGCTCTTCCGCAGCCGCTGGGGCCTGCGCACGAGGGCCGTGGGCGAGCACCCGAAGGCGGCGGACACGGTGGGCATCAAGGTCAACGTCCGACGGGTCTGGAACACCATCCTCGGCGGGGCCATCGCCGGGCTGGGCGGGGCCTTCTTCACCGTCGGCTCGGGACTCGCCTTCGGGCGGGAGATGTCGGCCGGGCAGGGGTACATCGCGCTGGCCGCCATGATCCTCGGGAAGTGGAACCCCTGGGGTGCGGTCATGGCCGCGCTGCTCTTCGGCTTCTCCAAGAACCTCGGCAACGTGCTGTCCAGCATCGGCAGCGGCGTGCCCTCCGAGCTGCTCCTCATGCTGCCCTACGTCATCACCATCCTGGCCGTCGCCGGCTTCGTCGGGCGGGTCCGTCCGCCGGCCGCCGAGGGCGTGCCCTACACCAAGAGCTGAGCGCGCGGCCAGACCGAGTCAGCCGCGCCGGCGCCGACCCCGAGGAGACCCCGTGTCCGAGATCGACTGGCAGCCGCTGCACGACGCCGCGGTGACGATGACCCGGCGTGCCTACGCGCCGTACTCCGGCTACCCCGTGGGGGTCGCCGGGCTGGTCGATGACGGCCGGGTGGTGGCCGGGTGCAACGTCGAGAACGCCGGCTACGGCGTCACGCTCTGCGCCGAGTGCGGGATGGTCTCCGACCTCGTCGCCGGTGGCGGGGGGCGGCTGGTGGCGGTGTGGTGCGTCGACGGCCGGGGCGAGACGATCATGCCCTGCGGCCGCTGCCGCCAGCTGCTGTGGGAGCACGGCGGCGCCGACTGCCTGCTGCAGACCCCGCGGGGCGTGCTGCGCATGGACGAGGTGCTGCCGCAGGCGTTCGGACCGGAGGACCTCGAGCGCCGCTGAGCCGTCTGGGTGCCGCGGGCGCAGGGTCGAGCCGTGGACGGCCGGGTCACAGGTGTCCCGCGAGCCACAGCGACCACGTCGTGCGGGGATCTGTCCCGCCGCCCGGGTTATCTCTCCGGTCGCTGCGCGCTTCCCCGCGCGGCGGTGCCGGTGGGACGGGCGGGACGGGAGAGCCACGCAAACAGGCCGGTGCCGCGCACCAGCACGGTGGACACGACGACCGCCACCGCGGGGATGATGCCGAGCTCGAGCTGCAGGCCGAACAGCATGGTCGTGATGACCATGACCATGAGGGGCAGCGGCACCAGGGCGGCCGTCACCGAGGCGGCGAGCGCCGGGACGGCCACGACGAGCGGTATGCCGGGGACCAGCTCGTGGACGAGGACCCCGGCCACGGCACCGACGAAGACCAGGGGGAAGATCGGGCCGCCGAAGAAGCCCCACGTCATGGAGACCACGAAGGTCAGGACCTTGCCGAGGAGCACCAGCACCAGGAGCCCGGCCGTGATGGCGACACCCCCCTCCAGGACCCCGCTCAGCTGGGCGCGGCCGGAGAAGAGGGTGAGGGGGAGGGCATACCCCACGGCGGCGACGACCGCGGCGCCGACGAGGGCCCGGACCACCACGTGGGGGACACGGGTGCTGCACCGTCGCGAGAGCGTCATCGCCAGGACTTACACCGCGCCCAGCGCCGCCCCGGCCACCCCCAGCACGACGGCCAGGCCGATCCACCACACGCGCAGGTCGGAGTCGCCCAGGTCGTACACGGAGAGGAAGGGGGTGCCGATCAGGTGGTAGAGCACCGCGAGCGCCGTGGTGGCCCAGACGATGCCGGGCAGCATCCGGTGCGGTGCCTCGTGCCACCGGTCGTGGTGGGCCTCCCAGGCCATGATGGGGCCGGCGAAGGGGAAGGTGCCCAGGGCCCCGAACACCCCGGAGATGCCCGCGAAGGTGAGGTCCTCGGTGGCCTCCTCGCGCCGCTCGTAGCGCCGGCCCACCGCGGTTCCGATCCCGCCGCCCAGCGTCCCCAGCGGCGCCTCGGGCCCCACCGAGCCGCCACCGACCAGGCTGATGAGGCCCAGCAGGCCGTAGCGTGCCCCCCTCCGCAGCGGCACCTCGCCCTCGATCATCTCGGTGATGAAGTCGGGGTCGGGACCGGTCAGCCCCGTGCGGTGCCGCACCCACCCGACCAGCGCTCCGGCGGCCAGGACGACGAGCACCCCGACCAGCGAGCCGGTGAACAGGCCGAGGGGGGTGCCCTCCTCGCCCCAGAGGAGCCCGGTCACCACGTGCTCGACCGCGAGGTAGACCACGCACGCCGCGCCGGCGAGCAGCCCGACGACGGCGGCACCCCCCATGACCCGCCAGAAGTGCGGGCGCACCCCGTAGCGGGCGGTGGTCATGACGCTGCGGGAGGGGCGGGGGCGAGCAGGCAGGCCCGGGGCAGCCCGGCCTCGAGGGCGAGCCGACCGGCCTCCGGGCTGCGCGCGAGGTACAACACCTGGCCACCGATCTCGGCCACCCGCTCGTGCAGGGTGCTCATCGTGCCCGCGTCGACGACCACGCGCCCCTGCTCCGGCGGCAGGAAGGTGTCCTCGCCGAAGGTGCCCGAGCGGTCCTGGCGCGCCACGGTCGAGACGTCCACCGGACGCTGGCCCAGGGCCTCGGCCAGCACCCGCAGCGTGCCCGCCGCCTGTCCCCGCGGCTCGCCCCCGTCGACGGGCACCGAGAAGCGCACCTCCGGGCCGTCCTCGTGGATCTCCTGGACGACCCAGCGGGCGCGGCGCTCGCGGGTCATCACGGCGTAGGTCAGGGCCGGACGGTCGTCCAGCCGCGCCTCGGTGGCCACCACGAGCGCCTGGGGGTCCAGCCCCACGGCCATCGTCGTCGCGGCCGACATGGTCGCCTCGACGCGCAGGGTCGACACCGTCGCCAGGACGCGGTCGTTGCGCACGGCGACGATGGTGGGGAACATCGGCTGCGGGTCCTGCGTCACACTCCGGGAACGCCGCAGCAGGTCCGTGACCGGTGGCGCGACGAGGGCCATGATGTCAGCGATCAGCACGCGGGCCAGGATGTCACACCGACCGAGGGTCGGTGAGGGAAGAGCGGAGACAGGTATGAAGAAGCCCACCCGGGTGCCGATCTTCGGCATCGTGCTCGTGGTCGTCCTGGTCAACGTCTTCTCGAGCTGGGACGTGCCGATGGTGCCCATCATCATCGGGCTCGTCATCGTCAGCATGGTCACCGGGCAGGGACGTCGCCCGGGGTCCCTCGGGGGCCGGCCGGGGTCCGGAGGCCGGCCCGGCACGAGCCCCCAGCAGCCCGCGGGTGACACCTCCGAGCTGCCGCGGATCGACGTCCCCCGCTACCCGGACGAGGCCACGCCCCCGCCCCTGCCCCGTCAGGGGTCCGGCGCGGTCGAGGACCAGGGCGCCGCGGCATACCCGACCAGCACCTCGACCGACCCGGTCGTGTCCCTGGGGCAGCTGCACCTGGGGCGGCTGGGCCGAGAGCTGGACACCGCCGCGCGCACCGGCACCGGGGCGGACGTGGCGCGCCTGCTCGGGGAGATCGACCAGCTCGTCGAGCGCTCGCTGATGATGCTCTCCGGGGCCCACGGGGGCCCGGGCAGCGGGCGCAAGGAGTTCGAGTCCGGGCTGCGGCGCCTGGCGCGGGAGGTCGACGCCGCCCACGGCGAGGAGCCCGCCGGGAGCAGGGTGGCCCGGGTGGTGCAGACCTCCGGCTCGCTCGCCCGGACCGGCCGCCACGGCTGATCGCGGCATACGTCACACTGGGGCGCATGAGCGAGTCCTTCGACGCCGTGGACATCATCCGGACCAAGCGGGACCGGGGGGAGCTGAGCGGGGAGGAGATCGCCTGGGTCATCGACGCCTACACCCGTGACGTGGTGGCCGACGAGCAGATGTCGGCCCTGGCGATGGCCATCCTGCTCAACGGCATGGACCGCCGGGAGATCAGCGACTGGACGAAGGCCATGATCGCCTCGGGGGAGCGGATGGACTTCTCCTCCCTCTCCCGCCCGACCGCCGACAAGCACTCCACCGGCGGGGTCGGTGACAAGATCACCCTCCCGCTGGCGCCGCTCGTCGCCGCCTGCGGGGTCGCCGTACCGCAGCTGTCCGGCCGCGGGCTCGGCCACACCGGCGGCACCCTGGACAAGCTCGAGGCGATCCCGGGCTGGCGCGCCTCGCTGTCGAACGAGGAGATGCTGGACCAGCTGGAGGACGTCGGTGCGGTCATCTGCGCCGCCGGCTCCGGGCTCGCCCCGGCGGACAAGCGGCTCTACGCCCTGCGCGACGTCACCGGGACGGTCGAGGCGATCCCGCTCATCGCCTCCTCGATCATGAGCAAGAAGATCGCCGAGGGGACCGGCACGCTGGTCCTCGACGTCAAGGTGGGGTCCGGCGCGTTCATGAAGACCGAGGCCGACGCCCGGGAGCTCGCCGAGACCATGGTGGCCCTCGGTCAGGACGCCGGGGTGCACACGGTGGCCCTGCTCACCGACATGTCGACCCCGCTCGGGCTCACCGCCGGCAACGGCGTCGAGGTGGCCGAGTCGGTGGAGGTGCTCGCCGGCGGTGGCCCGCAGGACGTCGTGGACCTCACGGTCGCGCTCGCCCGGGAGATGCTGCAGGGGGCGGGCGTCAGCGACGTCGACCCGGCGGACGCGCTCGCCGACGGTCGCGCGATGGACGTGTGGCGGCGGATGATCGCCGCGCAGGGTGGCGACCCCGACGCCCCGATGCCGGAGTCCAGGGAGAGCCACGAGGTCGTGGCCGACGCCGACGGGGTGCTCACCCGCCTCGACGCCCTGGCCGTCGGGGTCGCGGCCTGGCGCCTGGGGGCCGGCCGGGCCCGCAAGGAGGACCCGGTCCAGGCCGCGGCCGGCGTCGTCATGCATGCCAAGCCCGGCGACGAGGTCCGCCGGGGCCAGCCGCTCCTGACCCTGCACACCGACGACGCCGGCCGCATCGAGCGGGCCACCGCGGCCCTCGACGGCGCGTGGGCGGTCGGCTCGGCCGACGAGGTCGAGACGGCCGACAGCATCGTCATCGACCGGGTGGGCTGACCCCCGCCCGCCACCTCCCGCACCGGACGCGCGCTCAGCCCGCACCGGACGCGCGCCAGCCCGCACCGGACGCGCGCTCAGCCCGCACCGGACGCGCGCCCAGCCAACACCGGACCGGCGTCAGTAGCCCTGGCCGTCGGCCCCCGCGACGTCGGAGCCGGGCTCGGGCACGACGAGGGTGCCGGCCTGCTCGCGCTCGCGGGCGCCGGCCAGCAGCGCCTGCGTCGACGACGTGCCGATGCGGGTGACCCCCTCGGCCACCATGGCCAGGAGGGTGTCGATGTCCCGCACCCCGCCGGAGGCCTTGACCTGCACGCCGTCCGGCACGCTCGCCCGCATGAGCCGCACGTCCGGCAGGGTCGCCCCGCCGCCGGCGAAACCGGTCGAGGTCTTGACGAAGTCGGCGCCGGCCTCCGCGCTCGCCCGGCAGGCGGCCTGCTTCTGCTCCTCGTCCAGCAGCGCGGTCTCGATGATGACCTTGACCAGGACGTCGGTCGCGTGGCCGACCTCGACGACCGCGGCGATGTCCTGCCTGACCGCGTCGAGGTCGCCCCCGCGGAGCCGGCCGATGTTGAGCACCATGTCGAGCTCGGTCGCCCCGTCGGCCAGCGCCTGGCGGGCCTCGGCCACCTTGCCGGCGGTCGACGTGGTGCCGTGCGGGAAGCCGATGACGGTGCAGACGCGGGTCCGGTGCCCGTCCACCGCGGCGAGCGCGAGGCGGACGTCGGAGGGCCGCACGCAGACCGACCAGATCTCGTCGGCCGCGAGCTCGCGGCAGGCCTGCTCGACCTCCTCCGGGGTGAGCTCGGGCTTGAGCAGGGCGTGGTCGATGAGATCGGCGACGTCCTGCGTGGTCATCGTGGTGCCAGGGGTGATCGTGTGCGACATACCCCCCAGAATAGGATCTGGGTCATGCCGACGATGTTGCGGCCGGTCCGGGTGCCCGGGACCGGGGAGAAGCTGATCCAGGAGCTGGCCGGTGCCGCGAGCACGGGTCAGGACACCGTGTCCCTGGCGCGGATGACCGCGCCGGCCGGCTGGGACGAGCCGGGGCAGCGACCCGAGTTCGACGAGATCACCTATGTCCTCGCGGGGCACCTGCTGGTCGAGCACGAGGAGGGGCAGGTCGAGCTCGGCGCCGGGGAGTGCGTGCTGACCCGCGCGGGGGAGTGGGTGCGCTACTCGGCCGGGCCGGGCGGCGCGGAGTACCTCGCCGTGTGCGCCCCCGCGTTCACCCTGGAGCGGGCGAACCGCGATGGCTGAGGCGCTCGCCACCGAGCAGTTCCGCCGGCTGCCCAAGGTCCTGCTCCACGACCACCTCGACGGCGGCGTGCGCCCCGCGACCGTGCTCGAGCTGGCTCGCGAGCAGGGGTATGCCGCGCTGCCGGCCGACGACGTCGCGTCGCTGTCGAGGTGGTTCGCGGCCTCGGCGGACAGCGGCTCCCTCGTGCGCTACCTCGAGACCTTCACCCACACCGTCGGGGTGATGCAGACGGCCGAGGCGCTGCGGCGGACCGCCCGCGAGTGCGTGCTGGACCTGGCGGCGGACGGCGTCGTCTACGCCGAGGTGAGGTATGCCCCGGAGCAGCACCTCGAGGGCGGCCTGGGGCTGGACGAGGTGGTCGCGGCGGTGAACGCCGGGTTCCGCGAGGGCGAGGAGGTCGTGGCGGGCGGTGACGCCGACGCCCCGGCCGGGCCGATCCGGGTCCGCGCGATGCTCACGGCGATGCGGCACGCGGCGCGGAGCCGGGAGATCGCCGAGCTCGCGGTGCGCCACCGGGCCGAGGAGGTCTGCGGCTTCGACATCGCCGGGGCCGAGGACGGATTCCCGCCCACCCGCCACCTCGGGGCCTTCGAGTTCCTCCGCCAGGCCAACGCCCACTTCACCATCCACGCCGGCGAGGCCTTCGGCCTGCCCAGCATCTGGGAGGCGATCCAGTGGTGCGGGGCCGAGCGGCTCGGCCACGGCATCCGCATCGTCGACGACATCCGGCTGGACGGCTCGCCGGTCACCGACGACCTCGCCGGCGCCATCGCCCGGGCCCAGGAGGACCCGGGCGCCTTCGCGCTGGGGGACCTGGCCGCCTACGTGCGCGACCGCCGGATCCCGCTGGAGATGTGCCCCAGCAGCAACGTCCAGACCGGCGCGGCCCCCTCCATCGCGGAGCACGCGATCCGGCTGCTCGACGCCCTGCGCTTCCGGGTGACCCTCAACACGGACAACCGGCTCATGAGCGCGACCTCGATGACGAGGGAGGCCGAGCTCCTCGTGGACCAGGCCGGGTGGGGCGTACCGGAGCTGCGGCGGGTGAGCGTCAACGCGATGAAGTCGGCCTTCCTGCCCTTCGACGAGCGGCTCGCGATCATCGAGGACGTGCTCAAGCCCGCCTACGACGGCTGACCACCCGTCCTGGACCGAGGGTGCTCGGACTCCTCGCCCACGAGGCCGTGTCCAGAAGGACAGGTCAGCCGGGGTCGGGCAGCAGCCGGGCACGCAGCCGGTCGGCCCGCTCGAGGCGCTCCTCGTCGCGCTGACGCCGGCGCGCCAGCACGGTGGCCATGACCTGCTCCGGGGGCGCGCCGGGCGGAGGCGCCGGCGCCACGTGACCCAGCAGCGCGGCATACAGCTCCCCGCCGGTCTGCGCGCGCGCCGAGGGCGTCAGGGTCGAGGAGCGGGCGAGGAACTGGCGGGTGGCGACCACCAGGGCGTCCGGGATGACGCCGACGTCGGCCCCCTGCACCCAGGCGGCCAGCGCCGGGTCCGCCTGGGGCGGCTCGGGCAGCCGCAGCCGCACCCGGTCGTGCACGACGTAGGTCCCGGCGAGGAAGTCCCCGAGCCGCTTGCCCTTCTCGTTGGTCATCGCGGTGATGAGCGCCACGCTCCCGAGGGTCATCCAGATCTCGAACGCGCCGACCAGGGCCCGGATGACCGCGTGCCGCAGGCCGATGGGCCCGGTGTCGTCCCGGACGGTGCGCAGCCCCAGGGCCAGCTTGCCGAGGGTGCGGCCGTGCGTGAGGGTCTCCAGCGTGATCGGGATGCCCGCCATGGCCAGGACGGTCAGCACGATGACGAACACCTGACCGAGGGCGGCGTCGGCCTCGAAGAGGTCACCCGGCACCAAGAGGATGAGCCCGACGACCCCGGCCGCGACGACGAGCAGGTCGACGAGGCCGGAGACCATGCGGGTCGGCAGCGCGGCCGCGGGAAGCTCGACCTCGACCGCCTCACTGGTGACGAAGCGCTGCGCCTCGAAGATGCCCCGGCTCGTCATACGCCGCACTCTAGTCCGCGCCCGTCGGGCGATGACCTACGGTGGGCGGGTGGATCTCGATGCCCTGGTGGGGCGCCGGCGCGCGGCGTGGGAGCGGCTGGACCACCTCGCGCGGCAGCGTCGGCTGGACGGTGAGCAGGCCGACGAGCTGCTCGACGGCTACCAGCGCGCTGCCACGGACCTGTCGCTGGTGCGCTCCAGCGCGCCGGACGCCGGCGTGGTGACCCACCTGTCGACGCTGGTGGCGCGGGCCCGGGCGCGCGCGGCCCGGGTGCGGACGGCGAGCTGGTCGGGCATCGGCCGGTTCTTCGCCGAGGACTTCCCGGCTGCGCTCTACCGCCTGCGCTGGTGGTGGGGCATCACCGCCCTCGCGAATGTCGTGGTGGGGCTCGTGCTCGGCTGGTGGCTGGTGCAGAACCCGGTGGTGGAGCAGTCCCTGCTCTCGCCCGAGGAGGTGACCGAGCTCGTCAACGTCAGCTTCGAGTCCTACTACTCCGAGAACGCCGCCAGCAGCTTCTCCACCCTCGTCTGGGTCAACAACGCCTGGGTCGCGGCCCGGTGCATCGGGATGGGTGTGCTCGGCCTGCCGGTCATCTGGCTGCTGTGGCAGAACATCGCCAACGTCGCGGTCATCGGCTCGCTCATGCACCGGCACGGCCGTGGAGACGTCTTCTGGGGGCTCATCGCCCCGCACGGGCTGCTCGAGCTCATGGCGATCTTCGTCGCGGCCGGGGTGGGGCTGCGGCTGTTCTGGGCCTGGGTGGCCCCCGGGCCGCGGACCCGGCTGGCCAACCTCGCCGCCGAGGGCCGGACGGCGGCGGGGGTCGCCATCGGGCTGGTCTTCGTGCTGCTGGTCTCCGGCCTCATCGAGGGCTTCGTCACCCCCTCGCCGCTGCCGACGTGGGCCCGGGTGGGGATCGGCGCCCTGGCGCTCGCCCTCTTCTTCGCGTATGTGTTCACGCTCGGGCGGCGCGCGGTGCGCCGCGGCGTCAGCGGGGACGTCGGCGAGGACCTCCAGGCAGCCACGGCGCCCACGGCCGGCTGAGCCGCCCGACACACCCGTGGCCACCGGCTCATCCACGCACGTGCGCGGATGAGCCGCTCGGGACGGGCGTGTCGGCGGTGCCCCGCGCCACCCCGCCTCCGGGCGCGTCCGCCGGCTCACCGATGAGTCCGACGAGGGCGGCCGGTCTGACCACGAGACCGAGGAGAGGACAACCGATGATCGACCTGACCCCCGCCGCCACCCGCGTCGCCCGCGTGGTCGACGGGATCGACGACACCCGGCTCCAGGACCCGACGCCGAACGAGGGCATGGCGGTGACCGCCGTGCTGCACCACCTGCTCGGGCTGACCGTCGCCTTCGGGGACGCCGCCGCGAAGGTCGAGGGCCCGACGACGCAGACCCCTCCTGCGGTGACGGAGGAGCCGCTGCCCGCCGGGTGGCGCGGGCTGCTGCACGAGCGGCTGGCCGCCCTCGCCCGGGCCTGGTCCGCGGAGTCGGCCTGGGAAGGGATGACCACGGCGGGCGGGGTGACCTTCCCTGCCGAGGCCTGCGGGCTGGTGGCCCTGGACGAGGTGCTGCTGCACGGGTGGGACCTGGCGGTCGCGACGGGGCAGGACTACGAGGTGTCCGACGAGGAGGCCGAGGCGGTGCTGCCCGTCGTGATACCGAGCGGCGACGCCGAGGAGGACGCGGCAGCGCGGGAGGGGATGTTCGGCCCGCCGGTCGAGATCCCGGAGGACGCCTCGACCTTCGACCGGGCCCTGGCGCTGTCCGGCCGCGATCCGCGCTGGCAGCCCGCGGCGGGCTGAGCTCTCGGGAGGTGCCCGGTCCGAGCAGGACCGTCAGAGCAGGCCCTGGGCCTTGAGGGCGAGGTAGTGGTCCGCCAGGGCCACCGGCAGCTGCTCCGGCGGCTCGTCGAGGACGCTCACGCCCAGCTGGGACAGGGCCGTGGCGGTGCGGTGCCGCAGCGCCGCGGTGCGCTCGGCCGCGGCGGCCGCGTAGGCCCCGGCGACGTCGTCCGCGCTGCGCTGCAGGTCGTGCAGGGCCGGGTCGGCGACGGAGGCGACCACGACCCGGTGGTGCGCGGTGAGGGAGGGCAGGACGGGCAGCAGCCCCTCCTCCAGCGCCGCCGGCTCCAGCGGGGTGAGGAGCACCACGAGGGCGCGGCGGCGGGTCAGCGTCGTCACGGCCCCGGCCAGCATCGGCCAGTCCGCCTCCAGCAGGGCGGGTTCCAGCGGGGCCATGGCCGTCACCAGCTGGTGCAGGAGCCCGGACCGGCCGGTGGTGGTGCCCGAGCCCACCCGCGCGCGGACGGCCCGGTCGCCGGCCACCAGGTCGACGCGGTCGCCGGCCCGTGAGGCGAGCGCGGCCAACAGCAGGGCCGCGTCCATCGCCGCGTCGAGCCGCGGCTCGTCACCGACCCGGGCGGCGCTGGTGCGCGCGGTGTCGAGCACGAGGATGACGCGGCGGTCGCGCTCCGGCTGCCAGGTGCGCACCACCACGTGCTGACGCCGTGCCGTGGCCCGCCAGTCGATGGACCGGACGTCGTCGCCCTCGACGTAGTCGCGCAGCGAGTCGAACTCGGTGCCCTGCCCGCGGGTCCGCACCGCGGACCGCCCGTCGAGCTGACGCAGCTGGGCCAGCTTGGCCGGGAGGTGACGCCGGGACCGGAACGGCGGCAGCGAGCGCACGGCGCCGGGCACGAGCACGGTGCCCTGACGTCCGGCGAGCCCCAGCGGGCCGTGGGTGCGCACGGTGACGCCGACGGCGGGCCGGTCCCCTCGACGGGTCGGCCGCAGGGTCGTGACCACCCGGCGCCGCTCACCGGGGGGCAGGTCCAGGGGATGACGCGTCGGCTCCTGCGCCCCCGCCGAGGGCACCCAGGCGTCCCGCAGCACACCACGGACACGACGGCGCCCGTGGTTGGTGACCAGCAGCGTGGTCATGGTCTCCTCCCGCAGCCGGACCTGGGCCACCGGGGAGCGGTGCAGCTCCAGCGACGTCGGCCGGGGCGCCGCCACGGCGTCCGCGACGACCAGCGCGGAGACCCCCACGAGCCACCCGGCGGCGACCGGTCCGGACGCGGCCGGCCAGAGCAGGACCGGCAGCAGCCCGAGGAGGGCCAGCGCCACGACGGGGCCACGGAGGATCATCGGACGGGGCGGATCAGCGGGGGACCGGGACGCTGGTCAGCACGGACTCCAGCACGGAGTCGCCGGTCACCCCTTCGAGCTCGGCCTCGGGGCGCAGGGCCACACGGTGCCCGAGGGTCGCGCGGGCCAGCGCCTTCACGTCGTCCGGCGTGACGAAACCACGGCCGGACAGCCAGGCCCACGCCCGCGCCGTGCTCATGAGGGCGGTCGCGCCGCGGGGGCTGACGCCCAGCTGCAGGGACGGGGCCTCGCGGGTCGCGCGGGCGAGGTCGACGACATACCCCACGACCTCGGGGGAGACCTGCACGCCGCGGACCGCGGCGGAGGCGGCCTGCAGGTCCTGCGGCGAGGCGACGGGCTGCACCCCGGCGGCGCCGAGGTCGCGGGGGTCGAAGCCGGCGGCGTGCCGCTCGAGCACCTGCACCTCGTCCTCGCGCGGCGGCAGCGGAAGGGTGACCTTCATGAGGAACCGGTCGAGCTGGGCCTCGGGCAGCGGGTAGGTCCCCTCGTACTCGACGGGGTTCTGGGTGGCGGCGACGAGGAACGGCGAGGGCAGCGGCCGGGAGGCGCCGTCGACGGTGACCTGCCGCTCCTCCATGGCCTCCAGCAGCGCGGACTGCGTCTTCGGCGGTGTCCGGTTGATCTCGTCGGCGAGCAGCAGGTTGGTGAAGACCGGGCCGGGCCGGAACGCGAACTCGCCGCGGCCGCTGTCGTAGATCATCGAGCCGGTGACGTCGCCGGGCATGAGGTCGGGGGTGAACTGCACGCGCTTGGTGTCGATCGACAGCGCTGTCGCGAGCGTGCGCACGAGCAGCGTCTTGGCGACGCCGGGCACCCCTTCGAGGAGGATGTGCCCGCGGGCCAGCAGCGCCACGATGAGCCCCGACACGGCCTGGTCCTGGCCCACGACGGCCTTGGCGACCTCGGTGCGCACGGCGTGCAGCGCCGCCCGTGCGGCGTCCGCGTCCGGGGTCCCCGCAGCGGGGTCGGGGCTGCCCTGCCCGGGGGGTGGCTGCTCGGTCATCGTGTCCTCTCGGCCGTGCTGGTGCTGGTGCCGGGGCGCTGCGCGGCGGGTGCGGAGCCCCCCGGGTCAGGGTAGTCGGTGGGGTGGGTGGCGACCGGTCGGCCCGGGCGGCGCAGCTGGTCCTCCAGCGCGTGCACCTCCCGCACCAGCGCGAGCAGGCCCGCGTCGTCACCCGCGGCGACCGGCTCCAGGAGCAGGTGCCGGACCTGGTCGAGCGGGCGCCCGCTCACCGTGCTGACCACCTCGACCAGACGGTCGGCCCCGGTGGTCGTCGGCAGGCCCAGGTGCGGGGCGAGCCGCCGTCGGGCCCCGGCCTGGACCGCGCGGGCGGCGTGGCGGCTGTCGTGGGCCTGGTGGTAGAGCCGGGCCCGGCTCATGGTGGTCTCGGTCGACCGGACGACGGCCGGCAGCGGCTCGGTCACCACGGCGCCCAGGCGGCGCCCCCGCCAGAGGGCGAGGGCCAGCACCCCACCCCCGAGGACCCAGAGCGCCGGGGTCAGGCTGCGGGGGAGCACGTCCCACAGCGAGCCGGTCGCCTCCAGCCCCAGGTCGGAGGGCTGCGGCTGCACCCAGACCAGGCGTTCGCTGCCGCCCAGCAGCCGCAGCGCCACCGCGGCGTTGGCGCCCTCGGTGATGCGGGCGTTGGTCCAGGTCGGGCCGATGCCGGCCAGCACGGTGCGCGGCCGGGACCCGTCCTCCTCCAGCACCAGCACGGCCCCCTCCCGGGCCCCGCCGAGGTTGTGCCCCGCGCCCGGGGGGAAGCACGCCGTGGTCGCGGGCCGGTCCTGCGACCCGGCGGACAGCAGGACGTCCCACCCGACGAGCTGGTCCCCCTCCCGCGCGAAGCCCACGGAGCAGTCGGCGACCACCGGTATGCCGGCCCCCCACGACTCCTCGACGTCCAGCCCCAGCGAGGCGCCGGTCCCCCCGGTGCCGTCGGCCAGCACCACCAGCTGGTCGAGGTCTGCGAGACGGGCCACGAGGTCCGGACCTGCCTCGGGGCCGAGGTAACGGGTGTGCGGGAGCAGGACGGTGGTCCCCGGGCCGAGCGAGGACGGGTCCAGGCGCGCGGTGCCCGCGACGATCTCCACGTCCACCCCCTCCTGGCGCAGCACCTCGGCCAGCGCCTGGGCGCCGTCGGGACCGTTGTTGGCCGGGCTGAGCGGCTCGCCGGAGCGAGGCGTGCTGAGGAGGGCGGCCACGACGGCCACGACGAGCACGAGCAGCACCCACGGCGCCCACCGGCGCAGGACCCTCACGACGGGACCGCCATCTGCGGGCGCCGCCCACCAGGCAGCTCGGGGCGGGCCGCGTCGAGGTCGGCGTCGAGCTGCACGACCGCCCGGGCCTGGTCGGTGTCGGCGTGGTGGCCGCCGTAGCGGACGGCGTCGAAGGTGTCCCCGGCGCGGTGCAGCGGCTCCGCGTGGGCGCCGAAGACGTCCCCGAGCTCGACCGCGACCTCGTGCGCGGTGCGGCCCGGGCGGTCCTCGAGCAGGGTGCGCTCGGTGGCCCCGGCCGCGATGGCCCGGAAGGCCTCCAGCACGGCCTCGTCGGCCCGCCCGGCCTCCAGGGCCGCTCGCGCGGCGCCGCGGTAGTCCGCAGCGGACCGGCGTCGACCGTCCAGGACGGCCCCGGCCCGGCCGGCGGGAGCCAGCCGCCCGGTCCGCCACCGGTCGCGCGTGACGAAGAGCGCGACGGCGGTCACGGCGACGACGACCGCGGCCAGGACGACCCACGTCGTCCACGGGGGGAGCGGCCCGAGGGCCGCCGGGTCCGGCAGGCGGTCGGTGACCCACCGCCACAGGCGCAGCCACCACGGCACCTCGAGCCGGTAGTCACCGGAGTCCAGCTCCTCCTGCAGCCACCGTCGCGCCTCGTCGCGGTCCGGGTCCACCGCCCCCGGGGCGGGTAGCACCGGGGGCAGGGTGCGCAGGGCGGGCACGGGCATACCGGGTGCTGCCGGACTCAGCGGGACCGCGTCGCGGCGCGCTCCTGGGCGGCCGCGACGAGCGAGACGTCCAGACCCTCGCGCCGGATCCGCTGGTCGAGGTAGAGCAGGGCGGTCACGCCCGCCGTGAACGGGATGGTCAGGGCCCCGACGACGAGCTGCAGCGCGTGGTCGGTGAGCACGGTCACCGGGCTCAGGGGTGAGGTGACCACCTCCGGGCCGACCAGCGCCGAGACCACGGCCACGACGGGCAGCTGCACGATCGCCGCCAGGATGCCGGTGACGATCCCCGCCAGCACCGTGATGCCGACGACGCGCCAGGCCTGGGCGCCCTTGGTGAGGGCCCAGGCGCGGGCGATGCCGCGCCACGGCCCCACCCGCTCGAGCACGACCGGGGCGGGGGCGAGGCTGAGCCGGCAGCCCGCCCACACCAGGCCCACCACGAAGGCGACGGACAGGAGCACGACGAGGAGGACCGCCAGGCCCGACTCGCCGAGGCCGACGACCAGGCCGACGGCGGCGGCCACCAGGGCGACCAGGGCGGCCGTGAAGAGCACGCCGAGGAGCAGCACGGTCCCCACGAGCGCGAGGAGGCGCCCGCGGACCGCGGCCCAGGTCGAGGCGAGGCTGGCCCGGTCGCCCAGGACGGCCTCCCCGACGACGTGCACGATCATCCCGGTGAGGGCGATCGAGGCGAGCGAGCTCAGCAGGCCCCCCACGAGGAGCAGGATGAGCTCGGCCCCCAGCTGGTCCACCGAGGAGACCGAGCGGGTGGCGAGCAGGGTCAGCAGGAGCGAGGGGACGAGCACGACGGAGAGCACGACGAGGCCCATGCCGATCGTCGCCTCGGGGTTGCGTCGCATCGTCTGCAGCGACCCGCCGAACATGTCGCCGAGGGTCAGGGGCCGCAGGGGCACGACGCCGGGCTGGTGCAGACGGGTGAGCTGCTCGGGCGGCAGCTGCTGCCACCGTGTCGGGCCGGGCGTGTCCTGCTGCGAGGGGTGACCTCCCGGCGGCTGCTGCCACTGCGGTGACCCGCCCACGGCCTGCCCCGGCGGGGCCTGCGGGATGGGTGGGGGAGCCGGTGACGGCTCGCCGCGCCCGGTGTCACCGGGCGGCGGCCCGAAGGGTGGCTGGCTCATCCCCCTGCTCCTCGATCGATCGACGACGTCCGCGGACCCGACGACGCGGTCAGCCCCCGGGCGAGCAGCTGGGCCTCGCGCGCGGTCATGGCACGCGCGCCGAGCTGCTCCTGGGCGGCCACGATACCCGGCTCCGCCCGGCGCAGGACGTGGCCGCGCCGCCAGAGGGTGAGCGGGGGCTTGCGACGTTCGGCCAGGTCACGGACCAGCCGCCGGCTGAAGGTGAGCCACGGCCGGTTGCGGATGCACCAGGCGTCGGCCAGCAGCCCGCGCGAGCGCAGCCCGGGCGTCGTGTGGGCGGCGAAGATCCCTTCCGCCACGACCACGGGGTGCCGCCCGCGGCTCACCTCGTGGGTCCCGCTGACGGCCGAGCGGCTGATGTCGTAGACCGGCATCTGGGCCGTGCCCGCCCGGCACAGCTGCTCGAGCGCCCCCAGCGCGGCGTCCAGGTCCCACGAGTCGACGTGGTCCCAGTCGGGCAGCCCCAGGGGGCTCATCGGCAGGTCCGGGTCGGTGCCCTCGCGGTAGAAGTCGTCCAGCTGCACCACCGGCCAGCCGTGGGTCGAGTGCAGGTGCGCGGCGAGCCTGGACTTGCCGGCGCCGCTGGGGCCGGCGAGCACGAGGACACGGGCGGGGGCGGGGGCCGGGTCCATGAGGGGACAGTCTAGGTCGCGGTCCCGGGCGCCGTCGCCGGGGACCTGCGCTCAGAGCAGCACGGCGAGCACCGCCAGCAGGACCGCGAGGGCCAGCGCCGCGAGCGCGGGCCGGGCCGGCGTGCTCGTCACCGTGGTGGCCCCCTCCTCGAGCTGACCGCCGTCGAGGCGCCAGCGCTGCAGCGCCCGCTGGACCTCGTCGGCGACGGTCTGGGCGGAGGTGCCCCCGTCCCCCCGCCGACGGGTGGTCTGGGCGAAGTCGTCCACGGGGGTGGGGCGGCTGCGCTCCCGCTTCGCCGGCACCGCCCAGGCGCTGTGCCGTCGACCCTCGGTGTCGTGCAGCTCCAGCGCCCACTGGTGGGTGACCTCGTCGACCGCGGCGAACGGCACCGCGGTGTCCCGCACGACGTTGACCAGGAGCACGCCGTCCTCGTGCAGCACCGCGCGGGGGCGCAGGAAGAGCACCCACGCGGCCGCGGCGATGCCCACGACGAAGGCGACGGCCCCGACCGCGCCGTCCCGGTGCCCGGAGAGCAGGTCCCAGACGGTGAGGGCCGCGAGGACGCCCGCGCAGCCCACCATCACCCAGCCCAGCACCCGGGCGGGCAGGGCGCGGTAGGTCCCGAGGACCTCGCCGCGCAGGGTGGCGTCCGTCGCTGCCATGGGTGCTCCCTCCTCTCCCTCCGGACCACGGGTGGGCCGGTGCCGGTCAGACCTCGGTCAGCTGCTGCATACTCTCGCGCACGCGCTGCAGGCGCCGACCGGCCTCCTCGCGGGCCGGCTCGAGGCCGTCCGGGTCCTCGACCCCGACGACCGCCTCGAGGTAGACCTTGAGCTTGGGCTCGGTGCCGCTGGGCCGCACGACGACCCGGGTGTCGTCGGTGAGCAGGAAGCGCAGACCGTCGGTCGGGGGCAGCCCGTCGACCCCCTCGGCGAGGTCGTCGAGGCGCTCGACCGGGACCCCGCCCAGCTCGGCCGGGGGTTGCTCACGCAGCCGGGCCATCACCGGCGGGATCTGGGCGAGGTCGCTGACCCGGACGGAGAAGGCGTCGGTCTGGTGCACCCCGTGGCGCACCGCCAGCTCGTCCAGGAGGTCGGTGAGCGTCCGCCCGCGCGCCTTGAGCGTCGCCGCCAGCTCGGCGGCCAGGAGAGCCGCCGTCACCCCGTCCTTGTCCGGGACGCAGGCCGGGTCGACGCAGTAGCCGAGGGCCTCCTCGTAGCCGTAGGCGAGCCCGGGCACGCGACCGATCCACTTGAACCCGGTGAGCGTCTCGGCCGGCTGCAGCCCGGCCGCCTCAGCCATCGCCCCGAGCAGCCGCGAGGAGACGATGGACCGGGCCAGCACGCGGCGCTCGCCACCGACCCGACCCCGGTCGATGACGTGCTGCCCGAGCAGGGCGCCCACCTCGTCGCCGCGCAGCATCCGCCACCCGTGCGCGTCCTGGACAGCGAGCGCGCACCGGTCGGCGTCCGGGTCGTTGGCGATGACCAGGTCGGGGTGGACCTGGCCGGCCAGCTCGAGGGCGGCGTCGATGGCGCCCGGCTCCTCGGGGTTGGGGAAGGGGACCGTGGGGAATGCCGGGTCTGGCTCGGACTGGCTGGGGACCGGTGCCGGCGCGGCGAACCCGGCCCGCTCGAACGCGCGACGGACGACCTCCGAACCCACGCCGTGCAGCGCGGTGTGGACGATGGTCAGGTCGCGGGGGCTGTCGGGGTCCAGCACGGCGACCGCCCGGTCGAGGTAGGCCTCCAGCACCTCCTCGTCCAGCGTCTCCCAGCCGTCCCGCGCGAGCGGGACCCCGGCGACGCTCTCGACCGCGTCGATCTGCGCGGCGATCTCGGCGTCCGTGGGCGGCACGATCTGCGAGCCGTCGCCGAGGTAGACCTTGTAGCCGTTGTCCTGGGGCGGGTTGTGGCTGGCGGTGACCATGACGCCGGCGTCGGCGCCGAGGTGCCGGATGGCGAAGGCCAGCACCGGCGTCGGCAGCGGGTGGGGCAGCACCATGGCCCGGCCCCCGGCCGCGGTGACGACGGCCGCGGTGTCGCGGGCGAAGACGTCGGAGTTGCGTCGGGCGTCGAAGCCGATGACGACCGCCGGACCGGGGGTGGCGTCGCCGGCGTCCTCCAGCCGCGCGCGCAGGTATGCCGTGAGCCCGGCGGCCGTGCGGATGACCACCGCGCGGTTCATCCGGTTCGGGCCGGCGCCGAGCTCGCCGCGCAGCCCCGCGGTGCCGAACTCCAGGAAGGCGGAGAAGCGGTCGGCCAGGTCGGCACGAGCCTCGTCGTCACCCGCCTCCACGGCCTCGAGGACGGCGTCGAGCTCCGCCCTCGTCGCGGGGTCGGGGTCGTCGTCCAGCCAGGACCGCGCGGTGGTCACCAGGTCGTCGTTCTCGGTCATGGTCGCTCCTCAGATGCGCTCGACGATGCGGGCCAGCAGCTCGCCGCAGCGCTGGGCCGCCGCGGTCCCGGCGTCGATGACCTCCTGGTGGTCCAGCGGCGCCTCGCTGATCCCCGCCGCCGCGTTGGTGACGAGGGAGACACCGAGCACCTCGAGCCCCGCCTGGCGGGCGGCGATCGCCTCCAGGGCGGTCGACATACCGACGAGGTCGCCGCCCAGCACCTTGGCCATCTGGACCTCGGCCGGCGTCTCGTAGTGCGGGCCGGGGAACTGCACGTAGACCCCCTCGTCCAGCTCGGGGTCGACCTCGCGGGCGAGGTCGCGCAGCCGGCGGGAGTAGAGGTCGGTGAGGTCGACGAAGTTCGCGCCCTCGACCGGCGAGGTGGCCGTGAGGTTGAGGTGGTCCTTGATGAGCACCGGGGTGCCGGGAGCCCACTCCGGGCGGAGCCCCCCGCAGCCGTTGGTGAGCACGATGGTGGAGCACCCGGCGGCGGCGGCGGTGCGCACGGCGTGCACCACGGAGCGCACGCCCTTGCCCTCGTAGAAGTGGGTGCGGGTGCCGTAGACGAGGGCGCGACGGCCGCTGCTCAGCGGGATGGACCGCATCGTGCCCGAGTGACCGGCCACGGCCGCGGCGGCGAAGCCGGGCACGTCGGCATGGTCGACCTCGGCGTCGGCGGCGCCCAGCGCGTCCGCCGCGGGCTTCCACCCGCTGCCCAGGACCAGGGCGATGTCGTGCCGGTCCGCGCCCGTCCTGCGGGCGATGACGTCGGCCGCGGCCGCCGCCACCTCCAGGGGGTCCGTGGCCGGGTCGTCGAGGTCGGGAGGAGCACCAGTAGTCATCGGGTCAGGGTAGCGATGGTTTGATGGGCACGTGAGTGCCGCCAACAAGTCCGTCGTCGTCATCGGGGGAGGTCCCGGTGGCTACGAGGCCGCCCTGGCCGCCGCCCAGCTCGGCTCGGAGGTCACGGTCGTCGAGCGCTCCGGGCTGGGGGGTGCCGCGGTGCTCACCGACTGCGTCCCCAGCAAGGCCCTCATCGCCACCGCCGACTTCATGGACCGCTTCAGCGCGGCCAAGCGCATCGGCGTCCACTTCGACGGGGCGCAGGTGCCCGGCGACCAGGGCGTGACCGCGCACATCACCGATGTCAACAGCCGGATCATGGACCTCGCCCGGGCCCAGAGCCGGGACATCGGCGAGCGCCTGGAGTCCGCCGGCGTCGAGGTCGTCCAGGGCGCGGGCAAGCTGCTGGGCTCGGGCCGGGTGCAGGTGCTCGAGGGCGTCGACGACGTCCTCTCGGGGGAGGAGCCGGCCCCGCACGACGAGGACTGCGACCACGAGCACACCCGTCGGGAGCTGGAGGCCGACGTCATCCTCGTCTCGACGGGCGCTCGCCCGCGCGTGCTCGAGTCGGCGCAGCCGGACGGGGAGCGGATCCTCACCTGGCAGCAGATCTGGAACCTCGCCGAGCTGCCCGAGCACCTCGTCGTCATCGGTTCGGGTGTCACCGGCGCCGAGCTGGCCCACGCCTACCTCGGGCTGGGGTGCCGGGTGACGCTCATCTCCTCACGGGACCGGGTGCTCCCGGGCGAGGACGCCGACGCCGCCAACGTCGTGGAGGAGGTCTTCCGCCGGCGCGGCATGACGGTGCTCAACCGCTCGCGCGCGGGGGCCGTCCGGCGCGACGGTGAGGGGGTCGTCGTCACCCTGGAGGACGGGCGCGAGGTGGAGGGGAGCCACGCCCTGCTCGCCGTCGGCTCGATCCCCAACACCACGGACATGGGGCTCGAGGAGGCCGGGGTGCGGCTGAGCCGCTCGGGGCACGTCGAGGTCGACCGGGTCTCGCGCACCAGCGCCGCGGGGGTGTATGCCGCGGGCGACTGCACCGGGGTCTTCCCCCTGGCCTCCATCGCCGCCATGCAGGGCCGGATCGCGGTCGCGCACTCCCTCGGCGACGCCGTGGCCCCGCTCTCCCTGGGCAAGGTCAGCTCCAACATCTTCACCGACCCCGAGATCGCCACGGTCGGCGTCAGCCAGGCCGACGTGGACGAGGGGCGGGTCGACGCGCGCGCGGTCATGCTGCCGCTCACCAAGAACCCGCGCGCCAAGATGCAGAACCTCCAGGACGGCTTCGTCAAGCTCTTCGCCCGCAGCGGCAGCGCCACCATCGTCGGTGGTGTCGTCGTCGCACCCCGGGCCAGCGAGCTCATCTTCCCCATCGCGCTGGCCGTCGCGAACCGGCTCAACGTCGACCAGTTCTCGGCGACCTTCACGGTCTACCCCTCGATGAGCGGCTCGCTGTCCGAGGCCGCCCGCCAGCTGCACGAGATCGCCGACTGACGCACCCCTCATACGACCGGGCGCCGCGAATGGTTGCCTTCAGGTCGACCGAGCGCCGCGAATGGTTGGCATCAGGCTCACCGAGCGCCGTGAATGGTTGGTGTCGGCGACTGGCAGCAACCATTGACGGCGCTCGGTGGGGTTACCGGCAACCATTCACGGCGCTCGGTGGGGTCACCGGCAACCATTCACGGCGCCCGGTGGTATGAGGCGGTCTCGGTGGTATGGAGTGGTGCCGGTGGTATGGGGTGGTGGCGGGGGTATGAGGTGGTGTCGGTGCGGGTCTCAGTCGGTGAGCTCGCAGATGACCGCGCCGGTGGTGACGGTGTCGCCCACGGACGCCGACAGGCCGCTGACCGTGCCGGCCTTGTGCGCCTTGATCGGCTGCTCCATCTTCATCGCCTCGAGCACGACGACGACGTCGCCCTCCGCGAGGGACTGGCCGTCCTCGACGGCGATCTTGACGATGGTGCCCTGCATGGGCGCGGTCACCGCGTCGCCGGACACGGCCGCGCCGCCGCCACCGCCGCGGGAGCGCTTGGGGGCCTTCTTGCGGCCGCCTGCCGCCGCGCCGCCCCCGCCACCGAGGGCGAGCCCTGCTGGGAGAGAGACCTCGAGGCGCTGGCCGCCGACCTCGACGACCACGGTCTGCCGCTCGGTCTCCTCCGGGGCGTCCGCGGTCGGGCCGGAGTAGGCCTCGATCTGGTTGTCGAAGTCGGTCTCGATCCAGCGGGTGTGCACGGTGAAGGGCGCCTCGGGGTCCTCCGGGGCGAAGGCGGGGTCGGAGACCACGGCGCGGTGGAAGGCGAGCACGGTCGGCATACCCTCCAGCTCGAACTCCGCGAGCGCCCGGCGCGAGCGCTCCAGGGCCTGCTGGCGAGTGCGTCCGGTGACGATGAGCTTGGCCAGCATCGAGTCGAAGGCGCCCGCGACGGTGTCGCCCTCGACGACGCCGGAGTCCAGGCGCACGCCCGGTCCCGAGGGCGGGCGGAAGACCGTGGCCGTGCCCGGCGCCGGGAGGAAGTCGCGGCCGGCGTCCTCCGCGTTGAGCCGGAACTCGAAGGAGTGCGCCACCGGCGCCGGGTCGTCGTAGCCCAGCTCCTCGCCGTCGGCGATCCGGAACTGCTCGCGCACGAGGTCGACACCGGTGACCTCCTCGGTCACCGGGTGCTCCACCTGGAGCCGGGTGTTGACCTCGAGGAAGGAGATGTCCCCCTCCGGCCCGACGAGGAACTCGCAGGTGCCGGCGCCGACGTAGCCGGCCTTCTGCAGGATCGCCTTGCTGGCCCGGACCAGCTCCGCGTGCTGCTCCTCGGTGAGGAACGGCGCCGGGGCCTCCTCGACGAGCTTCTGGTTGCGGCGCTGCAGCGAGCAGTCACGGGTCGAGACGACGACGACGTTGCCGTGCTGGTCGGCCAGGCACTGGGTCTCGACGTGGCGGGGCCGGTCGAGGAAGCGCTCGACGAAGCACTCGCCGCGCCCGAAGGCGGTGACCGCCTCCCGGACCGCGGAGTCGAAGAGGTCGGGGATCTCCTCCATCGTGCGCGCCACCTTGAGCCCGCGGCCGCCGCCGCCGTAGGCCGCCTTGATGGCGACCGGCAGCCCGTGCTCCTCGGCGAAGGCCACGACCTCCTCGGGACCGGCGACGGGGTCGGTGGTGCCGGGGACCAGAGGGGCCTCCGCCTCCAGCGCGATGTGGCGGGCCTTGACCTTGTCGCCGAGCGCGTCGATGGCCTCGGGGGAGGGGCCGATCCAGGTGAGCCCGGCGTCCATGACGGCCTGGGCGAACGAGGCGTTCTCGGCGAGGAAGCCGTAGCCCGGGTGCACCGCGTCGGCGCCCGCCTGGCGGGCGACGTCGAGCAGCTTGTCCTGCACCAGGTAGGACTCGCCGGGGGTCGTGCCGCCCAGGGAGTACGCCTCGTCGGCGACCTTGACGTGCAGCGCGTCGCGGTCGGGGTCGGCGTAGACGGCGACGGAGCCCAGACCTGCGTCGCTGCAGGCACGGGCGATGCGCACGGCGATCTCGCCCCGGTTGGCAATGAGGACCTTGCTGATCGGCATGGGGGTCACCCTAGCCGGAGAGGTATGCCGTTCGCGGCCAGGCGCCACGACCCCGTCGCGGCCCCCGCGAGCGGCCCGAGAGGGTCAGGACAGGCGAGCGACGTCCTCCGCGCAGCGCTGCTCCAGCTCGTCGAGCTCGCGCAGGCTGTCCTCGATGTCGCGGCGGCGGCGCTCCAGGTCCGCGCGCCGGTCGCCGATCTGGGAGAGCAGGTAGCGCAGCTGGCCGACCTCACCGGGCTGGTCGTCGTACATGTCCAGGATCGTGGCGATCTCCTCGAGCGAGAACCCGAGCCGGCGCCCCCGCAGGATGAGCGCGAGGCGGGTCCGCTCGCGGCGGTGGTAGATGCGCCGCTGGCCCTCGCGGTCGGGGGCGAGCAGCCCCAGGTGCTCGTAGTGCCGCAGCGCCCGGTGGGTGACGTCGTAGTCGTCGGCCATCTGGGCGATGGTCCACGTCGTCGTGGTGTCCGTCACGGTGCTTGTCCTAACGTCAAGGTCGGTGCGACCATCCTGCTTGACCTTGGCGTCAACGTCAAGCAGGATGGTGAGGACGTCGGCGGGAGTCCCCGTCGCCACCGTCGAGGCGAGCAAGGATGCGGACACCGATGTTCGAACTGAGCGAGGACCACGAGGAGTTCCGCGGCCTGGTCCGCGAGTTCGCCGAGGGCGAGATCGCCCCCCACGTCGAGCAGTGGGACCAGGACTCCCACTTCCCGGAGGACCTCGTCCCGCAGATGGGCGAGCTCGGGCTGTTCGGCCTCAACGCCCCGGAGGAGTTCGGTGGGGCGGGCACCGAGCACGGCGGCTTCACCTACACCTGCCTGGCCATCGAGGAGCTGGGCCGCATCGACCAGTCGATCGGCATCACGCTGTCGGCCGGCGTCGGCCTCGGCATCAACCCGATCCTGTCCTTCGGCACCCAGGAGCAGAAGGAGACCTACCTGCCGGACCTGCTGGCCGGCCGCGCGCTGGCGGGCTTCGGCCTCACCGAGCCGGACGCGGGCTCCGACGCGGGGGCCAGCCGCACCAAGGCGCGGCTGGAGGACGGCCACTGGGTCGTCGACGGGTCGAAGGCCTTCATCACCAACTCCGGGACCAGCCTGACCTCGGTCGTCACGGTCACCGCCAAGACCGGCGAGACCGACGACGGGCGACCCGAGATCAGCGCGATCATGATCCCGGCCGGCACCGACGGCTTCGTCGTGGAGCCGGCCTACCGCAAGCTCGGCTGGCACATCTCGGACACCCACGGGCTCACCTTCGAGGGGTGCCGGGTGCCCGAGGACAACCTGCTCGGCGAGCGGGGCGAGGGTTTCCGGCAGTTCCTCAAGACGCTGGACGACGGCCGCGTCGCGATCTCCGCCCTCGCCGTCGGCTGCGCCCAGCGGATGCTGGAGGAGTGCACGGCCTACAGCCAGCAGCGGCAGGCCTTCGGACGCCCGATCGCGGTCAACCAGGGCGTCTCCTTCCAGATCTCCGACCTGGCGGTCATGGTCGAGGCGGCCCGGCTGCTGACCTACAAGGCCGCCTGGCTCAAGGACGAGCAGGAGGCCGGCCGCCGCGGGGTGGCCGAGGTCAAGCAGGCCGCCGCGATCGCCAAGCTCTACTCCACCGAGGCCGC
Source organism: Serinicoccus chungangensis (assembly GCF_001483745.1). Lineage (GTDB taxonomy): Bacteria > Actinomycetota > Actinomycetes > Actinomycetales > Dermatophilaceae > Ornithinicoccus > Ornithinicoccus chungangensis_A. The sequence continues at coordinate 103,272 of NZ_LQBL01000002.1, read as the reverse complement.
GGTCAGCGCCACGCGGATCGCCACCCAGGTCTTCGGCGGCAACGGCTTCATGGAGGAGTACCCCGTCGCCCGCTTCTACCGGGATGCCAAGATCCTCGAGATCGGCGAGGGGACCTCGGAGGTCCAGCGCATGGTCATCGCCCGCGGCCTGGGCCTGCCCGCCCGCTGACCCAGGCCTCATCCCACCGGGTCCCAGCACAGGAGAGGACGGACGTCGATGAGCAGCAGCGCGGCCGACACCCCCGGCGACCCACGGGTCGCCGACCTCCGCGAGCGGCTGGGCACGGCATACCGTGCCTCGGCGGAGCCGAGCGAGCGCGCCCGCGCCAAGCTGGACTCCCAGAACAAGCTCTACGTCAGGGAGCGGATCGCCCTGCTCTTCGACGAGGGCACGTTCGTCGAGGACGGCCGGTATGCCCACGCGACGGCGGGCACGCTCCCGGCGGACGGCGTCGTCACCGGTCGGGGTGAGGTGGACGGGCGGGCGGCGATCGTCGTCGCCAACGACCCCACGGTCAAGGCCGGGTCGTGGGGCGCGCGCACCGTCGAGAAGATCATCCGGGCCACCGAGGCGGCGCTGCGCGAGGAGCTGCCGATCTTCTGGTTCGTCGACTCGGCCGGCGCCCGCATCACCGACCAGGTCGACCTCTTCCCCGGCCGGCGCGGCGCGGGGCGGATCTTCCACAACCAGGTCGCGCTGTCCGGCAAGGTGCCGCAGATCTGCTGCCTCTTCGGGCCGAGCGCGGCCGGCGGCGCCTACATCCCGAGCTTCACCGACCTCATCATCATGGTCGAGGGGAACGCGTCGATGTACCTCGGCAGCCCGCGTATGGCCGAGATGGTCGTGGGGGAGAAGGTCTCGTTGGAGGAGATGGGCGGGGCGCGCATGCACTGCACCGTCTCCGGGGTCGGGGACCTGCTCGCCGCCGACGACACCGAGGCCATCGAGCTCGCCCGGCACTTCTTCTCCTACCTGCCCGAGTCGTGGCGCGCCCCCGTCCCCGCCTACGAGGCCGAGGAGCCCGCGCGGCCGCTGGAGCGGCATACCGTGCCGGAGGCCGAGTCGGTGCCCTTCGACGTGCACGACGTCATCGACGGGCTGGTCGACGACGACAGCTTCTTCGAGATCAAACCGCTGTTCGCCGCCGAGCTCGTGGTCGGCCTCGGGCGGGTCGACGGGCAGACCGTGGGCATCGTGGCCAACAACTCGGCGGTCAAGGGCGGTGTCCTCTTCACCGACTCGGCCGACAAGGCCGCCCGCTTCATCTGGCTGTGCGACGCCTACGGCATCCCGCTGCTCTACCTCGCCGACGTGCCCGGCTTCATGATCGGCTCGGAGGTGGAGCGCGGCGGGATCATCCGGCACGGCGCCAAGATGGTCTCGGCGGTCTCCGAGGCGACCGTGCCGCAGCTGTGCGTCGTGCTGCGCAAGGCCTACGGCGCGGGGCTCTACGCCATGGGCGGACCGGGCTTCGGCCCCGAGGCGACCATCGCCCTGCCCACGGCCCGGATCGCGGTCATGGGCCCCGAGGCCGCGGTCAACGCGGTCTACGCCAACAAGATCGCCGAGATCGCGGACCCGCAGGAGCGTCAGGACTTCATCGACGCCCGCCGTGCGGAGTACCTCGAGGACGTCGACCTGGAGCGGCTCGCCTCCGACCTCGTCATCGACGCGATCACCGAGCCCGAGGACTTGCGGGCCGAGGTCGTGCACCGCCTCCGGTATGCCGCGCGCCGGGACCGGCACTTCTCCACCCGCCACCGCAGCATCCCCCCGGTCTGATGGACCGTCGACGGGGTGCGCTCCCCCTCCTGCTCGCGGGGGCGGGGGCGGTCGGCGTCGTCGCCGGCCTGGTCTCGCTGCTCAGCCGGCCGGTGAGCTTCGGGTGGTTCGCCTACCAGGAGATCGAGGCCTACCAGGTCTTCTCCTGGGCCGACGTCGTCGGGCCGATCGCCATCTGCCTGGGCGCGGCGCTGCTCGCCGTCGGCGGCTACCTGCTCGGCAGGCGCTCGCGGGACAGGTGAGCGCCTACTGCTCACCGACGACGACGAGCAGGGCTGGAACGACGTGCTCGACCGCCTGCCGGAGCACCTGTCGACCTGAGGCGCCGCCGCACGGAGTCCGCGGCCCCGCCCGGGGCGTCGACTAGCATGACGGGCATGCCGCTGACGTCCCTGCTCCCCGCGTCGTGGCAGCAGTCCTGGCGCAAGCGCGAGGTGCTCGACACCTACGTCTTCCCGGTCCAGGGCCCCCGTCCGGAGGCCGATCCGTCCCGGACCCTCGAGGACGCGACCGAGGCCGTGCTGGACCAGATGCGGCGCGACTACCCCGACGACCTCAACGAGCGCAAGCACCGGCTGCTCGTGGAGCGGCTGCAGCACCCCGCGGACCGCACCCTCGTCATCCGGGACGAGCACGGTGAGCCGTGCGGCTACTGCCACCTCACCTACGGCGACACCGAGAACGCCCGGATCCACCTGCGGCTGCGGGTGTCTCCGCGCGAGGCGTACTTCTGGGACGACCACGTCTTCGTCGCCCACCGGCGGCGCGGGCTGCACGCCTTCTCCATCGCGCGTCGGCTGGAGCTCCTCGCCGAGGAGGGCAGGGTGCAGGGGGTGACGATGATCTCCCGCAAGAACACGGCGTCCCGCGCGTCGTATGCCGCGTTCGGGGCCCGGCGCACGCGGCAGCACGTCTTCCTCAAGGACCGCGGACGCACGCTCACCGTCCCGACTTGGGTGGAGATCCCCGCCCGATGATCGAGACGTCGATCTGCCGGACCACCGAGGACCTGGCGGCGCTGCGCGAGGAGTGGGAGGCGCTGAAGCGGCCGGGGGAGTCCTACTACACGAGCCACCGCTTCGTCTCCGCCTGGTGGGAGAGCTACCGACACGCGCCCGGCTACCGGCTGCACGTGGTGCTGGTGCGCCAGGAGGGACAGCTCGTCGGGGTGGGTCCGTTCGCCTTCCGTCCCGAGAAGCGGGAGGGCGAGCCGGTGACGGTCCTGCGCTGGGCGTCCCACGGCGACTACCTGTCCGTGCTCCACGCCGCCGGCCCGTCCGTGGCCAGCCCCCAGACGATCTCGGGCCACGTCCTCGCCGAGCTGGACCGCGTCGTGGAGGACGGCGAGGCGCAGGTGGTGCAGCTGACCGGCATACCGTCCGAGTCGGCGTTCGCGTGGCACGTCCGCACCTCCCAGGTGCACCACCGTCGGCTCGCCTTCCTCATCGAGAACCCCTGGATCGACCTGCGTGAACCCTGGTCCGCGCCGTCCCACACCGGCAAGTACCTCCGCAAGCTGCGGCGGGAGCACGACGTGCACCTGCACACCTTCACCGGCGACGAGCACGGCATCCTCGACCGGATCGCCGAGGTGCACCGCGCGGAGAAGAACCACCTCATCGAGACGCACGCGCGCTCCGAGCGGCACTCGCTCTACGACGACGACCGGCGGACCGAGCACATCCGTCAGGTGTTCACCACGACCGAGGACGCGCTGACCTTCGCCTTCCTCGACGGCAAGGACCCGGCGGCCGGTCGCGTGCTGGCCTACCGCACCGTCTTCCGGGACGGCCGACGGCTGCTGTCGTGGAACAGCGCCTACCTGCCCGAGTTCGAGCGCTACCGGATGGGCAAGGTCCTCCAGCTGGCCATCCTGGAGTACGTGACCGAGCACGACCTGGCCGACGAGTTCGACCTCGGGGCGGGGAAGTACCCGTGGAAGTTCGAGTGGACCCCGCACCAGCGCCCCACCTACCGCTACCTGCACAAGCCGCTGCGACCGAAGGCGGCGTCCAAGGGGAGCGCGAAGGTCTCGACGAAGGCCACCCCGCAGGTCGCCCCGGACTCGTCGGGGAAGGGTGGAGCGACGGACCCTGCGCCGACGAACCCTGCATCGGCGGAGGTGAGTCACGGTGCGGCAGCCCCGGCGGGGTCGACACCCGGGGCCCAGGGAGGTGCCGAGTCACCCGGTCAGGTGACCGCACCCGCGAGCCCGGTCGGCCCGCGCTGGCGCCAGGGCGTGCGGCGGGGCGTCCGGTCCACGATCCGCAGGCTCCCGGAACCCGCTGCGCAGCAGGCCAAGCGGATCGCTCGGACGCGGCGCCTGACGCGGGCGGTGATGATCTGGTACGTCCCCCACCCCGACGACGAGTCGATCTTCATGGGCGGGGCCATCGCCTCCGAACCCGACCGGAGGCACATCCTCGTGCTGCTCACCCCGGGGGAGGGGTCGCAGGCGATCCACAGCCTCCGGCGCCGACTGGGGCGCGACATCGGGCTGGACGAGTTCGTCGCGGCACGGGACCGGGAGTTCAGTGCGGCGATCGAACGCCTGGGGGTCGTGCGCCGCGACGTGCACCGGGTGGGGCTGCCCGACGGCGGCATCACCGAGGACTCCGTGCTCGCCGTGATCCGCCGCCACGCGCGCCGCCACCCGGGCGCCGCTCACCGCACGATGAGCTATCTCGACCCGCACACCGACCACGCCACGGCCGGGCGCGCGCTGCGCCGGGCGCACGAGCTCGGGATCGTCGACGACGCGAAGTTCTTCCTGCCCGTCCCGCAGGTCGTGGACGAGCGGGCCGACCGGGTCGTCCTCGACGAGCCCGCGCGGCAGGCCAAGAAGGCTGCGCTGGCGGAGTACCGCCGCTTCGACCCCGACCACGGCAGGTATGCCATCGGTCGGCGCAGCGTCAGCGAGCTCGTGACCTTCCACCACCGCACGCCGGACGAGCGGGTGCACGGCCCCGACCTGGACTGACGCCGATCCCGGCAGCCGACGGCGGGGTGGGGCGTGCATACGTCTCTGTGGATAACTTCTGCGGCCGGGGGCGGCAGCGACCTAGTCTGCGAGACATGAGACGCCATGGCCCGGGAGGACTTCCGCTCATCATCGTGGACGGGTATGCCGTGGCGCCCGGCGCAGAGGTGGAATCGCTCCTCGATCTGCTGCCTGGTCTGGTCCTGGATCAGCGCGCCTTCGGGCCCCGACAGCTCATGGTCGCCTTCGCGGCGGTCGACGGCAGGTTCCTCGCGCTGCTGCATACGTCCCGGACGGACCCGAGGCGGAGCGGGCTCGAGGCCTGCCTGCTGCACTTCTGGAGCTTGGGGCTCTCCGACAGCGACATGGTCGCGGCAGTGGTCTTGTGCGACGAGCCGGTGGAACAGGGGGAGTCCGTCGATCTCGCACCCTTCCTGACCACCTTCGAGACGGCGAAGGGGCTGGCGGCTCGACACCGCGTCCATCTCGTGGACTGGGTCAGCTGCGACGATGACGTCTACCGCTTCGCTCGCCTCGGCAGCATGGATCCGACCACGGAGCCTGGCTGGTGGGACGTCCCTCAGTAGGTCACCAAGGGCCGGCCCCGCTCTGCGGACCACGCCGTCACCGCAGGTGCTCGGCCCACCAGTCGAGGATGTGCTCGAAGCGCTGCTGTCGGTGGCGCGGCTGGCCGCTGCGGGAGAGCTCGTGACCTTCGCCCGGGAAGATCAGCAGATTGGTCGGCACACCGTTGCGCTTCAGGCGGGCGAACAGGCGCTGCCCCTGCTCCAGGGGGCACCGGAAGTCCCGCTCGGAGTGAATGATCAGTGTCGGGGTGGTGATGTTGTCGGCCCAGGTCAGCGGCGACTGCTCGTGCTGGTAGGCGCCGGCATACTCGTCGGCGAAGAACCAGCCGATGTCGCTGGTGCCGGCGAAGGAGTCCCAGGCGTTGACGGCCCGCTCGCTGATCGCGGCGGTGAAGCGGTCGCTGTGACCGACGAGCCAGGTCGTCATGAGACCGCCGTAGGAGCCGCCCTGGACGCCGAGGCGTGAGCTGTCGAGCCCGTGCAGGGTCAGCGCGTGGTCCAGCAGCGCGGTGAGGTCGGCGACATCGACCGTGCCGATCGCCTCCTTGACCGCCCGCCCGTGGCTCGCGCCGTACCCCGCACCACCGCGCGGGTTACCCATGACGACGGCATACCCCGCACCCGCGAGCACCTGCGCCTCGTCGAAGAGGTTGCCGGAGTACTGCGCGTAGGGGCCGCCGTGGATCATGAGGATCACCGGGTGGCCCGCCTTGCGACGTGCCTTCGTGGTGGGCCGGAACAACCACCCGTGGACGGGGTAGCCGTCCCCCGAGGTCGCCTCGAGCTCCTCCGGTTCGATGGCCGCGGCCGAGCCGGTGAGGTGCTGGGCCAGCTCGGTCCGCTGGGTGAGCGGCTCGCTGCCGCGGCCCACGAAGAGCTCGGAGTATGACGTGCGCGTGCCCGCGACAGCGACCGTCACGTCGCCACCGGTCGCCAGCGCATCGACGCTCACGTGGCCGTCGAGAACGACTGTGCCGGAGGGGAGTTCGCGTACCTCGGTGTCGCCGCGCCGCTCGAAGGCCGCGATGACCCGGCCGTCGTCGGCGATGACGGGTGAGCAGGCGAGGTGGTCGTCCTCGGCGTCCGTGAGCGCCACGCCGGGGCCGTCCAGGCGGCGCAGGACGGCATTGTGGGCCACGAAGTCCTGGAGGGACGGGCCGAGGTCGTTGGCGCCGTAGACGGCCGTGCCGTCGGTGCCGACGGTGAGGCTGCCGACGGACCCCGTCCCGTCGGTGTGGCGGCGGAATCCCTTGCCGCGCAGGTCGATCGAGCACACGTCCCGCACGAGGGTGTCGGGCCTCCAGGTGCCCCGCCGGTCGCGGGAGGCGAGGAAGGCGACGCGGGTGCCACCGTGCAGGAAGACCGGTGCCGTGTCGTCGCCGGCGCCGTGGGTGAGCTGGGTGCTGGTGGGGATCGCCTCGGGCGCAGCCGGGTCGTGGGGGTCGGTGACGTCGGCGTCCTCGACGGGGGCGAGGTCGAGCAGGAAGATCGCGCTCGGTCGGTCGAGCACGTAGCCGAGACCGTCCGCGAGGTAGGTGCTGTGCTCGATGAGGCGCGGCGCCTCCTGGTCGGGCTTGACCTCCGTGTCGGTGCCGTAGCGACCCTCCTCGGGCACGCGGGCGGCATACACGATCTGGCTGCTGTCGGGGGACCAGGAGTAGGCGCCGACACCGAGCGGCTGGTCGGTCAGCACGCGTGCGTCGCCGCCGTCCGTGCTCATGACGTGCAGCTGGGCCGGGCCGTCCTCGGAAGCGCGGAGGAAAGCAAGCCGGGTGCCGTCGGGGGAGTAGCGGGGGGCGGAGTCGCGGGTGCCGTGGGTGAACCGGGTCAGCTCGGCGTCCTCGACCGTGAGGTCCAGGCGCCACAGGCTGGTGCGGTAGCGGTTGTCCTCCCCGTCGGGCCGACTGAGGACCACGACGGTGTCTCGTCCAGCGGGGTGGACGGTCGGGGAGGAGAGGGTGCGGATCAGGGTGAGGTCGCCAGGTTTCACCCGAACGAGCCTACGCCGCAGCGTCCGAGTCGCCAGTGGGGGCATCGGCGCAGGTGGGAAGGTCTGTCAGTCAGTGGTCGTACAGTTGTTCGCATGAAGGGGAATCGCGGGGGCGAGGGTCCGTCGGGCGGTGGCCGGGACCCCAGGACGAGGGGCGTCGAGCCGGGGTGCGCCGGTGCCATCGACGAGGTGAGCCGTGGCCTGGACCGCGCCGTGGTCGCTCTGAGCCGGCCGGCGCTGTTGCTGGAGCAGGAGCTCTCGCAGGTGCTGTCCGGCCTCGACACCGCGCTGGCACGGATTCAGTCGCTCCTGGTGACGGTGGCGCGGGAGGCCATCACGCGGGGACTGCACGTGGGTTCCGGGTTCTCCGTCATCGACTGGGTAAGGAGTCAGTGCCCCGGGTTGTCGACCCGTGAGGCCGCCGAGGTGGCGACCGTGGCCCGGGCCGGCCAGGAGCAGGTCCACCAACCCCTGCTCGACGCGGTCGAGCGTGGGTCGGTGACCGTCTCGCGCGCCGCGTCGGTGCTGCGGGCGCTCGGGCGGATCCGACCAGCGGTGGGGGAGTCGGAGTATGCGGAGGCGACCGAGCTCCTCGCCGCTGCTGCCGGTGATGACCGCTTCGACGACAAGGCTCTGACCAGGATCACGTCGAAGCTCGTGGCGTCCTGCCTGTCCGAGCGCGAGCAGGTCGCCCGGGAGAAGGCTCGACACGAGCTGCGCGACCTGCACGAGTCCTCGCTCGCCGACGGGTCGGTGCGTCGCTTCGTGCTCACGGTCGGCGATGACGCCGACGTCGCGACGATCCAGGCCATCCTCCGCTCGCCGTTGGCAGCGCCGGTCACAGCCACGGGTGACGGCGGCGACCCGACCGCGACCACGTCGACGACAGATTCGACGGCAACGGCGACGACGGCGACGACTGCGCCAGGGACGTCAGCGACGACTGCACAAGGGGTGACGGCGACGACTGCACCAGGGATGACCGCGATGCTGGACACGCGCACACCGGGTCAGCGCAGATATGACGCTTTCATGACGGTGCTCCGTCGAGGGGTGGCCGGCAGTGAGGGTCAACCGACCACGCCCAAGGCTCAGGTCATGGTGACCATGGCCCTCGACGAGCTCACCGGTGCCCTGCGTGGCGCGGGGCTCACCGTGCACGAAGGCACCCTGAGCGCCGGTCAGGTGCGCCAGCTCGCGTGCGAGGCCGACCTCATCCCGGCCGTGCTCGGCGAGCAGGGCGAGATCCTCGACCTCGGGCGCGCCCGCCGACTGGTCACCCCGGGGCAGCGACGAGCCCTCGCTCACCGAGATCAGGGGTGCACGTTCCCGGGGTGCCACGTGCCGGCGACCTGGTGCGATGCGCATCATGTCGTCCACTGGGCCAGGGGCGGACGATCGGACCTCGCCAACTACGCCTTGCTGTGTCCCAGGCACCACACGTGGGTCCACCAGCACGACGCCACGGCCCAGGTCGACGCCACCGGTGTGCGCTGGAAGCTGCGATGATCCCGCCCCGCACCCGGCCCAGGAGGGCCGGGTCATGGGGCTGCGATCGAGCCGGACTTGCCGGCTGTGACTCGATGTCCGGGCCCGGAGGCTGCGCCGTCAGGCCGATGTCGCGCCGGGGCGGTCGAGGCGTTCCCAGGTGACCCACGCGACCACGGCGTCGTCACCGGAGCCGGGCTGGCGAGAGACCACGCGCCATGCCGAGGGGTCGACAGGGGGAAAGCGGGTGCGGCCTGTCGGCTCGAGATCGACCTCGGTGAGGATCAGGCGTTGGGCATGCTCGATGGTCTGGGCATAGATCTCACCGCCACCGACGACGAAGACCTCGCCGTCCCCGGCCATGAGGAAGGCCTCCGCGAGGGAGTGCGCCACCTCGGCGCCGGGAGCCGACCAGCCGCGCTGCCGGGTGACCACGATCGTGCGTCGGCCCGGCAGCGCGCGGCCGATGGAGTCCCAGGTGCCTCGACCCATGAGCAGGACTCCGCCCATCGTGGTCTGCTTGAAGAACCTCAGATCAGTGGGGAGGTGCCACGGCATCGACGACCCGTCGCCGATGACGCCGTTGCGACCGACCGCGGCCACCAGGGTCAACGACTGGCGGAAGCCGTGGAGCAGCAACGAGCCCCGTCTTCCCTCCCGCAGCGCGTCGAGGGCGAGACGTTCGTGCGGGACCACGGCGTCGGGCAGCTCATCCAGCGGCCACCAACGCAGCTCGGCGGCTCGGTGCGACTCGGCCACGTGCGGCTCTCCCGTCCAGGTGGTCGCGGTGACGAAGACGTCGACCCGCTGCTCGACCGGGTCCGGGAGCGCGCAGGTGCGGTGCACCGTCGCGAGGTAGGACAGCTCGGACTCCGCGAGGGTGATGCCCATCTCCTCCGACGCCTCGCGGACGCCCGCCTGCAGGAAGGACTCACCCGGCTCGACGTGCCCGGCGGCCCCGCACGCCCACCACCCGTCCATGTAGGGCGTGCCCTGGCGCAGCTGCAGGAGCACCTCGGTGCCGGACCCGCCCTCGCGCTGCAGCACGACATACGTGGCGGGCACGAGCCTGGAGTCGGGGTGCCGGTCCTCGCGGTCGGGCGCAGGCGCGCCCGCGGGGCCTGCGCTCATACGGCGATCGGTGCCTTGATCGTGGGTGCGGCGACGTAGTCGCGGACCTCGACGTCCTCGATCTCGAACCCGTCGATGTCGCGGACCTCAGGGTTGAGCCACAGCGTCGGCAACGGGCCGGGGGTGCGCGTCAGCTGCTCGGCCGCCTGGTCTAGGTGGTTGGTGTAGAGGTGTGCGTCACCCAGGGTGTGGACGAAGTCCTTGGCTCGCAGGTCCGTCACCTGCGCCACCATGTGCGTGAGCAGGGCATAGGAGGCGATGTTGAAGGGCACGCCGAGGAAGGTGTCGGCGCTGCGCTGGTAGAGCTGGCACGACAGCCACCCCCGCTGGTCCTCGTCGTCGGCGGCCGCGGGCGCGACGTAGAACTGGAACATCGTGTGGCACGGCGGGAGCGCCATGTCGTCGACGTCGGCGACGTTCCAGGCGCTGACGATGTGTCGACGCGAGTGGGGGGTGGTCCGCAGGCCCTCGACCAGCCGCTGGATCTGGTCGATGGTCTGCCCGTCGGCGGTCGGCCAGGACCGCCACTGGTGGCCGTAGACCGGACCGAGGTCGCCCTGCTCGTCCGCCCACTCGTCCCAGATCGTGATCCGGCGCTCCTGCAGCCAGCGCACGTTGGTGTCGCCGCGGAGGAACCAGATGAGCTCGCCGATGATCGAGCGCAGGTGCAGCTTCTTGGTCGTCAGCGCCGGGAACCCCTCGGTGAGGTCGAAGCGCATCTGGTGCCCGAAGACCGACAGCGTGCCCGTCCCCGTCCGGTCGTCCTTGCGGACCCCCTCGCGGCGGATCCGCTCCAGGAGGTCGAGGTATGCCTGCATGCGCCACACCCTAGACGAGGGCGGGGACACACCATCCCGGTCCGGATATCCTCTCTCGCCATGAGCCACCCTCATCCCGAGCTGTCCGCGCCCCCGCCGCTCCCGGACGGGGGCGTCCGCGTCATCCCGCTCGGGGGGCTCGGTGAGGTGGGCCGCAACATGGCCGTCATCGAGCACCGCGGCAAGCTCCTGGTCATCGACTGCGGCGTGCTCTTCCCCGAGGAGCACCACCCCGGGATCGACCTCATCCTCCCCGACTTCACCGCCATCGAGGACCGGCTGGACGACGTCGTCGCCGTCGTGCTGACGCACGGGCACGAGGACCACATCGGCGCCGTCCCCTACCTCCTGCGGCTCAAGCCCGACATCCCGCTGGTCGGCTCCCAGCTGACCCTCGCGCTCGTCGAGGCCAAGCTCAAGGAGCACAAGATCACCCCGCTCACCCTCGGCGTGACCGAGGGCGGGCGCGAGCAGCTCGGCCCGTTCGACTGCGAGTTCGTCGCCGTCAACCACTCCATCCCCGACGCCCTGGCCGTGTTCATCCGCACCTCGGGCGGCACGATCCTGCACACCGGCGACTTCAAGATGGACCAGCTGCCGCTGGACGGCCGCATCACCGACCTGCGCGCCTTCGCCCGGCTGGGGGAGGAGGGCGTGGACCTGTTCATGACCGACTCCACCAACGCCCACGTGCCGGGCTTCACCACCCCCGAGCGGCAGATCGCCCCGGCCATCGAGCGGGTCTTCCACAACGCCGCCCGCCGCATCATCGTGGCCTGCTTCTCCTCGCACGTGCACCGCGTCCAGCAGGTGCTCGACGCGGCCGAGGAGTCGGGTCGCAAGGTCGCCATGGTCGGGCGCTCGATGATCCGCAACATGGGCATCGCCGCGGACCTGGGCTACCTGCGCATCCCGGACGGCGTGCTCGTCGACCTCAACCGGCTGACCCGGCTGCCCGACGACCAGCAGGTGCTCGTCTGCACGGGGTCTCAGGGCGAGCCCATGGCGGCCCTGTCCCGCATGGCCGGCGGCGACCACAAGATCGACGTGGGCGAGGGCGACACCGTGCTGCTCGCCTCCTCGCTCATCCCCGGCAACGAGAACGCCGTCTACCGCGTCATCAACGGGCTGACCCGTCGCGGGGCGGACGTCGTGCACAAGGAGAACGCGCTGGTGCACGTGTCCGGGCACGCCAGCGCCGGCGAGCTGCTGTACTGCTACAACATCGTGCGCCCCCGCAACGTCCTGCCGGTCCACGGCGAGTGGCGGCACATGGTGGCCAACGCCGACCTCGCCGTCCAGACGGGTGTGCCCCGCGACAACGTCGTCATCGCCGAGGACGGCGTCGTCGTCGACCTCGTCGACGGCCAGGTCCGCATCGCCGGTGCCGTGGACTGCGGCTACGTCTACGTCGACGGGTCGCTCGTCGGCGCGGCGGACGAGACGATGCTCAAGGACCGCAGGATCCTGCGCGACGAGGGGTTCGTCACGATCATCCTCGTCCGGGACGCCTCCTCGGGGGCGATCGCGGCCGGGCCGGAGATCCAGACCCGCGGCTTCGCCGAGGGCCAGGACGTCTTCGAGCGGGTCCGCCCGAAGCTGGTCGCGGCGCTCGAGGAGGCCCAGCGCACCGGCACCCAGGACAGCTACCAGCTGCAGCAGGTCATCCGGCGCACCGTCGGGTCGTTCGTCGGCAACAAGCTGCGCCGTCGGCCGATGATCATCCCCATCGTCATCGACGCCTGAGGCAGGCCGGCCGCCGTCAGTCCTCGGGGTGGTCGGGGCGGCCGAGCCGCTTGCGCAGGCGGGCGGCCTCCTCGGCGATCTGCGCCTCGGTGGGCTCGCGGTCCAGCCGCAGCGTGGTGGCGTGGATGGCGACGCCGACGCCCCAGCCCATCATGGGCCAGACGGGCCAGTAGTAGCCCATGCCGCTGACCAGCCAGATCGCGGTCAGCAGCGTCATGATGATGACGTAGACACTCAGGTGCTGCAGGAACTCCTTGCGCTGCTGCAGGCGCTGCAGCGCCCGCTCGCGCATCTCCGGGTCGAGCTCGGTCTGCGGCCGGTAGGGCTGCAGCGGGGCGCCCCCCTCGACCGGGTCGTGCGGTCCCTGCGGTGGCTGGCTCACCGTTGCAGCGTACTCAGCACCCACCACGGCCACGACCCGCTCGCCCGTCGAGGATCCGCGCGACGTCCGGCGCCAGGCACGCACCCCAGCCGATCATGACCCAGACCGGCCAGAAGTGCCCGCCGCCGCTCACCGCCCAGACCACGACGAGCAGCCCGAGCAGCGCCAGCGCCCGCACCACCCGCAGCCGGCTCGCGGACAGGTCTGCCCGGCCGGAGGTGCCGCACCCCGAGAAGCCCGGGGGCACCGGGAACCCGCCGGGGCCGGGCAGGCCGGGCAGGGGCGTGCGGACGGGCCGCCCGGGCACCTCCTCCACGCCCCCGGTGCCGGGGGTGGGCAGCGGCGGCGGGGCGTCCGTCGCACCGGTCGCGTCGAACGGGCCGGGTCGGTTCTGCACCGGGATGGTCATGGCGGCTCCTCGCTGGTCGGACGGTATGCCTCGACGCTAGAGGCTGCGGCGTCACCACGGGTGTGACACCTGTCAGCGGGTGGCCGGGTGCCCCGTCACGAGGCGGACGAGGAGCCCCCGGTCGGGCCGCGGACGGCGTGGGACCCGTGTGACGACGGTGACCATTGGGTACCGTGCGACCGTGGCCAAGACTGCGACCTCGACCCGAGCCGGCTCCGGCGGCGCCTCCCGGCGCCCCGCGAGCCGGTCGACGACGACGAAGGGCCGTGGCTCGGCCGGCTCGGGCCGGGGCGGGCCCGCCGCCTCCCGGCCGGCCGACGGCCCCTCGCTCCCGGGCCGGGCGCTGCGCGGCATCGCCGGCGTCACCGGCGGCACGGTCCGGGCGATGACCGACACGGCCCACGACCTGGACCCCGAGCACCGGCGCGACGGCGCCGGGTTCCTCCTGCTCGCCCTGGCCCTGGTCGTGGCCCTGCGGGAGTGGTGGGGCCTGGACGGCTACGTCGGCGACGTCATCCACGTGGCGGCCGCGGGCACCTTCGGCCGGGTCGCGCTCGTCCTGCCGGCCGTGCTCCTCTTCTTCGCGGTCCGGCTCTTCCGTGCGCCCGACCAGCAGCAGGCGACCAACCGGATGAGCATCGGGATGACCGCCATCCTGGTGTCCGCCAGCGGCATCACCCACCTCGCGACCGGCAACCCCGACTACGCGGAGGGCTCGGCGGTCCTGCAGCGCTCCGGCGGCATCCTCGGCTTCATGGCCTCCTCCATCCCGGCGTCGGCGATCACCGTGACCGGGGCCTACATCGTGCTCACCCTCCTGGGCGTCTTCGGGTTCCTCGTCCTCACGCGCACCCCCGTGCACCGCATCCCCGACCGCCTCAGGGAGGTCGAGCAGCAGCTCTTCGACTCCGCCCGCTTCGACGAGGTCGACGCCGACGGCAACCCGCTGCCGCGGCGTCGCCGCGGCGCCGGTGACGTCGACGGCCCGCGCGAGGGGGACGTGCCCTTCGACCAGGCCGCGGAGGTGGACCGTGCGGCCCGGCGCGCCCGTCGTGCGGGAGCCCGCAGGGCCGCGGCCGGCGACGACGACACCGGGGAGGCCCCCCCGCCGGCGACCGGTCGGACCGCCGCGAAGGCCACCCCCCGGCCCGGGCCGAGGACGGCCCCCGCCGCGGACGCCCAGGGCGACTCCACCGACGAGATCCCCGGCCCCCGGCCCGGGCAGAAGCGGCCGGCCGCCCCCACCGCGGTCGAGAAGGCCAAGGCGGCGAAGTCCGAGCTCGAGGCCCCGCCGACGGCCCAGCTGCCGCAGCGGGTGGAGCAGCTGCAGCTCGCCGGCGACATCACCTACACTCTCCCGGAGTCCGCGCTGCTCAAGCCCGGCACCCCGCACAAGGAGCGCTCGGAGGCCAACGACAAGGTGGTCGAGGCGCTCACCGGCGTGCTCGAGGACTTCAACATCGACGCGCAGGTCACCGACTTCAGCCGGGGGCCGACCGTCACCCGCTACGAGGTCGAGCTCGGACCCGGGGTCAAGGTCGAGCGGATCACCGCGCTGTCCAAGAACATCGCGTATGCCGTCGCCAGCGCGGACGTGCGGATCCTCTCGCCCATCCCGGGCAAGTCGGCGGTCGGCGTCGAGATCCCCAACGCGGACCGGGAGAACGTCAGCCTCGGCGACGTCCTGCGCAGCCAGACGGCGCGCAACAACACCCACCCCATGGTCATGGGGGTGGGCAAGGACGTCGAGGGCGGCTACGTCATCGCCAACCTCGCCAAGATGCCGCACATGCTCGTCGCCGGGGCCACCGGCTCCGGCAAGTCGAGCTTCGTCAACTCGATGATCACCTCGATCCTCATGCGGTCGACCCCCGACGAGGTGCGCCTCATCCTCGTCGACCCCAAGCGGGTCGAGCTCACGGCATACGAGGGCATCCCGCACCTCATCACCCCGATCATCACCAACCCCAAGAAGGCCGCCGAGGCGCTCGCCTGGGTGGTCAAGGAGATGGACCACCGCTACGACGACCTCGCGGCGTTCGGCTACAAGCACATCGACGACTTCAACAAGGCCATCCGGGCCGGCAAGGTCAGCCCCCCGCCGGGGTCGGAGCGGGTGCTGCAGCCCTACCCCTACCTCCTGGTCGTCGTCGACGAGCTCGCCGACCTCATGATGGTCGCCCCGCGCGACGTCGAGGAGTCGGTGGTGCGCATCACCCAGCTCGCCCGCGCCGCCGGCATCCACCTGGTGCTCGCCACCCAGCGTCCCAGCGTCGACGTGGTCACCGGCCTCATCAAGGCCAACGTGCCGAGCCGGATGGCCTTCGCGACGTCCTCGCTGGCCGACTCCCGGGTCGTGCTGGACCAGCCGGGGGCGGAGAAGCTCATCGGCATGGGCGACGCGCTCTTCCTGCCCATGGGCGCGAGCAAGACGATGCGCGTCCAGGGGTCGTGGGTCACCGAGTCCGAGATCCACGACGTCGTCGCGCACGTCACCGGGCAGCTCAAGCCGAGGTACGTCGAGGAGGTCATCGCCGCCCCGGCCAAGAAGCAGATCGACGAGGACATCGGCGACGACCTCGACCTGCTGCTCCAGGCCACGGAGCAGGTCGTCACGACGCAGTTCGGCTCGACCTCGATGCTGCAGCGCAAGCTGCGCGTCGGCTTCGCCAAGGCGGGTCGTCTCATGGACCTCATGGAGAGCCGGGGCATCGTCGGACCGTCCGAGGGCAGCAAGGCCCGCGACGTGCTGGTCAAGCCGGACGACCTCGAGACCACCCTCGCGCTCATGCAGGGCCAGGAGCCGCCGCGTCCGGAGGTGGAGTCCGACACCGCGCCCTTCGACGCCGACCCCACCGAGGTCGCCGACGAGGACGACGTCGTCGAGCAGGAGGGGCCCGGCCCCGTGCGTGGTGACGGTGCGCCGGCCCACCCGGCCCGGCGGGACCCCCGCTACGACGGCGACCCGATCAGCGGCAGCTACGTCGAGGACGAGGAGGAGCCCGAGAGCGAGGACGCCTGGTCGCTCACGGGGCGCGACTGACGTGGCCCCCGGACGCGGCAGCTCGCTGGGGTGGGTCGCGGCCGGGACCCGGCTCTGGGAGACGACGCTCGCATCCCTGCCGGACCAGGCCCTCCGGGAGCCCTCCCTGCTGCCCGGCTGGACCCGGGCGCACGTCGTGGCGCACGTCGCGCTCAACGCCCGCGCCCTGGGCCACCTGGTCAGCTGGGCCCGCACCGGGGTCGAGACGCCCATGTATGCCTCGCCGCAGGCTCGCGACGCCGACATCGAGGAGCTGGCCCACGCCCCGGCGTCGATGCTGCGGGAGCGCTCGCGCGAGGAGGCGCAGGCGTTGGCCGAGGGGATGGGCCGGCTGGGGGAGGAGCAGTGGCAGGTCCGGGTCCGGGTCCGGCAGGGCACCGTGATCGCGGCGGACACCCTCCCCTGGCTGCGGGCGCGGGAGGTCTTCCTGCACGCGCTCGACCTGGGCGCCGGGGCCCACGACCAGGACCTGCCCGAGGTCTTCGCCCACGCCCTGCTCCGGGACGTCACCCGTCAGCGGTCCCGCGTCGAGGGCCACCCGAGCCTGGTCCTGCGCGAGGAGGGCGGCGAGGCGGGCTGGGAGGTGGGTCGTCCCGGGCCGGAGGCACCGCGGGTGGTCGGCGACGTGCGCGCGCTGGCGGCCTGGGTGAGCGGGCGACCCGTCACGCTGCCGGTCGCGGCCACCGGTGGTCGGCTGCCGCAGCTGCCGGCGTGGCTCTGAGGCCCCCTCATCCCTCCGCCGCGTCCTCGACGTCCTGCAGGAGCCGCAGGACGTTGCCGTGGGTCAGCGCGTCCAGGTCGGCGCCGGACCATCCCCGGTCCCGCAGCTCGGCGAGCAGGGCCGGGTAGGTCGAGACGTCCTCGAGGCCGACGACGACCTGCTCGGTGCCGTCGAAGTCCCCGCCCAGCCCCAGGTGCCCGACGCCGGCGACGGCGCGCAGGTGGTCCAGGTGGTCGGCCACCTCCGGGAGCGTCGCGACCGGCCGGGGGTGATGCTGCTCCCACGACCCGGCGAAGCGGGTCATCGCCGGGTGGTCGTTGGGGTCGAGCCCCGCGTCCTGGGCCGCCTCGCGCGCCTCGACCTGCCAGCGCCAGCAGGCGGGGGAGACGAACTGCGGCACGAAGGTGGCCATGCACACCCCGCCCGCAGCGGCCATCGAGGCGAGCACGTCGTCCGGCACGTTGCGGGGCGAGGGGCAGAGGGCGCGGGCGTTGGAGTGGCTGAACAGCACGGGGGCGGTCGACGCCGCCAGCGCGTCACGCATCGTCGTGGCCGCGACGTGGGAGAGGTCGACGAGCATGCCCAGGCGGTTGAGCTCGCCGACCACGCGGACGCCGAGGTCCGTCAGGCCGCCGTGCTCCGGGACGTCGGTGGCGCTGTCGGCCCACGGGGTGTTGTGGTTGTGGGTGAGGGTGAGGTAGCGCACCCCCAGCCGGTGCAGCATCCGCAGCACCCCCAGCGAGGAGCCGATGGAGTGCCCGCCCTCCGCGCCCAGCAGCGAGGCGACCCGGCCCCGCGCCATCGCCTCGCGCACCTGGGCGGCGGTCGTCGCCAGCGTGAGGTGGTCGGCATACCGCTCGACCAGCCGGTGCACGAGGTCGATCTGCTCGAGGGTGGTCGCCACGGCGCGGGCCTCGCCCGTCGAGGACGGGACGTAGACCGACCAGAACTGACCGCCCACCCCTCCCCGGCGCAGGCGCGGCAGGTCGGTGTGCAGACCACGGTCCCGCGTGGACGCGCCCAGGTCCACCTCCGGGCCCAGCTCGGTGCCGACCAGCTCGCGCAACGCCCAGGGCAGGTCGTTGTGCCCGTCCACGACCAGGTGCCGACCGCTCCAGGACCCGGGGTCCGCCTGCTCCTCCATGGGTCCATCTGACCACGCGAGGCCCCCGACGCCGGGCCGGGGGGCGGCGTCGACGGCCGCGGCACGGGGATGCCGCACCTACACTCGAGGGATGCTGGAGCCCACGCGAAGCGTCGCCGTCGTCACCCTGGGGTGCACCCGTAACGAGGTGGACTCCGAGGAGCTGGCGGGCCGCCTGGCGGCCGAGGGCTGGACCCTGGTCGAGGACGCCGCGGACGCCGACGTGGCGGTGGTCAACACCTGCGGCTTCGTCGAGCAGGCCAAGAAGGACTCGATCGACGCCCTCCTCGAGGCGAACGACCTCAAGCGCACCGGCCGCACCCAGAAGGTGGTCGCCGTGGGGTGCATGGCCGAGCGCTACGGCGAGCAGCTCGCCTCGGAGCTGCCCGAGGCCGACGCGGTGCTGGGCTTCGACTCCTACGGGGACATGTCCCAGCACCTGCGCACCATCCTCGGGGGCGGGAGCGTGCCCTCGCACGTCCCCGCCGACCGGCGTCGGCTGCTGCCCATCTCGCCCAGCGCACGGCATACCTCCAGCGCAGGGGTGGCGCTGCCCGGCCACCAGCAGCCGCGGGGGACGCCGACCCCCACCGGGGTCGAGCCGACCGTGCCCCTCGAGCAGGTCGCACCGGCCACCGGCCCGCGGGTCGTCCGCGCCCGGCTGGACGGACGGCCGTGGGCCCCGCTCAAGATCGCCTCGGGCTGCGACCGGCGGTGCGCCTTCTGCGCCATCCCCATGTTCCGCGGCGCCTTCGTGTCGCGGACGCCGGAGGAGATCCTCGCCGAGGCGGCCTGGCTGGGCGAGCGGGGCGTCAAGGAGGTGTTCCTCGTCAGCGAGAACACCACGTCCTACGGCAAGGACCTGGGTGACCTGCGCCTGGTCGACGCGCTGCTGCCCGAGCTGACCCGGGTGCCCGGCATCGAGCGGGTCCGGGTGTCCTACCTGCAGCCGGCCGAGATCCGTCCCGACCTGCTGGACGCCATGGCCAGGACCCCCGGCGTGGTCCCCTACTTCGACATCTCCTTCCAGCACGCCTCCGGGCCGCTGCTGCGCCGGATGCGCCGGTTCGGCGACCGCGATTCCTTCCTCGGGCTGCTCGAGCAGGTGCGCGCCCGCGTCCCTGAGGCGGGCATCCGGACCAACGTCATCGTCGGCTTCCCGGGTGAGACCGAGGAGGACGTCGCCGAGCTCACCGACTTCCTCGGGGCGGCTCGCCTCGACGTCGTCGGCGTCTTCGGCTACTCCGACGAGGACGGCACCGAGGCGGAGGGGTATGCCGACAAGGTGCCCGAGCACGTGGTCCGGGAGCGCGTCGAGCAGGTCGGTGCGCTCGTCGAGGAGCTGACCGCCCAGCGGGCCGCCGAGCGGGTGGGGACCCTGGTGGAGGTGCTCGTCGAGGCGGTCGAGGACGACGACGAGGAGCTCCGGCTCGTCGGTCGGGCCGGGCAGCAGGGCCCGGACGTCGACGGGGTGACCTACCTCGTCGACGAGGACGGGCGGATGCCGGCGCTCGTGCCGGGTGCCGTCGTGACGGCGCGGGTGGTGGACACCGAGGGTGTGGATCTGGTGGCATGTCCCATCGCGTCCCCCGGCAGCGAGGAGCCTGGCCGATGATCGGCCCGCACGACCCCGACGGACCCGACCTGGCGACCGCCACGGTCCCGCAGCCCGTCTCCCCCTGGAACCTGCCCAATGCGCTCACCGTCCTGCGGATCGCCCTGGTCCCCCTCTTCGGGTGGCTGCTGCTCAGCGGCGGCGGGGACGACGCGGGGCTGCGCTGGTGGGCGCTGGCTGTCTTCCTCGTGGCGATCGGCACCGACTGGGTGGACGGGCACCTCGCGCGCAGGCAGGGGCTCATCACCGCCTTCGGCAAGCTCATGGACCCGATCGCCGACAAGGCGCTCATCGGCACCGCCCTGGTCGGGCTCTCGCTGCTGTCGCAGCTGTCGTGGTGGGTCACCGTCGTCATCCTCGTGCGGGAGGTCGGCATCACGCTCATGCGCTTCGTCGTCATCCGGCGCGGGGTCATCCCGGCGAGCAAGGGCGGCAAGCTCAAGACGGTGCTGCAGGCCGTGGGGATCGCGGTGCTCGTCGCCCCGGTCGCGGGCTGGTTCCAGGACCTCGGGCTGTGGGTCATGTACGCCGCCACCCTGGTCACGGTCGTGACCGGCGTCGACTACGTCCGCCAGGCCCTGGCGCCCACGGGCAGGCCGCGGGCCGGCGGGTCGTGACCGGGTCCGCCGGGGAGCCGCGAGCCACGGCCCTGGTGCGCGACCTCCTGGAGCGTGGGGAGTCCGTGGCCACCGCCGAGTCCCTGACCGGGGGCCTGGTGTGCGCGGCGCTGACCGACGTGCCCGGTGCCAGCGGCGCGGTGCGCGGCTCGGTCGTCGCGTACGCCACCCCGGTCAAGGAGCAGGTGCTGGGGGTCGGTGACGGGGTGCTGACGGGTCCGGGGACGGTCTCGCAGGAGTGCGCGGAGGCGATGGCTCTCGGAGGGGCCCGGGTGCTGCACGCGGACTGGTGCGTCTCGACGACCGGCGTGGCCGGGCCGGGACCCAGCGAGGGCGCCCCCGCCGGCACGGTGCACGTCGCCGTCGCCCACCGGGAACAGGTGGTGGGCCACCGGGTGTTCTCCCTTCATGGTGACCGTGACCACATCAGGAGGGCGACGGTGAGCGTCGCGCTGGACCTGCTGCAGGGCTGCCTGACGAGAGGTGTGTCGGGCGGGGAAGGTACGGTAGAGGCAGCAGGTGCCGCTACGGCATCCGCGTCGGCCCCCGGGCCGGCGCGGGTCGACGCCGCGGCACCGGGCACGACCGACGCGAAAGGTGAGGAGGGATGACCATGGTGCTCCTACGACGCGAGCTCGGGGACGCCCTCCGAGAGACGCGGCAGACCCAGGGCCGGACGCTGCGTGAGGTCAGTGCCTCGGCGTCCTGCTCGCTGGGCTATCTCTCCGAGATCGAGCGGGGGGAGAAGGAAGCCAGCTCCGAGCTGCTGGCCTCCATCTGCCGCGCGCTGGACGTGCCCCTGTCCCAGATGCTCTCGACCGTCGCCGACCGGGTCAGCCTCACCGAGACCGCCGAGACGCAGATGACGACGGTCCTCACCGAGGGTCTGGCGAAGCCGATCGACCCCCGCCGGGTCGGTCGCCGCGACTCCGTGGTCTCCGCAGCCTGAGCCCGACCACGGCGCATCGCTGATGCACCTCGACATCCACCACGAGCCCGGCCGGGTCCGTATCGCCCTGACCCCGGGCGAGGGCGAACCGGTCACCCGCAAGGGTGGGCTGGCCAGGCATACCGCCTCGTTCACGGTCACCGTCGCCCCGCGCGGCGTCCACCCCGACCTGCTGGTCCTGTCCGCGGTCCTCTGCGCCCGTCCGTGGATCCGCCGCCAGACGCCGGTGACCAGCAACCTGGCGGGCAGCCCCGCCCTGGCCGCTGCCCTGGCCTCCGGTCCCGGCCTGCGGCTGGGGTCGGTGGACCCCACCCTGGCCCCGCGGCCCCGGCCGGAGCCGGGGGTGCCCGGGCTGTGCTTCAGCGGCGGGACCGACAGCGTCGCCACCCTCGCCGTCATGCCGGAGTCGACACGCTCCTACCACCTGCTCCAACGGGCGCCGGAGGGGGAGCGGCGGGCCACGATGTTCGACACCCGCGCCGCGCAGGAGTCCTGCGAGGTGGTGCGGCGTCACGGACGCCGGGTCGACGTCGTGGACAGCGACGTGGAGTACCTCCGGGCGTCGATGGGTTTCCCGCACGACTTCACCACGGCCGTCCCGCTCCTCCTCCACGCCGACCGGGACCGGCTGGACGTCATCGCCTGGGGCGCCCCGCTGGAGGCGACCTACCGGCTGCAGCGTGGTCACTACCGTGACCTCGCCGAGTCCCCCTTCGTGGCCGAGTGGGGCCCGGTCTTCGCTGCGGTCGGGCTCCCGGTGTGCGTGCCCGTCGCCGGTGTCTCCGAGCTGGTGACGAGCCGCATCGTCCACACCCATGCCCTGGGCGCGGCCGCGCAGTCGTGCGTGCGCGGCCCCCGGCTCGGCTCGCCGTGCGGGCGGTGCGCGAAGTGCGCCCGCAAGACGCTGCTGGCCGGCGCCGTGACCGGGCGGTGGCCCTCCGCGTCGACGCTGGAGCGCCAGTGGCGTGGCGCGGAGCCGCGGGCCCACCTGCTCGCCGACCCGATCAAGGTGGAGCCGGTGATCGCCCACACCGTCCACCGCTACCTCACCGACGGCGGTGACAGCACGGTGCTGCGCCTCGTCGCCGACAAGGTCGGCCCGGACCCGCTGCCGTGGCTCTCCCGGTCGTTCGACCCAGCGCTCGAGCTGGTGCCGCAGCCCTACCGGGACGAGGTCTCGGACCGGCTGCACCGGGTGGCTCCGTCGATGAGCCCCGCCGAGGAGCAGGTCGTGCGTGACTACGACGTGCGGGGCGAGGACCGCCGCGCGGCGCAGCAGGCCCTGGTCGAGTGGTTCGAGGCCCACCCGCCGCAGGAGCGGTGGTCCCGGATCCGGGGCCGGGCGCGTCGGGAGTCGCGGGCCCGGGCGCGGCTGGCCCGCGAGGCGGCGCGCCGCCTCCTGCCCGGCACCCGGGCCCGGGCGGGTCAGTAGGTCGGCCGCCGCCCGTGGCCGAGGGGTGACTGCGGGCGCCCGTCGTCGGTCGGGGCGCGACCACCCTGGCAGTGCGGGCACGAGAACATCACGCGTTCCTGCGGCTGACGTCCGATCGGCGCCAGCCGGATGGTCGTGCCGCAGCGCTTGCACGGCAGCCCCATGCGCCCGTGCACCCAGGCGTCGTCCTCGTTGACGTCACCCCGCCCGGTGATGGTCGTCCGACCCGCGCGGCAGCTGACGACGAGCAGCCGGCGGGCCAGCGCGAGCAGCTCGCGCACCTGGTCCTCCGCCAGCTCGCCGACGGGCGTCCACGGGTTGATCCCGAGGAGGAAGAGCGGCTCGGCGGTGAAGATCGTGCCCATGCCGGCCACGTTGCGCTGGTCGAGGCAGGCCTCGGTGATGGTGCGCGTCGGGTCCGAGCGCACGTGGTCGAGGGCGAGCTCGGCGTCGTACGCGGGGTCCAGCAGGTCGGGGCCGAGGTGGCCGACCACGCGGTGCTCCTCGCTGGTGCGCACCAGCTCGAGCATCCCCAGGGAGTCGCCCACCGCGACCCGGCGCCCGGTCCACACCAGCATACGCACGGTATGTCGTCGCCCCAGCGCGTGCCGGCGCGCCACCGGGTGGACGCGCCAGGACCCCTCCATGCGCAGGTGGCTGTGCACGGTGACGTCTCCCTCGACCCGGTGGAGCAGGTGCTTGCCGCGGGGCACGACCTCGAGGGTGCGGCGTCCGGACAGGTCGGCCGTCGCGTGCGCCGGGACCCGCACGTCGGAGCCCTCGAGCACCTCATCGGCCAGGGCCTGGTGCAGCCGTCGGGCCGTCCGCCAGACCGCGTCGCCCTCAGGCACCGGCGAACCCCACCCCGAGAGAGGTGCCGATGCTGATCACCGCGGCAGCCGGCGCGGCGGTGAGCGGCCCTCGTCCCCCGCCGGCGGTGGTCGGGGCGTCGGCTGCGGGCAGGGTGGCGTGGGGCTCGACGGAGAGGGCGGCGGCGGCGCCGTCGTTGACGAGCACCTCGACCCGGACCGGGCGCGCGAGGCGGTCGGACAGCTCGGTCGACAGGGTGTCGCGAGGGTCCGCGCCGGGACGGGCGAGCGTCCCGTAGGTCTGGTCGTCGTCGAGCCGGCCGTCGACGACGTAGTTGGCGACGGCCACCCTGACCCGCAGCGGCCCGAGGCTCCCGGGAGCGGGCAGCACCGTGCGGCACGCGGCCGCCACGAGGTCCAGGAGGGCGTCGGGCGACGGCCAGGTGTCCGTGTCGAACGGGTGCCACGGCACCGGCACCGTGGCCGGGGGGCCGAGCGCGCCGTCGCTGACCGTCGCCGCCATGATGCTGGAGTGGCCGAGGTCCAGGACGAGGACGGGCCCGTCGTCACCGCCCGCGAGTCCGTGGAGGCAGGCGTGAGCGGGATCCTGCGCCACCTCGGCCCGGTGCGCACGCACCCCCGGGTCATCGGCTGCCCTGACTCCCAGCTCACCGGCCACGACACCACCGCACAGAAGGACGCGGGACGCCGAGGACCACCTGGCCCAGTCGGCGTCGTCCCACTCGGGGCGGGCGTCGCGGTCGACGTCGGTGGGCTCGCGCAGGGTCCGCAGGAGGTGTGACAGGGCGTCGACCCAGGCCCCGGCGACCTCCTGCGCCCACGGGTCCCCGGCGAGCAGGGCACGGTCGAGCGCCTGCAGCGGCGCACCATCCGTCCCGGCGCCGGCCTCGGACGCCGCGGCCCGGACCGTCGAGGACAGCCCGGTGGCGCCGAGCACCCGTCCGGCGGGTCGCCCGTGCCAGGGCGCACCCGGGCGCAGCAGCACCGTCCGGTTCAGGCCGGTGCGCCGGGTGATGTCGGGTGCCCTCACGTGCCCAGTCTCTCCTCCGCCGTGGTCGGCCGCACGCGGACCGGCTCCGGGAGGTGCAGGCGTTCCCCCGACCAGTCCTCGCGCAGCCACCGGTCGTGGCTGGCGACGACGACCGCGCCCGGATAGGCGGGCAGGGCGAGCTCCAGCTCGGAGACCAGCAGCAGGGACAGGTGGTTCGTCGGCTCGTCCAGGAGCAGCAGGTCCGGTGGGTCGGCCAGGACCACGGCGAGGTCCAGACGCCGCCGCTGGCCGACCGACAGCTCCGCCACCGGTCGGTCGAGGTCGCGGTCGGCGAGGAGTCCGAAGCCGGCCAGCGGCTGCCGGGCGGCGCGCTCGTGGCCCACCCGGCGCGCATACTCGGCCCGGGCGGTGTCGCGCGTCGGGTGCGGCATCGGCTCCTGGGACAGCAGACCGACGCGGAGGCCGGGCGCCCGCATCACCCGCCCGGACGTCGGGAGCAGGGTGCCGGCCAGCAGCGCGAGCAGCGTGGACTTGCCGGAGCCGTTGGCGCCGGTGACGAGCAGTCGCCCGTGTGCCGGCACGACCAGGGACAGAGGCGCGAGCCTCCGGCGCAGGCCCACGTCGGTCGCGCGGAGCACCGGGCCCCCGCCGGCGGGTCCCCCCGCTGCGCCCTCCGGTGACCCGAGCCCTCGGAGACGCAGCCGGTCGGGCGGGCGCCGCACCTGGTCGCGCTCGAGCTGCTCGAGGGCGGCACGGGCGTCGTTGACGCGTCGCGCCACGACCCTGGCGTTGCGGTCGGCGTAGAACTTCGCGCTGGCGCGGGCCTCGGTGCGTGGGCCGCGGTCGGCGTGGCCGACCGTGTGGTCGTCGGCGACCTTGCGCCGCAACCGGGTCAGCTCGGCCTGCTCGTCGCGGTACCGGCGCACCCAGCGACGCCGGTCCTCCCGGCGCTGCTGCAGGTATGCCGTGTAGCTGCCGGTGTACCGGGTCAGCCCGTATCCCGAACCGGGCGAGTCCTCGTCGGCGGCGACCCGGGCGTGCGGCACCGGTGTCGGGTCGAGGTCCAGCACGGTGGTGGCCACCTCGTCCAGGAAGGCCCGGTCGTGGCTGGCCAGCAGCACCGGCCCGGACCAGGAGCGCAGCAGGTCCGTGAGCAGCGCGGTGCCGGCGTCGTCGAGGTGGTTGGTCGGCTCGTCGAGCAGCAAGGTGTCGGGCGAGCGCAGCAGCGTCCAGGCGAGCGAGAGCCGGGAGAGCTGACCACCGGACAGCTCCCCGGCCCTACGGCCTCGGGGGAGGGAGGCCAGACCCAGTCCGTCGACCACCTGGTCGGCGCGGTGCTCGACGTCCCAGGCCCCGTGCCGCCGGGCGTCCTCGAGGGCGGCGTCGAGCGCGACCTCGGCGCCGGGCTCGGCACGGCCGAGGGCCTCGCCCGCGCGCTCCACCCGTGCCGCCAGCTCCCGCACCGCGACGGTCGCGTCCTCCAGCACCTCGGCGACGGTGAGCGCCGGGCTGAACGGCACCTCCTGGTGGTGCAGGCCGACGGTGCCGGGGGCCTGGACCCGACCGGTGTCCGGCCGGGTCAGGCCGGCGACGATCCGGAGCAGGGTCGACTTGCCGGAGCCGTTCTCGCCGATGAGGCAGGCCCGTCCGCCGGAGGGCACGACGAGCGAGACGTCGGTCAGCACCCGACGGGTGGGGAAGGACATGGACACCCCTTCCACCCGGAGGTGGAGCGGGCCGGCGGCGTCGCCGGAGGGCAGGTGCGAGGTCGTGGACATGGGTCTCCCGGGGCAGCTGGGGCGGGCGGGCGCGCTGCGGAGGGCAGCCTCAGGAGATCCACATGAGGCCGAGCCTAGGCGTTCCCCTCCGCCCGGCGCGACCGGATAGTCGAGGTCCGCAGACCGTCCAGCTCCGCGCGCAGCCCGCCCAGGGCGGTGCGGGTGTCCTCGTCGTCGTCGTGGGGGCCGCGGAGCCAGGCGCTGTAGGAGCCGACCTCGCCCAGCTGCCACTCCAGCCGGAAGAGGTGCAGCAACGCCGGGTCGTGGGGGATCGCGGAGGCATAGCCCGCGACCACGTCGCGCTCAGGAGGCGCGAGGCGCAGCGTCTCCCAGTCCAGCAGCAGCAGGCGACCGTCGTCCGCCCGCCACAGGTTGTGCACCCCGGGCTCGCCGTGGGTGGGCACGTAGGTGTGGGGGTCGAGACGCTCGACGAGCCGGAGGTAGTCCGCCAGGCCACGTCGGACGTCGGCAGCCCCTGCCCGGACGGCGTCTCGCGCCGCCTCGCCCAGGGGACCGTCCGTCCACGCGCTGCGGGTCCACTCCGAGAGGTGGTCCACCAGGTCTGGTCCGACCGAGGGCTCCCAGGTGAGGATCCCCTCCGGCGGCCGGCTCGCATGGAGGTCGGCCAGGGCCCGGACCGCCTCCGGCCCGAGCGATCCTGGTCGGTGGCCGGGCACCCACGACGTCAGGCTGAGGCTGCCGTCACCGGCGCGGCTGGTGAACCTGCCGGTCGAGGTCCGCACGCACGGATGGACGAACGCGAGGGTCTCGCCCAAGGAGGCCGCGGCGGCATACGTCGCCTCCAGGGTCGCCGCGGAGTGCCACCACGGAGGGTCGAGGCTGACGAAGTAGCCGGGCTGGGGGTGTCCATCCCCGCCGGGGACGTCGGCGCGCCAGTGCCAGGCCCCGAACCCGACGGCCAGGTGCTGCACGCCGACCACCCGGCTGTCCCACAGGGAGCGGACCTGGCTCAGGACCTGGTCTGCCGTGACGCTGCGGGGTGGCTCGTGCACCACCCCAGGCTAGGGGGGCGGCGTCAGCGGCGGAGCCGTAGTCCTTGGGGAGCGGTGTGGAAACCGGCCTCGGCGAGCGCGACGGCGAGCGGGTGCGAGGAGGAGAGGGCGCCCCCGCCGTCGATCGTGGCGATGGTCAGCCCGCTGACCGAACCGCGGCGGACGGCGGTGACGAGGGCGCGGGCCGCGGCGGGCCAGACCACGTCGGGGGCGGCCTCGGGCGGCATCTCCATGGTGAGGGCCCGGCGGCCACCGCGTTCGAGGTAGAGCGCCAGGGCGCCGTCCACCAGGACGACCATGGAACCGGCCTTGCGCGCGGGACGGTGCGAACCCTCGTCGTCGCCGCGCTCGGGCCAGGGCACGCTCGCCCCGAACGGGCTCGCCGGGTCGGTCGCGGCGAGCAGGACGACCTCGGGGCCCGCGTCGGGTCCGTCGGACGAGGACCCGGGCCGGCGCTCGTGGCTGAGGGCACGGAGCCGGTCGATGGCTCCGCTGCTGCCGAACTGCGCGGCGCCGAGCCCCTCCACGACATACCCGCGGCGGACCCGCCCGACCTCCTCGGCCCCGGACAGCACGCGGTAGACCCCGGCGAACCCGCCCGGCACGCCCTCGGCCACGACCGAGCCCCGGGTCAGCACGCCGTAGCGGTCCAGCAGCTGCTCGGCGCCCGCCAGCGCGCGCACCGTCGGGTCCGTCTCGACGGCGGGGAGGAGCGACCACCGGCCGACGGTGGCCGGGGGGCCGGACCGCGTGGGTCGTCCGGGGCGGGAGGCGCCACCACCACGCGAGGCCGCCAGGCCCACCGAGGTACGTGACCAGCGGCCCGTGCGCGAGGGGGCACGTCGCGCCTTGTGGGTGGTCCGGCCACCGGCGAGCAGCGCCCGGACCGGGGCATAGGTGTCGGCACTGACGCGGCCGGTCCACACCAGCTCCCACAGGGTGCCGGCCAGCTGCTGGTCGTCCAGCGAGCCGACGGCGTCGCTGAGGGCACGGAAGAAGTAGGCGCCGCCGGCCACCCGCTCCAGCACCTCGAGCACACCACGCGCGGTCTCGCCCAGCTCGTCGGTCGACGCCTCCTCGGCCGCCCCGGCCGACCGCTCCGGGGCCGGCGTCATCGTCAGGTGCGCGGTGTCCGCCAGGTGCAGGGAGATCCAGCCGTCGTCGCCGGGCAGCGACCCGTGACCCTGCCACAGCACCTCGCCCGCGCTCATGAGCTCGTCGAGCATCGCGGGGGAGTAGTCGACGACCCGGGCCGGCAGGACGAGCGACTCCAGGGCCGAGGCGGGGATCCGGGCCCCGGCCAGCTGCTCCACCGCGCGCACCGTGCCGTCCAGCCCGCGCAGCTCCCCGACCGACTGCCACCGGGGCAGGAACCGCGCGTAGGTGGCCTGGGTGACCGGCTCCACCTCCTGCCGCAGGGCCGCCAGGGAGCGGCGGCGCAGCAGCCGCAGCACCTCGGCGTCGCAGACGTCCTCGTCGCCGGTACCGGACGGGGCCAGGGCGCCCACCACCAGCCGTCCCGACGACACCTGGCGCCGCACGGCGTCGCGGACCACCGCCGTGCCGAGCCCGAGGCGGGTCGCCAGCGACCCGACCGTGAAGGGGGTGTGGGTGCGCGCGTGCCGGACGACGAGGTCGCCGAGCGGGTCCTCCACGCCCTCGAGGAAGGTCGCCGGCACCCCGACCGGCATCGCGACCCCCAACGCGTCGCGCAGGCGCGCGGCGTCCTGCGCGTCGGCCAGGCGCTGCTCGCCGGCGATGCGCACCTCGATGACCCGCCGGGAGTCCAGGAGGGAGGCGATCCAGCTCTCGACGTGGTCCCTGCCCTCCTCGGTCGTGCGCTCGGCCACCTCCAGCCGGCTGAGCGGTCCGAGCACCCGCAGGAGGTCCACGACCTCCTCGGGGTCGCGGGCCTGCCGGTCCGGGGCCAGTCGCTGCAGCTCGGCCCCGGTGCGGGCGACCACCTCGGGGTCCAGCAGGTCGCGCAGCGCGGCGCCCTCGCCGCGGCCGAGCAGCTCGGCGAGCAGGCCGGCGTCGAGGGAGAGGGCCGCCGCGCGCCGCTCCGCCAGCGGCGAGTCCCCCTCGTAGAGGAACTGCGCGATGTAGCCCATGAGCAGTGAGGAGGCGAAGGGGGAGGGGCGCTGGCTGACCACCGAGACCAGCCGGACCTCACGGGCGGCGAGGCGCCGCATGAGCTCGCGCAGGGCGTCGACGTCGTAGACGTCCTGGACGCACTCGCGCACCGCCTCCAGCACGATGGGGAAGGTGGGGTAGCGGGCAGCCACCTCGAGCAGCTGGGCGGAGCGCTGCCGCTGCTGCCACAGCGGCTGCCGCTTGCCGGGGTTGCGGCGGGGCAGCAGCAGCGCCCGCGCCGCGCACTCCCGGAAGCGGGAGGCGAACAGCGCCGAGCCCCCGATCTCCTGGGTCACCAGGTCCGCGACCTCGTCCGGGTCGAGGGTGAGCAGCTCGGCGATCTCGGCGTCCAGCCGGGCCGCCTCCGAGCCGCCTCCCCGAGCGCCGCCAGGGCCACCGCTCCGGGAGCCGTCCGTCGCGTCGTCGGCAGGGCCGGGGCCCTCGGGGTCGTCCCAGCCCCCGAGGTCGGGCAGGCGCAGCACGATGCCGTCGTCGGCGGCCAGCGCCTGCACGTCGGTGCCGAAGCGCTCCCGCATCCGCGCGGCGAGGCACAGCGCCCACGGGGCGTGCACGGGGCTGCCCCACGGCGAGTGCACCACCACGCGCCAGTCGCCGATCTCGTCGCGGAAGCGCTCGACGACGAGGGTGCGGTCGTCAGGCAGGTGGCCCACGGCCTCGCGCTGGTCACCCAGGTAGGTCACGAGGTTGTCGGCGGCGAACCCGTCGAGGCCCTGCTCGGTGAGCGCGCCCAGCGCGGCCTCGCGGGGCTGCCCGGCGATCCGCCGCACGAACTCGCCGACCGCGGCCCCCAGCTCGGCGGGACGCCCGAGGGACTCCCCCTTCCAGAAGGGGAGCCGGCCGATCTGTCCCGGGGCGGGGGTGACCAGCACCTGGTCGTGGGTGATGTCCTCGATCCGCCAGCTCGTCGTGCCCAGGGTGAACACGTCCCCGACGCGGGACTCGTAGACCATCTCCTCGTCCAGCTCGCCGACCCGGCGACCGGGACCCTCGCCGGTGGCGAGCATCACGGCATACATGCCGCGGTCGGGGATGGTGCCCCCGGAGGTGACCGCCAGCAGCTGCGCCCCACGACGCGCGCTGAGGGTGTCGGTCACCCGGTCCCAGACGATGCGCGGGCGCAGGTCGGAGAAGTCCTCGCCGGGGTAGCGTCCGGCCAGCATGTCGAGGACGGCGTCGAACAGGGAGCGGGGGAGGGCGGCGTAGGAGGCGCTGCGCCGCACGAGCTCGAAGAGGTCCGTGACGGACCAGTCCTCCATGGCCAGCACGGCGACGACCTGCTGGGCCAGGACGTCGAGCGGGTTGGTGGGGACCGCCAGCTGCTCGATCGCGCCGCGGCGCATGCGGTCCACCACGACGGCGGTCTGCACCAGGTCGGCCCGGTGGGTGGGGAAGAAGACGCCGTGGCTGGTGGCCCCGACCTGGTGGCCGGCCCGACCCACCCGCTGCAGCCCGGAGGCGACGCTGGGCGGGCTCGCGACCTGGACGACGAGGTCGACCGCTCCCATGTCGATGCCCAGCTCCAGGCTGCTGGTCGCCACGACGGCCGGCAGCTGGCCCGTCTTGAGGGCGTCCTCGATCTGGGCGCGCTGCTCCTTGCTCACCGACCCGTGGTGGGCGCGGGCGAGCACGGGTGCGGCGCCGCCGCTCGCGCCGGACTGCGCCATGACCTGCGCCGGGGTGCGTGAGGTATGCCGCCCGCCGTCGCCTCCCGGGCCGTCGCCGTCACGGTCGCGGTCGTCGTGGTCGTCGTGGTGGTCGCGGTGGTCGTCGTGGCCCCCCTCGCCGGGACGGGAGTGCCGGTCCTCCCACTCCTCGTTGAGCCGTGAGGTGAAGCGCTCGGCCACCCGGCGCGAGTTGGTGAAGACGAGCGTGGAGGTCTGCCCCGAGACGAGGTCGGCGACCCGGCGCTCGATGTGCGGCCAGATGGAGGCACGCTCCTCGGGGTCCGCGGCCGGTGCCCAGACGTCCTCGTCCTGGTCGGCGCCCGTGCCGTCGAGGTCCGGCAGGACCGGGCCCGCCCCCACGGACGGCGGGTCGTCGTCGAGCTCCGGCAGCACCGGACCCTCGCCCACCTCGACCGGCTGGGCCTCGTGCTCCCAGTCCGCGCTCCCCGGCGGCGGGGTGCCGCTGCGCGCCGCGACCTCGGAGCCCGGGGCGTCCGGACGGTCGGCGGCCCCGGGGTCGGCCATGTCGGGGATCGGCACGACGACCTCGAGGTCCCAGCTCTTGGTGGACGGTGGCTGGACGGTGGTCACCGGTCGCCCGCCGGCCAGGTAGCGGGCGACCTCCTCGACCGGTCGCACGGTCGCGGAGAGCCCGATCCGCTGGGCCGGCCGCTCCAGCAGGTGGTCGAGGCGGTCCAGGGTCAGGGCCAGGTGGGTGCCCCGCTTGGTCCCCGCCACGGCGTGGACCTCGTCGACAATGACCGACTCGACCCCGGTGAGGGCGCTGCGGGCCTGCGAGGTGAGCAGCAGGAAGAGGGACTCCGGCGTGGTGATGAGGATCTCCGCGCCGTTCTTGGCGAAGGCCCGCCGCTCGGCGGCCGGGGTGTCTCCCGAGCGCACGGCCACCGACACCTCGGGCGCGGCGGCCCCGAGCCGTCGGGCCGCGTGGCCGATGCCGACGAGGGGGGAGCGCAAGTTGCGCTCCACGTCGACGGCGAGCGCCTTGAGCGGCGACACGTAGAGCACCCGGCACCGGCCCCGCTGCTCGGCCGGGGCGTCTCCCGACGCTGACGGCGACCCCTCCGCGGTCGGTGTCCGCCCGCCGGACGGGGAAGGAGTCCCTGGTCGGGGCCCGCTGACGATCCGGTCGATGGCCCACAGGAAGGCCGAGAGGGTCTTGCCCGACCCGGTCGGTGCCACGACCAGCGTGTGCTCACGACGGCTGATGGCGTCCCAGGCCCCCAGCTGCGCGGCGGTGGGGCCGGCGAAGGACGCCTCGAACCAGGCCCGCGTGGGCGCCGAGAACCGACCCAGCACCGTCGCCGGGTCCGGGGGGTCGGGGCTGCTGTCCCGCTGCTGGCTGCCGGTCACGCGGTCACTGTGCCACGCGCCACCGACAGACGCCGTCGAGGCTCAGTCCATCGTGCTGGTGATGGGGGCGTCGTCCCCCCGCTGCGGCACCAGACGGCGGCGCGTCGAGGTCACCAGCCGGTTGCCGTAGGCCCCGGTCACCGGCGGCATCTCGGGACGCTCCATCTCCTTGCGCACGTGGTGGTCGGTCCGGTGCTCCGGGCGCCACAGCTTCAGCGCGACGAGCAGCTTCTGCCACCAGGCCAGGTTCTGCTGGGTGCTCACGAGGTTCCTCCAGGACGCCGGGACGGATGCTTCGACCCTCATCCTCTCATCCCGGCCCCCGCCGTCCCAGACCTCTCCGGCACGAGGCGGTACGGCATACCTCCGGCCACCGTCGCGGGGGCCTTGACGTGCACGGAAAAGCGGTGGAGGTGTGTCGGGCGGGCGTCCTAGGCTGGCCCTCGCCATGCGCGACTTCCCACCCACCGTCACCGCCTGGACCCCTGCCTCGACGCAGCCGGGTCGTCGGGCCGGCATCGGCGTGCCCGACACCCGCGGGCCGGTGCGCTTCCTCTGGTGGCTGGTGCGCCAGCAGCGCGACCTCGTGCTCGTCGGCTGCCTGTGCAGCCTGCTGTGGATGCTGCCGACGGCCCTGACGCCCTGGGTCTTCGGCCAGGCCATCGACGAGGGGATCATCCCCGGCGACAGCACCCGCACCGCCCTGTGGTGCGGGGTGCTGCTGCTCGTCACCCTCGTCGGCGCCAGCAGCGGCGTCTTCTACCACACCGTCGTCGTGCGCTCCTGGCTGTACGCCGCGTACGGTCAGACCCGCCTCGTCACCCATCAGGCCACCCGGCTGGGGCACGTCCTGCCGCGCCGGGCCCCGACCGGCGAGGTCCTGAGCGTCAACGGCAGCGACGGCGACCAGTTCGGCCAGTTCATCGAGATCTTCTCGCGGCTGGTCGGCAATGTCGTGGCCTACCTGCTCGTCGCCGTCATCGTGCTGCAGATCTCGGTGCCGCTGGGGCTCGTCGTCCTCCTCGTCGCACCGGTGCTCGTGCTCATCTCCTCGGTGCTGCTGCGCCCGCTGGCCGCCGCCCAGACGCGCGAGCGCAGCCGGGACTCCGAGCTGACCTCGATGGCCACCGACATCGTCGCCGGGCTGCGCATCCTGCGCGGGATCGGCGGCGAGCGGATCTTCGGCGACAACTACGCGCGGCAGAGCCAGCGGGTGCGCCGCGCGGGCGTGCAGGCCGGCGCCTGGGGAGCCTTCGTCGAGGGTGTGGGCGTCCTGCTCTCCGGGCTCTTCGTCGTCGCGCTCATGGTGCTCGGCGTGCAGCGGGTGCGCGCCGGCGACATCGAGATCGGCGAGCTCATCACCTTCCTGGGGTATGCCCTCTTCCTCGTCCAGCCCATCCGCGTCGTCTTCGAGGCGGCCCAGCAGATCACCCGCTCGGTCGTCTCGGCCCGCAAGACCGTCGGGGTCTTCGGCACCACCGACCCGTGGCCGCAGCGGGCGCCGCTCGAGCCCGACCAGCTGCGCGCGCTGGCGGCCGGCGAGCTCCTCGACCAGGCGTCCGGCCTCCGGGTGCGCCCCGGCCGGCTGACGATGGTCGTCAGCGCCCTGCCCGACGACAGCGCGCGCCTGGCGGACCGGCTCGGTCGCTACCTGCCTGCCGGTGACACCGTGCCGGCGGGCGACGACGAGGCCACCGGCCGGGCCGCCCGCCGGGCGGCCGCGGAGCGGGCGCGGGTCCGGACCGAGCTCGAGGCCCGCGACACCCGGCGCGCCCACGGGTCCTGGGGCGTCACGCTGGGCGGCACCGACCTGGCCGAGCTGCCGCTGGACCAGGTGCGCTCGCTCGTGCTCGTCAGCGACACCGCCGCGC
The DNA here is from genome assembly GCF_001483745.1 of Serinicoccus chungangensis. GTDB lineage: Bacteria > Actinomycetota > Actinomycetes > Actinomycetales > Dermatophilaceae > Ornithinicoccus > Ornithinicoccus chungangensis_A. Next base: position 68,765 of record NZ_LQBL01000002.1, on the reverse strand, counting down.
ACGTCTTCGCGGGCACCCTGCAGGAGGCGGTCGACCCGCACCGGACGCTGAGCCGGGAGCAGGCCGAGGCCGCGCTGCACGCGGCGGCGGCCGAGGACGTCTACGACATCCTCCCAGGCGGCTGGCAAGGCGTGCTCGACGAGCGCGGGCGCGGCCTGTCCGGCGGGCAGCGGCAGCGGCTCGTCCTCACCCGGGCGCTGGCGGCGGACCCGCCGGTGCTCGTGCTGGTGGAGCCGACCTCGGCGGTGGACGCGCACACCGAGGCCCGGATCGCCGACCGGCTGCCCGGTCACCGACGGGGTCGCACGACCGTGGTCATGACCGCCTCGCCGCTGCTGCTGCACCACGCCGACGAGGTGGCCTTCCTCGAGGACGGCCGGGTGGTCGCCACGGGGACGCACGACGACCTCGTCGCCGGGCACGCGGCATACCGCGCCACCGTGCTCCGGGGCGAGGCCGGCGACCGGGTGACGACCACCGGCGAGGCGCCCGGTCGCCCGAGCGACGGGACGACCACCGACGCGACCACGACCACGACCACCACGACCACCACGACCGGCACCAGGGAGGTGACGCCATGACCAGCCTGCTCGACCCCGACCTGCGCGAGCGCTCCGCGCGCACCTGGCGCGACGCCGACGGCAATCCGCCTGCCCCCGTCGTGCCGGACCTCCTCTGGCCGCCCGCACCAGGGTCGGTGGGGCTGCGCGAGCGGCACCGCCTGCTGTGGCAGCGGCACGCGCTGCGCCGCGAGCGGGCCCGCGCCCACCTCATGACCGCCCTCGACCCCGACCGCGGCATGCCCGTCGCCACGTCCGGCACGGTCATGGCCTACCTGCGGGGCCTGCTGCGGGAGCGGTCCCGTCTCGTCGTGCTCGTCACCCTCGCCAACGGCCTCGCGGCAGCGGCCGGGCTGGCCGTGCCGCTGCTGCTCGGCGACCTCGTCGACGCCGTGGCCCGGGCCGGGGGAGACCCCGCACCCGGGGCGGTGCGCGACCTCGTCCTGCTCGTGGTCCTCCTCCTCGTCGCCCAGGCGGTCCTCACCTACGCCGCGAAGGGGCTGGCGGCCGTCCTCGGCCAGGGCGTGCTCGCGCAGGCCCGCGAGCACGTCATCCGGGCCGTGCTCCGGCTGCCGCTGGGCAAGGTCGAGTCGGCCAGCACCGGTGACCTCGTCACCCGGGTGACGCGCGACGTCGGGTCGATGAGCGGGGCCGTGCGCTGGGCGCTGCCCGAGTTCATCATCGGCGTCGTCACAGTGCTGCTCACCGTGGTCTTCATGGTCCTCAACTCGTGGGCGCTGGCGGTGCCCACCCTGGTGACCGCGTCGCTCTCGCTGTGGCAGGTGCGCCGCTACCTCCAGCAGGCCCCGGCCGGCTACCTCCTGGAGGGCGCGACCTACAGCGACATCAACACCACGCTCACCGAGACCGTCGAGGGCGTCCGGACGGTCGAGGCCTACCGGATGCAGCACACCCGCCGCTCGGTCTGCGTCGACGACATCGAGGTGTCCTCGCAGGCCGAGCGCTACGGCCTCGTCCTGCGCAACGTGCTCTTCGCGGTCATGGACATGGCCTTCTCGCTGCCGCGGGTCATCACCCTCGTCATGGGCGCCTGGCTTTACTCGACCGGCGCCGTGACCCTGGGTCAGCTCACCACCGCCATGCTCTTCATCGAGATGTTCTACGCACCCTTCGACCGGCTCGTGGGCACCATCGACCGGCTGCAGGTCGGGGTGGCGTCGACCACGCGTCTGCTCGGCATCGCCGAGGTGCCTCCCGACCGGACGCCGGGCGAGGACCGGCCCGAGGGCAGCACGCTCGTGGGGCACGACCTGAGCTACGCCTACCGGCCCGGCTACGACGTGCTGCACGGCATCGACCTCACCCTGGAGCCGGGGGAGCGGCTGGCGATCGTCGGGCCCTCCGGGTCGGGCAAGTCGACCCTGGGCCGGCTCATCTCCGGCATCCACGCCCCCACCGGCGGCACGGTGACCGTGGGCGGGGTGGAGGTGACCGAGCTGCCGCTGGAGCTGCTGCGGACCGAGGTCGCGCTCGTCACCCAGGAGCACCACGTCTTCCGCGGATCGGTGCGCGACAACGTCGAGCTGGCGCGCGACGGCACGGGCGAGGACGGGGTATGGCGTGCGCTCGCCACCGTGGACGCGCGCGGCTGGGTCGAGGCGCTGCCGCAGGGCCTGGACACGGTGCTGGGCTCGGGCCACCACGAGCTGACCCCGGCGCAGGCGCAGCAGATCGCGCTGGCCCGGCTCATCCTGGCCGACCCGCACACGCTGGTCCTCGACGAGGCGACGAGTCTCATCGACCCGCGCACGGCACGCCACCTGGAGGGCTCCATGAACGCCCTGCTCACCGGGCGGACCGTCGTCGCCATCGCGCACCGGCTGCACACCGCCCACGACGCGGACCGCATCGCGGTCGTGCAGGACGGCCGGGTCGTCGAGCTCGGCAGCCACGACGAGCTCATGGCGGCGGACGGGGAGTATGCCGCGCTCTGGCGGGCCTGGACCAGCTGAGCCTCGGTCGACGTCCCGGGGTCCGGCGACGACCGGACGGTCGCGCCCCGCCTGTGGTGTGATGGGCACATGGCAGGAGCCGGGTTCAGCGCTGCCGAGCGCGAGGCGATGAAGCAGCGCGCCGAGGAGCTGCGCACCACCAAGGGGCTGAAGGGTGCGGCCAAGAAGGCGCGCGAGCTCGAGGCGTGCCTGGACGCCATCGACGCCCTCTCCGGCACCGACCTGGAGCTCGCGACGATGCTGCACCGCATCGTCACCGAGGTGGCGCCCGACCTGACCCCCCGCACGATGTACGGCTTCCCGACCTATGCCCGGGAGGGCCGCACCGTGGTGTTCTTCCAGCCCGCGTCGAAGTTCGACACCCGCTACGCCACGATCAGCTTCGACGAGGCGGCCGCCCTGGACGACGGCGTCATGTGGGCGACGTCCTACGCCGTCCTGGAGGCCGACGAGGAGGTCGAGCGGACGGTGCGCCGGCTGCTCCGGAAGGCGGTCGGCTAGGCCGCGGACCGGGCAGGCGCACCGCGGCCGGGTCAGTCGTCGGGGCGGTCCTCGGAGCGCTCGGTCGACGGGGCGGCCGGCCGCTCCTCGGCCCGGTCGACGCCGAGGTGCTGGTGCTGCGGCTGCTCCTCGTGGCTGCCGGCGTGCCGCTCCTCCACGGTCGCCAGCCTGCCCAGCGTGCGCGGGCGCAGCCGGTCGTCCGCCTGGCGCCGGAGCCGTCGCGGGTTGAGGCCGTGCTGGGCGTTGTACCCCTTGACGATGGCGGCCCGCAGCTCGCCGGCGGTGGTCGCGGGGTCGTCGGCGTCGTGGACGATGGTGTCGACCAGGCCCTGCGCCTTGAGGTCGAGGGCGGAGGCCTTCATGGTCTCCAGGGTCATCCCGACCTGCTCGACCGTGGGGTTGGCCACGCTGTAGAGGATCGAGGCCGTCGAGCGCGGCTCGGACACGAAGCCCAGGGCGCTGTCGAGCATGATGGTCTCCCGGCCGAAGGGCGTCGTCGCCAGACCGCCCCCGGAGCCCATGGCCCCCGAGATCACCGAGATCGTGGGGTAGGGGTGGGAGGCGGCGCGCTTGATGCTCTGGGCGATGGCGCGGGACTGGCCGCGGCGCTCGGCGGCCATGGACGGCATGGCGCCGAGGGTGTCGGTGAAGAAGACGATCGGCAGGTCCCACCGCTCGGCGGCGGTCATCATCCGCACGGCGTACTCGAAGTCCTCCGGGCTCGGGTTCGCCGGGCGCTTCCCGACATACCCCCCGGAGATGGTGTAGGACGGCTGGTCGCCGATGACCATGAAGGACTGGCCCCCGAGCGTGGCGAGCGCGGCGATGATGCTCGGGTAGGCCTTCTGGTCCTCGAACCGGACGTGGTTGTAGAACGGCACCGCGGCGTCGAACACGTGCCGCAGGAAGTACTCGGTGTCCAGGCGGCCGGCACCCGCGGCGATCTCGTTGTAGCGCGCCATGAGCGAGTCCCGCGTGCTGGCGCTGTCGCGGTCGCGGCGCTCCCGGGGGATCTCGACCGACTGCTCGACCTCCTGACGGTCCCACAGCGCGGCGGAGAAGCCCTCCGGCCCGGCCGTCACCGTCCGCGACCCGGTGCCGGTGCCCGGCTCGTCCCGGTCGCCGACCTTGAGCCGGTGCGTGTGCCGCCCCGAGGTGAGGACCTGTCCGATGAAGGTGATGAGCTCCTCGACGTCCTTGACGAGCACGTCGACGTTGCGGTCGAGGTAGTTGGCCTCGGCGCTCTGCAGCCCCCGCGGCACCTCGCGGCCCTCGAAGGTCTCGATGACGCGTCGCCCGGCGAAGCCGTAGTCGGTGCCCTCCAGCGCCACGATGAGGTCGGCGACCGGCACGGCGCTGGCCGACATGCCGCCCCACACCTGGCCCGCGAGCACCGAGATGTAGGGGCGGTTCGTCGTGTGCTGGAACTTGTTGGCGGCGGCCGCCATGCGCTGCATCTGGACGAGACCGAGGACGTTCTCGTGCTGCCGGACGCCGGAGGAGGCGCCCATGCTGATGAGGGGCAGGCCCTCACGCTCGGCGAGCTCGGCCGCCTGCACGAACTTCTCTCCGGCCACCTCGCCCAGGGAGCCGGCGAAGAACGACCAGTCCACGACATACACGACGGCGCGCTCGCCACCGAAGTGGCCGATGCCGAAACGGGCGGACTCGCTGGTGCCGGAGCGGGCCTCGGCGTTGCGCAGCTTGTCCGTGTAGCGCTCGATGGTGTCGCCGACCCGACGTTGCAGGCCGATGAGGTCGTCGACGACCCGCAGGTGGCCGTACCGCTCCTGCAGGTTCACCGCCTCCACGAAGGTCCTGGCCGCCTGGGTAGGGTTGAGACCGGGTCGGGACTCGTAGAGGCTGGCCACCGTGCGGGGGACGACCGGGCGACGGTCCAGCAGGTCCGGGGTGACCCCACCCTCGCCGTAGACGTCGTCGACATCGACGTCGGAGTCCGCCGGGTCGGGGGTGTCGCGGGGATCGGCCATGGGGTGGAACGCTAGCAGCAGGGCACCCTCCGACCCGACAGGACGGACCGCTGATAATGGGCCGGTGCTGTCGGTGCTGGAGGGGTTCTCGCTCATCGCTGCGGTCGTCGCCGTGGGGTGGCTGCTGGCGCAGACCGGCATCTTCGGCCGCGACGAGCAGCGGATGCTGGCGCGGCTGACGTTCTGGGTCGGGTCCCCGGCCCTGCTCTTCCTCATCGTGGCGCGTGCCGAGCTCGGGGTCATCTTCTCCGGCTTCCTCGTCGCCACCGTCGCCGCGACCGCCGCGTGCGCGGTCGTCTACCTCGTGCTGGCCCGCCGGGTCCTGCGCCGGCGGTGGGCCGACGCCGTGCTGGGTGGCATGGCGGCCAGCATCGTCAACGCCAACAACCTCGGTATCCCCATCGCCATCTACGTCCTCGGCGACGCCTCCTGGGCGGCCCCCGTCCTCTTCATGCAGCTGCTCTTCCTGCAGCCGGGCTGGCTGGCCGCCCTCGACGCGACGCGGGCGGGGCACGTGTCGTGGGGCCGGGTGCTGCGTTCCCCGGTGACCAACCCGCTCACCATCGGGACGGTGCTGGGGCTGCTCGTCAACCTCTCCGGATGGCAGCCCCCCGACCTGCTGCTGGCGCCGGTCGAGCTCGTCGCCGGGGTCGCGGTGCCCTGCATGCTCCTCGCCTTCGGCATCTCGCTGCGCCTCTCCCCGCTGCCCGGGCGCGAGGGCGGGCTGGCCGAACCGGTCGCCGTGGTGCTGGTCAAGCTGCTCGTCATGCCGCTGGTGGCCGGGCTGGTCGCCGGCCCCGTCCTCGGTCTGCAGGACGCGGAGGTGCTGGCGGCCGTCGTCATGGCGGCCCTGCCCACGGCGCAGAACGTCTACGTCCTCGCCCTCGCCTACGGCCACGGCGAGCGGATCGCTCGGGACGGCGTCTTCCTCACCACGGTCCTCTCGCTGCCGGTCATGCTCGTGGTCATGGCGGTCCTCGGGTGACCTAGCCTGGAGGTATGCGGTTGAGCGAGTTCTGGGACCTCGTCGAGCAGGAGTTCGGCTCCGGCTACGGCGCCGTCGTCACGCGGACCCAGTCGCTGGGCAGCCTCGGGGGGCGCACGGCCGACGAGGCGCTCGAGCAGGGGGAGTCTGCCCGCCGGGTGTGGGAGGCCATCTGCCGCGACATGGATGTGCCCCCCGAGCACCACTACCTGCCGGACCCGCCCGCTCCGGACGAGCGGTAGCCGACGGCCCTGCTCCGGGCGGACGCGTGGCGGGTCTGGGTCGCTCCCCAGCGCTCACGCCCGCGAGGCATGATGGCTCCATGTCGCAGCAGGAGGAGGAGCTGACCAGGGCCGCCTACGACGCCGTGGCCGACCTCTACGCCGACACCTTCACGGCGACCGAGCCCGAGCAGCCGCCGGAGCTCGCGATGATCGACCACTTCGTGGCGCTGCTCGGCGACGGGCCGCGTGTGCTCGACGCCGGCTGCGGTGCCGGGCGCATGCTCCCCCGGCTGGCGGCGCGCGGGTGCCGGCCGTGCGGTGTCGACCTGTCGCCGGAGATGGTGCGCCGGGCTCGCGCCGACCACCCTGCATACCCGTCCACGACCGGGAGCCTCGCCGACCTCGACGTCGCCGACGAGACCTTCGACGGGGTCTTCTCCTGGTACTCGACCATCCACACCCCGGACGACCACCTCGACGCGGTGCTGGCGGAGCTGGCGCGGGTGCTGCGCCCGGGGGGTCACCTCCTGCTGGCCTTCCAGGTCGGCGAGGGCGCGCGCGACATCGGCGCGGTCTTCGCGGCCCACGGCCACCGGGTCTCCCTGACCAGGTACCACCGCGGTGCCCAGGACGTCGCAACCCGGCTCGAGGGGCTGGGTATGCCGGTGGTCGCCCGGCTGGAGCGCGGCCCCCTCGGCTCGGAGCAGGACCCCCAGGCGGTGGTCATCGCCCGGCGACCGGCGAGATGAACCGGCACGGTCGAGACCACGCCAGCCACACTGAGCACACGCTGCGCCGATATGTCCGTGGGACGGCGAAATAACCCGTGCAGCTGGGCACATCCCCGCGCCGTGGTGCGCGTGAGCCCAGTGTGACGCGAGGGACACGGGACCTCCGCGCTCGGGCTGGTTCGCCCTCCGCCGGCGGGCCATCGACCGCGAGCTGTCTGACCGGGCCGCCTCGGCGGGACCGGCCACCCTGGGACCGGGCCGTTCTCGGCCTCAGGCTGGGCCGACGGAAGGTGCCGTGGCACGACGTGGTCGGGTTCCGACGACAGGGCCGCGACCTCGACGTCCCGTCCCTCCGGCTGGGGGACGGCTCCGAGGTGCCCCTGACCGTGCCCGGCGACCAGCTGGCCGAGCTGCTGGCCTACGCCCCATCGCGCCTGCGCGACGCCGAGGTCCGCCACGGCAGCAGGACGGTCGAGATCCGCAGAGGGCTGAGGGATGCGGGTCAGGCATAGATAGCACGCCACCGCGCAGATCACGCCAGCCACACTGAGCACACGCTGCGCCGATATGTCCGGAGGACGGAGAAATAACCCGTGCAGCTGGGCACATTCCCGCACCGTGGTGCGCGTGAGCCCAGTGTGACGCGAGGGACACAGGACCCACGCGCTCGGGCTGGCTCGCCTCCGTCGGCGGGCCATCGACCGGCGAGCTGTCTGACCGGGCCGCCTCGGCGGGACCGGCCGCCCTGGGACCGGGCCGCCCTCGACGGAACCGGCCGTCATCGGACTGCGTCGTCTTCGGCGAGACCCGCCGCCATGGGGCCGGCCCGACCTCGGCGAGACCGGCCCGCCCTCGGGCCGGCCCGACCTCGGCGGGACCGGCCGCCATGGGGCCGGCCCGACCTCGGGCCGGCCTTCAGACCAGGTCGCGCTCGAGCAGGACCTCGGCCAGCTGCACGGTGTTGAGGGCGGCGCCCTTGCGCAGGTTGTCGTTGCTGATGAAGAAGACGAGGCCGCGGCCGTCCGGCACCGACTGGTCCACCCGGATGCGCCCGACGTAGGACGGGTCCTGACCGGCGGCCCGCAGGGGCGTGGGCACGTCGGCCAGCTCGACACCGGGCGCGTCGGCCAGGAGCTCACGGGCCTGGTCCGGCGTGATCGGCTCGGCGAACTCGGCGTGCACGGCCAGGCTGTGGCCGGTGAAGACCGGCACCCGCACGCAGGTGCCCGAGACGGCGAGGTCGGGGATGCCGAGGATCTTGCGCGACTCCTGGCGCAGCTTGATCTCCTCGGTCGTCTCGTCGTCGGCGCCGAGGTCACCGGCCATGGGCAGGACGTTGAAGGCGATGGGGGCGACGTAGACCCCGGGCCGCGGCATCGACACCGCGCCGCCGTCGTGGGTGAGCGTCTCCACCGGCACGTCACCACCGAGGGTGGCCCGCGCCTGGTCGGCGAGCTCGGTGACGCCCGCCAGCCCGGAGCCGGAGACGGCCTGGTAGGTCGCGACCCGCAGCCGCTCGAGACCGGCCCGGGCGTGCAGCGGACGCAGGACCGGCATCGCGGCCATGGTCGTGCAGTTGGGGTTGGCGACGATGCGGCGGCCGCCCTCGCCCAGGGCGAGCCCCAGGTCGTCGGGGTTCACCTCGCTCACCACGAGCGGCACGGCGTCGTCCATGCGCCAGGCGGAGGAGTTGTCGACCACCACGGCCCCGGCCTCGGCGAACCGTGGTGCGTGCTCCCTCGACGCGCCGCCCCCGGCGGAGAACAGCGCGACGTCGATGCCCGAGAGGTCCGCGGTCGCGACGTCCTCGACCTCGATGTCGCGCGCCACGTCATACCCGGGTGCGCCGGCGGCCGACCCGGCCCAGGCGAGCGTCGTCCCGGCGGAGCGGGCGGAGGCGAGGTAGCGCACCGAGGCGACCGGGAAGTCCCGCTCGGCGAGCAGCCGCCGCATGACCGCACCCACCTGGCCGGTGGCGCCGACCACCGCGACGTGCAGCCGCCGCCCCCGCGCGCCGCTCTCCGGCTGCTCACCGCTCATCGCGCTCACCGCCCCGTCCCGCCGTAGACCACGGCCTCGACCTCGGTGTCCAGGTCGAACGCCGTGTGCACCGCCCGGACCCCGGCCTCGAGGTCGGTCTGGTCGCAGATGACCGAGATCCGGATCTCGGAGGTGCTGATCATCTCGATGTTGACCCCGGCGTCCGCGAGCGCGGAGAAGAGGCGGCTCGCCACCGAGGGGTTGGAGCGCATGCCCGCCCCGACCAGCGACAGCTTGCCGACGTGGCTGGTGTAGAGCACGTCGGAGAAGCCCATCTGCTCCTGCAGGCCGCGCACCGCGGCCACCGCCGTCTGGCCGTCGGTCTCCGGGAGGGTGAAGGAGATGTCCGACGTCTCGGCGTTGGAGGTCGAGACGTTCTGGACGATCATGTCGATCGACACGCCGGCCTCGGACACGGCCCCGATGACCGCCGCGGCGGCGCCGGGCCGGTCGGGGACGCCGACGGCGGTCACCTTGCCCAGGGACTTGTCGTGGGCGATGCCGGAGATGATGGGCTCTTCCATGGTGTCCTCCGTGAGGGGTCGCCCGACCAGGATCCAGGTGCCTTCCTGGTCGGAGAAGCTGCTGCGGACGTGCAGGGGCACCTGGAAGCGGCGGGCGTACTCCACCGCGCGCAGGTGCAGGATCTTGGCGCCGTGGGCCGCCATCTCGAGGGTCTCCTCGATGGTGATGCGGGTGACCCGGCGGGCGCTGGGCACGATGCGGGGGTCGGCGGTGTAGAGGCCGTCGACGTCGGTGTAGATCTCGCACACGTCGGCCCCGAGGGCCGCCGCGAGGGCCACCGCCGTGGTGTCCGAGCCGCCGCGGCCCAGGGTCGTGATGTCGTCGTCGGTGGAGATGCCCTGGAAGCCGGCCACGATGGCGACCGCGCCGTCCTCCAGGGTGCGGCGCACCCGGTCGGGCTGGACGTCGAGCAGCCGGGCCCGCCCGTGTGCGGTGTCGGTCCGCATGCCCGCCTGGGCGCCGGTGTAGCTGCGGGCCGGTACCCCCAGCTGCTCGATGGCCATGGCCAGCAGGGCCATGGAGATGCGCTCACCGGCGGACAGGAGCATGTCCATCTCCCGCTCCGGGGGCGTCCCGGACGCGATCTGCCCGGCCAGGTCGAGCAGGTCGTCGGTCGTGTCGCCCATGGCGGAGACGACCACGGCGACGCGGTCTCCGGCGCGGTGCGCGGACACGACGCGCTGGGCGACGCGGCGCATCGCCTCGGCGTCGGCGACGGAGGACCCGCCGAACTTCATCACGAGCAGAGCCATGGGACTTCCTGAGCAGGGGTATGACGTGGCAGCCGGACGGCGGCGTCCTGGCCGGGGTGCGGTGAGCCAGTCTAGAGGGAGCGGGCGGGGTCCCTTGACGCCGGGGAATCCCGTGCCCGGCGCCGTGGACCGGTGCGGGGCGGGCGGGGCATACCCTCGGGTGCATGGATGACGAGGACCGGATCGCGCTGCTCATCGACTACGAGAACCTCGCGCTGGGCTCGCGCGACCACCTGGGGGTGCCCTTCGACCTGCGGCCGGTGGCCGACGCGCTCGCGGAGCGGGGCAGGGTGGTGACGCGACGGGCCTACGCGGACTGGTCCTACTTCGACGAGGACCGTCGGATGCTCACCCGCAACCACGTGGAGCTCATCGAGATGACCCAGCGCATGGGCGCCTCGCGCAAGAACGCCGCGGACATCAAGATGGCCGTCGACGCGATCGAGACCGCCTACGAGCGTGACTACATCACGACCTTCGCCATCTGCACCGGGGACAGCGACTTCACCCCCCTCGTGCACAAGCTGCGCGAGCTCAACAAGCGGGTCATCGGCTTCGGCGTCCGCGACTCGACGTCGACGATGCTGCCCCCGGCGTGCGACGAGTTCCTCTACTACGACGACCTCGACGGGGTGGTCCCGGCCGGGGCCGGCGCACCACGGGGCGACACCTCCACGGGCCGGGGTCGGGGCCGCGGGCGCGGCGGCCCGACCAAGGGCTCCGCGACACCGCCGGCAGAGCCGGCCGCGCCGGAGCCCCAGCCCGAGCCCGAGCACGAGGAGACGGAGGAGGAGCCCACCACGGACCTCGCCTCGCTGGTGGCCCAGACCGTCTCGGGGCTGCAGCGCAGCTCCGGGGGAGCGGTGACCGCGTCCGTCCTCAAGCGCACCCTGGTGCGCAAGGACTCGACGTTCTCCGAGGCGGCCTACGGCTTCCGCGCCTTCGGCGAGCTGCTCGACCACCTCGCCGGGCGGGGCATCATCGAGCTCAGCCCCGGTCCGGCCAAGGGCGACCCCGAGGTGACGCTGCCCGAGGAGGGTGGGCGGCAGGAGGCCTTCGCGCTGCTGCGGCAGACGGTGGCCGAGCTGGACGACGGCTCGGGCGTGGAGCTGTCCGGGCTCAAGGACCACGTGCGGGCCCGTCGCGAGGGGTTCTCGGAGAAGCCGCTCGGCTACGGCTCGTTCCTGCAGTTCTGCAAGGGCGCGGCGGCGGCGGGGCTGGTGAAGCTCACCCGTCGCGGGACGGGGTACGTCGTCACGGTGGTCTGAGGGTCGACCCCGGCCGGCGGGGGCCGCGACACGCGCGGCCCCCGCTGCGTGATGTCGTACAGGTTTTCGATTACGGTGTCCACATGGTGTCGCCGACCGGCACCGTCGTCCACAGAACGGTGGGTGGACGGCGAGGTATGTCGGGGGTGGCGCCTAGCGTCTGACGCAGACATCGGATCGCCCACCGGGGGAGGTCCGCGGGTCGGTCGAAGGTAGGCGCGCCCGCCACGAGACGAAGGAGCACCGCATGGCACAGGCCAGCAAGACGAGCAGGACGACCGGGGTCGACACCGACCGGTTCAGGGCTCTCGACACGGTGATGGCCCAGATCGAGAAGCAGCACGGCAAGGGCTCGGTCATGCGCCTGGGGGACGAGGAGCGTCCCCCGATCCAGGTCATCCCGACCGGGGCCATCGCGCTGGACGTCGCGCTGGGTGTAGGCGGGCTGCCCCGTGGTCGTGTCGTGGAGATCTACGGCCCGGAGAGCAGCGGGAAGACCACGGTCGCCCTGCACGCCGTGGCCAACGCCCAGAAGGGCGGCGGCATCGCGGCCTTCATCGACGCCGAGCACGCCCTCGACCCGGAGTACGCCAAGAAGCTCGGTGTCGACACCGACGCCCTCCTGGTCTCCCAGCCGGACACCGGTGAGCAGGCCCTGGAGATCGCCGACATGCTCATCCGCTCCGGCGCCCTCGACATCATCGTCATCGACTCGGTGGCGGCCCTGGTGCCGCGTGCGGAGATCGAGGGCGAGATGGGGGACAGCCACGTGGGTCTGCAGGCGCGGCTCATGAGCCAGGCCCTGCGCAAGATCACCGGCGCCCTGAGCACCACCGGGACCACGGCCATCTTCATCAACCAGCTGCGCGAGAAGATCGGTGTGATGTTCGGCTCGCCGGAGACGACGACCGGCGGCAAGGCGCTGAAGTTCTACGCCTCGGTGCGCATCGACGTGCGACGCATCGAGACGCTCAAGGACGGCACCGACGCGGTCGGCAACCGCACCCGGGCCAAGATCGTCAAGAACAAGGTGTCCCCGCCGTTCAAGCAGGCCGAGTTCGACATCCTCTACGGTCAGGGCATCTCCCGCGAGGGTGGTCTCATCGACATGGGGGTGGAGCACGGCTTCGTCCGCAAGTCGGGAGCCTGGTACACCTACGAGGGCGAGCAGATGGGGCAGGGCAAGGAGAACGCCCGGCAGTTCCTCAAGGACAACCCGGACATCGCCGACACCATCGACCGCAACATCAAGACCAAGCTCGGCATCGGCGCGGCCCCGGCCGCCGAGGACCTCCCGGACGGCGTGGACCCGGTCACCGGTGAGGTCTCGGTCGACTTCTGATGTCCGGCGCAGACCGGCTGTCCGCGGCACGTGAGGCGCTGGCCGAGGCCGAGGACGCCGCCAGCGTCTACGGGCTCGGCGCGGCCGGCGTGCAGCGGTCCGGTCGGACCAAGCCGTCGGGAGGGCGGGGCACGTCCTCGCCCGGGCCGGCCGTCTCGTCGTCCGAGCCCGACCCCCACGCCGTGGCTCGCAAGATCGTCCTGCGCCAGCTCGCCATGGGGCCGCGCACCCGCCGCCAGCTCGAGGACAAGCTGCGCGACCGCGACTGCGACCCTCAGGTGGCTGCCCGCGTGCTGGACCGGATGAGCGAGGTGGGGCTCGTGGACGACGAGGCCTACGCGGAGATGTACGTCCGGTCCAAGCAGGAGACCAAGGGCCTGGCGGCGACCGCGCTGCGGCAGGAGCTGCGGCAGAAGGGCGTGGCGGACGAGCTGGTGGACGCCACCCTGGAGGACATCGACCCGGAGCAGGAGAAGGAGCAGGCGAGGGCCCTGGTGGCGCGCCGGCTGCGCTCCATGCGGGGCCTCGGCCGCGAGGTCCAGACCCGTCGGTTGGCCGCGTTCCTCGCCCGCAAGGGCTACGGCGCGGGGGTGTCCTACCAGGTCGTCCGGGAGGCGCTGGACGACCTGCCCGAGCACGGGAGGGACTGAGCCTCCAGGGCGCGGTGCGAGGACGTGACCTCGTCGGGCGGCTACTCGTCCTCGCCGCGCTGGGGCTCGTCCGAGGGCATCCACTCCACCTCGGTGAGCTCCTCGTCGTCCTCGTTCAGGTAGTGCATGGCCGACTCCTCGGGGGAGTCCCAGCTGGTGGTCCGGCACTCCCGGGCGATCTCCCGGGCCTCCCCGTCCGGGCGGTGCCGGTCGGCCCACCGCGGCGACTCCTCCTGACGCTCGCGCTGGGCGATGCTCTCCTCGTGGGACTGCTCGTCCGCCGTCACCCCGAACGCCGACGAGCCGACGTAGTGCTCGCCGGTCTGGTAGCCGCGGTCCAGCACGTCGCCCTCCCCGTCGAGCGTGTCCTCGGGCTGCAGCTGGTCCTCCGCGTCGATGCTCCACACCCCGAGGTCGTCACCGATGGTCTCGCGGTCGGCCTGGTCGCTCATGGCGGTGCTCCTTCGCTCGCGGCTCCTTCGCTCGCGACTGCTGTGGCACACAGTAGCGCCGGGACGCTCCCCGCGGCAGCCCGAGCCCGGACCGTGGAGCAGACTGCGCGGTATGACCTTCGCCGTGCTCGTCATCGCCGCCGTGGCGCTCGGTGCTGCCCTCCAGCGGGTGGCCGGCATGGGTCTCGGGATGAGCGTGGCCCCGGTGGCCTCGGTGCTCATCGGACCGGTGGCCGGCGTCATGGTCTCCAACGTCGCGGCGATCGTGGCGGCGGCGATCCTCGCCGTGATGCTGCGCGGCGACGTGGACTGGCGCCGGTTCCGCACGCTCGTGCCGCTGCTGCTCGTCGGCTCGCTCGCCGGGGCCCTCGTGGTGCGGCACGTCCCCGTCGCCGTGCTGGACGTCGTGCTGGGGGCCAGCGTGCTGGTCGCCATCACCGCCGTGGTGGGCACCCGTCGCCAGCCGGCGGTGACCGGTCGCGGAGCGGTCGTCGTCTCGGGCGCGGTCGCCGGGTTCATGAACACCACCTCCGGTGTGGCCGGGCCGGCCATGGCGGTGTACGCCGTCGCCTCCCGCTGGGACCAGCGCTCCTTCGCCGCGACCCTGCAGCCGATCTTCCTGCTGGCGAACACCGCCTCGGTCGTCATCAAGGTCGCGGTGGGCGCCACCCCGTCCGGCGGCGTCGTGCCCGCGTGGACCTGGGTGGTGCTGTGCGCCGCGGTGCCGGTCGGCATCTGGGCGGGCTCCGCCGTCAGCGACCGGGTGAGCCTGCGGACGGCCCGCCGGGTCGCCATCGCCGTCGCCGCGACGGGGGGTCTGGTCGCCCTGGTCCGGGGCCTGCTGACCTGGCTGGGGTGAGCTGCGCGGCGCGTACCCTAGGAGGGCCATGAGCACGACGACCAGCACCAGCACCAGGACCTACGACGTGCGCACCCACGGGTGCCAGATGAACGTCCACGACTCCGAACGGCTCGCCGGCCTCCTGGAGACGGCCGGCTACGTCGACCTCGCCAGCCTCCCGGGGGAGCACCGTCCCGAGGTCGCCGACGTCGTCGTCCTCAACACCTGCGCCGTCCGCGAGAACGCCGCCAACAAGCTCTACGGCAACCTGGGCCAGCTGCGCCCGGCCAAGCAGGCCAACCCCGGCATGCAGATCGCCGTGGGTGGGTGCCTGGCGCAGAAGGACCGCTCCACCATCGTCGAGCGGGCGCCCTGGGTGGACGTCGTCTTCGGCACCCACAACGTCGGCTCGCTGCCGGCCCTGCTCGACCGCGCCCGGCACAACAAGGCGGCCGAGGTCGAGATCCTCGAGTCCCTCGAGACCTTCCCCTCGACGCTGCCGACCCGGCGCGACTCGGCATACTCCGCCTGGGTGTCCATCTCGGTCGGCTGCAACAACACCTGCACCTTCTGCATCGTGCCGGCGCTGCGGGGCAAGGAGAAGGACCGCCGCCCCGGCGAGATCCTGGCCGAGATCGAGGCGCTGGTCGCCCAGGGCGTGGTCGAGGTCACCCTGCTGGGCCAGAACGTCAACACCTACGGCGTGGAGTTCGGCGACCGGCTGGCCTTCGGCAAGCTGCTGCGCTCGTGCGGCGAGATCCCGGGCCTGGAGCGGGTCCGCTTCACCTCACCGCACCCGGCGGCGTTCACCGACGACGTCATCGCGGCCATGGCGCAGACCCCCAACGTCATGCCCAGCCTGCACATGCCGCTGCAGTCCGGCTCGGACCGGGTGCTCAAGGCCATGCGGCGGTCCTACCGCAGCGAGAGGTTCCTCGGCATCCTGGACCGGGTGCGCGAGCAGATCCCGCAGGCCGCCATCACCACCGACCTCATCGTCGGCTTCCCCGGTGAGACCGAGCAGGACTTCCAGGGCACCCTCGACGTCGTGCGCGCCTCCCGGTTCTCCAGCGCCTTCACCTTCCAGTACTCCATCCGCCCGGGGACCCCGGCCGCCGAGATGGACGACCAGATCCCCAAGGAGGTCGTCCAGGAGCGCTTCGACCGGCTCATCGAGGTGCAGGAGGAGGCCTCCTGGGCCGGCAACCGGGAGATCGAGGGACGCGAGGTCGAGGTGCTCGTCGCGCCCGGCGAGGGCCGCAAGGACGCCGAGACCCACCGGCTGTCCGGCCGGGCCCGCGACAACCGGCTGGTCCACTTCGCGGTGCCCGAGGGCGCGGAGCGGCCGCGGCCCGGCGACATGGTCACCGTCGAGGTCACCTACGGCGCCCCCCACCACCTCGTCGCCGACTCCGGCGTCCAGGGCGGGGTGTATGCCGTGCGCCGCACCCCGGGCGGGGACGCCTGGGCGGCGCTCCAGGAGGGCGGCACCCCCGGTGGGGTGAAGAAGCCGGCGGTGAGCCTCGGCATCCCCACCGTGGGTGCACCCGCCCCGGTGCCGGCGGCCGTCGCCCCCTGCTGCCCGACGGACTGACGGCTCAGGCCGAGGCCTCGCGTCGGTCGGCGGCAGCCTCGGAGGCGTCGGCGACACGGTCGGCCGCAGCCGCCTCCACGGTGGCCTCCCGCGCCTCCTGGTGCTCCTCGCGGGCCTCGCGGCGCCGCTCCCGGGCGACCGCAGCCTTGTGGTCGGCCTCCATCCGGTCGACCTCGGCCCGGGCCTCCGGCTTGCCGTAGAACCGCCACACGCTGTACGCCAGCAGCCCGATGGCGATCGCGCACGAGGCGAGCATGGTGATGGCCACCGGCCGGCCGCCGAAGAGCCACCAGCGCTCGTCCACCGGCCACCAGCCCGGGGGCGGCGGCGCCATCAGCCACCCGACCGCGACCCCGACCAGGCCCGCCGTGATGAGGACCGAGAGGGCGATCCGCGGGATCGTCTCCACCCCCTCTGAGGCGGCGCGCAGCGCCCGGATCTTCACCGGGTTGGTCCACCGGCGGGCCCAGGCGTACTGGGTCGACAGGATCCAGAGGCCCGCGAAGGTGCCCAGCAGGCCGGGGCCGGGCAGCAGGAGCATGAGGATGCCGGCGACGAGGACGGTCCAGCCCAGGGTCTCCAGGGCGATCCTCTTGGCGGCGGCGTTCACAAGGGTCGAGCCTAGGCGAGCCACCGCCGCAGCGCGAGCCGCGCCTGTCCGGCCGCGGATGCGACGGCATACCCCTGGGGGATCGGCACCGTGTCCCCGGGCTGTGGCAGGCTACCGCCCGTGACATGGAGCCAGGTCGACCGTGACGAGCTGCTCGAGATCTCCCGCCACGACCCGTTCGTGCGTTTCGCCACGAGCAACGAGATCGTGGCCGTCGCCGCGCCCGAGGGCTGGGCGTGCGTGGGTCCGTGGCGCCCGGGCTCCGGCCACTGGGGCGGCGCGGCGGTCGTCGGGGCCGGGTCGGGGTCGTCCGCCGAGACCTGCGCCCTGCAGGCCATCCTTGAGGCCGGCGGCACGGACCTGGCGCTGGAGTGGTTCTCCACCGGTCAGGAGCGGCCGCTGTCCGTCCCGGACCCCTACGCCTGCTCCGGCTCCGAACGCTGGTCGTTCCTGTGGACCGAGCAGGCTCCGGGCACGGACGCGCAGGGGCTCCTGGCGCAGCGCGGCCTGGGGGTCCAGGAGCTCGACGACCGCGACGACGCCGAGGCCATCGAGGCCTTCGGGGCGGCCTACACGCAGGGCCGCTACCTCGGCTTCCCCGGGTGGGGGTTCGCCACGACCTGGCTCGCCGTGCAGGACCGCGCCGGGGGGACCGTCGCCGTGGGCGCCCTGCACGAGCTGGCCTCCGGCATGCCGCACCTGGCGGGCATCCTCGTCCGCCCCGACCGGCGCGGGCAGGGCATCGGCGAGCTGCTCACCCTCGAGCTCACCGCCCGCGCGGTCCAGGAGGCCGGGGTGGCGACGCTGGGCGTCCTCACCGACAACCGGGAGGCCCTGGCGCTCTACGAGCGGCTGGGGTATGCCGTGGCGCACCGCTTCCACACCCGTGAGCTCGCCACGGCCCCGGAGCCGGCGTAGGGGGCCCGGCCCTGCCACCAGGTCGGGGCCGCGCCCTCGGGACGGGTCGGCGCGAACCTACGATGGGAGGGTGAGCGCGTCCTCCCCGTCATCGCCCGGACCCGAGCCTGGGCCCCGGCCGCTCGACCCGCCGACCCCGCGCCAGCGCACCGCCGGCCGTCTCGCCGCGGGGCTGGTCGCCCTGGAGGCTCTGGTCGTCACCGGGTTCGCGGTGTTCTACCTCGTCGAGCTGGCGCTGGGGGAGGGCCAGGACCTCATCGTCGTCATCATGTCGGTCGTGACGATGGTGGTCTTCGTCATCGGCCTGGGCTACACCAGCCTGGGCCTGCTGCGGCGGCACCCGCGCGCGCAGGCACCGGCGATCGCGTTCAACTTCCTCATGGTGCCGCTCGGCATCGCCCTGCTGCCGCTCGCGCCCTGGTGGGTCGGGTCCGGCGTGCTCGTGCTGGGGGTCGCCGCCGTGGTCTCCACCGTCCTCATGGGGCGCCTCGAGGAGCGCTGAGCCGCGGCCGGCTCCGCACGGGTGCGCTCCACGACACCACGGGAGCCGCGCTGCCGTCCTGCAGCCGGTAGGTCATCTGACAGCCCCGTCGAGGAGGCTCTCAGATGAGCACCCAGCTGCCAGCTGCCGAACCGGCCCCCAGGTGCCGCCCCCCGCCGCCCCCCCGCCGTCAGGAGGCGGTGGTGCGCCGGCGGAGGGAGGCGAGCACCCCGGGGTCGGCGCGGAGGTCGATGCGCCGCACGAGCCCGTCCTGGACGGTGAAGTCGAAGGCGACCTGCGGCATACCTCGCAGGAACCACGCGGCCCCGGGCCGGTCGTCCACCAGGACGGATAGCGCCGCGGCAGCCCCACCGTCGAACATGCGCGCGACGGCCTCGCGGCCCTCGATGCGGGCGGGCGTGCCCACCTCCACGGCCGCCGCGTCGCCCTGGACCAGCGCGTCCGGGGCCAGCAGCTCCAGCAGGCGGGTGACGTCACCCTGCCGCGCCGCGGCGAGGAAGGCGTCCACGACGACGGCGTCGGCCCGCCGCTGCGGAGCGACCGGCTGCCGGACCTTGGCGCGGGCCCGCGAGGCCAGCTTGCGTGTGGCGGCCGGGCTGCGGCCCAGGATCTGGGCGATGGTCGGGAAGTCCACCTCGAAGGTGTCGTGCAGGACGAAGGCCACCCGCTCGCTCGGCGTGAACCGGTCCAGCATCACCTGGAGCGCGACCCCGACGGTGTCGGCGAGGACCACCTCCTCGGCCGGGTCCTCGACCGCGTCGGGTCCGCTGCGCGGCGCTGCCTCGCGGTGGTCGACCGGCTCGGGCACCCGCGCGCGCAGGCGGTCCAGGCACAGCCGCACGGTCACGGTGGTGAGCCAGCCCGGCAGGTTCTCGATGCCGGCCGCGCCGTGAGTGTGCAGCCGCAGCCAGGCGGTCTGGACGACGTCCTGGGCCTCGGCGGGGTCGCGCAGGACCTGGGTGGCGATGCGGGTCAGCCGAGGCCGCTCCGCCTCGAAGGCGCTGGTCCGGTCCATGAGGTCACACTTCCACGTCGGCATCCGTCACCCTGGTGACGAGCACAGGAGCCGACCTGTGACCGCGGACCGAGAGGACCGGACGTGAAGACCATGACCTGCCGCCAGCTCGGCGGACCGTGCGACCTGGCGCACCGCGGCGAGAACGCCGACGAGGTGATCAACGCCCAGGACCAGCACCTCAAGGACGCCGTGGCCGCCGGCGACACGGCGCACGAGCAGGCGAACGACGACATGCGCGGTCGCTGGAAGCGGCCGGCAAAGTCGCTGGGGTGGTACGTCAGCATGAAGAAGCAGTTCGCCGCCCTGCCGGAGGACTGAGCGGCCTCACCCCTTGCCGAGGTCGGGGGCGGCCAGCTGGACCCGGGTGCAGCGTCCGCGCTGCACGAGCACGCCGCGCCCGGGCAGGGGCAGGTCGCCCACCGGCACGCCGACCCCCAGCAGAGACCCCTGGCCCGGGGAGGTCGGCTGGAGCAGCAGCCCGGTGCGGTGACGGGCCGCCAGCGGCACCAGACCCCGGAAGGCGCCGGCGGCGGCGTCGATGTCGGCGGCGACGACCAGGTCGAGCCGGTATGCCGTGACCGCCTGCACGAGGACGTCCTCCAGCGGGGTCCCGGCGAGCAGGTGGGCGTCGTCGACCACGACGAGCCCGCCCGGTCCGGCGCCGGCGAGGAGGTCCTCGAGCTCGTCGCGCCCGGACGGGGCGGTGGGGTCGACGAGCACCGGTGTGCGCCCGGCCTGCAGCAGTGCGAGGGCGTGCGACCGCCCCGACCCGGGTGGGCCCAGCACGAGGACCGACCCGTCTGGCCGGGCCAGCGGACCCGCCTCGTCACCCCCGACGGCCCAGGCAGGACGCGGACCCGACGGCGACCAGCGGCGGGGGAGCGGGCGGCATACCACGGGAGGCGCGCCCGGTGGCGGGTCGCCGACGGCGTCGGCGGGCAGGGCCACGTGCGCCTCGACGCCGTCGCGCATCCCGACCAGCCGTCCCGGCGGGTGGTCGACAGGGACCTGGTGGGGCCGCAGCCCGGTCATGAGCAGGTCGCCCGGGTCGTTGAGCCGGTGGGCCCAGGTGTGCGGGAGGAGCGAGGAGACCTTGCCGAAGAGCAGGCTGCGGTCGCCGGTGACGAGCCCGACGACGCCTGCTGCCGGGCCCTCGCGCAAGATGCGCAGGGCCACCTCCTCGGCACGACCACGCTCCAGCCCCTCGACGAGGTCGACGAAGCGGTCCCAGCCGTCGACCGCCAGGACCACCGGGTCGCGACCCGTGGCTCCCTCCGCCAGGCGGGAACGGACGAGGTCGTCGAGCCGGTCCAGCACGCGCAGCCCGTGGGCGAGGTCGTCCGGCTCGACCCAGGCCAGGAGCCCGGGGTGCCGGCGCAGCTCGGTGGCCTCCAGCGAGCGGCCCAGGTCGAGGACGACGAGCCAGGCACCGGGGGTGCGCGAGAGCACCGAGCGCAGCGTGGTCGACCGCCCGGAGCGGGCCGCCCCGACGACCGCGAGGTGCTCCGTCGGCGACCAGGAGAGCGGCTCCCGGCGCTGCCGGGCGGGCAGGTCGGCGAGGGCCCACGCGCCCGGTGCGTCGGGGACGGCATCGAGGTGCGCCGGCAGGGGCGGGTGCCACACCACCGGTGGCCCCGCCCCCAGCTGCCGGGCGGCGGCCCGGAGCACCTCGGCCACCGTGCCGAGGCCGTCCTCGCCCGGCCCCTGCTCCTCGCCCCGCTCGAGCACCCTCCGGGCCGCCCACACGTCGTCGGTGATGGTCACCTGCCACGACGATCCCCCGCGCGCCGGAGGGCCCACCCGTGCCACCTGGACCGCCCGGGGCGCGTCGGCACCGGTGCGCCAGAGGGCCAGGCCGGGACGCCCCTCGGGGAGCAGCGCGGCGGCCGGCGTCTCGATGACGTCCTGGGAGTCGGTGCCGTCACGGACCCGCAGGGCGATGCGCAGGTTGACGTTGGCCCGCAGGTCGGCGCCCACCACGCCCGCGGGCCGTTGCGTGGCCAGCACCAGGTGGACCCCGAGGCTGCGGCCGACCGCCGCCAGCCGGACCAGGCCCGACATGACCTCGGGCACCTCCTCGGCGAGCACGCGGAACTCGTCGATGACGACGACGAGGCGGGGCAGGCCGGGCAGGTCGCGGGCGTCCTTGACGCCTGCCTCGGCCAGGCGGGCCTCCCGGTGGGTCAGCTCGGCCTGCAGCGAGGTCAGCACCCGTGCGGCCAGGTGGGGGTCGAGGTCGGTCACCATCCCGGTGACGTGCGGCAGCCGGGCGCAGTCGCCCAGGGAGGAGCCGCCCTTGAAGTCCACCAGCAGCAGAGCGAGGTCGGCGGGGGAGGAGCGCAGCGCCAGACCGGTGATGAGGGTGCGCAGCAGCTCGGACTTGCCGGAGCCCGTGGTGCCGGCGACCAGGGCGTGCGGGCCGTCGCGCACGAGGTCGACCGTGACCGGGGACCCCGAGGCGTCGGTGCCGAGCGGCACGTCCGTGCCCGGCCGGCGCCAGCCGGAGACCGCCTCGTCCGGGGTCGCGGGCCAGGCCACGATCGCCCCCAGCGGTGGGGCCTCGCCGGGCAGGGCGGGTGTGCCGTCGTCGGCGTCCGCGGCCCGGCGTGCCTGCAGCGGCGCGAGGGTGCGCGCCAGGCTGCGCGCCCGCGCCAGCCCGAGGGTGGTGGGGCGGAAGGGCAGGTCCGGCTGCCCGGGCAGCTGGAGGACGGCGTCGGTGGGCCCGAGCAGCTGCACCCGGGTCGCGCCGGCAGGTGCCTGGGACAGGTCCTCGACGAGGACCAGGTCACGGCCCCATACCACCGGCAGTCCGTCGACGCGGTCGTCGGCCGTGCGGGTGTGGGGCAGCCAGGCCAGCAGGTCCCACGTGGCCCCTGGGGGGCGGTCGGGGTCGACGACGAGCGTCCAGGTGCCCGGCGGGTATGCCGTGGCGAGCTGCAGCAGCAGCGCGCGCGCCAGCCCGTCGCGGGTGGCCCGGTCGCCGGCCAGCACCAGGGGCCCCTCGAACGTGAGGGGCAGGGGTGCTGCGAGGTGCCGCAGCGGCTCGCCCTCGAGCCGCACGCCCGAGTCGCGCACGTGCTCCCCGAGGGTCACCGTCAGCGGCTCCGCCGCGCACTGCCACAGCGCCACGGACGGGTGCGGGTTGAGGCTGGTCACGACACTGACGAGCCCCGGGTGCTGCTGTCTGAGCCGGTCCAGCTCCTGCTGCAGGCACACCTCGGCCTGGGCCCGGTGGGCCGCGCGGGCCACCTCGTGGGCGGCGCGGCCCTCCTCGTGCTCGAGGCGGGCGGTCCGCCGGTCGCCCAGGTGGTGGCCCAGCACCATGGCCGGGCCCAGCAGACCGAAGAGCAGGAGCCACGGCATGCGCAGCACCACGGCGACGGCCAGGGCGACCACCAGCGGGAGGCTCCACGCCCAGGCGCTCGGGGGTCGGACCCGGCGCCGGTCCGGTGGGGCGGGAGTGGAGAACTCCCGCGTCGGCACGGTGGTCGTCGGCCTGGGCCAGGGCTCGACCTCGAGACGGCCGCCGACGAGCACCTGCCGGATCGGGGCGGGTGGACGCGGCACCAGCACCACGCCGGAGGCACCGACGAGGAGACGGTCGCCGGGGGGCCACCGCCGGTCCTCGCCGTCCAGCCCGCTCTCCCAGGTCACGCCGTTGGTGGACCCGAGGTCCTCCACCCGGACCCCGTCGCGGTCCTGCCGCACCCGGACGTGCCGTCGGGACAGGCCCGGGTCGGCGATGGTCAGGTCGCACCGCGGGTCCCGCCCGAGGGTCACCCAGCGGCCGGGCGGGAGCGGGGCCGTGCCACCGGCGTCGGGACCTGTCGCGACGACGAGGCGCGGGACACCGGCGCTGGTGACGCCCGGTGTCGACGGCGTGCGGGCCTCGGGGACGGGGTCCAGGTCGGCGCCGTGGACCAGCGGGATCCGGGGCCCCCGGTGCTCTCCGACCGGCTGGTCCCGGGCCGAGGTGTCGAGGCGGCGGGCGAGCTCCTGCTCGGTGGCGTCGTCGGGCGCCTGGACCGCCAGATGCTCGACGCGGCGGTCCGCGACGCGGGTGACGATGACTCTCATGAGGCCCATGGTGCGCAGGTCGATTCCTGCGCCACCGACGTTGTCCACAGGCTGTGACGAAGAGGTTCCGCTCACCTGAGGAACGTCATACAGTGATGCGCCAGAGGGTCGTCGGGGCCTCGCTCTGGGCCCGGCGTCGACAGGTCGGACGAGCGGGGCGCAGGGTGCCGGGCGGGCACCGCTACGCCAGCGACAGGGGTGCAGGGGCATGCCGGCGACAGCGTTGCAGCTGCTCGAGGACGACGTCCGCGAGCTCATCCGGCGACGCCGGCTGGACCCCTCACGGGACGACGAAGCCGTCCGCGACCTCATCGGCGAGGTCCTCGACGACTACGACGACCGGTCTCTCGTGGGCGGGCTGGTGCCGCTCGCCGACCGCAAGGAGGCCCACCGGGCGCTGCTCGAGTCGGTCGCCGGCTTCGGCCCCCTGCAGCCCTATCTCGACGACCCCTCCGTCGAGGAGATCTGGGTCAACGAGCCGACGAAGGTCTTCGTGGCGCGCAACGGCCGCTCCGAGCTGACGCCCACCCTGCTGACCGAGCAGCAGGTGCACGACCTGGTGGAGCGGATGCTGCGCAGCTCGGGTCGTCGGGTCGACCTCAGCAGTCCGTTCGTCGACGCGAGCCTCCCCGACGGCAGCCGGCTGCACGTGGCCATCCCGGACATCACCCGGCGGCACTGGGCGGTCAACATCCGCAAGTTCGTGGTCGCGGCCGACGAGCTGTCCGACCTGGTGCGGCTGGGCACGCTGACCGAGCAGGCGGCGAGGTTCCTGGAGGCCGCCGTCGCAGCCGGGCTGAACGTCCTCGTCGCGGGCGGGACGCAGGCCGGGAAGACGACGATGCTCAACTGCCTCACGGCCGCCATCCCTGCGGGTGAGCGGGTGGTGACCTGCGAGGAGGTCTTCGAGCTCAAGGTCAACCTCCGGGACGTGGCGGCCCTGCAGTGCCGGCAGCCCAGCCTCGAGGGCACCGGGGAGATCCCGCTGCGCCGCCTGGTCAAGGAGGCCCTGCGGATGCGGCCGGGGCGCATCATCGTCGGCGAGGTGCGTCAGGAGGAGAGCCTGGACCTGCTCATCGCGCTCAACAGCGGCCTACCCGGGATGTGCACCATCCACGCGAACTCCGCCCGTGAGGCGGTCACCAAGATGTGCACCCTGCCGCTGCTGGCCGGGTCCAACGTCAGCAGCAGCTTCGTCGTGCCGACCGTCGCGAGCTCGGTGGACATCGTGGTGCACCTGGCTCTCGAGGTGCAGGGCGCGCGCAAGGTCCGTGAGATCGTCGCCCTGCCCGGCCGCGCCGAGGGGGAGGTCGTCGAGATCGCCGACCTCTTCGTCCGGTCCGGGTCGGAGCTGGTGCGCGCCGACGGTTTCCCGCCGCACGTCGACCGGTTCGCCCGAGCGGGGTTCGACCTCGGCAAGCTGCTGGGGCGCGGACCATGATGCAGGGCGCGGGATGGGGTCTCCTGCTGGGTCTGGGGCTCGCCAGCATCTGGTGGTCGTTCTGGCCGCGGAGCATTCGCGTGGGCCGGCGGCCGGGAGCGAGGAGGCTGGAGCGCCTGCAGGACCAGATCGTCCTGGCCGGCGTCCGTGGCCTGGGAGCCCGCACCCTGCTCGTCCTGTGCGTCACGGCCGGGCTCCTGGTCCTGCTGCTGATGTTCGCCGTGACCCGGGTGTGGACGGTGAGCGGGTGCTTCGCGGTGATGGCGAGCTGGTTGCCCGTGGCGGTGGTCACGGCGCGCGCCCGGCGGCGTCGGACCCGGCTGCGGACAGTCTGGCCGGACGCCGTCGACCATGTGCAGTCCGCCGTCCGTGCCGGTCTGGCTCTGCCGGAGGCGCTGGTCCAGCTCGCCGACCGAGGGCCGGAGGAGCTGCGGCCGGCGTTCGAGGAGTTCGCGCACGACTACCGGGCCACCGGGCGCTTCTCGGAGAGTCTCGACCTGCTCAAGGAACGGATGGCCGACCCCGTCGCGGACCGGCTCATCGAGGCCCTGAGGATCGCGAGAGACGTCGGCGGCACTGACCTCGGTCGCGTGCTTCGGACGCTGTCCTCGTTCCTGCGCGACGACGCGCGGGCGAGGGCGGAGCTGGAGGCACGCCAGTCTTGGACCGTCAACGCGGCGCGCCTGGCCATGGCGGCCCCGTGGGCGGTCCTGCTCCTCCTGGCGACGCGGGGGAGCACGCTGCAGGCGTACGGCACACCGGCCGGCGCCCTGGTGCTCGCCATCGGTGCCGGCCTGTCCCTCGTGGCCTACCGGGTCATGGTCGCCATCGGGCGCCTGCCGGAGGAGAGCAGGGTGCTGCGATGAACGTGGCGTGGTGGGGTGCGGTCCTGGGGCTGCTGCTTTCGTGCGGTCTGCTGCTGGCCTGGGCCGGTCTCCCGGTCACGCGCCGGGTCAGGCTGGTCGACCGGGTCGAGCCCTACCTGGACCGGCCTCCCCGACAGTCGCGGCTGCTGGCCCTCGACGACACCCGTCCGTGGCGTGCCGGCGAGCTGTTCGCCCCGGTGGCAGCCAGGGCCGCTCGACTCCTGGACCGGATGCTGGGCGGCGAGGAGTCGGTGCGGACCCGGTTGCACCGGGCCGGCCGGACGGGGGACGTGGAGGCCTTCCGCGTGCAGCAGGTGGTGTGGGGCGTGCTGTGCGCCTCCCTCGCCGTCTTCCTGGGCCTGCTGCTGTGGTTCACGCGAGGGACGAGCCCGGGCGTCGTGCTGCTCCTCGTCGGCTGCGCCTTCCTGGGCGGCGTCATGCTGCGGGACCACCTCCTCAGCCGGGCGGCGGCGCGGCGCGAGCGCCAGATCATGGCCGAGTTCCCGGCCGTCGCCGAGCTCCTGGCCCTGTCGGTGACGGCGGGGGAGGGCACGGCGCAGGCGCTGGAGCGGGTGGCGAGGCTGTCCCGCGGTGAGCTCGCCGCCGAGCTCGACCTGTGCCTCGCCCAGGCCCGGACGGGCGCCAGCCTCCCGGAGGCGCTGCACGGGCTCAGCCGGCGGACCGGCATCGGGCCGATCATCCGCTTCGTCGACGGTCTCGTCGTGGCCCTCCAGCGCGGGACCCCTCTCGGCGAGGTGCTCCGGGCGCAGGCCGCGGACGCCCGCGAGGCGGCCCGCCAGGAGCTCATCGAGGAGGGCGGCAAGCGGGAGATCAGCATGATGGTCCCCGTCGTCTTCCTCATCCTGCCCGTGACGGTGCTGTTCGCCGTCTTCCCAGGCGCCACCATGCTGCGCCTGGCGATGTGAAGGTCCACCACCAAGGAGAGTCCGATGATCCGACGATTCAGGCACACGTCAGCACACCTGATCCAGCGCGTCCGACGGTGGGCCGGGCAGCCCGAGCGGGGAGACGTCCCCGGGTGGGTGCTCATCACCATCATGACCGCCGGGCTGGTCGCCGCCCTGTGGCTCGTCGCCGAGCCCCTGCTGACCGGTCTGTTCTCCAACGCGGTCAGCGCCGTCACCGGTCCCTGAGATGGTCGGCGGCTCTGCCGAGCGGGGAGCGGCCGCCGCCGAGTTCGCCCTGCTGGCGGGCCTGGTCAGCGTGCTCATGCTGGCCGTCGTGCAGCTGGCGTTCGGGCTGCACCTGCACAACACGGCCACCGCCCACGTGGTCGAGGGAGCCAGGGCGGGTGCCCGCGCGGACGCCACCCCGGCTGACGGTGCCCGCCGGGCGCAGGAGCTGCTGTCCTCGAGCCTGACCGGGGGCGGCCCCGGGGTGACCGTCTCCGCGAGGCGCACCGTGGTCGACGGCGTCGCCGTCGTCGAGGTCAGCGCGACCATGCCGCTGCCGATCGTCGGTCCGCTCGGGCCGGGGGAGTCGATGACGGTCGTCGGCCACGCCTACGCGGAGGACCAGTGAGGGCGGGCAGCGGCGAGCGCGGTTCGATGACGGTCGAGGTCGCCTTCCTGCTGGTCCTGCTCGTCGTGCCCCTGTTCTACCTCGTCGGCACCGTGGGACGCCTGCAGGCCGGGGCGTATGCCGTCACCGCCGCCGCGCGAGAGGCCGGGCGGGCGTTCGTGACGGCGGAGGACGTCTCCTCCGCCCCGGCCCGGGCACAGGTGGCCGCCGGACTGGTCTACCGGGCGCACGGCTTCGACCCGCAGGACGGCGGCGTGCAGCTCAGCTGCGCGGAGGCCGGGTGCCTCACCCCAGGGGGGAGCGTGCGGGTCGACTCGCAGGTCAGCGTGGAGCTCCCGTTGGTGCCGGACTTCATGCGGGAGCGGTTGCCGACCGCGGTCACGCTCACCGCCAGCCACCTCGAGACGGTGGACGAGTTCCGGACGGGTGCCCCGTGAGGGCTGTCTGCGACGAGGGGGCGGCACGGCGAGCCGGCCGCTCGCACGAGGGGTTGCGCCAGCGGGTCGCCCGAGCCCGGTACCACGCCCTTCGTCGCACGACCTGCCCGGACCGAGGGGGTCGGGCTCGCCCGGGCCGGGACGGCGGGCAGATGAGCATCCTGCTCGTCGGCATGGTGGCGATCACGTTGACCGTCGTCCTGGCCGTCGTCGGGGTGACGTCGGTGCAGCTCAGCCGGATCCAGCTGCTGGATGCCGCGGACGCGGCGGCCCTGGACGCGAGTGACGCCCTGGCGCAGGAGCAGGTCTACGAGGGAGGGCTCGGCTCAGGTCCGCCCCTGAGCGACACGACGGTCGTCGAGGCCGCGTCCGCCCATCTGCAGCAGCGGTCCGTCCCTCCCCGCGTCGTCGGCTGGGCCGTGGGGCCGGGCACGGGCACCCCCGACGGGCGCACGGCCGTGGTCACCGTCACCGGCCAGGCCGACATCCCCGTCCTGAGTCCCGTGCTCGGCGCTCTCGGCGGGGGTGTCTCCATCACGGTCACCTCGACGGCTCGCTCGGACCTCGACCCCTGACCGTGCACGCTCCCGGTCGGCGCGTCCGGCACCCGGCACCGGTGGCCCGCGCCTGTCGTCCTCGTCGCCCTGGTGCCGGCGCCTCGCGTCCGCGACGCCCGCGTGGCGGGTCCGTCGTCCACGACGCCTGGTGACAGGTGCCGGCATACCTCCCGGGTGGCGTGCGCCGGCGGCCTGGAAGCATGTCGGTATGCGCGACATCACCCAGGAGACCTTCGAGGCCGTCCTCTTCGACAACGACGGCACCCTCACCGACTCCCGGGGCCCGGTCGAGCGCTCCTGGCGCTCCTGGGCGGTCGACCACGGTGTCGACTTCGCGCGGTTCGGCAACTTCCACGGGGTGACCAGCCGCGGCATCGTGGAGCGGGTGGCGCCGCACCTGGACGCGGATGCCGCCACCGCCGACATCGACCGGCGAGAGCTGGAGGACCTCGACGGCATCGTCGCCCTCCCTGGTGCCGTCGACGCGCTGGCGGCCGTCGGTGCGCGCGCGGCCATCGTCACCTCTGCCGGCCGGGAGCTGGCGGTGCTGCGCATCGACGCGGCCGGGTTGAGCGCGCCCGCGGTCCTCGTCACCGCTGACGACATCAGCCGCGGCAAGCCCGACCCCGAGCCCTACCTCGTGGGGGCCCGCCGTCTCGAGGCCGACCCTGCCCGGTGCCTGGTCGTGGAGGACGCCGTCGCCGGGCTCGAGTCGGGCCGGGCGGCCGGTGCGGCCACCCTCGCGGTGCTCACCACCAGCAGTCGGGAGGAGGTCGCCGACCACGCCGACCTCACCGTGGGCTCGCTCGCCGACGTGCGGCTGGAGGTCACCGACGCCGGGGTTCGCGTGCACCTGCGCCAGGCCTGACGACGCGCGTGTGCGCGGTGGTGGCCCTCTGGGGCCACGACTGCACACGGCGGCCGAGCGGGTCGCACTGCCGGGCGTGGTGGTGGCCCTCTGGGGGCCACGACTGCACACGGCGGACCTGTGGCGAGGGGCCGCCGGAGGGTGCTCAGCGCCGGAAGGGCGCCACGCGCTGACCTGCGGTGATCCGGCCGAGCCTGACAAGGGGTGGCAACCTACGTTACCGTAACCTACGCAAGCGAAACCTACGTCGCCGTAGGCTGCTCCCCGACCAGAGAGGTGTCCCCTCGGATGGCCGCACTCCCCGTAGCACCCATCGACCTGCCCACCCAGACCGACCGCCCGCGCCCCACGATCATCCAGGGCGGCATGGGCGTCGCCGTCTCCGGCTGGCGCCTGGCACGCCAGGTGGCGCGCGCCGGCCACCTCGGCGTCGTCTCCGGCACCGCGATGGACGCCGTCATCAGCCGGGTGCTGCAGGACGGCGACCCCGGGGGGCACTACCGGCGCGCGCTGGCGGCCTTCCCCAGCCAGGACATGGCTCAGCGGGTGCTGGACAAGTACTTCATCGAGGGCGGGAAGGCGTCGGGCACCCCCTACAAGCCGATCCCCAAGCTCACCCTCGAGACGGCCCGCGCCGGGCAGGAGCTGGGCGTCGTCGGCAACTTCGCCGAGGTGTGGCTGGCCAAGGAGGATCTGGCGCAGCACACCGACGAGGGTGCCGTCGGCATCAACTGCCTCGAGAAGATCCAGATGGCGAACCCGACGGCCATCCTGGGCGCCATGCTGGCCGGGGTCGACTACGTCCTCATGGGCGCCGGCATCCCCCGCGAGATCCCGCAGCTGCTGCGCTCGCTGGCCGCGGGTGAGCCGGGCAGCATCTCGGCGGACGTCGCCGGGGGGTCCCTGCGCCGGCACGTCACCGTGGACCCGGCCGACCTGCTCGGCGAGGACCTGCCGACGCTGACCAAGCCGGACTTCCTGGCCATCATCTCGGTCGACCAGCTCGCCAACTACCTCCACCGCGACCCGGAGATCCGCCCGGACGGGTTCGTCGTCGAGCGCCCCCCGGCCGGCGGCCACTCCGCGCCCCCGCGCGGCAAGATGCAGCTGGACGACGCCGGCGAGCCCGTCTACGGGGACCGCGACGAGGCCAACCTCGCGAAGATGACCCAGATCGGGCTGCCGTTCTGGATGGCCGGCGCCTACTCCACCCCCGACAAGGTGGCCGAGGCGCTCGCGGCCGGCGCCGTCGGGGTGCAGGTCGGCACGCTCTTCGCCCTGTCGCACGAGTCGGGCCTCGCCGACGGACCGCGAGGTCAGCTCATCGGCCGCCTGCGCACCGGCGAGCTCACGGTGCGCAACGACCCGCGCGCCAGCCCGACCGGCTTCCCGTTCAAGGTCGCCACCCTGGAGGGCACCGCGAGCCAGGTCGAGGTCTACGAGGCGCGGCCCCGGCTGTGCGACCTGTCCTACCTGCGCCAGCCCTACGAGCGCGAGGACGGCGAGGTCGGCTACCGCTGCGCCTCCGAGCCGGTCCACATGTACCTCAAGAAGGGCGGCGAGGAGGCCGACACCGTGGGCCGCAAGTGCCTGTGCAACGGGCTCATGGCCAACATCGGCCTCGGTCAGGAGCGCAAGGACGGGTATGCTGAGGACACCCTCGTGACCCTGGGCCAGGACCTCGCCGGGGCCACGGCGCTCATCGAGCGCCACCCGGAGGGCTGGTCGGCCCTGCAGGCACTGGACTACCTGCAGGAGCAGGTGGCCGCGGGCCTGCGGCTGCGCCACACCGCCTGACGCGTCCCAGCCGCTCCTCCACGGGGTGCGGTGCTTATGATGCGGTCACCGCACCGCCGCGTCGGCCCTGACCCAGGGGGTTCGCTTCCGGGCGTGCACGTCTGGAAGGGGTCGAGGATGACCGGAGTCAGCAGCAGGCAGGCCGACCGCACCCGGGAGGAGCGCAAGGTCCTCGCCGGCACGCTGGTCGGCACCACCATCGAGTGGTACGACTTCTTCATCTACGCCCAGGCTGCGGCGCTGGTCCTCGGGCAGCTCTTCTTCGCCCCCATGGGTGAGGGCGGCGCCCAGCTCGCCGCGTGGGCCTCCCTCGGCATCAGCTTCCTGGTGCGCCCGCTGGGTGCGGTGGTCGCCGGCCACCTCGGGGACCGCTTCGGACGCAAGGTCGTCCTCGTCTTCACGCTGGTGGGGATGGGCGGCGCCACCGCCATCATCGGGCTGCTGCCGACCTACGCCCAGATCGGCGTCGCCGCTCCCGTCCTGCTCATCCTCATGCGGCTCCTGCAGGGCTTCTCCGCCGGCGGTGAGTGGGGCGGCGCCGCCCTCATGTCCGTCGAGCACGCGCCGAAGGGCCGACGCGGCCTGTTCGGCGCCTACCCCCAGATCGGCGTGCCCATCGGCATGATCCTGGCCACGCTGTTCATGTTCGGGCTCAGCACGTTCATGACCGACGAGCAGTTCCTCACCTGGGGCTGGCGCATCCCGTTCCTGTTCTCGATCCTGCTCATCGGCGTGGGCTACTGGATCCGCCGGGCCGTCGAGGAGTCGCCGGTCTTCGCCGAGATGGCCCGCCTGCGGCAGAACGAGTCGGCCCCGCTCGGCGAGCTGTTCCGGCACCACCGCAAGAACGTCCTGCTCGCCGCGCTGATCTTCGCCGCCAACAACGCCGCCGGCTACCTCGTCATCGCCTACTTCAACGGATACGGCGTCAACGCCCTCGGCATGGAGCGCACCGAGACCCTCATCGCCTCCCTGCTCGGCGGCGTCGGGTGGCTGGTGTTCACGCTCTACGGCGGTCACATCTCCGACCGGATCGGTCGCGTCCTGACCTTCCAGATCGGCTACGGCATCATCATCCTCTGGGCGATCCCCATGTGGTTCCTGCTCGACACCGCCTCGCTGCCGCTGTTCACCCTGGCCATCCTCGTGCTGACCCTGGGCCTGGGCCCGTCCTACGGGCCGCAGTCCGCGCTCTACGCCGAGATGTTCCCGGCGCGGGTGCGCTACTCCGGCGTCTCCATCGGGTATGCCCTCGGCTCGATCATCGGTGGCGCCTTCGCCCCGCTCATCGCCGAGCTGCTGCTGCAGCGCACCGGCCAGTCCTGGACCATCGGGGTCTACATCGCGGTGCTGGCCATCGTCTCCTTCGTCGCCGTGTCCATGGTGCCGAAGTCGCTCCAGGACTCCGACCTGCACCTCGAGGAGTCGGCCCGCACCTGACGGGCGCGACGGCATACCGGACGAAAAGCGGTCGGCGGCTGTCCGCGAGCGGCCCTAGGGTGCGGGTCATGAGCGAGACCACCATCGACGACGTCGGCTGCCCGGAGCCCCCGCTGGCGGCGGGCGAGGCAGCGACGCTGGCCGGCTTCCTCGACTTCCAGCGGGCCACGCTGAAGTGGAAGACCCGGGACCTCGGGGCCGACGGGCTGCGCGTGAGCCTGCCCGGCCACCCCAGCGGTATGACGCTCGGTGGCCTGCTGAAGCACCTGGCCTGGGTGGAGGACCACTGGTTCACCCAGGTGGTGTCGCGGCAGGCCATGCCGGCCCCCTGGGCCGAGGTGGACTGGTCGGCGGACCACGACTGGGAGTGGTCCAGCGCCGCCGGTGACGATCCCGCGTCGCTGCGCGACCTGTGGGCCCGGTCGGTCGAGCGCTCCCGTGCCGCGCTGCACCAGGCGTTGGCCGCGGACGTGGCGGACCCGCTCGGGGCGACGCACCCGGCCTGGGGTGGCCAGGACGAGGTGTCGCTGCGGTGGGTGCTCACCCACATGGTGGAGGAGTACGCCCGGCACAACGGGCACGCGGACGTGCTGCGCGAGCTGGTCGACGGGCAGACGGGGGAGTAGCGACCCCCGGGCGCAGGCCGGGGAGGGTCGTCCGCTGGCGTAGGCTGGTGGATCGTGGCAGTCGACTTCGAGACCGAGATCAAGCAGCTCCGCACGACCATGGCGTCGGTGCGGGAGGTGACCGACCTCGAGCGCCTGGGCGCCCAGATCAGCGACCTGGAGACAGAGGCCAGCGCGCCCGACCTCTGGGACGACGTCGACCGTGCCCAGAAGCTCACCTCCACGCTGTCCCGGGCCAAGGCCGAGCACGACAAGGTCACCGGCATGGACGCCCGGATCGACGACCTCGAGGCCCTGGTGGAGCTGGGCCGGGAGGAGAACGACGCGGAGACGCTGCAGGAGGCGGAGAAGGAGCTGGCCGGGCTGCGCAAGGCGGTCCAGCAGCTGGAGGTCCGCACCCTGCTCAACGGGGAGTACGACATCCGCGAGGCCGTCGTCACGATCCGCTCCGGCGCGGGCGGGGTGGACGCCGCCGACTTCGCCGAGATGCTCCTGCGGATGTACCTGCGGTGGGCCGAGCGGCACGACTACCCCACCGCCGTGCTCGACACGTCCTACGCCGAGGAGGCGGGCCTGAAGTCGGCGACCTTCGAGGTCAAGGTGCCCTACGCCTTCGGCACGCTCGCGGTCGAGGCCGGCACCCACCGGTTGGTCCGGATCAGCCCCTTCGACAACCAGGGCCGTCGGCAGACCAGCTTCGCCGCGGTCGAAGTGGTGCCGCTCATCGAGAGCACCGACACGATCGAGATCCCCGAGGCCGACCTCAAGGTCGACGTCTTCCGCTCCAGCGGCCCCGGCGGCCAGTCGGTCAACACCACCGACTCCGCCGTCCGGATGACCCACCTGCCCACCGGCACCGTCGTCTCGATGCAGAACGAGAAGAGCCAGATCCAGAACCGCGCCGCCGCGCTCCGGGTGCTCCAGTCGCGGCTGCTGCTGCTCAAGAAGGCCGAGGAGGACGCCGCGCGCAAGGAGATGGCCGGCGACGTCAAGGCGTCCTGGGGTGACCAGATGCGCTCCTACGTCCTGCACCCCTACCAGATGGTCAAGGACCTGCGGACCGGTCATGAGGTCGGTTCCACCGCGGCGGTCCTCGACGGCGACATCGACGACTTCATCGACGCGGGGATCCGGTGGAAGCGCTCCGCCGACCGCCAGGACGCCTGAGCGGTCCCCGCACGCGGAACGGGCGGCATACCTCGCGATGAGGTATGCCGCCCGCTCACGTCAGGGGCGTGCGCCGGTCAGTTCTTGCCCTTGCCCCGGTTGCCCGTGTCGAGACCGACCAGGACGGGGTCGTGGTCGGAGCTGGCGAACTGGTCGTCGCTGTGGAAGTCGACGACGTTGTAGTTGCGCCGGCTGTACTGGAACGCGATCGACTCGTCGGCGTTGATGTCCCACACGCCCGCACCGGTGACCAGGCGCTGCGCCTTCTCGTTGGCGAAGACGTGGTCCAGGGAGCCCAGGCGGCCGCTGAACTGGTAGGTCATCGAGTCCGGCTCGTCGGCCCGGGCCAGGTTGGTGTAGCCCGCGTCCTCGATGATGCGGACCGGGTCCTCCCGGCTGTAGGCGTTGAAGTCGCCCATGAGGAAGATCGCCTCGTCCTCGAACATCTCCTCCGACCAGGCGGTCAGTGCCTCGGCCTGCGCGATGCGCGAGGGGTTGGCGTTGCCCTGGCCGGTGCCGTCGTCCTCGCCCGAGCCCTTGGACTTGAAGTGGTTGGCGACCGCGACGAACGGCTTGCCGGTGCCCGTGGCCTTGAACTTCTGGGCCAGCGGGTAGCGGGCGTTGGCGAAGGCGTCGTCCAGCTGGATCATCGACGGGCCCAGGAGCTGGACCTGGTCCGGGTCGTAGATGAACGCGGTCCGGATGACGTCCTCGTTGGGCGGGGTGACCGTCGGGGAGGGGGCGTAGGCCCAGCGCTGCTCACCGGCCTCGGCGTTGAGCGCGGCCACGAGGTCGGCCAGCGCCTTGTCGCGCGGGTGGTCGACGTAGGACAGGGCCGCGGAGTTCTCGATCTCCATGAGCGCCAGCACCTCGGCGTCGGTGCCGTTGATGGCGGTCACCAGCTTGGCCTGCTGGTCGGCGAAGGCCTGCTCGGACCAGGCGCCACGGACCTCGCAGAAGTCCGTCGCGACCGGGTTGCCGAAGCGGTCGGCGAAGAAGTCGCAGTCCTCCTCGTCCTGACCGAGGTCGGAGAAGTAGTTGAGGACGTTGAACGCGCCGATCTGGATGTTGCCACCCACCTCGGGCGCGGCGTACTCCCGGTCGTTCTCGCTGCTGATCGGGTCGACCGGGCTGTCCGAGCCGACCACCTGGCCCACCGGCTGGTAGTTCCACTGGAAGCGGTAGTCCAGGACGACCGGCTGCTCGAAGGTGACCTGCGAGCCGGTGCGGTGCGGTTCCTGCGCGGACAGGTAGGGCAGCGGGGAGTCCTGCGCCGTGGAGTTGCGGACGTAGTCCCAGCTCGAGCCGTCGTCCAGGGTGATGTACTTCTCCTGGTTCGCCGCCTGGTAGGCCTCGGCCTCCGGGCCGGGGAGCACCTGGTCGGTCGCCTGGTAGAGCGGCTCGTCACCGACCGCGAGCCCGAGCTGGCCGTACTGGTTGAGCTGGTAGTTGTTGGTGATGGTGTAGGTCCCCTCGGGCTGCACGAGCATGCCCTCGTAGACCTCCTTCTCGGCGTCCGTCGCCGGGAGGCTGCTCAGCACGGTCGGGACGACCGCCTCGCAGCCGTCCACGACGGTGACGAAGCCGCCGGAGATCTCGGTGAGGCCGTTGTACTCGACGACCTCGCCGTCCTCGACCTCGACGCAGTCGCCGATCTCCAGGTTGTCGGCCGCCCAGGAGCTGTAGAGGAAGACGCCGTCCGAGGCGTCGCCCGGTGCCTTGGCCGCGCCGCCGGAGCCGGCGGTCTGCAGGTAGACGCCGTTGAAGCCGCCGGTCGGGTAGGCCGCGGTCACGACGCCGCTGGTGTTCACCGGCTGGCCCTCCAGGGGCGAGGTGGCACCGGTGCCCTGGATCTGCGCGATCGTCGTGTCGACCGGCTCCGGGTCGGGCTCGGGCTCGGGGTCCGTGCCCCCACCGCTCCCGGTCGGGGTCGGCTCGCCCCGGGTGAAGTCGGCGGCGTTGTCATCGGTGTCGACCGCGTCGCTGCGGCTGGCCGAGGTCGTGTTGGACAGGCCGGGAGCCGCGCCGCTGCCCTCGAAGCGGGTGGCCGAGCCGTAGCCGACGAGGTCGACGACCTCGCCGTCGAGGCTGAGCTCGACGATGCCGTTGGAGCCGGACATGGAGGCGCCGCACTCGATGTCGGGGTCGGGCAGCGGGGTGGTGCCGCCGGAGCCGGGGTTCTGCTGGATGAGGTACGAGGCGCCCGGCTCGACCGTGCCCGACAACGGGCACGC
This sequence comes from Serinicoccus chungangensis, assembly GCF_001483745.1. Classification (GTDB taxonomy): domain Bacteria; phylum Actinomycetota; class Actinomycetes; order Actinomycetales; family Dermatophilaceae; genus Ornithinicoccus; species Ornithinicoccus chungangensis_A. The sequence goes on along the minus strand of NZ_LQBL01000002.1, from coordinate 32,236 downwards.
GTTGCCCAGGTTGCCGGAGGAGGAGTAGTACGAGACGGCATACCCGTCGAGGTCGACCGGGGCGTCGGTCGAGTTGACGAGCTCGACGAAGTCGTGGGTGTAGACCGCGCCGCTGTTGCCGCCGCCGCCGTAGACCTCGTTGACGACGAGGCCGGGGCCGGCGGCCTGGACCGCGGGGGAGAGGGCGACGAGGCCGGTGACGGCCAGGGCTGCCGTCGACGCGGCGGCCACGGCGCGCCTGGGGACGTTCTGCATGTGGTGCACTCCAATGGGCAAGGGACGGTGGGCGTGTGCCGCTGTGACGGCTCCACGACCGTAGCCCGTGGGGCCGACAGACGCTCCCCGACCCGCGTGCGACACCCCAGATGTCACGCAGAGTTCGCCCGGTCCATGGGATCGGCGTACGCCCGGCGTGGGAGCCCTTGACCCCAGGCACCCGTCGGCTACCGTGTGTCGCGGTCGAAACTCCTCACCCACACGCCACAGCCGTCCCACACACCTCTGGAGTCCCGCCCGGATGATCACCATGGAGCGCGTCAGCCTGCGCTACGCCAAGGCTGACCCCTGGGCGCTGGACGAGGTCGACCTGGACGTTCGACGAGGAGAGTTCTGCTTCGTCGTCGGGGAGTCCGGGTCCGGTAAGTCCTCGCTGCTCCGGCTGGTCATCCTGGAGCAGCGGCCCAGCCGCGGGCGGGTTCTCGTCGCCGGCCACGACCTGGGTGAGCTGGCCCCCCGTCGTGTCCACCTGCTGCGCCGGCAGATCGGGACCGTCTTCCAGGACTTCCGCCTGCTCTCCGGCAAGACCGTCCACCAGAACGTCGCCTACGTGCTGCAGGTCCTCGGGGCGAGCCGGCACGAGATCCGGCAGCGGGTGCCGGAGACCCTCGACCTCGTGGGGCTGCAGGGTAAGGGCAGGAGGCTGCCGCACGAGCTCTCCGGCGGGGAGCAGCAGCGGGTCGCCATCGCCCGCGCCATGGTCAACAAGCCGCCGATCCTGCTCGCCGACGAGCCCACCGGCAACCTGGACCCGGACACCAGCGAGGAGATCGTCGCGATCCTGGACCGGATCAACCGCGCCGGGACGACCGTGGTCATGGCCACCCACGACACGACGATCGTCGACCACTTCCGCAAGCGGGTTGTGCAGCTGCAGGACGGCCAGGTCGTCCGCGACCAGGCCGAGGGCGGCTACCGGCGGGCGGCGCTGCCGTGAGGCCCGGCTTCCTCCTCGGGGAGGTCGGCAACGGGCTGCGCCGCAACTTCTCCATGTTCGTCTCCGTGGTCCTCGTGACGATGGTGTCGCTGTTCTTCCTGGGAGTGGGTCTGCTCGCTCAGGCCCAGGTCAGCACGGCCAAGGGTGAATGGTACGACCGGGTCCAGGTGTCGATCTTCCTGTGCACCCCCGACTCGACGGACGCGCCCGGCTGCACGGCTGGTGCCGTGACGCCGGAGCAGCGGGACCAGATCGAGAGCGACCTCCAGGGCCTGGAGCCGCTGGTCACCGAGTACTTCTACGAGTCGAACGCCGAGGCCTACGAGCGCTTCACCGAGCAGTTCCGCAACTCCTCGGCGCTGGAGTCGGTGCCGCAGGAGTCCATCCCCGCGTCGTTCCGGGTCAACCTGTCCGACCCCTCGCGGTATGACGTCATCCGGGCAGCCTTCGAGCAGGCGCCGGGGGTGGACAGCGTCGAGGACCAGCGGGAGGTCGTCGACCGGCTCTTCGCCTTCCTCGGCGCCCTCAGCTGGGGGGCGCTCGCGCTCGCCGTGGCGATGGTCGTCTGCGCGGTCCTGCTCATCTCGACGACGATCCGGCTCACCGCCTGGACCCGTCGCAAGGAGACCGCGATCCAACGGATGGTCGGGGCCTCGGCCTTCTCCATCCGGCTGCCGTTCATCCTCGAGACCGTCGTCGCCGCGGTGCTCGGTGCCGCGCTGGCCGTCGCCCTCCTCTGGGCGACCGTGCGCTTCGGGATCAGCGGTTTCCTGTCCGAGCTGCTCGCGGGGGAGAGCGGCCTGGTCAGCCTGGTCGGGGAGCGCGACCTGTGGCTGATCACCCCGTTCCTCGTCGGTGGGGCAGTGCTGCTCGCCGTCGTGACCGCCTGGACCGCGCTGCGGCGCCACGTCAGGGTCTGACAAGGAGAAGTGACCATGATGAGAACCCCCCGACCCGGCGCCGGGCGAGACGGCGCGACGCCGGTGCGGCGCGTGACGGCATACCGGCCTCGCGTGCGCCGTGCCCTGGCGCTGGCCCTCGTCGGCGCGATCGGCGTGGCCACCCCGGCACTCGCCTCCGGTGAGCTGGACGACATCCGCGACCGGTTGAGCAGCGTCGAGGACGAGCAGCAGCGGACCGGTGCGGACCGGGACAGCTCGGCCGAGCAGGTGCGCGAGCTCGGCGAGGAGCTGGAGCACACCAGTGCCGAGCTGGTGGCTGCGGACGAGCGGCTGCAGGAGACCACGGCCCAGGTCGACCAGGCCCGCGTCGTGCTGGAGGAGGCCGAGCTCGACCTCGCCGACGCCGAGGCCGAGACCGCGCGGATCGAGGGCGAGCTGGCGCTGGCGCGGGAGAACGAGGCGCAGATCGAGGACTCGCTCGAGCAGGTGGCGGACGACCGGGCGGACACCTCGGCGACGGTCGGGGCGATCGCGCGGCAGAGCTACAAGCAGGGCGGTATGGGCTCGCTCGCCACCACGCTGGAGCTGCTGTCCGGTGAGGCCGACGCGGTCGACCAGATGTCGATGGCCCGCACGGTCCTGCGCGTGCAGGACCAGCAGATCCGGCAGCTGGCCACGCAGGAGGCCGAGCAGGTCGCCGAGCAGGACCGGCTGGCCGGGGTGCGCTCCGACATCGCCTACCTGCTCGCCAAGGCCGAGGCCAACGTCGTCGCCAAGGAGCAGGCGCGCGCCACGGCGGACGCCGCCAAGGCCGAGCTCGAGCAGCGGGAGGCCGAGCAGGAGCAGGCCAAGGCCGACCTGGAGACCGAGAAGGCCAAGGTCGAGGAGTCGTTGGCGGCCGAGGAGGAGCGCTCGCAGGCCCTGGAGCAGGAGCTGGCCGAGCTGGCCCGGACGAAGGACGGCCTGAAGGACCAGGAGCAGGCCGAGCTCGAGCGCATCGAGGAGGCCCGGCGTCAGGCCGAGGAGGAGGCCCGGCGCAAGGCGGAGGAGGAGGCCCGGCGGCAGGCGGCCGCCGAGGCCGCGGCGAAGCGGGCCGCCGAGGAGGAGGCCGCCCGGCAGCGGGCGGCGGAGCGGGAGGCCCAGCGCCAGCGCGAGGCCGAGGCCGAGGCGCAGCGGCTGCGCGACGAGGCGGCTGCCGCGGAGGCGGCGCGGCGGGCCGAGGCGGCCGAGGCGGAGGCGGCGGCTGCCGCCCAGGCGGCCCAGGCGGCTGCGGAGCGGGAGGCCGCCGAGCGCCAGGCCGCCGAGGAGCGAGCCTCGCGTCAGGCCGAGGAGGAGCGGCAGGCCGCGGCGGCGGCGTCCAGCGGCATCCTGTCGGTCCCCACCAGCGGACCGGTCACCAGCGAGTTCGGCGACCGCTTCCACCCGGTCTTCCAGACCTGGCGGCTGCACGCCGGCATCGACTTCGGCCCCGCCTGCGGGACCCCGGTCACCGCGGCGGCCGACGGCGTGGTCTACACCTCCGGCTTCGACGCCGGCGGGGGCAACATGGTCATCGTCGACCACGGGGTCCTGCGCGGGGTGAACCTCACGACGAGCTACCTGCACCTGCAGAGCGCCGCCGTCGTCGCACCCGGTCAGGCGGTGAGCCGCGGTCAGCTGCTCGGGTATGTCGGCACGACCGGGTCGTCGACGGGGTGCCACCTGCACTTCGAGACCCGGGAGAACGGCACCCCCGTCAACCCCCGCACCTGGCTCTGACCCGCGCGCGCCACAACCCGGGTGATCGACAGGCGTTCGTCGCCTAGACTTGTGCGGCCATGCCCAAGGAGACCGGACGCACGCTGATCGCCAGCAACAAGAAGGCCCGATACGAGTACCTCATCGAGGACACCGTCGAGGCCGGTCTCGTGCTGACCGGTACCGAGGTGAAGTCGCTGCGGATGGGGCGGGCCAGCCTCGTCGACGGGTATGCCACGCAGTACCAGGGGGAGCTGTGGCTGGAGGGGGTCCACATCCCCGAGTACACCCAGGGGACGTGGACCAACCACTCGGCGCGGCGGCGGCGCAAGCTGCTGCTGCACCGCGAGGAGATCGACAAGCTGGTCGCCAAGGCCGAGCAGGCCGGTCACACCATCGTGCCGCTCTCGCTCTACTTCGTCGACGGGCGGGCCAAGGTCGAGATCGCGCTCGCGAAGGGGAAGAAGCTGCACGACAAGCGGCAGACGCTGCGTGAGCGCCAGGACCGTCGTGAGGCCGAACGGGCGATGTCAGCGCACCTCAAGAAGCACGGCTGAGGCGACGCACCACCACGGACGGGCGGGCGAACAGCCACAGCCCCGCTAGCGAGAACAGCGCGGGCACCAGGTAGACCAGCAGGTTCATGGGCTGGCTGACGAAGGCCAGGACCAGCCCCACCATCGCCGGCGCCTCGAGCAGCGCGGCGCGCAGGACGACGAACGGCTGCACCTGGGCGAGCAGCGGCATACCGCTCTGCCGGGGGACGGGCGCGGCCAGGGCCAGTCCCCAGGCCCCCACGGTCGCCAGGCCCGCCACGAGCAGCTGCCACGTGGCGGGGGTCTCCAGCCGGGCCCCGATGAGCACCAGGACCACCGCGAGCATGACGAGTCCACCCGCCATGGCGACGACGACGATCGTCAGCGGACGCAGCGCGTCGCGGTGCTGCTCGTCGGCCGATGCCCCGGGGAAGCTCATGCACGGCAGCCTCTCACGGTCCTCGGGAATCTCCGTGGTGGTCGAGCCGTTGGACCACGTAGACTCCCTCGGGTCGCCCGGGCCCTCCGGGTTGGTTGACAACTGCACAGCGTGAGGCACCCCATGGGGGTGATCGGTTTCGACGTTGCACGGCACTTCAGGGGAAGCGGGTCGAGGATGCAAGGTCATCTCGTCAACGCTCCTTGCGAAACCAATAGCTGCCAATTCCAAGCGCAGCGACTTCGCCCTCGCCGCCTGAGCGAGCCCGAAGTCTGTCAGCCTGAGCGCGTCACCGACTCAGTGCCTGGCATCAGCTAGGTGACTTGCTGCGTGATCATGTCGAGGGATCACGTGGGACTTCTACTCGACCGGGCCTGTCAGGGAACGTGTGCGCGCGAGCCCTGGGGCCGAGAAAATCCACAGCGCACTGCACCCGGAGAAGCCCTGATTTCCCGGTAACGGACGCGGGTTCGATTCCCGCCACCTCCACCCACGTGTCTCACGCTGTGCGGGTTGTCGCACCTCAGCCCCCGAAATCCGCATAAGGACGCGGATTCGGGGGCTTCGTGCTGGGGGACGCAGATGGCCTTGTCGAGACACGAAACGCCAGAAAAACTGTCACACAGCTGTCACACGGGTTGGGTTCGTTGTCCTGCACAAACATCGGTAACTTAGCGGTACGCTTCCCCCGTCGGGAGGAGTATTCGCGTGCCGACGAGCTCGAGGCTTCCACGGGGCATCACGCAGTACCGCGGCCGTTATCGCGTGCGGGTCGACGTCGAGGGTCGAACCCACTCCCTCGGCATGTTCCAGACCCTCACGGACGCCAAGGCGGCCCTGCACATCGCCAAGGCCGACGCGGCCCGAGGTACGTTCGTGCCCCCGGCCCAGCGTCGCGCGGCGCAGCAGTCACAGGCGGTACGGGTCCAGACGGAGGCCCTGACACTGGGGGAGTGGGCGCAGACGTGGCTGGCGGCTCTCGAGGCGGACCCCCGCCGCTCCCCGGCCACGGTGGTCTCCTACCGCTCGGTGCTCAAGAACCACGTGCTGCCCGAGCTGGGTGAGGTCAGGCTCGTCGACCTGACGACCGAACAGGTCACCGAGCACCTGGCTGCGCTGGCCCGCCGACCGTCGCGACGCCACCCCGGGGCCCGGGTCAACGGCGTCGCACCCAACACGGTGATCGTCCTGCGCTCGAGGCTCAACGCGGCGGTCAAGGCGAGAGCCGGGGGACTGGAGCGCTTCGACTTTCCAGCCGCGGCCAAGCACCGCCGGGTCCGCCCCGAGGACGACGACGGGGACGTCGCCTCACCGGAGCAGGTGCGAGCCATGACCGAGGCTATGCCCCCTCATCTGCAGATCGCCATCCCCCTGGCCGCATGGTGCGCTCTGCGGATCGGGGAGCTGCTCGGGCTGCAGCGCCGCGACCTCGAGCACCTGGACAACCCGCAGCGAGCCGTCCTCCACGTCCGCCGGCAGTGGAACGTCAAGGCCAACGCCCTGACACCTCCCAAGGCGGACAGCGTCCGATCGGTGGCACTCCCAGCGGCGCTGCTGCCCGCCCTGCGCGAACACCTCGACACCTACACCCCCGCCGGCCACACCGCGCCGGTCCTGGCAGGGTCCCGCGGCGCCCGGGTCTCGCAGACTGCCCTCGACAAGGCGTGGCGAGCGGCCCGTGAAGCAGCCGGTCGGCCCGGGTTCCGCTTTCACAACCTGCGGCACACCGGCCTGAGCAAGTACGCCGAGCAGGGCGCCACCCTCGCCGAGCTGCTCCACCGCGGTGGCCACACCGACGTCACCGTCGCCCTGCGCTACCAGCACGCCACCGCCGAGCGCGACCGGGCCCTCACCGATCGGCTCAGCCGCGACATCAGCCTGCCCGCAGGTGTGGCATCTCCCCGCAAGTGAAACACGTGCTGGTGCCCACCCGCGGACCGTCGAGAGCAACCTGAGCGACAATGACTGCGACTCAGTCGCGGGCGGTCAAAACGTGCCCGTGTCGCAGTGGCCTGGCCGCGCGCTCTAGGCCAGCGCCACTCCGTCGAAGCATATGAGCACTGGCCGGGGTATCGTCGGAAACTATGGGGACATCAACACCAACGACCATTTCCCGGTCTCTAGGAAGATCGAAACTGGCGTCGGCTCTATCCATGAGTGCTGGGACGGCCCTTCTCGTCCTTCTTGGAGCGTGCACCCCCGATAGTCCTAGCGTGAATGTCGACCTACCATCTGAGGCTGGTAACGACGAGGTCGCCACGACGGTGGGCGGCTCGACGCGGGAGGAGTTCTTGGCCGAGCTGGCGGTGATGTACGGGATCGAAGACCCCCCTCCTGTGGAGGTGGTCCGCGAAACGATACCCGGGGGTGACGGGCTGCGGCTGCTTGGTGAGTGTCTGCAGGAGCGAGGCTGGCCCGTGGACATCGAGGACGGCGGCATCACCATCCGCGAGGTCCCGGTCGAGCAGCAGGACGCTCTCAACCTTGATCAGTACATCTGTGATGCGCAGTATCCGGTAGCCCCAGAATACGCCAACGTGCCCGTGGAAGATTCCCTCACAGCCCACTACGAGTATCTCGTCGAGGAGTACGTGCCGTGCGTGGCGGAGTTCGGTTTCACGGTCAGCACGCCCCCGTCGTTGGAGACCTTCCTGGCCGGACAGGGTATGGGCTGGGTTCCCGGGGCCCAGGTTTACGACCAGATCGCGTCAAGTGACGTCGAGTGGTCCGAGGTGGAGGAACGGTGCCCGCAGAATGAACCCCTCGGATAATCGACACGAGGCCAATGCCGGTCTGTGACAGGATCGGTGAATGAGCAGGCGAAAGATTCCTACAGGTGGTGTGGGGACCGCCGCCGGGTCAAGCTTGTTGGTCAAGATCACCGGGATCGTGATCGTTACTGCGTTTGTCGCTTCGTGCACGCCAGCCTCGGAGACCACCACCGCGCCGTCGGGTTGACGAGCAAGTGTGGCGGCACAGACAAGTACGCCAACGTGATGATCGTCCTCGCCCCGGTCCGCGACGGCACCGGCCCCTCCCGGCTGCTCGCGATGCTCGACGGACGCTCCAAGAAGGTGTTCGGCGACTGGCTCGCCGAACGAGACCAGGCTTGGCGCGACGGCATCGAAGTCGTCGCGATGGACGGCTTCGCCGGGCTTGAGACCGCCACCACCGAAGAGCTACCCGGCGCGGTGTCGTTGATGGATCCCTTCCACGTGGTCCGCCTGGCCGGCGGGGCCTGGAATGAGGGCCGTCGCCGGGTCCAGCAGGACCTGCACGGTCACCGCGGCCGCAAGGGCGACCCGCTGTACTCCGCGGGGCGGACGCTGCACGCCGGCGCCGAACTGCTTGTCGACCGCCAGCAGCAGCGCCTCGACAAACTGTTCGCGAACGAGCAGCACGTGCAGGTCGAGGTCACCTGGGGCGTCTACCGACGGATGATTACCGCCTACCGCAACGCCGACCGGTCCGCTGGCCGCATCGAGATTAGGAACCTCCATCATCGAAAGACCTCGACACCTACCGCCCCCGGACCGACGCGCCCGCCCCCTCTACACCCTCATCTGTGAAGAGCCGGTAAAGATTCGGTCAAATCAACCGGCGACTCCTTGACGTCGCAAGCCTATCGTGTCTTCAATAGCACATGATTAGAAACAACCGATTCACTCGAACCGCCGCGACTGCTACGTCCGCAGCTGCATTACTGTTGGGTCTATCCGTCTTGGCGACACCTGCCCAAGCGGATACTTTGAGCAAGAGCGAGCACGGCACAACCACCGCAAGTTACTGCAGTCCTCGCGTTCCGTATTCTATAGGCAACACCTATGGCCAGATCGGGCACAAGTCTCCTGGGGGAACCTACCGTTTCTATTCCTCTACCGGCTGGACGACCAGAGGGTATTATGGACCTGGTGGTACCTGGAAAGTTGAGGTGAACGAACAGTATTATTCTCTTGTCAACGAAACGAACACCTATGGAACTTGCCGCAGTGTCTGAGGGTTGGATCAGACCGCGCGTCTGCCAGTGCCGAGAAGATGCTTGAAAAAAGGCGCGCTCTTCGGTTCTCAGCGGTTGTAATTGCGCTTGCACTCGGGGGTTGCACGCAGCAAGATGAGAATCTCTCCAACGAGCATGCTTACGCAGAGTTCGCGGGCAGTCTTCGCATTTACTACACCGATATGGCGAAGTGCATGACCGAACAGGGCGTGCCGATGCGAGTAATGGAAACGGGAGACGGTATTGAGCCCGCTGGGAGAGATACAGACCAAATTGCTAACGCAGCTCAAAGCGCGTTCGAAACGTGTGATGGAGTCGTTGGGGGGCATCCGCCAATGCCGCCGCCGCCAACACGAGGGGAGCTTTCAGAATACTACGAGCTGCAGTTGGGAGTCGTCGACTGCCTACGTGAGAATGGTTTTGACACCACCGAACCTCCAAGCTCTGAGGTGTACGTTGAAACGTACTTGGCCAGCCTTGGTGGAGGTGGATCGCCGCCGTGGGATCCGTATACCGGTCTTGGACAGGATGGCGTAATGGAAGCGTTGGAGACGTGCCCTCAGCCGCCTCTGGAGCAAGTGTTCGAGAACTAGGTGGATCTCGCGCACGTTCGAATCTAGCCATTGCTGCCGTTAATACGCTGGTTTAATTTCGTGGCGGGTTCATTGATCTTGGCGCGTCTTATCTGCCTTGCTCAGTGGAGGCGCCCGGCGTGTGGGTAAGACTGGCTACGCCGTCGCCTCCTCGACCAAGCTTCGAGTCAGTCAGGTTAGTCGGGGCGGTGGGACGACGTGTGCGCATAATGATTGACAGACAGGCACCTGCGACGTGACGTGGAGATGAATGACCGTTCCGTTCTATGACCAAGAGTAGTAGGCTCTTACGGCTACCAGGCCAGTCTGCCGCCACTTCGCACCTCGACTCCAGTTGACTCCTTGTAGTGGATCAGCGCGGCAAGTCGCTCTTGCTGCGGGAGCGGTTCGACGTCTCAAAGAGGTCACCCTTGAACGAGCTAGCGGGTTCGCGCAAGGAGATCCAGGGGAAAACGTGGGACCGCTCCAGTCAGCCGCATAGACAGCCTCGTGAACACCGCCAGAGTGCTTACGACAAAGCAAGACATAGCCGTGGTCTGAACCGGCCAGCCACGGGGAGCGCTTGTAACCTCGTGGGCGAGGTTGCGACATTTGAGGGCGAGGCCGCGGAGGTGCCCAAGGCGTTTGTTGACGGCTTCGGTGGGGCCGTTGCTCGTGTTGGAGCCGCTCGGAGTAAGCCAGAGGTGAGAGGATCCGTGGATGGTGAGGAATGGGGGCATCGGTCGGCGCGCATGGGGTGTGGTCCTGGTGGTCGTGCTGTGTGTGCTGGTGGGTGGCGCGGGGTGGTGGGCGTCGCGGGCGACGTTGCCGGACAGCTCGGTGGGCGAGTCGAGCTCGCCGGCCGGTGAGGTGGTGTGGGGTGAGGTAGTCCAGGGGTCGGTGGGGCGGTCGCTGCCGCTGTCGACCACGGTGCGCCAACCGGTGGGGGTGGTGGCGGTGAACGGGTTGTCGGGGGTGGTGACCTCGACGTCGCCGGGCCGGGTGGATTCCGGTGGTGTGGTGTACACGGTGGGGCGGACACCGGTGCGGGTCGTGCAGGCGGGAGAACCGTTCTGGCGGGAGCTGTCCCGGGGTGTGCGCGGTGAGGACGTGGTCGCGTTGCAGGAGCTGCTCATCGCCGGGGGGCATCTGGACGGTGAGGCCGATGGTGACTTCGGTCAGGCGACTGAGGATGCGGTAGAGGCGTGGCAGGAGGAGCAGGGACTGCCGGAGTCTGGGGTGGTGGGTCTGGGGGAACTGGTCGCGGTGCCGGAGCTGCCGGCCACGGTCACGGTCGGTGAGGCGATCAGGGTGGGGGCACAGGTGTCGGGCGGTGAGGATGCGGTGCTGGCGCCGACGGGGGAGCGGGACTTCGTGCTGGTGGTGACCGCCGAGCAGGCCCGGTTGATCCCGGCCGAGGCGACGGTGGAGATGAGCTTTCAGGACCAGCAGTGGACGGGGGTGATCGCCGGGTCGAGTGTGGACGAGTCGGGGTCGACGGTGTTCGAGCTGACCGCTCCGGGCGGTGGGCCGGTCTGCGGAGAAGACTGCGGGGCGCTGCCGGGGGATGAGCAGGTGACGGTGCGCTCTGAGGTCGTGGTGGTGCCCCGGGTGGAGGGGTTGAGCGTCCCGGCGGCAGCGGTACGGACCCGCGCGGATGGCAGCGCGTTCGTGGTGACCGAGGACGGGCAGGTTGAGGTGGTGGTGGCCGGCTCGGGGCAGGGAATCGCGGTCGTCGAAGGTGCAGGGCTCGAGGAGGGGTTGCGGGTGCTGGTGGCCGGGGACCCAGCGCAGGTACCACGTGATGGTGGCGATGAGACCGGGGGAGGGTGAGCCGTGCTGGCCCTGGAGGGTGTGTCGTTCGCGTACGCGAAAGGTGCTGAGGAGCTGTTCGGGGGGTTGTCCCACGTGTTCACCCCAGGGGTGGTGACGGCCGTGACGGGACCGTCGGGGCGGGGCAAGTCGACGTTGCTGTACGTGCTGGGCCTGATGTTGACCCCGTCGCAGGGGCGGGTGCTGCTGGAGGGCGAGGCGGTCTCGGCCGCGCCGGACGCGGCGCGGGCACGGGTGCGGGCGCACCGGATCGGGTTCGTGTTCCAGGACGCGGCGTTGGACCCGACCCGGACCGTGCTGGACTCGGTCATCGAGCCGGCGCTGTATGCCGGGTGGCGGCTGGGTGATGCCCGGGCCAGCGGGTCAGAGTTGCTCGAGCAGATGGGGGTTAAGGCGCGGGCGGGACACCGGCCGGGAGAGATCAGCGGTGGCCAGGCGCAACGGGTCGCGGTGTGCCGGGCACTGGTGACCGACCCGGTCGTCGTGCTGGCTGACGAGCCGACCGGCAACCTGGACCGGGACAACGCCGCCGGGGTGCTGGCCGCGTTGTCCGCAGCCGCCGGCGGCCGCGACCAAGCGGCAGACCATTCAGGGAACGGCGCGGGCGATGCGCCGCCAGCGGGTGGGTCGGGGGGGCGGACGGTGGTGATCGCCACGCACGACCCGTTCGTGCTGGACCACGCGGATGAGGTGCTGGCGCTGTGAGGTGGGTGCTGGTGGTGCGGGAGGCGGCCGCGACGGCGTGGGCGTCCAAGGTCCCCTCGGCACTGGTCGGGTTGCTGGTCGCGGTGATGTGCGCAGCGACGATCGCGACCGTGGGCCGCACCGCCGCCGCGGAGCAACAGCTCACCGACCGGTTGGACGAGGCCGGGTCGCGGGTCCTGGCCGTCGCGGACGCCCGCGGTGAGGGTCTGCTGCCGCCGACGGTGGTGGACCAGGCGAGCACCCTGTCGACGGTCGAGCGTGGGGTGGGGACCCTGATCCCGGTCGATGTCGTCAACGGAGTCATCGGGCAAGGCGGGACCCGGGTGCCCGCGTGGGGTGTGCACGGTGACCTGGCCGCGGTCGCCGACCTGCAGGCCGGGCGGTGGCCAGGCCCGGGGGAGGCTATCGTCACCGACACCGCGATGACACAGCTCGGGATGGCCGACCCGTTCGGGTGGGTCGCGTTGGCCTCGACCAGCGAGGTCGACGACTGGTCGGTCGTCGGGACGTTCACCCCCCGGGACCCGTTCGGTGACTACGCCGCGGGGGTGCTGTACGTCGCGCCCGCCGACCAACCGGTAGACACCCTGCAGGTGGTGCTGACCGACGCCGCGGCCGCGCAGACCACTCAAGCCAGTGTCCTGGCGCTGGTCGAGCCGCCCACCCCGGACGCGGTCACCATCACCTCCCCCGTCTCGTTGGCCGACCTGCAGGCCCAGGTCACCGGTGACCTCGCCGCGTTCGGCGCGACCCTACTGCTCGGGGTGCTCGGCGGCGGCGCCCTGCTCGTGGCGATCGTCGTCCTGGCCGACGTCCTCGTCCGCCGCAAGGACCTCGGCCGCCGCCGCGCCCTGGGCGCCACCAGGGCCACCATCATCACCCTCGTCATCGGACGCACCCTCGCCCCCGCCATCCTCGGCGCCGCCCTCGGAGTCGCAGCAGGCCTGGCCCTGGCCGCCCGCCTCGGCCAGGACACCATCCCCCCAGCCGACTTCACCACCGGCACCGCCACCCTCGCCCTCATCGCCGCGACCACCGCCGCCATACCCCCCGCCCTTTACGCCGCCACCCGAGACCCCGTCCGCATCCTCCGAACCCCATGAGGGAACAGAACAATCAGAGGATGTATGCGTGGATCAGCCGCCTCAACGACATCGGCCCAGGCCAAGAGGGTACGAACGTTATCGACGGCGTGCAGGACCGCCACATTGCGGGCTTACGATGACTCTTTCGCGGTGGGTGGTCGGGATGAGCGGGGCAGGCGCAAGTACCGAGGTGGTCAGGGACCGTTTTTCTGCGTTGCGTTCCCGCACCTGACGCAGCCTCCCGATCTGCTCACCGGCAGTGTGGCGTGGGTTCTTGTTCCAAGCGCGCATACGGGAGACGAGCACGCCCCGCACGGTGCCCGTGTCGGTGCCGGTGACGGCGGCAATTCTTGTTACACCGGGGTCCCAATGGTCTGATGGGGTGGTGGCCAGGACGCTGGCGGCCTCGTCGAGTGCTTGTGGTCCGGTGAGGTGGGTGAGGCGTTCGTCTAGGAGGGCGTTGCTGAGGGGGCTGTGGTTGTCTCGCAGCGCGGCCGCGAGGGCGCCCGGGCCGCGCCGCTCGAGGATGCTGGCGGGGTCGGACCCGTCGGGGAAGGTGACCAGCTGCGGGGTGGCCCCGTGCTGGGCCAGGAGCCAGTAGTCGCGGTGGGCAGCTATCTGGCCGGCGAGGTCGCCGTCCGTGGCCACGAGCGGGCGGTCCGAGTACTCGGCGAGCTGTCGTGCCTGGGCCTCCGTCATGGCGGTGCCCAATGGGGTGACGCCGACGCAGGTCCCGTGGGTGGCGAGGGTGACGGCGTGGGCGTCCATGAGCCCTTCGACCAGGACCGGGATGGCGCCGGCGTTCAGCAGGGCCTGGTGGGTGCCGTAGAGCCGGTCGCCCTTGCGGAACAGGGGCGTCGTAGGGGTGTTGAGGTACTTTGGACCGGCCTTCTCCTCGTCGGTGCGGGCGGGGTTGCGGCGACCGATGAACCCGAGGACCTGGTCCTGGTCCATGACGGGCATGACGGCACGGTCTCGGAACCTGTCGATGAGGTCGCCGGAGCGGGTCCGGGAGGCCAGCCCGCTGGTCTCCAGCTCGAGGTCGGTGACGCCGCGGCCGCGCAGGTGGTCCACCAGGTGGGTCCACCCGGCGGGGGCGTAGCCGGGGCGGATGTGCGGGTGTCCGGCGATGTCGTGCCCGAACCGGTCGGCGAGGTAGTCCCGGGCCCAACCGTGCTCGTCGACGAGCCGGGACTCGTAGTAGTCCAGTGCCATCTCGTTGACCGTGGCCAACCGGTCCACCGGCACCGGGGACTCCTGCTGTTCCTGGGCCCGGTCCCACTGGTGTGCCAGTTCCCTCTCGCTGTACTCGAGCGGGTCGGGCCCGAGGTCGCGGATCCGTGCCAGCAGGGCCAACGCCACTGCTGGTGACTCCTCGTCAAGGTGCCCGGGCGGCGGGGTGGGGTCAGGTGCCGGCTCCAGGTCGTCGTCGGGCAGGGCAGCCTGAGCCAGGTGGTCCCGGAGCTCGCTGTCGGTGGGGGCGTGCTCCGGTGGTGCCTGGTCGCGGTCGTGGTGGTCGTAGAGGTCCATGGGGGGCTGGTCCTCCTGCGGGGTGTGGTGGTCGTCCTCGGGTGGGGGAGTGGAGGTCAGCAGCGAGACTCGCCAGGTCATCGCTTGTGCGTCGTCGACGCGGGCACCGTCCGCGGCGGCCTGGTGGAGCAGCTCGGTGACCGGCCATCCTCGGGCCGTGGCCTGCTCGATGGTGGTGACCAGCGCCGGCCACCAGGGGCTGTCCTGCATGGCGGTGGCCCGGGCGGTGCCGACGTGGTCGACCAGTAGGTGCTGCCAGTCCGTGGCCAGCGCGTGCTGGGTGTCCATCTCGGTGGCCACCGCGGGGGACAGGGTCCGGTTGATCCGCCACCACAGGGCCGCGCAGGCGTGGTCGTCCGGCAGCGGTCCGTCCCTGAGCGCCGCCTGGACGGTGGCTGGCGCGTCGAGTCCGGCCCGGGACAGGCCGGCCAGTCTCTCGGCCAGGACCGGGGCGAACCGATCCTGGCGTGCGGTCGGGGACGCTGCGGTGATCAGGGGCCCGAACTCGGCCATCGCCGGGTGCCGACCCATGCGCAGGCAGGTGTCCAGGTCCTGCTGGTGCAGCGCGTGCGCCTTGGCGATCTGCCGTGGACCGGTGGGCCGAAGGTCGGTGTCCTGCACCTGGTTCGCGGCGCGCCAGACCTGTACCCGGGCCAGCAAGTCTGGTTCGGGGCGTTGCGTGCCCTGGCGCGCCCAGGACGGGGTGTCGGCGTCGCGTGACTCCTGACTGACCTGCTGGGCGAGGGCACAAACCAGGTCCGCCCGTTGGATCAGATAGTCCGACCAGGTCGGGTCCGCCGCCAACGAGGCCGGGATGCCGGGGAGCCAGGGCAGCGGACCGGGGCCGGCGTTGCGTAGCCCGCTGTCGTCCAGGCGCCACCCGAGGACGGCGGCGGGGTCGGCGGCGGTGTCCAGCTCGCGCGTCACGGCCGCTTGCCGCAGGGCCGCGACCGGGTCGACGTCGTGAGCGGACAGCAGGATCAGGTGGGCGCGCAGGGTGGGCCAGGCGGGGGACTGGGTCAGACCCGGGACCAGGTCGGCCGCGCGCTCCAGCCGGTGCACACCGGCAGAGCCGAGGCGCTGTTCGGCGGCGAAGGTGAGCGCGTCGACGTACCGGGTCGCGGCATGCCCCAACCCGGTCGTGGCCGCTGCGTCGTCCCGGACCATGGTGTGGACGGACCGGGGTGCGTCGTCGCGGGCCAGGATTCTCTCGAGGATGTCCGTGGCGGTCGGGGGGATCGTGTTGCGCGGCTGGATCAGGGTGTGCGGGTCGCCGTCGCCGACGACCTCGAGGTAGGCGTGGTTCGCTCCTCTCCCGCGGGTCATCATCGTGTAGAACTGCTGCCGCGACTCGCCCCCGCCGATGAGCCCGTGCATGGTGTCCACCGACAGCCCCTGGGCGGTGTGCACCGTGGAGGCGTACCCCAGCTCGGTGTGGGTCTGCACGTAGGAGGCGGGTAGGACGATGCGTCGGCGTGTCTCCCGGTGTCGCACGACCAGGTCGCCGCCCCGCGTGAGGCGGATGATGTGCCACCGGTCACCGTTCTTGACGAAGTCGGTCGCGCTCGTACGCAGGGAACGGTTGTTGCTGCGGGTGATGATGAGGTCGCCCGGGCTGGCCTGGTTCCCGTCGGCCAGGGTGCGCGTACGTACCGGGACCTCACCGCCGGCGACCAACCTGTCGGCGCGGGCCCGATGGTTGAGGTGGCTGGCGAGCTCGCGGGTGGGGGCGAGCATGATGGAGTCACGACCGGCGGTGGTGTCGGCCTTCCACGCGGCGAAGACCTGGTCGGCCATCGTGCCGGTGTCTCCGACGTGCACCCTCTGCTGGTCCAGGTAGAACCCCAGCGCGGCGGTGTCCCCCTGCCGCAGGGCCAGCGACGCGGCGCCTTCGGCGCGGTCGGTGAACCGCATCAGCTCGGTCAACCGGACGCTGCCGTGGGTGGCCTCGATGTCGCGGAGCACCCCGCCGGCGCCGATCGCCGCGAGCTGCTGGTCGTCCCCCACCAGGCGCACGCTGGCGCCCCGGTCAAGTGCGTACTCGACCGCCGTGCGCAGCGACAGGGTGTCCGACATGCCGGCCTCGTCGATGAGGACCAACGTGCCTCGGTTGATCTGCGCGGCCAGGGCCCAACCGTTGCTGCTCTGGCCTCCGTCCAGGTGGTGGGTGAGGGCCGCGGCCGTGTCGGTGGGTGCCTCGATCTGGGACCGCAGCTGCCCGGCGGCCGCGGCGGACGGGGCCAGCCCGACGACGGTGCCACCGGAGGCCTCCCAGGCCCGGGTCAGCGCCGCCATCGCGGTCGTCTTCCCGGCGCCGGCTGGCGCGATCGCCAGCTGGACCCGCGACCCGGAGGTCGCCATCCGCCGCACCAACGATGCCTGCCCGGGGTTGAGCCGTACCCCGTTGGCCTCCAGCTCCAGCAGAGCCACGCCGACGCAGGTCTCGGGGGCTACGCGGCCGCCGGTGCGCCCGGCCGCCTCGAGCAGGAACTGCTCGGCCTGCAGGATCGCCGAGGAGGTGAACAACTGCGACCCGGCGACCGTGTAGACGCTGGACCCGTCCCGCCGGCGCAGCACCTCAGGCTCGACCGCGGCCTCGTCGCGCGGCTTGGCCAGGGCGATGCTGTGCGTCGCCAGAGCACGGTGGACCAGCTCGTCGACCAGTCCGGGCGCGTGCTCCAGCGGCACGTCCACCGACCGGGCCAGCCGCTGCGCCTCGGCCCGCACATGCCACACCTGCCAGGTGCCACGCCGCTCCGCGATCGTATCGATCATATGGCCCGCGTAACGGTCCACCCAGCCCTCACCCGGGTGCACCCAACTCCGCCGGGGGCCTTGGGCGAGCACGTTGGCGACCATCTGGTCGACCTCTTCCTGGCTGCCCAGGACATGGCGTGCCTGGACGGCCCACTGGGTGCGTTGCTCGGCCAGGGTCCGGGGGGCGTGCTTGTCCTGACGGGTCTGCAGAGTGGCCTGCTGAGCGAGCTTGACCGCCTCGACCGCGGTCGGTGGCCGCCAGTGCCGGGCCTGGAACTCTCGGGCCAGGACGCCGCGGCGGGCCTCAATATCGGCACGCCGCGAGGACCACCGTTCGTTGAGCTCGGCCGGCACACCGACCACCTCCCGGACCGGTCGTGCCCGGGCGTCCCCGCTGGGCCGGTCCTCGAACCGCAAGCCCAGCGTGCCGAGGTGCTGCTCCAGGGCGGTGTTGTAGGTCTCGGACGCGGTGACGGTCGCCTTGAACAGGACACGACCGTCGATCGAGAGCCACTTCCCGTCGAGGGTCTGGACCTTGTTCGCGACCGCGACGTGGGTGTGCAGGTCCGGGTCCCCTGCCCGTGAGTCACGGTGCGTGAACGCTGTCGCGACCAGGCCGGTGACGTCGACCTGGCGGGCGCCGCCGGTACCGGTGCGGGTGAAGAGGGCGTGCTTCTCGATGAACGCCAAGGCATCAGTCACAGCGGCCTGGTGGGCGACCTCGATCTTCGCGGCGGTGCCCTGGTCGGCGACCGCCCACAGCGCGGACACGCTCTTGACGGGGGAGAACGCGAGGTCATACCCGGTGACCGCGGTGCTCGACGGGCGGGACGCCCGGGCGATCAGACCGGCCAGCTCACGCTCGTTCAACGGGTCCCGGCCGTGGGTGTCCCGGAACATCTCGGTGGCTACTTCGGTGCGCACCTTGGCGCGGGTGTCGAGGTCGACTGCGGTCCCTGACGGCAGCCCCTTGGCCCGGTTGATCTTGTCCAGCCGGCCGGCGACCTTCTTACGCAGCTCGCCCAGGTCTCCCTCGATGACCGGGTAGGCGCGGCCCATCAGCATGACCCGGTCCAGGTCGGTCTCATCCACGTGGGGGGAGCCCCTGCGGGCCAGGGTCGCCGCGTCCTCGCCAAGGGGTTGGATGCCGTAGCCGAACAGGTTCTGCATGTGCTTGGCCGTGACCGTGTCGCCGGCTTCCAGGCCGATGATTCCGGTCATCCCCGACCCCATCCACGCCCCGGGGGTCTCGCCTCGTTCGGTGTAGTAGCTGGCCAGCCCGGCGTGGCCGACCTCGGTGGCGTCCTGGCGTGCGACCTGCCGGGTCAGGTAGTCATACCCGGACCCCGCGGTCAGCTTGTGAAGGGTCATCGCCACACCGAGAACAAGCCGACGACTCGCGACCGGCGTTCAGCAACATGACGCGTCAAGTACTGGTGGACAGCCCTTTCGAACCAGTCCTTATAGCTGGCCCGAAGCAGGCGACGCCCCGCAGGTCAGGCGCCCGGAATGGGAGGCGTCACGCTCCGTCGTTCGGCGCTTCGTAGGGTCCCGGTTTGTCAGAGTCCGAATGCGCCGCCGCTGACGAGGATGGCTATGCCGAGGCCGATCAGGACGATCGGGAAGAGCACGTGTTCCCATCGCTCGAGCACCTCGGCGATAGGCCTGCGGGTGGCGACATACCTGGCGAGAAGGACCAGCACGCCGACGAGCAGCAGGAACACGACGCAGAAGATGACCACGGTTGCCGTGCTGACGTTCAGGAACACCGGGACGTAGACGCCGATGTTGTCTCCGCCGTTGGCGAAGGTGACCGCGGCGACAGTCAGGATGCCGACCTTCTTGCCCTCGACCTTCTCGTCGTCGTCGTCACCGTCGCCTCGCCATGCCTGCCACGCCGCCCAGATACCGAGCGCCAGGGGGATGAGCCCGAAGTAGGGAATGGCGCCGGACGGCAGGACCAGTCCGGCCCCCCAGGCGACCAGCAGCGCAGCACCGAGGATCCCGACGAACCCCAGGTACTGCCCCAGCGCGATCCGGGTGGTGGTGCCTCGTTGGCCGGCGCCTCGGGCGAAGAACAGAGAAAGAATGATGATGTCATCGATGTTGGTGGCCATGAACAGCCCGATCGCCTGCAGGACCGTGGTGAGGATCACCGGCTGACCTCGCAGCCGGCGACGGGGCACTGCGGATCCAGGCACGGGGCGTCCTCGTTCACGGCGAGGGTCACCTCGACCAGCGCGAGCAGCGCGTTGGTGAGGTGCGGGTCGGCGATCGCGTAGAGGGTCTGTCGTCCCTGCGGTTCGGCCACGACGATGCCGCAGTCGCGCAGACAGGTCAGGTGGTTGGACACGTTGGGCCGCGTCAGGCCGAGGTCCTCGGCAAGTCCAGCGGGATAGGCAGGCCGTTCGAGCAGCGACAGCAGGATCCGAGCCCGCGTCGGATCTGCCAGGGCCCGGCCGATCCGATGCATCGCGTCCAGCCTGGAGGAAGTAGTCAGCACGGGCTGAACTATACAGTTTGTGCTGAACCGTCCGTGAGGTCGGGGGTGCAACGGGAAGTCATCAGCTTCAGCGTCGGAGGTGGGTGTCGCGTTGGGCGGTGTAGGCGCTCCAGTCTCGTGAGGCCAGGGCGGCCCACCGGGTGGCGGTGTTGGGGGCCAGGCCGAGCACCTCTGCCAGGATCGGGGTGGGCATGCTCGCAGCAAGCTGGAACATGGCGGCGTTGCGGGCGGCCATGGGCTGGATGCCGCGTTCGACGAGCTGGGCGCGGACGTTCTCCGTCGCCAGGTGCTTGCCCGGGATGCCGCCGGGGAAGAGCCAGGTGTCGGGACGGCTGACGTAGGAGGCCTGCCCGCGACGGGTCAGGTGGGTGCGGACGAGGCGGTCGAGCGGGCCCGGCAGCTCGACGGGGAAGGTGTCGAACGTGGCCGTGGTGACGCCGACGGCGTCAACGGTGATCTGGTCGGCGCGCATGCGACAAACCCGGGCCAGGGGTTGGGCGTAGAGCAGGACGAAGAGACCGGCGACGCGGGCGTAGAGGCGGATCGTGTCGTCGTGCAGGAGCAGCTGGACGTGCGACCACCTGTCCTCGTCGGAGAGGGTGACGGCGGGCTGCGTGGTGGGGCGGGTGGCCGCGGACAGATCCCCTCCGAGGCCGGTGCGGGCACACCAGGCCAGGAACGGTCGCAGCGCGAGGGCGCGGGCGCGGTGCTCCTCGGCGAACCGGTCCAGGTCACCCTGTTCGATGTCGGCGAGGTCCGTGCCGTGCTCGGTGAGCCAGTTCATGAAGCGGGCGGTGACGACGATGGTCGCTCGGGCTGCGGAGATCGCGCCGTGGGTGAGGGTCCCGTGCTGCTCCTGGCGGCGCAGCCTGCTCAGCACCTGCCAGCGGGCGAACCGGGCCAGTACCTCGGACTGCCCGGCCGGCAGGGTGCCCAGCAGCTCCTCCAGCCACGGGCTGACCCGCTCGAGCTCGGCGTGGAAGGGCGGCAGGACCCCCAGGGCGGTGAGCAGGTCGCGCAGGTAGCTGTTCGTCCTGCTCGCGGGCATGGCCTCGAAGGTCGCGTGGGAGATGTCGAGCTCGCCGCGGGCCATCGCGCCCAGGGTGGCCGGGCCGGTGGAGCGGGTGAACCAATGCAAGGTGGTCTGTGGTCGTGGCCCGCCGATCAGCGCGTCGTACACCGGCCGCAGTCGCGGGTGGATGCCGCCGTCGGGGCCGGACAGCAGCGCGGTGGTCTTCTCCTTCAGTGCGCAGTGCCCGCACAGCCGGCCCCACGGGGAGTCCTCCCGCCCGCAGGCGGTGCAGGCGTAGACGGCCTCGTTGCCGGTGCAGGCCGCGCACGCCGGCCGACGGTCGGCGTCGTAGAAGGCCAGCACCCTGATGTTCGCGCAACCTGGGCAGGGTTGGGCGGTCCGGGCGAAGCGCAGGGTGCAACGCTGGCAGACCGCCTCCTCCAGGACAATCCGGGTGCAGCGTTCATGGCGGCCGCAGTGTGCGCAGTTCTGGCGCGGCAGCCGCGCCCGTGGGCTCATCGGTCCTCGGGCGGGCGGCGGACCCGGGCCCGGATCGGGCGCAGCTCACCGATCCCTGGGCCACTGTCCCCGGTTCCTGTCTTTGCGGTCTGGTCCTCGACGACGGTGGGGACCAGCAGGTCGTTGGGTTCGCAATCCAGGATGTCGCACAGGGCGGCCAGGACCTCCATGTTCAGCCGTTGCGGGGTCCGGGCCACCAGCCGGTACACGTGCTCTCGGGAGAGGTGCACGCCGCGTTCGGCCAGCAGCGGGACCAGGTCGGAGGTCTGGTACATGCCGTGGGTAGCCATCACCTGGCGCAGGTGCCATCCCATGGCGGTGCGGACGGTCATGACGGGTCCTCCTGATCGGTGCGTTGTGCGTAGACGCGGGCCAGTGCGGACTTGAGCGTCTTGTCCTTGAAGTCGTTGCTGACCGAGGCGTAGATCGCGGTGGTCGAGGCGTAGGCGTGCCCGACCTGTTCCTGGACGAACCGTTCGGGGTAGCCGAACTCGATCAGGTGGGTCACATAGGAGTGGCGCAGGCAGTGAAGCGACAGCGCCGGATCCAGGCCTACCTGCTCGCGCACGTCGGCGAAGCGGGCGTCGAGGTGGCGCAGCGAGACTCGGGAGAGCCGCTCGGTCACCCACAGGGCGGGTTGGCCGGGTGCCTTGAACAACGGCCGTGCCTGCTCCACCCACTGGCGCATGCCCTCGATGGCCCAGTCGAACTCCGGTACTGCCAGGACTGTGCGGCGGCGCGGGACACCGCCGCGGACGGCCTTGCCATACCGGACGTGGACCGAGCCGTAGGTGCCCCACCGGGGCACGTGCGGGTTGGGTCGCAGGTCGGCCACGTCCAGGCGGCACAGCTCGTTGCGACGCAGCCCGAACGCGTAGGCCGTCTTGAAGACCTGCGCGTCCCGCAAAGCGCTCAGTGTGCCCTTACGGCCCGAGGACGCGGTCCGTTCGACCTGGGCGTCAAGGTGGTCGAAGAGATCCTGCAACTCGGAGTACGTCAACGGTCGTCGCGCCGGGCGGCCCTCGTACTCGTTCAGGTGTGCCACCGTGTTCCACTCGTGGCACACCTGGGAGGGCACGGCGCCGAACCGGTCGCGGCACTCCTTCAGCCATCCGTAGCGGGCGTCGGTGACGTAGTCGCAGAACATCCGTAGTGCCAGGTGGTACCCGCGGATCGTGGAGGGTGCTCGGGCGCCGGGTCCGCTGGCCAGGGACACAGTGAAGTCTTCCACGTCACCCGGTCCCCACGCCCACGGGTAGGAGTCGGCGAACTCGGTGAACCGGCGCACCAGTCGGGCCCGGTCGGAGACCGTCTTGCTCCCGAGTAGTCGGGACTGCTGCTGACGTCCCCACCCGGTCAGCATGGCCTCGAAGACGGCGCTCTCCTCGTTCAAATGAGCGATCCCAGCGACGAGGAGCAGTCTTGCCGAGCCCGGCACGTCGACCATCAGGACCACCCATCCGCCGTTGCCGTAGAAGTCATATTGTTGCTCCTGACGTTACACCTAGTTAGGCGTCCCTGGTCAACGGGCCCGCGGGGGGACGTCGAAGTCTCTACTAATCCGCAGACCACCCGGCCGGTGTGACTTCTGACGCGATAATGCTCGCTTTAACCGCTAGTGCAAGAGGTGTGTCCGGTTTGGGGGGCGCGGTCAAGGGCGGGGTGCCGGGCGCGCTGCAGGTGGGTCGCGCGTCCGGCTGGTTACGGGGAGGTGGACGGTTGAAGTGGGGCGCGGGCTTGTGGACGGTGTGAGCAGTGTCAGAAGTGATCGGTGAGAGGGCGTGATGGGTGATGGTGGCGAGCAGGGCGCAGCAGGTGCGGGCAGCGGCGCGACGTCGCGCGGTGCAGGCGCAGGAGAAGCGGCGAGCCGAGGAGAAGGCGCGGGAGAAGCGGTGCGCCGACCTGGGAGTCGCCGTGTCGGTAGCCCTGGCCCAGCGGGATGATGCCGTGGAGCACTTCGAGCAGCAGGCGGGCCAGGCGCTGGACGGGCTGATCGGGGAGGGGTTCAGCGTGGACGAAGCGGTGAGGTGGAGCGGCGTAAATGGGCTGAGCACTAAGCAGGCGCAACGGCTGCGCACAATGGCACGCAAGGCCAGCTCTGCTGGCCGGGACGCGGACACCGGGGACAACGCTGTAAGGTCCGAGCCGCCGGCGGCAGGCGAGTAGTCCACTGTGGGGCGGGTATCGGCGAATCTGCTGCGTCACGCTGTCATTGACCCCGGGGGTGCTCGCACGCTACCGGGACCAGATCGCCACCGTGCCCGGTTCGGGATGCTCCTGGTGGACTGGGGCCATTGCGGGACGGGGGCACGGGCGGGTCTGGGTCGGTCGGGGGCGCGTGGTCATCGCGCACCGGCTCGCGATGTCTCTCGCGTGGGGACCGGACGTCGCAGCAGCGGTGCAGCTCGGTGGCCGTCGGTGTGACAACCCGCAGTGCCAGCCCGTCGGGACCCGGGGTCGCACCCGGGGTGGTGATGGTGGTGGTGCCGGGGCACGCCGTGCACCCGATGACCGGGCGATACCGCACCACCAGCGAGTACGGGTGGCGGGCAGACCCGTTCACCGGGGCGCGTAGCCTGCACGGCGCATCGACTTCCAGCACGTCCAGCCCGGGCAGCCGGTCGCGGCCGTCCTGGACGGGGTGGTCACCCAGTCCACCCAGGACACGGTCGGCGGGTACGGCAACTACGTCGAGGTCGACCACGGCGGTGGCCTGGTCACCCGGTACGCCCACCTTCGGGACCGGGGGGTCAACGTGGGGCAGGAGGTGGCCGCCGGCGAGCACGTCGGGATCGAAGGGCCCACCGGCCGCTCGACCGGGGACCACCTGCACTTCGAGGTCCCTCAGGACGGGCAGAGCACGGACCCTCGGGTGTGGTTGACCGAGGCCGGGATGAGCATCCCGGCGGTCGGGGAGGACCCGGTAGCCCGGGGCAGCCGGCCCAACCCGGGCCGGTCCCGACCCAGACGGTCTCGTCCCCGGCGGCCTCCGGGGGACGATGCCCCAGAGATCGGGGGGGTACTCCGGTAAGCAACGGGTCAACGCCGGTCACATCGTGCAGGCCGGGCTGGACCGTGGCTTGGATGAGGGGGAGCTGTCGGTCGCGGTGATGACCGCGATAGGCGAGTCCAGCCTGATCAACATCGACTACGGCGACGAAGCCGGTCCTGACTCCCGGGGACTGTTCCAGCAGCGGTCCTCCTGGGGCACCGAGGAGCAGCGGATGCACCCGCCGACCGCGGCCGGGTTCTTCTACGACGCGCTGGTGGAAGTGCCCGGGTACCGGGACCTGGCCCCGACCATCGCCGCGCACCGGACCCAGCGCAACGCCGACCCGTTCCACTACGAGCAGCACTGGCCGACCGCGGCCCGGATCGTGGCCGCGATCACCGGGGACGACGACTTCCTGAAGGACCTCCCGCCTGGTGGCGGCGACCCGCCCGGAGGGTGCCTGCCACCGGGCACCACCCCGTCCGGCCCATCGGGCAGTGCCCGCCCAGCGGGTCCCCGGCCGAGACCGGGCTCACCGAGGACACGGTGTACCTGCTGCGGTCCAGCGACTGCTACCTGCCGGACCGTGCTGCTGCCGCGGTGTGGGTTCGCGAGCTGCGTGACCGGTTGCGGCAGTATCTCCGCGGCCGAAGCCAGGGCCAGCAGGACTAGGACGCAGAAAGCATGGCTGCGGCGACGACGAGCGTCACCAGTCCGACTGACTGGAACCAGATCGCCAAGGTTCGCCAGAGGTACAACGACTTGCACACCTTCTCCAGCGTCTTCATTTGGTCTACCTGGTGGGTGATCATGGAGTAGCGGGCTGCGACCTCGTCGTCGGCCCACTGCCTCCTGACGAAGCCTTGGAGGCCTGCGGGTTTGACCAGCCAGGTGCGGTTTCTCGACATGCCGATGGTGGCGAGCAGTGCCCCACCGACCAAAAGCCCGGCAGCAACGATGAACAGCCAGAGCGACAGCCCACCGACCGGCCGGTCGGACAGCCCGGAGAGCACGGCCACGATTGAGACCGCCAGCGCGGCGGACTGCTGCACTCGGGCGAGGGCCTGGAGGTTGGTGTCGCGGCTGTCCCGCCATCCGCGCAGCTCTTCGGCAACCAGCTGGGCGTAGGCCGTCCCCTGGTCAGTCGCCGTCTCGGGTGTTGCTTCCGTGGTGCTTGGTGAACTTTTCTCCTTTGGGTCCGGAGTTTTCCTTGACCAGACGCGCTGGAGGCACCTGCGGATTCTCTGGTGCCGGCCGGCGCTGGGGCTGCTGGGTGGGGGCATCGTCGGATCCGGAATCGTCACTCATAGACGTCCAGTATGGCTGGGCCGTCCTCGAGTTCGTGATTTCGCTTCGTGGGGGACATACCTTCCCGGCCTGGACGTCGACGTGGGTGTGCTCAGGACGGCTAGGAATCGCTCTCGAAGCGAGAAGCGCGGCCGGCCGGAGGGGTGTGGATCGCGGTCGAGACGAATGCTTCAGCCGCCGGGGTGGTGGAGGGGCTTGGCGCGGTCGCCCAGAACCACCGCCACTCGGTGTACCGGAGGTCGCTCGTGGGTGAGCAGGTGCACCTCGTGCGGGTGGTGTCAGTCGCGGGAGTGCTAGGTCGGGGCGACGTCGGCTGTCGCTGTCAGTCGGGCGTGGCACTCTCCCTGCATGTCGAAGATGCCGTGCACGCCCGCACGAGTGCGCCTCAGCAGCGGGATGAGGGACGCTTGTGTCGGGGGGTGAGTTGCGCAAGGCTCACCACACGGTGCCGCGCGCTTTACTGCGCGGTTTCGCTCACCAGGGCAAGGTCTTGTGCCGTCGACGTGGCGGGCACGACTTCGAGCAGTCCGTGGAGCGTGCCTCTGTCATGCGTCACTTTTACTCGGTGTTGGATGACGCCGGAGACTGGCATGACGACGTCGAGGTCTGGCTCGCTCAGGAGATCGAGGACCCGTTCCACGCCCTGAGCCCGAGCCTCGCTACGGGCCAGCAGCCTCCTCCTGGCTCGGCGCAGGTGATCGCTCGCTACGTCGCGGCACTGGCGGTTCGGTCCGCCGAAACAGAGGCGTTGCAACGAGATGTCACCCCTGTCTTGGGGGGCATCAGCATCTTGGCGCGTTGGGCCGACGTCAAAGGTGTCAATCTTGCCGACGTGTCCGAGGATCGCCGTCTGAACCTGCGTGATCAGGCTGAGCGACTCTTCGATGAATACTTCGGTGAGCCATCCAAAGCCAGCCTGCTCCGCGTAGCGCTCTGGCTGTATGACGAGGCCGCCTGCCGGTTGAAGCACTACGAGTGGGCGGTCGTCCACATGGACGAAGACCTCTTGCTCGCAGATGCGCCAGTCGTTGCTATAGCCCATCAGGGACCGGACTGGAAAGGTCTCTTGCCCCATGGTTGCAGCATCTTCCTCCCCCTGGCTCCTAGACAATTGCTCGTAGGCACCTCGCCCCTATTCATCCAACCGCAGTACGGGGTGCGGACTCAGCCGCGAATCATCAACCGGCTGGCGGTCCGCGACGCTCACTCAACCGTCTTTCGCCATCCAGCGACCGTGTGGCCGCACAGCCTGTCACTAGCACCTAAGCGCGCCGGGCTGGTGAGCCAAGGCTGGAGCGTTTCGCGCGGGCCTGACGAGGAACTCTCCTCACAGGAAAGCAGCTCTGAGCTCGGGTTGCCTGCTCTCGCCGATCCGACTGCTCAACAGCTGATGGAGACGTTGCAGAGACATGAGGTAGCCAAGGTCGAGAGGGTCGCGGAGCGCATGACCAACGAGATTATGCAGCGACTTAGCACAGGTGAAGTTGGCGGCGGATACCTTTTCCATGGCTCGCAGTAGCCGTAGATGTTGAGCACCCTAGTCACGGGCATGCTCACTCGTATCGCCGAGGTGCTTGTTGCACTCGGATCGGCGCGTGGGCCTAAATGCCAGACTGTGTCGGATGGATCCGACCTTCGACATCGCGGGCTTCCTGCGCGAGCCGCGTCGCCCGGCTAGCGTGTCCACCGTGACCGCCAGCGGCCGTCCGGCGCTGGCCACGATGTGGTTCGGCTTCTTCGGTGGACGCTTCTGGTTCCACACACCCATCGCCGAGAAGAGACCGAGCCCTTTCCTCCTGGCCGCCAGCCAGGGGCGCGAGGTCGCGGCGATGGTCGCCACGTTCGACCCGCCCACCGACGTGCGACAAGTGAGAGTCACTGGACCGGCTATCCTTCACCCGCACGACCCCGCTCGAGCCCGAGCGATCTATTGCAAGTACGTGTCTGACTGGACCGACTCCTGAAATGGCCAGGCCGACTCTCGGGCGCTACAGCTCTGGTCCGTACTTCCGCAGCGCGGGATGGCCATCCACTACCCGAACCTGGAAGACACCACACCAGTGCGCTGGACCGCACCGCCCCCCTGGCTCGCCTAAGTAAGTTGGCGGCACAGGCAACGACTACACCCTCAATTGGGAAGAGCCGCCTTGACCTGATCGCCCGCAAACGGGGGGGATTGCTCCGTATAGCTTCAGTTCGTGACTGGCAAGAGACGGATGGGCAATTCCTGGTGCGTTCGAAAGAAGGGTTGCTAGGAGTGGGCGGCGTCGTAGGCGTCGACAATGCACTTTGCGATGCGGCCGCGGTCGCTGACTTGGTACCCGTTCTCGCGCGCCCATGCCCGGATCTGGTCTAGATCGTCGCGGCTTGTGGTCGACCCGCTGTACAGTCGGCGGGTTTGGCGTCGGCCACCGGTGCGGCGTGCATGGTCGACCCAGTGCATGAAGGTCTCCCGAAGCTCGGTTGCATGCTGGTCGTGGAGGTCGATGGTGTAGGACACCCCGTCCAGGGCGAACTCGACGGTCTGGTGTGCCTCGGTCCCGTCGATGTCATCGACCAGGATCACTTTCACGTTCTGGGCCATGGTGAAAAGCATCTCCTCTGGGGGTGTTGGTCTTTGGAAGCACCGGAGTTTCCGGTGTGCGTCGGAAACAATCTGGGTGAGCGAGAATGAGCATACTTGGGACACGTGCCCAGGTCCCTGGTTCTGCGAGTTCGTGACTTCGCTACAGCGGGGGACATACCGTCCGGGTCATGTGTCGAGCTGGTCGTCGTCGGTGTCCGGGGTGTCAGGGTGTGACGGCGCGGGTCAAGCACAACGAGCGGCGCCGGCGTAACCGGGAGCTGAAGGCGCAGATCGTGGCCGCGGCGGGGGAGATGGGCCACGGCAGCGAGGTGCTGGCGTGGTTGCGGCAGGGGCCGCCGGCTCGGGCGAAGGAGTGGGCCAAGGGGCATGGCCTTCCGCAGGGTTGCACCCGGGGGAGGGTCACCCCACCGGCGAAGGGGCCGTAGAGGGCGTCCACGCGGGTTCTGCGGCCCGTTCAGCCGCTTCCGGTCCAACACTCGGACCCGGTCCAGGGCGCGCTGGAGGAGCTGCTGCGGGCCGTCGCCGCCGGTGGTGGCCGCGCACACCCGGCCCCGGTCGGAGGTGTGCGTCGGGAACCGGGCCGTGCGCACCGTGAACGCCAGCCCGGCGCGGCAGCGGCCGGGCCGGCCCTCGGTGGGGGTGACTGGGCGCGGTCTGGGATGCAGGAGGGCTGGTACGTCCCCGAGCTGGGGGGCCAGATCGAGACCGCTCTGGAGCGGCAGGGTGGTGACCGGGACGAGCGGCACCTGCTGTCTGGTGAGCCGGCGCACCCGCAGCGGGCCAGGGGCGGGACGAACGAGACGACCAGGTGGCAGCTGCACAACGGGCAGGTCGCGTTCCACAAGCCGTTCGCGGACCTCAACGACAGCATTGCTGACGGGTTCGGGCAGGCGACGGCGCAGCAGCCGGTGCACGAGGCCGCGGCCTGGCGGTTGGCCGAGCGGCTGGGGGAGCCCTACCGCTCCCTGGTGCCGCCCTGCGTGCTGCGCGAGGTGGAGGGCAAGATGGGGTCGTTGTCGCTGGAGCGCCCCGGGGTCCCGGGCCGGCCGATCGGCGAGCTCGAGGAGGCCGACCGGCGCGCGGCCGGGTTCTTCGACTGCCTGATCGGGCAGCAGGACCGGCACCGCAACAACTACCTCGTCGCCGGTGACCGGCTCACCCTGATCGACCACGGGTACGCCTTCGCCAAGCCCGGCAACTACTGCAACTACTCGGATTTCGTCAGCTGGCGGACCACGGACGATGCAGACTCGGACAAGAGGGGCCGGCTCAGCGGCGCGGAGATCGACGCGCTGGACCGGGTGCTCGACTCCGAGGACGCCGGCGGTCTGCGTGGGATGATCGAGGACGACCGGTTGGACGCGCTGCTGGGGCGGGCGCGGCGGATGCGGGAGACCGGCCGGCTCCTCGGCCGAGGTGATTACTGAGAATGACAAGAAATACCTAAATGCAATCTCACGTTGTAGTATATGGGTGGGTGTCTTCACCCGGGAAAGGAAGGTGAGCAGCCATGGTGACTCTCCAGCTGCACCGTGTCCCCGAAAGTGGGGATCACTACGAGGTGGCCGCCACGATGGTCATCGAACCGGATGGGCACTACGTCCTGGACGATCCCCAGGGGCTGGTCCCGACCGACCTGCACGTCCTGGTGCCCGACGAGGTGGCCGGGGGGTTGCGCCCGGTGGCCGTCACGGAGGACCCGGAGACCTGGGCGCGCAACCTGCACACTGTGCTGCGCACCGGCTACCTGGTGCCGGTGCTCCTCGACGCCGACCCAGGACAGACGCCGGCGTGAGCTCGACCGGGCACCGGGGGACCTACCGCGACGGGCTGCTCACCCGGTCCGAGGCCGCGGCCTCGATCGGGGTCACTGCGGCCACCTGGTCGGGGTACGTCTCCCGTGGCTTCGCGCCGGCCCCTACCGAGGTCGTGGGCCGCACCCCCCTGTGGGACCCGGACGTGGTCCAGCAATGGCACCAGTCCCGGCCCGGGACCGGCCGTGCCCGCAAGGGCGACCCGGGCCTGCCGTCGTGGTCACAGCCCACCCACCGGTTGACGCTGACCCCGGAGGAAGCCACGGCCCTTCATCGTCTCCTGGGGACCCGTCTCGCGGCTAACGACCGGCAGGCCCAGCTTTTGGCCGGGGTCCGTGACCGCCTCGGAGTCCTAGGTTATAAGGGTTAATACGGCGAGCCGATGTCTCATGACACGAGCTAGTCGCAACTCGTCTAAGCGGGCGAAGTCGACGCAAGCCAAGGCGTGATTGACACCGGGCGTGGTGAGCGCACTTTCAGGGGGTGTAACGCGAGCACTGGCGAGGTGCTCATGCTGATGTTAGCGTGATGTGCGTACGCTATTTTTCCGAAATAAAAGGAGATGCCATGAGCAAGCGATTGGGCGTTGTGATCGCGCTGCCGCTATTCGCAGTGTCAGGCCTCGCAGGGCCGGCGGTGTCGGCCGCGGAGGGCAATACTACGGAGAACATCGAAACGGTAATCTCGACCGAAGAGGTGACCGAGAAGGTCTATAATGAAGACATCGGTGAGTATGTTACCTTTACCGGCACTCAGACTACTTCTCTGCTGACGGGGACAGACAATGTCAGCACGACCACAGCGAACACTACGTCTGGGTGTCGTGTCACCGAGTGGGCGGGAAATCCTAAAATGGTGCGCGGTAGTTCCGCTCCTTACACAGAGTATGTTGCCGCTAGTGGTTACAAGACCTTATCTTCTGCGTGTAACCGCAGTTACATTTCTATGTCCTTAAAGGAGTGTAGGTGGGTCGGTTGTTCCTATCACCCCACAAGAGATGACGACTCGGGTTACGTCTATCCCGGCGGAACGAAGTGGCTTAACGTCTCCTACACATGTGGGGATTCACGTGAGTACTACGCGCTCAGCGGGCTGTACCAATATGGAAGTAGCGATCGAGTTAGGTTGTGCGGATGAGCGCCACCGTTCGATCTGACACTGAAGAGCAGATAACCGGTCGCGGCCTGGGTGCAGGAATGCAGATTTTCCTTGGCCTGAGTGTCATCGTCGCCGTAGGGGCGGCTGAGTACCTATACAAATGGGCGAACGTGGATGGCCGCCCATCTTTGGTTGCTCTGGCTGGCGGTTTGTCTCTGGGTGCCTTGTTGTGCGGCATCGTCGGTATGTCAAGTACGCGGCTAGCGGGACCTTTCCTGTGGTCTTTAGTGGCTGGATTGGGTTTGGTAATTGTGGGGGGGGTAATAGCTACGCAAGGCAGCGTCATTCCCCCATCTAACATTCCAATGCGACCCATCTTCCCTGAACTAGTTATAGCCATGGCGTGGAGTTTCGCCACCTGGTGTACCTTCGGTGCGGCTCTTGGTTCACTAATTAGGGTCCGAAACCTACGGCAGCGGAAGGAAGCCACAGGCTGATCTGGACTTTCGCCCACGTCGTGCAAGGACCAGTGCTCGCTGAACGCGGCTAGCACCCGGCCGCCGGCCCCGCGGACTGACGAGGGTCGCCGATGCAGGTGGACGTCCAGCGGTACCCGGTGAGCGACTCTGTGGGGCGGCGCGTTGTTGCCCCCGGTCGTGGCTCGGACCGCGCTGCGGTTCGGGCTGATGCGCGCGGCCGCGGTCGTGCTGGCCCTGGTGGTGCTCATCGTGGCGCTCCTGCGCCGGGAAGCTGCTTTTCTCGGGCTCGCGGTCCTGGTCCCGTTCATCTGTGTGAAGGGTCTCCTGGATGCACGCGCGCTTCTCAACGTCTGGTGGCGGCTCGTGGTGGGTCGCGCGTTCTGACGCAGGGGGGTGTCGCGGTGCTGCGGACGGTACCCCGCGATGAGGGCAGGGCCTGCTGGATCTCCGACTTCGCCGCCATCCCTGTGGGTAGGGCCTGGGGCGGGCTCTGGCCGAGGCCCTTGTCCGCGAGCTGCCAGCCGGGACGCAGCTGAAGGCCGGTGTGGTCGCCGGCAAACTGGTGGGGACATACCGGCTCTTCGACTTTGAGCGTGGTGGGGCCCTGACGTAGGGCTC
>NZ_LQBL01000001.1 GCF_001483745.1 Serinicoccus chungangensis | reverse complement strand
GCCCTGCGACCCGGCATCAGAGTGATGGATCAGCTCGCCGGGCACGGTCGGGTGACCGTCGCGGTCGCGCTGCCATAGGGCCATCCGCAGCGGAACCATGACCAGGTCGGTGGCCTTGCTGCCCGAGGCGTGCCAGGCCACGATCCGCTGGGAGAACACGTCCACGATGAACGCGACGTAGACGAACCCGGCCCAGGTCCGGGCGTAGGTGAAGTCGGTCACCCAGACGAGGTTGGGCGCCGAGGCGGTGAAGTCCCTGTTCAGCAGGTCACCGGCTCGGATGCCGTCCTTGGCCGGGATCGTGGTCCGCACCCCCTTGTCGCGACGCACCCCGGATAGTCCCAAGGTGGACATCGCCCGGTCCACGGCCCCGCCCGAGGCATCGGGCAGCACGGTGCGGCGCACGTAGGCAGTCATCTTCCGGCGCCCGTACAACCCCTCCGGGGTCAACTTGCGCCGGCCGTGATGGTCGGTGACCCAGGCGATATCGCGCACCGCGTCCACGACCAGGGCGTCGCTGATGGTCCGTGCGGCCACGACCCGGCCGCTGTGCTTCCACGACCGGTAGGTCCGCGCGGCGATCTGGCAGCCCTGCTCGCGCAGCACCCGGCAGACCGACTCGACCGCGTGGCCCTCGGCTCTCATGGTGTCGATGAAGCCCATGATCAACGGTTGCGGGGGTCGAGTTCCCCCACGAAGAAAGTTGTCGCGGCCTTGAGCACGGCCACGTCCTCGCGCAACCGACGGTTCTCGGTCTTGAGCCGCTTGATCTCCTCGTGCTCCTGGGTGCTCATCCCCTCGCGACGCCCGGCGTCGATGTCGGCCTGAGCGACCCAGCGGCGCACCGACTCACGCGAGACACCCAGCTGCTTGGACACAGCGATCATCGCCTCGGTCGTCGAGGGGTACTCCTGCTGGTGCTCCAGCACCAACCTGACGGCCCGAGCCCGCAGCTCGGGATCGATCTTCTTCGGCATGTGCTCATCCTCCTGGACTCAAACAGGAGCGGCATCAAACCTGGGGCGCTTCACATCGACCCCCGTACGTGTCCGGACCGGCTTGTAGGCTTGTAGGCGCGGAACCGCATCAGGTGATCTCGAGCGGCCTCCCGGACGTTCACGCCGGTGAAGCCGGCAGCGGCCAGCCCCTCGACCAGCTCCTCGACGGAGACCATACGGTGGGGCGATCGGTCAGCATGGTGCACGAACCGTGCGAGGAGCGTGTTGGTCAGGTCGTACCCCAGGAGCACCCCGCCGGGCTTGAGGACCCGCAGGGCTTCGGCTGCACCGTCGCGCCAGCAGATGACATGGTGGAGCATCAGGTTCGACATGACTGCGTCGAATCGGTCGGTGGCGAACGGCAGCGAGGTCATGTCTGCGGCCTGTACGCGCAGGTTCGGTACTGGGACAAGCCGGGCGCGCGCAACGGCGACCATGGCCGCGTCGACGTCCGTCACTGTGATGCTGGTCTCGGGAAATCTGCGGGCAGCGGCCTCGGCCATCGCCCCGCTCCCCGCGCCGACCTCCAAGACTTCGCCGTAGATCACGTGACCGTCCAGCGCCCACGGCAAGAGGACCCGCTGCGAGATCACCGTCCAGGGTGCCGCTCGGCAGAAGGCTGCTTCGATCGCGGACATGCGCGGCATGTGTCCTCCCTCGGTGGGAGCGTAACGCGAGCGGTCGTGCGCGACCTGCGCGGTGTCGTGGCGGTCGTAGGTCCCCGCGCGGTCAGACCGGCGCCCTGTCCCTGGGATATGCCGGTCGTACCAGCCCAGGTGTATTACAGGAGCGGTTCCAGAGAACCGAACATCGGCATAGGCGCGGACCAGTTCCACGTTCGGTGGCGCGTCGGCGGGTCCAGACGACTCGGTTCCTCACCTCGACGTGCCCGGCCCGAGCTACGCGAGGCGCCTCAGAGATGACCGGAACTGACCGTTCCCCGAGTGTGCTCGCCCGTACCTTCAGGCCGACAGGGACTTCTGAAGCTGGGCGAGCAGGTCGGCCGGTGGCAGCCACATGGAGGGGTACTCCCCGTACCAGCGCCGCTGCCCTTCGCGGTCGATGAGGACGAAGCTGTGGCCGGGCAGCCCGGCGTGCATGCCCTTGCCCAGGGTGCCGTAGGCCTGGGAGACGCGTCCGTCGTCCAGGAGGAACGGGGTGCGGACCCCGTTGAGCTGCATGTCGGTGGTGATCTGCTCGCGGGTGTTCATCACGATGGGCAGGAACGTGATGTCGAGGCCCTCGAACAGGGCCGCGTTCTTCTCGATCTCGGCCATCTGCACGAGGCAGGACTGGCAGCCGGCTCCCTCGTTGAAGTACAGGACCACGTTGCGGCCGCGGAACTGGTCCAGGCTGACGGTGCCGCCTGCGGTGTCGCTGAGGGTGAAGTCCGGCGCGGCGTCGGCGAGTTCGGTGGACGCCGGGCGCGAGGTCAGCAGCATGGCGGTGACGACCGCGGCGACGAGCGCCAGCGCGGTGCCGACGAGGCCGTACCGACGGGCTCGGCGACGGCGCTCCTCGGACCGCGTCTCAGCGGCGATGCGGGCCAGTCGGGACTCACGGGCTGATCTGGTGGACACGTCGGCTCCTTCAGGTGCGTGCGTCGTCTGCGGGGACGCGTGGGGTATGCGATGCGGCGCCGTGGCAGGCCTCGCCGGCAGGGCCCGGCGCGGCCAGGTCCGCGGCGTCCGTGCCCACGCCCGTGAGGGCGTCAGCTCCCGGTCGGCGGCGGTCGCGGAGGGTGGCGACGACGAAAACGGCGGCCAGGGCGAGCACGGCGAGGCCGAGCACCGGCTCGGGCACCGGGGAGACCCACTGCTCGACCCGGGTGAAGACGCCGGCGAGGCCACGGCCCGCGGCGACCTGGATGCCCGGGCCGCTGGTCATGGTGCCGGTGCCGGCGAGGTAGATCACGAAGACGCCCATCGCCGCGAACCCGGCGGCCACCACCAGGTTGATCGAGTTGGTGTGCACGACGCGGGTACCCAGCCGCAGCCGGACCGCCCGTGCCTGCAACAGCTTGCGCTCGCCGAGCCGGAAGCGGTCCCAGCCCAGGGCGATGAGGAACAGGGGGAAGACCATGCCGAACGTGTACGCCAGACCCAGGGTGAGGCCGCCGACCGCGGACCCGGAGAGCGCGGACAGGGTCATGACGCCGGCCAGCACGGGCGCGCAGCAGGCGCTGGCGATGCCGGAGAACACGCCGAGGCTGAAGAAGCTCAGACCGTCACCGCCCCTGGTGTCGGGCGCGCGCAGGGAGGCGGGCAGGGTGAGCATGCGGCCGGAGACGCTGAGCGCGGCCAGGGCCAGCATCAGCGCGCCGCCGGCGTAGTACAGGGGCGTGTGGTAGTTCGCCACCGCGGAGGCCACCAGGCTGATGCCCAGCGTGATGGGCACCAGCACGAGCGCGAGCCCGGCCGCGAAGAGGAAGGTCAGCGGCAGCAGCCGCCACCGCCGGTTCTTCACGGCGGCGGCGAGGTAGCTGGGGGCGAGGAAGACGATGCAGCAGGGGGCGAAGAGCGCCACCCCGCCGGCGAGGAAGGCCGCCAGGACGGAACCGGTGGTGAGCAGCTCGCCCATCTCAGGCCCCGAGCAGGCGCAGGAGCTTGCGGCGCGGCAGCCGGCCCTGGCTGAAGAAGGACCCGTCGACCAGCACCAGCGGAGTCATCGCGGCCCGGTGCTCGCGCATCAGCGCCTGCCCGTCGGCGGCACGTGCGTCGAGCGAGGTGACCTCGATCGTGTGGCCCTCTGAGACGAGCCCGGCGAGCACGGCCTGCGCGTCGTCGCAGAAGTGGCAGCCGGGGTTCTCGACGACGGCGACCTGCACTGGTCGCGGCACTGTGGTCACGGGGGTTCCTCTCCTGCACCGGGATGACGGGACCACCCTCACAGGCGCGCCCTGCGACTGGCCTGGCGGTTTCCGGGAGGTTTGCTGTCACCGCTGCGGGCCTCGCCATCGGATCTCCACAGAACTGCCGTCGGGAGACCGGGCGGGGCCTGCACAGTGGTGGCTATGGCCACATCTGCGCTCGAGCTGTCCGCCCCGCCGCGTCGAGGGCCCCGTACCTGGTGGGCGACGGTCCGCGCCGGCTTCGGGGCGGCCCTGGGGCTGGTGCCCCACGTCCTGCACCACGTCGGCCTGATCGCCGGGACCGCGCTGCTGACCGGTGCGCTGGGCAACGGCGTCCTCTACGTCGTGGGCCTCCTGCTGAGCATCCCCCTGCTGCGCCGACTCCGCTCGCGGTTCGGCACCGGGTGGGCACCGGCCTTGGGAGTCGTCGCCTTCACCGCCCTGTTCGCCCTGTCCGCGTTCGTGATCGGTCCACGCATCGGCGCGGCCGACGCCCCCGCCCCGACGCCTACCACCCCGTCGCCCTCGGTCACGACTCCCGCCGAGCACGACGGGCATCACTGACCCCCCGCCCGGTCCCTCCACCACTCTTGTGATGAGCCGGTCGGTTCAGCCCGGCCGGCCTGGGCCGGCCGGGCTCCGGCCGGACCCGGGCCTAGTGGCCGCCGTGGCCGTCCGTTGCCCCGCTGTCTCCGGCAGCGCCCTTCGGCACGTCCAGGGTCACCGGCGCCTGGGCCGGTACGGGCGTGCTGGAGAAGCTGATGCCGTTGGACGTGTCCCCGACCGGGACGCGCGCGACGACCTCCAGCTCGTCCAGGTCGACGACGGCGACGTCGTCGGCGTAGAGGTTGGTGACGTAGGCGTGGCGGCCGGAGGGGTCGACCACGACCCCGTGGGCACCCCGACCGGTCTCCACGGTCCCCGTCACCGTGAACGTCCGGGTGTCGATGACCGACAGGCTCGTTCCAGGTGCCGCCTCGGTGCCCTGGTTGGCGGCCAGCAGGTAGCGGTCGTCGGGGCTGACGTAGGTCTGGATCGGCCCGTCCCCGACCGTGACCCGGCCGACGACCTCGCGGCTGGCCATGTCGACCTTGACCACCTCGTCCTGGGCGCTGACCGAGGCGTACACGAACCGCCCGTCAGGGGAGAAGGCGACCTGTGCCGGGGCCGTGCCGACCTCGATGTCTGCCACCGTGGTGCGGGTGCTGGTGTCGACCACGCTCAGCGTGCTGCCCGCCACGTTGGCCACGACCAGCCAGCGGCCGTCGGGGCTGGGGCGCAGCCCGTGCGGCCCGGCACCCACCGGGATCGTGGCCTGCACCTCGCCGGACGCAGTGTCGATCACGGTCACGGTGCCGTCGGCGCCGTCGCTGGTGTATGCCGTGCGCTCGTCCGGGCTGACCACGACGTGGGCGGGTGCCCCGCCGGTGGTCACCGTGCGTGTCAGGTCCAGCGACCGCGCGTCGAGCG
This sequence comes from Serinicoccus chungangensis, assembly GCF_001483745.1. Lineage (GTDB taxonomy): Bacteria > Actinomycetota > Actinomycetes > Actinomycetales > Dermatophilaceae > Ornithinicoccus > Ornithinicoccus chungangensis_A. The sequence continues at coordinate 43,522 of NZ_LQBL01000001.1, read as the reverse complement.
CGACGGCGAGCGAGTCGTGACCGCTCACCGCCCACACGCTGGCGCTGTCGGGTGAGACCTGCACGTTGTGCGGCCCCTCCACCCCGCGGACCGTGGTGACGACCGTGTTCGTTGCCGCGTCGATGACGCTCAGGCTGGCGTCCTCCTCGTTGGCCACCCACACCGCACCGGTCACCATCCCCTCATGCCCCGCCGCGGTCGACGGCGCCGTGGTGGGCGGTGCCGCGGTGGATGGTGCTTCGGCTGACGGAGCCACGGTTGCGGCGGCGGACTCCGGGGCGGCCGCGGGGACCGCTGGCACGGTGCCCGCGGCCCCACCGTCCCCTCCGAGCGCGACCGCCGCCGCCGTGCCTCCGACGGCGATGGCCAGTCCACCGGCTACCACCCAGCCGGTCGCCCGCCGCCGCGGACGACCGTCCTCTCCGTCTCGAGGTGAACCGGTCCTGCCGGGTCGCTCTTGCGCCATGAGGAACCTCCTGTTGCGTGGGCCAACCTGGTGGGGGCCCGTACCGCCACAACTGTGAGTCCTCCGGGCGGTGACGACCGGGCGTTCCGGTGGTGATTGGATGGAATTCCGTTAGTCGGTGTCCGCAGCCTTGTCCCGTCCCCGCCCAGGGTGCTCGCCGCCCCCGCGCACGGACCGGATCAACGGTGCCTTGCCGAGGGCGGTCCGAGAGACGGCCGGCACCCGCACCGCCCGGACCGGAGGTGCGACAGCGCCCGCCAGGGCGAGCGCGTCAGCCAGGCGCCGGGCGACCTGGCCCGTGTCGGCAAGCTCGGCCAAACCTGCGACGTAGACGGTGATCCCGGAGTCGTCCAGGACGACCTGCCAGCCGGTGAGGGGCAGCAGCTCCATCGCCCGGTGGACGACGTTGGGCTGGACGAGGATGTCACCGCCGCGGGCCGCGGGGAGGCGCAGCGCCTCCTCGGCCCTGCCCTGGACGCCGCCGATGCGCAGGAAGGGCCGGCCGCACGGGCACGGTGGGGCGGGGAGCATCCGCACCGAGTCGCTGAGCCCGTACCTGATGAGGGGCAGGGTGCGCGAGCCCAGGACGGTGACCAGCAGCCTGCTCCCGTACTCCCCGGGGGTGAACGGTCGGCCCTCGTCGTCGACGACCTCGGTGATGACCAGGTCCTCGAAGAGGTGCAGGCCGGCGTGCTGGCCGCACTCGGCGGCGATGCCTGCGGTCTCGGTGGCCGCGTACACGTTGAACGGACGACGGTTCCAGGCGTGCTCCACGTCACGGCGTGCCTCGGCGGTCAGCACCTCCGACGCGCTGAGCACGGCCCCCGGCTGCACGTGCAGGCGCCCTCCCCCGCCAGCAGCCCCAGCATGCTGGCGTAACCCACCAGAACGTCGGGCCGGAAGTGGTTGAGCCGCCGGACGACGTCCTCGAGCGGATCCCCGGAGTCGATCCGCAGTGTCGGGACGAACCGGCTGTCGACGCTCGCCCCGACCAGCGCGGACTGGTGCGAGGGCACCGTCGAGCTGACCACCGCCATCCTGGTGCGTCCGGTCAGCCGCACCGACGCCCCGGCCCAGCCGTAGGCGCGACTGTAGGAGGCCAGGACCTCCGCCCACTCCTCGACGTCCCAGACGAAGATGCCCGGCTCGCCCGTGGTGCCGGCCGTGGCTGCGACGTAGTACCGACCCATGAGCCGCTGCGCGCCGGCCTCGGCGGCCAGGTGCGCCCGTGCATCAGCCAGCCGCAGGTCGCCCCGGGTGATGAGGTCGTCGAACCGGTCCATGAGGACCGCCTTGGTCAGGATCGGCAGCTCAGCCAGCGGCGCCCGCGTCAGGCCGCGGTGGAACTCGCGGTAGAACCGAGATCTCAGCTGACTGTGATCACGCAACGCCGCCAGTCGCCGGGCCTGGTACGTGCGCACCTGAGATGGGCTCCACCCGTCGCGCGCTGCGAGCTCGCGCCGCCGACCCAGCACCTTCAGCAGCAACCTGGTGTCCATCTGCACCTCCTCGCCAGCGCGGCGGATGGTCGCGCGGGGCCTACCGCCGAGAAGCCACACGGACGGTCGGTCGCCACCGCCATCACCCCAGCGTGAACCCTCGTCCACATCACCCAGGTGACGGTTCGGTGCCGATCTGATGTCGCCCCGCAAATCTGGTCAGGACGGAGGTGTGATGTCGAGATCGGCTGCGTCCTCGGCGGCGCAGGACCGCTCGACCTGCAGGGTGGAGAAGTACACGTCGAACCGGTCCCGCAGGACACGCGCGGACTGCTCGAGCACCGCGTCACCATCGCGTTCGGCCTCAGGGACGTGCAGGTGCGCCGAGAAGACGGTGCGCCCGGAGGTGATGGTCCAGGCGTGCACGTGGTGGACGTCGCGAACGCCTGGCACCTGGCTCAGGGCGGTGATCACCGCGTCGAGGTCCAGGCTGTCCGGGGTGCCTTGCAGCAGGATGCGCAGCGCTGAGCGCAGGATGGTCCAGGACGCCCAGAGCAGCACCACGCCGAAGGCCATGCCGAGAAGCGGGTCGATGGCCAGGAAGCCGGTGAGGCGGATGACCAGGGCCGAGACGATGATGATGAGGCTGCCGACGAAGGTCTGCAGGATGTGCCAGAAGGCGCCCTTGATGTTGAGGTTAGTCTTCTGCCGCTGGTAGAGGAGCCGGAAGGCGATCACCTCGGTGAGGAGCCCGCCTGCGGCGACCCACAGCATCACGGTGGTGGGCAGCTCGATCGGGTCTGCCAGGCGCATCGCGCCCATCCAGAACACGTATGCCGCCATCAGGGCCAGGAACACGCCGTTGAAGAGGGCGCCGAGGATCTCTGCCCGGCCCCAGCCGAAGGTCTCCTGCGCGGTCGCGGGACGTCGGCTCAGCCGCTGCGCGACGAGGGCGATGAGCACCCCGCCGACGGCCGAGAAGGTGTGGAACGCATCGGAGATCACGGCCACCGAGCCGGACCACAGCCCGACGGCCAGCTCGATGACGAAGTAGATGCCGGTGAGCCAACCGGAGATCACCAGTGCTTGTCGGTCACCTCCGCCAGGGATGTGGGTGCCGTGGCCGGTCTGGTTCATGTCGCTCCTCCGTGATGGTGGTGGTGCTCGGTCATGCTTCAGCCGTCCGGTCGCCCGCCGACGGGCTGCGGCTCGTGCCGCGCGCCGGCGCGACCAGCAGCAGTGCTTCGGTGACCGTCTGCGCTAGCGGTCCGGGCTCCATGGGTCCGCGGTAGCGCCTGCCGTTGACGAAGACCGTGGGCGTTCCCACGGCGTCGGAGGCGTCGGCGGAGGCCACGTCCCGGGCGACGCGCGATGCGTGCAGGCCGGCGTCCAGCGCGGTGGTGAAGGCCTCCAGGTCAAGGTCCAGGCTGGCGGCGATCTGGTGGATGCGGCTGCGGGTCAGGTCGGTGTGCTGCCGGTACAGCTCGGCGTGCATGGCCCAGAACCGGCCCTGCACTGCCGCGGCCTCTGCGGCCTCTGCGGCCACCTGGGCGTGCGGGTGGATGTCGGCCAGCGGCAGGTGCCGGAAGACGACGTCGACGCTGTCGGGGAGCTCGCGGCGGACTTGCTCGACCACGGCCTGGGCGTGCGCGCTGTGGGCGCACTGGTAGTCGCCGTACCAGAGGATGACGGCACCGGCGTCCTGGGGGCCGGTGCGGTGGTCGGTGGCCGGGTCGGGCGGCACCGCCAGGTCGAGAAGGGGAGCTGCCACCCGTCCGGCCCCGGCGGTGCGGACCCGCGCCGGCATCCGGGGCAGGAGCCGGAAGATCAGCCAGCCCAGGAGTGCGGCGAGGGTGGACCCGGTCAGGATGCCGATCTTGGCCTCCTCCAGCTCGGACCCGTCGAAGCTGATGTCGGCGATGAGCAGGGAGACGGTGAAGCCGATGCCGGCGACCATGCCGATACCGGCCAGGGAGGACCAGGGCACGGTCAGCGGCAGGCCGCCGAAGGCCGGGCGGGCTGCCAACCAGGTGGACCCGAGCACGCCCGCCGCCTTGCCGACCACCAGACCCAGGAGGATCCCCAGGGTGATCGGTGAGGTCGCCGCGCGCGAGAGCGTGGCGGTGTCCACGCTCAGGCCGGCGTTGGCCAGGGCGAACAGGGGGACGATGACGTAGCTGGACCAGGGATGGAACATCCGTTGCAGCCGGTCGTTCGGAGAGACGGCCTGGGCCATGGAGCGGCTGGCGCGGTGCGCCATCTGCGGCGTGGGCGTCATGCGGAAGCGTCGCCACCAGAGCCCGGCCCGTCGCAGCTCCTCCCGTCCTGGCGACGTCGCCGTCGCCAGCAGACCGGCCGCAACGCCTGCGACGGTGGCGTGCAGCCCCGACGCGGACACCGCCACCCACATGAGGACGGCGAGGCCGGCGTACCAGGGCAGCGCCCGGACGTCGGCGGCGCGCAGGAGCAGGATCGCCGCGAAGGCCGCGACCGCCCCGGCCAGCCACGCCAGCGACAGCCTCTCGGTGTACACGACGGCGATGACGCTCAGGGCGATCACGTCGTCGATCACCACGAGGGTCAGCAGGAACGTGCGTGCCCGGGCGGAGACACCGCGTGACAGTGAGAGCACGCCGAGCGCGAACGCCGTGTCGGTGCCCACGACGATGCCCCAGCCGCGCACCGAGTCGGTGCCGGCGTTCAGGGCCACGAAGATCAGCGCGGGCACGATCATCCCGCCGAGGGCAGCGATCACCGGCGCCGCCAGTCGCCGGCGCTCACGCAGGTCACCGACGTCGAACTCGCGCCGGATCTCCAGCCCGGCGACGAAGAAGAAGATGGCCATCAGGCCCTCGTTGACCCAGTCCCGCAGGGTGTGGACCAGGTTCACCGGTCCGACGTGCAGGCCCGCCTCGGCTGCCCACAGCGCCTCGTACCCGGCCCGCCACGGTGAGTTCGCCCAGACCAGGGCGGCGACCGTGGCGAGCAGCAGGACGACCGCGCCGGAGTTCTCTGTCACGACGAACCGCCGGAGGGCACCGGCGCTGCGTTCCCGGCGGTGGTCCGCGGTGTCCAGGTGGGCGTCGTGCATGCTGGGGTTCTCCTCTGCTGATCGCGCTTCGGCCGCGGGCCTGCGCCGCCGGTGCGGCACGTCCCGGGCTGCTCCACCGGTGGACGGAGGCGCAGCCCGGGCGGTGCGGGCCTGCTCAGCTGCGCACGAGCCTGGCGATCGCCCGTGAGGCCTGCTCCACCCGGTCCTCCTGGGGCCGCCCGGTGGGGTCGGACTGCCGCAGGCACTGGTGCAGGTGCTCGTCGAGCAGGAGCAGGGCGACGGCCTGCAGGGCCCGGGTCGTCGCGGCGACCTGGGTGAGGATGTCGATGCAGTCCTTTTCGTCAGCAACCATGCCGCTGATGCCGCGGACCTGTCCCTCGATCCGGTGCAGGCGCACCTGGAGCGCGACGGGGCTGCTGCGGGCGCCGGTGGTCATTGTGCCGCTCCTGTCGGTCCTGGCCCAGGCTTGGGTCAGGGTGTCGGGCTGGGGTGCCCGTACCGGTGAGGGTCGGCGTCGAAGGTCGTGGCGCAGTGCCCGGAGCAGAAGTGGAACGTGGTGCCGCCGTGCTCGCGGGTGGCCGCGGCCGTGGCCGGGTCGATGCTCATGCCGCACACCGGGTCGGTGACGGTGGTCTCGCGCTGGTGCCCGTGGTGCTGCTCGTGATGGGTCATGGTGTCCTCCTGGGTGGGGTCGTGTCCGAGCTCGACCACCGGGTCGGTGGCCGGGACGTGCGTGACGGCGGGGAGCTCTCTGGGCGTGAAGCTCCGCAGCCGGTTGGCGTTGGCGACCACGGACAGCGAGGAGAGGGCCATGGCCGCGGCGGCGATGATCGGGCTGAGCAGCAGCCCGAGGGTGGGGTAGAGCACGCCGGCGGCGATCGGGATGCCGACGGCGTTGTAGCCGAAGGCGAAGACCAGGTTCTGCCGGATGTTCCGCATGGTGGCCTTCGACAGGTCGATGGCGGTGACCAGCCCGGCGAGGCTGCCCGAGATGAGGGTGATGTCGCTGGACTCGATGGCCACGTCGGTCCCGGTGCCGATGGCCGAGCCGACGTCCGCCTGGGCCAGCGCCGGGGCGTCGTTGATGCCGTCGCCGACCATCCCCACGACGTTGCCCTCCGCCTGCAGACGCTTGACCTCGGCGGCCTTGTGCTCGGGCATGACCTCGGCCAGCACCCGCGTGATGCCGACGGCACGGGCGATGGCGGCCGCGGTGTCGCGGTTGTCACCGGTCATCATGACGACCTCGAGGCCGCGCTCCTGCAGGGCCGCGATGGCCTCGACGGAGCCGTCCTTGACGGTGTCGGCCACGCCGATGACGCCCGCGGCCTGACCGTCGACCGCGACCAGCATCGGGGTCTTGCCCTCCTGGGCCAGCCGTCGCAGGTCGGTCTGCAGCGCGGCCGCGTCGATGCTCGCGGCGGACAGGAGCCGGTCGTTGCCGACCAGCACCTCCCGGCCGCCTACCAGCGCGCGCACGCCCTGGCCGGTGATGGAGTCGAAGGCGGTCGCCTCGGGCAGGCTCAGCCCGCGCTCCTTGGCCCCGGTCACGATGGCGGTGGCCAGCGGGTGCTCGGAGGATGCCTCGACGGCGGCGACCAGGGTGAGGAGGTCCTGGGGTGAGAATCCCTGAGCCGGCAGCACGTCGGTCAACGAGGGGGCGCCCTTGGTGATGGTGCCCGTCTTGTCGAGCACCACGGTGTCGAGCTTGTGCGCGCTCTCCAGCGCCTCGGCCGAGCGGATCAGGATGCCGTTCGTGGCGCCCTTGCCGGTGCCGACGGTGATCGACATGGGCGTGGCCAGGCCCAGCGCGCACGGGCAGGCGATGATCAGCACCGACACCGTCGCGACCAGGGCGAAGATCAGGGCCGGCGGCGGGCCGACGAGCGACCAGACGGCGAAGGTCCAGATCGCGATCATGATCACGGCCGGCACGAAGTAGCTGGAGACCTTGTCGACCACCCGCTGGATCGGCGCCTTGGACCCCTGCGCCTGGCGCACGAGCTGGATGATCTGGGCGAGCATCGTCTCGGCGCCGACCTTGGTGGCCGTGTACCGGAACGCACCCGTCTGGTTGATCGTGGCGCCGATGACCGTGTCGCCGACCGTCTTGGTGACCGGGATCGGCTCACCGGTGACCATCGACTCATCCACCGCGGAGGAGCCCTGAAGCACCTGCCCGTCCACCGGCAGCTTCTCCCCGGGGCGGACCACCACGACGTCGCCGCCGACGACCTCCTCGATTCCGACCTCCACCTCCTGTCCTGCGCGGACCACCCGCGCGGTCCGCGGCTGCAGGCCCATCAGCGCCCGGATCGCCTCGCCGGTGCCGGCCTTGGCCTTGGTCTCGATCAGCCGGCCCAGCAGGATGAGCGTGATGATGACGGCGACGGCCTCGTAGTAGACCTCCTGGGCGATGTCGGGCAGCACCCACGGGACGAAGGTGACCACGAGGCTGTACCCGTACGCGGCGATGGTGCCCAGCGTGATCAGCGAGTTCATCTCGGCGGTGCGGTGGGACAGGGCCAGCCAGCCGGTGCGATGGATCGGCCAACCCGTGTAGAAGAAGATGGGCGTGACCAGGGCCAGCTGGAACCAGCGGTTCATCAGCAGGTCCGGCACCCAGGTGGCGCCGAAGACCTCGTGCGCCATCACCGCGAAGACCAGGGGCAGGCTCAGGACCGTGCCGATGATCACCCGCCGGCGCAGGTCGGCGATCTCCGCGGCCCGCTCGGCCGCTTCCGCGTCGTCGCCCTGCCCGGCGCCTGACCCGGTCGCCGGCCCAGCCGCGGTGGCGGCCGGCTCTGGTACCCCCTCAATGCGAGGGGGCGCGGCCGCCTCACCCCCCGGCTCGGCTGCGTCACCGGCCACCACCCTCACCGTGCCGTGGAGCATGTTCATCCCGCAGGCGAACCCGAAGTCTCCGGTCTGCTGGGGGGTGAAGTCCACGGTGGTGCTGGCGTACGCCGGGAGCATCTCGTTGACCCGGAAGTCGGGAAGGACCACCCGGGAGGAGCAGTCGCCGCTCTCCTGCCGGTCGAAGACCAGGCGGACGGGCACGCCCTGGACGACCTCGACCAGGTCGGGACTGTAGCCGCCCTTCACGGTCACCGTGACGACCTGGCGTCCCCCCTCCAGCTCGGCGCGCCGGGACTTCTTGGGGCCGAAGAAGTACCAGCCGGTCAAGACCGTCAGCACCGCCGCCGTGGCCACTGTCAGCAGGACATCCATGATCGTGCTTCCTCTCTCGGGCTCCTACAGCCCCCCGCCGGCATCCATACCCTCGGGGGGTATCTCGACGATACAGCGGTCCGTCTGTCCGTCCGGTGGTCGGACGGTGGAGATTCGATGGCGGTGCACGATCGGACAGGCAATGTGGCGCCTGCCGTGCAGCCGCTCAACGGTCCCTCGGCCCGCCTCCGTGGTTCATCCACAGCATCATGGCCGCCATCATCCCCACGCAGGCCAGGGCGTAGAGGACGCCTCCGGCGCCCACCGCGCCGGTGAGGAGCAGGACCCCGACCAGGGCGAGCATCGGCAGGCACATGAGCCACATCAGCCAGCCGTGCTGGTGCCGCTGGCGGGGACGGTCCGTCGGGGGCAGCGGCAGTGGTGGCGGCGGCTGGTCCTGGGGGTCTGGGCCGGGTGGGGCCGGGTATGCGGTGCCGGGGTGGTCGTGGTGTCTCATGGTGCTGCTCCTTCGTCATGTTGCGTGGTTACCCCACGAGGACCTCGGTGGTGGCGCCCTCGTCCAGGGTGCGGATCACGGTGTCGCCGACCACGGCGATCACCTCCAGGGACCCCTCGCTGGTGCGCCCGGCGGACAGCGCCCCGGCCTCGCCGAGCACGGTCGCTCCCAGGGTCCAGCTCTTTCCCGCGTCGGTGCTCGTGGCGATCCTGCCGCCGGTGGTCAGGGCCACCACGGTGCTCGTGTCGGCCCAGGCCACCAGGACCGCCGGTTCCGGCGGTGTCAGGGTGCTCCAGGTGGCACCGTCGTCGGTGCTGCGCAGCAGCCCTGCCGACGTGGTGGCCAGCAGCGTCCCGTCCGGGGAGGCGGCCAGCGCGCGTGGCGGCGCGGCGATCGGGCGTTGCCGCCAGGTGCGCCGGTCGGAGGAGGTGCGCAACGTCCCGTCGTAGCCTGCCACCGTGCTGCCGGAGGCGGTCAGGGCATGGAAGTCCGACTCGCCTCCGCGGGAGGCCACGGTCCAGGTCGTGCCCTGGTCTGCGGAGGTGATCAGCCCGAGCGGCTCGGGCAGGTCCGCCTGCAGGCCGGGGTGGCCAGAGGCGTAGTAGGTGCCGTCGGCGTCGACGGTGAAACTCATCAGGTCCATGACCGGGCCGACGGCCACCAGGTCGGCGCCGTCCTGACGGAAGAGGCCCTGGTGCGTCGCGAGCAACAGGTCGCCGCTGCCCGGGTCGCGGACGGCGGCGTGGATGTGGGTGATCGCGATGCCCGCGCCTGTCTCCGAAGAGTCTTGGTCGGCGGTCGGGGCGCACCCCGCGAGAGCGAGGCCGAGGGCCGCGGCCGCCACCGCCGCCAGACCCCGGTGCGGGCGCCGCGCGCGGGTGCTCATGTGTACCTCAGGTCGATCATCATCCCGGCCTCGGCGTGGTAGGTGTTGTGGCAGTGGATCAGCCAGTCGCCGGGGTTGTCGGCGTCGAGGTCGAGCGCCACGGACTCCATGGGAGCCATGAGCAGGGTGTCCTTGCGCAGCCCGTTGGGCAGGGCGAAGGTGTGCCCGTGCAGGTGCAGCGGGTGCGGCATCATCGTCATGTTCGACGCGTTCAGCCGCAGGCGCTGCCCGGGCGCCACCCGCAGCGGCTCGTTCTGCCCGTACGGGGCGCCGTTGATCGTCCAGAGGTAGGGCGCCATCGACCCTCCGAGCGTCAGCGCCGCGGTGAGGTCGGGGCCCTTGGCGGGGAGCCGGGCGGCGTCGTCCGGCTCCAGCTGCGAGGCGGTCAGGACGTTCCCGTCCAGCTCGCCCGGGCTCACGTCGGCCGCGGGCACGGCGCCGGTGGCGGTGCGCACCACCGCCAGCCCCTGCCCGCCGGTGCTCCGGCCGACCGGGCGAGCCACGAGCGGGAAGACACCCGGCTCCAGGGTGACGACCGCGTCGTAGCGCTCCCCCATGCCGATGTAGAAGGCGTCGGTCTGCTGCGGCCTGACCGGCCAGCCGTCGGTGTGGGTCAGGGTCATGCGGTGCCCGCCCAGGGCCACGGCGAAGATGGTGTCCGAGGCGGCGCTGATGACGCGCAGCCGCACCCGCTGCCCGGCCCTGCCCTGCAGGACCGTCGGGTCGGTGGGCAGTCTGTCGTTGATGAGGTAGTGGGGGTAGCTCACGTCACCGGTGTCGGTGCCCCAGGGGGCCCCGTCCTGTCCTGCTGACATCGAGCCGTGGTCCATGCCGGTCATCGCCCCGTGGTCCATGCCGGCGGTGCCGGAAGCGCCGTCGGCGACCAGCTGCTCCAGCACCTCGTCGGGGGTGGTGCCGGTGCCGTCGATCCAGTCGTCCAGGACCACGACCCATTCCAGGTCGTAGTCGCCGGGCTCGGCCGGGTCGTCGATGATCAGGGGCGCGTACAGGCCGCGGTCGAGCTGGGTGCCGACGTGGGGGTGGAAGAAGTAGGTGCCCGGGTCGGGCGCGGTGAACTCGTACAGGAAGCTCTTCCCCGTCCCGACCGGGTCCTGCGTCAGGCCGGGCACGCCGTCGGCCTGCGGCCGCAGCCGGACACCGTGCCAGTGGACGGTGGTGTCGGCGGGCAGCTGGTTGTCCAGGGTGACCCGCAGCAGGTCCCCGGCGGTCGCCCGCAACGTCGCGCCCGGGGCGGTGTCCCCGTAGGCCCACGTCTGCACCGTCCTGCCGCCCAGGTTCAGGGTGACCGGAGCAGCGGTCAGGCGGGCGCTCGCCACGGACTGTCCCGGCGAGGGGGCCACGGGCTCGGGACGTGGGAAGGAGGCAGCCGGGCGCGAGGTGGCCGAGGCGTCCCCGGAGCAGGCGGCCAGGGTCGCCGAGGCGCCCAGGCCAAGGCCGGCAATGATGAGCTGGCGTCGTGAGGGGCGGGTCATGGTTCCTTCCAGGAAGGGTCGGGACGTCTCAGCGGCCGTCGACCAGGAGGCGACGGTGCTGCTCGTACTGCTCCGGGGTGAGCTCTCCCCTGGACAGGCGCTCCTGCAGCAGCAGGACGGGTCCGGCAGGGTCCGGGGAGGCGGCCGGCGGCACGTTCAGCAGCGCCCGTACGACGAGGAGCACGAGGGCCCAGAACGCGACCGTGCTCACACCCATCAGGAGCCACATGCCCCAGCCCATGCTGTGCGTCAGCATGTCGACCTCCCGCCTCCGGTTGTCACTAGCCGACAGTCTTGACCGCGGTGGTTGGCGCGCGGCGCGCAGTTAATGGAGGTTTGGTGGAGTTCTCGCCCCTCAGGGCCCCGGGGCGTCGGGTGCCGGTGGCCGGTGCGGGAGGATGCGGGCATGGCACCTGCAAGCAACCCCGACCCGGCCGCCCGGGTCCTGGTCGTCGAGGACGAGCGCGCCCTGGCCGGCATGGTCGCGGCCTATCTGTTCAAGGCCGGGTACGAGACGACCGTGGTCCACACCGGACCGGACGCGCTGGCCGCGGTGCGCGAGCACAGCCCCGACGTCGTCGTGCTCGACCTCGGCCTGCCGGGGCTGGACGGCATCGAGGTGTGCCGGCAGATCCGGACCTTCTCCGACTGCTACATCCTGGTCGTCACGGCCCGCACCGACGAGGTCGACCGGCTCATCGGCCTGTCCGTGGGCGCCGACGACTACGTGACCAAGCCGTTCAGCGTGCGCGAGCTCGTCGCGCGCGTGCAGGCCGTGCTGCGCCGCCCCCGCACCGGTTCCGCGGCCCGCGCCTACGCCCACGAGCCGGTCTGGGTCTTCGGCGACCTGCACATCGACTCGGCCGGCCTCGAGGTTCACCTGGCCGGTGAACGGGTCGACCTGACCCCGATCCAACGGGACCTGCTCATCACCCTGGCCTCCCGGCCCCGCAGCGCCTTCTCCCGGCGCCAGCTGATCGAGGAGGTGTGGGGCGGCGGCTGGGTCGGGGACGAGCACCTGGTCGACAGCCACATCGCCCATCTGCGCCGCAAGCTCGGCGACGACCCGGAGACGGCCCGGTATATCACCACCGTGCGTGGGGTCGGCTACCGCATGGGTCAGGGATGAGCGGGCCCCGCCGACCGGCGATGCACCAAGGGCTGGCGACCCGGCTGCTCATCGGCCAGACGATCGTGCTGCTCGCCGGTGCCCTGACGGTCGGCCTGGTCGCCGCGGTGGTCGGCCCGCGCATCTTCCACGACCACCTGCTGCAGACCGGTCGCCCCGCCGACTCCCCCGAGCTCGTTCACATCGAGCTGGCGTACCGGGACGCCTCGCTGATCTCCCTGGGCTGGGGACTGCTCATCTCCGTCGTGGCGGCCGGTGCCGTCACCTGGGTCCTGGCCCGGCTCCTGCGCCGACCGCTGGCCGAGCTGACGCACGCCGCCCGCGAACTGGCTCGGGGCCACTACGCCGTGAGGGTGGCCATCGCCGGCTCCGGCACCGAGCTGGACACGCTCGCCGCCGCCTTCAACGTGATGGCCGACCGCCTGCAAGGTGTCGAGGACACCCGCCGGCGCCTGCTGTCCGACCTCGCGCACGAGCTGCGCACCCCGATCGCGACCCTGGCGGCCTATCACGAGGGCCTTGCCGACGGGGTCATCGACCTGGGACCGGAGGCCAGGGCCGTGCTGGCCGAGCAGACCGCCCGCCTGGCGCGGCTGGCCGACGACATCGACGAGGTGTCCAAGGCCGAGGAAGGACGCCTCCTCCTCGACCGCCGCCCGCTCCGGGTGGCCGAGCTGTTCTCCGCCGCGGCCGACGCCCTGCGCGAGCCCTACGCGGCCAAGGGCGTGAACCTGCAGCTGGAGACCTCCCGCGCACTCGAGGCAGTCGTCGAGGTCGACCCCAACCGGGTCGGCCAGGTGCTCACCAACCTGCTCAGCAACGCGCTGCGGCACACGCCCGCCGGCGGCACCGTGTCCCTGGCTGCCCGCCGCGACGGTCCCGAGGTGGTGCTCACCGTCCGTGACGACGGTGAAGGGATCCCCGCCGCCCAGCTGCCCCACGTCTTCGAACGGTTCTACCGGGGCGACAGCGCACGCGACCGTGACCGCTCGGGCTCCGGCATCGGGCTGACCATCAGCAAGGCCCTCGTCGACGCCCACTGCGGATCCATCACCGCGACCAGCGACGGGCCGGGGCAGGGTGCCGCCTTCAGCGTGACCCTTCCGGCCGCCGCGCGGACCCACCGGGGCGAGGACCTCTCCCCCACCGCCTGAGCCCCGCATCTCCATCAGATCTCAACACAAGCAGTCCCGGACCTCAAGGTCGAGCGCTCAGCGTAGAACCCGCTGCTCGCGCCGCACCCGTGTCCCACGGCGAGCAGCGGGACACCCCTGTCCCTGATCCCTGTCCCTGACCAGGTCGTCCTGCACGACCCCGGAGGTTCCATGAAGTCCACCGGCAAGCACCGTGCGCCCAGCACGCTCCCCCGTACCGGCGCCGCCGCCCTGATGGTCGGCGATCGCGACCCGGCACTGCAACGGCTGGGCGGACAGTCCCTGGCAGAGTTGCGGGCCCAGCCGGCCGCCGACCGCAGTATCGCCCGCAGCGCCCCCGACCACGCAGAACCGGTCGAGACGATGCTCGGGCACTCCTCCTTCACCGGCACTACCATCGTGGACGAGCACGAGCACCCGCCCGTTGCGCCGGCCGCTCCGGTGGCGCCGGCGCCACCTACCGAGCAGCCCATGGAGGACCCCCAGCCGCAGCAGGCCGCGCCCGCTCCGCAGCCGGAGCCGGCCGCCGGTGCCCAGCTGGAAACTCCCGCCGCGCCGGCACCGACCCAGCAGGCCGCGCCGACCCCCGCGGGTGGCTCGCTGTTCGATATCGCGGCGAGCTACGTCGGCTACCCCTATGTGCTCTACGGCACCCCGCCCCAGGCATTCGACTGCTCCGCCTACACCTGGTGGGTGTTCAAGCAGGCCGGCATCGACATCCCCCGCACGGTCGCCGGGCAGAAGGCCGCCGTCACCCCCGTGTCCGACCCTCAGCCCGGCGACCTCATCTTCTACAACGACTGGTACCACGTCGGTATCTACGCCGGCAACGGCATGACCTACGAAGCCCTCAACCCCAGCACCGACGTCCGCTACGGCCCTCTGCTGTCCGACAACGTCTGGTATGGCCGCATCGGCTGACCCTCACGGGGTCCGGGGGCACCTGCTCGCTGCACGTGCCCCCGGACGACTTCCGCGAGCCGACGTCAGGCAGTTCGCGCCCTGGCGCCAGTTCCCGGCCCGCCACCGCCGGTGGTGGGTGTCTCGTCCATGACGACCCCTGAGCGACGGCCGCGCATGCCGACCAGCGTGCTCGCCAGCGTGGGGCGCGCACTGGCCTTGTCATTGCTCGCGGCTGTCGCGTTCCTGGGCGGCGTGACGGCGACGCAACTATGGCCGGTTCACACGCAGACGGACTACTTCGCGGCTGACCTCTCGCTGACGCCCGCGCTGGACTCCACCGCGAGGCTGCCGATGGTCGTCGGCGACGTCGTCCTGACCTTTGACGGCCCGCTGCCAGCACCCGGCCTCAGGGCGCGTCCCTCGGTGCGCCAGGAGGTCACCGAGCTGCTGCCCGGGCGGCGAGTCGACACCGCCCGCCTGCAGCCCGGGCGAGAGGAACTGCGCGAAGCGATCGACGGTGGTGTACGCCAGGTGGCGTGGACCTACGCGCTGGGGGCGCTCCTGAGCTCCCTGCTCGTCCTGCTCACCTACGCCGTAGCGCGGCCCCACCACATGGCCACGGTCGCCGCCGCCGCGGCGACCGCCACCATGGTGGCCCTCGTCGGGCCGGGCGCGGCGGCATACCTGGCGTACCGCTCAGACAACGTCACGGCGTTCCGGACAACGTCGCTGCTGTCGCTGGTACAGACCAACGCCGGTGTGCTGGCCGACCTGGCGGGGCGGGCCGACCAGGGCGCGCGATCTACGTGAGCAACCTGCTGGCCCTCTCGGACGCCCTGCGGCAGGAGTTCACGCCGACCAGCGGCCAAGGTACGGTCGCGGCCACGTTCCTGCTCGTCAGCGACGTGCACGGGATGAACCAGTACCCGCTCATGCGTCAGGTGGTGGCCAGGGAGCGCGTCGACGCGGTCATCGACCTGGGGGACCTCCTCAATTTCGGGCAGCCGCGGGAGGGTGTACTCACCGGCATCTACGAAGGGATCGAGAGCCTTGGTGTGCCTTACATCTACGTGCGCGGCAACCACGATGCCGCCTCCCCGGGGGATGAGTCGGTGCTGCGGCGTGTGTCGCGTGTACCGAACGTGCTGCCGGTCGAGCCGACAGCCGGACAGTTCGTGCGTGTCGAGGCCAACGGCGTCTCCGTCAGCGGCTTCAACGACGCTCGTTACTACAACGAGCGAAGCGCGGACTTCGGTGCGGCGCAGGAACAGCTCGCGGCGCGCTTTCGCGGGGTGACCGAGGGCCTGCAGCCGACGGACCTGGTCATCGCCCACCAGCCCTACTCCGCGCGCCGCGTCGAGGCCGGGGCGGCGAGGCTCAGCGGCCACATGCATAGCCCCCTCCTGGAGCGCGGCCACATCCAGGTCAGCTCGTTCACCGGAGGTGGTCTCGTGAACCAGTTCCGGCTGCCCCCGCTCACCGAGCAGGCACGGACGGCGGACGACGAAGAACCCGAGACGGCCGGTGAGCTGCAGGGTCACCCCTACAGCTTCGACGTCCTGAGATTCGCCGAGGACTGCTCGATCATGAGCATCACCCGGTACAGCTACCGCAACCTCGCCTCCGGTCGACCGCAATACGATCAGATCACCGTGATCGACGGCCGGCGGATACAGCCCGATCCGCCGGAAGGGCGCACCTGCGGTCCCGCGCTCGGCGTGACGACCCGCCCGCTCCTCGCGTCCGGCGGCGACCCGGACCGCACCGCCGGTCCACTCGCGACGTCAGGACCCTGAGCGCGGCGCCACGCGCCGGCGAACGGACACATGCGTGAACTTCTCGCCGAGAGCAGGACGAGAGCCGTGTGCGCCCGGCGTCACGCTCATTCGCGATGGCGAGGGCTGGGTGACAGACCGGGCGGTACGGGGCGGTTCAAGGCAGACGTCCTGACGGACATGACCTACCCACAACCACATGGCGGTGAGGAGGCAGACGCGATCACTTCGCCACAGTTCACGTCCGCCGGGCGGCTTCCGGTGTCCGCGTCGCGACCCGGTTCAGCGGCTGGGGTCGAAACGGCGTAGTCGCAGGCTGTTGGTGACCACAAACACCGAGCTGAACGCCATCGCGGCGCCGGCGATGAGGGGGTTGAGCAGGCCGGCCGCCGCGAGCGGCAGGGCTGCGACGTTGTACGCGAACGCCCAGAAGAGGTTGCCCTTGATGGTGCGCAGGGTGGCCCGGGCCAGGCGGATGGCGTCAGCGGCGGCGCGCAGGTCACCGGTGACCAGGGTCAGGTCGGAGGCCTCGATGGCGGCGTCGGTGCCCGTGCCCATCGCCAGTCCCAGGTCGGCCTGGGCCAAGGCGGCGGCGTCGTTGACCCCGTCGCCGACCATGGCCACGGTCGCGCCCTGGTCCTGCAGGCGTCTGACCGCGGCGACCTTGTCGGCCGGCAGCACCTCGGCGACCACGTCACCGGGCGCGATGCCGACCGCGTGCGCCACGGCCTGGGCCGCCCGGGTGTTGTCGCCGGTCAGCAGCACCGGTCGCAGCCCGAGCTGGCGCAGCTCGGTGATCGCCTGCGTCGAGGTATCCTTGATCGTGTCGGCCACGACGACCACCGCGCGGACCTGGCCGTCCCAGGCGACCCAGACGGGGGTGCGCCCCTCGGCCTCGGCCCGTTCGGCGGCCTCGAGGAGGTCCGCCGGCATGCTCAGCGCCCACTCGGTGGCCAACCAGGAGCGGCGGCCTGCCAGGACCCCCCGGCCCTCGACGACGCCGGAGACGCCGTTGCCGCCGTGCGCGGCGAAGTCGTGCACCGGGGCCAGGTGCTGCCCGGCGGCCCGGGCGTGGTCAGCGACCGCCCGGCCGATGGGGTGCTCCGAGGCGTCCTCCAAGGCGCCTGCCAGCGCCAGAACCTCCTCGACGGACTCGCCGTCAGCGGGGTGGACGCCGAGGACGCCCATCCGGCCGGTGGTGACCGTGCCGGTCTTGTCCAGCACCACGGTGTCGACCCGGCGGGTGGACTCCAGGATCTGGGGGCCCTTGATGAGGATTGCCAGCTGGGCGCCGCGGCCGGTGCCGACGAGCAGCGCCGTGGGCGTCGCCAACCCCAGGGCGCACGGGCAGGCGATGATCAGCACGGCCACGGCGGCGGTGAACGCCGCGGCCGCGGAGGCACCGGCCACCAGCCAGGCGACCAGGGTGGCCAGGGACAGCCCGATCACGATCGGCACGAACACCGCGGAGATGCGGTCGGCCAGGCGCTGCACCTCGGCCTTGCCGTTCTGGGCATCCTCGACCAGGCGCGCCATCTGCGCCAGCAGCGTGTCGGAGCCGACGCGGGTGGCCCGGACGACCAGCCGCCCGCCAACGTTGACGGTGGCTCCGGCGACGCTGTCGTCCGGGCCGACCTCGACCGGGACCGACTCACCCGTGAGCATGGAGGCGTCGACCGCCGAGGTGCCGCTGACCACGGCACCGTCCGTCGCGATCTTCTCACCCGGCCGGACGACGAACCGGTCGCCGACCGCGAGGGAGGCGACCGGCACCCGCGACTCCACGGGCCCGCCCGGGCCGTCCCGCAGCACGGCCACCTCCTTGGCGCCCAGGTCCAGCAAGGCCCGCAGCGCCGCACCGGAGGCCCGCTTCGCGCGGGCCTCGAGGTAGCGGCCGGCGACGATGAAGGTGGTGACCGCGGCCGCGACCTCCAGGTAGATGTGCGCCTCGCCGCCAGAGCGGCTGGGCAGCAGCTCGAACGGCATCCGCATCCCGGTCGTGCCGGCGTGGGTGAACAGCAGCGCCCACAGCGACCACAGGTAGGCCGCGGTCACCCCCACCGAGATCAGGGTGTCCATCGTCGCGGCGCCGTGGCGGGCGTTGGTCCAGGCCGCGCGGTGGAACGGCAGCGCGCCCCACACCACGACCGGGGAGGCCAGGGTCAGGGACACCCACTGCCAGTTGTCGAACTGCAGCGCCGGGACCATCGACATCAGCACCACCGGCACGGTCAACGCGCCCGAGACCAGCAGCCGCTGGCGCCAGGCGTCGGCCTCACCGTCCCCGGCCCCTGGCGCCTGATCCTCGTCGGACCTCGCAGGGGCCGGGGCCGGAAGGGAGGCGGTGTACCCGGCCGCCTCCACCGTGGCGAGCAGGTCGGCCGGTTCGACATCTCCACCGAAGCTGACCTTGGCCTTCTCGGTGGCGTAGTTCACGGTGGCCGTGACGCCGGGCAGCTTGTTCAGCTTCTTCTCGATGCGGCTGGCGCAGGATGCGCACGTCATCCCCCCGACCAGCAGCTCGACATCGCGCGTCTGCTCGGCCGACGTCCCTACCTGGGTGGCCACTCCTGTTCCTTCCTGCCCGTTGGCCGCAGGGGTGCTCAACTGCTGGCGAGCTGGTAGTCGCCGGCCTCGTCGAGGGCGGCTGCGACGTCGGACTCAGCCAGCGGAGCGTCGCTGGCGACCGTGACCGTGGACGTGCCGCCGGCGACCAGGTCGACGGTGACGTCGGTGACGCCGGGCAGGCCCTGCAGCTCGCTGGTCACGGCGCTGGCGCAGTGACCACAGGTCATACCGGTGACGGCGAAGGTCTGGGTGTTCATCGTGTCCTCCTGGACGGTGGTGGTGGCCTGGCTGGTCTCGGGTGCTGCGCAGCAGGCGCACCCGCCGGCCTGAGCCATCGGCAGCTGGGTACTGGGGGTGCTTGCGGTGTCCATGTGGTTCTTCTCTCGGTCGTTGCGGGTTGGGTCTGATCAGGAGCGGATGAGCCGGGCGACGGCCGCGGAGGCCTCGGTCACCTTCTGGTCCAGCTGTGCCGGGTCGTTGCTCGCGTGCGCGAGGCAGTGGCGCAGGTGGTCCTCGAGCAAGCCGAGGGCCACCGCCTCGAGCGCTTTCGTGGCCGCGGAGACCTGGGTGAGGATGTCGATGCAGTACGAGTCGGCGTCCACCATCCGCTGCAGCCCGCGGACCTGACCCTCGATCCGGCGCAGCCGGTTGAGCTGGGCGTCCTTGTTGTTCACGTACCCGGGACCTGCCGGGCCCGCGGTCGTCTCCTCGAACGCCATGGTGGGCACCTCCTTCCGCTACGGGACAACTATACCCCCCGGGGGTTCATTCCGGGACACAACCGCGAGCTTCCGCACAGGACACAGGCCGTGACGCAGGACGCCAGTCTGCGGGCGAGCGGTGGCAGCTCGTCGACAAGGCTGCGCGCCCACCGGTCGCCGTGCACGCACCCCTGTCAGCGGTAGGCGTGTCAGTGCGTGCGCCGTCCGGTTTCGGTGCCCGGACGCGCGCCGGCTGGCGTCGTCTGGTCCAGCGGGTACGCGTCGTCGGCGTGGTCCTGCGGACCGTGCTCCGCGTGACCGCCGTGGCCGCCGTGGCCGCCGTGGCCGCCGACCATCATCAGCACCATCATCAGTGGGCAGGACAGCACGGCGGCGAGGAGCAGGGCCTCCCCCGGTGCCCTGCCGAGCAGCAGCAGGACGACGAACACTCCTGCGACGAGCAGGGCCATTCCCTTGAGGTGACCGGCACCGCTGTGGTTCATCATGGTTCCTTCTTTCCGCAACCCTGCGCGTTCGCGCTCAGGTGTGCTCGCTGCTACAGCGCATTCTCTTGACACCTTCAGGGTCCCTCTCGAACCCGGGGACGAGGCGGCTCTTCTGTGGTGATCTGATGAAGATCAGGCCCCGCTCCTCGCCCGTCTGTAGGCTGGGCCTCTCCTCGATCAGAGGTGCGACCAGAAGGACGTCCGTGGAGGTGACCGGTGGGTTCGCGACGGGACCGGTCCCGAGAGATCGTGGAGACCCTGTCGGTCCACGGGTTCGGGTTCACCATCGGGGCCATGGGGCTGCAGGGGCGTTTTCCTTTCCGCCGAGGCCTTCCCGGGCACCAGCAGGGGCGCACGTACACCCAGCCGGAACACCTGCGGCTGGCTCTGGAGCAGCTCGGTCCCACGTTCGTCAAGCTCTGCCAGCTCCTGTCGACCCGCTCCGACCTGCTCCCTCCGAGTACACCGTGGAGCTGGCCAAGCTGCAGGACGACACGGCGGCCGTGCCGGCCAACGTGATCCTGGAGGCGCTCACCGAGGAGGTGGGCGACCCGGGGGTGTTCGACCGCTTCGACCATGAGCCGCTGGCCAGCGCGTCGATCGGGCAGGCGCACGCCGCGAGCCTCGCCGGCACGGAGGTGGTGGTCAAGGTCCGCCGGCCGGGGGCGGTGGAGACGGTTCGAGCCGACCTGGAGATCCTGCAGAACCTCGCGGTCACCGCGGCCCGCCACTCAGAGGTGGCCCGCGGCTACGACGTGGTCGGCATCGCGCACGACTTCTCCACGACGCTGCTCGCCGAGCTGGACTACCTCACGGAGGCCCACAACGCCGAGCGGTTCGCCGCCAGCTTCGCCGACGACCCCCGCGTGCAGTTCCCGGCGGTGTTCTGGGAGACGACGACCTCCCGGGTCCTGACCCTGCAACGCGTCCACGGCCTGAAGATCGACGACGTGGCGGCCCTCGACGTGGCCGGCATCGACCGCCGGGAGCTTGCGGCGCGGGCCACCGGGGTGCTGTGCCAGATGGTCTTCGAGGACGGCTTCTTCCATGCCGACCCGCACCCGGGCAACTTCTTCGTCGCACCCGACGGCAGTCTGGCGGTGATCGACTTCGGCATGGTGGGCGAGCTCGACGACGCCCTTCGCGAGCACCTGATCGCCCTGCTCGTTCCCCTCCTGCGTGGAACACGGCCCTGACCCCGGCAGAGCGGTAGACCTCCAGGTTGGTGGCGGCGACCTTCTTGGGGGTGGTGTCCACCACGACATCGGCCTGGGCCAGCAGCTCATCCAGGGTGCCGGCCACCTCCACCCCGGCACTGCGCATCGCGGCGCGTGTCTCCTGGGTCGCGGCGAACACCGGGATTCCCAGGCCGGCGGCGGTGCGCACGTGCCAGTCGGTGGCGATGTCGGCGACGCCGACCAGGTCCATGTCCGGCATGTCCCGCACCGCGTCTGCGACCCGCTTCCCGATCACGCCGTAACCGTTGACGGCAACCTGGACGTTCATCTGTGTCTCCGTTCTTGTCTTCTCGGTCTTCGAACTCGGTCGGCACCTGTGACGCCCCCGCCCCGTCGCGAACGGCAGGGCTCCTGCGGCCCAGGCGTCGGCACGACCGCCCTGGTGGCTGCCACCTCAGGCTCGCGAACCATCAGGCATACGCCGCGTCGGGGACCATGGTCGCGACAGGACCGTTGGCGGTCAGGGCCGGCTGGCCGTTCACCGTGCCGGTTCCCGGTGACGAGCCGGAGCCGGCCCGTCCGGCTCTGGACCGGCCCAGGACGAACCCTCCTAGCTCCACCGCGGCACGGATGGTCTCGACCTGCGGTTCCCTCGTCGCGGTGATGACGAGCCGGGACCCGCCCTCGCGGACAAGGTCCACCGCCGCCGACCGCACGCCCGGCAGGGAACGCACGGCGTCCAGGACCACGGCCAGGCAGGCACCGCAGGTCAGTCCCCAGACCCGGTAGGTCCGTGTCACCGCCATCGTCCACCTCCGCCTACCCCCGTGGGGGGGTACCAGTTGACTGCCACCAACCACAGGATGGTCGGGGTCCGGCACCGCGACGGTGGAGATTCGATGGAGCCTCGATCACGGCATCCCGGTACCGCCCGCCGGTCGCGGTGGACCAGACCTTCTTCTCGCGCCACCTGCCTGCGGTGCGTCTTCATCAAATCTCGACCGAAAGCCCCGCCCACCTCCGTGTAACCCGGTGATGATGGCGTCGAAAGCGCGGTGGCCACCGGTGAAGACGCGCGGCTCACAGCTTCGTTTGACCACGACGGGAGAAGACACGATGCGTCCGGTGCTGTTCACCATCCTCGGCTTCGACGTGCAGACCTACGGCCTCAGCAAGGCGGCAGCTGCGCTGGTCGCGGCGTGGTTGCTCGGCCGGGCCTTCGAGCGACGGGGCCTGAGCAAGGACTCCGCACATGCCCTGGTGCTGTGGTCCACCGTCTGGGGCTTCGTCGGCGCGAAGATCTACTACCTCCTCGAGCAGCTCCCCTCGATCAGCCTCCACGACCTGGGCGGCATGGGCTTCACGTGGTACGGCGGGCTCCTCGGCGGCACCGCGGCCGCCCTCGTCGTCATCCGACGCCACCAGCTGCCCGGCGGCATCGTCGCCGGGGCCGTCGCGGTCCCTCTCACCGTCGCCTACGCGATCGGGCGCCTGGGATGCCTCCTTTCGGGGGACGGGACCTACGGCCGCCCCACGGACCTGCCCTGGGGCATGGCGTTCCCGAACGGCGTCGTCCCCACCGACGTCCCGGTGCACCCGACCCCCCTCTACGAGGCCGCCGCCGCTGTCCTCATCGTCGCGGTCCTCGCCTACCTCGGGCGCCGGTGGGCCCCCGTCCAGGTGTTCGGCGCCTACCTGGTCCTGTCCGGCCTGGCGCGCCTGTCGGTGGAGTTCGTCCGCATCAACGACCCGGTCCTCGCAGGTCTGACCCAGCCCCAGCTCTGGGCGCTGGTCAGCGTCGCCGTCGGCGGGGCGCTGGTCCTGGGCACCGGGCGGCTGCAGCCCCCCGGCGGACAGCCGCAGGACCACGTGGTTCCCCAGACCGCGTGACCCTCAGGGACGGCGGGGGTTGTGTGACGATCCGGGCACCATACCGGGCGTTCCGTGTCACACACCTCGACCCCTCACGCGCACACGGCGACCGTTGCTCAGGCTCGTCGAGGCTGCCCGGCACGCAGGTCCCCGGGCCTGTCCGTGCGCGAGACCGAGGAACTGTGGAGACTTGATGGAGATGTCCCGAGCCCGGCCCGTTGCGGTCTCGCCGCACTTCCACCGGCGGTTAGCGTCGGAGGGAAAGGACCGTCCGCCCAACCCTCGTCCACGGCGGCGTCGGGAGCGACGGTCACCCGCCCACACACGGAGGCTCCTGATGAACCGCCCCAAGACCCTGCTCCCTGCTGCCATCGCCACCCTGGCCCTCGTCCTCGCCGGGTGCGGTGAGAGCGCCGAGGACTCCGGCACGCCATCCGGCACGGCCGGCGGGGGCGGCGCCCCCGCCACCACGCAGACGGCCACCGACGAGGCGCACAACGACGCCGACACCACCTTCGCGCAGATGATGATCGTGCACCACGAGGGCGCCATCGAGATGGCCGACCTCGCGGTGCAGCAGGCCGGCTCGGAGGAGGTGCGTGCCCTCGGCGAGGACATCTCCGCGGCCCAGGGCCCGGAGATCGAGAAGATGAAGTCGTGGCTCAGCGCCTGGGGCGAGGAGAGCACCCCCGCGGGCGGGACCGGTGGCATGGACCACGGCGACATGGACATGGGCAGCATGGAGATGGACGGGATGAACCAGCAGGAGGCCATGGCCGAGCTTCAGACCCTCTCCGGGACCGACTTCGACCGACGCTTCCTGGAGCTCATGATCGCCCACCACCGAGGTGCCGTCGAGATGGCACAGGCTGAACTGGAGGACGGGCGCAACCCGCAGGCGCTGGAGCTCGCCGAGAAGATCATCGCCGACCAGGAGGCCGAGATCGCCGCGATGGAGCAGCTGCTGCAGAACCTGTGACCTCCGTTTCAGGCAACGACAGCCACCGGAACCGCGACCACACCTCTCGCCCCGCCCCGGCCGGGCCAGACCCCTCATACCCCTACCCGGTAGGGGTTGTTACGGTGGCCCGCATGCGTTCTCGAGCATCCCTTCTCCCGCCGCTCGCCGGTGTACTCCTGACCCTGCTGGTCCTCAGCGGGTGCACCCCCGCGACCACCACGCCGACGGTCGAGGGCCAGCAGGATCTGTTGACCGCGCACGGCTTGCCGGGCCTGGACGCGCGGGAGGTCATCGACCGGCTGGAGGCGACCCCGGTGTCCGGGCGTCAGTCAGGGCTGATCGCCTCGGTGCAGCCCGAGGCGGTGCTGCTCTCCGACGGCGAAGGACGCGAGGCCCGGCTGCCGCTGCCCGAGGACACGTTCTATCTCTCGGTGGCCCCCTACCTGGACCAGACCCACGAATGCCACTTCCACAGCCTCACCACCTGCCGTGGTGAGCTCGCGAACCAGGACGTCACCCTCCGGGTGGTCAGCGAGCCGGACGGCACCGTCCTGGTCGACCAGACCGTGCGGACCCAGGACAACGGGTTCGCCGGGCTCTGGCTCCCGGCCGACCTGGCGGCCACCCTCACGGTCGAGCACGAGGGCCGCACGGCCAGCACGCCGATCACCACCGGAGCGGACGCCCCCACCTGCCTGACCACCCTGAAGCTGCGGTAGGCGGCACCATGAGCAGGCAGCACCGCCACCCGGGTTCCCTCAGGCTCCTCCCGGGGAGCAGCACAACCCCGCGCCGGACAACGACCTCCACGCGTGCCGGGACCGGCGAGGCGACGCCTTCGGCAGTGCCCGGGCTGCCCACGCGGGAAGGAGGAGCACCGGTGGGACGGACCTCGCGGATGGCCGCCCTGGTGGCGGCCGCTGCCCTGCTGCTCGCCGCCTGCGGCCAGTCCGGCTCAAGCATCTCCGAGCAGATGCGCCAGGGCGACCAGAAGGGCTACGTGGCCGGCGACGGCACCATCGAGTCCCTGGCACCAGAGCAGCGCCGGAGCGTGCTGGCGCTGGAGGGCACCACGCTCGAGGGGGACCCGTGGTCCGCCGCGGACCACAACGGCGAGGTGGTCGTCATCAACGTGTGGGGGTCCTGGTGCGCCCCGTGCATCGAGGAGACACCGGACCTGGTCCGGGTCGCCTCCGACCTGGAGCAGGCCGGTGAGCCGGTGCAGTTCGTCGGCGTCAACTCCCGCGACTCCGTGCCCAGCGCCCTGGCCTTCCAGGAGAGGCACGGCATCCCCTACCCCTCCCTGCAGGACGACGGCGGGCGCACCCGCGCCCAGCTGGGCGGGCTGGCGGTCGCCACGCCCTCCACGATCATCCTGGACGGGCAGGGACGGGTCGCCGCGCGGGTCAGCGGCGCGGTCGACGCCACCACCCTGCGCGGCCTGGTCGACGACGTGCTCGACAGCGAAGGCCGGCGATGAGTGAGGTCGTGCTCACCGGCCCCCTGCTGCTGGCCGCCGCGATCGCGGCCCTGGCCGGCCTCGTGTCCTTCGCCAGCCCGTGCGTGCTGCCGCTGGTCCCCGGCTACATCGGCTACCTCTCCGGCATGAGCGGCGGCGCCCCCCGGACCCCGGCCCCGCCCCGGTGGCGCCCCGTCGTCGGCTCAGGACTGTTCGTGGCCGGGTTCTCCGTCGTGTTCATCGCGATGAGCGTGGTGATCTCCTCCCTCGGGATGGTCCTGGCCGCCAACCAGGGCCTGCTGCTGCGCGTGGGCGGCCTCATCGTCGCCGGGCTGGGTCTGGTCATGCTGCTGCAGGTCTCCCCCCGCTTCTCCGTGCGCTGGCGCCCGGCGTCCGGGCTGGCCGGCGCTCCTCTGCTGGGCGTCGTCTTCGGGCTGGGCTTCTCCGCCTGCACCGGGCCCGCGCTCGCCGCGATCCAGACCCTGAGCACCTCGATCCTGCCCGGTGACGGCGCGCTCGGCCGGGCGGTCCTGCTCGCCGTGGCGTACTGCGTCGGGCTGGGGCTGCCGTTCGTCCTGGTCGCGGCCGGCATGGGGTCGGTCAGTCGTGGCTCGCGCTGGCTGCGCGGGCACTACCTGCTCGTGCAGCGGGCCGGCGGGGTCCTGCTGATCCTGCTGGGCGTGCTCATGGTCCTCGGTGTCTGGGCCGAGGCGATGGCCTGGGTGCAGACCCGGCTCACCGGCAACTTCACCACGGTGATCTGAGGTGCCCGACACCCAGGCGCCGCAGCGGATCGAGCCGGCCTACCCCAAGGACCGCACCACCATGGGCGGACCACGCCTGGGCCCGCTGGGGTGGGTCCGCTGGGGCTGGCGCCAGCTGACCAGCATGCGCACCGCGATCCTGCTGCTGCTGCTGCTCGCCCTCGCCGCCATCCCCGGCTCGCTGTTCCCGCAGCGTTCGGTCGACCCGGTCCGGGTACGGGCCTTCGTCGAGGACCACCCGGGCCTGGCCCCCTGGCTGGACCGGCTGTTCCTCTTCGACGTCTTCTCCTCCCCGTGGTTCGCCTCGATCTACCTGCTCCTGATGATCAGCCTCGTCGGCTGCATCGTCCCGCGGACCGCGCAGCACGCCCGGGCCCTGCGGTCCCGGCCACCACGGGCACCACGGCGCCTGAGCCGGCTGCCCGCCGTGGCCGAGGCCACCGTTCCCGGCGCCCCGGAGACCGTTCTGGCAGCGGCCCGGGACGTCCTGACCGCCAAGGGGTACCGGCTGAGCCCGGCCGGGGCCGGTGACCGGTCCGTCACCGGCGAGAAGGGATACCTGAAGGAGACCGGCAACCTGCTCTTCCACCTCGCCATGCTGGGGGTGATCGTCGCGTTCGCCGCCGGGCACCTGCTCGGCTGGCGGGGCGAGATCATCATCAAGGAAGGCCAGTCGTGGACCGCCGGACCGGCCAGCTTCGACACCCTCAACCTCGGACCCCTGGCCAGCACCGACGACATCCCGACCTTCACCGTGCAGCTCGACCGGCTCGACGTGGCATTCGAGACCCAGGCCGAGGGTGCCCAGTTCGGCCAGCCCCGCCGCTTCGACGGCCTCGCTACCGTCGACATCCCCGGACGGACCCCCGAGCAGCAGCAGTTCGCGGTCAACCATCCCGTCTCCGTCGGAGGAGACTCCATCTTCCTGCTCGGCAACGGCTACGCGCCCGTGGTGACCGTCCGCGACCCGGACGGGCAGGTCCTGTACTCCGAGGCCGTGACGTTCCTGCCCCAGGACAACAACTACGCCAGCGAAGGAGCCATCAAGGTCACCGGTCGCGACCCCGGGCTCGGGCTGGTCGGTGGCTTCCTGCCCACCCTCCGGCTCGACCCCGAGCTCGGCATGACCTCCTCCTTCCCGGGGCTGGCCGACCCGGGCCTGGCGCTGACCGCGTTCGAGGGCGACCTGTTCGCCGACGGCCGGCCCCAGTCGGTCTTCACCATCGACACCGAGCAGATGAGCCAGATCACCGACGCCGACGGTGCCCCGGTCGCGATGCTCCTACGCCCCGGGGAGTACTTCGAGCTGCCCGACGGAACCACCGTGGAGCTCGAGGGCGTCATCCGATGGGCCGGGCTGCTGGTCCGGCACGACCCGGGTCGGATGCCGGCACTCGCTCTCGCACTGACCGCCGCCGCCGGGCTGGCCCTGATGCTCGGTGTTCGCCACCGCCGGATCTACGTCCGCATCGACCCCGCCACTCCCGGACCGGCCGCCCGCGATCAGGTCGTGGTGACGGTCGGCGGGCTGCCCAAAGGCACCGACCCTGCCCTGCAGGGCGTCGTCGACGACGTCCTCGAGCGGATCACCGCTCCGCCACCCCAGCCGCCCACCCGAGGAAACGACGAGGACACCCCATGACCGACCCGCAGCTGGCGCTGGCCAGCGACATCGCCATCTGGGCCGGCCTGGCCGTGCTGGCCCTGGCTCTCATCTCCTTCTCCGCGCACCTGGCGGTCACCGGAGCCGCCCGCCAGGGCCGGTCCGACGACACGGTCCCCCAGCCGACCGCCCTGCTCGTGCGCACGGGCACCGGCACGGAGGGGTCGACGACCTTCCCCGACGCCGCGCCGACCTCCGCCGCGCTCGAGCCACCGGCTGTCGACCACCCGGCCGGCGTCACCCGCCGCTGGGGCGTCCTGGGGATGCAGCTGACCTGGCTGGCCACCTTCGCAGTGCTCGCGGGCACCCTGATGCGCGGGCTGTCGGTGCAGCGCTGGCCCCTGGGCAACATGTACGAGTTCGCGATCGTCGCCGCGTCCTTCGCCCTCGTCGTCTTCTGCACCTGGAGCCTGAAGCAGGACCGGCTCTGGCTCGGCCCCTTCGTGGTGCTGCCCGTCATGGTGGTGCTCGTCGCAGGCAAGATCTGGTACACCGAGGCCTCCCAGCTGATGCCCGCCCTCGACAACACCATGTGGCTGACCATCCACGTCACCCTGGCCACCCTGTCGGTCGCGCTGTTCGTCATCGGCGCCGCGCTCGCGGTCACCTACCTGCTCCGGGACGCGGCCGAGCGCAAGAGCCGGGTCCGCGGCTGGCTGGCCGCGCTGCCCCAGGCCGAAAAGCTGGAGGCGATGACCTACGGGATGCACATCTTCGCCTTCCCGCTGTGGACCTTCACCCTCATCACCGGCGCCATCTGGGCCGAGGTCGCCTGGGGCCGCTACTGGGGCTGGGACCCCAAGGAGGTCTGGACCTTCGTCATCTGGGTCGTGTACGCCGCCTACCTGCACTCGCGCGCCACCAGCAGCTGGACCAAGCGGCAAGCCACCTACGTCGCGCTCACCGGCATGCTCTGCGTCATCATCAACTACACCGTGGTCAACCTGCTCATCACCGGCCTCCACTCCTACTCCGGCGTGGCGTAGGCGCGCCATCCGGGGGGACCGCCTCGCCTGGGGTTCCTTCGTGCTTGGGTACGGCGCCGGACAGGAGAGGCGCCTAACGATTGGCACAGGGCACCCCGCGGCCCTTCCGCGATAGGGGTGCGTGGCCCGCGAGCAAGGGAAGCCCAACCGCAAGGCGCGGGCCGCGAACGCCTCGCCACGGCGGGCTCATGACGAGTGCGTGCCCGTTCGGTCCTGTCGGCGCGACCTCCGGGGCTGGGCCGCGGCCAGCGCCACGATGGCGGCGGCGCCGGGGACGACCCACGGTCCTGTGCTCACCGCCAGAGTGGCTTCGGTGCGCAAGGAGAGACGGGCGAGCAGCGTCGCCTCGGTGAAGGCGGCCGTGCGTTCGGTGACGGTGCCGTCGGGGGCGATCAGGGCGGAGACACCGACGTTGCTGACGTGCGCGACCGACCGCCCGTACTCCACGGCTCGCACCCGCGAGATGGCCAGGTGCTGCACGGACTGGTCGCCCCGACCGAACCAGGC
This sequence comes from Serinicoccus chungangensis, assembly GCF_001483745.1. Classification (GTDB taxonomy): domain Bacteria; phylum Actinomycetota; class Actinomycetes; order Actinomycetales; family Dermatophilaceae; genus Ornithinicoccus; species Ornithinicoccus chungangensis_A. Next base: position 14,372 of record NZ_LQBL01000001.1, on the reverse strand, counting down.
GTTGCTCGTGGGCACGACGAGCAGCTCGGCACCGCCGATCACCACGTCCCGCAGCGCCCGGTCGACCGCGACCTCGAAGCAGACCGCCAGGCCGAGAACCACCGGCCGGCCATCACGCGCCGGAACCGGCATGACACCGGGGCGCTCGCCCGGGACGAGGTCCTCGATGCGGTCGACCCAGGGGCTCAGATGGCGCACCAGCGGGCGCAGGGGCATCACCTCGCCGAACGGCGCCAGGTAGACCTTGCGGTAGGTCTGGTCCAGTCCCTGGTCGGGCAGGTAGCTGAAGACCATGTTCGCCGCGGCGCCCGCCCCTGCCCTGCGGGAGAGGCCGCCGAGCACCACCGGTGCGTCCACCGCGTCCGTGGCCACCCTGATGCGCGCTTCCGCCACCGGGCCGACCCCGGGGTCGAGGGGATCCAGGTCGGTGGCGCCCTCGGGCCACAGCACCAGGTCGGGAGCGGGCAGCGCCCCTGACCGGACCCCAGCGGCCAGGTCCTCCGTGCGCCCGGTGTAGCGGGCCAGCATGGTCCCCGGGTCCGCAGACAGGGTCCGGTCGTACCCCTCCGGGATGTCGCCCTGCACCGCCGCCACGGTCAGCGTCTCCCCCGAGACCGGGCGTGGCACCAGCGCCGGCGCCACCACCAACACGACCGCCGCTCCCAGCGGGGTCACCATCCTCGGCCAGCCGCGGCCCTCGCGGGCTCGGGCCCCCTGCACGCTCAGGGCCAGCAAGCCGCCGACCAGGGCGATGAGAAACCCGAGCCCCGTGACGGCCACGACGCTGGCGGCGCCCAGCATCGGTGAGTCAGCCTGGCTGAACCCCAGCCTGGCCCACGGGAAGCCGCCGAAGGGGGTCACCGAGCGGGCCCACTCCATCAGCACCCATGCGGCGGCGCCCACGACCGGTCGGACCGCACCCCCACGTTGCAACCCGGCCAGCAGCGCCCCCAGCGCTGCCGGGTAGAGCGCGGACAGCAGGCTCATCGCCAGCCAGGCCGGGGCCCCGGCGTAGGTGGCGGCCCAGGTGAACATCGGGGCGAACCAGGTCAGCCCCAGCAGCAGTCCCGCGGCTGCACCTACCCACGGTCGCGCGCCGGCGGTCGCCAGGGCCAGGGCAGCACAGCCGACAGGTGCCAGCCACCAGACGTCATACCCGGGGAACGCCAGCCACAGCGCGACACCTCCCAGCAGGCCCAGCAGCAGCCGAGCGACCCAGCCTGGCGCAGCGGAGACGCCATGCGCCTCGACCCGCCGTGCCCGGCGCCGTGCCCGTGCTGCGCCGCTGCTTGCCTCGTCGGTGAGCGCCCGGCCGCCCGGTGCGGTGCCCCTTCTCGCTCGCAGGACGTCGCCGGGAACCGGTGGCCCTGCGGCCGTCATCCCCTGCTCCTGTGGACCGTACGGTGAGCAGCATCGCGCCCCCCGCGAACGTGCCTCACCCGCTTGACTGACTTGTCAGGGTGCGCCTGCCCACGGTCCCGTGCCGCCCCTGGTGGGTCGATGGTTGACGGCTTCCGGTGGGCGCTCCACAGAAGGTAGCCGCCCACCACGACCATGGGCGCCGAGAGCACCTGGCCCATGGTGACCCACTCCAGGGCGAGGTAACCCAGGTGGGCGTCGGGCACCCGGAGGAACTCCACGAGGACGCGGACCACACCGTAGAGCAGGAGGAACAGACCCGAGACAGCACCAACCGGGGGGCTGCGACGTGTGTACCACCACAGGACGCCGAACAGGAGCAAACCTTCGAGAAGGGCCTCGTACAGCATGGTGGGGTGGCGGGGCTCGTCCCCGGCGCCGGGAAAGACCATGCCCCACGGGACGGCGGTCTCCTTTCCCCACAGCTCTGCGTTGATGAAGTTCCCGATCCGGCCGAAGAACAGCCCCGGGGGAACCAGTGGTGCCACGAAGTCGCTGACAGCGAAGAAGCTGCGCCCGGCGCGACGTGCGTAAAGCCCCAGCGCCACCAGCACGCCCAGCAGACCCCCGTGGAAGGACATACCTCCCTCATAGATGCGCAGGACACTGACCGGGTCGGCCACCGCGTTCTCGAGCCCGTAGAACAGGGTGTACCCGAGGCGGCCGCCCACGACGACACCGACGATGCTGTAGAGGATCAGGTCACTGACCTGGTCAGCGCTCCACCCTGAGCCGGTTCGTCTGGCCAGGACAGTTCCCAGGACCCAGGCAAGCAGGAACCCGACGGCGTACATGACGCCGTACCAGTACACCGTGAGGGGACCGACGTCGAACGACGATGGCAGGTCCGGGTAGGGGACCTCGGTCAGCAGTCTCACAAGGGCCGTCCCGCAGCGACGGGCAGCGCATCAACGCCCGGAGGGTGACGGCGGTCCCCCGGACCCCCCGGCGGTGGTGATGAGCCTGCTCCCGCGCCTCGGACCATCGGAGCTGCCCGGCGCGACGATGCGACATCCATGACGAAGCCGGCCCCCTCGACGGCCCGTGTGACGGTCTCGGTGTCAAGAGCATGCCGTGCTGCGACCCTCAGGCGCGCGCGGCCACCACCTCCGACAAGGTTCACGGCGACCGCCTGCACACCGCTCAGGCTGCGCACGCTGTCCAGAATCCGGGCCAGGCACTCACCGCAGGTCAGACCGAGCACCCGGTACGTCTGCGTGGTCATGCTCCACACCTCCACAACACCCAAGGCATCTGTCCCGCCCCAGAGAACCAGGCGGACATGCGTGAGGCCTTCCCGAACGGTGGAGTTTTGATGAAGACCTTCGCACAGCGGGCTGGCCTACGCCGCCGCAGCTCAGCGAAGGGAACGGCACTGCCGATGAGGATCTCCGCGTAGACGGCAGCAGCGGCCAGGTGGCCCAAGGGCTCATCCTTGTGCACCATTTCGGTGAGCTGCGCGATGGTTTTCCTGGCCGGATGCCCTTTCTGTAGAACTCCAGGAAGGGCCTCGACACCCCACGGGTCAGGCGTTTCCAGGCGATGCCTCACCCTGGAACGGCCAGCGCGGTCCCGCCGGTCCGTGTGGCCACTCCGGCGGGGCCGGTCAGCACGGTCTTCAGCCCCGGCGCCCTCGCCGATGTTGCACTCTCGGTGGTTGGTGCCTGGCGCTGGTCCTGACAGTGGTCTCGGCCCAACCCTGTAGACCCCTGCGATCGTGCGGGCGCGGCCAGGGCCAGCACGCGACGTTGGCTAAACGCCCAGGTCGACAGATGCTCGACCGTCAGGCAGGATCTAGGGCGCCGAAGGGAGGTCCATGTACCTGGGTGTCGTCGTGATGGCCGTCGCCGCCGTCGTACCCGTGCTTGTGCTGTACGGGCTGCACCGTCGGACGGCGGTCACGCCGGATCCCCTCGAAGTGCTCCCGTTCGAGTCGGGCTGGATTCCCGAGCAGCACGCGCTGTCCCGGTACCACGTGCGGTGGTACCTGGCGACCCTCCTCTTTCTCGCCTTCGACGTCGAGATGTTGTTCATGTACCCCTGGGCCGTCGTCGTCGCCGAGATCGGCACCACGGCGGTCGTCGAGATGTTCCTCTTCCTCGCTGCGTTGTTCGTCGCCGTCCTCTGGGCGTGGCGGGAAGGTGCCCTGCGATGGGTCTGAGCGAGGCGAGCTCGCGCGTCGCCGCGCGGTACGCGCACGCCCTGCTGGTCGAGGTGCCCGGATGGGGACGCACGCGCATGGTGGCCGAGCACGCCGTGCTCGCGCGTGGATGGCAAGTGGCCCGTTCCCCGGCAGACGCTGACGTTCTCGTCGTGTGCGGCACTCCCGGGCCACGGCTCAGCGAGGCCGTCGACCAGTTGTGGCACCAGATGCCAGGGCCGCGGGTGACCGTCCAGGCCCTTCGCGTCGAGGACGTCGCGGCCGTCCTTGACGAGGCACACGCACTCCTTCTCTCCCCCGACCGCCACCGGCACGACGCGGCGGACCGACCCAGGACAGACGATCTGCTCGCACGCCAGCCCCACGACAGCCAGGCCCAGCACGCGCACGGTGGCCACGACCACCACGTTGAGCCGGGTGACGCGGATGACTCAGGTCATGGTGACAGCGAGCACCAGGGTCATGCCGGCCACGAGGAGCATGCCGGCCACGAGGAGCATGCCGGCCACGAGGAGCATGCCGGCCACGAGGAGCATGCCGGCCACGAGGGAGACCACAGGCACCCTGCAGGTCCCGAGGAGCCCGACGCCCATGAGGACGCAGAGGGGCACGGAGGCCACGGTGGAGGCGGTGGGCACGAAGGCCACGGCGGAGGCGGTGGACACGAAGGCCACGGCGACCACGGAGGTCACGGCGGCCACGACGGCATGGACATGTCCCCTGGCGGAATCCCTCTGGCGGGGGGCGGGGAGGACAGGGACGGTCTGGAGATGGACGTCCTGAAGGTCCGGCTCGGCCCGGTGCTGCCTTACTGGCCGGCAGGACTGGTGCTGCACTGCTCGCTGCAGGGCGACGTCGTGACCGAGGCACGCGCTGAGGTCCTCGGCGCCGCGGACGAGGCCGGCGACGAGACCGACGCCCGGGCCCGCGCGCTCGACAACATCGTCTCCTTCCTGGCGCTGGCGGGGTGGGAGGATGCCGCGGCCCAGGCACGGACGCTCCGCGACGCGGCACTGGGGGCCGGGGAAGACCCGGTGGACCTGAGGGGCCTTGAGCGGCTCCAGCGCCGGGTGCGTCGTTCACGGCTGCTGCGCTGGTCGTTGAGGGGGTTACGTCCGCTGACCGAGGAGGAGGTCCGCCACCAGGGGCTGCCCGCGGACTCCGCGGGCGATACCTACGACAGGCTGGTCCGCATGGTGGACCGTGCGGCAGCGGCCTCCCGACTCGGCGACCGCCCGGCTGTCCGTGTCGAGCACCTGGGGAAGCTGGTCGTCGGACTCGACCTCGCGGCTGCACGTCTGGTCCTGGCCAGCCTCGACCTCCACGAGCTGCGGGCCCACCACGCCCAGCACGAGGCGGCCCATGGGTGAGCTGGCGTTGGTGCAGAGCCCAGGCGTGCCGGACTCCCCAGTCGTGACCGTGGCGCCCGGCTGGGCGCTGGCCGCGGTGGCCATCCTCGGTGCCCTGGTCCTCGTCGCAGGGATGCTCGACGGCGTCCTGTCAGCACGCTCCAGCGGCGGCCCGGGCGGTGGCGCGAGCGGCGCGGCGCGCCCCTTTGGCGAGGCCGCGCGACTGATGCGGCAACGACGTCGCACCACCGTGCAGGCCGACACCCTTCTGTGGCGCGTCGGCGGGGCAGGGCTGATCGTCACGGCTGCGCTGATGGTGGCGGTGGTCCCGCTGGGGCGGTGGACGATCTTCGACCTGGACGTGGGGGTCATGTGGTTCAACGCCATGGACGTCCTGGTCTGGGCCCTGGTGTGGCTGACCGGGTGGGGCGCCAACTCGGCGCACTCGCTGGTCGGTGGCTACCGCTTCCTGGCGCACGGGCTGGGCTACGAGCTGCCCCTGATGTTTGCGCTAGTCGCTCCGGCGATCGCGGCGCAGAGCCTCAACGTGGGCACGGTCGCCGCAGCCCAGGACGGCCTGTGGTTCGCGGTGTGGATGCCGGTGGCCTTCCTCGTCTACCTGCTCGGGGTCGCGGCCTTCTCGGTATGGGGCCCGTTCGCCCCGGCGCTGGGCAGCGACATCGCCGGCGGCGTGCGGGCCGAGCTGTCCGGGGTGGACCGGCTGGTGTTCGAGACGGGTCGCTACGCCCTGCTGGGGGCCGGTGCGGCGTTCTCGGTCCCGATGTTCCTCGGCGGAGGTGCTGGTCCGCTGCTGCCTGACTGGGCGTGGGTACTGGTCAAGACCCTGGCCGTGCTCTCCTTGCTGGTCTGGCTGCAGCGGCGGTTGCCGGCCTTCCGGCCCGACATGTTCATGGAGGTGGGCTGGATGGTGCTGCTCCCGGCCGTGCTGGTCCAGGACCTGCTCGTCGCCGTCATCGCCGTCTGGAGGGCCTGAGCGTGGTCGCAGACATCGCCTTCTGGGGCCTCGGTCTGGTCGCCGTGATCAGCGGCGCCGCGGTCTTCTACGTCGACTCGATGGCCCGCGCCACGTACGCGCTCGCACTGTCCTTTATCGCCGTGGGCCTGCAGGTGCTGTTCCTGCAGCAGAACTACGTCGGCGTGGTGACCGTCCTGATGATGGTCATGGAGATGGCCGTCATGGCCGTCTACATGGTCATGTTCATGGGCATGAACCCCGCCCTGATGCCGATGAGCATGGTCCACAGCAACAGGACCGCCGTCGCGACCGCGGTCCTCACCTTCGCAGTGCTGGCGGCCGGGATCCTCCTGGTGGACTGGCCCACCCGCCGCGGCAGCCCACCACCAGAGGTCACCGAGGCCCTCGGCGAGGCTCTCATGGGCCCGAAGATGCTGGTGATGGCCGTGATCAGCCCGGTCATGGTCGCCACCATCGTGGCTGGCGTCGTGCTCGCGGCGCACCGCACGCGCTACGACCGGTTCGGCGACGACCTGAGGCAGCCCACCCCCGAGGACCCTCAGCCCGGAGGTGTGGGCCGATGACCCTGGAGGCCACCCTGCTCCTCGCCGCCGCGATCTTCAGCGTCGGCCTGTACGGTGCGATCTCCCAGCAGGTCGTCGTCATGGTGATGATGGGCCTGGAGCTGATGATCAACGGGATCATCCTGGCCGCCGCCGGGTTCTGGTGGTTCGTGGCGCCCACCCCGACCGGCCAGGTCCTACTCCTGGTGATCATCGCCGCGATGACCCTGGAGATGGCCATGGGCTTCGCGGTCGCCACTCTCCTGCACCGGGAACGGCAGGCCGACATGACCGACATGGCCACGGACCTGACCCGATGAGCCCGTCGATGGCTCAGGCCGCCCTCTGGCTGCTCGTGCTGCTGCCCGCGGTCGTCGGCGGTGCACTGGCCATCTCGCGTCTCGAGCGTGCCGCGGTGCCGACATCCCTGGCCACGGCCGGCCTGACCGCTGCCCTGTCGCTGCTCGTGGCTCGTGCCCGACCGCAGGTGTCGGTGCCCTTCATGGCCGGCAGCGACCTGGCCCTCGGCGTGGACGCGCTGTCGGCGCTGGTCGTACCGACCGTCGCCATCGTCACCCTCCTGGTGCTGCTCTTCGCGGCGGGTGAGATCCAGCGGTCGCGGGCACGGTTCCACGGCCTCATGCTCATCTTCGCCTCCAGCGCGCTCCTGACCGGCACCGCGCAGACGCTGCCGGCGCTGCTGCTCGCCTGGGAGGTCATGGGCGCGACGTCGTTCGCCCTGATCGGGTTCTGGTGGCGCGAGCAGCACCGGGTCTCCGCCGGGATCACCGCGTTCGTGACCACCCGCGCCGCCGACCTGGGCCTCTACCTCGCGGCCGGCGCTGCCCTGGCCGGTGGAGCCGGGCTGGCCCTGGCCGACCTGCCCGAGAGCAGCGAGGGGTGGCGGCAGGTGGTGGCGGCCGGTGTCCTGGTCGCGGCGCTGGGCAAGTCGGCGCAGCTGCCGTTCTCGTTCTGGCTGTCCCGGGCGATGGAGGGCCCGAGCCCGGTCAGTGCGCTGCTGCACTCGGCCGCGATGGTCGCCATGGGCGGCTACCTGCTGCTGCGGACCGAGCCGTTGCTCGCCTCCACGGGCTGGGCCGCCCCGGCCGCGGCCTGGACCGGCGCGGTGACCGCGTTGCTGCTCGGGGCGGTCGCGCTGGCCCAGCAGGACCTCAAGCAGCTGCTCGCGGCCTCCACCTCGGCCCAGCTGGGGTTCGTGGTGATGGGCGCCGGGCTGGGCTCGGTCGGCGGCGGTGCGGCACACCTGGTGGCGCACGCCTCCACCAAGGCGCTGCTGTTCCTGGCCGCCGGCGCCTGGCTCACCGCGCTGGGCACCAAGCACCTGACCGGCCTGCGCGGGGTCGGCCGGCGCTGGCCGCTGGTCGGGTGGGCCAGCACGCTCGGGGTGCTCTCGCTGGCCGGGGTCGCACCCCTGGCCCTGTGGGCCACCAAGGACGCCGTCCTGGCCGCGGCCCTGGCGCGCTCACCCTGGTTGTATGCCGTGGGACTGGCCGCCGCCGCCCTGTCGGCCGCCTACGCCGGCAAGATCCTGGTCGTCCTGTGGCGGCCCGTCCCTGCCGCGGAGCGCGCCGTGGTCGAGGGGCACCTCGACGAGGAGGAGCGCGGCACGGGCCGCGTCGGAGTGCTCGAACGCGCACCGATGGTCGTGCTCGCCGCGGGTGCGCTGGTCCTCGGTCTGCTCGCGCTGCCGCCGGTGGGCGACACGCTCGCCCGCGCGCTCGGGGAGGAACCGCTGCACCCCACCCTCGTGGAGATGCTCGCCTCGGCCGGGATCGCGCTGGCCGTGCTGGCGCTCGTCTGGTGGCGTCCAGCGCCCCGCCCCGGGTGGGCGCAGGACTGGCTGGGTCTGGAGCCGGCGACCCGGACTCTCGTCGTCCGGCCGACCCTGGCGCTGGCACAGGCGGCGGCGCACTTCGACGACCACGCTCTGGACCGGGCCGTGACCGGGTCCGCGGCGGGCGCCCTCGGTCTGGCGCGCCGGGCGGCGAGGTTCGACGACCGGGTGCTCGACGGCGCCGTGGAGTCCGGCTCCCGGGCGAGCGTGGAGGCGGCCCAGCGTGCCGGGCGTGCGGACGACCGGTGGCTCGACGGCGCCGTCGAGCAGCTCGCGGCACGGGTGCGCCAGCTCGGCCGGCTGGCGCGACGCCCGCAGAGCGGGCAGCTGCACCACTACTACGTCCAGGCCGCCGCGGTCCTCGCGGTCGGCGTCCTGCTCCTGCTCACGGTGAGGTGAACGTGCTCAGTCTGATCGTCTTCCTGCCCCTGGCCGCCGCGCTGGCCCTTCTGGCCCTGCCACGGCTGGGCGACGGGGCGGCACGGTGGACCTGGGTGGCCGTCGCCGCCGCCGACCTCGCGCTGGTCGCCACGGTGTGGCTCACCTACGAACCGCCGGGCCAGGGTCAGCTTGCCTTCGAGGAACGCGCGCAGTGGATCCCCGGGGTGGACAGCAGCTACCACGTCGGGGTGGACGGGCTGTCCTTGCCGCTGGTGGCGATGACGGCGGTGGTCTTCCTCGCCTGCGCGGTCTTCGCGCTGCGCAGCGAGGACCGGCCTCGGACCCAGGCGGCGCTGTTCCTGTTCCTGCAGAGCGTGAGCCTGGGCCTGTTCGTCGCCGCCGACCTGATCCTGTTCTTCCTCTTCTTCGACCTGTCCATCGTGGGCATGTACTTCGTGATCGCCGGGTGGGGCCACGGGGACGCCGGCCGGTCGGCGATGAAGTTCTTCCTCTACACCTTTCTGGGCTCCCTGGCCCTGCTGGCCGGCTTCATCGGTCTCTACGTCGCCGCCGACCCGCACACCTTCGACATGGTGGAGCTGGCCGAGCAGACCCCGCTGGAGGGGTCGTCGACCGCTGGTGCGCTGGTGCTGGCGGCGATCCTGCTCGGGCTGGCGGTCAAGACCCCCACGGTGCCGTTCCACACCTGGCTGCCCCCGGCCCACACCGACGCACCCGCCATCGGCTCGGCCGTCCTGGCCGGCGTCCTGCTGAAGATGGGCACCTACGGGTTCGTCCGGATCGCGATGCCGATGCTGCCCGAGGCCTGGCGGGCCTGGGCCTGGGTCATCGTGGTCGTCGGCATCGTCTCCGTCGTCTACGGCGCCCTGGTCGCGCTGGCCCAGACCGACTTCAAGCGCATGGTCGCCTACACCTCGGTCAACCACATGGGCTACATCGTCCTCGCCGTCGGCGCCGCCGGGATCGTCGCCGGCGACACCGCGCAGGCGCGGTCCGTGGCGGTCACCGGTGCCGCCACCCAGATGGTCAGCCACGGCCTGGTCACCGCCGCCCTGTTCCTCATCGCGGGGGTGCTGTGGGAGCGGGCCGGCACCTACGACATGGGCGCCTACGGTGGTCTGGCCGACCCTGCCCCCAGGCTCGCGGCGCTGTTCGCCGTCGGGGCGTTCGCCTCGCTCGGCCTGCCGGGGCTGTCCGGCTTCATCGCCGAGTTCCAGATCTTCACCGGCAGCATCGCCGCGGCACCGGTCACCGCGGTCGCGCTGCTGGGCATCCTCATCACCGCCGCACTGTTCCTCCGGGCGCTGCAGCGCATCTTCACCGGCGCCACCCAGGGCGCCTCCGTCGGTTTCGGCGACCTGCGTCCCGCCGAGGTGTGGGCCGTCGGGCCGTTGCTGGCACTCTCGCTGCTCATCGGTGTCCTCCCCCGCCCGCTGCTCGAGGTGATCGAGCCCGCGGCGCAGGTCCTCGTCCAGCTCGTCGGGAGGTAGACCGCGGTGGAGTCCATGGCCATGCGGCCGGCCCTGCTCGCACCGGAGATCGTCCTGTTCCTCGGTGGGCTCGTGGCCCTGCTGGGCGGGTCCTTCCTGGCGAGGACCCGCCAGTGGGTCACCCGTGCCGTCGCCGCCGCCGCCCTGCTCGTGGCGGCCGCCCTCGCCGCCCTCGACCTGCCCGGCCCGGCCCGATCGGCGATGGAAGGCACCTTCACCGTCGACACCACCACCGGCATCGCCCGGATCGTCGCCGCGCTCGGCACCCTTATCGTGCTGGCGCTGGCCTCCGACGAGATCGCCGGCACCCCGCGGGAGAGCGAGACCTACGCGCTGCTGCTGTTCTCCACCACCGGCACCCTGATCCTGGCGGGTGCAGGCGACCTGCTCGTCGTGACCGTCGGGTTCCTGCTGGCCAGCATCCCCCTCTACGGCCTGATCGGCATCGTCCGCACGCCCCTGGGCGCCGAGGCCGCGATGAAGACCTACCTGCTGGGCGCCCTCTTCGGCATCCTGCTGCTCACCGGGGTCACCCTGCTCTACGGCGTGTCGGCCACCACGTCCTACGCCGAGCTGACCGACCGCCTTGCCGACGCACCCGCAGGGGTGGTCGCCGCCGGCGTGGTGGCGGTGCTGGGCGGGCTGCTGTTCAAGGCCGGAGGGGCGCCAGGGCACTTCTGGGTCCCCGACGCGGCGCAGGGCGCGGGCGGAGCCGTGGCGGCGTTCCTCACCACCGTGCCCAAGATCGGGGCCGTCGTCGCGGCATACCGGCTCGTCGCGCTCCTTCCCGACACCCTGGCCTGGCCGTTGCTGGTCGCGCTGCTGGCCGCGGCCAGCATGACGCTGGGCAACCTCGCCGCCTACTGGCAGAGCGACCCGCGGCGCCTGCTGGGCTGGTCCACCGTCAGTCAGGTGGGCTACCTGCTCGTGCCGGTCGCGGTCGCCGGGCGCAGCGACCTCGCCCTGCCCTCGCTGCTGCTCTACCTGGCCGGCTACACCGTCACCAACCTTTCGGCGTTCGCCGTCACCAGCGCCTTCCCCCAGCGGCGCGAGCTGCGCTCCTACCGGGGCATGGGCAGAACCCATCCGTGGCTGGGCGCAGCCCTGGTCGTGGCCCTCCTCGGCCTCGTCGGCACCCCACCCACCGTGGTCTTCGTCGGCAAGCTCACCACCACCGCCGCCGCCTGGGACGCCGGGTACGCCTGGCTGGCCGTGCTCGTGTTCGTCAACACTGTCGCCAGCCTCTTCTACTACCTGCGCTGGATCGCACCGCTCTACAACCGCGCGGAGGGAGCGGGCCAGCCCGAGGAGGACGCCGGCACACCAGCGCGCTGGTCGCGCACGTCGGCGATCGGGACCGCAGCCCTGAGCCTCCTCCTCGGCGTCGGAGCGGGAGCCCTCTGGGCCACCGTCTCCCTGTGACCCACCGGGCTGCTCAGTCCCGGGCGCGCGGTTCCTGACCGTGATCGGCGGCATACGCGGCCAGCACCCGCTCGGGATCACCGCCGGTGTGCAGGAAGCTGTCGTCGAGCTCCGAGCTGAGCTGGTCGATCGCCAGGGACAGCTATCGCCCGCTGCGACGCACCACAGGCTCGGAGGAGGCCAGGGCCTTGTCGCGCAACGTGAGCGCGTAGGACAGCTGGCGTGCCAGCGCGAGGTCCGGGTCGCTCTCCTGGAAGTAGAAACCCTCGGTGTGCTGGGCGAAGTCGATGCGCACCGTGACCACCTCGGCCGCGAGGGTGTCGAGCACGCGCGTCAGCACTGCGGGGTCCTCGTCCATGCCCTCTGCCCGGTCGCTGTCGGCCAGGGCCCTTGAGCTCGAGGGCGAGTGCGCGCCGGCGGGACAGCGGCGGGTAGATCTGGGTGAACCACGTCAGCGCCGCGGTGAGCAGGGCGAACCCGGTCAGGGCCTGCAGAGGGGAGGCGGTCCGGATCCACGGGTCCGTCGCCACCATGTCCCCGTAGCCCAGGGTGCTCAGCGTGACGGCCGACAGGTACACCGCCTCGACGAGGTCGGGATAGTCCGCCGGGTCCACCCCGGAGGAGTACATGAACCCCTCGGGGACGTGCGGCAGGTAGATCAGCGCCCAGCCGAGCAGCTGCAGCAGCACCCACACCAGGATCACCGTGACCATCGCCAGGGGTCCGACGGTGGAACCGAGGCGGTGCCCGGTCGCCTTCGAGACCCTCCACATCCCCGCCAGCACCGCCCGGCTCAGACGTCCCTGACCCGTGGGGTGCAGGAGGGTGTGGAACATGTCGTGCAGACCGACGCCGATCACCACGATCCCGGCGAGGGTCGTCACGACCACCGTCACGAGGTGCCTCTCACGGCGTGCCCTCGAACTCGGGGACGGGCCGCTGCTGGGCCTCCTGCTCGGTGGTGACCTCGCCGTTGCTCTCGATGTCGTCGACGAGCCACTTCATCTCGGCGATCTCCCTGCGCTGGGCCTTGATGATCTCGTCGGCGAGCTCGCGGACCCGGACGTCGTCGATGTCGGCGCGCTCGCTGGTGAGGATGGCGATGGAGTGGTGGGGGATCATCCCGTTCATGTAGGCCTGGTCGTCGACCAGCGTCTGGGAGCGGGAGAGCCACAGGGCGGTCAGGCCCAGGACGAGGGCACCGGCGATGATCGCGAGGTTGACCTTGACGTTCTTGTACATCATCCCCCACATGAAGCCGAGCATGATGATGGCCATCGCGGAGCCCATGAGCAGGGCCATGTAGACCCGCTCCTCGCTGAACGTCATGTGCGACCAGGTGAAGGCGTTGGTGTAGGTCAGCAGGAACATGGTGACCGTCGAGGTGGTGATCATCGCGGCGAAGACCAGGTACATCTTCCGCTCGTGCTTCTGGTGCTGCTGGTGGTCCTGCTCGGTCTGCTGGCTCTGGTCGTGCTGGGACATGCGCGTTCCTTCCTCGTGGCAGAAATACCGATGGGGGTATGCGGTGATGCTAGGTGCTCCTCAGGCGTCCGGCTCGCCGAGGCGTCGACGTCGGGTCCGGTAGTCCTCCTCGTCGATCTCCCCGCGGGCGTAGCGCTCGTCCAGGATCCGGCGCGCCGCGGACTGCCCTGCGGCCGCGGTCGGCTCGTCGGTCTCGCGGGTCGGCGGGTGGTCCGCCGGCCCGGGTGGGCGGGTGCGCTCGCTCCCTCCGAAGCGGACCAGCAGCGCCACCACGGCGACGGTGGCGAGGATGACCAGGGGCCAGAAGATCCACATCCAGCCCATACCTGCTCCCCAGCCGTTGCCCATCATCGTTCTCTCCTCTCCTTCGTGGTCGGTACGAACGTCGTCGGCTCACTCGGCCACGATCGTGCCCATCATGCCCAGGTCCTCGTGGTCGAGGATGTGGCAGTGGTAGACCGTCCGTCCGCCGAAGTCGGCGAACCGGACCCGGACGGTGACACTGCCGCCGGCCGGGACGTTGACCACGTCCAGCCACAGCACCTCCTCGGGAGCCTGCCCGTCGACGTCGAGCACCTGCATCGGCCACACGTGCAGGTGGAAGGGATGGTCCATGGGGCCCACGTTGCCGATGGTCCACTCCTCGACCGTGCCCAGCCGCACCCGCTGGTCGACGCGGTCAGGGTCGAAGGACCGTCCGTCGATGGTGAGATCCATCATCCCGCCCGGTCCACGGCCGCCCCCGCCCATCATCTCGCCGCCCATGGACATCTCCATGGCCAGCTGCCGGCGCCGGTCGACCTGCGCGTCCCGCAGGTCCGCCAGCAGCCCGTCGGCACCGGGGGCCGCCCCCGCGCCGCCGTCGCCGTCCCAGGCCTCACCGACCGAGGGCCCCCCGCCCCCGCGTACGTCGAGGCTGGCCAGGACCCGTTCGGAGTCCTCCGGGCCCACGGCGCCGCCCATCATCCCGCCCATCATCTGGCCGCGGTCCACGGGCACGGCGACCAGCTCGGTCCTGCCCTCGGCCAGGTCGACGAGCACGTCCATCCGGTTGCCCGGGGCCAGGACGATTTCCTCCAGGGCCACCGGCGTGGGGAGGCGGCCGACGTCACGGCCGACCACTCGCGCGGAGCTGCCCTCGCCGGACAACCGCAACGACACGAAGCGGGAGGAGCAGGCGTTGACCACCCGCCAACGCTCCCGATCGCCCCCCCCCCCCCCCCCCCCCCCCCCCCCCCCCCCCCCCCCCC